>JAXLUM010000002.1:0-1233629 GCA_046329515.1 Chitinophagales bacterium
TACTTACGGTAATGGTATTACCCACACCGCCCGTTGGCGACCATGTGTAGGTTACGCCGGCCTGGCTGCCCGCATCAAGTGTGCTGGTGTTTTGGCCTAAACAAATAACCGGTGGTGTAGCCGTAATAACCGGGCTTGGTGTTGAGCTTGTTGTTACTACCGCAGTAGTTGATGCTACAGTGCAACCATTGGCGTCAGTAGCAGTGTAAGTGTAGCTACCCGCAGTACTTACTGTTATTGAAATACCGCTCTGGCCGTTGCTCCACTGGTAACTATTGTAATCTGCATCAGCTGTTAACACTGCCGACTGTCCGTCACACACCGTTGTATCGCTATGTGCAACTGGTTGTATTAAGGTATAGTTGCTTAAGGTAAATGTATCCGATACATAAGAACAGTGTCCGTCGTTTACAGTTACCCAGTAGTTACCCGGTGCTGATACACTTACAGTAGGGGTTGATTGGCCGTTGCTCCATGCATACGAAACATAAGGCGAACCGCTTGGTGATAAGTTCACGCTGCTGCCCGGACAAACTGTTTGGTCCTGCGGCAGGGTTACAGGCGGATGGCCGTATTGAGAAATAGTTATTGAACCGGTGTTAGAACAGAAACCGTTAGAAACGGTTACCGTGTAAGTGCCGGTAGCGCTAACTGTTATGCTTGATGTAGTAGCCGTTGTTGACCACGAGTAGCTAAGGTTAGTACCTGTTGCATTCGCTGATATGGTGGTTGAACCGCCTAAGCAAATAGTATCAGGGTTAGCAATAGGGTTAACGGTAGGCTGTGCTAAAATGTTTACGGTTGAAGTATCTGAATGAACAGTGCAGCCGTTGGCATCAGTAGCAGTATACCAGTAATCACCACTGGTGGTTACAGTAATGCTTGCAGTGCTTGCGCCGGTGCTCCAGCCTATATTAGTATAGCCTGTTCCTGCATTCAGGGTTACATTGGTTCCCTGGCAGGCGCCTGTATCAGGCAATGTTGGGTTAACAACAGTAAAGTTGCTTAACGTAAACGTATCCGATACATAATCGCAATGGCCGTCGTTAACAGTTACCCAGTAATCGCCAGGGGTGCTGGTGCTTAAAGTAGAACCGCTGGTGCCATTGCTCCAGTTATAGGTTACATAAGGGCCGCCGCTTGGGGTTAATACCACAGTAGCGCCCGGGCAAACCTGCTGGTCGTTACCTAATGAAACCGTTATAGGATTGTATTGATAAACAGTAACAGAAGATGTTACAGGGCAGAAGCCATTGCTTACAGTAAGGTCATAAGTACCTGCACTGCTAACAGTAATGCTTGCCGTAGTATCGCCGGTGCTCCATACATAAGTTAACGCGGTACCTGTTGCATTGGCTGAAAGAACTGACGAGCCGCCTGCACAAATAGTATCAGGCGATGCAGTTGGGTTAACTGTTGGTGCCGGTGTAAAGGTTATAGTTGCAGTATCTGATAATACGATACAACCATTGGCATCAATACCTCCGTAGAAGTAATCGCCGGCAGTGGTAACCGTTATTGATGTAGTTAATTCACCTGTGCTCCATAACACTGGGAAAATACCCGGTGCAGTAGTTAAGGTTATGCTGTTACCTGTGCAGGCTCCTGTATCAGGTAATGCAGGGTGAGCAGCTACAAAGTTGGTAAGTGTAAAGGTATCCGATACGTAAGTACAATTGGCATCGGTAACAGTAGCCCAATAGCTGCCTGCTACGTTTATCCAAATAGCTTGTGTAGTATCACCGGTATTCCATACATAAGTAGCAAAACCTCCGGCAACGGCAATCTGCGAGCTATCAGTGCTGCAAATTACTGGGTTACCAATAATGTTAAGCGGCTCATGAGGGAATTCGTAAACAGCTACGGTGTCATCATTAGGACAGAAACCGTCTGATACAGTTACTGAGTAAACACCTGCTGTAGTTACAGTAATAGTGGCTGAAGTATCGCCCGTGTTCCAAACATAAGTAAGGTTGGCGCCGTTGGCATTAGCAGCCAGTACTGAAGGTGAACCAAAACAAATAGTATCAGGCGATGCTGTTGGTGAAAGGCTTGGTGGCAATGCAAAAGTTACGGTTGAAGTATCAGAAGCTACTGCACATCCGTTAGCGTCAGTGGCTGTATACCAGTAGTCACCGTCTGAGCCTACAGTAATAGTTGAAGTAGTTGCACCGGTGCTCCAGCTAATGTTGGTTAAGCCGGGACCTGCAGCTAAAGTTATGTCTGAATCAGCACAAGCGCCTGTATCAGGCAGCGTTGGGTTGGTTACTACAAAGTTGCTTAAAGTAAAGGTATCCGATACAAAAGTACAGTTACCGTCATTTACAGTCACCCAGTAATCACCCGGTGTAGTTACAGTTATAGTAGGCGTTGTTTCACCGGTATTCCAGGTGTAACTTACATAGGTAGCTGTAGTACCAACGGTTACGCTGGCGCCCGGGCAAACCGTTTGGTCAGCCGTTAATACTGGTAATACATAAGGGTATTGGAATAACTCAATAGTATCAAAAGTAGAACAGAACAGGTTGCTTACCTCTACTATATATATACCGGGGTCGCCGGTGGTAATAGTAGAAGTGGTATCGCCTGTTGGGGTCCAGCTATAAGTAACACCACCTGTTGCATTAGCATCTAAGGTAGATGTTGCGCCAAAGCAAATAGTATCAGGCGAGGCCGTAGCATTAACTATCGGTGCCGGAGCTAAAGAAAAGTCAATAGTATCAGAAGCAACAGGGCAGTTGTTGGCATCCAATGCCGTAAACCAATATGTACCCGCAGTGTTTACCGGAATGGTGTTGGTATTAGCACCGGTGCTCCATGTTGCATTATGGAAACCTGGGTCAATTGATAAAATTACTGTAGCACCAGGGCAAGCGCCTGTATCGCTCAGGGTTGAGTAACTCTGAGGATAGATGGTAATGTTTACAGAAGATGATGTTACTGAACATCCGCTTGAAGCATCAACCACCGTTACGCTGTAAGTGCCGTTGCCACTTACATTAATAGAAGAAGAGGTTTCACCCGTGCTCCAGTTATAAGAGTTATAAGGGCCACCGCTTGGTGTTAATGTTATTGGTGTATCCTGCACACACACAAACTGGTCAGGGCCTAAGGTTACGTTAGGCAATACAAATACCTGCGCAGTAGCTGAACCTGTGGCGGTACAACCGGTCTGGTCAGTAGCGGTTACGGAATAAGTAGTAGTAACTAAAGGATGCGAATAAGTTATTTGTGCAGAAGGGTCGTTAACTGCTGAAGGAGGCGCCCATTGGTAGGTAACAGTTCCTGTTCCTCCGCCAAGGCTGGCTCCAACAACCACCGAATCGCCCGGGCAAACCGGTGTGTTAGGGAATGTTTCGGCAGATATGGTAAGCTTGTTAGAGTTTATGGTGACGGATTTCGTATCCGTACAACTACCAAAGTTTATGGTGACCGTATACGTTGTCGTACTATCTATAGTAGCAACAGGGTTGGCTATGTTCGGGTTACTTAGTCCCGTCGTTGGTGTCCACGAGTACGTGCCTCCTCCTGTGGCCGTTAACTGTACTTGGTCGCCGGAGCAGACTAAATAAGATGAAGCATAGGCCGTATCAACCGGCTTATCCTGTATGTTTAAAGTAGCGCTGCTAACCGGTTGGCCTGTGCAAGGGTCTAATACGCTTATTGTAACTGTTTCAGTTCCTTCAGGCAGGTTATCAGTTAAAGGGTCAACATATACTAAAGCAGTGCTGGTGCCCGGGTTAACATAAGCCGTGCCGCTAAGCGTTGGGTAATCTACACCGTTGGTAGCAGTGCCGCTAACGGTATACTGCACCGGTGTTGAAGAAGAAGCAAGGTTAGGCACGTTAATAGTAAAGTAACCGCCTACGCAACCTTCAAAAGTGCTGGTAAAACCGGGGTCAACTGTAGCTGTTACGGTAGTAGTGCCCGATACAAATGAGCTGGCTTCCAAAAACACACCTGAATCATAAACACCGTCACCGGCATCACCTATCGCAAGTTTTAAAGTATACGTTTGGCAAGGTACCACTGCAATGTTAGCGTTCAGTACGGTTGTAAAACCGTCATAAACTATGGTAGCGCCATTTTGGTTGTCAGTATAGTATTGGCTGTAAGCAAGGCTCTGGCATCCTGAAGCCGCATAGCCTGCACCCGGTGAGCCGGGGTTAACAGCATTAATTGATACCGAAAGGCTGGTATTAGGTATTAACGCAATATTCGATTTGTTGTAGTTACCACCACCCGGGTTAGGGCCTGTAATAAAGAAACCGAACACGTCGTTGAACTGAGAACATACGTATTCAGGATATTCTTCTGAACCGAACACATAACGGAAATTTAAGGTATTACCCTGTGGAACAATGTTGAACTGCAACACGCAAACGTCCTGCGTTGAAGCAGGGGCAATGTTGTTAAGGTCAGCATCACCGCCGTTGGCATTATCGGTTGAGGCAAAAGTAGCGCCGGTATTGGGCACAGCGCCAATGGTTCCGGTAGTTAACGCCACACCCGAGGTTATACCCAGGTTAGTGCTGCCGCCATTGCTAAAGGTACCGCAGGCAGTTGAAGGACAGTTAATTGTAAAGTTACTTACTGTAACACCTGCTCCGGCTAAAACTTGCGCCAGCTGAGAAGCATTATTGTTAGCGGTAACCTGCAATTGCGCCTGCAGAAAGCCAACCGTAAAACACGTTAGTAATGCGGTAAGGGTAAGAAGTTTTTTCATATTAATACTGCGTCAGGATTTTCTAAGAACTGCCAAATATAGCACTTATAGTGACTTTTTGGTTAATTTAATGGGTGAAAATAAGATGTTTATGTGCGCTTTTCAGTTGCTTACTTCATGCAACTTATTTTATGCTTTTGCCGTCCGCAAACGGAAGGCCCCGCCGCTAAAAAACCGCGCCAGCCCGCTATTTCAGTTTTTCGAGGCTTTTTATCGCCACTTCTGAAAGGTAACTGCCGTTACCCGGCCCAAACCAACCCATCAAACGGGTTTCATAGGTATTAAGTCCGTACCATTTATCATCAGTAATATAGCCAATGTAAGCTCCGTTAAAGCCTGTTACCACGGGTTGCAGGCCGTAAAGCTGCCCGGCGGCATCAATTTCGTTTACCAGTTCACCCGAAAAATCGCAGGGCATGCCTACAAAAACAACCCTGTTAAGCTGCAATAGGTTAACATGGGCGGGGTAATTACCAAACAGTTTATAAAACAACCATGGCCTTACCACGGTTTTAGGGGCCATCCGCAGGTTGGGCTCGCGCAGGTAAAGGGGCAGGTGGTGCATTTCCAGCTGCGCCAATGGGGCAACCGGCATTGAATCAACATACTGCTTTACTAATGCACTAACCTGCTGCGCCATGTAATTAAGTTCATCCTCCTGCACCTGCGAAAAAGGATAAGGCCCCTGGCTGCCCACCGCACCGGCGCTAAAACTGTAAAAATGCCCAGCGCTTTGCAGTTTCTGCATCATCAGCGATGGCCAATCACCTGAAAGCTGCATCATACCTTGATGGTAAACCGTGGCATGTGCGGCAAAGGTCACTATTGCCGCCTCTTCGCCATTATCTTTCACCAGCTTAACTATGCGTAGTAAAGAATCTACCTCCCCGCTATCGCCCACCAACCTGTTAAACACCAGCTTTTGGGTAGGCACCGCCGCAAAGCCAATTTTAACAGGCGCTGTATTTTTTTCCGCCTCCAGTATGGCCTGTTTAAACTGCCCCGCAATAAAAGCCGGCACCCGTTCATCGTATTTACCGGCAAACTTCTCACCCACAAAGCTGTTTTGCCAGGCCCCTATGCTTGAGTGGGCATGTGTGGCGCTGTAAAACAGGTTACTGCTGCTATAGCCCTCGGCCTGCATGCTGCTATCAAGTAAGGCGCTAACCGCAGGCGGCACAATTAGCAAATCAGCCGATACAAAAGCCACTTTTTTATTGCCGCTTTTAAACACAAAAGCGCGCACGTAAACGGTATCATGCACCCCTTCAAAATGCTTTCCTCCTCTTTGGTCATCAATGGCTATGGGCGTACCAAAAGGCGGAACCAGGCTGGCCCTTGCCCAACCCGCTTGCACGGTTCCGCTATCGGCTATGGGGTGCAGTGTGTTTATTTCAGCTAACTCCTTTTTGTAAAATTCGCTCGCTTCATAAGGGCTTTCATCCAATGTAGTAAAGCAGCTTAAAAAAAAGGCGGCGGACAGCACAATAAGCACCACCGAAAAAATAAGGACGGAACGTAACAGTTTATTCACGCCGCTAATATATCCCGCTGCCTATTCTGTTTTATTTATTTAATGTGGTTAGATTTAGTTTTTTTAAGCCATGCTTATTACCATTACAGGCACCGAGTCTACAGGTAAAACCACCCTGGCCCTGCAATTGGCCGAGCACTATAATACCGTGCTTGTGCCCGATATTTCGCGCGATTATATTGATGTAACCGGCCCTTCATATACCCGCGAAGATGTGCTTGCCATTGCCGATAAAATAATAGATAGCGAAAACGAAGCATTTGGCCTTGAAAACCGCCTGCTTATAAGCGACAACTGCTTAGTGAATATTAAAATATGGATGCAGTATTATAATTGGGAAATACCCGCCTGGCTTAACCATGCATTAAATGAAAGAAAAAGCAATTTGTACCTGCTTTGCGATATTGACCTGGATTGGGTAAAGGACGAACAACGTAAAAACCCGCACGACCGCGAAGAACTGTACCACCGCTTTATGAACGAAATGGCGGGCCTGCAGCTAAACTACCACATAATTAGCGGCAAGGGCAAGGAACGTTTTAATGCTGCCTGCCGCTTAATAGATGCCTTATTACAGCAAAGCCGCTGATTTCAGGGGTTTTATCATCCTTTTTTCTGAAACTTAAAAGATGTACCTTCCGTAAAGAGTAAGCGGGCTATTATATGCATATTTCTACAACCGGGTCAATTAACGTAACACAACGTATTGAGGAATTGCTGAAACTGTTTGCGGAACGGAAAAAGAACCGCGACGTAGAATGCAGTTCGTTAGGTATTGAAGCGTTTGAATTGGCTAAGGAATCACGCGATAATGATCTTCTGGCCCGCACCGGCACATCCCTTGCTTACTTCTATACTGAAATTACCAGCGAATTTCCCAAGGCTATCGCCGTTTTGCGCGAGGTTATAACTTACCTGCAGGATGAAGCTGACGCGGAAGTAAAATCAGAATTCTACCGCCGCATAGGGCTTAATAACGATTACCTCGGCGAATTCATTAAATCAAAACAGGCTTACGATGAATCTATACGCCTGCTGCAGAACCGCACACAATTAAGCGAAGAAGGCAACTTAACCCTTGCGCGTTCGCTATTCAATCTTTCCATAATATATAATAACCTCGGCTTAGATAGCCTTTCTGAAAACCACCTCAAACTTGCTTTCGATAATTTTCAAAAAGCCCATAATCAGGGCGGTATAGCCCGTTGCTATATTTCCTTTGGCGTGGCCCTGCACGAAAAGCAGGGCGATATGAACGAGGTGTTGGACTACTACCGCAAAGCAGCCGATATTGCCAAAGCTATAAATGATGACCCACCCTACTGTGTAGCCATGGGTAACATAGGTATAGTTTCTGCTGAAACAGGAGACTTTAAAACGGCTCTTGAGTCGGTGGCCTCTGCCCTCGAAGTTGCGCGTCGCTCCGTAAATAAACACTTCCTGTTTAGTCTTCACCGCCAGGCAGGCCGCATTTACCAGTTAATGAAGGACTATGAAAGCGCCGACAATTGGTACCGCGAAGGCGAAAAGATTTTCCTTGAAATGGGCAGTACGCTGGACCACTACGAGTTTTACCGCTACTGGGCCGAAACACTTGCTGCAGCAGACCGCCACAAAGAGGCATATGAAAAGCTTACAAAATTTACTGAGCAGAAAGACAAGCTGCACAAAATAAACAAGGAAGCGGCAGTAACCGATGCTATGCTTCGCTTCCAGGTAGAAGAAGGCCGCAAGGAACAGGAATTGCTGAAACGCAAAAATTCAGAAATTGAAGAATACGCCCGCCAGTTAGAAGCCAGCAACCACGAGTTGAACCAGTTTGCCTATGTGGCCTCGCATGATATGAAGGAGCCTTTACGTATGATAAGCAACTACTCTCAACTGCTTACCCGCTCCTATGGCGATGACTTATCAATGCAGCAGAGCACCTACCTTAATTACATTAACGAAGGCGCTAAACGAATGATGAATATTATAAATAGTATTCTTCAGTTGTCTAAAATAAACATGGTTAACAAGCCCGATGCCGTTAACCTTAACGAGGTGTTGGAAGAAGTGAAGCAATCCCTGGGCTTGCAAATTGTAGAGAAGGCCGCCCTTATAAAGAACAACAAATTGCCTGTTATATATACTGATAGGTTGCAGATAGGCCAGCTCTTTCAAAACCTTATTTCAAACGCGCTTAAATACAACGAAAGCCACGCCGCCATTGTAGATATAGAACACAGCGAACACGACGACCACTACCGCTTTGAATTTGCTGATAACGGTATCGGTATAGATCCTAAATACCGCGATAAAGTATTTATCATTTTCCAGCGCCTGCACAGCCGCGAGCAGTTTGAAGGCACCGGCATAGGTCTGGCCATCTGCAAAAAAATTGTAGATAATATGAAGGGGAAGATATGGATTGAAGACTCCCCTTTAGGCGGCACCAAATTCTGCATTACTATTCCTAAGTAAATTTAATTTGGCCTTGTGTTTCGCTTCAGGCCATTATTCTTTTTCTCTTTTATTTTAGTGCTGCTCATCCTCGTTTGCATTTCAGGCAAAACAGAAGGCGATAGCCGTATCATCGAATTTCGCGCCGATCCTAAGCAACTTAATTTTGCTTTCTACCACAGTAAAGAAAACGGAGAACGCTTTGGTTCCATTGCTTCGCTTCAACAATGGATGAAAACACAAGGCATGGAAATGGCCTTTGCTATGAACGGCGGTATGTATATGGAGAACCATAAGCCCTTAGGTCTCTTTATTGAAAAAGGAAAAAGCATAACACCGCTCAACCGAAAGAAAGGGGAAGGCAATTTCTACCTGCAGCCCAACGGTGTGTTTTATTTAACCAAAAACCGCGTTCCTGTAATCTGCCCCGTTTCTAGATTTAGAAACGATAGCACTATACAATATGCAACGCAATCGGGGCCAATGCTGGTTATTAATAGCGAAATCAATTCTGTGTTTAAGCAGGGCTCAGCTAATGTATATGTGCGTAATGGAGTTGGCATACTACCCGGTAAAAAGTTGCTTTTTGCAATAAGTAAAGAGCCCGTAAACTTTTACGACTTTGCCCTTTACTTTAAAAACGCAGGCTGCATTAACGCCCTCTATCTTGATGGTTTTGTTTCGCGGGCCTATATACCCAATCAAAATTGGCTTCAAACCGATGGCGACTTCGGAGTAATCATCGCCGCTTATAAATAATTACAATCGTTAACTGCTTACGGTAACTCATCGGATGATTTAGAGTCATCCGATGAATACTCTACTATGCGCATAGCTGCTGCCGGCTGTTAATCCAATTGTCCTCCTGACAGGAGGACGAGGAGATAATGAAACGTAGTGTAATTATCGACGGAGGAGGTCTGCATTCCTCCCCTCTCCTATAGGAGAGGGGCCGGGGGTGAGGCCCGCAACTTTAACTTGTCCCCCTAACAGGGGGACGAGCGCGAGCAACGCTCGTGCGGAGGGGGTGAGCGTATGGCTTCCTTCTTCTGACAAAGCGCACTTACTGTTTGATTGTATTGTCATCCCGAATGCAGTGAGGGATCTTAACTACTTATTACTAAAATCTAAATCAAGATGTCTCGCTTCGCTCGACATGACAGAGCACTGTCACCCTGATCCCGAGCCTTCGGGATGTCGAAGGGTGATAATCGAAAAGCACATTTTTCCTTTGCAGCTCTCAACAAACTTAAACTGACGGGCACTGATATTAACGCCTCCTTCTTTGTATTCTTTGGCATCCCGAACACAGTGAGGGATCTTAACGTAATCAACTCACATCAGCATAGCTGCTGCTTGCATTCCTCCCCTCTCCTTTAGGAGAGGGGTCGGGGTGAGGCCGCTGTTTACTTGTCCCCCTAACAGGGGGACGAGCGCGAGCAACGCTCGTGCGGAGGGGGTGAGCGTATGGCTTCGTTCTCCCTGCAAAGCACACTTACTGTTTGATTGTATTCTCATCCCGACCTGCTGAAGGCGTGGGAGGGATCTTAACTATTTAACGGTAACTCATCGGATGATTTAGAGTCATCCGATGAATACTCTACTATGCGCATAGCTGCTGCTTGCATTCCTCCCCTCTCCTATAGGAGAGGGGCCGGGGGTGAGACTCTTCTTCACACCACATATTAAACTAATCACTATTTAATTATTATATTTTTACAATACAATTACAATTGCATTTAGGCGTTTACCATGCTTTGAACCTATCTTTAAAGCATGCAGCGTATATGGTCACTCTTCGTGTTATTGTGTTTAATATCCCTCAATGTTCGGGCACAGTTTCCGCAATTTCATAAAGCTATCACTGATTCAAGCGTATCTGCTTTCTCCAGTTATGCATTCGCTTTCGATTCCAATATTATTGTTCAAACCACTCAAAACGTTCAATCCAACACCGCTATACGCGAAAAACTCTTCCTCTTAGATAAACAGGGTAATATCAGTAAGCAAAAGAACTTATACCCCCAGGAAACCACTTACCGTATGGATGCCTTCGGATATTCTAAAGGTATAGTTGCTTTAAAGGACACGGTGCTTTACATGGCCGAAGGTTTGGTGCGCAATAGCAACAACGTTAGCGATAAAAGCGTGCTGTATAAGTTAGACAGCAACTTAAATGTGCAGTGGTGTAAGGCCTTTCCTGAAACGTTTACCGTTACCAGTAATTCCGTTACCATGGCCGGCAGTAATATTTTGCATACACGCATTATTATTATTGATACTAACTTTACCAATGGTGGTAGCGCCATTCATCATAATGAACCCGTTGTTTACAAATTCTCACCTGATGGAACTTTGCTTTCAGGCCAGCGCTATACCTCCGCTTATAGTTCAGGTTCAGTTAGCGCTTATGCATTAAAGAACAGCAACATTGCTCTCTTCACAGGTTGTCAAACCAAGCTACCTGCCTTTTTGCCCGATACCGTTTTCTTCGGTTGTATTTTGGTGTTGGATACCAACGGCAACATAAAGTTGAGCAAGCGGTATAATACTTTTTATCCTGAGCGCTTGCTGGAAACCAAATCAGGTAATTTCTTAATTACAGGTGCAGTAATTGTTGATTCTTTGAAAACCTTTCACTATGCCTATGGATTGTTTGACACCAACTTCAATCCTATATGGATAAAAGCCATTGACCACAACAACTGGGCACCCTTTAACGGCATTGCAGAAGATGAAAGCGGCCACTTCATACTTGGCAGCGAATTCCTTGAAAACTACAGAGGCTATCCGCTTATCATGAAGATGGACCAGAACGGTAACCTGCTGGACAGCTATGTGTACAATGAAACCATGATACCTTACCACCATTTTAGTAAGGATAAATTCGGCCGCTATATATGGACCAGCACCGATACTGCTCTTCAATTATTAATAAGCAGCACCGATACTATTGGCCAGCTAAACGGCTGTAAGCATATACAACCCTGCGGCATTAAAATACATAACTGGAGCACCTACGTAATGCCCTACACCTGGTATGTTAACCCAATTAATAATGTTCAGAATTATACCCTGCTCTCTGAGTTTTCAGGCAATGTAACGGTTGACTACTGCAATACACCTCCACCGCTTGATGCCTCATTCACTTTGGCAAAGGACACCGTTTGCACCGGAGAGGCTTTTAGCCTTTTATCTGCAGCCGGTGTAACGGAAGGCCTGTCGGAATGGATAATACGCGATAGCCTTACCGGCTATTATGCGCAATTGAATGTAGCCAACCTGCAGCTCAATCAACCGGGCGTTTATCCCATTACGCATATTCATCATTTGTTTGGCTGTGTTGATAGCGCCACCCACAATCTTGTAGTACGCACCAGCCTATCTGCTGCTAACGATACACTTACCTTTTGCGATAGTATCGGCTCAGTAAAAACTGTTTCTGCCATGTCGGGCTCTGCCTACTACGTTTGGAATACCGGCGCAACCACACCCACTATTCAAATTACCCAGGGGGGTGTTTACAGCTATGCGGCCGACTACGGTTGCGGCGCCGATACAGGTTTTATTATGGCGGTGTTTGAATACCCTAATCAATTAAACCTTCGTGACGATACGATGGTATGCGCCGATAAAACGCCACTGGTTATTGGTATAGATAGTGGTTATAGTTCCTATCTATGGAACACCGGGGCTGTCTCGGGTTTAATAGCAGTGTCTGATTCAGGTTTATACATTCTGCATGCTTTTAATTCCTGCGGCCAACAATCGGATAGCATACAGCTACACATTGCACCTATGCCTATACAAAACAATGTACCCAATTACATAAGTATAGAAGCAGGCACTACTACAGAGTTAAATGCCTGTGCTACCGGCCTCAACTATACCTGGAGCGGACCGGCCATTTTAGAAAAACATGAAACCGGTATTGCAATAAACCCCGAAGAAACGGCTACTTACCAATGCACTGTTACTACCGCTTTGGGTTGCGAAACCACTTGTACTTATGTGGTGGACGTGCGCAACTACCTTTTAATTCCCACCGCCTTTTCCCCTAACGGCGATGGTGTGAATGATGTATTCCGCATACTGAATAAAAACATTGGCCTTAAACAATTCACCATCTACAATCGCTGGGGTGAAGTAGTATTCAGCACCGATGATTTACTGGAAGGTTGGAATGGAGTATACAAAGGAATGGAACAACCCTTAGGCGCTTACGTGTGGACTATAGATTACACTATAAAAAACAAACCCCAACACGCAAAGGGTAACGTTGCCTTAATGCGATAAGCAAAACTTCCTCAAAAAGAAGGGACAAATTTGTCCCCCTTATTTTAAGGGGGACGAGTAAGATGACGTAGTGAAACGAAGTCATCGTCGGAGGGGGTAATGTATTTGCTTCTTCTCGTTTATAAAAAATGGTTTTTCTAAATTGCATTGTCATCCCGAACGCAGTGAGGGATCTTAACGTTATCAACTCACATCAGTATAGCTGCGGCTTGCATTCCTCCCCTCTCCTTTAGGACTTGTCAGGAGTAACACCTCCTAAGTGGGGGCCGGGGGTGAGGCCCGCAACTTTAATTTGTCCCCCTAAAAGGGGGACGAGCACGAGCAACGCTCGTGCGGAGGGGGTATTCATCAGCGCCATCAGCGTTCTATAATTTCCATATATTTGCCCCAACTTTCTGGGGGCGTTCCTGATTACTATCGGGATCTGAGAAGAACCCTTCGAACCTGAATCACGGTAATTCGTGCGCAGGGATAGGAAGACAGAGCACGCTCTGCCATCTCTCTCGAAATTTCTTCAAACTCTTAGAAAGAATAATTTCTTAACCATCAACCAAACGTTGTATGAAAAAGGTATTATTCTTTCTGTTGCTGGGCCACATGGCCTTTGGGCAAACAGACACCACTGCTAAAACAACTTCCGTTCAGGAAGGAGTGAATCTACTTAAAGCAGCTGATTTAAACGAGATAAGCATCTCGGCAACACGTGCAGGTAGTAACACGCCAACGGTATCACAAACTTTAAAAAAGGAAGAACTGAATAAAAACAACCTTGGGCAGGATGTTCCTTTTTTGTTGGATAACACGCCCTCCGTTGTGGTTACCAGCGATGCAGGCGCCGGTGTAGGCTACACCGGCATACGCATACGCGGTAGTGATAACACAAGAGTGAATGTTACCCTAAACGGCATACCGGTAAACGATGGCGAAAGCCAGGGCGTTTATTGGGTAGATTTGCCTGATGTGGTTTCTTCTGCGCAAAGTGTGCAGATACAACGCGGCGTAGGCTCTTCTACAAACGGCCCCGGAGCATTTGGCGGCACCATAAGCATGCAAACGCAAACACCTTCGCAAAAGGCATTTGGCGAAGCCGCAGTTTCAGGCGGCTCTTTCAACACCTTAAAACTTACAGGCAAAGCGGGCACCGGTATGCACAAAGGTTATTTTGCTGAAGGCTCTGCATCTTATATCACTTCTGATGGTTACATCGACCGTGCCTCTTCCAAACTTAACTCGTGGTTTGCGCAGGCGGGAGTATTATCCGGGCCTACCTTAATAAAAGTATTATACTTCGGCGGGCGTGAGAAAACCTACCAGGCATGGAATGGTGTACCACAAGACTCACTAAAAACCAACCGCACCTTTAATGATTTAGGTACTGATTACGGCCAGCATTTCCCGCCCTATAAAAACCAAACGGATAATTACAGTCAGGACTATGTGCAAGTGCTGTTTGCGCAACAATTGCCCAGAAGTCTTTATTTAAATATTGCTGGTTTTGCCACCTATGGCCGCGGTTACTATGAAGAATACAAAGCAGGCACTGACTTCCTGAATTACTTTCCTTCGTACGATACTGCTTCTGTTTATACTGACCTTGCCCGTCAAAAATGGTTGCGCAATATTTTTTACGGGGGCACCTTCTCACTCAACTACGCCAACCACGGTTTTGATGTTACCCTGGGTGGCTTGTTAGGCCAGTTTAACGGTCAGCATTTTGGCAAAGTAGTGTGGGCGCAGGAAATTAAAAATCTTGACAAGGACGCCCATTATTACGATGGCCGGGTAATTAAGAATGACTTTAATGTTTACCTCAAGTTCAATTACGAGCTAAAGCAAAAAGCAAATTTTTATGCTGATGTGCAATACCGTTATGTAAACCACAATACGCATGGCATTGATGACGACCTTTCCGCTTACAGCATTAATAAAACATGGCACTTTATAAATCCTAAGGCAGGGGTGCTTTACAAAATTAAACCGGAGCATCATGTTTACGCTTCAATTGCCGTAGGCAACCGCGAACCTAACCGCGATGATTTAATGGCAGCCACTGCCGCAAAACCCGTTAAGCCCGAAACCCTGTACGATGTTGAAGCGGGTTACAAGTTTTTCAATAACCGTTTTCCTTTAGCGGTTAACTTTTACTACATGTACTATAAGGACCAGTTAGTACTTACCGGCCGCCTAAATGATGTAGGCAACCCTATTAAGGAAAACGTAGGGCAAAGTTATCGCGCCGGTATAGAGTTAAACGGTTCTTTCAATTTTTATAAAGCCGGTCGCCCTACAGCAGTTGATGTATTGGAAACAGGGTTTGATTATACATACCCTTACCAGAACCGCGTATTCGCCATTAATTATGCTTTCGCTTACTCCATTAATAAAATCAATTCGCTCAACGAGTACATTTATACCTACGATGAAAACTATTTGCCTATTGATTCGCTTACATTAATCACTACGCATAAAAACAGCAACATCTCCTTCTCTCCTTCTATAGTTGCTTCTTTGGAGTTGGTTGCCTATCCCGTAAAAGGGCTTTCCATAAGCTTAATGAACAAAGCAGTCAGCAAACAATATTTAGATAACACCGGCAACGAAGGCCGCAAAATTCCTGCTTTCTTTTACAGCAACATCAACATAAGCTACAGCCTTCCATTGAACAAACCCGGCAAGGAGATAACCTTAAAGCTGTTGCTCAACAATATCTTTAACCGCCTGTACGTAAGCAACGGCTACACCTACAGCGAACGCTACACTTACCCCAATGGCAGCGGCGGCAATGTGCTGGATGGCCCTTACACCTATAACTACTACTACCCACAGGCAGGCTTTAATATGTTGGGTGGTATTAACGTGCGTTTTTAAATAAAAAGTCCGGAAGATTTGGCTCCGGACTTTTTCTAAAACTTTCATATCTAATAATTACTCTCATACACCTGCTTACTCTTCGGATACTTCACGGTGTAAGCAAAGCGTGTTTTCTGGCTTTGTTGAGGCGCAATAGTAAACTTCCATTCCAGCTTACCTATCTCGCTGTTGTATTGTGCACCGCCATTTTCGTCTACCTCCACCTTTATATCCGATTGTTTTGAAACCGGCACCTGGTCCAACACTTCAATTTCTATCGGTTGCTGCTTGGTGTTCTTAATCACTATATCGTAAACGTATTTATCGGTGCGGTTGCTGCCAATGCACTTGGTTTCACAAAGGTCCGTAATCTTATTGCGTTTAACGGTAATGCGTTCATCGCGGCCAAAGGAAAGCAATAGCGTATCGCTGGTTACATTCGGGTTTATAGTGCTTTGGCCTACATACGCACCTTCAAAGAAAATATTCGCCGTGCCCGCCATTAAGTTGTATTTGCCCCAGTCCACAATTTTAGCTAACAGAAAAGCGGCAGGGTCCAGCCTTGGCACAGTATGATAAATATACGTAGCCGGTATATCCTGCTTATCATATTGTATGGTGTGGGCCTTGCCATCAGCAGGCACATCCTGCGGCAATTGTAATTCGTACGAAACACTCACCGTATTATCATCCACATTTATAGCCTGCGTAGTAACGTCTTCAAAGTTCTCATCCTTCTTCCCTTCCTCTAAAGCTAGGTTCATAGCAGGTGCAGGGTTTTCGTAACCATAGCGTTTCATATCCATAGTCTTATACGCACTGGTGGTAACACGGTACTCCACAAAGTTTACATACAAGGGGTTCAGTATTGGTCGGTTATTATTCTGCGCCGGGTTACCGGTGCTAATGGTCAGCTTAACATGCTCCCAATCCATACCGCTGTTTTGGTATATATCAGCTTTCTGTACTAAAGTAATGGGTTGGTTCAATCCTTCGCTGCGAAGGTCGTATTGAGGCGTCCAACCTGCACCTGTTATGCTATAAGCGCAACGCACAGCCCCAGTAGTAGGTTGAGTGCTGTAAAGCGTAAGCACAATTTGGCCGGTTGGGCGGTTCTTCTCCGTATTAAATTCATTCAACTGCTTTTGCACACGGTCTTTTGCTTCAGTTTGTTGCTTAATGGTTTTATCCAACGCCAGCATCTTTTGCTTTATCTCTAATGCGCGGCGGCGGTACATATTGGCAAGGTTCTCTACATCGGTAGCTGTAAAGGTTGTTTTGTCATTGCTTAACGACTTATTGCTCTTTAATAAATCTAACTCCTCGCTGTAAACCTGCTTCTCTGCATTCAGCAAATTAATTTTATCACCCAGCAGCTCAAGGCTATCCAGCCAGCGTTTTTCCTGCGGGCTTTGTGTAGCATTGCTGAAGTAGTTGGTATTATAACTGGCTGAAATAAGTTCAGCCTTGCCCTTAATAAATACCTGCAAGGTGGCGGGGTTAATACTGGTGCTTATGCCTTCAATAACAACCTCGGTGGTTCCCGAGGGTATGTTATAGTTGGCCTCCTGCACCAAGCGCGCCTGGCTGCGAAAAACGGTTACTTCTTTTAAATCGCTGGGGGTGGTTTGGCTTGCATTTTTCGCTTCAACGGTAAACTGAGCGGCAAGCAGTAGTAGGGCAAAAACAAAATTTTTCATAAGGGCTGTTTGGTTAAACATTGGTGGTTTGAAAATACACCATAAGCGATGTGCCAAAAGATGATTTTCCACAAAGGAGAATAGGCAAAACAGATAAAGGAACGTCAGTAAGGTTGTTTTTAAGTTTAGTTAACAGCATTATAATAACATGCAGCACCTACAAACAAAAAAAGGAAGGCCATTAGCCTCCCTTTCTATTTTCTGTTTTCTATTTTCTGTTTTCCGATATCTAATTTCTGATCTCTCCTTAAGCCACTCTTCTATGGCCAACCCAAACAAAACGCTTGTTTACATACTCAGGGTTAGTGAAGGAAGCATTACCTGCAGGGTTACCGCCTGTA
This sequence comes from Chitinophagales bacterium, assembly GCA_046329515.1. Lineage (GTDB taxonomy): Bacteria > Bacteroidota > Bacteroidia > Chitinophagales > LD1 > Bog-950. Next base: position 17,890 of record JAXLUM010000002.1, read on the forward strand.
ACATGAAAGTCGCTGAAGGTAGCGTGTTGGTTTACCCAAATCATACCGGTAAGGTTTAAGCTAACCGGGGCAAACACACTTTCCAGTTCTTCAAAAATGGTATTGGCTGTTTCTTCGTTTGTAGTGTAAGCACTAAAGGTTATTGCGCCATGCTTCTCTGCCATGTGCTTGGCTATTTCAATGCTCTGTGCAGTATCCTTTGTTTTAATAATAAGCACTATAGGGCCAAACAATTCATTTTCGTAAACACCTACATCGTGTGCATCAACTTCAATTACTACGGGCGAGCAAGTGCGCGCTTCAGGAAACTCAGCATTCGCAACCGCTTTCGATTCCAACAGCATGGCAGCATCTAAATCCTTAATAGAGTTTACACGCTTAACCGTTACATCGCTTTGTATAGCACCTAGTGTGCCGGGGCCCATTTGCGGGTGATTGGCAATACCGGCAATAGAATCAACCAATGCCTTCTTCACGTCTTCGTAAGAAATAACCGTATCACCTTGTTTAATACCGCCTGCAGGTATAAAGAAGTTTTGCGGGGCAGTACACATTTGGCCGCTGTATAACGATACTGCAAAGCCCAGGTTCTGCACTACGGCTTTCAAATCATTTACTGAATCAAGTATTACAGAGTTAACACCTGCTTTTTCGGTAAAGGTTACTTTGCCGGGTATTGATTCTACATAACTACCAAAGGCGCTGCCGCCGGTGTAGTCAATCAATTTCACCAATGGGTGCTCCGCTAATTCTTTAGTAAGCAATTTGGCTGAAGAATCAACAGCTAATTGGCACACATTAGGGTCGTAACCTTTTGCCTGTAAAGCGGCTTGTATTTCAGCCACTACTATTGCAATAGCATAAACTGATTTTGGATGTGGTTTTACAATAGCTGTGTTGCCTGTTATTAATGAAGCAAACAAACCGGGTACGCTGTTCCAGGTAGGGAAGGTAGAACAACCAATTACCAAGCCAATGCCTTTAGGCACTGCCTTAAATGTTTTTTGTAATACAACACTGGCTTTGCCCATAGGCTTCTCCCAGGTAACATTACCGGGAAAACGGTTCAGTTCTTCATAACCCATGGCTAATGCTTCCAAAGCGCGGTCGTTAGCATGTGGCCCGCTTGCCTGAAAACTCATAATAAAACTTTGGCCGGTGGTATGCTGCGTAGCATGCGCCATTTCAAAAAAGCGGTTCTTCACACGCTCCAATGCATCAACCAAAACTTCAGCGCGCTGGTCGGCGCTCAGTTTTTTCCATTGGCCAAACGCACGCGCACTGCGCACAATCAATGTATCCGTATCAAACGTAGGATAGGTTATACCCAGCGGCCTCATGGTATAAGGCGATACTTCCTCACCTACCCATGCTGTTGGGTTTTGCTGCAGCAAACCGTTAAAAGGTTTGCCCAGTTGGTTGTTATAAGCTTCCTGCCCTTTTGCCGGGGCTTCCTCGCCGTAGGCTTTTGGGTGCTCAGGGTATTGCGCAAAAAATGTTCTTTCGTGAATGGCCTTTATAGCGCGCTCCACAATCTCCTTATAGTTAGTTGCAACAGTTGCAGACATAGTTATTGGGTTTAACAGGTAATTAAATTCAGGACCGTGAATATAGGAGAAAGTACGGCAGTAGGAAAACCGGCGCTTAAGACTGTTAAGGCCGTTTACTAATGCCCCGTGCCCTGCCTGAAAATCATAAACGCATTATCACTCGATGAAAGCGTTAACATATTACCGGCCAGCTTATAGGTTTTCATTTCCTCCAGCATATCCACCACAATCTTTTCCATAATGTTGCCGGTACAGGCCATTTTGGTCATACCAATTTGCAGAAAAGAGATGGTGCTTGCTGTGGCTTCTATACCACCCTTTATATTGTTGCAGACACCATGGCCGCTTAAGGTTTTACCCGCCACATCCATTTCAATATAAATGGTAGTGGTGTCCATAAGTTTAAGGTAATGCGTATCCGCAAACATGGTAAGCAGGTACCATTTCTTGCCACTTAACTTTTCGGCGGGGTTATAATTGGTTTTCTTTTGGCTTAGCACCTTTACCAGGCGGTAGCTGGCCGCTTGGCCTGCCGCAACAGGTATAACTTCAACCTTCAGCTTATAGTCAAAACCTTCAACGTAGTTAAAGCCTTCAATTTTACCGGTAAAGTTGTGCCAGCTTCCTTTCTTGCTTTCTCTAATCTGCATGCAGCCGTCGCTTACATTTTCAACGCAATCCAGTTTGCGGTCAGCTATGTAAATGGTCTTTTTTTGAGCGTAACCAATAAGGCTTACACTAAGCAGTAGTAAAAACAACAGGGTATTCTTCATTGCACGGGGTTTTGGCATAGGCACAAATTAGCGCTTAAATAAACAGCCCTGCAAAGGAATTAGAAAAATTAAGAATCAGCAGAATTATAGTTCTATCTCCACCTGGTTCTTCAGCAGGTCTTCCAGCGTTTCGCGTTTGCGTATAAGGTAGTCTTTGCCTTTGTGCACCAGCACCTCAGCAGGCCTAAAGCGCGAGTTATAATTGCTGGCCATGGTAAAGCCATACGCCCCGGCATTCTGAAAAGCCAGTATATCGCCTTCGCCTACTTCGGCCAGTTTACGGTCCCAGCCAAAGGTATCGGTTTCGCATATATAACCTACTATAGTATAAATACGCTGCGTGCCGTTCGGCTTCGATATGTTTACTATATGATGGTATGAGTTATAGAACATAGGGCGTATAAGGTGATTAAGGCCGCTATCAATACCCACAAACACCGTAGCTGTGGTTTGCTTTATCACATTTACCTTGGCCAAAAAAGTGCCGCTTTGGCTCACCAAAAATTTGCCGGGTTCAAAATACAGGGCTAAATCCTTTCCGTATTTCTTGCAGAAGTTATTGAAACTCTCCGTAAGCTTTGCTCCTACTTCTTCAATATCGGTATAGTAATCATCCGGCTTATAAGGCACCTTAAAGCCGCTGCCAAAATCAATAAACTCCAAATCAGGAAAATGCTCCGTTACTTCAAACAGTATTTCAGCAGCGCGTAAAAACACATCCACATCCAGTATGTCAGAACCGGTATGCATGTGCAAACCGTTCACGCGTATTTTTTCTGCCTTTATAATGCGCTCCACATGGCGCATCTGGTAAATGCTTATACCAAACTTAGAATCAATATGCCCGGTAGAGATATTGATGTTGCCCCCCGCCATTACGTGCGGGTTTATGCGCACACATACCGGTATGCTTGAACCATACTTATGCCCAAACTGTTCCAGTATAGATATGTTGTCGATGTTTATCTGCACACCTTCCTTAACCGCCAGTTCAATTTCTTCCATTGAAACGCAGTTGGGCGTGTAAATAATATCCTCCGGCTTAAAGCCTGCGCGCAAGCCGGTCCACACTTCCTGTATGCTAACCGTATCAAGGCCGGCACCAATTGTTTTAAAAAACTTTAATACGTTAATGTTATTAAGGGCCTTACAGGCAAATTTTATTTTGGTATTGGCGCCGCTAAATGCGTTTTTCAGTTTGTTGTACTGGGCTTCCATGGTGGCCGTATTGTACACATAAAGAGGCGTATCATACTTTGCACATAATTCCTGTACAGGTATTCCGCCTATTTCATATTGTCCGTTCTTTAATTCAAGCATCGCCGGGTATTTTGAAGTGCGCAAAAATAAACGCCGCAACGATATGCGCTAATTAATTTGTATTACAAACAAAAAAGCCCCCTGTTGCGGCAGGAGGCTTTTCTATTAAGTTCTGTTCTGTTAATCTTCAGCTAAAACTATAATCACATCCTCCGGGCCAAAGGTTACCTTATCGGCCTTGTTCGGGTTAATCTTAATGCCATAGTTCTTATCTGAATCACGCTCGTGCGCCAATAAGCGGTAGCCTATGGCCACTTCATTTTTACGCGATGCACTTTCTATTACGGTATAGAAGTTTACTTCCTGGCCTGGCTTAATGTAGTTAACCGCAGGCTTCAGGTAAATTTCTGAGCCATCAGCTTCAAACAAAATGCCGTAAACTTTCTCCAGGTTTTTGTTTTCGCTCATTTGGCTAAGCATTAAACTCACCAGGTTATCGCTCACAATAAAGTCGTCCGCCTTCGCTACCTCTGCTAACTCGCGGTTGCGTATATCCAGCATTTCCGAAACTATGCTGAAGTCTTTGCCTGCCTGCTCCGATAAGTTGCGTAAGTGAAGCAGTGTAATCAGCGTTTTTGCATCGCTTTCCTGCACATCAATTTCAGTGTTACTTAACAGGATGATGTGGTCGTATTCGTGCGGTTTTAAAGCAACCAGCGTGGCTTTGTCGTTAATGTTACCTGTTTGCAGTATCAGCTTTTGGTTTTTCAACTCATCTTTTAAGCCGTTTAACTCGTCGGTAATATGGTCGTGCAATACCAGCACTTCCGAACCCGGAGAAACATAATTATCCAACTCCTCAATAATGCGCAGGCCGCGGGCGTTCCAACCCAGTATCAGGGTTCTTTCCTGCTTCACCTCTTTAGCGCTGCCACTGGTAATGGCGCTTTCATCTACTCCAAATTGCGTTTTGCCCGATACTACAACAGTATCATCATCTTCTGATATAGCAATTACTTCGTCGCCGTCGTTAATAACGGTATCCATCGGCGGGTTAATCAACACCTGCTCATCTTTGGTAAAAATGCCAATGATGGAAGACGTCTCGTAATCAAACAAAGCTTCTTTAAATGTTTTTCCGGCAAGCTTCTTCTCGTTCTGGAAGTAAATCTCATCGCCGTCAAACTGCAACAACTCAGAGTAAACAATACTTAAACCCGATTGGCGGCAGGTTTGTGCCGTTACTCTCGATATCAAGTCAGATGAAAGAACAAACACAGTTTCGCCATTGCCAACTAACTCGGCGGCTTCCATGTTCTTCACGTCTTTAATCTCAGCTACAATATGGAAAGGCTCTTTCTTACGGCGCTTGCCATTGGTAATAGCTAATACCGATTTTACAGTATAGGTATCGGCATTTTCACCTTCCGAAGCCAGAATTATAATAGAGCGCGCTTCATTAGGGCTAACTACAGCAATGTCGCTGCTTTCCAGCGGGCTGCCGTGCCTTACAATAATGCGCGTGTTCTTGGTGTCTTCTACTTTCGAACGTATTTCATCCTCAACTTCGGTTTTATCCTTGTTGCTTAAAATTACAATACTGGGGTTCTTCTGGTTTTCGTTGGCAATTACCAACTCAGAGATGATAGAGAATATCTTCTCGCTGTAACCCAATATCAGGGTGTGGTTGGTTTCTAAAACTTTCGATTTACCTTTTTTCAATTCATCAATCTGCTCATCAATGCCGCTTGAAATGGCACCAATTAAAATAGAGATGATGAATATGCCGCTTAGGGTAGCTATGAAACGAACACCGCGGAAGGGCCAGCCTTCGTCGCCGCCCATAGTGCCTGAGTCTAACGTGGCCATCAAACTCTGCCACGAGCCTTCAATGAAACCAAGAGGGCTGTCAGCATCAGGTGCGCCTTTAATGGCAAAAATCAGCATTAACAGGCCGCAGAATAATACAATAGCCAGCGATACAATAGCCAGCCATTTAATAATGGCCAATGGCCCTTCTGACATGGTGTTTTCAAAATAATAACGGGTACGTTGGGAGAGGGATGCTTTTTGCATAGTGGGTGGAATTTAAAAAGGGAAGATAGCGAACTGCTTCTTCCCTTATGTTTTATATTACGTGTTACGTACTATTTAAATATTACGTCTTTGCTTGCGCTTGGGTCAAGTGCTACGCCTTTAAGGTCAATAGTAGCAGTTACTTTATAAGTAGAACGCTCGCTATCCATCATTGAACCTAACTTGCCTAAGCCGCCAATAACGCCGCCGGCCTGTGCCATGCTTTGGTTAGTGCTAAGGGCACGCTTAAATACCAGGCTAAAGTCAACAGTTTTGCTTTCACCGGCCTTAAGGTCATACTTTGCAGGTATTTTAACCTCGCCCAGTTTAATTACTTCTGTCTTCTTGTCTTCACCTTTTCCTCTCTCCCACTTTTCTTCAAACACCACGTTTATACCTTCTACAAATTGGTCAGACTTGCCTACAAACGTTACTTTACCGCTTATTTCCTGTGTGTCATTTGATAATGATTGAGGACATTCTAAGGTTACGTCCATACCTACGAAGCCTAACCATTGTTTTACTTTTGCAAAGAATCCCATAGTTTCTTGGTTTTTTAGTTATTAATTTTTTTTGTGTGTGAATTGAGTTTGACAAGAAACGGCAATTTTTCTTTACCACACAACACCTGGGGCAAATAATTTTTAGCGTATAAATCGCTCTACGTAAAAATGAACCCCATTCGCTTCTTATGAAACATCCAACAATTTACTCATTAACATATACATAACGCAATAAAAAACCCCGGCTGTTACCGGGGTTCGTAATTTATTGGCGGCGTAAGTCGTATTTCTCTATTTTATTGTAAAGGTGGCTACGCTGTATATCAAGCACTTCTGCTGTTTTCGAAACATTCCATCCAAACTTTCGGAGTTTATGTTCAATAAACAGTTTTTCAATGTGCTCTTTAAAGTCCTGAAACTTATCAAAGGCTTCAAACAGGTCGGTTGGCGTGTCTTTAGCCTGTGTATTGGTAACAAAATTCTTTACCTCAGTTTCCGTAATCTTCTGGTCAGCTAAAATTACAAGGCGCTCCATAACGTTGCGCAGTTCGCGTATGTTACCCTCCCACTTCATTACTTTCAGTTCTTCTAAAGCCTTCGGTGTAATTACCTTTTTAGGTATGCCGTAGTCTTCGCAAACTTCTTTTACAAACTTCTCTGCTAATAAAGGCACATCATCACTGCGCTCATTTAACGAAGGCACGTGAATGATAATTACACTTAAGCGGTGGTAAAGGTCCATACGGAAACGGCCTTCTTCCACTTCCTTCAATAAGTCCTTATTAGTAGCCGCCACTACGCGCACATCTACTAATATGTCGCGGTCGCCGCCAACGCGGGTAATGCGGTTTTCCTGTAAGGCACGCAATACTTTGGCTTGTGCGCTAAGGCTCATATCGCCCACCTCATCTAAAAACAAAGTACCGCCGCTGGCTTGTTCAAACTTACCTATGCGTTGCTTAATAGCTGAAGTAAAGGCACCCTTCTCGTGGCCAAACAATTCGCTTTCTATTAACTCAGTTGGTATAGCCGCGCAGTTTACTTCTACTAATGATGCATCCCTTCTGTTACTCTTCTCATGTATCCAGCGGGCAACCAGTTCCTTACCGGTTCCGTTTTCGCCGGTTACCAATACGCGGGCCTCAGTTGGCGCTACGCGGTCAATGGTATCCTTAATTTTTTGTATGGCCGGCGACTCACCTATTATCTCTCTGGTTTTGCCCACCTTACGGCGCAACACTTTGGTTTCCGTTACAAGGGTGGCTTTTTCCAGCGCATTGCGCACAGTAACCAACAAGCGATTTAAATCAGGTGGCTTCTGTATAAAATCGTACGCGCCTTTTTTAGTGGCCTCTACAGCATTCTCAACAGTGCCGTGGCCGCTTATCATTATTATAGGGGTATCGCAGTCAGTAGCTTTAATTTTATCCAGCACTTCCATGCCGTCCATCTTCGGCATTTTAATATCCAGCAGGGCGCAATCGTAATCACCCTCCTTTAGCATCTCAAAAGCCTGTGCGCCGTCAACGGCTTCATCTACTTTGTAGCTTTCGTATTCTAAAATTTCACGCAGGGTTTTACGGATGCTCTTTTCGTCATCCGCAATAAGGATGTTTGCCATTCTCTCGGTTTTAAGCGTGCTGCCAAACATGCGCAAGGCAGTACGCGGTGTGTTTATTATTAATTAGTGTGTGTCAGTGGTCGTAATTCTGCATGTGGCGTCTTCACCACGGCAACATTCATCAACATTAATCTTGCATCGGTCGCATTGCCCGTGCCCGTGCACCCAAACCATTTTTGAAACCATTCCGCAATACGGGCACAAAAACATGTTTTGTGTAGTGTTTGCCGTAAGTGCGTTTTGGTTTACTATGTCCATTTCTTCTTTTAAAAAAAGCTACTGCCTGTAAGCCGGATTCTGTTTTGCTACCGTTGCCGGCAGCAATCCCTATCATTTATCTGCGATGATGTTCACACATCACCTGTTACGCCCAACCCCTCAATGCATTCTGCCTAAACAGAAACTTGCGCGTGCTGCGCTCAGGCACTGATATACGTGGACTTTCAACCCGCAAGGTTTACCCTGCTGCTGTGTTACCACAGCGGCACGTGAGCCCTTACCTCACATTTTCACCCTTACCGCGGTTTTGCAACCGCGGCGGTTATTTTCTGCGGCACTGTCTCTTTCTGTCTTTCAACAGAAGCCAGCCGTTAGCTGGTGCGGTGCACTGCGTTGTCCGGACTTTCCTTTCCCTCTTAAATAAGGAACGATAGAGCAGCCGTAGCCGTACGCGAAAATAGACGTTTGCTTTAGTAGACAAAATCTTTCTTTCCGCAAACCGCCTACTGTTGAAAGTTTTAAGCATAATTGTGGATAGCTGAAAAATACAGCTGATTAGCAATGAGCTTTCGCTGGAAAATAGCCCAATGGTTTGAACTGCGCTGGTGGCAAAACTACCTTGCAGGTAAAAACCCTGCGCAATACCGCCAATGGAAAACAGAATGGTGGCAGAAAAATGTATTGCAGCATGTAAGAGTAAACGCTGCTGATACTATCGCCGATTTAGGCTGCGGCCCCGCCGGCATTTTTATGGCGCTGCCCAATAACCCCATTACTGCGGTAGACCCTCTGCTAAACAATTACATTGCCAATCAATTTCTAAAGCCAACCGATTTCCCCAACGTTCAATTCGTAAACCAGCGGTTAGAAGATTTCAATGCCCCCGAAAAGTTCGACCTGGTATTTTGCCTTAACTGTATTAACCACGTTACGGATATTGAAAAATGTTTTGATGTATTGCTAAACTGCTGCAAGCCCGGCGGCAGGGTCATAGTTTCTATAGATGCGCACAATCATTCCTTCTTTAAACATCTGTTCCGCCTAATCCCCGGCGATATACTTCACCCCCATCAATACAACCTTAACGAGTACCGCACCTTTTTAGAAAAAAGAAATTTGTCCATCACTGCCCAGCACACTATTAAAGAAGAGTTCTTCTTTAACCACATCCTCCTTATAGCAGAGAAGAAAAGCTTGCATTAATTGTCCTCCTTGATAAGGAGGACAAGGAGATCCCGATAGCTATCGGGATCGACGGAGGTGGTTTAATTGTATTGGCCGTTACGTATTTATTGTCCCCTCCTAACCACTCATCGGATGACTTTAAGTCATCCGATGAATTATTCTACCTCACCCCTAAATCTTCCTGCGGAAGATTTTTCCCCTCTCCAAAATATGGAGAGGGGGCGCAGCAGGCGCGTAGGCGGGAGAGGTTGTATTGGTTGTTGCGCATTTATTTTCCTTCCACCCCTTCGGATGGTCGGGTTTCCAAACCGCTTGTCAGTCTGAGCTCGTCGAAGACTAGACAAGCAAGGCGCCTGCATTAAAGTCCTCCCTTTAGGGAGGATTTAGGAGGGTTTCATTCCCCGCACAATACATCGCCCTCAGCACCGTTTTAGGCAGCGTAAACAGGCATTTATAAATTATTTTACATTCGCCCACAATTAATTGAACAATGGCCCAGGAACTAAACCTTGTAAGTGCGCTACGCACCATTTTAAAATGGAAATTTCACATTATTGGTTTAACCATTGGCGCTGGCATAACAGCCGCCCTGGTTTCGGTATTTGTAATGGATGAATACTACTACAGCTGGGCAACCTTTTACCCTACCAACCAATACCTGAACGACCGTTCCATGATTTTCAACACCGAAAGCACCGGCGGACAGGTAGAATACTTTGGCGGTAAAACCGATGTTAACCGCGCGCTTACCATTGCCAACTCAGCCCCGGTTATTGACTACATTATTGACAGCTTTAAACTGGTGGACCACTACAAAATTGACCGCGATAAAAAGTATTGGAAAACCATCGTAACCAAAAAATTTGAGAAGAACTACAAGGCCATTAAAACCGATAAAGAAGCCGTTGAAGTTTCTATTTACGATACTGACCCTAAAGTAGCAGCGGCTATTATTAATGCCATAGTTGAAAAAACCGATGAGCTGAACAAAAAGCACGTTAACGAAAGCAAGGAAAAGCTTTATGTGCTAATGAGCGACCAGATTGTTGCACAGCAAGCCAAGGTTACCGCCTTTGATGACACCCTCATTGCCCTTGCCAGCAAATACAACATTAAAACCTCAGTAGGTGCCGATGGCGCTTCAATAGTGCAGGGCAATGATTTCCGCGCCGTGCAGGATTACCAAACCATAATGGAGCAGCGCAAAAACACCGTTAAGGAATTAAACAACCGCATAAACATTAAAGAGCAAATGGAAGTTTCTTTAAAGAGCAACTCCTCATCTTTATTTGTGGTAGAAGGCGCCTTTGCTGCCGACCGCCGCGAAAAGCCCGTGCGCTCATTAGTAGTTTTAATTACTATGCTTATTACAGCATTCGTTTCCATACTGGGCGTAATGCTTATTGAAGAATTGCAGGATATACGCAAACAACTGTAGTTGACCCGCAGTATCGACAAATTTCAACTGGGTGCATTTGCACTGTTGGGCACCGTTACCATAACATCGGTACTGGCAGCCTTTGGTTTTGAAATGTATTACCTGGCCTTTATTCCGTTTGTACTATTAATTGCAGGCCTCGCAGTTGTCAATTTCAAGTCTATTTATTTCCTGCTGCTTTTTGCCATTCCTTTATCTATAGAGTATTACTTCAGTTCATCATTAGCTACTGATTTACCCGATGAACCTCTGATGATTGGTTTAATGCTGGTTACTATGGTGTACCTGGCGCGTAACCCCAAGGCACTACCTACGGGCTTCTTCGGCCACTTTATTATTGTAGCCCTGCTCATTCACCTCTTCTGGATTTTTGTTACCGCCATAACCAGCGTCAACACCCTTGTTTCAATCAAAGTATGGATTTCTAAAATATGGTATATAACAACCTTTAGCATTCTTACGGTATTAGTGCTTAAAACCAAGGAGGACTTCAAAAAAGCATTCTGGTGCATTTTTGCTCCGTTAAGCCTGTTGGTTGTGCAGGTGCTGGTGCGCTACGCTCTCATACATTTTGATTTTGATGAGGTAAACAAACCCATGCCGCCTTTTTTCCGCAACCACGTAAACTATGCGGCTATTATCACCATCTTCTTCCCATTTATACTTTTGGTAAGAAGCTGGTATCCCAAAGGACTGCTGCGCAACGTGCTTAACGCAGGGGTAGTATTGTTTTTAGTTGGCATCTATTTTTCTTACACCCGCACCTGCTACCTGGCCGTTGGCTTCATTCTTCCTTTTTATTTAGTGGTGCGTTACCGCTTAATGAAGTTGGCGCTGGTAGGCGTGGGCATTGGTATTATAGGTCTTAGCTACTACCTGGAGCACAACAACAAGTATTTAGATTTTGCCCCTGAGTTTACTGAAACCACTGTGCACGATGAATTTGGCGAACACCTGGTGGCTACCTTTCAGGGTAAGGATGTAAGCAGCATGGAACGCGTTTACCGCTGGGTGGCCATAGGCCATATGTTTCAGGATAGGCCCTGGTTTGGTTTTGGTGCCGGTAACTTCTACCCTTATTATAAAGATTATACCGTACGCGTGTTTGAAACCTACGTTAGCGAGAACGAAGAGCATTCCACCGCGCATAACTACCCTTTGCTGCTGCTGGCAGAGCAAGGCGTTATAGGCGTTTTTATCTTCTTCTTTTTAACGGCAGTTATCTTCATTAAAGGCGAGAATATTTATCATTCCATTGATGATAAAACCGATAAAGCCATTGTGCTTACGCTGCTGGTAATTATGGCTATGGTGTATATTAACTTAATGCTTAGCGACCTTGTAGAAAGCGACAAGGTGGGGCCATTCTTCTTTATGGTAATAGGCTTGTTAGCTGCTTTTGATATTAAGCATCGCTTACTTAAAGCGAAGGCTGAGTAGCGTTATATCGTCATCAAAATCCGTATCCTGTTTAAAGGCAATAACGTGGTCAATTAGCTTAGTGTTAAACTCCAGCAGGTTAAGGTCGTTATTCTGATTCAGGAAGGAAATCATACCCTCTACATCAAACAGCTTACCGTCGTTATTCATTGCTTCCGATAAACCATCGGTATAGTTTACAATAATGCTGTTGGGCTCTACCTTAACTTCGCCATAATTGATGTAAGGCAGTGTATCGAACATCCCCAGTATAGTACATCCGCGGTCCAATAATTGCACCTCGCCGTTACTAAACAAAATAGAAGGATTGTGGCCTGCGTTAACGTAGGTAAGGTTTCGCGTTTTGTAGTTGTAGGTAGCAACAAAAAGCGTAATGAATTTTTCACCCTTGGTTATTTCACCCACCTTGGCATTTAGCACATCAATAAACTGCTGCAGGCTGTATTTGCGCGTTAATAAAATGCGCAGATTAGCCTGAAAGTTAGCCATCAAAATAGCTGCAGGTATGCCCTTACCGCTAATGTCGCTTATACAAAAAGCAATTTCATCGGGCGAAATCTGAACGAAGTCATAATAATCGCCACCAATGTTTTTGTGCGGTTTGTAAAAGGCAGAAGCTTCTATACGCTCATTGTTCGGCAGCTTTGAAGGAACCAGCATATTCTGCATATCAGCAGCCAGCTTCAATTCCTTCTGCATCACCATTTGGTCAATCTGGCTTTTGAAAAGCTTTTTGTTTTCGTTAGCCACTACAATAATGTTGGTAATGGTTTGTATAAACTTCAGCTTCTCTTCTTTGGTATCGCTTTGGTCCGCGCCAAAAGGGCCCGTCATTACATAACCTATAGGTTCTTTCTTGTGTGTTACCGGTATCAGGTATTCAAAGCCGCCAAGGTTTTCATCTTTTAATGCCGCAACAGGGGTAATAAAATGGAAAGGCATAAAGCGGTTAACCGGGTAATTCAGTATTTCGCCGGGTAATTCGCCTGGGGTAATACAAATCCATGCATCATCCTTATCGCGTATAAACAGCGCCACCTTCTTAACACCCAACTGCGCATGCAGAATATTCTCGTAAATGCGCGCCAATGCCGTTATAGGCATGTTGTTGTTTACAGCGCGGGTAATTTCAAGTAGTGAGTCTATTTGCTGTTGCTTAATAGCCAACAATCGCTCAGTAGCGCTCATGCGCTTCTTAAAAAAATCAAGCTCGGTAAATTGTTGGGAACTCACAGGGGCAAGTTAAGGTAAAACCATATTATAACCAATACGAACAGGCCTCAGCAAAGTTACCCGTATTACTCTGTACTTTGCCCTTTAACATCTAAGGCATCGCGCAGGCCGTTACCCACCAGGTTAAAGGCAAGCACCAACAGCATAATGGCTGAGCCCGGAAACAGGGCCAAATAGGCATTATCGGTATTTATGAAATCGCGATACTCATTCAGCATACTGCCCCAGCTTGGTGCAGGTGGTTGAATGCCAAGGCCAATAAAACTAAGTCCGCTTTCAACCAGTATGGCGCCCGCAAAGTTGGCGCAGGCCACCACAATTATTGGCCCTAATATGTTCGGCACTATATGCCGGAAGATGATGCGCAAATCACTATAGCCTAAACTTTTGGCGGCGCTTACATATTCCATTTCGCGGATAACAATAAACTGGCCACGCACTATACGGGCGGTTTCTACCCACATGGTTAAGCCCACGGCTATAAATATCATTACCAGCTTATTTTCAATTAGGCTACCGGCGCTTATGTAAAGGCCCATGGCCAACAATAAAGTAGGCACGCTCCAAAACACATTTATCACCCACATTATGCTTTCGTCAACCCAACCGCGGAAGTAACCCGCCATGGCACCTAAAAATATACCTATGATAAGAGAAATGCCTACCGAGATTAAGCCCACCGAAAGTGATACGCGTACCCCAATCAAAAGGCGCGAAAGAATATCGCGGCCAAACTTATCGGTGCCCAGCCAAAAGGTGCGGTGCTCTATTTGCTTCTTTTCAATCTGTGCTTTCTTTTCGCCGCTGCTCAGGTTCTTATATTCCGCCCCCAGTATTTCATCAAACGAAAGTTTGCCCGGCAAACTCGGGAAGCTCTTCCCCCTGTATTCAGTGTAGTTCACTACATCGCCTTCTATATGGTATTCCGTTACCGGTATAGGCGTATAGTTTTTGCGGAAGCCGTTAATCAGGCCATCAATCAGGCCTGTGCTTTCGCCAATGTTTTTATTCTGTTTAAGAATATAAATGCTAAAACCCGGCTTATGTATTTTAAGCTGTAATATCTGCTCATCGCCTGAAGGAGAATTATCCTGCGCAAGTGCGTAAGCAAAAACAGAAAGCACTACCGATAGCAATACAATGGCCAAACCAAACATGGCGCTTTTGTTGCGCTTTAAACGCCGCCACGCTTTTTGGTTAAGCGAAACACTGGTAATCGTTTTTTCTGCTGGCTTGTTGCTCATTAACGTATTTGTCTATCCTTCCAACGGTATTTGCCTGTTAGGCTAAGCACGCCTATAATAATTACATACAGCACGTGAAAAACCTCTACAAACGGAAATATCAATAGGTGAACAATCTTACGGAAAAAAACAGTTATTGGAATATTAAACACCAAATCAATAAAAAGCTTGGTGCCTCCCGCTACGGCTACGGGTAGCCAGCTAAACTCGCCGGGTTGCAGTGCAAAAACGCCTGCCAATATTATAAACAGGTTAAAGAAGTAGGCAAAGTAAAGCACCATAGCCACGCGTATATCACTAAACCGCGATGACTTCGAAATCCACCGCACACGCTGCGAAATAAAATTCGATAAACCATGTTCGGGCTTTGTAAACACGCAGGCGTCAAAACTTTTCACAAAGCCAATGCTGCCCGGATACTTGGCATTAATTTTCTGCATCAAAAAAATGTCATCACCGGTAGGCACATCATGGTTGCCTTTAAAGCCTTCCACCTCATGAAAAACCTGCTTGCTGTAAAGCATATTGGCCCCATTACACATAGTAGGGAAACCATTGCGTATAGTAGCCCCGGTAATACCCACCAGGTTCATTACATCTAACTGCTGAAACCATTGTAAAGGTAACTTGGCAGGCTTCATCATCACCGGCCCGGTTAACATTTTACAATCCCCCAACAGGTAGCGGCTAACCATAGCCTTCATCCAGTTCTCTCCTACTATACAATCGCCATCGGTGGTCAATATCAAATCGCCTTTCGCATTTTTTATCCCAAGTGCAATGGCTTTCTTCTTATTCGGGAAATACTCGCCGGGGCGGCCCAGGTAATTCTGCAGGTCCAATACCGTAAGGTTCTTCTCATTTACCTCACGCGCAAAACGGATGGTAGGGTCGGTGCTGTAATCGTCAATTACAATTACCTCATATAAATGCTTAGGGTAGCTTTGCTTAAATATGGCTTCCAGACAATCCTTAATGTGTTCGCTTTCATTACGCACCGGTATTACAATGCTTACAAAAGGAAGTTCGCGCTCAGTTTTATCCGTTAACTCCGTTTTTTTCAAACGCAGCCAGCCGATAAAGTAATACAGCACCATAATAAAATACAGGGCCGATAGCACAATGGTAATAACAAGTAAAGGACTTACAACCACAGCGCGAATAAGCAAAGAAGATTTTTAGTTACAGAAGGGAGATACTAACAGGGAAAAAGGAGAGTTGAAGCGAGACCCAACCCCCATCCAGACGTTTCTGCCCTCGTATCTTAAAGCAGAGAATAGCCTACGCTTATCTATATAGGCTCAACAGGTAACCATTCATCGGATGACTTTAAGTCATCCGATGAATTACACCTTGTCCTGTCGAGCAAAGCGAGACATCTTGATTCCGGCCAGGCAACTTTTCCAAAGTTTTAAACTTTGGAAAAGTTAGATAGGTCTTACCTCACCCCGTAATATTCTTACTGAAGAGCATTTATTGTCCCCCTAAAAGGGGGACGAGGAAATCCCAATAGCTATCGGGATTGACGGAGGGGGTATTTACCAACCTTTTCCTTCAGGCAGGGATTTAGGAGGCTTACTCCTTTACAAACTTGGCCAATGAAACAACAGCTCCTGTTCGTATTATGGCGGCCTGATAAGCGCCAACCGGAAAGCCTGAAACATCTAGGCGTTGAAAGCCGGAGTAGCGCGGTATACTTTGCGAATAAACCACTTGCCCCAGCGTATTACTTATTTCCAGGTTTACATCTCCCTTATTCCAATCGGTAAAACCGTAGTCAACGGTTACTACATCTTTTGCAGGGTTGGGGTAAACCTTAAGTAGTTTTTCTTTTTCTGCGCGTAAACTTTCGGTTAAAGTGCTTAAGGTATCACAGCCGCTACCCACCAATGCACCTAAGCGATAGTTAGGGAAATTGGGAAGGCTATTGGCATTATATGTATTCAGCTTAACCCCTCTTTGAATAAATAGGCAGCTATCCCCGGATTCATCAGGCCGGTTTATGACGTGAAGCGAAATCGTACCGTTGGTAGAATTTAAATAAATCTTACCATCAGGTCCTAATTGTGCAAGAAAAAAAGTAGCTGCCAAGGGAGAAACCGGATCATATACCCCATCCCAAACAGCAACCGTATCTACAGATGCCCCAATATTTGCTGCAAATAAATCATACTGCAAAACAATTTTAGGAGAAGTAACATACAAGAATCGATTATTAGGAGATACTGCTATACCCGCCACGAGCCCCGCATCCCATCCAAACAAAGAATCCGGAAAGGGAATTATTCCTCCATCAATCAAAGTCCCTGTACATCGGTCAAAATCAAACATTCGAATTCCATCCGAGGCAGTAACCCAAAAATACTTTTCGCCATTAGGTGAAAAGCAACTGCTGCCAAAATCACCATAGTTCTCATGGTTTGCTCCTTCATGTTGAATATTATAAAGACCTATTCCCGTATCAGTTAATAAAAATTTGTAGTAAGCATTTCCATGATAATAGGGGCGTATAATCCACCAATCTCTTCCATTGCCATGTCGAACTGCGGACATATTCGAGTAACTTAATGTATCCAAATTAATTTTTACCTGCTTTGATAACACATCCCCAAAGCCGAAATTGGCGGTTAAATCTATTTCAGTACAGAATAACGTGTCAGCGAGATAACTAGGTATTATATTATTGGGTACCATAAAATTAACTGGAAAGTGTATAATAATGGCCTTTGCATTATTCCCCGGCATAGGCAGAGAAAGCATGGACTGCACTATTCTTAAACCTTCTAAGTAATCATTGGAATCATTGAAACTGTGTTCCCAATAATTACCGTAATTTAAACTATCCCCCCTGCTCATAAGAGAATCTCTTCTGTCATAAATCCCTGTACCATTTGAATAGAATATAAGATTACCCACGCTATCACAAAAGCTAGTATTGCACTCATTAAAACCTGCTAACCTTAAATGCCGGTAATGTTGTGCCGGGGTATAGTTAAAATCCAAATTCACTCCACCCCTTAAAGTATCTATTGAAAAGTCCGAATTGTAATACCCAAACATCCAAACATAATCGTGCTTTTGAGCCGCTAGACTTGTATAAATAAAAAATGATATAATTAGTGCAAGCAGGTTCTTCATACGTAACTAAGGTAATAATAATGTTAAGTACTAGCACTCATCGGATGACTTAAAGTCATCCGATGAATTACGCTTTGTCCGGTCGAGCAAAACGAGACATCTTGATTTTACTTTTGATGGACTGATAATCAACTCTTGTCAGTCTGTCGCGATAGCTATTGCAAGTCGAAGACTGAACACAAAAAACGCTTGCATTTATTGTCCCCCTAAAAGGGGGACGAGGAAATCCCGATAGCTATCGGGATTGACGGAGGGGGTATTTACATTCAAATCCTCCCTTTAGGCAGCCGGTCTGCCTGCCGAGGCAGGCATTTAGGAGGCCTTGTCATGTCGAGCAAAGCGAGACATCTTAATTTTAGTTTAGAGCTAATAGACCGTTAAGCTCCCTCCCTCGCCTTTCGGCGGGTCGGGATGACATCAAACCTTTAGAACCCGATGTTTGTATTTACCCCTCTCCTTTAGGAGAGGGGCAGGGGTGAGGTGTAGTATTACTCCTTCACCAACTGCCGGCTGCTCACCTTACGGTTATTGCTGTAAAACTCAATCAGGTAAGCCCCCTTAGCCAAATGACTAACATCAAAAGTGCCGCTGCCATTTAGCGTATGGCTACCACAAGCTTGCCCCATGGCATTATAAATGGTAAAGCTGTAATTGCCTTTATCGGCAGCATTTATTCTAATACTGTTGGCCGCCGGGTTAGGGTAAACATCAATCAATTGCTGCTGGCTGTGTATTTCAGTAAGCGCATTGTAGTTAACCAACGGCAAAGTAATGTATGATGAATTTGTAACATTAGTATAAACCGTATTGGTGGCCGTTACAGGGTTTACAAGGCTATCCATACTATTACCGGGGTACATAACCCCACCAGTGTTGGCATTGCGATTAAAGCGCGGGTAATTGCTGCCTGTAATATCTAAACGTATTTTATGGCCCGCTAAAAAAGTAATACAGGTGTTGGGCAAGTCAATATCTATGGCATATACCTGCCCCGGTGTTATAAGCGAGGTATCAGCCGCAGTAGTTCCGTTGCGGAAACGCATACGCATAACGCCATCAGCCAATAGCATAGAGCGGCCATCGGGATAAACATCCGTTAAGCGCACATTAAAGTCCGTGTCAAATTTATTGCTGGCTACATTTAAATGCACTGTTGCTTTGCCGCGCATTTCAACATCCTGTGTAAGCGCAGGCGTGGTAAAAATTAAAACATCGTTACGGCTTTCAACCTCCGGCACTTGGTCGTACGGACCTTGTTCTAAATCTGCACGCAGTGTTGGCCCGCCAATGGTTGGCGATGGGTCGTTAGGGTTGTAGTCCACATTCAAACTATCGGAACCTGCGGTAGGGGTGTTATTATCCAGTGAGTCATCCTTATGCAAATAGAAATTGACATTAGCTGAACCTGCAGGTGGCCATGCAGGGCAATTGTGCCAGGCGTCTTCACCCATTTGAAAATACTGCACAGCAGGTGAAGCATCCCAACCGTTATTTATGTTGCGCAAATAATAATCAAAGTGCAATAGCGCCAATGAATCATTCCAATGTGAAGCAGCGGGGTAACTTAACTGACCCTGCGGTTGTGTGCCAACCTGTGCTATACCGTGACCGCCATGGACCCATGGACCCATTAGTAAACGGTGCTTGCTGCGTACGTTCATCGGGCTCTGTGTTTGTATGGCGCCAAAAAAAGGCAGCATAAATTCTACGGTATGGTCGTACCAACCGCCAATCATCAGGCAGGGTACAAAAATGCTATCAGGGTAATCGTTCAGGCTTTCAATATAATTCCAGGTTAAATCTTTTACGGGATGCTGCATTAAAACCGGCCCAATTCCAAACCCAAGGCCGTTTAACTGCTGCACATATTCCGTGCGCAAATCGCCATTGGGATAATATTCATCATAATCATAATACGGTGCTGCTACTAAAGGGCAAATGCAGGTTAAGTGGGGCGGATTTTCTTTTGCTGTTTGAAATTGCACGCGCCCCAGAGCTGAAGGTCCCCATGTACCTATTTTACCATTGCACCAGCTTTGTTGGTATATCCACTCCACAGCGCTGGCCCCATCCTTACCTAAGGAAGGGGCACCTACATAAGCCGCCGAAGCCGAGCCGTAAAACCCGCGCCAATCGGCCACTACAAAAATGTAATTACTGCTGTTAATGTTAAGGCCAACACCCAGTGGCAGATTTAATCTGTATAACAAACGGTTATAAGGCGTTTGCACCAGTATAACAGGGCCGCTGCTCATGCCCGAGGGTATATAAATATCAGCTGCCAGTTTTCGGCCATCGCTCATTGGTATACTATCCACCTGCGGATTAAGCTGTGCAAATAAAGTAGTGCTGAAACAAAAGGCAAGTAACAGGGTAAAGAGTTTACGGTACATAGCTATGCTTGTAGGGTATAGATTGTTTTAATCATCTAAAGTTTAAAGGTAAGGCAAAAAAATAAGCTGCTTCCCCTTTACTTATCCTCTAAATGGAAGCGATGGAAGGCGCGGTGCACCACAGGGGTAAGTATAAAACCAATCATAGAAATAAAGAGTATACCGCTGAATATGGCATACACCGAGGAAAAGATTTTTCCTGCAGCAGTGGGGATTTCTATAACCGGTCCCATGCCCGATAATATCATGGCTGCATTATGAAACGCATCTATCCATTGTGCGGCAGCTAAAAAATGATAGCCAAGAACACCAATAGTCAGGAATAAGGATAAGGACACCAGGGCCACTATCAAATTGTTCAGCACACGGGCCCTGAACTTTGATGCAGGTGCTAAAGGTTGCTTTTTGTGTTCGTACATATGCATTATTTCAAAATGGTAAGGCGGCCTGTAGTTGCGTTTGACGATTGCGTTATCTCATAAATGTAATTGCCGCTTTCTACCGTAGGTAAAGTTAAGGATGTAGAACCTTTAAGCGTTGTACTTAATAATACCTGCCCCAGCATATCATACAGCACAAAGGTGTAAGCATCATTATTGGCAGATAAAATACGCAACGCCTGTTTTTGACTCAGGGGGTTAGGAAATACACGGAAAGGATTTTCGGCAGTAAGTTTTTGGGCAGAGGAATAAATGTAATTGTGTGCAATGGCAAACTGCCCCATGTTGTTAAGGTTGGTATTGTTAACAAAGGCAACAGAACCGTTTAAGCCGGTAACCAAATAGTCGGCTGATTCTTTTAAATCCCAGGTAGGGCCTTCTCCGTTTTCCGTGCGCTGATACAACGCAAAATTGCCGGTGGTGCCGGCATACTGGTTGCCTATAAATATATTACTGAAAACTAAACTATCAAAAAGCATAGGGCCGTTACTTACGCCATAGTCGTTCATAATATAATAACTGTTATCAGGCGAAAGCGCGGTATCAGGTTTTACATCCGGCGGCACGTTAAGGCGCGTAAATACTACTTCACCAAGCGGCGAGGTAGATGCGCTGGCAAAATCGGTTGTAATACCAACCGTGGCATGGCTTTGAGGCTGACCCGTAGCTATGAAGGTGCGAAGCGATACACCGCCACCAACAGGCGCAGTTGAAACAATGCGTTCGGCACTATCAGTATATACTGCGTGCGAATTGCCCACGCGGTCCAGTATAGTGCCGCTATCCTCATTAAACTGGTAATAGGCTTTTAAGGCAGGGTCAGTAAGCGGCGAACGTGTTAAGTGGCGCAGTTCGCGTATCTCATTTTGCGATAAAGCGCGGTCATAAAAAGCCACCTCATCAATAACACCATGGAAGGTGCGGTCCTGCCAACCGCGGTCGCGGCCAATGCGGAAACCCGCTTCATTCATATCAACCGCATTATGGGTTGCTATGCGGGTAACGCCAACACCATTGCTGTATATAGTGGCGGAATCCGGCGTAATTACCATAGCCACAAAATTCCATTCGCCATCATTTACAAAAGGGCCGTTGCTCCAGGTCCATGTGCCGCTTTGCCCGTTCCAGTGGTAACCCAGGCGGTTGTTCTGCTTAAAATCTAAACCCGAAGCATTACCTGCAGGTGTAAAGGCTATACCCGCATATTCATTTTGTATGCCGTTTGGTTTTATCCAGGCAGTAACGGTAAAATGGTTGGTGGTGCCTAAAGCGCTTATCGGTAAAGTTTCAGCGTAGCTGTCATCATTAAATAAATGAAGCGCCATGCCGGGCACTGTATCAGGCTTACATTGCGAAGGATGAACGGTAATGATATCTGTTAGTGTTTTGCTGCTGCTGGCCGTACCATCATTAATAGTTAAGCTAACAGAATAGGTGCCGCTGTTGCCAAAAATAACTTTGGGGTTGCGCACCGTGGTGCTGCTTACATAAAGCGGCGAAGGAGTGAAACTCCATTGCCAGGTAGCGTTGGCCTGGTTAAGTATGCTGTAATCTTCAAAGTAAAAAGTATCTCTATCGCAGAAGGATTCCAGCTTATCTACCGTAGGTTGTGCAATAGGTGCAGAAGCCTGTGCAAAGGGCGCTTCCCAAATGCCGTAGCCATAGGTAGCTAAACGCAGTTTGCTCTTTTTATAAAAAGGGTGCATAATGTTAGAAGCCGCAAAAGCAGGCAGACCGCTGTTATAAATCTGCCAATCGCTCATGGTATTATCACGGTAGAACACGCCTTTATCGGTAGCCATATACACTAAACCGTCCGTACCTTGTTGCACTACAAGGTTACGGGCCTTATGTGTAGCTAATACGGTAGTGGTTTTATTATTCCAACTGGTGCCACCATTTACGCTTTGCCAAACCTTGTTGCCATCGTTATTAGCTCGCCCTGCTGAAATCCATAAAATATTTTCGTCCTGTGCATCAACAGCAAGGCCGGTTATAACGCGGTTGCTTGGGCCGGTAGGTACCGCAAGCGATGTCCAGTTTGCTCCACCATCAGCAGTGCGCCAAACCGTACTGGTAGTATTGGTTAACTGCTGCACCGCATACATCACCAGCGGGTTGCTGCGCGAAATTTCTATAGCATATACTTCATCTGCAGGGTCGGTGCCAAATTCCTTTAACAGACTAAAACTTGCACCGCCGTTTTTTGAGAAGTAAATTTTATCCTCCTTGCTTACATAAATATAGTTGTAGCAGTACGGGTGAAATTCCACCTCACCGCTGCGGGTATCGTAATAACTTTCGTTGGGGTATTCTTCTAAGTTACCTGCACATTGGGCATCCTCATTAAAATCATCGGGCAGTTTAATGGTACATATATCAGAGAAGTAGCATAAGTTACTACCCGGGTTTACATAACCGGTTGGTGCTTCTGCACCACCTAAGCGCAAATGGTCGCCATCGGGGTAAGTGTCCTGCTTATAACCGCTGTTGCCATTATGGTAACGGCCACCAACTACAATATCTTCGTTCCACCCTTGCCCAAAGCCCCAGTATTCTGAAGCTATAATTCCGTTCTTGCGCGATTGATGCGATTGAAAGAAGTCGTTGGAGTAAGCCACACCGCCATCATTGCTTAACCACACTTCGTTGCCAATGGCTTTCATGTCCTGCTGGTCGGGGTGTACCCAATCCAGACTGCCGCCATAGCCACCCAATTTTTCGTAAGTAGCACCTGCATCCGTGCTCTTCCACAAGCTTAAAAAGCCAACCAAAAATTCATCCGCATTGGTGTGCGATGCGGCTATGGATAAGTTGTAATAGCCCTGGTCAAAGCCGGTGGTGTCCTGGTAAGTTGCAAGGTTAGGGTGGTTGGAAGTATAAGGCCCGCCATCCTGTCCGTAAGCGTTTGCCCAATGGTTACCGCCATCATTACTACAGTAAATGCCAATAAAGTCCTTATCGTTCGCTTTAGAGTTGCCAATTAGCACACAATAAATACGGTTAGGGTCAGCAGGGGTAACCGTCATGCGTGCGCCAATATCATTTCGGTTGGCATCGGTGCTGTTATACCAGCCGGTATCCTGTAAAGTGAAGGTAGAACCGAAATCAGTGCTGCGGTAAAACTCGCAACGCTTAGCGGTAGGGTTGGTGCGCAGAAGATATACTACGCTGTCTACACCCGGTTTCAATTCCAAATCCCAACAAGTATAGTTTAAGGTTTTTACCCATGTTTGGCCGGCATCGTCAGTGTAATACAAACCTGCATCGCAGGCGGCTAATACTATGTCCGTATTACTTGGGTTAATAGAAATATCATTTACGCCCAAGCTGCTTGCCGAATACACCGTAGCCCAGGTTTGTCCGCCATCAGTGGTTTTATAAATGTGCTGGCCATCGCCCGCATAAACAATGTTTGAATTAGTGGGGTGAATTTTAATAGCATCTACTGTTTGAAAAGTATAACCCAGGGAAACCGGAACCCAGTTCAAGCCTTTATCGGTTGTTTTATAAATGCCACCGGCCTCGCTGCCGCAATACAATATGCTGGCATTGGCCTTAAACACATCCAGGCAATACACATTCGCCTGCCACGATACGTAAGGGTCTGCCGCGCTGCTGCCTTTGGTGTCGTAAGGGCCTATGGAGGTCCATACATTACTGCCGCGCGAAGCATCAGTATGAGCCGCCACATAATTTTGCCAGGCAGCTGCTTCAGCCATGCTTTCACTTACATCCGGTATTTTAATGCTGCCGTCTGCTTGCACAAAAGGCTCCACCTGTTTGCGCCAAAACTGGTAATTAACGGTGTGCACCGTAACTTCATCCTCGTGCTTTTCATGGTACTCGCGAAAGGCTTCATCCACCACATAAACATTGGGGTTAGGGGCATACATCATTTTTGCCCATGCCGGTGTTGAGGCATCAATAAGCGGTTGCGATTTAAAAAAGCGATTGTGTTGTGCTTTGGTAAAGACAGACAGGAGCACCAGAATAGCCAGGGCGAAATTCTTCATTCGTCACATTTAGTGCAGACGAAGATAATATAGTGCTTCATTTAAGCTGTTAAGCTTTGTGGGGGCTTGTTTTCTTAACTTTTTAGCTGCTGCTCGCGTTCGGTTACCTGCAGGTTTCCGTAATAAACATCCCAAACCATAATTTCGGTTTTGCCTATCTCGTTCATTGGCGTACCGTTGCTTAGTTCAATAGCTTCTTCAATGCTATTTGCTTTAATAAGGGTAAGCCCGCCACTGTGGCTTTCAAACCCACCACCACCGCAGGCCACCAGTTTACCTTTGGCGTTAAGGTCCTTTAACCAGGCCATTAAGCGCGGTATGCGTTCTTCAAATTCCTGCGGGTTAAACGTAGCGTCCGTTTCGTTGGCTTTCCAAATGCAGGCATATATAACAGGGAATGGTTGGTTGCTCATAAGGCGAAGGTAGCAAAGAGATAAGATTAGTCAGTAAGTGCTATTGCATTGGCTGTTTGCATTTAAACTGTCCTCCTGGCAGGAGGACGAGGAGATAATGAAACGTAGTGTAATTATCGACGGAGGAGGTCTGCATTGCACCCCTCTGCTAAAGGAAAAGGGTAATACAAGCACCGCGTTAAATTTTAGGTGTCATCCCGACCCGCCGAAGGCGAGGGAGGGATCTTAACGCGTTGTTATTACCAAACTAAAATTAAGATGTCTCGCTTTGCTCGACATGGCATTAGTAACTCATCGGATGACTTTAAGTCATCCGATGAATGGTTATATGCGCGATAATATATAGTTGAGCTTAAGTCCACCCCTCTCCTTTAGGAGAGGGGCCGGGGGTGAGGTCTTCCTTTAACGGCCGTAGGAGCAATACGTATAGCAGCGCACATGGTGCCACCAAAACGCGTAACAACAGTGGGGTTTTCTTCTAAGCTGGCTACCAAAGCGATACATTACGCATTCTTTTTGGCGCCTACGAAATACATTACCCCTCCTGCCACTACTAATGCAGCACCCACAAAAGGCGACCAACTAACCCAATGCGGTTTCTCGCGGTTAATTTCAATTTTACCAATGTCCACCACCTTCTCTTTCGTAAAATATTTAACACCCGTAAATATCATTAGTAGTACACCTACAACTATCAATACTATTGCTGCTATTCTCATAACTAACTGTTTTAGTTAACAGCTAACAGAAGAAACCGTACCCTTCCTTTTTTCTATCCTTTATATCAAAACAGCCGTAATAAGCGCTAAAAATTGTGGCAGAAGTTGCCCAAACGCGGTAGCTATCGGTAGTTTTCGTTTTCTTAGCCCAAAATTTCGCCGCCTTGCAGCCTAAGGTTTTACTGCTTACGCCTCCTTTTACGCAACTAAACACCCCTTACCCGGCAACGGTATACCTTAAAGGTTTTTTAAATACAAAAGGTATTGCAAGCGCACAGGCCGATTTGGGTATTGATGTTATACTTCGTTTGTTCAGCCGCCACGGATTGCAGGAAATGTTTGAACGCATAAGCCAGCTTGACCGCGAACTGAGCCCCAACGCCTATCGTATTTACACCCTTCGCGATGAATACATAAGCAGCATTGATAGTGTTATCTCCTTTCTGCAAAACAAAAACCCCACGCTTGCGCATAGCATTTGTGGAAGGAGTTTTTTGCCGGAGGCTTCCCGCTTTGCCGAACTGGAAGAATTGGATTGGGCCTTTGGCAGCATGGGCATACAGGATAAGGCAAGGCACTTAGCCACCTTATATCTTGAAGACCTTGGCGACCTGATTAAAGAAGTAATTGACCCGCATTTTGGCTTCAGCCGCTATGCCGAGCGCCTTGGCCGCACCGCCACACACTTTACCGAAATTAAGAATGAGTTGCAGCAGCCGCTTTCCTTAATAAGCGAATTGCTGGTACAGGAATTGGACAAACAACTAAAAGCAGCACAACCAACTATGGTCTGCATCTCTGTCCCCTTCCCCGGTAATTTGTTTGGTGCATTTATATGCGGGCAGTTTATTAAAAAGAATTACCCCCACATTAAAGTGGTGTTGGGCGGTGGCTATGCTAACACTGAGTTACGGCGTTTAAGCGAACCTGCCGTATTTGATTACCTTGATTTTGTTTGTCTGGATGATGGAGAAGCGCCTTTGCTGTGTTTATTAGAACACCTGCAGGGTCAACGTCCGGTAGAGAAACTAAAGCGCACCTTCAGCCGTGTTGAGGGCAAAGTAGTTTACCATAATGGCGCTTTAGAAAAAGATGTTGCCCAGCGCGAAACCGGCACCCCTGATTACAGCAATTTACCTTTGGCAGATTACCTGTCTGTAATTGAAATTGCCAACCCCATGCACCGCTTGTGGAGCGATGGACGATGGAATAAACTTACCCTTGCGCATGGCTGCTATTGGGGCAAATGTTCCTTCTGCGATATTTCACTGGATTATATTAAAAATTATGAGCCTGTAACCGCCGCCATTTTATGCGACCGCATAGAACAGATAATGCAGCAAACAGGGCAGAACGGTTTTCATTTTGTAGATGAAGCTGCGCCGCCTGCCTTGTTGAAAGAACTGGCGCTTGAAATACTACGCCGTAAGTTAACGGTAGTATGGTGGACCAACATCCGCTTCGAAAAAACATTTACTGCCGACCTTGCCCGCCTGCTTAAGGCCAGCGGCTGCATTGCCGTGGCGGGCGGTTTAGAAGTAGCCAGCGACCGCTTGCTTAAGCTAATGGAAAAAGGAGTTACCGTGGCGCAGGTAGCCCGCGTGGCTGATGGCCTTACAAGAGCAGGCATAATGGTGCATGCTTACCTCATGTATGGCTTCCCTACACAAACCGCTCAGGAAACTATTGATGCCCTTGAAATGGTGCGCCAGCTTTTTGCCAATGATGTTTTGCAGAGCGGATTTTGGCACCGCTTTGCTATGACGGCCCATAGCCCCGTTGGGCTTAACCCAAAAAAATATGGCGTAGTGCATACGGGGCCGCAGTTCGGTGGCTTTGCCGATAACGATTTCTTTCATGATGACCCAACCGGTGCTGATCATGATTTATTTGCTGAAGGGTTGCGCAAATCATTATTCAACTACATGCACGGCGTAGGCATTGATTTTGATTTAAAAAGCTGGTTCGATTTTAAAACACCGCGCACAAGCGTTAAGCCTAACTTTATTGAACAAAGTTTAGCGGATACAACCGATAGTGATATTAAACCCACCGCAATGGTGGTATGGTTAGGCAAGGCGGCTGATATTCATTTATTCAGCGCCAAACAAGGAAAGGAAACCATTGCTGCGGCAGAATTAGAACTGTACGATAAAAAACAGGAATGGCAGTTACAAACGCCTGAAGCATTGGGCCAATGGATTGCCGAATGGTTGCCTAAGCTAAAGGTCTCAACCAATGCGCAACCCACCATTCAACAACTGAAACAAAGCTTTGAACAAGCCGGCCTTGGCAGCTTTAATGATTTCACGCGCACGCGTATTTGGCACTTACTCAGGCAAAACGGCTTACTCATACTTTAAGCGCTTCCGGTTTCCGCTTTAGTAATAAGATAGAATTAGCTCGCCTTCTCTCCTTCCTCTTTTCATTTACTCTCAAATGCCCTACTTTTCGCCCATCATACCCCGATATATGCGCGTTTCGTTTTTACTTTGTTTACTAACTGCTTTTGTTTTTACCGCACAGGCGCAAACCGTTCCCACGCCCGACCATGTGGTAGTAGTGATTTACGAGAATCACGCCTTTGAGCAAATTATTGGCTCAATAGATGCACCCTATA
Organism: Chitinophagales bacterium; assembly: GCA_046329515.1. Taxonomy (GTDB): domain Bacteria; phylum Bacteroidota; class Bacteroidia; order Chitinophagales; family LD1; genus Bog-950. The sequence goes on from JAXLUM010000002.1 coordinate 46,171, forward strand.
TCAACAGCCTGGCCAACGACCCCTATGCTGCATTGTTTACAGAATCGTATGGCGTTACGCACCCCAGCCAGCCTAACTACATGTACCTGTTTAGCGGCGATAACCAGAATGTAATACTGGACTTCACCCCTCTCTCTTTTCTTTTACCGTTTACTACCCCCAACCTTGGTGCAGAGTTGTTACAAAACGGCCACACCTTTGCAGGTTATAGTGAGGAATTACCTTACACCGGTTACACCGGCGATAGCGTTAGCGGTTACCGCCGCAAGCACAGCCCATGGGTAAACTGGCAGGATGGAACTACCAACGGCATACCGGCAGCTTTAAATTTACCGTTAGATAGCTTTCCTACAGATTACAACAATTTACCAAACGTAAGCTTTATTATACCTACGCTTGATAACGACATGCACGATGGCAGCATAGCCGTTGGCGATGCATGGCTGCAAACCCACCTGGATAGTTACGCCCAATGGTGTAAAACGCATAACAGCTTACTGATTTTTACTTATGATGAGGACGACGACCTGCACAACAACCGCATAACCACTATTTTTTTAGGCCAAATGGTTAAGCATGGGCAATACAACGAAACCATTACGCACAACAACGTATTGCATGTAATTGAAGATATGTATAGCCTGCCGCATGCCGGCAACAGCAATGGCGCAGCTACCATTAATGATTGCTGGCTCTACAATCCTGTAGCGGGCATACAAAGCAATGTTACTACCATTTGCCAAGGCCAAAGCGTTCAGTTTACGGATAACAGCACCCAACAACCCGATAGCTGGACGTGGCTTTTCCCCGGTGGTAACCCCGTTGTATCGCACAGCCAAAACCCTGTGGTAACCTATAACAGCGCGGGCACGTACAGCGTTAGCTTAATGGCGTACAACCATGTGGGCTCAGGCTTTATGGGTCTAAGTAATCTTATAAATGTTACACCCGGCCCGGCTATTAACCTTAGTGCAAGTGCACAAACCGTTTGTTATGGCGATACGGTGCACCTTTCTGTTAGCGGCGCTAATACCTACCAATGGCAGGCAAACAATAACAGCCTGCCGGGCAGCGGAAATTCAATTGCTATTGTGCCCCAAAGTTCAACCACTTACCGGGTAGTGGGTAGTGATGGAACTTGTATTAGCGATACGGCCTCGGTTACGGTGCAGGTAAACGGCCCGTACAACACACAATTAAATACCGCTATATGTAATGGCGAAACTTATCCTTTTAAAGGGCAAAATTTAAGTGCAACGGGTATTTATCGCGATACCTTAAGCTCCGCCTTTGGCTGCGATAGTTTTGTTACGCTTTCATTAGTGGTTAACCAAAATACAGTCAGCCTTGTGCATGGCAGCACCTGCCCCGGGGTGCCGTATTTCTTTCATGGCCAAAACTTAACGGTCGCCGGCACCTATTACGATACCCTTACCGCCCAAACCGGCTGCGATAGTTTTTTAATTCTTATGCTGGCTGCCAATGCAGGGCCTACAGTTAGTTGGGCAGGTGCGGATAGCCTTTACACTACGGGTGCACCAATTAGTTTAACCGGCGGTACGCCTGCAGGTGGCGTTTATACAGGCACAGGTGTAAACAACAATACTTTTTATGCCGATAGTGTTGTCCAAGGGTCTTATACAATTAGCTACACCTATACCGATAGCCTTGGCTGCACAGCAAGTGCCACCAAAATAATAGTTGTTCTTCCTAATGGTATAACCGAAGCTTCAGCGGACGGAATTAAGCTTTACCCCGACCCCGCGCAGGACGTATTGTATTTACAACTAATAGCTGAAGAGGATGGCGCAATTACTGTAACAGATTTAACAGGAAGAATAGTACCTGTTGAGGTTAGCGGCACAAAAAATAACTACGTAATACAACTAAAACAATTACCGGCAGCTACTTACCTGTTGCAGTATCAAAGTAAAACCACCGGCTTTACAAGGCGCTTTATTAAAGAATAGACTTATTTAAAAACCGCACGCGTAATTTCATGATAGCGGCTGCGGGCTACTGCCAATACCCTGCTCCATTGGTGTATTTCCCATAAAGCCAGCAGGCAATCGGTACGGAACATTTCTTCAAATGCGGCGTATTCCTCCAGGGTATCAATCCCCTTAAATATATTAACCCACTGTTCAAGGGTGAACGATGGCTTCCTCATGTGTAATCTCAGTTTTTATCGCAACAGGTGTCCAATCCGTTGCATGGCAAAGATTACAAATATTTTTATTTGATGAAACTTTTATGAAAGAAAATTCCTGTCCCTAAATTCAGGTATTACCGTGGCGAAAAAAACGCCTAGTTCTTCTTCTTAGCGCTCTTGTTCGGTATAGTAAAGCCGCCGCCGTTCTTACCTTTAATAGTAAGCCCGCTCTTATCAGCCTTGGCAAAACCGCCACCCTGGCCCTTTATTTCAGCCTTGTTCTTATTTACCTCGGCATTGCCACGGCCGTCGGAGGTTTTAATTTGAGCATGGTTGCCGTTCATTTCAGTACTGCCACCGTTACTGCCTTTTATTTGCGCATGGTTTTTATCAGCAACCGCATTTCCGCCATTGTTTCCTTTAGCTTCTGCCTTTTCCTTATTTATCTGCGTGCTGCCACCGTTGCTGCCCTTTATTTGTGCACGGTTTTTATCTGCGCTGGCGCTTCCTCCATTGCTGCCTTTTGCTTCAGCCTTCTCTTTATTTATCTGCGAGCTACCGCCATTGGTGCCTTTAATAGTTGCGCCACCGGCAGTGGTAGATTGTGCGCTTAAGTGGCTGAATGCAGTAAAGCTTAGTAATAGCGCGGCAAGAATCAGTATCCGTTTCATAACAGGTGTTTTAAGTATAACGTTGTAATGGCCAAAATTATTCCATTGGCTTTCCATACGTAATATATTAACAGAACTTAAATAAAAAAAAGGCGCCTTGCAGCGCCTTCCTTCTGTTCAATTATTGTTTTACCAGTTTAGCAACCAGCCCCGCCGCATTAGCAAGGTAAATACCCTGTGGCAAGTCAGGCAGGTTTAGCTCAACACTGCTTTGCTTAATTATGGTTTGATAAATACTTCGCCCCTGTAGGTCAGTTACCGTTAACGGCTTACCTATATAACTATCATTCAATTGCAACAACCATTTTCCGTTAGATGGATTAGGATACACAAACAATCCTTTAGTATCGGCAGTTTCCTTTATACCTGCACCTATATCAAATTTATTAAATACCTCATTGGTCCGCACAGGTGCGTTATAGTCAAAGTAAATATCAGCAAGGTTACTAACCATTGTACCATTAGCGGTGCCTTGCTTAGGTTTAACGCTGAATTGCACATAACCATGGCTGAGCGGCTCGTTGCTGTTACTATCGGGCAGGTTAATGTTTTTGAAAATAAACTTAACGGTTTGCCCTTCAATAAGCACAGTGTAAACATCACTGGCACTTAGCACCTGCAGACTTAAAGGCTCAAGTTCATTACTTAAAGTATCAATTACCTTAACATCCTGCGCCATGTAGGTACCCGTATTCTGAAAACGGATGGTGTATTTAAGCGGGCTGCCGGGCAGTACTAAATGTTCAGGCCCATACCCCACCGGCGATACCGATTTATCATTAGGGTCAAATGAACTTACAACCACCACCTGTTCCAGGGCCGCTAAGGTATCGGAGCCGGGACAAGTACCCGTTTCCACTTCTGCGTAATAATCAAACAAGGTACCTAAGGCAATTGAATCGGGCGTGTAAAAACTCGCGTATCCCGTCCAATCCCCACCCACCGGTACCGAATTTACCTGCCACTCAATGTAATGAGAATTGGTATCAATAACAGTAGCGGAGGGAGTAACCCAATGAAACTGCTGCCAGGGGTGCCAGTACAACCGTATTGTTTGGGTGGCAGGCCCTGCGCTAAGGGTATTAGTAAAAACAACGTTTGCCTGGTTGGTAAAACCGGGGCGCGGTTTTGTAATGCACACAAGGTTTAAATCAGCCATACAAAACGAAGAGGGTATCGTTAATCCAAAATCGTTATTAGCATAATCAGTGCCAGCCGTAGTGGCATTTACATTTGCGGATGATGGAGCATAGGAAAATTGAGCATTCACCCCTGTTAAAGTTGGCGTTACTGAATAATTACCCGGCGTTACATAAGCATTATAGTGCCCGCTGCTATTGGTTAAGGCAACGTAGTTGGGCCCTGCGTTAATCAGGGTGTTCTTTACGGCAATATCACCTGTGTTGTAGAAGTGGTTTATATCCAAATCATAATAAACAGTACCGCTAACCTGCGCAAAACCCGATAAGGTATCATCAAATGCCTGGTAATCGGTAGTTTGAGTAGTATCAATCGGCGGACAACTCATACCCGGCTCTACAACGCGCAGAAAAACGGTGGTACCCGCCTGCTCTGCAGTAACTGTAACCGGAAAACCAATATCAGCGGTTATTACTAAATGTAATTTATAAATACCGGGGGGCGCATAAGTGGTGCCCGCTATTTTTATACAACCTGAAGTAGCCGGAGCAAAAGTATTAGTAGGCTGGTTAGTAGCCCAACATAAGCCCTGTGGTAAATCTATAGTATCAAAGCGTGCCGATTGCAGTGTAAGCGTCTGCCCTCCAAATAAAAATTGAGAATTAAACAGAAACTCAATTGTGGTATTCACTGCCTGTCCTCGTACAATACAGGGTATACTATCGCTGGGGGTAAAGCCCGGTGTAGTTAAACTGCTTGATGAAGTGCAAATACCCGGGCCTGAGTTACCGCAATATTGCGCCTTTAGCTGTGTAAAGCACAAAAGCGTTAAGATGAAAAAGTAAATACGTGTTTTCATAGTGTTTAAATATGGTGTAAGCTAAATAAAAAAAGAGGCCCATGCAAAAGGCCTCCTTTTTGTATAAGTTATTTCTTAAATTTCTCTTACAGCTTCAAAAGCTTCATTGTAGCCCCGCCAAGCTGCATAGTATAAGTACCTGCCGGCAGTTGCGGTAAGGCTATTTCAGTTTTACGGCCGCGTATAACAGTTGTATAAACAAGCCGCCCTTCAGTATCAACTATACGTAACTCCTTACCCACATAAGCTGTGGCGCAGGTAATGGTGCAGTTAGCAGAAGTTGGATTCGGAAATACATTTATACCATCGGCTTGTATATCCTCTACTCCTAACACAATTATATGTACGGGGTTCGAGCCCGCAGGGCAGCCGTTACTATCGGTTACCAATACGGTGTAATCACCGGTTTGCGTGGCAACGTAAGTATTAGCCGTGGCATTATTAATAAGCGTGCCATTTAAATACCACTGATAAGCTAAAGAAGTTGAAGCGGTAAGCGTATCGCCGGAAGTATTTACCACCACAGTTGTAGGTACGCGCACCAGTAAATTTGCCGCCGGCGTTGAAACTGCCGTGCAGCCGTTATTGTCGGTTGCGGTTACGGTATAGGTACCGGTTGAGCCCGCTTTAATACAAGCCGTGGTGCCGCCATTGCTCCAGCTATAAGCTATATAATTTCCCGGGGCGCAAAACGTAGCGCTATCGCCATTGCATACTGTATCAGTAGCAGGGGTTAACGCAAACGGCGTACCGCTGCCGCTGGCGGTTAGCAGAAACTGCGCCGTATCTTTACAACCGTTGGCATCCGTAACTTCAAAAATATAAAGCCCGCCGTTAACATTGGTAAGCGGATAAGTATTACCCACAACGTTGCCGTTTTTTAACCACTGCACCGTATAAGGTGAACCACCGCTGTTTACAGAAAGCCCCGTTATAGAGCCATTGCTTTGTGCACAGCCCGGTGAAGTAACCGTAATACCTGAAGCATCAATTGCCGGTGGCGCAGGTAAGCTAAGGGTAACGGTTTTTACAACGCTATCGGCAGTGCCGGGTAATGAATCGCGCAACAGTACATTATTAAGCGCTACCGAAGGGTCGCTTCCTGCCCCATCGTCATCATTAACCCAGTTAAAACGTATTTTAAAATTACTTAAGTTGTTAGCGGTTGAAGGCAGGTTGTAGCTGCGTTGGGTCCATTTGCCCTGGCCGCCACAACCGGTATTTACCGAACGTAAAAGGGGGTCTAAAGAAACATAACTGCTGCCGCCGTTCAGGCTATACAATGAACTGCCATAGTCCTTATTGGTTTGCCCGTTACCTATAAAATCATATTGCAACACCAGGTTAGTGGCGCCCGCTGTATTAATATTTGGTGAAGATGCCGCCATGCTGGTGTTGGTGCAATGCAAACCCGGTATGCTGCCGCAAAAACCTGCTGAGCCCGCATCATAAGCCGCGCCGGTTACGGTTTGTGCAATGCTGGTAATAAATAAAGTGCTATCGCCGTTAGCCGCCACACCACAACCACCGGGGGCAACGCCGCTTTCATCATCGTTTATAGCCCAATAGTTATGGTCGGGGTCATTTGTGCCGGTAGACGTATTCAACGTCCAGGCACTGCTGTTCGCAACACCATGCGGACTTTTATCAAAGGTTTCAAAATAAAGCGTATCCCATACAGTAGCAGCGGCTGAATAAACCGTTACGGTATACGTGCCTGCACCTAAACCATTAATGCTTTGCGTGGTAGCCCCGGTGCTCCATTTATAGGTGTAACCACTTCCACCACTGGGGGTAACACTTGCAGTGCCGCTATTTGCAGCGCATGTTGGGTTAGTGCTGTTGGTAGTGGCCGTAAGCTGTGCAGTAACATTGCCGGCTATAAATAACAGAAATAAAGCAGGTATAATTTTATGCATGTTGGCTGAGTTTATGCTACAATATACGCACTGCCGGTAGTATTATCAAATAGCATGATAACAAGGGTTGTTAACAGGTCTCCTTAGTTTAGAACAGGAAAAGAAATTGTATACGTAAGGATTAGTCTTTACGCTGCGCGCGTAACATTTCGGCAAAGCCCCAGCTTTTGGCAATGGCATTAACAGCCATAGCAATGCGTTTGGCTTTAGTGGCATCTGTTTTAGCGCTGTCAATCCATTTACTAAAGTAGCGCTGATGCGAACCGGGCAGTTGCTCAAATTTTTCCAACGCTTTGGGCTCATCCTGCAGGCAGGCAATAAAGTCGGCATTCATGGCAAAGGGGGCTGCATCAACCGCCAACTGCACGTTTAACTGCGCGCCTTTACGTTTGCCAATCTTTTTGCGCAAATCAGCATTAAGGGGCATAATAAAATCGCCTCCGCCCATAGGTATAATGGCAATGCCTTTAATGGCCTGTTCATCTAACTTACCTTTTACCCTGTACGATTTCTTTACACCGGGGTTTAACTTCCCGGCCAGCTCGGCAGGGATAACAAAATAAGTCCAGCCGGTTTTTTCACCCTGCTCATCAAACTTTAAAATGGTGGTAGTGTATTTTATTGGCATTAGTGCGCGCTTATACGGCACTAATTTAGCAAGCCTCGTTCATCACGCAATAAAGCGCGTATAGATAAGGTACGCCCCCGTAGCGCAGGCACCGGTTAAAAAGGAGCCCCACAGTATATCAATAAGCACAATACTTAACGGCCAGTTAGCTATAGTAGCCATATTGGTAAGGTCGTACGTGGCATAACATAAAAAGCCCAGCAGTGCACCATTAACTACCACCTTTAAAAGGGTGCCGCTTTCAAGGCCAGGTAGTATGGCAAAGTACAGTATGCCTGCTATGTAAATGAGATAGAATATAATGGCTGCCGCCCAGTTTACTTTATCACTTAGTATAAAGCCCAGTTTTTCGCGGTAAAGGTTTTTAGCTATAAGGCCCAGCCAGGTAAGGTCTAAAGCAAAAAAGAACACAAGGGTAAGGGCATAAAGTATAAGGTAGCGCAGCATAAAGGGTTATTTATTTAATAACGCGGTATTGGCCCATGAAGTTCATATTTAAATATCTAAAATGCAATTACATTTAACCTATGAAGCGCAAACACTTCATTTATACGGGTTCATTAGCGGCATTTAGTTTTTTACCCTTCAGCAGTTGGGCATTACCAACAGGCAATAAACGTCCGCCACTGGCACAGCGCAAGTTTACCAGTAAAGCCATTGAGGCAGTTATAGAGGAGATAAAACAGAATGTTAGCGATAAGGAACTGGCCGCCCTGTTTGAAAACTGTTTCCCTAACACACTGGATACTACCGTTGATTTTACCGTAAAAGACGGCATACCCGATACCTATGTAATTACCGGCGATATTGATGCCATGTGGCTGCGCGACTCATCGGCACAGGTAAACCCTTACCTGCCTTATTGTAAGGAGGATGAGCAGCTTTCGTTACTGATAGAAGGCCTTATACGCAGGCATACGCGCTGCATAATGTTAGACCCCTACGCCAACGCCTTTTATAAGGACGAAAGCAAGATAAGCCAATGGAAGCACGATAAAACGGAAATGAAACCGGGCGTGCACGAACGTAAATATGAATTAGATTCCTTATGTTACCCAATACGCCTGGCCCATGGATATTGGAAGGCTACAGGCAACACCAAACCCTTTACTGCCGAATGGCTGCAGGCAATGCAACTGGCCGTTGCCACTATGCGGCAGCAGCAACGCAAAAATGATAAAGGCCCTTATCGCTTTCAACGTATAGGAGGCGCAAAAACCGATACCCTTATTAATGATGGTTATGGCGCAGAGATAAAACCAACGGGTATGATTTGCTCGGCTTTCAGAAACAGCGATGATGCCTGCACTTACCTGTTCAACATACCTGAAAACCTATTTGCCGTTGTTGCCTTGCGCTACCTTGCTGAGATGGTTGCCGCCATGCACAGCGCCGAAGCGGAATTTATAAAGGAGTGTTTAGCCTTAGCCGACGAAGTAGAGAAGGCCGTGCAACAGCATGGTGTAATTGAGCACGGCAAATTCAACAGAATGTATGTGTACGAATGCGATGGTATTGGGAATAGCCTGCTGATGGATGATGCAGGCATACCAAGCCTTATTTCAATACCGTATTTAGGCTACGGCAGCACGCACGATGAACTTTACCTCAACTCAAGGGCTTTTGCCTTATCGCCCGCCAACCCTTATTTCTATAAAAGTGAAATGTTTAACGGAACGGGTAGCCCGCACCTGGCATGGAAACATGCCGAAATGATTTGGCCGCTGGGCCTTATTATGCGGGGCCTAACCGCAGGGCACGATGACGAGATAAAACAATGCCTGAAAATGCTGAAGGATTGCCATGCCGGCACAGGCTTTATGCACGAAGGCTTCAACAAAAACAATGCAGCGGATTTTACGCGCGCATGGTTTGCCTGGGCCAACACTTTATTCGGTGAATTGATTTTGGATATATACCATAAAAACAGAAGTTTACTGCAAGAATAACCACCCCCGAGTATGAAGAGATTAAGTGTTTGCTTTTACCTGTGCCTTTTAGCGCTGGGTGCCTTTGCGCAAAAAAATTACACGCAGTACGTTGACCCTTTTGTGGGCACAGGCGGCCACGGGCACACCTTCCCCGGCCCTACTATGCCCTTTGGCATGGTGCAGCTAAGCCCTGATACACGCCTTACAGGTTGGGATGGTTGCAGTGGGTACCACTACAGCGATAAAGTGATTTATGGTTTTTCGCATACCCACCTTAGCGGTACAGGCTGCAGCGATTACGGCGATATACTGCTGATGCCTACTACAGGCAAGGTGAAGTTCAATAAGAAAAAATACAGCAGCACTTTTAAAAAGGAAAATGAAAAAGCTGAAGTGGGTTATTACAGCGTAGTGCTGGATAAACCGAAAGTGAAGGTAGAGTTAACTGCCACTACCCGTAGCGGTTTCCATAAGTACACCTTTCCTAAAACCACGCAGGCCAATGTGGTGTTAGATTTAACGCACCGCGATTTTGCCAAGAAAGGAGAGATAAACATAACGGGTGATAATGAAATAAGCGGCACCCGCGTAAGCCGCCAGTGGGCCGAAAACCAGATACTGTATTTCGTTATCCAATTCTCAAAACCATTTAAAAAATACGGTATAGCTAAAGCAGATGCTTTAAATGAAGGCAGCCGGCACGACACCGGTAGTTTTTTAAAGTGTTACGTAAGTTTTGAAACGGAAGAAGGCGAGGTTATTTACGCCAAGGTGGGTATATCAGCTGTAAGTGTGGAAGGTGCACGGCAGAATCTACTGGCTGAATACCCCGATTGGAATTTTGACAAAGTAAGAGCTAATGCAGTTGAAGCGTGGAATAAGGAACTGGGCCGCATTGAAGCAGAAAGTAAAGACACTAAAGTGTTACGTACCTTTTATAGCGCCCTGTATCACACCATGGTTAGCCCTAATACCTACATGGATGTTGACGGAAAATACCGCGGGCGTGATTTTCAGGTGCATACTGCGCAGAACTATACCTACCATACGGTTTTCTCTTTATGGGATACCTACCGCGCCTTACATCCGCTATTGACCATTATTGATAAAAAGCGCACATCCGATTTTGTGCAGACGTTTATAGCCCAATACAAAGAGGGCGGACGCTTACCTGTGTGGGAACTGAGCAGTTGCGAAACATGGTGTATGATTGGTTACCACGCCATACCCGTAATTACGGAAGCTATAATGAAGGATGTAAAAGGCTTTGATGTTAACCTGGCCTACGAGGCTATGAAATTCAGCGCTATGGAAGATAAGAATGCGCTGAAGAGTTATAAGGATAACGGTTATATTAAATATATGGATAACGACCAGAGTGTTTCGCGCACGCTGGAATACGGTTATGATGATTGGTGCATTGCCATGGTAGCCAAAAAGCTGGGCAAGGAAGAAGACTACCGCTATTTTATACAACGCGCGCAGGCTTACAAGCAATTGTTTGACCCTTCAACGGGTTTTATGCGCCCTAAACAAGAGAACTTCCTAACGCCTTTTGACCCTTACGAGGTAAACAACCACTTTACGGAAGGCAACAGCTGGCAGTATTCCTTTTATGTGCCGCAGGATATAAGCGGGCAGATGAAATTACTGGGCGGCAAAGAAAAGCTGGCGGCATTTCTGGATTCCTTGTTTCATGTAAGTTCAAAACTAACGGGCCATAAGCAACCGGATATTACGGGCATGATTGGGCAGTATGTGCATGGTAATGAGCCAAGCCATCAAATTGCGTATGAATATGATTATGCAGGTCAGCCCTGGAAGGCCCAGGCTATGCTGCGCCGCATTATGAATGAAATGTACCGCGACCTGCCCGATGGGCTGGCGGGTAATGAGGACTGCGGCCAAATGAGCGCGTGGTATGTGTTAAGCGCTATGGGTTTTTACCCGGTATGCCCCGGCAGCACGCAGTATGCTATTGGCAGCCCGGCCCTGGATAAGGCGGTAATCCATTTAGAAAACGGAAAGACTTTTACCATAACCGCAGGCAACAATAGCGCAGCTAATGTTTACATACAAAGCGGTAAATTAAATAATGTGAACTACGGCAAAAGCTTTATTAACTACAGCGATATAGCCGATGGCGGGCAGTTGGATTTTACCATGGGCTCCTCGCCTAATACTAACTGGGGCAGCGGCGAAACCGAAGTGCCGGTTAGTAAGATAGAGTAGTTTACCCCGGCTGCATACTTAACCTACCATACCACCGTTCCAATTATAGAGGCGGCTAAAACGCCTGAAGTAATTCTTTCACTAAAAAGCGAAAGTCATGAAAAACCTGTTTGCAATACTGGCAACTCTATCATTGGTAATTTCTATTTCATCATGTTCCCGCTGCGTAACCTGCGCTAAAGGAGATGAAAGAACCAAACTGTGTGATAAGGACTGGAACCGAAATGACATACACGACCAAATCAACTTCTACGAGAATATGGGCTGGCAGTGCCGTGCATCAAGCGCCGCTTATTTAAATGAATAGAAAATTCTCTTTCCGGTGCTAATACCGGAAAGTCCATCGGTTTTAGTTGTGGGGAGTGCGCATAGTATGCGCCACTCTCCCTTTTTATTTAGTGCGCAGCTTACACAGGTTTTATAGATTTGGCGAATATGAAACCTGCCCGCCTGTTTTTTGCGTGTTTACTGCTAAGCAGTTTTTTTTGCAATGCGCAGGCAGTTCAAAATCCCTTGCAATACGTTAATCCCTTAATTGGCACAGCGGGTGTTTGGTTTTATGGCCGCACAGCGCCTTTTGTAACCCCTCCGTTTGGCATGACCAACTGGACGGCCTGCACCCGCAACAATAAAATTGCTTTATCTACTTACAAGTATCTTGATAAACACATTATTGGTTTTAGGGGCACACACAAACCTGCCATGTGGATGGGCGACTATGGCTACGTAACCATAATGCCGGTTGCCGGTGAAAAGGAAAAGAATCGAACAGCGCATAAGGCATCGTTTACGCACAATAAAGAAATAACCCGGCCCGATTATTACGCTGTAGAACTGAATGCCGCTAACGCCAAAAAGAAGATTGGTGTAGAAATGACCTCTACCGAGCGCTGCGGATTTTTCCGTATTGCTTTTCCGAAAAATGAAAGCCACTATTTGTTTATTGAAGCCAGCCAACAGCCCCAGTTTGATGGCTGGATAAAAATAGACCCCGTTAGAAATGAAATAAGCGGTTGGAATGCTGACCGGCACTGTGCGCATTTGGGTCCTCCCCTGCCTAATTTTAAAGGGTACTTTGTGCTGCAGTTTAAAGCACCTATCAAAGATTACGCCACCTGGCTGGACAGTGCATTTACTGATGGAAAAGTAATGCAACAAGGCAATGCCTGCGGTGCACGGCTTCGCTTTAGGGAAGATACAGTATTGGTAAGAATTGGCACCTCGTTTATAAGTGTTGAACAGGCGCGCGATAACCTGCAAAGAGAAATTACTGATTGGCAATTTGAAAAAACACAACAGCAAACGGCAGAAGTATGGAATACGTACTTCAACCGCTTGCAGATTGAAGGAGCAACCGAAAAGCAAAAGCATGTTTTTTACACCGGTTTATACCACTGCCTTTTGTTCCCGAGGCAGTTTTCGGAGTACGGGCGTTACTACAGCGCTTTTGATGATACCATACACGAAGGGATAAGTTATAACGATTATTCCTTATGGGATACTTACCGTGCGGAACATCCTTTATTGATACTTACTGCGCCGGAACATGTGCCGGGTATGGTGCAAAGCCTTATACAAATGGGTAAGGAAGGCGGCTATATGCCAAAGTGGCCCAACCCCGGCTACACCGGCATTATGATAGGCACACATGCCGATGCCGTAATTGCCGACGCATTGGTTAAGGGTATAAAAGGTTTTGATGTAAACGAAGCCTACCGCCAATGTTATAAAGATGCTTTTATACCCAGCGGTAATGATAGCTGCAACCGTTGGGCCGACCGTGCACTTTGGTGCGGTAGCCCTGAGGCCCGCAGCGGTTTAAGCTGGTATATGAAGCTGGGGTATGTGCCGGTAGATAAAACCAATGAATCTGTTTCGAATACACTGGAGGGCGCCTACGATGATTTTTGTGTGGCGCAGGTAGCTAAGGCCGTTGGAAAGACGGATGTGTACGATACGCTGATGAAACGTAGCCAGAACTACCGCAACCTTTATAATCCGCAAACAAAATTTATGGCGCCGCGCCTTGTCAATGGAGAATGGTTTGAGAAACGCCGCGCAGGTTTTACGGAAGGTGGGCCGTGGACTTACCTGTTCGCGGTGCAGCAGGATGTGCCCGGCTTAATTAATCTTTTAGGCGGCAATGAAAATTTTATTAAGCGGTTGGATAAAAACTTTCGTCTGCCGTTTACTTACTGGCACGAAAACGAACCCGGCCACCATTACACCTACCTGTATGACTATGCCGGCGCTGCCTGGAAAACACAAAAGCGTGTAGCCCATTACCGCACTATTAAATACATGAATAAGCCGCACGGCTTAACGGGCGATGAGGACTGCGGGCAAATGAGCGCCTGGTATATTTTCAGTGCGCTGGGTTTTTACCCTGTAACACCGGGCACTGATGTTTATGCCATAGGCACGCCCCTGTTTCAAAAAGCCGTTGTACGGTTTGACCCTACAAATACAGAGAAGAAGTTTGAAATTATTGCGCATAATGTTTCGAAGCAGAATAAGTATGTGCAATCAGTTACGGTGAATGGTAAGCCGTTGGAAACGCCCTTTCTGCACCATGCAGATATTATAAACGGGGGCCAACTGATTTTTGAAATGGGCCCTAAACCAAATAAGAGTTGGTAATAAGACCTTTATTATTTTTACTACTGACTCAGCTAACAACCTTAAACCATACAACATGAAAAAAGTAACCGGCCTTGGCGGCGTTTTTTTTAAATGCCGGAACCCGAAAAGTATAAATGAATGGTATGCTAAAAACCTGGGGTTAACCGTGGGTGATTATGGTGTAACCTTTGATTGGCGCCATGAGGATAATCCCGAAAAGAAAGGAACCACCGCATGGTGCACCTTTCCGGAAACCACAAAGTATTTCAACCCTTCTACACAACCTTTTATGATTAACTACAGGGTAGAAAACCTGGTGGCTTTAGTGGAAGAATTGAAAAAGGAGAACGTAACCATTGTAGATGAAATTGCTGATTACGACTACGGCAAGTTTATACATATAATGGACCCCGAAGGAAACATTATTGAGCTTTGGGAACCTAAGGGGGAATAGGAAAAGCCCGAATTCTTGGGCCAAGATCCTTTAGAATTGCAATCAGGTTATCTTAGAAGTTAATTGAGAAAGGAGGCATGGTAAACTAAGACGAGCTCTGAGAGAAGGCTCAAACGCTGATTCAAACCTTGCTCCCCTGCAACAAGTGCTCAAACAGCAATTGGGGCTAGGGATCCATTAAAGACTTGAGCAAGGCTTGATGATTTCTCAATCATTATTTATCGTAAAAGCAAAGTTATGCAAAAACCAACGTTTATCCGTGTTGATATTAGCAGCACCACACTGATATTTATAATAAGCGCAGAATTAAAATAAGAAACAGTTGGCTACACCATTAAAGACATTCGTAATTTTCTAAAATCATAAGGGAATAGCGAGCAAGTTATAGCCATGAAAAAGATGGGCCTGTATGAAGTATCAGCTGATTCTATTCATACCATAGATATTAAGCGATTAGGGCTTACAACGTGGCAAACATGGCAAGATCGATGCGATTAGAATGCTCTGTTTATAGAGAAGAATTATGCCGATTCCAACCGTTGGGGATACCCTTCTGTTGGCATCAGAAAGTTAAAAGTTCTTTTGACCGAACCCAGCAGCCGAGCAAAAATACGAAGAACGCTTTTGCGGCAGCCAAAGGACTACTTACGCAGGAAAAGCCTCGGGTTGGATAAAGCGCTTATGAAACTTAGCGAACAGCAAATAGCCCTACTGGATAATCAGATTGAGGTTCTAGAAAAGCAGATGAACGCCATCATAAATGAAGACGATTTTTTTTGCAAGCCACACTAATTAAATCAGTACTGGGGGTAGGGGACGTTTTATACTGAGTGATGCCTGCTAAAACAGAAGGCTTTACAAATAACTGATACCTAGAGAATGGATTGCTACAGTGGACTAATGCCGTTTAAAAATCACTAGGGCACTTCATTAAGATGTGACCTGAAGGTATTTGTCTACGATAATAGGACTATGAAAACACATTTCACCTAGCTGTTATGAGTGCTATCAGATTTAATATGACCTTATGGATTACACAAAGACACTGAGCGGCAAAAGTAAGATGAGTATAATCATTACCATCATAAATAAAATCGTCTATCATTTTTGTACGGCAATCAGAACCAAAACAAATACACAAACCTCTTACAATTGTTACCCTTCGACAAGCTCAGGGTGACAGAAACGTCACTCCCTCACAAACCTCCCACGGCATACTTGCCCATGTTCATTATCAAGCTGCCAAACGTAAATGCCTTTCTGCAGTGCACTAACATCAACGCTCTGCTGCGCGCTGTTCAATTGTTGTTGTAACACAAGGCGGCCCTGCACATCATAAACAGTAAAAGAAGCGCTGCCGTTTTTACTGCTTACCGTTAAACTGCTTTCAACCGGGTTAGGATACACAGAAACACCTTCTTCATCATTCACTTCTTTAACGCCCACACCATTTCGTTGCAAAACATACAACTCGCCGCCATACCCATTAGCAAACGAGGCGCTGAAAAACAGAGCCCCGTTAAGCGTTGCTTCAGGGCGTATAGTTTCTGAAATACCGTAAAACGTATAGGGATAATTGACAGGCTCCACTGTTACCCCCTCCGTAACAAACATGGTTAAACCGCCACCTGCAAAAGTGCTGCTGGGGAAAACAAGTTTACCGTCAAAAGGGATAAAAAGAAAATTATAAAAGGAGGTGCCGGGCCCCGGCGTAACATCCTGTATCATATAGGTGCCAATATCACTGCCATCGCTTATCCAGGGCTCATAACCGTGCAGACTGTCATCCATCCAAAAGGCAATTTTATTCTGGTAGCGTTGCATAGCCGCAAGGTTGTTGTACGAAGCTGAAGGATAATCTACAACTATATGCGTGCCTGTATCAGTACCATCAGTTGCCCATAAGCGTGAACGGTTATCATTATTAAGCGCAGTAAAATAAACGTAGCCATTAAGCCCCGTAAATTGCTGCGGCGCGCCCGGCTGAAACCCCGGGTAAACATCATACACAAAACGGGTGCCTGCTGTAGTGCCATCCGTTACCCAAAGCTCACTGCCGTGTGTATTATCATCTTCACTAAAATATATCAGCCCATTATAACTGTATAAAGAGGACGGCCAGCCGTTGTTTGTAAGGTTTATATCTCTCAATAAAAAAGTTCCTGCGGCCGTTCCGTCACTAACCCAAAGTTCAGCCCCGTAGGCCGCCGTATTGGCTATAAAAATCACACGGGTACTATCCAGCGCTACAAAGTTAGAAGGTTCAGTAGCGGGTAAAGCGCTTTGTATGCGCTGCGTTCCGTTAACCGTACCATCACTCACCCACAACTCGTTGGTAGTGCAGGCATTTGACCTTGCAGAAAAAAATAATTTATCGCCGTTTACAAACAGACTTTGCGCCTGCGAGCCCTGGCTACCCGGCACAATATCCTTAAATACCGTTGTGCCCGCCGCAGTGCCATCGCTTGTCCAAAGTTCAAGACCGCTGCCGCCATCATCAGCAACAAAAAAAAGCTTGTCCTTAAAAACTTTAAACTCAGCCAACGCAAGGTAGTTGGGCCCGGGTGCAATATCCTTTAGCAAAGTTGTGCCGCTTTCGGTGCCATCGCTTATCCAAAGCTCGCGGCCATAATCAGGGCTGTACGCAGCAAAATAAAGACGGTTGTGGTATATGGTAAGCTCTGCGGGGTACGAACTGCCCACCACGCTTATATCCTTAACCAACCGTATCTCCTGTGCTTTTAAGAAGCAGGCTTGTAGTAAAAACAGAAAAAGGATAAAGTGTTTTCGCTTAGTCATTGCCTAAAGATAATCAAGCTTCTCCGTATAATTAAATCCCGTTCATTTATCAATCATATTAAGTTTTTAAACAATTATATAACCACCATATTTTATGGCTTCAATTGCTTCAGTGATCATTATCACAAGCCTGTATAAGCGCTGTCATAATATAGCTGCATTAAGCGCCGCAACTTTGTTGTAAACAAACAAGCCATGAAAAAACACACATTCCTACCGTTCCTTTTCGCACTCGTACTGTTGCTGTTCACTTCAGCATCATCCTGTAAAAAAGATAATGACCCCAATGCTTTAGGTGGTGATACTAACATTGCGCTTACGCAAAAAGACAGTGTTACATCTATTTACATTGAAGCCGATGGACAAACTCTGCCATCAACAACCGTTAAAGTGGTTAGCAACAATAACGGTATGGTTACTTATCAAACTACTATTGATTTACTGGGCGTGCCCGATTCAATACTTACTGAGTTGGTAACTGTGTTACCCGCACTATACAACTTCTATAAACCAAAGGACTTTACCTACCAGCTAACACCCGATGGAAAAATACAGGCGCAGTTTACTGTAAAAATAACTTCAGAAGGTATGCAGGATTTTTTTGTGGAAGGAAAGCCCTTTATCGCTGTTAAATATGATGATGCACAAGGCACTTCATACAACGTAAAAATGGATGACGGCACCACCATTACACGCACGATTACCGAAAAAACAGGTGTTGATGATTGGCCTTATGGCTTCTATTATATAAAGACCAGTAAAATAGAAACCATTTGCCCCGCCGCTGACCCGGTGATGCAAAAGATTACTTACCGCGCCAACCACAAATTTGGTTTGGTATATGTTGAAGTGCTGCTGAAAAACGGCAAGGTGCTTAGAACCGATATCTTCCCCTGGTTCCTTCTTTAACTAATCAGGCAAGCTGATTTTCTGCCTGCCTTGTACACTGCTTTTTAGGGGAAAAGTAGTTTTTAGAGCCCTGTAGCAATACAGGGCTCTTTTAGTACGTAAACATGTGACCATTATCACGTTTTCTGCTGTTGCTTCGCCCCGCTTATTGTTTCATTTTTGCGCCAATGCTTGCCACTAACCAGCTTATAATTTTTACCATACTGGCGCTTGTTGCCGAGGTGTTAGGCACTATTGGCGGCTTTGGCTCATCGCTGTTTTTTGTTCCTGTAGCTTCCTACTTTCTCGATTTTCACTCTGTGCTGGGCATCACCGCACTCTTTCATGTTATGAGCAACCTTACCAAAATAGGTATGTTCCGTAAAGGGTACGATAAAAACCTGATGTACAGCATGGGCATACCTGCAGTGGTATGCGTAGTAGGGGGTGCAGTGGCCAGCAAATACCTGCCTTCAAATTATCTTGAAATTATACTGGCAAGCCTGCTCATTTTTCTCAGCATAATGCTGCTGTTGTTCCGCGATGTAGAAGTTAAACCAACTACGGCAAACAGTTTTGGTGGTGGTGTGCTATCGGGCTTTATGGCCGGCATGGTGGGCACCGGCGGTGCCATACGCGGGGTAGTAATGGCAGCCTTCAATTTGCCTAAAGAAATTTTTATTGCCACCAGCGCGGTTATTGACCTTGCCATTGATGCAAGCCGCTCTATTGTTTACGCTTCGCAAGGGTATGTGCATACGCACGATCTTTACCTTTTGCCTATCCTTTTGGTAGTTACCCTTGCGGGCACCTACCTGGGTAAGCTTATATTAAATTACGTAAGCAATAAGCAGTTTAAAACTTTTGTGTTATTCCTTGTGCTTATAACAGGCATTGTTACGTTATACAAAGTACTGGCTTAACTTTACAACATGGCAAAGGACTTAATAGTAAAAGCAAGTGTAGAAATTAACGCACCCGCTTGGCGCGTATGGGAAGTGCTCACCAAACCCGAATACACTAAGAAATATATGTTTGGCTGCAGTGCCGAAAGCGATTGGAAAGAGGGGAGCGCCCTTAACTGGCGAGGGAATATAAACGGCAAGGATACCATAGTAGTTAAAGGCACTATTACTGAAATAGAGCCCGGCAAATATTTAGCCTACACCACTTTTGACCCCAACATGGGCCTTGAAGATACCCCCGCTAACTACCTTACCGTTACTGAAACGCTTACTGAAAACAACGGCAAAACCACATTGGCTGTAACACAAGGCAACTTCAACCATGTGCAGGAAAGTGAACGCCGTTACACCGATTGCATAAAAGGCTGGGAAATGGTGCTGCCCATTATTAAGCATACGGCCGAAGAACACATGTCGTAATTTCTTCTTTCAAAATTCACGGTAAACAGGTATTGACATTGCGTAAAACGCCTGCCACTTTTACGCCTACTACCCAACCCCTGTGAAGCACCGTTCAAAAAACACCGGCTGCCTTTTACTTATTGTATATGGCCTTGCAGCCTGGCTAATACTATTCCTTATTATTTACCTGCTGGTAAGTTGGTGAATTGCATTCCCGCCTACTTCTTCCTTGCCACCTGCACTACGTTATAAATTTCTACTATATCTTTTAGGCTAACGGTAAAATCCTCGTAAAGGGGGTTAAGGCTGTGCAGTTTAAGTATGCCGTTTTCTATCTGGTGTTCGGTTATCTTCTTAATCATAATGCCTTCGGTTTTGTGCACCAGTACAAAGTCCCACTTTTTTATGTGCAGTTTGCTCTTCCAGTGGTCTTTACTTATTTGGCGGGCAAGCACTTTATCTCCTTCAAGGTAGCTATCGCTGCTGCCGTCGTCCATGCTATCGCCGCGCACTTCAAATATGCGGTATACACCTTTATATTCTTTGTCAACCAGCCAGGGTAGTTTAGGCAGGTTCTCTAAATATTCTTCATCACTATAACCGCGCAGGTAGCCGGCGTATGCATATTGGTTTACAATAGGCACATCCATTAATACGGTTTGTTCCTGCACCATATTATAAGGCCGCGCTTCTTCCTGCTTGCGCCTTCCGTTTTCGGTAAAAGCCTCTACGCCATGTTCGCGTAGCAGCTGCTTAAATTCGTAATCCAGCTTTTCTTTTTGAAAGTGGTAATTCAGGCCCTGGCGGGTCATATTAAGTTTGGTAGCCAACTCTTCCTGATTAATACCATTGGCTTTCAGGTATTTGCGCAGTATTTCACCTTCTTTTTCCATAAAACGTAAAGTTTTAGTTTACATTTTTAACTAAAAACGTTTGCTTTATGTAAAGTTTTACTTTACATTTGCACAGTAATTCTTTACAAAGGTAAAAATAAATGTAAAGTAGTATGACTTATTACCAAGCCGAGAAGGAGTTGTTAAATCTACTGGTAGAACTGAATGAAATGTGCGCCAACAACGCATGTGTTGATCAACAGCTATGGCGCAAAAAGGTTGACCGCCTTATGTGCCTGCAACGCCTGTTAACCACCTGTACCAAAAACGGCATATGGACACACCAGCAACTACAAGCATTATTAAGTCAGCACTTAAACTAATACGCCTATGGAAACTTTTTGCTGTAATGCCTGCGGCGGCACCTTTACTGAAAACCGCCTAAGCCGTCGTTTTACTATGGCCGGGGATTTTTGCCCCGCCTGTGCTGAAAACGAAAAATGCGGCGCCTGTGGCGAAATGTGTTGCTGGCATACCGTTAGTTATAAAGCCACTGTAGGCAACTACATCTGCCATAATTGCGAAGATGATTTTAACGAGGTGGCAGAATATATTAAACCATTACCGCATATCTGCATACCGGCAATAAGCCGCAAGCTTAATAACGGAAATTACGGCAACGCTGCATAACTAAAGGTCATGGTACGTAGTGTAAAACTTAAACAGGCGGTACAATACCTGGCGGCAGACGATTACCAGCAGTGGGACCTTTGCGAAATAATGAAGCGGCGTTTTAAGCCGGCAGTACACTTAAACACGCGGCAAGTGTTGGAAAACTACAACACAAACCCAAAGGAACTACTGCAACTGGTACAGCGCAAATTGCTTACGCCTGTTAAGTGCCACAACCACCGGCTATGGTGTGTTGATGATTTGGATTTACTGCTTGAAAAACGAGAGTTATGAAAACAGAACTGGAAAGAATGTTGAACAAGGCAACAACCGACTACATGGAAATTTTAAAACGCGTGCTAAACAGCGAAAACATTGCCATGGATATACAACTGAACGACGTACCGAAGGAAGCACTAAACAAACTGAACAAAGAAGAACCAATAACAAACGGCCAAACATTACGCTTTAACAACACTAAAATAAAAATGCAGCTAAGCCACCACGCTAACGATGAATTGCCCTTTTAAATGATGAGGCCAATTTAACTGTCCCCCTTCCGAATCTTCGGAACAGGGGGACGAGGAGGCAGCGCAACAAAGTGAAGCTGACTACGGAGGGGGTAATTATTCAAAACAACATTGTCCACTTTTTAATAACGTAATAAAATAATATATGGCTCGCCGACCCAAAAAAGGCTTAGACTACTTCCCTATGGACGTAGACATATTTAACGATACCAAAATGCTGCTGCTGCGTTCTGAGTTCGGTACGCGTGGCGAGGCCATTTACCTTCGCCTGCTCTGCCGTATTTATAAAGAAGGGTACTGCACAGTATGGAGTGCCGATGATGCCACACTAATGTCCGTAGCGCTTGGCGATGGTATTTCGCCAAACACTGTAAACCAGGTAATTCAAGGGTGCCTCCGGCGTTCGCTTTTCGATAAGCGGGTGTACGAGGCGTTCAACATACTTACCGGCAAAGGCATACAGGAGCGTTACATTTTTATTTGCAATCAACTACGGCGCAAAGCAACCATTACGGCAGATTTAGATTGTTGCGGCTTTACCGAAAAACAACAGGCCGAAATAATTTCTTCGGAGGAAACGCCCATAACTACGCAGCAAACCCCACAAAGGAAAAGAAACGAAAACAAACAAAACGAAATGAAAGAAAAGTGTGTGCACAATACGCAGTGGGTGCAACAAACTGCACTGGCCTATGGCACCCACACGCACACGCTCATTAACTTTTGTAATAGCTGGATAGAGAAAGCTGAAGCCAAACAAAAATTTGACAACTACGGCCTTAACGCCCTCATTGGTTTTATGCTGGATGATTTTGATAAAGAAAAAAGTTGCGCTAAAAAAGAAAACAATGGAACACCAAAAACCGGACGCATTGCTACCAACGAACTTGAAGCCTTTATACAAGGTGGGTGAGTTGGATTATGCCGGCACCAAAATTATAGAAGCCAAAAGTGAAACAGGCATTGAGCTTACACAACAGAATTTCAGGCGCAGTATTGCGCGGGTTATTGCGGCCTGCGCCATTAAACAATTGCCCGATGAATTGTTGACGGGCCTTTGCTATAACCTGTATACCAAAAAGTATGCACGCCTTATAACATTGGCAGAGTTTGACCTTGCCTTTGAACTTAACCTTACCGGCGACCTTCCCGAAAAAATAAACCATTACCAGGTATTTAGTGCTGAGTTTATGTGCGATGTATTGAATGCCTACCTGCAAAAACAACGGCAGGCTAACATTGCTCAACAACGGATACGCAGTACAACAGATACGCCTATTGCTTTACCAATTGGTAATTTGCACCAACAACTGCTGCAACAATTGCGCGATGATTACCTTGAATATCACGCCACCGGCAACAGCACATTCTTAAAAGGCTTTCCGCTTAAGGTAAAGGTGCAGGCGCTTACTGAATTATTTGAAGTAAACCAAAGTGAGGCACAGCGCCAACAACTGCAGCAACAGGCACAGCAAAACATAATACGCCAACTACATACTGACCGTCACACAACCCGCGGCAGTAAATTCGGAAGGTGTGTTGAACTGGAGCGCACACTCACCCGCTTTAAAACCAACCAACTAAACCCCACCGACATTGCCCGCCTGCAAAGCGAAATACACGGCCTTACTATAACAAGTGTATTTAACACTTACAGCGCCCCTGTGTTTTTGGGGTGGTTGAGGGAGAATGAGGATTAAAAGCAAAGATTTTAGTTTCTTTCTTCAGCAACTTATTATTTGCGTGTCATTGGTGCTGATAGTGGTATACCTACGCGAACTGCGATATAAATGTTTTTCTTTCCAATTGCGGCGGTATTACTAAGGTCCATCTTTTTCATACCAAGCAGTAAGCCAATTGCGCCTTCATTTGTTTTTTTATCCTTATCAATGGGCGAAAACAAAATGCCTCCGTGAAATTCAAACGGAGCTTTTACATCCTTTCCTGAGGCCAGTAGTTTAAATCCTGCCATAGCCTCCAAACCAAAAACCTTTTTTGCCCCGAAAAATATATTCACAGTAGGTGTAAAGCCAATTGCAAAATACTGCTTACGAAAATCAGGGTCAGTATATTTATTAAAAGCCTTTACTTCATCGCCGGGGGCATTCAGGGCCTTTCCGTTAGCATTATACATAACAGTATCGAATGTAAAAGTGCTTGGTGTTAATACATCATAGCCCCAACCATTTCCCAAAGTTAACTCACCCCTTATGTAGTAAAGTGTTCTCTTCCCTAAATGGTAATAGTTGGCAGCCCCTAAAGCAGTAAATCTGCCAAATGGCTTTTGCGGTGTAAAATCATTATCAGCATCATTCAAATCAAGGTAGTTTTTGTTTTCTCCGGCACCTGATATTCTCACGTCATACCAGGACAGGTGATAACCCGTAGTATATTTTTCTATAATACCTTTATCAAACGCACCTAAATCTTCCTCGGCCTTCGCCATTTGCCAAGGGGTTATTTTTGATGGATGCTTTGCCTTTTTACAAGCTTCTTCGTAGGCATTTTTTTGCTCTTGCAAAGCACTCCAGGCATCTAGTTTGTCTTGCAGGTTTTTTCTTTCCGTCAATAACATTACGCTATTGGGATTCTTACCAACATTATCATAGTCATCCAGGTCAGCTGTATTTAGAATCTTATTTATGGTTTCTATTCTTTGCTTAAGTGAATCAACATTAGTTTGAACCAAATCATAGTAATGGACGCATAAACTCCTGATTGTATCCTGACGTAATTCGGATATTTCTTCACAGGTTAATAGGTTTTTATGGAGCTTGTCATAATACACACCATTTCCGTGCCCCAGAAAAGTAAAACCGGTTTGAGCACCAAAACCAAAATTTAACTCGTTCTTGTTTAAAAAAAGGAAGCTACCGTCTTCTGCCTCAGCCTTGCCTCCAATACTCCAAACAACACCGGGATTTTTCAATGGCCGCATATAGCTTGCGCTTAATGCCGCATCATCACTACTGAATGTGGCATTAAAGGCAGTGGAGTTCGCTACATAATCACTATTATCTAATGCCACTTTCCCAAAAGTGTTATAGATATAATCATCCAGGGAATGCTCAAGGATTATTTTCGGGTTATCACCGCATTGCAATTTACTGTTTAAGTGATCCAACGCAGCCTTCAAAGCATTATAATCCTGTTGCGGAGTTTGAGCCGAAGACAAAATTGGCCCTAATGCAATCAATATTATAGCAGTTAACGTCCTCATAATATTTTTTATACAAAATTACTCCTGCACCCACACTGACCCTATCCCCAAATTCAGGTATTTATCATGCCAAACCTCAGCACCTAAACACATCAACACCTTCATACCTCAACACATTAACACCCCCACACCTTAATACGGCTTTTGCTTTATATTTACCCAACTTATGAAAATAGAATACAGCCTAACCGAAGACGACTTTCTTACTCACCAGCTTTACGCGGCTACTAATACACCACGCATAGTACGGCAACGCAAACGCGCCTGGCTGCTGGTGCCGGCGCTGTATATACTTATAGCAGTAGTACTTTATTGGGAGGGGCTAAAACCCACGGCCCTGTTTCTGGCTGTTGCGGCCATAGTCTGGCTTCCGCTCTATCCTGTTTTTCAACGCAACAGGTACCGCAAGCATTTTTTAAATACTGTGCGCGATAGCTACAAAAACCGCATTAATAAACCGGGTTCGGTTGAGTTTACTGATGGCCTTATTCTAATGAAGGACGATACAGGCGAAAGCAAAATGAATATTGACCAGGTAGAAAAAATAACGGAGTTGCCACACCACATTCTGGTAAAACTAAAAGCGGGTGTAACCATTATTTTACCTAAAGATAAAATGCGCGATTACGAAGGCGTTGTTGCTTACTTAAAAGCGCTTGCTTCACAACTGGGCATTCCTTACAATCCTGAGCTGGATTGGCGTTGGAAGTAGTTTACACCCCGCTGATACGGTAACTAAAACTGCTCTTAGGTTTTACCTCAAAATACATACGCATCATAAGCATATCGGCAAGGTCGGGGCTGCGGCCAAGTATATTGCGTATGCTCAACTTATCCAGCAGTTGCAGTTTACCATCATCGGTTTCTACCCTTTTAATCTGCTCCAACTCTTCTATCAATTGTTCGCGCTGTGTTATAGGTTTTATATAAATGCTATTAGTGTTTATCAACTCACTTAAGCGATAGTAACACTGCGTTTTCTGGTTCTTATAATTCTCATCATCCAATGCACGTGCATTGTTATGAAAGGCCTGTGCACCGCGTAAGTACCCTTTCAAAAAAGTGCCCAGCCCGTCAGCATCGTAAATAATATTGCTGCGCGGCTTTCTGAGTGCATAAAGTTGTATCTCCAGCAATTTCTGGTGCTTTGGGATCAGGGATTGCGGTAATAACAAAATCAGCTGAATATTTTGTTCCGCAAAAATTTCCTGCCATTACATAATAAGTGCCCGCATTGGTTACATAAGGTAGGGCCACTAATGCCATTGCTCGAGGTATACGTTGTAGATGCATAAGCATTAGTGCTGATTGTAAAATTTGTCTTGGGCAAATGTGTTCATCACCATAAATTTGGGGCTCTGCCGGCGGGCCTTGATATTGAACCTAAATATAAGACCATGCGGCACGCAATTGTTAAAACTCACTACCGTAAAATCCCCACCGAAAGAGGCAGCACAAAAAGGCGCTATAATATCTACAACATCCCAAACGTATTGGCACCCTAGCAGGGATTCGCTTTAGTAGTTTTTTATAGTTCATATGAACGCTATTGTCAAGCCAACTATTCCAGATGATATACTACGAATTTCCGACGATTTTGGATAACCTCTTACCTTTACACCCACAAACCCACCCCATGAAACAACTGCTTACTGCTGTTCTGCTTATTAGCCTTTTGGCATCCTGCAACCGCACAAAAGAGGTGATTAATAAAACAGGGCAAACCGTTGGCGAAGGCGCCACCGAATTTGTGAATGGGGTAGGAGAGGGCATAGACCAAACCCTGCAGAGTGAGGTGGTGCTTGGCGATAACCTGAAAGCTGCCGGGCTGCAAACGGGTAAGTTTAAAGTGTACGATGGCGCCGAAGGCGATTCACTAACCGTCTACATCATATTCAATAAGGACTTTAAGCAAAACGTTGCGGTAAAAGTGTACGACGACAAAGGCAAGGAATATGGCCGCAGCATGTTACCTATTGAAGCCACTGCTAACGAAGCTCGCTACATCGGCTTCGCCTTCGATAAACACACCGACTTCGAACACAAAAGCAAATTCGCTTTAGAGTAGGCTTTATTAGTTTGTCCCCCTGACAGGGTACGAGGGCGAGCTTGCCTCGCCTGGAGGGGGTAGTGGGAGCAAAAGAAAGAATAGTAATAGATGTTATGTAGTAGAACCTCCTCCCTCTGCCTCATTACATTAGGCATCTCCCTCCAGAGGAAGACATGCATTCTTCCTCCGACCTTTATCCAGGGAAGGGGTTAATGGCATTAACCCTTACCCCTCTTCTTCAACAAACCTTCTAATTTCTTCATCTTCTTCGGCCAAAACTGCTCAAAGAAGTTCACCCACTTATTCACCTCCTTAAATCCTTCGCTGTTCAATTCGCAGTAGCGCTCGCGTCCGTATTCCGTAATACTTATAAATCCGCTTTCCGATAAAATTTTAATATGTTTCGATACCGCAGGCCTGCTCATGTCAAAGTTCTCCGCCAGGCTGTTAATGGGCAGGCTGTCTTTACTAAGCATCATTAATATCTCGCGGCGTGTAGGGTCCGCCAATGCATAAAAAGGGTCGCGGTTAGGCTGCATGGCTTGGTTTTAATAGTGAGGTAAAACGGCGGCCGATAATTTTCTGCCAGCCCTTCTCCATTATAAAACTTACAAAATAATTCTTAACGCCTTTAAAGCCGGTATGCGCCAGGTGCAGTTCAGTGCCGTTGGCGGTTTTGGTCAGCGTCCACGTTAATACTGAGTCCAGCGTGATAACGCCGTCGGAAGGGCCGCCTTTCCAACTGTAAACCAGTTTTTCATTGGGCAATAACTCCAACACTTCGCAGTAGGCAATACCATTCCACCCACCGCGCGCCTTATGGCGAAACTCAAACTTATGGCCAACTACCGGCTTAAAGTTATTCTTCATCAGCCACTCACCCATCAGTTCGCTATCTGTAAGGCAGGCCCATACTTCTTCCACCGTATGCGGAAAAAACCATTTTAAATGAATATCGCGTTGCATAACGTGTAACTTTTTAGTTACGCAATAATACGTAACTTTTTGGTTACATAAAATAATTCCCTCAAAAAAATTAATCGGTACCGTCTGGCTGGGGCTTTGTCCCCCTCCCGAAGCTTCGGGAAACGGAGACGAGGGCGAGCTTTCCTCGCCCGGAGGGAGTATTAGTTGCAAAAGAAAGAACAGAGTTGGATGCATTTAAATTGTCCCCCTGACAGGGGGACGAGGGCGAGCTTGCCTCGCCTGGAGGGGGTAACAATACAATCAAAAATCAATCCACACTGCGCCTCCGCACCAACTCCATAACCTGACTAACAGGAACAATACGCAGGGCCAGGGCCGCAATACCACTGCTGGCTAGCGCTATACTTAAATTTATAGTCCAGTGCAGCGGAGAATAAGTAAGACCCAATAGCACGACAACAGTTATAACGCAAAAGCCGCCTACTTTTAAAACATCGCTTAAATCATACTCCAAGGGAAACTGCCTTTGCGCCACATAAATATGCGCGGCCGCTGCAAACAATTGTGTAACAAAAGTAGCCCAAGCAGCGCCCAGGGCTCCGTAGTGCGGTATCAGGTAAAGGTTAAGCGCAACGTTTACAACCACGCCCAGTATAGCAATCCAGTTCAGCGCTTTTAAACTTCCTTTAGCGGTAAGCAGGGTGCCGAAAATGTAAACGCTGCTCATGGGTATAAAATTCAGCATCAGCCAACCGAAAATGGTGCTCCAGTAGGCATCGTTGCGGTGGTAAAGCAGGTTCATAATCTCGGCACGGTAGAAATAACAACTTACGCCAATGGCTACACTGCCGGCAAACATCAACTCGGAACTAAAGCGCACCAATTGCTTCACGCTCTCATTTCTGCGAATCATGGAAGCAAACAGCGGCAACAACAAAGTAGCGAACAGATAACCGAATTGGTTCACTGCATCTAACAGGCGAAAGGCCGCTGCATAAATGCCGGCCTCCAGCCCCTTATCATTCAGCATGCGCTCCAGCATAACGCCATCAATACGGTAGTAAATGCCCATTAGTAAGGTGAGCAGGGCAAAAGGGGCGCTCTTTAATAATATCATGCGGCTGTAGCGCACTTTCCATAATTGCCATTGCAACACCGTTTTGCCTGCTACCAACGCAAAGGCAATTATAGCTGTAATAAGCAGGGCCGCGGTTTGCGCATAAATAAACCACATTATGGTAAAGCTGTTTTTAAATGCGGCGCCATACATTAATACTAAGCAAAATACGATAGTCAGCAGCCTGTCCAGCACGCTTATAATGCGGTCGGCATTAAAAAGCTGAAGGGCGGCAATATTTGAGCGGAAATAAAGTATGGCCGAAAGCAATATTTGGTTAACGGCTAAAAACAACAACATCTGTAATTGCTGCGGGCTAAACCCTGCACCCTGGGCGGTAAGAAAGGTAAACGCAAAATACAGCAGCCCTAACACAAACTTTAAAAACAACAGGTTAAGCAGGTATTCGCCCATGCGCCTGTTATTGCGCGAAACTGCCCTTGTGTTGAAATTGTTTATTCCAAAATCAAGCAGTATGCTGAAAATAAAGGTGTAGTTAAACACCGCAAAGTAGGTGCCGTAGGCCTCAGGCCCTAAGCGGTTTTGCACCACGCGGTCTATGCCAAAAATCCAAAACGGTTTAACCAACAGGTTAGCCGCTAAAAGCATAATAAGGTTAAAGGCAAACTTTTTGCGCACGCGTGGCTAATAACGCTAAAATTAGAGATTTAGCGTAACCCGCCGTTTTACAGGGAATTGGTATACTTGTGAATTATTGACTGCGTTTGGCCTACACAAAAAAAATTGCGGTAAACACCCGCTTCCTTATTAAGAACCAACTGGAAGGGCTTGGGCTATTTACCTATGAAAGCCTCAAGCGCATTACACAAAGCCATCCTGAAATTGAGTTTTACTTTTTGTTTGATAGGGCTTATGATGAAGAATTTATTTTCGGCTCCAACGTAAAACCGGTGGTGCTGCATCCGCAGGCACGTCACCCTTTTTTGTGGTGGTGGTGGTTCGAAGTTTCGGTGGGCTGCTGGCTTAAAGCCAACAAACCCCATTTATTTCTATCGCCCGATAATTACGCCTGCTTAACTACTGAGGTGCCGCAGGTGGTGGTAATGCATGATTTATCTTTCGAGCATTTTAAAGACCATGTTCCTTTACTTGCCCTAAAGTATTACGAGCGTTATCTCCCTCGCTTTGCCCGCAAGGCGCAACGCATTGCTACGGTTTCTGAGTTTTCAAAGGCTGATATCGTTAGCCATTACGGCGTTAACCCCACAAAAATTGATGTGGTTTACAATGGCGCTAAAGAAGTGTACAAACCGATTGATGAAAACGCTAAAGCTGCTGTAAAGAATAAATATGCCGCCGGTAAGGACTATTTCATTTATGTAGGTAGCATACACCCGCGCAAAAACGTAGCTAACCTGCTTATTGCGTTTGATAAGTTTAAGACCGATACACCTAATGATTGCAAACTGGTAATTGTGGGCCGCAAAGCCTGGGATTTTCAGGATGTTGATTACGCCCACACCAACATGCAACACAAGCAGGATGTGATTTTCCTTGGGCATGTTCCGCCAGCTGAGTTGGGCGATATTGTTGCCGCTGCTTATGCCATGGTGTATGTTTCACTGTTTGAAGGTTTCGGTATTCCTATTGTAGAAGCCATGAGCTGCGATGTGCCGGTTATAACCAGCAATATTACCAGTATGCCCGAGGCAGCCGGCGATGCAGCCATGCTGGTTAACCCTTACCGCGTAAATGAAATAAGCGCAGCCCTTACGCATTTGTATGTAGATAAAGAAGCCCGCCAACAATTGATTGAGAAAGGAAGATTGCAACTGCAAAAATTCAGTTGGGATAAAACCGCTGAAAAACTGTGGGCCTGTTGCGCTAAGGTACTGGGATAATCAACCTTTGGTAGATATGCATGTTTTAATTTCAGTTTATGAATAAGCAGGAAATACTCAGCAAGTTGAAAGCATCTTTTGATGAAGCTATTAACGCTACTAAAAGTGTTGGCGATACCAACTTTAACGTAAGCAAAAACAATAAGTGGACGGCAGGAGAGAACATGGCCCATTTAGGCGTTTCCGCTAAAATGACCACCATGGCCTATACGCTGCCTAAGTTTGTTCCCGCTCTGTTGTACGGTAAAACAAAAGATGGCTCGCGCACTTATCAGCAGGTAGTAGATTTTTATTTGGGCAAACTGAATGATGGCGCCAAAGCAAACGGTGTTTATGTGCCTGCCAAAACCGATTACAATAAACAGCGGGTTATAGAAAGCCTTACCAAGTACCGCGATAAAATGGTAAACGCCGTTGATAAAGGTTGGAACGAAGAACAACTGGATACGTACCGAATAGCCCACCCTGTGTTAGGTAAACTTACTGCGCGCGAGTTGCTCTACTTTACCATTTACCACAACGGCCACCACGCTAAAACTATTAAATGGTTATATGCTTAACAAAATTACTGCCTTCCTATACTCGTAAACAAATTGTGAAATTATTCATTATTGAAGAAAAAGGAGCAGAGGAAACTACTATTGCCATATTTTGAAACACTTGGATAATAGCCAACCACTTCTTCCTTTGGAATTAAATAACTCATTAGGCAGGAGAACATGGATATAAGCATTGAGAAGTGCAATGAGCCTTCAACTTTAAAATTAAATTACATTAGCAATTTCTAAGAAATTGTTATTTCAAAAAGCCCTGACATCGCACGGAAGGAAGAAGAAAAGACACAACTACAAATAGCACAAAAGACGCCCTCAGTCCTTATGAAGAATTGAAGGCCCACGAACTTTGTGTAAGGCAAGGTTCAAGGTGAAGTTAAATACGACTGGGGTTATTTTCTGTACGCAAAAGGCATGATAGCAAGCCTATCTATTTCCATAAAGCAGATTCGACAGATGCAGTTTTTTTTTAGAAAAAAAGAGTTATTAGTTGGAAAACTTTTCTCAGCAAGGTGTAAAACTTGTATTATGCTTATAATCTTAGCGAGTAAGTATGAGAACACTAAGCGACAAAAAGCTGTATTCCTAAGTTATCATTTTCCGATGTGTTTATCTATAAGGTAGCGTAAATAACGCATATGAATAGATGTCTTTACGTTGAGGTTACAAGTTTTACCTGGTGGCAAAGTGGTTTGTTTAGCCTTGGCCACGGTATGTTATGGGAATATGTAATAGAAGGAGGAATGGAGCAACCCAGCGTGCAGGATATTATTGTTACGCCGGTAGCAGGTTCTTTGTTAGGGGAACTTTTTCATTTCAGTACCTTGAGAATGAGCCGCAATGGTTTTAAGTGGTACGAAAAACTTTTTGTTTGCGTTTTCAATCCTATGTTTGCCTTAAACAACGGATTTAAAACCGGCAAATAATGCAGGAATTACCATTTAAAGACCCGCAGTTTTTAGCGGAATTGGAAAAAAATGCCCGTCGTAAGCAATTTTTGCACGATGAGGTTATAATGTGGCCCGGCGATACTATTATATATGCGCCAATAGTTACCAAAGGAAGTATTCGGGTAATACGCGAAGGTGTAGATGGTAATGAAATGTTTCTTTACCACATTTACCCGGGGCAAACCTGTGCAATGTCGCTTAACTGCTGCCAGGCCAATAAAAAAAGTGTTATTAAGGCTGTAGCTGAAGATGATACTGAAGTAACTATGGTGCCCGCCGCTTTGGTTGATGAGTGGTTTAAGTTTAAAGAGTGGAAGGAATTTGTAAACAACACCTATACCATCCGCTTTAACGAACTACTACAGGTAATAGACCTTATTGCCTTCAACAATATGGATGCGCAGTTGCTGCATTACCTTGAAGAACGCACCAGGGCCCTTAATACCAAAGCTCTTTTAATTACACACCAGCAAATTGCTGATGAGCTGCGCACCCATCGTGAGGCTATCAGCCGCCTGCTACGCACAATGGAAACAAAGGGCATAGTAAGGCTGGGCCGCAACACTATTGAGCTGTTGGTTTAGCCTCTTACCTGACTTCTATCATATGAATTTTTTGTCCTTATGTGACAAATGTTCCCAAATACAACTTTGGCAGGGTGTTTCTTTGTTCTAAAATTAAAGCATATGAATAAGAACATGGGAACTGCCGATAAAATCATCCGTTTGGTGATTGCCGCAGTAATTACAGCCCTTTATTTCACCAATGTAATAAGCGGTGTATTGGGCATTGTGCTGGTGGTGCTGGCCGCCGTTTTTGTGCTTACCAGTGTAATCAGTTTTTGTCCGCTTTACCTGCCTTTTGGTATAAACACCATGGGCAAGAAAAAGTAGTTTGTTAAAGTGTTGCTAAAAGCAAAGGATATGCAACAAATGTTCCCGAACGGAAGCAAACAAACATGGATCTTTGCAGTGTGAATTATGGACAAGTGCAGCTAAATGAAAAAAGTGTTGAGTGTTGTGGGCCGGTTTAAGCCGGAATTGATTGGCGGAGTGATAGGCGCGGGCGCCGGGTGGTTATATTGGTACTATGTGGGTTGTGCAAGCGGTACCTGCCCTATTACTTCAAGTGCTGTAAATAGTACGCTTTACGGCATGGTAATGGGCGGCCTTTTATTCAGCATGTTTAAAAAAGAAGAATCAGTAAACTCAAATAAATAACAGTATGGAAAGTATTGAAACATTGATTAAGAAAGGTGAAGCAACAATTATTGACGTGCGCAGCCCCGGTGAATTTATGGGTGGCCATGTAGCCGGCAGCATCAACATTCCTTTACAGGAAGTGCCTGCACGTATTGAAGAGTTTAAGAAGATGAAAAATATAGTGCTGTGTTGTGCTTCGGGTAACCGCAGCGGCCAGGCTACTTCATTCCTTAAACAGCACGGTGTTGAGTGCGTTAACGGCGGCTCTTGGTTAGATGTAAACTGTTATTGCTAATTATTAAAACGGAAAGATGTTAGACGCGATAAAGAAGTTATTTGGCATTGGCCCTTCGCTGGATTACGGCCAGCTTATTGAAGAAGGAGCAATGATAGTAGATGTGCGCACTAAAGGCGAGTATGCCGGCGGCCATGTTAAGGGTTCATTGAATGTTCCTTTGGATCAGATACAGGCCTTTGCAAAAAAAGTGAAAGATAAGAACCAGCCAATTTTAACCTGTTGCGCATCGGGCATGCGTAGCGGCTCGGCAAAAAGTATTTTAAAAAGCGCGGGCTTTACGAATGTGCATAATGCAGGCCCGTGGACAAACCTGCGCGCTTACGGTAAATAGTCTATCATGTTCAGCTACGTAAAAAATCAGTTGTTGGCCCCCTGGAGTGTAATGCGGTTGTTCCGCACTGTAATTGGCGCGGCTGTATTGGTACAAGGTTGGCAACAAAGCGATATGTGGCTATCGGTATTAGGCGGACTTTTTGCCACACAGGGGCTATTGAATGTTGGCTGTTGTGGTACCGAATCCTGTGCTACAGGCCCCGTTAAAACAAAAGCCGCAGAGGAAGAAGTTGAATACACAGAAATTAAATAATTGGTTATGGCACAACAAACTTTTGGCGAACTGATAAAGAGTGATAAACCGGTACTGGTTGATTTTAGTGCGGAATGGTGTGGCCCATGTAAAATGATGACACCTATACTGCAGGAGCTTAAAGCCACGATAGGCGATTCTGCTACTATTATTAAAATAGATGTGGACCGCAATCCGCAATTGGCCTCATCTTTTAATATACGCGGCGTGCCTACGCTTATACTGTTTAAAAACGGCGAAATGAAGTGGAAGCAAAGCGGAGTTGTTCCTGCCGGGGAACTAAAGAGAATTATAGATAATAACTTATAAGGCAGGTTTATTCATCGGATGAAATGTGAATTGAAACAGTGCAGTTGATTTATCCGGTGAATGTACCTGTATAAAAAGAGAAGTATGAGTAACGAACATTATTACGAAGTAAATGTAGAATGGAATGCTGACCGCAAAGGAACAATGACCAGCCCTGAATTGCCTGAAAGCTGGGAAGTGGCAACACCACCACAATTTCCTAAAGGAATGGAAGGCATCTGGAGTCCGGAGCATTTGTTTACCGCAGCCGTAAACAGTTGTTTAATGACAACCTTTTTAGCTATTGCTGAAAACTCAAAACTGGAGTTCAGCAACTTCAATTCCCGCGCACTTGGTAAACTTGAAGTAGTGGAAGGTAAGTATATGATGAGCGAGGTAAAACTTATGCCCTCAGTTACCATTGCCAACGAAAAGGATAAAGAACGGGCTGAGCGTATTCTTCAAAAGTCAGAGGCAGCCTGCCTTATTTCCAACTCCATAAAATCAAAAATTGTTTTCGAGCCGAATATTGTGATATCGGCAAATTAAGAGTATAGAGTGTGTGAAGGTTGGCCGTAATTCTACCCATAGAGGAATTACGGCCTTTTCATTTATTTTCCTTTCGGAATTATGAAACACTACCTGCCGCTTTTATTGCTTTTTGTAATTGGCTGCCACACTAAACCTGATAAGCCCAATACCCCTGAGGGTTTATATTTTATTGAAGACAACCGCTTTGTAAGTGTAAGCCTGCGCAAAGCCGGGCAATGGGCAAAGGTTGTTGCAGCGTAGGTTGCTGCAGAGGTTCTTCTTCAGGCTTCGGTTGGGTATCATTAATTATTTGCTCAATTTGTTGCAGTTGTTCGGGCTTTAGTTGCTGTATGGTTTGCTGGTTAATTACGGTTTTGTTTAGCTGTATGTTGTTTGGGGTTTGTATAATGGTGTTGCCACCCGGCATTTTGCCCATTAGCTGCAGATAAGTAATGCCCGCCTTTACGTTGCCGTTTAGGGCGGCTTTCAATAAGCTATCTACCACCAGGTTTACGCTTAGCTGGTAGTGCTCCTTTTGGTCTTCCAGGTTCATGCTGCTTACATACTCCTTAAAGTGCTTGTGCACGGTATAGCGGCTTAGGCCGGCGTATTCGGCCAGTTCCTTTTTGTTGGGCATGCGGCTGTGCTGCTTAATAAAGCCGGCAATAGTCCCCTGTATTTTGGAATGGTTGCGCTCCCAAACCGTGTTTTTGGTTTTGGGCTGCAGCATTTCATCAATTCTTTTAACCAATTGCTGCCAGCGTTCATCTTCCAGCATATCGAGCCGGCAATCAATAAGCCGGTGAAGCTGTGTCAACTCTTTCTGCGAAAGGCGGGTAAGGCCACCTTCCATTAACTGATTGATATCCACTAATTTAAGTAACTGCTCTTCTACCGGCTCCATAAAGTTTACATTTTAAAAGTGTCAACTTGTGTCAACCCTTTATTTGTTAAAAGGGCAAAGTAAAGGCCATGCCGCGCAATGGATTTGCGCAGCTTTGGCGGGCTTGTATTTGCTATAGTGAATGCCGCCTTGGTTTTTAGGGGTAAAGGGTTATCTTTGCCGTCCATTTTTTAACCCCGCCTATCCTACCCGCTAAAATGCGGCCGGGCAGGCAACAAAAGCAGACAGACATGCAACAGTATGAAACTGTATTCATTCTGACTCCTGTGTTATCTGAAGAAGATACCAAAAAAGCCATCAACGCTTATGTTGATTTGGTTAAGAGCCAGGGAGCAGAAATTATTCACCAGGAACACTGGGGGCTCAAGAACCTTCGTTACCAGATTGGTAAAAAGAACACCGGCATTTATCATGTGGTGGAGTACAAAGGCACAGGCAAAGCGGTTGAAACGCTTGAACTGGCTTTCCGCCGCGATGAGAACGTGTTGCGTTACCTTACCATTAAGCTGGATAAATACGCCATCAAATACAATGATGATAAGCGTGCCGGTTTAGTAGGCCGTAACAAAAAAGTAGCTAACAACCAAAAAGCAGAAGCGGAGGTATAACATGGCAACACAAAGCGATATTAAATATTTGACCGCCACCAAGATTGGCGTTATAAAGAAGAAATACTGCCGTTTCAAGAAAAACGGTATCCGTTATATCGACTACAAAGACCCTGAGTTTTTGTTGAAGTTTATTAACGAACAGGGTAAAATTTACCCTCGCCGTTTAACAGGCAACTCGCTTAAATTCCAGCGTAAAATATCGCAGGCTATTAAGCGCGCCCGCCACTTAAGTTTGCTGCCTTACGTAGCCGACTTGTTGAAATAATGGTTAAACCCTTTTAAAGCAAGAAACAATGGAAGTAATTCTTATAAAAAACGTTGAGAAGCTGGGCTACACCGATGACGTGGTGAAAGTAAAGTCTGGCTTTGCATTAAACTATCTTATACCTCAGGGTTTTGCCGTTATTAAAAACGACAGCACCATGAACCAACTGGCCAGCCGCATTAAGGCAACTGAAAAGCGCGAAGCCAAGTTGTTATCGCAACTGAATGAAATTAGCGCACGCTTACAGGGTGCTCAGTTAAAAATTGGTGCTAAGGTTGGCACTACCGGCAAAATATTCGGTAGCGTTAGCGCATACCATGTAGCTGAGGCTATTAAAAATACCTGCGCTGTTGAAGTTGACCGCCGCAAAGTAACTATTGTGGAAGGCGAAGTAAAAAGCCTTGGCAACTACACTGCAGAAGTTGGTATTGGCCCTAACCATAAAGTAACTGTGAACTTTGAAGTGGTAGCTGAATAATCTGCCAAAAAATCACAACATAAAATTGAAGCCCTGCCGTTATAGGCAGGGTTTTTTATTTTAGACAATTACCTATTATTGCTGCTACGCACAATGACCAACCTAAAGGCTACATATAACAACAGGTTTAAATTTCTACGGCTGGTATTGGCCTGTGGATTGTTGTTAGCAGTTGGCAGTATTAAAGCCCAGCTTAATTTCGAGTTTTTAGAGGGCAAGTTTTTAATTAAAGGGCAGGTGGTGGATATTGCCAGCGGCCAGCCTGTAGGCTTTGCAAACATTGCCCTCAACAGCGGTGGTAAGGGTATTACCTGCGATAACGAAGGCCGCTTTACCCTGTATGTTTACCTTAAGGATACGTTGAAGTTTAGCTCGGTAGGTTACCTGGCTAAAACCGTTTATGCTTACAATATTGATAGCGGCGAAATGTATACGCTGCAGGTTAAAATGGCGCCCGATGTTATAAAACTAAAGACCGCCGAAATTTATTATTGGGGAGACCGTGGCAAGTTTAACGACGCTTTTATTGCCGCCAAGGACATGAACAAAGTGGTAATACCGGGCATTGCTCCACCTAAATACAGCAATACACCGCCCAAGGCCAAGTTCACTAATCCCATTTCGTTTTTATACGAAAGGGTAAAGAAGCGCCGCGCCGCTGACCCCGACTTTAAGCCTTAGGCTTTACACCGCCACACTAATCACAAGGTTCAATACCCTATTCAGCAGCTTATCGCGCAGGCGCAGTAGTTGAACCTCGTCAGCATCTTCCATATTGCCAAGGCGCCACTCCAGGCGTTTATCGGCTGCTACATCCAATATATACTCCGGTGTGCCAAGGGTAATAACAAAGTCATAATGGAAGTCGGGCACATCGCGCACACTGCGCGTGGTATGCAGGTGCATATCCGTATAGCCAAGGCGCTTACTAAGGTCTATGGCCTTTTCGTGTATATGCGGTGCAGGCTTAATACCCGCGCTGAATGCGTTAATTTCATCATCGCGGTACAGTTTAACCATAGCCTCGGCCAACTGGCTCCACAGGGCGTTGTCCTTACAAACAAACAGTATGTAAATTTTGTTTCGCATAATTTCTCCTTACAAATTTCATTTATGTGTTTTACGATGCCTTCACCGCAACTTTAAGAAATAGATAAGCTTAATGCTCTACTTTCTTAAGCGGCTTTAAAACCTTCATTACCTTCCTGGTTACCTCGCGCCATATATCGCTGTTGTTACCCGCATCGCCCTTTACATAAATAAAGGTTATGCCCTCGCGCTCTTTAACCTCGGCGCCCGGCACTTGTAGCTTCTTCAACTCCTTGCGCAGTTGCTTGTGCTTGCCCAGGTGCATACCAAGCACACCGCGTTGCTGATATACCACCGCCCTGCGCATAAAGTAACTTTTGGTCCATGGCAGTTTGTAATTCGGGTTTTGATAGGTAAACACCTTGCCCGTTTCAATATCTTTTAATTGCAGGCCCCCGTTTTTAATGGCCTCCATATCCTTTTTAAGGCCGGTGTAAACCATTTCAAAATTGCGCTCACTAACATGGTGCCCACTGCAACTGGGTGTGGTTTTTATTCCTCTCTTATGCAGCCAGGCCACCAGTTTGCGTATAGGCTTATCAACGCTGCTTATAAAGCGTTTATGGGTTATAGCGTTACTGTTTTTACCGGCTTTAAAGTAATACCACTCCGGCCGCTCTATGGGTTGCAGCCAGGCGCCCTTGTGGAAACGCTCATGCGGTATAAGTTCAGGGGTAATGCGTTTTTGCATAAAGTATCCTGCTGCAAACTTTGTTCCCCGTTCTGCCGCCTCATTCTATAACCGCCTGTCCATTAAGCCCCTTTACCATTGCCTTAGGTAATTAAACATTACGCCTGATCATCTATTCCGCGTTCATGAAACAGATATACTATTTAATATAATTGAATTAGGTACATATTTGGCCCGCTTATTGCTAATTTGCAGCAACTAAAAAGCAAAACATGTTAGACCAACTTATTAAACTGGTAGCAGAAAACGCGCAGGATGCCATTGTAAACAATAATGCTGTGCCCAATCAATTTAACGAAGCCGCTATAAGCGAAACCACCAATACTATTCAGAACCATTTATCGCAGGCAGTTAGCCAGGGCAACCTGCAGGATGTGCTGGGCCTTTTCGGCAACGCGCAGAATATGGGCACCAACCCGCTGGTGGGTAATATAGTATCGCAACTTAGCGGCAACCTAAGCAGCAAGTTTGGTGTAGGCGGCACCGATGCACAGGGCATAGCCGCACAATTGGTGCCGCTGGTGTTAGGCCAACTGGTAAGTAAAACCAACAACCCTAACGACTCTTCCTTTAACATCAACGACATTATGAGCAACCTAAGCGGCGGCAAAGGCGCAAGCGGTATTGACTTTGGCAATATAGTTTCGCAAATGCAGCAAGGTGGCGCAGGTGTTGATTTAGGCGGCCTGGCCTCGCAGTTTTTAGGCGATGGCAAACAAGGCGGCCTTGGCGATGTGCTCGGCGGCTTTTTAGGAAAGTAATCGCTTATTCCCCCATTTGAATAAGCCAAATCCGGCGGTGTTTTTACCTGCCGGATTTTTTGTTTCTATACTTTGGTAGATGCATTTTTTGCCAGGCATTTTATAAAGGGGCTTACTTCCCAATACAAAACTTACTAAAGATATTCCCCAGTATCTCGTCATTGGTAACCTCGCCGCTTATTTCGCCAAGGTATTGCAGGGCGCGTTTCAGTTCAAGGCTTACCAGCTCGCCGGTAATGCCGCTCTCCAGTCCGCGTTTAATATCATCCAGTGCATCATTGGCGTGCACAAGGGCTTCGTAATGGCGCATATTGCTTACAATAGTGCTCTGCCCTAATTGCGCATCCTCTGTTACAAGGTGGTAAAGCTTCTCCTTAAGCTGGTCAATGTGTTTAGTGGTAGCAGCGCTTATAAAGTGCAATTGGTCATGCAGCTTAAGCGCAGCAGTAGCCGGGTTATTTTTCAATATCCAGTAAAAAGGGGCGGTGTCCTTCCAATGGGCGCTGTCAATCTTGTTGCCAACTATAAGGCCCTTAAACTCCGTAAGCTCCAGTGCCTTTACCTCGTGCAATAGTTCTTCGGGTGTAGTAGTGTTAACATCAAATAGGTAAATGTAAACGCTGCTGTGCTTTAACTTCTCAATGGCTTTCTCCACCCCTACTTTTTCAATTACATCCTCCGTGTTACGTATGCCCGCCGTATCAATAAAGCGGAACTGTATGTCGTTAATATTCAGCAATTCCTCAATAGTATCCCGCGTGGTGCCGGGTATGTGGCTAACAATGGCGCGGTCCTCGTTAAGTAGTGCATTAAGCAGTGTGCTTTTACCGGCGTTGGGTTTGCCGGCTATTACCGTATTAACGCCCTGCTTAATTACGTTACCCAGTTTAAAACTGCGGATAAGCGGTTGCAGCACGCCTTGTATTTCATTAATTAAATCTACCAACTGTTGGCGGTTGGCAAACTCCACATCCTCCTCGGCAAAGTCAAGCTCCAGTTCAATAAGGCTGGTAAAATTCACTAAGCGTTGGCGCAGGTCTTTTATCTGCTGCGCAAAGCCACCGCGCATCTGGTTTATAGCCAGCGTATGCGAGGCTGCCGAATCCGATGCTATCAAATCAGCCACAGCTTCCGCCTGGCTAAGGTCAATACGCCCGTTCATAAAAGCGCGTAGCGTAAACTCACCGGGCTTGGCCGCGCGCGCTCCGTTTTGTATCAGAAGCCGTATTATCTGCTCAGCTATAAAAGGCGAGCCGTGGCAGCTTATCTCCACCACATCCTCCGTAGTAAAACTACGCGGTGCGCGGAACAGGCTAACCATCACCTCATCAATCACCTTGTTATCGTCCACAACATGCCCATAGTGTATAGTGTGGCTGGGCTGCTCATTCAGGTTCTTGCCTTTAAACACCTTATTGGTAATGGCAATTGCCTGCGGACCGCTAAGGCGAATTACCCCAATGGCCCCCACCCCTTGCGCCGTAGCCAGCGCCACTATAGTATCATTATTTAACACGTGGTAAATATAGCTGTTGGCAGGGGTATTAGGGCGGAGTATTTATCAATCACCAAAACGAGCGCCTGAATTAAATTGTCCTCCTTATTAAGGAGGACGAGAGGCGAGCTTGCCTCGCCTCGGAGGTGGTTGAGTTTACCGTTCCCCTTCTCCTTTAGGAGAAGGGATGTCCGCACTTTTGTGCGGACAGGGATGAGGCTTTTGCATACAGCCAATTTCTTTGCCTGTCCAGCCTTTGGCGGGGGTTACTTTCTTTTAAAAGAAAGTAACAGAACACGTAAACAGAACCACATATCAAATTTTTGCTTAGGCAAGGTTTTCATTATGCAAGAAAGACCAACGAGGCAACCCTTTACACCTTATCTTCGTTTTTCTGTTCAAACCTAAAAGCATGAAAGTGAAAAATTTTAGCCGCCTTATTCTTATTCTGCTTTTCAGCGGCTTAATACCTACGGGCTGCAAGCTGCATTGCGGTTTGATTTATCCCAAACAGTTAAGTTTTCAGGAACCCACTTTTACAGGCAGCGCCACCACCAACCTTTATTTTAATGTAGACTGCGACATTGTGTCCGTTAAACCCTCGGGCGGCTTAGGCAATAAAACCTGTTTTGGAACTTCCATTGAAGCCACCTATAAATACGGCAACCGCATTACCGATGTA
Source organism: Chitinophagales bacterium (assembly GCA_046329515.1). Classification (GTDB taxonomy): domain Bacteria; phylum Bacteroidota; class Bacteroidia; order Chitinophagales; family LD1; genus Bog-950. Next base: position 88,429 of record JAXLUM010000002.1, read on the forward strand.
ACTGTTACCAGCGATAGCACTTTTAATGGTCTTGCACCCGGCACTGACCTCCGGCAGTTTATACAGGTAAACGAAAAAACAGTTCCTGAATTTATTGAATCACTTAAAAGCGATTTTCTGGCAGGTTATGGCAGCTATAGCTTATATGGCATGCTAACCTTTACGCAAGCCCCAACCGATAGTAAGGTACACAACATAACCATGACTTTACACCTTGAAGACAACACTACTTTAAGTGATAATATAAAAGTTAGCTGGCCGTAGCGCTTAAGCGCCAAGCTCTCTTACCTCAATCATATCGCCATCCTTATAGGTGGGGCACCCCTTGGCAATTTCAACAGCGGCATCTAAATCTTCGGCTTCTATTATGTAGTAGCCGCCAACGCCCTCGCGGCGGTCGCGTATAGGCTCAATCATCAAATCGCCGTTTATCATTTCAATTAAGCGGCCATCACTTTTAATTCCGTTGCCATCCTTAAAAATCCCTTTGGCCGAAAGTTCGCGGGCCCATTTTACGTGGGCATCAACAATAGCTTTCAGCTGCTCCTGTGGCATAGGGTAACGGTCAAGGTTTTCGCGGATAAGAAAAATATACTGTGGCATAGTGCTGAGGGTTTAGTGTAGCACTAAGGTAAAAGATTAACAATGAAGATTGCCCGCATTGCCTGAGCTCAAAAGAAAAAGCCTTTTTCTATCTTCAATTTATAATCAATACGGATGAAAAAGTTCTTTACGCTCTTCTTCTTATGCAGTGTGGTATTCTCCTTTGCGCAAAACCTGCCCAATGGCTTTACGCCTGCCGAGCGGCAATTAATGAAAACCTACCAGGCCCCTTATCATAACTTTAGTGAACGCAGCTACTCTCCTTTCTTTAGCCCGCCAACTGCACCTATACGCACTATGGCTGAATGGGAAGAAAGCCAGGGCTACCTTGTTACCTGGACCAGCTACACCTCCATGATTCGCGAAATAATACGCTATGGCAAACAGGAATGCCGCATGTACGTAGTAACCACCACACCGGGCAATGTTATTACCGATTTGCAGAACAACGGTATTGATACAAGCAACATTACTTTTTTAAACATTCCTTATAACACGGTTTGGGCGCGCGATTACGGCCAAAACCCCGCCTACCTTAATAATGTAGATTCGTTAGTATTAGTAGACTGGATTTATAACCGCCCCCGCCCCAAGGATGACACCGTACCCGAAGGCCTTGCCCGTAACTTAGGCATTCCTGTTTACCACACTACACAAGCCCCTTATGATTTGGTGAACACCGGTGGCAATTACATGAGCGATGGTATGGGCACCGCCTTTGCCAGCAAACTTATTTTAGAAGATAACAACGATGCCATTGGCGGCTTTGGCGTTACGCATACTGAAGGAGAGATTGATACCATTATGCACGACTTTATGGGTATTAACCGCTACATTAAAATGGAAACTCTTCCGTATGACGGTATTCACCATATAGACATGCACATGAAACTGCTGGATGAAGAAACCATACTGGTTAGCGAATACCCTGCAGGCACTGCCGATGGCCCTCAAATTGAAGCTAACCTGCAATACATATTAAGCAATTATCAAACTACTTATGGTACGGATTGGCGCGTTGTTCGCATACCCGTACCTGATGATAACGGCGTATGGCCAAACAATTTCGGCACTTACTTTACTTATACCAACGCTTCGTTCATCAACAAAACCATTATAGTACCTACGTATAACAAACCAATGGATACAACGGCGCTGCGCATTTGGCGCGAGGCCTGTCCCGGTTATAAAGTAGTGGGCATTAATTCAACCGCCAGTATTCCGGCATCCGGTGCTCTGCATTGTATTACGCACGAAGTCGGCGTGGCCGACCCCCTTTTAATAAACCACAAGCGCCTGCGCGATACGTATAATACTACTACTGCATATGATGTAGAAGCAACTATTCAACACCGCAGCGGCATACAGGGCGCAACCTTGTTTTATACTACCGATACTACCCAGGCTTACCAGTCTGTTAGTATGATGAACATGGGCGGCAATACCTTTCATGCAGTCATACCTGCACAGCCCGCAGGCACTGAGGTGTTCTATTACATATGGGCGCAGTCTGTTTCAGGTAAGCAACAGGTACGCCCCATAGTGGCGCCCCAGGGTTTTTACAACTTTAAAGTGCTGGGCAATGTTGGCGTTGGCGAGGTAGCAGAGCAAAACAGCATTGGTGAAATATTCCCTAATCCTTCGCATGGCATTACCTGCCTGCCGCTTACTACCTCAACCGGCCAGCCTGTAACTATTGATTGTTTTAATGTGCTTGGCGAAAAAGTAGCCGGCATCTTCAACGGCCAAACCAAAGCCGGCGATAACAAATACTTCATCAATACCACAGGCTTTGCTGCCGGTTTATACATCATACGCTACACCATAGGCCAGCAAACAATCAGCCGCCCCCTAATCGTGCGTTAACACTTCGCGTCTCATTGAGCTTGATATTAAGACTTAGTATGCTCGATTGCTGATATTGCATTTTGCATTGTATCCAATCCTTACAATTTCATAATCCCAACAATCATAATAATCTCATAAATCCCGGTCTGTATTTAACTCTTAGTGCGCTTTGCGGCCAATGATATCCTTGTATTAACCTTAGTTTCTCTGTGCCTCTGTGTTTAACTGTATTCCTTTGTATTAAATCTTAGTTTCTTCGTGCCTTTGTGGTAATTGTATTTTGTATCAGCTTATTTTCTTCGTGCCTTTGTGGTCAATTGTATCTTGTATTGCCTCTGTGTCAATTGTATTCTTGTATTAAACCTTAGTTTCTCTGTGCCTTTGTGGTAATTGTATTTTGTATTGCCTTTGTGGTAGTATTGCCGTATGAAAGTTCTCTTTGTTTGTTTAGGCAACATTTGCCGCTCGCCCATGGCACACGGCTTACTTCAGCATAAAGTTCAGCAGTTGGGTTTAAACTGGAAGGTAGACAGCGCAGGTACAAGTGATTGGCACCGCGGTGAGCTGCCCGATAGCCGCGCCATTGCCTGCATGAAACGCCACGGTATAGACATAACCTATCAGCAAAGCCGTCCCATCATTCGCGATGACTTTAAAGACTTCGACCTTATTTATGTAATGGATAAAGCCAACCTGCGCGATGTGCTGGATATGGCGCGCAGTGAAGAAGACCAACACAAAGTTGCGCTGGTAATGAGCATGATTTATGAGAAAGACGCCATTGATGTACCCGACCCCTACTTCGGCACCGGCGATAAAGGCTTCGAGAACGTTTACAAAATGCTGGACGAAGCTACCGACGCCATAATTGAGGAGTATAGATAAAGTTATAGGTTGAAAGTTATAAGTATTCAGCATTAGGACCATACCGTCACTCCGGCGAAAGCCGGAATCTCATCCCACTCAATTGATAAATTATCTAAAATCACCTGTATAAAAATTGTCCCCTTATCTAAAGGGAAAGAAGGCAAGCCAGTCTCGGCCGGAGAGGGTAATTACGGTAACACAAACCAAAGCTTTACACCTTCCTAAACCTTGTTTATTTTGCGGCGCAATGAGTGAGAAAAGAATTAAGCCGCAGAATACGAAAGGCACCCGCGACTTTCTGCCCCAGCAGGTAGCAAGGCGCAATTATATTTTCAATGTTATAAAGGATGTTTTCCGCAAATACGGTTTTGAGGAAATTGAAACTCCCGCATTTGAGCGTATGGAAACCCTTACCGGTAAGTACGGTGAAGAAGGTGATAAGCTGCTTTTTAAAATTCTAAACAGTGGTGATTTTTTGAAGGATACACCAAAGGAAGAGCTGGCTGCTGCTAATTCTTCTTCGGTACTAAAACACATTGCTGAAAAAGGATTGCGTTATGACCTTACTGTTCCTTTAGCCCGTTACGTGGTGCAACACCAGGAGAATATTGCCTTTCCGTTCAGGCGTTTTCATATTGGGCCGGTATGGCGGGCTGACCGCCCACAAAAAGGCCGCTACCAGGAATTTTACCAATGCGATGCGGATGTAATTGGCAGTACTTCTTTAATTAATGAAGTAGAGCTTACCAAAATTTACTGTGAGGTGTTTGAGCGCTTAGGGCTGAAGGTAACAGTGCGCATAAACCACCGCAAGGTGTTGGAGGCTATGGCGCAGGCTATAAGCAGCCCGCAACTGCTAACGCAAATTGTTACTGCTATAGATAAACTTGATAAGGTGAAGTGGGAAGTTGTGGCCAATGATTTAGCGGGTGAAGGTTTGAACGCCGAACAAATAAGTACGCTGGAAAACCTTTTGGCGCAAAAGACCACCGCTTACTCGCTTGATGTTATAACCAAAACTGAAGCGGGGCAAAAAGCATTTACTGATTTAACTGCCGTTATTGCTTTGCTAAGGGACAATGCCAATGTGCAATACGACCCCAGCCTTGCGCGCGGCCTAAATTATTACACCGGTTTAATTTGGGAAGTGGTATTGGATAAAGCAGAGCCAGCGAACCAAAACATAAGCATGGGCTCTTTAGGCGGTGGCGGGCGTTATGATAACCTTACCGAAATGTTTGGCGGGCAGAATATGAGCGGCGTGGGCATTTCGTTTGGGGTGGAGCGCATTTATGATGTAATGGAAGAACTAAACCTGTTTCCACAGGCCATACAGCAATCGGCGAAAATCTTATTTGTGCCGCGCGATGGTGGATTAGAAGCCTTTACCTATGGCCTTGCACAACAACTGCGCGAGGCGGGTATAGCGGCGGAAATTTTTCTGGGCAACGTGAAAAAGCAAAAGCAGTTTACTTACGCTGAACAAAAGGGCATACGGTATATGGCCGAAATAGGAGCGGATGAACAGCAAAGCGGCGTTTACCGTGTACGAAATACTGCTACCCGCGAGGAGCAAAAGCTGGACATTAACAGCATTATAGCCCTGCTGAAATAAACAATACTTCCATTTTTTAAACCTTTGTTAGGTAAAGCTGTCTTATGTTTGCAGAAGGCAATTTTATCTTATAAAAGCCGGGTTCATGAAGCAAAAATGATAAGCAACCGGCAGCTAAATTTGCCCTTCTTAGTAACAAAGGACCGGAAAGCACTAATTACTGGCACAATTTGTGACTTGTAAAATAATGTTTAAACAAACACTTGCGCAAAGTACGATTGAACCGTAATTTGCCTGTAAACGTAAATAGCTCCAACATCCACCCCTGACGATGCGGACAAAGGTCTTATTTTTCTTTCTGTTAGTTTCTTATTACAGCTTTGCGGCTGTTGATTCAAAAGTTGTGCGCCTGCGCATACAGGACGGCCAAACCGGCTTTGCTGATGATGCCACGGTTTACCTTGATGCGGGCACTTCGCCGGCTTACCTTGGCAATGAGGATATTGATAAGGTTATGAATGTAAATCCATGGATACCGCAGATTTACACTTTAACTACCGATAGCGTGGCCTGTATGAGCAATGCCAATGGCCCCTTCTACCAATCGGTTATAATACCGGTAGGTTTTAAGGTTAGCGATAGCAGCCTTTACCGCATATCAGCCAACCTGCTGCAAAATTTTGACCCTACTACTATTATTCGTTTAGAAGACCGCCAGCTTGGCGTTATGCACGACCTGCGCAATGGCTTTTATTCTTTTTATGTAGGGCAGGCCGTGCAGGATAATTACCGCTTTTATCTGCATATATCTTACCCCACCGCAGTAAGCACTACACAGGCCGGTTGCAACAATAACAACGGCAAAATACAGCTTGTGCAGGATACATCGCTGGTATGGAACAGTTGCCAGCTTTATGATGCTTCTAACAACCTTATTAATTCGTTTTACAACATTACCGGCAACTTTGAATTTACATTACTGTCTGAAGGCAATTACAGCGTAGCCTTTACCTACAACACCTACACCACCAATGTGCCGGTGTTTGTGGATGGCAACCAGGTAATAACCACTATTACCATTAATAAAGATACCGTTGCTGTAAATGAGCCTATTCAGTTTTCGGCTTCAACGCAAAATACCACCAGCTACTTATGGGATTTTGGCGAAGGCACTACTATTACAGGCGTTGCCAACCCAACAATGTCGTACACCGCAGTGGGTATTTATACTGTAATACTAACCACCGCTAATAGTTATGGATGCGTGGATAGCGAAAGTGTTGCTATTGCGGTAGTGGAAACACCTGTTGAAAGCGGCATTAGTGATAACAGCATTAAAAACTTTAAGCTGCGCGTAGATGGTAAAACATTGCAGGTATTGAATGCAGAAGGTACGAAAGCAGATTTACAACTTTACACTACCACCGGCAGTTTATTGCTTACTGAAACCATTGAAGGTAGCGTTTCAACGCTGGGCCTTGACCGCCTGCCCGCAGGCATTTACATAGCCGCGCTTAGTAACAGCAAGGGCCGCATGGCGCAAAAGTTTGTATTGGCGCAGTAGCAATTACGGCATTCACAGAACTTAAATACATTTGAAGCAGGCCTTACACGCCTGCTTTTTAATTTGTGCAGTATGAGCAAGAAATTTACCATTAGCAATAAAACATTGGGCATTGCGCAGTTGGCTTCGTTTTTAGCAGAAGCGCAACAGATTGAATTAGGGGCAGATGCCAAAAAGAAAATTGAACGCAACAGAAAATTTTTAGAGAAGAAGATTGCCGAACCCGGTGCGCGTTACTACGGTATTAATACCGGCTTTGGCGCCTTGTGCGATGTTGAAATTAAGCCCGACCAACTGGAGAAATTACAGGAGAACCTTGTGCGCAGCCACGCCTGCGGCATGGGCGATGAAGTAAAGCCAGAAGTGGTAAAGCTGATGATGCTGTTGAAAGCAAAGGGCTTATCGCTGGGGCACAGCGGCGTAACGCTGGAGGCCGTAGAGAAATTAGTTGAACTGTACAACAACGGCGTTTACCCTATTATATGGGAAGTAGGTTCGTTAGGGGCCAGTGGTGATTTAGCGCCCCTTGCGCATTTAACCCTTGCCATTATGGGCGAAGGCTGGGTGCGTTATAAAGGCGAGAAGCGCGAAACCGCCGATGTGTTTAAGCAGCTAAAAATTAAGCCTGTAAAGCTGAAGGCAAAAGAGGGGCTTGCTTTTTTGAACGGCACCCAGTTTATGAGCGCCTGGGGTTGCTACAGCATAATGGAAGCTGAACGCGTGGAGAGGCTGGCTGATTTTACCGCTGCTGTTTCCGTAGATGCTTTTGATGCACAGGTATCGCCCTTTCACCCGGCTATACAGAAAATACGAAACCATAGCGGACAAATAGAAAGCGCGGCTAATGTGTTGAAGTTTTTAAAAGGCAGCGCCATTGCCAAGCAACCCAAAAATAATGTGCAGGACCCTTACTCCTTCCGTTGTGTGCCGCAAGTGCACGGGGCGGTTAAGTTTGCTATAGGGCAGGTGCGCGAGGTTTTTGAAAAAGAAATAAATGCCGTTACTGATAATCCGCTGATTTTTGAAGAAGAGGATTTGATTGTAAGCGGAGGAAACTTCCACGGTGAGCCACTGGCCCTTGCGCTGGATTATTTGGGTATGGCTATGAGCGAACTGGCCAGTATATCAGAACGCCGCACCTTTCAACTAATATCCGGTAAGCGCGGTTTGCCAAAGTTTTTAGTGGAAGATTCAGGATTGAATTCGGGCTTAATGATACCGCAATACACGGCAGCCGCCATTGTAAGCATGAACAAGCAATTGGCAACACCTGCAAGTGTAGATACCATTACCAGCAGCGATGGACAGGAAGACCATGTGAGCATGGGCGCTAATGCAGCCGTAAAAACTTATAAGATTGTTTACAATATTGAAAAGGTATTGGCCATTGAGTTTATGACGGCCATGCAGGCGCTTGATTTCCGCAAGCACAAAAGCTCGCCGCTAATTGAAAAAGTAAAAGCCGACTACCGCAAAATTGTGCCGTATTATGCTGAGGACCGCATACTGTATAATGATATACAGGTTACGGTAGATTTTATGCGCGAAATAAAATTGTAGGAAACGGAACGGCGAAGGAGTGGTTAGCTCTTCACCAGTTTATCGTACTTAGCGGCGTTGCTGGGGTCCAGCTTGCGTAATAAGTTAAGCGCTTTGGTTTTCTCCCCCATATCGGCCCCGCTGAAAATATTCAGCAGCTCATCGCTTTTAGCCTGAAAGAAAGAAGCCAACAGAATTTCGTTGGGGTTTTCCTGTGCTAAACGGCTAAGCATATCCAATGCATTTAAAATGTTTTGACGGGCAACGGCAGGCTTTTCGTAAAAATTATCCATACCTAAAAAGTGGTAGGTGTAAATGGCCTGCTTGTAACCATCGTACTTAGCGGTTTGTAAGTGGTTGATAAGGTAATAACGGTTGCGCACCCCATCGAACGAGCGCCAGCCTTTTACATCGGGCGCATTGGTGGGTACGTTGCTCATTATTTGCTCGGCCATAGTAAAGTACTTAGCGCCGCCGCCTTTGCTCATGCTTTCATAATCAAGCCCAATCATTACATAGGCGTAAAAGCCTAACAGCGAAGTAAGGTTGCTGTTGTATTGGGTAACGTTAAACTCCAACGGCTGGTTTTGTGCGTAGGTAAACATCCAGTCGTTATCAATATAATTAAACAGGGGTGTGCTGTAGCTGCTGTTAAACACCGGGCGCGAGCATTGAATGGTAACGCTTGCTTTATATACATCCTGGCTGGGTGATTCCTGAATGTTTACGAAAATGCTGCACTCAATTTTTTCCTCGGGGCTAAACTGGTCCTGCGTCCACACACGGTTATTCATAAACTCGTTAAAAGCGGTTTGCATGGTAGTAAACAGGTTAGGGTCTACACCATTAATGCGCTGGCCGTTAACGGTAACCTGGCAGCGCAACTCCTGCGCATAGGTGGCAGCGCTTAACAGCACTAATGAAAACAGCACTGCAAACCTGGCGGCAAGGCTTGTTATTTTCCTGTTCGTGTTTGGTTTGTTGTCTGTGGTCATTTGTTCATCATTTTCTCAACGTAGTTAACCAGGTCTTTGGCTACTTCGGTTTTGCTCTTTAATTCAAAGTTAACGGTATTCCCGTTTTTATCAATTATAGTAACCTTGTTGGTATCGAATTTAAAGCCGGCGCCTTCATCGCGCACGGAATTGAGCACAATAAAGTCCAAATTTTTCTTTTTTAACTTTTCCTGCGCATGGGCTAATTCATTGTCCGTTTCCAGCGCAAAGCCCACTAAAAATTGCTCGGGCTTTTTCTGCTTCCCCAACTCGCCGGCTATGTCTTTGGTTTTTACCAGTTCAATGTATAGTTCGTCTTCCTTCTTTTTTAGTTTGGTTTGGCTGGGGTATTTGGGCGTATAATCAGCCACTGCCGCAGCAAACACAATAACATCGCTGGCGCCGAAATATTGCGCGCAGCTATCAAACATTTGCGCTGCGGTGGTAACCGGCACTTCCTTTACCTTAAGTGAAGAGGATTTCAATTCAGTAGGGCCCTTAATCAGCACTACCTGATGGCCGCGTGCGGCAAATTCTTCGGCCAGGGCAATGCCCATTTTACCACTGGAGTGGTTGCTTATAAAGCGAACAGGGTCTATGGGTTCCTGTGTAGGGCCTGCTGTAATTAAAACCTTCATGCAACGCAAGGATAAGGAGATTAAAGGAAATGTGACTTTTAGGCCGCTACGGCTTCCTTGTTATACTTATTGCGGTAGTCTACGGGGCTTAGGCCTGTAGTTTTCTTAAACACCGTGCGGAAGGCCTTTGTATCGCTATAGCCCACTTCAAACATTACCTCGTTTACATTCTTGCGGCTGGTTTCCAAACTTTTTTTGGCGGCTTCAATTTTTACGCGTTGTATGTATTCCACCACGGTATTGCTGGTAGCTTTTTTAAAGCGGCGCTCAAGGCTACGCCGGCCAAGGGCCAGCATATCGGCCAACTGGTCTACCGTTATTTTTTCGGCAAAATTCTGTTCAATGTATTCCTGCGCTTTGCGCACTGTTTCATCTTCATGCAGCTTCTGCCCCTGAAAAATGATAAAGGGCGATTGGCTGTAGCGGTCAATATCAATCATAAATGCCTTTGAAATGGCAATGGCAATTTCGCGGCCCGCATATTTTTCTACCAGGTATATAACCAGGTTTAACCAGCTATAAGCGCCGCCGCTGGTGTAAAGGCCGCTATCTTCCGTAGTAATTTTATCATCCATAACTTCAATATCGGGAAACATTGCCCTGAACTCATTTACAAAGCGCCAATGCGTAGTTGATTTCTTCCCTTTCAACAAGCCTGTACTGGCTAAAAAGAAAGCGCCAATGCAAAAACTGGCAACTTCAGCACCCTTTTTATATTGCTGCTGTATGAATGGTATAAATTCTTCATTCGTTTTTATGCTTTCTTTTAAATCGCCGAACATGGCAGGTATTAGTATCAGGTCGGTGCGGCGTATATCACTTATGTGGGCATCGGGCCGTATGCTGAACATGCCATCGCGTTGGCGGGCTTCTTTAACCAAACCCACCAGTTGAATTTTAAAAAGAGGTTCGCGCCCCATAGAAGTGAAAAGGTTATTTACCTCTGTAAATATCTGCTGGGGGCCTTCAATGTTTACCACACTACAATGTCCTTTGGGTACCAGTATCGCTATATGTTTCATGCCATAAAGGTAAGCAATGGGCCTGTCGCAATCAACCCCTCATAATGCCGTATTTGCACCTCACGGTGGGGCCATACCGGGGCTACCTTTGTTTCCGAAACAAACACAATGGAAGTTTTAACAGAAGTAGATGAAGTAAGAAAGCAGTTGCTACAGGAACTGAACCACTTTAGCGGTGAAAGTATAAACAGTAAACCTACGCCTGATAGCTGGTGCGCCGGGCAGGTGGCAGAGCACCTTATTAAAAGCACAGGCAGTATTGCGCAGTTTATACGTATGGATGGTGAGCGAATAAGCAGACCGGCTGATGAACGCGTAGAGGAGCTAAAGAGCATTTTTTTGGATTTCAGCCGCAGCTTTCAAGCGCCGGAATTTATTGTGCCTACACGGCTGCATTATGCGTTGGGTCCTCTTACAACAGAAGTAGACAATACCTATAATGAATTACTGCGCGCTGCTGATAATGCAGACCTTAATGAAACCGTTAGCCATAAGGCCTTTGGTAAAGTAAGCAAGCTTGAGATTTTGTATTTCGTATTGTTCCATACCCAAAGGCATATACAACAGATTAAAAGAATAGAGAAAACCATTAAATAGTAAACAACCCAAAAACCACACATATGAAAATTGTAAAAATTATTCTCGGCATTATTGTAGTAGTAGTTCTTTTAGTATTGGTTATTGCACTTATAATGGGTAAGGACTATACCGTTGAGCGCGAGATTGTAATTAATAAACCGAAGCAACAGGTGTTTGATTACATAAAGCAGTTAAAGAACCAGGATAACTACAGCAAATGGAATATGCAGGACCCAAACATGAAAAAGGATTTTAAAGGTACGGATGGAACTGTTGGTTTTGTATATGCATGGGACGGTAATGATAAGGCCGGTAAGGGCGAACAGGAAATACAGCAGATAAACAATGGTGAAAGTATTACTACTGAGCTGCGGTTTATTAAACCCTTTGTAGGAGAAGCGCACACTACTATGTATACTGATGCCATTTCAGAAAACCAAACCAAGGTAAGGTGGTCGTTTAGCAGCAGCATGCCTTACCCAATGAATATTATGAAACCTTTTGTGGTAAAAATGCTTTCGGCCGACCAGGATTTGAGCCTGCAAAACCTGAAAGCGCAACTAGAAAAGCAGTAATATTATTTACATAACTATTAAAACAACCAGCGATGATTAAACAGATTTTTGTAAACGTATCCGTTAAGGATTTGAATAAGTCCATAGCCTTTTTTACTCAATTGGGCTTTACGTTCAACCAGCAATTTACCAATGAGAATGCCACCTGCATGATTTTAAGTGATAACATAATGGTTATGCTGTTGGTGCAACCTTTCTTTAAGTCCTTTATTAAAAAGGAAATTTGCGATACCACTACCGCTAATGAGGCTATACTGTGTTTAGGCGTAAACAGCCGTAAAGAAGTTGACGATATGATAAAGAATGCAGCAGCAGCAGGCGGTAAAATATTGGAAGAACCACAGGACCACGGCTGGATGTACGGGCAATCCTTTGCGGATTTGGATGGCCACCTGTGGGAGATAACCTACATTGATGCAGCAGCGGTGCCGGAAAACCCGGGCGGCAATTAAAATTATTTTACCCCGGCATTTTGTGCAACCGAAAGGTTTCATATATATTTGCAACCAAAAGGTTGCATAAAATGAGAAGGGACGTTTTTCAGGCCATTGCTGACCCCACCCGCAGGCAAATATTAAGTATGCTGGCCGGGCAGGCGCTTAATGTAAACGCAGTAGCTGAAAAGTTTGATGTAAGCCGAACGGCCGTTTACAAGCACATGAAGATATTAAGTGAGTGCGGGCTGGTGGTGGTAGTGCCACAGGGGCGCGAGCATTTTTGCGAAGCGCGTTTAGAAAAGCTAAGCGAGGTAAATGAGTGGATTGAGCAATACCGGCAGTTTTGGGAGCAGCGCCTGGATTCATTAGAGCGCTACCTGGAGGAGTTGCAGGCTAAAAGCAAACCCAAGAAGCGTAAGGCTGCGACGAAAAAGAAAGCAAAAAATTAAACTCAGTAAATACGATTATATGGCATACAATAATTCAACAGCAGACCGTGAGCTGCGCATTAGCCGGCTGCTTAATGCCCCGCGTGAATTGGTATGGAAGGTGTGGACGGACCCAAACCACATTAAAAACTGGTGGGGCCCTAACGGCTTTACCAATACCATAAGTACCATGGAATTAAAAAAGGGCGGACAATGGAAATTTGTAATGCACGGGCCCGATGGAACAGATTATAATAACCACAGCGAATTTGTGGAGATTGTAAAGCCTGAACGCATTGTGTTTAAGCATATAAGCCATCCGCACTTTGTTACTACTGTAACTTTTGAAGCACAGGGCAACAAAACGCTGCTTAACTGGCATATGTTATTTGAAAGCCGCGAGGAATTTGAAGCAGTGGTTAAAGTGCATAAGGCAGATAAAGGGCTTGAACAGAATATTGAAAAACTGCAGGCGTACCTTCAACAGCAGGAGGCAAGGCCGAAAGCCATTAAAGAAGTAACCATTACCCGCATTTTAAATGCGCCGCGTAATGTGGTGTATAATGCCTGGGTAAACCCTGTGGAGTTAGCTAAATGGTGGGGACCACGCGGTTTTACTACAGGTATTACTGAAACCGCGCCCGTTGCCGGAGGCAAGTTGCGAATACAAATGGTGGGAATGGGATATAACAATATGGTTACCGGTAATTTTGTTGAGGTTGTGCCCGAACGAAAATTAATATACACTACCAGCGCTTTTGCTGATGCAAACGGAAGCGATACACTGAAGGGCTACAACGAAATTACGTTTGAAGATTATGGTAAAGGGAAAACGAAGCTTACCATTTATGCGTCTATAGTAAAAGCAACGCCGGAATTACAGGCTGCTATGGATGGCATGTATGAAGGCTGGAGCCAAAGTATTGATAAGCTTAGCGAGTTGGTTACCGCTGCGCAGGGCGAAGAGATTTTTATACGCCGCAGTTTTAACGCACCGCGTGCCCTGGTGTTTAAGGCGTTTACCCAAAAAGAACATTTAGAAAAGTGGTTTGCGCCTGATGGTTGCAGTATTCGCTTTACCAAATTGAACGTAGAAAAAGGCGGCACCTATATTTCGTGTATGGCTATACCGGGGCACGACAGTTGCTGGTGCACGGGCACTTATGTAGAGGTTACAGAACCCGAAGTGCTTATTTATACCTCGGCTTTATGCGATGAAAACGGAAACCGCCTTAATGCAGTTGAAGCCGGAAAAGATTCGGAATGGCCACAAGAAGCGGTAGTAAGTATTATTTTTACCGAGGACAACGGCGTTACACAGCTTATGCTGCATCAAAATGCTCCGCTTGCGTTAGCGAAACAAACCGGCGCTTACCCAAGCTGGTTGAGCATGTTAGATAATTTGGAAACAGACTTAGGGAAATAGTATTTAAACACACTTAAAACTCAGCACAATGGCATCTCTTGATCCTTATTTACATTTTAACGGTAATTGCGAAGAAGCATTTACTTTTTATCAATCCATATTTGGCGGTGAATTACAGGTAATGCGTTACAAGGATTCTGCCCCTAACCCGCAGATAAAACCTGAAGAGGCAGAACAGTTAATGCATGCTTCTTTACCTGTTGGACGCAATACCTTAATGGGTAGCGATTTTCCTTCTGCTTATGGAAGAGCAAGCGCAGGCACTAACTTTTACATAACCGTAAATGCCGATAGCCAGCAGGATGCAGACAAGTATTTTGAAGGACTGGCCGCAGGCGGCAAGGTTGGTATGCCTATGGCGCATCAATTTTGGGGCAGCTACTTTGGTATGGTTACCGATAAATTTGGTACACACTGGATGATAAGTTTTGCTAATCCTACACCGGCACAGAGCTAATAAAAATTAATTCGCTTTTAGCCTGCATCTCAATTCATGCAATTGAGATGCAGGATTTGTATTGACTTTTTCTTTTATCAATAACACCAGATGCCTTCCATTAAAACTATTATTGCCACCATAAAACAATCGCTAAACGGCGAGCAGCAGGATTTTACCGAAGGCAGCATACCGCGTGCTGTATTTTTGCTGGCTATACCCATGATGCTGGAGCTTAGCCTTGAAAGCGTGTTTGCTGTGGTAGACATGTTTTTTGTGGGCAAGCTTGGCGAAAACGCTATTGCTACTGTGGGTTTAACGGAATCAGTAATTACACTGGTGTATTCCGTAGCCATAGGACTGAGCACCGCAGCTACCGCTATTGTGGCGCGCCGCATTGGCGAGAAGAACAGCGCCGATGCCGCACATGCAGGAGCGCAGTCGCTTATAGTTTCGTTTATAGCTACTGTAGCCATAAGTATTACAGGGGTAATATTTGCGCCTGAAATACTGCAACTGATGGGCGGTAGTGCGCAGGTAGTTAGCGAAGGGGCCATTTTTACCCGCATAATGTTTGGCGGCAGCGTGGCTATTATGCTGCTGTTTCTTATCAACGGTATTTTTCGCGGGGCGGGTGATGCAGCAATGGCAATGCGCAGTTTATGGATTGCCAGCGGCATTAATATTATATTATGCCCGATTTTTATTCATTTTTTTGGTTTAAAGGGAGCAGCTATTGCTACCACTATAGGCCGCAGCACAGGCGTTGCCTACCAATGCTACCATTTGTTTAAGGGTAAGGGCATATTAAAATTTACCCGCGCACATTTTGCCTTTGACCCTGCAGTAATTAAATCTATAGTAAGCATTGCGTGGCCTGCTACTTTTCAATTTCTTATTGCCAGCGGCAGTTGGATTTTAATAACGCGTTTGGTGGCCGAAACAGGAGGCACTACAGCCTCGGCCGGTTGCCAGATAGCCTTCCGCAATTTTGTGTTCTTTATTCTACCTGCCTGGGGCTTGAGCAATGCCGCAGCTACCCTGGTTGGCCAGAACCTTGGCGCAGGTAAGGTGGAGCGTGCTGAAAAAAGCGTTTACCTAACCACCCGTTATAATATGGTGTTTATGACCTTTGTAATGCTGCTCTTTATTTTCGGTTCTGGCCCTATTGTAAGGGTGTTTAGCAACGATGAGGCGGTGATAGCCTATGGCGTACGCGCCTTGCAGATAATGGGCTCTGGATTTATTTTTTATGGCGTAGCCATGGTTATGACGCAAGCGCTTAACGGTGCCGGCGATACGCGCACACCTACCATTATCAATTTTTTTTGTTTTTGGCTGGTGCAAATACCATTGGCTTATCTGCTGGCTAAAGGCATGCAGATGAATACTACCGGTGCTTTAATAGCTATACCTGTTGCTGAAACGCTTATTGCTATTGTTGCATGGATAGTATTTAGAAGAGGAAAGTGGAAGGAAGTGAAGATATAGCGAGTGGGAGAGAAGTGAGAAGTTTGAAGTGAGAATGAAGAAGTGAAAAGAAAGTGGCGAGGGAATTAGGGGTGGTGTTTTTTGAGAACCCAGTAAATGCCTTTTACATCTTCTTTAGGTTGGGGTAATACAAATAATAAACTAAGCTCATCTATTTGTTCTATTAGTCCTACTGCCCAGGTTAGGTAAAACAGCCATTCTATTGGTTGGTAGAATAAACAAACGGTAATAAATAAACCTTCGGTTACGGCGGATAGCTTGGCCGCGTAAGTATGATAAGCGGTTAAGCGCTTGAAACGTATTAGAGGATAAACAATCTGGAAAAGATAAAGACCCATAAGCAGCGCCGTTTGCCACCAATGCGCTTTAAAGAATTGAGGAAAGAATAAGAGTAGGCAGCAGAAAGAGGCGATAAATAAGGAGGCATCTCCTATTGAATCCAGCTTAGCGCCGAATTTGGATTGCATATGAAAGCGGCGCGCTACCTGTCCATCAACCACATCAGTTAATAGGGCTATAAAAACTATAATAGCTGTAGCTAATTGCCAGTGCAGCAATGTGGTTGTAAGTATTACGGGTATAACAAATAGCCGCACGGAGGCTATCCAGTCTGCGGAGTTAAATTGTTTGAATAATTGTTTTAGCACAAGGCACAACTTCAAAAGCTGTACCATGGGGGGAGCAATTTATGCCTGCTCAATGTACTTTATACATAAATCAATGGTGGCTTCAATGCCTTTTTTGTGAGTGCGCTCTACGCCATGAGAGGCTGCTACGCCGGGGCCAATTAAGGCCACGCGGTAATCTTTACCGGCACGTAGGGCGGCACTACCATCACTGCCGTAGTACGGGTAAATATCTACAGCGTAAGGTATGTTGTTGGCTTCTGCCAATTGTGTTAGCTTCTTTCGGAATTCATAATCGTAAGGGCCGCTGCTGTCCTTAGCGCAGATACTGCATTTTGTTTCTTTGCCTTCGCAGGCGTCGCCCAATACGCCCATATCTATTACCAATAATTCTTCAATAGTGTTACTGTAACCTACGGTGCCTCCGTGGCCCACTTCTTCGTAATTGCTGAAGAACAATTCCACAGGCGGGGCAATATTCTTTTCCTTACAGTAACGGGCAATTTCAAACAACACATAGCACCCCGCTTTGTTATCCATAAAGCGTGATTTAATAAAGCCGTTGTCGTATTCGCGGTAGCGCGGTTCAAAGGCAATTATATCACCAATGGCAATCCCCAGCTTTGTTACCTCTTCCTTTTTATATACTTCTTCATCTATACGTATGTGCATGTTCTCAATACTGCGGTGCGTGGTTTCGCGGCTTTTGTTGGCATGGGCACTGGGGTCATCAAACAATAAGGTACCGGTGTAAACATTGCCGCTGAGGGTGATGATGTTTACATACTCCCCTTCAGCACTGGTAAGCAGCAAGCCGCCAAGCGGACTGAAACTTAAAGTGCCATCGCTTTTAATGCCTGAAACTATAGCGCCCAGCGTATCAACATGCCCTGCAATGGCCAGGGTTGGATTTGCACCAAGGGCACAACGCACGGCCCCTTTGTTGGTGTATTCGGCTTTGTAGCCTATATCTGCCAATACCTTAACAATGTAACGGCAGGCATTTTCAGTATAGCCCGTTGGCGAATCAATATTTACCAGTTCTTCTAAAGTTTTGTAGCTGCGCATTGGGCTTGTGTTTTATTGCTTTGCTAAGGTGTGGTTTATTAGGAAAAAATGCAAAAATCCGTTTCTTAACCGCGTAAGATTCCCGCAATTATGCTGTGTTAAATACCGGCTAACATTTCAGTTTTGTAAGGCATTAACTAACTTCGGTATATAACCTCAGCTATGAAAACACCGCTACGCCACCTACTTAGCCTTCTTGTTTTTTTAACCTCCCTTACGGCCTTTGGCCAATATGTACAGGTGGGCACCAAACTAACCGGCACCGGCGAAGGCAACACCTATTTTGGCGGCGCAGTAGCCCTTTCGGCCGATAGCAGCACCCTTATAGTAGGCGCTACAAGTTTGCGCTCAACACATCTGCTTGGCGGCGCCTGGATTTTTACCCGCCAGGGCAACACATGGGCGCAGCAGGCTATATTGGTAGGCTCAAGTAATGATATAAAAGACAACCAGGGTTATTCAGTAGCTATTTCTGCAGATGGAAATACAGCCTTAATAGGCGGCTGTTTAGGTAACGATTCACTGGGCGCTGCATGGGTATTTACACGTAACGGCACGGTGTGGACGGAACAGGCTAAATTGGTAAGTGCTAACACTACCGCGCATGCCCTGCAGGGGTATAACGTTGCTTTAAGTTATGATGGCAACACCGCTTTAATAGGCGCCCCGCAGGATAATGACACCACAGGTTGCTCAATTGTGTTTGTGCGTAACGGAAGTAATTGGAGCGAACAGGCAAAAATTGTTGGCGCTTCGCCCATTGGTAAATGCGCACAGGGCAAAGTGGTGGGCCTTTCAGCTGATGGAAATACGGCTGTGTTTATGGGCCCAGAGGATAACAACGCCACCGGTGCGGTATGGACCTACACCCGCAGCGGAAATACCTGGAGCCAACTGGGCAGTAAACTTATTTTACCCGGCACCTACTCCGCTGCATTTTGGAATGGTCTTTCACTTTCAGGCAATGGCCTGCGTTTGGCATTAGGGGTGGCTTACCCGGTTTCCAATGGGGGTGTAGGTATATATAACTTAACAGGCAACACATGGCAGTTGCAGCAAACAGTTACAAGCACCCATTATGTAAATGGTGCTCCGCCAAGCCAGGGCATGTTTACAAGCTTATCCTACGATGGTAAAACGCTTGGCTATACAGGCCCGCGTGCTTTTAGTTCAGGTTACAACTATGGCTACGCTTACGTTTTTGAAGATAGCAGCGGCACTATGGTTGAAAAATACTCCGCACTTTTTTTACAGGGTTCATACGGGCCCGGTTACATAAAACCGGTTAGCGTTTGTGGCGGGGGTAGCTTTATTGCATTTGGTGCCGACCTTGCTGATGATGTAAACGGTACCGTAGTAGTGTATCACAAAACAGCTAATGCCTGGAACGGTATGGGTGCCTTATTGGGCCGTGGTGATAACGGCTCCCCGCAAATAGGCAGGTCAGTTACCATTAGTGCAGCCGGCGATAAAATTGTAACCGGTGGGCCGGACGATAACGGTGGCCGTGGCGGTTTTTGGACCTTTACTAAAAATGGAAACAACTGGCAACCCCAGGGTGGCCGCACTACCGTTTCCTTTACCGGTAATACTTCGGGCTTTGGCGAAAGCGTTAGTCTTAGTGCTGATGGTAAAAGTTTAGCTACACAGGGTTACAGGGGCTGGGTTTGGTTTCCAAGTAAAGTAGCTTTTTGGGTATTTAAAGATTCTGCACAAAGCTGGGCGGTTGATGCCGGCCCAATGCATGCTGATTCAGGCCAATCTTATTTTTTTGGTGGTGGCGGCGCTTCAATGGCTGCTGATGGCAACACGGCCATTTTTGCTAATGCCAAGGAGGACTCGGACACCGGCAATATATATTGTTATGTGCGCAGCGGTAATCAGTGGGTGCAACAGGGCACTGCTTTACAGGGCGACCCCAGCGGAAAAAATCAGGGATATACCTCTGCAATTTCTGCTGATGGTAATGTAGCCGCATGGAGTTTAATGAGCGATACCTTTGCTTATGTATTCCGCAGGGTAGGTGGTGTGTGGCAGCAGGAAGCGCGGCTTTCTATGTCTTCACCTAACACGCCTTATGCTATTTCCGGCTGCATTGCTATGAGCGCCGATGGCAGCACAATCGCTTTAGGTAATACTGCTGATTCACTTACAGGTGCCGTACATGTATATCGCTACGTAGGTAACCAATGGGTAAAAGAAGCCAAGCTAAGGGCGCAAGGGGTAACTATTAATCAACGTTTTGGTCAGTCTGTTTCTTTTTCGGCTGATGGAAACACCCTTGCCATTGGTAACGGCACTTATGTGTCCGACGAACTTGGCGGTGTTTGGATATATAAACGCAACGGCAGTAACTGGACACAGTTTACACCTAAGCTGTTACCTAACGATGCTACAGGTTATTCATCTTTCGGTATGTCGGTAGCCTTATCGGCTAACGGCAACACATTAGTGGTTGGCGGCCCTTACGATGATTACTACAAAGGCGCAATTTGGGTATTCCAATACAATGGCTTACAAATTGCATCCTCTTCTGTTACTAATGCCAGTTGCAACAACACCAGCAATGGAAAAATTGTAGTGCAACTATCAGGAGGCACTGCACCTTATACCTTTAACTGGAGCAACGGCTCAACTTCGGTTGATAGCCTGGTTGGTTTAAGCGCGGGCACCTACTACTTAACAGTGCACGATGGCAACGGCGATTCAGCCACTTCCGTTTTTAACGTAGGTGTTTCAGGGGCAATACAAACAAACGTTACACATAATGCCATTTGCAATGCTGCAACTACAGGTTTTGTAGCAGTACAACCTTCAGGCGGCACATGGCCCTATCAATATGCATGGAGCGTTCCTCAACAAACTGATTCTGTTGTTTCGGGCCTTTCTGCAGGCACTTACTTCTATACGGTTACTGACGCAGGCGGCTGTGCGGTTAGCGGTAATGTAACCATACCTTATACTTCGTTTTGGTCTTCCGTTTACGCTTATGATGAACAATGTGCTTTAAGCAATGGCTTTGCCACAGTATATGCACACGGCGGTACACCCCCCTACTCTTATTTGTGGGGCACAACGCCCGCACAAACAACGGCCACAGCGCAACATTTAAGTACAGGGGCCTATGCGTTTAGTATAACCGATGCCGAAGGTTGTGTAACAACCGGCAATACCTCCATTACTACAAGCTGTGGTAATATAGTGCAGGGTACCGTTTACATTGATGCCAATAACAACTGCCAGTTCGATAACGGCGAAGCTGTAGCACCAGGTTACGCCATTGCGGGCGTATCAAACAACGGCTATAGCTTTGCAGCAACCAACGCACAAGGGCAATATACACTCAACCTTGTGCAATCAGATAGTGCGCGGCTTTCTTTGTACAATCAAAACCTGGGTTGCGCTATCCCTTCTAATTGCGTTACCCAAAATGTGCCTGTACACTTTGGCGCTGCGCCCGATACAGTAACCAATATCAACTTCGGCATTCAGGTTCCAACCAATTATAATCTGCAAATTTCCGGTTGGACCACCGGAGGTCTTCCCGGCGGTACTCTAACTTCCACCGGCACCTACGTTAACCTGGTTCCCGGCAATTTTTCAGGCCCGGCTACCATTACTATGACGCACGATGCCGCCCTTGTGCTTCAAACCACTTCACCGGCTTACAGTAATTACAATGCAACAACACATATTATAACATGGCAAATTCCTACCGGCTCCGCTGCTTTGTGGAATTCTCCGGTTACCATAAGCGCCTATTTTTCTATTCCTTCATCTATACAACTTGGTACAGTATTACACAATTACTGGCATATTGACCCAACGCAAAATGATTGCGATACAATCAATAATACTTCAAACGCATCACGTCTCATTAATGGCTCTATGGACCCCAACTTTAAAGAGTGCGCGCCCGATTCATTCATAACTGTAAATGATTCTGTGCTTACATACACCGTGCACTTCCAAAACACTGGTAACGACACCACGCATTTTATTACCATTCGCGATACACTATCTGCCAATGTGGACCCTGCCAGTGTTATGGACCTTGGCGCAAGTCATCAACCATACACCTTTAACCTTAGCAAAAACGGTATACTAACCTGGTATTTCGACCCAATCTTTTTACCCGATAGCTTAACGGACCCAATCAACAGCCAGGGCTTTGTGCGCTACAGTGTTAAAGTAAAAGATGGCCTGCCTAACGGCACTATGGTTACCAACCGCGCGTCTATCTATTTCGATTACAACGAGCCTGTAGTAACCAACACAGCCATTAACGTGGTAGATAAATCGGTGGGCATTATCAACATCACCTCTTGTGTAAACGTTAAGGTTTATCCTAATCCGTTAAACGATTACTGCCTGTTTACCGTAAATGGCTTTGAAGGCAATTACACCCTTGAATTGTTTGACATTACAGCCCGCAAAGTATTTGAACAACAACAAATAGGCACCAACCTATACCGCTTCAACCGCAAGGCCCTATCAGCCGGCACTTACATCTACAAAATCACCGACATCAACGGCAACAGCGCCGTAGGCAAGGTAAGTATGGAATAGAAAACCTGTATTACTGAAATTGGCTCCGGCATAATATTAAACGGAGGCATAGGAGGGATTAATTAGATATTAATTACCTTCGTTATACTAACCTTAACTATGAAAACACTCGTACGCTATTCATTCGTATTCTTTTTGCTATTAACCACATTATCAACGTTTGGGCAATATGTGCAGGTGGGTAGTAAACTTACAGGTACAGGTGCCGAAGGCAATGCAGATTTTGGCGGGGCGGTGGCCCTTTCAGCCGATAGCAGCACGCTTATAGTTGGTGCCATAGAATTACGTACAACCAATAAACTTGGTGGTGCCTGGATATTTGTGCGCCAGGGAGGTGCCTGGGTTCAACAGGCCATCCTGGTAGGTTCTTCTACTGCCGCACTTAGCAACCAGGGGTGCTCGGTAGCTATTTCGGCAGATGGCAATACAGTGCTCATTGGAGGAAGCACTGATGGCGATACCCTGGGCGCTGCCTGGGTATTTACCCGTAGTGGCACCGTTTGGACGGAGCAGGCTAAACTGGTTAGTGCAAATACCACCGCTAAAGCTATGCAGGGCCAAAATGTAGCCTTAAGTTACGATGGTAACACCGCTTTAATAGGCGCGCCAAAAGATAATGACAGTATAGGCTGTGCTATTGTATTTGTGCGCAGCGGCAGCAATTGGAGCCAACAGGCAAAATTGGTTGGCCCCGGGTCAATTGGTAAATGTGCACAGGGTAAATATGTAAGCCTTTCAGCCAATGGAAATACAGCTGTTATTTTAGGGCCTGAAGATAACAGTTGGCTTGGCGCAGTTTGGACCTACACACGCAGTGGAAGTACATGGACCCAATTAGGTAGCAAATTAGCCCTGCCAGCACTCTATTCTCCCTATTTCTGGAATGGCTTTTCGCTTTCAGGCAACGGGCAAAAGTTAGCCATTGGCGACCCCTACATTGGCCAGTATGGCGGTGTTGATTTATACAACCTTTCCGGCAGTACCTGGCAGTTGCAACAAAGCATTACAAGTACCAATTATATAAGTCTTTCTGCGGGTAGTTTAGGCATGTATGCCAGTTTATCGTATGACGGTAAAACGCTCGGTTTCACAGGCCCGCGCGCTTACAGTTCAGGCTATAATTATGGTGCTGCTTATATTTTTGAAGATAGCAGCGGCACCATGGTTCAAAAATATTTTTCTATTGTGTTGCAGGGGTCAACAGGGCCGGGCTATATACAACCGGTAAGTGTTTGTGGCGGGGGCAGTTTTATTGCCTTTGGCGCACCAAGGGCCGATGAACCCAATGGCGGGGTTGTGGTTTATCACAAATCAGCCAATACATGGAGCGGTATGGGCGTGCTGCAGGGCCGGGGCGATTCAGGCTCACCGTTAATGGGTTCCTCTGTTACCATAAGTGCCGCAGGCGATAAAATAGTTGTTGGTGCACCAAAAGATAATGGCGGCCGTGGCGCCTTCTGGACCTTCACTAAAAATGGCAACAACTGGCAACCGCAGGGCGGTCGAACTACAGTGGCATTTACAGGTACATCCTCAGGCTTTGGTGAAAGTGTTAGCCTTAGCGCTGATGGTAAAACTTTAGCTACGCAAGGCTACAGGGGTTGGGTTTTCTTTCCGGCTAAAGTAGGTTTTTGGGTATTTAAAGATTCTGCACAAAGTTGGGTAATTGAGGCAGGCCCGTTGCATGCTGATTCAGGCCTGTCAACAAATTTCGGTGGAGGCGGCGCTTCAGTTTCTGCCGATGGTAATACGGCCTTTTTTGCCAACGCCGGCGATGATGCGGATACAGGCACAATATACCCTTACGTGCGCAGCGGCAACCAATGGGTGCAGCAAGGCAACCCTTTACAGGGCCACCCAAAAGGAAAGGAGCAGGGATATATTACATCCTTATCAGCCGATGGTAATGTGGGGGTGTGGTGCTTAGGTACCGATACCTTTGCTTATGTTTTCCGCCGCACTAACGGCGTGTGGCAGCAGGAGGCGCGGCTTTCTATGTTTTCTCCTAACACACCTTATGTGGTTTACGCTTCGGCGGCTATTAGTGGCGATGGTAACACCATTGCCCTGGGCAACCAGGCCGATTCCTCAACCGGTGCTGTTTTTGTTTATTACTATAGCAACGGGCAATGGGGCTTACAAGCCAAGCTAAGGGCAGCGGGCCAGCCCATCAATCAGCGCTTTGGCCAATCGCTTTCTTTTTCTGCTGATGGAAACACCCTGGCGGTGGGTAACGGTATTTACGTGCTGGATTGGGGCGGGGGTGTTTGGATATACAAACGTAACGGAACAACATGGAGCCAGTTTACTTCTAAGTTATTACCTAACGATGCCATCGGGCAAACACATTTCGGTGTATCAGTAGCCTTATCTGCTAACGGAAATACACTGGCTGTTGGTGGAGATTATGATGATTATTATAAAGGCGCGGTTTGGGTTTTCCAATTCAACGGCTTGCAGGTTTCTACTTCTTCAATAACTAATGCCACCTGCAACAATACAAGCGATGGCAAAATTTTGGTACAGGTAACCGGCGGCAATGCGCCTTATACCTTTAACTGGAGCAACGGTTCAACTTCGGCTGATAGCCTGGTTAACTTAAGTGCGGGTGCTTATTATTTAACGGTGCACGATACCAACGGCGACTCTACAACCGCCTTGTTTAATGTTGGTGTTTCTGGTTCGCTGCAAACAAACGCTACACACAATGCTATCTGCAGTTCATCAAGCGCGGCTTTTGTAGCCGTGCAACCTTCGGGCGGTACATGGCCTTACCAATATGCATGGAGTGTTCCTCAACAAACTGATTCTGTTGTTTCGGGCCTTTCTGCAGGCACTTACTTCTATACGGTTACTGATGCCGGCGGCTGTGCGGTTAGCGGTAATGTAACTATACCATATACGGCGTTCTGGTCTTCCGCGTACGGCTATGAAGAACAATGCGCTTTAAACAATGGCTTTGCTACTGCATATGCCCACGGCGGTACACCCCCTTATACCTATTTATGGAGCACCACACCGGCTCAAACTACAGCCAACGCCACACAATTAAGCGCCGGCCTGTATAATTTTAGTATAACTGATGCTGAAGGTTGCATAACTACAGGTAACATCTTAATTACTAATAACTGTGGCAATACGGTGCAGGGCACGGTTTATATTGATGCAAACAACAACTGCCAGTTTGATAACGGCGAAGCGGTAGCAGAAGGCTTCTCTATAATGGGTGCTTCAACGGCAGGTTATGGGTACGCTACATCCAACACACAAGGTGTTTACTCGCTTAATCTCCCACAAGCAAACACCGCGCAAATTTCTTTGTTTAATAATGATTTAGGTTGTTCTATAACATCCAATTGCACCGTACAAAATGTGCCCGTAAATTTTGGCTCCGCACCCGATACCGTAACCAATATCAATTTCGGCCTTCAGGCACCAATCAAATATAACCTGCAAATCTTCGGCTGGACCTCTCCCGGCATTCCCGGCGGTTCGCTAACTTCAACAGGCACCTATAGTAATATGGTTCCCGGTAGTTTTTCAGGCCCCGCAACAATTACTTTAGTGCACGATGCCGGCATTGTGTTGCAAACCACTTCGCCCGTATACGACAGTTACAATGCAGCAACACGCACCATAACCTGGCAAATTCCTGCCTCCACTCCTTCTTTATGGAATAGTAATGTTTCTGTAGTTGCTCATTTTTCCATCCCTTTATCTACACAAATAGGCACAATGCTGAACAACTACTGGCATATTGAGCCTACCCAGAATGATTGCGATACTTCCAACAATACCTCCAACGCATTCAGATTTATTAGTGGCTCGTTCGACCCTAACTTTAAAGAATGCGCGCCCGATTCATTCATAACTGTAAATGATTCTGTGCTTACATACACCGTGCACTTCCAAAACACTGGTAACGACACCACGCATTTTATTACCATTCGCGATACACTATCTGCCCTTGTGGACCCTGCCAGTGTTATGGACCTTGGCGCAAGCCACCAACCATACACCTTTAACCTTAGCAAAAACGGTATACTAACCTGGTATTTCGACCCAATCTTTTTACCCGATAGCTTAACGGACCCAATCAACAGCCAGGGCTTTGTACGCTACAGTGTTAAGATAAAAGATGGCCTGCCTAATGGCACTATGGTTACCAACCGCGCTTCTATTTACTTTGACTACAACGAGCCTGTAGTAACCAACACAGCCGTTAATGTGGTAGATAAATCGGTGGGCATTATCAACATCACCTCTTGTGTAAACGTTAAGGTTTATCCTAATCCGTTAAACGATTACTGCCTGTTTACTGTAAATGGCTTTGAAGGCAATTACACCCTTGAGTTGTTTGACATTACTGCCCGCAAAGTATTTGAGCAACAACAAATAGGCACCAACCTATACCGCTTCAACCGCAAGGCTTTAGCCGCAGGCACCTACATCTACAAAATCACCGACATCAACGGCAACAGCGCCGTAGGCAAGGTAAGTATGGAGTAAGCACTGCAGCTCATTCTTGCAGGCTACACCGCGGCGTCCAGCCAAAGCGTGAGCATGCGTTACCACGTACCATCACTAGCTTTGTATTTGCGCGTGAGCCCGTCGGAAATTCGCGGAGCGTTTATTTCCGACAGTTCTTTTGGTTCCTTTTCTTTTAAAGAAAAGGGACATAAAAAGAGATAGAGATAGCTATTACGAAACGAAGTTAGATTCTTGCCGCAGCATATGAATGAACCGATACATTTTTAAAAGACCCTCTTGCCGTCTACACCGCGGCGTCCAGCCAAAGCGTGAGCCGGCGTAATCACGTACCATCACCAACTTTTGTATTCGCGCGTGAGCCCGTCGGAAATTCGCGGAGCGTTTATTTCCGACAGTTCTTTTGGTTCCTTTTCTTTTAAAAGAAAAGGAACGGAAAAATGATCAAATGAAATTTTAGAAACATCCAGCCCCTTATGCTATTGCCCCCAGACATAATGAAACATCAGCATTATTCTTGCTTCACAAAGCGCGCAACGCGTTTCTCATGCTGATTGGTTAAAACGCACAGATAAACTCCGTTTGGCAGAAAAGACACATCTACTGCAGTCCTCTCTTCACTAACCTCTTGTTGGCTAACCAACCGTCCATCTATACCGTGAATTTCTGCCTTTGAAACACCGGCAGGCGCGTTGTTCACCATTAGTAAACCTGTAGAAGGATTAGGATAAACACTTAACAGCCCTTCACTGAAAGAAGGTAAGGCCGTTAAATCAGCAGACACTTTTGCCAGAAAAATATTGCCAACACCGGTTCCGTATAGCGTATCTAAACCAAAGTAAGCGGTATCATAAAACACGCCTGTAGCAAAAATAGTTGTACCAGAAGCTGCTAAACCAGTAACATTCTCATTCCATGGCTTACCAACAGCGCTACTAACCCGTTCAACACTCCCAATACTATTCAACTTTGCAACAAACAAATCGTAGTTTTTTAACCATGGTACTCCAATACCATCCATCTCCATATAAAATACGTGGCGCCCTCCTACGTAACAGTTACCATCATTATCTGCTGAAATACTATAACCTTCATCATCGCTGTTGGCACCAAATCCTCTAACCCAAACAACATTCCCCAGGTTGCTGTACTTAGCCACAAAAATATCGTTGCCGCCATTACTTATAATACTACTACTATCAAAATAGGCAGTGTCAATAAAATTCCCGGTTATAAAAATTTCATTAGCTGGGGAAACCGCTATTGCATTTCCACCATCAAAGCGCGCACTTATATTGAAAGCATCACTGCCGGCCCGTGTAACCCAATTTAAAGCGCCATTCTTATCGTAACTACACAACACAATGTCACTTCCACCAAGGCAGGGCACTGTATTCCCCTCAATTAAAACGGTATCAGTAATAAAGCCGGTTAAGTAAATATTCTGTTGAGCATCACTTGCAATTCCATTCGGCGCAATATCCAACTTCTTCAACCACCGGCAAATACCATCAGAATCAATGCAGGCCGCGTATGCCGCAGTTTGGGTGCTTGAAACTATACTGCATGTATCAATAGACAAGGTATCACCAAACTCACCGGCTATGAAGATAGTACCGTTTCCGCTAACGGTCATTTCCTGGCTCTTCAACAATCCATATTTTCGTTTAAATAGCTTATCCCACTTTACCTGTCCGTTCAAATCCATTTTTGTAACAAAAATGCTGTCGCTAATACTACTCAATACATAAAGGTTATCGGTACTGTCTGCTGCAACCACCAAAGCCTTGCCTAAAGTAGGCGTGCTCCAAATACATGCACCATTACTACCATACTTAAGGAGGTACCCTGCAGCCGTTGCAGCAGTACATGTAAGGCTGTCATCTAAAAGATTAGTAATCGGCAAGTAAACATTACCCTGCCGGTCAATTGCCAAAGAGGGTACATGGTCATCATCATAATTGCTTTTATTTTTTGCCCACTCCCAATTTTGAGCGCTGCATGTATAAAACAAAAACAATAAAAGTGTCAACGCTAAAAAGCGCAATTGCCCCATAGGTTCAGGTTTTGGCCCATTAAAAACGCTTAAGCTACAGTAATGTTGTATTAAGAAAAAAACTTTGCCTACACCGCGGCGTCCAGCCAAAGCGTGAGCCCGCGTTACAAAGTACCATCACTAACTTTTGCATTTGCGCGTTAGCCCGTCTGTTTCTCGCGGAGCGTTTAGAAACAGACAATTTCTTTTGCCTGTCCCGCCTTGGGCGGGGGTTACTTTCTTTTAAAAGAAAGTAATAAAACAACGATTTACTCTTTATGATGGCAAAAGAAAAAGCACACTAACCTAAACCTGATTGTATTCTCCTTTACATTTAGAAGAGAGGATGTCCGCCACGCAGACAGAGATGAGATTGTAAAAGAATGAATTACGAAAAATACCCTTCCAGGTGTTCCATAATATTCTCAGGCTCGGCCATGCGGCCATCACCCACCAGTCCGCTGGCCAGTTCGCCATGCTCAACCGGTATTAGTATGTTGCCGTAGCTGTGCAGCAACTCAATATTCTTTTTAACGGCCTTGTGTTTCCACATATCAAGGTCCATAGCAGGGGCAAAAAATACAGGGCATTTGGCGCTTAAGTAAGTAGCCAGCAACATATTATCGCAAATACCCATAGCCATTTTAGCCAGTGTATTAGCGCTTGCAGGGGCTATAACTATAGCATCGGCCCACATACCCAATTCAACGTGGTTATTCCACTCGCTGCCGTTTTCAGTTAGGTGACTGTAAACCGGGTTTTTACTAAGTGTAGAAAAAGTAAGCGGTGTAATAAACAGCGAAGCCGAAGAAGTCATAATGACTTTTACTTCGGCTCCTGCTTTTACCAAAAGGCGGGTTAAGTAAACTGCTTTGTAGGCAGCTATTGAACCGCAAACTCCCAGTACTATTTTTTTTCCTTTCAGCGGGCTCTTCATAGAGCGTTAATTATTGCTGCGTGGTTTCTTCTTCCTGCTTACGGAAGCTCAACTCATCATTCATAAACTCCTTGGTAGCTATGATGGTTGGGTGAGGCAGCTTTTCGTAGAACTTCGAAATCTCAATCTGCTCACGGTTTTCGTGTATCTCTTCCAGGTTATCAGTATGCGAAGCAAAGTCTTCTAACTTGCTGTGCAGCTCTTCTTTCAAATCGCGCGAAATCTGATTAGCTCTTTTAGATATAACATACAGGGCTTCGTAAACGTTGCCTGTTTTCTTACCAATCTCCATCAGGTTCTGGGTTTCCAGTATTGGGTTAACCTGGGTCATTTTAATCTTCTTCAGCTTATCCATTGCTTTTCAGTTTTTTGATTTGCTCGCTTGCGTTGTTAAACATCTTTTCCGCTTCGTGCAAGTAACGGCTGTTCGGGAAAAGGTCGACAAAGGTATAATAAGTTTTCACAGTTTTCTCCAGCACAGGCAACTTTTGGGTGCTCTTGCGCTCCTCACTTAGCTGGTAATAACTCTTAACTATCGCAAAATGACCCTTTTCTACCCAATTTTTCAGGTTTTTCTTCTGTTTTTCGTCAGTTATAAAGGGTTCGTGCTTTTTAACCTCGTTAAAAGCCACCAGGTATTGGTGCTCCCTGTCGGCCAGGTTAGTATACTCGGCCCCTTCAAAAGCGCCTTTTACAGCCAGGTAATGGGCTTCCATTTCATATTTCTTCGCTTCCTCAAGGTACTTACTGGTGCTGAATTTGTACTTAAAGTTATTGTAGCTGTCCACCACGTGGTTAAAGCGTTCGGCCTTACGGGTAGGTATACTGTTATCAGCATACTTTAGGTTGCTCTTCACAATCATAAAGCTCACCTTCTCCACCTCTTCAATATCCGGAAAATCGCGCAACATGTTTTCGTAACTGGTAGCTGCGGCCTTGTAGTTGCCTGTTTTATAATAAAGTTCTGCAGTGCCAAGGGCCTTCTTCTCCAGCTTGCGGCGCAGTTTTTGTACGGCTTCGTTGGTTTCCTTTACATAGTTATTATCGGGGTACATGCTTAGGAAAAATGCATAAGCCTCCAACGCCTTGTATGTATAGGTCTGGTCCAGCTCCGGCTTTGGCGAAAGCATTTGGTAGCTTTTGGCATACATATACAAACACTCCTCGGCATGGGTGTTAGCGGTATATTGGTCGTAAAAATTTTTGAAGTGGTAAGCGCTAATCATGTAATCGCCCTGCTTGTAGTTAGCCATACAATACATATAGTATAGCTCCTCTACACTTTGGCGGCCCTTCATAAGGCCTATCAGTTCCTCAAGCACCGGTATACACTTAAAGTATTCCTTCTTATTATACCATTCGCGGGCCTTGGCTTCCTTATACATAAGGTCGCGGCTCTTCAACACTTTTTCAGGTGTTTCGCAGCTGCTTATAAACAACAGCAAACCGCCAACAGCAGCCAGTATAACCAGCCTTGCACCGCGCTTAACTGCAAACAATAAACTATAAACCGATAACTTATTTAACATAAAGGTGGGCAAAGATAGATTTTGACGCGGGATTACACAGTTACACTTCCGCTTAGCACAGCTATTAAGAATTAATAAGAATACAAACGGTTTAGAAACTAATTATTGCGGCGGGTAGGTACAAAAAAAAAGAGTCGGCCCCTGACCTCCGACTCTTTTAAACTTAAGCACTATGGTAGTTATCTTTAACGGCACCTGGGGGTAAAGGTTACACTGGCCGTGAAAAAAAGTTTATACACCTTACATTATATTGATTTTCAGACAAATAAAACCTCGTTTGCCAATCCTATTTTTCGCAACCTTAACTTTAAACATAAGGCTTTCCCTCACTTTTTACGCCTTAAACCGAAGCCTTCCAGCAGTATTGCAAGGGGCTTGGGCAACAGTGCCTCGCTCTTTCGCCCGGGCAGCCCCGTTTTAGCAGCAATTATTGATAAAAACTTCTCCTGCTTAATGAATAAGCGCAGCGGCGTATACCGGTAAACAAAATACCAAAGGCGGCTTACGCTGTTTTCTTCCGTGTATAGCATTTGCCTTTGGCTAATTACGTAATCAAACGATGTGGAATCAACGGGCATTATATATGGGCTGGCACCTCCAAGCGTAATAGTTGTAAAGCCTGTAATGTCAGTACAAACAATATAGCTGGCGTCAAATTTTATTTTAAACGGCAATGGAAGGGAATCGTCCCAGGCATATTCATAACTACAGCTATCCACGGCTAAAACAGAATCAGTGGCATTGCTTACCGGCGCTGCATCTACCTGTGCAGTATCAGGTAAGGTCATTACATCTTTAGCCACAGCCCGGTTACTAAACAATTGAAAAGCCAATAGGGACACCGCAAGAAATTTAACCGGCCTTGCGCTGCTGCGTGCAGTGCCTATGCGTATATCACGGTTCAATTGCTCCGTTCTAAAGCGTCCGCAGGTGTGGCCCTTGTAGCCGGTAAAGTGCTGCACAATCTGTGCATCTGTCATGCTTGTAAAATCTACCACAACCTTATTGCAGCTTTGGCAATGGCGGCCCTTATCTTCAAGGCTCATAAGGTTCCAATCCTCATGGCAGGGTTCAGTTACAGCTACTCGTAAAAATTGCGGCATAAGGTATAGAGCCCCTCATTTACACATAAGATGCACCTTTAATGAATTTTCACAAAATGAGGAGCCTTGCATTCTCCCTTCTCCTTTAGGAGAAGGGATGTCCGCAGCTACATGCGGACAGGGATGAGGTTTTGTATTCGCGCGTAAGCCCGTCGGAAATTCGCGGAGCGCTAAACTCGCTGGTAATAAAATGCGCACTTTTAGATTCCCGCCTTTACGAAAACAGCGGTGACTTTTCTTTGGTTTTACTGTCCCCCTGACCAATGAAATTGGGATAGGGGGACGAGGAGATTCCGATAGCTATCGGGATCGACGGAGGGGGTTTGGTGGCTGCAAAAGAAGAACACAGGCCAAACCGCGGCGTCCAGCCAAAGCGTGAGCCGGCGTAACCACGTACTATCACCTACTCACTTGTATTTGCGCGTGAGCCCGTCGGAAATTCGCGGAGCGTTTATTTCCGACAGTTTCTTTTGCCTGTCCCGCCTTGGGCGGGGGGTCCTTTTCTTTCAAAAGAATCGCTTTGCGTTCATGAATTCCCCTATCTAAATAACAACGCATGAATAAAAGGGACATAAAAATTAAAGAAGTAGCTGTTCGAAAGATGATAGCAAAAGAAAGAATAGAAAAGCCTTTATAGGATAAGGTAGTCAGATATGACTCCACTTTAAAAACTCAGCAACTTAAACTCAGCACGGCGATTTTCACTTTGCTGCTCAGTAGTACAGCCGGGGCTGACTTTACAATTACACCCATTAGCAGGGCGTTCGTTACCGTAACTTTTTACAATAACCCGTTTCAGGTCTCCGCCACGGTCCATCAAAAACTCATTAATAGCATCCATACGCTGTAAGGATAAACCGGCGCTTTCCGTACAATCGCTATGCACGCTAATTTCAAGCTGCAGTGTAGGATATTGCTTCAACATCACAATTACATTATTCAGCGTAGCCGTATCTTCCATACTAACCATGGCGCTTTTTGCATTAAAATACAGGTTAGGTAAAAAGGAGTAATCACTTCGTTTCACCTTTTCCAGTTCTACTTCTATAGCTTGTGCCGTATTAAAATCGCGCTCAGTAATTATAAACGAATAAACAAGGTAACCCACACTGCTGCCCTTACTATCCTTACTAACCGTAATGCGGTAACGGCTTGTTTTAGTTACCGGAAAAAGCACCAGACCGCTATCGTTACTATAGGCAGCGCTTATTTGGTTGGCCACTAAATCTTCAATCTTAATTTCGGCATTAACTATAGGCTGGCGATTGCGCTTATCCATTACTTTAAGAGCAATGATTTTATTATCCAGTGCGTGCACTGTAATACTGCAAAGCGCAAAAAAAAGCAGCGCTGCTAAACGCATAATAGTAGGGTTCTTAAATTAAAATACCTTGCCTTTCAGCATGGGCACAAACGCAAACTTCCCGAAAACTTCCTCGGTGTACTGCCCCTGGCCATGTTTAGTAATGCGTATCATATCACAATCTGTTTCGGTTCCAAAAGGCATTACCAATGTACCTTCTACGGCTAATTGCGTAAGAAGTTTCTTCGGCAGTTCAGGTATAGCTGCAGTAATTATTATTTTATCATAAGGGGCAAAGGTAGGCAGCCCCTCAAAGCCATCACCAAAAAAGCATTTTACAGCCGTATAGCCCATGCTTTCCAAAAGCGGGCGCGTGCGTTCATACAGTTTTTTGTGGCGTTCAATGGTATAAACCTTTGCGCCAAGTTCAGCCAGCACCGCTGCCTGGTAACCGCTGCCGGTACCTATCTCTAAAACCTTTTGCTTCGGTTGTATCTGCAGCAATTCACTTTGGTAGGCCACCGTATAGGGTTGCGAAATAGTTTGCCCCTCCCCTATCGGAAAAGCCTTATCCTCGTACGCATGTGTTTCAAAAAAAATCGAATCCTGCCCGAAAAATAAATGGCGAGCCACGCTTTCAATAGCGCGTAAAACATTACTATCCTTAATGCCTTTGTTCTTTAAGGTGTTGGCCAACTCTTTTCTAAGGCCCTTATGGCGGTATGTATCCTGCCGTTGTTCCATCTGGTATAACACTTCACCAAATCAACAGCAAAATTACGTACTATCCCTGTAAGCTTGCCCACACATTTTGTCAGTAGACAAGTAAATTATACAGCTTTGAAGGTTAAAGCTTTACAATTTTCATCTTTCTATTAAAATCACCAACACTCATCTGCATAAAGTAAACACCCGCAGCTAAATCATTTAAAGGTATCATTGCTTTACTATCGGCTATCTCTACTATGTATTCCTTTACCTTCTGCCCTTCATAATTGCAAATCTCAAAAGAGCCAAAACTTTGTAACGGCAGGGTAAATTCAACATGCAAAATATCGTTTACCGGATTGGGGAAAGCTACAAAAATCCCGTCAAGTAACGTTTCTACATTATCAAAGGTTTTAGGGAACCGTTGAACACACTCTTTCCGCATAGAGGCATCCATATATAACACCTCAATACTGTCTTTTCTATCGGTTTGTGTTAACAAACCGGTTGTAAAACTAGTGTCTGAGTAAATAGTGGTAATTGCAAACAAATAATTACTAGAGCTTGAATTTAACTGGTTCGTTAGCTTTAAGCTATCACCGGGGTATATATATATTGAAATATATGAATGATCGAATGTGCAAGAATGCACCTGCACAAAACTTCTTCCCATCCAACCGCTATAACTGGATTGTGTACTCCATATTACATGGGCTACCGGACCCAAATCGCAGAAATGGTCTTTTATAACGCAGCTGTCATTTACATAAAGTTTATAAGTGTTATAATCGCCGGGCGGGCAGCCACCACCAATTGTCTTAATTGGTGCAAGAAAAAGCAAAAGGCTAAACAATAAAAGTAGTACCTTCATAGTATAGGTTTTCCCTTAAACGCATAATATGTTTTTTATTTTATGAAATGAGCCTGTAATAGCTCACTTACCACAGCAAGTAGCCCGTCTACACCGCGGCGTCCAGCCAAAGCGTGAGCCGGCGCAGCCACGTACCATCACCCACTCTCTTGTATTCGCGTGCAGCCCGTCTGTTTCTCGCGGAGCGTTTAGAAACAGACAATTTCTTTTGCCTGTCCCGCCTTGGGCGGGGGTTACTTTCTTTTAAAAGAAAGTAATAAAACAACAGTTTCATCAATTCTACTCCTCTTCTAATTATGTAAACAGGTCCTTCCCTTTTGTTAAGATGTGATATCCGAATGCTGAATGCGGACAGGGCTAGATAACACTTTAACCTCCCCATTACCGCTAATTCCCTCTTTTCTTAAATTCACCCCTTCAAATTGATTTACAAATGGGAGATATTAAATTCGGAACAGACGGCTGGCGCGGAATAATCGCCAAAGATTTTACAGTAGATAATGTTAAACGTGTTGCCAAAGCCACTGCCGATTGGGCAAAAGCGCAGGATAAAGAAGCAAAAATTGTTGTTGGGTACGACTGCCGCTTTGGTGGCTACCTGTTTGCCCAAACGGCCATAAATGTATTTTGTACTGAAGGTATAAAAGTGTATTTCGACGAACACTTTGTATCAACGCCTATGGTTTCTTTAGGCGCACTAAAACTGGGTGCCGAACTGGGTGTAATTTTTACAGCCAGCCATAATCCGCCATCTTACAACGGTTACAAACTAAAATCAAAACACGGCGGACCGCTTATTCAAAAATACATTACAGAAATTGAAGGTATGATTCCTGCCACGCACAACGCGCCCGAGGAATCAGTGAAATATTGGGAAGAAAAAGGCCTATTGGAAATTGTAGACCTTGAAACCATGTATTACAACCACGTTGCCGAACATTTTGATTTGGAAACCATGAACGGCAATATGGAATTGGTGGTGGCATATGATGCTATGTATGGTGCCGGCCAAAGCGTGTTTCCGCGCATAATGCCGCAGGCTGATTTATTGCATTGCGAATACAACCCATCTTTCTACGGACAGGCGCCTGAACCTATCAGCAAAAACCTGAAGGAACTGGAAAACTACCTGCGCGAAATGAAACACATTGACCTTGCTATTGCTACCGATGGCGATGCTGACCGCATTGGCCTTTATGATGGCAAAGGCAAGTTTATTGATGCCCACCATATTATACTGTTGCTCATTCATATTCTGCACAAATACCAGGAAATGACCGGCAAGGTGGTTGTGGCCTTCTCTGTTTCAAACAAGGTGAAGAAAATGTGCGAACAGTACGGCCTGGAATGCCAGGTAACAAAAATCGGCTTTAAATACATCTGCGAAATAATGCAGAATGAAGATGTGCTGGTGGGTGGCGAAGAAAGCGGCGGTATTGCGGTTAAAGGCCATATACCTGAGCGCGATGGCATTTGGGATGGACTGGTTATTGTAAATCACTTAGTGCAAAACGGCCAAACCCTGCAGGAACTTATTGATGAAGTATATGCCGTGGTTGGTGTATTTAGTTACAACCGTTTAGACCTTCACTTAAAAGAAGAAGAGAAGCTAAGCATAATTGAAAAGTGCAAGTCAGGTGCTTATACCAACTTTGGCGGCATTAACATCAGTAAGGTTGAAGACCTTGATGGTTACAAGTTTTACCTTGACGAAGAAGAAACCGTAATGATACGCGCCAGCGGAACCGAGCCTTTGCTTCGCGTTTATGTTGAAGCCAGCAGCGAAGGCCGCGTAAACGTAATAATGGAAAAAGTGCGCGAAACCTTAGTAGGTGCAGTAGCTGCTCATTAATGCAAGTCCAAAAGCCCAAAGCATATCATCCTTCGCCCTTAAAGGCATTTTCCTTTAAGCGGCCATGGTTAAGTTTGGCTTTTACAGTATTATTTATTATAATAAGTTTTCCCCGCGTTTTTGCTGAAGCAGAAGAATGTGAAGTTGTTACCCCGGATACGGTGGCAACAGCAAACCCGTATCAGCAAGCGCTTTTGCAAGGCGATGCCCAATACCGCCAGCAATGGCTGGTACCTTCGGCAACCCTCAATAAAAAGCGTTTAACGGGCGTGGCTGTAGGTGGCATTGGCGGCTACACCGCTATAATGACCGGCGTTGGTTTTGTGTGGTATGGAAAACAGCCCCTTGGCAAATTCCATTGGTTTAACGATGCCAAGGAGTGGTATCAGATTGATAAAACGGGCCATTTTTTTGCCCCTTATTTCGTTACCTGTTGGAGCTACAATATGCTGCGCTGGAGCGGCATGAAAAATACACCCGCCGCTTTAGCAGCAGGCACCTTTGCCTTTTTAAGTATGAGCGCCGTTGAAATTCCTGACGGCCTAAGCAACAAATACGGCGCAAGCTGGAGCGATATTGTTTTCAATTTTGGCGGTGCGGCACTGGCTACCTCGCAATACCTGCTTTGGCAGGAACAGCGCATTACTACCAAATACTCATTTCATATTGTCAACTACCCTAAAGGCGAATTGCGCGATAGGGCGGATGAACTTTACGGCAAAGGCTTTGGCGAAAAAATATTGAAGGACTACAACGGTATTACCATGTGGCTTTCCTTCAATCTCTATTCGTTCAACCATAATATTAAACCGGCATGGTTAAACGTGGCCGTTGGTTATGCAGCGGGCAATTTATATGGCGGTTTCGAAAATAAATGGACAGATAAGAACGGTGTTTATCACGACCGTTCCGATATTAAACGCTACCGCCGTTTCTTTTTATCCGTTGATGCCGACCTTACCAAAATAAAAACCAAAAGCCGTGTAGGCAAAGCCATTTTGGGCATACTCAACATTGTAAAAATTCCAATGCCTGCCTTAGAGTTCAACACCCTCGGCCAAATTGTATTACACCCCATGTACTTCCTCAACTTCGAAATGCCCATCACCTGGCAATTGAAGAAGTAAATGCTGGGGTTACTTTCTTTAAAAAGAAGTAATATAATGTTTCGAATCACGATCAATGTAATTGTGCATTCGCCATCCCGCCTTTGCGAAAACAGCGTTAAGAAATTCATGTAGCGAAGCGTAAGAACTGCATGATGTTTGAGCGTAGCGAGTTTCATGCAGTTTAGCGTAGCGGAAGGAATTTTAGCCTGTTTTCGCAACAGCGGTGACTTTTCTTTGGTTCTTTCTTTTGGTGGCAGCAAAAGAAAGAACATATATATTGACTAAACCCCGCCGTCAAGCCATAATATCCTCAATCAACAACCGTTCTATCCCTAATGAAAACCATCAAGCGCATAACGCTTACATTATTCCTGCTAATCACACTAACTATCCTATTTCGCTCATGGCTATTCAACCATCTTGTTACCTACAAAAGCATCGGCACACGTAACAACTACACACTAACTGATACAGCACTAATAACCGAGCTCGAAAAAACGCTTCCTCAATCACCGCAAATAAATGAGCTGACGGATCGCGCACTCCGCTTCACCGCTACTCATCTTACCTTCAGCGGTCATCAGCAAAGCGCAAATCCTAATCAATTGTATTACACCCGCAACGCCCATTGCGTTGGCTATGCTTCCTTTTACGCCGCTAGCTGTAATTACCTTTTTAAAAAATACAACTTAACCCAATGGCAGGCAACACCGCACATAGGGCAACTTTATTTGCTTGGTGTGAACATCCATCCGTATTTCAACACGCCGTTTTTTAAAGACCACGACTTTGTGCTACTGACCAATAGCGCCACAAACCAAACCTTAGCTGTGGACCCCAGCCTTTATGATTACACTTTTATCAAACAGATAACGTACACGCCCTGATTATTTTATTCTGCTTTCAAGCCATTCAGTAAAAGCAATGCGGGTAAACACACGGTATGCAGCAGAACCGTCTTTAAGCTTATTGAATTCCTGTTTGTGATTTTGAATAACTGTCTTCATCTCTTTCCTGTTATCAGCAGCCTTTACCAACTCGCGAAGCAGTAATACAAAAGTTGAAAATGCTTTATCCGTTAAACCATTCTGCCTGCACCAACGGCTGTGCGATTTTAAGTAATGCAGCAGGGTGCTGTAATGCCCCATTACATACTGCAATAACAAAAACAAAAAGCGGTTGAAATAAACGTACTCATCGGCCCCCGGTAAATTTTCATTCAACAATTCCTGGCACAGCTTAAGCGCCTTGGTATACTGCCCGTGCATAAAATAACTATGCGCCAGCAGGTATTTAAACCGGTAATCAAAATAGGGTAAACGACGTTCTACCAAATTACCTTTCGTAGCCAACACCTGCTCACCGTATTGTGTGGCAGCCTTATACTGCCCGCCAAAATTTAAAGCTGCCAGCTTAGTGTACGAAGCCACATTAAGCACATCATTTTTATACTGAAGGTGCAATCCATTATTCAGCCGTTCTGTTGCCTTCTCCATGGCAGTTATTAATGTAAGGGCTTTATCGTTTTGGCCTTCTGCCAGTGCATTACTGCACAGCATATCACAACTACTAAAATACATTCTGTAGTTGCTGCTGAAAAGAAAAGGATTGGCTTCAAACAAATGCAGTATGGCATACAAGTGTTTCTCATTTCGCTTATGGTCCAGCAAAACATGAGCCGCATACGAACTGTGCAGATTATGATAAAGCAACAAGGCCGTTTTAGATAATGCCGCTTTTGGCGAAGCCAGCAAAGGATGTTGCATTAAACCCTTAAAACTTTTATCCGGCATACCCGGCAGCTTCTCATCCTCATGGTGTATAAGCGCCGCAAAGCGATGGCGCAATTGAAAGAAAAGAGTAAGGTTCTCCAGCTGCTTTAACGTCCGGCTCTCCAAAGCGAGAGCATCGGCATCGTAAGCATTTTCTCCGCTGCGCATTTTTATGGCAAAGTGCCAGCGCAACAACTGCAAGGCATGCGGAAACATTTCATATTCTATGGTTACCGCCAGCCATTTATCTGTTTTCTTTTGGCATAGGGCAAATTGCTTTTTACTAAACAGCACTTCAATTTCAGCTAATTGGTTCTGCACTTTAATTTCAATGCTGCTCTCTTCATGAAAGTTTCGTAGCGAGCGCAGCAAAACATCCTTTAAATGTTCTTTATTATGGGCCAGTGCCGCCTTGTTACCGCCATAGTGTTTGCTTAACCCATCAACATCATAACCGCCTGAACCCGCCAGATCATCAAAAAGGGCCAAATAGTTTTTATCGCCGGGCTTTAGTGAGGCCCAAAGTTTAAAGTACCGTTTTTCATTGGTGCTTAGTTGCTGTATTAATTGCTGCAGGTTATCGGTTTGTCGCATAGGTTCGCTTTAGTATCAAAAATGGACGTGCGATAATTCACTCCATTTTGGTTTGTTAAAAGCAAATTTAAACAACAAGTTTGAAGCCATTGTTCGGCTTAAAAGTGCAGGAGATTCAATATGACTATAGATGAAATAACGGCAATTATTGATAAAAGTACTTCGGGTCTAAAGCTTGGTATGAAGATTACACTGGGCATTGGTATAGCGTGTTTAGCTGGTGCTTCGGTTTGCTATTTTGCTGTTCCCGATGCCATGCGCGCTGTAAAAATTCTGGGCATCCTTGGTGGCTTAGCCGTTGTTATAGGCCCCTTATTAGGTGTAGCTGCCAAGGGTAATGCTCAACAGGCCGCTTTACTTCGCAACACCTTAACTAATAACCCTGATACGCTGGTTTGGGGATATGTTTATGAAGAAATGCGCAAAGGCGTAAAAAATGTTGAAGTGCGCTTATGCGTGCGCAACGAGGCCGTGCCCATTTCAATTAGCGACTATAGCCTGCCTAATAAAGATACGCAAGGCTTTCTGCGCATGCTTAAAGAAAAATACAACCCCAACATGCTTTTAGGCTATTCTGAAGAGGCCGAATACAAATTCAATAAAAAGCTACTGTAATTAATGACCCACGATTTAACACCCGAACAACGCGCCGAAATGGAGCGCGAAAACACCCACGAAAAAGGCGTTTGGCATATGTTGCGCGGAGGTTTGTTTATTGTAATTGCTATTGGCTACTACTTCCTGGCAAAGTATGAAGATGCCCACCCGCCTGAAAGGCAAAAAGCAATATGGTACGTTTTCCATGGCATTTTCGGTACTATAGGCGGCACAGTATTCCTGTTTGCCGTTGCACTTGTATTCCTGGTGCTCGGTTATTTAAAACTTCAAAAAGCCAAACAAATGGCATTGGCACAAAATAAAATCACCAATTAAAACCCTTCAAATGAAAAGAACTTTGCTACCCATCGCAATTATTGCACTGGCACTATTGTTTACCGGCTGCGGACAAACACCACCTGTTGCCATTAACTGGGCTGAAAATGCCAAACCCGAACTGGATAAGAAAATTGTAACCATTGAAGGTTATGCTCACGTACCTGATATGATAAATGGCTCAGGTGCTATTCAATTACAGCAACGCAAGGGTAGCCGTGCCCACGGTATACGGGTGGCTCCAAATATTGGTAGCGGCAACAACCAAATGCAGGCGCTGCCATCTCAATATCAAAATGCTGATTTAAAATTTAAAACAGATAAAGGCGAAAGCTGCGGTTTTAATGATTACGTGCGCATTACGGGTGAGTGCGTGTATCAATCTTATGAAAAAAGTTACTTCATTAAAAACATAACCAAAATAGAAAAAGCAACACCACCTTCAGAGGACTACGCTTCCCTGGGTGCTACGCCGCTTACAACTGATAAAATGAAGGACCTGGATGATAAGTTGGTGGTTGTTGAAGGCAACATTATAGTTCCGCAGGTATTTATGGATGAAAACGGCGTGGCCAAACTGCAGTTTTCAAGTGATAAATTATCTGCGCCTGTTTCCTTAAATATCTACTATACAGTGGATGAAGGCGCAAATTCAGCCCTTTTATTAGGCGAAGAAGCAACCGCTGAAGATGTAGTGGTGTTCGACAACAACAAACAGGAAATTGACCTCAGTAAAAAAGTACGCATATACGGCACATGGCGCCAACCCGAAGGCAGCAGTGATGCGCCCTACCTTGCTGTTGAACAGATAACCGTATTATAAACGCTAACCCAACACTAATTAGTAAAGCCCCGCATTAACCTGTGCGGGCTTTTTTATTTATTTACTGCTGCAAAAGCGTTGTAACTATGGGCTTATTCGATAAAATTTTTGGAGGCAATAAAGACAACAGCGGCGTTATAAAAGGCGAGCGCTGGAATTTTTACACCTACACTTACGGCGAAGGCCAGGTTGCTATGGTAGAGTTTGATGAGGCCATCGGCAGCGAAACCACGCATAGCGGTTATAACAATTGCATTCGCGTTATTTTTTATATAAACCCTGCCAATTGCACTGAAACCGGCTTGCCTGTAAAAAAGGAGCATGAGCGGCTGGTGGAAATTGAAATGGACCTGAACAAGAATATTAGTGCCGATTGCCGCTTTGTAGCCCGCAGCAGCTATGGCGCCCTGCGCGAGTTAATATACCAGGTAAACGATGTAGCTACCTTTAAAACTGACTACACTCACTGGGCCAAGCGCATTGATATTTATAAACTTGAGTTGCGCGAAAGCGCGGGCTGGCAGTTTTTTGATGAGCGCATTAAGCCCGATTACCTGTACTGGCAACAAATACACGACCGCCGCATTATAGGCACGCTTTTGCAAAACGGCAGCAGTGCTTCAAAACCGCATGTAATTGAACATACAATACTTGGCGAAGCCGCAAAACTGCAAAGCCTTGCGCAACAACTTACGCAGGATGGTTTTACCGTTCAAACTATGGAAAACAACAGCCTGGTAATAAGCAAACCAATGTTGTTAGATGGAAACACCATATCAGGCTTAACCATGCGCCTGGCCTCCTACTGCCGCTCACTGGGCCTTAAATACGATGGCTGGGGTGCAGCTATAGTTAAGTAAATTGCTTATAAAGCGCCCGGTGCTTCGCTGGCAGCGCTGTGTATAGAAACCTTACCGGCTATGGTAATGTTGGTTTGGTTGCTGTCTTCGCTTTGCATGTAAAAGTTAATGCTGTAGCCTGTGCAAAATGCCTGCGCAAAACTATAAGTCTGCATTACCTTGTTAGTTTCAACATCAGTAAGCGTTATAATGCCATTCTTTTTGGTAATGGTTTTGCCGCTAATCCATTCCGTCAAAAACTTATCTACGTTTGCCGATTTCACCTGAAAGTTCATGGTTTGATCCTGCGGATTAGGCTCATAATCTGAACCGCGGTTGTAAACATTAATATTTACAGATGCTAAAGGGTATTTGTGGTTTTCTATTTCTAAAGTGGCTTTTAACATACAAGGTGTTTTTTCAAAGGTAGGAAATACCTTTCCGCATTCAAAACTCTTAATTCTGCACTATCTTGAAAGATACATACTCTTCTTCTTGAACAAATCGCGGAAGTAAGGGTCGTATAAGTCTTTAATAAAGCGTATGGCCTCGCCGGTTGATTTCATTTCGGGGCCCAGCTCGCGGCTAACACCGGGGAATTTATCAAAACTGAATACCGGCTCCTTAATGGCATAACCCAACAGACGCTTGTAGTATTTAAAGTCCTTCAGTTTGTTTACGCCCAGCATTACTTTGGTGGCGTAGTTCAGGTAAGGTATGTTGTAGGCTTTGCAAATAAAAGGCGTGGTGCGCGATGCACGCGGGTTTGCCTCAATTACATACACCTTCTCATTCTTAATAGCAAACTGAATATTTATAAGGCCGCGTATATCTAAGGCACGGGCAATTTTATCCGTATAGTCGCGCATTTGCGAAAGCACATTCTCGCTCAGGTTATAGCTTGGCAATACGGCGTTACTATCGCCGCTGTGTATACCTGCGGGTTCAATGTGCTCCATTATACCCATCACTTCCACCTGCTCGCCATCGTATATAGCGTCAATTTCCGCTTCTTCTGCACGGTCAAGAAAGTGGTCAATCAAAATATTATTATCAGGGAAGTGCTTCAGAATCTTCACCACACTTTCCGTCAGTTCCTCATCGTTAATTACAATACGCATACGCTGCCCGCCTAACACATAACTAGGGCGCACCAGCACAGGGTAACCCACGCGGTGGGCCACCTCAATGGCTTCCTCCGCATTGCGCGCCGCACCGTAGTTAGGGTAAGGTATACCCAGTTCCTTCAGCATATCGCTAAAGCGCTCGCGGTCTTCCGCTATATCCATGTTATCGTAACTGGTACCAATTATCTTAATACCTGCTTCGTGTAAGTTCTTTGAAAGCTTAAGGGCTGTTTGGCCGCCCAACTGCACAATTACACCTTCGGGTTTTTCGTGCTCAATCAACTCG
Source organism: Chitinophagales bacterium (assembly GCA_046329515.1). Classification (GTDB taxonomy): domain Bacteria; phylum Bacteroidota; class Bacteroidia; order Chitinophagales; family LD1; genus Bog-950. Next base: position 133,004 of record JAXLUM010000002.1, read on the forward strand.
CGCAGGTGTTCCCAAAACACAGGCTCAAAGTAAAGCTTGTCGGCAATATCGGGATCGGTACTTACTGTTTCGGGGTTACAGTTCATCATTATAGCCTCGTAACCCGCCTCTTTAATAGCCAGCACACCGTGCACACAGCAGTAGTCAAACTCAATACCCTGGCCTATACGGTTAGGGCCGCTGCCCAGCACAATCACTTTCTTTTTATTACTGCTTACACTTTCGTTAGTAGCGTCAAATGATGAATAGTAATAAGGCGTTTTTGCTTCAAATTCTGCCGCACAGGTATCTACCAGTTTATAAATACGGCGTATGCCCAGTTCCTTAGTGCGGTAGTTATATACCTCATCTTCGCTGCATTGCGTCATCCAGCCAATCTGTACATCGCTAAAGCCTTTTTCTTTCAGCTCGCACATAAAGCCCTTATCAATTTTGCGTAGCTGCAGCTTGCGCGTTTTCTTTTCCAACTCCACCAACTCCATAATCTGGTTAATAAACCAGGGGTCAATGCGTGTAATATCCTGTATGGTTTTTACAGGCACGCCAAGTTTTAAAGCATCATAAATGCGGAACAGGCGGTCCCAGCTGGCAGTCTTTATACCCTGCAGCATATCATCGGTGCTAACCCATTGCTTGCCATCGGCACCTATACCTATACGGCCGTTCTCTAAACTCTGGCAGGCCTTCTGTAAGGCTTCCTGAAAACTGCGGCCTATGCCCATTACCTCGCCCACGCTTTTCATTTGCAGGCCAAGGGTATCATCGCCACCGGCAAACTTGTCAAAATTCCAGCGCGGTATTTTTACAATCACATAATCTAACGATGGCTCAAAAAACGCAGACGTAGTTTTTGTAATTTGATTCTTCAGCTCATCAAGCGTGTAACCAATGGCCAGCTTGGCGGCAATTTTTGCAATAGGGTAACCCGTTGCCTTACTTGCCAGTGCCGAGCTACGCGAAACACGCGGGTTCATTTCTACCGAAATAATATCCTCGGTTACGGGGTCCATAGCAAACTGCACATTACAACCGCCGGCAAAGGTGCCTATCTCCTTAATCATGCGCTTGGCGTACTCGCGCATTTTTTGGTAAGCCGTATCGCTTAGGGTCATAGCCGGGGCCACGGTAATGCTATCGCCGGTATGTATGCCCATAGGGTCAAAATTCTCGACCGTACATATCACCACAAAGTTGTCGTTCACATCGCGCATTACTTCCAGCTCAAACTCCTTCCACCCTAACACGGCCTTTTCAATCAGCACCTCGTGTGTTGGCGATGCGCTCAAACCGCGCTGTAGCTTTTCATCAAACTCTTCCTTGGTATGCACAAAGCTGCCGCCTGTACCACCCAGCGTATAGCTTGGGCGTATTACCAGCGGAAAACCAATTTTCTGCGCCGCCTCTTTACCTTCCAAAAAGCTGTTCGCTACATATGAAGGCGCCACCTGTATGCCCAGGTCATACATAAACTTGCGGAAGGCCTCACGGTTTTCCGTAGTTTCAATTGCTTTAAAGTCGGCTCCTAAAACTTTAACGCCGTGCCTTTCCCACAAGCCAAGCTCGTAGGCTTCCATGCACAGGTTAAGCGCCGTTTGCCCACCCATGGTAGGCAACACACTGTCAATAGGTTTGCCATTGGCTTTCATTTCTTCCAGTATGGCAACTATGCTTTCGATAGTAATGGGGCGCAGGTAAACATTATCCGCCACCACGGGGTCGGTCATAATGGTAGCCGGGTTGCTGTTAAGCAAGGTTACCTCTATACCTTCCTCGCGCAAACTGCGCGCCGCCTGGCTGCCGCTATAGTCAAATTCACAAGCCTGGCCTATAATAATGGGTCCCGAGCCTATAATCAGCACGGATTTTATGGAGTTGTCGCGTGGCATATTGAGATTTCAGATTTTGGAATGTGGAATTTTGCATTGAACACAGAACTCCGTTACACTCCTATGGTTGGAGCGCGAATATAGCAAACAAGCCGCTAGGGCACCCTTGTAACGGGGGTAAAACCCGGCCAAACTTTCCCTGTAATGTTGGTACTTTAGCTGGCAAAAAAGCCGCCTGTTTAACATATTTGCTTTTTGTTTCCGAACATTTCTGCTCCATCCGTGCAAGAAATCATTAGCCATAGCATTATAATAACAACTGCCCTGGTAAGGATGGCCCATATAGTTAATATACCAATGGTCGCTATCCAATACGGGCGGTTGAGTAAAAGTACGCTTATACTGCGGTTTTATAGCGCGCACATCTGAAAGGTGCCACAAGGTTGTTCGCTCAGGCAAAGTAACCAGTAAGCTTACCGCAAGTGTATTGTAACCATAAACCCAGCAGTTAGCACGCCAGAATTTTTTACCGAATGAAGCATTATAACTTACAGGATTAAAATCGGTTTGGTAAGCATTAAGCGTTACATGGGTTGGGTAATGAACCGTGTGCTTAAGCGGCTTATAAAAAAATATATAGCCCTTAACGTGCATAAAGCACATAAGGGCTACAATTACTATGGGCAGTTTTTTCACCTTATAAAGTGCCGCGGCGTGCCTGCTCGGCTTCAATTGATTCAAACAAGGCCTGGAAGTTTCCTTTGCCGAAGGATTTTGCGCCTTTGCGTTGTATAATTTCGAAGAACAGGGTTGGCCTGTCTTCAACAGGTTTAGTAAATATTTGCAGCAGATAACCTTCCTCATCACGGTCAACCATTATTCCCCACTTCTTTAACTCATTCAGGTCTTCTTTTATAACGCCAACACGGTCAAGTACTGTATCATAATAACTGCCCGGTACGTATAAAAATTCAACACCGCGCTTTTTCATTTCGCTAATAGTAAATACAATATCATCAGTAGCTACAGCAATATGCTGGCAACCTGCGCCACGGTAAAAATCAAGGTACTCTTCTACCTGCGATTTCTTTTTGCCTATGGCCGGTTCGTTAATAGGGAATTTAATATAGCCGTTACCATTGGTCATTACCTTGCTCATTAGGGCAGTATATTCCGTGCTTATATCCTTATCATCAAAAGTAATAAGGTTGGCAAAGCCCATAACATCAGCATAAAAAGTGCTCCACTTATTCATGGCGCCTAATTCCACATTGCCTACCATATGGTCAATATATTTAAGGCCACAATTACCGGGGTGGTATTCCGTAAGCAGTTTTTCATAACCTGGCAAAAAGATGCCCTTGTAGTTTTTTCGTTCAACAAATACGTGCACCGTATCGCCATAGGTATGTATACCGCTCATGCGCACACTGCCGAATTCATCTTCCACAGTTTTAGGTTGCATAAAAGGCCTTGCGCCACGTTGTGTTGTTTGTTCAAAGGCATCGTAGGCATCATCTACCCAAAGGGCAATTACCTTTACGCCATCACCATGCATACGCAGGTGTTGCGCCATATCACTATCGGGGTTAAAAGGGGTAGTAAGCACTAAACGTATTTTACCCTGTTGTAAAACATAAGAAGTAAAATCGCGCTGGCCTGTTTCTAAACCGGCATAGGCCAAATCCTGAAAACCGAAAGCAGTTTTATAGTAGTGCGCTGCCTGTTTGGCGTTGCCTACATATAACTCTACATAATCAGTTCCGTAAATGGGCAGAAAATCCTGCGCCTTGTCAAATATCTTTTGCTCACTGTACGTAAAATTCTGAACGGCTGTTAAGTCTTTTGTTTCCATTGCAATTGCTTTTAATTTTTTGAAATGGCAGGCGCTTTGCCTAACCATGAATGGTAGTAATCCTGTAATTCAATTTTGCAGGCCTCTTCGGTTATCTGCACAGGGTTAAAGGGGTCAATCATTACCGCCATTTCGTTAGTGGCTTTTTTACCTATGCTGCGTTCAATAGCGCCGGGGTGCGGGCCATGCGGTATACCGCCCGGGTGCAGGGTTATTTGCCCCTTCTGAATATTGTTACGGCTCATAAAATCGCCATCTACATAATACAACAACTCATCGCTATCTACATTACTATGGTGGTAAGGCGCAGGTATAGCATCGGGGTGGTAATCATACAAGCGCGGTACAAACGAGCAGATAACAAAGTTTTTGCCCTGAAAGGTTTGGTGTATTGGCGGTGGCATGTGTATGCGGCCGGTAATAGGTTCAAAGTTGAAAATGGAGAAGGCATACGGATAACTACAGCCGTCCCAACCTACTACATCAAAGGGGTGCGTTTCGTAAATGTACGGATAGATAAGGCCGCGCTTCTTTATCTTAATCATAAAGTCGCCCAGCTCATCATGCGTTTCTAAATTTTGCGGAAGGCGGAAGTCGCGCTCGCAAAATGGTGAATGCTCTAAAAACTGGCCGTAGTTATTGCGATAGCGCGATGGTGTTTCAATTGGCCCGTGCGATTCAACAATCAGCAGTTTATTATCGCGCGTATCAAAATGCATTTGATAAACTGTACCGCGGGGAATAATAAGGTAATCGCCGTATTTAAAATCAATACTGCCATACATGGTTTTTAAAGTACCTGAACCATGATGCACAAAAATCATTTCATCGGCATCGGCATTTTTAAAAAAGTAGTGGTTCATGCAATCCATTGGTGAGGCAACAGCAATGGTCATGTCGTTATTTACAAAAAGAACCTTGCGGCTTTCCAGGTAATCTTCAGTAGGCTGCACATTAAAACTCATATAGCTGCGCGCCTGCAGGTTATCTTCAATAAGTACCTTGGGCCTAACAGAATACGGCTGGCCTTTTTCTTTAACGCGCGTTGGCGGATATACGTGATAAACCAAGGATGATAAACCGGAGAAACCTTCAGTGCCAAAAAGTTCTTCGTGGTAAAGGTCGCCGTTCTCGCGGCGGAAAACTACGTGGCGCTTATCGGGCACTTTGCCCATACGCATATATTGCGGCATATACTTTTATTTACTGTAAAAGTAGACGCCCACACTGCGGACGGCGAATGATATTGGTCAGCAATACTTATGAAAGAAAAAGCATAGATGATAATGAAAGCAAAAGCCCCGCAGAATTGTGCAAGCACAATATGCAGGGCCTCAATCAGCTTAGGTGTAAAGCTGTATTACTTTTTCTTTTTAACCGGCGCTTTTGCTTTAGCTGCTTTAGCCGGTGCAGGCTTTTTAGCCGCCGCCTTTTTTACTTCAGGCTTTTTTACCTCCGGCTTTTTCACTTCAGGCTTTTTGGCTACAGGTGCGGCTGCAGCTTTTTTAACCGGAACTTCTTTTGCCGGGGCGGCCTTTTCTTTAGCGGCTGCTTTGGCTGCCGCCTTATCTTTTGCCTTTTTTTCAGCGTTGGCTAATTCATTAAGCCATACGCCTTTTTTAAGCTGGCCAAGAATGGTAACCTCTTTGCTGTTTTTGTAAATGTTGGCGTTGGCCATCATTTCCTCTTCCGACTCGGCGCGTATCTTAACACCTTTGTCCGCTGTTTTAGAGCGAACATCTATATAAAATCCATCGCGCAATTGGGCGGGTAATGTTGGTGGTCTTCCCATAATAGTATTTTTTGCAAAGGGCAATCTAAGGTTTTTAACCAAAGTGCCAATTCTTTTTTGATTTAATTGTCATGTTTATATGTTACTATATGCTGTTTACATATGTTTTTGTGTTAAAATGAGGCTTTTGAAGGCCCAAAACAGCATTAAAAAAGGCTGCATTTAATGTATTGGCTTTGATTGGCTTTAAATTATACATGTACATTAAGAACAAGCAAAAATCAGCAGAAGTAGTGACCACGCTCATATTGCAAGCTTGCGTGGCCATCTATTTTCGTTCAGCGCTTAAAAGCTAAACTCTTTTTTTTCGGTGAATTGAGAACTGCTCCTGATGTAATCGGGGGCAGTTTTTTTAGTAAGAATTGGCCAAAAAAGTTCCAACCGCAACGCATTCAATTATATACCTTTGTTTCATATGAAATATATTAAATACATTTCATCTTTTCTACTGTTCATCCCATTCGGGTTAGCAGCAGGCCAGGGCGTATTGGAATATCATGGTGAAAATTCGGTGCAGCGCATGCCCGATGGGGCCAACTTCCGTTTTTTGCACCAGGGCGCTACTGATGATACGCTGGAATATTTCAGTTCCTTCTTCTTTGAAGAATATACCCCTGGTGATACCGTGATATGGCAATATGTGCCATCGGATGACCAGCTTTATATAGTAGCCTGGGACCCGAAAAAAGCCGGTAAAAAGCATGATATAAAGTTTGCCGTGGCCTGGCGTGTAACCAGTGGTAACCCCCGGCACGGAAAAGTAAGCGTACCCGGTAATTTACAGTTTGAAGGTTTTGGCGGCAGGGAGGCCTACTTTACCGAAGCAGGTAAGAGCGGTTACTTAAAACTGTTTTTTTTCGAAACCTATGTACCCGGCCTGGCCATAGTTGAATATGACCTTAAGGCTAAACCTTCTACCACACTAACAGTTACATCAGAAAGCAACTTAAGCCGCGAAAACAACTTTAATTATACCGGCAACCAAGTGCCTAATCCGTTTAGCTATGCGGCATACGATAGAAAACACAAGCAAGAGGAAGATAATAGAGTAAAGGCGTTGAGCGTGCCGCTTTTTACTATTCAGGATAAAATAAGCAAGCAGCCCGACGATGAATTTTGGGGAAAGGCTTATATAACTATGGGCACCTACGATAATGGTTATGAATGGACCGATTACGACCACGATAGCCGCGACTACAGCCAGGTGTTCGTATATGTTGAAGATAAATATTATACGAAAAACACCCTTAACGCTACATTGGTAAGCAAGCACCCTGAATTGTTTGAAAGCCGCGATTTAAGCTTTGAAAGCTTTTACCACCAGAACGGCGTTACCGGCTGGAAGGTGGTGATGCGCCTTTTACCTTATACCAAACTTAAATTGAAGCTGGAAGTACCCGCAGGCACACCGGTTTTAACTATACGCTATGATGTGAATGAAAGCAAAACCGTGAAGGACTACCTTGCAGCAGAAAGTAAGTATGCCGATAATAAAAATGTGCAGGCTATAGTTAAGGCACAAGACGCACAGGAAAAGGCCTACGCCCTTTGGGGCACCTATGCGCTTGACCATTCCATACCATGCACTGCAGAAGAGTTAAAAGCAGTGTTTAAAGAAATTTATATGAACGGGGGCGGAAGCTTTGACGGATATGGCAGCATAGGATGGAACAGAAGTAACAATTATGCGGGAACAATATCACCTAAATACCAAAGTGTAAGCGTTGTGGTAATTAGCCCGGTTGAGCCTGTTAGCCTGATGGTAAGCCCTGGTAGCGGTTTCAAATACAAGGATGTAACGCTGAAAGAACTTGATAAGCTGCCCGCTCAGCACTTAAAGGTTTTTACCGACAGGTTTCAGTTTGAGAAAGACATTAGCGGTTACGACTTTAAACTTGACCCCGGCTTTTACGGCGAAAACGGCTACATCCTTTTCTTTTCGCACCCTGATAAGCAGTAAGGAGCGAAAATACGGCAGAGGTAACGATTATAGATGAGCGGGTGAGGCTGCATTTTAAAGTGAGGTATTCAAAAGGTGCGGACCTGCGCTTTATCTTGTCTTCCTGATAAAACCGTAATAAAAGGTAAACAGAAAAAAGGCGAAATGGAGAAAGCCGCGAAACGCTAAGAACCGGTACGACATAGTTGTACCCATAAACGGAAGATCGACCTTGTAATATGCAAAATACCAACTGGCGCCTGCAGTTACAAAAAAAGCACCCGACAGAAACTTGGCTACTTCCTTCCAGTTAATTTTTTTCATGGGAGGTATTCAGTCTGTAAAACTAATAAGGGTTTTGTAACCTGCCCTTAAAAAGAACAGTTAGTTGCGCTAAAACACCTTCATGCCTTTTCCGGTAGTTATCAAACTAACAAGGCTTTTCTCTATCAAATCAGCCCATCCCTTTGAGCAAGCACCGTAACATTCAAACTGTGGCGTTAAGCCCTCATGCGTAAATTGCAGGCAGGTTTTGTTATCGCGGGTGGTAATGTCAAAAATTATTTTGGTTCCTGTCCACTCATCTTTCTTTTTAGTAAAGCTAAGGTTGCTTTCAGTAACCAGCCAAACCACTTTTTGGTTTGGCACAAGTTCAACCACCTTTTGTACAGAGAAGTGAAACTCCAGCATTTGGTAGGTAAACTCATCATTAAGCCGGGTATTATCACCTTTTATTTCGCCCTGCCACCAGCCCCTAACATTATTAACAGCGTCAAATACTTCAGCTGGCGAATTATCAACTACTATAGTTGTAGTAAAGTTGTTAGTTGTCATTTTAATATCGTTTTAATGTTATTTAAGTAAAGCCAATTGCCCGGTATGGTAAGCCAAATGGGTGGTTCGTGTTACAATTATATTCAGTTTGTTGCGGTACGGTTCCTTGCTAAAATCATCGGGCGCAACTGCTGTATGCCTATTGAGCCATTCCTCAGGCTTTAACGCATCAAACTTTTGTTTTAAAGTTTCGCAGTGCGTGCTCCACCTTTGCCTTAACTCCTGTACTGTAAGCAGCTCTTCCCCGGCCTTATCGGGCGTGGCAATATAAACCCGGTGCATTTCAGGATATAGCTTTTCACCCATATCAAGCAGTACCAGCATATCATCGTGCACAGCTATAAGGTGTCCCAATATATACGAGCCTCTGTTTTTACCCGGCGCAACTTCCTTTTGCACTTGCTCGTCAGTAAGCGAATTAAGCAGGGTGGTGCAATTAGCTATTGAGGCATTCCACCTGTCGAATATCATTTTCAGCAATGTTGAGTATGGATCCATGATCGCGTAGTATTTGTATTTATAAAATTGAAGCACAAATGTAAATGTCTAAAAACTACCCAAGCGGGTGCGCATTAGACTTTGTAGCGGGTTGATTTGGACAACCAAAAAACTTAGGTTTGTAAGGGAACAATAACAAAGCCATGAAACATCTTACCATTATAGTACCAAGCGGCACAGGTAATAACCTAAGCAGTATTGCAGGTACTTATAAAATATTTTTAAAGGCTAACGAATACTGGAAATTAAATTATAAAAAGGAGTTGTTCCGCATTCAACTGGCAGGTATTGCAAAAAAGGTTGATTTTTTTGATGGTGTTTTTTCGGTTAAACCGCACACGCAGGTTTCAAATATTGAAAAAACTGATCTCATTATTATACCCTCGCTTAATCATAACTACAACAAATCAACTAAGGTAAACAGGCCGCTAATTGAATGGATAGAAAAGCAATACAAGCAAGGCGCTGAAGTGGCGGCCATATGCACCGGGGCTTTTATGCTTGCCTCTACAGGTTTGTTAGATGGTAAAAACTGCTCCACCCATTGGTCCGCAGCTGATAGCTTCAGAATGATGTTTCCGAAGGTTAAGCTGCAGGCAGACAAATTGATTACGGATGAAAACGGCATTTATACCAACGGAGGGGCGTTCTCCTTTTTAAACCTGATTATTTACCTGGTAGAAAAATATTACAACAGGCAAACAGCTATCTTCTGTTCCAAGGTTTTTCAAATTGACCTTGATAGAAAGAGTCAGTCGGCCTTTACCATTTTTACTGGGCAAAAGCTGCATGATGACGAAATAGTGGCCAAAGCACAGGAACACATTGAAAGTAACCTGCACGAAAAAATTTCGGTTGAAGAATTGGCGGGCATGTTTTCAGTAGGGCGCCGCAATTTTGACCGTAGATTTATAAAGGCTACAGGCAATACGCCCGTTGAATATGCGCAAAGGGCCAAAGTTGAATCGGCGAAAAGAGCGTTTGAAAACAGCAGGAAAACTATTAACGAGGTTATGTATGAGGTTGGCTATTCAGACAACAAAGCATTTAGGGAGGTATTTAAAAAAATAACAGGTATGTCGCCGGTGGAATACAAAGCCCGTTACAACAAAAACGCTGTTGTTTGATATAGACCAACGTTTGGCTTAAAGAAGCAGTTTTACAATTTAAAGCGCAGCATAACATTGAAGCCTTTTCATACCTTTACCGCAAACAAAGTAATGAACCCAGCAAGAATTTTAGTTTTAGCAGTAACGGTTATTTGTGCTTTAGCAGCAGCTACAGGTTGTAAAAAGGATAACACGGAGCCTGCAAAAACCTATTTAGTTAGCGAGTTTGGCGATACAGCCGGCATGTTCAGCGTACAGTTTACCTACGATAACCAGGGCAACTTAACACGCATTGAAAACCCCACCAGTACTATAAATGTTTCGTACAGCAACGGTAAGGTGGTTAAAAGGGTAAGCACCTCAGGCGGAAGCGTAACAGATGTTGACAGCGTGTTTTACGATGGCAGCAACCGTATAGCTGCCGTAATAAACTACGATGGCACCGCCACCAACAAACAAAAAACAACAGGCTTTACTTATAATGCCGATAACACTGTAAACTCTGCCACGGTGGACTACGAAAACCCGGCAACAGACGACGAGTTGTTTGACTTTACTTACAGCGGCGGTAAACTAACCCAGCGCATCAAGTCGGTAAAAATATCGGGCAACTACAAGCTGGCCAACAAAGTTGAGTTTTTAGCCTATGATGATAAAGTGAACCCCTTTGCAAAAACTTACCGTGCCTGCCTTATTGACATTATTGAAGCTTTCATTTACTTCAGCGCTTACCCTAACAACGCTACTTCAGTAAAAAGCACTATTTACGACACAGGCAACGGTAATGTTACGTCGGTAACATCAGTAAGCGAAAGTTATGATTACAACAGCAATAACCTGCCGGTAATGTTTCACGAAACAAGCGGCGGCACCACGGTGGCTTATTACCTGCACTACGTGGAGTTGTAAGAGGTAAAGTAACCTGCGTATCCTAAATACTCAGGTTACTTAGCCGGGAATTACTTCTTCTAAAACCACATTGCCCGCTTTATCGAAGTACGTACAAGTCATTTTATGGAGCTTAACTGACCATTTAACCACGCCCGCAGTTGCGCACATTTCAATAAATGTTTTGTAATCTGTTTTACCCTGTTGATGTGCTTTCAGCTCCACAGTGAAAAGTTGTTGGTCAACACTATCCTTTATTGGTAGTTCAGCGTATTTGGCAGGCGCGCCGGCTTTAAAATTGTTTGCCCCATAATAGTCTGCATGGCCGTCCGCTACAAAGGTTTCGTACGAAACAACGCCAAGCTCTTTAATCTCCTGAATATAGGCGGGGAAATCAGCACCCGATTTTACTTTGCTGTGCGCGGCTTTAATTTGTTCTATGGTAAACACTTTATAAAGGTTTTGATTTTTTCGAAAACAATAAAACAGGTTTAACGGATTAACTGCGTTGATCCAAGGTGGGGGCCCTGCAAATATTTAAACCATCGGCACTTGGTGCCCTTGGTTTTTTATTCTGCGAAAACCTGCAAGCGAGCTTGAATGGATTAACTGCGTTGATCCCAGGTGGAGGCCTTGCAAATATTTAAACCATCGGCACTTCGTGCCCTTGGTTTTTTATTCTGCGAAAACCTGCAAGCAAGCTTGCGTTTTCTACAAATAAAAAACCACCCGCTCTGCGGATGGTTTAAATTACTTGTTGCCCGAGATGGATTCGAACCACCACAAACTGAACCAAAATCAGTTGTCCTGCCATTAGACGATCGGGCAAACTCAGTTCCGCTTTCGCGAAACGGGACGGCAAAAATAATTATCTCTCAAACTTTTGCAAACCGTTCGTGTAAAAAGTATGCTAAAGCCGTGGTAATCATCTGTTTTAAGGCAATATGAGCCCGGGTTAGCGCCTTATCTGCACCTTTTGAGGGTCGGCCGTTTGTACCGGAAAGCCATCTAAAAAGAGTGTGGCTTCGGTCCAAAGGTTGTACGTGCCGGTGTTAGTTTGCTGCGGAAGGGTAAGCGCGTTAACGGGCATGGCTATCTTCCAACTCTTTTCTAAGGCGTAAAGCTGGCTATACTCAACAGGCCCGGTGCCCGCTGCTGCCTGGCCATTCATCAATTGAAAGTCGGTATTTTTGCTCAACACAGGCTCGCCCTTTTTTCCGTTATCGTCAAAAAAATACTGCACCACCAATTCAAAGTTTTGGGCATAACCCTTGGGCAGTTTAAGCCTTACAATGGTTAGCAAATCAGGCTCATTGGCTATTGAAGTATCAATACTTTGACTGGAAACATAAAATACAGGCAATGAAACCGGGCGCACCTCCGGCACTTCGTTGGGTTGTATCATTACTCTTCCCAGGCTATCCTTTGGCCCGCCACGTATTACTTCAACAAACTCATCTTCTATAGCGCGGGGGTAAGCCGGTTTAATAATGTAGGCTTCGCGCACTGCATTTTTTACGTTGCGGTAGCTTATCCACCCATAGCCCTTATTGCCCCAGTCCGTTCCCCAGCTATTCATAAACTTAAAGGCTTTAAGGCTATCGTTAAACCCCACAATTACCACTGCATGGCCCATTTGGTTATCAATAGGCCCCATAGTATCCCACACATAAAATTCTTCTTTAGTGTTGTTGCCGTAGTTATAGTACCGCGTATCAAAATAAGTGGCACACACTACCGGGTTACCGCTTATTAACTCGCCCTTTATATTAAGCAGGGCAAAAGTCATATCAATTTTACGGTAGGCCTCAATACGGTAGCTGCTTGCCTCTTCAATTTGTTTGGGGCGCGGCTTTTTAACCCAGTTGTATTTTTCGTAAGGCATGGTTTGGTACGAACAGGCGCCTGTGTCCATTAATAAACGGAAGGCCCGCTGCATGCTAAGGCCCTTGTTTTTGCCTTCATTAAGCAGGTTATAAATAAACGATGGCGATACAACAGCGGAGTAGTCTACCCCGTTGCCGCGGGTTAGAGCCTGTTTGTTTACCGTTGGGTTGTAATAAGAGCGCGCCCCGTAACCCACCGCCCAGGCTACGCAACTGTTTTGAGGGCGTTGGTTGCCCACGGGTGGCATACGGTCGCTTAAATCTACAGCAGCAGGTACAGGCCCACGGTTTAGGGGCAAAACGGCAGGCAGTGTTTTGCGGTAAACACTATCATGCGTAAATACCAGGCCGGGCTTTACCTTTTGCGCAATACCATTGTAAGCAATGCCAAGCAGTAGTATCAAAAGCAAGCTGTACTTCACGCCTGTTTTTTTGCATCCAGAAAATACATATCTATTTCGCCTTTGTTTTTGGCGCTTACCTTGCCGCGGTGGGTACAATTGAATTTATCTTTTAATAAAAGATAAGTACTGCCGCTTATGTTTATTTTACCCACTTCGCCGCTTTGCTCCATGCGGGCAGCTGTGTTAACGGTATCGCCCCAAATATCGTATGCAAATTTGCTGCTGCCAACTATGCCTGCTACCACAGGCCCGGTGTTTAAGCCAATGCGTATTTCAAAAAAGCGTTTACCCTGCAACTGCCGCAGTTGTTTTAACTGGCTCATAAAGTTCACAATTTCCAGGGCGGCATAGGCGGCATTTTCAGCATTGTACGCATCTGCTACGGGTATGCCTGCGGCGCACATGTAGGCATCGCCAATGGTTTTTATTTTTTCAATACCATAGCGGGTAATTATTTCATCGAAACTGCGGAACAGGAAGTCAATTTCAGCCACCAATTCCTGCGGCGATAGCTGTTCACTTATAGTGGTAAAGTTTTTAATATCGGTAAACATTACCGTTACCGATTCAAAATGCCGCGCACGGGAGGTGCCTGTGGCTTTTAATTCTTCTGCCACTTCTTCAGGCAATATGTTCAGCAAAAGCGTATCGCTGCGCTTCTTTTCTTCCTGCAGTTTATCCAGGGCATCTTTTAGCTCTACATTTTTAAGCTGGTGTATTTCCGCCTCTTTTTCCTTCTTGTCTAAATCGTACCGCAACTGCAGTTCGCCCAGTTGTTTCAGGTTTTGGGCGTTCAGCAGTTCATCTTTTGCGGTTACGTAGTCTTTATATTCCCGCAAGGCACTTTTAAAATCGTGCAGAGCTGTGTAGTAGTCACTTAAAATAAGTTTACCATCCTTTACCAATTCCTTTTGCTGCGTTTGCTGGGCAAGGCTTAGGGCTTCATCTAAAAATACTTTCGCCTGTTGGGGTTCGTTCAATTGCAGCATGGTTTCGCCCATGTTATTTAAGGAGGCTATAACGCCGGCGGTGTTGTTGGTTTCGCTGGCCAGTTGATGACAATGCCTGAATTTTTCCAACGCATTTTGCGGCTGACCCAGTTTAAGGAATAACAGGCCGTAGTTGTTCAGCGCTTTAACGGCATTAGGTTTATCGCCAAGGGCTTCCAATTCCGCATCAATATTTTTGAAGTAAGGCAGGGCTGCTTCAATGTTATCACTTTCGCAATACAGCAAGCCAAGGTTTAAATGGTTGTAGGTTATAAGCCGTGTATCCGCCAGTTCTTCAGCTATGCGCAGCGAACGTTCATACATTTTACTTTCCTCTGCCCCGTTGTTAAGCCGGTGGTAAATGCTGCCTATATTAATCAGCGTGGTGGCAATGCCCTTCCGGTCATTCAATTCCTCTTTAATGCGTAGTGAACGCAGGCTGCTTTCAAGTGCGGCGCCATAGTCGCCAATTTCTGAAAGAAAAATACCCAGGCTGTTTAAAGAAAAAGAAACCCTGGCTTTATCGTTTAACTCCTCGCGCAGGGTAATGGCGGCCTTTATTTGCTCAATAGCATTAATGTTTTTGCCTAAGTTAAACAGCAGTTGCGCGTGCAAATGGCGTGCTTCGGCCTCCACGCTTTTGTTTGCCTCAGCCAGCGCGCATTCTATTGCCTGTTGGCAAAGCTCTTCAGCCTCCTTGAGGTTAGAGGAGGATAAAAGGCGGACCTTATCAAGCATTGTTTTAGCGGCGTTTACAGCTTGCAAAGCGGGGCAGGGTTAAGGGGTAGATAATATTTTTTTGATTTGATAGCCCAAGATATATCTTTAGGCTACACTAAACCCACCCTGATATGAAAAAATTCGTATTCCTTTTACTGCCCATGTTCGTGATTTTGTTTTCATGTAACAGCCCGAAACCTGAAAGTGAAACTGCCAGCACCACCGATTCCACTGCTGCCAACAGCGCCCCACAAGCCCCAACCGGGCAAACCGACACGGTTACTAACGAGAACGGCACCAGCAGCCTGCCGGCCCAGGTTTTTGAAGAAAGCACCGGTAAGCCTATTGAAGCAGCCAAGATTGATGCTGTTGAAAACGGCCGCACAGCAGCCAGTGCCACAACCGACCTTAAAGGCGGTTACAGCTATACCAACCTGCAAGTAGGCCACACCTATACTTTTAAGGTAAACAAAACGGGCTTCGGAAGCATGGAAAAATCAGCCACCTATGACGGCACCAACTCCCTGCCGGCCTTTGGTTTAGTGGCTGTTAAGAAATAGACCTTTACCACAATGTTCTGAAAAACCCGCCCTGCAAAGGCGGGTTCTTTTTTTACTTTCAGGCAGTTGCCAACTTTTATTAACGGGCTGCAAAAGAGCCTACTAAATCGCTCGCTTTCGGCTATTTTGATATTTTTACCCGTTTGAAACTTCTATTGAATGAAGAACTTTAAGTTAATGAACAACCTCTTCGGGTGGTTGTCTTTTGTTTTTGCTGCGGTGGTATACGGAATGACCATGGAAAGCAGCGGCAGTTTTTGGGATTGCGGCGAATTTATTTCGGGTTGCTTTAAACTGCAGGTGGTTCACCCGCCGGGTGCCCCTTTCTTTCTTATGCTGGGCCGTATTTTTACCCTGTTTTCAGGCGTTAGCCCCTTAGACCCTGCCGCCAGTGGCCACGCCAGCAGCGTAGCCTTAATGGTTAACTTTATGAGCGCCCTTGCCAGTGCAGGCGCTGTATTATTTACCTTTTGGACCACCACCGGCCTTGCCCGTAAGGTGGTAATGAAGGACGGTGAATACACCACCGGCCGTATTATAACTGTAATAGGCGCCGGCTTTATAGCCGCTACCTGCTGCACTTTTGTTGATTCACTTTGGTTTAGCGCGGTGGAAGGTGAAGTTTACTCGCTTTCTCTCTTCTTTATGACCTTTATTATTTGGGCCATGGTGAAGTGGGATGCCGACGACAGCAAATATGCCGACCACTGGTTAGTGTTTATCGCTTACATGACAGGCCTTTCTATAGGCGTGCACCTGTTAAGCTTATTGGCGCTGCCTGCAATGGCCCTTATTTATTACTACAAGCGCTACAAGGCTACCTGGTATGGCTGGGTAATAGCATCCATAGTGGGCTTTTTGGTACTGGGCCTTTATATGAAGTTCATTATATCGTTTACACAAAGTTACCTGGCCGGTATGGACCTGTTTTTTGTGAACGATATGGGCATGGGCTTTAACACCGGTATTATTATAGGTGCCCTGTTACTTATACTGGTAATAGGTTCGTTATTGTATTACACCCACACCGGTAAGGACCGCGACTTTTATATTGCTATTGGCGCCGCCGGTTTATACTTCGTATTGGGCCTTGTAATTGAGGATAGCCTTACTGCTAAACTTATACGCTCTATATACATTATTGTGCTGGTGCTGGCCCGTTCGTACGGTTACGAAACCCGCCGCCTTGTAAACATAGGTGTGCTGGCCATTGCCTTCTCCTACGTAGGGTATTTATCCTACATAATGGTGCCTATACGCGCTATTGCGAACCCGCCAATTAATATGAACAAGCCTACTGACCCGTTCACTATTAAGAGTTATGTGGACCGCGAGCAGTATGGCGACCGCCCATTGGTAATGGGCCCCGATTACACGGCTGACCCGTATGATGACGTTGACTTTTACCGCGATGAAAACGGCAAGGTACACGGCTACGTTTACAGCGGCGACCGTTGGGAGAAAGATGTAAAATTAAAGCAATACGTAAACCTTGGCCCTAAGCAAACGGATTATGAATTCCGCCCTGAGGCTAATATGTTCTTCCCTCGTTTAGGTTTTTGGCAGGATGAAAGCAAGCACCCGGGCTACCGTGCATGGCTTAACCCGGAATACAATATTGTAGACCGCGACAGCCGCCAGGTAGTGAAGGTATTTCCGCCAAACGGTTTAGAGAGTGCTACCAACTACGTAACCGAATTGAACAAAAAGAACCCGGGCAAAGACGGCCGCGGACAGTATAAAGTGAAGGACGCTATCAGCTTTTCTGATAACATGAACTTCTTCTTTAAGTACCAGTTAGGCTTTATGTACTTCCGCTACTTTATGTGGAACTTCAGCGGCCGCCAGAATGATGTGCAGGGCGCTTACTACAATGACGATGGCCGTTGGATAAGCGGTATACCGTTTATTGATAATTCGCACAAAGCATTTACGCCTGATTATCCGCAGAATAACCTTAGCAAGGAGATGCTGAAGAATAAGGGCCGTAACATGTTCTTCATGATACCGTTCCTTATTGGTTTAATCGGTTTTGTATATACGCTGTTTAAGCACGAAAAAACATTCTGGATACTGTTAGTGCTGTTTGGCACCACAGGCATATTGCAGATTGTTTACCAAAACGAGCCGCCAATAGAACCGCGTGAGCGTGATTATGCTGTTGCAGGTTCATTCCTTACCTATTCTATATGGATTGGTTTTGGCGCTATTGCTATTGCCGATTTCTTACGCCGTAAAGTAGGTGATGTACCAAGCGGCGCTATTGCTATTGCTGCCTGTGCTGCTGCCCCTGTATTAATGGGCGCACAAGGCTGGGACGACCACAACCGCCACGGCCGTAACACCGCGCGCGACTTTGCCCGTTGTTATTTAGAAAGCTGCCAGCCTAATGCGGTGCTGTTTACTATGGGCGATAATGATACCTACCCGCTGTGGTATGCGCAGGAAGTGGAAGGCATACGCACGGATGTGCGCGTAATCAACTTATCGTTATTAGGGGTGGATTGGTATATTGACCAATTGCGCTATAAGATTAATGATGCAGCGCCATTGAAGTTAACCTGCACACCTGAGCAGTACCACGGCAGCAACCGCGATGCGGTGCGCTACCAGTATAAAGAGGGTTTAAGCGGCACACCGCGTTCATTAAAAGAAGTAATGAGCGTTATTGCCAGCGAAAAGCCTTCGGATAAAGACCGCGAGAGCGGCAGCAACATCTTCTATTCGCGCATAATGTATATGGATGTGGACTCAGCTAAAGTAGCTGCCGGCAACTTTGTTTCGGCTGACGAGGCTAACCAGATTGTGCCGCATATGGAATGGACCGTGAACAAAAACGTGCTGTTGAAGAACGACTGGATGGTGCTGGACATATTGGCCAACAACTTTATGGAGCGCCCTATTTACTTTGCCGTTTCTGTAGGTTCAGAACAATATATGGGCTTAGAGAAGTACTTCCAGTTAGAAGGCCTTACCTACCGTATTGTACCTAAGGTTAACGCAACAGGCTCACCATTTACCTCGCCTGTTCGCACTGATGTTACGTATGAGAACATGATGAAGAAATTCCGTTTTGGCGGTATTGAAAGCAACCCGAATATTTATCTTGATGAGAATAACCTGCGCATGGTGGTGAATATTAAGTCTAACTACTCTCGCCTGGCACAATCATTACTTGATAAAGGCCAGCCTGAGAAGGCTGCAGAGGTTATTGAATACTCGCTGAAGAATTTACCATCTGACCGTGTTCCGCATTCTTATTTTGATGCTGATTACCCTGATGTGCTTTACCAGGCAGGCAAAAAGGATGAAGCCCATAAGTTATTAGTGGAAGAATGGGATGCCGCTAAAGATGAGTTGAATTACTACAAAGGTGTTTACAGCTATATGATGGCTACCGTAAGCGACCCTGATTACCTGCAGCAACTGCGCCGTGGCTCTTTCTTAGAGAAACGTGAAGTGCGCGAACAGACCTCGGTAATGGCTCAATTGGTTATTGCGGCTGTTAAGCATGAAAACCCCGAGATTTACGAGCAGGTGCGCGGCGATTTAAACCATTGGTTAATGATGGATATACGCACCCAACAGGATATGGATGAAATAAGTAAGATACTTAAAGCCACCCCTGACCCTAATGCGCCATTTGCAGTTAAGCTGCGCGATGAGATGGTACGTTACCGGTTTGGTTTCTTACAGATATAAAAAATTACTATTTAATAAACAAAAGGCCTTCTGCAAACGCAGAGGGCCTTTTTGTTTATAGTAAATATTCATACATAAATTTTTTAACACAAAAGGTTTTGCAAACCGTTATCGGTCAAATACATTAGGCCCCTCGTTCACATTAAGAATCTATGTTTTATGAGCTCACTTTGGAACGTTTCAGTAATTAATAAGGGGAAAGATTGGGTTGACCTGGCGGTTAGCCTTGACCACCCTGATGCAGGGGCCTTTCCGGAGGACCCTACCTTTGCCCTTTGCCTGCTAACACAGGAAGCTTACGGCTTCGATTCAAAATACAATTACATACCCACCTCAGCATTGGGCGAACAAATACCGCACGACCGATCGTATCAACCACACGACCTTGAAGAGCGCGTTAAGGAGTTTATAGTAAAAACCACTATATACGAAACTCAGAACTGCCCTTTTGATGAATATGAGGCGCACCGCCGTACAGATGAGGAAGTAGTAGCGTTGGGTTTTACGAAGGATAGCCAGGAATGGGAAAACGCCTGGCAGGATAAATGGAGAGATTTTTGGAGTAACCCCAATAACCTGCCCAGCGCCAAGTACCGTATTTGGGTTACTGACCCTAAATGGATTGCCCACCTTACCGTAGGTCAGAGTTTTGATTCAGCCGCTTATAGTGAGCATGGCCCATGGATAAACGATAACCGCAGCGTACTTATTGAAGTGCCCGCTGATGCCGTAGCGCGAAAGGCTGTAGCAGGCTTTAACAGCAGCGAGGTGCCGCCACGCAGTACAGAAATGAATGCAGAACTGATACGAAGCATGGCGCAGGGCAATACGCCTTTTACCAATGCAGAAATACAGGAAGCGTTAAACGCGCATTTTGAGTTTTTAAACTCAGGCGGCGCCGGCGGCAGGTTTGAACGCCTGCATGTTGCAGGCCTGCCTTTAAATATTTACTTAAGCAATGGCAGTAAGGGCAAGCACCTGGAATGGCGGCATAAGCTGGTGGCCAAGGGAAGTTCAATTACCAATGCCGATTTATCGTTTGCGGATTTATCGGGCTGCATTTGTGAAGGGGTAAACTTTAGCGGTTCAAAATTTAACGGTGCGCTTTTAACTGATTCATTCTTTAGCGCAGCCAATTTTGAGGGCGCCATAATGCAGGGGGCTGATTTTACGGGTTGCGATTTAACCAATGCCAGTTTTAAAAATGCTGACCTGCGCAATGCCGATTTTGAAATTGCGAATTGCGAGGGTGCTGATTTTACAGGCGCCAAACTGGAAGGGGCGCGGTTCCCCGGGGCCAACCTTAACAACATTAAGCGGTAAAAAGTAAGCGCATTAATTACACTCTGTTTATCTTGCACTAATGGCAAGAATTAAGCTGGACCTGCACGATATATTTAACAACAGCAAGGCAATAGACAAGGCCCTGAACGATGCTTTTGAAGAAGCCATTGAATGTAAAATACGCGAGGTAGAAATTATACCCGGCAAGGGCAGCGGCCAACTACGCAAAAAAGTAGAGCGCTTTTTACAACAGCCCCATATTAAGCCCCTTTATCACCGTATTGAAAACGACAGCAAAAACCACGGTAGGCTGTTTGTTTACTTTAAGTTTTAACGAAACGGTTAATGCAATAAGTACATAGCGCGCGTTAAGTAAGAATAGGGAAACGTTCTTCTCTTATTCTTCACTTAAAACAAAGCGTTATGAAAAGGACTATTGTTTTACTAATGGCCATTGCTTTTTACACCTGCGCAAGCGCGCAGAATACCCAGGCACCAGCTGAGGCAGAAAACGCATTTAAGGAAAAATTTCCTTCGGCTACCAATGTAAGTTGGGTGGCGAAAGACAAAAACTATGAGGCCACTTTTACCGATGGCGGCAAAAAGCAAAAGGCAGAGTTTAATGCCAAAGGGAAATGGGTAGAAGGAGAAACGATGGTAGACCCTAACCAATTACCCAAAGTGATAGTTGATGCCGTAAGCGAGAAGTATGTTGGCTATACTATTAAAGAGGCAGAACAGGTAGATAAGAAAGTTGGGCCTACTGTTTACGAGCTGGATATTGAAAGCAACCGCAAAGTATGCCAGGTAAAGTATAACGCGCAGGGCGACCAGGTGGGCGCTACACAATGCAGCCTTGCTGAGCATTAGGCAAAAAGCCTGTAAGGCAAGTAGTATTAGTAGGCAAAATAAATTTTCTCCTTAGTGTGTATGGTAGAGGATCGAACATCTATTACGTACCAGCCTGAGGATAAATAGGCAAGGTTGAGCTTTTGCTTAATGTAACCATCAGTGGTATAGTACACCTGGGAAAAAACAAAATTACCGGCAACGTCATAAACGGTCACTAAAACCGGTTCGTCGGTACACAATTCATTTTCTACGTAAACAATACCATCAGTTGGGTTGGGGTAAATTTTGAATGGAGATTTTTTATAACAGGGAATGTGTGTTGAATCAGGCGTAATTGTAGGAGTTACTGTTCTGTAAACAGTATCTGCCCCACAACAACTTTGAAAAATAATAGTGACTGTAAAGGTGCCCGGCTTAGTAAAAAGATGGCTGGTAGCAGCATCTCCGTAATCCGTTGAAATATCACCATCACCAAAATCATAAAAGTGCATTACACCGGGTTGGCCACTGTTTTGAAAATAAAACCGGCTGTTTGCGCTATCGGAACTAAGTTGAAGGGTAGTATCGTTAGGTGCACAAGGGTAGTACAAACATTGCTGGCGACCTACATGCACCTTGGTCAATCCGCCGTTATGTAAAAGATGGCCGGCAACTTCTACTTTAACACCTGCCTCACCAACATCAATACAACCCGTACTAATTATTTCGCCGGTTAAGTATATATAGTACGCTCCAATAAATCCACCATTGATAATGGTACTACCGGGGCGTAGTATAAGCGTATCATCTCCGCAAATTGCTGAACCCTGAGGGTTATTTACGAAAGAATTAGCAGATATAACCACTTTGCTGTTGAAGTGAATTACATGCAGAATGTTGATGGTATCAGGTTCATCAATACTATCGGGTACAACTCCGTTATACCAGGTGCTGTCGGCTTCCCAATTGCCATCTTTAACGGTGTATAGTTGCCGCCCATAAGTGCAGATGCCTGCACTAAGCATTAAAAGCAAAAGCAATTGTTTCATAAGTTCACTTAAATATAAGTGATTTTATAAATACCGCTAGCGTGTAATAACGAACTTACTTCGGCCTGTTTTATTGCCTGCCCGCACCTCAACTAAATAAACGCCTTGTGCCCAATGGCTTACGGGTAACAGTATGTAGCCATTAAACACATCGGTAAGAAGCAATTTGCCGCTAACATCATATACTTCTATTGCTGCCTCGGTTTTATCCGCTAAACGGCATTCAACCACCTCAGTGGCGGGGTTAGGTGAAAGACCGAAGGCCAATTCAGGTTCAGGTGCATTTATTCCTGTAGCGGTATCGCCATATAAATGCAGGGAATGGCGGAAGCAAGGTATTACACTATCCGCGCTAACGGTGCTTGAATAAAAGTTACTGAAATCCCAGCGCCAGTCCCAATAAAACCAGGGCATATTAAAGGAATCAATCTTTGCGCCGAAGTATTCAATCCAGTTGCAGCGGCTAACATCGTCACCAAAAACGCCTGTGCCGAATTCCCCTAAAAATACCGGGCGGTTATTTACAGCGCGCCAGTTAACTACCTGTGCCCAGGCGTTGTTAAGTCCGCTCATTAAGGTTGGGAAAGTGGTGCCTAAGGGCATGGGCGGATTTGCCCATGAAAAGCCTTGGTGCGTAAACTGGTAAGGGTCGTAT
Organism: Chitinophagales bacterium; assembly: GCA_046329515.1. Taxonomy (GTDB): domain Bacteria; phylum Bacteroidota; class Bacteroidia; order Chitinophagales; family LD1; genus Bog-950. The sequence goes on from JAXLUM010000002.1 coordinate 155,825, forward strand.
GAGTGCCAGGTGTAAATTAAATTGGTGTCAGCCAGGAGTGGATAGTTGGCAAAGGCCTGTCCGTTGCTGGAGAAGTTAGGGCTAACAATAATGGTATGGTTGGGCGCATACTGGCGGATAGTATCAATAGTTACGCGGAACACTTCGTTAAGGCTATCAATTTGAATACCGAAGGCGGGCTCATTCAATAATTCGAATGTAAAGCGGTTAGGGTCAAGATAGTTGTAACGCTGCGCCACTACGGCCCACAAATGCGCAAAGCGTGGCAGTTTGGTGCGCCAGTTTTCATTAAATATATCCCACTGATGGTGATTATCTATAATAAGATTCATGCCCAATTCATTAGCCCAACTGATTGCACTGTCAATTCTGCTCCACAACGGGCTGGCAGTATCTACATAGTAAGGGGCCAGCGTATCGGTTATTTCTTCAAAACAAACGGGCAAGCGCAAAGAGGTAATGCCTGCTTCTTTCATTTTCATCACATCACTGCGGGTATAGCCATTTGGCGTAGGCCATTGATTTTGCCAGGTGGCTTCTAACCAGTTGGAGAGGTTTTCGCCTTTGCCAAAATTGTTGCAACGCTGCCAGGCAACGGATTGTGCGTTTGCTGAAAAGCTGATAAGGAGCAGAAGAGCGGGTAGAAACTTGTTCATGCTTTAAAGGTAGTTTACGGGGCTGAATTTAAGGGATAATAAAGTTAGCATATTGAGATTTTTATAAAATGACGTATTATTGGTGTATGAAACGCAACAAACGCACCAAGGAACAGATAGTAGCCGATGTAACCGCCAACTGGCTGAAACTGGCAGATATGGTTGTAGGCAAAAGCGGGCCCGTTAAAACCTACCGCGATTTTTGCCAGGCCTGCGGATTGTACCCTCAAAACTTTTCGGCCATACAAAAGCGCGAACGCATGGTGCCGCTGGAATGCGCCGCGCTTGCCTGTGAAGTATTCAATTGCAGCCTCAACTGGATGTTTGCCAATCAGGGCGATATATTTGAGCGCGATGATATGCTAAGTAAAGTAGAGGAAATTGAGGAGCGCCTGAAGGCAATGGAAAAGAAGCTGAAAGCAAAATAGCCTAATAATTAAGCAACTGCTGCAAAGCCTCAGCAACTTTATCGGCATTGGGCAGCATGGTTTTTTCCAGCATTTCATTTAAGGGTACAGCCGGTGTGTTTACCGCGCCCACAATTTTTACAGGTGCATCAAGCGATTGAAAACAATTAGCGGCAATTCTACCCGCTACGGCTTCAGCAAAAGAATGGGTTATTGTTTCTTCAGTAAGCACCATTACTTTGCCGTGCTTTTCTACCAGTTGGTAAATGGCTTCTTCGTCTAAGGGGTTAAGCGAACGCAAATCGAGCACTTCAACCTGACCGCTGAATTTTTTAGCTGCGTTAATGGCCCAATGCACGCCCATACCATACGTAACTACGCCAACTGATTCGCCATTGTCTATTGCTTCAGCAGAGGCTTCAAGTGCCACACGTGCCTTACCTAGTGGCGCTAAGTAGTGTTCGTCAGGCTCAACGCACTTGGCCAGTTCAGTGCCTTTAACTTTGCTCCAATAAAGGCCCTTATGCTCAAAAATTACAACAGGGTTAGGGTCGTAATAGGCGGCCTTCATTAAGCCTTTCATATCAGCTGCGTTAGAAGGGTAGGCAATTTTTACGCCTTTTATCTGCAATACAAAGCTTTCTACACTACTGCTGTGGTAAGGGCCACCGCTGCCATATGCGCCAATGGGTATGCGTATAACAGCGCTTACAGGCCATTTGCCATTGCTTAAATAGCACGACCTTGAAACTTCAGTAAACAACTGGTTAACGCCGGGGAATATGTAATCAGCAAATTGAATTTCAACTATAGGCTTGCAGCCGGTTGCACTCATGCCCACGGTTGAGCCAACAATGTACGCCTCCTGTATAGGTGTATTAAACACGCGCTTATCGCCATACTTTTTTGCCAGCAGGGCTGCTTCGCGGAAAACACCACCCAGCTCACCGCCAACATCCTGCCCGTATAAAAGGCTTTCAGGATGTTTGCGCATAATTTCATCTACCGCATGCAGGGCGGCATCCACCATTACCACTGTTTCACCATTGGCAGGTGTGCGCTCGCCTTTTTCTTCATTAAAAATGGTTGGGGCAAAAATATGCGTGGTTAAATCTTCGGCGGTTGGGTTTGGTTCGTTTACTGCACGTTCAAAATCGCTTTCTACTAATTGTTTTGCTTCCTGTTCAATGCTGCTTAACTCTTCAGCATGACTTATTTTTTCGTACAGCAGGAATTTTTTGAAGCGGTTAAAGGGGTCGCGCAGGTTGTCGCTTTCAAGGTTATCCTTTGGGCGGTACCATTCCTTGCGCACACCGCTGGTGTGGTGGTTAAGCAAAGGCACTTTCGCATGTACCAAATATGGGCCGCGGTGCGTTCGCACATAGTTAACCACGCGGCTAAGGGTTTCGTAACACTCTACGAAATCAGTGCCGTCAATACTTTCTACTTTAAGTCCGTTAAAGCCTTTTGCAAAATCAGGTGCATCCTGCGCACGTATTTCAGAAGAATGGGCCGAGATGTCCCACTCATTATCCTGCACTAAAAAAATGATTGGATACTTATGCAGCACTGCCATTTGCAGGGCTTCGCTTACTTCCCCCTCGGTAACTGAGCCATCGCCCAGTGAACAGAGTACCAATGGCTCCTCTCCTCTTTTATACTCTGCCAGTTTAAAACGCTCGCGGTATTGAATACCCTGCGCAGCGCCCGTAGCCGGTATAGCCTGCATACCGGTGGCTGATGACTGGTGCGGTATTTTAGGTAAATCGGGACGGTTAGAAGAAGGATGCGAATAGTAAGTGCGGCCACCTGAAAAATAATCAGTGCGTTTGGCCAGCAGTTGCAGCATTAGGGTAAAGGGGTCGAAACCCATACCCAAAAGCATACTATCATCGCGGTAATACGGAAAGGCAAAATCCTGCGGCTTTAAATGAAAGGCCGTTGCCAGTTGAATGGCCTCGTGCCCGCGAGAGGTAGCGTGCACATATTTTGAGCAAATGTCCTTACGTTCCTCATATAGCTCACCCATGGCTTTGGCCGTGCACATTAAGCGGTATGCCTTTAGTAAGGTTTCTTTGGAGGGTTTCACCGTAGGGACAAATAAATTACTTAATACCGAAAAGAAAAAGAAAAAGAGGGTTAAGAGCGGCCTTTATCGGGCTATTATGACCGCCTTTGTATAGAAGTTATGGGAGTCATTGAAGCGCAAAAAGTAGGTGCCCGGAACTAAATCTTCAATATTAAGCCTGGTTTCAGAGTCTCCCTTTCTTTTTGCCACCGCATCCCCATATAAATTCATAAGGCTTATATCAAAACCCACAGCGCCTTTAACAGAAAGAAATTCTGAAGCCGGCATAGGGTAGATGGCAATATCATCAAAGCTGTTCTTTTCAATAGCTGACACTACCTCATTATCCTGAAATACCGTGCCATGCACTATACCGTTATGAACGTAGCCTAACTGTTCTACTTCATGCCAGCCTGATTCGAAGCCTTCTGCATAGTAATACGTTAAGCCCAGATGTTCAGTGTAAACCTTTCTATCGGGTGAGGAATTATTGAATTGCACAAATGTATCGCCCGGAAGGCAGTATAATGAGCTATTCGTTTTTTGATACTGCCCCAAATCGGTTTTTGTAACATCAGTTACGCGATAGTTAGTTGTAGCAGCCAGATATGAAAACAGACCATAAGGCCAACCAAAATTTGTAATGAAGTTAACAGGCGTGGGGGTGTAAGGAATTGCACTAACAATATCACCTGAATTGGGCATTACCGTAAAAGGCTCATTGTATGTAGTTTGAGTGTAATAATCAAAAACAGAATTAGTGTAATGCTCGTTGCGCTGTAAAACGAGCGATTCATAAACAGTGGAATCGGCAAAAACGGTTTTAGATGTAATAATCCTTTTGCGGTATTCAATTGTGTTATGCGTTGTTGTAGATGGGGCTTCTTCGTAACTAAAATCACTAGCCTTATACATAAACACATCTGTAACCTCAAAATCCAGCATCTCCAATGTGTTGGGTATACATTCTCCATGGCAAACACTATCACGAACGCCAATAACACTTACCTGCCTGTTATATTTTATAGGAAAGCTGATAAGGCCGTAAAGCTTACTCAGTAAGATACTATCACCATTTGATAAGCTAATTGTCATTACAGAATCAGGTTGAGAAAAAATAAGTGTTGCATTTATTGCGCTTACCTGGGCAGTGATATTTTGAGCTGTATCGTATAACCATGTTATGCCAATAGGTGTGGATGGCACCAAGCAAATCGGTGTTTTTTCTGTAATAGTAAAAGTGTTGCCGTGGGTATAGATTTCTGTACCAATAAAGCAAGGCAAAAACTGGCTGTAATAATTTGCCGCGCTATCATAGCCTACTATCCTGTTTAAATGCAAAACTGAGTCGCCGTACCATGCATCGGGTTGTGCATTAATTACCTGTTGAATTGTATCGCCGTTTATGCGAAAAAGGTAATCTATACCTTTATGCAAGGGTTGCCAAGTTTGGGCTGTTGCCAAACATGGAATGAAAAGAAATAAAAGCAGGCGTTTCATAGTGTTCAGCAGAAAGATAATGAAAACTTACCTTTTACGACTACTTGACCTTACGTAGAAATCGTTAGGCTTGTTGGCCAGCCATTTTACAAAGGTTTGTATATCCTCGTTCTGCAGCAGCTTTTCAATGGTGTTATACTTCAATTGTATCTCGCGTTCAGTAAAAAGGCTGTGTATTTTACTATGGCAAATTTGGTGCAGCATTACCGTTTCGCCTTTTGCGCCTCCTTTAAGTTTAGGCACCAAATGGTGGCGGCTGCATTTACCGGCCAGCGGCCTGCCGCAAAGGGGGCATATGTCAGATTCATTTTGCAAGCTTTAGCTAACTTAATGTAAAATAATGGCTACCTGCCTGTAAACATGCACAGTAGTTATATATTAGATACCAAACCCAACCTATTATGGCTAAGAAAAAGAAAGCAGTAAAAGCAAAAAAGAAGGCAGCCGCCCCTAAAAAGAAAGTGGCAAAAAAAGCAGTAAAAAAAGCGAAGGCCCCGGCTAAAAGTAAAAGCAAGGCAGTAGCTAAAAAAGCCGTTGCCAAAAAACGACCTGCTCCTAAAAAGAAAAAGGCCTTTAGTGAATTCCCTTTTGGTAATTTACAAATCACCCGGTTGGTATTGGGCATAGACAAAAATTCGGGTAAAGGGTACCTTAAGGTAATAGATATGAATCAAAGCACTTTTGTATTTCTTGCTTTTGATTCGGCCAATGATCTAATACTGCGAATGGACGCGAAGCAAAACCTAAAGGCGGTAACTTCGGTTTCATTAAAAACACCTCCTCCCGTTAAGGCATCCAGCATTACAGCGTTAGCCAGCACATTGGTTACAGAAGACGGACATATAAAAGGTAACTTAACCGACAACACAAGTTTCAATGAAAGCCTACAAGGAATTGTGAGTATTACCGGGAAGGATAATACTGTTGCCATTGGTTTAGTGCATCAGGATGATGATAAGGACAATGATTAATGAACAACAAACCATTTAATGCGGCGCCTGCTCAATGCAGGCGTTTTTGTTTACCGTAATTGCTAACAAATCAAAAAAGGGCATCCCTGAAAACCGTGATTTTGCAAAGGGAATTACATTAATACAAAAAAGCATGTTTGTTTTGAGGCATAAAACCACAAATTATGGCAAAGAAAAAGAAAGCAGCGAAGAAGAAGACAAACAAGACCGCACCGAAAGGCGTAAAAAAGCGCAGCGCTAAAAAAATTCCATCAAAACATAAGGCGGCTATATCACGAACAGCCAATTTTACCGACCGCGTAGTTCCATCAGCCGATTTCGGAAAAATTCGTTTAAACATTGAAGAGAGAAATTCCAAGCTATTGGTTAAAGTAGTAGACATTACAGATAATGTGGGCTACCCAACGGTGGACTACCTTGAATTTGATGACACAAACAGTGTTCAAATTTATAAAGATGCCCAATCAGGCGAAGTGGTGGTTACTACGGCAAAAAACCCGACTTATATAACTTCTTACCACAGCTACCTGCTTGCCGACCCGTCCACATTTGTTAGTGAAAACGGTGTAATGAAAATGGATGCCGTAAACATGGCTAACCCCAATGACCCTGTAGACACATACAATGTACCTGCAGATTTAGTGGTAAGTATAGACTGGGATAAGGATTCAGGATGGATAGTTATAGGTATTGTTCACCAGGATGACTTAACGATGTTTATTGTTTAATTACTCCAATCAACGATAAGCTCCTTCATTGCTACCAAATCAGGCGGGCAATTGGTTTCGGCCAGTTGCCCGTTTGCTTTTACCATTTTACCTGCAGTAAGGTTAGCCTTAAACAGTTTAAGCACTGCCGCTAAAAAATCGTTGCTCAATTTATTCTCACGCAACCAACGCTCTAAGTTTTTTACCTGGTAATCGGCTACATCAAAATTATCAAGACTGAAATGAGCCATCAGCTCCATAATTTTTAAATCGCGCAAAATGGTATTCATTGTTTTATCGCGGCCAACTACATCGTACAACTCTGCAATTGATTTCAGCAGCTCAGTATAATTACCCTTGCGAAGATGCAACAGGCATATATTAAACCTAAAGTTTACATGGTTTCTGAAAGGTATAAGCGCTTTATACTTTTTTAATCCTGTTTCTATTTCGCGCACCAACGCCATTGAATGGTCAGAGCCTGCAACATTTAGGTGATACAATAGGTTATACTGCCACAGCGTCATTAAAATGCGCAGCTGTTCAGCCAGGCTATCGGCTTTAATGGCCTGTATTTTCTTTAGTACCGGTAAAAACAAATCAAAACGTTCAGCATAGTGCGCACAAGCCAGGTAATTAGATAACAAAGTGCGATAGTGATTGGCAACACGCGAAAGCTTTTCAGCTTGCGTAGCAAACAAATCAATTACCTGTTCGTACGATGCTAAGGCACCATTGTAGTTACCGGAGCATTCCTCAACAATAGCAGTAGATACCGTTAAGCTGAATTTGGAATAAACCGTTAAATCGACACCGCCGGAGTTGAAGGCCTCTAACTGTTGACGAAATTTGGGCAGTTGAGACGAAAGCTTGCCGGATATATAGAGGTTATAAATAGTGCGGCGCGTGTGGCTTATATTACGTTCAAGTTCAAGCATACGCAATACGCGTTTCTCCTCTTCAAAATCGGCATTAGCCTCGTCTACTTCCTTAATAGTTTGTGTAATACGGGTAAGGCGCAGTTTCCAATCAAAAAGAGTTACCAGTGCAGGAAGATTTTCAATAGCGTAAGCCATTTCAAAAGCCTTTTGTAACAAGCGTGTTGCACTTTCAGTTACTCCTTTATTGAATAAAAATTCAATATCAGCCAGTGCATCGGCCAGTTTGCCTTCCTCTGTTTTTTCAGAGTGAAAGGAGCGCATGGCGCGTAGAACTGCATCTTCCAGTAATTTCTTTTCTACCGCAAAATTCTTCAACCAGCTTTTACCCTTTAACGACGCCTTAAAGGCAGCTTCATCGTAAGGCTGTAGCGCATCCAGTTTTTCATACTCATCAAACAGCCGTTCGTAATTGTTTTTAGTGCCGATAACATGCCGCGAAGCAAAAATTTTAAAATATCTCTTCTCGGCGGGGGTGAGAGAATGAATAATACGGAAGAGGTAGTCAGTGGGGGTCATGCTATAAATATAACGAAGATTGGAGTTGTCTAAAATATTGATTTTGAATAGATAGCAACAAGAAGAAAAGGCGGCAAGCGCACAACCAAAAACAGTTAACTGTACTTAGCCAACTGTAAGCCACTAATGGTTTTTAGGGATTCAGACTTTAAATAATGAGCCTTAAAACGCTTTGGGGCAGGGCAGGCAGGCCGGTAGGTTTGCAGTATAAAATCTGAAAACAATGACTACCCTAAACAACGAACTAAAACTTAGCAACCGCGAAACCGAGGTGCTTAAACTGGCGGCGGCCGGGCTTACCACTAACCAAATTGCCGAGAAGCTTTACCTGAGCCCTAACACCATTGAAAGCCACAGGCGCAGTATGATTAAGAAGGCCGGTGTAAAAAATATGAGCGCCGTAATTTTTTGTGCAATGAGCGCAGGTATTATTCAACCCTAAACCCAACATAAAATGAACACCTTTTTAACTACTGAAAAAACCGCCCTTTCGAAAAGAGAGAAGGAAGTGGTGAACATGCTAAGCCGCGGCTTTAGCACTAAAGAGATAAGCACATTGCTGTTTATCAGTTTTCATACGGTAGATACCCACCGCAAGCATGTGCTTGAAAAACTTGGCGCTAAAAACATGCCTCATGCGGTAAGGCTTGCCATGCAAAAAGGATTATTAGCCGATTAAGGAAACAAGAAGTAAGAGAGCTTACTTTATTTCAAAGTCAAACACCTTGTTCTCAAACAGGAAACCTTCAAGCCTATCGCCTATTTTAACGGGGCCTACGCCTGCGGGTGTGCCGGTATAAATTAAATCGCCCAGTTGCAGTGTAAAAAACTGCGAGGCATAAGCAATTATTTTATCAAAGCTAAACAGCATATCATCGGTTGTGCCGTTTTGCACCTGCTTACCATTAAGGTTAAGCGAGAACAAAATCGGTTTACCTGTATCAGGCAGCGGAGTAAAGGTTCCTATTGCGGCGGAGTTATCGAAAGCTTTGGCAATTTCCCATGGCAGGCCCTTTGCTTTTTGCTGGCTTTGTAAATCGCGGGCGGTAAAATCAATACCTACGCTTATTTCGTTGTAGTATTTGTGTGCGAACTTCTCCTCAATGTATTTGCCCTGCTTGCAGATTTTTAAAACCAGCTCCGCTTCGTAATGTATATCGCTGCTCCACTCGGGGTGGTAAAAGGGCTTGTTCTCTTTTAATAAAGCGGTTTGGGGTTTAATAAACAGCACCGGCTTATCGGGCACTTCATTCTTTAACTCCTTAGCGTGTTCGGCGTAATTGCGCCCTATGCAGATGATTTTCATAACCCCTCCTAACCTCCCCTAAAGGGGAGGGATCTTTTAGTCATTCAAAAGTAATTTTTCAAATGGATTACCGGCGGAATACAATACAACTAGCACTATTTTTTTCAGGATAATAAAAGTTTATAACTGCGGCTTATGCATATGATTTTCATAACCCCTGCTGACCGCCCCTGAAAGGCAGGGTTCTTTTAGTCATTCAAAAGTAATTTTTCAAATGGATTCCCCGGCGGAATACAATACTACCACCACTACTTTTTTCAGGGTAATAAAAGGGCGTAATTGCCGCTTATGCAAATGATTTTCATAACCCCTGCTGACCGCCCCTGAATGGCAGGGTTCTTTTAGTCATTCAAAAGTAATTTTTCAGCTTGATTCTTTTGTGGCATGTAACACCACCAGCACTACTTTTTTCTGCCTGTTGCTGTAGGTAATTAAACCGTATGCTTCTGCACCTTTGGGGTAGGTAAACACAATTTCGCGCGAGTTATCATGCGCTTCATCCCAAGCCTGCATATTTTGTATTTCATCGGGCGAAGCAGAGGACAGGGTTTGATTGGCCGCAGCCTGGGTAAAGTTCTCTTCGTGAAAGAAATGATCCATGCCTTCTTCCAGGGCATACACAAAATCTTCGGCCTTGGTTTGTACTTTGTACCGCGAAACATGCTTTAGATAAACGGAAGTGGGTATGGTATCAATATAAAGCAAGCGGCCCTCATTGTAAATGCGGAAGTACATATTGCCGTTTAGTATTTCCCCTGCGGGAACTTCCAACGAAAAACTATCCTGCGTAAAAATGTTAGAGAAGTAATCTACGCGGTTGTATTCAATAGGCTCGGCAACAGAAACAGTATCCCACAGGGCTAAAATGCCTTCTGTAGTATCCACCGTTTGCTCAACGGGCGGCTGGCTGCTGCTATTATTGCAGGAGGTTAGCAATAAAGCAGAAAGAATAAATAAAAGCAGAATACTATACGATTTCATGAGCACGGTAATGCAAATGTAGAAAAGGGTATGGATGAATTTTATTTATGCGGCAAGCACCAAACAAAAAAAGGAGGCCGTGGCCTCCTTTCGCTATTTATACTGTGTAAGTTGGTTTATTCCATTTTACCGCCTTCGGCGCAAACAATTACGTGGTTGTTCTGGCACTCTACAAAGCCGCCGCCAATGGTTACTTTCTTTTCACCTTCGGCACCTTTAAACTTTATAACGCCTGTTTTTAAGGCCGCAATAATAGGTGCGTGGCGGTCTAATATTTCAAAAAGGCCATCTACACCGGGCAATTGCACCAAACTGGCTTCGCCGCTGTAAATCTTCTTTTCGGGTGTTAGAATTTCTAATGTCATAAGGCCCCTCTCTAACTCTCCCCAAAGGGGAGAGGATTTTTATTGTTTTTTATTTTCTAATACTGCCCTTCATACTCCTCCCCTTGGGGGAGGCCGGGAGGGGCGTTTTATTTCGCTGCTTCAGCCATTAAGGTTTCGCCCTTGGCAATAGCTTCATCAATGCTACCTACCAGGTTAAAAGCTGCTTCAGGGTATTTGTCAACATCACCATTCATAATCATGGTAAAGCCACGGATGGTTTCTTCAATTGGCACAAACACACCTTTTAAGCCGGTAAACTGCTCGGCAACGTGGAATGGCTGAGAAAGGAAACGCTGAACACGACGTGCGCGGTGAACCACCAGCTTATCGTCTTCGCTCAATTCATCCATACCAAGAATGGCGATAATATCCTGTAATTCTTTGTAGCGCTGTAAAAGCTCTTTAACGCGCATTGCACAACCGTAATGCTCAGCACCTAAAACCGCAGCACTTAAGATACGGCTGGTAGAGTCAAGAGGGTCAACCGCAGGGTAAATACCCAGGGCGGCAATCTGGCGGCTCAATACTGTAGTAGCATCAAGGTGAGCGAAAGTAGTAGCCGGAGCAGGGTCAGTCAAGTCATCGGCAGGTACGTAAACGGCCTGAACAGATGTGATTGAACCACGCTTGGTTGAAGTAATACGTTCCTGCATCAAACCCATTTCTGTTGCAAGGGTAGGCTGGTAACCCACCGCTGAAGGCATACGGCCTAACAGAGCGGACACCTCAGAACCTGCCTGGGTGAAACGGAAGATGTTATCTACGAAGAACAGGATATCGCGACCGCCTTTTGCATCGTTCTTGTCTCCATCGCGGAAGTATTCAGCAATAGTAAGACCTGAAAGAGCAACACGTGCACGCGCCCCAGGAGGTTCGTTCATTTGACCGAACACCAGGGTAGCCTGTGATTGAGCAAGAGAAGCGGCATCAACGGATTTTAAATCCCAGCCACCTTTTTCCATGCTATGCTTAAAGCTTTCGCCGTATTTAATAACGTTTGATTCAATCATTTCGCGCAACAGGTCATTTCCTTCGCGGGTTCTTTCACCCACACCGGCAAATACTGATAAACCTGAGTAACGCTTAGCAATGTTGTTAATCAATTCCATGATTAACACCGTTTTGCCCACACCTGCACCACCAAACAAACCAATTTTACCACCTTTTGCGTATGGCTCAATAAGGTCAATTACTTTAATACCGGTGAAAAGAACTTCAGCTTCAGTAGCCAAATCTTCGTAAGCAGGAGGCATACGGTGAATAGGGTAGCCACCTTCTTTGCTAACTTTTAAGTTTATACCATCAATAGCATCGCCGGTAACGTTAAACAGACGGCCCTTAATACCTTCGCCCACAGGCATGGTAATAGGTAAACCAAGGTCTGTAGCGTTCATACCGCGGCGCAGGCCATCGGTAGAATCCATAGATACTGTTCTTACTGAATCTTCGCCCAGGTGCTGCTGCACTTCCAGAATAAGTTTCTGGCCGTCTTCACGGGTTACTTCCAGAGCGTTCATAATAGGAGGAAGTTTGGTTCCTTCGAAAGAAACGTCAACTACCGGCCCGATAATTTGTTTGATTTTACCAACGTTAGCCATAAATATTTGTGTGATAGTATATTGGTGATTGAGTAATTAATTGATTGGCAGGCAATTAGGAATTTAACAACCTTACCAGCCTTTTTAAAGGCGGTGCGAAAATAAGTAGTAAAGGGAATTTTCAAAATGCGGGGGTGGTAAATCATTAAAAGAAGGGCCTACTTTATGGGCAGGCGGCAAAAACAGGCTAACATGAACACCGATTTGTTTATTAGATGGCGCTTCCTTTATTTCCCCCTTTATATGCCCAAAACACTGCTACTTATTATTAGCCTTGCCCTGTTAAGCAGCTGCCAGTATTTTAAGAAACTACAGCCTTACAACGGCCCCTGGTTAAAAGTTACGCTTGAAATTGACCCTGCCGAACTACCCGCCAACCTAAGTGAACGCAAAAAGCTGGCAGCCACCATTGAAACTATATTATACAGCCGTTTAGAAAAACTGGAAATTCCGGTAAAGGGAATTATAACAGCCGGCGATTACACCGGTTTTGATGTGCTGTTGGGGGCAGATTCAGCTGCGGATGTACAAAAGGCAAGGCATTTACTTATGGCGCAGGGCAAAATGGAGTTCAGGCCCTGTTATGCCGCCGGGGATATTATTAAACAGTTGGCTGCAGTAAATAGCGGAGCACAGGAGGGCACTAATGCAGGACTAACCCGCCAACTGTTTACTGTATTAATGCCGGCCATTAACAACCAGGGCGAAATTATGGCAGGCGCAGCAATAGGTTATACCTTAGCTAAAGACACCGCAGCCGTTATACACTTGCTAAGCGATACAGCTTACACGGCCCTATTACCCGCTGATGTGCGCTGGGTTTGGAGCCAGAAACCGAAGGAAGGTGCAGAAGAAGCCTTTACCCTATATGCCATTGAGCAAAGCGCACCCTTTATTACAAATGGTGCATTTAAAGAAGCCAAAGTTGAGTTAGATAGAAATATGGGCACACCCATATTAAATATTACACTTACTGATGAAGCCGCCAAACGTTGGGAAAAAATGACCGACGAAGCTGCCCACAAACAAAACCAACGCGGCTGCATTGCTATTATATATAACGATGCAGCTTTGCTTGTGCCCACCGTGTACGGCAAAATAAGCGGCGGTAAAATGCAGATTAGCGGCGCAAACAGCCTTGCGGACTTAGAAGAAATACGCGCCATGATAGCTTCAGCCGAAATGCCCGTACACCTGCGTATAACTGCAGAGGGGATAGAAAAGAATGAGGCCAGCGGGAAATAAAAATCGCAATTAATACATGAAATAAACCTCCTAAGCATAGGATCTGCTTGACCTGTATTTAATAAATAAAAATAATATATGTAAAGCTGCCGCCAATTTTCTTATATTCGTTACAACCCACTTAACCCTACCCATTAGTGGCCGATGCTTATTTAAAAACATAACGGCTGTTTTTAAACAGCCACAACCGTTTTTTTTTAATCTATGACCTCTGCCATTACAATGGATATGACCGTTGATGGATATCGACGCGCCGGTGCTTACTTAAGCATAGTTATTACAGTAGTATGCTGCCTGGTGCTTACCGGCTGGCAATTAAATATTGAAGTGCTAAAGCGCCTTTCGCCGTACATGGTAGCTATGAACCCCGTAACGGCAGTTACCTTTTTAGGTTGTGTTGTTTCACTTCGTCTTTTAAGCAGCATTGAAAAAGTAAAGCGAATTGCCGGTTACAGCATTGCCGGTATAATTGCATTAATAGCCTGTATAAAATTAGCAGGCCTGTTTACCCCCTTTAACCTACCTGTTGATAGCCTGTTGTTTGCTGATAAACTAACTGTTGAAACTGCGGGACAAAGCCGTAACCAAATGGCACCTAATACGGCTTTCTGCTTTCTGCTAAGCAGTTTAGCCCTGTTAACTATACATGTTGAGAGTTTTAGAAAAATAGTTTGGTCGCAACTTTTTGCAGTACTTATTGGCTTAACGGGTTTACTTTCCGTTATAGGGTACCTGTACAAAGTTACAGCCTTTTACGGCGTTATGAATTACATACCCATGGCCTTGCACACAGCCCTGTGCTTTTTACTTCTCTCAATGGCTCTATTGTTTACCAATAGCGAAAAATGGCTAATGCGGGAATTTACAGGCGTTTGGGAAGGCAGTAAAACAGCAAGGCGCCTTATACCCGCTGCGGTAGCTTTACCTGTAGGGCTGGGCTACCTTAGGCTGCAAAGCCATTGGCACAGTTTGTTTTCAACTGAATTTGGCGTAGCCCTTTTGGTGTTAAGCATTATAACGGTATTTCTGCTTTTGTTATGGTACCAAGCCGCCAAATTAAACCGAAGGGATAAACGCAGGATTGAGGCCGAGCAGCAATTGGGCGAACGAAGTGCACAATTAGAGGCAGCTAATAAAGAACTGGAAGCTTTTACCTATTCTGCATCGCATGATTTAAAAGCACCGCTACGCATAATGAGCGGTTTTGCTAATATACTGGTGCAGGACTATGGTGATAAAGTAGATGAGGATTTTAAAAAACGCCTGAGCACTATAGCCGTAAATGCATCGCGCATGAACACGCTGATTGATGACCTGCTTGATTTTTCGAGGATTGGAAGAGCCGATTTAACCAAGCGCCTTGTAGATATGAATGATGCTGTAAAAGTGGTGATACAGGAACTAACAGCAGATAACCCGGAGTTAAGAGCAGAGATAAAAGCAACAAAACTTGACCCTGCCACCTGCGACCCTAAATTGGTAAAACAGGTGTGGGTTAACTTAATTTCAAACGCCGTTAAATACAGCAGTAAAAACCCCAAACCATTGGTTGAAATAGGAGCCCTGCAAACTGATGGCCGGCCGGTTTATTATGTAAAAGATAACGGCGCAGGTTTTGATATGCAATACGCGCATAAATTATTTAATGTGTTTAACCGCCTGCACAGCCGTACCGATTTTGAAGGCACAGGCGTGGGCCTTGCCATTGCCCACCGCATAGTAACCCGCCACGGCGGTAAAATTTGGGCGCAGGGTAAAATAAACGAAGGGGCCACCTTCTTCTTTACGCTTAATTAAGCAGCGTACATCATTATCGTTTCATATGGTACAGTGTTCAGAAATGAGCACTGTCATAAGCAATTCTAACCATGCTCATGCACAGCAAGGCACGGTGCAAATAGCTTTGTTGTAAAATAAAATATATGGTAAAATACACCTATGCAACAATTTTCATACTGGCAGGCTTTTGGGTAAGCGCGCAAACGTTAAGCCCATCGGTAATAGCAAGCACCGGGGGCTTTTCAAGCAACAGCAACGGCAGCTTATCGTACACTGTTGGCGAAATGACCATGGTGCAAACCTTTAGCGCCGGCAACAACATTCTTACGCAGGGATTTCAGCAACCGAATGATGTAGTAATAGGCCTGCTGGAAATAAACAGCGGCGAATACGGCAACCTTGTGGTTTACCCTAACCCGGCAGTAGATAATTTCTCTTATGGCTTTGAATTACCTGCAGCAGGTAAGGTTTACTTCCGTGTGTTTGACCAGTTAGGCCAAATTGTGGCTGATGGCTACAACGGCAGCTATACCGGCGGTAAGGAAGTACACGAAATGAATGTTACGCCCTGGGCTGCGGGCACCTACTACCTGCAAATGACCTTTACTGATGTAAGCGGCAGCACCCATTACCTGAGCAAACAGTTCCAGGTTATTAACTAAAACATCTATTCACCAAAAACAAATAAACAAGTACATATGAAATCAAAAATTGCACTATTAGTACTGATAACGTGTATGGCGTTTTTCGGTATAACAAAGGCCCAGGCCCCAAACGGTATTAACTACCAGGCCGTGGCCCGCAACGCTGCAGGTTCGGTTATTCAAAACCAAAACGTAAGCGTGCGTCTTTCTATACATGATGGCAGCTCAGGCGGCACTATCGTTTACCAGGAAACACACAGCGCTACTACTAACCAATTCGGTTTGTTTACCGTGGTAATTGGCGGCGGTACAGTTCAACAAGGCACCTTTGCCGGTATTAACTGGGGCAGCGGTGGCGGAAAATTTTTACAGGTAGAATTAGATGCTACAGGCGGCAGCAGCTACACCAATATGGGCACTACCCAAATGGAGAGCGTGCCGTATGCTTTATATGCAGCTAACTCGCCGGCAGGCGCCACAGGTGCTACCGGCCCGCAAGGTGCACAGGGCGCACAGGGTATACAAGGTAACCCGGGTGCGCAGGGCGCACAAGGTGCAACCGGCCCTACAGGTCCTACCGGCTCAGGCGGTGGTGCTACAGGCCCAACAGGCCCTACCGGCCCAACAGGTTCAGGTGGTGGCGCAACAGGCCCTACAGGTGCAACAGGTGTTAAAGGGGCAACAGGTGCCACAGGCCCTACAGGTGCTACCGGTACCGGTGTAACAGGCGCCACGGGTGCAACAGGCGCCACAGGCCCTGCAGGTTCAGGCAGCGTTAGCGGCACCGTAAACTACATTGCCAAGTTTACACCGAACGGCACAACAGTTGGTAACTCTTTATTATTTGAAAATGCTACTACCAAGCGCATAGGTTTCAACAATGCTGCGCCTAATAACACATTAAACCTTTCTAACACTGATACTATTGTTGGTATTGGTTTAAACACCTCTTCAGGCGATGCATTTAGCATGAACCTTAACCCGCAAGGGCAAATAGTTTTCAGCAGCAACCAGGAATACTACACCGGTGGCGGCAGCACCACCAGCCGCTTGCTGGTATTAGATGATGAGTTGAACGGCGGCACAAACTACGGTTCAGTAGGTATCGGTAATGTGCTTACACCATCAGGTAAATTAGATATTCACCATACCAGTTCATTAACCAGCCCAACTTTGGCGTTGTATGATGAAACTGCCGGCAACTTTGCCCGCTTAAGTTTTCAAAATGCAGGCAGCACAAAATACTGGCACGTTGCAGGCTTTGCCGATGCTAATGATGCCAACAGCGTAATGAACTTTTACTATAGCGGAACTACCAGTAACCTAATGAGTATTACCGGTACCGGACGTGTGGGTATAGGTATAAGCAACCCAAGCTGGAACCTTCAGGTAAACGGTGGCGCCAGCTATTGCGATGCTACCTTTACAAATAACGGAAGCGGCACAAGTTCAGGTGATGGCTTTATGTTAGGCCTTGACAACATTGCAGGAACAGATGCAAACGTTTGGAACTGGGAGAACGGCTATATACACTTTGGTACTAACGCCATTGAAAGAATGCGTATAAGCGCTGAGGGCCATGTAGGTATCGGCCAATCCAATCCTGTTTACACATTGCATGTTACTTCTCCGCACAAGGTTACTGCTTACGCCAGCACCGATTCAGTTATGGGCTCAACCGGTGTAAACCTTTATGATAATTCACCTGCAGCATTTAAAGGTGCATATACTGCCGCCGGTGCTAATGATGGTAGCGGCGTATTGGGAACAGCCACTTCAACTACGGCAGGCTACGGTATAGGTGTTACCGGTAAAGGTAACTGGTACGGTGTAGCAGCCATAGGTAATACCGGCGGCACCGGTGCGTTTATTGCGTATGCCAACGGCGCAACTTATGCTGCTTATGTAAACGGTACGTTATACCTTAACGGTAACTTTACCGGCACAGGTACTAACAGCTATACATCAGATGCCAAGTTGAAAAAGAACGTTGCCACTATCAACAACGCAATGGATGTTATCAGCCGCATTAATCCATCATCTTACGAATTTAAAACAGGCGAGTTCGGCAGCATGAACTTACCTGAAGGCAAACACTATGGTGTTGTTGCCCAGGAATTGCAACAGGTATTGCCTGAGTTAGTATTGCAGAATACTTTCCACCCGGCAGATAAGAATGAAAAATCATTCGATTACCTGAGTGTAAACTACAACGAGTTGATTCCATTCCTGATTAAAGGCATGCAGGAACAGCAACAAACAATAGAAACATTAAAACAGCGCATACAGCAACTTGAAAATAAGTAAGCTTAAATAGTTGTTAACCCTCGGAGCCCCTGCAATTGCGGGGGCTTTGTTTTTATAGTAGGTGAATGTTTAGATTGCGTTATGTTTTATGTGGCTACCGCTTTATTGTTTGACAGCAATGGAAAGTTGTTGATTTACCTGCGCGATGATAAACCTGAAATTGCCTTTGCCAACCATTGGGATTTGTTTGGCGGCATAATAGAAGAAGGCGAAAAACCTGAGGAAGCTTTGGTGCGCGAAGTGCAGGAGGAATTAGGAGTAACACTGACCGATTATAGAAAATTTAGTGAGTACGATAGTGATGATAGAATAGGTAAACCCAACCGGAAGTATGTTTACTACGCCCGTTTACCTATGCCTGTTGAAGAACTAAAGCTTTTAGAGGTTGGGCAGGCGTTAAAAGGAATTGACTTAAATGAAAGAGGCAATTATAAATTTGCCAATATACTTGCACAAATTATTGAGGACTTCGCCCTTTCGGGAATTAAGGTATAAACGTGATCAGTAAAACAGAGGAACAATTACGCTTTAAGCAATTGCTAAAAGAGCATTGCCTTGCCCTATTGAATGAGCGCATTGCTAACATTCAAAATGCAATGAAAGAAGCACAGGAGGCTGCCAATAGTGAGGAGAAAAGCAGCGCCGGCGATAAGTATGAAACGGGCCGCGCCATGAGTCAATTGAACAAAGAAATGTATGCTGCGCAGTTGGAAGAAGCGTTAAAAGAGCTTGCGCAAATGCAGGCAGCAGATGTAAGCACCATACGCACACAGGCGGGTATAGGCGCATTTGTAGTAACTGATAACACTACACTATTTATTGCCGCCGCCATGGGCGCAATTAAGTTACAAGGCAGCACGGTAATGGTGCTTTCGCCAAAGGCGCCTATTGCTATTGCATTAAACGGCAAACAAAAAAATGATGCTGTTCAATTTAACGGTAAGCTAATTACCGTAAAGGAAGTGTACTAGAAAGCAAATACGTATTTGCCTAAATCATCTTTATACACGTAGTTAACCACGCGGGGCCACAAAGGCATTACCAGTTCGCGCTCCCAATTGGAAATATCTGTTCGCAAAGAATCTGCTAAATCAGGCCTTTCCCAGTACAGGTTATGGTGTTCAATACTATCCTGCGCAAGGTTGTATAACAGGCGTTCACCATCGTATTCGTTTACAATCAGCTTCCAATCGCCTTTGCGTATGGCTATATTAAAATCACTGCGCCAGTATAATGCGTCGTGGGCAGGTTTAGTTATTTCGCCATTAACGTAAGGCAGCAGGTTTACACCATCGTATTTTCTATCAGTAGGTAATTGAGCACCAATAATTGAAGCTACTGTGCTGAACACATCCAACGAAATAACAGGGTTGTGATAAACCGTACCGGGCTTAATCTTGCCTTTCCACTCCATCATAAACGGCACCTTAATGCCGCCTTCAAAGTTGGTTAGCTTGCCACCGCGGTAAGGGGCATTATCGGTTGTGCCATTATATACTGCGCCTCCGTTATCGCTTAAAAATATGATGATGGTATTTTCAGCAAGCCCAAGGCTATCCACATGGTTTAACAGGCGGCCCACCTGGTCGTCAAGGCTTTTAATCATGGCCGCATAGGTGCGCTTAACGGGGTCCTTTATAAATGAGTATTGGTCGTAATATTTTTGCGTTACCTGCAGAGGGGCGTGCGGCGCATTGTAAGGCAGGTATAAAAAGAAAGGCTTGTTCTTGTTGCTGTCAACAAACTTTAATGCCTCATCGGTTAAAACGTTAGTAAGGTATTTATCTTCTTCCTGGCGTTCGCAACAGTTGCGTAATATGGCACAGTTACCGCAGCGGCCGGTGGCCGTTTTCCACTGGTGCTGGTCCATATAATCGCGCTTAACGTGGGTGCTTACTATACCGGGGCTGTTTTCAGGTGCATACAAGGTAAATGCTTCGTAAAAACCATATTGATAATCGAAGCCGCGATTGGTTGGTAAAGCAAAATCGGCAGCGCCTAAATGCCATTTGCCAATTACGGCAGTAGTATAGTCATAGCGCTTTAAAAATTCAGCAAGTGTAATTTCAGAAGGCGGTAAACCCTGACGAAGACGTTCTTCAGTAGCAGGAACCTCAGTAGATTTTATAGGAGTAATAGGGCGGAAACGCGGCAGGAATTTAAAGCCGTAGTATTCTGCCATGCTCTTTAAATAGCGGTGGTTGGGTTGAAACTCGTGCCCGAAGCGCTGTTGATAGCGGCCCGTTAATAAACCGGCCCGCGAAGGGGAACACACCGGTGATGAAATGTACCCTTCAGTAAAGGTTACACCCTGTTTGCCTATGCGGTCAATATTAGGCGTAGAAATAACTTTGTTACCGTATAAGGAAATATCTGTTTGGCCCAGGTCATCAGCAAGAATGAGAATAACATTGGGGCGTTTGTATTGATCAAGGTTTTCAACTTTAGCAGACAGGTATTGTTTTTTGCTTGCTATCAGTTTTTCATCGAAGTAAATTTTGAATTTGTCGCTCTGTACCGGCTTCATCAACCAGGCTGTGCAAAACACAACGGGTAGTACAAGCACACATAAAATCGCAGTCCTTTTTATCATCCTACTGCAAAATAGAAACAATTATAAAAGAGGGAAAAACGGCACTGCTGTTAATTAGAATTTCTTAAAAAGCATTTGTGTGAATTTAAGAAGGGCCTTTAACACATTAGAAATAATATAAAATAAAAATTCCCGGGCATTGCTGCTCCGGGAATTTTAACCGCTGAAAAATCTGCCTAATTCAGCGCTAATTCATCTTTACCAATTAAGTAGCCGTTTTGGTAAACTTCTACTTTATAAGTACCGGGGTCTTTAATACCCTGGTTCCAGTAAACGGATACCTTTTTGCTGCTTTGGTCATATTCAATATCAGCTTCTTTTGTAAACTGCACTGTTTCTTCACTACCTGCTACTTTAAGCGCACCTGAACCCTGGTCGCCCATGGCTATAGTTTCGCCACGTGGGTTAATAACACGCACATACAATGGTAAAGTTCCCGGATCAATCACCTTATTCTCTCCTGTTTCAAAGCTTATTTTTAAAGCTTCCGCATTCTTTGCCTTTTTTACAGGAACCTCCTTACCATTACGGCGGTCTTTAACAGCTACTACATCTAAATTTTCAAGATGTAACAAAGAGCCTACTTCTACTTTTTTAGAAAGACCGGCAATTTGCTCGTTCTGTTTAGAGGTAGTTTGACGTTCTGATGTTAAATCAGTATTCAACTGTTCGTTTTGCGCAGTTAACTGTTGGTTTTGCGTAGTTAAGCCATCCACTTTCTGCTGCAATTCGGCAATAGATGTTTCGTATTGCGCAATCATTGCTTTAGTGCGGGCTAGCTCAGCATTGGTTAGTTTACCTTTTGATAGCAAACCGGCAATTTGTTTTTTCTGTGCTTCAATATCTGCTTGTCTTGCATTTATTTCTTTATCCAGTTCAGCATTTTTGCCGCGGAAATCTTCCAACTCGGCAGTTTTAGCATCCAGTGTTTTGCTTAGGTTTTTAAACTCCTGCTCTAAGCGGCTTTTCTCTGCAGTTACTTCTTTCTTCTGGCTGTTTTCAGAAGCAACAAAGTATATAGCGGTTCCGGCAATTATAAGCAGTGCAACAATAATAGCTACCCCAACTCTCTTTTCTTTACGGGTAACGTGGGCAGGCTGTTCGCCTCTTTCCATCGGTCTGTTCGTTTCCATTTGCAACAGTTTTTAGGTGATTAATTAATTCAGCTTTTTATTCCTGTATAAAAACTATACCACAGGGTTAGTGGCTGTTAAGTTGAAAACGGAGGCTTTGTAAATTTTATTATGCCCGGCATTAAAAAAGTGCTGTAAACAACTGATTTATAGGCGTTAAATTTCAATCTGCAGAAAAAGATTTCACTAAGAAATATCCGCAGAAAATTCGCTGAGCGCGAAGTGTATTTTTTCAAATTTAAGTATTATTTAATTTGAAAAGCACGCTTAACATGGTTTAAGTAATATATAGAGGCGGAATTGCGTTGATTGAAAGTGGAAATACTTCCCCACCGTTTTATTTTTAGCACAATGGCAGAAGTTAATAACATAAGCCGGTTTGCGGCCTTAGGTTGATTTTATACTTTCGGAAAGAACAATGAAGAAAAGCCTCCCCCTGCTATTCTGTTTCATCTGTTCCCTGGCTTATAGTAAAGACTATACGGGGAACACACTATTAGATGTACTGGGAAAAAGTGTTTACTCCCAGGAGTTTAAGCAATTCAGTGAGTTTTGGTTACTGGACAAGAAGTTGGAAAACACCCTTGGCGGTATAAAGTTGTACGCCGGTAAAACTGCCACTATTGACACCATATTAATAGCAGGCCACGACCTGAATGTTAACGGCACCGACTATTTCATTTGCAGCTCGCAGTTGCCGTTTGGCGTTGGCCTTAATGATAAAACCGAGGACATAAGCAGTAAGCTACAGGCTACACCTTTAGCTAATGCCAATGGTTTGCTTTTTGCCGGTGAGCGCTACAGTGTTTTACTGAATAATGAGAACGGAAAAATAAGATGGTTAAAGTTTTTTGTAAGCAGTAAGCGCACTGAAGCTGCATTAACAGAAACCCCTACAGTTACAGCCACCGAAAAGACCGAACCGTTTAAACAGTTACAAACCAATACTGCGGCTGTTGCTTATACTGAAAATACAGTAAGTAAAAACGCCGAACTAAAACGCAGTATTGAAAAAAGTGTGTTTGAAACATCCTCCGCTTCAAATGCCATAGCAGCTAAAAGCACACCTTCGGGCAATACTACCACTACCATTAGCCGAACCGTTAACACCGAAAGCGGTAACAAAACGCGTAATGAAGATGTTAAGCGCAGTGTAGAAAAAAGCGTGTTTGAAACCACGGCACCGGTATCAGCAAAAACAACTACTGTTACAACTACAACCGTAAATGTTTCCACCTTTAAGAGGGCGATATTGGATGTTTTTAAAAGCTATAAGGAATCTGCTTTCTCCTCCATTAAAGGAAGCGACCGGGGTGCAGGAAATTTTTGGAACTATAAATACACCTACAGCACCAAGCTGAAAATACCGGGCGAGAAGTTTAATATGCTGTATAGTTTTCCGTTTCAAACTTCGGCGCTTGATTTTGTTTCCATATTACATGAAGGCGATAGCTTTGATGAATCGTTCAAAACCATGTATAAGGATTTTGAAAAGAAGTTGATGGAGAACTTTCCGGCAAGCGAAGGCTGGACCTCATCCTGCATTATTAATAAGGAATCAGCCAGTTTCAGCGACCTTGAATTTAAGAATGATAAGTACGGGGCTGTTGTGTTAGACTACAGCAAAAGCCCCAAAGGAAGGCATGTGCTTTACCTGCGCTTTCTGTTATACAACTAAGCTACTTGGCCTTAGCCGAAATATTCTTAATCATATCGGCAGTCATTTTCTGTAAATCGTACTCCGCCTTCCAGCCCCAATCTTTAGCAGCCACGCTATCATCAATACTTTCGGGCCAGCTTTCGGCAATAGCCTGGCGAAAATCGGGCTGGTAAGAAACCGTAAAGTCGGGTATGTGCTTTTTAATTTCGGCAGCCAATTGTTGCGGGTTAAAACTTAAGCCCGCAAAGTTATAGCCTGAACGCACAGTAATTTTTTCCGCCGGCGCTTCCATTAATTCAATAGTGCCGCGTATAGCATCGGGCATATACATCATAGGTAATGTAGTGCCCTCCTTTAAAAAGCATTGGTATTTTTTGTTTTCTACTGCTTCAAAAAATATATCTACAGCATAATCAGTAGTGCCGCCGCCTGCTTTGGTTTTATAGCTTATTAAACCGGGGTAACGTATGCTGCGCACATCTAAACCACGCTTTTGAAAATACCAATCGCACCAGCGCTCGCCCGCCTGCTTGCTAATACCATAAATAGTATTGGGCTCCATAACGGTATACTGGGGGGTATTTACGCGTGGCGTGGTAGGGCCAAACACTGCTATTGTTGAAGGAAAGAATACCTTTTTCAATCCGGCATCGGTGCTTACATCCAGTATATTTCTAAGGCCCTTCATATTTATACGCCATGCCAGTTCGGGGTTCTTTTCGCCCGTTGCGGAAAGAATAGCAGCGAGGTGATAAATCTGGTTTACACCAAAGCGCTTAACGGCATCGGCCAAACCGTTTTTGTATAACACATCAAGGCGCAAATACTCGCCGCCTTCTTTCAGTTCAGCTGAAGGTTCCTTTAAATCAGAAGCTATAACGTTTTTATAAATTTTGCGGAGGGCTAATACTAACTCAGTACCTATCTGTCCGGATGCACCGGTAACCAAAATCGTGTCGCTGTTCATATAGCAATGTTAAGAAGATTGGCTGAAACCAATAAACGTACCACCCAAGCTGTTAATACTCAAAGCAAAGGGTATATGAAAGCTTGTTAACCCAATAGATGCCGATTTGCTACAATTCTTATTTTAGCCTCGTTCAATAACAGCAAATGCTAAAGAGAATACTACCTCACCTGGCTGCCGTAGCCATATTCGCTATTTTAACTATTGTATTTTTTACGCCTTATTACGATGGGCAAACCTTAGGCGCAGGCGATACCACCCAGTGGAAAGCCATGGCGCACGAGGCCATTGAATGGAAAGAAAAAACCGGGGAGGACGCCCTGTGGACCAACAGCATGTTTGGCGGCATGCCCACTTTTCAAATTACGGTAGGTTACCCGGGCAACTGGGTGCATCATATAATTACCGCCCTACAAATTCCTTTTCCTGAGGCATCGGTTATTCTGTTTCTGATGTTTGTTGGCCTGTATATTTTGTTGCTGGCCTTTGGTGTTAACCCCTGGCTGGCGCTTGGTGGCGCCATGGCGTATGGGCTGGCATCGTTTAACTTAATTAGTATTGAAGCGGGCCACAACACCAAGGTTATGGCTATGGCTTTAATGGCGCCTGCCATTGGCGGCATGGTGCTGGCCTACCGCGGCAAAATTTTATTAGGAGGCGCCTTAACGGCCTTCTTCATTTCATTGAATATTGATGCCAACCACTTTCAAATTACGTTTTACCTACTGCTTACTATGGGCGTGCTGGGTATTTACTTTTTAGTAGAAAGCATAATTGAAAAGAAGATTGCTGAGTTTGGTAAGGCCACCGTAGTGCTTATTGCCGCAGGTATACTTGGTTTTTTACCTAACGTGGCTAACCTGTGGAGCACCTGGGAATACGGCAAGCAAACCATGCGCGGCGGCAGCAGCCCTTTGGCTGAAAAGAAGGAAGCCAGCACAGGTGGTGGTTTAGATATTAAATATGCCAGCCGCTGGAGCTACGGCCAGTTCTTTTATACAAGCTATACGTTGCGCGATAAATCAGGGAACGTTCAAAGCTTTGGGCCTGATGAAAAGGATGATGCACAGGCTTTATATGATTCATTAAATAAGGCGAAGCCGGGTGAATACACCTTTGACAGCCAACGCAGCTGGGATGGCGAAATATTATCGTTAATGATACCTGATATTAAAGGCGGTGGCAGCGGTAATGAATTAAGTGATGATAACCCTATTGTACAGAAATACAGCGGCGGACGCAGCGGTGACGAAATTAAAGGACTGAAAATGCAGATTGCCAGCGCCCTTTATTGGGGTCACCAGCCGTTTACCTCAGGCCCGGTTTATTTTGGTGCGGCTATAGTGTTCCTGTTCATATTTGGCATGTTTGTGCTAAAGTCGCACATTAAGTGGGCAGCATTGGCATTAGTATTTATTTCTATAGGACTTGCCTGCGGCCACAACTTCTTCCTGTTTAAATTATTCTTTAATACCCTTCCGCTGTTCAATAAATTCAGAACGCCATCAATGGCGCTGGTAATAGCGCAGATAGTTATGCCTTTAATTGGTCTGCTTGCGTTAAATGAAGTGCTGGATGGCAAACAAAGCCGCGAAGAGTTAACGAAGAAGCTAATGATAAGCGGCGGTATTGCGCTGGGCTTTGTATTACTATTCGGTTTACTGGGCAGCTTTATGTATTCTTTTGTTGGTGATAATGACGCCCGCATAGGAGCACAAAACCCTGAATTGGTAAACATGTTGAAAGAGCAGCGTGCCTCAATGCTACGTATGGATTCGCTACGCTCTCTGCTTTTTATTGCTGTTGTTATGGGCCTTGTATGGGCGTTTATACAGCAGAAGTTAGACAAAGGATTAATGCTTGCCGGTATTGCCCTGTTTTTAGTGCTAGATACAGGTATGGTAGCTAAACGTTACCTGAGCACCGGTGATTTTGTGGCCAACAGCCAATACAGCCAGAACTTTGAGCCAAGTAATGCAGACCGTCAGATTATGCAGGACCAAAGTTACTACCGCGTTTTTGACAGAACTGTTGACCCTTATAACACAGCTGCCCCTGCCTACTTCCACAAGTTGATTGGCGGTTACAGCCCTGCCAAGCTGCAGATATACCAGGACCTTATTGAGCGCCAGTTAAGCAGTGGCAACATGAAAGTGTTTGACATGCTTAACGCCAAGTACTTTAAAATGCCCGACCAACAAGGCCGCGAACAGGTTGGCCCAAATCCTAATGCATTGGGTAACGTTTGGTTTGTGCAGCGCCTTATGCATGTAAACACTGCAGATGAAGAAATGAATGCGTTAAGCTCGCCTGAATTTGAGCCACGCAATGTTGCCGTGGTGCATAAGGACTTTAACAGCGTAGTAAGCGATAATAATCTTGGTGCGGACAGTAGTGCAAGCATTAAACTGGATACCTACAGCCCTAATAAGCTAACGTATTCCTACAACTCAGGCACACCGCAAGTGGCAGTATTCTCTGAAATTTACTATGCCGGCAAGCATGGCTGGAAAGCATATCTTGATAACAAAGAAGCTCCGTACTTCCGTGCTAACTATGTGTTGCGCGCTATGGCTCTACCTGAAGGCAAGCATACCGTTGAATTCCGTTTTGAGCCGGAGAGCTATTATACCGGAAACAAAATTGCGTATGCAGGTTCTGCCCTGTTGTTCCTGTTTGTATTGGGTGCTTTAGGCTTTAGCGGCTATCAGCGTATGAAAGAAATTGAAGCTGAACCAAAGCCACAACCTAAAGTTGCTGCACCGCAAACCAAGCAAGTAAAAAAGAAGTGAAGAAAGTATTAATCTTTACGTACTACTGGCCCCCTGCGGGTGGAGTAAGCGTACAGCGCTTTCTGAAATTTACCAAGTTTTTACCTGAGTTTGGCTGGCAGCCGATAATAGTTACCGTTGCCAATGGCAGTTATCCGTACACTGATGAATCGCTATTGCAGCAGGTTGACAAAAGCGTAAAGGTTTACCGCACTAAAACGTTTGAGCCTTTTGAGTTTTACAATTTACTGAGAGGTAAAAAAGGAAAGGCGCTGCCTGTGGTATCAGTAGGGGCCGCTAAGAACAAATCTTTCTTTCAGCGTTTTTCAGAATATATACGCGCCAACTTTTTTGTGCCTGATGCACGTGTTGGCTGGGTGAAGTATGCTATTAAGCAGGCAGAAGAAATTTTGAAGACGGAAAAGATAGATGCCATAGTTACTACGGGTCCGCCGCACTCCACTCACCTTATTGGTTTAGATTTAAAACAGCGTTTTACTGTAAAGTGGATTGCTGATTTCCGCGACCCGTGGACAGGTATTTTTTATAACGATATACTGCCACGCACTGAAGCTACCCGCAAAAAGGACAGCGAACTGGAAACGCGCGTTTTAAATACAGCGGACCATGTTACAGTAATAAGCCCCGGCATGAAAAAGGAATTTGAAAGCAGGGCAAAGAATATTGAGGTGGTGTTTAATGGTTACGACGAGGAAGAATTTGCTACCGAGACAAAAACAACCAACAACGCTTTTACCATACGCTATGTAGGTAACCTTATGGCCAGCCAGAATGCAGCCTTACTATGGCAAACTATAAATACACTTAGTAAGGAGCACAAACTACGCATTGAGTTGGTAGGCCGTGTTGATGAAGAAGTAAAACGAAGTATTGCAGAAGCTGGTATTGCTTCCCTTGTAAGCTATAGAGATTTTGTAGACCACCACACCGCCATTGGCTTAATGAAAACTGCAGACCTACTGCTTTTTGCCATACCCGATGTAAAAGGAAATGAGCTGATATTAACGGGAAAGCTGTTTGAATACCTGGCTTCAAAAACAGAAATGATTTCGTTTGGGCCGGTGCAGGGCAATGCCGCTGATATTCTAAAACAAACCGGCAGAAAGGCCATGATTGATTTTAAAGATGGTGCCGAAATTCAAAAGCAATTGAATGATGCGCTGCGCTACTTTGCTGAAAATAAGGGCGGCTATAAATATTCCACAACAGCGCATGAAGTGTTTAGCCGCAGAAACCAAACAAAAGAGTTAGCTGCCCTGCTGGCTTAAAACAAAACCCCTAAAACAAGGTTTAGGTCGAAAGGCCATTTATAAAACATATCCTGCTGAAAGATGTTAGCAGTGGGGTAAAAGTTATGGTTGTTTACCTTCCATGTTTTTGAATAACTGTAACCGCCGCCAAGGCCTATATCAATAAGCACAACATCAACAGGCAGGCGGTAACCCAGTTGAATGCCATATGAGGTTATAAGTCCGTTTACCGTATAGGGTGTGCCGCTGAATTCAGCGCCGTTTCTTATCCTCTTGCTCATTACATAAGAGGCAGAAGCATAAGGACCAAAGTAAAAGCCCTTAGGGCCGCGTGGTTTTTTCATTGGATAAAAGGAGTAACCAATAGAAAGATGCGGGCCGTGGTTAATGTTGGGTTTGCTTTTATCCTGAAACAGATAGGTAGATACACCAACAATATTTGGTATAAAGTAGCCGCCGTTTATGCGCACTGCATGGCGATGGTGAATAATAACTTCATAGCCGCTCTCTATATTATCCATATAAAAGGACTGGCTGAAACCAAAGAAAGTAGGATGCGGCACCTGCACCATATGCAGTATTGGCCGTGCCCATTTGCGTTCTGCACGCATAGAGTCAACTTCATTACTGGCGCGGGAAACCAATACCAAAAGAAAGATGAGTGAAGCGGTAAGTAGTAGTTTGTGTTTCATAGGTAATTAGCGCCTAGGCTCTACCGGCTGAAGCACCATTAAGGCCGGCAATAGCATCGTGCAGGCGCTTCTTTAGTGCATCAGATACAGGAGCTAAAGGCTGGCGCAGGTGGGCTTCGCAAATACCCAAAATTTCCAACGCACATTTTACACCACCGGGGTTGCCTTCAGCAAACAGCATATCAGTAATATCATTCAGTTTATAGTGCAGTTGCTTTGCAGTAACAAAGTCGCCCTTTAAACATTGGCGCACCATCTCCGTAAATACTGCGGGGAATGCCTGGCCAACAACGGATATAACACCATCTAAACCATAAGCCATTAAGCCCAGGGTAATGTTATCATCACCTGATATTACCAAAAAGTTCTCGGGCTTATTCTTTACAATTTGCATGTTCTGAATAAAATCGCCAGAAGCTTCTTTTATACCAATAATGTTAGGCACCTCGCGCGCTATGCGCAAGGTAGTTGCAGCCAACATATTACTTGAAGTACGGCCGGGAACATTATACAGAATAACAGGGCGTGGCGCAGCATTGCCCAGCGTTTTGTAGTGCTGGTAAATACCTTCCTGTGTTGGTTTGTTGTAATAAGGGCTAACGGAAAGAATGGCATCAATACCGTTGAAGTCATACTTCTCAAAATCGCGCAGAAGTTCGTTCGTGCTGTTGCCGCCAAAGCCGGCTACTATAGGCACGCGGCCTTTATTTTTCTCAATGGTATATTTTAAAACATCAACTTTTTCTTCTTTGGTAAGTGTTACGCTTTCGCCGGTAGTACCTAAGGAAACGAGATACTCAACACCGCCTGTAATGCAGTGGTCAATCAATTTACCCAGCGCATCAAAATCAACTTTGTCGTTTTTAGTAAAAGGAGTAACTAGGGCAACGCCTGTGCCTTTCAACTTACTTTGAATCATACTTTATTTTATTTAAGAAATCTACAGATTGTTCTAAGAAATAAGGGAGGTTGTTTTTACTGCCCAGGTTAATCATCATATCGTAATAGGATGTTTTCTTTTCGTCGTAAGGGCCCAGGCGCCATTTAGCATTTGATGTTGCGGCAATAAATTCTAGCGGTAAGTTTTCATCTACAAAACAGGCCAGCAATAAATCAAACTTCTTTTCTACAAATGCATCTACACGCGGGTCGTTCGGCACTTTTTTCCAATCCAGTTTCTTTTTATTGAATACCGGTATATCCGCCTTATGGTCAAGCTTGGCATCATCAATAAAGCCGAGCATTTCCACCTCCTTACCCTGCTTGCGCAGGTTCTCCGCAAAGCGGGTAATAACAATATCATTATCAGGGTTAGTGCTATCGTAAATGATGCCGATGGATTTGGCATCAGCTAAATTAGTAAGCACCCGCTTAGGTTTAGCGCTTTGTATTTTTTCCTGTAAATGCCTTTTGTAAAAATATGCCTGAATGTCGTTCCAGAGCTTCATCCTTCAATCATTTATGCTCTATATCTCTTTAAATTCTCCTATAGCAGAGTATTTCTGAATGCGTTTTCTTATTCTTTCTTCAATGCTTAAGCGTTCCAGTTCATCCACATTATCAATAATGGTTTGCTTTAAGGTTTGCGCCATTTCAGCAGGGTTAGCATGCGCCCCGCCTATGGGTTCCTTTACAATACCATCAATAATTTTCAGTTCCAGTAATTCCTGAGGAGTGGGTTTAAGCGCCAAGGCGGCCTTCTCCTTATGTTCAGCAGTGCGCCAAAGAATGGAAGAGCAGGCCTCAGGCGAGATGACCGAATACCACGTATTCTCCAGCATTAACAGCTTATCGCCAACACCAATGCCCAGGGCACCACCACTGGCGCCTTCGCCAATTACAATGCACAGCACCGGCACTTTAAGCGATGCCATTTCAAAAAGATTACGGGCTATAGCTTCGCCCTGGCCGCGCTGTTCAGCTTCAGCGCCGGGGTAAGCGCCGGGAGTATCAATAAGCGTTACAATTGGTTTACCGAATTTTTCAGCCAGCTTCATTAAACGTAAAGCCTTGCGGTAGCCTTCAGGGTTTGGCATACCAAAATTGCGCAACTGCCTCATTTTAGTATTTACGCCTTTCTGGTGGCCAATAATCATATAGGTTTTTCCTGCAATGCTTCCGAAGCCGCCAATTATAGCTTTATCATCTTTAAAGTTGCGGTCGCCAAAAAGCTCAACAAAGTTTTCGCAGATGCTTTCAATATAAAAAAGGGTATAGGGGCGTTCAGGATGGCGGCTTACCTGTATGCGTTGCCAAACGGAAAGGTTATTGTAAATTTTCTTGCGCTTGTCCTGTATCTTCTCCTCTACCTCAACTATCTTTTTAAAAGCAGTTTCTTTCCCTTCTGCATTCAGCTTCTCCAACTGTGCATATAAATCGGCTATGGGCTCTTCAAAATCAAGAAAAGTCATATTAAGGGTTTGAGCCTACAAATAAACGGCTTGTTTGCCATAAATCCGATAGCGAAAAGGACTAAAAACCGCTATTAAATCGCGCTAAACGAACAGAAAAGGCCTTGTAAGAAGTTTTTTTGCCCCACAATGCTTCAGCCATTGCAGCGATACGCGGGTAAACCTGGTGCGCCAGTTTTTCGGGTGTTTCAATGTGTTCGGTCCAAACGTTGGCCTGCCCTCCTAATATGTGTTTGGCGGCCCCGGCTTCCAAACCTTCATTTGGCGAAAAGCTATATACTTTCTTCAAAGGCAGATAAGTCATCCACCATGCTGCTTTCTTATCCTTCATACTTTGCGGATAATCGAAATAGCAGAAGAAACGTGGTGTCATTATTACATCATGTCCGGCTTTAGCGGCTTTAAGGCCGGCATATTTATCCATCCAACTCATTACTACCATGCTATCATTCAGGCCGCCTTTAATTACCTCTCCCCAACCAATAGACCGGCGGCCCTTAGTGGCCAGATAGGCTTCCATGGTTTTCATAACATAGTGTTGCACTTCTTCCTCGTCCTTCAAATTCTTTTCGTGCATTAGTTGCTGCACAAAGGCACTCTGCTTCCAACGTTCTTTCGGGGCTTCATCCCCACCGAGGTGTATGTAGGTTGATGGAAAAAGTTCGCAGACTTCATCCAATACATCTTTTAAAAATTGAAAGGTGTAATCCGTAGGGCAATAGATGTCTTTAAATATTCCCCAGTGAATTGGCACCTGTATCTGTGCTGTATCGCAACTTAATTGCGGATAGGCAGCAATAGCCGCTGAAGAATGGCCCGGGATTTCAATCTCGGGCACAATGGTAACAAAGCGGTTGCGGGCATATTCCACCAGTTCCTTTATATCATCCTGCGTGTAAAAGCCACCATAGCGGCTGCCATCTTTTTCGGTGCGCCAGGCGCCCGTTTCAGTAAGCTTAGGATATTTTTTAATCTCCAAACGCCAGCCCTGATCGTCCGTTAAGTGCAGGTGCAGCACATTCATTTTAAGCGAGGCAAGCAGGTCAATATATCTCTTTACCGTATCCTTCGGAAAAAAATGGCGGCAAACATCCAGGTGCATACCCCGCCAGCTGTAGTGCGGATAATCAGTAATGCTACAAGCCGGTATGCCATAACATTCAATTTGGTTAACCCGCATTTGCTTAAGTGTTTGCAAGGCATAAAACTGCCCTTGAAACGTATTAGCTGAAATCTCTATGCCTTCATGTTTCACCTGTATGTGATAACCTTCAGCACCAATTACAGAATCGGAACCATTCAGTAAGGTAAAGTGAATTTTTTCAGTCGGAATTTCCTGCGTAGTGTAGGTGAAGTTTTCAGGGCCGTTATATTTTACCATTTGCGGCATGGGCAACTGGGCATACAAACAGCTAACAACTGCATTAAACAAAAATACAACAAGCAGGCGGGGGTTCACAGTTCTAAATTAGAATTGTGCCGCTAATTAAGCGGCCTTTCTTTTGCGGCGTGGTACGTGCGGCGCATTTAAAATAGCGTTAACAATGTTGGGTAGGTCGTTATCAAACTTAATCTGCACTTTGTTCTCGCTGTTTACCCATTTGGTAATAGCAGCAACAGATAAATCAGCGGAAGTATCAACACCCATTTCAGCCAACACCTTTGCGTTGCTTAACTGCTCGCTTTGCTTTTTAATAGGTATAACAAAAAGCTTTTTGCCGAGGTAAAGCGCTTCGGAAATAGTTTGGAAACCCGCAGCGGTAATAACACCTGAGCAGGAAGTAATATCCTGTGTAAAGGTTTCATTATTCAGCGGACGGATGATACAGTTTTCAATCTGTTTCTCTTCCTTCTCAACCTTACTATAAATAACAAACTTATGATGACGCAAAGGAAACTGCGTAAAGCATTTCACCAATTCCTGGTCGGTATACGAATTGAGGTACACCAGAGTAAAGTTGCGCGTAAAAGGAATGGCCTCGCGGATATCTTCACGGATAACGGGGTAGTAAATAAAGTCATCGAACTTGCGGAAGTGCATACCGATTTTGTTTTTGGTAGGGCACATCATTTTTGCAATGAATTTGGTTAAGCCCGCTCCCTTTGTTTTCGGGAATTTTTTGGAGGTCATAGAATACATATTTCCTATGCCCACGCGCTTAACGCCTGCAATTTTTGCTCCCCATAAAGTAATGGGTTCAAAGTCAGATATAATTAAATCATACTTTTTGAAAGGCACTTTCCACAAGGCAATAAGAATAGAAAGGAAGCCTGCCTTACCAATTGATTTAAGCACGGATATTTTTCCCTTTTTGCCATAATAGAAACTAAGGCCTTTGTATTCGTAATTTACTTCGAAGGGTAAACTCATTTGGGCTTTACCGCCGCTGATGAGCACATCCAACTGTGTAATTTCAGGATGTTGTTTCAGCAGCTTGTAAATTTCGGTAGAGCGGCTGATGTGGCCGTTACCGGTTGCCTGGATTCCGAAAAGAATCTTCATGGTGGTGGTTTTTGATAAAACGAAGGTATAGGGGCAGCATTGCTATGCGCCCGTTAAGGTTATGTGAAGCGTTAGTAAGCGGCCTTAAAGTGCCTGCGGATAATTGAGAAGTGCCTGCAGCGAATTTTCTCAAGCAGTTATTTTTTGGTTAAAAACGGCCGTTTTTGCCGTTCTGTGCGTTTCCAAGGCCTGTTGCATGGCTTCGAAATCAGGTGAGAGGTGCCGCACTATGGTATCGTCTTCTTTGTCGGTAGTGTTTTCTAATTGTAAATCCTTATAATGTATCAATTGCCATTCGGTATTGTATTCAAGAGCTGTAAGGTTTTCAATCCAATCGCCTGAGTTTAAATACTGCACCTTTCCGTTTTCATTTTCAATTATGCGTTGCACCGGTTCATGAATGTGCCCGCAAATAACGTGCTGGTAGCCTTCGTTAATAGCAATATCTGCCGCTGTGGTTTCAAACTGGCTGATATGTTTTACTGCAGCTTTTACGCTATCCTTTACCCGTTTGCTGAGAGAGATTTTTTCGTAACCGAACTTTTGCAGTAAGTGGTTAACCGCACGGTTAAGCAGTATAAGCATATCGTAACCCAGGCCGCCTATTTTTGCCAGCCACTTGGAGTGTTTCATGGTTACATCAAATACATCGCCATGAAAGAACCAGTGCTTTTCGCCATTAATGCTTAACACCAATTTATCTTCCAGGTGAAGATTATCTAAACGAAAACCGCTGAATTTGCGCAGCAGTTCATCATGATTGCCGGTTAAGTAATAAACGCGGGTGCCGTGCATCATCATTTTAATTACACGCTGAATTACACGCCAATGCGAATCGGGGAAATAAAATTTGCTGAGTTGCCAGATGTCAATAAAATCGCCATTGATAATCAGCACTCCGGGGTCAATGCTTTTGAGGTATCGGTTCAGTTCTTCGGCGTGGCAACCGTAGGTTCCTAAATGCACATCGGAAATAACAGCCACTTTAAGCTTGCGCTTTTCCATTTCAATTGTTTTACAAAGGTGTGTAGTTGCATTAAATTGAAGTTGAGGCCGGTATTAACAAGGTGCTATGTTTAGGTTATGGCAATGTGAAACTGGCCGGTAGTATTAAACAAAGCTTTGATGGGCAATGGGTAGTGAAAATTATAAAGCCGTTGCAAACGCGAATGCAGAAAAATCAGTCTTAATTTATATCTTCAAACTCCCACCCATCTAACAATATATGATGGGAAGAACCTAAACAGCATCATGAAGAAACTTTCCCTTTTACTGTGTTTGTTTTTAAGCACCTATGTATTTGCGCAAAATAACGTGGGTATAGGTATACCTAACCCTGACCCCAGCGCCATATTACACCTGGAGGCCACCGATAAAGGTTTGATTGTGCCGCGTATGACTACTGCGCAACGCAATGCGTTACCTGCACCAGCCAATGGCTTATTAGTTTACGACGTAAGCATTAACTGCTTTTTTTATTACACCACTGCCAACGGGTGGATTTCGTTGTGCCAGCTTTCAGGACCAACAGGTGCAACAGGCGCTACAGGTAATACAGGTATTGCCGGCATACCGGGGCCAACAGGGCCCGCAGGTGTAGCCGGTGCAAATGGTGCTACCGGACCCGCAGGGGCAACGGGACCACAAGGTATTCAGGGCATACAGGGAAACACCGGGGCTACCGGCCCGCAAGGTATACAGGGTAATACGGGAGCAACAGGTGATACGGGTCCACAGGGTATTCAAGGCATACAAGGTGCACAGGGCGTTCAAGGTATACAAGGAAATACTGGTGCAACCGGCGATACCGGTCCGCAGGGTATTCAAGGCGTTCAGGGAATACAGGGTATACAAGGTATAACCGGTGCCACAGGTGCACAAGGTATTCAAGGCATTACAGGTGATACCGGCCCACAAGGTATTCAGGGCATACAAGGCATTCAAGGTATACAGGGTGTTACCGGTGCCACTGGAGATACGGGCCCACAAGGTATACAAGGTATACAGGGCATTCAAGGTATTCAGGGTATAACAGGGCCTACAGGGGCACAGGGTATACAAGGCATTACCGGTGATACCGGTCCGCAAGGAATACAGGGGATACAAGGTATTCAAGGGATACAGGGCATACAAGGAATAACAGGGCCGACAGGTGCACAAGGCATACAGGGGATACAAGGTATTACCGGCGCTACAGGTGATACCGGCCCACAAGGTATTCAAGGCATACAGGGGATACAAGGTATACAGGGTATTACCGGCCCTACGGGCGCACAAGGAATACAAGGTATAACCGGGCCAACAGGCGCGCAGGGTATACAAGGTATTACCGGTGCTACGGGTGATACGGGCCCTCAAGGTATACAGGGTATAACCGGGCCTACAGGTGCGCAAGGTATTACGGGTGCAACAGGAGCTACAGGTATAACAGGGCCAACCGGTCCGCTGGGCCCTGCCGGTGGTGATTTAAGCGGCACTTACCCTAACCCAACTGTGGTTGGTTTGCAGGGTAACCCGGTAGCCAATACGCCACCGCAAACAGGCAACGTATTAATGTGGACAGGAACTGCATGGACACCGGTTGATACCCTTGGTGATTTTTGGGCGTTGAAAGGAAATGCAGGCACCAACCCCGCCACCAATTTTGTGGGTACTACCGATAACCAGGATTTGGTGTTCCGCACCAACAACACGGAGAAAGTGCGTATTAAAACCAATGGCGCTGTAGGCATTAATCAACCCAACCCTAATGCTACTTCTATATTAGATATACAAAGCACTACCAAGGGTGTGTTGTTCCCTTCATTAACCACGGTACAGCGCGATGCCATTGCGGGCCCCATGGTAGGCTTAACAATTTATAATAATACGTTAAATGTTCATCAATTCTGGAACGGTACCTGTTGGGTAAATGTTGGCCAAACCGTTTGTTCGTTTGACTACGGCGTTACCCTAAGCCATTTATCGGATTGTTTATTGCGTTCTAATTTCAATAGCGTAAGCGATACTATTACGGTTTCACTACTTGGCGGAACTGCAGCGCCGGTTATTCTTTCAGCATCGGGTGTGCCAGCCGGTGTATTGGTAAACTTCAGCAACAGCTATGTTACGCCTACGGCAACATCAGTGGTTACGTTTACGGCTTTACCAAGCGCAGCACAGGGCACATTTACCATAACCATTTTAGCTACCTCGGGCTCAACGGTAAAAACATTAACCTACACGCTAACCGTTTATGATTACAACTTAAACCTTGCACCATTAGCAGGTACAGTAAATGAAATTGGTATTGCGCCAAACACCCTTACTTCTGCCACTACCATTACCATTGGCAACCCGGGAGCTTGCGGTAGCACGGGCACCAATGCGCTGCTTTCCGTTAACGGTTTGCCAAGCGGTGTAACAGCAGCATTCGGCACCAGCAGTTTAGCGGTACCAGGCACTACCTCATTAACGTTTACATCATCATCGTGCGCAGTGCCGGGTGTTTACCAGGTGCAAGTGGTAGCTACTATTGGCGCGCTTAGCACATCAACTACTTATACCTTAACGGTGGCACCTTCAGTAATTACTATAGCGGCCTCCGCACAAAACGTAAACCTGTGGAACCTTGCCGGCAACCCTGCCTGCCCAATTGATTTAACCGTTAACATTAATAACGGCGTTACCATAGGCAGCAGCAGCACAGCAACTGCATCGTTAACTACAGGGGCTTTTGCAAGTGGTTCAAACATTACTATAAATAATAATGGAGTAATTGCCGGTAAGGGCGGTAACGGTGGCGATGACACCGGCCACAACTTAACCAACTGCCCTAATAAGGATGGTAAACAAGGCGGTAATGCGCTTGACCTTGCCTGCCAGGGTGTTATTATAAATAACAACGGCACTATTGGCGGTGGAGGTGGCGGCGGTGGCGCAGGCGCTGAGTTAGGTGGCGGTAACCCTTGTACTACTTTCCGTGCCGGTAGCGGCGGTGGTGGCGGTGCAGGTTCAACACCGGGCACAGGCGGCAACAACGGCGCACCAAGCGGCTGTAATGCAGGTAGCAACGGTGGCGCCTTAACGGGCGGAGCCGGTGGCAACACGGCAGGCTGTGCGGTTAACTGCACTATTATATTTGTAAGTTTTGGTCCTTACACACCGGGTAGCGGTGGTGCAGGCGGTAACCTTGGTCAGCCGGGTGCCTCAGGCGGCGGTGCAAACGGCTTTGTTGATACAGGCGTTTGTAACCAGGGTGCAGGCGGTGCGGCAGGTTGCGGTATTAAAACAAACGGCAACACGTATACCTTAAACGGTACTGCAGTACTTGGCCCGGTTTGCCCTTAGTGTTATTACAATTTGGTGACGATAGTTGAACTTCGTCTACGTATATTCACCCCATGAAAACTTTCATGGGGTTTATTTTTTGTGTGATGCTTTCGTTACAGTGCTTTGCACAAAGCGATTCTGCTGCTGCGCCTAAAAAATCGGCATTAAGCCGTGGAGACAGCCTTTATATGGTGAAGCTGAACAACAGCGGTAATTTAATGATTGCAGGAGGTGTAGGCTTAACAGGTGTGGGCGGCTATTTAATTTACCAGGGGGTAAAGGTTTACAACAGCACCGTTGTGCCCAACACACCAACGGCTGCCGAGGACCAACAGCGCAACCACAGGCAGGGCATAATTTATATGGCTGCCGGGGGCGTTTCTATTGCCGGGGGCATAATACTTACTGCATTTGGCGCCCGAAACAAAATAGAGTTTAAGCACCGCAAAAAGCAGTTACAGCTGGAAACCGGCTGGCTGCCCA
Organism: Chitinophagales bacterium; assembly: GCA_046329515.1. Classification (GTDB taxonomy): domain Bacteria; phylum Bacteroidota; class Bacteroidia; order Chitinophagales; family LD1; genus Bog-950. The sequence goes on from JAXLUM010000002.1 coordinate 194,632, forward strand.
GCAACCAAATGGGCCTGGCATTAACCTTTTAAAACCCGGTACTGTTATTTACCGCCCGGTTTAGTAGCCTTTTCGTATAATTTCCGTAGAAGAGCAGGAGTTAGTGGTGAACATTGGTATAAAAACCGTGTTTTAACTTCTATCGCTTTTATTACTTTTGGCGCGCCCGTTGGGGCAAAGTGCTAAAACTTCAACGGAAACCATCTATGTCTGAAAAAGCTACATTGAACTACGGCGGCAAAAGCTACGAGCTGCCCGTTATAACCGGAACTGAAAACGAGAAAGCAATAGATATTTCGAAACTGCGCGGGCAGAGCGGCCTGATTACTTATGACGAAGGTTATAAGAACACCGGCTGCACGGTTTCTAACATCACTTTTCTTGATGGCGAACAGGGTATACTGCGTTACCGCGGTTACAGTATAGAAGACCTTGCCGAAAAGTCGTCGTTTGTTGAGGTAATGTATTTGCTGCTGTATGGTGAATTGCCCACTGCCGAGCAGTTACAGGCTTTTGAGCGCGAATTAACCATGCACACTTTGGTGCATGAAAACCTGGTGAAGGTGTTTGAGGTATTCCCTACCCGCTCGCACCCAATGGGCCAGTTGATGACCTTGCTTTCAGCTTTATCATCATTCTATCCTGATTCATTAAACCCAAACATTAACCCGGAAGAAGTAAACCTTACTATTATCCGTTTGCTTTCTAAAATGCCTACTATTTGCTCAATGATTTATAAGAAAGGCAAAGGGCACCCGGTAATGTATCCTAAAAATAAATTTGACTACGTTACCAACTTCCTGCACATGACGTTTGGTGATGTAACTGAAGAATATAACCCGGACCCGGTTGTAGTAGATGCTATGAACAAATTGCTGATACTGCATGCCGACCACGAACAGAACTGCTCAGCTTCAACCGTGCGTATAGTAGGTTCATCTCATGCCAATCTGTATGCTTCAGTTTCAGCCGGTGCGGCAGCCCTTTGGGGACCACGCCACGGCGGCGCTAACCAGGAAGTACTGGAAATGCTGGAAGAGATACGCGACAAGGACAAAGGCGATGTGAAGAAGGTTGTAGCAGAAGCAAAAGATAAGAAGCGCCTGTTATTTGGTTTCGGCCACCGCGTTTACAAGAATTTTGACCCGCGCGCAAAAATTATTAAAGTGGCTTGCGATAACGTATTGAATAAGCTGGGCGTAAAAGATCCTTTATTGGAAATTGCTAAGGAATTGGAACAGGCAGCGCTTAACGACCCTTATTTTGTAGAAAGAAAGCTTTACCCTAACGTAGATTTCTACTCAGGTATAATTTACAAGGCCTTAGGTTTCCCTACACCAATGTTTACCGTGTTGTTTGCCTTGGGCCGTATGCCCGGTTGGATTAGCCAATGGAAAGAAATGCGCGAGCGTAAGGAAGATATTGGCCGTCCGCGCCAGGTTTACAACGGCGCTGTGCACCGCCCGTTTGTTGAGCTTAAAAACAGAAAATAATCATATAAAATATGACTACCGAAAGCCGCCTGAGAGGGCGGCTTTTTTATTTTGCGCAAAGCCAACAAGGGTATAAAAAGCCTTAGTTGTTACTATGTGGGCTTTTTATATTTTCACGACTCTTAAAACAAGTAAACACATGGCTTATCTATTCACTTCTGAATCTGTATCTGAAGGGCACCCTGATAAAGTAGCCGACCAGATTTCGGACGCATTAATTGACAACTTTTTAGCGTATGACCCGCAGAGCAAGGTAGCCTGCGAAACACTTGTAACAACAGGACAGGTGGTATTAGCTGGCGAGGTAAAATCTCAGGCATACTTAGATGTGCAGGATATTGCCCGTGATGTAATTAGCAAAATCGGTTACACCAAGGCTGAATACATGTTTGAAGCAAAATCGTGCGGAGTGCTTTCGGCTATACACGAACAATCACCTGATATTAACCAGGGTGTTGAGCGTAAAAAGCCTGAAGAACAAGGCGCAGGCGACCAGGGTATGATGTTTGGTTATGCCAGCCGCGAAACCGATAACTACATGCCACTTCCGCTGGAAATTGCACACACTTTATTGCGTGAACTTTCGGCCATCCGCCGCGAAGGAAAAACAATGAAGTATTTGCGCCCTGATGCTAAAAGCCAGGTTACCATTGAATACAGCGATGACCATAAACCACAGCGTATTGACGCTATTGTGGTTTCAACGCAGCACGATGACTTTGGTAAGGATAACGTAATGCTGAAGAAGATTAAGGAGGATGTTATTAATATCCTTATACCACGTGTAAAATCGAAACTGCCTAAGCGCGTACAGGCTTTGTTTAACGATAAAATTAAATACCACGTTAACCCAACCGGTAAGTTTGTAATTGGTGGCCCGCATGGTGACACCGGACTAACCGGAAGAAAAATTATAGTGGATACTTACGGTGGTAAAGGCGCACACGGTGGTGGTGCTTTCAGTGGTAAGGACCCTTCTAAAGTGGACCGTTCTGCTGCTTATGCTACACGCCACATTGCCAAGCACCTTGTAGCTGCAGGCGTTTGTGATGAAGCTTTAGTACAGGTAGCTTATGCTATTGGTGTTGCACAGCCGGTAGGTTTGTTTGTAAACACTTACGGCACTGCTAAAGTTAAAATGACTGATGGCGAAATAGCCAAGGTAATGTCGAAACTGCCTGAGTTTGATATGCGCCCTTATTTTATTGAAAAACGTTTTAACCTGCGCAGCCCTATCTATTTGGAAACTGCATCGTATGGCCACATGGGGCGCGAAAGCAAGGTGGTTAAAAAGACCTTCAACAAAGGCAAGCAGAATGAAAAAACCGTTACGGTTAAGTTGTTCCCTTGGGAAGAATTGAATGCTGTGGCACAGGTAAAGAAAGCCTTTGGTATTAAGTAAACAGCGTAAAGCTTTATAAACAGATTAAAAAATGGTTCCTTTAAGGAGCCATTTTTTGTTTATGCCCGGTTGGAAACAGCTTATTGTTATTGCGGTGTGCTTACTGCTGTTTGCCCCATACCTGTTTACCTGCTTTTATGCAGTGCCCTTTGCCGATGATTTCTGTTTTGGATGGACAGCTTCGCAGCCCGTTACCTTTCTACAAAAGTTTCTAAACCAATACTTGTTTTGGAATGGCCGTTATAGTGCAGATGTTTTAGCTAACCTGCACCCTATGCTTAGCGGTAAATTGGTTGTTGTACAATTAAGTTTTGTAGCAGGCATATTCATGATGCCCGCCCTTTTAGCCTTGTTGATACAGCGGATAACAAGTCACGCAGGTATATCTATCACATCTGCTTTATTCATTTCGCTTTACTGCTATAACCAAATGCCCAACGTATCAGAAGGGTTATATTGGTATATAGGCATAAGCAATTACCTTATTGGCAATTTACTACTGCTGTTGCATTTTATTATAGCTTTTCGCAAAGGTGTATTCAGCAAAATAACAGCGGGCTTGTTATTGTTTATAGCCATAGGCTTTAACGAAATTGCTGCCCTTATAATTCCCTCATTTTATTTAGGCGCATTATTCATTGCAAGCCGGGAGTTCAAAAATTACAGAAGAGAGATAAGTCTTTACTTTTTGATTGCTGTAGTCAGCAGCGCACTGGTATTCTTTTCGCCGGGTAATTTTACGCGCAGTAAGGAGTTTAGTGACAGCTTTCAACTTGGTCACTCTTTGCTTTACTCCGGTTTGCAGACCTTACGTTTTGTAGCCTCCTGGATGTTGAGCGTGCCTTTTATTGCGCTTTCGTTAGTGGTATATGTTTATGCTATAGACTTAAAGAAAAACATAACGGATAGAATACCATTTCCATTGCCGCTGTTGTTTGCGTTGTTTATTGTTTTTGCGGCAGCCTTTTTACCCTATATGGCCACAGGTATATTAGGGCAACACCGCACCTTAAATTATGTGCTGCCCTTTTTTGTTCTGCTATGGTTAATGGCTGTAGTAAATGCAGGCAATAATTTTCCGGTTAGTAACAGCCTAGCAGCTTTACGCAGGCCGATGTTCAGCACTATCTTACTGGCAGCATCGCTGCTTAGCTTTGCGGTGTGGGGTAATGGATTTGCCCTGAGCAAAGATTTACAAAGCGGGGCTATGGCCAGTTATAAGGCAGAGTTTTTTGAACGGCAGTTAAATATTGCAACGGCTAAAGAAAAAGGCATACCGGCATTGGTGCGCAGGCCCGCATCGTTAAGTGTTGTAGATGCCAAGGCCGATACTGCCTATTGGGTAGATAAGTGCATTACGAACTACTATACCGACGGTGGAACGGTTTTATATTAACTTATCTTATGGCCTTTTACGATTTACCAAAAGAAGAACGCGCTGCATTAGCTGTAAAAATTGAGCAAGAGATAGAGCGGGAAGTTGACAAGAACAAACTAAGTAAGAGCCTAAGCTACTTTAGCGATGAGGATACTTACATACGCAAATGTGCTTACCTGGCAATTGGAAGAATTTGCAAGCGCACTAAGAATAAAGAATTAATAACTGCGCTGGATAAGCTGCTGCAAAGTGAAAATGAAAAAGTAAGGCAAACAACAGTTAATGCAGCAGGCGAAATAGGGAAGTTTGATTTTGCCATTGTTCAACACATTTTCGATACGGCATTGTTTGATGAACACCACAGTGTGCGCAATGCGGTAATAGGCTCTATGAAAAAGATGGGGGAGGTAAACCCTAAGCCAGTGTTGGAATGGAGTAAAAAATACCTGCACCACCAGGATAAAGAAATAAGGCGCGAAATATGCCACGGCATAGAGTTAAGAGGCAGGACACATCCGCAGGATATATTGCCATTGTTACAAGAGTTAGAGTTTGATAAAACTGCCAGGGTTAGAAACACACTGGTGCACGTGTTAGGGCAAATAGCCTACAAGAAAGGATGCCTGCCTACCGTTATAACTGCTTTAAAGAAGTGGAAGAATAAAGAGTTGGTTACTGATGCGCTGGAAGAAATTATTGATGTGCATCACCGCTACAGAAACTTTGCAGTGCTTACACAGGATGAAGCACGCGCTTATATTGAAAAACACATTTAGGCGCTACCACACCTTCCACCAGGGCTTTTTTTCGGGGGCCTGAATTTTTACATTCTTATCTGCCGATTTAGTAATGGCATCAATGCTTTTAGAAACTTCGTAAAAAGAAGAAATGGAATCGTATTCGCCACCGGGCTGCATTTGTTTCCAAACTTTGCCGAAAGGGTTAGCCCAGTAGTTGGAGCCTTTCAGTTTAATACCAATAGTTTCCCGGTTCATTGTCCACTCGCCACCGTAATTCACCAACATACATATACCTAAAAAAGCGCCGAAGGATTGCACCCATTTATCTTTTTCAGCTTCGGAGAGATTACTGAAGTTGTTACGCAGTAACTCAATTTCCTGCTCTATCTTTTTAACGCCCTCAAGGTTATATTGAACGCCAAAATACTCCCTGGTTTTTTCAGCCAGGTGAAAAATACCCTCCTGCGTTTCAGCGTTTACTTTTTCTTCTTCTTTACTCATACAGCAAAAACTACTTGTTGTATTTGCTCATGGCTCGCTCAATGCCTTCAAACATAAAGCTGTTTACTGCATCGCAGGCGGTTTTAATTCTTTCGTTCAATGTCTTTTGCTCTTCTACATTCCAGTTGCCTAATACATAATCCACCTGCCGGCCTTTGGCAAACTCGCTACCCACACCAAAGCGCAAACGCGGATAGTTGTTGTTGCCCAGGGTAGCATCAATATCTTTTAAACCATTGTGGCCGCCATCGCTGCCTTTCATGCGAACGCGTATACTGCCGAAAGGAATAGCAATATCATCTAACACCACCAAAACGTTTTGCTGTTGAATTTTAAGTTCGGTCATCCAATAGCGTAAAGCTTTACCGCTAAGGTTCATATAAGTGGTGGGCTTAATAAGAAACACATTTTTACCCCTACTGCGGTATTCGGCATAAAAGGCAAGGCGTTCCAGTTGAAACGGAACGCCCGCCGTGTTTGCCAAATTGTCTACAATCTTAAAACCAATATTATGACGGGTGTTTTCGTATTCGGCCCCAATGTTTCCTAAACCTGCAATTAAAAAACTCATAGAGCTAAATAAAACAAAAAAACCCTCTCTTGCGGAGAGGGTTTTGCATTGAAAGTATATTGAAGATTACTTCTTCTTTTCTTCAGGCTTTGCAGCGGCAGCAGGTGCAGCAGCAGGAGCGGCGGCAGCAGCAGGAGCTTCTTCAACTACAGTACGTGGTATTGTTACACGCACTAAAGGAAGAGCTTCAGAATGCAGGAAGGTTAGACCATTACCAGCAAGGTCGCGAACACGTTTAACAGCGCCCAATTCCATATCAGCGATGTTTAAATCAATGTGGGCAACAAGGTCCTTAGGCAGCGCCTTAATACGTAAGCGGCGAACAGCCTGTTCTAACTTACCACCGGCAGTTATACCTTTTGGAGTGCCAACCAGGTTAAGGGCAACGTTAACCTTTACAGGCACGTTTTCCTGAAGTTCCTGAAAATCGATGTGCAGAAGCGCATCTTTTACAGGTTCAAATTGCAATTCTTTTACAATGGCTCTGTACGTTTTACCTTCCACGTTAATTTCGGCAATGCGAAGTTCAGGAGTGTAAATAAGCTTGCGGAATTCTGCCGCAGGAGCTTGAAAATTAATGGTGCTGGCACCACCGTACAAATTACAGGGAACGTTACCTGCCCTGCGCAGTGCGCGCGTAGCCTTCTTACCTAAATCGGTTCTTGGCGCGCCGTTGATTACTACTGTTTCCATTTTTTGAATAATGGGTTTATGGTGAAAAAAATAAATACTACTTAATTAAACACTTGGCGTAAGGAACAAAGAGTTAATGCTCTTATGCTCGTGAGTGTTACGTACCGCCTGGGCAAATAACTTACCTACACTTAACGCTTTTATTTTTTTGCTCTTTTGCTTAAGCGGTAACGTATTGGTTACAATTAACTCAAGCAACTGGCTGTTTTCAATATGCTCATACGCTTTGCCTGACAATACTGCGTGTGTGCAAAGGGCTCTAACACTTGCTGCTCCTTTTTCCATTAACAGATTAGCGGCATTGCAAAGGGTTCCACCGGTATCAATCATATCATCCACCAGTATTACGTTTTTGCCTTCCACATTACCTATCAACGTCATTTCAGCAACCTCGTTGGCGCGCTTGCGGTATTTATCGCAAATAACCATATCGGCATTAAAATGCTGGGCATAAATGCGGGCGCGTTTTACTGAGCCTACATCAGGTGAAGCAAAACACAGGTTATCCCACTTTTGCTTTTGCACATAAGGCAAAAATATAGCGCTGCCATTCAGGTGATCCACCGGAATATCGAAGAAGCCCTGTATCTGGCCTGCGTGAAGGTCCATGGTCATAACACGGTTAGCGCCGGCTGCAGTAAGCAGGTTAGCTACCAGCTTGGCAGCAATACCAACACGTGGGCGGTCCTTACGGTCCTGGCGGGCATATCCGAAATAAGGAATTACCGCAACGATGTAGTCTGCCGAAGCGCGCTTTGCAGCGTCAATCATCATTAGCAGTTCCATCAGGTTATCAGCCGGTGGCGGGGTGCTTTGTATAATGAATACAAAAGAGCCGCGAACCGATTCCTTAATTTCAGGCTGAAATTCGCCATCACTAAATTGAAGAACGTCCATTTTCCCAAGTCCCTGGCCATAATAGTCAGCTATATCTTCTGCGAGGTACTGCGTGGCAGTTCCTGAAAACAGTTTCACGTCAGTAGTTAGAATAGGCATCCTAGGCTAATTTTTGGGACTGCAAAGATAGTTTTTGAGAGGAGAATAACAAGGTAAAACAAGGGCCGGCCTGTAAATTTATGCAATTGCAAACTTGAACACAATTACATATAAACCAATAAGTTGCGAAAGAAGGGGCGTATGCCTCTATTCTTCTTCGGTAAACATCTCCTTTTGCAGCAAATCGCCTTTAGGGCCAAATACAAGGTCGTAGCTTTCTTTGCCTTTAAAAGCGGTAAAGGAGTAGGTGGTGCCTTTGGGCGTTTCAACCTGGTAAACTTCCTGCACATTAAAACCGGCAAACTGGCTGTTAAAAGCACGGTTAACGGCTGCAGGTAATTGGTTCAGGTTTATTTCTGTTTCGGTTTGCAGCCATAGGCCCTTGCCATCAAAAGTGGCACTCTGCACTTTCTTTTCGTTAAAGAACTGCACCTGGTAATTTCCGCTATCGGCAACGAACCAGGTATCCTGCTGGGCCTGCGGAAACTTAGTGCGGAAGGCGCTGCCTACGGCACCCGGCACTTTGTTAGGCGTTATTTTTTGCGCTGAAACAGATAAGGTAATTACAGCAAAAAACAGGATTAAGCACTTATACATACGCGGGCTTTAATTGCCTTGTAAGATGCTACTATTTTTTGGATTTAAGTAAGCGAGGAGTGGGCATCATCTGAAGCCAACTGCCCTGCCGTTTCCTCAGCTTCAAGCTGCGCCTGTGCTTTTTTGCGGCGAGATGTTACCTCTTCAAAAAGCTCTTCGTACTTAGGGTGATTGGTGCCCATGAGGCGGTCCCATATGTTGAAGTAAAGGCCGTAGTTACAATTTACGTAACGGTGGTGCATGTTGTGGTTGGTAGGCGTATTGCTCCACTTAAAAAAGTTGTTGCGAACAAACCACGAAGGCATTATTTCATACCCCAAATGACCTATAACGTTAAACACAATCATCCAGATGGAAAGTATGAGGAAGGAACTGAAGTGGATAGGCAGACATACTAAAAGTATAGGCACAAAACCTATCTCGAGCACGGCCTCAAACGGGTGAAAGGCAAAAGCCGCCCAGGGGGTAGGGTCGGTACTCATATGATGCACGCGGTGCACGTATTTATAAATTTTAGGATGGTGCATTAAACGGTGCGCCCAATAAAAGTAGGCATCATGAAAGAAGATGATAAACACAGAGGTGAAGATGTAATACCACAAAGGGCGGCTGCTCCAATCGCCATACTTTTGAATAAGGCCATGGGTGCGCATGTAATTAATGCCTACCACCATAAGGCCAAACACTGCAAAGGTGAGGAAGGAGTACTTTATTTCATGCCAAATACGTTTGTTGTCAGGAAACTTCTGCTGAATTTTCATATAAAACCAATCTCTGCGCTTTACAACATAAAACAGCAGGTAGAAACCGCCGGCAAAAAGCAGGTAGCGTACGGTTAGCAAACCAAAAGCGATTATCCACCGTAAAAGAGGGCCGATTTCCTGGGGAATGAGGGAAGACATACGTTATAATTATACTGCAATTTAAAGCAGTGGTTTCAAATTACCTGTACCCAACTAAATGAAGTGCAGCAAATGAACTGCGAAACGCAGAATTTAAAGCGCGAGGATTTAAGGCCTTAATTACCTTTACCCCTGCTTATGCGAAATGCGATACTCTTCATACTGGTAGTTACCCTTTTAGGCTCGGTAGTTAGCTTTTATGCGCAGCGCGAGCTTGGCCTGGGAAGAATTAGCCCTGAGCTGGAGTATTACCATTTGTTTATACCCTACAATAACGGAGAACATACCAAGGAGAACTTAAGCCCCCAACAGAAAAGGGCAGCCGACTATATTGACAGCAGCTTTAACAGTATGCAAAACGAAAAGCTGGCGGATGACATACGGCCTGAAATGGCCATGATTACGTTGGTGTTCTTTTTTGTAAGCCTTATACCGGCATACAGGGTTTACAGGGGCAAGAGCCTTTCAAGCACTATAGCTATAACTATAGTAATACTATATGTGGCAGGCTCGCTTTGGTTAAGGTTTAGAGAATACTGGCTGTACGGCTAGTGTGGTACTGAAATTGCAAGTGTGGTTAAAAATGTGTTATGAGAACGGTAACAAAAACCATAAGTGTAACAGTATTGGCAGCCTGGTTGGTATTTAGCGCTTGCAGCTCAACCAAACATCATTGGCACCGAACTACGAAAGCAGAACGCGACGCCAAGAAAAACCACCAGGAGAAGTAGGGAATTTTGGGGAAAGGCCGGTTAGTTTACTTTCTTTCCTTCTATAAAGTCCTTCCAGCTTTGCTTTTTGTAAACATCATCGCCATAGAAGCGGGTAATGCTTTTAATAAAGTTGGGGCTTATATAGTAAGGCACGGCATCAACTACATTCATATTTTCATCAAGCACTACCAGCGTTGGCAACACAAAGTTGTTGCGCGTTAACGCAAGGGTTATTTGGTGAAAAGGGAACTGTTGTTGTTTGGCGTTTATAAACGCCTGGCCTTTCAGGTAAAGCGTATCTGTAGTTTCAGGATAGAAATCTACCAGGTCGAATTTCTGACGAATGTATGCGGCCGATGAATCATCAGTAAAAGAAGTGTTGCGCATTACTTTACAGGCATTGCACCAATCAGTATGTACAAATACCAGCGTTTTCTTTTTTGTGGTAGTGGCATTGGCTGTAAAGTACTCCTTAGGGGTTTTCCATTTTACATCCTTCATTTTTTCCTGCACGGTGGAGTCGTAAAAGGCTTTGGTAAATTGCTCGCTAAATTCATCGAAGGAACAGTTGCGGTAGGCATTCTCCAGCGAGAAAATGAGCATGGGCTCCAGCTTTTTTTGGTCTAAATACCCTTGCGCCAACATACTTAACGTAAACTCATTCTTGGTTTTGTCGAAGCCATTTAAAAACAAAGTGGTGGGATACATCATTTTGTTTTGCAACAGCTTTGCTGCCAAAGAGTGGGTAGTGCGTTCGCCTACGCCAAGCGGAGCATACTTTTGACCCAGGTAGGTAACGGTATCCTTACCTTCAGCATTAAATTTTACCGGGTAAAAATTGTTGTTGATATAGGCTGCAAGGTCAGGATTTGCATAGGTGGTTTGCATCATGCGCTTACACCAGCCGCACCAATCGGTATAAAAATCAATTATAATAGGGCGGGGCTGCTTTTCATACAGCTTCATGGCCTCTTCCAGTTTCATCCATTTTACCATACTGCCTTCGGCATCGGGCTGGGCTAATGCAGGTAAGCTTAAACCTAAAAGGGCTACAAGAAGCGAGAGATATTTACGCATGTAAACAAAGGTAAAAGAGTTTAGCAATGCAGGGAAATGGCAGCAGTTACCGGCAGGTTCAGTTCCCTTAAAATTTGCTAAATGGCGGCAGCTTTCTTCATCGCTGCCATCCAATGTACGCGGTCAAAATACACCTCGTTGCGGATGATAAGGCCATCTTTCAGTTCCACAATGTCCAGGCCTGTTTCGTGCACTACTTTATCGCCTGTTGGTATGGTGGCCTTCCACTTTACCACAAAACCGTTTGCTGTGGGAATTAACTCCTCCATGTACCATTTCCAGTCGGGGTTCATGGCCAACAGTTTTTCGAAATAGGGCAATAACTGTTTATACCCTTGTCGGCCATCGCGCTTGGCGGGGTCACTATAATAAGCTTCGGGGTGGTAAAACTTCATTAACTCCAAAGGGCGGTTGCCTGACCAGGCAGCCAACCATTGTTTGCAAAAGTCTTCGTTCTTCATACGTTACTAAGTAAGAGCTAAAATGAGTAAAGAAGGTTGTATTAAAAAGTTATATCAGTGATTTTTAAATATAAATAATCCACCAGCCCTACAAATTGCGGCTTGTAAATTAGGCTGCAACTGCTACATACCCAATACCGTAAAACCGTGATATGTTTTCGTTTGGTAAATTGATTTGGAGAAAAATAGTTAATGCCGGTGTTACGGAAAGCTTAAGCGTACGCCAACGCAATAGTATTGTAGCTGTTAACAAGGCCTGGAGTATTTTAATGGCTATACAATTGAGCTGCCTTGTTTCGCATATAATAAACCAGTTAGGCCGCAGTGCGGCAATGACCGCCTTTTATATTGCAGGGTTGGTAATGGTGCATATTTTAATGAGGGCCCAAAAAGTAAATGCTGCAAAAATTACCGCTATAGCAGTTATTAATGCCAATACATTTTTAATGGCCATTTTTTTAGGAGCGCATACGCGGATAATTGATTTCCTACTACTGACCGCCCTTTTACCCTTATACCTGTTTGAAATTGACAACCGCAAAATGATAATATGGGGCATGCTTATAAGTATTGTGCCCTTTGCGGCATATCAATACACCGCACCATTACTGGAACAGTTTGCCCTGCCTATAACAGAACAATTGCAGGTTTACCAAACCACCACCTGGGTAATTATACTTTGCCTGGCTGCTTTATTGTATTTGATATACGATAAGAACCTAAGCTATGAGCGCGATGTAAATGCTACTGAAAAACGCCTTATAGAGCAACGCAAGTTGTACGAAATGATACTGGAACAGATACCCATTGATATAGTGACCTTTGACAAGGAACTTAGGTATACCTATATAAACAGTACAGCTGTAAAAGACCCGGAAGTGCGTAAGTGGTTAATAGGTAAAACCAATGTAGAATACTTTAAAAACCGCAACCTTGATTTAGAAGTAGCTTATGAGCGGGATAAAATTTTGCATGAGGCGCTGAAGAAGGGAGGGAAAGTGGAAACGGAAGAAATAATGACTGACCGGCATGGTAACAAGCGTCATTCCATTAAAGGTTCATCGCCGGTATACTCTGATGGTAATAAGGACCTGTTGTGCTTAATCGGCTATTCGCTGGATATAACCGAAATAAAACAGGCAGAACAGAAGTTACGTAATTATGCTATTGAACTGGAACGTAAAAACGAAGACCTGCAGCACTTTGTAAATGCTACTTCGCATGATTTGCGCAGCCCGTTAAGAAACATAGTATCTTACCTGCAATTGCTGGAACGCAAAAACAAACAGATACTGGATGAAGATTCGCGTTCAATGATTTCGTTCACTATTAAATCGGTTAAACATTTGAACCAACTCATCAGCGATATTTACCAATACTCTATTGCCGACAGCAATGACAAGCCAAGTGAAGCCGCTGACCTAAACAGGATTGTAAACAATGTAGTTGAACAGCTTAGCGCCTCAGTAAGTGAAAAGAATGCCTATATACATATTGGGGAATTACCGCAACTGCAGTTGGTGCCATCGCATATGGAAACGCTTTTCAGCAACCTTATAGGTAACGGACTAAAGTATAATACTGCTGCCCAGCCCCTGGTTACTGTAGCATGCACTGAAGCGGAGGAATATTACACCTTTAGCATTAGCGATAACGGTATAGGGATTGCTGTTGAATACCACAAAAAGATATTTGAAATGTTCCGAAGGCTGCATACATCTGAAGAATATGAGGGCACAGGAATGGGCCTTGCCATTTGTAAGAAAATTGTAGAAAGCTATGGCGGTAAAATATGGGTAGAAACACCTATAGAAGGCGGCGCCCGCTTCTGTTTTACACTGGCCAAAAAGATAGTTGGCGGTAACAACGCTACTGACTTTAGCATAGCCAATTACAACTTTGCCATGACGGGATAATACACCCATAAAATTTACCTTAGCAGGTAAATGAACGACGCCACCGTTTTAAACCGCGTAATTACCTGGCTTGAAAAAAGGCGGGCACTAAACGTTGCCCTAGTTGCGGCCTATTTCATTTTTATAGTGTTTATGCACGACCCACTGGTGCACGTATCTGTTTGGGTTGAAGCACATCTTTCATTACCTGTTTACAATAAGGCCACCGCTATAATTTACCTGTTGTTTGTATTTGGCCTGTGTTGGACGCTATGGCGGCAATTTCCTCTATACCCTGAAAACAGGCGGCTAAAGCTGTTTTATCTTTCTGTTACGCTAAGCCTTATCATCATCCATTCGCGCTTTATGTTTGAATCGAACATAGAAGTGATACATTCTTTTGAGTTTACTATTCTCACTTTTTTAATTTTCCCTTTATGGCGCAGGTTTGGTGCGGCAGTATTGTTCACTATTCCGTTTATGCTGGTTGATGAATGGTATCAATACATTTTTCTTTACCCTGATTGGAACGACTACTTTGACCTGAATGATGTGGTTATGGATACCTACGGCAGCGCCTTAGCCATGATTGTGCTGTTTATTGCCGGCGTAACAGCTGATATAAACCGTAAGCCACTTTATAAAAGGCCTGAGTTTAGCGTTTTAGTGTTTATTGCAATTGTAATTGGTGTGTTGTGTTTAACAGGGGTTGTGGCGCCCTACATGAATGAAAGAACGCCACAAACCCTGTTAGTATTGAATGAGCGAATGAGCGCGGAACCTTTTTGGCGTGCCCACCCTACCCACAACATTATGTATCATGTAATGAAGCCGGTGGAAGGGTTACTAGCTATCGGCAGCCTGGCGTTGTTTTATTTCGGGCTTGATGCTTTACGGAAATAGTAAACTACTTTTTCAAATAGCTGTTTATTGCCTCTACATATTTTTCAAAAGCATCAATGCCTTTGCGGGTTGCTTTACAGGTAGTAAGCGGGTAATTACCACGGAACGATTTTTCAATAACAAGGTAATCGGCCTCGTAAAGCTTTTGCAGTTGGGCGCTAAGGTTGCCGGCAGTGGCTCCTGTTTTTTCTTTCAGAAAAGAAAACTCAGCCTCCTTTACGCTTACCAGTAAACTCATAACCGCCAACCGAAGTTCAGAATGCAGCAGCGGATCAAGAGGTTTAAACATTTTGTTCGGCTTTGTAATTTCTCCACAATAAAATGCCGGGTATTACATAGCCAAGGAATGTAGCGCCCGCATTAATCAATAATTGTATTTCGGGTTGCGAATAAGCAGCAATAAAGGAGCAAATCCAAAAAACAATACCGCCTATGGTAAGGGAAGTAATACGGAACATGCGCCCTGAAACAAAAGTGGCAAGGCCTACCAGCGCCAGTATAAAGGGAATAGGGCTGATGTTGTTTAACACACTTATGTAAATAACGCAGAAGATGGTTACGCCGAAACCCATCCAAAGGAAACCGTAGGAGGCATCGGAATGGCTAACCACCTTTTCGGTTTTCTTTTTGCGCCATTCGTAAATACCGGCGGCGGGGGCGCCAACGAAAGGCATAAGCATCCAAACCCAGGAGGCGTGTTCGTTTGGCGATACGGCTATGAAGTAATAATTAACCAGGCTGGAAATAATTACCAAACCGCCCCATAAAAGGAAGTGGAAGCCATCTTCATTTATTTTGTTTTTAGCGGTAGCAATCATTGTTTGAATGAGGTGCAGACTTTCGTCGTGGGTAAGTTTTTTTTCTGTTGAATCCATTGTTTTAGGTTTTGGTTGATTTATAAACTTGACACAAATATAAAGTAGTTTATTTTATAAACCAAAATATTTTAACAATTTACTTTCTAGGTTTTTTTGAAAAAACAGCTTACTGCTTCAGGAAAATGATTTGATAGGTGCCACCGTTTCCATCGCTGGTACTAAGCGTAAGGCGGTCATTCTCAATAGAATCGATGTGGTAAAGGGTGCCAAGGATATTCATCTCCTCGCCATCAAGGGTATAGGTAAAAGGTACCTGCGTGCCGCCAAGGGTTACATGGCCGGGACAGCCCTTATCAGGCTTTTGGCATTTCTCAAAGCTGAGTGTAAAGGCGCTTGTAATAGGGAAACCTGTGAAACTGCTGATGGTATCAATATCAACCTGCAGGCCTGCAATTACCATGTATTTTGCTTTCCAATCGCCATCAAGTTGCCTTGCTAGTTTTTGCTCTTTGGTACATGATGACACGGCAAAAGCTAAAAAAGCAACTACCAGTGCCAGGCTTGTGATTTTTGTTTTCATATACAACGTATTGTTTGGTTATTCGATTGACAAATATGTAGCCATTTTAGTAAATAAGCTATCGCTAACACCGGGTACCGTTTTAAGCTCATTAAGGTCGGTAATTGTTTTCTTTTTATCGCGGTAGCTGCAAATAGCTTTCGCCGTTTTATAATCAAGGTAGGGGTGCTTGCTTAATTGTTTGGCATCAGCCGTATTTACATTTATGATGCGTACCGTTCCTTTACTTACCGTAAAGTTGGCTTTCAGTTTTTGGTAGGTGCTATCCGGTAAGCCGTACACTTCTTTTAGTTGGCTAACAGCTACAAAACCGCCAAGGGCTTCGCGGAAATGAACAATACGTTTTGAAAGCACAGGGCCCAAACCCGGCAGTTTTTCAAAGGCAGTGGAATCGGCTGTATTAATGTCCAGTATAAATTTGGCCGAAGGAGCGTTGCTTTTAGGTGAGGGCCCTTCAGATGGGACTGCTTCAGTTGTGTCTGTTAAAGGCGTGCTTTCCGCTTTGGCAAAAGCTTTATTAAAGTCCTCCACCTGCTTACGGTATTGCGAAACAGCAATTGGTTGAGGCGGATTAAGCCATTGGTAAACCCTTGAGCCTGCTAAAACAACTAGTGAACCCAATAGCAGAACTATAATGCCGTTACGCTCGCCACGTGAGAATGTAAAATATTGCCCGAGCCACTTCAGCATAAGGTGAATATATGAAAGGAAAAGTAAAGGCGACTAAACAGGCAGTGCGGGGCGCAGCATTACAAAATCGTTCATAACAAAGCCGCCGCCTATGTCAAAATCGCCCACCTTTTCAATGGCAAAGCCCATTTTAAAATAGAAGTTGACAGCCTTATAGTTTTGCCTGTTTACCTGTAAGCGGATGGGTATGTCCGGCTTCATTTGTTGTAGCAGGTAGTTGAAGAAGGCCGAACCAACACCATTGCGGTGCCGCGATACATCTACATAAAACTTGTGCAGAAAATAACCCTTGTCCTTTAATTCAAAGGCAGCCAATGCCAACGGTTCGTCACCGGCAAATGCCAGGTAGTATTGTTCTCCCCTACTCATTCCTGCTTTAATAACTTCAGGGGAGTAACGGTCGTGCAGCATAAAGTTGATTTGCTCTAAACTAATAATAGAAGGATAGTGCTCTCGCCATATTTTGTTGGCGAGGTCATTAATAAGGGCAATATCATTTTCAGTAGCCTTGCGAAATGAGAATTTCATTTTGCAATGTAGTGCGTTTACCGCAGGCAAAAAAGCAGTTTACTTTACGGAGCGGCCTTTAGCAAAGCGCTGTCTTAAATCCATTTTCTGGATGCGGCGCAGGTCCACCATTAAATAGGCGTATTTGCTATCGGGGTCGGTCCAAAACTCCTGGCCGGCATAATGTACTTTACCAACGCCCTGGTTCCAATCGCTGGCTAACAGCACATATTTCTGACCCATTTCGGGGTTAACGCCAAAAGTAAGGTAGTGGTCGTCACCCATTTCAAAGCTTACATACATGCGGTTCTCCTTAGGCATTTCGGTAAGTACGCCCTTAGTGCCCTGGCGAATGATAATTTCCTCTGCCTTACGGCCATTTATCATTTTAATTTTTCCGCTTACAATTTGTGTGTTGCCTTCAGCCAATTCGCGGTGCAGCACCACATCGTGCGAAACGTAAAACTGAATATGGCGAATCTGGTCTTCGCTCCAGTTATGTTCCTTTTTCATACTATCAGTATAAGGAACAAGGTTTTTGCAGGAGGCAAATGCAAGGGCAATAACAAAAAAGAGGAACAGCTTTTTCATAACTAGTGGCTTTTCGGGGTCAAATTTCAATTACAGTGCCAACTTAAGTTGGATACCGGTATGGACGAAAAGTTTAGTGGGTTAATACAAATTTTAAGGTTTTTTCAGAATGTGCGCCGCTAACGTTCAATAAATAAACCCCGGCAGGCAGGGTACTTACCTCTATACTTTCGTTTGGCTTGCCGGCAGCAGTTGCTTTGGTATAAACCACTTCGCCTAAAATGTTAAGCAGGCGTATAGTGGTAGTTTCATCCGATGAATAGGCTACATGCAATACACTATTTGCAGGGTTAGGGTATATGCGCAGGCTGTTAAGCGCATTGTTGGTTTCCTGAACGCCCAGGGCACCGGCCTCTAATACCTCAAACATATCCAGGGCGCCTTCTACTATATTAGGATTGCCGGCGGCAAGGTCACTAACATCTACCTGAAAGCGCATGGTAGCCGTTGGTGCAACAAGGTCGCTTACACGGTATTCTTTAAGTGTCCAGGTATTTTCAGTGGCGGTAACATTTTCAACTGTAACTGTACTAGTGCCGTTATTTAAACGGATGAGCATGTTATCATCAGGGGTATTGCCGCTTTGTGAACCATCGTAAAACCAACGCTTGTAACGGATGTAAGGGTCGGTGTAGCCACTTAAATCAAACTGCGGAGAAATAAGGGTTACAGAACCATTGTCCACATCATCATTAACGGCTAATGAACTGCTGTTACCGGTTACAAAACACTTGTTGCCGTAATCGGAAAGGTAATCCTGCGAAGGGTTTGCGGCTGCACTTTGATAATAACTGCCCAGCGGTTCTGTTCTTGTCCATAAACCTGAAGAAGCCGTTGAGGATACCTGCCAGTTGTAATTCATAATAAAATCATCGTAGTAATGGTGGTTGGCAATTGGGATGGTCATTGCCGGTGAAGCCACACTTAATAATTCGTTTACCAGGTATTGTTTGGTGCGGTAGCCCCACTTACCTGCATAAATATCATAGGCACCTTCGTATACACCACTGATGGTAAAATTGCCATTGGCATCGGCAGTAACTTCGTAGTCATTCTGACCATCTAACAAAACCTTGGCGCTTGCTACACCCTGGTTGGTAGCCTCGTCAACCACTGTACCGCTAAAGGAAAATGTTGTTGTTGTATCAATACAACCCAAACTTGCCTGAATGCCTATGCGGCTTGTGTTAAGCACCCCGCGCATAACATCTTTTTGCCCCGTGGTAAACATTTGCAGGTTTTCATCATTGGTATAATCCATGTAATCCATCCACATGTCCAACTCATCAACCGGGGTTTCGGTGCAGGTGTTTTGGTTTAAGCTTGGTGAACCGTAGTTAGCCTCTTTGGTTGGAGGAGTATCGCATACGCGGTCGCCGAAAATATTACAGGTTAAAGCGTCGGTACCGCTACAGCTATCCTGAAAGGTATGGAATAGCCCTAACCAGTGGCCCACCTCGTGCACACAGGTTTTACCTAAAGTATAACTGCTGGGGAACGGATTAGCCGGGGCCTTGCCCAAATAACGGTAATCAATTACAACGCCATCTTCATTTAAAGGGCCGCCATTAGGAAAAGTAGCGTAACCCAGAATTTGGCCGTTTAATACGGTGGTCCATACATTTAAATAGCTTAACGGATTCCACTGGGTTGACGGCTTAACGTTTTGATCGAAATTGGTAGAGGCGTTAGGAATATTGTGGCGCGTTATACCGGTGGTAGGGTTACCGGCGGGGTCGCGCCTTGCCAAACAAAACTCCACCTCAATATCAGCAATACGGTCCTTAAACCATGCAGGCACTAAAGCTGTATCTGCATTGCGTTTACGGTAACATTCGTTCAGCACATCAATTTGTGATTGTATCTGTGCATCGGAAATATTTAAACCTGTGCCCACTGCCTGGCCACTATGTATAACGTGAAACACCACAGGTATAGTAATAATTACACTGCGGCTGCTATTGGCATTGGTTGAAAAACGGTAATCGTCAACATCTTTAAGCGCTTGCTGAAAACGTTGTTGAGCGGTAGGATTATTCTGCAGGTAGTTGCGCAAAACACCATCGGTGCCGCAATGTTCATTTTGCTGCGCAAGGGTTACCAAAAAACTACAAAGGAATAGAGACAGTACAGAGAAATACTTCATGGTTATCGCATTCAATTAAGTGGGACGAAAATAGCAGAATAAAGTTGCCGATTGGTTTCACTATCTATCAGCAGTGCAAAGGCATGAATGCCAGTTCAGAATATCAGGAGCGCAACATAATTAAGTGCGGTATGCCATCTTCAAGATAGGGCTCGTTTAAATCAACAAAACCAAAGCCTTCGTAAAAGTTTTTCAGGTAAGCCTGGGCACCGATGCGAATGGGACCATTGCCATAAAGCTGTTGCATTTGAATCACTGCTTCCCGCATCAGTTCTTTTCCGTAGCCGTGCCGGCGATACTTTGCAGAAGTTATTACACGGCCAATGGAGGCTTCGTTAGCATAGCTTCCCCCTTTTGGTAATAAGCGTGCGTAAGCGGCTAACTCATTATTATGATAGCCCAATAAATGATGCGCTTTAAGGTCTTTGCCATCAGCATCAAGGTAAACACAATTTTGCTCTACTATAAATACCTCCTGCCGCAGACGCAAAACATCATACAGTTCGGAAACAGTTAAGGCTGCAAAGGGTTTGCAAACAAAACGAAGCATAGGCTAATATAGAATATGAAGCCGCAAACAGGAAAAGAAACTACGCTATGCGGTTACCATCTTTATCAAACACCTGCACATTGTCCTTCCGGTGCTCGGGCTTAACGGTAAGGCGTTCGAAAATGCTATTGATGATAGAAAGCACTATACTGAAGAATAAGGCGCTCCAGAAACTGGCCACATCAAAATCGGGGCGAAGAATCCATGCGGCTATTTCAATAATGAAAGCGTTTATAACCAATAAAAAAAGGCCTAATGAAAGGATAGTTGCCGGAATGGTTAGAAACACCAATACCGGTTTAACCGAGGCATTTAAAATAGCCAGTAAACCTGCCAGCATAAAGGCAGCCAGGTAGCCATCTAAATGTACACCCGGTAAAAGACGCGCAGTAATTATTACTGCAATAGCGTTTAAAACAAGCTTAATAATGAAGTTCATGAGCTAAATAACGATTGAGCGGCAAAAATAGTTTTTTCAATGGCAGAATTGCTTAGTGTATTTCGGAAATACTAACGCGGGCAACCTTGTTTAACTGCACCTCAATACCGCGGCGTTTTGCGTTTATGCAGTATTCGCTTATCATTTCCAGCACATCGTGGTCAATATGTTTTGCAATGGAGCCATCCAACACCACTACTGAGTAATCGGGAATTTTATCAAGAGCGGCACGCAGTTTGGCTTTATCCATAAAGGTTACGTTGGTGTGCAACAGCACCGTGTAGGTAGTAATGCCGCGGAAGGTTTCCTGCTTTACTTCAAACTCTGCTTTATAGTTATTCCGCAGAATAAAGAAGATGGAAAACACTAAACCAATGCTTACGCCAATAAATAAGTCGGTTAGCAGAATAACAATAATGGTAACTATAAAAGGCAGGAACTGATTCCAGCCGGCCTTCCACATACTGATATGTAGTTTGGGTTTGGTGAGTTTAAAACCGGTTACCACCAATATGCTTGCCAGTGCACACAGCGGTATATAGTTTAAGGCAAATGGAATAAGTAAAGCAGCAGCCAATAGCAATACACCATGTGTAAACGAAGCTGCTTTGGTTCTTCCACCCGCATCAATGTTAGCCGAGCCGCGAACAATAACTGCTGTAATAGGCAAGGCACCCATAAAGCCGCACAGCATATTTCCTAAGCCCTGTGCCAGTAACTCGCGGTTAGCAGGTGTGGTGCGGTGCCAGGGGTCCAATTTATCAATGGCTTCCACACAAAGTAAGGTTTCAAGGCTGGCCATAAAGGCAATAAACACAGCATACTTTAAGGCGTTTAACCATTGTGCTGAAGTAAACAAACTAAAATCGGGCAACTGAAATGAAGTAAATAAGGCAGGCGGAATGTGCACCAGTTGTGAATCGGTTAAAGCCAATGCAGGTACAAATTGCTTAAACAAAAAGGCAAGCGCAATGGCAGCCGTTACTACAAACAAGGGCACGGGCAAAATTTGAATACGCAGCAGAATTTTTTTCTCCACTATGTAGTACGCCCAAAGGGAAAGCAGGGTTATAATAAGTGCACCGTACGATAATTGGGATGTAAATTCTTTAAGGTTTGAAAACAGGTGCCTGTCGGAAAAAAGATTGTATAACTCGTTGGACCAAAAATCGGGCTGATTGTAACCAATGGCTATTGGAAACTGCTTGATGATAAGGATAATACCAATAGCAGCCAACATGCCTTTAATAACTGAAGAGGGGAAATAACCGGCAATTTGCCCCAGCTTTAAAACACCCATAGCCAATTGAAAAATGCCCGCCAGAATAATAATGGCCATAAACTGCGGGTAAGTGTAGTGGGCCACCACTGCTGCTACAATAGTGGTTAAACCGGCAGCAGGCCCCGAAACCCCAAGTGCAGAATCACTTGCCAGTGCTACTATAACACCGCCAATTATACCTGAAATAATGCCCGCCTGTAAAGGCGCACCTGAAGCTAAGGCTATGCCCAGACAAAGGGGTAATGCCACTAAAAAAACAGTTAAACCCGCAGGTAAATCGTGCCGGCGGTAAACCCCTAATCTATACTTCCACTTACTGCTGAGTTGCATGGAGGGCCAAAGATACCAAGCGGCAAAAGCGTTAAGAGATGATTGTAATCAGCATATACACGGCAGTACTGGCGAAATGTATGTACATTCGCGGCCCTTCAGGCATAAATTTCAGGGCACTAACACATGCAATACGCTACTATAGATAATCTTACGAAATCGTTTATTGAAAAGCCGCTGTTTACCGACTTAAGCTTTAATATAGAGCAAGGCGATAAAATTGCCCTGGTAGCAAAAAACGGTGCAGGTAAAACTACCCTGCTGCGTATACTGGCCGGTTTAGATAATCCCGATGAAGGCAAAATTTGGATTAACAAGGATGTGAATGTCTGTTTCCTTGACCAGAACCCGCACTTTGATGAAGGCAAAAACGCACTGGAGAATATATTTAACCATAACCACCCCATAGTAAATGTGGTGCGTGAGTACGAGCGCGCTTTGTTGCACAACGATGAGCCGAAGATTACTGAGTTGATGCACAAAATGGATGAGTTGGAAGCCTGGAACTTTGAAAGCAAGGTGAAGGAAATTCTTGGCTCCTTAAACATTACGGATTTTGAGCAGGCAGTAAAATCCTTATCGGGTGGGCAACGCAAACGATTAGCCTTAGCTAAAATTCTGATTGATATAAGTTTTGGCGAGCGCAATAACTTTTTAATACTGGACGAACCTACCAACCACCTGGATTTTGAAATGATAGAATGGCTGGCTGAGTTTTTAAGCGACCAGAGAACCACGCTGTTACTGGTTACGCACGACCGTTTCTTTTTAGATGCGGTTTGCAATGAGATTTTTGAACTGGACAACCAAACGCTTTATATACACCGCGGCAATTACGAAAACTACCTGCAGCGCAAAGCGGAACGCGAAAGCAGTGAAGCGGCCTCATTAGATAAAGCCAAGAACCAATACCGCAAAGAGCTGGAATGGATGCGCAAGCAACCAAAGGCCAGAACCACAAAATCAAAAAGCCGCATTGATGCGTTTTATGATATTGAGGACTATGCTACCGCCCGCCGGCAGGAAGACAAACTGGAGCTTAATGTAAAAATGACGCGCCTTGGCGGTAAAATACTTGAATTAAAAAAGGTATATAAAAACTACGGCGAGAAGAAAATACTTAAAGGTTTTGATTACACTTTTAAGCGCGGCGAGCGCATAGGCATTATAGGTAAAAACGGGGTAGGCAAATCTACCTTTTTGAATATTGTGCTTGGGCTTGAGCAGGCGGATAGCGGCAAAATTAACCCCGGCGAAACGGTAGTGTTCGGTTACTTTTCGCAGCAGGGATTAGTAGTAAAAGAGGACAAGCGCGTAATTGAGTTTGTAAAAGATATTGCCGAGCATTTTCCATTGGCTGACGGCACAAAGGTTTCGGCAGGGCAGTTTTTGCAGTTGTTCAACTTTACGCCCGAGCAACAGTACACTCCTATTTCGAAACTTAGCGGTGGCGAAAAGAAACGCCTGCAGTTATTAAGCATACTGTTCCGCAATCCTAACTTTTTAATACTGGATGAGCCCACCAACGATTTGGATTTAGTAACGCTTAATGTGTTAGAGGATTTTCTTGAGCAATACCAGGGCTGTGTATTGATTGTTTCGCACGACCGCTACTTTATGGATAAGCTGGTGGATCACCTTTTTGTTTTTGAAGGCGAAGGTGTGGTAGCGGATTTTCCGGGAAACTATACGGAATGGCGTATTAGCGAAGCGAGAAAGAAAAAGGACGACAAAGCAAAACGCAATGCGGTAAGCACAGAAGTGAAAGTTGAAAAAGCAGAAGTTGCGCAAGTTAAACCTGTAGTGCGCAAAAAAATGACCTACAAGGAACGTTTGGAATTTGAAAACTTAGGCCGCGAAATACCCCAACTGGAGCAACTGAAAGTGCAACTGAACGACCAGATAAACTCAGGCAGTTTAGCCTACGAGCAACTGAATGAAATGCTGAAACAATTAACCGAAGTAAGCAGCCACCTTGAACAGAAAGAGCTAAGGTGGTTGGAATTGAGCGAGTTAGCGGAATCTGATTCTAAGGGCTAAGTGAGCATTTAAAAAAATAAATGGTGCAACACCTATTTTGTTAATTTGCATTTGTAAGAAGAGCAATCTTCTAAAGATTACAATGTGTGGGCATTGATTAAGAGGCTGCCATTTGCAAGGGATGTGCAGCCTCAACTTTTTTAAAAGCCCGTACCGCCAGTGTAGCCACCAGCCGGGCGCTGGTCATCAATAATCTGCCGTTTAATAAACAACACATCTACCACCCAGTTTTCGTTACCGGGGTTTTCAAGGTCGCCTTTGTAATACCATACGCCACCGTTATCATACATCATAAAACGAACGCTGCGCGCATCGGTACTTGTTTGGTTAGTGGGGTAAGCGCCTGCCACTACAGCTACATAGGTAGCCGTGCTAACGCCTGTACTGCGGTTGGGGTTATCGCAACTGCTGCAATTAAATTTCTGCACAAACATTGGTTTGGAGCCTGCAACAAAAATATCGCCGTTGGGCTGCACGCTCATACGGTCAGTATTATTTGTAATAAACACTAAAGGCTGGTTACCTACCTGGCCGATGTTATTACTTGTGGAACCGCTGTTACCACCGGATAACCACGCCTGTCCGTTGGTTGTTAGCGTGCCGCTTCCGTCAGTTACATAAACGCTGCCGTTAGCATTAAACTGGTGGGCGGTGTTATCGCTACCATTACCTGTTGGGCCTGTAACACCGGTAGCGCCTGTAACGCCTTGTATACCCTGAATGCCCTGCACACCTTGTATGCCCTGTATACCTTGCGGGCCGGTATCGCCGGTGGCGCCTGTGTTACCTTGTATGCCTTGTATACCCTGAATGCCCTGGGGGCCTTGCGGACCGGTATCGCCTTGTGGGCCTGTTGCCCCTTGTATGCCCTGTGGGCCTGTGGGGCCTGTAGGACCCGCTAACAGAGGAATAACAACAGAGTTGCCATTGCTTATAGATAAGGTATTAGTGCCTGCATTAAAGCTAAGCGTTTGTTGGTCGTTATCGGCGGGGAAAGGCACCCATTGCGTGCCATCCCAATACCAAAACTGGTTGGTATCGGGCCCATAAACCAATAAGCCGTTATTACTGGCATTAAGCATAGCGCCAAGCGATGTTCGTTCAGCAGCATCCAGCTTAGGAATAAGCACACCCTTACTGGTAGATTCTAAATGCAGAATGGCGTTGGGGTCGGGGTTGGCGGTGCCTATGCCAACGTTATTTTGCGCTTGAGTTAGGGTAAATACAAAAACGGCACAGATACATGTGTAAATTTTCTTCATAGATGGAGCCCTTTAGTCTATGCTAATATAAAAGAAAAGCGGGCTGAGAGAAATTCAAAAAGCAGTTATTTACTGCGCTCAATTATTGCGGTGGTACTGTAACCATCAAGGAAAGAAACTACTTCTACAACACCGCCGTAACTTTCTACAAAGGAAGCGCCTACGATGTCAGACTTCTTCCAATCGCCGCCTTTTACCAGTACATCGGGCTTTAGGTAATGAATGAGATTCTCCGGTGTATTTTCTGAAAAGATGGTAACGGCATCAGTATAATGCACAGCAGCAAGAACCAGTGCGCGGCTAAGTTCATCATTAACGGGGCGGGTTGCGCCTTTTAAGCGTTTAACTGAGGCATCGGAATTAAGGCCCACAATTACGCGGTCGCCAAATTGTTTGCAGGCAGAAAGAAGCTGAATATGGCCGGGGTGCAGAATATCAAAGCATCCATTCGTAAATACAATTTTATCGCCGAGCTTTCTCCAGAACTCTAAACGTTTGAGCAGCTCAGTTTGCGATAGAATTTTAGCCTTGATTTTTTCATCTGTAATCAAGCTTCAGTATTTAGGGGTTGATTATCTAACGCAGGCTCGCGGTTTAATATTGCCAGCAGGATAAGGGAAAGTAAACCGCCTATAAACATGCTGCCTATTTGTGCCGCCCACACCACTGAACCGAAGGCCCAGCCGATGTTGTATTCTACTCCATACATGGTTAATACAAAGGCCATAAATACAGGGTAAAAGCCTACGCCACCGGGGCTTAACACAATGGCAAAGCCACACATAAATAAACCGGCCATTGCCGCCCAAATGCCTAAGCCTGTAGTTTCGCTAAGGGCAGGAAAGCTTACATACACCATCATTAAATAGCAGAACCATATAAATACAGTGTGGAACAGAAACTCCCAGGGGCGCTTTAAATAACGTATGCTCATTAAGCCTTGCCACAAGCCACGCACGCGTTCCATTACCATAGCCTTTAGTTTATCCCAACCGTGGCGGCGTTGTAAAAACCAAAGCACTGTAGCAGCAATTACCATAACTGCTAAGGCGCCCAGTACCCAATACAGGGTGTGGCTTTCGGCGGGTGCGGCATTGGCTGAATTACTTAACTCCCCTTTTTTATTCCAAAAAGTAATAAGGCGTTCGCGCTCAAACAGCAGCAGTAAACCGCCTACAGTTAAAATAGAAAGCAGGTCAACAAAACGCTCTACCACCATAGTGCCTATTGATTTATCTAAGGGCACTTTTTCGTAACGGGCTAAAACGCTGCAACGTGTAACCTCACCTAAACGCGGAAAAAACAGATTAAAGAAATACATCATCATTACACTGAAAAATGTATTCCAATAGCCGGGTTTATGGCCGGTAGGTTCCAGCAACTGGCGCCAGCGCTGGGCACGGCTAACATTGCTTAGTATGCCTAATACAGGGGCCAGCAGTATCCAACCGTAATTAGCGCGGTGGAAAGCATCAATGGTTTTTTCGCGCTCCTGCGGTGTCATGTGGCTAACAATCCACCATATAAGGGCAATGCCCAAGCCAAGAGATAAAACCAATTTAAGCGCGCTTACCAGGTGTTTTTTCAAGGCTTAGTGTGTAAGTTGGTTTGAAGAATTAACATGCACAGTAACCGGCTTATGGTTTTTGTATTCCTCCATGGTAACATTGCAGTAGGAAATTACGATAACAATATCGCCTACGGCTACCTTGCGGGCTGCAGGGCCGTTAAGGCAAATAATACCTGAGCCGCGCTCGCCTTTAATAACGTAGGTTTCAAGGCGTTCGCCGTTGTTTACATTCACAATCTGCACCTTTTCATGCTCCACCAGGTTAGCGGCTTCCATCAGGTTCTCATCAATGGTAATGCTACCAATGTAGTTGAGGTCGGCCTGCGTAACCGTAGCACGGTGAATTTTAGACTTATAAACTGTTATTTGCATAGCGGGCGAAAGTAAACAGATTTTAGATTTTAGATGGCCGATTTTGGATTAAGACGGACTTGGGCGGCTAAGCGATAAATATTTAAGAAAAGTTAGGGGAATGGCTGCTAAAATTAGTTGATTAAACATACCCCCTCCGATAATAGCTCAGCAATTATCTCGTCCCCCTGCCAGGGGGACATGGCGCACGCAGTGAGCTTTATAGCTAAAAAAACAAGCCAAGGGTAAGGCTATTCAATTACCAGCCGTTTTAATCCGATTGCGCCATCTTTTTGTTGAAGGGTAACTACGTATACACCTGCTGCCAATGTGGATGTATTGAGGATAAACTGTTTATTGTTTAATACCTGCGTGCTGATTACTCTACCTGTTATATCGCGCAATTGCAACAAACCACCTACCGCATTTTGCTCGGCGCTAATGGTTACATAATCTTTTGCAGGGTTAGGATACAATTGGAAGTTGTTGAGTGGTGTTTCGGAGATGCTTTCCCACCATAAATAAATGGTATCACGTACTGTATGCACACCGCAATTATTGATGGCTTGAGTGCTAACTATATAGGTCTGGTACTCTTGCAAGTGAATTTTTAACGGGGCATTGAAGCAGCCATCAAAAACATACGTAAATACTTCAAATGAATCAACTCCGGTAAAGGTAGTGTCCCAGCCACCCGATAATTTCTGAATTTGCCATATCAAAGAATCTGCCTGCACGGTCGATGCATAAATGTATGCACAACTTCCGCAATCATTTGCGTTATCCAACCAACCGGTTGGACTGCATGAAGAATACAAAGAAACTTGTGGCAACGCCTCTACCGTCAAACTCAAATTCACCACGCTATCGCAACCATACATACTTTGGAAGGCATAACTGTAATTGCCCGAAGCAGTGTAATGTGCTGTGCCTAAGAAGAACGTATCTCCCTGGCAGATGGTAACGGCCCAAGGGGTTGGGGTTACTGCCGGGTAAAACTGCAGGTTGAGCGTTACAATGCTATCGCAACCAAATTGATTTTGCAGGGTGTCCAAGTAGCTTCCTTCAGTAGTTAGCAACTGCCCGTTAAAGTTGAAGGTATCGCCATTGCAAATGGTTTGGCTAAAGCCAGAAGTATCTGGAACGCAGCCGCGGTTATCCGTAGTGTTGGTTACAACGGGAGCGTTAAAATCGAAATAGATGTAGGCCGTATTATATATATGTGCGCCGGGGGCAAGATTCTCTTTGGCTTTTATTTTATACTGAACGTAGCCGTGGCTTGCGGGTTCGTTGGCATTACTATCGGGCAAATTGATGTTGGGGAAATTAAAGCGCACCACATTACCATTTACAATGGTTTGGTTTTCGTGGCTCCAACTCAGCAATTGGAAAGTTGATTCATCCAGGTTACTATCCAGCGTATCTAATATGTAAATATGCTGGGCGTAGCTGTTGCCGGTGTTTTGAAAGTTTACGGTATAAGTAAGCCAATCGGAACCGATAACTGAACCGGTTGGGTAAACTGTTTTGTTGTTAGGGTCTAACGAAGCTACCACCGTAAAGCAATAAGAGAGGGTGTTGTTTGCGGGGTTATTGTCGCCTACTGTTGGTGTAAGACTAACATTTAAGCAAACGGATTGACCCGCTTGTGCTGCAGTGTCAATTTTCAACAAAATATTAAATGCAGTTTCAGGATTGATAGCCGACCAATCAGCAATTGTATAAGTAATACTATTGCCGTTTACCGATGAAGGAGTGAGCGCTCCTACAGCAGGTGCATTATATGATGCCGGACCCGAAATAGTAATCTGTAACTGGCCACTGAGGTTAGCTGTGTTACAAATCTGCCCCCAGAAGGAGGCGAAATCGCCAGCTTTGATATGAACCAAGGGCGTTGATGCCGGACGGAATAAGTTGGTAGAGGCTATGGACCAAGCCGACAAATCGAAGCCGGGTTTGCACTGTAATGCAAAATCCATGTTGTAGTCCATAGAATCAAGCGCGGTGATGATAGAGGTTTGGGTATTATTTGCAGGGCAGGAAATTATGAATGGGAGGCCTGTTGTATCTACTTTAGTTTGAAATGTACCGTAGTTCGTATTAAAGAAATAGAAGTTGTCGAAGTAGCCTTGTTGTTGAAGATTGCCCCCCTGGTATAAATCAACCTTTAAGTTTTGAATGTTGGCTTCTGAAGTGCTTTTAACGCAATCACCATTATCATCTTTATAAAGTTCGCCCGTAATGTTGTAATAAACATCGCAGCCATTGGTGTTGAAGATGTCGCAAAGCGGCATATTGGTTATTGGCGGAGTAGCATCGCTAATGTCCCCATAATTGGGCAAGCAATGTATGGCTGATGAATCCCATATGAAGGTGTAGATTTGTTTTAATTGTGGCAGGCAATGTAGATTAGGAGTGTTTGTTATATCAAGATAAAGTATAGAATCTGGTAATTCCGGTAAAGACTGTATTAGTGTACTGCTGCATACAATTTGATTAAGGGATGGCGGGAAAGCGGGAAGACTTAAAACGGGATTACCCTGAATATTCAAATAGTCAAGTTTAGATGGTAATGATGGGAGAGAAGTAAGCAAATTGCTAACTACACATAGACTGTACATATTATCACAAAGCGGTGGGAGAGATGTTATTTGGTTGTAAGCACAGTTTAACTTAATCACGCTATCCAGTGAAGGTAACGAGGTGAGATGATTGTTCATACAGCCAAGAGTTCTTAAAGAACCGGGTAAGGATGGCAATTCTGTTAATGCGTTATTCTCGCAGTCCAAGGTTATGAGGTTAGGGGGCAGAGGCGCAAGTATGGTAGTTGCCCCAATGCCATATATGGAGATATAGGTTAAAGATGAAGGAAACGGTGG
The DNA here is from genome assembly GCA_046329515.1 of Chitinophagales bacterium. Taxonomy (GTDB): domain Bacteria; phylum Bacteroidota; class Bacteroidia; order Chitinophagales; family LD1; genus Bog-950. Next base: position 224,989 of record JAXLUM010000002.1, read on the forward strand.
AATCGTATCTTTTGAAGCATTGACGTCCCAGTCGAAGGTTTTAAGCGATTGTGGTAATTGAATAGGGAACTGTAAATAAGGATTCGCCACGCACTTCAGATCAATTAGGTTAGCCGGCAAAGGAGGCAGGTCCGTTAACTTAGTTCTGCTCAATTCAATAGTTCCAGGCAAATGCGGGAAAGAAGGTAAATAGTCAATGCTATCTTGCGTAAATCTGAGCTCAACAAGACTATCAAAGTACTGAATACCATCTAAAGATTTTATTCCCTTATGTACATGTGCTACAAGAGTTTTTTGGCTAATTACCAAAATGTGCGTGGTATCCATTTGGTTGCCGTTAAATGCAGGCGTTAAACCCTGTGCTTTTAAAAATGATACAAATGCAGTATCGGGTATGGTTACCCACTGTGCCTTGCTAAACGCAAAGAAACATAGCAACAAAATGGAAAGTGATAGTTTTTTCATAGGCTTTAGGTTAGCCTAAGGTAAAAAGAAAAATGTAATACAACCTCACCCCTAACCCCTCTCCTAAAGGAGAGGGGAAGAAACACAAAATCACATTCATCCATCTTCTCCTCCTCTTATTGCGGCAATGAGGACTGGTAGGTCAAGCAGCTAACGACAGGATAGAAAATGTAATACAACCTCACCCCTGGCCCCTCTCGTAAAGGAGAGGGGAATAAATACAAAATCACATTCATCCATCTTCTCCTCCTCTTATTGCGGTGAGGAGGGCTAGGGTCAGGCGATCAAAGACGGGACAGATAGCGGAAGATTTATTACAGTAACATATTATCAATTAACCTTACGCCACCAATTTTGGCGGCAACAAGGGCTACCAGTTTTTCTTTTTTGGTATTGGGTGAGGCAAGTGTTTGGGCGTTGCGTATCTGCAGGTATTCGAGCTGGATGGCGGGGTTAGAAGCGAGTTTTTCTGCCGCCGCCCGTTCCGCCGTTTGAAGTTTGGAGTTTGGAGTTTGGAGTTTCTTTTTGAGCCAGTTGAGCGTTCTTGATAATTCTATTGCCGTTTTTCTGGCATCCGCATCCAAGCGCACATTACGGCTGCTCATGGCAAGGCCGTCTTTCTCACGCATAGTAGGCAGGGCTATTAGTTGGGTTTTAAAGCGGCGCTTGCGTATCAGTTCGCCCACTATCAGTTGTTGCTGGTAATCTTTTAGGCCCATATAGAGGTGGGTGGGCTTTACCATACGCAGCAGTTTTTCTACCACCTGTGCCATGCCGGCAAAATGCCCGGGGCGGTGTTCACCTTCCAGGGTTTCTGCCAAAAAACCAAAATTAATGGGGTTAGGCTGGCCAAAACCTTCCGGATACATTTCCTTAACAGAGGGCAGGTAAAGTATATCGCAACCGGCATCCACCAGTTGTTCAATGTCCTTATCCAGGGTTATGGGGTATTTCTCAAAATCGGCGGGGTCGTTAAACTGGGTGGGATTTACGAAAATGCTGCAAACCGTGATTTTTGAGCGTTTTTGGGCTGTTTTAAGCAAACTGATGTGTCCTTGATGTAGGGCACCCATGGTGGGCACAAAGCCGACGGAAAGGCCTGCTTTTCGGAACTTTTTCAGCTCATTATCAAGCTGTTTGGCGGTTTTAACAATGAGCATTAGGGGGTGTGATTAAATATAAAAAGCCGGAAATTTTGGGATTTTTCGGGAATTTGTTATTATTTTTGCAGTCCGTTTCAACCCCAAACCACACACTATTTGAAACAAACTCTACGTTTTTGTCACTTTTTCAAAACTCAACAATAATATGGAAAAAAAGAGAATCCTAATTATTACGCAGGAGATGGATCCATATTTGGCGTTGACCGAAGTTTCCAAAATTGCCAATGAGCTTCCCAAGTATATACTTGAAAGCGGCATGGAAATCAGGGTTTTAATGCCAAAATTCGGAATTATCAACGAGCGTCGCCACCGCCTTCATGAGGTAGTGCGCCTTTCAGGGATTAATGTTATAATAAACGATGAAGATTACCCATTAGTAATAAAAGTGGCTTCTTTACCCGGTGCGCGTTTACAGGTGTATTTCCTTGATAATGAGGATTTCTTTAAGCGTAAGCTGGTTTTCCATGATGAGAACAACAAGTTTTTTGACGACAATAGCGACCGTATGATATTCTTCTGCAAAGGAGCGCTTGAAACGGTTCGTAAGTTCGGTTGGCCACCAGACATTATTCATTGCTTTGGCTGGATGACAAGCCTTATACCTATGTATTTGAAAACTACGTATAAGGACGACCCTGTGTTTGCCAATGCAAAAACCATTTACAGCGTAACCAAAAACGAGTTTAAAGATAAGCTGAAGAATGACTTTGCTACCAAACTGGCTATTAGCGAAGATATTACCAAGAAGGATATTGAACTGTTTAAGGCCGGCGACAATACCAGCCTGCACTTAGGCGGTTTACAATATGCCGATGCCCTTATGGTAGGTGAAAGCCTTGATGAAAAGGTAAGCACCCAACTTAAAAAGGCGAAAGGCAAACAGGTGTTTAAGCTATCGGATAAGGAAGAAAACCTGATACCGAGCTTTGCCCAGTTCTACAACAATTTAATGGCCAACTAAGCGTTTGGAGGTTTTTGCTTTATTTGCGCCGCGTGAAAGAACTACAACTACGAGCTAAATTTTGGCTTCTTATAAAAACAGCACCAGCGATTGTTATCGGCTGGTGCCTTTTTATTTTAAGCGGGTGTAAGGACCCAGCTATTTTGGATAAGGACCTGTTAAACAACGGTGATAACCCCAACCTTAAAAAGGATACTATCTATGCTAAGGTAAGCTCGCTTTTTGAGCAACCGGTAAATGCCTATAACATAGGCACCGGCATGGTAGGCAACATTACCGATGACCCTAACTTTGGCAATACCTACGCCGGCTTTTATGCGCAGTGCCGTATAAGCAGCAACAACGTAAGTTTTGGCACCAACCCGGTGTTGGATTCAGCCGTACTAACTTTACGCTACAGCGGCAGCTACGGTAAGTTTACACAGCCTATTGATTTATTGGTATATGAGTTGAACCAGGCTATACTTGATTCGGTTAAATACCGCAGTATTGATGCTTTCCAGGTATACCCTGCACCAATAGGCGAGATACAGAATTTTATACCCAACACTACCGACAGCGTTTTGGTAGATACAGTTAAGCTGGCCCCGCATTTGCGCGTGCCGCTTACCAATACCTTTGGCAACAAAATTTTAAATGCGCCAAGTTCTCAATTAGTAGACCTTACGTCTTTTCTTAATTTGTTCAGAGGCTTTTACATAACCAGCAGCCCATCGGCAGCGGGTAATGGTATTGTTTACCTTGATATACGCAGCGCTATTTCGGGCATTAACCTGTATTACCACAATAGCGATGATACTTTAGCGCATACCTATTTAATACCTGCCAGTGGAGTAACGGTATCGCACATTGATAATAATTACAGCGGTAAGCCTGCAGCAGCAGCTATTAACAACCCTAACCCTAATGGCGATGCCAAGATGTTTGTTCAGGGCGGCGCAGGAACGTTTGGCAAAATTGAATTCCCTGACATTTTGGACAGCCTTGAAGATGGTATAGCCATAAACAAAGCAGAATTAATTCTTACCCAAAGCGTGCCTGACACAGGCTATTTAGCGCCTTTAGTGCTGGACCTTTTCCGCATTAATGATGCAGGACAATCAGAAGATTTATCAGACGCAGGACTGAGTTATTTTGGCGGTGTGCGCGTAACCGAAACGGTAAATGGCAAAACGGTTACCCGTTACCATTTTGTTATAACCCGCTATTTGCAGAAACTTATTGAGAAACAACTGCGCAACAACGGTTTGTATCTGAAAACGGTTTCACCATCAGGCAACACCGAAAGAGTGGTAATAACCAACGATGCAACGGATGCCGATTTACGCGTAACTTTATTGGTTAAATACACCAAGCTGCCGTAAGGCGTAATTGATAACCAAATTATTTCCATCTTTTTTCAGAGCCTGATAAACAGAGAACACGCATTTTTACAGTACTTAAAACGAAAAGAATATGTGCGGAATAGTAGCTTACATTGGCCACAGAGAAGCTTACCCTATTTTAATTAAGGGCTTAAAGCGACTGGAATACCGTGGTTATGACAGCGCCGGTGTTGCCCTGTTAAACGGCGACCTGAATATTTACAAGAAGAAAGGCAAAGTAGCTGACCTTGAAGAAGCGGCTAAAGGAAAGAATACACACGGCTCCTTAGGTATGGGCCATACCCGTTGGGCTACGCACGGCGAACCTAATGATGTAAACAGCCATCCGCATTTATCGCAGAACGGCGAAATAGCCATTATACATAACGGCATTATTGAAAACTACGCCACGCTGAAAGAGGCGTTGATAGAAAGAGGCCACACTTTTTTAAGCGATACAGACACTGAAGTATTAGCACACCTAATTGAAGATATACAGAAGAATACCGGCGCTCCTTTAGAGGAATCAGTTCGCCTTGCATTGAACGAGGTAGTAGGTGCCTATGCTATTGTAATTATTTCAAAGAATGACCCTACCAAATTGATTGGTGCCAGAAAAGGCTCCCCGCTTGTAGTTGGTTTAGGAGATGGAGAATACTTTATGGCATCGGATGCCACACCCATTATTGAGTATACCAAGAATGTAACTTACCTGAACGATAACGAAATTGCCTTTATTAAAGAAGGAAAGCTGACGGTAAAGACCATAGACAACGTTGAAAAAACGCCTTACATACAAACGCTGGAGTTAAACCTTGAAGCTATTGAAAAAGGCGGCTACGAGCATTTTATGCTTAAGGAAATACATGAGCAGCCACGTTCTATTTACGACTCCATCCGTGGCCGTTTTGACCCCACATTAGGTTCATTTGCCATGCGTAGCCTGAAAGAATACGAAGGCAAAATAAAAAACCTGAAGCGTATAATTATTGTTGGCTGCGGCACCAGCTGGCACGCCGGCCTTGTTGGTGAATATTTGTTTGAAGATATTGCCAGAATACCTGTCGAAGTAGAATACGCATCGGAATTTCGCTACCGCAACCCGGTTATTAATGAAGATGATTTAGTGATAGCTATATCACAAAGCGGTGAAACAGCCGATACTTTAGCGGCAATAGAATTAGCTAAAGAAAAAGGCGCAACCATTTTTGGTTTGTGTAACGTAGTGGGTTCATCTATACCGCGTGCATCGCATGCAGGAGCTTATACGCATGCCGGCCCTGAAATTGGCGTAGCCAGCACTAAAGCATTTACTGCGCAGGTAGCTGTGCTTACATTATGGGCTTTCGGTTTTGCAGAACTGAGAGGCAAGGCTACCAAAAATGATTTGCGCAATGCCTTTGCTGAGTTAGAAGCAATACCACAAAAAGCAGAGAGAACGTTAAAGTGCGAAGAGCAGATAATAGAACTGGCCAAAGTATTTAAGGATAGCCACAACTTCCTTTACCTGGGCAGGGGGTACGGTTTCCCTGTTGCTTTAGAAGGCGCTTTAAAGCTGAAAGAGATAAGCTACATACATGCTGAAGGTTACCCTGCAGCTGAAATGAAACACGGCCCTATTGCGCTTATTGACGCCGAAATGCCTGTAGTGGTTATTGCTACCAAGAATGATATTTACGAGAAAGTAATAAGCAATATACAGGAAGTAAAAGCGCGTAAAGGAAAAATTATAGCTGTAGTTACCGAAGGCGACGATAAGGTGAAGAAGATGGCCGACTATTGTATTGAAATTCCGGAAACGAAAGAATACCTGGAGCCGCTTATTGCCACTATACCGTTGCAGCTGCTCTCCTACCATATTGCGGTAATGCGCGGTTGTAATGTTGACCAGCCACGTAATTTGGCCAAGAGTGTTACGGTAGAGTAACTTAGACCAAACTATATACAAAAAGGGGATGCACAGCGCATCCCTTTTTTGTTTGCGGCAAATGCAAAAGGTTGACACAAGTTGACACTTTAAAATGTCAACCTGAAATAAGTCATTGATTACCCATTACTTATAAAAGCAGGGTTTACACGTGTAAACCTTTTATTACAGCTCATTTATATTTTTCAAATAATACTCCGCCTGCTCCAGAGTTTTAGTTCGCTCTTCCTGCGGCATATTGTTCCAAACCTTCAGCATCATACCAACGCGGTGATTTGTTTTAAGTAGAGTCTTATGCCGGTCGTAAAAATTCCAATAGAGGCTGTTAAAAGGGCAGGCTCGCTCACCTGTGCGCTTATCGTGTTTGTAATAGCACGATGAACAATAGTTACTCATTTTATTGATGTACGCCGCAGAACTTACATATGGTTTACTTCCCACTATTCCGCCATCGGCGTACTGGCTCATGCCGCGTGTATTGGTAATCTCTACCCATTCAATGGCATCAATATAAATACCCAGGTACCAAGCGTCCACTTCATCGGGATGAATACCTGCCAGCAAGGCAAAGTTACCGGTAACCATTAAACGCTGAATGTGGTGCGCATAAGCATAATGCAGGCTTTGCTTAATGCTGTGCTGCAAACAATGCATACTCGTATTACCTGTCCAGAACCATTCAGGTAACATTTCGTTATGCCCGAAATAATTGAGTTGTGCAAAGCCCGGCATTTTTGCCCAATAAATACCGCGCATGTATTCGCGCCAGCCAATAATCTGGCGAACAAAGCCTTCCAACTGATTAAAGGCAATTTCATCGGGATGCTTCTGCCATTGGCTGATGGCAGCATTAATAACTTCAAGCGGGGAAATGAGTTTTACGTTAAGTGCAAAAGAAAGGCGGGAATGATAAAGGCTCCAGTACTGGGGCGTCATTGCATCCTGAAACGTACCAAACAGGCGCAGGCAGTGCTTTACAAAATAATCCAGCAACGTAAGCGAATCTCTTCGGTTTAAAGGCCACAATAGTGCGGAGGGGTTTATTTCACCTATGGTTTTTACACCGGCATCTACAACCATTTTATGTATGCCTGCAACGTTTGTTTCAAACAGCAAGGGCGCGGGCGGAACGTGACTTGCCGGCATTTTCTTCCTATTGCTCTCATCGTAATTCCACTTACCGCTTAGTGGTTCATCGCCATCCATAAGCACTTTATGTTTGCGGCGCATAAAGCGGTAGAAGTTTTCCATAAGGTACGTTTTCTTCCCTTTGAAAAAATCAGCCAATTCGTTCCGGCTACTTAAAAAATGTTCAGTATCGCAAACTTCAGAAGGTATTCCCAGGCCTTTTGCCATTTCAGTCAGCATCATATCCAAACGGTATTCATCCGGCAGTTGCCATTCAAAGCGGTTAAAACCATATTCAGCAATCAGGCGCTTAATGTTCTTTTCAAACGATTGTTGATTGGACTTATCATTCAGTTTCAGGTATATCACTTTATGTCCGCTGCTTTGCAACAACGCAGCAAACTGACGCATAGCAGCAAAAAAGGCCACTACCTTTTGAATATGGTGTACCGTATAATCCGTTTCAGAACGCACCTCCATAAGCAGGTAAGAAACAGAATCATCGGGCTTTTTAAACCAATTGTGATTTATGTTTAACTGATCGCCCAAAATCAGGCGGAGGGTTTGGGCTTTGTGTTTCGGCATCGTTTGCTGCAATATTTAACCTCAGGCCATGAGCGCTCCCATTTTTTGCGCCACACAAAAGGCCTGTTGCATACTATGCAAACCTTTTGCGGCAAATCAGCTTTCTTCATGGTAAGTGTAAAACAACAGGCAGCCCTAATAGTTCTTATAAAATAGAAGGGCGGTAAAAACCGCCCTTCTATTTTATAACCTTGAAGCTAAACTTATTTAGCAGCCGCTAAACGCTTATTTACTTCATCCCAATTAATTACATTATAAAAAGCTGCCAAGTAATCGGGGCGGCGGTTTTGGTAGTTCAGGTAATAAGCGTGTTCCCACACATCAACACCTAAAATTGGTGTGCCTTTAACTTCGGCAATGTCCATTAAAGGGTTGTCCTGGTTAGGGGTTGAACTGATGGTTAGTTTACCGCCTGCAGCAGTAAGCCAGGCCCAGCCGCTGCCGAAACGCGTAGCGCCGGCCTTGCTGAATTCTTCTTTGAATTTATCGAACGAGCCAAAACTGCTGTTAATAGCATCAGCCACAGCGCCTGTTGGTGCACCACCTGCATTAGGGGCCATAACCTGCCAAAAGAAACTGTGGTTCCAGTGGCCGCCGCCATTGTTACGCACGGCTGCAGAAAGCTTGGAAATATTCGCCATCATTTCTTCAAGCGATTTGTTTTCCCATTCAGTACCCTGAACGGCTGCATTAAGATTAGTTACATAGGCGTTATGGTGTTTGCCGTGGTGTATTTCCATTGTACGGGCATCAATATGCGGCTCAAGCGCATTAAACGCATAAGGTAAAGCTGGTAATGTAAAAGCCATGATTTTATGATTTTAAGTTTAACGAATTGCGAATGCAATAATACATAAGAATTGACGGCTGGTAAAAGCGTATATTTTAAGAAGTTGATAACTGAAAAGCCTGTTAAACGGAGCGTTTCTGCCTGAAAAACTCTTTCATTAAAACGGCACAGTCATTTTCCAAAACACCCTTGGTAATTTCTGTTTTAGGATGTAAAACCTTTGTACCGTGCAGCATAAAGCCCGCCTTTTCGTCGGTTGCGCCATAAACAAGCCGCCCAATACGTGCCCAACGCATGGCAGCAGCACACATAAGGCAGGGTTCAAGCGTAACGTAAAGGGTACATTCCTCTAAAAACTTTGCCCCCAAATAATTGGCGGCAGCCGTAATAGCTAACATCTCGGCATGGGCAGTAACATCTTTCAATCGCTCGGTTTGGTTATAGCCCTTACCTATAATTTTGTTATTGCTAACCACCAGTGCCCCTACGGGCACTTCATCTTCCTCGTACGCATAAACCGCTTCTTTAAGCGCGAGCTTCATAAAATATTCATCATTAAAAAACATTACTGCAGGGTGTTTATAGTTTGTGGCGAAGGTAACCTCCTGTTCAAAATAAAAATATAGCCAACCAGCGCAGGTATAGCCAGGTTAATAAGCACTATTGCGGCTACTGTAAATAAAATGCCAATACGGTTTTCATCAAGCAATACGCCAAAAACGGTAAGGGCCATTACCCCCCTAAGCGGCACATCTAAAAAGGGCGTAAGCGGCGATAAGGATTGCAACACCAACAGCGCGCCCGTGCCAATAATCAGTGCATTTAAATCTTTGCCCTGGCAAAAAAACAAGGCCAGTAAAACATATTGCGCTACATAAATACTGTACCGTAAAATGGCAATGGCTAATGTTTTAGTGAGTATAGCGGGAGGCGGTATTTCGTCCTTATCAATTATTAAGTTGCGGTTAGCCAAAAAGGGCAGGCGGCGGATTAATGCATTCAAAAATTCGAACCGGAAATAGAAGAAAATGAAAACCGTAGCTAAGCCAATAGCCAAACCTGTGACAAATTCAAAACCCGGAATAATGGTGCTTCCTAAAAGTGCAACGCAAATAGCCCCCATAGCATACGTAGGTACTGCCTGCGCCATGCCGCCAATAGCCGTTAAATAAAAACTGCGCACACGGTCAGTGTCATTTAAAAAAATTACGCGCCCCAAAAACTCGCCGCTGCGTGCAGGCGTTACAAAACCCATGGTTACACCGGCTATTACACCGCGTAGCAAAGTAGTGGTGCTGTAATTGCGATTAAGCAAGACACCCCATTTAACGGCTTCTAAATACCAATTTAGGGGCATTAGTAAAACAGCCGCAAACAGCAGCGGAAGTTTAGTTGCCGAAAGATGTTGGCGGAAATCATCATAAACAAAAAGAAAGCGCAGTTGCGAACTGCTTAACTGAAGGTAGAGAAGTGCAAACAGCACCAACCCTACCAGTAGTTTAAGCAGCAATTGGGCGGTTTTGTTCATACGCGCAGCAAGATAAGCCGAATTGATAACAGCACAGCCTTATATTTGAGGTGGTGAGCGCGCAGAAGCAGATAATATTAGGTATTGACCCCGGGACTATTGTTTTAGGCTACGGCATAATTGAAGTAGAGAAGCAAAAGGTAAGCTTGCTAAGCATGGGTGTTATACAGCTTTCGAAGTATGAAGACAGCCTGCAAAAACTGAAAATAATTTATGAAAAGGTGCAGGGGTTAATAGAAAACTACCACCCCACTATTTGCGCTATTGAAACGCCCTTTTATGGTAAAAACGTGCAGAGCATGCTGAAGCTTGGCAGGGCCCAGGGCGTGGCTATAGCATCGGCGCTTACTAAAAACGTAGAGGTGTTTGAATACTCTCCCAAAAAAATAAAACAGTCCATTACCGGTAACGGCAACGCTACCAAGGAACAGGTGGCTGCTATGCTGCAACGGCTGATAAAGTTTGATATACAACCGAAATTTCTGGATGCCACTGATGGACTTGCTGCGGCTGTTTGCCACCATTTCCAAAATAAACACAGTGTGGCCGATGGAGGAAAGTTTAGCGGCTGGAAGGACTTTTTAAAGAACAACCCCGATAAGATAAAGGGCGTTAAATGAAAAACCGCAGGAATGCTCCTGCGGCTTACCCACACAAGTGCTGTTGGTTTGGCAGTGCATGGCTGTAACCCTAAACAGCCTTATAACCACTGCCAATATTTTAAAAAGAACTAATGCCCACTGTAATAAATAAGCGCTATACAAGCTGCCAGCAGGCACATCATGTAAAAGAACCCAAGAACTAAAAAGGTTAACTGTTTTGCTTCGGGACTGCTCATAAAACAACGATTTACAGGCAAATTTACGGAGCAGCTAAACCTATGTGTTTACGAAAGTATTTAACAGATTAACCGTTCAAAGCACCTGAACCATCACAATAAATTGTTTTTCAATTATTTAAACTGACAAATGGCTCAATTTTCTATATTTCTCATTTCTAATTAGGAATGCAAGGTTTATAAAGTTTCTATACGTTTAACTATTAATTAGTTAAACAATTTATCTAACCCATAAAAAACGGTTTAAAGGCCTTGCGCTTTGCCAATTGCAAGTATACCTTTACTGCACCAAAACAATTTGGAAATGGAACAACAGGATGACCTGTTTTTATTGGTAAAGTCGTTGAATAAAAGCGAGAAAAAGTTCTTTACCCAATACGTCAATTTATACGAAAAGGGGGCCAGCCCCATTTACCTGCAGGTGTTCAATTTTTTAAATGACGAAGAGCGGTACGATGAAGAGCGTCTATTTAAAAAGTTTCGCGACCAGAAGTTCAGGAAGAATTACCCGGTAACCAAACACTACTTAAAGAACCTGATAATTAAAACCATGCGCCACAGCGAGTTGACTGTGCGCGAGGACAAGGATATAACCGTGCAGGTGTTGGACATAAAGCGCCTGATGGCCAAGGGGCTTTTGCCTATGGCCAAGCGGATGATAGAAAAGTTGAAGGAAGAAGCCATACAGGCTGAAAAGCTGAATGATTTATTGCAGTTAATTACTATGCAACGCGGCCTTATAGCCATTGGCTATTACCGGCATGAACCGCACATTACGCTTGATACGCTTGATGCAGAAGAAGACCTGCTGATTGAAAAAATTAAACAGCTGCGGCAGTTAATGAATGCCAACATTAAACTGCACAGTATGATGCACTTTGAAATTGACAACGTGCCTGCAGAAGTTAAACGCGAAGTAGAGCAATTGGTAAAGAACAACTACCTGCAGAACTACGATGAAATGAAATCGGCCAAGGCAAGGCATACCTTTTTGGAGTTTTGGACCTTGTATTACTGTGCCCTGGGCGATTACAAAAAATACTATGAATACGCCCAAAAGAAACTGGACTTTGTGCGCCATGAAAAACTGCCGCCAACGGTTTCTAACTGGTTGGTAATAGCCTATAACCACTACATGGCGGCATCTTTACTAACGGGCAATTTTTCGGAGTTTGAAAAGAACCTCACCTTTCTGGAGCAGATGCATTTGCACAGCCATTTTCATGATGCCGACCGCTTTCAAACCGTAAGTATTTATGCCTTGTTGTATTACATACGCCAGGGCGATGAAGAGCGAATAAGAAGATACATACAATATTCAAAAGACGGGCTGGAGAACCATGCGCCTTTTGTACATAAATCGTTTGTATACAGCCTGCGGGCAACTATTGCCTATGCTTACCTGCGCTTAAAACAGTATGACGATTGCTTAAAAGAAGTGAACGAATTACTTTCTGTAACGCATGGTGAAACGCGAAGGGACTATGTTGGCCTGGTGCGCATAATAAACCTTATGCTGCGCTATGAAATGAAAGAGCTTGGCTATTTGGCCAACCTGCTAAAAAGCACCTATCGCTTTTTTGTAAACTACCTGTATACTTCGCCGGTGCACCAGTTTGCCATGAGCTATATGAAAGATGCCATACGTTTAACCGATAGCAGAAAGCGTGCTGAACTGAATGCCACTTACCGCGAAAAACTGGAGCAGTTGCGTTACAACCCTGCCGAAGCAGACTTTATTATTGTAATGATGATGACAGACTACTTACGGCGTTCGGAGTAAATGAACCCTTGAATAGTATAACTACAGCTTTTGGCGAATTGCTGACGCAATAGCTTCCATTTCCTCTTTCTCCACCTTTAACTTAGGGCGGCTAAAATCAATATCGCTTACTGTATTTAAAGGCACCAGGTGAATGTGCGCATGGGGCACTTCAAGGCCTATTACCGCAACACCAACACGTTGGCAGGGTACTGACTTACCAACTGCAAGCGCCACCTTTTTGGCAAACACCATCATACCGGCTAATGCGGCATCGTCAATGTCAAAAATATAGTCGGTTTCCTTTTTAGGCACTACCAATACATGGCCTTTGGCTAACGGAAAGATATCGAGGAAGGCGAAGTAGTTATCGTCCTCCGCTATTTTATAGCAGGGTATCTCGCCGTTTATTATGCGGGTGAATATAGAGGCCATGTTAAAGGCTTATTTTCAGTATTTCAAATTCCATTTCGCCGCCCGGTGTATGGGCTTTGGTTTTTTCGCCTACCACTTTGCCTAAAAGGGCCTTGCCTATAGGCGATGTAACTGAAATTTTATTTTCCTTAAGGTTAGCTTCAGCTTCGCTAACCAGTGTAAAGGTCATTTTCTTTTTCAGCTTCAGGTTCATTACATCTACGGTAGAAAGTATACCTACTTTAGAGGTATCCAACTTGCTTTCATCCATTATGCGCGCACTGGCCAACTGCGTTTCCATTTCGGCAATTTTTGCTTCTAAATGGCCCTGTTCTTCTTTAGCCGCATGGTATTCAGCATTCTCGCTTAAATCGCCTTTTTCGCGCGCCTCAGCAATTGCCTTAGCCACTTCAGGGCGTTTAACACTCTTAAGGTATTTAACTTCTTCCACCAGCTTATCCATACCTTCTTTGGTTACATAAAATATTCCTGACATACAGTTTGATTTGAGATGTTTAAATGTTCAGGTATTGAAGTTAGACCTATTTCGGCGCACTATTTTCAGCTACCAGTGAACGTTTTCTTAAATATTTAATAAAGCCATTAAGTTGATAGTTAACCTCAACACTACCCGAATCATAAAAATGAAAGACGCCCCTCTGCAGAGACGTCTTGTTTTATTTCCTGTAACGAAATTAGAAATTCTTCTTACAACATAAAGCGCAATCCTATAGCGTGCGTTCCTTTATAAGGAGCTGTAGCACGGAAGGAGTAGTCAATACACAGTTTAGGGCCATCCTTTTTAAGTGGTGCATCAAAAGAAACACCCGCCGCTAAACCATTATAAACGTTGTAACGAAGGTCCTTTTTAAAGACGTTGTTTTCAAAGCGATAAGCAGCGCGCAGCATAACAATTTCGCGCCAGCCAAACTCAAGACCCAGGCCATAGTAATCGGAACCGAAGGCGTTTGAAGTAAAGTTAGCAAGGGCGGTTAAGCGATAGTCCTGCTTGTATTCTTTAGGAGCAATTTCTTTCTTTTTACCCATCCAGAAATCATAAGCAGCGCCGATGTTTAACTGTGTAGGCAATTCAAATTTATTCGCCTTGTTCTCTACAGTTAACTGGTAAGTGCTGCTTGAAACTATTTGAACTGAAGTAGCCAACGCATCACCACGGAACTTCATTGGGGTACCCACATTACGTAAAGCTACACCAAAGTGAATATTATCCTTAGGGCCGGTTACGTATTGTAAACCCGCGTCAACACAAAAGCCAAAGGCATTAAGGTTGCCGGTGCCTTCGTTAATCATGCGCAGGGTAATACCGCCAGAAATACTGTTAGAAAAAGCCTTGGCATACGATACACCAATATTTAAGAAGGTAGGCTTATAAGTTCCTAAACCGCCTTCAGGGTTTTGGGTAGTAGTTCTTTCAATACTGCCCAGGTTAAGCGCCTGTATAGTTAAAGCAATAGTATTGGTTTCTTTAAAGCCCTGTGCAACGCCGGCATGTGCCAACCCTACACCTGAGCCCTGCATCCACAGCGTATATGAAGCAGCAACTTCCGTCTTCTTAATGCTGGCTAAACCGGCTACGTTAATACGTTCTGATTCCATGCCACGAACACAAGCAGAGTTCATGCTCCAGAAACCGGACGAACGGGCCCAACCATTCATTACCAACTCATATGCCCCAGCTTCGCCTTTACGGTCGGGGTTACCCGCGTATACCGAAGAGGCCATCATAACCGCTCCTGACACTATTGCTAAAATTTTCTTCATATCGTGATAATTTAAAATACTGTTTAGAAATTAGAAACATCAGCCGGCCTCATAGCGCCGAACCACTTAATTGTTCTTTCTCCTATTCCCGGTGCTTCTACATGTATAAGGTAAACGCCGCTTGATACGGTTATGCCCTTATCATTTTTCAAGTCCCACTCCAGCGAGTTATCAAGGTTAACCTGGTCAACCGAGTTACCTTCGCTTATTTCAATCTTAAGGTTGGTAGCCGGGTCAACATCAATAGCACGGCTAAGTTTACGCACAATAGTACCGTCTAAAGCGTAAATGGTAACACTACACTTATTAGGTAAATTGGTAATCTTAATTCTGCCGCTGTTTTGGTCAGGCTCGTAAGCTGAATAAGCCAGGTATGGGTTAGGCACCGCACGAATTATATCCAATGCGCTCTTAGCTACGTCTGCAACAGCATCTTTAGCGCCTAAGCCAACTGTGCTGAACTGGTAGCGCGGCAATGAATCAATGCCATTAGTAGCATTTGTTGCCAGGCGGCCGTAAGGCTTCTCAACACGCAGGTGCACTTTAACTTCACTTGGTGGTATATACTTCGATCCGTTATTATCAGCTGTAAAGCTGTAACCCTGGCTTAAGTAAGGTATGGTTACCCACATAAGCTGACGGTAGAAAGGACGAAGCGTTGAAGGAATTGTAAAGGTTGGAGAACCGCCCACACCTGCATAGTTATCTAACAGTATGCGTTGTGCAGCAGCGCCTTCATCGTAACGGGTTTCCATTACGTAAATGAAGTGCTTACCGCCAAAGTAAGGCAGCCTATCTACCAACTGGCCAGGGAAGCTGATTGGACCGTAAACATCTGAGGTTGGGTTCCAGAACATATCGCGGCCATTTTGGTCGCCCTGGTCAGAACTTTCACCAAACGCAATGTTTAAGCGCTCGCCGGTTTCAACGTTAATTGCATAGCCCGGGAAGTAAGAACGGCCGGTATCAATACTTGTAGGATCTGTTACAAGATCGCCATTGCCATTCATAACTTTTGATATAGCCATACGTATTTGGCCTTTGCGGGCAGCCTTGCCGTTAGGGGCAACGTTTGCACCTTCGTTTATGCTTTCATCCTCGCCGGTTTCAAACACTATACAACGGCTCCACTTGCTGCGGTCAGGTGTAATTACCACATCTACACTGCTCACTCTGTCCAAGGTGTTTTCAGGAGGGGTTTGTGTGCTGTAGTTTCTCCACTTAAAGCCGGGGCCGTAAACATAAGGTGGCTTGCCTGCAGTAAGTTCATCCGAAGTTAAGTTACGTTTGGCGTAGTTAGAAGTTAAGCAGTATGGCGCCCAGGTGCCGTTCAGTATCTTCTCAAATATCTCGCTTGAGTCAGTCATACGGGTGTTCGCATCGCCATAAGCCGGTGAAGGAGGACCCAGTGTAGTATAATACCAGTTATCATCAAACGATTCAGCAGCTGCTTTAGCAGTAGCACTTTGCGCAGCAGGGTCATTCAAATCAGTACCTGAACGAATCCAGTTACTTGGGTTAGTGCTTCCTTCATCCTTAAGGAATGACAGCCACTGTTCAGTTGGGTTTTGGAATTCGATAGTTGATTCCAGCACATCGTACACATAACGGGCAGGTGAGCCTGCAGAAGCAAGATAGTTGCCTGCAATGGTGTGCACAGGGGCAGGGGTTCCTAACTTAATAGAGAAACCATAGTCAACCCTTTTACCGTTTTGCAATGTACCTACCTGTTGTTCGTAAGGGCGGTCCAAAGTTCTTTCAGAATAAACAGTGTCGTTACTTACCACATCGCGTAAAATCCACGAAGTGCTTTTACCTATTGAGCTGCCCGGTGTATCAACAAACTGCAATTCAAAGTTCGATTCCCTAAGCGCAATAGGGTCAGTAATACGGAAGCCGATAGGGTCGAATTTCTTTTCGTAAGTAAGCGTGTCAGAGAAAGCAGTTAAGCCCGAAGCCAAAATTCTGTCAATAGTTTCAGCAGTAAGCATTAAGGTATTACCACCGTTGCCTTTACCTTCAATACGCTTAACATCCACACCATCGCCCCAAGTTGAGTTAAGGGTAGTACCGTTGTTACGCGGATCAGAAATATGAGGTATTGCTGAGTAAATTTTAAAGTTGCCACGGCCTTGCAGGTATGGATTTAACTGTCCGCCTGCAGCAGGGTTAGCCTGGTCGTAGGCCTTATAGTTGTTATAGCTATACGCTACAGCAGTGTAGTAATACGTTTTATGGTCAATTAACTGCTTGTTATCGCCTGTAGCAAAAAGGTCCTGTGTAACGCGGAAGGAGTTAGTAATGCCATCATCAGCGCCGTCAACTTCCAATACGGGAACGTACAGGTTAAGGGTAGCATCCTTTATAAAGTTCACCACCTTTTTAATTCCGTTCTTAACATCCACCTGTGCTACCAACAATGCCTTTGAAGGGTCATCTAAATCAGTAGCCGATACTTTGGCATTAACTACCTGGTAAAGTTTGTAACCTTCAAAAGTGTAAGTTGAGTCACCAACACCGCCAAGGTCAGAATAAATAATCTGGGCAATACCACCATCAACCTGGTCGTATTTTTCGCCTTCGTTATTAGAGCCTTTTTCGTTAACCAGGTTAATGATTAACTCATTTTGTAATTCGCGGATATGAAGAGTTGGAGCGGCAGGGCCGTCAACCAATTTAAAGCAGGTATTGAATAAAGCCTGTGCTTTATCATCAGCAGGGCCAATGGTAGTAGCAAAGTTTGGAGGTAAACCTACACCGCCCGCAGGACGAACGAATACAACACCAACAGTTACATACTGTGGTTCGCCGGGCTTAAGAGTGAAAGGACCTGAAGTTTGAACCATACGACGGTCACCGGCCTGTAACTGTGCTGCAACTGCCGGCTGCATTTCGGTCCAATCAGTTGTGTTTATAGGGTTACCGGGGAACAGGAAGCAGGTAGAAGGGCCACCACTGTTGTAACCGGTACCACCTTCAGTAAACGGAGTACCATCTGCCCAAAGACAGGTTTGGTAGTTACGGTATTGTGCAGCAGAAGCCGGATCGGACTGTGCAAAGCTTGCACCGTTAGTAAAGTAAACGAAAGAAGATAAACCTAACTGCTGGCCGCTATCGCTAAGCGGGCCTTCAAAAAAGTCTATACCAATTAAAGGAAGTTCAGAGCCGTAACCTGCTACACCCTGGCAATCAATATCGGGGCTGGTACGGTTGTAAACAATACCTAAGCTACGCTCAATATCGCAACCAACGGCATCATTACTGAAACAACCTAAATCCGGGTCGCTCCACTGTGAAATATAAGTTTGGTATAACTGGTTAGATGACTTATTAAGAATTTGATACTTATAGAAAGTCATGTTGTTTACATCATCAGTAGTTTGGAAGGCAAAGGCCAAAGCATTTACCTGAATACCGATAGACTGGCCGTTTGATTCAGTGTGTTGGTTACCTACGTCGTTAAACACCCAGAAAACCATCTGGTCGCCATAAGCTTCTGCTTCACCATTGCGGCAAGGAATAACAGGATAGTCACCTTTAACAGGGTTGTAAATACCGTCGTTATCTACGTCCTTAAACGGCGCAAGGTTATCGTTAACTATAAAGGTTTCGCCAATAAGTGTAGGGTCAGTTGAAAGGTATGGGTTTCCTTTTGCAGGCCATGCTAATACGCCTTTAGGTATATCAGCAATACTGGTTGAAGAACCTTTGGTTAAGAAAGCAGTTTGCGCCTTCTCAATATCAGCACCTAACACGTTAAAGAAACGGTCGTACTTGTTACAGGTAGCCTTATCTACAGTACCGCCTGCGCTTACAGGGCCCGGCCAGTAGTCATCACCACCCTGGCGGTAACGCTGTGCAGCACACTTAAGGTTGTTACCGGCATCGTAACCGGTAATCCATATAGCGCCGGCAAACAGGGCGTTTAATGATGCGCCTGTTCCGTCGCCTTTAGGCACTTCGTAACGCGCTTCTGATAAGTTCCACCATGCATCGCCGCCTGTTAATAAGCGCGCGCGCACGTTATTTATTTCCATATCAAACTGGGCGGTTGGTGTTGAACAATCGCCGGCTTCAGTTTTGTACGAAGCTTTCGGATTGGTTTTCCCTCCCCCATTAACCCATTCGCGGGCCTGCACAGATAAGCCGGCCAACACAAGCGCCGAGCATACTATCGCATTCATTACATTCCTCTTCATAACTAAAAGGTTTTCGTTATTTAATGTTTTCTATAGGTTAGGTTATTTAAAAACTAGAAGCTAAACACGGCTCCCAGGTAAATTCTTCTTGGCAGTGAGTAGTTATCAGGCCTGTTAATGTAGGCAGCATACTGATCCTTATAAGCCTGCGGGTTAAGCGCTGCATTAATTGCAGATAAACTTGAAGGGTCCGTTAAGAAACCATCATCTTTAGCCGTACCGGTGTAGCGGAATACAGAAACAGGATTTTTTGAGTTCAACAGGTTCTGTATTTGCAAGTAAATCTGTAACGCAAATTCGTGCTTGTCATCAGCCTTTTCTTTCTTCTTGCCTGAAACAAAGGTGAAGTCCTTCCATACACGCATGTTTACACGGAAGTACCATGGTAAACGGGCGCCGTTAACTGAACCTTTGGTAATAGGACGGCCGGGTTGACCTTCCAAACCTTCCGGTGTAGCAGCAACCTGCTCGGTGTAAGGGGTTCCTGAACGGGCAGCAACGCTTAAGTTAATACCTGAGTTAGCCAGAATCTGCTTGTTCTTAATAGTTGGGCCATTGTAATCTTTTCCTTCGCCGTAGCTGTAAGTAAGGTTAAGGTTAATTAAGTGGCGAGAATCGTAGTTAAGCGGGTTGATGCTGCGGAAGTTAGGCTGGTTACTGTTAACCAGGTTTAACTGCGAGCGGTCATCAGAACCTGTACCTTCAGCAAACTGCATGGTGTAGTTTGCCTTCATGCTGAAGTTGTTGGTGCGGCGCATATCGAAATCCAACGAAATACCTTTGGTAGTTCCGAAGTCTATATTACCGTAAGTAATGTAGTCCTTAGGATAAGCGTTGATGATTTTACGAATCTGAATCTGATCGCGGAATTCACGATAGAAAGCAGAGATAGTGAAAGCAGAAGTGTTGCTTACTTTTTGTTTGAAACCTAATTCAAAGTCAATAGTTCTTTCAGGCTTTAAGTTAGGGTTGTTTATAGCGCCACCAATGTTATCAATAAAGAACAGGTAATCGGTAGGGTCCATAATAGCGCGTGATTGCGGACGCTGACTTAAGATATCGTAGTGAGCGAAGAATAACGCACGGTCAGTTAAGTTGAACGAGAACTGCAAACGAGGCATTACAATAACCTTTGGCTTGTAGTCTTCAAAAGTACCGTTAGGGTCAAACTTATCAGGGTCTTTAATATCAGCATTGGCATCCTTTAATAAAGGCTGAATAGTACCTGTGCTTGATGAACCTGCTACAGTTTTACCGCTGGTTAATTCGTTACCGAAACGGTCATACCAGGTTCCGTTGTTACGGTAACCCACAATAGCTGTAGGCGCCTTGGTATTATCAACGTAAACTTTGTAATCTCCACCAATGTTTGAAGGGTGAACTACGGTGTTGCCCGCAATTTGGGTAACTTCTGAAGCTTCCTGAATTGGGTAAAGAGAGTACTCATCCTTTAATACCGATTGGTTAGCATCAAAGCGGTCAAAACGAACGCCTACGTTAAAGGTAAGGTCTTTAAAGTAGAAACGGTCAGAAATGTAAGCCGCAGTATAAATTGGGCGGAACGCCGGAATTGCTCTTTCTAACTGGCCGTCTTCTCTTTTCTTAGTAAAGAAGTCGTTAAACGAAGGCTGCTTGGTTAAGCGGTTGCCGTAAGCATCATAGCCACGGTAAGTAACTAATGATGAACCGTCAGCAAACAACTCTTCCGGAGCAAACATATTTATGTTCAACTGGTTCGGATTCAGACCATCAACGTTAATGAAGTCTGTTCCGTTAACCGGCATACCTAAAGACTGGCGTAATGATTTGTCGAAGAAGCTCTGCTTATCGGCATTGTATAAGCGGTTAAACAGAATAGAGTCAGTTAAATAAAAGCTTAAGCCCGGAGTGCTCTTTAATTGGTCGTAAGTGTAATCCTGTCCGTTGATACGGAAGATAGGATTGTCGCGATCCAATTCAGCCAAATGTGAGTTGGCTAACAAACGGGCACGCTGCCATAAGCCCAGTGGCGATACGGTGTAGGTTCTTTGAACACGCTGTTCGAATTCCACACCAAACTCAAAGGAGTGTTTGTTGCGGCTTGGGGCACCCGGCTTTAAGATATCGAATGAACCTTCTAAACGAACACGGAACTGGTCATCATCACGGTCGTAACCATAGCCGTTGTATTGGCGGCCGGTGTTATACCATATGTTATAAACCATGTTTGAACGCTGGCCGTTAATAAGGGCCTGATTACTCTGAATTTGGTCAAGTGTTGAGGTGAACAGGTTGTTATCAGCACCGTAAACTTCGTATGAACCGTCAGAAGCAGGTGTAGCGCCTAACAACTCATAGTATTGTTGGGTAAAGCGGGTGCCGTAAGGGTTAATATCGCCCGGGGTAAAGGCTACCGCAGTATCCTGGAAGCCGATTTGTTTCCAACCCTGGTAAACCTGGTTGCCTACAGCAAAGGTATCGAAGCCGAAAACCGGAGTTTTCTTTACATCGTATTTACCAATGTAGCCGTAGTTGAACGGATTGAAGCCGTGAGATTCGTCTTCGTACCAGTTCTGGTATTTTTCATAGTCAAACTGTACGGAGTAGAACGCATTCTGGAAAGCAGAAGCTTTCTTCTTTTTGCCTTCGCCTTCGTCATCAGCGCTTTGCTTGCCCTGTATGTTGTGGGTAAAACGAGCGTAAACACGCCAGTTGAATTCGCGACGTAACGGGTTGTTTTCACTATTAAACAGAGTGTACTTCTCTACCCAATCATGTGAGCGGCGGTAAACCACCGAGCCACCTACGGTGATGCCGAAGTTATCAGCCGGGCGAATATCAATTCTACCGTTACCGCGGTAGTTGTTATCTACAGTGTTAGGCTTAACCTTCTGCTTATACATATCCTTATAGGTTATGTTTTCAGAAGCTACGTTGAAGCCTTTAGCAGTAGTTTTCTTTAACAGCGGGTTTTGGCGCAGTTCATCCAATACTTCTTTACGCACCTGCCATACACCTACAGCAGATGGGTCCGGATCCTGCTGGCGCAGATATTCAAATGCCACGAAGAAGCCCATAATGGTTTTCGAAGGTTTGCCTTCGCTGGCCTTGGTTTTCCAAATGGGGCCGCTTAAGTAAGCGTTAGCCAGGTTGTAACCGTACGCATCTAAACCCTGAGAAGTTTGAACTTCGGCCTGGCCTGAGAATTTTGCTTCAGGGCCTTTAGAGGTAATGTTAACGATACCACCGGTTACGTCGCCATAACGGGCAGGAACACCACCGGTAATTACCTGAATCTGTTCGATAGCGCCGGCAGATAAGGTTGGAGTACCTGTAACCTTAACACCGTCAATATAGTATTCAGTACCTTCTTCACGACCACCCTTTACGTTAATGCCTGCACCCTGGTCGCTCTGGAAAGCGCCGGCAGTTGTAGCGGCTATATCCGTTACGTTACGGGTTGGCATATTCTTAATCTCATCGGAGGTAACCACGTTTTGCGAGGATGTCTTACCCGGGTCAATCAGCGGGTTTTTGTATTGTACTACCACCACCTCATTCAGTTCCTTCGAAGAAGGCTTCATTTTGATATCAATGAAAGTGGCTTTATCGGCACTTACTATAATGCCGTTGTTAAGCACGCTGGCGTAACCAATATAGCTGAACTGCAGGTTGTATTTACCCGGAGTTAAAGGCTTAATAGAGTAGTTACCATCAAGGTCGGTAGACGTGCCACGGCCTGTTGGAACACCTTTCGCATCCACTACTGCTACGTTAGCAAATGGAACGCCTTCTCCGTTCTCGTCAACAACCTTTCCGGAGATTTCACCGTTTTGAGCCTTTAGGGCAAATACGGCAAGCACAAAGCTTAGCAGTGTAACTATTTTCTTCATACGCAATTAATCTATCCTTAATCAAAAAGCGGTCAAAAGTAATTTTTTTCCGAAAACGAATATAAATGTTGTTAACCCCCTAGCAAGCCCCTAAAGGCTTTATGACGTAAATATGACAGTGATTGCAACTAATCCGGTTTGGAAATCTAAATGTGAAAATAGGGCTGAAACCCTCGCCAGTCCTAATTTTCAATGTCATCTTTCTGTAATAAAAGGAAGCGCTAACGCAAGGTATTTTCGGAATAAAGCCGGCTTATTTTATTTAAAAGAACGCGGGCTAATTCCACTTTGCTTTCGTAGGTCCAGCCGGCAACGTGCGGAGACAGGATGATTTTTTCATTAACGCACAGTTTTTCAAATACAGTTTTCTGCTCTGTAGTAAGCGTGTTCAGCTTCTCATTTTCCAGCACATCAAGGGCGGCGCCTAAAATTTTACCTTCTTCTAAACAACGCAAAAGGTCAACCGTGCGCAGCACCTTACCCCTACTTATATTAATGAACCACAATGGTTTACGAAACTTACTCAGAAATTCGTAATCAATCATGTATTCCGTTTCTGCTGTTAAAGGCAGGTGCAGGCTCAGGACATCAGCCTCATCAAAAATTTGCTGTAAGGAGGCTTCTTTTACCAACGAATCGGAAAAGCCCTGATAATATTTATCGTAGGCCAACACTTTAACGCTAAAACCGGCCAGCAAGCGGGCAAAAGCCTGTGCATTGTGGCCATAAGCAATAAGGGCAACCGTTTTACCGCTCAACTCTACACCGCGGTTTTCTTCCCGTTTCCATTCGCCATTTTTTACCGAGGCATTGGCACGCACCAGGTTGTTCATCATTGCCAGTAACATACCAAGCGCATGTTCGGCAACGGCCACGCGGTTACCCTCGGGGCTATTGAATGCGGCTATGCCTTTCAGCGCAGCGTATTCGCGGTCAATAACCTCTAAACCCGAACCTACCCGGCAAACAAAACGCAGGTTAATTGCCTTATCAAACAGTTCCTTGCCCGCATAAATTTTACTGTTCACTATTAACCCCTCATACGTCGGTATAAGCTCAACAACCTTATCGGGTTTAATATCAGGCATAAAATCTACCGTAAAACCCTGCTGCTGCAGGCCCGTTATCAGCGAAGGGTCCACATCATCGGTAATCAGAATTTTTTGGGTAGTGTGCTTCATGCTTTCAGCCCTTGTATGCTTAGGGTTAGTTCTTCAAACTGTTGTACCGATAGTTGCTCTGGCCGCAGGTTAAAAACTTCCTGACCTAAAAACTGCTTATCGCTTACTAATTCCTTAAGGCTATTGCGCATGGTTTTACGGCGCTGATTAAAAGCGGCCTTCACCACTTTTTTAAACAGCACTTCGTCGCATTTTAGCTCCAAATCCTTTTTGCGCTCCATAGTTATAATTCCGCTCATTACTTTAGGCGGCGGGTCAAAACATTCAGGCGGCACATCAAAAAGGTAAGTGCAATTAAAATAGGCCTGTGTAAGCACGCTTATAACCCCATAATCTTTACTGCCCGGGGGCGAGGCTATACGCTTGGCCATTTCTTTTTGAAACATACCCGTAATGCGCTGTATTTTCTCCTTGTAATCAAGCGCGCGAAAAACGATTTGAGAGGATATGTTATAAGGGAAATTGCCCACCAAATGGGTAGGCTCCTCAATAAAGTCAAGGTCAGTCCTCAAAAAATCAGCATGTATTACCCTGCCCTGTAGTTGAAGATAGGTTTGCGGAAGGTAGGCAGCCCAGCGGTCGTCCAGCTCTACCACATAAAAGTTAGAGGGGTTTTGCTGCAAAAGATGTTTGGTTAAGGCACCCATGCCCGGCCCTACCTCCACAACGGTTTTAAATTCATTCAAATTGCCAATGGCAGCGGCAATTTTGCTGAGCATGTTTTCGTCTTTAAGAAAATGCTGGCCGAGCGATTTTTTGAGAAAGGGGTGAGACACGCAGCAAATATAATGAGTTGGTAAAGGCCAAGCCGTAGTAGGGCAGATTTTAATCTTTATTTTTTACCCTCGGGGGGCTTCTTATCTTAGCCGCCCTAATAATCATCTATATGAACCTTCAACTTGTAAGCTGTAAGGATTATTCCAAATTCAACCACCGTGTTATCCTTATAGGCAGTACTACCAAACTTTCTTCGCTTGGCCTTAACAGCGAGGATGCCGCATCGGCCCAGCAGTTTTTTGATGACAAGGTAAACCACCTTTGGCAAAACATTGGGGCTAACACCAGCCTTTCGCTGCTTAAAATTGATACCGGCCGCGAGGAATTCAAAACCCTGGAAGCCGCACGCCGCGGCGCCAATGTGGTAAGCAAGTTTTTAAATGGCAGAAAAATAGCAGAGGCATCAGTATTTAATGCCACACAAAAACCAAAAATAGCTGCCGCTTTTGCAGAAGGTATGGCGCTGAGCAATTACGAGTTTTTGAAATACAAAACCCGCGATATAAAAGAAAAAAGCCTTGCCACCCTGCATGTGGACGGACGTTCGCTGGATAAGAAAAGCCTTGAAGAAATAAGCAACATTAGTGTGGCCAACTTTTTTGCCCGCACTTTAATTAATGAACCTCTTTCGTACTTAACTGCCGTTCAGTTAAGCAAGGAAATTCAAAAAGCCGGTAAGCAATACGGCTTTAGTGTTGAGGTATTTGACAAAAAGAAAATTACCGAATTAAAAATGGGCGGCCTGCTTTCCGTTAACCGTGGCAGCCAGGACCCACCAACGTTTACGGTAATGGAATACAAAGCAAACCGCGCAAAGAATAAGAAACCTATTGTGCTGGTAGGTAAGGGCGTGGTTTATGACACAGGCGGTTTAAGCCTGAAGCCTACCCCCAATAGCATGGACATGATGAAGTGCGACATGAGCGGAGCTGCCGCGGTAGCCGGTATTTTTGTTGCTGCTGCGCTGCTGAAACTGCCCGTACACATTATAGGTTTAATACCTGCCACTGATAACCGCCCCGGCGAAAACGCTTACGTGCCCGGCGATGTTATTGAAATGATGAGTGGCATGAATGTAGAAATGCTGAATGCCGATGCTGAAGGGCGTATGATTTTGGCTGATGCCCTGTACTACGCCAAGCGCTACCAACCGGAGTTGGTTTTTGACTTTGCTACACTAACCGGTGCAGCAAAAGCGGCAACAGGTTCAGTAGGTTCGCCATACATGGGCACCGCAGGAACCGATGTAAAGAAGAAACTGCAGACCAGCGCTAATAACACCTATGAGCGATTGATTGAGTTTCCGATGTGGGATGAGTACGGCGAGATGATAAAGAGCGAAGTGGCTGATATAAAGAACGTAGGGGGACCGGAAGCCGGCGCCATAACAGCAGGTAAGTTTTTAGAACAGTTTACCGACTATCCATGGATGCACTTTGATATTGCAGGAACTGCTTATTTAATGGCAGAAGACAGCTACAGAGGAAAATACGGTACGGCAGTAGGCGTGCGTTTAATTACTGACTTTTTGAAGAACTACTAACAGCCGCTTATTATAACCAGCCGGCAGCATTTTTAAGGGAAGTACAAGAATGGAAAAACGATATAGAGTAGGTATTACTATTGGCGATTATAACGGCATAAGCCCCGAGGTTATTATTAAAACGCTTGAAGACGAGCGCCTGTTTAAATTTTGCTCAGTGGTTATTTACGGGCAAAAATCAATTATAGCTTATTACTGTAAAGCACTGCGCATACCTAATTTTAATGTGCAGGAAGTAACCGATACCGAAAAGTTAAATCCAAAACTACCCAACGTAATTAACTGCTGGAATGAGCATGTGCAGATACAAATGGGGCAACCCAGCAGTGAAAGCGGAGCACGTGCTTTGCTTTGCCTTAATGCAGGCATTAAGGCTCTTGTGGCAGGTAATATAGATGTGCTGGTTACAGGGCCCGTAAACAAGAGTACCGTTAGTGAGCACCTACCTGACTTTAAAGGCCAAACAGAGTTAGTATCGAAAGCGGCGAATAATGAAAACAGCATGATGATGCTGGTGGATGGCGGCCTGCGCGTTGGTTTAGTAACCAACCACGTATCACTAAAAGATGTTAGTGGTAAAATTGACATTAACACAATACTTAATAAGATTGAGATACTGGATGCTTCTTTAAAGAAGGATTTTTTAATACACAAGCCACGCATTGCAGTATTGGGCCTTAATCCGCATGCGGGCGATAACTCCTTGTTAGGTAAAGAAGAAAAAGACATAATTGCCCCTGCGGTAAACCGGGCTAAGGATAAAGGCATAATGGCTGTTGGCCCCTTCCCTGCTGATGGTTTTTTTGGTGCACAGCACTTTACAAAGTTTGATGCGGTATTGGCTATGTATCACGACCAGGGGTTGGTTCCTTTTAAAACGCTATCCTTTGGCACCGGTGTAAACTATACGGCCGGCTTAAATGTTGTGCGCACCTCGCCCGACCATGGCACCGGTTACGATATTGCAGGCAAAAACCTGGCTTCAGCAGATTCTATCCGCAATGCTATTTTCCTTGGATTGGATATTGTAAAGAACCGCGAAACCTATAAGGAAATGACCGCCAACCCGGTTGAGAAAGTTAAGGTAGAGAAGGAGTAAGCGTTACTACTGCTTTTCTAAAAAGGCTCCAAAGCGTTTAACCACCGCTTCAAAACGGTAATCGAAAATCTCTTTCAGTTTGTTGCTTATAAAAAGCGTATTGGCAATTGCGCCAAGCGGGCCAAAGGGCGGTTCGTAACTAATAATATCCGTCATGCAAATTCCGCCAGGTATTTCTACCAACTTATGCTGGTGGTGCCAAAGGGCATAAGGCCCAATGCGTTGTTCATCTATAAAATACGCTCCATCAACCACCTGTGTTATTTCCGTTACCCATGTTAAGGGAATACCCAGCAAGGGCGTAACCTTGTAGCTTATTATCATACCGGCATACATTTTTGCCGGCAAATTGGCAGAGGTGATAATGAACCCCATGGACGGAGGGGTAATTTCCTTAAGGTTGGCCGGCGAAGAGATAAAATCCCATACTTCCGCTTTGGAAGCCGGTATATTTTGCACGCGCTGAAACTGGTAGAAAGCCATAGAAACAAATTGCCACTACTGAACGCCTTTGAGCGGTATTTTGTTCGGTTAGCCCCTAAAAGGTAGTTTTAGCGGAAACACTATAATTTTTGCGCTGATTGATTATTTTCGCACCCGCTGCAACATTCAGCAGGTCTCTTAGCTCAGACGGTTAGAGCATCTGACTCATAATCAGTATCAATAATCCCTTAAAACCCTTATTCTACCAGCATTTACAGTTACTCTAGGTAACATTTGCAAGTTAGTTGCAAGGTTGGTGGTTAAAAAATTAATTTATAAAAGTGATTGTCTTAATCAGTTTAAGCAATATAACTAAGTACTTAACCCATTTAACTTAAATAGATTATTTGCCTGCTCAAAAATAGCCTATTAAAGCAGGTTTAAATTCCTTAGCCAATATTAGGGAGAGATTTTACTCTCTCCCCTATTGACCACTCCAGTCAGCTAGACTATTCCTAATAGGTTGCTCTCCAGCAGAGCCTATTTTTGCTTCATCTAGCTATTGGAGCCATAAATTTCCTTTTGAAGCTATCCTACAACCCTCCATCACCATGCCTTTTAAAACTCCTGTATTAGGGAATTTGGCATTATACAAGTCCTGAGTTATAAGAATGCTAAAAAGGGAGTTTAAACCCTCCTTATTTTCAGTGGTTTTTTAGATTTCAGAGTGGAAAACCATCTCAAAAAAAGAGACGAAAAAATACAGCATAACACTCTAGTAAGTTTTTCAACTAACTTCTGAATAAGACAAAGGGGTCAATTAAATAGGAAACTGACCAAACTTTTACATAATGACTTTGGGGTCTATTTTGAGGGGTCAATTATGAGTGATTAAATAAAGTACCCGGGTAATAGAGGCAGATTCAATTATTGGTGGGGGTTTGAATTAGAGCACCTTGTTAGATAAGTGTCTATACGAAATTTTATATATCTGCCATAAAGTTCAAAATCCAGCCATGTTTACAAGACACTTGCCATTCTGACATTCTAAATAGACAATATTTATAATGCGAATGTCAACTTAATCATTTCAAACGTTAGTTGCAATTTTTTCAAGATATTTTTTTGCCTTTCACGTCATTTTTCTTTTGGAATGCCATTTGCCAATGAAGGCCTAAAAATTAAATATGGCTAAAAAAAGAAGATCCAGAAGTAAAAGAAACGTCCAAAATTGTAAGATTCTACTACCAGATAATTTAGATTTACAGGGGTTAGTTAATCAATACCCACCAACATTTAAATGTGATATAGGCTTTCTTGTCCATCTAGTGGGTATTTGCATTTCTATAGGCGCATATAATCCCAATTTGATAACTAAGGACGGATTTGTTCCATTTTCCTCAACTCTTTTACAACGTAAAAACGCTTTATATAATAAACACTTAAAGTATCTGGTGGATTTAGGCGTACTACAGGTGATAAATAATTACAAGGTTGGTGAGAAATGCAAGCAATATAGAATTGGTGAGAAATTTCTTTCAAATAAGTTGAAAGAGGTTACTATAGAGAACAAGTATCTTGATCAACAAATGAAAGTTCAAATAAGCGCAAAGAAAAAGTACAATTCTCTTTTTAAATGGTTCAACAATTTAAATATCGACTCAGAATCTGCTACAGAATATACCCTAAATGAGTTAGAGTTAAAGAAAGACAAAGAATATTACCAAAGCTATTCCGCTGCTTATACCAAACTTTATAAAATAGACATGATAAAAAACCAAGTTTTTTGGTTCCACAAAGACATATTTGGAAAGAGATTACATACAAATCTGACAAACATAGATAGCTCCTTAAAACAGTTCATAAAATATGAAAATGAAAGTTTGATTTCTCTAGACCTAAAAAATTCACAACCTTTTCTCAGTCTAAAACTACTACAAACCCAACCACTAAACACACCATATCCCATTATGTTATTAAAACCTTCACATATCATTGATAATGAAGATGTTATAAGGTATATTAATTTAGTATGTTGTGGTAACTTTTATTCATATTTTGAAGAAGAGATAAGGAAGGATCTGGGAGCTCAGTTCTTTGAAAAAGAATTTAGATATGATTTCAAAAAAGCTCAATTACTGCATAATAACCTGGATCCAATTAGCATGACAAAATTGGAAATGTTTTCAATCTTTTTTTCCAAAAATGAATACCAAACGGCTACTAAAGAATTGTTTAAAAGCCGATTTCCTACTGTTATGGGCATCTTTGAATCCTACAAGGCAGGAACTGGGAATAAATATAAAGAGCTCTCTAAAGCCCTCCAAAGGCTAGAATCTCATGTATTTCTTGATACTATTGTTCCGGCCATAACCCAAGCATATCCAGAAACGCCAATTTTTACTATACATGATAGTATTGTAACAACTATTGGAAACGAGCAAAAAATTAAAGAAATCATGGTTCAGTGTATTGAAGCTGAGATTGGTTACTCCCCTTCAATAAAACTTGAGTACTGGATCCCACCGGAAAGGCAAATAATGGCAGCTTAATGACTTAGAAACTTATCATTTCTAGATATAAAACCGTTATTCAGGTCACAGGTTGGGACAGTAATACAGTTAGATCAAAAACTTTCCTGTGCTTATCTTTGCTCTCAGGAAAGAAACAATTTGAAGGAAAATGTTACCTAGTTATAGCTCTCTGCCCACATCTGTAGCAAACATTTTACTACTTATCTATTAGCCTCAAAGCAATTATTCCTCTTGAGGAAATTTAAGAATGAAATAAGAGAGTATAAAGATGCTACCACATACACCATCTATTACTGCCCAAATTTTTTTATCGTTTAAATAAATAGGTATGATAGGATTAAATAGAACTGCTGTAAGACCAAAGAAGGCAACCCAGAAATCAATTTTGTTCACCTGTTGATGGGTTTGGTATACCGTATAGATTGAAACTCCAAACACTATAATCCTTAAAAATGTATAGTAACCTATAGGCAGTTTTAGCATTCCCAACAGCAATAGAATTCCTGTAATCAGCATAACTCTTCTAATGGAAATCATACTTTAGAACTTATTTTACTCCCTGTATAAATGATAACTGAATTAAGCATTACAATAGTAATTGTGTAGCATATTTTTAATATAACACCGAGATAGGGAAATGTCAAAGTTTCAATTACAAACCAAGTGTTATAAAGCATTCTTAACGATAATAAAATTGCAATTACGCTAGTAATGTAAAAGATAATAGCATTATCAATAAATTTCTCATATCCAATAGCAGCAATAGAACTAAAGAATAAGATTATTTGGAAATATAAAGCTAGTACAACTCCTCCGAGGAGCATCACAAGAAATACTGTCCATCCACTTCCATACTCTTCATAGATGTGTTCAGCAATACCTTCAATGAACAACAAAGGGAATTTGAAGATTAGAAGTGTTATTGTAAACAATACACAAAATGCGAGAATAGTTAATAATGCTTTCATTTTTTATGGGTTTAATTATGTTGGCTAAAGAATGATTGCAAGCTATTATTTGAATGAAATAGGTCCTAATTCTAAAGTAATTTGACATCTGAGCGCAGTGCTAAACAGCATAAGAGGCAAAAGATGTTTTTATATTATTAGTTTTTGTCAAATTCCTCTTTACTAATCTGTTTTCCTCCTGTTATTTCTGACTCAGAGGTCTCATTAATAGAAAATGTTATAGTTAACACACTATATCCATCTGAACCATTGTAGACTTCAAAAGCTTTTCCCTTCTGATAAATTGTAGATTTGTTTGGATAAACAGCCTTTGTTTTCGTATAGTAATAGCCTGTGCTATTAAAATAGACTATCTCACTGCCATATGGCTCAATAGTAACCGTTTTGTAAACTCCACCAGAATTGAACATGACTTTGACCGTCATAGTTCTCAAAGAGATATTTTTAATCTTTAGTTGTGCTTGAGAAAAGGCGTAAGAGCTTACAAAAGAGATAAACAATATTAAAATAGCTTTGTTCAAAGTCTTCATAGGCTGATAGTATTTCAGAGTAAATTTAGTATTTATAGCATATATGCTATAATAATATTCTTGCAATCCCTAGACTTTCATCTTCGTGAATTTCAGGGATGAAAAGTGGCTTGCTCTTTTTGGAAGTAATCTAGCTAAGGTTAGAGATATGCAGGGATTTACCCAAGAGAAACTAGCTTATGCCTCTGGATTAAGTTTATCACAAGTAGCAAGAATAGAAACAGGTAAAACAAATCCTACCCTTTGCACAATTATAGTTATAGCTCATACTTTAAAAATTGAGCCTTCTGAACTATTAAACATCAGATTTAAATAGCTATTCCCACACTGGCATTCCTTCATAAAGTGAAGGCTCTAATGTTTCAGGGCTATCAGGATTTATATTTCTATCTGTTATTCTTTTGCCAATTGTATAGGCAGCCAAATACTCATTAGGAAACGGCTTCATGAGCTGATTTAATTGTTCTTCTGAAAGTTTAGGATCTAGCCATTTTTCTTCATCAAAGGAATGCAGAATTAGAGGCATTCTCTTTTTGGAATTATGGACAAACTCCATTTTTTCATTTGCTGGAGTAGTTACAATAGAAAAGGTATTATAAACCTCTCCCCCATCCGGGTCAACCCAAGTAGAATATAGGCCTCCAAAGTAAAAGGCCCTTCTAGCAGTTGGATCTTCATAATCCTTTACCATAATATGGTAAGGCACCTTATCAGTTTTTGACTTGTGGTGCCATTCAAAAAAGCCTGTTGCCGGCACTAAGCACCTTCTTGTTTTAATATAAGGCTTAAAACTGGGCTTTATGAACACATTCTCACAAGTGGCATTCAGAGTGAGCTCCCTTGTCTCTAAAGCCATTTTAAGCGCTGTTTTACCCTCTTTAGCCTTAACCCAATGTGGAATTAGCCCCCAAGTATAACCTTGAGCCTGTTCAGGCATTTGCATGGTAAAAACAGGTATTTCCTCATGAGCAAAACCATTAGTGTGACAGAAGCTATATCTTCTTGCAAACTTTCTCAATGCCTCATGCCTTTCACTAAGCCTAAGCTTATACTTATTAACTAAGCCCCCTTCGATTTCAATGTAGTTATCAAATCTATAGCACATGCTTCTGTTGTTTCCGTTTGCAATAATATATCAAGTTCTTTTCAGGGTTTATAAGAGTCAATGTAATATTAGTTAAGGCAATGACTGTAAATGTCAATCTATTGTTCTCAATCAATACCATTTTGTCCCCTTCATACTTAATATACCGCGTGACTTTGTCCTTATATGGCTTCCCTTTATGGAACTGAAGGCAATCACAGTTCCCATCATCAGAAAAGGTAAGTTCCATCCATTGTTTAACATAAGTTTTGGCTCCTCTTATTTCAAAACAATCAATCTCCCAGGTATCAATCAATAGATTTGGTACAGTCATATACAACCCTCCTTAGAAACTCTTGATGGAGTTTCTCTTTAACCCATTTCTTTCCATTCCACCATTCACAAATCACATATCCATTAAAGTCGTTAGCCTTTATAGTATAGCTTAAAATGGCAGATCATCATCAAAAACCACGTTGTTCGGTGTAATATTTTCACCATTCATACTCTCATAATAAACCTTACTCTTAAAGTCATCTAAGTTGAGTCGATGGATATATTGATTATAATACAATTTAAGTTGCGCCTTACTGTAGCTTAACGGGTAATTTTTTAAAACCTTCAAGGCATTGCTAAAAATGGTACTATTAATACATGGACCTTTACATTGAAAGCAAATTCCATTCTGGACATGCTTATATTCTGGAAAATAACCAGCCCCATTACATCTGGAACAAACATGACTTCCACCATAAGATTCAATGAGTTTTCCATTTTGTTGCAGATATACCTTTATGCTTTCTTTTGCATGTCTTTTCCAATGGCATTTAGAACACAATGTAACAAGAGCCCCCAAATCAATGTCCCATGGTAACTTATCTTTAAGATAATAGGTGTGGTGAACATGATTTGATTCACTTCGTTTTAAACAGTCTTTACAATAGAAGCTATCCCTGATAAGAACCTCTAATCTTTTGGATTTCCAATCAACACAATTTAGCAGGTCATAATATGTAATATCCAGAACATCTTTGATAGCTAATAAGTCCGTTACAAAAACTCCTTCATCAAGAGATTTAATTGTTCTGTTTCTCCATTCTTCCCATAAATGAGAATGAGTGTCTTTAATTATTATAGCTGCCTTAGGCTTGTTATCAATGTTAAGTGAAGCTATATAATCTTTAATGTCTTGCTCAACATCATTGGATTGATTGCCTTTTGATGGAGATATTAAATTTTTAATCTCATCTACAATAAGCTTAAAAAGCAAGATGAAAGCACAAATGCTAAGTAAGCTTACGACTATAATGCCGAAAATATTATCGTCATATAAAATAATATAATTCTGTTGCATATATCAAATGAAATAAAAAAAGGATAGATTTCCTATCCTTTAGTAATTCATTGGGCGACGGTGCAGTTTATTCCATCTATTACTTCTTGGTCAAAACTATCTAAAGTAATTGTTGATAATTCTTAGAATAATACATCACATATTACTATAAACTGAAAAAAATCAATTATAAAAATCAAAGTGTATTTTTTTTAAAGATTAGGTATTACTGTTGAATCTAAAAAATAAAAAAACTTCTTATATCCTTGCTTATTAAAATGATTCTGAACTGCTTCACCATCGTAATCTAAAAGATTAAATTGTGATATATTTGGATAGTAACAGTTCAAACCGGCAAATACTTCACCATATTCCCTTTTTAAATCTGTTTGTGCCTTAACATCAGAAGGCGCAGGTATTGGGATAAAAATGGCTTTTGAACCGTTTTTGTAGGCATTGAAAGCAACATTTCTTAATACTTCATTGGTTAATTTATACTTAGGTGGCATGTAGTTCAGATTGCCTAAAATGTGCTTAATATTCTTTGCAACAAGAACAAATTTGGACATAACTACAGAATGTGAGACTATTTTACTCCACCATGTTCTATTAGGTCCAAACAAAGTAAAGTTCCTAACCTTGAAGTCGTAAGCATCTTTGGCATTAGAAAAATATTGATAAGGATATTCAGAAATGATACCAGGATAGGCTTGTAGCCAGTCTGTTCCTTTTATCCTGTAGGTAACTGGAATATAAGGATGGAGTTTCCTTTCTATTTGCATAATATCATTACCTAGATAAACGAAAATCAACACAGCATTAGGTTTAACAATAGGACACCATTTATTAGTTATTGCATTATATTGATAAGGGTCAGAAGTACCAATACCAAAGTTTAAAACAGTGAATCGCTTTGTGGAAGCTAAAAGGTCTGCAAAAGAATATCCTGCACTATCTAAACAACACCCTTCGGTATAACTATCTCCAACTAACATGATAATAGGTAAACTATCTGCACCTCTAATTGAATCTATTGTTGATGGTGTGTAATTGATATTTGACAAAAAACCTTCTTCATTAATATTATAATAGCTAGGTAACCAAGGAGACTTTTTTACATAATGAATTATCCCTAAGGAATCAGCAACTTGAACAGGCTCTTCAATAATGCTGTCAAGAATTACAAAATTGTCTATTAAATATCCAGGTTTACTACCAGCGTTACGCATTACCAATTCACCAATGATAAGCGCCATAGTTAATGAACCTATTAACAACAACAATTTTCGCATAGTTTAAATATAGATTTTAAAATTATCCAATTAAAAGTCTTCTTCTTAAATCTTTGCAGAGTTCATAGGAAGAATTTCTATAAAGGATGTATTTCACCCTGACTGCTATAAAATGTCCAATAACGCCCTTTACAGATTCTTTAGGGGAGTAAGGTGCCAGCTCATTTTTTACTCAGTAGTTGCAATAATTATCAAGTTCCTATCTCATAGTTACTTACCTTAATATTTATTAATAAAAGGGGCCAAACAACATGCCCCTTTTATTTAAAGACTATTAACCTTTTCATTCATTTCATCAATTACGTCTTGGTCAAAACTATCTAAGTAAATGCTGGTAATTCTGTTGCCATACTCATGACCTAGAGCTTCTGCAATTAAATCCTTGCTAAAACCCATTTTCTTAGCAATAGTTGCCCAACTATGCCTAGCTACATATGTTGTTAGTTCTTGCTCTAACTCAAGTTCC
The DNA here is from genome assembly GCA_046329515.1 of Chitinophagales bacterium. Taxonomy (GTDB): domain Bacteria; phylum Bacteroidota; class Bacteroidia; order Chitinophagales; family LD1; genus Bog-950. Next base: position 260,997 of record JAXLUM010000002.1, read on the forward strand.
TCACCAATTCTTTTAAGGTATTTATTGCAGGTTTTAGTGCCATATTGGATATACTTTCTTTCTTCCTCTAGATTACCTACAAATTCCTCTGGTATAATTGGCAAAATATAGGTTCTATCCTTTTGGATGTATAAGTCCAATATATTTTTAGCACCGGCTGTAAGCTTAATGTTATATAGCTTATGGGTTTTATGCCTTTTATAAGTCAATCTATCACTTATAATGTCAGTAGGTTTAATAGTAGCCATATCAGCAAAGGACATCCCTATAAGGTTAAAAGACAGCATAAAATAGTTTCTGGAATGCCATTCTTTAGTTCCCTCCGTTATGTCCATCAGGACTATTTGTTTAATCTGCTCCTTTGAGATATTTCTCTTAATGGTGTTCTCCCCTTTTATCTTATACTTTCTATAAGGATAAAACTTAGCATCTACTAATCCCTCATTAATGGCTCTGTTAAACACCGCCCTTAAAGACCTATTATAAGCTGCTATTGAATTTTTGCTTAAGCCTGCTTTAAGCATCTTGTTTTCAATCTGGTAGAGAAGTTCACAGTTAAGCTCTTCAAATTGTAAATCCCTGCGCTTAGAATAGTTTTTTAAGGCATTTACAGCATCCCTATAGGCATTAGCATTCCCTACCCTGTTAACTGCTCTCATTTCTTCAATAAGTTTCTCTCCAAACTCTATAAAGTTAAGCTTAGCTGTAGGTCTAATTACTGTTTCCTTAATCTTTTCAGAAGAAATTAGTTCTTCTCTCAACTCTAAGTCAAGGTTGGCTTTCTCTAGATGAATTAAGGATTGCCTTATTTTCTGGTTTATCTCCTTCTTGTTAGGGTGGTTTCCTATCACCTTTTGATTTACAGGGTCAAATTGGTTGGGTTTTAGGTAGGTTTTAAGACTTATTGTGCTGTATTTCTCCCCTTTGTAGATTCTTATAACCAAGGGGTAGGTTTCATCCTTTAAAGACCTTCTTTTGTCTAGTAAAACTTTGGTTGTAGCCATGGGTTTTGGGTTTACCCAGCCCTGAAAAAATTTGCAAGGTATTTGCAAGTTGAAAAGATGATTTTAATGATTATTTTCGCACCCGCTGCAACATTCAGCAGGTCTCTTAGCTCAGACGGTTAGAGCATCTGACTCATAATCAGAGGGTCGCTGGTTCGATCCCAGCAGGGACCACATTAGAAAGCGAAGCCTAAAGCTTCGCTTTTTTTGGTTCCGTAGTACAATGGATAGTATGAGGGTTTCCGGAGCCCTAGATTCAGGTTCGATTCCTGACGGGACTACAAAGCTTCCGAACCTTTGATACAGGTTCCCTGCCTGCATGACGCAGTCAGGCGGGGATTTCTGACGGGACTACAAAGCAGAGTAATCTTTCTAAATATTACCTGAGCCTTGTACAAAGCCACCTCTTTTCGTGCTGTATAACTTACCCAAACACTTACTAAGCCACCAAATTATGGGTATGAACAAAAAAAGAAATGCAGAAAACAAATAGTTTGAAGAAATGAGGCGGCTTTTATTTTCAGTTTGAACTACGTTATGCGTTATAAAAAAGAAAGTGTTGCCTGCCCAATGCATGCTGCCGGTAAACCATAAATTTTTAGTGTGCCATACCGGTATCATAAAAATGATACCCAGAAGAAAAATGTAAAGCAGCGATTCAACACCGTCATTAAGCCTATATATATGGTTTAACAGGTAAATTAATGCCGATAGCAGGACTAGCCATAGAGGCTTTACTGTTTGCTGCAAATGGGTGTAAACAAGCCCCCGGGTTAAAACATCTTCAGAAAAGGAAGAGAACAAAACCCCTATTGCAAAAGGTAAAGCCGCCTGTGCTATATGCCACCATTTGGGCAACACCACTATGCTTTCAATTTTTGTTGTTATTGAAAACACATAGGGAATTGCGTAGACAGCTATGCCTGTAATTACCCCAATTGCCATAAGCGGCCAATAGCTTCTGTTAAAGCGGAGTCCCCACGCATTTAACCCTGTGCCCTTATACCAATTCCCCAACAACCATGCTGAAAAGAAAAAGAGGAATTGAAAAGCAAAGAACCCTGCAATGCTGTTTTTAAAAACAAATAAATACTCCGCCGTATGATAAAGAGAGAACAGCAGTAAAAAAGAAACGGTGATTTTTATGTTGTCGTTTTGTGCTTTCAATTTTACACTGAATTAACTGATGGCTTTGCCGCTAAATAGTACACTTATTAACTATGCTTTATCCCTGCCCACAAATCTTTCTTTGCCTAAAAGAAAATTGATAGCCCTTTGAATATTCCGTTCACGGGCTTCATCGGTTTTCAAGTTGGCAATGTACCGAACAATCTCTGTTCTTCTTGATGCCGGCAAATTGTCAAAAACAGTTTTTGCTATTTTATTACTATTTAATGCTTTGGCAAATGCTTCGGGCATTTTAATCGCTCTGTTTTCCGCATCGTAGTCTACGGCAACATCAATTGTTTCCCCAACATGCTTAGGCGAGTTCTTCAACATGGTAGTATTAATATAAAGCCGCCATTCGCCGCTGTACTTTACCAGTGTTTGCTTATAGGGTTTACCATTCACAGCTCCTTTAATAGGAATAGGACCTTTATCTCTACCTGCTTTTTTGAAAATCTGAAGCAGTATTTTCTCCGGCACAAACACAAAGGGGTTCACACCTATTATTTTTAGTTCTGCTTTAAAGTTATGCATTCTGTTTCTGTGTAAAGACCTTAGTTACCTCTCAAATATACGCAAGCGGGTAATTTGAATAGGCAATTATTAACTTGGCCCACAGTTGATTTACAGATGCAGAATATACGAATACTGATAGTTGAAGATGAATCGCTGGTAGCCTTGGATATGAGCGATATGCTAACCCGCCTGGGGTATGAAGTTTTACCGGCAGCTTATTCTTATGATGAAGCCGTTGCGGCCCTTCAGGAACACAAGCCCGATTTGGTGTTAGCTGATATAAATCTTAGCGGCGAAAAAACAGGTATTGACCTTGCCCGCTTCATACGTAAAGAATATGCCATTCCCATCGTTTTTATCACATCGCATTCCGATAAAGGAACTGTGGCCGAAGCAGCAGCTACCCAACCCAATGGTTATTTGGTAAAGCCTTTTAGTGAAGAAGATTTGTTTACCAGTGTTGAAGTGGCCCTCAGCAACTTTAGTGGCAAAGCAGAAGAAAGCGCTAAGCCCAGCCTTATAAACGATAGCCTTTTTGTAAAAACCGACAACCACTTTGTAAAAGTAAATGTGGCAGATATCCTATGGCTGGAGAGCGACCACAACTATCTGTATATAGTTACGGATAAGAACAAGCATATAGTGCGCTCTAACTTTAAAGATTTTCTCACCCATCTTCCTGCCACTGATTTTATGCAGGTTCACAAGTCTTACATTATAAACCTGAAAAAGATAGAGGCGCTTTCGCATACGGAAGTGGTATTAAACAAAACCGCTATACCGCTTAGCCGGAATTATAAGGATGAGCTTTTTGACCGTATAAAGCGCGTGCAGTAATGAAAACGGCGCGTTATACCCTTCCTGTTGCATTTTGTACCATTTATAGAATTGGATTGTAATGTTAGTGCACCTTCGTTACTGAAATCCATGAAAAAGAATCCGTCAGCATTTTTAAAAACCATAGCCCGCTTAGTAAAGTGTGGTTTATGGCTATTACTGTTGCCGGTTTTTTGTTCTGCCGCCAGCCCCACTGAAGAGCGACTAAGGGCTGAATTACAAACAGCTACCACTGATACTGCCCGCAGCAGGCTTTACGGTGAACTGGCCTGGGAGCTGAAATTTTCGAATAACGAGGAAGCATTCAAAATGGCGCAGGAAGAAATTAAACTCTCTTCTAACAATCCCTTGCGTTTGGCAGATGCTTACCGTACGCAGGCCTTAGCCAGGGTAATTGATAATAAACTGGCAGAGGGACTTACGCTATACCAACTGGCCATTGATAATGCGCGCAAAGCCAAAAGCGATTATTACGAAGCATCCTGCAACAGCCTTATTGCCGGCATGTACCAGGACCTTGGCGATTATGACCAGGCCCTGCATTATTACCTGGAAGGTTTAAAAATTGCCGAGCGCGGTAATGACCGGAAACTTATCGGCACCTTGTGCAATAATATAGCATCAGTATATGGGGCTGCCGGTTATACTGCAGATTTTGCGCTTACCTATTACGCCCGCGCATTGAAAGAAGCAAACGAGTTGAAGAGTTACGCTTTTGCTGCCTTAGTAGCATCAAACATGGGCAGTGAATATATGCGCTGGGGAAAACAGGATTCAGCAGATATAATGATTAAGCAGGCCCTGGATTACAACCACCAAAGCGGCACGCATGGTTATGAATATGCGGTAACGCTTACTAACGTAGGTGATATTTACATTCAGCTAAAAAAGTATAATGAAGCAGAGGCTTTTTTAAAAGAAGCTATAAGCATACAGGATAGTTTAAAGCGGCCCATTAACGTAATGGCGCCAATGAGCATTTTATGTAACTTATATGTGGCCCAAAATAAAACCGTTGAAGCGGAACAATTAACCGGCAAACTATTAGAGCGGGCGCGTGAATACCACACAAAACCATACATACGCGAGGGCTTTAAACTATTAAGCGATATTGCCCGTAAGAAGGGTAAAACGGCTGAAGCGTTAAACTACTACGAACAATACAGCGCCTGGAACGACAGTGTATTTAACGACAACCGGGAGCAAAGCATTGCCAATGTAAGAAGCCGTGCAGAGCTTGCACAAAAGGAGTTAGAGGTAAAGTATGAAACGGGAAAGAAAAACCAGGAAAACGAAATACTTAAACTGCAGAATAACAACCTGCGCATTTGGGTTATAGCCGCTATAATGGCGGCAGCGCTTATAACACTTATTGCTTCCGTAGTTTATCGCTCAAATAAAATTAAGGAGGCAACCAACAAGGAGCTTTCCGAGAAGAATACCCTTATTGAAAAGCAATCGAAAGAAAAAGACCTGCTAATGCAGGAGATACATCACCGGGTAAAAAATAACCTGCAAATAGTTTCAAGCCTGTTGAATTTGCAGGCCAATTCCATTAGTGACCCGGCAGCAAAAGATGCACTAAAAGAAAGCCATAACCGCGTGCGCAGCATAGCGCTGGTACACCAAAAGCTGTATATGCAGGAGGACCTTTCTGCTATATCCTTACAGGAATATATACTGCAGCTTTGTAACCATTTAAAAACGGTATTTAACGCCGGGCACATTAAAGTTAACTGCAGTGTTCACCCGCCCCACTTAAAGCTGAGTATGGAAACCTCTATTCCGTTAGGGGTAATACTGAATGAATTGATAACAAATGCCATTAAGTATGCGCAAATAAATCGCGAAGGTGGCGAATTGACCATAGCCTTAAGCGACGATGGAAGCGGCTATTGCACCCTGCAGTTTTCTGATAATGGCATAGGCATGCCGCAGGATTTTGACATTAAGAAATCACCGACGCTTGGCTTACGTATAGTGCAGGAATTAAGCCGTCAGCTACAAGGCACACTTACTTATACACGCCGGCCATTAAGCACCTTTACACTGGTGTTTCCCCTGCGTAAAGCATAGAACTTTCCTTTCGTACCCTTTATACTGCATTTGGTAACATAAAATTGCCGGCCTGCTCTTTTAAGCGGAGAATTGCTGTATGAAACCAAACAATTCCCGATATATGAAAAAACAGTTTACCCTAAGCGTTTTATTGCTATGGATTGTTGCGCAAACAGCATTAGCCAACACCTACGAAGTTACCAATACGGGCTCAGGTGCAGGTTCACTGCAAGCGGCCCTAACCGCTGCCAACAGTGTGCCCACTACCAATGGCAACCCACACGTTATTAACGTATGCACCGGCGGGGAGTATTATCTCAGCCCACTGCCCTCTCAGCCAGTAATCATTAACGGCCCTAAGGACCAAAGCATGGTAATGAGCGGCGTTTACTTTGCCGCCAACCTGCAGGGCAAACATTTTGAATACAACTACATGACCTTTACCGGTAACTGTTGCAGTTCTTTCGGCAGTTCTTTTATGAGCAGCGCCGGTTGCAGTTCTACCTTTAACCACTGCCGCTTTACTACCAACAGTGCACAGCACCAGGCAGGCGGTATATTCAGCAATGGCGATACCGTTTATATAAACAACTGCACATTTGACGGCAACTATACCACCGATGCAGGTGGTGAAGGTGGAGGTGCTGTATTCAATAACCAGGGCTTTATGATAATCACCAACTCCACTTTTAGTAACAACACCAGCGTTAGCGTTACCTCAACAGGTGGTGGCGGCGCTGTAAAAAACCACGGTTACGGCACCTTAAAGGTTCTTAACTGTACATTTTACAACAACCATAGTGCAAGTTATGGAGGTGCAATAGCCACCTTCAGCGGTGGGGCATGCTACATCAGCAATAACATTTTTGTAGGCAACACAGCAGGCATGGCCGGCAATGATTTGTGGGGCGACTTTATTTCTTTAGACGGGCATAACATTATTAGCGATGTAAACGACGCTAACTTTTTAGGGGTTACCACGGGTAATATAGTTAACGTAACTGCTACAAGCGTAATTGATACTGTATTAAAGAATAATGGCCGTTACCATTGGACCCACGCATTAGTGCAAGGCAGTCCCGCTATTGATGCCGGAGATAATACTGCTGCACCCGCAACTGACGAACACGGCTTTGCCCGCTCAGGCACTGCCGATATTGGCGCTGCGGAATACGGCGCTGTTAACCCCTGCGCTTCGTACACCACAAGCATTAACGAAATTAATGATACCTGTGCCTCACCAATAAACAGATGGAGTGCAGTAACCACAGGGGGCGCAGCAGAAAAGAGCGCTTACTGGACCTATAACGGCAGCTATTATTGTGGTGACACCTTAAACTACCAGGGCTCAGGTATTTTCATTTTTACTATTACCGATGTAAATAACTGTGTTGCGAAAGATACCGCTAACTTCTCTGTTCTTATACCTCAGGAACCTTACTATTATTTTGAAATTTGCAGTGGCGATACGTTGCACCACAATGGAAACATATATACTACCGCAGGCAGCTATACCGAGTTATTTGGTTGCGATAGCACCGTTACTGTAGAAATAGGATATAAGCAACCAAGCCAAATTTACTACACCTTAAATATTTGCAGCGGCGATAGTTTTGTTATAGGAGGACACAGCTATACAACTGCGGGTTCATATACCGATTATTTTGGCTGCGACAGTACTGTTTACACCGACCTTTCTATATTAACGGTTGGCATGCCTACAACAGCTTTAACGCAAGCGGTAAGCTGCGCAGGCGGCTCAAACGGTGAAATAAGCCTGGGTGGAGGAGATTTTACTGTGGTTTACAATACCGATACATTTATTGTTGGCGGACTTAAGTTTTGGGCCGATACCATTTTAGATGTAAGCCGCGAATACACTCAAAGCGGTAACTGGAGTGCGGAACAGGTATTATACGCTCCTAACACTTACCCAAATTATGGCGATATAGGCACTTCCTGGACACCGGAATCGTACGGCGACCAAAGAGATTATATTGTAGTTGGTTATAACAATGCGGTACCGGCTGCGCGCTTATTGGTTTACGAAACCAACGCACCGGGTTTAATTGATACGGTATGGGTACGTGCAGCCGCAACCGGCACCTGGAGCCTTGCTTATACCGGCACACCGCAAAACGGTAACCCTGTAGCAACTATCTTTAGCGTAAATCTTAACGGCACAGCTATAGATGCAGTGCGTTTGGATATTGCTACCGACATTGCTAATGACTGGATGGAAATTGATGCCATTGGACTTGAGGTTGCAGGCAATTCAACAATTACCGGATTAAGCGCAGGCAATTACAATTATGTTTCAACTGACGTAAACGGTTGCCACTACAATGGTAACTTTAGTATAGCTGATGGCAGTAATCCTTCAGTGTTAATTGCACAAGCTGATACTGCGCTTTGTGCCGGCAGCAGCCTTAGCCTTTCAGCAAGTGGCGCTAACACCTATGCATGGAGCAGCGGACAGACCACTGCAACCATAAGCAGTACGCCTGCTAACACTACAAGCTATATAGTTAGCGGCACAGATAATAACGGCTGCGTTGGTAAGGATACGGTTGTTGTTACCGTTAACAACTTGCCGGTTATTAACTTAAACATACCCAATGTACCGCTTTGCGCCGGAATGGATTCTGTTGTTAACCTAAGCGGTGGGTTACCTGCAGGTGGAAATTACAGTGGCAGCATTGTGGTTAATAATGCAATTAACCTGCTAAACGCAGTTGCCGGCACTTACAACATAAGCTACACTTATACCGATGCCAATGGCTGCACCGCCAGCGGTAATGATACCGTAACCGTTTCTATATGCAATGGTTTGGAAGAAACAGGAGGCAACGACATCAGCTTTGGTGTTTACCCTAACCCATCGAATGGTGTTATACAGTACAGCGCGGCAAATATTGAAGGAGCAGCGGCTATTAAAATCTTTGATACAAAAGGCCAATTGGTTTATGAATTAAAAACTACGGCCAATGGTAAGCTGCAGGGCATGATTGAACTGGTAGAATTTCCGGAAGGATTATATACCGTGCAACTGCAAACTAACCGCATCAACATATCAAAGCGTCTGGTTATCGCGCGCTAGAATTTTTAGGGGATTGATTTGTTTTTGCGCGCGGGGCAGGTAATTCTGCCCCGCATTTTTATGCCCTTTCTTTAGGTTTTTTATCCAATTTGTTAAGTAGCAGTGGCTACCTTTGCTTTAATGCATAATTATAAAGCGCTGATATTTGACATCGGCAATGTTATACTGGAAATAGATTATACCATTCCCTTACAGGAATTTCAAAAACTGGCAAAGGTTGATTACACCGAGATAATGGCCTACAACCGCCAACACAGGATTTTCGATTTGTTTGAAACCGGTAAAATTTCGGAAGCGGAATTTCATGAACATTTAAAGGGGTTATTGAAACCCGGTGTTACAGACCAGGAAATTATACGTGCCTGGAACTCAATATTAGTAGCTTTTCCGCCGGAGAAGTTTGAACTGTTAACCCGCTTAAAGCAGGATAACCGCGTATTGGCTTTAAGCAACATTAATATTACCCACGTTAATGAAATGAACCGGGTAAGCCGGGAGAGTTTAGGCAGTAAAGAATTCGCAGATTTCTTTCACAAGGCATATTACTCGCATGAAGTGGGCTACCGCAAGCCTGACACTGCATTCTACAAACATGTTTTAGAGTTGGAAAATTTAAAACCGGAAGAAGCGTTTTTTGTGGACGACTTGCCGGAAAATGTGGAGGCTGCTAAAAGCATTGGCATGCAGGCCCACCGGCTTGATGACCCTAAAAAACTGAAAGATTTATTAGAGGAGTTACACATACTGTAATGAAACGCCTTTGCCTGTTTTTAGTTTTGCTTTTACCAATATGCACTGCCATAGCAGGCAGCGGCTTCGTAAAACTGGCTGATAGCACAAAGTTGTTTTATGTAAACGGTACTGATTTTTTTAGCCCCGATAGGGATCGGCTTTTATACTTCAGTAAAGGCAATATTTTCTTTAACGGCCAAAGTGATGAGAAGGAAAATATTTTTTTGATAAGCACTTCCATGAACCCGGGAAGCGATGAGTTGGAATCGCTGATGGAAAAAGGCAGCCGCGATGTTTCTTACACCTTTTCAAATTATAAGTTCTATGCGGGTAAGGAAGAAAATGAAGAGTTCAGGGATAGGAACCTGTTATTGTATTTAACGCACAGCGGTAAATGGATGGCTTTTTATTCCGCTTATAATGATTCGCTGATAGCCTATTATCCCTATGATTCCTTACCATCCTCAACAGCCATACTAACAGCCTATACACTTATTAAACGCTATAAGCTGGAGGAGAAAGCAGTAAAGCGGACCCAGCAAATGTTTGAGAACGATAAATTTTCGACACTAAAACCTTTGTGGGGTAATGTAACTGCTAATGAATGGATTTGGGACGGGCAGGTGCTGCGCCCGCGCTGGAATGTAGACCCCCGCTTTGCGTGGACCTTTGACGGGCAAACCGTTAAACCATTATACGGTAACAACATTTATGCGCAATACAGTTGGGACGGTGAAACCTTTAAACCCGTTTGGCGCAATAACCGGGCTGAAGAATGGAGTTGGGATGGGCGGCTGATGAAGCCCATATGGGATACCGATTGGGCTAATCAATATGTAATTGAAGGAGGGGTAATTAAACCCTGGAGCAATGTGCATACAGAGAAAGAATGGCGCCTGGATGGCAATATCCCTTTGCCTTTAATAATATTGGTTGTCAGCGGGTTAGCTGTTGCAAACTGAGTTATTCTCCTTATCAGTTGCCTTTTAAGATTTAGCACTTACCTTAGCATTACAAAATTTGTATGGTATGAAAAAAGTGTTACTGATTGTTGTGATTGCCTGCGGTTTATTTTCCTGCAACCAAGGCTCACCAGAAACTAAAAAGGCCGAAACTAACTCCCCGGCACCGGAGGAAACCAAGATAAATGTAAAACTGACCCAGTTAAGTTCAGATGTGGACCATGTTTGCGGCATGAGTATTACCGATGATGGCATTAATGATACTGCTTCATACGATGGCAAACTGTACGGCTTCTGCTCAAAGGAATGCAAGGACGAATTTGTAAAGGACCCCGGTAAATATTTACCTAAAAATTAATTGTTGTTTATGCCTCATAGTAAAATAACAGGCGTTGGTATGTACCTGCCCGAGGAAGTTGTTACCAACAACGACCTGGCCAAGTTTATGGATACCAGCGACGAATGGATAATGGAACGCACCGGAATTAAAGAACGCAGATTCTTTAAAGAGGGTGACGATACCGTATCGAAAATGGGCGCCAAGGCGGCCGAAATGGCAATGGAAAGAGCCGGCAAAAAGCCTGAGGATATTGACTTTATTGTTTTCGCTACACTAAGTTCAGATTATAATTTTCCCGGAAGCGGAGTGTTGTTACAACGCAAGCTTCCCTTCAGGCAAATAGGGGCTATAGATGTGCGCGGGCAATGTTCAGGTTTTATTTACGCCTTAAGCATAGCCGACCAGTTTATTAAAAGCGGCATGTATAAAACCATTTTAGTGGTGGGTTCCGAAGTGCAATCAAATGTATTTGAGAAAAGCGACCGCGGCAGAAACATGGCCGTAATATTTGGTGATGGAGCCGGCGCTGTTGTATTGGAAGCTACTGATGAACCAAACAAAGGAATACTAACCACCAAGTTACATAGCGATGGACATTTTGCGGAAGAGCTGTACCTGGAACACCCGGGCAGCAGACGCAAGGAACGCTATAATGCTTCAATGATAGAAAGCGGAGAGTTGCTGCCTTACATGAATGGCAAGCTTGTGTTTATGAACGCGGTAAAGTACTTTCCGGAAGTAGTGCGCGAAGGGTTGAGAGATTGCAATATGACTGAAAAGGACATTGACCTTTTAATACCGCACCAGGCTAATGCCCGCATAACTGCAGCTGTAGGTAAAGAGTTAGGCCTGCCTGATGAAAAAGTGCTTTCAAATATTCATAAATACGGTAATACCACAGCGGCCTCTATACCCATTGCTTTATGCGAAGCATGGCAGGATGGAAAAGTTAAAGATGGCAGTGTAATTGCCCTGGCCGCCTTTGGCTCAGGCTTTATGTGGGCCAGCGCTATAATAAAGTGGTAGTTTAATACTGCCCCGTATTTAACAGAACTAATGTACAGGCATACTCCGATTGTATGCCTTTTTCTTTTGCCAGTTTTACCAGCTCGGCATTTTCAGCACCGGGGTTAAAGATTATACGGCGCGGGTGCGCGGCCAGTATTTTATCGTAATACATTTTTTGGTGCGCGGGATTCAAATACATAGTAAAAGTATCTATATTATCTTCCTTGCCCGGCATATCGCCTTTTATCTCTACATCACCTACTACACCTTTATCGCGCCCCACAGCAATAACCTCGTGGCCGTGCTTACGCAAAAGATTTATAGCCAAAAAAGAATATCGCGAAGGATGGGTTGATGCACCTAATACTACTGTCTTCATAAAAATCACTTATCCACAAAAATAACGCTGATTTAAAGATGTACGGATGGATTTGGCGTTTATTTTTGGCGAAGCAATGAAATCTGCATCCCCTACAGATAAGCTTATATACGAAACGGTGTCTTTTGACTTTGTTCATACAGAGGTTTTAAAAACGGCTGAACTTATTCAACGCCGTAAGGATAACCTGTATATGGCCCTGATATTGGGAAACAACTACAACAAAATAAGCTACCTGAGCACCCACACCAACGAAGGCCCACGACAGGTGGAAGGTATTTTATTTGCCCTTACTGACGAATATGTGATACTTAAGGGCGGAGAGAAAGTTCCGGTAGTTTGCATTGAAGAAGTGCGCATATACTAGCCCCTTTATTTATACTTTTTTTCCTTATATAGCAGCTGAACTACGAGAACACCATGGTCTTCAGCAGCACCATATTTCTGTGCTATTTCCTGCCTGTATTTCTGCTGCTTTATTTTTTGCTGCCCTACAGGTTTAAAAACTACTTTATACTGTTAGCCAGCATTTGCTTTTATGCCTGGGGTGCGCCAAAGTTTATATTCATAGTATTTGGTGTATTGCTGATTGACTACTGGTTAGGCAACAGAATTTACAAAACCGAAGGACGAACAAAAAAGTATTACCTGCTTGCATCCATTGCACTTAACATAGGGATGCTGTTTTATTATAAGTACTGCAACTTTTTTGTTGAGAATGTAAATGAAGCCTTGGGGCTTTTTGGCCTACAGGCAATAAGCTGGACCAAGATTATATTACCCATAGGCATTTCCTTTTTTGTTTTTCAGGAAATGAGCTACACCATTGATATTTATCGTGGTGAGCATGCGCCATTGAAAAAGTTTAGTGATTACATGTTGTTCATCTTCCTGTTTTCGCATTTAATAGCAGGGCCCATAGTAACCTATAATGTTTTAGCCGATGATATAGTTGAACGGCGGAAAAAGATAAATGCCGATTACCGGCTTGCAGGGTTTTTCCGCTTAATGGTTGGTTTAGCGCGCAAAGTTATAATTGCCAATACGCTGGGCGAAGTGGCGAATGATGTTTTCGGTCATGCAAATTCTAACCTGTCTTCAACCGATTGCTGGATAGGTGCATTTGCCTATACCTTTCAGTTGTATTTTGATTTTGCGGGTTACTCTGACATGGCCATTGGCTTAGGCAAACTAATGGGATTCGATTTTCCTGAGAATTTCAATAACCCCTACATCTCGCAAAACATTACTGAATTCTGGCAACGCTGGCACATTACCCTTGGCAATTGGATGAAGCGTTACCTGTATATTCCTTTAGGAGGCAACAGGGTAAGCGAAAATAGGATGTATGTTAACCTTATCACTGTGTTTCTGCTTTCGGGTTTATGGCATGGGGCCTCATGGACTTTTGTAATATGGGGAGCCTACCATGGGTTCTTTCTTGTTTGCGACCGTTTGTTCCTTAACCGCTTATTAGGCAATTGGCCGAAACTGTTTCGTGTTCTGCTAACATTTGTGATTGCGGTTTTTGGTTGGGTTCTGTTCAGGGCCGATACCCTTGCCCATGCATTAACTATTATGCAAAAAATGCTTTGGCTTAAAAACCTAAGCCTGGATGTGCAGCTAAGCAATTTTAAAATCTTCATTTTGTTATTGGCGCCTTGTATTTGCTGGCTGGCGCTTCTTCCGAATGCTGAAAAAGTTCAGCAGGTTTTCTACCGGGTTACAGATAATCTTGTTTTAAACTTTCCACGCGCAGCGCTTACCCTATTGCTTTTTCTTTTATCCATTACCTTTTTAGTGAGTTCATCTTTTAACCCTTTTATCTACTTCAGGTTTTAATATGAAGGCTGCACTTAACTCCTTTTTGGTAGCGCTGTTATTAGCAATGTTGTTTTTACCGGTAGGCTATTACTGTATAAGCGAAAATATTCCGCTGAAACCACTGGCCGGAGAAAATGTAAACTCAGGACCGCTTAAACCACAACTTCAGGATTCCACCCTTTTAAGTGGTTCATATCAGGATTCTTTAAGCCTTTATGCCGAACATTTTAATCCTGTTCGCAACCTGCTTACCCGGGTATATTCGCAACTAATGTATTCCGTATTTCATGATTGCCCCGGCTATGTAAGGGCGGGCGATTATCCTTACCTTTTTACCAGCGGATACCTTGATGCCTGGACCGGGACGAGCTGCCCCGGCGATTCTATACTTGAAATACGCTTTAAAAAGGTTGATTCATTAAACCAATGGCTAAACAAGCGTGGCAAAAAACTTTTAGTTGTACTAGCCCCTGGCAAGGCCACTTTCGATTCAGGTCATGCGCCCGACTTTTACAAAAGACATACACTGCCGGTTAATACGTATTCCATAGTTAAGCATTTATATGAAGGGTCCGATATTCCCTTTATTGACTTGCAGGCTTACTTCTTAAAAATTAAGGACACCTGCCGTTATGCGCTTTATCCTAAACAAGGAGAACACTGGAGTTTATACGGAGCCAGTTTGGGGTATGATAGCATTTGCCGCAAAATGGAACATCTGTTGAATAAGGAATTGATACAGGTAACTTACGGGGGCGGCTATACCTCAGTTAAGGATGATTACAAGGAAAACGATGTGTACGAGCTTTTAAATTTGTTTAGTGCTGCTGAACCTGATACTTTATTCTATCCGTGGTTTAGCGATAAAGCAGGAACAGCGGGCAAATACAGGCCCAGGGTTTTACTGATAGGCGATAGTTATGTATGGCCTATATTAAAATCGTATGTAACGTATAATATATCGCCCGATTCGCGCTACTGGTGGCATTTAGATACACAATGGGCATTATCAGGGCCTTACCTGGAACCTGTGCCTATAAGCACGCTTAATATTGAGGAAGAAATAAATAGGTTCGACATAGTGGTTTTTCTCTTTACCGAAATAAACTACGCCTCGTTTGACGAGCAGTTATATGACAGAATAATCCTGAGCGAAAGGACCAAACGGTAACATTTTAATAGCCTGCCCGTAAACAATAGCGGAGAACAAGCTATTACCATGAAGACCTCTGTAAAGAAAATCGAGAAGGAACAGTTGAAGGAGTGTCAATTCAAGAAGCCCGTATACCATTTTACAGATTATGAATTGCGCGAACGTAACCGCCGTTTATACCTGGCTATGCTAATGGGCAACAACTTTCACAGCAAAGTGCGGGTTATATTTAACACCGTTGAAGGCTACAAAGAAGTGTTTACCACTATTTGGGCCACTACTGAAAAGTTTATACTGCTTAAAGGCGGGAATTTTATTCCGCTGGAAGCTATAGCTTATGTAGAGTTAGATTAAAACGCTTACCGGATTTTCCAATAAGGTTTTTAATGTCTGCAAAAATTTAGCACCTGCAGCTCCATCTACAACGCGATGGTCGCAGCTTAGGGTAACCTTCATTTTGTTTACATTTTTCAGTTGACCATCTACAATGGCCGGTTCCTGGCGAATTGCGCCTACGGCTAATATGCAGGCATCAGGCGGATTAATAATCGCCGTGAATTCTTCAATACCAAACATTCCCAAATTAGAAATAGTAAAGGTGTTCCCTTCCATTTCCTGTGGAGCTAATTTTTTATTGACTGCTTTCTCTGCTAAGGATTTTGCTTCTACCGATATATCAGAAACGCTTTTGCCATCAGCAAACTTAATTACAGGAACCAACAAGCCTTCATCAACCGCTACTGCCATACCGATATGAATATGATCGTATGTGCGAATAGTATCACCTAACCACGAAGAGTTGATATTTGGATGCTGGCGCAAAGCATACGCTACAGCTTTTATTACAATATCATTAAAGGATACTTTTTTAGGCAGCACATTATTTAACTGCGTGCGTACGGAAACTGCATTATCCATGTTTATATCCATGGTAAGATAAAAGTGCGGGGCGCCGTTCTTGCTTTCCGTTAAGCGGCGGGCTATAGCCTTACGCATTTGGCTTACGCGCACATCTTTAAAGCCTTCTTTACCAACAAAGGGCTTACTTATCATTCCACCGCTAGCTGCTTTCTCCAGATCGCGCCTTACAATACGGCCTTCTTCGCCACTGCCTTTAACGGTACTCAAATCAATACCCTTTTCCTTGGCAATACTTTTTGCAAGGGGTGAAGCTTTAATGCGGGAGTCGGTTGAAACAGATGCCTCCTGTTTACCTGCGGGCACATCTTCCGTTTTCGCAACACTTTCCTTAACTTCTTTGCGTTCTTCACCCGGTTTTTCTTCTGCCTTTTTTTCTTCCTTAGGCTTATCAGCTGCTTTATTTTCTAAAAGCGATTTGAAGTCCTCTCCTTCTTTGCCAATTATGGCAATAAGGTCGCCTATTTTAAGTGTATCTCCTTTTTTAGCTGAAACATGAAGTATAACACCATTATAATAAGACTCTAACGGTAAGGTAGCTTTATCTGTTTCTACTTCAGCAATGGTATCGCCTGATTTTATTTTATCGCCAACTTTAACATTCACCTCGGCCAAAAAGCCTTCCTCCATGGTGTCAGTCATTCTTCCTAATCGAATCGCTTCTGCCATAAACTAATTTTCTACAACAAATGTATGTAATAAGGGCTCTTATACAAAAAGCAGGGTATCAGCAGTATTATTCCTTCATAAAGCGGGAAAAACGCTCATTTATCTCCTGTTTCTTTTCAGAATTGAGCGGAGGTTGTTTTACTGAAACACGCTGAGAAGAGCTAGTGAGAAAATCTATCTGCTTTAAAAACAAACGGCAAAAACTGCATACTATAGAAGTGTGCCACCATAAACCGAAACTTTCCATAGCACTAAGTTTGCCTTCTTTCTTTTTTTGATGAAGAAAGGTAGCCTGGCGGCAATTCATTTTAAGTGCGGAAATAAAGTTCATCTCAATTGTTAAACCAGTTTTTTTCAAGGCAGCCACGCAGTTGCAATTTTGCGCGGTGCATTATTACCCAGTAGTTGGACGGGCTAATGTCCAATTCTTTACAAATTTCCTCGCTGTCCATATCATCTACATTCTTCAAGGTAAAAACAGCAGCCCATTTTTCAGGCAATTTATCCATGCAGTTTTGAAAAACCCGCTGAAAGTCCTGTGTTTCAACGGAAGTTTCAAAATCCTTTTTCCATTCAGCGGGTGCTCCGTTTTTACTCCAGTGTCCATCGCTTCCGCCACCATCTGTAAAAAAGTAATTCAGAAATGAATTGCCTTCTTCTTTATCTAACACACTTAATTCATTCTGCGTACTTTTTTTGCGGTAGTGGTCAATAATTTTTCGCTTAAGAATTGAGATGAGCCAGGTTTTTTCTGAAGCATTTGCCAGGAAAGAATCCTTTGCTTTATAGGCAGAGAAAAAAGTATCCTGCACAAGGTCTTCGGCCACTTCCTGCTTGCGCACGCGGGCCATGGCGAAAGCGAAAAGCGCATCAGCATAGCGCTCTACCCACTTGTCGGGCTCTAAATTATTTTTCGCTTCGTCCATTATTGAAGCTAAGCAATTTTTGCTTTATAAAAAACAAGGCCGGAAACACCGGCCCTGTTTTTTGTGCTATTCGCGTGTTGCAAGTAACTCGCGCTCGTTTTGCACCAATATCATTTGTATCTGCACTAACTCAGCAAGCATAGTTGTTACGCGTGTTTTATCACCTGCAAGTGCCGTTCCCTCAACAGGTATTGTTGTTAGGCCGCCGCCTTTTGAAACTTCTTTATTATAAGCAGTTGCTGCGGTGCGTAAATTGGCAAGGTTGTTTGCTGCCTTACTTCCCTCATCTAAATAAACATCAGCCCAGGTTTCGCTTAGTAAGGTTGTTTCGGTATTGAAGTTATAAGGAATAGACGGCTTACCTGTTTCCTTTTCAATAATGTAGGCTTTCAATTGTTCGCACAAGGTGTTTATCGCACTACCATTAGCCATAGTAAAGGTTCCAACTTTGTTATCGTGCCACAATTGCCGTTGTGTTGTTTCCAGTATCTGCTGGGTGCGTACAAATTGCCGGGTATCAGAAACATTTTGCTGATGCGTTTTAGCCGGTATGCGTATTAACGATAAGAACAAACCACAACCGGCTACTACAAGCACGGATGTTACTATAGTATTAAGCTTTGTTTCAGCACGGCGTATGCCGCTAAAGAAGTAGATGGGTAAAAACACAGCGCCCATCAAAATTATTACTGAAACACCCATTACGTTGGCACCCGGCCAGTACATAATTTTAAACAGAATGGCTAAACTGAAAAAGATTGCTGAGAGGGTGGCAAGCCCGTAAATAATTCTGTCGCGCAGTATAACGTTCTCCTTTACTTTAAGTAAAAACAGTAAAGGCAAAAACACCAGGCTGAAAATTAATATTCCGCAAACGAGGTTTGCTGATGCACCGGGCCATTGTTGAAATTTGAAGAATATTCCCGCGGTTAAAAGAAAAGCTGAAATACCGCCGCTTATTATCATTGCTTTTTTCATGGTGTAATAGTTTTTGTAGGTTAATAAAAGGTCAGCTTCTTCTTCTATCTCGCTTAAGCTATGCTTGTAAAACGTTTTTAGCGTTTGTCGGTAGAAGCCTTCAAAGTCACCATCGGGTTCAAGGTCGCGCTCAATAATGCAGCAAATATGATCGAGGAGGTTAAGCTGCAGGCTCTCCGTTTTAACGCCACGTGCACGTATGTCGTTAAGTATCCGATCTATTTGTTCTTCACTGAGGCTGTACATTAAACAGTCTGGTTTTTTATATCCAATAAAAATTTCATGGTATTCATAAAGTCAGCCAACTCGCTCACCTTCTCTCCTGCCTTTGTTTTACCGCTTTTACTAAGGCTGTAGTATTTACGTATGCGTTTGCCAATATATTCTGTTTCGGTTATTACCAGGCCATCACTTTCTAAGGCATGTAAGGTGGGGTAAAGCGCCCCTTCGGTTATTTGAATTTTATCCGAGGTTAACTGTTTTACCTTCTGCGTAATTTCGTAACCATACATGCGTTTGTTATCAGCTAACAGCTTAAGCACAATCGTTTTTAAAGTTCCTTTTATCAGTTCTGAGGAATAAATCATAAGGCAATTCTGAATTTATAAACGCAATAATACCTAAGAATATTATGTATTTGATTTTTAGGCATTATTTATTTTGTTAAAAATCCACCACCCTCCTTCCCGCTGGCGGGAAAGAGAAAATAGAACTTACAGAAAAATAAAAGGAAGGCGATGGTCAATAAATGACCAGGCGTTTAGCGGGTAATGATAATTTTCTCCGTACGCAATAAATTATTCTTATCCGTTATCTGTAAGAAGTAGGTGCCCGAAGCCAGGTATTGCGTATTGAATGAAAAGTTAGCTGTACCCGCTTTAAAATGTCCTTGCAGCAAAGTGTGCACAGGCCTGCCATTAACATCAAGCAAATAAAAGTTGAGATAGTTATCCTTAGGCACTTCTATTTGCAGGTTAAACTTTTCTGATGCAGGATTGGGATAGACCTTTGCCGCAATTGCAGTCTGTTCCGTTTTTATAGCTGATACAACTGCGGAATCGGAGTTAACTACTTTGGCCAACCAGGTGCGATAAGCCTGCGAAGGATAAGCATAAGAACCGGCCAACCATGCGGTGTTAGGTTCGTTGTATTTGCGTTGAATGCCGCTGTAATCGCCCCAGCGTTCCACACTATCTGCCAATACATCAATTTCGCGCTCGCCCTTTTTCACAATCAGCATCTCGGAAACATTGCCGTTAGCATCTTTGTAAAATGCTACGGTTCCGGGGAAAGTATCGGGTGAAGAATAAGAACAGGTAATAAGTGCGCGGTTATCCCATTGGTTATTGCCGATGTACGCAATAGAAGGATAGCCATAGTCTACCGTATCGTTTGAAACTATTTGCGCTGTAACAGCAGGAGATGCTGAAGAGGGGGCATCTACTTCACCTACATACACCGCTGCTGTAAAAGTAGAGGGGTCGATAGTATTCTGCACATACTGAATTTTGTTGTTCTCATAAAAGCCACAAAGCACGCGGGCATCATTAGTAGCAAGATATTGCCCACCCTTTTGATAGGCATTAGGCGGCAAACCGTAAGGCACATTAGCCTTTAGCGCTTTGCTGGAAAACTGGGCGCTGCCCGATTGATGCGAGTTAGAAATGGTATGCAGAAAAACGGTGTCGTTACTTAAATCGCCGGGGCGCACTGATAGAAAGTAGGTTTCGGGGCCTGAAGGTGCGCTGCCACCCTGAACGGGACATACACTCCATACCGGCTTTCCGTTGAAAACGATGTTGTGCCAAAAATCAAACTGAAGGGTATCGCCATTATAACCGCGCTGCTTATCTATTTGCCATATGGCTGAATAGCGAAAACCAGTTTTCCAATCCTGCCCATCCTTTAAATGGTTAAAGGCCATAAATAGGTCCTTATCAGATATAGTAACTATGGGGTAATCACTCCATGTAGTATCGTTAAGCATATTGCCTGAAAGCGCGTAAAAGTTCCACTGTTGGGCAGGGTCATTACTTTGTGAAAAGGCAACTATAATTTTTGACGTAGTGCTGGTACTGCCTGAAAAAAACACAACAATAAACCGGTCGGCAACAGGGTCGTAAATAACGCGCGGGTCGCTTATATCAGTAAATATGCCCAAGGCATTGGCAAAAGTAGAAAGCGTTTTAGTAAGCAGTTGGGTGCCTGTTTCATTATAAACGCGGATGTTGGTATTCACCACGCTAACCACCTTACCATCGTTAGACACGGCCATGTGATTATCATTAGGTGTACCCTGTGCGTTGTTTGCCGTAAAGTTGTTAAGCATTACCGGCGCAGGAATAGCCGAACGCCCGGATTTGTAACCGGCAGGTGAAATGTGATGGTTTCTTCGTTCTGCCATCAGCAAGGCTTTTTTATTGCCATAGTCTGATGCGGGTTTGGGTTGTTCTTTAATAGTAAGCAGAAAAGGCTCCCAATCCTGCAAAGCAGGGTCGGAAAAATTTACAGTTTGCTTTAAAGGCGCTGTTAAATTCCGTTCAACCTGCGCATTTGTTTGCGCGTTTACATTAAGAACACAGGCTAAGAACAGCCCAAAACAAATCTTCTTCATACGCCTAAAATAGGCAATTTGAGGTTTACCGTGGTGTAAGCAAATGGCATTATCGAAGTCCGCAGAATTAAATTTAATTTGCTGCAAATACCATTTATGAAGAAATTACTTTGTGCAGTAGCGGTAGTTTTAACCATTGCCTCGTGTAGTAAAAAATACCCCATTGACCCCCTGCCGGATGACAGTACCCCGCCAGCCTTAACCAATTTACCCGCCAGCTTTGCTGCGGTAGATAGTTTTGTTCCTTTTGGCGGCACCTTGAGTAGCGGACAGTTGAGCAAGGGTTATACCTTCCATTTTACCAACAGCAACCAAAATATAGCCGCTGTTTGCAAGGGCATTATAACTGCCGTTGACGACAATGGCGATGGCAGCGTGGCCATAACCGCACGCTATAAAGCAAACTCTATTTACTATTTATACTACTCGGGTATTGAGAATACCACAGTACAGGTTAATGATTCAATTGTTGGAGGAAGCAACTTAGGTAAGTTGCGCGCCAGCGGTGCGTTTTACCTTGCTGTAATTAAAAGCAATACCGAAATGCGTTGTCCTAACACTTACGCCTCCAGCGGGTTTATGATGGGTATAGACCAGGCTATTGCCAAACACAATCAGTTCAATCCTTCCGATTCAGTTTATTCAGCTTGTTTAATAGATAGCTTACCGAAATAAAAAAAGAGGGCCTTTAAAAGGCCCTCTTTTTTTGTCTTCGTTATATTTTAATAACCGAACAGCGTTTCCAGCGGAACTTCCTCAATCGTTCCCAGGCTGCGAAGCGCATCCATATTCAAATCTTCTTTTTTACCCATTACCAGGTAAGCATATTTCTTTCCTTTAACATGCTTATCAAAGAATGCATGCACATCAGCAGCGGTCATGGTTTTAGCTTTTTCATAAATGGTTTTACGCACGTCATAGTTTAAGCCACGTTTCTGGGCACGGTCGTACGCCCAGTAAATACCATCACGTGTAATCCAGTCGCTCTCTAAACGCTTAACCACACTTTCGCGTGCGCCATCAAACTGTTGAGGCACTTCAGGCATATCGTTTAGCAAACGGTTCATTTCCTTTAAGGCAGCAGATAGTTTATCAGCCTGCGTACCTACATATGATGTTATGTAGTGCGATTCATTAGCGTATTGCGGAACGCCAAAGCTGCTGTAAACAGAATAGGCAAGCGCCATTTTTTCGCGCACTTCCTGAAACATTATGCTTGACAAACCGGAACCATAGTAATCATTGTAAAGAAAAATTTGCGGATACAGGTCTTTATTAAACAACTCATCCTTAGCCAGCATTACTATTTCCGCCTGTTTCATGGGGTAGTAGGCTACGTAAACCTTGTTCTCTTCAATAGGCAGCTCAGGATACTTTTTTGCCTCAGGGTAACTGCGAAGGTTTGAAGCCACTTTATGCAGGCTGTTTAAAACAAGCATAAAATCCTTAGGGCTACGCTGGCCGTAGTAAAACATTTTGTGTTTGTAAGCGGTTAGCGACTTGATTAAAGCCACCAACTCATCAGGTTTTTGGCTACGCAGCTCAGCTTCGCTCATTACATTGTTATACGGATTCCGTTGGCCGTATTTGGCATAACTGGTTAAACCGTTGTATAGAATAGCATTCTTATTCTTTTTAGCATTCTCACGCGATTGCAGTATGTCCATTACAAGAGCATCATAAACCTCTTTATCAGGTTTAACGGATGACAGAACATGCTCGAATAGTTGAACGCCTTTATCAAGATTCTCTTCAAGACCGGATAGCGTAACATAAACGCGGTCGCGGCCACTACTTACGCTAAAGCTTAGGCCAAGCTTGTAGAACTCTGTTTTAAGTTGTTCAGCAGTGTATTTATCGGTACCTAAATATTCAAGATAACTGATAGCCAAGCCAAGGTTGCGGATGTTATCCGTACCCATATCAAAAATGTAAGAGAGGCTGAAGGTTTTATTTACATCATTATAAATGTAATCTACCGGTATATCGCCATGCTCTAACTTTAAGTGAGTGATATCTCTGTTAAAGTCAAGGAAGCGAGGGGTGATGGAAGGCTGGGGCATTGCATCCCAGGTTTTCTTAAATGCTGAAACATCTTCCTTATTCATTACCACAGGTGTAATTTGAGGTTTGTCCACTTTATGTACGTGGGCCTCACCCAAGCGCTTGTAGCATACTGCATAATTATTGCCGTAATGCTCTTTAGCAAACTGAACCAGTTGCGCTTTAGTTACCTTCTCCATTTCATCTACCTCACCTACCCACTGGTTCCACGGAATGTTGTGAACGAAGCAGCCCATAATATTTCCGGCGCGGTCTTCGTTGGATTCTGCCTGTTTCATGCGTTGTAAACGCAGGTTACGGATAACAGCAGGCAGTACCCAATCGCCAAACTCGCCTTTTTTAACCTTCTCAATTTCGCCGAGCATAAGCTTTTGCGCCTCTTCTAAAGATTGACCCTGCTTAGGCTCACCGTAAAATTTATGGAAACAGTAATCAGTATTTTCATCAATAAAGGAATAAGCATTCAGTACCTTTTGCTGTTGAACAAGGTCAAGGTCAATTAAACCTGCCTGGCCATTTGCCAGCACCATATCCACCAGCTTAGCCATCATGGCATCATGCGAACTGGCCCCGTCAAACAGAAAGCCCATGTACACGTGCTCAGGTTGCGGGCCGGTTATTTCGCGTATTATAGGCGCTTTTACTACCGGTTCATCCTTCTTGGTAAATTGCGGTATATCCTTCCCTTTCCAATCACCGAAATACTTGTCAATCATTCTAACCGCGGCTGAAGGATCAACATCACCCACCAAAACGATGGCCACATTATTAGGGCGGTAATAAGTATTAAAGTAATCATGTATATTAACCATTGAAGGGTTCTTCAGGTGTTCTCCTTCGCCAATAGTGGTTTGTGTACCATAAGGGTGGTTGGGCAATAAGGCATTATCAATAGCATGGTCGCTCCAACGGCGGTCGTTATCCTGGTTACGGTTAAACTCTTCATAAACGGTTTCCAACTCAGTATGGAATATGCGAAGCACCAATGTTTTAAAGCGGTTGCTTTCCAGCGCCAAAAACTTCTCTAAACCGTTTGAGGGTATATCGTTTACATACACGGTCATATCGGTAGAGGTAAAGGCGTTGGTGCCATCGGCTCCCAATGAGGTCATCATTTTATCGTACTCGTTAGGTATGGCATACTTTGAGGCTTCATAACTGAAGGAATCAATGCGGGCGTAAATACCTCTTTTCTTCCCCTCATCCTGTTCCGCTTTATGGTACTCAAAGTTTGCTGATATGGAATCAAGCAACACGCTTTCCTTTGCCCAATCTTTTGAGCCAAAATCGTGCGAGCCTTTAAACATCATATGCTCCAGGTAGTGCGCTAAACCGGTGGTAGCTGCGGGGTCGAACTTTGAGCCGGCCTTTACCGCAATATAGGTTTGAATGCGCGGGGCATTCTTGTTAACGCTTATCATTACCTTAAGCCCGTTAGCCAGGGTATAGGTGCGCACATTATAGGGGTCGTTAAGCACACTATCGGGCCCGGTAGCCATACCCCTCATAGAGCGGCCTTCATAACCGGAGGCCCCCCTTGAAACCGGCGCAGTGCGAACAGTAGCAGGGTCTAAATTCAGGTTATGGATGTTAACGTTTGGGTTGGGTTGTAAAGGAGTACGCTGAGGTGCAACATTTTTCTGTGCACTAAGGCCGCTTGCAAAGCCGGCTAATAACAACAGCGTACTAATGAACCTTAATTTCATGCAGGGTTGTTTAAAGGTGAATTGCGAATATAAAATGTTAATGTAACACGAAAGTCACATTACCTGATAGCCTAAAACTCTTTAACATTTAATGCCAGTAGAGGTAGGAAATGGCTTTTTCGTCTAAAACGCGGTTGTATATGCGTATATCGTCTACGCCGCCATCAAGGTGGTAGTTTTTATTATAGCCGCCGCCATTACCTACCACAAAGTGCCCATCGGTATTGGTAAAGCTTACACCGGCATTACGTTGGTCAACACCAGGTTGCAATACGCCGTTTACGTATACCCTTAACTCATTGCCATCAGCAACGTACACCAGGTGGTGCCAGGTTTGCGGAGAAATAGGCGCTGAGGCCTTCAGCGGGTCAATACCATATACTGAATTACCTCCGCCGGCCTCCCAATTATCAAGGTTAAATACGCCGGTTGCAAAGTGGTTATCCAGGCTATACTCCCAAGGGCCGGTTAAGGAACGCTTGCTCATTACCGTACCTATATTGGCTGTATCATTTACGCCTACCCAGCAGCTAATGGTAAAGCCGCCTTCATTAAGTGTGGCGCCGCTTAAATCGCCAAAATCAACATAGGAGGAATCATCGCGAAAGAAATAGATGGCTTTATCTGTTTCCCCCTTATGGTTAGTGCCGTAGGCGGTATGGAAATTAGTGCCTGTAGTACCACTTATTTTTTCTGAGCAATCACCATCAAACGGAATTTGCACCACCAGGCCTGTGGTTATATCGGGCAGGTCTTCCTTACCGGTTTTACAGGCTGCTATAAAAAGCAATAAAAGCAGAGGCGCGTATTTCATAGATGGTATTCTTTACAGCGAAGAATAACGTAATTGTTTTTCAAATATTACTAATAATCCAGTTCAAGACCGAACTGCTGTTGCATTTTCTTTAACGTAGGATTTTTTTGTACAAGCCTGTCAAATTTTTCCTTTTCGGTGTAGGGCTTCTTTTCAGTTTGCACTGCTTTATCAGCAATTACCAATAAATCAATTTCAGCCCCAAGGCGTTTATTAAAAAAGTTAAGAATGCCCGGCTTAGCTTCTTCAAATTGCGTTTGCTGTACAGAACTTAACACGCGCACTTCCATTTGCATATCGGCATTTAGCGAAGGCTTAAAAATGCCAAACAGCTTTATAAGGCCGCGTTTAGTATCGGGCAATTTTGCCGCGTATTCTTCCCACAGCAAAGCCACGTTTTCCGGGTTAAGTAAAAGCACTTCCCCGTTAAATTGTTCTCCGGGTTCAGCTACCAGCTTTTTCTGCTCTTCGGTAATGTCGCCGTTTTTAAGCGCATCAATAGTTATAAGCTTTTTGCTTTTGGTAATTGTTGGCGCTTGTATTACAGGTTTCTCAGCAGGTATAGCTGCTGCGGGAGCTGAATCAGGTTTATTTGATGCCGGAGGATTAACGGTAGTAATCGTCTCTGTTTTAGCAGTCTCAGAAACTACTTTATCAGATTTTTTTTTTGACTCGGCAGGTTCCGCTTTAACCACCGAGTTTACATAACACATTTTAATGAGGGCTATTTCTACCGTTAGCCGTTTGTTTTTGGAGGCCTTATACTGCACATCGCATTGGTTACCTATGCTTAGGCAGTTAACCAAAAAATCAGCCGAGGCCATAAAGGATTGCTCGTTATAACGCTGCTTCAGGCTATCGCTAACCTCCATCAACATTAAGGTATCAGGGTCCTTACAAAACAACAGGTTGCGGAAGTGTTCGCACAAACCCAAAATAAAATCATCGCCTTCAAAACCTTTGCGCAATATTTCATTGAACAACTGAAGAACAGAAGAAACGTTTTCGGTAAGCAGGCTATCAGTTACTTTAAAGAAGTAATCATAATCCAGCACGTTCAAATTCTGCAATACAGATTCGTAAGTGAGCGTACCCCCGCTAAAACTGCTAAGCCTGTCGAACATGGAAAGTGCATCGCGCATACCACCGTCGGCCTTCTGCGCAACAATATGCAGGGCATCTTCTTCGGCATTTATATTCTCGGCCTTGCAGATGCTTTTTAAATGCTTAACGATTGTTTCAACCCCAATGCGGCGGAAATCGAAAATTTGACAGCGCGAAAGGATGGTTGGAAGAATCTTATGCTTCTCGGTAGTAGCCAGAATGAATTTACAGTAGGCAGGAGGTTCCTCCAATGTTTTCAGAAAGGCGTTAAACGCACCCTGCGAAAGCATGTGTACCTCATCTATAATGTAAATTTTGTATTTACCGGATTGAGGCGGGAAACGAACCTGGTCTACCAGGGAACGGATATCGTCAACACTATTGTTAGAAGCGGCATCCAGTTCATGAATATTGAAGGATGAGTTTTGCTGAAAGGCTACGCAGGAATTGCATTGGCCACAGGCTTCAAAATCATCGGTAATGTTTTCGCAGTTAATGGTTTTGGCCAAAATACGGGCAGCTGTGGTTTTGCCCACGCCCCTTGGTCCGCAGAACAGGAAAGAATGCGCCAAATGGCCGGTGCGGATGGCATTTTTTAAGGTAGTAGCCACCTGCTCCTGCCCCACCATATCGCTAAAGCGGGCAGGCCTGTATTTACGCGCACTTACAATGTATTCAGCCATTGGAGGTAAAAATAGAAAAACAGGGGGGCCATAAAAGCGCTAAGCCTCTAAAACTATAAATGGTGGAGAATTTTAACTTTCGTGTGGGTAATTAAAGTAATTCTAATTATCGCACTAAGCATTCTTTAAAATCATGTCATTTTCATTTCTTTGATATACACACCTAGCTATGAAACACTTTTCTGTAACACTTCTAATGTGGTTTACATGCTTTTATGCCTTTAATCAAACCGTACAAAGCACTGTTGATACGACCTTTAAGCACAATAAATCAAATACGCGTGTTAAAATTGTTACGCACGCTATAACTGTAGATACTGTTTGGGAAACTACGAACTGGGGTTTTAGGATAGGTGTGCACGCAGGTATAGGGGCGGGCTTAAACTATTACTATGATGATAATGACGCCTATGACAGTGGTACAGGTCCAAGTTTTTCTGAGGGCATTACCCTTGGCTACCACTTTAAAAAAGTGGTTGGCCTGTTAGTAGAAGTCAATCATAACCGCATGGGTTATGCTGTATCCCTAACGAAAAGTTCACACACTTCCCCCAACCCAAGGCATTATTATGCTGATATGTTGCAGATACCGGTATTACTGGATTTAAGAAGTAAAGGAAGTTATGCCTTTGGTGGCTATATTGGCCCAACCTACAACCTTTTGTTTAACCAGGGTATTGGAAGGGGGGGCTCAGTAACGCCGAATGAAACAAGGCCCCATGTGGGATTAAAAAGCGCTTCAGGGCTTTTATTCGGCTTTGCCTTTGAAGGGCATTTGCATCCGTACATTATTTTAAACGCCGGCATGCGTGCCACCTTTACTTTTTCTGATTACGAGCGCCTGCAACTATACAGCGGAATGATACGTTTAGAAACCCTGTTTTGTATACCCCAAAAAATTAAGGAAAAGGATAGGCTACTGCAACAACCCAAAGCCAAAAACGGAGGTAGTTAATATGGATATTATTAGTTTTAGAATAATAAACTAAAACATGCATGGCCACTAAAAAAGGAACAAAAGATAACCCCTGGAAACTGAAAACCCCACCCGGCACATCAGAATACGAAATGTATATGGATGAAAAGGACGGTAAGGAGATTATTGTTTGCACCGTTGGCAAAACGGTGTTGCACTACGATGCCCGTTGCCTGAAAGATTTACAGGCTATGCTTAAGAAACATGGCGACTGGATGGAACTGGGCAGTGCCGATGAGCAAAAGCCCGCCAGAGAAGGCACGGTTGAAGCCTGGGGCCGCAACCCTAAGAACCCCGTTGGCGGTTGGTATGGTTTAAAGAAGGGTTTCCGCGGAAGGTTTGGCATGTATATACCACCGCTAATGGAAGAATTAGGCTTAGCCGAAGTGGAACACAACCCCAAGAATAACAGAATGAGGGGAAAGTAGGTTTTGACATGTTATGTAACAAATGCAAGACAAACAATTGGAGTAGTTGGAAATCTTCCAGTACCGGCAAAATCTACTCCTATTGCAAAACCTGTAGGCAGAGTCGCGCTAATGCATATTCAAAAAGAAAACTGTTAGCTCACGGATTTCATACTAACAAACAGTGGCTTCAAAAGCTTAGTGAGTATAGTCAGTGTCCTGAATGTAAAAGAGCATGGAACCAAATTCCTGCCAGACCTGATAAAAGGTATAAATATGTATGGACAAAGGATCACATCACTCCTTTAAGCCGCGGTGGCACTGATGACATCTCCAATATTCAGCCTTTATGTTATCAATGTAATTTCGGGAAGCGATAATATCAATACCCATAGGATAAACATCTAAATAAAAAACCGCCTGTCTCTTTCGAAACAGGCGGTTTGGTGTGTTATAGCAGTTATGAAGTGGTGTTTAGGCAGTTTGTATTCCCCGGTTAATCTAAACCGGCAGAAAGCGAATGAATACTAACCGGTATGCCGTGGGCACATACGGCGCCCATCATATTTAATTGTTCTACCTTGTAGTAGTTATACTGTTGGCCATGCCATAAGTATTGATAATTGCAGGGCATAACAGAATTACCCTTTGAATTTACGATGCCTATAATTTCGTAGGTGCAATCATCGTAACTACCCGTAATCAAATAACAACGGATATTAGTTTCTGTGCGGACTTTAAAACTAATCAGGTCTCCATCCCACTCCTGCGTAACCTCCGAACTTATAGGGGTATTACATTGCGCAGGGGCCGTATAGGGCAACAGGAAGGTTAGTGTAAACAACAAAAGCACATTGTGCATGTTAAATGTACCGGCACTGTGGTTAGATTGATTCATAGTGGCATTTTAAGTAATGCAAAATTCGCTAGCCCGGGGCAGGTAAAAAACCACATGAATGGGGGGGGGTATTAGAATACTAATTATTACTGTATAGGAAGAAGCAGCTTTAGTGAGGTACCTTTGCCTTCGGCAGAATGGATTGTTATTGTTGCATTTATTTCTTCGGCCCTTTGCACCATATTCCGTAATCCCCCTTTGCGTTTCACCTCTTGCTGATTGAACCCCACACCGTTGTCATTTATACAAAGGCAGATTTCCTTTTCATTTAAGGTAAACAAAACATCTGCTTGTGTACAGTTGGCATACTTGGTTAAGTTGTTTACGGCTTCTTTAAAAATTAAGTACAGGTTATTCTTTACTTCAGCTGATAATTTGTGCTGTATATTCCTTTGGGGGAAGTTCATTTTGTAGGCAATATTTTTAGCCTCGAAGGAGGTAGTTGCAAACTCGCGCATACGGCTTATTACCTCTTCCATAGTATCGTTGCCGGGCTGTATGTTCCAGATTATATCGCTCATATTGTTTAGCAGGCGCTGGCTACGCTCGTTTATCTTTTTTATTGCTTCCCCTACCTTTTCAAGGCTGTTATGTTTCAGATTGTTTTGCGCTGTACTGCTTAATATATTAATGCTGCTCAGCGTGCTCCCAATATCATCGTGCAGGTCACGCGAAAGGCGCGACCTTACCTGTAAGAGGTTAATTTCATTTTGGTGCATCAATTTCAGATTTAGGAGTTCGGCCTCTGTTTTAAGTTTTTCCTGCAGGCGGGCTTTGTACCCTAAACCTGCGGCAAAACATATCATTTCCAATAAAGCACCGGCTTCCACCGTAAAAACGAATGGGAATTTTCCTGATATTAAATAGCGCGCGAAATTGTTGACGTAAATATTTATGCCTACTCCTATAAAAAGAAAGAAAAATCCGGCATAGTAGTATTTCAAAATGGCCGTGTTAAAGCCAAAAGCGGAATAGATGCTTAATGCCAGCAGAAGCATACAGATGGTTGGCGCAAGACTAAAAATTTTAAATACGGTTAGTATCCAATAACCGTCAGTTGCTGAAACCACGCCATACCCTATAACCAACGCACCGCTTATTAAAAAAACCAGGAAGAAAGATATCATACGGTTTATGCGCTTGCTTTGATTTTTTAAATCAAGAAAGTAGCGCGTAAACAATAAGTAACAAGTGCCGGCGCAAACGTTCAGCAGGGTGGCTGATATAAAAAAGTAATTGGGAATGTATTGCGAAATAATACGAAGGTTAAATGCCCATTCGCCGGCGCGTTCAATGTTTAAAAACATGATTAGTGCATACAGGCCGTAAAAAAAGTATTCCGCTTTACGCGTGGTAAAAAACTGTGCAAAGGTAAACAGGCCCAGCATTAAAATGCCGCCGCATATAAGGCAACTGAGCAAAAGCCAGGTAAGGTACAAGGGTTGCTGTAGTTTTTGTATTCGCGGATTTTCGCGGCCTATATAAAGTTGCGATTCAATACTGCCGGGTAAAACGCCATAGTTGGTAAGCGATATGTTTATGGTTTTGGTTTCGCCGGGCGCGAGATATACGGGAAGGTAATAATCCGGAAAAAATCTGACGGCGTTACCGGAATAATCAGCAAATCCGCCTTGCTGTATAATGCTATCTCTTTCATCATACAAAGCAATAAAGTT
Source organism: Chitinophagales bacterium (assembly GCA_046329515.1). GTDB lineage: Bacteria > Bacteroidota > Bacteroidia > Chitinophagales > LD1 > Bog-950. Next base: position 292,510 of record JAXLUM010000002.1, read on the forward strand.
GTGCTTTCCGCAATAAACGTAACACTGTGCGGTATCGGCTGTTTTATTACTTACAACAACCCTTAGCCACTGAGTGGTATGCGTTATTTTACTATGCTTGCCCGAAGAGCGAAACCCCTTAAGCGGTTTATACCAGGATAAGGGAATAGAACGAAAGGAAGTATGGGCCGCAAAGGTGTCATCGTAAACTACTGTACGGTTAGCAAGGTCAATAACCGTATCCCTGGGGGATTCAATAAGCACAGCACTTTGAACAGGATAAGCAGAAGGAGCGCAGTTGGCTGATAAAGGCAAAGCACCCACCAGAAAAACAATGGCTGTTACAATGTAAGCATAGCGCATTCCATGTTTCGCCATAAACTACTACTTAGTTAACCAGTTTGTTTTGTATAGCTTTAATAACCGCCTCGCTTTTTGAATTAACATGTAATTTGGTGTAAATATTTTTAATGTGATATCGTATTGTTTCTATCCCCACTGTTAACTCCGCCGCCGCCATTTTATAGCTGTAACCGCGCACCAGCATGGCTAAAACATCGTTTTCGCGGGCGGTAAGTGTTTGTAATTCTTCTGCCTTTTGAAAGGGCTGTGCAAAAAGGCGCAATACCTGCTTAGCTACGGAAGGTGTCATAGGCGCACCACCCTGATGAGCTTCTACAATAGCCTCCACAATTTTTTCAGGGGCGGTACGCTTTAAAAGGTACCCTGAAGCACCACCGCATATGGCCTGAAAAACCCTGTCGTCATCATCAAATACAGTTAACATTAAAATAGTTACCTCATTGCCGGCAGCGCGTATAGCCCTTAATCCCTGTAACCCATTTTCAACGGGCATGTCTATGTCCATTAGTACTACATCAGGGTTATGATGTGTTACATTTTTCAGCGCGTTTCGGCAGTTGGTATATACGCCGGCCAGTTCAATACCATCGGCATGCGAAAGCAATTCGCTAAGACTATCAATAAAGTCTTCGTTGTCCTCAAATAGCAATACCCTTATCATAGGTAACGGTGTGTAATTGCAAATAGAACTATAATCAGGATGTAATATACCCCATATTTATGGGGGAAGAGAAGTTGCCCGGTAACTCTTATTCAATAAAAAACCGCCTGTCTCTTTCGAAACAGGCGGAAAAAAAATTGCTCTTTATTAGGTGTCTAGTCTTCGACAGGCTCAGACTGACAGTAGTTATTACTCGTTGTAATTATTCAAACTTAAGGTCAAGGGCTAAGCCGCGTAATTCGTGCATTAACACGTTGAACGACTCAGGTATACCAGCTTCAGGTATGTTTTCGCCCTTAACGATTGCTTCGTAAGCCTTAGCACGGCCAACAATATCATCAGACTTAACAGTCAACAATTCCTGAAGGATGTTAGATGCGCCGTACGCTTCCAGCGCCCAAACTTCCATCTCACCAAAACGCTGACCACCAAACTGTGCTTTACCGCCCAATGGCTGTTGCGTGATAAGAGAGTAAGGCCCGATAGAACGCGCGTGCATTTTATCATCAACCATGTGCACCAGTTTAATCATGTAGATAACACCTACAGTGGTTTCCTGGTGGAAACGTTCACCGGTTTCGCCATCATACAGGTAGGTAGAACCTAACTCAGGTAAGCCGGCTTCTTTAATGTATCCTTTAATTTCATCAAGTGAAGCACCATCGAAAATAGGAGTAGCGAACTTAATGCCCATTTTAACTCCGGCCCAGCCTAATACGGTTTCGTAAATCTGGCCCAGGTTCATACGGCTAGGTACACCTAGTGGGTTCAACACAATATCAACAGGTGTTCCGTCTTCAAGGAAAGGCATATCTTCAGCACGAACGATACGGGCAACAATACCTTTGTTACCGTGGCGGCCCGCCATTTTATCGCCCACTTTCAGCTTACGCTTTTTAGCAATGTAAACTTTAGCCAGTTTCAACACACCGCTTGGCAATTCATCACCAATGCTGATGTTGAATTTCTCGCGCTTGTATTTACCGGTTTCCTCGTTAACGCGGATGTTGTAGTTGTGCAACATCATTTTAACCAGGTTGTTGGTTTCTTCGTCCTTGGTCCAGTTATTACCATCAGTTACTGCGTAGTCAAGGTCAGTTAACAGCTTAGTGCTGAACTTGGTGCCTTTGCTAACCAGTTCTTCTTTGTAAATAGTTTGGATACCGCTGGTAGTTTTACCACTTAAGATGGTCATTAGTTTTTCAACTAATACATTCTTTAAGCCGGCCATTTTGCCTTCAAAATCCTTATCCAGTTTTTCCAGTAAGGTTTTCTCCTTCACCTTCGAAGTTTTATCCTTCTTGGCGCGGGCAAACAGCTTTTTGCTTATTACGGTACCTTCAATGCTTGGTGGAACTTTCAATGAAGCATCCTTAACATCACCGGCCTTATCACCGAAGATGGCACGTAACAGTTTCTCTTCCGGAGTTGGGTCAGTTTCACCTTTAGGAGTGATTTTACCAATCAGAATGTCGCCTTCTTTAACGCGGGCGCCTGTACGTATAATACCGTTATCATCAAGGTCCTTAGTAGCTTCTTCCGATACGTTTGGAATATCCGGTGTTAATTCTTCTTCACCCAGCTTGGTGTCGCGCACTTCTAATTCAAACTCTTCAATTTGTATAGAAGTAAACACGTCATCGCGCACAACGCGCTCGCTAATAACGATAGCATCCTCGAAGTTGTAACCCTTCCATGGCATGAAGGCCACTTTCAGGTTGCTACCTAATGCTAATTCGCCGTTCTCTGTAGCAAAGCCTTCGCACAATACCTGACCTTTAGAAACCTTCTGGCCTTTTTTAACCAGCGGCTTAAGGTTGATACAGGTGCTTTGGTTTGTTTTTAAGAACTTGCTTAGGTTATAAGTTACCTTGTCATCTTTAAAAGAAACCAGTTTTTCTTCTTCTGTTCTTTCGTACTTAATGATGATTTGGTTGGCATCAACGTATTCAACAACGCCATCGCGCTCGGCATTAACCAGGTTACGGCTATCCTGAGCAACTTTCTTCTCTAAACCAGTACCTACAACCGGAGCCTGTGGACGTAACAGCGGCACCGCCTGGCGTTGCATGTTTGAACCCATCAGCGCACGGTTAGCATCATCGTGCTCAAGGAAAGGAATTAATGAAGCGGATACCCCCACAATTTGGTTAGGGGCAACGTCCATAAACTGAACGTCATCCGGTCCCAAAATCGGGAATTCACCCTGGTGGCGCGCTTTAATTTTATCGGTTTTAAAGTGGCCTTTTTCGTCTAAGCTGATATTACTCTGTGCAATCTTAACGTTGTCTTCTTCTTCAGCAGTTAAGAATTGAACTTTGCCTTTCAGGTTTACTTTACCATCGTCAACCTTGCGGTATGGCGTTTCAATAAAGCCCATGGCGTTCACTTTAGCGTGAACACACAAAGTAGAAATCAAACCGATGTTTGGACCTTCCGGTGTTTCGATAGTACACAAACGGCCGTAGTGGCTGTAGTGAACGTCACGAACCTCGAAACCTGCGCGCTCGCGGCTAAGACCACCAGGTCCTAAGGCCGATACACGACGCTTGTTGGTGATTTCTGCCAGCGGGTTGGTTTGGTCAAGGAACTGAGACAACTGTGAAGTACCAAAGAAGGAGTTGATAACAGAAGAAAGTGTTCTTGCGTTAATCAAATCAACCGGGGTAAACACCTCGTTATCGCGCACGTTCATACGCTCGCGAATGGTGCGGGCCATACGGGCTAAGCCTACGCCAAACTGGCTGTAAAGCTGCTCGCCTACGGTGCGCACACGACGGTTGCTCAAGTGGTCAATATCATCAATTTCAGCACGCTGGTTAGACAGAGCTACCAGGTACTTAACGATGTGTATGATATCGGTTTTGGTAAGAACACGGGTATTCATGTCAATATCCAGAACCAGCTTCTTGTTAATTTTGTAACGGCCTACTTCACCAAGGTCGTAACGCTTATCGCTAAAGAATAACTTTTCGATAATGCCACGGGCAGTTTCTTCATCAGGTGGTTCGCTACCACGTAATTGCTTGTAGATGTGGTTAAGCGCTTCAATTTCTGAGTTTGAAGTATCCTTATGAAGGGTGTTGAAGATGATAGAGAAGTCAGCAGTCTGATTTTCTTTATGAACGAAGATGCTCTTTGCACCGCTGTCCATAATCAGGTTAATGTTCTCTTCATTAATAACGATATCGCGCTCTAACAGCACTTCGTTACGTTCGATAGATACCACTTCACCTGTATCTTCATCCACGAAATCTTCCATCCATGTTTTAAGCACCCTTGCAGCCAGTTTACGGCCGATAGCTTTTTCAGCGTCTTTTTTGGTTTTCAGAGAAATCTCATCGGCCAATTCAAACAGGGTCAAAATATCCTTATCCGTATCGTAACCTACGGCGCGCAGAAGCATAGTTACAGGGAACTTCTTCTTACGGTCGATATAAGCATACATTACGTTGTTAATGTCGGTAGCAAATTCCATCCATGCACCTTTGAAAGGAATAACACGGGCAGAATAGATTTTAGTGCCATTCGGGTGGAATGACTGGCCGAAGAACACACCAGGGCTACGGTGAAGCTGAGAAACGATTACACGCTCAGCGCCGTTGATGATGAAGGTTCCTTTCGGAGTCATGTAAGGGATGTTACCCAAAAACACGTCCTGCACAATCGTTTTGAAATCAATGTGTTCAGGGTCGTTACAGCTAAGCTTAAGCTTGGCTTTTAAAGGCACGCAGTATGTTAAACCACGCTCAATACATTCTTCAATAGTATAGCGCGGAGGGTCTACGAAATAGTCAATAAATTCCAGGGTAAATATGCCGCGGGTGTCAGAGATAGGGAAGTTCTCCATAAATACGGAGTACAAACCTTCTTTGCTGCGGTTTTCAGGAGTTGTTTCTAATTGAACGAACTCTTTGTAAGTACTTAACTGAATGTCGAGCAAATCGGGCTGTTCATCAGGTAATTTGATTTTACCGAAGTTAACACGCTCGGCGCTCTTCCTTAGGATTTCTGCCATGGCTAATCAATTATGCAGTTAAAAAATTTTCTTCCGCCGTATCTATAATGAAAAATGCCGGGTATTTAATCGCCGATTTTAGAAAGACGAATACCGCGGTAAGTCACTTTTACAACAAGATATTTTGGAGCCGGTTTTGCAAAACGGACGGCAAAGATAGCTTTTGGAGCCCTATTTGACAAGGTTTGGGCGCAATTTTTGGTACGGGACTTGCTTATTTTGTTATACCTACTGATTTTCAACTATTTACACTGAATTTTTCGTTCAGTTTATTTAACAAATAGCAGAATTCGCTAAAAACAGGCTTAAAAAGAAGTACACAAGATATAAACAGAGCCGAGAATGATGAATTATGAGTGGGGAGTGATGAATGAAATGCAATAGGAACAGCCGCTACTATTCTACAGCAAGGCGTTTAAAGGCGGTCAGTCCTTTTTGGTTTATAGCCTTAACCAAATAAAGGCCCGTAGGGAAACCTTTAAGCGCAACGGTAGTATTCGTGCTGCTTATGAACTGCTCGTTCAACAGGCGGCCGTTAAGGTCAATAAGTTGCAATTTACCACCAATAAAGCTCTTATCTGCCATTAAATTAACAGCATCCTTAGCAGGGTTGGGGTATAATTGTATAGCTGGTAAAGTGGCAACATCCTGTATGGAATTACTAAGGGTTATGGTATTTACGGTTGTATTTGTTACTACAGGGGCATTAAAATCAAAATAGATATAGGCAGTATTAGCTATAGCCGTTCCCACAGGCATGCCTTCTTTTAGCTTTACCTTGTATTGCACATAGCCATGGCTGGCGGGTTCATTACTGTTACTATCAGGCAATTGAATATTGGGGAAGTTGAATTTAACGATGCCGGTGTTGGATATGCTGGTAATGTTATCGTGGCTATAGGCTAAACGCTGGAAACTGCTTGCATCTACATTTGCATCCAGCGTATCCACTATATAAATGTTTTGTGCAGGTGCATTGCCGGTATTTTGAAAATTGATAGTGTATGTGAGCCACTCTTGAGAAGTATCAATATCAGCAACAGGTGAAACTGACTTAGTGTTAGGGTCAGAACTGTTAACTACAGCAACACAGTAGGTCAAGGAGTTGTTTGCAGGATTATTGTCGCCGGCGGTGGGCGTAACATTTACGGTAATGCAGATTTGGTTGCCTATTGCGGCCATTGTATCCACCTGAAAAAGCAGATTGAAGGCAGTGGTGTTAATGATATTACCGAAATCTGCAATGTTCCAAGTGGCCGTTGTGCCTGCTACAGTCGGGGTTAATGCGCCCGGTGCAGGACTAGCGTAAGTTACGGGGCCGCTCCAGCTAAGGGTTACAGCGCCGCTGATGCCAATGGCACAATTCGAACCGTAGTTTTGGGCAATATCGCCGGCGTTGGTACGTATTGTTATAGGATTAGCCGGTCGGGGTAGACCCAAAGAAATAATATGAGAAACACCAACATCAAAGCCGGAGGGACACTGAAGAGCGAAATCCAAGTTGTTCACCAAGGAGTCGACGGTAGAAAGCGTATATGAATGATATCCCAAAGGAGGACAGTTAAGTGTGTAAGGAATTTGTGTGGTATCCACCTCGATAGTATAGGCAGTGAGCGTATCCACATCAAACAAGTATTGACCTTGGGTGGTATAGGTGTATTTTATTGGCGAACCATTTTTTAGGAGCGTGATTTTTATATCGTTCGAAAAAGATTCAAGGGTATCATGCAAACAATTGCCATCAGATTCAACGTGAACTTTACCCCCTAAATTCCAGTATAAAGCGCAGCCATTAGTATTGAAAATATCGCATAACGGCAAGGTGTTAAGCGGGGGCTGGCATTGGAGAATAGCAGGGGCATTGGGTAAACAATTTACCAAGGTGTTAGTGAAGTTTAAACTATCTAAAGAGATGAGAAGGGGCAGGCAACTTATTTGGTTGTTTCTGCAATCAAGTAAATTCAGGCTATCGGGCAAAGCTGTCGGTAGTGTTGTAATATTGTTATAAGAGCAGGTTAAATAGCGCATACCATTAGGAAGGACAGGTAGTGCATTGAGATTGTTACTATCGCAAGCCAGTGCAGACAGGCTGGAAGGGAGGGTAGGGAGAGAGGTAAGGCTATTATCGCGCACATTCACCGCGGCTATACCTGTCGGTAAATTGGGCAAAGTGGCTAGCTGGTTATTATTTGCCAGCAAGGTATTTATGGAGGTGATTGGTGGAAGCGATGTGAGCAAGTTATCCCAACAGTATAACTGATACATATAAAGTGCAGTAGCGTTTATTGTAGACAGGCTATTATGACTACAATCTACCGCATTCATATAGGTGCTCGGCAGACTTAACGTGGTTAGTTGGTTCATACTGCAATTCAATGAATATATATTCCCTGGTAAATTACTTATAGAAGTGAGGTAGTTACGACTACAGTTAAGCGTAGAAAGATTTTGAGGCAGTGAAGGAAGGGCCGTAAATTGGTTACCTGTTATGTCCAGTGTATTAAGCGAATTGGGAAGGGGTGGAAGACTGGATAGTTGATTATCAATTAATGATAAATCGGTTAGTCCGGCAGGCAGGTTAGATATAGAAGATAATCCGCTTGAATTAACGGATATTCCAGTAACAGATGGCGGAAGTGCAGAGAAGTCATTTACGTAGTTACCATCAAGCGTTATGGATTGTAAATTATGAAAGTATTGCAGGCCTTCCAGATTATTAATGCCTGCAAAAGGGCATTGAATATGAGTGGTGCTGCCTACCAGGGAACAGGTTGTATCCAGTTCGTTTCCGTTTATGCATTGTGCAAAACCATTATTACTAAACCAGTAAAGCAGATTTTGATCAGGGATTGGCACATATTGCGCCTTAACAGAATACAAAACAAGGCACAGCGCGATAGTGTAAAAAAGCTTCTTCATAGGTTGGAATCAACCTAAAGATATAAAATAAAGGGCCTAATTAGCCAGCGGTTCTGAACTTCTCAATTCTTTCAAACAACCAGCTTGATGCAGGGCTTGCGGCGCAATAGAACAGGGCCAGCGGTACAAAACAGAACAAACCACGCTTAAAGGAGCTTTCCATTAAGGAATACATGGGTGAGTTTTGTGCCTTTTCATCAATAAGGTAAAACACCAGAAAATACAGGAAGAAGGCACCAACAGTAAATGCCAGTACAGAGAAGTTTTTATTAAAATATTCCTCAATGCCTGTTTTGGCTATAAATACCAGGTTAATTACTAAAACTAAAACGAACAGAATAAAGACAATGCCGAATAGCTGGCCGCCATCAATGCCCTGGCTATGTATACCATTGGGCAGCGTAGCCTGGTATTGACCGCCAAAAAGAAATGCCTTAACATAATTGCCCATTAGGCTCAGGCGCTCTCCGTTAACACCTATGGCCGTGTTTAAACGCGCACCCTGGGCCGAAGCCAGTTTAACTTTAACATACAGTGTCCAGATTATGAATGGCGATACAGCTATTGCCCCGTATGACACCAACTCTTTCCAGTTTTTGTTTCGAAGGAAATCAACCCCGACAATTAATAATGCGGCTGCGGTAAACACAACGGTATCGCTACGCACCCAAATAACAAATGCCATAAGTAAAGCGCCAATCCAGAAGTATTTTTTATCACGCTTATCTAACCAAAGTATAGTGGCCATGGCTGCCGGGCCTACATAAGCCGTTGTTGGCAGGTTGCCTAAGGAAAGAGCCGCATGCGAGAACAACTCGGGCGTTATCATTAACAGCAGCGTAAATAAGGATGCAGCAGTTGAATCAACATACTTTCGCAGCAGGCCATAAAAGCTTGTAAGCAGCGAAAGGAAGAACAGCGTAGTAGCAATTTTAGGAATAAGGGCTCCAAAAATGTATACGTAAGCAAAACTGCCATGAAACAACGGAGGATAAATACCACCGGCGCCTTCAAGGTTATATTGAAACAGACTGATTTTAAGCTTGCCTTCCAGCGCCATTATTTTACCCAGCTTATCGAAAGAACCAATGGCATCATGGTCGGCAGGTGGCCAAAAAAGGTTTTTAGCCGTAATGGCATAGAACAGGTAAGCCGCAAAACAAAGTATTGCTATGGCTGATAGGTTAATGTCCTTATAGCTGAAGAAAGGCGCTTTAAATTCATCTTTAAACGCCAGCAGGTTTTTGTAGTTAGCAGCCAATAAACCGAGGATTGTTACCAGGTTAAGGCCAATTAAAACGCCTTGAGAATACTTAATGCCAACGATGTCTAGCAAAAACAAAAACACAGTTTCAAGGCCCATGCCGATAAGGAAAGAAAAGCCAATCCACTCAGCTAATGAATATTTACGGCTTATCAGCAGCATAACTGCTACACCCAATAAATAACACAGTAAAATACCTAAGGCCAGCATGTTATTGTATTTGTGGTTGAGCGGTTACTGAATCGGTTTGCATGCCCGGTGGAGGTGCGTTATAAGGTAACACGGCCTCGGTAGGGCGCTGATTTAAAGGCACATTATATTTCAACTTATCGTAACCCTTACCCTCAATAATTACAATGTGCGTAATGCGCTTTTGCAAATCGGGATGTTCGCTTTCGCGGCCAATAGCAAGGCACAAGCGCGGATAAAGAAAATACTCCATCCACTCAGGGTCGTAAATAAAATTCCATTTGCCGTTGTTACTTACCTGGGCATCGCCTTCGGGTAAAAGTATTACAGCATTTTCAGGTGTGTTTGCTTTTATATATTCTATGAAACTATAGAGCCCTATTTTGCGCTTAAGCCGCGCTTCTAAAAAAGCCTTTGGCGTTGAGTCCTCACCGTTGCGATGAATTTCTTCTTTAACGCTTTCCAGATTTTTGAGGTTGCCGATAGCTAAATCGTTAATAGCCCAGTTGTAACCGCGTGTTATACTCTTTAAAAATCCGGTATCGCCCTGCACTTCGGCCTGTAAAGGCATAATACGGTCATAAAGATTGCGCAATTGCGGGTCCTGCGGGTTACTAGCACGGATAGCATAAAACTGTTCAGTTAGCTGACTTAACTCGCGCTCCTTACTAAACAGGCTATTGAAAATAAAATACAGCACTACAACACCCGCCAGCACGGCAAGGTTACGTAGCATAAATCCACCAAAACCGCCCGATTGGTTTTCGGCTACCTTTTTAGGCTGTGGTTTTGTTACCGTTTGTTGTTTTTGTTGTTTGGCCACTGTGGTCAAATATATTCAAATTCACGTATTACGGAATTGGCTGTAAACAGGCGCAGAAAGGCAATAACGGCGTTACCGTTATTTTACAAAGCGAAACTTAACCAGCACCCAAAGGGCTATAATACCATCGCGCCAATTCATTTTTTTACCCTCTTCAAAACTGCGGGGGTAATAGTTCATGGGTAGCTCCTTTATTTTATAACCCATTTTGCTCACTTTGGCGGTAACCTCGGGGCAAAACTCAAAGCGGTTATAGGTAAGGGGTATTTGCTTCAATACATCAGCACGGAAAACCTTGTAACAGGTAGCCTCATCAGTAATATTCTGCCAGTATAAAAAGTTAACCACCCAGCTTAAAAAGCGGGCGCCAAACTTATAGGCAAAATACAGGCTCTTTTCGGTACGGTTAAGGTACCGTGAGCCATACACCACAGCCGCCTCGCCTTTTTTAATAGGCTCCGTAAGGGCTATAAAATCGTTAGGGTCCGTTTCCAGGTCGCCATCCTGTATGGAGATGATTTCGCCGGTGGTGTAGGGTATGCCCGTGCGAATAGCGCCTGTTTTACCCTTGTTTTTTTCGTGGTAGTAAACTTTAATGCCGGGCTTGCCTTCGTATTCCTTCAGAATATCGCGGGTGCCATCGGTTGAAGCATCATCTACAATTACCAGTTCCTTTTCAATAGGCACGGCCATAACCTTCGCAATTATTTCGCGAATGGTCTTCTTTTCGTTAAAAACGGGCATTATAACAGACAGCTTCACCGGCCTAAGTTAAAGGTGGGCAAACCTAACAGAATTAGCCCAAAAACAAAGGGCTGCCGAAGCAGCCCTTTGCACTTTTTAGAAGATAGTTATAGTTATTTACTTATTACGAGCTTTTTGCTGTGCACCTCGTTATTGGAGGTTACTACTGCGGTGTAAGTGCCCGAAGCCAACAAGTTCAAATCAAAAGGTATTTGATTGCCGCCTTTGCTTAACTGGTGGCTGCTGCTTAATACGTTTTGACCAACTATGTTATACAGGTCAACCTGAATTTCCTGGGCTGAACCCGAAGTAATATACAATGTAGTAGCCTGGTTAGTTGGGTTTGGAACAAAGTCTAACACCTGGAAGCTGGTTTCGCCGGTAATAATAGCGGTTACAATGTCAGTGTATTCAAACTGTCCGTCGTTATCCATTTGCTTTAAGCGGTAGTAGTAACGCACGTTTGCATTAACATTTACATCATCGTAGCTATAGTTCTGTTGAATAGTGGTGTTGTTGTGACCATCAACCCAAGCAATTTGCGTAAAGTTTACGCCGTCTACACTGCGTTCAACCCAGAAACCGTTGTTATTTATTTCAAGTGCAGTAGCCCACTTTAACTGTATGTATGAGTTATCTACGGCATTTGCCTCAAAGTAAATCATTTCAACAGGCAGGGCCTGGGCCTGCTTAGAACCATACATCCAGAATTCGCTGAAGCGGTCAACGCTCAATTGAACATAGTGGTGGTTTTGGCCCGAAGTAAACAATGTGCTAAAGCCGTTGGCCGATTTAGTTAGCGGACCATCCGGAGTGCCATAGCCGTTAGCATCGCCATACACCTTGTATACACCCGAAACGTTGTTATTATTATAGTCGCCGTCTTCGCTAGGGCCGCTGTATTTTGTTACATACAAGCCACTTAATGATGTAATATCATCGTTTTCAGTACAGCTATTGTTTGGTATGTTGTTGCCGGTAGATGCAGTAATTAAGCTTTGTAATTCAGCATCGCTAAAGTATAGCCTTACACCAACATTACTTGGGAATGTAGTAGGGTAAGGGTAAGCAGTTGACGTCATTACAAAGTGACGTTTCATGGCCTTCAAATCATTAAAGTTAGAGCAGTTAGTGCTTGGGTTTGTAGGGAATACAACGGGTTCGGCACCATCGCGGTAAACAGTAACATTCACTAATCCTAAATTAACAGAGCCTGCCTGTATAGATAGAATTGCGTCATTGTTGTTATCGCGGAAGGTTACCCATTTGTTTATAGCCTGGTCATAACAATCTACTGATTTGAAACCGGTAGTTGAGGTAAACGGTATATCAGTTGGGTGACCTGAAGGAGCAGTTGGTGTAACTGAAGCAGTACAACCCACGTTATCAGTTACAGTATAGGTTGTGGAGCTTCCCGCAGCCTGCTCGTATATTTTTTGTGTAGATGAAACACTGCCAACCGGTGTACCTGAGAAGCTGTAAGGCGGTGTACCTGAACTGCCTGATACTAACACGTAGTAGTTATCGCCGCCACCGGTATTCATACAATCATCAAAAGCGTAAGATGCAGACATAGCCGTATTGTAAGTAACATTGGCATTATCGCTATTGGTAGCGCAAGGGCCGTTACCTACGGTCCATGTATAAGTATATGTACCTAAAGCGCTAACAGTAGTTGTACTTGTTGGGCTGGTTGGTGTAGTAAAGGTTGTAGAACCGGGGCCGGAAGATTGGCTCCATGTGCCTGAACCATAAGTAGGAGCAACACCCGTTAAAGTGGTACCCAAACCGCAACCGTTAGTAATATCAGGGCCGGCATTAGCAGTTGATGGTGTGTGATACACATCAATGTTTTGCTTAGGTGAATTACAAACGCCACCGGTTAAGGTATAAGTAACAGTGCTGGTAGCCATGTTACCAACCGGGGTAGGCGCAGTAAATGTAGTGCCTGATACGCAAACGCCGCAATCTGCAGTCCATGTGCCGGGGCCAATATCAGCAGTTAATGTTCTTGTGCTTCCTTCGCACATATCAGCGGCTGATGAAGTAATGTTAGCATTGTTCCAAACGGTAATGCTTGCAGATGGTGCACAAGCACCGTTAGTGCCTGTTATTACCACTGATGAGCTGGCCGTTGGAGCAGTAAGGTTTGCCGGTGAGTAAGAAGATGAAGAACCACTTGTTGGAGAGAAGCTGCCTGCTATGGCGCTCCATGAAACAGATAAATCACTGCTGACTGCTGCTGTTGAGCTTTCGCAAACAGTTGCAGGTATAGTTAAGGTTGGGTTGTTATAAACCGTAATAGATGATGTTGGAGCACAAGCGCCGTTGGTTACGGTAATAGTAACCGGTTGGCTTGCTGTTGGAACAGTAAGGTTGGCCGGGGTATAAGTTAAAGAAGAGCCCGGGTTAGAACCTGTAAAGCTACCTGAACCTGCACTCCATGTTGCTGAAATATCACTTGACACAGCAGCAGTTGAATTATCACAAACCGAAGCCGGTACGGTAACTGCAGGGTTGTTGTAAACGGTTATGTTGCTGTTAGCTGAACATGCACCGTTAGTACCTACTATGTTTACCACAGAGCTAAGTGTAGGGTTGCTTATAGTAGCCGGAGTATAAGTAGAACTTGTGCCTGAGCCCGGAGAGAAGCTACCGGAAGCTGCTGACCAGGTAACGTTCTTGGTACTGCTTATGGCAGCTGTAGAAGCATCACACACTGTTGCAGGTATGGTTAACACAGGTTGTGCATACACAGTAATGTTCTGCGTAGGTGAAGGACAAGCGCTACCTACCACTGCATAAGTAATAGTATAAGTAGCCGAATTACCTGATGGTATTGGTGCCGTAAACGTGGTACCCGATACACAGCCACCGCATGAACCGCTAAAGAAACCAGGGCCTATTGAAGCCGTAAGCGTTCTTGTTTGGCCTTCGCACATATCAGCTGCTGATGAAGTAAAGCTGGCGTTTTGGTAAACAGTAAGCACCTGTTGATCCTGACAGCCTGAGCCGCTGCTGGCCGTAATAATATAGTTAGCTGAAGTGCCGCCTGGGTTTGGTGCGGTAAATATGTAGTTAGTACCGTTAAAGCTTACGCCGGTGCCGCTAAAGGTTGTTCCCGTAACATCAGCAGTTAAAGTTCTAACATCGCCCTGGCAAAGGCTGGCGCTGCTTGAAGTTATAGTTGGTTTATTATATACTGTAATATTGTAATTGGTTGTGCAGGCGCCGTTAATAACCTTAACAACACCTGTAGCGCTTTGCGTTGGGGTGGCAATGTTCGCCGGAGTGAATACACCACCTGAAGTTATGGAGCCTATTGAGCCGGGCGTAACGCTCCAGTTAGTGCTGCCTAAGTTGTTGTTATAGGTTACACCACCGGTTTGGTCATCGCAAACAGAAGTTGGCCCCGATATACTTGCCAAAGCCGAATTAGTAAGGTCTACGTTATCGGAAGTAGAACAAGCGCCGTTAGTTATTGTCCAACTTAACGTTGTAGTGCCGGTTGGTACACTTGTAACGGTAGTAGTTGGTGAAGAAGGAGTGGTGATACCAACGCCGGTACAGTTTGCAATACATGCCCATGCGGTTGTAGCACCTGTTACGTTAGAGGTATTACCTGCCATAGTAAAGGTTGGCGTAGTACATTGAGAAATATCAGGGCCCGCATTGGCGTTGTTAGGCATATTATCTACACGAACGGTTATAGACTGAGCAGGGCAAGAACCGTTAGTAGCTGTAACCGTTATGTTTTGGTTTTGAGTTGGCACTGCTACGTTTGGCGGAGTAACTGTTGCGTTTTGACCAGGGGTTGTTATACTACCGCTGGAAACTGTCCAGGCTACGTTACTTACATCGCCATTTACAGCAAGTGTGGTGTTATCGCAAACAGGGGTGTTGTTAGCTGTTGTTATACTATTCAAATTATCTACCTTAACAGTTATACTTGACACGGTACAAACACCGTTAGTAGCCGAAACAGTAACGTTTTGGAACTGGGTTGGAGTACTAACGTTAGGAGGAGTTAAAGTTGTGTTTTGGCCCGGCGTTGTTACGCTACCGCCACCAACAACGTTCCACACTACTCCACTTACATCGCCATTTATAGCAAGCGTTGTGTTATCACATACAGGAGTATTGTTAGCTGTGCTGATGTTATTTTGATTATCTACACGAATTGTACCAGTAGGGGCACAAGCACCGTTGGTGCCGGTAATAGTCATGTTTTGAAATTGGGTTGGCTGAGCAATAGCCGGGGGGTTATAGGTTATAGAGGTATTAGGATTAGTGCCTGAAAAATTGCCCAATGAGGCAGACCATGTTACAGAAACATCACTACTTAGTGCAGCACTACTGTTATCGCAAACAGCAGGAGCAATGGTTAAAGTTGGCTGGTTAGAAACTGTAACAGATGCCGTTGGTGCACATGAACCGTTTGTTACCGTAATAGTTGCCCCCTGGCTGGCAAGTGGAGGAGTAAGGTTAGCCGGATTATAAGTTAATGAGGTGCCGGGGTTGGTGCCGGTAAATGAACCTGAAGTGGCCGACCATGTACCGCTAACATCGCTTGAAACGGCAAGGGTTGAGTTATCACAAACGGTTGCAGGTACGGTAAGTGCCGGGCGATTGTCAACACGTATAGTTGCTGTTGGTGCACAAGCGCCGTTAGTTCCTGTAATAACTACGTTTTGGAAAGTTGTTGGCGCTGCAACGTTAGGGGGGTTAAAGGTTACCGAAGTGCCTGGGTTAGTGCCTGTAATACTGCCTGAGCCTGCTGACCAGCTTACTGCAATATCGCTGCTAACACCCGCAGTAAGGTTATCGCAAACGGTTGGCGGCACAGTAAGGGCGGGTGTATTATCTACCCGTATGGTGGCTGTAGGGGCACAGGTACCGATAGTACCTGTAATGGTTACGTTTTGGTTTACCGTAGGTGATGTTAAATTAGGTGGATTAAAAGTAATGGAGGTAGAAGGGTTAGTGCCCGTAAAGGAGCCGGCACTGGCCGACCACGTTACGGATGCAGAACTGGAGAAGGCAGCAGTAGTTCCATCACAGACCTGCGTACCCACTGTTAATGTAGGGTTAGCTGTTACTGTAACTGATAAAGTACCTGATGTTGTTGAACATTGGCCCAGTGTAGCAATGTAGTAAAAAGTGTTTGTGCCGCCCGCTAAGGTGTTGGCAGCAACAGTATAGGTGCTTGCCGTTTGGCCGCTAACTATAGTGCCGTTTTTATACCACTGATAGCTGAAAACCGCGCCGGAACCTGCACTTGGAGATGCGGTTAAAGTTGTAGCTGAAGAACTGCAAAAAGCGGTACCGGCTGAAGAAGTTGGAGTCGGAGCAGTTATATTATTTTCCTGACGGTAGCTTAGTACCGCTGATGTCATGCCGGAAACCCAACCATAGGCCGGTGAACCGGGGCAGCTGTAAACACCGCAAACCGATTGTACTTGTGCGGTAACGGTAGATGTCCACACCAAATCAGAAGCCAGGTTAGAGCCTGATGCATTTGTACAGGCATCATCGTTGGTAGCGTAGTTTGTTGTTCCGCCCGCATCATAAATAGAAATACGGGTATCGTAGTTTGAAGTACCGCAAACGGTCCAGTGGTACTGCGCCCCTGCTACAACGTTATTAAGCAAATATCCACCAGGGTTAAATGTGGCTGAGGAATAGGTGCCACAAGGAGGCGTAACCGTACCTGCGTTAAAATAACCAGGACACTGCGCATTAGCATTCTGAACGCTAAAAACACCCAGAAGCGTGCATAATACACCTACAAAAAGGGCTTTAACTGAAAACGTATACATTTTTTGCATAACTACTTCTTTACTAGTGTTTTCGTTGGTTCAGAACAAAAACTATTAATCGTTAGAAACTATCACTGAAAAGTCTCCGTAAAATTAACCGATTTCCCCGTTCTGTCAATACCAAGAACCCCGGTTGTGATAATTTAAAACCCTCAGATTGTGAGATACATCACAATAGTTGTGCCTGCTTTGAAAAATAGAAAAATAATTTTGTTACTACTTGTTTTTCAATATGTTATAAAAAATAAAAGTGCCTGAATAAATGAGCACTTTTTAATAGACGCCCTATTTTGCCTACAGGGCTTTTAACCTATAGTCTGTTGTTTCATACAGGTGAAAGGCAGATAGTAAGACGGCTTTATAGGTCTTTTACCCCCATTTCTTTCAATTTTAACCCGTAAATCTGCAATCGGCGGGTATCGTTCCGGTCGGCACTGATTTTATAAATAACCTTTACCAGGTTCACATCCTTCTGATTTAGCAGATAGCTTTTTTCGTAATATATGATGGCGCTATCCATTTGCTGCATTTGATGGTAGGTTTTAGCAATGTTTACTGTTGGTTCATAGGCATTGGGTATAGCCAGCAACGCGCGTTTATTGGTGTTTATTGATTCATCGTAGCGTTTTAAACGGAAGTAGGCATAGCTAAGGTTAGCATAAGCCTCCTTTTGCGTTTTAATTTTTGTAAGGAAATGCTCGTACCAGTAAATGGCCTGTTCAAGGCTGTCGCGCCCATCCATAATTACACCCATCTCAAAGGAAGGGGTAACGAAACCGGTATCAATTTTTTGAGCTTCACGGTATTTATCAAAAGCCTTATCAAAGTAAATGCGGGCCTGTTGCGTGTTGTGGTAATAGCCCGAATAGAAGTTACCTATAGTGTAATAAGCCCGGCCCAAATCATAGGTGGCATTCAGAAAAGGCGGGTAAATTTCTATTGCCCGGTTAAAATGCGAAGCGGCTTTCTCCAGTAATTGTATGCGCGCCCCAAGTGAATCGGCAGACTGATATTCCTTTTGTTGTGAAAGCAGGAATAGGTGAACCCCTAAAAGGTTTTGCGCCTGTGCTGAATTGCCCACCACTTCAATATCATGACTGAAAAGTGTAATGCGGTCCTTCCAATCTCTGTTTCGTACAAATGCCAGAAGAGAATACACCAGGGTTAACGTAAGGAATACCCCAGCAAGGCCTTTTGATACTGATTTAAGCGTAAGGCTTTTTTCTTCGGGTTTAACCCCAAAGCCCTTAAAGCACAGGAACACTACCAAAACACAAAACCCAATAGACGGAATGAGCAGGAAGCGATCGCCCATAACACCGGGAACAGGAATAAACAGGTTAGAAAAAACCGCTATGGAACCCAGATAGAAAAATATGGAAAAGCTTATAACCGGTTGGCGCCAGATGAATGCCACGGCCAGCAAACTTATAAGTATGTAAGCCACCAGTACCGCTATGGGCACCGTATTGCTAATGCTTACCGGTTTAAAGTAAGAGAAGCCGTAATAATAGCTCATTGGATACGGCACAAAAACCTGCTTTAAATACTTACCCAGCACCGTCATAGCCGTGCCAAATTTTACGCTGAAAGGGTCAGTTGGCTTTATAGGATTTTCGATGTAATAAACAGGGCGTACCGATTGAACAGGGTTTAAATCAGCCGCGCGGGTAACATTCATTTGGGTATAGGTATGTTGTATGCCCGAAACAATATTTGTTGCGCTTGATGGCGGAGCAAAACGGAAATACAAAAGCATAATTAACGGCAGGGCCAGTAATGAGGTGCGCAGCAATACATGCTGCTTACTTCGCCATAGCAAAAACACGCTGGCAAATATGAGCGGCAGGCCAAGAAGGCCCAATTCAAAACCTGATTTACCCGTAGCCAACATAAACACGCTGCGGCCCACAAATACAAGCGATACGGCAATCATAATATAGGTAAGCGGCAACAGGCGGCGGTTTAAAAAACCGGCGAAGAAAAATACGGCTAAAGGGAAGAAGGAATGCAGAAATATAAAAGAAGCCAAAGCATATATTACATAATTTACTATTGCCACTGTTTTAACCTGCCTGTTACCCGAAAAGAATTGGGTGGTTAAAAACACCATTAAACCCGCCTGCACCAAAACCCCGGTTGAGTTAAACCTAACCATGGAGTAGGTTATTAATAAAGCAATGGGTGTAATGAGTAAGCACTGCAATTCAGCACGCACCATTAAAAACACTACACAAAACAGCAATACCGGCAAACAGGCCAGCCAAACATTGGCGGTGTACAAGCCGGCAAACGCCAGGCCGGCACCTGCTAATAAAAGCAGCACAAAACTGCCACCAACCAGCGGGTTACGCAGGAATGCAAAATTGAGTTGATAGTCGGTTGTTATTTCGCTCTGCGTGCGGGAATGGAAAGTATCGGAAGCATTTTTTATAAGCCCCTGCAAACCGGCCTTTATAGAAGGGAAATGACGCAACACAAAAAGCCCTGCTATAGCACTAAACAGCGCCAGGGTAAATATAATTTGCTGCGTTACGGAGTAAAGACGTGAGAAGAATATAGATGGTACAATAAGCACTACTGCCAGTAACAATACCTGCCTGAATGTAGCCTGCGTTAAAAGCACCACTGCTAAAGGCAACAGCAACACAAAAGTAATGGTGGTAGATTTAGATAGTATGCCCAAAACAAAGGCCAGCGGCACTATCAACAACCATTTGAACTTTGACGATTCAACAAAGCGTAAGGCGCTGTAAACAGAGAGCAGGCCAAAGCCAAGCGCAAAAATTTCATCGCGGTTTTTAATACTGGCAACTACCTCGGTGTGTATAGGGTGGGCCGTAAACAACAGCGTAATAAAAAAAGCAAATAGCGGATTGTACTGTGCAAAAAGGCGGCGAAGAACAATAAATAAAAGCACGCACAACAGCGCATAGAAAAGCACATTGAAAAAGTGAATGAGGTGCGGATTTTCCACCTCTACCTCCTGGCCGTTTTGATTTTCTTTAGAAGCAAAAACGGCATGCTCCAATGCAAAGCTGAAAAGCACCACGGGGCGGAACTCGTACTGATACCCTGCCTTATCTTTATAGTAAGGCTCACGGAATACTTCAGGTAAAAAGTATTTTAAATGTTTGCCAAAGCCCGCTCCATTTAAACTATCAGCACCAAAGGCATCGAAATTAAACTTGATGGCCTCCCAGCCTTTGGATGTAAGGCGGTGGGGAGATGTTACCTGCCAGCCCGAAGCAAAATCGCGGTTAGGAACCTGCGTTTGCACCACCAGTTCATCATCCAGATTGTATTCGTTAGGGATAGTATTGCTATACAAAACGAAACCCAACAGAAAGATGATAAGCATATAAAGCCTTGCCGGGTTAGCGGCAAAAAATGCCGGCCCTGCCTGCTGTTTTATTACGGCCTTTGGGGGTGCGGCCTGCTTTATTTCGGGTTTTTGTTTTGCCATAGGTTAAATGCCAAATTCAGTTACAATCTTCCACAAGCCAAATTTAATTCTATCAGTAAATGGCTGATTAAAGAGAAGGTCTTTTTCTTTCAAATGAATATTATAGTTCTTCAGCACCTCAACATACTCACGATAATGGTTGAACAGAATTGAATCGCTGCCATTAATTATTTCGCGCACCGTGGTATCGTTAAAATGGATGAATACTACAGGATAGATGCCATCAATCACTACGCGGTTGTTTACCAGGCTGCGGCTGCATACTTCCGTATTCCAACCGGCAACGTTGCAACCCTTGTGCCGAACAATATGCGCATTTTCATCAATAACAGTTATAAGGTCAAGGTACTTTTGGTCATCAAATAATCCCCTGAAGCTGTTTTTTTCACAGCGGTAAGCGCAACAATCGGCCCACCACTGCAGGCTTGACACTCCCTGCCTGTTTGCACCAACAAAACCCGCATTAAAAAGCCCCACCCTAAAGTTGGCTTCAAACCAGTTTTGGTCCCTTTGCGGACTATACTTATAGTAATGAGGGGTTAGCAGTATGGAGTGCTTATCAAGCAATTCAAAAAGAAAGCTATAGTCAGCATAAAAGAAGAGATCATTATCAAGATAAATGACCTTTTCAACTTCCTTCTTCTCCAACAGGTATTTCATAAAAACCGGCTTAAGGCTCCAGCGCAAACGGTTTTTATCTGCTTTATATTTAAGAATTATGTCTGCTGCGTTAGGCTCCTGCTTCACATCCTTCAGGCTATAAAAAAGGCAGTTCTTAAACTCGAACCCGGCATCGCCATCCACTACCAATACATGCAGTGTAAACGGCTTGCCTTGCCGCAATGATTCGGCAAGGGCATACACCTTATACATGTGACTAACAGTAGTTATGGTGCACAGATGGTTCACGCTGTAAATTAAAGGATTAGTTGCGTATTGTGGAGGCCAGAAACTGCTTTAATAAAGCGGCGTAAAAACGGTGGCCGTCGTTGTTCAGGTGCCCGTCAGGATTTGCCTTAAAAAGCTTTTTGCCCGTAGGGGTTATAAGCCAGTAGTTTTTTAGCGTTTCGTCGTTTAACAAATCAGCATACTGTTTGCGGTAGGCGGCAGTATCCATGTTTGCTTCCTTATACTCCGGTATCAATACAAACTTCAAAGGCACCTTCGCATTGTCACAAAGCTGCACTATACCTTTTAAGTGGTTCTTTGTTATGCTGGTGTTCTTTAGCAGGTTGTTGTATTCCATCTTTTCCTGCAGGCGGTAACGTACCGCATACAGGCGCGAAAGCAGAGAACTTTTAGCAATGATACCTTCATACCAATGCGCGGGATTTTTTAAAAAGTACTTATCGCTTACCAGGTAGTTGTAAGCTTCCTGTGCGGAGTTAAAATGCTTGCCGTCAATATCTGCCAGTATAGCGCCGGCGTTGGTCCAATAATAAAACTGGCGGCCCGGAATAACTTCGCGTTCCCATTTCATTAAATCGTTACCCATGAAAAATACCACCACTACATAATCAGGTTTAAGAGCGGGCACAAATTCTTTGGCTATTTCTTCATACTGTGTAGGGTCGGCAGCGGGTATGCCGGTATTGATGATTTCGTAGTTGGTTTCGCGCCCAAGAATATCGCAGAAGGAACTATCCTGAAAAGGACTGGCGCTCATTCCCCAGGTAAAGCTATCGCCAATAAACAGCACTTTCTTTTTGGAGGAATCCAATTCCGTAAACTCCTTTCCACGAAAACCATCTTTGTTAATGTGAATTTTTTCTTTCGCCCAATAGTTGCTATCAGCAATTAGAACGCCCTTATCATTGGTATAGAAGTCATGCACCAGCACTAAAGAATCTACAGGATATAGCTTAAGCCAATTGGGCCGCAAATCGCCGGGCGGGTAACCCATACCGCGCAATACGACTTCGATAATGATGCAGGAAATGGCTACAAAAGAAAGCTGAAAAAGGATGCGCTTTTTGCGTTCGCCCATACGCTAAAAGGTTTGGCCAATGTGTTCCACATAATCCCAAACATCCCAACCCTTTTTACCGAAGTTATGGTAAATGTGCATGAGGGCCGGTTTGTATTTGGTTTTAAATGCATCATCAGAAAAGTTGCCCTGCTCATCCATCATTAAACGCGGATTGTTGTAGTCGGCAATAAAGTTGAACTTTTTAGAAAGCATGGGGTGGTTCTGCAAACCGAATTCCCAAACGGTGGCAATCAATGTTCCCTGGTCGCGCACGCGCCATTCAGGGTACGTAAACACCTTCATTGTTTTATCAAACCAGGCATTCAGAAAATCTTCACTGTCGTCGCTAAACAAAAACACACCTCCGTTCCAATGCTGAAAATGCGAATCCTTCACTTCAATTTGAAAACGGTTGCGGATGTATTCCTGCAGGTGATTGCACTCCAAATCATAAACATCTTTACCATCGGGGCCAATCCAACGGCGACGCAGGCTATTCCAACGCCACTGCGAATGCTTCTCAATATCCTTCACCATGCTTTCAGCCGGTGTTATAATTACGCGGCCTTCTTTATCGTGCCACACCTTTTTGCGCCGGTCATAAAAAGTATCATCATCCAGCTTAAAGGTACGCAGTGTAGTAACAAAGCGAATGGAAATCCAGAGGTAGTGCAGTTTATTTTGCTTAAGCACTTCAAACTTATGAATGAGCGCCTTTTTCTTTTTTTCCATCAAAGGGTCCTGCTGCTTACGGGCAGGGTCATACTGCTCCATTAAAGCTTCCAGTTCGGCAATATCCTTTCTGTTCTTTTCGTAACAATCGCACTTAACAGCACTGGGGCTAAACTTAGGCATGCGGCAATGGTCGGGCGCAAAGGTGATGATGCCCTTCTTTTGACTAAAAATATCATCGCACTCATTATTCAAAGCCACCACATCAGTATCAAGATAACAGTAATTAAAGCCCTTTGGCAAAAACTTATTGAGCCCCACCTTTAGGTAAATACTTGCCTGGTGATGATTGTAGTGTTCCGGCGTTTTTACATCCACCACTTTATCATGCTCAACGGCTATTTCATTCCGCGAGGAATCTGTAACTACAATAATTTCGTTCTTGCTGAAATGCTTTAGATAGCGCAACGAAAAGTGGAGCGTTTCCACGTGCTCGCGCGCGCCGCAAACTACAAAGACAAACTTATTGGCAGACATACTGAAAACGGCTTATAACCGGGGCAGTAATGTTAACCGTTTTAGGCCGATTGCGAAAATTAATTGCCTGCTTTTGAGGAATAATAGGAGCGGAACCACTTCACCATTTCCTTAACGCCCTCTTCTACTTTGGTATCGGGGCGGAAGCCGAGATATTGAAACAGCTTATCAGAATCGGCATTGGTGGCGGGCATATCGCCTGCCTGTATGGGCTTGTTATTGATGATGGCCTTCTCTCCCATTGCTGCCTCAATGGCGGCCAGGTATTCAGCAACAAAAATGGGCGAATGATTGCCGATGTTAAATATATCGCTGCCCTTTACCTGCCCGGCAGCAAAGCGCTGAATGAGTAGGCTTATGGCTTTAACCACATCACCCACGTAGGTAAAATCGCGCACCATTTTACCGCCATTAAATAAATCTATTGGTTGTTTATCGGCAATGGCCTTCATGAAAATGTAAGCCGCCATATCGGGGCGTGTCCAAGGCCCATAAACGGTAAAGAACCGTAAACCAATAATATTAAGCCCGTACAAATGCGCGTAAACGTGTGCCAACAATTCGTCCGCCTTTTTACTGGCTGCATAAACGGAGATGGGTGAATCGGTTACCTGCTTTTCCGAATAAGGAACTTCCTGATTATTGCCATAAACAGAAGAGCTTGACGCATAAATAAGATTCTTAATGTTATGCTTATGGGCCATCTCCAACAGGTTTACAAAGCCCTTTACATTGGCATCAATATACGCCTGCGGATTATTCAGCGATTGCCTTACGCCGGTAAGCGCTGCTAAATGAATAATCAAATCAAACTGATGCGAAGCAAATAGATGATTTAACTGGGCCATATCGGCAAGGTCAGCCAAATAGAAGGTGCCGTTCTCATTTTGAACCGGGCCATTGGCCAATTGCTTAACATCGGCAATACCCAGTTGCTTAGTGCGGGCCAGTTTAATATCGTAATTAGAAAGAGGAGAGAAATTATCCAGCCCTACTACCTCATGTTCTTTTAGCTGCTGAACAAGGGTGTAGCCGATAAAACCTGCATAGCCGGTTAACAAAATCCTCATGGCGCACAAAATAGAATTATCGCGGGCGTTTGCAAAATGCCTAACACCACCTTCTGTACCAAAGTTCCATAACGGTAACTTTCCAAAGGCGCCAGTGGTCGTTATTGGCAATCAGGCGGTCTATATAAGGGCGGTTTATTAAACCGTCGGCGACCAGTTTACTATCGGCCAGGCGGTTCTTATACCATTCGTAGTTCATGTAATATTTATCGGGCCCTACAAAACCTTGTTTTTTGCGCTGCAGAATTTCCTGCGGTAAATGGTTTTTAATGTTCTGATACAAGAGGTGCTTGGTTTCATCTTTACGGTAATACACCTGCTGACTTAACTGAAATACAAATTCACATATCTCATGGTCCAAGAAAGGCACTCGCACTTCCAGAGAGTTCGCCATACTGGCCCTATCTACCTTAGCCAATACCTGCTCACCCATAAAATGTTTTACATCTAACACCTGCATAGCCTTTAAATCCGACAGTTGCGGTTTGTAAAGCGAATGATAATACCAATCGCAATTGCTATTGAGGTATTGGTGCAATTGCGGTGAGAGCAATTCCTTCAACTCTTTGTTATCAAAACGGCCCATAGCCATGCAGCCCGCATAATAGGTGAGCATGTTGTTAGGTTGCGGGCTGGCAAATAGTTGCTTCAATTTATCTAACCAACCTAACTGTTGCGGAGCATAATCCTTTTGCCATTGGTAGCCTACTAAAAATTCATCGCTGCCTTCGCCACTCATTACCGCCTTTACATGTTTTGAAGCTTCGCGGCTTACCAAGTACGTAGGTATAATGGATATATCGCCATTGGGTTCATCATAAACCCAAACAAGGTGGTCAAGCAAATCAAGCGACTGGGCTTCCAGAATAAGTGAATGATGGTGCGTGCCGTATTGTTTGGCCACCATGTCAGCATACAGGTGTTCACTTACGTCCCAGCCTTCAAAACCAATAGCAAATGTAGAAGGCACATAGCCGAAGCGGGATAGGTAATAGACAATAGCGGAACTATCATACCCGCCACTTAAAAAAGAACCAACGGGCACATCACTACGGGCATGTATGTGCACCGAATTGTAGAGCAGTTCATCAAAGCGTTCAACAGCATCCTTATCCGCTATTATTTTTTCAGAGAAGGGAATCTGCCAATACTCTTTTATGTCAACGCTGCCATCAGCTTTAAGTAAGAGATAGTGAGCAGATGGGAGCTTCTTTACTTCTTTCCAAATGCTTTTGGGCGAAGGCACATAACGGTAAACAAAAAAATCAGCGAATGACGAATAATCCAGCGTAGTGCTTACATCGGCATTCGCCTTGATGGCTTTAATTTCTGAAGCGAAAACAAAATTGCCATCCTCGTAATAGTAATACAGCGGCTTTATGCCAAAGCGGTCGCGGGCAAGAAAAAGTTCCTTCTTTTTTTCATCCCAAATACCAAAGGCAAACATGCCCTTCATACGGTTTACCACATCGGCACCCCATTGCTCGTAGCCATGTAATATCACTTCCGTATCAGTATGCGAATGGAATTGATGTCCGCATTTTTCCAATTCCACGCGCAGCTCCAGGTAATTATATATTTCTCCATTAAAGGTCACCCAAAGGCTGCCATCTTCCTGAGTCATGGGTTGTTTGCCGGCTTCAGAAAGATCGAGAAAAGAAAGGCGGCGATGACCTAAGGCAGCAGATTTGTTTTCATTTATGTAAAGACCCGAACCATCAGGACCACGATGTTTAATAGCCTGGTCCATGGCAACGATATTGCTCTCGCTAACTAACCCTTTAAATTTTACCTGCCCGGCAATACCACACATCAGTAATCCTCCTCTGTCTTAAAATTCTCGCGAATGGTTTTTAAATCCTTCCACAATTTTACAAGGAAAGAAGGAAACAACAACAGGTGCGCAACAAGGGCCATAATAAATATGTGTGAATGCACGGCCAGTATCAGTAATAACCACACAGGCATCCAGCCCTCAAAATAGTCGTTCATGAAGTAGAGAAACTTGAAGCGCAGCTGGCGCTGTGGCAGGTAAGAAAGTTTCCAGCCACTGAATTTGAGATAGGTTATAACAATAAACAGCAGGGCGGACACAAAGAATGGCGGGGCCGCTATGCTAATATTTAAAACTACGGCAACAGTAGCCAGCACTTCCCAAGGCAATAGTTTGTTTACCAGGTTTAAGGAGAACAATGCACCGTGCTTTACTACAAACGTATTTATGCCGGCCTTTCTATCGTTTCGCCTGTCTTCAACCTGGTGGAGAAGAATGTTGCGAAACCCCTTTAGAAAAGTGCAGAGCACTACGAGTGGTATAAAAAGGGTGGTCTTCTCTTGCACTCCTTCGTTCAGGTTAAAGCCAAAAGCAAGTAAGGTTATCAATATTGGGTTAACGTGCCCGTAAAAAGCATCGGTTAAAGCGCCCCATATGTGCCGGTTCTTTAAACGGAAAGGAGGCGCACTATAAATTATAAGCGCGAAAATCTGTAAGCCGAAAAAGAGGTTTGCCCAGAGTGTGGCCTTTACTAAATACCAACTGATTACTGCAACCGCCAGCGCTAGCGTAACAATTACCAACCGAAGGCCAAAAGATAGTTTGCCTAAGGAATTGGATTTACCTGCAGCCTTATCGGCTTCTACATCGCAAAGGTCATTAAATAAATAACCGAAAGCAGAAGTAGTTACCAGCGCTAAAAAGAAAAAACCAAAGGACTGAAGTTGCTCCGGAAAATGGAAGGTACCATCTAAAATGCAAAAATAAACCCAGCCCAGCACCTGTGGCACAACAGCCACCCACCAGATGTTTGAGCGAAACAGTTTTTGCATAGCCGTTAAAATTAAATTTCTTACAGTAGCATTTTCAGTTGGTTAATAATATTTTCGGGCACAGCAGTTATGATAAATTTTTTGAAGCGTTTTTTTGGAAAGAAGCCCGAGCTTAACCCCGATGTGGTGGCCGGCTATTACGAGGATTGGAACAGCCGTTACATCGAAAGCTTCGGTGATATTTTTCAATCGTATGCTACTGCCAACCCCGATGACTTGATTGATTACATCATCCGCTCAGGCGATTTACAGGATGGTATGGCCATACTGGATGCCGGTTGCGGAATAGGCGGCCCTGCCATACGCATTGCCAAACGATTGCCCAAGGCGCGTATAACAGGTATTACCGTATCGCACACGCAGGCCAAGGTTGCTGAAGACAAGGCAGAGGAACAAGGTTTAAAGGAGCGCTTAACGTTTACTATTGCCGACTTTCATAAACTGAGCAATGTGCCGGGCCATGGAAGATTTGACCGCGTTATTTACCTGGAATCCTTAGTACACTCTCACCAGCCGGAAGTAGTAATAAGCGAAACGGCCAAAGTTTTAAAGCAGGGCGGTTGCGTTTATATAAAAGACCTCTTTCGGCATTACGATAAACAAATCCAAAGCGAGATTGACTACGCCGTTGAGCAGATTGAAGAGATAATTAAACTGAATGTGCAGGATGTGAAAGTAATCACCGGCCTGCTGCAAAAGCACGGTTTTGAAGTTGAGTTTTGTAAACCTCTGGAAATTGCCCCCGACTTTAACAATGGCAACAGCTTTATGGCACGCAACAACATTAATCCGTTTAAAGGGCGCACAGGGCCATATACCGGAACTGAAATGATGTACTTGATGTACTACGAAATAAAAGCCCGAAAGAGATAACCTTAGCCGGTTATCATCTCAAGCACCTTTTTGAAGAAAGGCTTACGCACGCCTCCGTATTTCATTATCTGCTGAAACTCCTCTTTCTGATACATTTTATTGTGGAACTCGAAAGACTGCAGCAGTTTATATTTTGAAAGATCCCCTTTCCAGTTAACCATCCCCAGGTAGTAGTTCTCGTCTACCGCATAAAGGTCGGCAAACATTTTGCCGTTCTCTTCGCGAAAGGTATAGTGATAACCCTGCGCCTCTGCAGGAATCATAATTAACTGTATAGCCAGGCGTATGCTGTTTGATTTATTGATGGAAGAGTAATGTATTACGCTATCATCTAATATAATAGCCTCGCCTGCTTTTATCGGCAGGTAGGTTAAGTAGTTGTCAATTATCAGCTGGTCAACATCTTTAAAATTACGGTTAGCATAACTGCCACGCGGCCCGCGAAAGTACTTATGTGAACCGTCAACAAATGCAAGCGTACCGTTCTCTTCTGTAACATCTACCAGCGGGCACCAAACCGAAACGGAGGTGTATTTCATTTCATCAACCACTGCCCAGTTTTGATGCACAGGAACCATGCCCTTGGTGGGCTCTTTACAAACGTAGTTGGCAATAATGGGCTTGTTGTTATCCAGTATCTTATCCAGCTTAGGTAAAAACAGGCCTGTTATTTTATTAAATATTTTGCGGCGGTTTTCCAGTTCGGCATTTAACACAGAGAATTCTGCATACGTTGGGTCGTAGTTGTTCATCAGCTTATTCTCGGTAAGGTAGTAGTCGTACATCATACGCACTTCTTCCTTGCTTAAAAAGGGCACTACGGCGTAGCCTTTCTCCTGGAATTCCCTTTCTTTCTCATCATCGATAAATACTCTTCTCATAGCTTACGATTTAATAATCCAGCGGTGAAGAGGTTTTAATCCACCCGGATATTGTTGAGCAAAAAAGTCGTTCATTACCGCACTGTTCAACTGTACCGGAAAATCAAGGATGTTGCTCTTCCTGATTATAATGTGCTGCTTATCTTTTACTATAAACATGTTTAAGGTAAACATGCCCTTGTTTAAAAAGTCAGCAGGTATAATACAAATATAGGTTAAAGTGCCTGAAAGGGACTGACTAAACTCAGTTGACGCAGGGTGCAGGGAACTGGTTGCAAAAATGGGCTGGTCGAACTGGTTGCTTAACTGAAACGCAATATCTATAGTAGAATGTGGCGGCGCTGTCAACTCCACCATTAACTCAATTTCATCTGTGTCCAGCATAGTATCGCCAAAGTTTTTGCCAACCGCTTTAACGCCAACGCGTTTTAACTCTACATCAGCAGCAGAATCGTTAAGTTGTACAAGGCAACTGTTATTAGCTGAGGGGTGGGCGGTTTTGCGGGCGGCATTCACCTCATCCATATAATCGTTAATTACACTTAGGGGGCCCTCTTTAATTACTGTACCTTTATCCATTAAAATAAGGCGTGTAGCAATTTTCATAAGGCTGCCCAGGTTATGCGAAACCACCACAAAGGATACCTTGCCCGTGGTAGCAGCCAGATAATCGCTCACCTTTTTTTGGAATTCCGCATCGCCCACACCAAGCACTTCATCAAATATCAGCACCTCTGCATCAATATGTGCCACCACGGCAAAAGCCAAACGCAGGTACATGCCGGCGCTGTAATTTTTTACAGGTTCATCAATAAACTTCTGTATACCGCTAAACTCTACAATACTTTGGTACTTGCGTTCAATTTCCTCTTTAGTAAGGCCAAATAACTGCGCTGCCAAAAAAACATTTTCGCGGCCACTTAGTTCCGGGTGAAAGCCCGCGCCTACATCCAATATAGAAGCGGATTTAGCGTAAAAATTTATCTCGCCGCTATCGGGTTGTGTAATGCCGCTTAGTATGCGAAGCAAGGTAGATTTGCCTGCACCATTTTTCCCGATAATACCAAGCACTTCGCCCTTGCC
The DNA here is from genome assembly GCA_046329515.1 of Chitinophagales bacterium. Lineage (GTDB taxonomy): Bacteria > Bacteroidota > Bacteroidia > Chitinophagales > LD1 > Bog-950. Next base: position 322,666 of record JAXLUM010000002.1, read on the forward strand.
CAGCTTAAACGATACATTGTTTAAGGCGAAGAACTGCTTATCGGAATAGCCTTTGAGCGAAAACATGGAGGTGATAACTTCCTTCAAACTATCCTTACGGTTTTCGTTTAAGCGAAAACTTTTAGAAATATTCTTTACCTCAAGTAATAAGTCGCTCATACCTTATAAGTAATCAGCTATAAATTTTTCGTTGCGTATAAAAAACACCAGCCCTGCAAAAAACATAACTACGGCTATACTCATGGAAACCAACAACTGCATTTCGTTCAAAGGTGTACCGATAAAAATCCAGCGGTAAAGCGCAATAACATTGGCCACAGGGTGCAAATAGTAAATCCAGTTATAGCGCTCGGGCACAATGGTGGTAGGGTAAAATACGGGGGTTAGCCATATACCGAAACCTACCAGGTACGGAATAATATGATGAAAATCGCGAAAGCGAATAGTTAAGGCACTAAGCCAAATGCCGATAGAAAGGCCAACAATAATATTGGCTACTACTACAACCGGCAACAGCAGCACTTTTGCAGAAAAAGGTGTGCCGGTAATCAACATTAGTATAACCAGCAAGGCCAAAGAAATACAGAACTCTACCAGCCCAATAAGCATTTTAGAGAGTGGCAATACAAGGCGCGGAAAGTGGATTTTTTTAATGAGGTTTTGGTTGTGCATGAGCACCGTGCCGGACTGCCCTACCAATTGCGTAAAATAGAACCAGCCCATCATGCCGGTAAAGGCAAAAACGGCATAAGGCACCTTAAACGGTAGCGGAATAAGGCGCTGAAAGAACAGCGTAAAAATCAGCAGGCCGGTTAGCGGCTGTATAATACTCCATAGCACGCCCAAATAAGTTTGGGCATATTGTATTCTTAAATCGCGGCGAGCAAACGTAAAAACCAGGCCGCGGGCTTTCCACACCTCATTAAGGTAGCTGAAAAGGGAGTACTCTTTATTGGAAATAGTTTTAACCGGGCGCACAGCATCAAATTAAATATTCTTTCAGGTAGGGCTCAAATATTTTTTCCTGTTTCAGCACTTCGGCATGGCCTGAAAATAAGGAAAGCGTTGCAGAAGGTATGGCCAACTGCTCCACCGAAGAGCGAAAAAGCTTGAGCGCACTATGGAACTTACGCTGGTATAACACATATACATAGCTTCCATAAACAGCACGGGCAGCTTTAGCAGGCAGCCATTGAACCATGGCATATACAAGCTTTGATAAGCTGCGGTACGATTCCAACTCTTCTTCTTTTAAAGAAACGTTCGCCTTTTCGCCGGTAAAGGGAAAAGGAGGAATACCAAGGTCCTTCTCCATTAATTGCAGAAACTGTGGCTGATTATCTTTCAGCAATTCGAAAGGAAGCACAACGACATTAGCACTGCCAAATGTTTGGCGATACAGGTTAATGAGATACGTATAATCATAAAATTGCCCCATTATAGGCGCGTACTGCCGAAGGAACTCAGAGAAAGTATATATACCACCTATGGTGATGTATTGAGAATACATGGACTTTAAAGCGGATTGAAAGCCGCGTGTTACAATAAGCACCTTTGCCTCAGGAAACTGCTTATGCAGGCTTAAACACACTTCCCGCTGCTGTTGCTTTATATCAAAGGGCTGAAATTTAACCCCTACTATATCAATGTTGCCTTGCCAAACGCTAAGCTGCTCTTCGCTTAAAACCAATACCTTTTCCGAATCGGCTTTTGCGGCAATGTTTTCGGGCACTTTCCCGGTTTGCTTGTAGCTATCGGTTAACTCGCCCTTATAAAACAGCGCAGTATTAGCGCTAAAATAGGCCTGCAGCCAGGTTGAACCTGCCTTGGGATAACCAATATGTAGAATAGCCGTGGGCACGCCGCAAGATAGGCATAAGCTACGTAGTGTATAAAACAAAAGCCCCCTGATTACTCAAGGGGCTTTTTGTATGCTGTAAACCACTTTAATTAGCGGGGGTCAGCGTTTGTGTTATGCCTGTCGGCAGGTACGGCAGCCGGTGTAACGGGCCTTGACGCAGGAGTATTTAATAACTCCTGGTTGGTATTGTGCCTGTTGGCCGGTGCAACAGTAGTAGTTGTTGTGCTGCTGCCCGAGCTGTTTAGCAACTGCTGGTTGGTATTGTTACGTGCAGCAGGTTGCGTAGTTGTTTGGTTGCTTGTAGCAGTGTTACCTTGTGTTGTGTTATTAGCCTGTTGGCCGAAAGCAACACCGGTAAGTGCCATTGCAAATAATGTTATAAATAGTTTTGTCTTCATTTCTTTAAGTTTTACTTTTTTGTTATAACTAATTATTAGGTGCCGGTAAAGAAATGTGCGGTACCTCTTTACTTCTTTCTTCGCGCGCGCCGCTTTGCGTAGCTAAAGGAGCCTTGTTTACGGAACCTTCAGTAGCTGCAGGTAATGAAACGTGCGGAACTATTTTGCTCTTTTCTTCTCTGCTAAGATTAGCAGCAGGAGCCTGTTCTGCAACAGTTGAATTAGCTGAAACCGCAGGCGCAGGAAGAGAGATAGAAGGAGTAAGCTTACTCATTTCTTCTCTTGAAAGCTGGCTATTAGCCGCTGATTGAGCTACGCAAAATTGTGCGCCTCCCAACATCAGAACCAATAACAGCAAATTTCTCATCTTCATAACAAATGTTTTAAAGAAGCGCGGCCAAAGCCGCGCTTCTGGTTTCAGTTAATTATTGCATTACCATTACAGAAATGCTACCGTATTCATTGTTGTTCCAGTTAGCAATATCTGCAGCATTAGTAATTTGAGCAGCAGTAAAGAAAGTGTAAGTGCCAGGTGTTAAACCGGTAATAGTAGTAGTGCAGGTATAAGGTGTGCGCGTGTTTTGTGCAGTACGCAAACCATAGCTACCTAAACCAAATGTAGTAACAGGGCCACCACCGGTTGTATAAGCACTTTGAATGTTAAGGTTGTTAGCACCACCAGCTATAGTACTACCAAAAGTCAGTGTTCCTACAACCATTACTTTTTGAGTAGTGCTGGTGATAGTTACTGTTACTGAAGGACCTGTTTGAGTCCACACATTCGCGGTTCCCGGAGTTGAGGTATTTGCACCTGCTGAAGCAGCTGTAACCTGAGATGCCGGAGCTTGCCATGAACCGTTACCGGCTGCATCTGAAGTAAACACGCGACCTGCGGCCTGAGTACCGTCAGCAACGCGTACAGAACCGTTGAATGCGCTATTACCATTAACCTGTAACTGGCTGGTTGGTAAAGTTGCACCTGTGCCAATACCAACGTTACCGTTGTAAACGGTTAAACGTTGACCACCGGCCTGGTTAATGCTTACAATATCATCACCGTCATTCTGGTTGCTTATCATCAGGTTGGTAGCTTCACCACCAGTGCTGTAGTAACGGATAGAGGCTTCATCGCCACCACCGCCGTAAAGGTCAGCACCCCAGTTAATGCCCGCAGTAGAAGTGTTACCATCTTGCGGACGAATAGCACCACCAGAAACGTGCAACTTAGCTGCAGGGGCGTTATTGCCTATACCTACGTTAGCTGCATTGTTGTTGTAAATATTGCTACCTGAAGCAGTCCATACTGAGTTAATGGTGTTACCGGCAATTGTAATGCCTGTGCCACCAACATAACCACCAAGGGTGCTCAAGTCTTTCCAGCTACCGTTACCGGCAGCGTCAGAAGCAAATACACGGTTAAGGGCTTGTGTGCCGTCTATAATTTGAACTGCACCGTTAAACTGGCCGGCTTTTGCACCGCTTAATGCATCGGCTTGTAAAGCAGCTGCACCAGTACCTGATGCACGTGCCCAAACACCTTTTGCACCGGCAAAGTTAGCTGAACCGTAAACACCAATATCTACCAGAGAATCCGGTAATAGAGTTGCAGCAAAACCGTAACCAACTACACCGGCACCGTAACCTGCACCGGTATAAGTACCTAATAAACCTACGTTACGTGTAGTGTTTGCAGGGGCCGAGTTAGAACCGATAACAGCAGATCTGTTACCTGCTGCAGTATTAATACGGCCTAATACAGCTGTAGTATCTGTTCCAACTGCATGTACCTTCGCATTAGGAGCTGTTGTACCTACGCCAACCAAGCCACCATTGTTGAAAATGTTGCTGCTGTTTAATACCCATGTAGTGCCATTCCAGTAAGTTGTATTACCGGCAGTAGTACCATTAGCTAATAAACCAGTAGCGCCGGTTGCACCCGTTGCTCCAGTGGCGCCGGTAGCACCAGTAGCGCCGGTTGGGCCTGCTACAGGAGCCTGCCATGAACCGTTACCTGCAGCATCAGAAGTAAATACGCGGCCTGCAGCCTGTGTGCCATCAGTAATTTGCACCTGGCCGTTGAACTGGCCTGCTTTAGCACCTGCAGTAGCATCAGCCTGAACAGCGATAGCGCCGGTACCTGAGCTACGAGCCCACATACCTTTTGCACCAGCAAAGTTAGCTGAACCGTAAACACCTATATCTAATAAAGAATCAGGAACCGGAGTTGCCTGGTAACCGTAACCAACTACGCCGGCACCATAACCGGAACCTGTGTAAGTTCCTAATACACCAATGTTACGGGTAGTGTTTGCAGGAGCCGAGTTAGAACCAATAACAGCAGATCTGTTACCTGCTGCAGTGTTTATGCGACCGAATACAGCAGTAGTATCAGTACCAATAGCATGCAATTTTGCATTTGGAGCTATTGTACCTACACCTACTAAACCACCGTTGTTGTAAATATTGCTGCTGTTTAGTACCCAGGTAGTGCCGTTCCAGTAAGTTGTATTACCGGCAGCAGTACCATCAGCTAATAAACCAGTAGCGCCGGTTGCACCAGTTGGGCCAGTGTCACCAGTAGCACCTTGCGCACCGGTATCACCAGTTGCGCCTTGCGCACCAGTATCGCCGGTTGCGCCGGTAGCACCGGTTGGGCCGGCTACAGGAGCCTGCCATGAACCGTTACCTGCAGCATCAGAAGTAAATACATAACCTGCGGCTTGTGTGCCATCAACAATGCGAACACCGCCGTTGAATATACCGGCTTTACCGCCGCCTATAGCAGTTGAAACAATTGCATTACCACCATTGGTAGCATCAGCCTGTATAGCTGTGGCGCCACTTGAAGTTACATTCCCCCAAATACCTTTAGAACCGTTGAAGTTTGCAGAACCGTAAACACCAACGTCGTTAGTAGTGTTAGGCAGTGGTGTGGCTGAGAAACCTAAACCTACAACACCAGCACCGTAACCGCCACCAGTATATTGACCGCGAACGCCAACGTTTTGGTTGCCGCTCGTAGCATCGTTTGTACCAATTAAAGCTGAACTATTAGGCACACCACCATTGTAGCGAACATTACCTGCAGGGGATGTAGCACCAATAACCGATAATTTAGCAGCAGGAGCATTGTCGCCAACACCTACATTACCACCGTTGTTGTAAATATTGCTGCTGTTTACCACCCACTGGGTACCATCCCAATAAGTTGTGTTACCTGCTGCAGTACCATCAGGCAATAAACCTGTTGCACCAGTAGCACCGGTATCACCTGTTGGGCCTTGGGCGCCGGTATCGCCTGTTGCACCTTGTGGGCCGGTATCACCAGTTGCGCCTTGCGCACCAGTGTCGCCTGTTGCACCCTGCGGGCCTGTTGCGCCATCGGCACCGGTAGGGCCTTGTGGACCTGTATCGCCTTGAGCGCCGGTTGGGCCGGCTACAGGAGCCTGCCATGAACCGTTACCGGCAGCATCAGAGGTAAATACATAACCGGCAGATTGAGTACCGTCATTAATAGTAACAGGGCCATTAGCAACTATTGCACGGCCACCACCGGTAGCATCAGCTTGCACGGCAGTTGCACCGCTTGAAGTTACATTACCCCAAACGCCTTTAGAACCGTTGAAGTTAGCTGAACCGTAAACACCTACGTCGTTAGCAGTGTTTGGCAGTTGCGTAGCTGAGAAACCTAAGCCCACAACACCGGCACCGTAACCACCGCCTGTATATTGACCGCGAACACCAACGTTTTGATTGCCGGTGAATGCGATGTTAGTACCTATTAAACCAGTATTATTAGGGATAGTGCCATTGTATTGAGCAATAGCCGCTGTACCCGCACCGTCAACAACATTAAGTTTAGCAGCAGGTGTAGTTGTTCCAACACCAACATTGCCGCCGTTATTATAAATGTTAGCGCTGCTAACTACCCACTGGGTACCATCCCAGTAAGTTGTATTACCAGCTGCAGTACCATCAGGCAATAAACCTGTAGCACCGGTAGGGCCTGTTGGGCCAGTATCGCCTTGAGCACCTGTAGCACCGTCGTTACCGGCAGGGCCTTGTGGGCCTGTTGCGCCATCAGCACCAGCTGGGCCTTGAGGACCAGTAGCACCATCGTTACCATTTGCACCAGCAGGGCCTTGAGGGCCTGTTGCACCATCGTTACCGGCAGGACCTTGTGGACCTGTAGCACCGTCGTTACCATTTGCACCAGCAGGACCTTGAGGGCCTGTTGCGCCATCAGCACCGGCCGGGCCTTGAGGGCCAGTTGCACCATCGTTACCGGCAGGACCTTGTGGACCAGTAGCACCGTCGTTACCATTTGCACCAGCAGGACCTTGAGGACCAGTTGCGCCATCGTTACCGGCAGGGCCTTGTGGGCCTGTAGCACCAGTAGCACCGCCACCAGGACCTTGTGGACCAGTATCGCCTGTAGGACCTGTAGGGCCCTGAGCACCAGCCGGACCTTGTGGACCAGTAGCACCGTCATTACCATCTATACCATTGTTACCGGCAGGTCCTTGCGGACCAGTTGCTCCATCATTTCCATTAGCACCAGCCGGACCCTGAGGACCAGTAGCACCATCGTTACCAGCAGGACCTTGTGGACCTGTAGCACCATCGTTGCCGTTAGCACCAGCCGGACCCTGAGGACCAGTAGCACCATCATTACCTGCAGGGCCTTGTGGACCTGTAGCGCCTGTAGGGCCGCCACCAGGGCCAATAGGACCTGTATCGCCAGTAGGGCCTGTAGGACCCTGAGCACCTGTAGCACCATCGTTACCGGCAGGGCCTTGCGGACCTGTAGCACCGTCGTTACCGGCAGGGCCTTGAGGGCCAGTTGCACCGTCATTACCATTTGCACCAGCAGGGCCTTGTGCACCTGTTGCGCCATCGTTACCTGCAGGACCCTGAGGACCTGTTACGCCATCAATACCATCGTTACCGGCAGGGCCTTGTGGGCCTGTATCGCCTTGTGCGCCAGTAGGACCGGCAGGACCTTGAGGACCTGTAACGCCGTCAATTCCATCATTACCGGCTGGGCCTTGTGGACCTGTTGCACCTGTCGGGCCACCACCGGGACCTTGCGGACCGGTATCGCCTGTTGGACCAGTAGGGCCTTGTGCGCCAGTGGCACCATCATTACCGGCAGGACCCTGAGGACCTGTTGCGCCGTCTATACCATCGTTACCAGCAGGGCCTTGCGGACCAGTGGCACCATCAGCACCTGCAGGACCCTGAGGACCTGTAGCACCATCATTACCATTTGCACCAGCAGGGCCTTGCGGACCTGTTGCGCCATCGTTACCGGCAGGGCCTTGTGGGCCTGTAGCACCGTCATTACCATTTGCGCCGGCAGGACCTTGCGGGCCGGTAGCACCATCAGCACCGTTTGCACCGGCAGGACCTTGCGGACCTGTTGCACCATCAGCACCATTTGCGCCTGCAGGACCCTGAGCACCGGTTGCGCCATTAGCACCGGCAGGGCCTGTTGGGCCAGCAGGACCCTGAGGACCGGCAGAGCCGGCTGGACCTTGAGCACCAGCCGGACCGGCAGGGCCTTGAGGACCAGTTGGGCCTGTTGTACCGCCTGATGCGCTGTTACCAGCATATAAGGCATAAGGTACACTTATTAATTGTGATGTACCCATGTTGGTGAATACACCTGAGTTATTTACATCGGTTTCCACCTGTAAATATTTAGCACCGTTACCCCAGTTAACTACGGCAAGGTTGCCTGTTGAACCAATTTCAACAGTAACTAAACCAAAAGAATTTGAGGTGGTGTTTAATGTTTCAGTATACACCGTGGTTCCCGAAGGGGAGCCATCGTGGATAGTGAAACGCAGGCTTACCGGGGTTGCATTACCTACCGGATTACCGGCGGCATTGCGTACCACCGCCTGGTAATTCATTTTCTGCGGGGCTTGCGCCATTGTCATCGTTGTTATGGCTAAGAACAACGATAACAGAAAGAGTAACTTTCTTTTCATGTGCTTAAGTTTTGGGTAAAAGATTGATTAAAACAAATTTTAATTTAAATGCTTTCAGGGTATTCTGTTAACAAAATACGGTTTAATTAATATTGAACAAATTTTTGAGGTTTATTTTTTGGTGAAGTGGATAACTAAACCCCAAATATGAAAAAGCCTGACTATGAAAAGCCCGGCCTGTACCTGAATAAAGTGACAATTATGGCTGAACAGCCGTAAAGTAGAATTTAGAATCGGTTAAAATATCTTTTGGAGACATTACCCTAACTGTAAAGCCGGTATTGGTAGCTGAGAACACATTACATATAGTAGAGGTACCTGTGCTGCCTGTAATTTTTAAAGTGTAATCTTCGGTTTCGCCCCAGGTAGAAATATTACCACAACCCTCGCCACCGGTGAAGGTATAACTATAACCAACCCTTAAGCGCATGGCAAGGTTACCATTGGGTGAGGTGGTAGGTATAGTAAACGTCATAACCCGGTTAGGCACCGTTGAAGGTGCAGAACTGGCTACAAATTCAGTAACTTCAAACTGGCCGTTATTATTATAGTCTACCCATACGCCCAACCCTTCGGGATCAAAACCACCATTGGGAATGTTAACCGTAACGTTTAAAGTTAAAGTGGTGCCTGCCACTACCTGGGCCGATTGTGCTAAATAATTACCATAAGAGCCGGCACTACAATTGGTGGCCGCATTATTAATATTAGTAACGCCACCTGTTGTTGAAACAGCGTTTATGTAATCGCCAAATGCTGCACAGGTACCTGATGAGTAAGCTGTGGTGCAATAGGCAGGCTGCGTGGTATAGGTAATCAAGGCAGGTTCGCCGGTTACATTAATTACCGGTGTAGCAGTAGGAGGTGTAGTAAAGGTTATTTGATAAATGCCTGTAAAGGGATGAGCAACAGTAAAGCCTGTACCGGCTGCCACATTGCCTGTAACGCCTACTGCTCCTTTTATAATACCAGCCAGCGGGTCGGCCTTTGAAAGATTGCCCAGTGCATCAATAGCCACAAAGCCGCCTGTGCCCGGAAGACCTTCTAAACGTACACTACCTAAGGTATGCAGTTTAGCCGTAGGCGATGCAGTGCCTATACCAACGTTACCGCCGTTGTTGTATATATTATTACTATTTACCACCCATTGCGTACCATCCCAATAGGTAGTATTACCGGCAGCAGTGCCATTAGGGAAGGCAGTTCCTGAAGGGCCGGTAGCACCTGTAGCGCCCGTTGGGCCCGTTACACCTACACCGGTTGGCCCGGTTAAACCCGTAGCCCCTGTAATGCCTTGTGCGCCCGTAGGCCCTGTAGCCCCCTGTGCACCTGTATTGCCTGTTGAACCCGTTGCACCAGCAGGGCCGGTTGCACCTGTATTACCCTGTATGCCCTGTGCGCCGGTTGGCCCCTGAATACCTTGCGGACCGGTATCGCCGGAAGGCCCTGTAATACCTTGTGGCCCTTGTGTACCCGTTGCACCTGTTGGCCCCTGAGCGCCCTGTGGGCCTGTGTTGCCCTGTAAGCCTTGTGGACCTTGCGCGCCTGTAGCGCCGGTTACACCGGTAATACCCTGTAAGCCCTGGGCACCTGTGTTTCCGGTTGCGCCTTGCGGCCCTGTGGCACCCGTAGCGCCCGTTATACCTTGTAAGCCCTGTGCACCGGTTGCCCCCTGTAAGCCCTGAATGCCCTGAGGACCGGTATCGCCTGTGGGGCCTGTTGGACCCTGTAAGCCTTGTGGGCCCGTATTACCCTGTAATCCCTGTATGCCTTGCGGACCAGTAGCTCCCTGGGCACCGGTTGGGCCCTGAATACCTTGCGGGCCTGTGTTACCTGCAATACCTTGAATACCCTGTGGCCCGGTATCGCCAATGGCACCGGTTGGGCCTTGTATGCCCTGAGCACCTGTGTTACCCTGCAAGCCCTGTATACCTTGAGGTCCCGTATCACCTTGAGGACCTGTTATGCCCTGAAGGCCTTGTGGGCCTGTGTTACCTGCAATACCTTGAATGCCTTGCGGGCCTGTATCGCCGGTTGGGCCGGTTACACCTTGTAAACCCTGTGGGCCGGTATTACCCGCTATACCCTGAATGCCCTGAGGGCCGGTATCGCCTTGAGGACCTGTTATGCCCTGAATGCCCTGCGGACCAGTATTACCTGCAATACCCTGAGGGCCCTGGGCCCCTGTATCGCCGGTTGCACCGGTGGGGCCCTGTAAACCCTGAATGCCTTGAGGACCTGTTGGGCCCGTAGCACCACCGCCTGCACCCGTAGGGCCTTGCAGACCTGTAGCCCCTTGCGGACCGGTTGGGCCCTGCGTTATAACAATGTATGTATTACCATCAGAAGTAAAGATGGTTGAGGTTCCATTACCATTATCTGTAATATTTACGATGCCTACACCCGGCGCCCCCTGAACACCTGTAGCGCCCTGTAAACCCTGAGCCCCCGTAGGGCCTACTGCCCCAGTGGCTCCTGCAGGACCGGTGTTACCCGCAACACCAGCCGGGCCTGTTGGCCCCATAGGCCCCTGTGGGCCTGTTAAGCCTGCGGGGCCGGCAACACCCTGTGGACCTGTTGCACCAATGCTACCGGCAATGCCTGCTGGCCCCTGAGGACCCGGCGCGCCTGTGGGGCCGGTTGGGCCCGCAGCACCTGCTACTGCGTTAGCTGCATAAAATGCGTAAGGCACACTAACCAACTCAGTAGAACCCATATTAATAAAATTAGAGCCGCCGTTGGGGTCGTATTCCACCAGCATATATTTATTACCTGAAGCCCAGTTTATAGCACTGAACGTACCCTGTGTGGCAGTACCTGCACCTACCTTAATAGAGAATAAACCAAATTGATTGGTTATTGCCGTTTGGGTTTCCTGATACTCAGTAAAGCCGGGATTTATACCATTATTAATACTAATGCGTACCGAGATATTTTTATTAGTAAGCGCTGTACCTCCAGCATCGCGCGCTATGGCCTGGTAATTCATTTTTTGCGGCACCTGTGCTATAGCAGCAGCAACCCATAAAATAAGACATAGTGGTAGAAGTAGATGTTTTATCATGTGCCCTTTTTAGTGTGAGCGCCATAAAGAGAATAAAGCGCTGTGGCATAAAGATAAATACAAAGTGCTTTACATGCTTGTTTTTTGCAGTGTTTTTTGCCCCAAAACATTAAAAAAGGAAATGCTGCATAAAGACATTATCAATGCGCGTTTATGTAATTGCCACAGGTTCAGGCGCAGATTCAATAAAATACATTTTTAGTTTGCCTTTATTTTTGGCATCCAACTCGCCGCGGTATTCGCAGTTAAACTTATCCTTTATCAAATTGTACGTAGCTTCACTAACGTTCACTTTACCTGCTTCACCGTTTTGTTCCATGCGTGCTGCGGTATTTACGGTATCTCCCCAAATATCGTAAGCAAACTTTTTTACGCCAACTATACCTGCCACCACACTGCCGCTGTGTAAACCTATGCGCACTTCAAATGTTTTATCACCTAATTTACGATGCCGGCTTGCCATAAAGTCACGTATTTCCAGGGCAGCATTTGTAATAATAGTTGCGTGGTTTTCTTCAGCTACCGGTAAACCGCAAACAGCCAGGTAGGCATCTCCTACCGTTTTTATTTTCTCAATACCATATTTCCCCATTATCTCATCAAAGCCTCTGAAACAGGCATCCAGTTCGTTCACCAACTCCTGCGGCGTAAGGCGCTCACTTACTTTTGTAAACGATTTAAAATCGGTAAACAATACGGTTACATTATCAAACAACTTCGCTTTTGCGCTTCCTGTTTCCTTTAATTCTTCAGCTACTTCTTCAGGCAGAATGTTCAACAACAGGCTTTCACTGCGCTGTTTCTCTTTATCCAGTAAATGGTAGGCTTGTTGTATCTCCTCCTTTTTTTCGCGTTCCAGTTTTACTTCCTGTTCCTTCTTTTCAATCTTATATTCAAATTGCAGCGAAGCAATTTTACGGGTAACATCTTCCCCTTTCAATTCAAGTGTAAGTGTTACATACCGCTCGTAGTAGTCAAGGGCCTCTCCGGTTTCGCCTTTTTCCTTATACAAAACATACATGCACCGCAATGCTTCCTGCAACTGCCTTTTTGCATTTATTTTCTGCGACAGGTCTATAGAGCGTTGCAGATATTCAACCGCCTTATTGTAATCCTTCTTAACAGCATACGCTTCGCCAAGATTTATAAGGGGCGCAATCAGTTCCTGACTTTCCCCAAGTTTTTCGGCGGTTTCTATTGCTGTGCAATAATTAGTTATAGCGCTGTCTACATCACCATCCTGCAAATCAACCAAGCCTAAGTTGCTGCTAAGTGCGGCTACAAGGTGCTGTTCACCAATTTTACGCGACAAGTCTAACGACTTGGTATACCATGGTCTGGCCTCTGCATATCGTCCGGTTGCCACCATTACTGCACCTATATTCTGGCAACACCTGGCCAAGGTCAAATAATCCCCTACCCTTTCAAAATACTCTCTTGCCTTTTCAAAACTCTGTAGGGCCTTTTCTAAATCGCCTTGCCCTTGATAGACAATGCCCATGTTAAACGCTATTAATACCTGCGATCTTTCCTGGCCTGTTTCTTCTGCTAATTTCAAACACTTGAGGTAGTACTTTAATGCTTCTGCATCATGGTCCTGTTGTATGTACACCATTGCAATACCATTGTAGCAATCAGTTAGTCGCACCTTATCATTAATTGTTTCAAATATGTATACGGCCTTATCAAACTCCTCAATAGCTTCCAGGTACTGCTGCCTGCTTGCCCGTATGCCCCCTTTAAAAAAGTGTACATAGCCCTCCATCGCTTTGTTATTAATGGAGAGGGCCAGGGCCAACAGTTCTTCTGTAAAAGGTTCACCTTCGGTGCTATTAACTAAATCGTATTTTTTTAAAATACGCACCAACAACTCCGCCTTTGTTTGACCATCAGCCGTTTCAACAAGTTCTGCTTTTAAAGTGTCTATTTCTGCAAAAACATTCATTACTACAAATTACAGTTTTCAGTTTTTAAATCAAAAACGCATGGTATTCCTTTCAAATCTCCTAACAAGGAGCTATGAAGCCGAACCGCCCGTACATAAAAAAGGGGCTTTGCGCCCCTTTTTTAATATTAAAAATTTTAATTGCCTATTTGTTATTCTTTAAGTTCTGAATTTCTTTTTTCAGGTCTTCAATTTGTTGTTGTTGTTCCTGTATTGCTTTGGTTAATACCGGAATAAGTTCAACGTACTTCATACCATAAATATCAGTGTATTTAGGGGCAGGTTTGCCGGCTTTTACTGCAGCGTCAATCTCTGCCTGGGTAATAAAGTCGTGCTGAACTGCTTCAGGTACTACCTTCTCAACCTCCTGAGCAAGGAAGCCTATCTGCACGCCTTTTCCGTCCTCTTCATTCTTCCACTCATAGCTAACCGGGTGAAGTTTCATTACAGCGCCAACGCCACGGTCAAGATCAATAATGTTTTTCTTTAAGCGGGCATCAGATGTTTGGATGGTACCGTTAGCTGCATAAACTGCTTCCCAACGGTAAGCAGAGGTGCCCAATAATGTTAATCCGTTACCAAATGGCTCAATATCATCGCCGGTGCGATTCATATACAAACCTACTGTAGGGGTGCCGGATGAAAAAGCAGCCCAATAGGTAACATCAGCATAGTTATACAGGCTTGTACTATCGCTGGCGCCTACACGGAAATATTGACTAACCGTTCCGCTTCCGTTACCTATTGATATAGAGTTTTGGCGAACATCGAAGTTGGTTAATGCGCCGTAACCAGTGCTGCTACCGAAGGTAGCTTTGCCAGGACCTACATAAAGCACAGCAGGACCGCTGGTAGAAGTAATTTGAGCACCAATACCGGAGTTTGCTTCTACTTTTAAACCTAAGCCTGAGCCGGTGTTAACCGCCCACACACCATTACCGGTAGCGGTATTTGCACCTACAACACCACCTAAATTACCGGCGCTAAGACCATAAATACCGTTTTGGTTTTGGCTTACACCAATTACGCCAATACCGTTTTGCGATTCGCCATATAAGCTACCACTGGTAGCAACGGAAGTGCTCGGTGCTGTACCTAAAGTTGCTCTAACAGCATTACCTATACCGGTGGTAGATACTACGTACATTTGATAGTTAGGTGACGGAGTTGCATTTACACCAATTGTACCATCAGCTGCAATAGTTGCACGTAAGCTACCGTTGGTGGCAAAGCGCATGGTTCCGTTTTCCCAGTTCCATACATCCACATCGTTACCATCGAAGTCATCAAGACCTATCATAAAACCATCACCTGAACTTGTACCTGTGCTGGTATTTACAAAACCCATGTTGCTCCAGCTGCCGGCAACATCCTGAATATTTAAGTCATATGACAGTGCAGTGTTATTTAAACCTACGCTACCACCACTTTCAAACAAGGCAGAGTTACCGCCGGAAGTACCGTTAGGTGTAAACTTGGTAACATAATTTAGTGTACCACTTAGTGAGCCAGGGCCAGTTGCACCGGTAGAACCAGTTGGGCCGGTTGCACCTGTAGAGCCTGTATTACCTTTAGCACCAGTTGCGCCGGTAGAACCGGTTGGGCCTGTAGCGCCACCACCTGCACCTGTAGGGCCGGTAGGGCCAGTTGGGCCGGTTACTCCTGCGCCCGTTGCACCTGTTGCGCCGGTAGAACCAGTGCTGCCTTTAACACCAGTTGGGCCTGTAGGGCCAGTAGCACCGCCACCACTACCGGTGGCACCTGTGGCACCAGTTGGGCCCGTTGCACCTGTAGCGCCACCACCGGAACCTTGCGGCCCCTGAGGGCCCGTTGGACCGGTAGCACCATCAGCACCTTGCGCACCGGCAGGGCCTTGCGCACCCTGTATACCCTGCGGACCGGTTGGGCCCGTAGCACCTGTAGTGCCTGCAGGAGAGTTAGCTGCATACAATGCATAAGGCACACTAATTAATTGCGAAGTGCCCATATCATTAAAGCCTGCGCTGTTAACGTTGGCTTCAACCTGTAAGAATTTGCTTCCGCTTCCCCAGCTTACTGAAGCCAGGTTTGCAGTTGAACCAATTGCAACAGACACTAAACCAAACTGGTTAGCCGTTGTGCTAATGGTTTCAGTATAAACAGATGTGCCCGTGGCTGAACCATCGTGAATGGTAAAGCGCAATTGAACGGGGGTGTTGTTAGCAACCGGTTGGCCGTTTGTTCCTCTTACAACGGCCTGGTAGTTCATTTGGTTGGGAGCCTGAGCTATAGCCAAACCAAAAGCCAGCGCTAACACGAAAGACAGGAGTGACTTTTTCATGTGCTTAAGTTTTTAAATTAATCAAAAAAAACCGAGCAGGGGGCGGGTGCCGGTGTATAAAATAAAAAAGGGAAACTGATGCAGCCTCCCTTTTTTAAAAATTAGTTTATAACGTTGAACTGTTTTGTTGTGATGTGCACTTTGCCATCGTTTGCGGCAGTGAACGTTGCAGTTAAGAAGTAAGAACCTGCAGCCAGTGTGCTTACATTCATTTGCTCAACTGTTTTACCATTGCTGTAGTTTGCGTTGTATACGTCAGCAATTTTTTGGCCCAGTGTATTAAATACGCTAATAGTTAACTTTCCTTCTTCAGGATACTGGAAACCATACCACATATTATCTACCGCAGGGTTAGGGTAAACAATAAATGAACCGAAGTCATCTTTTGTAATGTCAATTAAACCAATGGCTACATCATTTGGTTGCTGGAAACCCTGAGTAAGGATGTTGTTACCGGCACTGAATGTTTGAACCATTGTCATTTCACCTACAGTGTAGGATAAGCTTCCGTTGGAGTTGGAAGAGAAACCGCCTGTGCTCGCAATTACGGTGGGGGATAGTGATTGCGCTTTTACAGCGAAAGGAGCAGCAACGGCAATAATGAGTAGAGTAAGAAGTTGTTTCATAATCGTTGATTTTTGGAATTACGGACTAAATGTAGGCATTAGATTAATACGAACAAAATTTGTTTTTTAAAAAATTCAGAGGTCGTATAAAATCCGAAAACCCGCAGTAAACCAGTTATATACGGGCCTGTGTAGAAATAGGTTCACCCCAAAATTACCTTAAAAACGCCCTACTATTAATACAGCAGCCGCGATTTTATGGTGCCTTTTGCATACTTAAGTAGCTTAGACGCCTCCTTTGAAAGGGCAGAATCCACATCCAACACCACATAACCGATGGTTTCGTTGGTTTTAAGATACTGGCCCGAGATATTGATGTTGTGGGAGGAAAGCAGGGAGTTGATTTCGCCCAACACGCCGGGTATATTTTTGTGAATGTGCAGTATACGATGGGTTTTGGCCTGCATGGGCAGGTTAAGTGCAGGTATAGAATGCGAACCCGTGCTTACCCCTTTTTCCAGGAAGTTGAGCATTTTGGATGTTACATCAAGCCCGATATTGGTTTGGGCCTCTTCAGTACTGCCGCCAATGTGCGGGGTAAGGATAACGTTGGACAGGTTCTGCAATACGGTGCTGAACTTGGCGCCGTTCTTTTCAGGCTCTTCAGGAAATACATCAACCGCTGCGCCGGCAAGTTGGCCGCTCTTTAAGCAATCTCTTAATGCTTCAAGGTCCACCACATCGCCACGGCTATAATTAATAAGCAGGCTGCCCTTTTTCATAAAGGCCAGCGTTTGCGCATTAATCATGTTACGGGTTGAAGCATCACTAGGCACATGCAGGGTTACGATATTGGAACGGCGCAGTAATTCGCGTAAGGAGCGCACTTGCTTTGCGTTGCCATGCGGCAGTTTTGGTTCCGCATCATAATATATCACATCCATGCCTAATGCCTCGGCCAGCACACTAACCTGCGAACCGATGTTGCCATAACCAATTATACCCAGGGTTTTACCGCGTAATTCATAACTGCCTTTGGCATCCTTTTGCCAAATGCCTTCGTGAGCTGCTTTGTTTTTATCGGGTATGCGGCGGATGAGCATAATAGAAAGACCAATTACCAATTCGGCCACGCTACGGGTATTAGCATGCGGGGCATTGAAAACCGCTACGCCGTTTTCGGTTGCGCTTTTCATATTTACCTGGTTAACCCCAATACAATAACAACCTATGCCTAACAGTTTATTGGCCTTAGTTAAAACCTTTGGCGTTATAAGCGTTTTGCTACGTATACCTAACAGGTGAACATCCTTAATTTTTTGCGCTAACTCTTTTTCATCAAGGGCCGCACTCAGCTTTTCAATGTTGTTATATCCCGCTTCGCGGAATTCTTCAACAGAAACATCGCTGATGTTTTCCAGTAACAGTATTTTGATTTTATCTTTTGGATAGCTGGTATTCTTACTCATGTATTCTCTATTTCAAGGACACAATTTTTTTGGTGCCCATCAATTTGTTTTGGCTGTAAACGCTTACAAAATATATACCTGCCTGTGGCAAGGGAATAGTAATTACCGATGAAAGCACTCTGCCTTCGGTTATTAATGCACCCTGGGCGTTAGTGATTCGTAATTCAGCATTAGCATAGTCAGTTACATCTACCGTTACACTACCCGTTGCAGGGTTGGGATAAACATTTATAGGTGTATTTTGATTCTCTGAGATACCTACAGGCAACAGGCCCACATTAAATTCGAGCACCATGCCGTATTGCAGGGTATCGCATGGCCCAAAACCTGTACTTGCATTATCTGCATTGCCCCTAATACGGAAACGCGTTTGCCCTACAGTTGCGTTTGCCGGAACAGTAAAGCTTATAGTAACCAACGAATCAAGGCCAAGGTTTAAATCCGTATTCAGCAATTCATTAGCATCAAAAACGTGGTTGTTGTTGTAATCAATCCACGCATTATAAGCACTGGCGTAGCTGTTACCATTGCGCAAAACGAGCTGGTAACTTTGCCCCGCCTGTAAAGTGGTGGTTTGGTTTATAAACTGGTAGCCCGGCGATTGCGGACCCGGCCAAGTGTAGGTAACCGTATTTAAAACAAGGCTATCAATATAATCGTAATCGGAGCAGCCTGCGAAAGAAACAGGCTCGCAATAAGGAGCAGCAGTTTCATTAATAAGTAATGAAAAATCGATAGTGCTGCCGGCTGAAAAATCGCCACAAGGGATGATGGAAGAATCGGAAACGGCAATGCGTATGCGCGCGCGGGTTGTGCCTGTTTGCGCCGTATCGGGCACATGGAAACTAACGTTAAGCAGTGCGCCCGGAATTACATTTACCTGTTCATAAAACTTCTCATCATCACTAAAAACCGTATCGCGGTTAACATCAACCCAAACAGCCAGTGTTTGCCCCGCATAATTTGCCACACCCACCTGCACTTGTGCATTTACGCCGCGCACAACAGAATAGAACAAACCGGTGCCGTTTATATAAGGTGTGCCCGAAAGTGCCGGAATAACAAAGCCAGCACCGAAATCAGCCGCAGCCAGGTAAGAACTATCGGCATTCGAAATAGTATCGGCGCAATAAGGAGCAGGGTCCGTAGTAAATAACTGTGCCTTAGCCGGTAGAAAACAACACACAAGAAGACTTAATGCAATAACTATACGAAGCATAAACAGATTTATAAATTCTTTAATTCTTCTTTTGCCTGAAGAAATTCATTCCATATTTCCCTTACAATTTCACCGGCGGGTTTTACCTCGCGGATGAGTGATGACACCTGACCAATTTCCAGTTCGCCTTCATTCATATCGCCTTCAAACATTCCTTTTTTGGCACGGGCGCGGCCAAGTATAGTAGCCAGTTCATCAACACCTGCACCGCGGTCTTCCGCTTCCTGCACGCGTTTTTGAAACTCATTTTTAATTAAGCGAACAGGCACCAGTTTTTTCATGCTTAATACGGTATCGCCTTCCTGCATTTTGGTGATGGTATCCTTAAAGTTTTGGTGCGCTGATGATTCGGCACTGGCGGCAAAACGGGTACCTATTTGAACTCCTTCTGCACCGAGCGCCATAGCGGCCAACATACCGCGACCGGTAGCAATACCGCCTGCTGCTATAAGCGGAAGATTAGTAGCGGCACGCACCTGCGGTATTAAAACAAAGGTGGTGGTTTCCTCGCGGCCATTGTGCCCGCCGGCTTCAAAGCCTTCGCATACTACGGCATCGCAACCGGCTTCTTCAGCCTTCTTTGCAAATTTGGATGAGGCAATTACGTGAACCACTTTAATGCCGTGTTCCTGTAAGTGCGTGGTCCATGTTTTTGGGTTACCCGCTGAAGAGAAAACAATCTTTACACCCTCTTCAATAATGATGGACATGTGCTTATCAATATCAGGATAAAGCAAAGGCACATTAACACCAAAAGGTTTGTTGGTAGCTGCCTTAGCCTTTTGAATATGTTCGCGCAATACATCGGGATACATGCTGCCTGCACCAATAATGCCGAGGCCGCCTGCATTGCTTACTGCTGTGGCTAAACGCCAACCGCTGCACCAAATCATACCCGCCTGAATGATGGGATATTCTATACCGAAAAGTTGGGTGATTCTGTTCATAGTATTAAGTAGTTAGTATTGAGTAGTTATATATGCTCAATACAAAATCAATTACTTTTTTCTCCGCGTAAATCTATTTCGGTATTGTCGCCAATGTTAAGGCTTTGGCTAAGGCCGCTTATGCTGCTATCACTACCAATAAGCGAACTGTGCAATACCACATTCTCCAGTTTGCTGAAAGAACCTACAATAGAATTTTTTATAATGGAGTAATTGATTTCGGTGTTCTCGCCAATGGAAACGTTGGGGCCTATAATTGAGTTTTTGATTTTAGCGCCGGGAGCAATATTTACCGGCGGCACAATTATAGAATTATCGCAGGCACCTTGATTTTGCGCCTTCTCGCCCAACTTGCGCAGCAGAATGGCATTGGTTTCAAGCAGTATATCTTTTTTACCTACATCAAACCAGCTCTCTACTTTATAGCTTTTCAGTTTAACGCCGTTGGCTATCATTTCCTGCAAGCCGTCAGTAAGGTAAAACTCGTTGTTGTTGCGCTTTTCGTTTTTAATGTTGTGTTCCAGCGCTTCAATCAGCTTATCGGTTTCGCGTATAAAATAGAAGCCCACCAAAGCCATATTGCTTTTGGGTATAGCGGGTTTCTCCACCACTGCTTTTATAAAGCCCTCTTCTCCTATTTCGGCTACGCCAAAGGCGCGGGGGTCGTCCACCTTTTTTACGCAAAGGGTAGAATAAGGCTCGGCCAGAATTTTTTTGATGTCGATGTCTACAATGGTATCGCCCAAATGGATAACCAGTTCGCTTTTTAAATCCAGCACGTTACGGGCGCACCAAATAGCATGGCCAAGGCCCTCGCGGTTTTCCTGGGTAACAAATTTTGCGTTGATGTGCGGGTAGTTCTCCTCAACAAACTCCTTGATTTTTTCGCCCAGGTAACCGATTACGAACACGAATTCGCAAATACCGTTTTCTATCAGTTCATCAATAATGAAGGACAGAATGGGCTTTCCGGCTACAGCAATAAGCACTTTAGGCTGGGTGTATGTAAGAGGCCGTAGGCGGGTACCTGCACCTGCTACGGGTATAATAGCCTGCATTTTATAAGGTTGAGGTGCGAATATAAGAAATAGCCCCTCCCAACCGAAACTGAACTCATGATGAACTAGTGGGGTTTGCGAAAATCCTCACCCCTGCCCCTCTCCTAAAGGAGAGGGGTTCAGCATTCTTCGGCTTTGGAAAAGGAATTAGGGTAAAAATTGTATTATACCTAAGTCATATTTCGGGCGTTAAGTACTATAGGGCACTTAAACTCTGTTAACCATGGCAAACATCTTTAAGAAAATAAAAGGAGCCTACAAGCTTTTACATGATGTAGATTTTGAGGCCTTCAGCAAACTGGCGGCTAAGGTGGACCTTGGCGCGGTGATGGCTAAGGTGGGCAAAATGGATGATAAGGAGTTGGGGCAGTTGATGAAGATGCTGAATGCAAACGGCCACCACAAAGAGCTCCCACCAATAGACGGTGATTTTTATGACTTATCGCACACACTGACTCAGGAAGAGCGCGAGATACAATTGAAGGTGCGGCAGTTTATGGAACACGAAGTGCACCCCATAGTAAATGACTACTGGCTGCGCGCGGAGTTCCCCTTTGAGTTGATACCCAAAATGGCCGAGCTTGATATTTGCGGATTGACTTACAAAGGCTATGGCTGCGCCGGCAAAAGCCATGTGCTGGAAGGAATACTAATGATGGAGTTGGCGCGGGTGGATGTTTCTATTTCCACTTTTTTTGGTGCGCATATGGGCCTGGCCATGGGCAGCATTTATTTAAAGGGAAGCGAAGAACAAAAACAGGAATGGCTGCCGCGGATGCAGAAATTAGAAGCCATAGGCGCTTTTGGTTTAACGGAACCTGAGGTGGGCAGTGCCGTTGCAGGCGGGCTTACCACTACCTGCAAACGCGAAGGCGACCATTGGGTTTTAAACGGGCAGAAGAAATGGATTGGCAATTCTCCTTTTGCCGATGTTACGGTTATATGGGCGCGCGATTTAGATAGCGGCCATGTGAAAGGATTTTTGGTGCGTAAAGGCACAGCAGGTTTTGCAGTGGAAACCATGCAG
Source organism: Chitinophagales bacterium (assembly GCA_046329515.1). Taxonomy (GTDB): domain Bacteria; phylum Bacteroidota; class Bacteroidia; order Chitinophagales; family LD1; genus Bog-950. The sequence goes on from JAXLUM010000002.1 coordinate 344,536, forward strand.
GATAAAATGGCGCTGCGCATTGTGCAGAATGGATTGATAACCCTTACGGATTGCCGCATACCGGAAAGCGACCGCTTGCAAAATGCCAATGAGTTTAAGGACACAGCTGATGTATTGCGTATGACGCGCGCCGGTGTAGCCTGGCAGGCCGTAGGCTGCGCACGTGGTGCGTATGAACATGCCATTAAATACACCCGCAAGCGCAAACAATTCGGAAGGCCTATTGCGGCTTTTCAATTAATACAAAACCATTTGGTGGAGATGCTAAGCAATTTAACCGCCATGCAAACTATGGTATTCCGCCTCTCGCAACTGCAGGATGAAAATGAATTGACCGATGAACATGCCAGCCTGGCCAAAGTATTTTGCAGCCTGCGCACCCGCGATATTGTTAGCCGTGCCCGTGAGGTAATGGGAGGCAATGGTATTTTATTGCAATATGATGTAGCCCGCTTTGTGGCGGATGCCGAAGCTATTTACAGCTACGAAGGCACTAAGGAGATTAACTCCCTTATTGTAGGTAGAGCAATAACAGGAATGAGTGCGTTTGTGTAAGCCCTCCCAACCCTCCCCTGAAGGGGAGGGCTTAATATCCTCACCCCTAACCCCTCTCCAAAGGAGAGGGGGATAATACAACTCATTGCAAACCCTCGACGATTGGCGAAGACGCCGACCTAGGGTAAAGGTATTTTACCCCCTCCGGCAGCATTGGGCTGCCTCGTCCCCCTTAATCCCGAAGTTTCGGGAGGGGGACAGTTTAGAAAGGAGCAACTTCCACAGAGGTAGAATTAACCGAATACGTAGCTTTCCCAAAACATTCCTTCGCCTATTTTAAGGAAGTCTATCATCCAGGGAAGTTCAACGCCTATGCTTAATGTACCGCGGTCTTCAGCAGTAGGTTCTACACCGCCGCCAACAACGTTTACCCATACATCTTTAGGCACTTCAAAATACTTAAAGCCGTCTACCACCGGTTTGTAGAGTTCAAAGCGCTTGCGCTTTTCTTCGCTATCGCCGTCTTTAAGACCCTCTGCACACTCAGCAGATTTTGCCCAACACTCTACCAGGTAGCCTGCCAGCGTGGGGCGATTAGCGTCATATACTTTTTTGTCGTTAAGGCTGCGGATAGTTCCTTCCAGTGTGTATTCATCCACCCGCTTTAAATAGAATTCACCTAATTGTGATGCCATAGTGCTTATTTAATTTTGAAGGCAAATTAGAAACACGGCCGATGGCGCAAAGACAAAATTTTAGGTAAAAATCGGAAAGCCGATGCTTCTCAGTAACCTAGTGTAATGGTGCCTTTGTCAACGATTAATTCGTGCCGCCTCACAATTGGTGAGCCGCCAACCGTAAGGGAAGGTCATTCTAACTGTTCTATAATTTAATACGGGACGGAATTACTTTATCCGTGCTAATCCCAATGGAGGAGGCTAACTCTTTGACATGATCCAAATACTCCGAATCAGCAAAAGGACTAATAACAATTTCTTCAATTATAACCTTTAAATCAATTGGAATATAAATAAAATCGGGAACAGGTTCTTTAGGTCTAAAATAATAGATTAATAGTCTTACCTCTTTTTCCCAAAAAAAATCGCTCGGTTTTCGTGAAAGCATTCGAAGGGAATTAAATATCCCTACCGCCGAATGGACAACATCGAAATAAGCTACCACGGGCATATTAATGTTATATCACTTTTATCTAATTCCCGCTTTAATCGGCCTACCGAAACTTTAATCATCACAGCATTTTTACAATTACCATAGGTCTCCCAAAAGCGCCGCCAATCAAGCACATCATAAGTCCAACAATTGATAAACGAGGTTGTTTGCTCTTCTTTATAAACCTCAATTTCCATTTCAGCTCTTTCTCCTCTATGTGTTCTAATCCAATTTAAGTCATATAAGGAAAACAACATTTCATCTGCTGGAGGGAAATTAGATATTTTGTTGAAATACAATGAGGAGGTTCTAATAAGGTCAGCGAACTTACTTTCGGTAAAATATCTGCTTATAGAAAGATGATCAGGTGGAGTGGTAAACCTATCCGGTATTTCTTGAAAGGGCATCGTGTTTCGAACAAATAAAATTATAATACAAATCAATTCAATTTTAGAACTATCGTCTACATCCAACATCTAAAACCTGAGGCTGTTAATAAGTCTGGTGTCTAAAGTCTGGTGTCTGCCATCTCCCTACCTATTTTCGCGGTAAAGACGATAAGATGAAAGATACTGCTGTATTTGAGCTGATAGATAAAGAATTGCACCGCCAGCGCGAGGGCGTTGAAATGATAGCCTCGGAGAATTTTACCAGTGCTGAAGTAATGGCGGCCATGGGTAGCTGCTTAACCAATAAGTATGCTGAAGGCCTGCCCGGCAAGCGTTACTATGGCGGTTGCCAGTTTGTAGATGAAATAGAGAACCTGGCCATTGAGCGCCTGAAGAAATTGTTTGGTGCCGCCTGGGCCAATGTGCAGCCGCACAGCGGTGCACAGGCCAACGCAGCCGTTATGCTTGCCTGCGTAAAACCCGGCGATAAAATTTTAGGCTTTAACTTATCGCACGGGGGGCACTTAACGCATGGCAGCCCGGTGAACTTTAGCGGTAAATTATATGTGCCTTCGTTTTATGGTGTGGAGAAGGAAACCGGCCGTGTAGACATGAACAAGGTGCGCGAAACAGCACTTAAGGAAAGACCAAAGCTTATTATCTGCGGCGCCTCGGCTTACAGCCGCGAGTGGGATTATAAAACCTTCCGCGCTATTGCCGATGAAGTGGGCGCTATTTTAATGGCGGACATTGCTCACCCTGCAGGCTTAATTGCCGTTGGCTTGTTAGATAATCCGCTGCCGCATTGCCACATAGTAACCAGCACCACCCACAAAACATTGCGTGGCCCGCGTGGTGGCATAATTATGATTGGCCAGGATTTTGAAAATCCGTTTGGCGATAAGACCCCGAAAGGCGAGTTGAAAATGATGAGTGCGGTGTTGGATGGTGCGGTGTTCCCCGGCACGCAGGGTGGCCCCTTAGAGCATGTTATAGCCGGCAAGGCCGTAGCTTTTGGCGAGGCGCTTAGCCCCGAGTTTAAGACCTACCAGCAACAGGTGAAGAGCAACGCACAGGCTTTGGCTGCTGCGTTAGTGGATAAAGGTTATGGTATAATAAGCGGTGGCACCGATAATCACCTTATGCTTATTGACCTGCGCACGAAGAATGTAACCGGTAAGCAGGCGGAGAATGCCTTAGTAAAGGCCGACATTACCTGCAATAAAAACATGGTTCCTTTTGATGATAAGAGCCCGTTTGTTACCAGTGGCATACGCTTAGGCACGCCGGCTGTAACCAGCCGCGGCATGAAGGAGAAAGACATGACCCAGATAGCAGAATGGGTGGACCGTGTAGTTATGGATATAGAAAACGAAACGGTTGTGAATAAAGTGAAGGCGGAAGTGAATGAGTATATGCAACAGTTTCCGTTGTATAAATAAAGCCCTCCTGACCACCCCTAATGGGGAGGAGAAAGAAGGATGTAAACGAATAAGGCTGCCAGTCTTTGACAGGCTCAGACTGACAACAGCAGAGTTGAATGAACAAACTGTTATTCTTTTTTGTGATGGTGTTACTTCCGGTGCTGTCGGAAGCGGAAATCAGCCCCCTGTTTACAGAAGCCAACCAACAGTTTGAGCATCAGCAATACGATAGCGCACTCGGCAATTTCAACCTGCTACTACAGCAAAACCCTGAACAGAAGGAAAGCTACTTTAACCGTGGCTTGTGCCTTTATTACACCGAGAAATTTAACGAAGCCATTTTAGACTTTAACGAGTGCCTGTTACTGGACTCAGTTTTTGACGAGGCACAGTTTTTGAAAGGCTTAAGCTTACAAAAAACAGGCGAACTAAAAGCTGCGATGTATGAGTACCAAAACATACATGAAAGAAATACAGCTTACGGATTGTTAGATAAACGAATCAAAAACTACCGGTTTGCCGTTTACTTGAGTACAAGATGGTATTATATGATAGTGATGGCCGTGCTTCTTCTCTTACTGATTACCCTTGTGGTAAACCTTTCCTCCTCTAAAAAGGGTATTTAGCAGGCGGCTGTTTTCAGTCGTCCTTTTGTTTTAGTATGCGTTCATAAGGCGGTTTATGCTGCGAAATAAAGGTGCTTAGCCCTTGCCGGTTGTTCGCCAGTTTCTTCATCCACTCTATATTCTCTTTACCTGCTGATTTATTTGAATAGCGATATTCTGCCCCATTACTGAAGCGCACATCAATATAGGTGCGGCCAATGCTGTAAGCTGTTACGCCGCTCTCCTTCCCGCTTTTGTTTTTGTACGGGTGCATATAGAGCGGCTAAAAAACTATGCCCATATTTAACTGCACTATTCACGCAGATTTGCTGTGCCTGCTCAGCCAGCCCATAAAATCAAAAACGCCTATTGCATTTCTTTCCTTCGGGTCGGAAGATAACTGCTGTAACTGCATCATGAGTTTTTCGAATTCAGCCGCCAGTTCCTTTTTATCCGGCGTACGGATAATACGTTTCATGGCATCAAGAAAAGTTTTTTCGAAACGGAAAAGACGTTGCTGATTTTTAAAATGCCGTTCAGTATTACGAATCAGGTAGTCAATAAGGTCAAAGTTGTTCAACTCGTAATGCATAATTAACAAGGCCACCCGCGCTACAGCGTTAATGTTACTATCGGTTTTTTGGTCGGCGCAAAAGGTAAAATGGTCAATAGCATTGGCATATTGCCCTAGGAAGTAGTAGAGCCCCCCAACGTTAAAATTAATAGGCATTAGCAGGTTAACTGAAAGTTGCGAGCTATACGTTTTAAGGTCCTTTACAATTTGGGGAAGTATCTCGCGGGCATGTTTAAAGTCTGAACTGCTGAAACAATAGTTCATTTCAAGATTGGCATACATTAAAAACACCCTGGCGGCGTATCCTTCCGCTTCCATTTCAGAGTAGTTACTTAAAAGTTTGTTGTATTGTAAATACTCATCGAATTTGTGCAACCGCAAACAAATATTTAAAAAAGTATTTATAGATATATAAACGCCCCATTGGTTATAGCGCTTCATGTCTGGCCTTGAGTTAATATAGTCTACCGTTCGTTTACGCCAATAAAAGCTCTTTTCCATATCGCCAATAGCGTAATAGTAATGGCCTAAAATGGTATAATAGTTACAGCGCGATGTGTACGTAACACACTTTTCCTCCTTAAACTCTTCGGCGTTAATAAGCTCTTCAAGCGCCTCTTTATGCTCTGCGCTGCGTACCCCTTCGAAGCTGAGTAACTTAAGCAGCACATATTGCTTTTTTGATATGGTAAATATGACATTCTGATTATGCAGCCACTCCTGCACCATCATTTCTTCTTTATGCAACTCATCAATATATGCAATGGACTTTTTATCAATAGGCAGGATGGAAACCATTAACCGCAACCGTAAAATGCACTCGAGCCAAATCGGTAAACGTTCACTTTCTTTAGCCAGTTGATACGCTTTCTCCAGGCTTTTTTGTGCCATTTGATACAGGCCCTTTTGCGTTAGTATTTCAGCCTGCTCCAGGTTAGCGTAAATGGTAGCATTTACTGTTTTTTCAGCATGAAACTGCTGCAGCGATTTGAGAATACTTCTTTGCAGATAGTTTTTGGCTACTGCAAAGGCAGTGCCTTCCTTTTTAATTTTTAGCTTTTTCAGCAGTAGCTCCTCGTTGTATTCCTTCATCCCATCTAATACCTCGAAGATTTTCAGATAGCCTTTATCGCCATCAGAAGTGGCGGGAAGATTTTTACGGAAGTAGGCCTTTTCGCCTTTAGAAAGGGACTTAACTAAATCAAATAAATCGTTTTGACGGGCCATAGCAAGCTAAAACAAATTTTATCTAAAATTATGATTATAAACACTTTATAAATATAAAAAGCAATTTGTGCTGCTAAAAAAATAAAAAAGATGGTTTCAGCAGCTAATTGGCTCCCGGCAATTTTGGGGCAACAAAAAACCAATTCTGCATGAAACAATTATTTGTATTAACAGGGCTGCTTTTGGCAATAGGGTATTGCAGGGCACAGAGCCTTACACCTACGGTTATTGCCAGTAGCGGCGGCTACTCCGGTTCAGGAAACACCTCTCTTTCGTACACTACCGGCGAAATGACCATGGTTAAAACTTTTAGCGCAGGCGGTACCACCCTTACCCAGGGCTTTCAGCAGGCAGATTCAAGTATAGCTATCGGTTTACTGGACCCGGCAGTTTCGCAAGGGTCTTTCGCCTTGTATCCTGTGCCGGCCCATACACAATTATGGTTTGCCTACCAATTTACCGGGCAAGGTAAGGTAGAGGTAAAGCTTTTTGACATTACCGGGGCGCAGCTACCTTTTAACTATAGCGCAGTTAACACAGGAAACAAGGAAGCGCATACCGTTAACTGCGAGGAAATGGCAGCGGGCAGCTACCTGCTATCTGCAACATTTACCGGTGCGGGCAGTACACAGCCTGAAGTAATTACCAAACAATTCCAGGTTATTCATTAAACAATTTTTCTATCCATTATTTAAATAAAAAACCAATCACATGAACTTGAGACTTAACTTATTTACAGTTATTCTTGGTTGCCTGTTTGCATTAACGGTTGCTGCCCAGGCCCCGCAGTCGTTTAACTACCAGGCCGTAGCACGCAATGCCGCAGGTAACGTGTTACAAAACCAAAACGTAGGCCTACGCTTTACTATACGCGATGGCTCAGGCACAGGAACTATCGTTTACCAGGAAACACAGAACAAAACCACCAACCAGTTCGGCCTGTTTTCGGCCGAAGTAGGCAACGGCACCGCCGTTACGGGTAACTTTAGCGGCATAAATTGGGGAAGCGGCGCAAAGTATTTACAGGTTGAATTTGACGCCGCAGGCGGTAGCAGTTACACCGATATGGGTGCTGCACAATTACTAAGCGTACCTTACGCACTTTATGCTAACCAGGCAAACACAGGTGGTGCTCAGGGTCCTACAGGCCCTACCGGTCCGCAGGGGATTCAAGGCCCCGCCGGTGCGCAAGGCTCGCAAGGTTTGCAGGGCCCAACGGGACCAACCGGCCCGCAAGGCTCAGGTGGCGGAGCTACAGGTGCAACAGGCCCTACGGGTCCGACCGGTGCACAGGGCGCCGGTGGTGGTGCAACAGGTGCAACCGGCCCAACAGGCGCTACGGGTGCTAAAGGAGCTACAGGCTCAACAGGCGCTACCGGTGCCACAGGCGCGGGAACTACAGGGGCTACAGGCCCAACAGGACCTACAGGTGCAGGCGGTGGTGCCACAGGTGCAACCGGCGCTACAGGAAGCAAAGGAGCAACGGGAGCTACAGGCCCAACAGGCGTTGGTACAACCGGGGCAACAGGTGCTACCGGTGCTACAGGCCCTGCGGGTTCGGGCACAGTAAGCGGCACGCTTAATTACGTTGCTAAGTTTACACCAAACGGTACTACCGTAGGTAACTCACAAGTTTATGACAACGGCAGCTTTGTTGGAATAGGCACTACCACTTCTATTAACAGCTCGTTTGAAAAACTGGCGGTAACAGGAACAACTGAAAACGTTGCCAACTTTAATGCACCAAGCAATACATGGATAGGTATTTGGGAAGGTGGCGTTTACCGCGGCTATATGGGTTCATACTCAGGTGCAGCGGCTGACGTTGACTTTGGCACAGGGGCTATTAACACAACAGGCAGCGTACACATTGTTACCGCTGCTGTACCCCGTATGACCATAACTGCTGACGGTAAAATAGCACTGAACGAAACCGCACCTGACAACCTGATAGATGTAAATTATACCTCAACTAATAGTTTTGGCGGTGTAGATGTGATGAACAAAGGTGCAGGCGTAGCGGCCCTGTTCTTCGGCACTAGCAATGTTTTCAGGCACTTTGTAGGTACCGATTACTTTGATGGCAATAAATTGAAAATTGGTTCAGGCGGAACAGTAAGCAACGGCAATACCTGGATGACCATGGATGCAGGCAAAGTGGGTATAGGAACCATTACTCCAACATCGCGCCTGCATATCAGCGAAAGCAATGCCAACGCATCAAGCCAGGTAGTGTATGCACAACAAACCAGCACTACGGCAGGCGCATATAATACAGCCATTAAAGGCGAGAACGCAGCAACAGGCAGTAACGGCATTGGTGTTTGGGGCTCGCAAGCCGGCAGTGGTTGGGGTGTATATGGCACCTCAGTTAGCGGAGTAGGCGTATATGGCGAGTCAACTTCGGGCACAGCCTTATATGGTAATGGAGGTGGAGCAAGCACTAATGCTTTACAGCTTAATAACGGTTTTATGAAAGTGAGCGGCACTACCAAAACGGCTTTCCAAACGGCGGCAGTCGCAAATACTACTACCTCTGATTTTGCGATTACTTATAGCGGTTCAGCATCAACCGATATTTTGGTTGTAACACCTGTAACAAGTTCTTTTAATCTTCCACCGTTTTCAGTTTACTACACCGGTACCGATTGGTACGTTGGCACCAATGCTAGCGGAGCTTACTTTCCAAATGGAACGAAATTTAATGTGCTGGTTATTAAGCAATAACTAGGGGGTCCAACCTGCGCCTGCTCAAGTGCAAATGGTGCAGATTGGTTAAGGGCGGCTAGAAGCCGCCCTTTTCATTTCTTTAAAATAAAACCGCCCCGCTTTAAAGGCGAGGCGTTTGTATTTTAGATGCACTGTATGTGTTTGATTATACGGCAAAGCTTTCGCCACAGGCGCAAGTGCGTGATGCATTGGGATTTATAAATTGGAAGCCTTTACCGTTAAGACCATCACTGAAATCGAGCGTAGTGTTGCAGATATACAGAAATGAACGAAGGTCAGTAACCAACTTCACACCTTTATCTTCAAACTGTTGGTCTTCGCCGGTTAGTTTATTATCGAAATCCATTTTGTAAGATAAACCGGAGCAACCGCCACCTTCAACACTTACGCGTATAAAGTAGTCATCGCCATAATTCTGTTCCTGTTTAAGAACCGCAATTTTCTCTTTAGCTGTATCCGACACGAAAAGCATAACTGATTTATTTAGTCTGCAAAAATACACCAATAATCGTTCCTTTGTCCGTAATAGGAAATTTTGACATTATGTTAAAGATAGAACACCTGGGAATAGCCGTAAATGACCTGGAAACTGCCAATGTGGTATATGCCAAATTGCTGGGTAAACCGCACTATAAGGTGGAAAGCGTAGAAAGCGAGCATGTAAGCACCTCCTTCTTCCAAATAGGCGATTCGAAAATTGAGTTGCTGCAGGCTACGAATCCTGAAAGTGCCATTGCCAAATTTATAGGTAAAAAAGGTGAGGGGATACATCACATAGCATTTGCTGTAGAAGATATTGAAAAGGAAGTAGAGCGCTTAAAGGCCGAGGGATTTCAGGCAATATCGGAGAAACCGAAAAGGGGCGCTGATAATAAGCTGGTGTTTTTCTTTCACCCCAAAAGCGCTAACGGAGTTTTAATTGAGCTGTGCCAGGAGATAAAATAATTTGAGAATTTTAGAATGCGAGAATTTGACAATGAATCAATGAACTGCAAGTTTATGTCCTGTGCCCTGATGTGGTAGACCAGGGCACAGGAACTGTAGATGCATTGGCCAAAGAAATGAACCAAAACAATGAAGTATACCTGTGGTGGGATTAGTAAACTATTAAACCGCAGTTTCGTTTAAATAGCGTAATGAGTAAATACAAGCACATTTTTTTTGATTTAGACCATACCCTGTGGGATTTTGAAACCAATAGCGTTGGAGCGCTGAAGCAGATTTTTGCTGAAGAGAAATTACTTGAGCGCGGTGTGGAATCGTTTGAGAAATTCCACTATAAATACAAGCCCATTAATGACCGTTACTGGGCGCGGTACCATAACGGTTTAGTTAATAAGGAGGCAGTGCGTATGCACCGCTTTAGAGATACGCTTAAAGAATTTGGCGTTGAAGATTTGGCCTTAGCCAACCGCATGGCTGAAAGTTATGTTAGCCTTAGCCCACGCATGACGGCGCTTTTTCCGGATGCGGTGGAAGTGCTGCAATACCTGCAGACTAAATATAAAATGCACCTTATTACCAACGGCTTTGCCGAGGTGCAATGGATTAAGGTAGAGCACAGCGGACTGAAGCCTTTTTTTGAACACATTATTATAAGCGAAGAAGTGGGTACACAAAAACCCAGTAAGGAAATTTTTGAAATAGCCATAGCACGCGCCTGCACCAATGCCGATGAATGCATTATGATTGGCGATAATTTTAATACGGATATAGTAGGCGCTAAAAACGCGGGTATTGACCAGGTGTTTTTTAACCCGCATAAAGACAGAGTGCGCGAGCCCGTAACTTATGTGGTGAATTCCTTGATGGAGTTGAAGGAGTTTTTGTAGGGGTAGAACAGCTGTTTAGTTACGATTAATACAACACACCCCTACCTGATTTTCCTTCGAAAAATCAGGCTTTCCCCTCTCTAAGAGGGGAAAAACACAAGCCTATCTCATAGAGAGTCAAGAGGCATGATGAATGTTTCAGACCTAGCTTCGGGATTCTATATCTATAAGATTGATGGAGGAGCGGATAAATCGATAAATTTGAAAGCAGCTAAGCTCTGATATTATGAAAAAAATTACGCTAAGTGCGATTTGTTGCGCGTTCTTCCTATGTGCGTTTACGCAGATACAGATGGGGCTTTCTGTAACACCTGCATTACCTTTAAGTAGTGACAATGTAATAGTTAACGCTCACGTAGCCCTTTATGACGGCTGTTATAAATTCGATAGTACATTGACTATAAACGGAAATGATATTTTAATTCACGCCTGTTACGTTTATGGCTGGGGTTTAACAGAGACATTGAAGCGAGACACCGCCTATTATTCTCTCGGAAATTTGCCGGATGGAACCTACCATATACTCTATCAGGTTCATGCTACCCTTGATGAAAAGGATACCTTTTGCGCCAGTTATTCCCTTGTTGATACTGAGGCTATGACATTTACAGTGGGCGCAACAAGCATAGCAGAACCAATTTCTGATATTGTATCCCTATACCCTGTTCCTGCTTCCAACCTTCTCAATATTCAATGGAAATCACCGGAGGGCGGATTAATGGATGTTCAGAGTTTGGATGGCAGGTGCGTTCTTCAGGATTTTCCACTAACACATGACATTACGCAATTGCCTATTGCCATGTGGCTACCGGGGTTTATATATTGCTGTGTGCCGCAATAACAAGAATATTGCTATCGCAAAATTTCAAAAGTGGTAATTGATGTACTTTCCTTAATCTGTACTACCCTAATTACCGCGCATCCACTTTACACCTATTCCACATAAAAAACGCCACTCTTTTGAAGTGGCGTTTTTTGTATTGTTTTTAAGCCCGCCGGCAAAGGCAGGTCTACAGGGGTTATTGACCTAAGTAAGCTTTAAGGGCTTTGCTGCGGCTTTGTGAGCGCAACTTGGTAATAGCTTTATCCTTAATCTGGCGGATACGCTCGCGGGTAATGCCCAGTTGCTCGCCAATGTCTTCAAGGGTCATTGGGTGTTCAACACCTATGCCGAAGAACAGCTTAATAACTTCGCGCTCGCGGTCAGTTAATGAACTTAAGGTGCGCTCAGTTTCTTCTTTTAATGATTCGAAGTAATCCAGGCGCTTATCCGCCATTTCGGCGTTTTCGTTCTGTAGTACGTCAATCAGGCTATTGCTTTCGCCATCCGTAAACGGAGCATCCATAGAAACGTGGCGGGCAGAAATACCCAGCGTAGCTTCTACTTCTTCCACCGTAATACCCATTACCAAGGCAACTTCTTCAGGGGTTGGTTCGCGCTGGAACTTCTGTTCCAATTCGCTAAACACTTTATTAATTTTTGTAAGGCTACCTACTTTGTTCAACGGTAAGCGCACCATACGGCTGTGTTCGGCAAGAGCCTGAATAATGCTCTGACGAATCCACCACACGGCGTAGGAGATAAATTTGAAACCACGGGTTTCATCAAACTTCTGAGCGGCTTTAACCAGGCCCAGGTTACCTTCGTTAATAAGGTCATTTAATGAAAGCGAGTTGTTTTGGTACTGTTTAGCTACCGACACCACGAAACGCAGGTTTGCGCGGGTTAGTTTTTCCAATGCGGTTTGATCGCCCTGGCGTATGCGACGGGCCAACTCCACTTCCTCCTCAGGGGTCAACAGGTCTTCCTTACCTATTTCCTGCAGGTATTTTTCGATGGACTGGCTTTCGCGATTAGTGATTGATTTTGAGATCTTTAACTGCCTCATTATTCCTCCTGATTTTCTGTAAAAACGACGGGCTCTTCTTTAAGCGAAGGGCGAAATTAAACTTTTCCCTTAAACAGACGCAATCTTTATTGTATAACGTTTGCAATGCTTTCAAGGTTTATTAATTCTTTGCAAAAAAGAGCATTGGTATTGACGAAAAAGCCCGTACTATATTGTGCGGGTATTATGCGTTTAACTGATGTTGGAAATTTACGTGGTAAGTTTCTTGTAACCAATCAGTTATGGCAGGCACTACGCCTTCAATATCTTCGTGTAAAACGGCATGGCTACGGCCCGGAAACTGCACAAACTTTTTGCGGCAGCGTATGCGGTCATAAATCTTTTGGGTGTACGACACCGGAAATATGGAATCTGCCGTGCCCTGCAGCACCATGACCGGTACGGTTATCTCCTCCACGGGCTTAGGCATAGCCGTATCGGCCAATGATTTTAAAGCGCGCAGCGAGATGGTTTTAAGCGCCAAAGGGTCGCTTTCCATAAAGTTTTTAGCGCTGCCGAAATATTTAACCGGTATTTTATCTAAATCAATATAACTGGTAACCGGTATTTGCACATTGGGCAGGCGGTGGCCGTACTTGGCAATCATCCCTTTCATGTACTTAAACAAACGGGGGTGGCGGGCCAGTTGCAGGGTATCTTCGGAAGTAAGGTCGGCAAAATTCTGGCAGATAACCGAATTCAGCCTTTCGTCTTTAGCGGCCATATAAAAGGCCACAATGCCCCCCTGGCTGCTGCCCATAAGGCTTACCTTACTGTTAAAGCGATTGATGGCATAGGTTATTACGTGCGAGGCATCGCTCATAATTTCACTAATGGTATAATCGCCGCGCAGGCCCTCGCTACGGCCATGGCCACGGGGGTCAAGGGCTACAATATTATAACCGTGCTGGCCCAGTTTGTAAAGCAATTCGCCATAGCAAAGGCCATAAATAGCGGTGCCCGGTATAAATACTATGGTTGGGGCGTGTTTGTCATATTCAAAAACATCAACATGAATTTTGAGGCCATCGGAAATTACCGTATCGCTTTCAAAGTACTCATGCACACGGGGAAAGTTGAGCGTTTCCGCTATGTAATCGAAATAATCGTGGAGGGTTTCGAAGGTTTTGTCTTTACTCTGGTACATTAGTTCACTATTAACATTTCTTCATATATCGGCAATGGAATGCCAATAGTAATAAAACGGACAACAATGTAATTGCTGATGTTGGTTACGTCAACTATTAAATCGCCAAACGTTGTTAATGGTCGGTGTGGTGCAGGTGAAACTGCCTGAGGCTGCCTTTAGCAATAAGGAACTGCCCCAATATGTAAAGCACCATAATCATGGTGCCGGCCAATTCAATGTGCGTTACAAAGCGGCTTACGGCAATAAGGCTATCAGAAACCATAAAGGAAAGCGCCCCTGCCAACACCAGCGCAAAGCTGGGGTCGTTAACGCGGTGGTAACGGTTAATGGCGAATATTACCATTAGCGAGATGACTGAAGTGTACACCAACACCGGAATTAAAAAGCCTTGTATGGCAGGTTCAAGGTTATTGGCAATGGCGGGTACCAATACAGAAAGTAAAATACCGAGGTAGGCTATAAGTGGCACAAGCACCCACCATTTTTTGGGCAATATGGCGTGCGCGTGTTTATGCCTTACATCGGCAAAAGAGAAGATATACAGCACATGGGTTATTAAGAAGCTAACCAGGCCGGCAAGAAAGAACAGAGGGTCCTTGGGTATGCCCAGCAACATTAAATCGCTGGGGCTTTTAGGCACCAGCATAAGGAACATATCGCCCCACCAGCTAAAGAAAAAGGCGGCTATCATCAACTTATGGAAGCGCGAAGTTGGCCCTTCAATAGACGAAGCATAATAGAAAATGAGCAAGGGCATAAGCAGCGGCTTGGTGAAAACCTTCAACATTTCATTAGCCGTTATCTCGGCATAAATCTCCAGCAAGGCATCTAACAAATACAGGTAGGCGATAATTTTTCCCATGCCTCTAATTTAGGTTTTAAACTTACAGCAGGCTTATGAAATCAATAAGCTGAATAATGGCGGCAATAATTTCCGCATTCTGCCAATTCGTTCTGCCACTTTTACGGTCGATATTTTTTATTTTTAAAGTGAGATAAATTATTTTTCACCCTGACAAAGGTCATGAAACCCTTATTGGACGCGGGTTTCCTTTGCATTGCGTAACGAAATTTTAAGATGGTAATGAACTTTTTGGCCCCTGCGCTTTTGGCAATTGGCACTAAATGTGACAAAACCATCGCAACATTAATTCACCAAATTAAAACCAATTAAAATGGCTACAAACAACATTCAGGACACCCTGAAAAAGTACTTCTACTCAGGCGTAGGTTTAGCTTCGCACACTGCAGAAGTAGTTCAGAAATCAGTAAACGAACTGGTAAAAAAAGGCAAGATGAGCGAAGCTGACGGCAAGAAGATCGTTAGCGAAGCCATTAAAAAAGTAGAGGCACGCCGCCCCGAAATTGAAGCTAAATACCACGAAGCTGTTCACAAATTTGTGAAGTTTACCAATACAGAAATTGACAAGCTGCAGAAGCAGATAAGCAAACTGGAAGGCAAGGCTGCTAAAAAACCAGCTGCCGCTGCTGCCAAGCCGGTTGCTAAAAAGAAGGCTAAGAAAAAAGTAGCTAAAAAAGCTGCTAAGCCTGCTGCACCAGCTGCAAGCGAAAGCAACGGATAGTTTTACCGTTATATAAACGAAAGCCACCTGCAAAACGGGTGGCTTTTTTGTTTTATGCCCGGTTAAACCAGGTAACCGAGAAATGACATAGCCGCATATAAAGAAGCTTTGCGTTTCTTAATTCGCAATTAGCTTCTATTTTTAAGCCCACATGCTTTTCAATAATACGTTCAAAAACCTTAACCGCACGCGCGAAATACTGGGCATACTGGTAAAGTATGGCTTTGAGGATTTTATTGCGAACAGCACGCTGCGCAACCTGGTAACGGAAAGTATGCGTATAAAGTGGCTGCGCGATGAAAAGCCGGTAATGGAATATACCCGCTGGGAACGCGTACGCATGGCGGCTGAAGAGCTTGGCCCCACCTTTATTAAGCTGGCGCAAATACTTAGCAACCGCCCCGATATTATACCCGAGGAACTGGTAAAGGAATTTGAGAAGCTGCAGGACCGCGTACCACCCGTTGATTTTGTTGAGGCCCGTGCCATAATTGAAACAGAAACCGGCCGTAAGCTGGATGAGATGTTTGATGCGTTTAAGGAAGTACCTATGGCATCAGCCTCTATTGGGCAGGTATATAAGGCCCACCTTAAAACGGGCGAGGATGTGGTGGTAAAGGTGCAGCGCCCGAATGTTAAAGAGATAATTGAACAGGATATAAGCATTATTAAGGAAGGCGTGCGCCGTATGGACCGCTACCTTAAAAAGCAAGGCGTGTTAAACGCTGAGGAAGTGGTGCGTGTATTTGAACGGGCCATTGTTAAGGAGTTAGACTACCGAACAGAGGCGCGCAATATTGACCGCTTCCGTAACACCTACCGGCACCGTACTGATTTTTATGTACCTAAGGTTTACCGGGAGTTCAGCACCAGTAAGGTACTGATAATGGAGTTTGCCGAAGGTTGTAAGATTACCGATGTAGCTAAGCTGGAAGAATGGGGTATTAGCCCTGCGCGTATAGTGGAGAAGGGTATGGACATTTACCTTTCACAGATTTTTGAATATGGGTATTTCCATGGCGACCCGCACCCGGGTAACGTTCTGGTAAATAAAGAAGGCACTATTATACTGCTGGATTTTGGTATGGTAGGCCAGTTAATGAAGAAGGACAAATATGCTTTTGCGGGTATTTTTATAGCCATGGCGCGTTATGATGCGCGCGAAATGGCTGTGCAAATGCGTAAGCTGGCCGTGGAGGATAACATAACCGATATGCGCCAGTTTGTGTATGACCTCAACGATATGATTGAGGACTACGCTTACCTTGACGTTAGCGAAAGCAGTATACAGGATGTAATACAGCGCCTGCAGAAGATAATGTATGACTATCACATTACCGTTCCCGGTAGTGTGTTCCTGGTGTTCCGCGCATTTGCTATACTGGAAGGTATTGGTAAAAAGCTGCACCCTAATTTTAAAACCTACGAGTTTATAAAGCCGTACGGGCAGCGCCTTTTAACTGAACAGTTAAAGCCGGAGAACCTGGCGCATGAAGCAGGCCAACGCTTCTCTAACTTTACCAGTTTTTTGAACACCTTCCCAATTGAGCTGCGCAACATATTGCAGAAAGCCACCAAGGGTAAATTACATTTTGAGGTAGAGTTGCAGGGTTATGGCTACGCCCTAAAAAAGTGGGACAGCATTACCACCCGCCAGGGTTTGATATATGTTATATGCGCGTTGATGATAAGCTCTTCTATTGCGCTGTTGGCTCCCTATCCGCCGGAAATGAAGTTTTACTACGGCATTAACAAGTGGAGTTTTATTGGCTACATGATTGCCGCCGGGCTATTCGTAGTTTGGGTGTATGCCATTGTGCGCCGCAAGATTTACAAATAAAAAAGCCCCCTTTTGCAAGGAGGCTTTGCGTATAGAATACTTTATTGATTAGTGGTTAACGCTAAAGCGTCCTTTGTTAATTACTTTACCACGGTTATCAATTAACGAGAAGGTGTAATTACCGGCAGCCCATTCTGAAGTGTTCAGTTGGTAACCGTTACCGTTTACAAACTCGTGAGTGATTACGCGGCCTGTTACGTCAAATACCATTACAGAAGCATTAACTAAAGTTTCGCTGCAGTTAAGGTTTACTACATCAGTAGCAGGGTTAGGGAATACGCTTACTGATACGTTGTTGTCGATTTCCTCAACTAAAGAAGGAGGGTTTACATAACCGAAACGAACGTCGTCAACATGCAATGTTGAACCCTGGCGAGCGGTATCAGCGCTTGAGTAGAATTCCATTTGCAATGTATCGGGCACGTTAGCATTTTGGTAAGCAGGGCCCATTGGAATGTAAATTTGAGCCCACTGGTTTAATGGTCCTAAAGTGATAGCACCTGCTAAAACGTAAGCACCATTCTTTTTCATAAATAATACCAATGCACCTGAGTCAACACCTGCACCTGCAGAATATTTGTAATCGAAGAACAGTGTATCAGGACGGAAAGGGAAAGCGATACCAGTAAAGCCCGGAGCCGGACCTGCTGTTGCGCTACCCACACCAACACCGCCTGAAATAACGCCATACTGAGGAGCTACTATAACAGAGTCGGAACGCAGTTTAAGAGATGCCGTACCTTCAGCCTTATCAACAGAATCTTTAGTGGCTAAGCCCAGTGGGGCGCCAAAAATTGCTTCGTAGGTGGTCCAGCCGGTTGGAGCAAACTGCCCCCAGCTATTAAAACCACCATTAGGAACCTGCTGCGCCTGTATACCCAGGAAAGCCGCAACAAATAGGAGAACCAGAGTAAACTTTGTCTTCATTCTTTATTGTTTTTGTTATGAATTATTTGTGGCGCCAAAAATAGGAATTAGGTGAACGCAGATTCCTAATCTTGGTCATTTTACAAAATATGACAAAACCGTGACAATTATTAAGAGGCTGTAAACCAAAGGTTGCGGGCTAACCGGACAAACAAAAAGCGCCCCTAAACAGGAGCGCTTTATTTGTTGTTTTTTAGAAACCGCGACCACCACCACGAGGGCCGGGACCTGCACCGGGAGCGCCGGGGCCACCGGGATTATTACCGCGTTGTTGTTGTTTTTGATCGCGCAGTTCCTGCAATTTCTTTTTAAACTCTTCTTCCAAGCCGTAAAGCGTATTCACCTTGTCCTTTCCTAACACGCCTTCAAACTGCACTTTATACTTTTTCTTCAGGTCAAGCTTCTTCTGCTCAAAATCCAGCTGTTGTTCAGCCGAAAGAGGGCCTTCAGCTTTTCCGTTAGGAAAGAAGTTTTGGCGCAGGCTTTTCATTTCGTTGTGCCACTGGTTGTATATAGGCCAGAATTTTTCAGCTTCCGTAGGGGTTAAATTCAGCTTCTCTGAAATATATAACCGCTTAAGACTTTCAATTTTTTCAGCTTTATCGCCATCGGGCGGGCCCTGGGGCGATTGCGCATTGGCGGCTATTGCCATAACCAGCGTTGCGCAAAACAACATGGCTTTCATCACTAATCCTTTTCTCGTTTTCATTGTAATTATTTTTTCTATATGATGGTTTTTAACGGCTAAGGTTTAATCTAACAATGCCTGATTTAACTCATCTTCTGTTAATTGATTCAGTCCCTTATCCAGGGCTTTATTATCCTGCTTGCCGTAGTCTTCTATCTTCTCTTTATCAAAAGAATAATCCAATACATCGCTGCTGAATTCATCGCTGTTAGCATCAAAGTAAGCATCCAACTCGGCACTGCTTACACTGGCCAGTTTACATTCTGCATCGGTGCATTGCTGTTCCACCTTTACAAACAACATAACTGCAATAATTACCATGGTAGCTGTGCCTGAGAAGGCAACGGCATAACGTGGTTTGAATACAGCAGCCACCACATTCTCTAACACTGCATTAATACTCTGTAACCATTGTGGCATTGCAGGAGCAACCTCTGTTCTTTCATTGGCCAACGCCTTTTGTAACAAACTTTGCGGAAGGCTGTTAAAGTAATTTGCAGGCGCAACTACGGTTTGCGGTTTTTGCAATTGTGCCATAACAGGGGCTACCTGTGCCAATTCTTCTTTGTACTCGTCTGTTCTTATCTTCTGTAAAAGGGTAGCGGAGAAATTATTGAAATACCCGGATGGGGCAGTTTCAGCGCTTTGCATTTTCAGTTTTGCCAGTGCAGGCGCCACAACCTTCAACTCTTCCGTTGCCAGTTTCACATCCACTAAATCCAACATCTGCACTTTGAATTGCGCAAAGTAGCCTTCAGGTGCCTTTACAAAGTTCACCTTAGGCAGGGCGGCCAGCCTTGGGGCCAGTGCCTGTAACTCTTTTACTATTTCTTCGCGCTTTTCCATACTATTCGCCTTTGTTAGACGTTGCGGAGGCAAAAGGTTTAATCCTCCCCCAATAAAAATTTTTCAATCTTCTGTGCGGCGTGGTGGTAGCTGGCTTTTAAGGCCCCCTCACTGGTGCCTAATACCTCACTCATTTGCTCGTAAGGCATTTCGTCATAATAGCGCATGTTAAACACAATGCGCTGTTTTTCAGGCAGTAACTCAATGGCTTTTTGCAGGCGTGCCTGTATATCGTCGCCATCTACCTGGTGGCTTTCTCCTTTAATATAGCTGGCCGGTGAGTAGCCCTCTTCGTCATCATTATCAGAACCATCAAAAGAGATGATTACCCGCTTGTTTTTGGCATTTAAGAAGGTAATGGTTTCGTTGGTGGCAATGCGGTAAACCCAGGTAAACAACTGAGATTCAGCACGGAAGTTTTCGAGACCCTTCCAAACCTTGATGAAGGTATTTTGCATTACGTCGTGGGCATCGTCGTGGTCTTTAACCATACGGCGGATGTGGTAATACACCTTCTCCTGGTATTTTTCAATTAAGAGGGTAAAGGCACGCTCCTTTCCTCCTGAATGAAAAAGTTCTAATAACTCTTTATCGGTAGTGGCCATACAGGACTTTTAGATATAGGGATGCTAAGGCAAGGCTAATACCAAGCCAGCAGGCTTTAACACTTTTTGCTTATTTACGGCTAATGGCCTTACGGGCAGCAGCAATTACATCGGGGGTATCTAACCCATATTTCTTCAATAGTTGGTCAGGGGTACCGCTTTCGCCAAAGCTGTCATTTACGGCAACCTGCTCCATTGGTGCAGGTAATTCAGCCGCCAACGCACCGGCAACAGCCCAACCCAAACCGCCAATGCGGTTATGCTCTTCAGCCACTACTACGCATTTAGTTTTAGCCACTGATTTTAAGATGGCTTCTTTATCTAAAGGTTTAATGGTGTGTATGTTTATCAGTTCCACTGAAATGCCTTCACTCTCTAATTGACGGGCAGCTTCCAGGCTTTTCCAAACCAGGTGGCCAGTGGCAATGATGGTAACGTCTTTACCTTCATTCATTAGTATAGCCTTACCAATTTCAAACTTCTGGTGCTCCATAAACATGGGCCAGGCCGGGCGACCAAAGCGCAGGTAAACAGGGCCTACGTATTCAGCAGCGGCTAAAGTAGCCATGCGCGTTTGGTGGTAATCGCAAGGGTTAATAACAACCATACCCGGCAGCATTTGCATCAAGCCAATATCTTCTAATATCTGGTGGGTAGCGCCATCTTCACCTAAGGTAACACCGGCGTGTGATGCGCCAATTTTTACATTCTTACCGCTATAGGCTACACTTTGGCGAATTTGATCGTAAACGCGGCCGGTAGCAAAGTTGGCGAAGGTGGTAGCGAAAGGAATTTTACCGCCAATGGTCATACCGGCTGCAATGCCAATCATATTAGCCTCGGCTACACCGCACTGCACAAAACGCTCAGGAAATTCTTTTATAAAGGCATCCAGTTTAAGAGAGCCGGCAAGGTCAGCACACAGCGCTATAACATCGGGATTGGTTCTTCCTAACTCCAACATTGCCTGACCAAACCCTGAACGGGTATCCTTATTTCCGGTAGAAACGAAATCCGATAGCATAGCAGTTTTGTTTTTAGCCTCCGCAACCATAACGGTAAATTTTAGCTTTCCGTTTTCGAAATTGCCGAAGAAACGGGCGGTTTATTAAAGCTTCAAACTTAAACTTCCACCGCTTGTAATCTCAAATTCTTTATCAACGGTAGTGTGGATTGTGCGGGCGTATTTACTGCGGTAAACCA
The DNA here is from genome assembly GCA_046329515.1 of Chitinophagales bacterium. Taxonomy (GTDB): domain Bacteria; phylum Bacteroidota; class Bacteroidia; order Chitinophagales; family LD1; genus Bog-950. Next base: position 365,713 of record JAXLUM010000002.1, read on the forward strand.
GGTGGTATTTGCCGGGCTGGATGGCGAGGGTTTCCTGACGGTCCTGCAGGCGCAGGTCATATATTTTCTTCATTCTGCCATTCTCCACCATAAAAATGCCGCCATAAGCTTCAAAGCCCTTATTAATAGTAAGAATGCCGGGAGATGGGATGAGCACATCTGTTGTTTTGCTTTGCTCAATCTTCACATTTTTAACCACTGTTCGCGGAAGCGTTAATACTTCGAGGTCATAGGTACCGCAGATGTATTTCTCGCGCGTGTTAATGCGCTGCACATTGAGCGTAGCAGATTCACCAGGATTATGCAAAAGACACTTCAACCGCTCCATAGCTGCTGATTTGGAAGGCGAACCCTGCAACGAGAAATTAAGATAACCCTGGGGTGCACTTACATTAATTACGTTATGCGCGTTTTTATTTAATGCAATATGCTGCACCATAATGGGCGGTACTGTATGCACCTGTAAGGTGTACACAAACATGGGTGATATAGTAATGGTATCGGGCAGGCCGCGGGCATTGAGGGTGTGGTAGAAATTGTATTTAACCAAGCCGCTTTCCTCATCGTACAAGGTCATGTTTACGGCAGTTTCAGTAGGATTGTTGAACTTATCGTTAAGGTTTATTTGTACGGTAGTTTTAGCAATAGATTCGATAACCACCTTTTGCAGAATATTTGAAAATTCCTGCGCAGAGGAAGTATTAAACAACTTGCCCATGCATTCCATTTGGTCGTAGCTTTTAACCTGCAAGGCCATGCCAATGATAAAAGGCTGCAACACTATGTTGTTTTTCTGCAGCGCAAGTGCAACGCTGCAGGGGTCGCGATCGCAGGCATCTTCACCATCGGTTATAACCACCAATATGTTTTTGCCGGGCTTACCGCCAAAATCGGTTGCGCATTTTTCAATGCTGTATACCAGCGGTGTTATTCCCTTGGGTCGTATTTCAGCCAGCTTCTTTTTTATTTTATTGATGTTGCCCGTATCAATAGGAACTTCCAAACGCGAATCGTGACAATTTTTGTCGGGCTCAGGATATAAATGCCCGAAAACACGTATGCCCATTTCTATATTCTGAAACTTAGAAACACTATCAGCAATTTGCAGCAAGGCTGTTGTGGCTATATCCCACTTAGTGCCTCCCGCCCACTCGTTACGCATACTAAGTGATGCATCTAATAAAAACAGGATGCGTGTTTTTTCCTGTGCACGGATATTTACAAAAGCCGAAAAGAATAAGATAAGCAGCAGGAGTTTCTTCATAGTGTAAGCACAACGGTCCTCCCCTCCTCAATTGTAAAAATCTGTGTTTTGGTAGTTTCACTATCGTAACTGCTTTTGGCTTTATACACTATGCGGTATTCGCCGGGTTGCAGTCTGTGGTTTTCGGTTTTAAGTATTTCAAAACGTTCCACCATCTCCATACTGTTTGCTTTCATGCGGTAAATACTGGCTAACAAACTTTCAGGAGCCATTAAAGAAAGCGTTCCGTAGTTAGGAATATTCAGGTTGTTGTCGGTAAAGCCAACCACTGTAGTATCTATATGCACGGGGGGCACGGTTAATATTTCAAGCGTGTAATCATTAGCCAGGTATTTATCCTCAGCGTTAAATTCCTGCACGTTTAAAATATTTCGCTCTGGTTTTTGCTGACGCAACAGAACCTGTGCATCGTTATTTGCCATTGAAGCGGCCACGCATTGCACGTTTAAATCGCCGGCAGGCACATCTAAAGCAATAATGTTGTGTTTGCCCGGCGTTAGCTCAATATTCTCCTTACGGATGGAAGGATAGGTATGTAATTCTAAATCATAGACACCAACAGGGTCCAGATAGAGTGTATCGGGATTACCCTTTTCATCTAAGGTATGCACAAAGTTATATTCAATTTTGCCGGTGGCATGATCATACAACGTAAACGGAATATTAGTAACGGTAGGGTTACCGCTTTTATCTAACAAATTGATTTGTGTAGTAGTGGTGTTAAGTGTTTGGCGGATAATTACGCCCACTGTGTTATAAAGTGAAGTTTCATCTTTTGTATCGAGCACCTGCCCTATGCACTTTAACTGCTCCACAAATTTTTCTCCGGCATCAATACCTACAATAAACGGACGCAAAGAGATTTTCTTTTCAAATAGTTTTTTAGAAACATCGCAAGGATTGCCATCACAGTTTTCGTTACCATCCGTAATAAGAATAATGGAGTTCAGGCTTTTTGCATCTGCCGGAAAATCATTAGGCGCCTGCGATAGGGAGTAGGCTAAAGGCGTCATGCCCTGCGGGCGGATTTTATCCAATGCAGCGCGTATCTTTTCTGCATTGTTCTTTGCAAAAGGAACCAGCAGCTTACTGTCCTTACAGTTTCTATCAGCACGTGGGCTTTGATAGCCTAAAGCGCGAATAGCAAATTCCACATTAGGATTCTTTCGCTCAACGGAATCAATAAGCTTATACAGTAATTCTTTAGCCGTCTGAAATTTTTCTTTGCCGTTCCATTGGTCCTTCATACTGCCCGAAACATCCAACACAAAAAGCACCCGGTTTATAGTGGGCTTATATACCTGTGCCTGCTGGGCTTGTAGCCGCGCAACGGATAAAAAGCAACAGATAAGAACTAAAATTCCTATTTGTTTAAAAGAGATTCGTGCGTAATGCGTGACTGTAAATGCCATTTTTACTCAAACGCAAGTTACAATAGATTATTCCATTTCAAGAACCAGTGATATACGTTTACGTAGTGTGTCTCTGTCTATAAAAAGATAATAGCTACCGTTTTTCTGCTCCTTTATTACAAAGCCCAGTTTTTGGTATAAGCGCAAGGCCGGCTCGTTATGGATAAATATCTTAGTGTGCAACTCATGATAATGCAACCCTGAAACTACAGCAATGGTTTTGCGCAACAGCATACGTAAAGCAGGCTTACCTGCCGAGACTGCTATTTGCAGGCTTTTAACCTGCATAATATCGTTATAAACTGAAAAGGCCAGATAAGCTACTACCCGTCCATCTTCTTTATGCAGCACATAGGTAGTACCGGCCTCTATTTCTTTAGTAACTTCAGCTTTACGAAAGGTGGAGGAAAAGTCGATGCCGCAATCTTTCATCATGGCGGCCATATTCACCCTGTCCAGCTCAACAATATCTTCTATTTCCTGCCCGCTAAGCATACTTAAGCTAATAATAGCTATTCCCAATTAATACTTTTACGCAATTGGCCAATAAACGTTTTGCTATAGAAGATAATCAGTCTTGCTTATTCCAAAGGGTATAGGCTTTGTACAAAAGCCAGATACATAAAACACCCAAAAGAAGAGAGGGAAGGGCAAAGCCTATTTTGTAACCCAAATCGTGCTGAGTGGTAGTTGGTGTATTAAATGCCTTTATAAGTTGCGAGCTTATACCCAGGCCCATTAAACCAACAAAGCCCAGCAACATTATGGAAAGAGAGCGGTTGCCCATGTTGAATAATTAATAATCACCAAGTGTTTCTTCCAATTGACCTAAGGCTACTGCCATTTGGTCGTTATTAGGTGCAACGCCGTGCCAGCCGTGGTGGCCTACCATAAAGTCTACACCGTAACCCATTTCGGTATGCATAAGCACAAATACCGGTTTGCCTTTACCTGTGCGGCTTTTTGCCTCGCGCAGGCCATTAACTACGGCCTCAATATTGTTACCTTCTTTTATTTCAACCACATCCCAACCAAAGGCTTCCGCTTTTAGTTTAAGGTCGCGGTGACTAAGCACCACATCACAATCGCCATCAATTTGCTTGTTGTTATAATCAATAGTGCAAATGAGGTTATCCAACTTATGATGAGGGGCAAACATCAGTGCCTCCCATATCTGGCCTTCCTGAAATTCGCCATCGCCATGCAGCGAATAAACGGTGGTGTTTTCTTTATTCAGCTTTTTGGTAAGCGCAGCGCCAATAGCCATGCTCATACCCTGGCCCAACGAACCCGCCGCAGCACGGATGCCCGGTAAATGTTCCTTAGTAGCAGGGTGGCCCTGTACACGGGAATTTAATTTGCGGAAGGTTCCCAATTCCTTTTTTTCGAAGTAACCGGCGTGGGCCAAAGTGCTATACCATACCGGGCAAATGTGCCCGTTGCTTAGGAAAAACACATCCTCCCCTTTGGCATCCATAGTGAAGTTGGGGTTGTGCTTCATTACATCGAAGTAAAGGGCTACCATATATTCGGTGCAACCTAATGAGCCGCCCGGGTGGCCCGAGGCAGCGCCGTTAGTCATACGGATAATATCGCGGCGAACCTGCGAACACAGGCGTTTCATTTCTTCGATTGATGCCATGGCAAAGATTTTGAGCGAAGTTAAGGCTTGCTGAAGCACATACTTTAAAACATTTCAACGATTGGGGAAAATAAAAGAGCCCGCTATCACTCCGAGGAAAGGAGTGATGCGGGCTTATCTAACCCTATGCAAAAATTAGTTGTTGGCTATAATTTGCGCGCCCAGGGCCTGATCGGCAGAACCACCCAGGAAGCCTTTTGCGAATACAGTATAAATTTTGCCACTTTCAAGTGTAATTGTTGGCAGTGTTAATGCTACAGTTGAAGTGCCGGCTACACGTACTTCCAGGTTGTAAGAACCTGCATCAAGCGGAGTGAAAGCAGTATATTCTTTGAATGACTTGTTGGCGAACACAACGGGGCCACCACCTGCTACTGCTACGTCTACAGCAGGGGCATTTGGCGACAGGTGAACGAAACGCACGTGCGCTTTGCCGCTGGCCGGAGTGGTAAGGTCATCTTCTATTACCACGGCTGAAATTTTAGAAACAGAATCTACGGCGAAAACGCTGTAGTTCTTATCCTTTTCTAATGTAAGGTTAGCATCAATTACAGTGGTGCTGGTGCCGGCTACATTTACTTTAATGTTGCGGCTGCCGCTTTCTACCTGTAAATAGGCGGTGCTGTTAGGAAAAGTAAGTGCTGCACTGTTTTGCTTGCTGTTGTCTACCAACAGGTCTACACCCGGTGCATCGGGCGAGGCGTGGGTTACTAATACTTTAGCATAGGTCTTTGCATCTTCATCCTTTTTGCAGGAAGAGATAGTGATTAATGCTGCGAAAACTACCAGGGTGCTTAAAAAAATCTTTCTCATAACAATTAGCTGAGTTTTAGGTTTAATAATGATGTTATAACACTCATTCGTTTATTTTGTTCAACTTTTGACATAAAAAGATTAAACAAAAATTCGTTAAAAGGATTTTATGCCTCTTTTAGAAAGGTAGCGTTCTACTTAAAGGAGGTTATAGATGCGGAGAGAGTTGTGGTTTATTCTATTGGTTTTAGTGGGGTTGTATTTTAACGGATGCAAGGCGCCGGCTAACAAAAGCAAGGACAGTGGTAAGAAGGTTTCAAAAGAGGAAGCCAAGAAAAGGGAGGCGGATACTTTAGCTATTGCTGACGTCGGCTACCATTTAATAGTGGTAAACAAAAAAGATAAGGATAGTCTAGAAGCTTTGATGCAAAGCCTTGCACCGGAGTTTCCTATTGTGCTGGCCTTAAACAGAATTGATTCAGTGCGCGTATGGCGCTTAGATACGCTGGTGGTGCCCGATACTTTATTAGACTGGAATGCCTATTGCCCATTTCCGTTGGAGCTAAGAGCCGCTAAAGACATTCATAAAATCATTTTTTACAGCTATCCCGTTGAAGCCTTTGCAGCCTATGAAAACGGCAAGCTTGTGCGTTGGGGTCCGGTTAGTTTGGGCAAACAGGAAACGCCTACGCCAACAGGTTTGTTCCATACTAACTGGCGGGCCAAGCGAACGGTTAGCACGGTTGATGATGACTGGATAATGAATTGGTATTTTAACCTGGACAACATGGAAGGCGTAAGCATGCACGAATACGAAATGCCGGGTTACCCTGCTTCGCATGCCTGCGCGCGTTTATACAGGGCCGATGCCATTTTCTTTTACAACTGGTGCCAGAGTTGGGTACTGAACAAAAAGCAAATTGCAGCCTATGGCACGCCGGTAATTATTTATGGCGTTTACCCCTGGGGTGAACGTAAACCATGGCGCAGATTGGCAGAGGACAAGCGCGCTATTACTATTACTGAAATGGAATTGGGCAAGCAATTACAGCCGTATTTACCGTTGATTTTACAGCGGCAACAACAGCGAGATTCTATGGAGGCAGTAAAGGCCCTCTAGCTCCCTAAAGGGGGAATCATTAGCCCAAAAGCAAGCATGATTGGGGCGCTCTTCCACCATTTAGGCTATTCTTCTAATTTTACAGGGTGAAACAGTGTTAGCCAAAGGGCTAATTATCTCATTATCAAATTGATGTTACATGAGCTATACCCCAAAAAATAAAGTACGCATTGTTACGGCGGCCAGCCTTTTCGACGGGCACGATGCCGCTATTAATATTATGCGCCGCATTATGCAGGCCAAAGGCGCAGAGGTTATTCACTTAGGCCATAACCGCGCTGCACAGGAAATTGTGGAGGCGGCGATACAGGAAGATGCACAAGGCATTGCCGTAACCAGCTACCAGGGCGGACACATTGAGTTCTTTAAATATATGTATGACCTGCTAAAAGAACGCGGTTGCGGGCATATCAAAATATTTGGCGGCGGTGGCGGTACTATACTACCTACTGAAATTGAAGAACTGCACCAATATGGTATTACACGCATTTATAGTCCTGATGATGGCCGCCACATGGGCTTGGAGGGTATGATAGAAGATGTTGTAAAGCAGTGCGAACCCCTAACCCCTAAAGGGGAACAAAAGCCCAAGTTAAATGGGGAACTGAAAAATCTAAAGTCTTCGGATTGGAAAGTTATAGCGCAGGCCATTACTGTTGCTGAAGAAGGAAGCTTTGCAAAAATTAAAGACCTGCTACCGAAAGTGGAAGCCAAGGTGGGGGTTCCCCCTTCAGGGGGTCAGGGGGTGGGAGCGGCCACTATTCCTGTTTTAGGTATTACCGGCACAGGTGGCGCAGGTAAATCATCGGTTACTGATGAAATCGTTCGCCGCTTTCTGTTGAATTTTAAGGATAAGACTATAGCCGTAGTATCAGTTGACCCAAGTAAAAAGAAGACCGGTGGCGCTTTATTGGGTGATAGAATAAGAATGAATTCTATTTCGAATCCGCGCGCTTATATGCGCAGCCTGGCTACACGCGAGAGTGACCGAGCCCTAAGCGAGCATGTGCAGGAAGCTATTGACGTTTGCCGCGCAGCAGGCTTCGACTTTATAATACTGGAAAGTGCGGGCGTAGGCCAAAGTGATGCAAGCATATTGGAATATTGTAATGTAAGTATGTATGTAATGACGCCCGAATATGGTGCGGCATCGCAGTTAGAGAAAATAAACATGCTGGATTATGCGGATGTAATAGCCATTAACAAGTTTGACAAAGCGGGTGCCTTAGATGCATTAAACGATGTATGCAAACAATATAAGCGCAACCATAACCAGTTTATGGCGAAGAATGAAGACCTGCCTATTGTAGGTACCATCGCCAGCCAGTTTAATGATGCCGGGGTTAACCACCTGTTTGAAGTGCTGATGAACAAGGTGAAGGAGAAAACTTCCGTTGAGTTTACGGTTACGCATACGTCAGCAAAGAATACGGTTTCAAAATCGCAGATAATACCACCGGCACGGGTTAGGTATTTGGCAGAGATAGCCGAAAACAACGAAGCTTACGACCAATGGGTGAATGAGCAGTGTGCCATTGCCAGCAAGCTCTACAAACTAAATGGGGTTGCGGCTGAGTTAAAAGACAGCGCCGAAGTAAAAGCGCTGATTGCTAATTACGAGAAGAAGTTTAACCCTGAGTGCAAAAAGCTGGTAGACGAGTGGGGTACGTTAAAGCAAAAATACAGTGGCGATACCTTTGCCTTCCAGGTAAGGGATAAGACCATACAACTGCCTTTTGTTTACAAAAGTTTATCGGGCACCAGTGTGCGCAAGGTGTATTTACCGCGCTATAGCGATTGGGGCGACATACTGAAATGGCAACTGCAGGAAAATGTACCGGGTGAGTTCCCTTACACGGCCGGTGTGTTTGCGTTAAAGCGCGAAGGCGAAGACCCTACGCGTATGTTTGCCGGCGAGGGCGGGCCAGAGCGCACCAATAAGCGTTTCCACTATGTAAGTATTGACCAGCCTGCTAAGCGTTTAAGTACGGCTTTTGACAGCGTTACGCTTTATGGGGAGGACCCAGACCATCGCCCGGATATATACGGTAAGATTGGTAATAGCGGCGTTAGCATTGCTACCGTTGATGATGCTAAAAAGTTATATAGCGGTTTTGACTTATGCGACCCGAAGACCTCGGTAAGCATGACCATTAACGGCCCCGCACCTATTATACTGGCTTTCTTTATGAATGCAGCCATTGACCAATTGGCGGAGAAGAAATATGGCCCATCCTTAAGCCTTCCTAAAGGGGAGGGGTTAATGCCCAAATACAATGGGGAGTTACCTCAAGGTAATGGTGGACTTGGCCTAAAGTTGTTGGGGCTTAGCGCCAGCGATGTATTAAGTGCGGAAGATTACGAGAAGGTAAAAGCGGAAGCGCTGCAAAGTGTGCGCGGCACCGTGCAGGCTGATATATTAAAAGAAGACCAGGCACAGAACACCTGCATTTTTAGTACAGAGTTTGCGCTGAAGATGATGGGTGATGTGCAGCAGTATTTTATTGAAAACAAGGTACGCAACTTTTACAGCGTTAGTATTAGCGGCTACCACATTGCCGAGGCCGGCGCTAACCCTATTACGCAATTGGCTTTTACGCTGGCTAACGGCTTTACGTATGTGGAGTATTACCTGAGCCGTGGTATGCATATTGATGATTTTGCGCCGAACCTTTCTTTCTTCTTTAGCAATGGTATGGACCCTGAATACAGCGTGATTGGCCGCGTGGCCCGCCGCATTTGGGCTAAAGCCATGAAGAATAAATACAAGGGTAACGACCGCAGCCAGAAACTGAAATACCATATACAAACCAGCGGACGCAGCCTGCACGCACAGGAAATTGACTTTAACGATATTAGAACAACTTTGCAAGCGTTGTATGCTATTTATGATAACTGCAACAGTCTGCACACTAATGCGTACGATGAAGCTATAACTACACCTACGGAAGAAAGCGTGCGCCGCGCCATGGCCATACAGCTGATAATAAATCGCGAGCTGGGCACTGCTAAAAATGAAAACCCCAACCAGGGCAGCTTCTTAATTGAGGAGATGACAGACCTGGTGGAAGAAGCCGTGCTGACCGAATTTAAACGCCTGACCGAACGGGGTGGTGTGCTGGGTGCTATGGAGCGCATGTACCAGCGCAACAAAATACAGGAAGAAAGCCTTTACTACGAACACCAGAAGCACACCGGCGAGTATCCTATTATTGGGGTAAACACCTTTTTAAATAAAAAGGGCAGTCCTACCATTATACCGCAGGAGGTTATACGCAGCACTACCGAGGAAAAGGAATACCAGATAAACGCGCTGAATGCGTTTAAGCAACGCCATGCTGCTAAAAGCGAGGCCGCACTTAAAAAGCTACAACAGGTGGCGGTAAGCAACGGCAACATTTTTGCCGAGCTAATGGAAGCTGTTAAACATTGCAGCCTGGGCCAAATTACGCATGCGCTATATGAGGTCGGAGGACAATACAGGCGAAGCATGTAGTGTCCGTAGATCGCGAGCAACGCCTCGCGATAAGGAAGACAATACAGACGTAGTATGTAATGGCCGTAGATCCCGCGAGTGTAACCTCGGGATGGGAGGACAATATCGTAGAAGTATGTAAGATTTATTAACTTAGTGAAAAGAAGAAAGTGGACTTACTAAATTATAAAGACCTAAGCACCTCGGAGAAGGTATTATTGGTAGAAGAGATTTGGGATAGCATTGCAGAGGGGGAGATACCTGTTTCAAAACGCAATAAAAAGCTTTTGGATGAAAGACTTACGGAGCTTGAAACCACTACGAAGCGCACAACCTGGGAAAAAATAAAGAAAAACGTACGGGCTAAGAAGGGCAAATGATATATACCCTTGATTTTTTGCCATCAGTAGCGATAGATGTAAAGGATGCCTATAATTGGTATGAGGACCAACTACCCGGTTTAGGAGAAGATTTTCTTCTTTCAACCGATGCAGCCCTAAATGCCATAAAGCGCGGTCCAATGCAATTCGCCAAGGTTTATAAAACTGTGCGGCACCTAAAGGTTAAACGCTTTCCTTTCGGCGTTTTCTATGTAGTTAATCATAATGTTATTACTGTAACGGCCATTGTTCATTTATCGCGGCATCCAACCACATGGAAAAGCCGCAGGGTAAAAAGGAAATAAGTGTTAGTCAACTTTGGGTGACCAGGCGGTAAATCGTAGAAGTATGTAGACTTTTTAGATTGTCTCCCTATCTTTTAAGGGAACGAAGGCGAGCGTGTCTCGTGGAGCATTCCCGAAGCGTCGGGACTTCGCGGATTTCGGACGGGCTTGGCGCAAATACAATTACAAGCCCTTCTGTGAATAGTCGATTTCAAAATTGCATAAGCGGATGGATCGCGCCAGTGTTGTATAGTTTATTATGTCACTTTATTCATGCTCTTATTATAAGAATATGGAATTCATGAATGCTAAAGCATTTCTTTAAAAGAAAGTAACCAAAGAATCGTCCGAACATTCCCGAAGTGTCGGGACTCCGCGGATTTCAGACGGGCTTGACGCAAACACAATTACAGCCTAAAGTGGTTAAGCTTTATTTTTGAGCGGCACGAGCGGATGCTCGCGCCAGGGGGGGCACCTATCGCGGCACCCGCGCACCTGGAAAAGACGCAGTGGCAGAAAAAGAAGCGGCAGAAAAAAATAAACCCTGTTCAAGATGCAAAGGGCCGAGAGGCAAGGTAACCTCCTCGGAGGAGGTTAATACATTAGGTCCAAACATTACGGAAGTGTCGGGACTCCGCGGATTTCGGACGGGCTTGGCGCAAATACAATCACCAGCCAAAAGGGAATAAGCAGTATTTTTTGAGCGGTACGAGCGGATGCTCGCGCTAGTGGGGCAAATACAAGTGCAGCCTAAAGTGAATAAGCAGTATCTTTTAAATGGCACGAGCGAATGCTCGCGCTAGAAGAAGTAATCCATCTATTGAGGAGTTAGTGCCAGATGTTACCTGGAATAAGTTTAGCCAATGACTTGGGATTATTATCATCATGTATTAAATCAAGACTACGTAGGCGATATTGTATTTGAGACTTCGAAACACCATAAACAATCGCTAAGGCATCAACCGTTTGCCGATAATCTTGTTGGCTATATCGTTCCTTACTTAGATAAATGAATCCAGTCTTACTTAACCCTATTTCCTTTTGAATTGCAATTAATGCTTGAGAAAATGTTTTCTGAGGCATAAGTAATGCTGCAGCAAATTTATTTGCTTGCCATTCCAACCAATATCTATCATCTTGCTCTGCCTCCATTTCTTCATCTATTTCAATAAACCTATCATATTCTCCTATCTCAAAAATGATTTTTCTATGCAGTACAAAATGTCCTAGTTCGTGAGCAAATACAAATCGCCGTCGTCTTTCATCTTGCAAAGATCGGTCTATATAAATGCAAGGTGGTGTCTCTAATGATAAACAACCTAATATTTTCTTTCCATTCTCAGCAAATTCCAAATCTGCATTAAGTTCAACTCGATACCCCCTTTCAACAATTAGTTCCGATATCTTTTCGATTGAAAATGGCTTAGGTTTTTGTAGTACTTCAGGACACCACTTTAATAATGCTCCTTCCGCTTTATTCTCAATCCATTGTCGAGTATAATGATAACGGCCAATCATATTTGTTTAAACGTATTTAGATATAAGCCTTAGAAAAAATGCTAACGGCCCCTTTGCTTTATCAGCAGTTGAATAAACCGATATAAACTGTGAAATTGCCTTTACCTGCTCTAATTTCATCTTTACGAGCGCAAATATTTCTTCGCTATTCTGCTTTTCTGTGATGTTTTTGAGGGTTTCAACCACTTCTTCTATATACTTCTTAACCTCATTAAACGACCCTTCGATATTGTTTGCGGTCAATTGAACCAAACTATAATCAATAATTGAATCATTCTTTATTTGAAAAAACAAGATAGCAGGAAACCTGATATCTATATCTCCAAAGTATTTATCAAGTAGCTCATCATTAGCAGTCAATAAATCCATTGTTTTTATACCTACCATCCTGTTCATTATTCTTTCATTTTTAGAAGGGCGCTTCTTTTGACGGCTGTTATGTTCATAGTGGAGGCTAAAGACTGTAATATAGTTGCCAGAAATCGAGTCGAGGCTTCTCCAATAATCAACATCCTTAAGGACCTTACTCAGATGTGCATCCTTAAAATCATATAATATAAAAGCAAAGACTAATGCCCTATCTTGCTCACGATGTTCTTGGCAAATATCAAAAAGTTTATTATAAAATGCCTCAAATGAGCAATCCTTATTACTACTATTTAAATATACGTTATACATAACTTAGCAATAAATTGGTTTTTATCAGATGTTAGTAAAGTTATACTTATTGGAAATATAGTTAGAAGAAAACAATTCTACGCTTACATATTCACACTTTCTCCCGCTCTAAGTTACACGAATACTGCTGCTGGACCGCCGTATTGCTTCTCATTAAACTTAAGCCATAGCCTGGGAAGAGGATGAAATCAACGTAGTGATTTAATTGAGCTTATTAGTTTTTCATACTGACCCAGATAGTTTTTATGAGTTTCAAATTGATTCTCGTCCCAAGGGAACTTCCCCTCTTTGTAACTATGGTCAGTTCGGCCATATAGGCAAAACTTATTCTCCGGCTGCAGACTAGAACTTAGTGTACGCCAATGCTTATTCGTATCAAATTTGCGGTCCTTAAATCTTAAGGCAACAAATAGATATGTGAGTTGAGGAAATTCCCTTGAAAATCGACTATATGCCTCGTTAATTGGGCCTTCGAAAGAAATCATTTTAGGATTTGCCCATTTTTTTAACTCAATTACGCCATATACATTTTCAACATCTACTATATTAATGAATTTAGATATGTTTTTTAAAAAATCTTTTTGTTCGGTGCCTTCCTTACAAATCATTATATCAAATTGCGAGGAAGTTGTATTTCCGTTGTTTAATCTAGAATAAATTTGACCCTTAAAAAAGGTCTTATTTGGCACGTCTTCGCGCAAATATTTTATTAAAAAATCTTCGTATAAGGAACCATTGAGCGCCGAATGCCTCAATCCAGCATGATAAACTTGTTCAGCAAATTCAACAATTTTAAATTGTCTTTGGTCGTAGTAACTTAGCATTATACACAAAATTTATCTCTATTAATAATGACATACGAACCCTACTCCCAAACAACTTCCACATAGGGCTTTTGCATATCCTGTTTACGGGTTTCTTCGTCTATAAGGTTGCCTTCAAAAAATTTGCGGTCTTCTTCAGCAAGGCCGTCTTTCAAATCCTGCCACTGCTTTTCGGCTTCTTGTCTTTTCTGTTTACTACGGTATTCTTTCATTACCTGCTTATCGTGGGTAATCAGCCAATACTGCGCCTCCAGGGCATCTGCCTCGCTTATAGGGTTGGCACGCGTAAACTTTAAGCCTTCAGCTACTGCTTCAGGTTTTACGGCAACATCCTTGAGGCCGGCGCGCATGTATAAAACGGTATCCTTCCAGTATAAACGGTAGTCGCGTTCTTTCACCTCCTTATACTGCGGCATATAGAGGTAAGCCTTCCATTGGGCGAGGGTATTGTACTGCATTTCCTGCTGATACTGTTGGTGCCGCACTTCCATTTCAATTTGCGCCATGTAGCGGTATTTTTTTAGCAGTTGCGGCGCTTCGTTATAGGCCACTCTGTATAACTGCGTATCGTTAAGCAGGTAATAATAACTGTTGCGCTTGCCATCGGCCCGAAACAGGTAGGTAGTGTCTCCGGCAATGGAATCAGTGTATTCCTCTTTAGTGCAACGCGCTATGTCTAAAACGTAAGGTTCCGGTATATACTCTACCCAGCGGTTTTTCTCCTTTACAAAAATGGCATCCTGCCATATGCCGTAAGCCAGCGTATCTAAGACGCTGGTTCTGCCTTCGGGGGCCGTTAAGGGAATAAACAGCGTATCGGGCTTATGTGCCAAAAAGGCTTCCCACTCTTTAGGGTCGCCTTTAGGGGAAAAGATATTGCACGCCTGCATGGCATAAAGGCAGCAAAGTATAAGCAGCGGGTAATAGAAGTTTTTAGGTAAAGCGTTCATAGGTTCTACAAATTAAAAATAAATAAACACTAAGTCCATTGGTAGTTTTGCTTTATCAATTTTCCCACCCGCCCGTACTAATGCAAACACAGAATCACAAAGTGGAAGATTGCCACGAATTCAAACTTGTAATTTTTAGTGGATTGAATTCTCGCAATGACACTCTGTTTTACAAAAACAGTCTTTTCATCTGAAGTACCGCCCTTCACAGGCAAGCTCACCAGCTACTACGCGCCCCAAAAAATTCATTAACTTGGGCATATGAAATACGCCTTAGTATTTTTTGTATTGGCAGTATTAAACGCGCAGGCTCAAAAACTTAGCCCGGTTGATTTTGAGCGACTGAGAGGCACAGGTAATTTTAGCAGCTACCTTAAAACAAAAGGCTTTTTACAAAGCGCAACAGATACTGCCGCAAAACCCGAAGCGCTTACCTACACCAACACCACCGAAGGAAGTATAGTACTACTAAACAATACTGTAGATGGAGAAGGGGCCCGAGGATTTACCGCTACGTACCTGCTACCCACAGCTGCAGCCTATGAGGCTTTTATTGCCGCCCTTAAAAAAGCCGGCTATGCCGATAAAAAAGCCAAGGGCACCTATACCAAATTTATAAGCACCTATGAGCGGCAGTATTTTGTAACTGAGGGTGAACATACGCGCGGCACAAAAAAATTCTACCAACTAAAGTATGCTTACACGGCCGGTAAGGAGATTGCAGAGCCGCATTAAAACAAAAACCCCGGACAATTAGCACCGGGGCATTTTTACTCAACAAAAGAAATTTTATTCACTGGCCAGCATATTGTTTTGTATGCGGGCATTAGTGTTTTGCATTTCTAACAGTGCGGTGTTCTGCACGTCAGCGTTTTCAATTTTCTGGTTCACGGCTAATACGTCGTTATTGCGGTCAATTTTAGCCTGGTTTAAGGCTTGTTTATCACGCTCTAACAACTGCTTGCGCCTGCTTTGTTCGGCCTTTTTCTGCTGGGCAGTTAAACCGTTTTTACCTACCGGCTTAACGTTTATAGCCATTACCGAAGTACGGCTTGCCGCTACTGCTGCCCTTTGCTGCGCAATACGTGTTTTATGGTCGGCCATTAAATCGTGCTTATCGGCACGCAGGTATGCTTTAGCCTGCTTAAGGTCTGCCCGCGATTTACGGAGTTCCTTTTTTGTAGCATTGGTGTTCATGTTTCGGTCACGCTCACCATGTAGGCGGTCCTTCCAGTGGGCTACATCGCCTTTAGCTGCTTTAATGCCGGTTAAGTCCTTATTAATATCTGCTTTCTCAAGGTTAAATAAGCCGGAGCTTTTTTGCGTTTGTGCAGCTACGGGTGTGTTTGCCAAAACCAACACCGCTGAAGCCGCCAGGGCAGCCAGGGCGCCTTTTACTTTCATGCTTCTCATACCACTTAGTTTTGTTAAACAATGGTTAGCCTTTATAAGGCTACCAAGCGCTTTGTGCACTCGTATTTATAACGGGGGTTAACACGGCTGTGGTATTAAAAAAATTGCAAAAAACACTTTAACATCAACATTAAGTGTTGATATACAATTAATTATAAATGTTAAAGAGAATCATTCGGGGCGCTAAAAGGAAGGTATACACCTTTAAAAGTGTATACTTGTGTTAACCCTTTATTTGTTAAAATGGGCAAGAGGTTGACACCCGAAAAGTGTCAACTTGTGTCAACCTTTGATT
Organism: Chitinophagales bacterium; assembly: GCA_046329515.1. Classification (GTDB taxonomy): domain Bacteria; phylum Bacteroidota; class Bacteroidia; order Chitinophagales; family LD1; genus Bog-950. Next base: position 381,721 of record JAXLUM010000002.1, read on the forward strand.
TGTTAACAGCCTTCGAAACCGAAGGGTATAAGCACCTCCTGTTTAATGCGCACGCCCTTGCTGTTAACAGCAGGTTGCCATTGCGGCATGCTGTATAGGGCCTGCATAAGCAGTTGGTCAATGGCTTCGTCGCCACTGCTGCGCTCAAGGCGGGGCTCCAACACTTTGCCGTCTTCAGCAATGGTAAATTTTATAATGGCGCGCTCTACTCTTTCTTTTAATGAAACCTCGGGCAGTTTGTAAATCACCTTGTCAGCAAACCAGGTGTTTAACTCATCCTTGCCCCCGGGGAACTGGGCTTCCACCTGAGGAAGTATAGTGAGTTTGGTATCGCCCTGCACGGCGTAATCGCGCTTACCATACGCATCTTTGCGCTTATCCTTATACATATAGCGCAGCTTAATGGTGATGTCGGAGCCCGGTGTGGCAGAGGCCAATAAGGTCTTTTGTTCGGCAGTAAGTTTATCACTATTAGCCTGTGCGGTAGCGGTTTTACCATTAACGGTAGCCGTAATTTCAGTAAACACCACATCAAGCACTTCGCTGTATTTATCCTGCGGGTATTGGTAGCCATCAGCCACGGGGCCGGCCTCATTTACGCGGCGGGCCGTAAGCCAGTAACGTTCAGCACTGGTAAGGTTCAGGTTTTGCCACAATAAGGGGCTAAGGTCGTTAATGCTTTGGGCGTTGGCTATGGTTTGCTCCTTAACAGTAGGGGTAAGGCGCTTAGGTATTTCGTAAGATTTTTGGGCAGTGCCGGTTCCGCTTAAGGCCAGCAACAACAGGAAGATGATTGCATTTTTCATACGCTGAGTTTTACGCTGTAAAGATAGAACTGTACTACACGCCCATAGGCACTTTAACCTGACGTTAACCTGTAGCCCGTATACCAAACAACGGTAGGGAAGGCGGGTTTGCAGAATTACAGGGTAAGTTATATTTGGCACCCGAAAAGCCGCTAAGCAAAGATGAAGAATTATTATTTTAATGAGGAGCACGAGATGTTCCGCCAGGGACTAAAAGAGTTTTTACAACGCGAAGTAGTGCCCTATGTTGACCAATGGGAAGAGCAACAACGCATACCCAAAGAGCTCTGGAAGAAGTTTGGCGACATGGGTTACCTGGGCCTTAACTACAGCGCTGAATACGGCGGTGAAGCAGTAGATTTTTGGTACTCGGTAATTTTTTGCGAGGAAGTGGCCAAGGTGTGGAGCGGCGGTTTTGCTGTTACACCATTGGTAATACAGTATATGAGCACGCCTTATATTTATAAGCATGCTTCGGAACAGTTGAAGAAGAAATACCTTATTCCTACTATTAAAGGGGAACTGGTTTCCTCAATAGGTATTACTGAACCCGGCGCCGGCAGCGATGTGCAGAATATTAAAACGCGCGCCGTTCGCGAGGGAGATTATTATATAGTAAACGGTTCTAAAACGTTTATCACTAATGCGGTTTATGGTGATTACATTGTTACCGTAGTTAAAACCGATGCCTCAAAAGGTTTTGAAGGAGTAAGTCTTTTAATTATTGACCGCAATGCGCCAGGTGTATCAGCCAAGAAACTGAAGAAGCTGGGCTGGCATGCAAGTGATACAGCAGAACTGTTTTTTGATAATGTAAAAGTTCCTGCCGAAAACCTTATTGGTGAAGAAGGACAGGGCTTTATTTACCTGATGGGTGGTTTGCAATTGGAACGCTTAACAGGTGCCATCTCCGCCATAGCCGGTTGTGAGAATGCTATGGAATACACTTTGCAGTATATGAGCGAGCGCCAGGCGTTTGGCCGTTCAATTGACCGTTTCCAGGTGTTGCGCCACCGCATGGCACAATTAGCTGCCGAAATTGAAAGCTGCAAACACTTTGTTTACCACTGCTGCCGCTTACATAACGATGGCGAATACGTTGTTAAGGAAAGCAGCATGGCAAAACTATTGGCAACAGAATTGAGCGATAAAGTAGCTTACCAGTGCCTGCAAAACTTTGGCGGTTATGGCTACATGGAAGAATACAAAATGGCGCGCATGTTCCGCGATAGCCGTATTTTAACCATTGGTGGTGGTTCATCTGAAATTATGCGCGAGATAATCGCTAAGATGATTATTGACGATAAGAAATACGAAAATAAAGGCTTAACCATACAGTACGCACAAAGCGAACCGCAGGCAGCCACAGCAAAAACTAATTCTTCTACTCAAACAAAAACAACAAACATGGCATTAGACACTCTATTGGCAGAATTGACCAAGCGTGCATCAGGAGCCCCGGCTCTGGGCAAATCATTAAAGTTTGACTTTGGTGATAACAAAATTTTAATTGATGGAACAGGAGGAAGCAACGTAATTTCAACTGACGATAAGGAGGCCGATTGCGTTATCAGCATTTCTCAGGATGATATGTTAGGCCTTATGAATGGCTCAGTTAACCCAATGACTGCATTTATGACCGGCAAAATTAAAGTGAAAGGCGATATGGGTATTGCCATGAAACTACAAGGCCTGTTAAAAGGATAATCAGAAATTGACTACAATAAAAAAGGGCGCCATTAGCGCCCTTTTTTATTTACTGCGCTATGCGCTTAAAAGGTTTTGCAGCCTCTAATTCAAACGCTAACTCTAACAGTAATTTATCATTACCGAAGGGCGCGCTAAAATGCACTCCTAACGGCATACCGTTGCCTGCTTCACCTAAGGGCAAGGCAATTGCCGGCGAGCCGGTTACATTCTGTAAACCAGCATAGCTGGCATATTCCAGCGCGCGACGGCAAACCTGCTCATAACTCAATTCAGGACTAAAGTGCCCAATAGGCGGCGTGGCGTGTGATACTACAGGGCTCATTATTACATCGTACTTTTCAAACAATGTCTCAGCCTCGCGGCCAACCTTGCGCAACAAGCCAATGCTACGTGGCGTTTGTAGCGCATTGGTTTTAAACTGTTGGCTAAGCCCCAATGTAAATGGCTCCAGCACACTATGGTCAACCTTTGACTTTACCACCAGGTTACCCCAGTGGCTAACCATGTAAGCTAAAAAGCCATAATAGTTAATGTAGTGCACGCCCATATGGTCAATATCATAAGGCAGCGGCACTTCTTCAACGGTATGTCCTAAACTTTGTAACAAAGCAGCCGTTTCCTTTTGCACGCGTTGCGTATCTTCATCCTGGTGGCCCAATTTTTCTTTAGCAGGATTAGCAAAAAACGCAATGCGTAAACGTTTCTTTATAGGGTCCGTTACCAATCCTAACTTCGGCAACTTCGGGTTATGGAAAAACTTCTCTGCTTCTGCATAAAACAAGGCGGTATCGCGAACGCTGCGCGTAAGTACGCCTTCGTATACTATCTGCAATGGCATTAACTGGCTTCCATCCATGGGCACCAAACGGTGGCGACTTGGCTTAAGCCCAACCAAACCGCAACAACCGGCCGGTATACGCGTGCTACCTGCGCCATCATTAGCTGTAGCAATGGGCACAACCCCACTGGCTACCAAAGCTGCTGAGCCAGAGCTGGAGCCTCCTGTGGTATAGTCAGTATTCCATGGGTTACGGGTTACCCCCCAGCGTTCGTTTTCTGTACTACATATCAAACCAAACTCAGGCAAGCTGCTCTTACCCAGGTAATTTAACCCGGTAGAAAGCAATTGATCCACAAATCGGCTGTTCTTCTTGGCTACTTTAGCATTAAAGGAGCCCGTACCCAATTGCGTAGGATATCCCTTAATATTATCGTTATCCTTAATAAATGTTGGCACCCCGTAAAAGGCGCCTTTGTTACTGCCTGTTATTTTAGCGGCATCATCATAGGCCTTAATCACAATAGCATTCAAGTCTGCATTGGCTTTTTCGGCCCGCGCAATAGCTGCGTCTGTTACTTCCTTAACCGAAACTTCTTTTTTGGCTATTGCTTCTGCAACAGCTGTGGCATCTAAATTGCCTAATGCATCATTGGTAAATGCACTCACCGTTTTACCCATAGTTACCTCGTTTGAGGTGCGGAATTTAAAGCGCAAATCAATAGCTAGGCATTTCCCTGCCTCATTTATTTTGCAGAAAGCGACCAATAGCCTCCGCGGTTTCGGCTGAACGCTCCTCCTGCGGAAAATGCCCGCAACCATCTAACTTCAGGAAGGTAGAGTTAGCAAAGCCGGAGATGAACCTATCTAAATATTTAGGGGAAATTACCGGGTCTGCCATGCCCCATATAAATAAGGCAGGCTTAGCTGAAATAGCCTCTTTCCTCTGCCACAACCTCTCAAACCAAGGCTGGTCGTTTAGCATACTTTTGGCAAAAGCCAGAGTGCCGTTCCTTTCAGTGCTGTTGCCAAAAGGAGCGGTGTACTGCTTTAAAAGTTTACCCGAAAGTTTTTGCGCCCCGAAGGAAGAAGGCAGGACAAAGCGTGCGGAGAAGTTTAAGTAGCGATATAAAAAGGGTAGCAGCGGGCTCTTTAATACCCTGCGCAGCTTAATATAATCCGGGTCGGTTTCACTGCTCCACAACCAGCTATTTAAAATCACCAGGTTCTTAATTCGCTCAGGCTGGTTTATGGCAACATTAAGCCCTATGGGTCCGCCAAAATCATGTACTACCAGTGTTATGTTTCGCAAATCTTTCTGTAAAACGAATTTTTCCAACACAGCACTATGGTTTTGGGTAGAATAGTCATAGTGCTCCGGCTTATCCGATAGGCCAAAGCCTATATGGTCAATGGCAATACACCTGAATTTGCCGCTTAATTGCTTAATCACATTCCTGTAATCAAAACTCCACGAGGGTGTTCCGTGAACGAACAAAATAATGTCTCCCTGCCCTTCATCAATGTAATGCAGGCCGTAGCCATTACCGTTAAAGTAGTTTGAGTTAAAGGGATATTCCGATTTATTCAGCCAATTATACTTCATACCTTTTTGTTACAAAGCTGACAGTACAAGTGGTTATAAAAGTTGGTTTATACCAAGCCTAAATTTTAACCTTATTATAAAGCTTACTGAAATTGGTTGGGGAAATACCCAGGTAAGAAGCAATAAACTTATGCGGTACCAATTGCAAAAGGTGCGGGCTGCGTTTACAAAAATTCCGAAACCTTTCTTCAATAGTCAGGCTGTGCAACTCTGTATGGCGGTTAATCATACCTGCCAATAAAGCCTCCGTCATGCGTCTGAACAACCGCTCCAATTGCTGCGACTCATCAAATAAAGTTTGCAACTCCCCATAAGTAATGTAATCAACTTCGCTATCGGTTAAACAGCTTAAAAAGTATTTTGATGGTGTTTGAAAAGAAAAAGACTCAGGAATAGCACATAAATTAGGAGGATAAGTGAAAGCAACAACCTGTTCCTTTCCATCATTTTCAGAATAAGACATTTGCACGCCATTCTTTATAAAATACAACTCGCGTTGAATTTGACCGGGCACTATGATAAAATCACCTTTGTTAAACGTTTTGGACTTTAATCGTTTTAGAAGCAATTCAAAGTTTGCTTTATCAATGGGGTGAAACTGTCTTAAAAAATCGTAACTATCCATAAAAGCAAATTACCTATCATGCGTCAAACTAACTCAGCGTTAACCAACATACTTCTACCGCTCAACAGTAATCATTTTTCGTAAAACAGTGTTCGTTCCTTGAGTAATCAACAAATAACTTCCTGCGGGTAAAAAAGAAATATCCAGCACATTGATACCGGCGCTTATTTTTTCTGTTTTACAAACTCTACCGGTCAAATCGAAAAAACACAATTGTCCGCTGCCGAAATTATCAGGCAGTTTTACCTGTAATTGCTGCGAGGCCGGATTAGGAAACACATCGAATGTAAAAGAGCTTAACGACTTAACATCCTGATAGAGGCAATCTCCATTAAAGGTCCATACGCCACCGTCCTTAAAATAGCAGTGCAAAAAATTATTTATATAGCCCGGGTTGCCTATTCCTTCCACTATAATATCCAAAGGATCATCACCGTAAAACCTCCTGCGGGGTTCGTTACCGATATAAATGGTATCTATAGCTGTTACCAGGGTATAGTAAGTGTTTCCTTGTATCATTTCTGAAGAAAGCGTATCGCCTATGTTATTCAAATTAAAGGTATACCACAACCACTCTGCCGTATCACCGCTGTAACGTTTGTAATAATGATTTGTAGAATCTTCACGCAATAGAAACTCATGTTGATCAGACACATTTCCATCATTATAACGGTTATTCCAAATATCGTAGTACCATTTACCGTTAACCACACTATCGCCATGCACATAGTAATGATTAAATTCAAAATGATTCCAACCCGATAACTCCCACGACCAATGCACTGTATAGTTCAGGTAATGCTGGTAAGTAACTTGCGCCTTGGCAAAAATTGCAGCCAATATCATCGCCAGTACCATTAATCGTTTCATATGGTTTGATTGATGCAACAAGATAAAACAATAGTTTCATTAGTCATATTACAAATCGAATACTGTGTTGAATGCATAAACTATAACTGCTATACCGGCATTAGTATTAAGGAAGAATCCTGCCCCAGTTGCTTTTTATTTTTTCCTGGGAAATAATGCTGCTGAAAATCCGTTATGTAGAAACCATTTTACATGAAAACAATTTTCAGCCTTCTGTTTGTGCCTCTTACTGCCCTGTTATTTTACACCAGTGCATGCAATGGTAAACCCGCTACACCCGCAGCAGCAACAGTAATAAGTAAACCATACGATTCTCTTAAAGCAGAAATTGAACGCGCCCGCTTAAACTATCTGAAGCAGTATAACAACAGCAATGCAGCTTCTAAAGATTCCCTGGTTACTGAGGCGCATAACTATCTGCTGCGTACCATTACCACCGATATTTTTCAGCAGTGGTATAACACGCCATGGTCCTTTTACGGCAACACCAAAAAACCGGGTAGCGGAAGCATAGCCTGTGGCTACTTTGTTACAACTGTATTAAAGGATGCCGGATTTAATATACCGGCCACTGCCTGGGCACAATTAGCATCGGAAAGTATGATTGTGAAATTGAACCCAGCAGTTAAGCGCTTCTCGCGCAAGAGTATTGAAGAATTTACTGAGACATTTAAAAATGAGCCCGATGGATTATATATCGTAGGGCTTGACTGCCATGTTGGCTTCGTATCGAAAATCAACGGCGAACTACAGTTTACCCATTCCAGTTATTACCAACCTGATATCGGCGTAATGTCAGAAAACCCTAAAGGACACAATCCACTAAATGATTCTAAATACCGCGTACTAGGCGAAATACTACACCGCGACATGGTTGTTAACTGGATAAAGGGAACTAAGTATAATTAGTTATTTACCGGTAAGCGACTTTATAAACCTTACCTCTTCTTCCTTGTATGGTGTTCCGTCTTTCTTGAATATATCATGAAACCAAAGTTTTGGTTCACTGCCATTCGGCATTGGTGTAAGCCAGGCATAAATGGTATTGGTTTTACCCGCAACCAGCCCCCAGTTAATTGCGCCTACTCCCTGCTGTTTTAACAGCGGCATTATATTTTGAAATGTACTGTTCATGGTGCGTGCCATATATTCCGTGCATATTAAGGGTCGGTCAAAACGCTTCAACTGCTTAATTCTTGCCAAATGTTGTTTAGACCCAAAGTAGCAGTGGTAGCTAATAACATCAGAATGCTTTAATTGAAAAGACGACAAGCGGCCAAAAAGTTTCAAAAACACACCGGCGGTAACAGGCTGTTGCGGTTGAACCTCCCGCGCCCATGTAAAAACCTTTTTCAGCAGAGGCAATGTTCGCGGGCCGTTACCGCTGTTGCCCGGTTCATTATACAAATCCCAAAGTAAAATGCGCTTGTCGTTTTTGTAGGTGCTTAATATATCCTTTACATAGGCTTCTAAAACGGGGTAAAGACTATCGCGTTCCTCATAAATTAATTTACCGGGGTCGCGCACCCATTGGCTGTTATGTATGCCCGGTTTGGGCGCAGGCTGAACCCCACTGTGGTAAGTAGCATTCCAGCAATCATCAAAAAACACAAACATGGTTACTATGCCGTGTTTATGGGCAATGTCAAGGTTGGTATTTACTCTTGCCTTAAATCCAACCGGGTCTACCTGCCACGCCACATGATGCAGGAAAACACGCATACAATTAAAGCCGGTTTCTTCTGCCAGTTGCAACTCTTTATCTATAGTAGCACTGTCAAATGTTTCAGCCTGCCACATCTCAAGCTGGTTAACTGCGGTGCTGGGTATAAAATTACAACCGCGTAACCATGGGTATGCATTGTACCAATCCTTCACTTTCTCCTTGCTCCAGCGCGCATCATTATTTTGGGCATTACAACTAAAGCCGGCTAAAAAGATTATCAGGGTGAAAGCAAAAAATTTCATGTTCGCCATTGGTGCAAAATAATGTTTTTGAACAGCTTTGCTTTAGGCTTGCTTTTCATTATCTCGCATAGTTATGAGTGATCAACAACTGATAGAAAAAACTGCTGCCTATGTTCAAAGCGAACTGCAAAACGCCGAAGGGGGGCACGATTGGTTTCATATTGAGCGTGTTTGGAAAAATGCAAAAGCTATTGCTGCAGGAGAGAACGTAAACATGCTTGTGGTAGAGCTTAGCGCCTTATTACATGACATTGCAGATTCAAAGTTTCATAAGGGTGATGAAGAATTGGGGCCATTAAAGGCACGTGATTTTCTACAGCGTAATGGCGTGGAGGAGAAAATTATTTTCGAAGTTGAACAAATCATTCGCCACATCAGCTTTAAAGGAGGTAAAGAACAACGCACCTATTTCTCACCTGAATTGGCTGTTGTACAGGATGCCGACCGGCTTGATGCTATTGGCGCAATAGGTATTGCCCGGGCTTTTAATTACGGCGGTTATAAAGGCAGGGAGTTATATAATCCTGCGGTTAAACCCAACCTGAACATGAGTAAAGAGGAATACAAGAACAGCGCTGCTCCTACACTTAATCACTTTTACGAGAAGCTGCTTTTGTTGAAAGACCGAATGAATACCGAAACCGGAAAGAAAATAGCCGAAGCCCGCCACAGTTTTATGGAAGATTACCTTACCCAATTTTATAAAGAATGGAATGGCATAGGCTAGATACTATTAAGTATTTCTCTTCTAAAATCTTTATTGCAGCAGTTGCAGTTATCCTTCTTTGCATACAATCCTGCGCGCCTTCAGCCAACATGCGCAAATATGAGGGCTACCGTTTTATTCAAAACAACACCGCCTCCATTCCTGCCGGCAAAGTAAAAGTTACCTACCTGGGTGTTTCAACCCTGCTAATTGACGATGGTGAAACACAACTACTGATGGACGGCTTTGTAACTCGTCCGTCTTTAGGTAAAGTGGCCTTTGGCCGTATACAAAGCGATACTTTAAAGATTAAAGAGGTAATACAGCAGCTTGGCATTAACCGCTTAAAGGCTGTGTTTACAGCGCACTCTCATTACGACCACGCACTGGATGCCCCGCAGTTTAGCCTACTCAGTAACGCCACGCTGTTCGGCTCACTTTCTACTTTAAACATTGGTCGTGGCATAGGTTTAAGCGAACAGCAAATGCAGCAATACCAACCCGGCAAGCCCCTGCCATTCGGAAAGTTTACAGTAACTATACTTAACTCTAAGCACACACCGCCCTTTACCTTCATGGGTAAATCTAACGACGACCTGGGCATTGAGATTAAAAAACCTTTGCGCCAACCTTCAAAGACCGAAGAGTTTACAGAAGGCGGGGCTTACGATGTGCTAGTTCAATACGGCAATCATAGCCTGCTTATTAAGGCCAGCACCAACTTCATTCCATCAGCCTTTGATAGTTTGCATGTGGATGTTTTATTTCAGGGCACAGCCTCACTGGGTAAACAAGGGACTGGCTTTCGCGATAGTTTGTATTCAGAAACAGTGCAAAAACTAAAACCTGCTTTGTTTGTTCCTATTCATTGGGATAACTTCTTCAAACCACTTAACACAAAACTAAAAGCGCTGCCCAAGCTGGCCGGTAATCTAAAGGAAGATTTGAATTACCTTATTAAGCGCACCAAAGAGGATAACATTCAGTTTCACCTTATGCAGGGGTACGATTCCGTTATTCTCTTTTAATTCCAAAGTTCCGCAAACTTCTTTTGCTGCACATGCGCTTTTACCCACGTTATATACTGGAACAGGTTTAAGCTTCCCGCCATTGTTCTGTTTTGCGCAAGCTTCTCCAGCTTCTTTTCCAAATCTATCCATTGCTGCGGATGCAGGTATTGAGAACGCAACGAAACATTAATAAACGACATTACAGCCTTTGGTATCTCTGCCGATTCATCTTTCTTTCTTAATAATCTTCGCAGAGCCTTTATAAGGCTATCCAGCAGCAGCCTGTCGCCTTTCTCAAAATGGCAAAGCAGTTGCATCATTCTGGCTGCCAGTTGAATTTCCTCGGCTACGGCAGTTTCTTTCTCTTGCAGAATAGGCCATATGTTATCTAATGCTTCATCGTATTTACCCAAGGCAAAGCACACATAAGCGGCAAGGTATTCCAGGGTAAGCCGGTTATGCTTTACTATTTTATCGCCAAAGGCCTGCAAACCTTTTTGTATCTCTCCTATGCGGGTGTACGCCTGTTTAAAGTTTCCGGTGCTTATCATGTAATTCATCTCCAGCAGGTACCCCAATCTAAATACGTTGGCATCAAAATTTCCCAATCTTCGGAAGGCAGGTATTTTCGAAAGGCCCCGCATCTTCTCTAAACCTTCTTCCAGTGTTTTATACTTGCGCAGCACCAGGCAATCAATAAGGTAATTATTCAATACCGAAAAATACCTGTCCGCATGCAATTGCATGGTCAAAGGGTTTTCGTCCAGCAGTTTCAAAAACCGTTCGTTATGTTCAGCGGCCAGTTCGGTTTCAAGGTTCGTAAAGTGATACAGGGCGCGCACCTGCAAATAATCTAAACGGGAGCGCAGGGTAGTGGCTAACTTTTCATCACTAAACTCCGCCTGGCCCACAATCTTTTTCATGCGCTCTGCCGATTCTTTCCCCCGGCCACCGGCCTCGTACTGCATTTTATACACCAGGCTACCCATATATCTAAAGCGGTTAGTGGTAGCCAGCGAATTCAAAATTGAATTGGTTTCCTCCCACCATTTTTTCAAATCCTCTTCACTTTCCTGCCGGTAATACTTGCGCGCTTTCATCATCATTCTAAGGTTCTGCAATTGCAGTTGCGCCTCGTATTGATTCATATCGCGCGCCATAGCCCCAAGCGCTTTAATTCTCTTTTCGCATTGAACAAACAGGCCTTTTTGCAACAGTAAATGGCACTGGTGTATTCCTCTTTGTAATTGCTGCTCAGGATTAGTGAACAAATCATATTGATGCAAGGCGTCAAGCAATTGCTCATACAACTGCTTTTTTAAAACCGAATAATGCGTTTGCTTCTTATTTAAACCCAGCTTTTTAATAGCCGCTTCGCTGTCATATTGTTCTTGTTCCTTTAAAATGGTAAACAGGCGCAGGTAGCGGTTATCGCCCTCAGCAGAGTGCTTTTTAAGAAACAGGGAGCAATACCTCTTCTCAGAAAGGCTTAAATTGCTGATTAATTGATGCAATTCATCCGAAAAAACCTTCATTGACTTTTAATTTATTAACGCCTTAACGTAAAAGTGGTTCATTTTATGCAAACAACCTAATTCGGTCTAAAATCGTCTGCAAAGGAGGGAATGAGGACTACAGCGGGGGAAAGCCTGGCAGAGTTTCAGACTTTTAATTAATGAGCCAAAATTTGGTTGGCTATATATAAGGTATACAGTTTTTTTGTGCTTATAAAATCGATTGTATGAATAACATGTTTAAACGATTAGGAATGGTAACTGCACTGCTGGCTTTTGCGCTGGTGGGCTTTTCTGCCAACTGGGTTAACTTCTCCAACTTTATGGAAGTAACCTCTTTAACAACACGTAACGGTAACGAACTTTGGGTTTCGGGCAAAGGCGGTCTTGTTATGTATAATACGGCAACGGGCGATAAAACCTTCTTTACAAAAGGCGACGACCAGCTACCTTCCCTTGCTGTAGAACGCGTAGAGGCCAGCCCGCTTAATGCCAATATATGGATTGGCACCTACGATAACGGCCTTGCGTTTTTAAGTAACGGCCATTGGACCCATGTTCCTTTTCCTGATAAAAAGGCCATGTTATATGAAATGAAAATTGCGGGTGACGGCACTATTTGGGCGTCAACCAATGTGGCGCTTTACCGCTATCAAAACAGCGTATTTACTACCTACCTTGACTACCAAAACGGCTCACCATGGGATTTTGATTTAATGCCTGATGGAAGATTGCTTTGCGCCTCTTTCCAGCCATTCATTTTCGATCCCGCAACACAATCGGTTACAACTATTAATACAAGCACATTTGCTTACGGGCAGTCACGCGTAATGGTAATTGACGGTAACCATTTTGTTTTTGCTACCGACCATGGCGACCTTTCCTTCATTACCGATACTACCGAAACCGACACCATGCACATTGCTGCCATGGCCAGGGAAATGCAAATGCGCAACGGTAAGCTGGTAATTTTAAGTAACGACACCTTGTTGGAATTGAATAACAACAGTTGGAACGTACTGGAAATGGGCGAAATCGTTTCGGCCTTCAGGGTTCAGGGCAATTCCATTAATGCCGGTTCTATAACCAACGGCGGCACGCTTATGATGAATGATTTTCAGTATCCGTTGCAGAAGGTTAGCATTCGCCGCAGCACTATAAGCGATAACTTCATTCACCACGTTAATGCAGCACCCAATGGCGATTTACTGCTTATTGGTGGCGAAAAACTTATCCGCTATCATCATGATACCAATATGTTTGAAGAGCAATTTGCCTCAACGCCCTTTTTCAGTGTGCAGGACGCTATTGAAGTTAACGGCAAATTCTATATAGGCACTTCGTATAGCTACCTGTATGAATACAGCAGCGCTAACGGCTGGCAGCAATTGGGTAATGGAACCTTACCAAGTGCAGAAGTGGACCATATTACCAGCGACCCTCAAGGCAACATCTGGTTTACCGGCCCCGGCTATTTAGCTAAATACGATGGCAGCTACATTAGCATTTTCGACCATAATGACAACGCGAACTTTACAACAAACCTATACACCCGTGCAGTGCATTACGATGAAACACGCAATGCGGTTTGGTTTGCTACTTACGATGGCATATTCAAACTACAGGCAGGCACCTTATATTTCTATAATGAAAACACACCGGGTATTCAGCAATACTACGACCCCATTGAAACCATAAGCGAAGATGCAGCGCACAACATTTGGTTTGGTACTGTTTACGGCGGCGTAATTAAGTTTGACGGAACAGCCTTCAGCACTATTCTTCTACCTGAAACTGTAGGCAACCAGTTTGTAAGCGGAATTGCATTTGACGGAAACGTAATGTATGTAAGCGACAACCTGCATGGTATTTGGAAATACGAAAACAATACCTGGGATAGCCTTACCATACATAACTCTCCATTAAGCTCTAACTATGTTACTTCATTACACATGGATGTAGATGGCAACCTTTGGATTGGCAGTTTAAGTTTTGGTGTAGATGTTTTCAGTAAAAACGGAACGTCCATCGGTATTAATGAGCCTGCAAAAGTGTTGGACGGAAACATATTCCCGAATCCATCTAACGGCAGCTTCAGCATTCAATTACCTGCTGCCCAAAAAACAGATATCAGCATTTACAATGTTGCAGGTCAGTTAATACAACATATGCAAAGCAACCTTCAAACTACTGAAATTAAACTGGTAGGCAACGAAAGCGGTGTTTACTTCGTTAAGCTAAAGACAGAAGATGCTTTTAAAACAATAAAATTGGTTGTTCGATAATAATTGTTCTTTCCCTTGTGCCTAATATATCCCCGGTAGCTTCTGCCGGGGATTTTTTTATTCTTCGGTAAACTCCAAGGTATCCTGCCTAATGCCGTAAATAATCTTCCACACAGGCTGCACATCATAAACGTATTTATTAAACCTGTTGGAAAGAATAATTATTGCTGTAGTATCCTGTATGTTCCGGCAAAACACAGTGTTGTTACCGTGCCACCAGCCGTTATGGTATACCAGCCAGGTGCTATCAGGCTTTTGCTTAAGGCGCCAGCCATAGCCATAATTGCGTGTGCCCGCTTTCTCAAAACTCCTGGGCTTATAGGCTTCCTGCATCATTTCCTGCGATAGCAGTTTGCCATCGTAAAAAGCCTTATCCCACAAAAACATATCATGCACGGTGCTGTAAAGGCCCTTATCGCCAACTACACCGTCAAAACAATCATCATGCTGTATCTCCCACTTGCTGTTATAACTAATGGCAATCTTTTTCTCTGTGCTGTCCGTTACATCATAAATAAAACTATGGCTCATGCCTAAGGGCTCAAAAAAAGTTTCCTTCATAAAATCATTGAATCGCTGGCCGCTTACTTTTTCAATAATAGAAGCTAACAAAAGGTAGTTCGTGTTGCAGTATTCAAATTTCTTATCGGGTTTTGCGTAAGCGGCAGGCTTCTCTTTTATCATTAAATCAATAACCTGCTCATTACTCATATACGCGCGCTTATCACATTTACCGCTGCAGAAGTATAAATAGTTCGGCAAGCCAGATCTATGACACAATAATTGTTGAATGGTTATTCCCTTATAAGGCAAGCCGGGAAAAAATTTCGTAATGGTATCTTCCAAACTAAGCTTACCATGCTCTATACACCACAATGTAGCGGTAGCTGTAAACGTTTTAGAAACCGAGGCTAATTGAAAAGCGTTGGTATCCGTCATTAAATTCCTGTTACGGTAATCGCAATAGCCATAGCATTTTTCAAAAACCGGCACTCCTTTAACTGAAATCAGCACGCTGCCGCTAAAGCCGTTCTCAACACTTCTGTTTGTAAAAAATGTATCAAGAGAGTGATACAGGGTTTTATTCTCAAAAGCGGTGGTGTCCACTTTTATCGGTGTCGTCTTTTTATGGAAAAGCGTTTGCATGTCTTTTCTATCCAACAACAGCAACACACCGCTTATAACCATTACCACAACCAGCAGTAAAATCACTTTTTTCACGTTGGGAAAATACATTTTTAGACCGTATTTAAATTAGGCGCTGAAACCCTTGCCGGATAAGGGTTTCAAGAGATAACAAAAAAATTTATTGCGAAAAATTTGGATGAATCATAGCTGCACACTTATCTTTGCGCAGCTTTAAAAAGCAAAAACAGAACAAAAAATGATTTGTAAGCACATAACTATTAATTCAAAAGAGGTACTGGCATTCAAGGGTTTGAATGTGTGTATGGAGGGCTTTCATATGGAGCAAAGTTGCGGTTAATACGCAGCAATTTTGTGAAATAATCGAAAGCCCGGCATCATACGCCGGGCTTTTTTATTGCAGATAATTAAAAAATATAATTGCCGTGGTAGTAGATAATGCGTTTGCTATGCCGTCATAAAGAATAACAGAACTAAAAACCAACATCATGAAACAGAGTCCTGAATTCAAAAAAATGTTTCTTACAAACTCCGATGATACGGGCAGATTTACGGTTACCTCTTTACGTACCGGCCGCACCTATTTCGTGGAGCCTATTGGCTATACGCGCACCTCTTTTGGTGATGTAAACCCGGCCACAAAAAAAGTGGAAGGCAGCTATGGCGAGAAATACCGTGGCTCTATAGAAGCCGGTGAATCGCTTATTGTAAAGGAAAATGGTTTTGACGAAATATATGAAACCGGTATCGGTTGCAGCCCATTCAGTAAAATATGGGAGATTGATGCTAAATATCCTGACAGTAAATAGGATATGAGGAAAAAGAAACAGCTGCTAAAAACAAATTATAAAAAACAATGATTAAAAAACACACAAACAAGATGGCTTAAAAGCGCAGTTAGGTTTACCACTCTGCGCTTGCAGCCGCAGGAAGGAGGTAATTATGATGCCTTACATTGCTTTAATGCTGTTGACCGTTCGGGCAGTAGCTGCCATTGTGCGCTACTACAATGAACAGGCCAATGATAACAACACCGTTACAGGGGCGCCTGTTACAACAGTTGCGCCAAAGCCAAACGGTGTTTCCGGATAAAAAGGCGGGGCGGCACAATTGCTGCCTTCGCCTCTTTTAACAAAGCCGTTACTTTTATAAAATGCTGAATTACAATAGGCATATAAAGTGATAGCTTTTACCGGCAAGAAATTTTCTTAATTCTGTATTGTGAACGCCCTAATTTACACACTGATAATTGGCGCGATTTTTTAAGTATAAAAACAAGAACACACATAAATGGATACTTACGTGGATGACATGATTTTACAGGTGGACCGGCTGTTTGATGACGGAGAATACGCCGAGGGCAGAAAAATTCTGGAGGAAATACTGGAAATGGAGCCCGATTGTGGTCGTGCGCATAATCATATAGGTTGGCTATACTATTATAAGTTAGATAACTACCGTAAGGCAGAGTATCACTATAAACTGGCACTTAAGTTTTCGCCAAAATATCCTGCTACCTGGATTAACTATGGTAACTTTTTAAACTACCTGGGGCGTTTTCAGGAACTGAAAAAGCATGTTGATCAGGCAATGACCATACCCGGCGTTAGCAAGGCGGTTATGCTTAACCTTTTGGGCCAGGCGCACGAAGCGGAAGGCTTACACAAGGAAGCGCTCAACTATTATTATGAGGCTTACATGAAAGCGCTTAATAAAAATGATTACAAACTGTTCTTAGAGAACTTTAATCGCGCTAAGGATAAAACATCGTTTTGGAGCCGGTTGAAACTATTCTTCGACAAAACCAGCGCTGCCAGAAATACAGCCCCTGCTAAACGCGAACAATAAATACATCAGGTATAAAAAAGAAAACGCCGGACTGCAATCCGGCGTTTTCTTTTTTATCATTCCTCTACTCTACTGAACAGAGGCAATATTTTCAAATGTTTTAAGCTGGTTAAGCACATCCCATACCGGTTGGGTCCAGTAGTTGTTATTGTTGCTCTTATTACCTAACACTATTACGGTATAACCATCATCAAGGTCACGCGCAAACACATTGTTACTGCCATGCCACAAACCGTTGTGGTAAATTAAATAGCTTTTATCAAGCTGCTTGCTCATGCGCCAGCCATAGCCGTAGTTCTTTTCCTTTTCGCCTGCAAAGCTGTATTTATCAAGGCTGCGCGGTTTGTAGGCCTCCTGCAGGCTTTCCTCACTTAACACTAAGCCGTTGCGCAGAGCATTATCCCACTTCAGCATATCTTCTACTGAAGAGTAAATACCCTTATCGCCAACTACGCCATCGTAAATGTTTTCTTTCCAAACCTGGCCCTTTGCAGTGTAACTGGTGGTGCCACGCGGTGCAGTTGAATCCATTGGGTTATATACAAAAGAATCATCCATACCCAGTGGGGCAAAAATAAAATCGTGCACAAACTGGTGATAGCTCATTGCGGTTACCTGCTCAATAACTGAAGCCAGCAATACATAATTCGTATTGCAATACATAAACATATGGTCGGGCTTGCAGCGTGCCGCAGGCTTCATAACCGTAAAATAATTTATCACGTCCTGGTTGGTAATGTACTCAGCCGTTTTGGTAAAGTATTCTTTCGGGAACACCGTATAATCTGGCAGGCCGGTGCGGTGGCTCAAAAGCAGGCGAATGGTAATTCCCTTGTAGGGGAAATCAGGAAAAAACTTTTGAATGGAATCATCCAAAGAAAGAAAACCCTGCTCAGCCAGTAACATAACAGCTGTTCCTGTAAAGGTTTTGGAGCAGGACGCCAATTGAATGGGCGAATGAACAGTCATTTGTTCGCCGGTTTCAAAATTTCCGAAGCCAAATGCATTTTCATACAATGGCACACCATTTTTAGCTACTAATACAGCGCCGTTAAAGTGGTCGTTCTTTACCCGTTTTCGGTAAAATGAGTCAATAATGTCAGTAGCCTTCATACTGGCCAACTGCATAATATCAAAGGTTTGGTCACTCTGGCATTCTTCCTCTATACCGGAAAAAAGATTATTACCCGGTAAGGCAAAAACCGGCAAAGCCGAAACTGACAATGCCACAGAAATAATGCAGGTAAAAATTCCCGTTAATCTCATTCCTTCTTGTTTTATGACAAAAACGTCTTCCTTTTTACTAAAAATCTTCCTTAAGGTTACAGGTAAGCACACAGTAATAGCAAAAATTACTGCCTGAGAATCAATAGGTTTATTGATTCCCCTCGTCAAATCTTTCCCGGTTTCCCCTTCAGGAATGTCAAATTAAATACAACTGCCCCAAAATTGCTATACCTGCCTCTGTTAAAGAAGCTTGTAGCACATTCATTTTTAACAAGATGAGCAGCAGCTGCCCCATATAGTATGCATAAAATAAAAACACCCCGCCCCCCTAGGCAAGGTGTTATGTTAACTAAGCACTAGAAAAAATTTTCCTGTAACAGCACATTCCGCCCCCACGACGGAATGTAACTGCTACTGGATTTGTAAAACTTATTGAATGGTTATACCCGCGCTGCCATAGCCATTCATAGTAATATTGGCTATAGGGTTGCTGTCTAAGTGAAATACCATAATTAAGCGGTCGCCTGCATTAACAGGCACTGAACATGAAATGGTGCCGTTTACAATAGTTCCCACCGAAACCAGCGTAGAAGAAAATGGCATAACCACTTCTGTTGCTGCAATAGGTGCGCACATGTTGGTGCCTGAACTAACCGCTTTAAACAGTTTGGCGCTTACTAATGGCGCAACTACAGGGTAAGAGCCTGCAGTAGATGCGGTAAATGAGGCTGATACACCGGTAATGGTGCCGGAGCGCGGAACAACAAAGGCATAGTAAGCATTGCCCGTTGCAGCATTTAGCAATCCTCCGGTTAATGTTACCGATGCATTTGAACCTAAACCAACCACTCCATCAGTTGGGTCGCCACTAAATGGCGTTGAAAGGGCTATTGCTGAACCCGAAGCAAAAGGAATAATGCTTGCTGCACCTGTGCCTGTAGGGCCGGTTACACCTTGTGGACCCGTTGCGCCGGTGGCTCCTGTTACACCTTGTGGGCCTTGAGGGCCTGTTCCTCCCGTAGCACCTGTAGCGCCTTGTGCACCAATTGGGCCGGTTGGACCTGTTGGGCCGGTAGCACCGCTGCCACCTCCGCCTGTTGGTGTTTGCCAGCTGGCAACACCGTTAGCATCGCTGGTTAATACTTTGCCAGCACCTTGCGTGCCGTCAGCAATTTTTACATTGCCCTGCACATCTAAAGTTGCTCCAAGAAAGGCTGCCGGGCCAATACCAACGTGGCCGCTGTTGTCAACTACAAAACGTTGCTGGCCATTGGTTTTAACCGACATATAACCATCAGACCCTGCGGTTCCGCGCATAAAGTTGATCATGGCGTTTTCAGTAGTGCCATAAGCCGCACCTATCTGGCCTATCAGGTCGCCAAAGTTGTTGCTTGATGAACCGTTAGTGGTTACTATATGGAAATTACCATCGCCGAAGGATTGTGCCAATGAGGTAGTGATACTGAACGGAGCAGCATTAAACGGACGAACCGTAAACGGATACTGTGTATTGCCGGTACCAACACCAACGTTATTAGTGCCGTTATCCAGTTTAAGTGCTGAACCATTCGGAGTTTCGAAATCAAACATATAAGCATCACCTATTATACGGTTGCGATAATCTGAGCCGGCGTCATTGGTAAAATCAATATACTGTGCGGCAGAAGAATTATAACTGCGCAACTCCATGCCAACTGCACCTGAGCCTACGTTAGTAATACCTTCTCTTACATCACCGCCGGTGCCTAATACCTCTAGCTTGTATGCAGGTGTTGATGTTCCCACTCCTACATTACCGCTGTTATTATTGTAAATATCGTTACCGTTTGCATCCCAATAGCCTGTGTTAACTAAAGAGGCAAGGCTTATAGTATTGCCATTATCAATTGATAAATCAGTGCCATTCAGACTAAGGGTTTGGTCGTCTTCATCAGCCGGTAAATTTTGCCAGCTGGCCACACCACTTGCATCGCTGGTTAATACTTTGCCTGTGCCTTCAGTGCCATCAGTAATTTTTACGTTACCCTGCACATCCAATTTAGCGCCCAAGAAGGTGGCCGGGCCTATGCCCACATTACCGCCATTATCAATAACAAAACGCTGTTGGCCTAATGTAGTAGCCGTTATATAACCGTCATTACCTGCAGTTCCGCGGTGGAAACGAATCATTGCATTTTCAGTAGTGCCATATGCAGCACCAACCTGTCCTATAAGGTCGCCAAAGTTATTGTTTGAAGAACCATTGGTAGTAACTATATGAAAGTTAGGGTCGCCAAAAGATTGAGCCAGTGAAGTGGTAATGCTGAATGGTGTGCTGTTAAACGGACGAACTGTTAATGGGTAAGTAGTATTGCCGGTACCAATACCCACATTGTTTCTGCCGTTATCAATTTTAACTGCTGAACCGTTTTTGGTTTCGAAGTCTAACATATACGCATCGCTTATTATGCGATCATTATAGTCAGACGTGCCATCATTTGTAAAATCAACATACTGAGCAGCCGCGCTGTTGAAGCTGCGTAACTCAATACCTGCAGCGCCGGTGCTGGTATTAGTAACCAAAACGCGTGTTTCGCTATCATCTGATTCTACATCAAGCTTTCCATCCGGAGTATTTGTACCTACCCCTACATTGCCGCCGTTGTTATAAATATTAGCGCTGTTTACCACCCATTGGGTTCCATCCCAATAAGTAGTGTTACCCGCAGTTGTGCCATCAGGTAATAATCCTGTTGCACCCTGTGGGCCTTGTGGACCAGTAGCGCCATCATTACCGTTTGCACCTGCTGGGCCTTGTGGGCCGGTTGCACCGTCAGCACCTGCTGGACCTTGTGGGCCAGTTGCTCCATCTAAACCGTTTGCACCAGCCGGGCCTTGTGGACCCATAGCACCATCATTTCCATTTGCACCTGCTGGGCCTTGTGGACCGGTTGCACCGTCAGCACCGCTTGGTCCTGTTGGGCCTGTAATGCCATTTATAGTTTGCCAACTAGCTAATCCACTTGCATCACTGGTTAATACTTTACCTGCACCTTCAGTGCCGTCGGTAATTTTTACATTACCCTGCACATCAAGGCTTGCACCTAAAAATGTATTAGGTCCTATACCAATATGGCCGCTGTTGTCAATAACAAAACGTTGCTGCCCTAAAGTTGTAGCTGAAATATAGCCATCATTTCCTGCGGTTCCACGATGGAAACGTATCATACCGTTCTCCTGTGTACCATAAGCTGAACCTACCTGGCCAATTAAATCACCAAAGTTATTGTTTGAAGAGCCGCTGGTAGTTACTACATGAAAATTAGGATCGCCTAAAGCATTTGCCAGCGATGTTGTAATAGTTTGCGGCGTATTATTAAACGGACGAACCGTTAACGGGTAAGTAGTATTGCCGGTACCAATACCCACATTGTTTGTGCCGTTATCAATTTTAACTGCTGAACCGTTTTTGGTTTCGAAGTCTAACATATACGCATCACTTATTATGCGATCATTATAGTCAGACGTGCCGTCATTAGTAAAATCAACATACTGGGCAGCTGCACTGTTTAAGCTCCGCAGTTCAATACCTGCGGCACCGCTGCCTATGTTGCTTACACCTAATCTTGCGTCGGTAGTTCCATCCATTACTTCCAGTTTATAAGATGGTGAAGTGGTTCCTACCCCTACATTGCCGCCGTTGTTATAAATGTTAGCGCTGTTTACCACCCATTGGGTTCCATCCCAATAAGTAGTGTTACCCGCAGCTGTGCCATCAGGTAATAACCCTGTAGCGCCGGTTGCACCTTGAGAGCCTGTAGCGCCATCATTGCCATTTGCACCAGCGGGGCCTTGTGGGCCAGTAGCACCTTGTGCACCAGCAGGACCCTGTGGACCGGTTGCACCATCATTTCCATTAGCGCCAGCCGGACCTTGTGGGCCAGTTGCGCCATCATTACCATTTGCACCAGCGGAGCCCTGTGGGCCAGTTGCGCCATTAGCACCTGCTGGGCCTTGGGGACCAGTAGCACCTTGTGCGCCAGCCGGACCTTGTGGGCCTGTTGCGCCATCATTACCATTAGCGCCTGCGGGGCCTTGCGGACCAGTAGCACCATTATTACCGTTTGCACCTGTAGGACCTTGAGGACCAGTAGCACCTTGTGCGCCTGCTGGGCCTTGAGGACCTGTTGCTCCGTCATTACCATCAGCACCTGCTGGACCTTGTGGGCCGGTAGCGCCTTGTGCACCTGCAGGACCCTGTGGACCAGTTGCACCATCATTGCCATTTGCACCTGATGGACCCTGCGGACCAGTTGCACCGTCATTACCATTAGCGCCTGCAGGACCTTGTGGGCCAGTTGCTCCATCATTTCCGTTTGCACCAGCCGGGCCTTGTGGACCAGTAGCTCCTTGTGCGCCTGCTGGACCTTGGGAGCCAGTTGCGCCATCATTTCCATTTGCGCCAGCCGGACCTTGAGGGCCTGTAGCGCCATCATTGCCATTTGCACCAGTAGGGCCTTGTGGACCTGTTGCGCCATCAGCACCGGCAGGGCCTTGAGGGCCGGTAACCCCGGCTGCACCCGTAGGCCCCGCATTGCCCTGTGGCCCTGCTGGTCCTGTAGCGCCCTGGTTGCCCGGCACACCTTGCGCACCGGTTGGCCCCGTTGGGCCACCTGCCGCACTGTTACCTGCATACAAAGCATAAGGCACGCTTAATAATTGCGAGGTCCCCATATTGGTAAAAACACCGCTGTTATTTACATCGGTTTCCACCTGTAAATATTTAGCGCCGTTGCCCCAGTTAACAACCGCAAGGTTGCCTGTGGTTCCAATTTCAGCAGTTACCAATCCAAAGGAATTGGTAGTAGTATTTAATGTTTCCGTATACACGGTTGTGCCGCCCGGCGAACCATCATGAATGGTAAACCGTAACGTTACTGGGGTAGCATTGCCCAGGGGGTTACCCGAGGCATTGCGCACTACTGCCTGATAGTTCATCTTCTGCGGGGCTTGCGCCATTATTGCAGAAAAAGAAACCAACAGAAGTAGCAAGGCTAAGTGCAGTTTCGCTTTCATTGTTTTAATTTTTGCTGAGTAGATTTTTTAGTTGATTGCAAATGTGGCCTGCAATGCCCTTCGCTTTTTTCCAATTTTTGGTGAATTATCGAACGGCCGTTTTACGTATAGGCTTTATATTGCCCCCTTACACGCTTCCATTTATGCGCAAACAGGATTATGTAATAGAACTTATCCGCAGCCTTTCGCCTAATGAAAGCCGCTACTTTAAACTGTTTAGCAGCATACAACCCGGCGATAAAAAATACCTGGAGTTATTTGAAAAACTGGAGGGTAAGGAAAGTTACGATGCACAGGAATTATGTACGGAACTGGGCATAAGCCGAAAGCAGCTAACAGATTCTAAATACTACTTACAGCAAATGCTTTTGCGCGCCCTGCGGAATTTTACCGAGCAAAGCGCATCTGAAGCCAGCGTTTTTACAGCACGAGACAACATTCGCGTTTTGGAGTCGCGCAGGCTGTTTGATTACAGTTTAGACCTGATTGATAAAACGCTGGAAAGGGCTTACGAAATGTTTTTAACCGAGCTGATACTTGAGCTGCTGAACATGAAGGTTATAATGTTGTATAACCTGCAGCGGTACGAAGAAAGTGCTGCCGTAAAGGACGAAGCGCTGGCTGTGCTTGCCATGCAAAAGGAAATTTTTGAACTGCATACCCTTAAGGCTTTAGGCTCCAAATACGAAATCCAGCGCGATAAATCGGAAGAGTTCAATGCACTGGTTAAACATGCCATACTTAGCCAGGCGCCTGAAAAACTAAAATCACTGCGGGCTAAAATTGCCTGGTTCGATATAATGTACCGCTTTTACCTTACCCATAATGACCTTAATAAAGTGGTAGAGGTGGTGCGAAGCGAATACGAATGCTACAAGGCTTACCCCATAGTTAAGAGAAGCAATGTAACGGCCTATTTTACCAACTTTACGCGGCTGGCCCTTACTGAACACCAGTTAGGTAATGGCGAAAGAGCGCTTGAATTGGCAGAAGAACTAAAGCAATTTCTTGCGGACCCGGCAAACCTGATTCCCAAAGCGCGCAGGGAATCGTTTACTGCTTATAGCGAAAACTTCAGGATGTATGTATTACTAAGATTAGGCCGCACAGAACAGGTAATTAAAGAATCGCCTGTTATTATAGAAGCCATGAAAAGCCGTACACCGGCCGAGCAGTTTGCACACAAATACAACTATGCGCTGGCTTTGTCGCTTTCTAAAAATTACAATAAAGCGGTTGATGTGCTTAATGAATTAATGGGAGTGGACCCCGAAGTGCGCACCGATATTCATCAATTAACCCGCATACTGCTTGTAATGGTACATATAGACCTTGGCAATTTAACCATGGTGCCCTACCTGGTAAAGTCTGCTAAGGCGTGGATGAAGAGAAACAAATACAGTTCAAAAGATATTGATGAATTGTTTAAGTATCTGCTGTCGGCTGCGCGCCTAACCGGCAGGGCACGGCAGCAACACTACCAAAGCATGCTTAGTTTATATGAGGAGGGTAAGTTTTCCAGCCTCAGCGATATGTTGCTTTTACCCAAGTGGCTGCAACAACGTGTGCAAAAAACATAAACGTTTCAGGTTAAGATTTACCGGAGCGTAAACTGAAATTTTTCGTACGGATTTTTGAAGCGTATATTGCAACAGTATTTTGTTAATAGTGGCTTATGCGTAAACAGGATTATCTCATTCAGTTAATCCGTGCCCTTGGCACAAACGAAAAACGGTATTTTAAGTTATTCAGCAATTTGCAGCCGGGCGAAAAAAGATACCTGCGCCTGTTTGATGCACTTGAAAATCGCGAGCAATACGATACGGCTAAACTTTGCGATGAATTTGAATTAACGCCCAAGCAGCTTACCGATGACAAATACTATTTAACGCAGGCGCTGTTACACAGTTTGCGCAATTACGATACCGAATCATCAGAAATTGCCCTTCTTAGGGCGAATAAAGAAAATGCCCGTTCGCTGCTATCGCGGCGCATGTTCGATTATGCCATTGACCTTCTTCAAAAAACCATTGAAAAAGCATGGGTCCTCGAGGCGTTTGAACATATAAGCGAATTGCTTCTGTTACGCTCGCTTTGTTTACAAAATGCTGAACGCTTAGAGGAAGACGATAACATGCTGGCTCAACAGCATAAAGCCTCACTGCTTTTGAATGAGCTGGTACAATTATACGACCTGCGCAAAAAGGCCCGCAACCTTGAGGTTAAAGGTTCCGAGGCGCGGGCTTTCAAAAATATTCTTAGCCACCCGCTTATAAAAAACGGGGTAAACAAATTGCAGAGCCTTCGCTCTAAAAGTGTGTATTACGAAATTATGGCGCACTACTATTCCTCTTCTTTAATGGTGAAAGAGCTATTGCAGTCATCCCGGGAAGAAAGAAAACTTTACCTTAAAAATCCGCAAATCAGGGCCATTAACCCTATTGTATATCTAACTAACATCACCCGTTTAACTAACGGCGAACCCGACCATGAAGTAAGATTGGAACTCATTGTTCAGTTACATAAAGAACTGCACCACCCTGAAATTGCTATTAGCCCGCAAAGGGCAAACGCCATACGCTGGCGCAGCATGTTGTTACGCTTATGGAGCCTGAGGCACCTGGGCCGTTTTAAAGAAGCCCTTCGCGATGCAGAGAAGTATTATGCTGAAAATGAAAACCGCAATTCCTACGATCATTTTTCAATAACCTTTGAATTGATACTTGCTTTAATGATGAACGGCCGTACGGCCGATGCGGTAGAAAAGGTTGATGAATTAATGCGCGAAAAGTCAGATGTGCGAAGCGATATGCAGCCTTTTATCCGCCTGCTGAATATTATGGTGCAATTAGAGTTAGGCAATTATACGCTTATACCTCACCTCATAAAATCAAGTAAAGCCTGGTTAAAGAAAAACAACGTGGAGCATGGCGAACTCTCCCTGTTCTTTAAACATGCTAATGCCATTGCCACTACGCCTTTAAATAAACGAACGGCTTACCAGCAGTTTAAAAAGGATATTGATGATGGCAAATTGCAAAAGATAGATGAGTTGATACACTTAGGCCGCTGGGTGGAAGGCGTAACGCCTAAAACAAATGAAGCATCAGCTAACGGCCCGAAGCTTAAGGTAGCTTAACCCTGCACCACAGGTAAACTGGCGCCTCTAAAAATGGCTACGTAGTGGGTTATGGTGCCTGCCAAAACAAAGCAATGCCAAACAGCATGGTGGTATTGTAACTTTTTCCAACGATAGAAGATAACTCCAAAGGTGTAACACAAGCCGCCAATAGCAAGCCAATACCATACTTCGTTAGGCGCGTTATGTATAAGAGGCTTAATAATAAAGATGGCCATCCACCCCAAAGCCAGGTAAAGGATAAGCGATAAGGTTTGATACTTGCCCGTTAAAAACAACTTCTTAATAATACCCAACCCAACAATGCTCCACATAACGGTTAAAAAAACGGTTGATGTAGAATGGTCGGTATAGCGATAGACAATTGGTGTGTAAGTGCCGGCAATCAACAGAAAGATGCTGATGTGGTCCCACACTCTCAAGGCCTTCTTTACCTTCTCTCCTTTTGCAGCATGATACAAGGTAGAGGAAAGATAAACCATCAACATACCAAAGCTGAAAATAGATACCGCCCATATGCCATTAACAGGCGAAGTTTGGGCAGTAAGCAGTATAAGGAAAGGCGCTGCAATTAAACAAAACACTACCCCGGCCCCATGCGTAATAACATTGGCCAGTTCTTCCTGCGGGGTTTGTTTGCGGTCGCTCATTGCTCAAAAAACGAATTACAAATCAGAAAATTGCACGCGCAATTTCAATAGTGGCTTCACTGCGGCTCATAGTATAGTAGTGCAGGCAGGGCACACCGGCAGCTTTCAGTTCTTTCGATTGCTGAATAGCCCATTCAATACCCACTCGTTTAACCGCTTTATCATCGGTGCACTTCTCTACTTCTTCGGCCAACGCCTCCGGAATATCAATGTGGAATATTTTTGCAAGTGTGTTCAATTGCGATTTCTGCGCTATAGGTTTTATGCCCGGTATTATTGGTACGTTAATGCCTATTTCGCGGCAGCGTTTTACAAAATCAAAAAACTTTTGATTGTCAAAAAACATCTGGGTTACTATATAGTCTGAGCCACAATCTACCTTATGCTTAAGCCATTTTAAGTCAGCGCCAAGGTTGGGCGCCTCAAAATGCTTTTCAGGATAACCGGCTACACCAATACAAAAGTTGGTCTTTAACTCATTCTCGGTCTCTTCATGTAAAAAGCGGCCCTTATTCATATTAGCTACTTGCGCTACAAGGTCCGATGCAAAACGGTGTCCATACCTGCTTGGGCCGCTTGTTTTTGGGTTCTTATCAGAATCGCCCTGCAACAGCAGCACATTGTTAATTCCTAAATAATGTAAAGTAAAAAGAGCATCCTCCGTTTCTTCCGGCGTAAAGCCTCCGCATACCAGGTGTGGAACGGTATCTACATTAAAACGCCCCTTAATTGCAGCGCAAATGCCCACAGTACCAGGCCTTTTGCGCAAAGGCACCTCTTCCATCAACCCATCGGGACGCTTTTTGTATATGATTTCTTCACGATGATAAGTAACATCAATAAATGGTGGTTTGAACTCCATTAAAGGTTCAATCACCCTTAACAAATCATCAATGGTTTTGCCTTTTTGAGGGGGTAAAACCTCAATACTAAACAGTGTTGAAGAGGCGTTACTTAAGTGTTCAGTTACTTTCATCGGGCAGCAAATGTAAGTGCTGCTTTGAATTTTAACAGGGAAAAATGAATAGTGGGACAAATAAAATTCGATGTTATGAAAAAGTTGATGTTACTGACGGGGGCCTTTTTGTTATGCAGCTTTATTTATGCTCAACCCCAGTTCTTTCTGGGTTTAAGGCCGGGAGCGGGTGCTATGCTCACTAATAACCAATTACGCTCATTTTCAACTACCGAAGGCACGCGGGATATTTTAGGGAACCGAACGAATTGGTCCTTTGTAGGTAAGGGGGAGGCGTTATTGGGTCTGGGCCGGTTCCGCTTTGGTTATCGTTTCCTTTACAACTATTCAAAGAATAGAGGACAGGAAACATTCTACCCGTTAATTGATAACACTATTGATTACGACCGTATGACGGCCTACTTCAATAAGTCCAGCGTGCACACTTTTGGGCATTATGGCGTCTTGGAAATAGCCATAATCAATACCAGGCACTTTGCACTTACCCCGGGGCTTGCGCTGGGGGGCTATATGGGCTACGTTAAAGACGCCAACGGTAACAAGGTACGTTTCAGCGATATTGTAAAGTACAGATTTACCGTAGGTGCGGAACTAAACGCAGAGATTAAATTGAACAGAGTGACTATTCTGTTTGGCCCTAACTACTATATGTTTAACCGCCAGGATAAGTTTAATGCCGATTGGAAACAATATGCGCATTTAATTGGAGGCGATGTAGGCTTAAGAGTAAACCTTATTAAGCCGAAATAGGACTTTGTGGATTTTGGTTAACGCTGCCATCTATTCTTTCATAGAAAAGTAATAGGTGGCAGTAGTGTGATAGCTTATTCATAAGCCCGTCGCTGGTAAGATTTGGCCTGTTTTGGGAAGGCTTTTTTAATAAACTGCGCATATCGCTGCCTAACTTTGCTACAAATAATTCTCATGAAGAAATTGCTTATTCTTCCTCTATTACTTCTTGCACTTATTTCGCAGGCATACAATAAATATGAACTTCTGTTAGGCTTGCGTACAGGCGGTGGCGGTAGCTTTCTTCGTTATAATGAAGTGAATTCAAACTTTGGCAGCTTTAGTGGTAATGCTACACAAATCAGCAATGGTATTGCCATACCGGCGAAAGGAGAATTTCTTTTTGGCGTAAAAGGTTTTAGAATGGGTTACCAATTCAGCTATACCCATGGCATATACAAAAACTATAAACGCGACTATGACAACAACCCTCCGGGAGTAGATGATTACGTGGACAGCGCACAAAATTGCCGCAGAAATTTGTTTGCCCACCTTTTTCTTATGGAATATTCTATTCCTATTGCTGCTAAGGGAAAATGCCTGGTGGCCACAACACCTTTCTTCGGAATAGGCAGTTTTACAGGAACCAAAGTTGATTTGGATGAAGACGGACAATCAGTGGAAAAAACGTATTATAAAAAGTTATTGAAAAAGGGGTCCAAACTGGCTCTTACAGCGGGCATAGGTTTCGAATTTACGGTG
The DNA here is from genome assembly GCA_046329515.1 of Chitinophagales bacterium. GTDB lineage: Bacteria > Bacteroidota > Bacteroidia > Chitinophagales > LD1 > Bog-950. The sequence continues at coordinate 411,131 of JAXLUM010000002.1, forward strand.
CGCCGATTCTGCTTTATGCTGGCACCCACCTACACCTTTTATAGGCTAAAGCCGAATGATTATTCAGAGGACCATGGCGGCATTCACCAGGTAACCCTGGACCTTGCTTTCAGGCTTAACCTGTTACGTCCGCGCTACTAATGTTGCAACTTACATCAGTCTGCTTATATTTGCAGTAGCTCTTTGATTTAATTCTTATCAAGAAAGACTGAGGGACAGGCCCGTAGACGTCTTAGCAACCTACCACCACAGGTAAGGTGCTAACTCCTGCTTTGCTTCGGCAGAGATAGATAAGTTGAGATTTTTCTCCTCTTACATGCAGGTTTTCTTGATAAGGGTTATTGAAGAGCTTCAATAAGATTTAGAAGTATGTCAGTTAAACAACAATTGAACGATTTAGCCGCTAAGCGCATTCTTGTAATGGATGGTGCTATGGGCACTATGATTCAGCGCTATAAACTAAGCGAAGACGATTTCCGTGGAGAAAAGTATAAGAACCACACGCACGATTTAAAAGGCAATAACGACCTTTTAAATATTACTCGCCCCGATATTATTGAGGCTATCCACCTTGAATATCTTGAAGCAGGGGCTGATATTATTGAGACCAACACCTTTAGCGGTACCTGGATTGCCCAGGCCGATTACAAACTGGAAAGCGAGGTTTATGCCATTAATTACGAAGGGGCTAAACTGGCAAAGCAGGCGGTAGCTAAATACAAACAAAGGCATCCTGAGGCAACTGTTTTCGTAGCTGGCGCCTTTGGCCCTACTAACAGAACTGCTTCTTTATCACCTGATGTAAACCGCCCGGGTTATCGCGCTATTACGTACGATGAACTGGTAAACGCTTATGCCGAACAAACGCGCGGGTTAATTGATGGAGGTGTAGATATTCTACTGGTTGAAACCATTTTCGATACGCTGAATGCTAAGGCCGCCTTATTCGCCATTGCAGAGGTACAGAAAGAAAAAGGAACGGACCTGCCCCTGATGATTTCGGGAACTATTACGGATGCCAGTGGCAGAACATTGAGCGGCCAGACACCTGAAGCATTTTATGTATCTGTTGCACACGCTAAACCTTTCAGTGTTGGTTTAAACTGCGCTTTAGGTGCAAAAGATATGCGCCCGCATATTGAGGCTATAAGCAAAACTGCTGTATGCTATGTTAGCGCTTATCCTAACGCGGGTTTACCTAATGCTTTTGGCGGTTACGATGAAACCCCCGAAATGATGGGCGAAGCACTGGAGGATTTCATTAACAGCGGCTTCGTAAATATTATTGGTGGTTGTTGTGGCACCACGCCTGACCACATTAAAGTTTTCGCACAGGTAGCTAAAAAGCACGCCACTCGCCAATTGCCTAAGCCTATAAACTTTACAAAGCTTAGCGGCTTAGAACCCGTAACCATTACACCTGAAAGCAACTTCGTAAACGTAGGCGAACGCACTAACGTAACCGGCTCCGCTAAATTCCTTAAGCTTATTAAGGAAGATAAGTATGATGAAGCCCTAAGCGTAGCTAAGGAACAGGTTGATGGAGGTGCACAGATAATTGATGTGAACCTTGACGAAGGTATGATTGATGGCAAAGAAGCTATGGGTAAATTCCTTAACCTGGTAGCCAGTGAGCCTGATATTGCCCGTGTGCCTGTAATGATTGACAGCAGCAAGTGGGAAATTATTGAAGAAGGCCTTAAGCGAATACAAGGCAAAGGCATTGTAAATTCAATTTCGCTTAAAGGTGGTGAAGAGGAGTTTTTGCGCCAGGCTGAATTGGTAAAGCAATACGGCGCGGCTGTTATTGTAATGGCTTTTGACGAAAAGGGCCAGGCTGATACCTACGAACGCCGCATAGAAATATGTGAACGGGCTTACCGTATATTAGTTGACAAGGTAGGCTTCCCTGCTGAAGACATAATTTTTGATCCCAATATCTTTCCGGTGGGTACCGGCATGGAGGAACACCGCAAAAACGCGCTGGACTTCTTTAATGCAACCAAATGGATTAAAGAAAACTTACCACATGCCCACGTAAGCGGCGGGGTAAGTAATGTATCGTTCAGCTTCCGCGGTAATAATGTAGTGCGCGAAGCCATGCACTCTGCCTTTTTATACCACGGCATTAAACATGGTATGGATATGGGTATTGTAAACCCGAGCATGCTGGAAGTGTATGACGACATACCGAAGGATTTGCTGGAACATGTAGAAGATGTATTGCTTGACCGCAGAGAGGATGCTACCGAGCGCCTACTGGCCTTTGCTGAAACCGTAAAGAAGAAAGATAAGAAAGATGATACCGCAGAACAGGCGTGGAGGAACGGTACCGTGGAAGAACGCTTATCGCATGCACTGGTAAAAGGCATAGTTGAATACATTGATCAGGATACCGAAGAAGCGCGCCAAAAATATGGCCGTCCGTTGCATGTAATTGAAGGGCCATTAATGGCGGGCATGAACATAGTGGGCGACTTGTTTGGTGCGGGCAAAATGTTTTTACCGCAAGTGGTAAAGAGCGCCCGTGTAATGAAAAAAGCGGTGGCTTACCTTCAACCTTACCTTGAAGAAGAAAAAGCAGCTAATGCAAGCGCTTCAGCAGCAGGTAAAATTTTATTAGCTACGGTTAAAGGTGATGTGCACGACATAGGTAAAAACATTGTTGGTGTAGTATTGGCGTGTAACAACTATGAGATTGTTGATTTAGGCGTAATGGTAAGCGCCGAGAAAATTCTACAGCGCGCTAAAGAAGAGAATGCTGACATCATTGGCCTAAGCGGCTTAATTACACCATCGTTGGATGAAATGGTGCACGTAGCTGCAGAAATGCAGCGCCTTGGCTTTGATAAGCCATTACTGATTGGCGGTGCTACTACTTCTAAAATTCATACAGCTGTAAAAATTGCGCCGGTATACAATGGCCCTGTAGTGCATGTGTTAGATGCAAGTAAGAGCGTGGCGGTATCGTCAGCTTTATTAAGTGCTGAGCAGAAACCTGCCTTTGTAAAAACGGTTGGTGAAGAATACAACGAAATGCGCGAGAGCCACGCACGCCGCCGCGCTGATGTTGAACTGGTAAGCTTAGAAGAAGCCCGCGCCAACAAACTGAAAATTGATTGGAGCAAAGAGCAGATAGTTAAACCCAACTTTATCGGGGTAAAAGTATTTAACGACTATAGCATTGAAGAACTGGCGCAATACATTGATTGGAGCCCATTCTTCAGTACATGGGAAATGAGCGGTATTTACCCGCGCATTTTTGAAAGCGAGAAATACGGCAAAGAAGCGAAGCGCACTTTTGATGATGCACAGGAACTGCTGAAGCAAATGATTGCCGAAAAATGGATTACAGCTAAAGCGGTTATCGGCCTATTTCCTGCAAACAGCGATAACGAAAGCATAGAAGTTTGCAACGAAAAGGGCAAACAACTGGTGACATTCAATCAAATGCGCCAACAGGTTAAAAAGAGTGGTCAACCCAACTTATGCCTTACTGATTTTGTTGCGCCTAAAGAAAGCGGCGTGCAGGATTACATAGGCGCATTTGCGGTAACTGCAGGTATTGGCATTGAAAAGTGGATTGAAAAATTTGAGAAAGACCACGACGACTACCACAGTATTATGTTGAAAGCATTAGCAGACCGACTTGCTGAAGCTTTTGCTGAAAGAATGCACGAACGCGTTCGCAAGGAGTTTTGGGGTTATGCGGCCAATGAACAATTCAGTAACGATGAATTGATACACGAAAACTACCAGGGCATACGGCCGGCGCCGGGTTACCCTGCTTGCCCTGACCATACAGAGAAACCTGTTATATGGCAGCTGCTGGATGTAGAAAAGAACACAGGCATTACCTTAACCGAAAGCAATGCCATGTATCCTGCTGCATCTGTTAGTGGCTTTTATTTTGCCTCACCACATAGCAAGTACTTTGGCGTAGGTAAAATAGGTAAGGACCAGGTGGAGCATTTAGCCAAGGCCAAGGGCTTATCCTTTCAACAAATGGAAAGATGGCTTGGGCCTAATTTGGGGTATTGATAGCACGTGCTCATAAAGTAATGCATCTTTGCGTATAAGCCAATACAATCTTCGATATCTGTAGCTGCCTTTTATTAAAATCATTTTCAGGCACCGCCATCAACAGTTAATAAAAACTTTTATCTAATTGCTTACATTCAGGCAATGAAATGGCTGCGCCTTGTTGTGCTTTTTTTTGCCGCTAACTGCTTTAACAAGGCAATAGCGCAGCCCATGTATTTTGAAACGCTGAACACCAAAAGCGGCTTAAGCAGTAATGAAGTACTTTGTCTTTACGAGGATAAGCAACACCTGCTATGGATAGGTACACGCGATGGCCTTAACCGTTTTGACGGAATGCGTTTCGAAATTTTTCGCAATAATCCTGAAGACACCAATTCGCTTTCGGGCAATATCATTATGGATGTTGTTCAGGATGCCGAAGGTGTATTTTGGATAGCCACACAGGATGGTGGTTTAACACGCTATAATCCTAATGCAGTAACCGAAGAACAATTCCACCAGTTTAAACATAGCCCTAAAGATAGTACCACAATAGCTACCAACCGCCTGCGCTGTTTATATAATTGGGATAGCACCTACCTGGTAATAGGTTGCGAATCTTACACCGCCATATTTCTCAATAAAAAAACCCTGCAGTTTACTTATTGGCAATACCCTTCCTTAATGTTCGGGCCAAAATTTGCCACGCCTGTAGCTAAACCCAATAACTGGATACAGCATTTTGCTGAATACGATGGTTGGGTATATATGAGCCTGTTAACCAGCGGACGTTTAATAAAAGCAGAAAAAAGCACCGGGCACATTGTAACGCTTCACCAAAGCTCCAGTGATATAACCAGCATTAATAACTTTTGGATTGAGCGCGATAAAATATGGCTTTGTTCCTGGAACCCCGGGGTGTTTATGCAGGAGAATAAATACACCGGCACTGCCCAAAAAGTACTGCCTGTTGATGATTTATTTAATGCCGTTTGCAATTTTGAAAACAACTATCTGCTTGCAGGTAGCCGTAGCACAGGTTTGTACGTGCTTGATAAAAGCACAGGTAATTATGGCCACTACCAACGCAGTGTAGTTACGCCGCATACCATTCCCAGCAATAAAATAAGCAGCATTCTTGTTGATAGCCGCGGTATAGTTTGGGTAGGCACTATGGGGGGTATTGCCAAATTTGATAAGAACAGTTGGATATTCCGCGAAGAAGAATTTGCCGGGCCCGAGCAGGATTTTTCTTCCTATTGTCCTTACCGTTTCCCCGACGGCAGTGTGGCTGTAAACACCACCAAAGGCATGTTTCTTTCAGACCCATCTACAGGTCAATTCCGCGCGCTTACATTTAAAAATCGCAACCGCACTATAGTTCCTGATTACCTGTACCCAATAACGAATGATGAATATTGGTTGGGCACCGAAATTTCCTTCTTTAAATGGAAGAAAGGCAGCCCGGATTTAGATGAACTAAAAATTGAAGTAGGCGCTAAAGGTTCTGACTTATATACTAATAATGTGTACCAGGTTAAGCAATTTTTACCCGATGAAGTAGATGGGGAAAAAGGGTTGTGGATGCCTGTTTTGGGTTACGGTATATCCTATTATGTTTTTTCAACAGGTCAACTGCTTGAGTTTTCAGGTAAAGGCAAGGGCTTTACACCATTAGGTAACTTGCTTAGCAGGAGGTTAGCAAAGGATAGCAAGGGCAATATTTGGCTGGCAACTGCGGGGGGCCTGTACATGTGGAGCCGTAAAAACAAATTGGGCGATAACAATTTCGTGGGCTATGTTAATGAGCCCGGCAACAAAAACAGCATACCCTTTAGCGATATTAATGATGTGCATGTTGATGAGCGGGACCACGTTTGGTTTACCGGCACAGGCAACGGTTTAGCTGAATTTGACGGCCAGAAGTTCTACCAGTATTTTCCGGAAAATCCGGCTTCGTCCAGGGCGTTCTCAGGCATGTATTGGGATAAAAGCCGAAGGATTTGGATTATTACCAAAAACGGGCTTGAAGTTTTTGACCGCGACGCGAAAAAGTTTCTGCATGTTGACGTAAATGATGGCGCCCTTAATAATTCTATTGCAGCTTACTTTAGCAACGAACAGGATGGCCTTGTAAGTTTTGTGGCCAGTAACAGGCTGTTCAGTTTCAGGCCGGAGAGCATGAAGTTCAATTTTAATTACCCCAATCTTTACCTGGCCGATATGAACGTTTTTGGCAAAAGCTATTTACATGAAGCTTTGCAGGGGGAAGTAGCGCTTAAAGCCCGCGAACGGTTTATAAACTTTACTATCAGCGCGGTGCAGTTCAGCAGGCCGCAAACCGTACGCTTTCAATACAAGTTAGAAGGCCTTGATGAGGATTGGACAAACAGTGATGATGGCGAAATAAAATATACCAATCTGCCATGGGGGCATTTTAAACTGCTGGGGCGCGTAACTAACCCAAGTGGCCACTTCGGTGGCGAAAAGGTTTTGGCGCAATTTGTAATAGCCACTCCTTTTTATGCCACATGGTGGTTCATAGTGTTATGTATTATAACCATAAGCGCACTTACCTATGCCGGTTACCGGTATCGTATTAACCAGCTATTAGCCTTGCAACGTGTACGTAATAAAATTGCCCGCGATTTGCACGATGATATAGGCAGTACGCTGGGCAGTATATCCTTCTTCAGTGAAGCGGCGAAGCAGCAACTGGAGCAAAGCAATACAAGCGGAACAGAAAAGATGCTTGGCAAAATTGGCGAAACCAGCCGTGAGATGATTGACAATATGAGCGACATTGTGTGGAGCGTTAACCCGCAAAATGATTCAGTGAAAAAACTGGTAGAACGCATGCGCGTTTTTGCAGGAGATTTAATCGCTCACTCATCTACCATGCTGCATTTTGAAAGCGATAAGAATGTTGATGACATGAGGCTGAGCATGGAGCAGCGCAAAAATGTATTCCTGATATTTAAAGAAACCATTTACAATAGTGTAAAGTATGCTGAGTGCAAGAATATATATGTTAGCCTCAGCAAGGTGCAAGGCGTTTTAAAACTCAACATTAAGGATGACGGCAAAGGTTTTGATGTAAATAATTACACCAGCAAAAACGGCAACGGGGTTAAGAACATGAAATACCGTGCCGAAGAAGTTGGCGCCGTTATTACCATACAATCACAAATTGGCAAGGGCACCGAAACTGTTGTTGAAATAGATCAAAATTTTGTAATGCCTGCTTCTGTTAATGGCAGCAATACCACAAGCTTGCCGCAACAATTTACGCAGTACATCTCCGCATTCACCCAAAAGGTAAAGAAGCTTTTCTAATCACTGAATACAGGCTTAATTCCATTTCCCCCACTCGGGGGATGGTGGGGCGATTGCTGCCGCTGCATCTTTGCAGTATACAAAGGCAAACAAAAAAAACAAAAGCACATGAAACTGATTAACGCCCTGAAGAGCTTCTTAAAGCCGGTAGCTATCGTAAAATATTTATTCTTCCCGTTTATGGTTGCCAACGCAGGCGGCACTGATGTAAGCACCATTATTGGCGCCAACCAAACCATTACTGCCAAAATGGAAACTGAAAACGAAACCTGGCTGGGAACAAACAATGGCTTGTGGCATATAAGCAAAGATGGCAAGCACGTTTGTCATTTAACTACCGCAAATTCTGTATTACCATCTAATCAAATAACAGGCATTTGCCAAACCGCCAACGGTGAAGTATTCGCTTCTACCAACAAAGGACTGCTGCATTTTGACGGTTACACTTATACCACTATAAGTACTGAAAACACCAAGCTGCCTACTAATAACATTTCAGGTATAGCCTGCGACAACAGCGGTTACATATGGTTAGCTACTGCGCAAAACGGATTGGTAATGCTAAAAGGTTTCAAAACCTGGGGCTTTACTTCCAACAACTCTGCTTTAAACAGCAACAGCATAACCCAAATTAAAAACGACCAATGGGGCAACGTTATAGTAACCCTTGATAATAACAGCCAGGTAGCTATTACTGACGAGGGCATGGTGCTTATAGAACAACCAATTATTGCTGATGTTATTGCCAACAAAAACTAAAACTCATTTGCTATAAACTTAAACCTGCAGCCCGGACGGCTGCGGGTTTTATCTTTTAATTTATAACAATCATTTACCTAAATTTGAGCTACCATGAGCAAAACCCGAATAACCATTTTTGATGATAACAAGCGCTTCCGCGAATCTATAGGCGTTTTAATAGAAACTTCACCTGACCTTGAACTGGCCGGCAGTTTCCCGGATGTGTTAACCGTTAAGGATAATGTAGAAGAAACCTTCCCCGATGTAGTGCTGATGGATATTGATATGCCCAGCGTTAATGGCATTAGCGCAGTACGCACCATAAAAGAGAAATTTCCTACGCTGCCGGTTATTATGCTTACCTCCTTTGATGAGGACGATAAAGTGTTTCAGTCCGTTTGTGCCGGTGCGGTAGGTTACCTGCTTAAAAACACCCAGCCGCAAAAGCTGCTAGAGGCCATTAGGGAAGTACGTGAAGGTGGGGCGCCAATGACACCCAGTATAGCCCGTAAGGTAATGTTGCACTTCCAACATCAAAATTCACCAAACCCGCAGGCAGATTATGGCCTTAGCGACCGGGAAAAAGATGTATTAGCCCTGCTGGTTAAGGGATATGCGCTAAAAATGATAGCCGATGAGTTATTTGTTAGCCGCGAAACAGTAAAGAGCCACGTAAAAAACATATACGCCAAACTACACGTAAGCTGCGCTGCCGAGGCGGTAGCTAAAACCCTGCAGCAAAAATTGCTGGGCTAGAACTTTTACCAATGAAATTATAGTTAAAGAGCCGCGCGTTTATCGTGCGGTTTTTTGTTTTTAAGGGGGGGGGGGGTGAAATAGTTTCCCCCACTTGGGGGATGGTGTAAACCCTGCTGCCATTGCATCTTTGCAGTATACAAATGCAAACAATTTCAGTAACGAAATAAAAAACAAAAGACATGAGCACTTCAATCAAAACCTTCTTCGCTGCAAACAAAACCGCAATATTAATCGGCTGTGCAGCTGTAGTTATTACTGCTAAATCTATGAGCTTCTATAGCCAAATGAACAAAGAGAGCGAGGCCATGGTTAATCAGCCTCAGCAAATGCAGCAACCCCAACAACAACCAAATGGCCAAATGCAACAGCAGGCTTATGGTAATATGGGTGGCAATTACAACAATCAGGCGCCACAACAAATGAACAATAACCAGGATGGTGGCTTTTGGGGCAATATGTTCGGAAGCGATGAAGAAAGCTATGGTGGCAACGAAAACAACAACGGTTATGCCAACAATGGCTATACAGGCTATACCAACGGATACAATGCCTACTCTAACTATAACGGCGGTTATACCAACACAGGAAACACTTACAATAGTGGCAGCAATGTAGATTACACCAGCGGCTGGTATGCTACCCAACAAGCCAATGACCGTATGCACGAAAAATTTACTGATTACATAACCGACCAGGGCCGTTATACTGATGAAAATGGCAACGACTATAAAATGAGCAGCGGTTACGATTACAACTATGTAAATACCACTACCAACCAAAGCTTACAAACCAATGATGCAGGCTATGATCCTAACGCTTACAGCAGCTCAAGCTACAGCAGCCTTACTCCAAGTGATTACTCTTCTTCTTCATATACAACTACTACTCCTGAATAGGAAAAAGAATTCTCTGATTACAATAGAAGCCTCTGCATTCGCGGGGGCTTCTTCATTTTAAGAAGCGTTTACAATAGCTATAGCCCGTAATAATTATTATTGCATCATGAATTTTTTAAACAAGCCCTTGTATCATAACAGTATTTACGATTGGGCAATTTCCATAGCCATAATTGCGGGGGCCATAATATTGGCCCGTGGTATATACTGGCTGCTTAGCCAACTGCTTAAAAAGTTTACCAAAACCCTCTCTGCCGATTTAGGCACTCAGATAATTGACCGTATTGATACGCCCGTGGCCTTAGGTATAGTACTTATAGGTTTCAGGCTATCCATTGAAAGGTTAACCTTTCCGCGCTCCATTGAAAACTACCTGCAGCGGGGTTTTGTATTTATGAGCGCCCTGGCCATTACATGGCTTATTACCCGTATTGTTCGCGCCATTATTGAACAATCCTTCAAGCAGTATTGGGAGAAGGAGAATTCACGCATGGATGAGCAAATGCTTCAACTCAGCAAACGCGCTTCCGTGGTTATTTTATGGATGCTGGGCTTTGTGGTTGGCCTAAACAATGCCGGCTTTGATGTAGGTGCCCTTATTGCAGGTTTGGGTATTGGTGGTTTAGCGCTGGCCCTTGCAGCGCAGGATACCGTTAAGAATATTATAGGCGGTTTAGTAGTATTTATTGACAAGCCTTTCCGCGTTGGCGACATCATTAAAATTAAAGACATAGAGGGCACCGTGGTTTATACAGGCATACGCAGCAGCCGTATACGCACCGCAGCAGGTCGTGTAATAACAATACCGAATGCACAGTTCAGTGATAATGCTATTGAAAATATAAGCCGCGAGCCTTCGCGAAGGGTAGTAACCAATCTTAGCCTTGCCCCGGAAACTTCAACTGATAAAATTGATACCGCTGTTGCTATACTGAAGGACATTGCCGACAATTCGGAAATGCTGAACTCTAATGACAGCATCTATTTTGTAGAACGCATAAGTCCGGCATCAATCGATATCAGTTTTATCTACTTTATCCGTAAAGACCAGAATATACACTCATCGCAAACTGAGATAAATAAGCTGATTTTAAGTAGGTTCAGAAAAGAAGGGATTGAGTTTGCCTTACCGGTATTACCGGCTTATCAAAAACCTGCCTGATGAAAACTGAAACAGTTAAATACGGTGGAATAGGTAGCGATGCCGTAAAGAATAAAACCGGTAAAGACTGGCAAGCCTGGTTTAAAATTCTGGATAAGGAAAAAGCCAATCAACTGCCCCATAAGGAAATTGCTGCACTGCTCTACTCAAAATATAAACTGCCTGCCTGGTGGGCGCAAATGATAACCGTTGGCTTTGAACAGGCAAGGGGATTGCGTGTAAAAAATCAAAACAGCTCAGGCCAATTCAGTGCAGGGGTAAGTAAAACCTTTTCCGTAAAGGCAACTGAGCTATACCGCTTAATTGCAGATGAAACCGAACGGCAGAAATGGTTAAAAGGTAAACCGGAGATTAGAACAGCTACTAAGGATAAAAACCTGCGCGCCAACTTCAGTAAAAAAACAGCTAACCTGGAATTTGCCCTTTTTAAAAAAGCAGAAGGCAAAACACAACTTGTAATTACAGAAACCAAGCTGAAAGACAAGCAAGCGGTTGAAAAACAGAAGGTTTACTGGAAAACAGCCCTGCAAAAATTGGAAGCTTTGTTAAGCTGAAACCGCTTCGGGCAGGAAAGCCTATATTCGCGACGGAACAATTCGATGATTCATGGCTTTAACCGATAACTTTCACAAGTCTGAAATTGACCAGCCGCATCCGCAGCGTACCAGAGAAATACTAAAGAAGCATCCCGAAATAAGGAGTTTAATGGGTAAAAACCCATACACCTTTGCTATTCTTCTATTTGTATTGGCTCTGCAAACCGGCGTAGCGTTTACCGTTGGTTACCTGGGCTGGAGTTACTGGTGGGTTATGGTTTTAGCCGCCTACTTTATCGGGGCCTTTGCTAATCATTGCATGTTCGTTATAATTCACGAAGCCAGTCACAACCTTATTTTTACCAGCAAAAGCTGGAACCGTTGGGCGGCTATGTTGGCTGACCTTCCTAATTTCTTTCCGGGCTCTATGGGCTTTTTTGTGTATCACCTAAAGCACCACGCCCACCAGGGAGATTATGATTACGATGCAGATATTGCTAACCACTGGGAAGCACGTTTTATTGGCAATTCAGCCTTTGGTAAGGCAATGTGGCTATTGTTTTTCCCTGTATTTCAATTAACCCGCCCGCCGCGTTTAAAGTCTATTATAATGTGGAGCAAATGGAGCTGGTTTAACCTTTTAATGGCTTTGGCTTACGATGGATTGATTCTCTACTTCGCAGGCCCTCTTGGTTTGCTTTACCTGGTTTGTTCGCTTTTCTTCTCCATAGGCCTGCACCCCGTTGGCGCCCGTTGGATACAGGAGCACTATACACCTGATGGCGAGCAGGAAACGTTCAGTTATTATGGCCCGCTAAATATTGTAGCGCTTAACGTAGGCTACCATAACGAGCATCATGATTTTCCTTCTGTGCCATGGAACAATTTGCCAAAAGTACGGGCTATGGCGCCGGAGTATTATGATACATTGAAGTATCATACTTCCTGGATTAGCCTGTTGCTTACTTTTCTTTCTGATAAACGTTACTCCCTGTATTCGCGGGTGGAGCGCACTAAGGATGGCAAGGTGGATGCAACAAAAGCAGCTAAGGCAGCATAATTTCCCTAAGCTTTGGCGTTATATTTGCCATATATCCTTGTTATGAAACATCTTAAGGCACTATTGTTACTATCACTGCTGTTTATTGGTATAAGCGCTAATGCTGCTTATGGCGGCTACGCAACTATGCGCGTGTTTGATTGCAACAAGGCTGTTGGCCTTGGCGGGGGGTATATCAACTCCAAAATTTTTATCGTTTATGAAGACGGTAAAACCGAGGAAGTAGAACTGCTACCCTTCTCTGAGAAAAATGAGATTGAGAATTTGAAAACAATTAATGCCACGCTTAATAAACTAAAGCAAAAGGGATACTTCCTTATTGCGCAAAGCACCAGTGGCGAACAGGGTTCGGTAGTAATTGATTACACCCTGCTTAAGCAACAGTAGGCTAACCTACACCTACTTACCGTAAATATCTTTCAGGGCCGCCTCCACCTTATTAAACCTGAACTTGTAGCCGCTGTTAATTATTTTCCAGGGGTTACAGCGTTGGCTTTCTAATACCATATCACTCATTTCACCCATAGCCAACTGTATGGCAAATGGTAATACAGGCATTAAAATGGCCTTGCTTTTCTTTGCTTTTAAAATAGCCTGCATTAACTCCTTCATTTTTGCAGGATGAGGAGCATTGGTGTTTATAGCACCTTTTACAGCATCATTTTCCAATGCATGCACAAAAATGCCACACACATCCTCAATATGTATCCAGGGATAAACCAGGGTGCTTTTTGCAAAGTAGGGCGCTACACCAAACGGTAATGATTTAGTAAGCTCGGGTAAAGCGCCTCCTTCTTTTGCTAATACTATACCTATTCGGCAGCGCACTTCTCTTAGGCCCAGGGTGGTAAATTTCTTAGCAGCCTGCTCCCATTTAACACATACTTCTGCCAAAAAACCATCGCTTGGGCCTCTCTCCTCTGTTATGGTTTCATCGCCACAGTCGCCATAGTATCCTACGGCCGAAGCGCTTATAAATGTTTTAACCTCGTGCGGTTGGCCCTGCAGCTGCTTAAACAACAAATCCGCACTTTTAACTCGGCTATCCAAAATCTCCTGCCGCCTGCTGCTGGTCCAGCGCTTTTCGGCAATACCTGCTCCGGCCAAATGTATAATAGCCGAAACGCCTGAAAGAGATTCAGTATCAATTACTCCCGCATCTACATCCCAGGTAAAATGCCGGGCTCCTGCGGGGCCTTTACTCCCCCTGCCCAGGGTATTAACTTCATATCCTTTTTGTTGTAAAACAGCCACCAAATGTCGCCCAACCAGGCCACTTGCGCCTGTTACCAATATCCTCTTTTCCATACGTTGCCGTCAATATACACTTTTTAGCAATGTTGGTTAAGTCATATTTTGCTCATTATTCCGGTAAGGGCTCCTTCCCTTTTGATTTTATGGGAATTCGTGTAGGTTTGTCCACCTTAAAAAAACGAAATCCCCATGCGCAAACTACTTAGCATTTCCGCTGTTGCATTAGCTCTTTTTATGGCCGCCTGTAACGGTGGTAGTAAAGGACAGGAAGGCAATGGTGCCGATGCCAATAAGAAAGACAGAAGCCACGTTAAAAGCGACCGTGCCGGTTTAAATGAAGTAGTTATACACCTTACCGGTGACCCCGACAAACTAAATCCACTTACTTATACTGCTGCTGATGCAGGTTATATAGTGTCTAAAATGTTTATGCAGTTGGAAGATATCGACCCGGATTCTTTCAGCATGTTTGGTCAGTTAGCAGTTGGCCGCCCTGAATTAAAATTATTGGAAGATGGCCCTTACAAAGGCGGTTTATCGTTGACTTATGAGCTACGCCCCGAAGCTAAGTGGGACAATGGCACTCCTGTAACTGCCGATGATGTTATATTCTCAATTAAAGCGGTTAAAAACCCTAAAACAGATTGCGAACAACAGCGCCCTTATTTTGATGCACTGGACGACATACAAGCTGACCCTTCTAACAACCGCAAATTCGTAGCGTATTTTAAGGACCGTTACTTTATGTCTGAGTATTCTCTGGGTTTATTCCCTATCCTTCCTGAATACCACTACGACCCTGATAAAATCATGCGTAAGTTCACTATTCATGATTTAACCGATAAAAAGAAATCAGCAACGCTGAAAGGCAATGCAGACATTATAAAGTTTGCCGACTACTTTAACTCAGAAAAACTAGCCCGCGAGCACGGTTTTATTGTTGGTTGCGGTCCGTATGAATTCGACCAGTGGGTAACCGGCCAGCGCATTACCGTTAAGCGTAAGCAAAACTGGTGGGGCGATGCACTGAAAGACGTAAACGCTGACTTTGTAGCCCGTCCTGAAAAAATTACTTATGAAGTAATTAATGACATTAACGCCGCTACCGCTGCCCTAAAAGGGGAAAAGCTTGACGTATTGGACGGCATGAAGGCAAAAGATTTTCAGGAGTTGAGCGCTGACGATAAAATGACTGACAAATACAACTTCCACAAGCCTGTGCAGTTGTCTTACTCTTACATCGGTATTAACATGCGCAAACCAACTCTTTCTGACGTTCGCGTTAGAAAAGCTTTGGCGCATTGTTTAGATGTTGACATGCTGATTAAGAAAATCTCTTTAGGCATGGCTACCCGCGTAACCGGCCCTATCCACTACACCAAACCTTATTACAACAAAGACCTGCAACCTGTACCGTTTGACGTAACTAAGGCTAATGCATTATTAGATGAAGCAGGCTGGACTGAGCGCGATGCTGCCGGTATTCGTCAAAAAACCATTAACGGTAAAAAAGAAAAATTATCTCTTGAGTTTAAATACTTCTCAGGCAGTGATGTAGTAGAAAAAATCGCATTACTGTTCCAGGAAAACTGCAAAAAGGCCGGTGTTGAAATTACATTCAACGTTAAGGAGCCTACCGTTTTCCAGGAAGATGTTCACCAACACAAGTTTGACCTGTTCTACTATGGTTGGATTGCCTCTCCTACACCTGATGATGAAAAGCAAATATGGCACACCGAATCATACAACGGTGGCAGCAACTACGTAGGCTTTGGCGACCAGAAGAGCGATGCGCTTATCGACAGCATCCGCTTTGAGCAGAACGAAGCTGTTCGTAACGATATGTATAAGCGTTTCCAGCAAATGGTTTACGATGCGCAGCCTTATATTTTTATGAGCAGCCCGCTTAACCGTATGGCTATACATGCGCGTTTCAACAATGCTGACCCTAAGATTGCACGTCCGGGTTATGTTGAAACACTGTTTACATTAGATAAAACGTTTGGCTCTAAGGCCACTGCCAACGCGCAGTAGTGTATTTTAAAGACTGAGGGATGCTTATCTACATATTAAAACGTATACTGTATTTTATACCTACGTTTTTCATTATTTCGTTGTTTACGTTTATGTTGAGCCAAATGGCTCCCGGCGATCCCATTGAGGACAAGCTGAACAAAGGCAAAGGCGCCGAAGGGCAAATTGCTGAAAAGCTGGCCGGCGAACAGGCATACATAGACCTTAACGAAAAATATGGCAGAAACCTCCCTGCGTTTTATTTTACCATTACATCAAAGGCTTATCCTGATACCCTTTATAAATTTTACCGTAAGAACCAGCGCGAAAATCTTGAGCGATTAATAGACAAATACGGTAACTGGGAAGAAATAGACGCTTATTATAAAAGCATTAAGCGCCTGGAATATGCTGTAATCAAACAGCCGCTTGATACGATTGACCCTACTTCCTTTGACCGTAACAGCGCCGTACGCGAAGCCTGTGCTACCCTTTATACTAACTACGAGGACTCAGCAGTAGCTTATGCTATGGCGCAGGCAAAGGATGCTATTACAACTAACACAGAAATTCAGGTAGACTCTACAACCAAGCGCTCCTATAACGCACTTGCCTCTTTAAAAGGGCCTTTGGATGAAATGTTAGCAGCTTACGCTAATATGCAACAAACGGCAAAGCCAAATGCAAGATATATACCTGCTATGCATTGGTATGGCTGGCGCAACCAATACCACCGCTGGATGTTTGGCGATGTGCCTTGGTTTGGTTCAAATGATGACCCTACGCGCACTTGCCGTGGTTTCTTACGTGGCGATTTTGGTATCTCTTACCTGGATAACCGCCCGGTAGCATCAATCATTCGCGATGCCTTAAAATGGACCTTGCTGATTAACCTTATTGCAACACTTATAACTTATTTAATGGGTGTTTACTTAGGGGTGCAATTGGCTATAAAGCGTAATACCTTATACGACCGCGCCCTTACTACTTACCTTTTCATTCAATATTCTATTCCAATCATTTGGTTAGGCACTTTATTAATCATCTTCTTTACCAATGATTACTACGCCAACTGGATGAACCTGTTTCCTCCTTACGGTTTGGGTAAAATAGGTCCTGAATATGGCTTTTGGGAAACGGTTATTGACCGTGCTTACCACTTAATATTGCCTGTGTTCTGCTTAACCTTCGGAACCTTTGCCTACATCTCCCGCCAAATGCGCGGCAGTATGCTGGCGGTAATCCGTCAGGATTATATACGCACGGCTTTTGCAAAAGGCTTACCGCCAAAGTCAGTTTACTGGCGCCATGCATTCCGCAACTCGCTTATTCCAATCATCACCATCTTCAGCAGCCTTTTACCTGCTATGATTGCCGGTTCGGTAATTATTGAATTCCTGTTTACCATACCGGGTATGGGCCGCTTAAGTTACGAATCAGTAAACACCCGCAATTTCCCGCTGCTGTTTACCATTCTTATGTTCTCGGCAATTTTAACCATGCTGGGCAACCTGTTGGCTGACGTTTTATATGCAGCTACTGACCCACGTATTTCATTTACTAAAAAGGAAGGATAAGCCGACCGTTAACTGAAACCGGACTACAATGATTTTCTCGAAAAATAAAAATTCAACTCCCGCACAGGCCGATCAAAGTTATTGGGGCATTGTTAAGCGCCAGTTTAAAAAGAACAGGCTTGCTGTATGGAGTTTGCGCATAGTATATGTAATTTTTATTGTGGGTGTGTTGGCCGACTTTTTAGCTAACGAAAAGCCACTGTATTGCAAGCTAAACGGCAACAGCTATTTCCCGGTATTTAAAGAATACGCTGTTGATTTGGGTTTAAGCACCTGGCCTAAGGAATTGTTAGGTATTGATTGGTCGAATACTGAATTTGAAACTGCTGTTTATCCTCCTGTTCCTTACTCTCCTAACACTACTGATTTTAATAACGACCAGTATAAAAGGCCTTTTGAAAAGCAGGATTTAAAATCTGTTCGATGGAGGCACTGGATGGGAACCGACCAAATTGGCCGCGATGTGCTTTCGGGCTTAATACATGGTACCCGTATAGCCATGCTGGTAGGTATAGTTTCTATGGGTATTGCCTCCTTCCTTGGTATACTAATTGGCGCCTTTGCCGGTTACTATGGCGATGAAAAATTACAGGTTTCCATTATTCGCATAATACTGAACCTTGTTTTCATATTCTTTGCCTGGTTCTTTGCGTTTGGCACCCGTTCATTTGTTATGAGCGATGCCTTCTCCAATTCCTTTGGCAGTTTCATCTTCCAATTCCTTGTTTCCTTAGCCATATTCCTGGTTATAATGATTATACCAAACGTATTAAGCATGCCGCTTAAAAACGTTCCGGTTTTGGGCCGTAAGCTTACTATACCGGTAGATATTATCGTTTCGCGTATAATTGAAATCATCAACTCCATTCCCACACTGCTGCTTATTCTTTCCATATGTGCAGTTGCCAAAAAGCCGTCTATCATGCTTATTATGGTTATTATCGGCTTTACAGGCTGGACAGGTATAGCCAAGTATATACGCGCAGAACTATTAAAAGTGCGTAGCCTTGAATACATTGAAGCGGCACAAAGCCTGGGTTTCAGCGAATGGCGTATTATGCTTCGCCATGCTATTCCTAACTCACTTACTTCGGTGCTTATTACTGTGGCCTTTGGTGTAGCAAGTGCTATTCTTGTAGAATCTTCACTTTCATTCCTGGGTATAGGTGTGCAAGCCGATGTAATGACCTGGGGTAAATTACTGAATGCTTCGCGCGAAGAAATCTCTGCATGGCACCTGGCTATTTTCCCCGGCCTGGCCATCTTCATTACGGTTACGGTGTTTAACCTGTTAGGCGAAGGCTTAACTGACGCCATGGATCCACGCCTTAAGCAATAAGGTTTTTTACATTTTTAATAGCCTTAAGCGCGCAATTACTATGCGCCTTTTCGTTAGTTTAGCATCAATGAAATTGCGCTATTCATTTTTACTCTTTTTGTTGTTGCCATTGGCCATAATGGCGCAGGTAGTGCAATTATCTAACCCTATAAAATTGCCGGCAAAAGCGGGCAAATTCAAAATAATAGGTAAAAACAACGATGGCATAATTGTTCGCCTGTACGGCAGCGATGATATCATCAATATATTCTCCGATGATTTAAGCCTGTTGGCCTCGCGCACCATTGACTTTAAAAACAAGGACGGCCTGCTGCAATACATTATGTTGAACAAAACAGGAGCGGTGGTTTTCTACCTTCAGCAGGATAAAAAGTATTCAGTACTTTTTGCACAGCCCGTTAATTCAAAGTTTATTGAAATAGGTAAGCCCGTTTCTATTGATACCATTTATGACCGCAGAGATTTAGTAGAACAAAACCTACGCTTTAAAGCCAGTGTCGATCAGAATTATCTGTTCATCTACTACCCTTTCTTTGCGGCTAACCACGTTCAGTCGGTACGGTATATCTGTTTAGACCGTTCTCTTGCCAGCTTGTATCATAAGAACATTCCTTTCGACCGCGACGAATCAGAAATGGAAACATCGCGCAGCCTGGTAGACAATTCAGGAAGCTCATATCTTATTTTGAAAAAGAACAGTAAAGAGGATATTGAAACTTTCGATGTGTTCCGCGTTAGCAGTAATGGCGATGCTTCTATTTACAGTCTTACCACCCCGAAAAAGATTTTTAACGAGCCCTACTTTGAAGTAGACAACAAAAACAACCAGTTACTGCTATGCAGTTTTTATAATGATGATGCCCGTAAAGAGGATGTAGCCAATGGGTTTATATATTCCACGTTTAACCCCGAAACCGGTGCGCTGGTTAGCGGTGTTACTGCGCCTTTTCCAAAAACGTTTATTAATGAGTTAACCGGCCGCGAGGTAAAAGACAAGGGCAACCTGTACACTTTTAGTATTAAAAAAGCCATGCTGCGGAATGATGGCGGCGCTATGATTTTAGCTGAATCTTTTATTAAAGATACGCGCGAAACAGTTTCAGCCCTTGGTGCGCAACCGGGTTTTAATACCTACCACAGCACCAGTCTTTACCAGTTTAATGATGTTATTGGTTTTTCGTTTAATCCCAAAGGCGATTTGGAATGGGATGCTATTATGCGTAAAAAGCAGGTTAGCGAAGAGGATAACGGCGCTTACTCCTCTTTCCTTATCATTAACCAAAAGGATAAGTTGCGTTTGATTTATCTTGATGATGCTTCTTCATCCGGCAGTTTAAATGAATACGTATTAAACAGCGATGGCAAAAACGACCGTAATGTTATTTTAAACCAGGAGGATAAAGACCTGCTGTTGTTGCCAAAAATCGGCAAGCAGATTTCGCCGGATGCAGTGGTTATACCCAGTTATAAAAACGGCGACCTGCGCTTGATTAAAATTACCTATTAACCATTTCTTCTACAGCTTAACGCACTGCTTTGCATGCTCAACTTTTTTAAATCCAACAATCCGGCTGTAGTAATTTTTTACCTTCTTTATCTAATCCTGTTTCGCGTTTGCCTGTGGTTTGTTCCTGTAGATGCCTCCTTTGCCTTTAATTATCACGAACCGCTAAGCACTTTACTTTTTGGTGCCTTACAATCGCTGGGTGCGGCATTCCCATTGGTAAGCACCATAACAGCGGCAACACTTACGTTTATACAGGCTTTGCTTATTAACGGCATGGTTAACGACAATAAAATAACCAACCGCAAGAACTACCTGGGTGGGTTGTTTTACATCATTTACATTTCCTTCTTTCCGCAAAACCTGTTTTTATCGCCGGCGCTAATTGCAACAACCTTTCTTGTTCTGGCTACAAGCAAAATCTTCGGCCTTATTAAAAAAGATAAGAACCACGGCGATGTATTTGATGTGGGCTTCCTGGTTTCCCTGTCCACCCTTTTTTATTTTCCATCGGTTGCTTTCATGTTGTTCGCTTATGTAGGCCTTGGTACGGTGCGGCCCTTTATTTACCGCGAATGGGTAATTATGCTGTTGGGCATGATTGCCCCCGTTTTTCTGTGCTTTACAATTTATTACTTTACTGACCGCCCTGCCCCCCAACTCTATTACGCCGGTTGGATGAATGGCCTTAAAATAAGCCCTTATCAATGGATTAACCTGGGCTGTATAGCCATATTTGGCGTAGCCTCGTTAGTTATGGTGCCTACTGCCATTTACTCCTCCCTTATTCAGGTGCGCAAGTTTGTTACCCTTTTAGCCTTTTCACTGTTAATTATTCTTGCTTCATTCTTTCTACAATCTGCGGCCAGCCTTAACCACACGGTTTTTATTGCCCTGCCGTTCAGCGTTATAGCCACTATGGTTTTATTGCAGATTAAAAATGAGCTTATCTCGGAAGTAACCCATATAATTCTAATTTTGCTGCTGCTAACTGGGCAATTTTTACCATTACTAAACCTCTTTTAAATACAGAAAATGAAATTCGGCATTGTTGTTTTCCCCGGCTCTAATTGCGATAAGGATATGTTTCATGTGGTTACCAACGTATTGGGTTGCGAAGCCCGTTATGTTTGGCATAAAGAAACCGACCTGAGCGATTTTACTACCGAAGACTGCATTATACTGCCCGGCGGTTTTAGTTACGGCGACTACCTGCGCACAGGGGCAATTGCACGCTTTTCGCCCGTAATGGAAAGTGTTATACAGTTTGCCAATAGCGGCGGTAAAGTATTTGGCGTTTGCAACGGCTTCCAGATTTTGTGTGAAAGCCACCTGTTACCCGGCGCCCTTTTGCGTAACGACAACATGAAATACGTTTGCAAAAATATTTACCTGCAGCCGCAAACCACCAAAACGCTGCTTACCTGCAAAATTGATGCAGATGCCGTTTTAAAAGTGCCTATTGCCCACGGCGATGGCCGCTATTATGCCGATTATGAAACGCTAAAAGGTCTTTACGAAAACGACCAGATACTGTTTAAATACTGCGATGAGAACGGTGATGTGAACGAGGAAGCCAACCCAAATGGCTCAGTAGATAACATTGCCGGTATTTGCAACAAAAACAAAAATGTATTTGGTATGATGCCTCACCCTGAGCGTGCTTCGGAAATTGCTTTAGGAAACAAGGATGGCAAAATATTGTTTGAATCGCTTATCAGCAAAGTGTTAGAAATGACCGTGCTGTATTCACAAGTATAATCTGTTCAACTTATAGAAAAAGGCAAAGCACCCGCTTTGCCTTTTTTATTTATCTTAACTTCAATATGTCTCCATCAGCACGTAATAGTTTAATAGAATCTTACGGCAATGCTTACAACGTGCTTATAGAAGCGCTAAAAGAATTTCCGAAGGAAATGTGGCAATGGAAACCCGCACCCGAAAAATGGAGCATTCACGAAGTAATTATTCATATTACTGATAGTGAGGCAAACAGCTATGTGCGCTGCAGACGCCTGGCTGCCGAGCCTGGCAGTGGTGTTTACGGCTACGATGAAAATGCATGGGCCCGCAATCTGAATTACCACAACATGAGTACCGATGAATACCTGGAGTTATTTCGGTGGTTGAGAAAACTATCACACGACCTTATTAAAGGCTTACCTGAAGAAAGCTGGCAAAACAACTGGGTCAACCATTCTGAAAACGGTAAGGTAACCTTTGAGCAATGGCTGGTAACCTACGAGGAGCATATTCCCGTTCATATTCGCCAAATGAAGCGCAATTACGAAGCCTGGAAAAATCAATAAGCATGAGAGAAACGCTCCTGTTCAAAATTCTGCTTTACACGCATATTACGTCAGGCATGGTTTCCTTAGTTAGCGGCGTATTCCCAATGGTACTGGAGAAAGGCGGAAAAATTCACCGTAGGGCAGGTTTAGTATTTGTAATTGCTATGAACCTTGTAGCGTTCTCCGCTTTCAGTATTTCAATTATTACCGATAATAAATTCCTGTTAGCCATTGCGGTGTTCAGCTTTTATATGAACTACATGGGCTATCGCGTGCTTAAAAACCGCTCTTACAAATTCGTTTGGTATGATTGGGCGGTTGTGGCAGGCTCGGCTATTGCTGTTGGTTATATGGTTAGCACTTTGCACCCGGTTCTATTGGTATTCGGTTTTATTCTGGGCTTTATGATTGTTCAGGATAGCTCTAAGCAACTGCAAGGCGAAGATGCTATAAAAGAAGCCCGGCGCGCCCGCGTACTGCAACATATAAGCCGTATGGTAGGTACTTACATTGCTACGGTTACGGCTTTTCTGGTAGTGAATGTAAAAAATGTTAACCCCGCATGGTTACCGTGGTTGCTGCCAACCTTTGTGGGCACGCCTTTCATCACCTATTGGAGTGTGAAATGGAGAAAGAAACTGGCAAAGGCTTAGTTTCGTTAGAAAGGTTAATCTTCTATTTTCGTCTGATATAAAAATGCATATGATGCGGATACTGCTTTTTTGCCTTGTTAGCTTAATTACCATTGGCAGCTCGGCCCAAACACCTAAACCCGTTAAATGGGCTTACAGCGTTAAGGCCACCGGAAAAGGAACATATACCATAACCTTTACTGCTACTATGGAACCCAAGTGGCATACTTATTCGCAGTTTTTAGCGGAAGGCGGCCCAATACCAACCTCCGTTACTTTTGATAAAGAAAACAAAGACGTTACCGTTAATGGAAAGCCAACTGAAAGCGGGCCCAAAATGCACGATGGGTTTGACGCAATCTTTGGTATGAGCCTGAAGTATTATGAAGAAAAAATGGTGATTGAACAGCAGCTTACCGTAACAAAAGATACCAAGGTTAAAGTAATGGTGGAAAGTATGGCCTGCGATGACCATCAGTGCCTGCCGCCGGAAACCACTACCTTTGAAATTGAATTAAAAAAGTAACCGCATTTTATACCCTACACCCCTAAGCGCTTAATGAAAAAGCTTGTTTCTATTGTTTTAGGTTTCACACTTCTTGCCCTGCTGGGTAATGCTCAGCCCGTTAAGCCGGTAAAATGGACATGGAAAGCCGAGGTTATGGAACCCGGCATGTATAAGCTGATATTTAGTGCTACAATAGATGCCCCCTGGCATACCTACTCCTTATATATTGGCGATGGTGGGCCCGTACCTACAGCCGTGGTTTTTGATAAGAATAAAGATGTGGCGCTTAAAGGCAAGGCTATTGAAAGTGGCGCAAAAGTTTACGACGAGCACGACCCTGTATTTGATATGCGCCTGAAATGGTTCGAGAAATCGATGACCATTGAACAAAAGATTAAAGTAAAGCGCGACACCAAACTGACGGGCCACCTGGAATTTATGGCCTGCAATGACAAAGAGTGCCTGCCGCCTGATTATGACCTTAGCTTTGAGTTTAACTTAAAGGGCGGTGGCTCAGTTGAAGTAGCCGGTGATACTGACCTTGTAGAAGTGGGTAGCGTTAAGCCCGTTGATACGGCAGGTAACTTAAAAATTGATACTAACTCAAAAGCAAGTACTGCTATAACAGGCCCTTGCGATTATGGCAAAAACGGTTTTGATGCCAACCACTACGGAACACCTTATAAAGACTGCGGCAAGCAAATTGAAACCGTAACCATATGGGATGCCATATTACAAGGTTTACTGTGGGGCCTTATTGCAGTGTTTATGCCTTGTGTGTTTCCAATGATTCCCCTTACGGTTAGCTTTTTTACCAAGCGTGCCGAAAGCAAAGCCAAAGGCATAATGGAATCTATGGCGTACGCTTTCTTCATCGTTCTTATTTACTTCTTGTTCTCTACTCCTTTTGTGTTCTTCGGTGCATCGCAGGATTCGCTGAATATTTTTGCCACAGACCCTTACCTGAACATCGGCTTCTTTGTGGTGTTCGTAGTATTTGCGTTCTCCTTCTTTGGCTTCTATGATATTTCGCTACCCAACTTTATAGTTAACAGAACCGATTCTGCGTCCAACACCGGTGGTATTGTGGGTGTATTTTTTATGGCGCTTACGTTGGTGCTTATTTCATTTTCATGCACAGGGCCTTTATTGGCTAACTTAATTGGCAATGCAGCTGCAGGTGCAGGGGGCAAAACTCGCCTTATGGTTGGGTTCACTTCTTTCGGTTTTGCTATGGCCTTGCCTTTTGCGTTGTTCTCGCTCTTTCCGCAATGGATGAAAAAGCTGCCGCGTTCAGGTGGTTGGATGAATACGTTTAAAGTGGTGCTGGGCTTTGTTGAATTAATACTTGCCTTTAAATATTTAGCCAATGCCGATAACGTAAAGCAATGGGGCTTTATGAAGCGCGAAGTGTTTTTAAGTGCCTGGGCAGTGCTGGGCTTTGCCCTGTTTCTTTACCTGGTGGGTGTTTATCGCTTTGCTAAAGAACATGGTGATGATAAAAAGAGCATAGGCCGATATGCCGTTGCTTTAGTAGCATTAGCATTTAGTATTTATTCTGCTTACGGCATGTATTGCAATGCAGTGCCTTTGTTTAGTGGTTTCCCTCCGCCAATGGAATATTCCAATTGTAAGGAGTGCGGAAAAACTGATGATAATTCTATAAAAATTTACCGTGACTACTGCGAGGCGTTTGCTGCTGCAAAACGGGAAAACAAAGCGGTAATGATTGACTTTACCGGCTGGGCCTGTATTAACTGCCGCAAGATGGAAGAAAACGTATGGACCAACCCTGAAGTGTTTAAAGCGCTGAACGAGAAATATATCCTGTTGTCGTTATATGTTGATGACCGCCAGGCATTACCTGAAAACGAACGTTACCATTCCAAACTATTAGCGAAGGACATTAAAACAGTAGGCAACAAATGGAGTGATTTGGAGAACACCTGTTTTGGTCAACCAAGCCAACCTTACTACGCTTTAGTTAGTGCCGATGAGCGTTTATTGAATGACCCAAGGGGTTATACGCCGGATGTAAAAGAATACCTGAACTGGCTGGAGTGTGGTTACCAGGCTAACCTGGAACTACAGAGCAAAAAATAGTTCTAAGCAATTACGGTTATAGGGAAGGTAATACGGAATACTGTTCCGCCCTGCGTGTTTTCGTCTATACTTATTTTACCGTTCATCGTTTCTACAATTTTACGGCAAATAGCTAAGCCAATTCCGCTACCGCTATATTCCTGCGAGGTGTGCAGGCGTTTGAATATTTCAAACACTCTTTCGCGGAATTGTTCCGGAATACCAATACCATTATCACTTATACTTATCTCCAACTCGCTGGCCCGGTATGCGCATTTAACCTTAACCGTAGGTTGGGCATTCTGATTGTATTTAATACCGTTGCCAATAATATTCTGGAACAACTGTAACATCATCGTTCTGTCGGCAATAATTTCCGGTAAATCAGAAGATATAATTAAAGCATTCTTATCCTTCAAAAGCATTTCAAGGTTAAGCTTAACCTCGTCTACCACGCTCTGTATCTTCACCTTTTCCATGCGCGGGTTGGCATCTACTTTAGCCAAACGCAGCAGGTCGACAATAAGCTGCTCCATGCGTTTAGCGCCATCCAGTGCAAAACTTATAAACTCTTCCTGTTGCGCGGTAATACTTCCGTTAATGCTCTTCTTAAGTAAACCCATGTAAGAAGAAATCATTCGCAAAGGCTCGCGCAAGTCATGCGAAGCCACATGCGCAAACTGCTTTAACTCATTATTAGAGCGCTCCAGTTTTACCACATAATGGCGTATCTCTTCATTCTTTAAGCGCAACAGTGTGGCTTCTTTTTCTTTCTGCTCTGTTTCAAATTCTTTTTTGGCGCGGGTAAGTGCATTTGTTTTTTCTACATCATAGAAAAACTTAAGGCTCTCGGTGTATTTGCGCTGGTAGTTAAAGGCGTTTTTGTAATCTTCTAAATCCCCCAGCACCCGGCCAAGTAATTGATAAATATTACTCAGTTCACGTTTGTTATCCAATTGCAGAAACAGCTCTTCTGCTTCCTGTAACAAACGTACCCCTTCCTCTTTTTTATCATTTTCAAACAGCGTTTCGCCCATGTTGGTTTTCACCATGGCCGTTTCGTACGCCATTTTATTTTCTTCATAATACACCAGGGCCTCGCCCAGGTATTTGAAGGCTTCATCCATTTTTTTAACGCGCAGGTGAAGTATCCCTAGGTTAGCCCGTGTTAAGGCCAGGCTGTATGCATCATTGGTGCGGGTATCCAGTTCAAGCGCCTTAAACAAATAATCAATGGCGGTTAGGTAATCCTTCTTGGCTTCAAATACACCTGCATAGGCTACATAACACTTCGATAACTTGAAATACTGTTTTAGCTGAGAGTATATTTCTATGGACTTTAGCAAATACTCTTCCGATGTAATATTTAAAGCAGTAGTACTTAAAAGCAGGGATACGTTGTAGTAGAAAGAAGCTAAAAACCCTTTTTCCCTATCGTTTAGTTGCGTCTTCGATTCCAGGTGCTTAAGGCCCTTCATATAGGCCTCCTGGGCCGAAAACAACTCCCCCTTTAACTGGTATGAGTTGCCCAGGGTCATATAAATTTTATACGACACATCACTTATATCATCTTCATCAAGCTTCTCTAAAACACTGTTACAAATTTCTATAGCCTTTTCATAATCGTTTTCTACCAAACAATAATGAAAAGCCAATACGTAACTGGAGTATGCAAGGTGCAGCGCATTACCCTCCGCCTCCGCAAGGCGCATGGCCTTTTGCGCTATGGGTAAACCTTCAGGGCTGCGGCGCTCTATGTATTGCTCCGCATCCTGTATTAATTGTTCTATGTTCAGTTCTTCATCCGTTACTATGTGCATACACACTACGGGTTGTACTTAACAACTTACGTAAAAGGTGCCCTAAGGGTTTCGCCAGCAGTTGTTAATTCTCTGCCTCAACACTTTATTTTGGGGCAAGTAGATGTTTAAAAGCACATGAAACCGTTATAGTAAAGTATGTTATTTTAAGCATAACAATCTACCCGGCATTCAATGGAGACATACTACATTTTAATTGTTCTGTGCTCGCTTATCATCTGTTCATACCTGTTTGATATGGTGTCGCGGGCCATTAGACTGCCTTCAGCGCTTTTGCTCATAGCTACAGGTATTTGCCTCAAGTTCGGCTGCGATTACTACAAGTTAACTATAGGTAGTGTAGAGGCCATATTACCCGCCTTAGGAACACTTGGCCTTATACTTATAGTACTGGAGGGCGCCTTAGAGTTGCAGTTTACAAAAGACAAAGTCCCGGTTATTCGAAAATCGTTTTTTGCTGCGCTGTTTATACTGCTTATATCATGGCTGGCCATTACGGGTATTATTCTTCGCATTACCGAAGCGGGTTTAAGAGTTAGCATGTTGAACGCAGTTCCGTACGCCGTTATTAGTTCAGCTATTGCAATCCCTTCTGTCGCCGGCTTAACTACTCAAAAAAAGGAATTCATCGTGTACGAATCCTCCTTTTCAGATATATTGGGTATAGTACTTTTTAACTTCCTGTCCGCTAACGAAGAAATTACGGGAACTTCTTTTTTGTTTCTCAGCAGAGATATTGTTTTGGTGTTGCTTATAGCAGTACTTTTCAGCTTACTTCTGTTATATATGATGGGGCGCATTTCGCATCACGTAAAGTTTTTCCTGCTCATTGCCATTTTAATTCTGGTGTATGCGCTTGGCAAAATCTATCATCTTTCTACCCTTGTAATTGTATTGGTATTCGGTTTACTGTTGAATAATGCTGCTTTGGTTCAATTTAACTTCTTCAAAAAACATTTCCTGTATGACGGATTAGATGCTGACCTTAAACAATTTTTTAACCTCACTGCGGAGAGCGCGTTTCTAATGCGTACCTTTTTCTTTATCGTATTCGGATTCACGCTTCAGTTAGCTCTTCTGCAAAACATCTCTACACTATTCACAGGTTTACTCTTCTTTTTAACGCTCGTCTTTATTCGCTTTATCTACCTCCGCCTTTTTGCAAAAAGCGAGTTATCTCCCGCTCTCTATATAATGCCAAGGGGGCTCATAAGCATCCTGTTGTTCTATAGTATTCCTGCTCAATTACAAATAGAAGGATTGGGGCAGGCTCCTTTGTTGTTTATTGTTATTGCCACCGCACTTTTTATGACCACCGGTTTACTCTTCATCAAAAAGCCTGAACAGGAAGCCTCTGCTTAATCGCTTTAGAATAACTATTTTCAGGCCGTGAGTATGTTGCAACCTGTAACTGTTTTAGGAATTGACCTGGAGTTTGTGTTTTTCGCATTAACGCTTGTTGGTGTTGCGCTTTTCCATCATAAAACATTGCAGGTAGCCTTAGGCGGCCTTACTGTAATTTTAGTTTATAAGCTGCTTACGGGCTTTAATCTTCCGCTTCATCTTTTACACGAGTGGAAGGACCTGTTGAATCTTTTTGGGTTGCTCATAGGGTTTTCAATTTTGGCAAAATACTTTGAGCATTCCGGCGTGCCAGCCAAGCTACCGCAGTATTTACCTGATGATTGGAAAGGCGGTTTTCTGTTGCTGATATTGGTTTTTATTCTTTCCTCCTTTCTGGACAATATAGCTGCAGCCATGATAGGTGGCGGAGTTGCACACGTTGTGTTTCGGCGTAAAGTGCATATAGGTTACATAGCCGCAATAGTTGCCGCCAGTAATGCCGGTGGTAGCGGTAGTGTTTTAGGTGATACCACCACCACTATGATGTGGATTGATGGGGTAAATGCGCTTGATGTTATTCATGCGTATGTTGCAGCAATTCCGGCACTGATAATCTTTGGCATCATTGCCTCTATACAACAGCACAGGCATCAACCTATTTTAAAAGATGAGATACCCAATGCCCATGTAAGCTGGCGGCGTTTAGCGACTACTGCATTAATTCTTGGGGGTGCCATCGCAGCTAACATTGTTCTTGAGTTTCCTGCAATTGGGGTGTGGCTTGCCATTTTTATAGCTGCCTTATTTATTAAAACAGATTGGCGTGAAGCAATGCACGCGTTGCCCGGTAGTGTTTTCTTATTATGCCTTGTGCTGGCAGCTTCTATGATGCCTGTAGAACACCTGCCCTCGGCAAGCTGGCAAACAGCATTCGTTCTGGGTTTTGTTTCTGCCGTGTTCGACAATATACCCCTTACTAAACTGGCCTTAACCCAGGGCGGTTACGATTGGGGCGTATTGGCCTTTAGTGTAGGCTTTGGCGGCAGCATGATTTGGTTTGGCTCAAGCGCCGGTGTAGCCATAAGCAATATGTACGGCGAAGCCAAAAGCGTTGCCCAATGGGTTAAAAACGGCTGGCATGTTATACTGGCCTATGTTATTTCGTTTGCCATTTTAATGCTGGTTTTAGGCTGGCAACCACATGCCCCGCATAAGCAACAAACGCCACCGGCTAATTCGCAACATTAAAAATGCTTAGCGCCTCATCCATAAACGATAACACCTTAGTGCGCGATGCATTGCACGCTTTTTACACCGAACATAACTTGGGTGAAGATGGTGGCATTAATAAAAACTGGGCAACGTTTAAGGTTGGCCGCTTTTATATCCCTTTTCCGAATACCTCCAGTAGGAAAAAGGCATTGCTTTGGCACGATATACACCATTTAACAACGGGCTATAATGGTTACTGGGAAGGAGAGATTTCTATATGCGCATGGGAAGTTGCTTCAAACTGCCGCGGCTATTATGCTGCCTGGTTTCTTGATTTGGGCGGCATGGCTTTAGGAGCATGGCTTTATCCGCGCAAAATGTTCAATGCTTTTATTCGGGGGCGGCGTACCCATAATCTGTATAGCGGTATACTAACTGCCGATGAGGCTAAAACAATGACATTAGGCGAAGTGCGCCACCTGCTAAAGCTAAATAAGCATACCAGTGAACCGGCAACCGGCAATGAGATAGCCGCTTTTTTAGGATGGACGAGCCTATCATGGCTAATGTTTGGGTGGCCGTTTCTGGTGTTGGCCATCTGCTTATATCAAAAGCTTGGGCTATAACTCGTCCCTTTTTAAGCGCACTCCCACCAGGGTTTGTGAATTGAATTTCTCCCCGCAGTTCTATAGCAACAGCCTTGTATTTTACCTTTAAAATATGATACAGGACTTCCTTACCCCGGTAGACAAAGAACAATTATTAGATGGCCGCGAACTGCACCCCGGCCAGATAGGTAACTACATTTACATGTTTGATGGCAAGGAGCCTGACCTGCATGAATTTAACATTGCTTTGATAGGTATTTGCGAAGACCGTAATAACACGCATAATGTTGGCGCCGCCAAAGGGCCCGACTACATTCGCAAAGAATTTTACAGCCTGTTTATGCCGCCTGTTGACCGCGAGTTCCGTGTAATAGACCTTGGCAATATACTGCCCGGCGAAACTGTGCGCGATACGTACTTTGCTTTAGCCAGTATAATGATTGAGCTGATTACGCATAAAGTAATACCGGTAATTATAGGCGGCAGTCACGATATTATGTATGGCCAGTATTTAGGCTATAAAGACTTGCATACCCTTATAAACGTGGTGAATGTTGATGAACGCGTTGACATGCTGGAAACGCCCGGCAGCAATATGGATGCTACCAACTTTGTAATGAAAATTTTAACCCACAGCCCTAACTATCTTTTCAATTACTCGCATGTAGGTTACCAAACTTACCTTAACGATAGTAAGGCAGTAGAAACGTTAGAAAGTTTAAATTTTGATTGCCACCGCCTGGGACTTATTCGCGCAAACCTTGAGGAAGTAGAACCAATATTGCGCGATGCCGATATGCTGGCCATTGATATTTCTGCTATTCGGCAGGCTGATGCCCCAGCGCATGCACAGGCCTCGCCTAACGGTTTTAGTGGCGAAGAACTCTGCCAGATAACGCGTTACGCAGGCCTTAGCGATAAGCTTACTTCAATAGGCATTTATGAAGTAAACCCGGGTTACGACAACAACCGTCAAACAGCGCAGCTTTGCGCGCAAATGATATGGTACTTTGTTGAGGGCTACTACAACCGCGCCGGCGACTATCCGGTTACTATGGATGAGCACCTGAAATTTACGGTTCACTTAAACCAACTCGACCACGACCTTATTTTTTGGAAGAGCCGCAAAACAGAGCGCTGGTGGATGGAAATACCTGCCACTGATAAAGAAAAGCACGCCAAGCAGCAACTGGTGCCTTGCTCCATTGCTGATTACGAACGTGCCTGCGAACAGGAATTGCCTGACCGCTGGATGAAGGCCTATACCAAGTTGGTATAAAGCGATAAAAAGTAAAATTTCTGCGCCGGGTTACCTTTATTGTATAACCGGTATTAACCTATAATGAACACTACTTCCACTAACACCTCCCTGCCGGAAATGCTGCGCTCCAACTATAGGGAGGCGTTTAAGGTGTTATACCGGGATTACTTTAAAATGGTGGAGTATTTTATTCTGAAAAATTCGGGAACGGTAACTGATGCTGAGGATATTTTTCAGGAGGTAATGATTGTGCTTTTTAATAAAAGCCACGATAAGCAGTTTGCTTTAAGTTGCAGTATTAAAACCTACATCTATTCCGTAAGCAGAAACTTATGGCTTAAACAGTTACGCAAGCACAGTAAGCAGGTAAGCATAACCGACTACGAAAAATATGAAGCAATACCGCTGGAAGAAGAAGAGTTAGACGAAGAAAACCTGAACAAAGTTACCCGGGCATTAGAAAAACTTGGGGAAGGCTGTCGTAAAATTCTGCTGCTGTTTTATTATCAAAAGAAAAACATGGAAGAAATAGCCCGTGAAATGGGCTACACTAATGCTGACAATGCGAAGAATCAGAAATACAAATGTCTGCAACATTTAAAAAACAATATAACTATAGCCAATGCTTGAAGAAGAGAAGCACATATTAATTGAGCGCTTCTTTAATGGCGAGTTAAGTGCAAACGAAGTTGAACAATTCCGGACGTTGCTGCAAACCGATGCTGCGTTTAGGGCAGAGGTTGAAGTTCACCAGGAAGTGATTAAAGGAATACAAGCCACCGGAAACAAAATGATGCACGCAGAGCTGAAAGAAATACAAGCTGAAGTAAAAGGGCAAATGCGCGATTATAAGCCAGGCAACTCAGGTGGCTTTAATCTGCTGAAATGGTTATTAGGAATTGCCGTGGTGGCCGGGGCAGCTTACGGTTTGTATAAAAGCAATAAACTCCCTTCATCTGCCAAAGAGTTAGAGCAAAAAATCATGCACTATGATTCAACGGTAAACAAAGCGCAAAGTCCCGATACGGTTTACCACACCATTCATACCAGTAAAGTGCAGCAGGGAGATACTGTAGTTACTTACAACTGGAAGGAAACCCAAAAAGTGCTGGACGGAGATTCCAGTGAATTACAACCTAAGGTGATAATTAAGTATGATACCATACGCAAAATAATGCGCGATAGATCAATAAGCCAATAAGGGCTACTTCAACATTTTTTCAAGCTCGTTTTTACGCGAACCTTTAATAAGTACTAAGGCATTATCCCATTGCTGCGCCTGAAACCATTCCTTTACTTCTGCTGTTGTGGCAAACCATGTAATACCCGGTTGCTGTTTTGCAAAAGCAAATCCATCACCGGTAAGTACCTTCCGAGTTAAAGTCATGCCGCTAAGCTGTTGCAAAATGTTTTCGTGTTCGGCACGGCTATAATCGCCAAGCTCCATCATTTCTCCTAATATCACCACTTTGTTATTTCCAGCCTGCTTCTCAAAGTTTTTTAATGCTTCCGCCATGCTACTGGGGTTAGCATTGTAGGCATCCAGCACTATAGTGGCACCCCCATGGCTTACTTTCTGCGAACGGTTATTACTGGGTACATAGTTCTCAATGGCTTCTTTAATGTCATCTAAATGCACACCGAAATATTTGCCTACACAAACAGCGCTCAACACATTTTCAAAATTGTATTCACCTACCAAATTGGTTCTTATAGTTAGGTCCTGTGTATGCAAGGTCAAAAATTCGTTTCCGCTTACCGGTTCTCCTTTACAGAAAACATTTTCAGAAGCGCCATAAGTAATGACATCATCAGGGCTAAAGCCGAAAAACAAAATTTTCTGCCACAACAAATCGCTATCGCGGTTTACGAATACTTTGCCGCCGCGGTCCATCAAATCATCATACAATTCCGTTTTGCCTTTTACTACACCTTCAGGCCCACCAAAACCTTCAAGATGGGCTGAACCGATATTTGTAATTAAGCCAAAGTCAGCATTTACATATTCGCAGTAAGAGGCAATTTCACCCTGGTGGTTAGCACCCATTTCAATTACGGCAAACTCTACATCATTTTTAATGGAAAGCAAGGTTAGCGGTATACCAATGTGGTTGTTCAGATTACCACGCGTGGCATACGTTTGAAATTTTTTCGCCATTACTGCGGCCACTAACTCCTTGGTTGTTGTTTTACCATTACTGCCTGTTATGGCTAAAACAGGGCATTCCAATTGGTGCCTGTGGTAGCCTGCCAATCGCTGCAGGGTAAGCAAAACATTTTTTACATGCACTAACCGGCTACCCCACTTCTGAATCCAGGCTTCAGGCATTACGCCATCTACAACCGCATAGCCGGCACCTTTAGTTAAGGCTTCATCGGCAAATTGATTAGCATCAAACTTCTCCCCTTTAAGGGCAAAAAAAATGCACCCCTCGTTAATGCTGCGGGTATCTGTTGTAACCCCTGTTGAGTTTACATACAGTTCATAAAGCTCCTCTATACGTATTTGCTGCATGGCCTGAAAATAAAAACCCCCGAATAAATCCGGGGGTTAATTTGTTATTGCTGTGGGATATTATCCCTTCATTTTGCGTTTGCCTTTTTCTTTAGGGAAGTTGTTACCACCTTTTACGTTATTGCCGCTAGGTGAACCTACTTTATCCATTGCACAACGGAAACCTAAATCATCAGTAGCTAAGTTCTGATCTAAGTAACGACGGGTGCCCGGTGAAAGGAAGTAAGCACGGTCTTTCCAGCTACCACCTTTGTAAACACGGCTGTTGTCGTCAATTAAAGAGCTTTGACCAAACTTGTAGTCAACTGCAGAAACATCATCACCGTCAACGTAGTTTCTTACGTCGCCACGGCGGTAGTTGCGGCGGTTAGCGCTTTCTTCCTGGGTAACATCGCGGTATTGAATTTTGCCTAAGCTATCCTTTTCAACAGGGTTGCCATCAGCATCCAATACTTTTGTTTTAAACTGGTTACCACGGAAAGTGCGGAAGTCGTTACCATCCTGGGTAGTCATTGGGCGGTAAACGTCCAGTACCCATTCGTTTACGTTACCGGCCATGTTATACAAGCCGAAATCGTTAGGCCAGAAAGATTTTACAGGAGCCGTAATATCAGCGTTATCGTTCAAACGACCGCTGATACCCATGTTATCACCACGGCCACGCTTAAAGTTAGCCAGGAATTCACCTTGCCACATACCGCTCTTAGGATAACGTGTGCTGGTTCCGTTCCATGGATAAATACGACGGTCAGTTATACGCTCTTCGCTGGTAGCAGGTTGGTTACCAATTAAACCTAAAGCAGCGTATTCCCATTCAGCTTCGGTCGGTAGGCGGTACTTCGGTAAAAGTATGCCGTCTTCCAAACGTACGTGGCGGGTACCTGTTCCGTTAGGGTTTAAGTCTTTTTTAGGACGCTTACCGGCAGCGCCTTCGTATTGGCCTACCAGGTAGCTTTCTGTATTAAAGTTATCGCTACCAACCTGTGATGGGTTTTCAGCTAATACACCCTGGTCAACCAGTATTCTTTCGTTTACACGGTCAGAACGCCATGAAGCAAAGTCGTTAGCCTGTAACCAGTTTACACCTACAACCGGATAGAAATCATAAGCCGGGTGACGGAAGTAATATTCAACGTAAGGTTCGTTGTAAGCCAATTCATCTCTCCAAACTAATGTATCAGGAAGAGCTTTTTTAACTACATCCGGAAAATCGTTACCAAACACACGGTTCATCCAGTACAAATATTCACGGTAGTGAACGTTTGCAATTTCTGATTCGTCCATGTAGTATGAGCTAACGGTTGCACGGCGCGGCACGTTATGGAATTCATACATTACATCCTGTTCTGTATTACCCATTACGAACGTACCACCCTGAACATATACAAGGCCCGGGCCCGTTTCCTGCCCTTTATAATCTACTACTTCAAATCCACCGTTCTTTGGATTGTTGTATTCCCATCCGGTAACAGATGATTTCTGCTTGCCGCAAGATGCAACTACCACTAACATCGGCAACACAAGAAACGGATACAGTTTGTTTAGCTTCATGGCTAAGTTTGTTTAGTTTTTAGGGTTGTTCAAATTTAAAGGTTGCTAAAGAAACATTTTTCGGTTAAAAACCCAAAAAAATTCTTTGGCCGAATTTATAATGTCGAATTTAACAAAAAGTCAACGCAAAATATCAGGGCAGGGAACATAGCCGCTGTTGGCCTTAGGGTTTAGGGAGTTATCATCTCCCCCGCTCCAGTTAAATATAAAGGAAATTTCATGGCTGCCGCCTGAGCGGTTCATAAGCTTAGAGATAGTATAATCGTAACTATACCCCACTCTGAATTTCCCCTTTTTAACCCCCAAAAACCCGATTACGGCATCGGAGTTTCGTATTGCACTCCTGTAGCCTAAACCGAAGTAAATGAAGCTGATACCTGTTAAGAACGACCCCTCCACATGGAATGCCTGCCCCTGGTTTTCGAATAAAACGTTTGGCGATAACCAGATATTGTACCTGTTTTGGTTGCGGTGTTTAACCGGTAAGTTTGCCCCAAAATGCGCTGTGAAACGGAAGGGCACTTTACTTTCGGCTGCCGAAGTAAAATTCTCCTTTCGCATCAATAAATTATTTACGGCAAAACCCACGTAAAGTTTCTCGGTAAAAAACAGAAACCCTGCCCCCATATCCCCTCTGTGCGTTTGCAGTTTAGCCGGGGTAGGCTCATTAGTGGGGTTTGGCACATCAATATTGTTATAAAACCCTGTATAAGGGTTTATCATGTCGCTCCAGCGCAGGTCGCTCCATTTAAGGCGGGTAAAAATGTAACTGCCGCTAATACCTATTTTAACAGCCATGTGGCGGTTAATTTTTATTTGCTGGCTATACATTACGGTAGCGCGATAGCTGGCTAACAAATTGTTGGCTACCTGGTCGCCGGTAAAAAGCACCCCAATACCCCCGCGCATAGGCTGTATATGCATATCGTAGCCGGCCATATAGGTAGCATAGCCTCCGTTAAAGCCATCGCCCATGGCGCTCCACTGGTTGCGGTAATTTAAGGTAACACGCGGCCCGTACGAAATGCCGGCCATCGCCGGGTTAAGATGCAACGGAGCGTTAAAATACTGGCTCATAAGTACATCCTGTGCGCTTACCACGGCTGTTGCAGCAATCATTAACAGTGAAACACAGAGATATTTGAGTTTATTTGCCAAGCAGCATTTTTAAAGCAATAAAACAAAATTCACTTCGTTTTATTGCGCATTTTAAAAGGCGTCAAAAATAATGATGGAATTGGTTTATCAAGGTTGCAACAAAACTTTTATGAAACTAAGGTATTTAATAGTACTGCTTACCCTTACCTGTACTTCTCAACTAATACATAGCCAGGATTATCAGCGTAGTATAAATTGGCAGGCTGATGTAAAAACCTTTTCCACTATTGACGGCAAAATCATTAAGCAGCCGTCTTTTACCAATGCTGCCCATTCGGAATTATTGTATTTACTGCCCTTATACAAAGAAAAACTGCCCTTAACCAATACAGGTAGCCTGAATGTTCAACTTCTCAATCCCACCTACTCTGCCGTTACCAATATTGATGCTAACAGCATAAGCTTTATAAAAGAGCAGCCTGAAGTTAAAGCGGTGGTTTCAATTAACCGTAAACGCCCCAGCGCCAGTATTGAAATACTACCCTTCCGTAAAAGCGCCGGCGGCCAAATAGAAAAGCTGGAATCATTTACGCTGCGTGTTTCGCTAGTGCCGCAACCGCAAAAACGAAGCGGCAATTCCTATGCAGCCAATTCAGTATTGGCTAACGGCGCATGGTATAAAGTAGCCGTTGCGGCAGATGGCTTCTATAAGGTGGATTACAACTTTATTAAAAACACCTGCAATATTGATCCTTCCTCGTTCAACCTGAACAACCTGGCCATTTTTGGTAATGGCGGTGGTATGGTGCCCGATCAAAATTCAATACCGCGTGCTGACGATTTGTTGGAGAACCCAACTATTGTGGTTGACAATAACAGCAACAACAAAATGGATGATGGCGACTACCTGTTGTTTTATGGCCAAATGGCCGATGCATGGCGCTATGATTCCATTAAAGGTTTTTACCATGAAAAGAACTTGTATTCCGATAAGAACTTTTATTTTTTAACCACTACACAAGGCACTGGTAAGCGCGTTCAATTAGCCCCTAATGAAGGCAGTGCCAATAAAACTATTATTGATTTTGACGACCACGCTTATCATGAAAGTGATGAAGCCAATATGCTTAGCAGCGGCAAACGTTGGCTGGGCGATAAAATGACAAGCTTTAGTAACACCAAAAGCTTTTCGTTCAACTTCCCTAACCTTATAACCTCTGTTCCGGTTAAAGTAGTTTCGCAAATTGGTGCAAAAACAAGCAAACCCTACGGTTCAGTAACTACGGTAACCGTTAACGGCCAATCGGTTATTACCCATAACGATGCCGGCATTAACCCAGGAGATTTATATCCTCCCGGTTCCATCATCTATAAAGGCATTGCCAATTACAATGCAGCTTCCGACCAAATAAACATTGCATATACCTTTAATGTTTCGAACGACCCTACAGGTACCGCTGCTTGTTATATTGATTATCTGGAGGTTTTTGCCAAACGCTCTTTATCCATGTCCGGAACAGTAATGCAATTCCGCAACATTGCATCTATTGGTTCAGGTAACGTATCAGAGTTTCAATTAAACAATGCTTCTTCCGATATCCGCATTTGGGACATCAGCAACCCCGGTAACATAATGCAGATGAATACCACTCTTAACGGCTCGCAACTGCGTTTTACCGCAGCAACTACAGCCCTAAGAGAATTTGTTGCCTTTAATCCTTCAGCATCTTTTGTAACACCTGAATTTATAAGCAGCGTTGAAAACCAGAACCTGCACGCCATTGGCGAACCGGATATGATAATAGTAACTTATGATGCTTTTGAAGCGCCGTCCAACGAATTGGCGGCCTTTCACCAAAGCGAGAACAACATAAGTGTAAAGGTGGTTAAGCTCTCAAAAATTTACAATGAATTTGGCGGCGGCAAAACCGACATTTCAGCCATTCGCGATTTTATGCGTATGCTGTATGACCGCGCCGGTAACGATACCGCGCTAATGCCCCGCTATTTGCTTTTAATGGGCGATGGTTCTTTTGACCCTAAAAACCGCGTTGCTGATAACCAGGAGTTTGTGCCTTGCTACGAAAGCTATGAGTCAGAATCAGAAACCGCCTCCTTTACTTCCGATGATTTCTATGCCCTGTTAGACCCTA
This sequence comes from Chitinophagales bacterium, assembly GCA_046329515.1. Taxonomy (GTDB): domain Bacteria; phylum Bacteroidota; class Bacteroidia; order Chitinophagales; family LD1; genus Bog-950. The sequence goes on from JAXLUM010000002.1 coordinate 450,406, forward strand.
CTGAAGGAGGAAATATTGCAGATAACAGCCAGGATATGGACCTTTCGGTTGGCCGCCTGCCTATTGCCAGCGAGCAGGAAGCCTGGGACATAGTAAATAAAATTAAAAAGTATAAACACCCAAGCAATTCCACCAGTTGTGTGCAAATCAACAACAACAACAGTTGGAGAAACAACATCACCTTTATTGCTGACGACCAGGATAACGACGTCCACCTTGATGCTTCCAATTACCTGGCCGACCTTACCCGCACCCAACACCCTGAGTATAACTACGACAAAATTTACCTGGATGCATACAAACAGGTAACCACGCCTTCAGGCGACCGTTACCCTGAAGTAAATACAGCCATTATCAATAAAATAAACAGTGGCACGCTGTTGTTAAACTGGGTAGGCCACGGTGGCGAAACCAACTGGGCACACGAGCGCATATTTAACATGACCGAAATAGCGCAGTTGGCGAATAACGAAAAGCTTCCGCTGTTTATTACCGCAACCTGCGAGTTCAGCCGTTACGATATACCTGAACGTACCGCAGGTGAATATTTGATAACTAACGCCAACGGAGGCGCTATTGCCTCAATTACTACAGTGCGCCTTGTGTATTCCAATGCCAATGCGGCGCTCAACAATGAATCGTTTGAGCACATGTTTGATTTTTACGAAGGCCGTTATCCTACGCTGGGCGAAATAACTATGCTTACCAAAAACAATGTGAATACGGATATTTATAACACCCGTAAGTTTACATTGCTGGGCGACCCTGCATTAATTTTAAATTACCCGCATTACAATATCAATACCACCAGCGTTAATAATAAGCCTATAAGCCTGCCGCATGATACCTTAAAAGCTTTGGCAGAGGTTACAATAAAAGGAGAGGTGGTAGATGAAAACGGTAGTAAAATAAGCAGCTTTAACGGCACCGTTTACCCCATTGTGTACGATAAAATTTCAACACTAAAAACATTGGGTAACGATGGTGATAGCCCTATCCGCAGTTTCGATATGTATAAGAACCTGCTGTTTAAAGGCAAAGCAAGCGTTACCAATGGCAATTTCAGCTTCACCTTTATTGTACCTAAGGATATCAACTATCAATTTGGCAACGGCCGTATAAGTTATTATGCCGATAACGGCGTTACAGATGCGCACGGCTACACCAATAACATTGTAATAGGCGGCAGCGCCGATTCTTTTGCAGCCGATGGTTTGGGGCCTAAGGTGAAGATTTACATGAACGACGAAAGCTTTGTTTATGGCGGCTTAACCAACCCCAGCCCTATTTTAATGGTTAAACTGGAAGATGAAACCGGCATTAACACCACCGGTAACGGCATTGGCCACGACCTTACCGCTGTGCTGGATGGCAACTCGCAAAACATGACCGTGCTGAACGATTACTACGAAAGTGAGCTGGATAATTACAAAAAGGGTTCTGTAAAGTACGCATATACCAAACTTACCGAAGGTAAGCATAATTTAAAGGTTAAGGCCTGGGACATACACAACAACTCATCGGAAGATTATACCGAATTTATTGTGGCTTCTGACGCTAAACTGGCCCTTACCCATGTATATAACTACCCTAACCCCTTTACCACGCATACCCAATTTATGTTTGAGCACAATAAGCCGTGTGAAGACCTGAATGTCAGCGTACAAATCTATACAGTATCGGGCCGCCTGGTTAAAAACATACAACAACAGGTGCACTGCAACGGCTTTAGAACCGATGACATTGAATGGGATGGCCGTGATGACTACGGCGACGCAATAGGTAAGGGAGTTTACGTTTATAAATTAAGCGTGCGTGACCCCGAGGGCAACACGGCACATAAATTTGAAAAATTGGTGCTTTTAAGGTAGATTGGCCCCTCAATCTTAAAAAACGGTCCGAACTATCGCTGCACTTCTACGTAAACAATTTTATTTTTTGGGATGAAATATTTCGGCAAATTTTCCTGGGTATTGATTTTTGTATCGGTAGCCTCATGTACCTTCGGGCAATCCATTAGCAAGGGGGGCACAGTAATTATAAATACGGTTACTACTGCAGTTCCTTTTCTTCGTATTAACCCCGATGCACGTGCCGGCGGTATGGGCGATGTTGGTATAGCCACCCCAGCCGATGCTAACGGCCTTTATGCCAACCCGGCTAAAATGGCGTTTATTGATTCTTCTGACTTTGGCTTTGCTGTAGGCTTCAGCCCATGGTTAAAGGCCTTGGTTAACGATATATACCTGGCTAACCTTACCGGCTATTACAAGGTAAAGAAAATGCAAACCATTGCCCTTTCTGTTCGCTATTTTTCATTGGGCAACATTACGTTTACCGATGTTAACGGAGCCGAAACAGGGCAGTTCAGGCCAAATGAATTTGCTATTGACATGCACTATGCACGTATTTTGGGCAAGTACTTCTCTATAGCTGCCTCACTACGTGTTATCTATTCCAATCTTGCAGGCGGACAGCAGGTAGATGGAAACCTTATAAAGCCGGGTGTTGCCGGTGCCGGTGATATAAGCTGGTACTTCCGCAAAAACTTTAAAAAGGATGGCGTAAAAATGAGCCACGACCTTATGGTGGGCATGGCCATTACCAATATAGGCAGTAAAATGTCGTATACCTCTAACGTGGTTAAAGATTTTATACCTACTAACCTGGGTATTGGCTTAGGCTACACCTTAAACCTTGATGACAAAAACGGTATTGGCTTTTATACTGACTTCAACAAATTGCTGGTTCCTACACCTGATACAGCCGATAAAGACCGCAATGGTGTTTACGACTTCCGCCAGAAATCATCTATCTCCGGCATGTTTACTTCCTTTGGCGATGCCCCCGGCGGCGCTAAGGAAGAGTTCCGTGAAATTACTGTTGGCGTAGGTGCTGAATACCTTTACCGTAAAATGTTTGGTGTGCGCTTTGGCTATTTCTACGAACCGCGCTCAAAAGGTAACCGCCAGTTTTTAACTGCCGGTTTAACGGTGAAGTACAGTGTAGTTGGCCTTAACTTCTCTTACCTTATACCTACCAATATTCAGCGTAACCCATTGGATAACACATTGCGCTTCTCGCTGTTGTTTGACTTTAAAGCAGGCGGCAACAAGGGTGGTTCAAGCAATACAGGTATTTCGTTGGTAGACGATACCCCTAAAAAGAAGGAGAAGAAGAGTAAGGAGCCTAAAACAGAGGAAGTGCAACCGCAAAAGGATGTACAACCTAAAGAGGCGCCGGTTGAGAAAAACTTACAACCAATAGAACCGAAATAATCGCATTCAAAATAAAACAAAGAAGTCCTCTGTTGAGGACTTCTTTGTTTTAATGCACTACACGCTACTTCTTTTCGGGCTTAAAGAAGAAGTCCTTATAGTTACGCAGCAGTTTGCCGAACACATAGTATTGCACTATGGCAAAATCCTTACCGTTGTTTATGGAAGCATAATAACGATCAATATCATAGGTTAGCTCTTTGCCTGCCAAATCATATTGGGCCTTGCTTCGTTTGTTTATAGGCATGTAATACAACTTCGTGGTATCATGATAGCTCATATCGCTACCTGTAATAATCATACAATAAGGGGTGGTTTGCATTATAGAATCTTTGTGGCTATTGGTATTATCATAAGCCTCAATAGAAACATTATTAAAGAAGGACACATATTGACGCACATACTTTTGTTTATAGGGCTGGTCAATAGCGTATTTGGCGTCCAGCGGCTCTACCTTAAATGAATCTACATTGGGGGCTACGCGGCTTACAGAAAAGGAATTTTCAGGATTAGCAGGGTAATCTACCTTCAGCCACATAAAACCTGAGCCGGTATAGTTATCGCCATAAACGGTACGCACACGCCATACTTCTTCATCCATTTCAAAACGCGGCAGCAGTGAGCCGTGAAACCCCGGTATATACACCATATGCGGCCGCGAAGCCGGCTTGCCATTTACCATGTTCAGCATGTAGGTATTCTCACCATCAACTGTAGCTCCACCCACCATATAGCTCTTTAAAAGGTCGCCGCTTTTATCGCGTAGCTCCACTGTTACGCTGTTGTTCATCAAATCGCGTATCACGTTATCATGCGCGCTTCCGGGCACGGGCGCAAGCGATGTCATAGTGCCGAATGCTTCAAACAAGTGCTGTATCAAATCAGGGCGCGCATCATATTTGTCGTTTACTTTCCACTTATCACCGTTGCGCTTAAGGTCAATCTTTCTGCCGTCAGAAGAGGTCATAATAATGGAATAAATATCCTCTGTTTGCGCATAAGCAAAATCGCCTTCGCGGTCTTTAATGGCTTCGGGACTGTTATAAACTTTATACCAAATGGCCGCGCCGGCCAGCAATACAATAACTACAAGGTATGGAAGGTATTTTTTCATCCGCACATTTATGGGGCTAAGAACGTGAAATTTTAGAAACCTACTTTCACGGAATTGTCAGATTTGTGAAAACCGCTGTTAAGCCGCGTATTTGCGGCGACGCAAAAAGTTGAACCCTACTGCAAAAAGCAGAATAATAACTACAGGCAATACCAGGTTAAGCAGTTGCCACTTTAAGCGTTCGTTATTGGCTTTTACTGAATCAAGCAAGCGCACCTTCACTTCCTTGTTACGGGTTTCAAAAATGCCGCTATCGTCAATCAGGTATTCCAGGCAGTTCATTAAAAACTCCTTATTGGCATACAGCCTGCCGTTGTATTTATTAAAGCCTAATTGATAAACGGAACTATCGCTGCGGGTATCGTTGCGTATCATATCGCCATCGCCAATTACAATCATTTTGCTGGCGGGGCTTTTTTCCACAAACTTTATTTTATCAATAGTATCAATTGCGGATAGAAACTCCGGTGAAAGACGGTTTTTAAATACGCTTTCAAATTCGCCTTCCAACAATACAGCTACAGGCAGTTGTGGCTGCTTATAGTAATCCGGGTTGGGTTTGCCCATTAAAATGCTAAACCCTACACGCGTTGGCGATAACTGCGTTTTAGAATAATCGGTTGTATGCAACAGTATCGTTTTCTTAACCCCAGGGTTGCGTATGGTATCAACCGTGCTGGCAAAATGCGAAACAACAGGGGCAAGGTTTCTTACTACAGCATGGTTGTTATCAGAAACCAGTAAAGGGTAGTAATACCATTTAAAAGCCTGCGTTTGCGGTGCATCGCCCACTTTACCTACTACCAACTGTATTTCATCGCACAGGCCGATATCCTGCACTATATCGCCATTAATACGTGCGCCATATTTAAACAGCTGGTCGTCCAGGTTATAATCTGTAGCTTCAACATTCTGGCCGTTAGGGCTCATGCTCACACTATCCATTCTTACATTGGTGCCGTCCATCAGCCACATTACTTTACCACCACGCATTACGTACTGGTCCAGCTTAAATTTATCCTGCTCGCTGAAGGGGATAGTTGGGCGTGCCACAATTACTGCATCAAAGCGCTCAGGTATATTCACATTGGTGCGCAGGTCAATACGTTTAACCTCGTATTGAAGCTCTTCCAATGTTTGCTTTAAGTCCGCTGTTTCCAGTTCAGTCAACTCTCCATTGCCCTCTACAAAACCTATGCGTGGCGGGCGGTATTGGCTCAATTTCTTTATAGCATTAATCAGTTTGTATTCTAGTAATATCTCCGAGTGATTAATGATTTCCGTAGCGTCGTAACCAATCTGGTTTTCCAAAAGGTTAACAGGATATTCCTTACCGCCATAGGCCACCATAGCATAGGGGAACACCAGGCTTTCACTTTTACTGGTTTTTGTTTGTGAAACGGAATTAGTTGGCGACATGCCCCGTTGTATCAAATCCATCATGAACTTTTTGCGCTCGTTCAGGTCTTTAATACTCATAGGGTCAAAAAATTCGTACTCCACTTTAGTGCCGCCGTAGGAGCGAAACTCCTTCAGCATGTTTTCGGTGCTCTTGCGGAGACGCTCTAATTGGGCGTTCAGTTCTCCGGTTAAGTAAACCTTTATCGTTACTTCATCTTTCAGGTTCCGCAGTAATTCTTTCGATGGTTTGGAAATGGAATACCTTTTTTCAGCGGTCATATCCAAACGGAAATAAAGGAAGTTGCTTACCACATTGGCTAAAATGATAATGGCCAATAGCAAGCCTAAACGCATCAGTGCATCGCGGCGGTTAAGGCGTTTGCCTTTACCCTGTTTCTCATGTTTATCGTTTACCATCTTCTGCTGCTTAAGGCGGTGCGGGTTAATAGAATAAACAAAGAAATTACGCTAAGAAAATACACCAGGTCGCGGCTATCAATAACCCCACGGCTCATGGAATCATAGTGCGCTGCCAATCCAAAATTTTCAATTATGTAATCGAAGCGCCCTACAAAAAAGCTGAAGTGCGAAATGTAAAAGAAGGCCATATACAGCAGCAGGGATAAAAACAAACCAAGTATAAAGGCCACAATTTCGTTAGAGGTAATAGCGGAACAGAAAATACCGATAGCTGCAAATACGGCGCCTATCAAAAACAAGCCAAAGTACGAACCCATTATGCCGCCTGTATCTACATTGCCTACAGGAGAGCTAAGCTGGTAAATGGTAAAGTAAGAAATAAGTGTGGGAATAATTGAAATCAATATCAGCAACAGCGTAGCGAAATACTTGGCCAGTATAATCTGCATTTCGGTTACAGGCCGTGTAGCAATCAGTTCAAAGGTTCCTGTTTTAATTTCCTCGGCAAATGAGCGCATGCAAATAGCCGGTATAAGTATGCACATTACTAAGGGCGCATAAAAGAAAAAGCCATCCAGTGTTGCATAGCCGCTATCAATAACGTTTACATCAGGAAACACCCAGGTTATAAGCCCCAATAACACCAGGAACACCACTATGGCTATGTAGCCTATAAGTGAGCTGAAAAACTGGCGAACCTCTTTTATAAAAATGGCGAACACGTACTGGGATTATAGGATTTATAAGATTAGAGGATAATACAGGATTTAATTAACTTTTACTGAAGCTTTGTCGTTTAATAAAGGATTATACTTTTTATTGGTAAACCGATGAAACTGCAAACTTGGCGCGCCAAAATTAATGAGCAACCCAATTTCCTTGTTATGCGCTTCCAGGTAATTTAAGGTTTGAGCTATATGCGCATCCTCCATTTCCTTCATTGCTTTCAATTCTACTATAACTGAATTCTCAACAAAAAAATCAGCGCGCCTGGTACCTACCAATTGGCCATCATAAAATATTTCTATTTCAAGTTCTCTTTCAAAACGCAGTCCCGCTTTTTGAAATTCTATTACTAAACATCTTTGATAAATCACTTCCTGAAAGCCATTACCCAACTGGCCATGCACTTTCATTGCACATCCTATTATTTTATGGGTAAGCTCTTCAAATTTCATTTTTCAAATTGTATTAATCCCGGAAATCCCTTTAATCTTTGAATCTCAGTCTATTTGGTTAACTGTTTAAATACATCTTCTAAAGATGACTCTTCTTTATAAAGTGACAGCAAAGTGAGGTTACGGTCTTTGGCAAAATTGAAAATCTCCTCGCGCAGGTCTTTACCGCTATCGGCCGTAAAAATCCACTTGCCTTTATCCTCACTAAACTTTTTTACGCCGCTTAAATTACCTAGCAGGCTACGCTCCACTTTTTGCTTAAACTCGGCGACAACGGTGGTTTCGTTATTAATGCGGCTCTGCAATTGTTCGGTAGTATCATCAGCCACAATTTTTCCGCGGTTAATAATTATAACACGGTCAGCAACAGCCTGTACTTCCTGCATTATATGCGATGAAAAAATTACGGTTTTATCCTGCCCCAACTGCTTAATCAGCGAGCGTATTTCCACTAATTGATTGGGGTCTAACCCTGAGGTTGGCTCATCCAGTATAAGCACTTCAGGATTATGCAGCATTGCTTGCGCCAAACCTACACGCTGGCGATAACCACGGGATAGTTGACCTATCTTTTTCTTGCGCTCCAATTTTAAACCAGTCACCTCAATCATTTCATCAATGCGGGCTGCAGTTATTTTACCCAGCTTATGTAAACCGGCCATAAACTGCAGGTACTCGCGCACATACATATCCAAATACAAGGGATTATTCTCCGGCAGGTAACCAATCTTCTTGGCTACTTCAAGCGGTTCGGCGGTAATATCGTGTCCGCAAACGCTTGCAGAACCGGCGGTTTGCGGTATAAAGCACGTTAGCATCTTCATAGTAGTGCTTTTACCGGCCCCGTTAGGGCCTAAAAAACCCAACACCTGCCCCTTACCGGCTTCAAACGAAATATCGTCTACCGCCTTTTGCTGGCCATACATTTTAGTAAGGTTGCTGACTATTACCGACATACTAGTTAAACGCCGCAAATATGCGTATTGCGCGGACTTTTCTGTCACAAATATTTAAAATTCCCATACCTAAACAGCGCATTTCGCTTATAAGTGCATATTCATAGCTTTGGCGCCTCAATTCAGCGAATGAAAAAAACAATACTGCTTACACTTGGCTTAAGCGCATGCCTGCTGCTTTTCTTTTCCTCTTGCAAAAAGAAAAACGAAAAAGAGCCTAAACTTATTTTCAAATACAAACTGGATTCAACTCAGGTGCGTCTTGGTAATTTTGGACAACCGGTATCAGTGCCTGCCGGCAATGCAGGTCAATCACCAAAATTTAATGCTATTAGCTCCCACTATATGGAGTTAGCGCCTAATGCTTACACCCAATTAGGGGCCGGTGTAGTGCTTTACCACCAGGCCGAAACCACACAGGGCGGCGCAAATGCTATAGACCATAGCCAGGCAGTAATTAAAAATGACGGCGAACAGTTTTTTGAGGTGCCCCTTAAAGACGTTACCCCCGGAACATACGAGTGGTTAAGAGTTTCTCTTTCCTACCAAAACTACGATGTGCAAATGCGTATAGACACTACTATCGCCGGCTTTGGCATCCATCAGTTCTTTACCACTACTATTGCTTCTTTTGTAGGCTTTAATACCTACATCAACAACTTTAACGTTAAAACTAAAAACTACGTAGTAAGCGCTAACAAAAAGCAAGGTTTCTGGGGTTTTGAAGGCAACTTCTACGGTACCTTATATACTGATACCGGAACGGCACCGGTTACCACGGTTCCTAATCCTATAGCGTCAACTTCTCCTATACCCGCGGGCAGTTGCGTTGTTACGGGTCAATTTGAAAACGGCAACCTAACCATTACCGGTAATGAAACAGAAGATATAGTAGTAGAGGTTTCTCTATCCATCAACAAAAGCTTTGAATGGCAGGACACCAACCCTAACGGATATTGGGAGCCACTTAAAGACGAACAACTGGTAGATATGGGGCTGCGCGGGCTTATACCACGCGTAGTGCAATAGGCTATTTAAAGGTATACTTCGCCTTTGTAATCCTGTATTTTTTGCGTTCGGCTTTGCTAACGCATACTGAGGTAAGTTTCAGCGGGGTACCCATCATGCGGACGTTTGGTGGTATTTTACCTACTACCCCACTAAATGTAATTTTTAAACCGTCTTTCTTGTATTCCTGTGGTAACTGGGCAGTAATGTAGCGGCCGCTATTGTTATCGTCAGGCACTATAACAAAAGATTCTCCGGAGGCCATAGCCTTAACGGTAGCGTTTACCTTCTTTACCGTTTTATCCGGCACAAAATCAGTAAGCTGGGCGCGGGCGCTTACAACAGTAAAGGCACAAATGGCTATCAATAGCAGGTTCTTCATGGCTTTTTCTTTATAGACTTCAGTTATTGGTAAAAGCTGCAATTTACAATTGTTATCATTTATTAAGAACATCCGCATATTCCTCCGGGTTCTTCTCCATCAGGGCCTTAGCGAAAGGGCAAACCGGCACTATCTTTAGCTTGTTCTTGCGGGCATAATCTACCGTGGCAGCCAAAAGCTTTTTGCCGGCCCCGGTGCCCCGCAACTCGTCCGATACATCCGTATGTTCTATAATAATCAAGCTATCGCCTGCCTTACTAAAAACCATTTGCCCAAGGCGCGGGCCGCCATGCTGTATAAAGAAGGCGCCTTTCTTGCCGTCAAATTCAAAATGAATATCCTTTTCGTTTAGCTCCATACGGTAAATCTAATAAAGGTAATCGGCATATACGCGGGCGCTATACACTATAAACCTTTCTTTTATTTTCGCGCTAATATGAGTAAAGAGAATACACAGAACCTTTTTCAGGAGATTATTTCGCATTGTAAAGAATACGGATTCATATTCCCCAGTTCAGAAATATATGATGGCTTAGGCGCAGTATACGATTACGGCCCTTACGGTATTGAACTAAAGAACAAACTGCAGCAATACTGGTGGAAGAGCATGGTGCAACTGCACGAAAACATAGTGGGTATTGATGCTGCTATTTTTATGCATCCTAAAACATGGAAGGCCAGTGGACACGTTGATGCCTTTAACGACCCCTTAATTGATAATAAGGACAGTAAAAAACGCTACCGTGCCGATGTGTTGATTGAGGACGCCATGGCGAAGTATGAGGAGAAGATTAATAAGGAAGTAGATAAAGCGCAAAAGAAATTCGGTGAGAGTTTTGATAAGGAAATGTTCCTTAAAACAAACCCGAATGTGTTACGCAACAAAGCCAAGGTTGATGAAATAGAAAGCCGTTTTAAAAAGGCCCTTGAAGAAAACAACATGGCCGATTTGAAGCAGATAATTATTGATCTTGAAATAGCCTGTCCTATAAGCGGCACCCGTAACTGGACGGACGTTCGCCAGTTCAACCTTATGTTCAGCACAGAGGTTGGTTCGGTAGCTGAAGAAGCAAGCACTATTTACCTGCGCCCCGAAACTGCCCAGGGTATTTTCGTTAACTTCTTAAATGTATTAAACACCAGCCGCCAGCGCATACCTTTTGGTATTGCACAGGTGGGTAAGGCTTTCCGTAATGAAATTGTGGCCCGCCAATTCATTTTCCGCACACGTGAATTTGAACAAATGGAAATGCAGTTTTTTGTGCGCCCCGGCACCGAAATGGAATGGTACAACAAGTGGAAAGAAGAACGCTGGAAATGGCACCGTAGCCTTGGTTTTGCTGAAGAGAACCTGAAGTTTTACGACCACCTGAAACTGGCGCATTACGCTAATGCCGCAGTCGATATTCAGTTCAACTTCCCGTTTGGTATTAAGGAAATTGAGGGTATACACAGCCGCACTGATTTTGACTTAACGCAGCATCAAAACCTGAGCGGTAAAAAGCTGCAGTACTTCGACCCTGAGTTGAACCAGAGTTACATTCCATACGTTATTGAAACCTCTATAGGTTTGAACCGCACCTTCCTGGCGCTTATTTGCAACGGCTTTAAAAACGAAAAGTTGGAAGACGGCAGCGAGCGCACCGTATTAGCCCTGCCTCCATTCCTGGCGCCAATTCAAATAGCGGTATTCCCGCTGGTGAAGAAAGATGGCTTGCCAGAAAAAGCACAGGAAATAATGAGTGAGCTAAAGTGGGATTTCCAATGCTTCTATGAAGAAAAGGACTCCATAGGTAAACGTTACCGCCGTATGGACGCCATAGGCACTCCATACTGTATTACGATTGACCACCAGACCTTAGAGGATAATACCGTTACCATACGCGAACGCGATACCATGAAGCAGGACCGCATAAGCATTGAACAGTTGAAGGCCGTGGTTGCTGAACGTGTTGACTGGAAGAAAGGATTAAAATAAATGCGCAATAAAGCAGCACTCTTTTTTGCCTTTTTGCTTTACACCGGCAGTATAACTGCCCAAACACCTTATTCAGCAGTAGTAGCGGATAGCGTTCCCTCTACTTATCTTAAGCTTCGCTTAAGCAATGATTCTATTCAGAATAATGATTTGCTGAATGAGCAATTAGTAGATTTAGTAGAAGTAGATGAACGCGACCCGAAAGTGCCTACCTGGTACACTACGCACCAGGGCGGTGGCTTTGGTTGGTTTATACGCATGATAGGGTTTTGGTGGCAGGCGGTTGACCGGCACCGTTACAAATTTGTGGGCACAACCAAACATGGTGTTTCATTGCCCGACCGTGATGAGCTGACCGAGCACGACATTAACTGGAACATTACCCCGCACCAGCAAAAGTACCTTGACCTTATTTATAAAGGGCGAGCCGCACAGGTTAAACACAAGCGCAATTTTAAGCGTGCACGCTATGCCGATGTAACCAAGGCCCCTTACATAGAGCCAACAATAGAATCAGCTGATGAGTATGACCTGCATTGCGAGTTAACGCCACCCAAACGGTTGCGCGATTCGTTAAGCTTCCTTTTTTACCCCTGTAAGCCCGGGCCTAATTTGGATCAACACCCCAATTTCTGCGATGCACATCCATCAGTAGGCATGTATGGCGTATTTGTATTGGATTGTAATCACTCCTGCCATCCTGAAATTCACCCCTACGAATGGTTATGGTGGTTAGACCTTAACAGCACCGGCGGCACCATACCGCCGCGCACCTGGAACTTTGGCTTTATGAAGGAAAGCAGCGACCGCTTTGTATTGTGGAGCCGGCCGCCAAGAGTAGGGTCCATTTCCATTCCCTTCATTTTTAAAACATGTGAGCGTAACAGTTCCATTAACGTTACCCATTTAGTTAAAGGAAAATTTAAGCCCCTTGGTCTGAAAAAGCTTAAGAGCCTTCCTAAACAAACGGGTACCTTCAACTTCACTGACTCATTAGTTCAGGTGCAAATGCCGGATGGAAAAGAATTTCCCTTACGACTTACCTCTAACCAAAGCTTACACACCCCCGCCCTCCGCTGGTGGTTTGGCAGCCTTAATACCGATAAAAGTGGTGAATGGATATGGGGCACTATAAATATTGCGGTAAGCATAAGAAACGCTTACGCCGCCAAAGTTGAAACAATTACAAGATAGAATATTTCATCTTTGCGTTTGTTTAATGAAGAACGTACGCGCGCATGTGTTTCTTTTTATAGTTAACCTGTTTTATGGGGCAGGCTTTACCGTTAGTAAAATGGTAATGCCGGAATATGTAAAGCCTTTTGGCTTTATACTCATCCGCGTTTCAATAACCACCACGCTGTTTTTTATTCTGCACCGCTTTTGGCTAAACGAAAAAGTGCATACGAAAGATTTTTTAAAAATGGCTGTGTGCGGGTTCTTTGGAGTGGTAATAAACCAGGAAATGTTTTTCATGGGCCTGAGCATTACCACGCCAATTAACGCCTCGCTTATTATGATAATGACGCCCATACTGGTGTTCGTTATCTCCTTTTTTATGGCGCACGAAAAAGCTACCTGGCAAAAAATACTGGGTATACTTTCGGGGGCAACGGGTGCTTTTATCATCATCAGCGGTAAGGGGTTCAACTTCTCCGGCGAAACAGTTTTAGGTGATTTGTTTATCCTGATTAATGCTACTTCTTATGCCATTTACTTGGTAATTGTTCGCCCGCTAATGCACAAGTACCACCCGTTTACGGTGGTTAAGTGGGTGTTTTTCTTCGGCTTGTTCCCGGTGGCCGCGCTTGGCTTTAGCCAGTTTCAGCAAATTGAATGGCATAGCTTTACTACGCAAACGTGGCTGGCTATTTCCTTTATAGTTATTTGCACCACCTTCCTGGCTTACCTGCTTAACATGTTGGCCCTACGCGAACTGCACAGCAGTATTGTTGGAGCCTATATCTATCTGCAGCCCATATTGGCCACGCTCATTTCTATAGGTTTAGGTAAGGATAAATTAAGTGCTGAGAAAATTATCTCCGCAATTTTGATATTTGCAGGAGTTTATCTGGTTTCTTTTGCCGGAAAAAACAAACTGCCGGAAGAAGAATTAATAGTGCAGGAATAGAATTAGAGTTGAAACTTGCGTATGCTAAAATCAATGACAGGCTTTGGAAAAGCCAGTGGACAAATAGACGACAAAACGGTTAACGTGGAGATAAAATCCCTTAACAGCCAAAAGGGATTAGACCTTAGCGTTAAGCTGCCGTCGAAATACCGCGCCTTTGAATATGAACTGCGCAACCGCATTTCTGCTACCCTGCAACGCGGCAAAATTGATGTTTACATAACGCTTGAGCACAACACCGCCAGCAGTGAGATATCATTGAACAAGGAGCTTATCATCTCCTACTTTAACGAGTTTAAGGCCATAGCTGATGAAGTGGGTGTGCCTACGGAAAACCTGTTGCCTACTATTTTAAAAATGCCCGATGTAATTGGCGAATCGCACGAAGAGCCCAGCGAAGATGAATTGAAAGGTATTGATGAAATTTTGGTTAAGGCCATTAAAGAAATAGATGCCTTCCGTGTTAATGAAGGAAAATCGCAGGAAGAAGAATTGCGCCTTCGCATACGCAACATAGAAGCAAATGCCTTAAAACTTCGCGAGGAAGACCAGCGCCGTGTGCAGGATATACGCGAGCGTATAAAAAACAGCCTGGACCTTTACATACCCAAAGACAAAATTGACCCTAACCGCTTTGAGCAGGAAGTAATTTACTATATCGAGAAGCTGGATATAACAGAAGAACTGACGCGCTTAAAATCGCACTGCGAATATTTTGTAAGCTGCCTTGAAGCCGCTGAAGAAATGAAAGGCAAAAAGCTGAACTTTATTACCCAGGAAATAGGCAGAGAAATAAACACAGTGGGCTCAAAAGCAAACGACGCCTCAATGCAAAAGCTGGTGGTAGGCATGAAGGATGAACTGGAGAAAATTAAAGAGCAAACCAATAACATACTTTAGTTAGCAGTAAGCAATGATACAGTTGGCAAAGGTTAATCTTTGCAGCTTTCAGCTAACAAAAGTACAGAACAAGTAATTATCATAATCAGCATTTAAAAACTGCCGATTGCGAATTGTAAAATTGCAAATTGATTAAAATGAGTGGACATCAGATTAACCGCGTAGCTATACCCCCTAAAAAATTGATTGTTATTACTGCCCCCTCCGGCGCAGGCAAGTCATCAATAGTTAAAAAGCTTTTGCAGCATAACGAAAACCTTGCGTTTTCTATATCGTGCACTACCCGCAACAAACGCGAAGGGGAAGTGCATGGCCATCACTATTACTTTGTGTCGGTTGATGAGTTTAAAAAACGAGTAGGCGATAATGCCTTTGTGGAACACGAAGAAGTTTACCCTAACCAGTTTTATGGTACCCTGCGAAGCGAAGTAGAACGTATTTGGAGTGAGCGCCGTGTAGTGCTTTTTGACATTGATGTAAAGGGCGCACTAAACATTAAAAAACAATTTGGCGCTGATTGCCTTACCATTTTTATAGCCCCTCCTTCAAAGGAGTCGCTAATCAACCGTTTGAAAAACCGCGGTACCGAAGATGCCAAAAGCCTGAAAGCGCGCATTCAACGCAGCGAGGAAGAACTGGCTATGGAACCGCAATTTGATAAGGTAGTAGTAAATAAAGATTTTGATACGGCTTATATGCGCGTAAAAAATCTGGTTACCGGCTTTCTTAAGCCGCAAACGGTGCATTTGCATTAATCCGCTTCTTCAGTTGGCCTGATTTTAACGGGCTTTGCTTGCTTGCAAATTCCCATCAAGCTTGTATCTTCACAGAAGGGACAGCAACCGATGCAGACTTTAATTACACATGGCGTAGAAATTAGTGTAGAAACTTCCTACCAGGAGGAATACAGCAACCCGTTACGTAATGAGTTTACGTTTGCTTACCGCATTACAATTTCCAATCACAATCTTTTTACCGTTCAGTTGCTTCGGCGCAAATGGATAATAAGCGATACCAATAGAAAGGTGGAGATTGTAGAAGGAGATGGTGTAGTAGGCCGCCAACCGGTGCTTTATGCGGGTGATAGCTACCAATACGTTTCCGGTAGCCATTTACAAACACCAATAGGCAGAATGAAAGGCGCCTATATTTTCGAAAACAAATCTACCGGCGAAGAATTTGAGGTAGATATACCGGAATTTAAGTTGGAATCTCCTGCAGTGCTTAATTAAGAAGGTCCAGCCTTTTATCAAAAGGCATATACACAAAACTCATTGCCCCTTCTTCAGCTACAAACACACACATATACTCATCAGGGCTTTTATAGGTGCGTTTAAACTCCTCCACCTTTTCAGCCGATACCACATTCTTATTTACAAACTCTTCCAAATGGCTGGCATTAAAACTCCAGCTTATGTCAAAGTCGTTCCTGTTTATAATAGGCACCCCCATATCAACATCCATTTCGCCGCGCATGGCAACAAAAATGGGATACTTAGACACGTCTCCCTTAACCATGCTCTTTGATATCTGCCTGATGTAATCACGGCACACATCAAGGTCCGAATGAAGAGAGTTAAAAATTTCCGGATCCATTTTCATACTACCAAACATGAAATAAATTCCCGAGAGAAAAAAAATAATTTTTACGGCAGCTCAATTTCCCAAACCCCGGCGCCAAAAGTGGCGGCACGTAGTTTCCGGCTTGCATAATTTATTTCCATATCCGTAACCGTTATGTGCGGCAGGCCTTCGCCATATTTTTTCCAATCGGCGTTTCCCTTTTTATAATAAATGCCATTAAGGGTTGAAACAAACAATCCACCATCTCCCTTTACATATAAAATTTTCATACAGGGATAATCGGGCAACCCTTTATCATCAGCTTTCCAGGTCTGTCCTCCATCCGTAGAATGAAACACTTTGAAGTCGGGCCTGTTAAGATCATAAAAACTATAACTGAGCCACACTTCATCGGGGTTTGCATTATTCACTTCTACACTTGTAATACTGTAATACGAGTTTTCTATAAAATCATCCTTATCGCTGCCTGTTGTTATACGGGGAACAGACAACAGCTGCCAACTGCCTACTGTTCCGGGTGCATGGCATTGGCCGCCATCGCAGCTTAAGCCGCCTGTTTCCGTTTTAAAAAGAAGCGGATTGCAGCATAAGGCGTTTGCATTGAAGCTTGCATACATTACATCAGGAAAAGAATCGCAAATGGCAAGGCCTGAAATAATGTGGCCAAAGGGGTTAATGTAAACGCCCGGGTATTTCGTAAAATCAGAAATACGGCACCAGCTATTATCCATTCCGTACTTATCTGAACGGTAAACATCCTGGCCGGTATAATAAATGGTTTGTGGCCGGCCGGGGCGTTGCTTCAGGTTATTAGGGAACTGCCCCAACGCATTATTGCACAGGTAATAGCTTTTCCATTTTACATCCTTGCCGCTATGTGTATTGGTATAAGAAGAATTGTTGGACGTATAAATATTCCATTCATCGGTTTCATCAATATACTGCCCCGGGTAACCATCGCCGCCAAAGGGCAGTTTGCTCCATTTGTCTTCATAAAGCATAGCGCTGCCAACGTCCTGCATGCCTACAAGTATTTTGCCTGCATTAGTAGGTGCAGTAGCCATATCCATTATCTGGGCAAGGCAAAGACCGCTATTGCGCTCTTCTACTTTTTTAGCTGCATAATTGTATATAAATATTCCACCATCCGTACCAATAATCATGTTGTTACTGTTGGGCACTATTTCAATGGCGTGTATATCAGCATGGCCCGGCTGATTGTAGTCTGTGCATTTGCTCCAGCTTTTACCTCCATCGCTACTTACGCTGCTGGTAACGGCACCAGCATAAATAATGGATGGCTTGCCGGACACAGAAGCTAATTTGATGCGGATAGCATCAGGCAATCCGAATTCAGTAAAGTTTTTTCTTTCCCATTTCTGACCATCAAAATAAAACAGGGTCATACCCTGCTTGCCACGAAACTCGCCACAGGTGTCGCCAACAAAATAGGCAAGTGCATATAGCACATCAACTCTTCCATCGGCTGTGTTTACGTCCAAAGAAAAATTCAGATTTTTGAAACAATCCGGCTCGGCAAATAAATCTGCAGTAGAATGTGTTAGACTTTTAAAACTACCCCTCTTGCCTCCTTTGGTGGAGCGGTATACATCTCTGCCTCCTGCATATACCACCTTGTCAGGATTGGTTACACTGAATTCTACATTCCATATACCCTGGGTGTATTCATAACTGCCGGGTAATTCTTCTTCCTGTAAAACAAGCTTCCAGCTTTTACCTGCATTATTGCTGTTGTATAAACCATCGCTGGTGGCTACATACATAATGTTACTGTTGCGCGGATGAATAGCTATGCGGCTGATATGTTTCTTGTACTTATAGCCAAAATGAAACTTGCTATTGAATGATGTTAGGGGTTTGAACGTTTGCGCTTCGTCTTCAGAATAATAAAGCCCGGTGGTATACGGCTCAGGACCCGATGGCCCTCTTGCACCCGGGTGACCTGTAGCTACCCAAATTACTTTTTTGCCATTGCGGTGGGTTATGGCAATGTCGCAAACGCTGGCAAACTCAAGAGCATAGGAAGTATCAATATTTTTTCTGCTCCAATTATTAGCTCCGTCGGCGCTTTTCCATAAACCGCCAAAAGGAGAACCTGCATAAACTATTTGCGGATTATCAGGATCAAAGGCAATGCAGTGTATTTGCCCTGTACCACCTTGAGAAGCCACATGATTGCCGTAGGTATCAGAACCGCAAGGACCTAATTCATGCCACTGCTGGGCATTGCCATACACCATGGCTAAAACAAGAAAAAAGATAAGCGCATATTTCATACTGCAGCTGTATAGCGCTTTTAGCGCTTACTATCTTTTACGAAGTAAGGCAACATTCTCAATATGCACCGTATGCGGAAACATATCTACCGGCTGTACTTTTACTACTTCGTATTTGGCATCCAACAATTGTAAATCGCGCGCCTGCGTAGCAGGATTACAACTTACGTAAACAATTTTTGGGGCTTCAAGCGCCAGCAGGGTGTTCACCACATCTTCGTGCATACCTGCGCGTGGCGGGTCAGTTATAACCACATCAGGTTTACCATTGGCGGCTATAAAATCATCCTTTAAAACCATGCGCACATCACCTGCATAAAAACTGCAATTGGTAACGGCGTTTAAAGCTGCATTTACTTTAGCATCGCTAATAGCGGCTTCAACCTGTTCAATACCGCTAACGCGGGCACAGCTATCAGAAATATAAATACCAATGCTGCCCACACCCGTATAAAGGTCGTATACTACATCTGTAGGTTTAAGGTCAGCAAACTCTTTTGTAATGTCGTATAGCACTTTTGCCTGTGCGCTGTTGGTTTGAAAAAAGCTCTTTGGGCCTACTTTAAATTTATAGCTACCCAACTGTTCAATGATATGGTCCTTCCCTTTAAAAACGTGGGGCTGTAAATCATAGATAGTATCGTTCTTTTTGGGATTGATTACATATTGTAATGATGTAATCTGCGGAAAGTTTTCGCTAAGGTGTGTAAGCAGGGCATTTATCTTCTCCTCATCATTTTCGAAAAAGGAAATGAGTACCAATATTTCACCTATACTGGTTGTACGCACCAACATATTTCTAAGCAAGCCAAACTGCTTGCCCAGGTTAAAAAAGGTGTAGCCGTTTTCAAGCGCAAAATTGCGAACGGCCAAACGTAAAGCGTTTGAAGGGTCCGCCTGTAGCCAGCAATGTTCCACATCAATTACACCTAAAAAGTTCTCAGGCACATGGAAACCTACCCCATTGCGATGGTCGTAGGTTTTACCACTGGCTACTTCTTCATCAGTTAACCAGCGGCGGTCAGTAAAAGCAAACTCCAGTTTATTGCGGTAATAGTAATTATCCGCGCAGGCTACTACTTCAGGTATTGCAGGAAACTGCACATTGCCTATACGCTCAAAAGCATCGCTTACTATTTGTCTTTTGTATTTCAATTGTTCGCTGTAAGCTGCATGCTGCCATTTACATCCCCCGCATACGGTAAAGTGTACACAAGCCGGCTGCACCCTATTCTCCGACGGCTTTTTAAGCGCCGCTATTTTTGCCTCGTAATATTTCTTTTTATCGCGGTTAACCTGTGCATCTACCACATCGCCGGGCATTGCAAACTGCGTAAAAGCCACTTTGCCTTCCAGCTTACCAATACCCCGGCCATCGCTGCTCATGCCCGTAATTTCCAAATCCGTTAAAAGCGGTCTTTTCTTATCTCCCACCTGCTAATTTTTGCCGCGAAGATGCAGAATTCCGAAAAGACCTCAGTTAAAGTGGGTTTATGCCTGTGAGCGGCCTTTAGAAACGGCTTTTCTTACCCTTTTTTGCCTGTTAAAAAAAACTAACTTCGCCCCGCTTTAAAAAGCACTTTAAATATTTGCGCTCTTCATAAAAACCCAACAACCTTATGAGCAGGATTTTAACCGTATTTCTTTCCTTGTTTTTAGCCGTTTCGGCCATTGCCCAAACGCAGCCTGATGGCCGTGTGCTTTTTACCGTAGGCGGAGACAAGGTAACGGTAAGTGAGTTTGAATACGTTTACAACAAGAATAACATAAACAACCAGGCTGATTATAGTGAAAAGAGCCTGCGCGATTATTTAAACCTGTATGAAAACTTCCGCCTTAAGGTTAAGGAAGCTGAGGCAATGAAGATTGATACCATTACCAGTTTAAAAACTGAACTGGAAGGTTACCGTAAGCAATTAGCCAAAAGCTACCTGACTGACCGCGAAATTTCAGACAAATTAATTCAGGAAGCATACGACCGCAGCAAGCAGGAAGTAAATGCCAGCCACATACTGGTACGTGTTGATGAAAACGCTAACCCGGCAGATACCATGGCCGCCTGGAAGAAAATTACGGCTCTTAAAAAGCGCCTTGATAAAGGAGAATCTTTTGAAAAAGTAGCCCGCGAAAATTCGGAAGACCCATCAGCCAAAACCAACGAGGGTAACATCGGTTGGTTCACTGTGTTTGGCACTATTTATCCTTTTGAAAATGCTGCGTATTCGTTAAAGCCCGGTGAAGTAGGCGGTCCAATCCGCACGGAGTTTGGTTACCACCTGGTGCGTGTTAACCAGGTTCGCCCGGCACGCGGTCAAATTCATGTAGCGCATATACTTATCCGTTTCCCTGAAAAACCTACCCAACAGCAGGAGGACAGCGTAAAGCGCAAAATGGAAGACATTTATACGCAGGTAATGGCCGGCAAAATGACTTTTGAAGATGCAGCCCGTCAATATTCTGATGACAAGGCAACCCGTGTTAAGGGTGGCGAATTACAGTGGTTTGGCTCAGGCACCCAGGTGCGCATGGTTCCTGAATTTGAAGATGCCGCATTTACCTTAGCTAAGGATGGCGACATAAGCAAACCAATACGTACCCAGTTTGGCTGGCATATTATTAAGCGTATTGAAGTTCGCCAGATACAGCCGTTTAGTGAAGTAAAGGGCGACATTAAAAAGAAGGTAGAAAGAGACAGCCGTAGCCAGGTAGCGAAGAATGTTTTAGTAGACCGTATTAAGAAGGACAATGGTTTTGTGCAGTTTCCTGATGTAAAGGCAGAATTTGCCAAGCGCGTAGACAGCACCCTTGCAAAAGGCAATTGGAAAGCAGATAGCAGCCTGATGAACAACAAAGTACTATTTGTACTTGCGGGTAAGAATTATACCAGCGCCGACTTTGCTGAATACATTGAAAAAACTGCTAAGAAACGCACAGACAAAAATGCTGCCGCGCTGCTTAACGAGTACTACGAAACATGGGTTAATGCCAAGTGTTTAGAGTATGAGGAAAGCCAGTTAGAAACCAAAAAGCCTGACTTCAAAAACCTGATGAAGGAATACCGTGATGGTATTTTACTGTTCGAGTTAATGGATAAGCAGGTTTGGACAAAGGCGGTTAAAGACAGCACCGGCCTTGAAGCTTACCGCGCGCAAAACCAACAGAAATACATGTGGGGCGACCGTGCAGATGCGGTAATTTTTAACGCCAGCGATGCTAAAATTGCTGATGCCGCTTACAAAATGGCTCAGAAAGGTAAAACGCCGGAGGAAATTAAAACCAAGCTGAATAAAGCTAACAGCAAAAGCAAGGTAAGCACCATTGAAGGCAAATACGAAAAAGGCGCCTATGATGTAGTGGATAAAGCCGGCTGGCAGGCAGGTATAACCCCTGTTGCAAAACTGAATGATAGCAGCTTCCAGTTTATTTGGATTAGAAAAATTGTTGGCCCTGAACCAAAGAATTTGAAGGAAGCCAAAGGTTATATTGTTAGCGACTACCAGGAATACCTGGAGAAAACATGGTTAGCAGAATTAAGAAACAAATATCCTATTACGGTTGATGAGTCAGTTTTTAAAACACTGATTAAGAAATAGGCCGTACAGGACAAAACATTTAAATTCGGAGAAGTGCAATGGAATGTTGCACTTCTTTGCTTTAATAAAGAAGATTGAAATACGTATTACCGATACTGCTTTTTACCCTTTTAACCGGTTGCTCCTTTTTTAAAAAGAAGAAACAACTGGATAAAGATGTTATTGCGCAGGTTAACGATAACTACCTGTATGCATCGGACCTGCAAAACGTAACCAAGGGTTTAAAAGGGCTGGATAGCGTAAGTGCACTTAAAACCTATGCGGAAACCTGGGTACGCAAAAAGCTGTTGCTGGCAAAGGCAGCAGAAAACATACCCGAGGATGATGCCGGCATTACGCAAAAGGTGGAAGACTACCGCGAAACCTTACTGCTATACGAATACGAGAAAGCGCTTATAAACCAAAAGCTGGATACCGCTGTACGCGAGCAGGAGTTGAATGAATGGTATGAAAAGCTAAAGGACAATTTTCTTTTGGAAGACGATGTATACCAGGTGTATTACATAAAGCTTAAAAAGGACGCCCCCCAATTAAAGGATGCGCGCCAATGGATAACCAAGCCGCATGATGAGGAAGATAACCGAAAGCTATTAGGCTACTGCAAGGAGTTTGCGCTTAGCTACAGCATAGAAAAACCGATGTGGTTTACCGGCGATAACCTGCTGAAAACATTTGCACTAACCAATTACGAAATAGGCCAATTGGGCAGCAAGTTCAGTGAGTTTACCCGCAACGATGAGGTATGGTTCATTAAGTCGCCGGAAATAAAGAAGAAAGGAGAGCCTTCGCCAATGGAGTTTGTGCGCGAAGATGTTGTAAAGCTGATTATTGAAAAACGCAAAATGCAGTTGCTGGATAAAACCTACGACAAAATTTACCAGGACGGCATTAAAGCGAAGGCATTTGAAATAAATATAAAGTGAAGAAAGGTGCAGCCTTATTTTATTTAATTCTTTTCTCCGTTTTTGCTTTCGGCCAAACGGAGAGAGGCCGTTTTATACTGGGTGGCAGTGCAGATATAAGCGCCGCACGCCAGGGCCGCAACAGCAGTTTTAATATGGCTGTAGCACCCAGCTTTGGTGTATTTGTGGTTAAAGGATTGGTTATAGGGGGGCGGTATTCCTTTGGCGTAGGCAACACCAAAAATTACGACTACAAGCAGTCCAAATATATTTCAACCACTACTTTTACCTCGGCTATAGGCCCACTTATAAAATACTACCCGGGCAAAAAACAGTTAAAAGGTTTAATAACCCTTAACGGAGCCTACACCACTAGTACCACCCTGCGCGAAAAAAGCGTTAGCGGTACCAACGGCTTTATTGCCGGCGGCTCAGCGGGTATAGCCTATTTTATCAATAACAATTTATCAATAGAAAGCGCCTTTTACACCACCATATCAGGCGCGGTTAAACAATTACCGGTTACGCGTATAGGTTTCCAGGTTGGTTTTTTTGTTTTTATAGACAAGAAAAAAAAGGAAGCTGCGTTAGAGGGGGGAAATCCATAAAAACAAGCAATGAAGATTCTTAAAAATATACTTACACTTTTACTGCTTTCGGTAGCCCTTGGCGGCTTCGCCCAAAACCGTATTGCGGTGGACAAGGTGCTGGCCGTTGTGGGTGATAATATCATTTTACAATCGGAAGTAGAGGCACAATACCAGCAGTTATTACAGCAAAGCCAGGGCCTTGAACAACATGTAGACAGCAGCGACCGTTGCCGCGTTTTTGAAAACCTTGTATTGGAGAAGCTTTTCCTTTCGCAGGCGCAAATTGATAGCGTGGCTGTTAACCCCGATGAAGTTGAAGCTGAACTTGACCGCCGTATAAAGTACTTCATATCCATTTTCGGCAGTAAGGAAAAATTAGAGGATTACTACGGCAAAACAGTAATGGAACTAAAGGATGATTTCCGCGATGATATAGAAAAGCAGTTAGTGAGCGATAAAATGAAGGCCAAGGTTTTCAGTAATCTTAAAGTGTCGCCTGCAGAAGTAAAGTTGTTTTTTGAACACATACCAAAGGATAGCGTGCCTTATTTCAATAGCGAATTGGAGCTTGGGCAAATTGTAATGTTCCCTAAGGTAAGCGAATATCAAAGGGAACGCGCCAAAACCAAAATACAGGAAATACGTGGAGAGATATTGGCTGGTAAAGACTTTAGCCTGGCCGCCACTATCTATTCCAAAGACCCCGGAAGTTACCTTGAGGGAGGCAGCCTTGGTTGGATAGAACGCGGTGAATTGGTGCCCGAGTTTGAGGCAGTAGCCTTCCGCTTAAAAGAAGGAGAACTGAGTGAGCCTGTGGAAACAAGCTTTGGTTACCATCTTATAATGGTGGACGAAAAACGCGGTGATAAAATTAAGGTGCGCCATATATTAATAAAGCCTGACATATTGAATTCTGACATGGTAGCTATAAAGGATCGCATGGATAGTATTGTTCATCAATTACGCGTTGATAGCCTTAGCTGGCGCGAAGCGGTTAAGCAATACAGCGAAGATGAGCAGAGTAAAAGCGTTGGCGGGCTTATGACCAACAGCAAAAGCGGCACTACCTATTTTGAGAAGGCAGATATTGACGGCACTTTAATATTTACTATTGACCGTATGAAGGTTGGCGAGTTTAGCGACCCACTGCCTTACACTACAGGTGATAAAACAGGGCAGCCGCAACAAGGCTACCGCATAATATGGCTTAAAACAGAAACCAAGCCGCATAAAGCGAGCCTTGAGGAAGATTACCCTAAAATACAGGCGGCAGCTAAGGCTGAAAAGCAACAAAAAACACTGGATGAATGGGTAATGCTGCATAAAGGCAAAAACTTTATCCGTATTGATGATTCTATGAAAAACAGCTGCCCTTCAGTTAATAAACTGATGAGTACGCCGTAAGCAGGTGGAAGTAAAAGAGGGCTTGGATTGCAGAGAAATAATAAATTAGAACCGTAAACGTAAGTTGTATGTATAATTCGGATGTTGAAGCATTAGATGCTTTTGCAGCAAAATATAAAGGCTTAAAAGCTGAAGTGGCCAGGGTAATTGTTGGCCAGGATGAGGTGGTGAAAAACATCCTTATATCTGTTTTCTGCGATGGCCACAGTTTATTGATTGGTGTTCCGGGTTTAGCAAAAACCTTAATGGTGCACACAATTGCTGAAGTGCTTGACCTTAGCTTTAGCCGTATACAGTTTACACCCGACCTTATGCCGAGCGATATAATCGGTTCAGAAATTTTGGATGAAAACCGCCACTTCCGCTTTAACCGCGGCCCGGTATTCAGCAATATAATTCTGGCCGATGAGATTAACCGTACCCCTCCTAAAACCCAGAGCGCTTTGTTAGAAGCCATGCAGGAGCGCAGCGTTACGGTTAGCGGCAAAAAACATCAGTTAGACCTTCCTTTCTTCGTACTAGCCACCCAAAACCCTATTGAGCAGGAAGGAACATATCCATTACCTGAGGCTCAGTTAGACCGTTTTATGTTCAGTATAAACCTGGACTACCCCAGTTATGAAGAGGAAATAAATGTGGTTAAAAGCACCACAACAGGGAAAAAAGTGGGGCTTGATAAAAAGATGGCCGCTAATGAAATTCTGTATTTCCAGCAATTGATACGCCGCATACCCATTGCTGATAATGTGTTGGAATACGCAGTTAAGCTGGTAAACAATACCCGCCCGAACCGCAGTGGCTCACAAGCCATGGTAAATAACTATATAAGCTGGGGGGCAGGCCCGCGTGCCAGCCAGTATTTGGTGCTTGGTGCCAAGTGCCACGCAGCTATTAACGGCAAATACAGCCCGGACATTGAAGATGTGAAAGCGGTTGCTCATCCTATACTTCGCCACCGTGTATTTAAAAACTATAAAGCCGAAGCTGAGGGCTTAAGCATAGATAAAATTATCAGCGATTTACTATAGTTAATCAACCGCTTGTAGCAGCTGCACAATATCATCTGTCCACGACATTTGGTTGTGTTTAAATGCCGTGTAGTATTCGTCCCATTCTATACTACCACCCCATTCTATTATAAGGGTGTCTGCATCAAAATTTACTTCCTTAATGTAAAACAACCAGCCGTCGGGCTCATAGGGGGTTAACGCTTTTACCGCCACTGAGCGGTTATTGAACGGGTCGTTAACTATTAAATCCACATGCCGCCACTGAAGGGTTTCTAACTGTAACCGGCAGTGCTTTAAAAGCTTCATACGTTCAGGCCCTTCGGGGCACCAGGGAAAACAACCGGGCAGAAATACAATTTTCATAGCAGGGGTAAAACAACAGGCGCACTGCGCAATGTATTTGCGCGGCTATTACAAAATGTTTTTTGTTCTGTAGCATCTACCGTTTACCACAAAATTCCTAACATTTTAACGTTTGCGGGCTACATCACATTTAATCGCTTAAATTTGCAGTCCTTCTATGAGCGATTCTATTAAACATGAGTGCGGTATAGCCCTCATCCGATTGCTGAAACCCCTTGATTATTATATAGAAAAATACCGCACTGTAGCCTATGGGCTTAACAAGTTGTACCTGCTTATGGAAAAGCAGCACAACCGCGGGCAGGATGGTGCAGGCGCCGCTGTAATTAAACTTGACCCCCACCCCGGCAGCCACTTTATAAACCGGGCACGCAGTATACAAAACCAACCCATTGTTCACGTATTCGACCAGATTTTCGGCAGTTTTCCTAAAGACCGTAAGGCATTAGAAAACACCGAAGCTGAAGCTGACTGGCATAAGCGGTATAACCCGTTTATTGGGGAATTACTATTGGGCCACTTACGTTACGGTACCTATGGCCGTAATACGGATAGCTACTGCCACCCTTTTATACGCGAAAACAACTGGATGACGCGTAACCTGGTGCTGGCCGGCAACTTCAATATGACTAATGTTGACGACCAGTTTAACCTGCTTATTGAATTGGGCCAACACCCCATTGAACGAAGCGACACCATTACAGTAATGGAAAAAATTGGCCACTTTCTGGATGATGAAGTGCAGCACATTTTTGATAAGTATAAAGACCAGAAATACAGCAATAAAGAGATTACTGATTTTATTGTAAAGGAGCTTAGCGTGCGCCGTATACTTAGCCGCAGCGCTAAAGATTTTGATGGCGGCTATGCTATGGCCGGTATGTTTGGCCACGGAGACGCTTTTGTAATGCGCGACCCTAACGGTATACGCCCGGCCTATTATTATTATGATGATGAAGTTGTGGTGGTAGCCAGTGAAAGACCGGCCATACAAACCACCTTTAATGTGCCCTACGAGAAAATAGAAGAGGTAAAGCCGGGCCATGCATTAGTAATTAAAAAAGATGGCAGGGTTAAACACGATTTAATACGCGACCCGGGAGAAAAGAAGAGCTGTAGTTTTGAGCGCATATACTTTAGCCGCGGTACGGATAAAGAAATTTATGAAGAGCGTAAAAACCTTGGCTATTATCTTACCGAAGCAGTTTTAAAATCGGTTGATTACGATTTTGAGAATACTGTTTTCAGTTTTATACCAAATACTGCCGAGGTAGCCTTTTATGGCATGATGAAAGGCCTTGAGGACTACCTTAACGAATACAAAAAAAATCAACTTCTTTCTGCTAACCGTTTAAGTGATGATGAGGTGCGCCGCATTTTGAGTCTGCGCGTTCGCATGGAAAAAATAGCAGTAAAGGATGTTAAGGCCCGCACCTTTATAGCGGATGACAGCAGCCGCGATGAAATGGTAAGCCATGTATACGATATTACTTACGGTTCAGTAAGAGCGGGCATTGACTCACTGGTTGTTATAGACGATAGCATAGTTAGGGGCACTACCCTGCAAAAAAGTATTTTAAGCAATTTGGACCGCCTAAACCCCAAGAAAATTGTGGTAGTGTCCAGCGCTCCGCAAATTCGCTTTCCTGACTGTTACGGTATTGATATGAGCCGGATGTATGATTTTGTGGCCTTCCGCGCTCTAATAGACCTACTGAAAGATAGGGGCCTGAACCATAAATTGGATGAAGTATACCAAAAGTGCAAAGAGGATGAGTTAAAGCCTTTGCCGGAAATAAAGAACCACGTTAAAGAGCTTTATAAGCTGTTCAGTCCAGAGGAAATTTCTGAAAAGATATCGGAAATAGTGCGGCCCAAGCACATATTTGCTGATGTGCAGGTTATATATCAAACCATTGAAAATCTGCACATTGCATGCCCAAAAAATTTGGGCGACTGGTACTTTACCGGTAATTACCCTACCCCGGGCGGCAACCGTGTAGCCAACAGGGCCTTTACCAACTATATTGAGGGTAAGAATCACCGCGCTTATTGAGTTTCAAGCGGATAGAATTCAAAAAAGGCCGTCTTTTTTTTCGCTTTTAATTATTTTTCTTTAATTTGCTGACCCCGTTTAAGGCTATGAGCGGGATTTATTGCTTGATTTTAAAGCTTGTAAAAACGTTTGGCTATGAGAATCTTTACAAAGCTTGGGTTATTGGTGCTTTTGCTGTCTTTGACAGCCGGCATTTACGCTCAGGAAACTACCGGAAATGATTCCGGTAATGGCAAAAAGAAGAACAAGAAAAACACTACCCAAAATACTGACCCGCAGAACAATGGTGATGGTAAATCATTAACCGGTGCTACGGGCTCAACTGGCTCTACCGATGGCGAGAAACCCGCCGGCAGTAGTGGTGATGGCAAAATTAAGGACAGCCAGAACCAAATGCAGTTCATGAAGCCCGATGTGGAAGCTTCTAAGTATAACTTCTATCGCCGTAAAGAAATTTCAACGCCGCTGATGATGAGTTACGATCAGGACTCTATGCCTTTTCAGCGCGGCAAAAAACGCCAGAAGCAACAACAGGCTTACTTAAACAATCAATACTATTTTCCTGCGCGCCCAAAGGACCAATGGGAATTGGGTGTTAACGGTGGTGCAGCCTATATTATAGGCGACGTATCGCCGCATATTACCGGCACAGGCGTTTTGCAAAACGTTGGCGGTGGTTTTACTATCCGTAAATCATTCGGTTATGTAGCCTCTCTACGTTTTGGTTACAACTTTATGATGTCCACCGGCCGTAACTGGGAACCTGACGCCAACCTGCAGTTTAACCCTGCTTTAACCGGCAAATACAATCCAAACGTTAACTATTGGAATAACCCAAGCTTACTGGCGCCCAATACCAGCGATAATTTGAACATGAACAAGATGTTCTTCTATAACTTCCGCACTTACATGCACGAAGCGCACTTTGCTGTGGTAGCCAACTTTGGTAATGTGCGTTTCCATCGCGAAAGGAACTTCCTGAATTTTTATGTGCTTGGCGGCGTTAGTGCCATGATGTTTACCACTTACATGGATGCCCTTGATGCCAACGATAACGTATATGATTTTTCGCATGTACATGCTCTGTACTACTACCCTAATGGTGGTTACCCTGTTAACGAGCGTGTAGACAAGCGTAAAGAAGCTCTTAGCAGACTTAAAGGCATATTAGATGGCAAATACGAAAGCCATGCAGAACATGAGAATAACGCTATAGGCTACAAAAACTGGCAGCTGTTACCCGGTTTTACCATTGGTGGTGGCTTACAGTTTCACCTTTCTAAATGGGTAACTTTAGGCCTTGAGGAGCGCGTAATATTTACCGGTAGCGACCTTTTAGACGGCTATCGCTGGAGCCAGGATGAGCACAACGGCTTTACCCCTAATAACGACGCGGTATCTTACAGCTCACTAAACATCTTAATAAACTTAGGCAAGAAGAAGACTGAACCACTTTACTGGCTTAACCCAATGCAGCACATCTATAAAAAGCTAGGCGATACAGACCCTAAAAAGGTTGCTGACGATATTCTTAAAGATGATGATGACGATGGTGTTATCAATGCTTTAGATAAAGAGCCTAATACCAAGAAGGATTGCCCTGTGAACACCCACGGTGTTGCGCTTGATAGCGATAAGGATGGCATTATTGATTGTGATGACAAAGAACCTTTCAGCGCTCCGGGTTACCCAGTTGATAGCTTTGGTGTAGCTATTATACCACCTAACCCATGTTGCGATACTACAGGTGGTTATGGTAACGACGGCACTGATGGCAGCAGTAATGAACTTGGCCCGGATGGCAAGCCAATTAATGGCGGCCCTAACGGCAAAGGCCGCAAAGGCAGCAGCGGATACGACTGCAGCAAGATTGAATTACCGGGTATGGTGTTTGATGATGACAAATACTACCTGGACCCTCAGTACTACGGCAACCTGCACACCATTGCCGAGCGCATGCAGATGTGCCCTGATATGAAGTTGGTAGTAACAGGCTTTGACGAAAGCAAGAACGACCAGAAATACAATGAGCAGTTAGCATGGAACCGAGCAAATGCGGCGGTTGATTACCTGGTTGAGAAATATGGTATAAGCCGGGACAGATTCATTGTGAAATACCAGGGCGGCAAGAAAGCTGCTACAGGTACACCTTTCGAAAGAAAGATGAAGAACAAGGTTGAGTTCCGTTACGCTAACGATGGTGAAACCGGCGATAGCAACCCGCCTGCACCACATCCTGGTTTAAAAGCAGGTTCTAACAAATAGTATTTTCATAGCCCACATAGCCATTATGAACGAAACCGCCCTCTAACAGGGGCGGTTTTTATTTATGGTTAATTTGCGTTGACGCATTCAGGACATAGCGATGCCCTATGCGTAAAGGCACCAATAATTAAAGCTACTAGTTATGCGCCAAAGCCTAAGCGGGCCTTTAGGTTATCGCTTAACTTAGGAAGGTTACGGCGCTCAATCAAGAAAGACGTAAGTTCAGCAAATTCAGAAAAGATGTAGTGCTTATTGAGTGCCCCGGTAAGGTAATCTTTACCTGTGCTGCCCCCGGTACCTGTACGGTTACCTATCATACGGTGCACCATATTAATGTGACGGTAGCGCCAGGTGCTTATATTTTCATCAAGCTCCATTAAGCTATTAATAAGGTTATACGGCAATTGCAGTAAAGGATAATCACGGTACAGCATAATGAATAAAGCTGCACGTTTTGCTTTAGGGCTAAGATTCTGACCCTCCTTCTTCTCATTACCTAAAATAACCTCTTCAAAACGATTAAAGTTGGACTTTTCAGCAGGCTGTAAACTGTTGTTATACTGTTCGCCGTATTTTTTCCAAAATTCATGTAACGACACACCGTCCCAATCTGGCCAGTATGCTTTTTCATCAAAAAAAGGCATGCGTTCCAGCCATTCATTTACCAAATCCAATAAAGGCTTCTTCGTCTCTGCATTGCGTATAATTTCTACATCCTGTGGTTTTAGTTGTGATATGTAGTACTCCTGCATATGGCGGTTGGCCATACGAAGACCTAACAGCGCTTCCAACAACTTAAACTGTATGCTTTGAAAGCCGGAGGCCGGGCGAAGCATGTTTCGGAAATCCAGAAAATCAAGCGGGGTCATGGTTTCCAGTATATCAATTTTACCAATGAGCGTATGGAAGATGACATTTACACGCTTTAAACGATGGTTAACCACAAACAAGTCGGGCGAGCTATCCTTTATATCAGGCTGGCCCATAATATCCAGCACTGTGCCTACTTCAAACAATACCTGTTTAAACCAAAGCTCATACGACTGATGAATGATGATAAACAGCATTTCATCGTGCGCATGTTCGCGATCGGTTCTGTCGCTCTCTAATTGCTGCGCATTTAAAATTTTATTCAGTTGCAGGTATTCGCTATAATAAACGCCGTCTTTCATTTCATCTTCATTTTGCTACCTCAAAGATGAAAACTTATTGCATTAGGCCCGAAGGAATGTTAGGTGAGGTTTGTCAGAATTATTCCACTCTATTTAAAACAATAGTTGCCCCGTTACGCGGGCATGGCCTTGGCTCGCGGTTTCGGTTATCACATTCGAACATGGAATAGGATGCTGCAGAAATTTGCACGTGAAAAAAAACAGCGTCCCGCCGGGGACGTATGCCACGACGGGGTATAGGAGAAGTAAGGATAAAGTGGCCGTTCGTGTCAGTAAAAGCTGTTATTGTAAAAGCATTTTCCTTGCGTGCCGAAAAAGCTCCCCAGTTATTACTGGCGGTAACAAGCGCCTCATTTATGGGCATTCCGTTTTCATCGCGCACATAGCCATCAAAACTGTAATAGCCTTTACGGGGCGCTCCATAGGGATGGTAATAATCGGCCGGGCTGGCGGTATCTATTACCTTGTTTACAACACGATTGGCAAAAACGCTTTGGCCGGGCTTTACAAAAGGTTTAAAAACAATTGTATCGTAAACAAATAAATTACCCTTTAGGTGCGCATCGCCGGTGTGCAGTAATCCCTCATATTTATTGAACCAATCATTTGCGGCGTGCTCGCTTTCAAGGTCCGGCATTTTGTTTTGGTCTTGAAACCCCCAATAGGCAAAGCCACTTCCGCCAAAAGCCAGAACTGCATTTTGAAGGTCCTGTATGTGTTGCCCATGTTTATTATAGCTACCCCACACAAAAGGCATTGTGCTCATATTTTTGCCGGCATAACGTTCTGTATAAAATGGAGCAAGAGAATTGGTATCCTGCCCATACACATCTGCGCCATCTTTTGTCCATGATGAGCCGGCCGTTTCGCCCAAAATCCATGGATGGCCGCAATGGTGGTTAATCCAATACAATTGCTGCAAAAAAAGTTTCATAGCCCATTGTGTATCCCATTCATGCTGTTTATCAGTTAAAAACGCCGGGTAAATATGAAAGCTGTTAAAGTCTACGGCAAGAATAGAGGGGTCGTAAGTCATCACATCACCAATATCCCAATTGCTCATAGTTATAAGGTGATTGTTATCCGAAGTTTTCAGTGAGTCGTACCATATTTTATTAAACCTGGCAATTTTACTTTTGTTAGCCGTTGTAGCGGGACCCCACTCGTGCCAGGTAACAAAAACAGGTTCATTAAACAAATCATATGCTAAAAGTGCCTTATGATTTTTTAAGCCGGTACCGAGGGCCGATAGATAATCAGCAAAATCTTCTGCCTGGGCCTTTGCAAAGTAAGCAGCGGAATCAGTATTAAGATTCGCACCTATTGAATTGGAAATTGCCCCGCCGCCACAAACCAGTATTACTTTCAAATCAAGCTCTGCGGCTATGTCTAACAGTTTCTTTATTTCAGGAATATAAATTTCATTAAGGTTATAATCTTTTGCATATGGAGAGTTTACAATCAGTGGATGGCCCCACCAATCTTCTTCAGGATTACTATGGCCCCTGCAAATAAACCTTCCGCCATTAGTTCCACCTTCTTTCCAATCCCAGGGTTTTTCGGCATGTCCAAAATGATCGTGCTCCGAAAAGTAAAGGCCCATTATCCGTACGGTATTAAAACCCATACTTTTTATCACAGCTAAATCTGCCTTAACCCTATCCTCACCTCTGCCAAAATCAAATTCGTACTTTGGTGTAGTGCCATAGTCGTTATTAGGTACAATTTCTATATCAGCCAAAGCGGCTTCGCCATTACCATGTACACAACTGCTACAGCTTAAAGTAGCTTCATAATTGCATATCATTGGGTAAAAAGGTTGGCCTGCCTGATTATAGAATTGCTTTCCCTCTAAGGAAACATATTGGGCATGCCCCAGCACAACAACTAAAACACAAGACAAGAGCAAAGCAAAACACCTGTTCATTATTTAAATATACGGTGCCTTAAAATATAAAACGTGCCCACCTGTAGGTGCAGCACGTTTTAAGACAAATAGTAAAGTGCTATTCTTTTACAACCCGGGTTTCGCCGATACCTTTGGCCGTTACAATTTTAATAAAATAGCTGCCGCTACTCAATCCTTCTATATTTATAGTTGGTGAGGCAACAGTATTACTCGCGCTGAATACTTCTTTACCGTTAATATCTACAACCTGTAGCTGCTTAATTGCTTCGTCGGATTGTAAACGCAGCTGCCCTTTGGAAGGGTTGGGGTAAACAGTAAGACGCACCTTACTAATTTGCGGTTGACCAATATTATTGAAAGGGCCTGTTGCTAAATACGCTACATGGTTAAGGGAATCGCCCCCTCCCCCCATTCCGGAGAAATTAAAAATAAATTGTCCGCCGAAATACAGTTGATTGCCTGCTAAAGCCAAAGCTTTTACGGGTGCATCGGGCAGCGCTAAGGGGTCGAATAGGCTATACACGGTGGTGTCCGGCGCATACGTTTGTTTTCGATACGCCATCAGGTTGGCACCATAATACATCATTCCTCCACAGCTAAAATCGCCGGCTGCATACAAGGTAGAATCAACGGAAACAAGCTTATTAATGGCAACACCCGAGAAATAATTGTTTATCGTATTAACTCCCGGTTTAATATCTACCTGCCAATCGTTGCCGTCAAAAAAAGCCAAAGCGCATGAGTCGCCATTCCATGCCACATCACAGGCTGCATACAGTTTGCCTAAGTGTATTTCAAAGTCGTTTACAGGCGTAGGAGTGCCGAAGCCCATTATAACAAGTTGAGTTCCATCGTAACCTATGGCATGTTGGCGGGGTGCACCAGTGGCAATGTCAAAGTTGCCACCAATAACCAGCATGTTATTGTATACCTCCAGTGCCCTAACGCTACCGGTTATTATACCCGCATTTATTGATTGCCAGTTGCTGCCTGTCCATTTTGCCACGTTACCGCTAAAATCTCCGCCCGCATATAAATCGCCGTTAAAAAAAGCAAGCGCACGAACAGTGCTATCCAAAGCACCCAATGCCTGCCACTGGCCCGTACCAATATCAAAAACGGCGACACGAGGTGCAGCTATTCCTCCGGCTGTGGTAAACTCTCCGGCAGCGTATACCTTATTGTTGTTTATCACAATAGTGTTAACCGGTCCATTAGTGCCGGCACCAAGAGGCACCCATCCAAAACTGGAGATACCGCTAATCCATACAGCAATGTTGTTGCAATATGGGCCTGAAGCAGCCTGCGAAAAGGTTCCTGCTGCATATACATTTTGGGTGGCCGGGTCAACAGCAATAGTATTTACAGCACCGTTTAAACCTCCACCCATAGATTCGGCATTGGAGAACGCCGGGTAAGATGGCTGTATCCAGGCCAGCTCTTGCAGCGTAAAACCGTTTTCATCCGCCCATTCCTTTACACCCGCAACTTTTATATCCCGCACGTAAGCAAACTTTTGTTCTGTATCAATTTTACGCGCTAGGCTCTCGGCTCCGCTTTGCTGCATGAGGTAACCCACCGCGCAGTGGTTACCGGTACGGTCAATAAACACAGGTGTTTTATAGCTTACATAGTTATTTACAGGAAAAGGCCTGGCATGCCAATAACCGTTTAGTTCAGTAAGTAAACGTTTACGGTTAGCTTGTTGTGTTACGGTTAAGTTACTTACATCACGTTTACCCAACACACTTTCCACCAGCATAAGGTGGGTAGCAATCCAATCGTTAAAACTATGGGCGTTACTTATAACAGTGTTAGCCGCCAAGTCCTTGGCCTCGGGTTGCTTTTCCCATTCAGCGTTCACCTGCATTAACTTGTTCATCAAAGCGTTGCCACTGTTATTTTCTGCCTTTGTTAACAGGGCTGACAACAAAAAAACAGAGAGCGCCAGTAATGCGATTTTGCGCATAAACTTAGTTTTAATGAGTTCTTAAAGATAAATTAAAAACGAATGAGCCATCCAAAGCGTTGCCTGCACTTATAAAAACCGCTGTATATCCTTGCCACTGGCATCAAATGCACGTATGAGCAAGGGCTCCCGCAAATTTCGCAGGTAAGCAGACCTACTCATCTCCCAAATCATCGTATTGCGGTCATTGCCATCATTATCCTTTGCATTGGCAATTAAAACCTCTCTTAAGGTATAACCGCACTTTGCAGGAACTTTGGCACTGGCTATATTTTTTTCATCGCAGTGAATCTCAAGTCGATCAACACATTCCACTTCAAATGCTATACGGGTAAGCGCTTTTACATTTTCGGTTATCAATCCTTTATTAATAAAATCCTTGTGCAGCCAATACCCAATTTCAAGCGCATTGCCTTGCAAACGATTATGAAGGCCGGTACTACCTAATAGTTGGGTTTCATCTTTATTAAAAATGCCCATGGTGAAGTCCTCACCGCTTTCGTACTTTGTAATAAAGTTCTGAATCCTCTCTGCTTTAGCCTCTACAGTTTCGGGCTCAAACCTTATCCAGGGCATCCAAGGCGATAGATGCTCCAAATTCTCATCAACGGATTGTTTCAATAAAGGTGCATCCTCTGTTTTATAACAGCGGATAATTAACCTTTCCGTTTCAATGCGGTAAGTTTTAAGAGGATGCATAAGGCTAAGATAGCCTTTAACCTTTTATCCTCTTAAGTGGTAGGCCTTAGGTTTGGTAAAGGCACGTAACCCAATGTGAGAGAGTGTAGCGCCAAACCCCGAATGTTTACGTCCACTCCATGGTAAAGCAGCGCTAACGCGGTCGCAGCAATTCCAATAGCTGGTGCCACTGTTAACCTGCGAAAGTATTTTGTTGGCCCGTTCTTGTGTAGCGCTGTAAACGCCTGCTGTTAAGCCATAAGCTGTATCATTCATGAGCCTGGTAGCTTCCGCATCATCTTTCACTTTCATAATACCAATAACCGGCCCGAAGCTTTCTTCGCGCATTACTTCCATTTGGTGGTTTACATTGGTTAAAACAGTAGGCTGGTAGAAATAACCTTTACCTTCTATACGCTTGCCGCCCGTTTCAACTTTAGCGCCTTTGGCTACTGCATCTTTAACCTGCGCATCTACCACTTCTAATTGCGGTTTGCGGGTAAGTGCGCCAATGTAAACACCATCTACATTCGGCTGACCTGTTTTATAGGTATTCACTTCTTTTACAAACTCCTCAACGTATTTGTCATATATTTTTTCGTGAACATATATCCGCTCCACACTGCAACAGCTTTGGCCATTGTTGTAAAAAGCGCCGTCGGCGGTACCTGCTGCAACTGAGGCTATGTCTGCAATATCATCAGCTATATATAATGGGTCTTTCCCTCCTAACTCTAGTTGACAAGGCACCATTTTAGGAGCAACCTGCTCATAAATGTATTGGCCTGTTTTATAGCTGCCGGTAAAGTAGTAGCCATCTAAAGGCATTTCTAATAATGTTTTGCCTACTTCACCTGCCCCAATAGCTATTTGGAAGACATCATCAGGCACACCAGCCTGCTTCAGATATTTTTCAATCTCTAAGCCCGTAAGCGTGGCAAATTCAGAAGGTTTATACATAACTGCATTACCAGCTAAAAGGGCCGGAACAAAAACGTTTGTGCCAACCAAGTAAGGATAGTTCCAGGCGCTTATGTTGCAGATAACGCCCAGCGGCTCGTATACTATTTTTTCCTGCATGCCTTCCTGCACCGTCATTACCTCTTCGCTTAAATATTTGTCAGCGTTCTCGGTCAACCACTTTATGCGGGCGCGTGCACCATTTACCTCATTGCGCGATTGCTGCATTGGCTTGCCCACTTCTGAGGTCAACACCCGTGCGCACTCTTCAATATTTTCATGCAACAACTCAGCAAATTTTTGAAGAACGGCAATGCGTTGTTTTAAAGGGACTTCATTCCACTTTTTTTGCCCATCAGTAAGCTTAGCCAGCTTTTGTTGCAGGCTTTCTTTTGAATCTTCTTTAAGGTCGGCAATTACTTCTTCGGTGGCAGGGTTAACTACTTTCATGGTATTTAAATTGGGCTGTAAGTTTAGGGGATTGTGGGGAAGGGACAAAATGCACAACGTCATGCTGAACTTGATTCAGCATCCCCTTTTAGATTCCGGCTTTCGCCGGAATGACGATGTTATTTCTCCGCCTGCTTCCTAACCTCTTCTAAAAAGCGCTCGCGGATGTTTTTAGATAAGGGGTTGGTGTCTTTATCCAACATGCGTTCCGGGTGCCATTGCACAGCCAGCAGAAAAGGCTTGTCGCTTTTGTCTTTCCATTCAGCGCCTTCTATTACAAAGTCGGGAGAGTACGAGTTAACCATTAGTTCTTCGGCAACTACGCTTACCCCCTGGTGGTGGGCGCTATTGATGCTGCCTTTGGTGCCACCCGCTATTTGGCTCAACAGGCTTTCTTTTACAATGTCAACTTCATGCTGGCCATCAGTATCGTTATGGCGGCGATGGTCTTTATTGCCCCCTTCTTCAAGGTCCTGCATTAATTGACCCCCAAGGGCAACATTTACCAATTGAAGTCCGCGGCAAATAGCTAAAACCGGGTGGTTAAAGTTAAGGGCTGTTTCAAATACATGCATTTCAAACTCATCGCGCTGCTTATTAAACTCTGCCGGGCCGTTCGGGTAGTTTGTTCTCTCGTTTTCGTAAAACTCAGGATGCACATCTACACCACCGCTCAGCACAATACCATCGCAATCCTCAATCTCATCCCAAGCATCATCAAGGCTGTGCTTTTCCCAATGCAGCTCCACTATTTCAATGCTATCATCATTGCCTTTAAGCCACAGCGGGTAATTCTCGTGGCGAGCTTCGGTAACAGTAAGTCCTATACGTAGTTTTTTAGCCATACTTTTAATTTAACCACATAGACACAAAGTAATAATATAAATTGAACGCAGTGACTATTGTTTGCGTATGTTGCTTAACTCCAAAAGCAAAAAAGCTATGTTTCTATGTGGTAAAGAAACTATAGCGCTTGGCCATAAAGCATGCGGAAGTCCGCGCGGCTAACGGGCTTAGGGTTGTTAGGGTGTGCAAAGTCAGCAAAGGCAAGGTCGGCCAAGGTTTCCAGGTGCTCTTCCTTCACGCCTATCGCGCTTAGTTTGTGCGGTATGTTTACGCGGGTGTTTAAATCAAACAGGTATTGCACTACAGCTTCGCCACTATGTTTTGGTAAATCCAGTGTTTGCGCCATGCGCTTAAAGCGGTCTTCAAAACCTGCAATGTTGTACTGCATACCGTAAGGAATATTTACCGCATTGGCTAAACCGTGGTGTGTATCCAGCAAGCTACTCAATGGATGCGCTAAAGAATGCACTACACCTAGTCCTTTTTGAAAGGCAATAGCGCCCATCATACTGGCCAGTAACATTTGCGAGCGCGATTCTAAATCCGGCTTGTTGGTGGCTTTCTCTAACGACTGCGAAATAAGCCGCATACCTTCTAAAGCAATACCATCGCAAATAGGGTGGTAGTTCTTCGCCAGGAAAGCTTCCATGTTATGGGTTAAAGCATCCATACCGGTGGCGGCTGTAATAAAGGCCGGCAGCTCCATAGTAAGCATAGGGTCGGCAAAAACAATTTTAGCCAACAGCTTAGGCGAGAAAAGTATTTTCTTTTGGTGCGTTTCGTCATCAGCAATAATGGCGCTCCTTCCCACTTCGCTACCGGTACCGCTGGTAGTTGGTATAGTAATAAAGTGCGGCACATCATTAGTTACATATACATCGCCGCCAATTAAATCGTCATACTTAAACAGGTCTTCGCGATGATTTACACGCAATACCATAGCACGGGCTACATCAAGGGCAGCGCCGCCACCTACACCCACAATACAATCACGCTTGGTATTATCCCACACATCTACACCCTTGTATACATCACTCTTAACCGGATTTTTATGAATGTCACTAAACACTTCAACCGAGAATCCATTAGCTTTTAAATCGTCTGCAATCTTTTTCAGGAAGGGCAACTGCGCCACATTAGGGTCAGTTACTATTAATGGATTTTTAAGATTGTTGCTTTTTAAATAGCCGGGCAATTCATTAATAGCGCCTGCGCCAAAACGGATGATGGTAGGAAAGTTAAACTGACGTACGGTTTCGAAAATCATGGTGTAAAATTTGAGAGCGCAAATATATACTTCACAGCAGTAAACAATTACAAAAAAATGACCAAACGCCGGGATTCTGAAGCCACCGAATGATTAAGTCGTCCGTCTTTTAGTTATCATTGTCATATACCCGCTTATGAAGAAATTTTTACCCCTCCTGCTTATTGCACTGGCTTTGCATACCAGCGCAGCCGTTAAAAAGGTGTTGTTTATCGGTAACAGCTATACCTATGTGAACGACTTACCCAACCTGCTTCTCCAGTTGAGCGAATCGCATGGAGATACGATAACCGTTGACAGCTATGCCCCCGGCGGTTACACCTTTCAGCAACATAGCACAGATGCCACAGCCCTTGCCAAAATTGCGCAAGGCGGTTGGGATTATGTTATACTACAGGAGCAAAGCCAGCGGCCTTCTTTTCCTCCGGGCCAGGTAGCCACCGAGGTTTACCCTTACGCCAAAACGCTTGACAGCCTAATACATGTTAGCAGCCCTTGTGCTGAAACTGTTTTTTACATGACCTGGGGCCGTAAAAACGGTGATGCCTCCAACTGTGGCGGTTATCCAATACTATGCACCTACAACGGTATGCAAAGCCGCCTGCGTGAGAGTTACCTCGAAATGACAGTGGACAATAACGCCACCGTTGCCCCATGCGGCATGGCGTGGAAACGTATACGCGATACGGATACAACTATTGTGCTTTACCAGGCCGATGAGTCGCACCCTGAAATAGCGGGTAGTTATTTAAATGCCTGCGTACTCTATTCCAGCATTTTTCATAAAAGCAGCCTGAACAGTTCGTTTAAATCGACCTTGCCTGATTCCATAGCCAACAAGCTTCAGGCAGCCTCTGATTTTGTAGTATTCGACAGCCTTAGCCAGTGGCAGGGCAGTGGAGGGTTGGTGTATGCTGATTTTAGTGCATCGCAAAGTGGCGGGCTTATCAATTTCACTAATCAGTCGGTAAACGGAACAAGCTTTACTTGGGCCTTTGGTGACGGAAACGGATCTACCTCCGCTTCAACATCGCATACGTACGCACAGGCAGGAACCTATACAGTTACTTTAACGGTTAGTAATGCCTGCCACAGTTCAACAGCTAGTAAGCAAGTTGTGGTAACCGCCGGTAATGGTATAAGCCCAACGCTTGCTGATGCTATAAAAGTTTATCCTTCCGTTACTACTGATAAATTATTTGTAGAGGCTGACTTGCCTGAAGCTGAAATTGAGTTGTACAGCCTAAGCGGCCAGTTATTGTTACAGCAAAAACTGGGTAATGGAACAACAGAAGTAAAACTGGGAAGCTTGGCACCACAAACCCTGCTATACGTAGTTAAAGCAAGCGGCACTAAAGCCTTAAGCGGCCAAATACAGAAGCAGTAGCTGTAAATATCGCTACCGCTTTGTATTATCCGTTTTTATGATATCTTCTTTTAGTAGGTTCTTTCCAACACAAACCAACTGAAGGCGCGCAGGTTCAGTTTTACCATGCTATCTACTACCAGTGGGTCTAATCTCCTCCAGGCATTTTCAAGAATGGTTTTAGCCTCGCGTTCGCTTTTTTCAATGGCCTGCACTTTATCAAGCAGGGCAACCGCCTCGCCTATCTTTTTAATGTCGCTGGTTTTAGAATCAACTATTGTCCACAAACGCTTACGGTCTGCCTTGTTAAGCATGGTCATTGCCTTGGCAACAGGGTAGGTAATTTTACCTGCGGTAATATCTTCTCCCTTAGTCTTTAAATGGTCCTTAAACCCTTTCAGGTTAAGGGTATCATCAATTATCTGGAAGGAAACACCAAGCGCTTCAAAATAATTGCCAAGGGCATCAATCTGGTCTTTCTTTCCTTCGCCCAACAAGCCACCAATTTTAGCAAGATAAGCCGCAGGTGCCGCTGATTTTAAACGGTGCGTTGCCGCTACACGTTTTACTAAACTCTTCGCAACTTTATCGTCCTTCAGCACTTTAGGCATAAGGTAATTTAAGCCGTGTATATCCATGGCCTGGCCGCTGTGCGAAGCGCGCATAGCTTCAAAGTACCAGTTATAGATTTGCACTTTCTCCTTCCATCCTTTATCAACCCGGTAAATGCAAACCTGGCCAAGGAAGTAAGCTGCCGTTCCGCTATTGATGGCCTTTGCTTCACCAAACATTACGTGTGCAGCAGGGCCGCCACGGCGCACCGTGCTCTTGTCCTGTACGTCATCTACCATTAAGGAGCCGGCATGCAACAATTCAGGTAACGCTAACCAATCAATAGCCACCTGCGAGTCGCCACCTACAATATCGCAACAGGCTATTGTGGCATAACTGCGCCATGATTTTCCGCCACGGTCTGTTATTGTGCGTATAGGCTTAAGAAAAGCTTCTATATAAGCCTCCTTATCCAGGCCTTCTATTAAGTGCTTATTGCCTTTGGTAGAAACCAGCTCTTCAAACTTTTCCTGGTCAAATGCCAGGGGCACGATTTGCTGCACCGATTTTAAAGTAGTGCGCGAAACAGCTTTCAGAAATTCCTTCATGTTACTGCTGTTTACAAAACCGTGGCGTTCAATAAAGCCCGGGCCGATAACCTGTTTGCCATTTAGGGTGCCTTGTACGTTAACGCGGCCTTCCCAAAACGCTGGTTTGGAGATTACCGTGGCAAACTCCTGCCTGTCGAAAGCAGCTTCGGCCTTAATCTTCAACTTAAATTCAGGGGCTTCTAAAATCCAGGCGGTAGGGTAATCATTAAACGTACGCGTGCTGGTCCACACCTCGCCTACCGGCTTTAGCTTGAATTTCGTAGAGTGAAAGCGCTTGCCGTTCTTATCAACCATTATAATGAAGGAGCCACAATCTTCGCCTGTTTTTAAATCTACCAGGTCGTAGGCAGTAAGCTCGGTGCCGTTATCCAATTGCATGGCTATCCAGTTCCAGCTTACGTCCTTCTTCAGATTATCATTTTTCTTTTCAGGGTGGCAGCCAAATTCATGGTCGTACCAACCGGTAGCTTCTTCAATTTTATAGGCGTCCTTTCCAATTTTAAAACCACCCGTTACTTCACACTTAGGGATGAAGTAGTAGAACATATCCTCGGCTGAAACACCGCGCACCACGCCGTTGTTGCCGTGGCGTGTTGGCGGCTTTTGAGGGAAAAAACGGATATCTACATTCAGTTGC
Source organism: Chitinophagales bacterium (assembly GCA_046329515.1). Lineage (GTDB taxonomy): Bacteria > Bacteroidota > Bacteroidia > Chitinophagales > LD1 > Bog-950. The sequence continues at coordinate 493,633 of JAXLUM010000002.1, forward strand.
TGCCTTTTGTGTTCAAGGTGCAATACATAGCTGCCGTCTTTTTGCTTGGTAAAGGTGTTACCATCATAGTTCAGGTATAGTTTATCTAAACTGATGGTGGGTTCTTTCTTCAGCAACTCATCGGGGTAAGGCACCACGCCTTTGCTCAGCATTTCAATACCGGCACGGCGAATGAAAGGGTCTTTCACCATTTCGCCTTTTTTCAACCGCTCTAAACCTAATTGCGGAGCGCGGCGGTCAACCAAACTTACGGTGTAGTATTTTTTCTTTTCAATATCTGATATACCGAAAATGACAGAGTGGCCATAAACAGGTTTTTTGCTCACTTTATCGTAGTCAATTACACTCTGAAAGAAAGAGGCAAATAAGGAGAACTCCCTACCGCCCTTTACCTTAATATGGCTATGCATGTACCACCATTCCGTAGTTGAACTATGGTGTGGCAGGTCGTGCAGGTTTAAATTGATAGGGCCGTCAGCGGGCCAGTCTTGTGCAAAAAACGGAGCAGGGGTCTTCTTCTTATTCATTGTAGCTTTAAAATGAGTGGTGCGATTATAACCATTTGTGAAACAGTATTCGGGCTGATTTTAATCCTTATATCGGCCCCGTTAAAAAGATGAGATAGTTAGCAGGGTTTAGCCGGCCATTTTGTAGTTTGGCGAAAACAGCGATACACTTAAACACTTGCATATGGGCCTATTCACACGTTTTAAGCTTTGGCGTTTTTCAAAAGAGCGCACTGAGTTTTTCAGTGATGCTGTTTTTGCCATAATAATAACCTTGCTGGTTTTAGAAATAAAGGTGCCGCCTATTAAAGATCATACCAGTTCTGACGCCTTACTGGATGCATTGAAAGAAATGGCCCCTAAAATTATAAGCTGGGTAGTAAGTTTTTTCTTTGTTGCGGTAATGTGGGTGCAACACCACAATGTATATCGTATGGCTACCAAAATAGATTACGGAACGGTTTGGATAAATATGCTGTTCTTGTTGTTTCTATCGTTTATTCCCTTCCCCACAGCTTTAATGGGGGAATACCCGCATAACCGGCCAGCAGTGCTTTTGTTCGGCTTAGTGGCCACGCTGGCATCTCTGCTGCAAATCTTTTTATACCGCAACATTGCCAAAAATCATTTACAGCCACATTACGACCAAGCCGGTGTAATGAAGAATGTACGCCGCTCTTTTTTGCTCGCGCCCTTGTTATTAGTAGTGGCTTCAGCCGTTAGCTTTATCAGCTTAATGCTTCCTTATTTTATTTATGCGCTGGTGCCCATATTCTTTCTTCTGCCATTAGATAAAGAAAAGACAGAGTAGCATTAAATTATTTCCATATACCTTTTGGTTTCCCAATCGGTAACTACGCGCTGGTATTGGCGCCATTCCCATTCGCGGGTTTGCGTAAAGTGCTCTACAAATTTATCGCCGAATAACTCTTTCGCCACTTTGCTTTCTTTCATGGCCTGGGTTGCTTCCCATAGGTTGCGTGGTAAGGTGCCTTTGCTGGTATCACGGTAGCCATTGCCTTGCGTGGCTGGCTGCAATTTCATTTTGTTTTTAACACCATATAGGCCCGCCGCCATACAGGCCGCCAGTGCCAGGTATGGGTTACTATCACTGCCCACCACTCGTGTTTCTACACGGGTAGATTTTGATGAGCCCGGTAAGGCTCGTAAGGCAACCGTACGGTTATCAATGGCCCAGGTTAAAGTAGTGGGAGCCCATGCGCCTTCCACCAAACGCTTATAGCTGTTTATGGTTGGTGCAATCATTGGCAATATGTAAGGCAAACAATAAAGCTGGCCCGCCATATAGCTTTTCATCAGCTCGCTCATTTTGTCCTTACTCTTCTCCTCATAAAACAGGTTTTTCTTTCCTGCCTTATCCCAAAGGCTTTGGTGTACGTGGCCGCTGCAACCCGGCAAGTTCTCACTGATTTTTGCCATAAAGGTGGCCACTATACCGTGGCGGTAAGCAATCTCTTTGGTGCCGCTTTTAAAAAGTACGGCACGGTCCGCGCCTTCCAAAGGCTCGCCATACGTAATTGCCGCTTCATAAACACCGGGGCCGGTTTCGGTGTGCAAACCTTCCAAAGGCACATTAAACTTGCTCATGTCTTCAAACAGCGCAGTAAAGAAATCGTTACGCAAGGTGCTGCGCAGAATAGAATAGCCGAACATATCCGGCGTTAAGGGTTTTAGTCCATTGTAGTTTTTATCGCGAAGGCTGGCCGGCGTTTCTTCAAAGTTGAACCACTCAAACTCCTGCGACATTACCATGCTGTAACCGGCTTTATCTACATCCTTTAAAACCTTGCGCAGTAATTGGCGCGGGCATACATACAATGGGTTACCTGCGTCGTCAATAAACTCACCTAAAAAGAAGGGCACATCATTCTCCCAGGGTATCTTACGAAAGGTAGTTAAATCTATGCGGGCCTTGGCATCGGGGTAACCGCTATGCCAACCGGTGTAGGAGGTATTATCATAAGCCACATCGCCACTATCCCAGCCAAAAACCACATCACAAAAGCCAAAGTTGCTGTCTATTACAGAAAGAAATTTGTCTACAGATATATATTTCCCTCTTAATATACCATCAATGTCTGTAATGGCTAGTTTTACCTTTTTAGAGGGATGTTTCTTTACGTACTCAATTATCTGTTTGGTTGTCATACGAATGGTATTGTCTTATTCAGAGAATGAAAATAGTTTTTTAACCAAGTCTTAAAACATTTATCTTACCGATTATGAAAGCTGCAAAACTCATAATTGCCACAGTGCTGCTATTGCTTTGTTTTACAGGCATTGCACAAAGTCTTTTTGTAAGCGCTTTTCCTATTGACCTACCAGATTGCCATGATAGCACCGCCACGTTTAAAGCGTTTCCCTATGGAGCAAGCACAACTCCCACTTATCAATGGAGCAACGGAAGTACTAATGATACCGTAAGCGGCCTTTTACCGGGTACCTATACTGTAACCATGACCAGCACTAACCCTGTAGGTATAGCAATTGATACTTTTACTGTTTATGCGTGGGCTACAACAACAATAACCACCTGGCCTGAATGTAACCATACACAGGACGGATGGTTGCAGGTAGAATACCAGAGCGTAAAAGCGCCGGTTTTGGTGGATTGGTACCGCAATGGGGTTTACAACTCTAATTTCAACTATAACCAGTCCGCTTTTGTTCAGCTAAGTTCAATACAACACGGTAACTACACGGCTTATGTTACAGATGCTGATGGCTGCCACGACACGCTGGACGTAGTTGTTGCTGAAAACACCCCCATTGATTACTTCCACATTTACTTATCAGACAGTACCCTTTGTTGCGGCGATACTTCATTAGTATGGTTTTCACCACCCGGCCTTCCGCTCTATAATTCGCCTTTTACATCAAGCGATACACTTACCGTTATGAATATGTGTTCGCACCTTTACTACCCTGATGGTTACTACACCGTAGACTCTTTTGGTTGCGGAGGTGGCGGGGCGCTTCCTATTACGTATTACCAAATGCCCCCTACGTATGCTTGGGAATATGAAATTTTTACCAATGCCGATGGCGCCTTTTATGTCAATAGTGGCAACTCAAGCAGCTTTCAATGGTATTATAATAACAACCCAATAGCCGGGGCCGATAGTAATGTTTATATGCCTACACAAGCGGGCAGCTATCACGTAGTGGAAACGAACCTGTTTGGCTGCACCAAATATTATGCTCCTGAAACATTTACTTCCGTAAGCAATACGCTGCTTACAGGCATAAAAATTTTCCCAAACCCGGTTAGCGATTTGCTTTTTATAAATAGTGATAAGCCCATTGCTGAAGTTGAAGTGGTGGACGCGCTTGGAAAAGCAATACCTGTTCAGGCGGTTAAGAGTAATGCTAACGAATACTTTATTCCTGTAAAGAAACTTACAGCCGGCCGCTACACGCTTCGTTTAGGGGAACAAACAGCCGGTTTTATAAAAACCACTGGCCGGTAATTAACTGCGCAGCTTGTAAACAACAAAGGCCGCAGCAATAACCCCAAAGTAAATTACTGCCAGCAGCGGATTGTACCAAACCATAGCTACAAGCGCTATACTTGCAATTACCAGCGCAATAATTGGAAACACAGGGTAAAGCGGTACATGGAAGGGGCGTTCCATATCGGGCTCTGTTTTGCGTAGCCGTATAAGGCTTACACAGGAAAATATGTAAAGGGTAATGGCCCCAAAAACAGAAATGGTAATAATATCGCCGGTGCGGCCGGTAAACAGCGCAGCAATACCAATTCCCATATTAAACAACAGCGCCCAATGCGGTGTGCTGAATTTTGGATTGATTTCGCCAAGTAGTTTTGGGAACTGCCCGCTTTTACCAAACTCATAGGTTGCCCTGCCTGCTGCTAAAAGCAGACCGTTAAAGGAAGCTACAAAACCAAAGAGCCCCACGCTAACCAGCATATGGTAAAAGAAATTGCCTTCGCCTGTAATTTGCCCTAAGGCCATAGGAAGGGGTGAATCGGAAATTTTACCTGCTTTATCGTACACCACCTTCTCCCATCCTCCTACGCCGGTGGCTGATAGAAACGTCATAGCGGCAAGCACACCTAAGGTTGCCATGGAGTAAGCAAATGCGCGGGTAATATTTTTTTGCGGGTTAATGGTTTCCTCCGCCACATTGGCTATGCCTTCCATGCCTAAAAAGAACCAGATAGCAAATGGTATAGCAGCGAATATGCCTTCTACCCCATGCGGAAAAGGATTTACCTGCAGGTTTTCCGCCTTAAAATGAGGAAGGGTTAATGCAGCAAACAAGCTTAACTCCCCCACGGCAATAATGGTAATTACCAACTCAATAGAGGCCGATACCCTAACCCCTAAAATATTTATACAGGTAAAAATTAAGTAGGCTACAATGGCAAAATACAGCGCATCAAACTGCGGCATAAGCAGGTGAAAGTAGGCGCCTATACCAAGGGCAATGGCCGGTGGGGCAAATACAAATTCAATCCATTGCGCCATGCCTGCTACAAAGCCAGCATCATTACCAAATGCACGGCGGGTGTAGTCAAACGCGCCCCCGGCCTTAGGTATAGCACAGGCCAATTCAGAGTAGCTAAGCGAAAAGGTGATATACATTATAAGGATAAAAAAGGTGGCAATACCCAAGCCTATGGTGCCTCCTTTATCCAACCCAATATTCCAGCCGAAGTACATTCCGCTGATTACGTAACCAACCCCCAGGCCCCATAACATAATGGGGGTGAGCGTTTTTTTCAATCCCTGTTCGTGCGCTGCCATCGTTGGGGTTAAAATAAACGTTTTACGCTATCCGTTAGGAATTTTATATCTTTATTGTTTCCTAAAAACCACTTCATACATATGGAAGTTACAGTGAGCGCCCCCGCTAAATCTATCCCTATCAGCCCCAACACCAAGCTGGAGGAGATACTTCGGATTTATGATGCCCAGCAGAAGAATAAGCAAAACGTAAAGGACACGAGCATAAGCCAGCGTTTGAAGAAAATAAAGAAGCTTCGCAAAACGGTTTTGGCGAAGCGAGAAGAAATTCAGCAGGCGCTTTGGGCAGACTTTCACAAACCTGCCATGCAGGTGGATATAACGGAGATATACCCCATTATTTCAGAGTGCAAACATTTTGAAGAAAATCTTGATTACTGGTCAACTCCTACCGAAGCAAATACGCCACTGTTGTTGTTTGGCACCTACGCCAAAATAATACGCGAGCCAAAGGGCAGTGTGCTGTTGTTAACGCCATGGAATTACCCTTTTCAAATTCCGTTGCGCAACCTGGTAGCCGCTGTTGCAGCAGGCAATGTGGCTATTATTAAGCCTTCGGAGTTTGCGCCTAACACTTCTGCCATAATTCGTAAAGTGGTAAGCGAAGTGTTTTCAGAAAATGAAGTTGCCATTATTGACGGCGACCATACTGTTTCGCAGGAGTTGCTAAAATTGAAATGGGACCATATCCATTTTACCGGTGCACCTATACATGGCAAATCAGTTATGAAAGCTGCCGCCGAAAACCTTACCCCCGTTACACTGGAGTTGGGGGGTAAATCTCCTGCCATTATTGATGACACAGCCAACCTTAAAGCAACGGCCCGCAATTTTTTATGGGGCAAGTTTGTAAACAGCGGCCAAACCTGCGTTGCGGTTGATTACGTGCTTATTGACGAGAAGAAAAAAGACGAATTCATATCCATATTAAAAGAAACCATAAAAGGCGCCTTTGGTGAAAATCCACAAGCTTCAGGCGACGACTGCCGTATAATTAATGCGCGCCATTATGCCCGTGTTAAGCGCTTGCTGGATGATGCTGTAAGCAAGGGCGCAAAGGTTGAAATAGGTGGTAATACGGATGCTAACGAGAATTATATAGCGCCAACCGTGCTTTGCAATGTTTCGCCAGATATGCTGGTTATGGAGGAAGAAATATTCGGACCGCTGGTGCCCATTGTTACTTATAAAACGCTTGAAGAAGCAGTGCGCATTATTAACAGCAAGGAAAAACCTCTTGCGCTTTATATCTATAGCGGCCGCTCTAAAAACCAGGATTACATTATTAATCACACTAGTGCCGGTGCCACCTGCATTAACGAATCAATGATACACAACGGCAATTCAAACCTGCCGTTCGGTGGTATTAATAATTCAGGTATAGGGAAAAGCCATGGCGAGTTCGGTTATAAAGAATTTACCAATGAAAGGCCGGTACTAACTGCCTGGAATGCACCAACAAAATTACTGCTGCCTCCGTACAAAGGATGGCACAAAACCCTGGCCAACATAATTCTTAAATACCTGTAGGTTGGCTTTTTACCACTGTATTTATATGTTTGCCTAATCACCCGTAACTGATGAAGAAGAAAATCTATTTACTGCTTTCAATCGCCATGCTGCTTAGCCTGGTGCTTATTAATTCCTGCAAAAAAGACGAGGAAAGCCTTCCGATGGAACCTATTTCATTGGTTCATCCCGACAGTGCAATTACCCGTTTATTTGCCGGCGATAGCCTGCCGTTTGAAATTAAATTTACTACCGACAGGCCCATTAACTGGATAAAAGGAATGTATGATATTGACAGTTTGCCTGATACAGCAAGCTATACGCCAAGCTATCCTGATACACTTTTCTTTGTGAAACTGGATACCCTTGACCCGCGCGTTAACCTGTATACATACAGCGGCGTTTACCACATACCTGATACGCTTGATGCCTTTGATGTAGTGCGCTTCCGTATATCGTTTGAAGCGGGTAGCAGCACCTTTACGGTAGGGCAAAATTACCCGCAGGGTAAAGTTTCAGCCACTAAGGAATTCAGAATTGACGTTCGTTAGAACTAACTAATACATGATAAAAACCTCCTGACGGAAATCAATCCACAGGAGGTTTTTTATTTCTATAGCTTTGGTTGCTTAAATTCGAGTTTATGGCACCGTCGAAGAATTTGCATAATGAGCGCAGAAATTATACCCTGCACGAATTGACTGAAGATAGAATCTCCCCCAACCCATTTGAACAATTTGATTGGTGGTTTGAAGATGCCGGCAAGGCAGAAATAAAAGAACCCAATGCTATGGTGCTGGCCACCGCCAGTAAAGAAGGCCACCCTGCTGTACGTATGGTTTTATTAAAGGCTTACGATGAAAACGGTTTTGTTTTTTATACCAACTACCACAGTCGCAAGGGAAAAGAGATAAGTGAGAACCCTAATGCAAGCCTGTTATTTTATTGGGATGTACTAGAACGCCAGGTGCGTATTGAAGGCGTGCTTGAAAAAATAGATGTGAAGCTATCGGAAGAGTATTTTTCTACAAGGCCTTACGAAAGCCGCCTAAGCGCCATTGTAAGCAACCAAAGCGAAGAAATACCATCGCGCCAGTTTTTAGAAGATAAGCTGGAGGCCGTGCGGCAAAGCGGCAGCGTGCACCGCCCTGAACATTGGGGTGGATATTTGCTGAAAGTTAACTACTTTGAGTTTTGGCAGGGCCGTGCCAGCCGATTACATGACAGGATAGTGTATGCACTGGAAAACGGCGCCTGGAAAATTAAAAGGCTTGCCCCATGAGCGAAGAAAAACCGAAAAGCAGTAAAGGTTTCTGGATTGTATTTGCCTTATTAATTGGCGTAGCAGCCGTAGCCACTATCGGCAACATTAGCGAGTACCGCAAAATGGACCGCCTGGAAAGTGAGGGTAAACGGAAGATGTGCGCTGTGGACAGCATTTCCGTTAAGGGCACTAAGCGCGAAATATTTATAAACCTGCAGGTGGAAGACAAGCAATACCGCATCGTAAAAAAAGTAAAAGATAAAATTGCAGTGGGTGATTCAGTGGCGGTTTATTACATGCCGGAGGACCCTAACACCAATGGCGTAGCTGCAGAATAATCAGTTAGTTGCCCTTATATCCTTCACCACCATCTCTAAACTTACGTTGCCCTGCCATTCATTTTCTGAAAGTTGGTACACCACATCTACCGAACCTTGTTTTAACAGTGGAAACTTTTCAGCTAAACGAAAACCGATTCCATTAATAACTGCACCATCAGCTTTACGCAATGAAAATTTCAGGTGCTCTTCTTTTACAATTTTGCTCCAGCCACTGTCTCTCACGTTATGAGAAATAAATACAGGCTTCATATTCTCAGGACCAAAAGGGGCCATTTGCTGAATGATGCTGTAGAATTTTTGATTAACTACTTCTAAAGGAATTTTAGCATCAATTTCAATTTCAGGTATAAGGTGTTCCTCTTTGATGCGCTGCGTAACTACACTATCAAATTTTTTGCTGAAGGCATCCACATTTTCTTTTTGCATAGTAAGTCCTGCTGCAAAGCGGTGCCCGCCAAACTGAATCAGCAAATCACGACATTCGTAAATGGCCTCATATAAATCAAAGTTTTTAACCGAACGTGCCGAGCCTGTTACCTTGCCCTCACTTTCAGTTAATACTACTGTCGGGCGATAGTAAGTTTCCGTTAAGCGGCTGGCCACAATGCCTATAACACCTTTATGCCATTCTGAATGAAACACAACGGTTGATTTGCGGTTAATCAATTCTTCATTACCTGAAATCATTTCCAACGCATGCGCTGTTATGCTCCGGTCTAAATCTTTCCGCTCTGCATTAAAACGGTTTAGCTGGTATGCTTTTTCTTCACTTTCAAAGTCAAGGTTCTCGCTTATTAATAAATGCACCGCGTGTTTAGCATCATCAATTCTACCCGCAGCATTTATTCGTGGTCCCAAAATAAATACCACATCGTCAATATCCATTTGCTTTTGCGTGCCGGCTACTTCAAGCAGCCTACGAATACCGGGCTGCGGATTGTTGTTCAGTTTTTTCAATCCATGAAAAGCCAGCACCCGGTTTTCGCCCGTAATAGGCACAATATCGCTGCCGATACTTACGCAAACCAAATCCAGGAAGCGGTATACTTTTTCTTCGGGAACACCATGCTGCAAAGCAAAAGCCTGTATCAGTTTAAAGCCAATACCGCAACCACTCAATTCTTTGTAAGGATAGTTGCAGTCATTTCGTTTAGGGTCAAGCACAGCAATGGCCTTAGGGATTTCCTCGCCGGGTAAATGGTGGTCGCAAATAATAAAGTCAATGCCTTTACTGCTAGCATAATCAATTTTGTCGTTGGCTTTAATACCACAGTCCAGCGCTATTATCAAACTAAAGCCGTTAGCTGCGGCGAAGTCCACGCCCTGAAAAGAAATACCATAACCCTCTGTATAGCGATTAGGTAGATAGTAGTCAAGATGCGGATATATATCCTTTAAAAAAGAAAACACCGTGGCCACGGATGTGGTTCCATCAACATCGTAATCTCCGTAAATCAGAATTTTTTCCTGCTGAACAATGGCATTGGTAATGCGCTCAATAGCCTTGTCCATATCCTTCATCAAAAAGGGGTCGTGCAGGTCACTTAATTCCGGACGGAAAAAATGTTTGGCCTGTTCGTAGGTTTCAATGCCGCGCAAAACAAGTATGCGGCATAGCGCAGGGTGTATCTTCAACTCCTGCTGAAGTTGCTGCACTTTTGTTTCATCCGCTTGCTTTAAGGTCCATCGCTTTTGCACGGGGCTAAGATACTTTATAACTAAATTGAAAGAGTTAAAAAACAAAGGCCGCAATTGCGGCCTTTACTGTTTCAAGAACTTATTTTTTAATGCTCAACAGCAAATCGCTTTACTATCTTTTCGCTTCCATTATTTATTTGCAACAGGTAAATGCCTTGTGCAAGTGTGGCAGTATTTACAGAAACGGTAGAGATGCCTCCGTTAACGTTTTGCTGAACCTCATTAACCGCCTGCCCTACTAAATTTACCACAGCAATGGTTAAGGTAGATGCCTTAGATATTTCCAGTGTAACATTCAATACATCTTTAGCGGGGTTAGGATAAACACTAAAGGAGAACGTATTTTCATTCACCTCGTTTACACCACTAACCAAAACCGATTTTTGTACAATACAGCCGCTTTGGTTTTTTACATAAACAGTAAAGGTGCCGTTTGCCGCTACAGAAAAAGTATTTGACAGCTGCCATGTAGTTCCGTCTATGGAATACCATAAGCTATCGGTCCCGCCTGAAGCGCTTATTGTAATACTACCCTGGTTGCCGTTTAAAGCAGGCTGAGTAACTACATTACCTATTATCAATGTATCAGGGTCATGTAGTTCTTCCGTCCATGTACGGCGGCAGCCTGTGCTATCGGTTACGCTAACTGAGTAAAAACCCGGTGCCATACTTAAACACTCCGGCGTGGTTACTGTGTTAGACCAAAGAATGCTGTATTCTACCGCGCTACCTACATCTGTGCGTACAGCCATAGCGCCATTTGAAGCACCTTTGCACGAAACAGGAATTTTATCAATAGTAATATTGAAGTTGCAGGAATCGCAGTTGTAACGTTTTAAATACATAAACGCACGGTAAAGATTCAAGCGACCATTAGAGGAAGTAATGTTGTTTAATGCTGAATTCCATTCTGCCGATTTCAGCAGGTAATCTTTTATTAAAAGAGAGATTGAATCAGGCTGCTCTAGGTACGCATCAATCAAACGCGGGCAGGCCGCAGCATACATTGCCGCAATAGCACCCGCCACATGCGGGGTAGACATACTGGTGCCCGTCATATTTTGATATAAAGTTGGCGTAGGCACTGTAGAATAAATGCCCGTGCCCGGTGCACCCAAATCAACCCCTACTTTACCGTAGGCCGCACCCTGGTTACGTGCATCATTACGCGTAGTATTGGTAACAGCTACCAACCACTTGCTTGGACATTCGGTTGGTATGTCGCCCTGTGTATCAATATTCCAATTACCGTTGGCAGTAGCAGCAGCACTTAAAATGCCAACGGCCCCCATAGAATCATACATTGCACACCAAATAGGATAATCTGCAGGGTGTTCTTTATCTACACCAAATGAGGAGTTAGTAGAAACAACAAAAGCTCCTTTGCTGCCAAAGGTTGTATTATACAAATAACGCATATCGCGCACATAGCTGTAGGCAGCTACAACATCTGACTCTAAGGTAGAGTTGTAATTAACCCCCATAATTTTAGCACCCCAGCATACACCTGCCACACCTTTGCCATTATCGCCAATTGCAGCCGCAATACCCGCACAGTGGGTGGAATGGTACGCATCAAAACCGGTGGAGTTAATATTGCCGCTGGTATCTCCTACGTTCCAACCGTTAACATCATCAATGTATCCATCACCATCATCATCAATGCCATTGGCGGGTACTTCGCTATTGTTTACCCAATAGTTTATGTCTTCATGGCCTAAATCAAAATTGCCATCTACAATGGCAATAACAATAGTGTCGCCGTTTACGGTAACGTTTTCGTGGTTAATCTCCCATGCATCAGGGGCCTGAATATCCGCACCTACTACACCACTCTGCTGGCCGGTGTTCCACATTCCCCATTGGTCGCCGAAGTAAGTGTCGTTAGGTATTAGGGCGCGCTTTTTTACGTGGTGGTTAAACTGGGCCAGTTTTATGCTTTGTTCTTTACTTAGAACCTGCAACCACTGTTCGGCCTGTTGGGTAGTGTTGCGCTCAAGCAACCAAATGTTCATGTTTGCAGAAACGCACTTCAGCGTTTTCAATTCGTTATGCTTCTCAGTTAACTGAGCAATACTATAACCGGGCTTAAGCATTACTATAAACTGGTTATAAATGCGCGTTTCACTGTCTTCAAACTGCGCAAATAATGGAAGAGAAAACAAACAGGTTAGTAAAAGGACTAAAGGCCTCATCACAATTTCATTTTTGATGAACAGTAAATATAAAGCTTAATGGTAAGATGCACTACACTAGGCATTGGCTGCAATCCAATCTGCCGCCATTTGCATAACTTCTTCACCTTCCCACTTCTGCTCAATGCCGGGCAGGGCCATTATCTTATCCAGCAATTCAGCCTGCTTTTCGCCACGGCGTTTTGCCTCTGAATATGATAAATCGCTGAAGGTTACCATAGAATAATGTGTCATAAATTTGTCAGGAAAACGGTCGGCAATGCGACGCTCAATCTTCAAACGCAATTGAAAGTCCTCACGGCCGCTTAAATCGCGCATTTCTATATAGTTATACAGGGCGAGATCGGCAATGGCATCGCCGTTTGGCTTACGCTGATGTTGGAATTTATCAAGCGCCACATCCCAGTTTTCGTTGGTGGCATCCAGTATTTCGTCCAGTTCGCGCACATCTTCAAAACCGCAAATCATGCCCTGGCCGTAAAAAGGCACAATAGCATGGGCAGCATCACCAATCAGGCAGGCGTTTTTAAACTTCCACGGAAAGCACTTAATGGTTACTAAAGAAGAAGTAGGGTTTTCAAAGAAGGTTTTTGCCAAATCAGGCATTAGCGGAATAGTATCAGGGAAATTCTTTTTGAAGAAGGCCATTACCGCTTCATCAGTAGTTAATTGATCAAAACCATTATCGCCTTTAAATGGTGCGAAAAGCGTTACGGTGAAACTGCCATCCATATTGGGTAGTGCAATCATCATAAAACTTCCCCGCGGCCAAATGTGCAGCGCATTCTTTTCTATCTGGTGCACACCTCCTGCTCCTTCCGGTATGTGTAACTCCTTATAGCCGTACGGTTCGTGTTGCTGGCTTATATTAAAATTTGGGGTCTTCTGCATTTCATAACGCACCTCGCTAAAGGCACCGTCGGCGCCAAACAAAATATCAAAGTCGGTTTTGGTTGTTTCGCCGGAAGCTACGTTTTCAAATTGCACACTTTGTTTATCAAAATCTATTTGGGCGGCCCGCTCATCAAAGTAGAATTTTACATGCGGAAACTTTTCTGCTTCCTCTACCATTATACGGTTCAATTCGCCACGGCTTACCGAGTAAATGGCCTGACCATCCTTGCCGTAAGGTAACAACTGGGTGTTGCCTTGCAGATCGTGTATCATACGCCCGCGCATAGGTATGGCGATTTTATCAATAACCGGGTCTAGGCCAATCTTCTTCAATGTTTTCCATCCGCGATGGCTAAGCGCCAGGTTAATACTACGGCCGCCTATGTAACCCGCTTTGCGCATATCGGGCCTGCGCTCAAATACATTTACGGTATGGCCCCTGCGGCTTAAGTAACAAGCCAACATACTGCCCACTAAACCTCCGCCCACAATTGCAATATTCTTTCCCATAGCTGAAATTTAACCGCCCGAAACTATGAATAAACAATATACCCCGCGCTGAATTTTATCAGTTCGTATTTTTTACTTTCGCAGCACAAAATTTACCATTATGGCTTTAGAAGAAACCATCAACAACGACCTTAAAGCAGCCATGCTTGCTAAAGATGAAGCAAAAGTGCGCGGCCTTCGTGCAATAAAAAGCGGCATTATACTGGCTAAAACCGAGAAGGGCGCTAACGGCATTATAAGCCCGGAAAAAGAAGTGCAGATGCTGCAAAAGATGATTAAGCAGCGCCGCGATTCTATTGCCGAGTTTGAAAAGGCTAATCGCACTGACCTTGCCACCAAAGAAAAAGAAGAAGTAGAAGTAATTGAAAAGTACCTGCCCGCTATGATGAGCGAGGATGAGGTGCGCGAAGTGGTAAAGAAAGCCATTGCTGACACCGGCGCTACCAGCCAGAAAGAAATGGGCAAGGTAATGGGTATGGTTAGCAAACAATTAGCAGGCAAAGCCGATAATAAAGTTATAGCCGATATCGTTAAGAGCTTACTAAGCTAAAGCATGATTTTTGACATTTTATTCATAGTTGCGCTGGCCCTGGGCTTTTGGTGGGGCTATAAAAAAGGCATTATTTATTCGCTGTTCAGCATGCTGGGGTATTTCCTTGGTGTGGTTATTGCGCTTAAATTCTCCTATGTGTTGATTAGCTTTTTAAAAGGCTCGTTAAACACCAGTCCCAAAGTTTTAGCTGTAATAGCTTTTGTGCTGGTATTCATATTCATAGTGCTTATGGCGCGGCTTGTTGCCTGGGTATTGGAAGAGATTCTGAAATCTTTCTCGCTTAATATAGTGAACCAGATAATTGGCGGAGTATTGCATTCATTAATTGCGCTTTTTGTTTTATGTGTGCTGATATGGTTTGCCAATAAAATGGGCGTGTTCCCTCAAAAGCAGAAAGACACTTCCCATGTTTATAGTTACATCGGTAATCTTGGCCCGCAGGTAGTGGATATGGCAGGTAAAGCCTTACCTTTTGTCAAGGACTCGTTTGATAAGTTTGAGAAGCTGTTTTAAAAAAGCATTGTAAAATATGCGGCCAGTTTAACATGGTTTTGCTGATTGATAATTACGACTCCTTTACCTACAACCTGTATGATTATATTTTACAGTTGGGGGAAACGTGCCGTGTTATCCGCAACGATGAGTTAACAATAGAACAGATTGCTGACATTCCCTTTCATTCAGCCGTCATTTCACCGGGCCCTAAAACACCCGCAGAGGCCGGCATTACCAAGGCGTTTATTGCAGAGTATTACCAAAGCAAACCTATACTGGGTATTTGCTTAGGCCACCAGGCCTTAGGCGAGTTCTTTGGAGGCAAATTAGTTAGGGCCGCTCAACCAATGCACGGTAAAACAACGGTGATAAAGCACAACCATAGCACACTATTTAAGAGCCTTCCCGAACAATTAGAAGTAATGCGCTATCACTCCTTGCTATTACAAGATGTAGAAGGCACGGAGATGAATGTAACGGCCACTACTACGGATGGGGAGATAATGGCCATTGCCCATAAAACGCTTCCGCTGGCCGGTGTTCAGTTCCACCCGGAAAGTATACTAACCCCGCAAGGGTTAACGATAATGCGAAACTGGTTTAGCGCAATTGCTAGTGCTGCACGGTAATGCGGCGCGTAAAGGTTTGATCCTTCAACTGCAGTTGCAATAAGTATACTCCTGCGCTTAAAGCCGTAACATCATAACCTGATTTAGCCGCCTTTAACTCGTTAGTCATTACCAGCCTACCCTGTAAATCATATACAGCAAGTTTAGCACTTAAAAAGTCCTGCGTATATATCTCCAGCTCGTTTGAAACCGGATTGGTAAAATAGAAAGGCGCCAATTGTATATCATCTACCGAAATGTAAATGAACGAGCTTGTTGCACTACCTGAACAATTACCGGCTGTATTCACTACGCAGTAATACGTACCGCTTTGGGTTGGGGTAAGCGTGGCATTGGTTTCACCGGTTAAAACAGTGCCGTTAAAATACCACTGGTAACCGGTAGCACCCGCTGCTGAAGCGGTTAAAGTTGTTCCGTTATTAGCAATAGTAACAGCAGGGGTGTCTAAAACAGTAAGTGAGGCGGCAACAAAGTTTGCAGTACCGCAACCGTTGGTTACGCTGCAATTTATTTGCCCTCCCACGCCATTATTACTAACAGTAAGGGCGCTGGTTCCCTGGCCGCTTACTGTAGTCCAACCGTTTGGCAAGGTCCATTGAATGTTTCCATCAGTTGGTGCCGGGTTAAGTTGGAAATCGGTATTTCCGCTTACGCCCTGGCAAATAGTATCTGTGCCGGAAATGGTTCCGGGGGTTGGTGCGCTATTGATTGAGATGGCACTAGAAGAAGTTACGCCTACACCGCAATTATTTACACCGCCCACACTAACAGCGCCACCGGCAGCGTTTGCCACCAGGGAAACCGATAAGGTACCCTGCGGACTGATAAGTGACCAACCGGAAGGGTAACTCCATTGGTACGAAGTTGCACCGTTTATTGCGCTGGTAGAGAACTGGAGGGTATCGCCTGCACATGCTACGGTATCGCCGGTAATTGCACTCGCAGCGCCAAGGTTTGAGGGCAATACAGCTATTGTTGCACTTAGGGTATCGCTGGTTCCGCAGCTGTTTTCGGCATATACAGTTACCTGCCCAACACTATTACCACTTGTAACCGACACCTGAGATGAACCTGTCCCCTGGTTTATAGCCCATCCATTAGAAAAGTTCCATACGTATGAAGTAACGTTTGTATCGTTAGCCACTGAAAAAGAAAGACTGGAAATGCCCGAACACACTGTGTCGGGATGAGTGAAAGCAGTAAGATTGGCGGGTTTATCCTTCTGCTGGACGTTTACAGCATTTGCAGTTAACGAACAAACACCATTGCTTATATCTACACTATAGTTGCCCGCTTGCGATACATTTATAGAAGAGGTTGAAGCGCCGTTGCTCCAGTTGTATTGAAAACCGAAAGGATAAGCGGTTAATAACGTACTGCTACCGGAACAAAAGTAGTTAGCCCCGAGTATATTTGGGCTTTGAGGTACAGTATTCGTGCAGCTTTGTGTAACTGCAGAAATAGTTGCTGTATCTACCATGTTTTGAAATTTGGTCCATGCGGGGCATACGCCTTTTAGATAATAATCGAGGTATGGCCCAAGATAGTTGCGTACAATCTGTTGCTGCAGGGTTGAACTTAAACCACCCGCCGTAATGCAGGTGCCCTCGCCAAAGCCGCAGTTAAAATTGTTATCGGCAAAAGCACAGTGGTAAGCTTTGGTTATGTTTAGTTGTGTTTTGCAGGATGAGGCCAAGGCATTATACATCAACGTTTGGTTAGTGGCCGGTGGTGCAACGCAGTCATAAGTGCCTGATAAAATTAAGTGAGGCTTGGTAATAGCTGCGGCGGCAGTAACTGCAGAAGGGTTTGTTTCAGCAGCAGCAAAAGTAAAGTAACATTTAACGTTGCTGTTGGTATAGGCATCGGCTAAAAAGGTAGCGCCCCCGCCCATGCTGTGGCCACCAATTGCTTCGCGGCCATTCAACTTACCGAAAAACAGGTTGCCGCTTGTAGTGTTCATGGTAATCATTTGTGCAGCAACATTGGCCAGGTCCTTTCCAAAATCAAGATGGCTTGGAGCAGGTATAAGGCTTCCTTCTGTTCGGGCAAGGGCAATTATATAACCATTTCTTGCCATGCTATCGTAAAAGGTAGTGTACGAATCCCAACCCATTGCAAAGCCATGTCCGAAAACAATTACCGGAAACTGACCATTGGCAACAGGGGTACTTTCGCCTGCTGAAGTAGCGGGATAATAAATTTCTGTGCCGATTGTACGTCCGGTTCCTCCGGAAGGAAAGGTAGTGCCTCCGGAAATAGTATAACCTCCGCTTCGTGAAGCATCTTTAAAATTTACGGAGATATGGCCTATAGGATATTGGGCTGCTGCTGCGAAAACAGAAAACAGCAAAACAACAGTAAAAAGTTTTTTCATATGCGGGGTGTTGCGATAAAAGTAGAATTGTAAAGCACATATAACAACTCTTACACCCTAAAGTTTTTCTGCCCGTAAAACGGCAAAATAAGATGAACTACCCTTCGAAAAAGAACTGCCGGTTGGTGTATGGGTTTTCCCTTCGTTCGCGGCCAATAGTAGTTTTGGGGCCATGCCCTGAATAAACCATAACCTCATCAGGCAGGGTCATCATCTTGGTCATAAGGGTTTCATACAAAACCTGGCCATCAGCGCCCGGTAAGTCGTAGCGGCCTATACTGCCATAAAACAGAACATCCCCGCTAAATATGGCCTTGTCTTTTTCTGAATAAAACGCGAGGTGTCCGGGTGAATGGCCGGGGGTAAACAGGCATTTTAACTTGGTATTGCCCACTTTTACAACATCTCCTTCCTTAAGGTAGTTTTTAGGTTGAGGGGATGGTTCTAAAGGGAAGCTGAAGAATTGCTGATAATCCAGCGCGGCCAGCATAACCTGCCATTCCAATTCATGAAACTCCGGCAGCAGTCCATAAGTATCGCACACAAACTTATTGCCCGGAAAATGGTCGATATGGCAATGGGTATTTAAAAGCTTAACCGGCTTTAGGCCATAAGCATCAATGGTTTGAATAAGCTCCGCCCTTTCGCGCTCATTAGAGCAACCGGGGTCAACAATGGCACATTCCCCCGTTTCATCTGCCAGAATATATGTATTTTCAGAGAATAGATTAAAGGTATGCTTATGTATCTTGAGCATGGTTTTGCTATGTTTGAGGTTACGAATATAGAAGGAGTATTTAGACTGAGTATTAGGTTGTTAGAATACAAAAAAGCTAAGGGCTCCTGCAAAACAAAAGCAGTTAAACGGCGTTTTTGCTACGTATAATGAGTTTGGCAGGCAGGAATATATTTCGATTGTTAATAGCAGTGGTTTGCTTAGGGCAAACCGCTTGTGTCTTTGCACAAACCAATGAGGAGCGCTTTGGGCAGAACCGGGTGCAATACAAAGATTTTGTTTTCCAGTATTACGAAAGCGACAACTATACCACCTATTTCTACCAGGGCGGGCAGGATGTAGCCAAGTATGTAATTAAAACGGCAGAGGATGTTACGGACGACATCAGCAAGCTGCTGGACTTTCGCTACCACCGTAAAATTGACATTATTGTTTACAACAACATTAATGAGCTTAACCAAACCAACATAGGTATTTACGAACCCGGCCAAAACCCCGGGGGAACCACCAAAATACCCGAGAATAAACTTTACGTTTATTTCAATGGTGACCACCGCCATTTAGACAAGCAGATACGCGAAGGCATTGCCAAAATTTATGTAGAGAAAATGGTGCTGGGCAGCAGCTTTGCTGAACTGATTCAAAATGCCGTGCTGCTTAACCTGCCCGATTGGTATAAATACGGCTTGGTGCAATACATTGGCGAGGACTGGAACAGCGAAATGGAGGACAAGCTGCGCGATGGTATTTTAAGCGGGCGTTATAAAAGACTGAACAAACTACAGCCGGCTGAAGCAATTTTTGTAGGCCACTCCATTTGGCATTACCTGGAAGAAGTGCATGGCAAAACAGCAGTTAGCAATATTATATACCTAACCCGTGTAAACCGAAGTGTTGACAATGGCTTTCTGTTCGTGTTGGGCACTAACCTTTCGGAAACGCTGGAGAACTGGTACAACTATTACTACGCCCGTTTTAGTAACGAGAAAGGCAGCTCTACAATGCCTTCAGATAATGCCATTGTTAAGGCACGCATAAGAAAAGGGTTCGATTATTATCAATTGCGCCAATCGCCGGATGGCAAAAACATTGCCTACGCCAGCAACGATATGGGACGGTACAAAGTGCATTTAGTAAATACGGAAACCAATAAACACAAGGTGGTATTCCGTGGAGGTTTCCGCACTAATACTCTTTTTACTGACCAATCCATTCCATTAATTGCTTTTGACCCAAGCGGAAAAAAACTGGCTTTCATCTCAGAAAAAAGAGCGCAGATATTTTTACGCCTGTATGATATGGAAACGGGCAAAATAGAAGTTAACCCGGTACGCAAATTCCAAAAGGTAATCAGCTTTTCGTTTGTTGATTCAAAAACACTGGTGATGAGTGCCATGCAAAATGGCCAAACAGATATTTATTTGTATACCATTGCCAGCACTACCACCCGTAAAATTACTGACGATTATTATGATGACCTGAACCCGTCCTACATTTCGGCTGATAGTGTGCGCGGCATAATGTTCAGCAGTAACAGGCCTGACGATACTTTACGCGGTGGGCGCTATGAAGGGCAAACCTCGATGAAAAATCATGACCTGTTCTTTTATGACCTTGATGCGAATAACAACATTCTTTACCGCATAACAGGCACACCTAATGCCAATGAAACGTATCCTCAAAACTTTAGCGAAACCGACTTTTCTTTTTTAAGCGATGAAAACGGCACGCGCAATCGCTTTATAGGTCATTTAGAAAGTGTATTTGACCACAATCAAAACACCTATCATTTTATAAATAAAGAAACCGAAGAAGAAGACTCCGTTTCAATACCTGAGAATGTGACCATTGATTCTGTAATGGATATGCAAAGCATTACCGTTAAGCGGGTAAGTAAGGAGAAAGTATACAAACTAAGCGGCGTTACTGCACCTTATACCAATAATACCTACGGCATATGGGAACAGAGCACAGCACCCGGCAAAAAGCAGGCGCTTGACCTTATCCATAGAAATGGCAAACCTCAATTTCTAAAGTATAACCTGAATGAATACACCAGTGCCGGCAATACACCGGTTACTGAATACCGCAACAAACTGCAGGCGCAACTTTCTGAACCTGTAAAACAACCGGAGAAAAAAGACATTCCCGTTAAAACGACAGCTTCGCCTTATGATTCGGTTAAGGCAAGTGCAGGCAACCGCCCATACGATTTCCAAAGTGAGTTTGATTATGGTATAAAACTTTTTGATTGGGATTCTGCCTCGGCCTCCAAATTGGCTGAAGAGAAAGAAGGATATGTTTTCCGTTTCTCGCGTGTGCGCCCATACTTTGTTCGCTTTGCAGTAGATAAAGTTGTAGCCCAGGTAGACAACAACTTAATGATTACCCGCTACCAGCCGTTTGACCCCGCCAATCCGCAATTCAATACACTGCCGGTAAGCTTCATGTTTAAGTTTGGCATTACAGATTTGCTGGAAAACCACAAACTGTATGGTGGTATACGCCTGCCGTTTGTTGGTATAGATAACAACAGCGAATACTTTATTACCTACGAGAACTTAACGAAACGTTTAGATAAGCGATTCACGTTCTACCGTCGTAACCTGAGCAAAACTGCTTATAACCAATTGCCGTTTGGTAATGTGCAGTTACCTGCCGACTACTCCGTTGATTACAGCATTAAAACCAATTATGCTGAAGCGCAACTAAACTACCCGTTAGATGTATTGAACAGCCTGCGCTTTACATTTGCTTTCCGTAATGATTTGATTGTTTACAAATCGAAAGATAACTTTTCAAGAACCTTACCTACCCTTTCTGATAACTGGCTGTTTACACGTGCTGAATATGTTTTTGATAACTGTATGGAGGTAATGACCAACATACGTTATGGCACACGCTTTAAGGTTTTTGCTGAAGTGCATAAGGAGTTCCCTACTAAAAACAAAGTGTTGTTTGATAAGGTTGATTTTCCTGTGCCTGTGTTTAACGACAAGGTAATGGGCGTATTCGGTTTAGACCTTCGCCATTATCAAAAAATATACAAGCAGATTATTTGGGCTAACCGTATTGCTATGGGCGCCTCTTTCGGCACATCAAAGCTTATTTACTACATGGGTGGGCTTGAAAACTGGATTGGCTCACCACGCGTAGATAAGTTCGATCGCACTACACCTATTAATGAAAACCATGGTTATGCTTTCCAAACACTGGCTACCCCACTACGCGGCTTTAAACAAAACGCGCGCAATGGTGATAAATACATAGTGTTAAACTCTGAATTACGTGTTCCTATATTCTCGGCTCTTATCAACTCTCCTATCCGTTCCGAGTTTATCCGCAACTTCCAGTTAGTAGGTTTTGTGGATGTAGGCACTGCCTGGGAAGGCTGGTCGCCTTTCAGTTCAAGCAACCCGCTGTTTAATGAAGAAATTCCTAACAGCTCGCAAAACCCTTCAGTAATTGTAAAAGTGCGCAGGTATAAAACGCCGATAATAGCCGGCTTTGGCCCTGGTATACGCACCACCTTCCTAAGCTACTTCGTTAAATTTGATGCGGCATGGAGTTACGATACAGGAGAAGTTTCGAAGAAACCCATGTATTATTTTAGTTTCGGGCTCGATTTTTAATCATGCTAACCCTTCGCTCAGAACATTTACTTAAAGTTTACAAAAACCGCGCTGTGGTTAACGATGTTTCGGTACAGGTTAACCAAGGCGAAATTGTGGGCTTGCTTGGGCCTAACGGCGCAGGTAAAACAACCTCCTTTTACCAGATAGTAGGGTTAATACCCCCTGATAGCGGAAAGATATTTTTAGGCGACCTTGAAATTACAAGCGAGCCTATGTATAAGCGCGCGCAGTTAGGCGTAGGTTATTTACCCCAGGAGGCTTCCGTGTTCCGTAACCTTTCTGTTGAAGACAATATCTCTTCTGTTTTGGAAATGACGGCGCTCTCCAAGGCACAGCAAAAAGCAAGACTGGAAGAACTGTTAGGTGAGTTTGGCCTTAACCGCGTGCGGAAAAGCATGGGTAACGTATTAAGCGGTGGCGAAAGAAGAAGGACAGAAATAGCCCGTGCTTTAGCTACAGCTCCAAAGTTTATTTTATTGGATGAACCCTTTGCGGGTATTGACCCTATTGCCGTAGAGGATATACAGCGCATTGTGATTAAGCTTAAGGAAAAAAATATCGGCGTTTTAATAACGGACCATAACGTGCAGGAAACGCTTTCTATTACAGACCGCGCCTACCTTTTGTTTGAAGGAAAGATATTGAAACAAGGTACGGCAGAAGAACTGGCGAATGATGAGCAGGTGCGTAAAGTATACCTCGGCCAAAACTTTATTCTGCACCGTAAGAACATAGATTCCAATGTGGGCGATAAAAGCGTTAATACGCTTACCGCACAAGGTTTAATGCGCTATACGGATGACGTTTTGAAGAGCACGGAACGGCTGCTGGAAGTTATATCAAAGGCAGAACGGCCCGCTGATATTGAAACTGAATTGGTAAGTGCGGGCTATAAAGAATATTGCCAAACCCTTACGGAATATAAAAGTGCCATTAGCACTTTTGCCACCGCAAACAACGATGATATCCTTCGGCAGAAAATAAATGCTATACAAATAAAGCCATTGCCTGAAGGGCTCATGCTTATTTTAAGCGGGCTGAGCAAAAACCTTTTTTCTTCGCTGGCCAACGCCAAAAAGTTAGAGGAATACTTATTCGATAACCGCTCCACCCTGCAAGGCATAGCCAGCCATCTTTTATTGGTAAAGGCTGCAACAACCAACTAAGTCATTTTGCCTAACTTGCATTCGTGAGTTTGATTAATGCCTTTATGAAACAATACCTGGCCGCCCGCATGGGCCGCATCAAAAGTTTTGTTTCAAATCCTCACCAATGGCAGCAACAAATTTTTAACCACCTGGTTCAGCAGGGTAGCAAAACTGCCTTTGGTAAAGAGCATTCCTATTCGGCTATAAAGCAATACAGTGATTTTAAAAACAACGTGCCGCTTAATGATTATGAAAACTTAAAACCCTGGATTGAAAGAATACAAAAAGGAGAGCAAAACGTTCTTTGGCCCGCCCCAATAAAATGGTTTGCCAAAAGCAGCGGCACCACAACCGATAAAAGCAAATACATACCACTTACTACCGAAGCCATACGCTTTAATCATGTTCTTGGCGGTAAGGATTTAATGGCCATTTATTACAACCGTTTTCCGAAAAGCCGCGTGTTTGCCGGAAAATCACTTATAGTGGGTGGCAGCCTTTCTGAAAACTTTGCAGGTGCAAAAGCCGGCGATCTATCTGCAGTTCTTATTCATCGTATGCCGGAGTGGTTGCAATTTTTCCGGGTGCCATCGCGCGAGGTAATTACGATGAGTGATTGGGAAAAGAAAATTGATGCCATTGTAAAAAGCTGCATTAACGAAAATCTGATGTCCATTTCGGGGGTGCCTACCTGGATAATAATGATTTTGAAACGGGCCCTTGAGGTTAGCGGAAAAAAAACAGTAGCTGAAGTTTGGCCGGAGTTAGAGTTGTTTGTGCATGGTGGTGTAAGCTTTACCCCCTATGCTGAGGAATATAACCGCCTTATAGGTAAGCCCATTAATTACCTTGAAGCCTACAATGCCTCAGAAGGTTTTTTTGCCTTTCACGATTTTGAAGGAGAAGGCATGTTGTTACATGCAGGCTCCGGCATTTTTTACGAATTCATTCCGCTGGAGGAATTGGACAAACCACAACCGCAAGCTATAAGCCTTGAAAGCGTAGAAGTAGGGAAAAACTATGCCATAGTAATTTCTACTACTACAGGGTTGTGGCGCTATATGCCCGGCGATACAATAAGTTTTACCGGCACCAAACCATACCGCATTATTATAACCGGCCGCACAAAATCGTTTATTAATGTATTTGGCGAAGAGGTAATGGTGCACAATACCGACAAGGCCTTGGCCCAAACCTGCGCACAATTCAATTGCGTTGCGCACGATTATACCGTTGCGCCGCGGTTCCTTACCAGTGCTGAAAAAGGGGCCCATGAATGGCTGATAGAGTTTGAAAAAGAGCCCTTGGACCTGAATTTGTTTGCAAGCCGCTTAGATGAAAACCTTCAACGTTTAAACTCAGACTATGAAGCCAAAAGAGAAGGCGGCTTGGCCCTACAACAGCTTATAGTTCATACAGTTAAGCCTCAAACCTTTTACCGCTGGCTGGCGTCAAAAAATAAGCTTGGCGGGCAGCATAAAGTGCCCCGTTTAAATAATAATCGCAAAATTTTCGAGGAAATACAGGCCTTTATGTAACATACCTATGGCCATTACGAAAAATACATAATTTCAACCGTGTAGTTTTGTCTGAAACCGAAGAAATACATAGTGACGTGGCCGAATATTCCAGTGATAAGGATTTCGAAATAATTGTAGATATCTCTCCCATACCTATTCTTATACATAACATGGGCGTAATACGCTACGCCAATAGCCTGTGTTTGGAAATGTTTGAGGTGCCTGACTATAATCAATTTATAGGCAGAAATTTATTGGAGTTTATTGACCCCGAAGACCGCCCGCAGGTAATTGATGCAATAGCGCGGGGCGCTAAAGAAAAGGTGTTAAACTCAATTGTAGCGGCGCGAATAATTACCGCTAAAGGCAATGGCGGCTATGTTGAAACTAAAAGTTCCAGCATTCACTTTCGCGGCGAGGAGTGCCGGCTTGTAGTAGCGCATAATTTTGATTACGTAAGTAAGGTTGAAAAGGAACTGGAAAGCAAAAACCTGCTTATTGAAAAAATAGCGCAGCTTATACCCGATAACCTTATTGTGGTAGAAAGTAAAAGCCGAAAAATTCTTTTTCAGAATAATTCTCTGCTTGAGTTTTTAGGCTATAACGAAGCGGACCTGGAAGGCAAGGTGGATATGTTCGACTTTATGCAGAACATCATCCACAATGAGGACAAGAAGAAGTTGATAGAATCGCGCAGGTTTCTTTTTGACCCTGCCAATGTGGGCAAATACTCCAGTACGGAGTACCGCATGTTAGGGAAGGATGGTAAATGGCGCTGGATTTTAGGACGCAGCACTATGCTGCAAATGAGCGGCGACCAGCAGGTAAATTTTGGTATAGCACAGGATATTACCCTGCTTAAAGAAACGGAGCAGGAGTTACTGGAAAGCCGGAATTTTAATGAGAAAATAGCCAACACCATACCTAACCATGTTGCCATTTTCGATTTAAAAAATTTCAATATAATTTATCACAACTTTTATTTTGGTGAACTGCTGGGCTACGGCGTAGAGGAGCGACTACCCAACATGTTCAGCTATTTTGAACCCGATTATGTGGCTACCGCCATGGAGCAGTGGAGCAAAATTCCTGAACTAAAAGATGGAGAAATTTTTACCTCTATTGACCGCTACCTGACTAAAGATGGCAAAAGAAAGTTTCTGTTAAGCCGCGTTACACCCTTCAATCGCGATGCCGACGGAACCATAACGCAGATATTAACTACAACAATTGATATATCAGACGTAAAAGAAGCCGAAGCAAAACTTAAGGCAAGCGAAGCAGCAAGAAGAGCCATACTGGATGCACTGCCTGACATGGTTTTCCAGGTAAATGTTACCGGAGAAATAACAGGCTTCTATTCCAATCTTGAATTCCAGAAACTTCTGCAATACTCTGATTTAACCGGAAAAAACATACGCGATATTTTACCCGCAGTTGATGCCGAAAAAGTTCTTGACCTGGTAAACGAAGCGGTAGAGCGGGATGAAATGCGCTGGTATGATTACCGCCATTATATAAAAGATGATGTGTTTAGTTACGAGTTCCGTATCGTTCGCTTAAATGAATTAGAATCTATAATTGTAGCCCGAAATGTTACCCAATTACGCAATGCACAGTTGCAGTTAGATAAACAGGTGTTAGAGCTAAGCCGTAAAAACCGGGAACTGGAAAAGTACATTACATCTAACACTGAATTGGAAAAGTTTGCCTACATCGCATCGCATGATTTACGTGAACCGGTACGAAGTATTGTAGGGTTCGCCCAGTTACTGCAAAGGCGCAACAGCGATAAACTGGATAGCGAGTCGCAGGAGTTTTTAGAAAACATAGTTGAAAGCGGGCAGCGAATGAACTCGCTTATACATGGCTTGTTGGATTATTCGCGTATTTCCACTGCGGGTAAATCATTTGATAAAATTGATTTGAATGATTTGCTTAAAAAGGTGCGTTCCGATTTAAAAGTGGCTATTGAGGAAACCAGGGCGAAAATACTTTATGATAATCTGCCGGCTATATATGCTGACAGCCTGCAGATTCGCCAGTTGTTTCAAAACCTATTGAGCAACTCTATAAAATTCAGGAAGCCAAAGGTTGCCCCCGTTATTAAAATATCAGCCGAAGAAAAAGCGGAAGGTTGGTTGTTTAAACTTCAGGATAACGGTATTGGCCTTGATATGAAGTTTAAGGATAAGGTATTCCAGATATTCAACAGGCTACACTCCGGCGATAAATATGAGGGCTCAGGAATTGGCCTTGCTATTTGCAAACGAATAGTAGAGCGCCATAAAGGGGAAATTTGGATTGACTCAGCACCGGGCTATGGCACCACCTTCTACTTTACCCTACCTTCAGAAAATTAGAGTTTACGGTTGATGGTGTATTCCACCAATTGCTCAAGCGACGTACGTGCTTCACCGGCCGGAAACTGATATAGAATATCCAATGCCTGCTGGCGGTAATCTTTCATTCGGCTAACTGCATAATCCATACCGCCACTGCTGCGCACCGTATCAATTACCCAGCGCACTTTTTCCATGTTCTGGTTTTCGTTCTTAACTATGTTAATGATTTTGCGGCGCGTTAGCCAATCAGCCTTTTGCAGCGTATAAATCAGCGGTAAAGTCATTTTACGCTCCTTTATATCAATACCGCGGGGTTTACCTATTTCCGCTTCTTCGTAGTCAAACAAATCATCTTTTATCTGGAAGGCAATACCAATTTTCTCTCCCATAGTTTTAACCCTGCCTACTAAGGTTTCGTCTTTAGTAATGGTGCTGGCACCACAGGCACAGGCCGAGGCAATAAGAGAAGCCGTTTTTTGGCGGATAATTTCAAAGTAGATTTCTTCTTTGATATCCATGCGCCGGGCTTTCTCTAACTGCAGCAATTCGCCCTCGCTCATTTCGCGGATGGTGTTCGATAAAATTTCTAACAGTTGATATTGATTGTTTTCAACTGAAACCAAAAGGCCTTTGCTGAGCAGATAGTCGCCAACCAATACGGCAATCTTATTTTTCCAAAGCGCATTTATGGAAAAGAAGCCGCGACGTTGGTAGCTGTCATCCACCACATCATCATGCACCAGGGTAGCGGTATGCAGCAACTCCACCAGTGAAGCAGCAACGTAGGTAGCCTCATTAATTTCGCCGCAAAGTTTGGCGGAAAGGAACACAAACATAGGGCGCATTTGCTTGCCCTTGCGGGTTACTATATAATGGGTAATACGGTCAAGCAAAGGTGCGTTGCTCTTCATGGAATTGCGGAAGCGGATTTCGAATTCATCCAACTCCTTCGCAATGGGCTTTTTAATATCATCAAGGCGCAATTCCATGCAAGGCACGAAAGTAACCTTTTACCCAACAAGTAATTAAAACAACAAATAGATAGCTTGAAAATGTGTGCTAAAAACCTTTAGGTTTGGCCCATGATAAGCCGGGAGCGTAACATCATTTTACAGAGCAAACATGGAAGGCCGTTTTTAGCCGACGTATATTATCAAAAAGACGGCGTGCGCAAACCGGTAGTAGTTTTCAGCCATGGTTTTAAAGGCTTTAAAGATTGGGGTCCGTTTGATTTGGTTGCCGATAAATTTGCCGGGGCCGGCTTTGTGTATGTAAAATTCAGCTTTAGCCATAACGGCACTACGGTTGATCACCCCATGGACTTTGTAGACCTTGAAGCCTTTGGCAACGACAACCTTACCATAGAGCTTGACGATTTAGGCGTGGTGGTTGATTGGGTAAATTCAAATGATTTCCCCGCTAAAGAAGAAGCAGACCTGGGCAACCTTAACCTGATAGGCCATAGCCGTGGTGGAGGTATATCATTACTAAAAGCCAAAGAGGACAAGCGAGTGACCAAGGTTTGTACCTGGGGAAGTGTAAATGAGTTCAGCAAGTTTTGGAGCAAAGAAGAGCTGGGAAGAATAGAACGGGAAGGGGTGATTTTTGTAGGTAACAGCCGCACCAAACAAATGATGCCCATTAGATGGCAGCTATACGAAAACTACTTTGCTAACCTGCCAAGGCTGTTTATTCCCGATGCAGTACGAGCTTTACAAATTCCGCTGCTTATCATTCATGGCAGTAAAGATGAAACTGTTGCCGTAAACGTAGCTACTGAAATGCATAGCTGGAATGGTGCTTCAAAATTATTGCTGATTGAAAACGGCAACCATAATTTTGGTGGTAAGCACCCCTGGCCGGAAAAAGAATTACCTAAGGATTTAGCTCAAGTGGTTAATGAAACTATTCGCTTCTTTCGAACAGAGTCTTAAAGAACAAAAAACTGTTGCGTTTTTGCTTTTCTCTTAGGAGATTATGTTCTTCTGCAGTTAGATCGCGCCAACAATAAATCATAACACCATTTTGGTCCATCCTATCTAATATATAAACAAGACTTGCATATTTTGCACTGTCGGTAAAGGAAAAAGTAACAATGAACTTATCTGCTTGCCTTTCTGCTTTTGTGGTCTGTATAACAGAATCCAACTCTCCATAGGAACATTGTTTTATATCACCTAATTGTAACTTCAACGAATGCTTTTCTTTGAAATATAAACAGGGGTCATCAGGAAAATTCGTAAAGCCTTTTATTGTGTGATAATATACCGTCCCTTTATCAGCGATCAAGTTTAAATCTCCGGTTAAATACGGGTCCCAATAGGACTTAGAATCCTTTAGACAAGCTTCTTCTACACTTACCGGCATACCCAGCGGTATTGCTGAATACCTGGGATACCCCCTTCCCCAGTAAACGAAAAGTATAAGCGATAGATTAAGAAAAAGAATGATTATACCTCCATAGGAAAGAAGGAAGTTTTGTCGGTGAAGATACATAGGTCAGTTTTGTTAAAAGGACGTAAAATCTTCCTGATTCCATAGCTGCTATTCTATCATTTTTAAAAACTCATCTTCCGTTAGTACAGTTATAGTTGGAATTTTTTTCGCTTTGGCCAATTTGCTGCCGGCATCTTCGCCCACTACCAGATAGTTCAAATTAGCGCTAACGCCGCTCAATAGTTTGCCACCATTTTCTTCCACCAGTTGCTTAGCGCGGTCGCGGCCAAATTGTTGTAGTGTGCCTGTAAACAAAAAGGTTTTGCCTTCCAACTTATTGTTTTTTGCTG
Organism: Chitinophagales bacterium; assembly: GCA_046329515.1. GTDB lineage: Bacteria > Bacteroidota > Bacteroidia > Chitinophagales > LD1 > Bog-950. The sequence continues at coordinate 523,567 of JAXLUM010000002.1, forward strand.
CAGCATCCTGCGGGCGGTTTTCGGTATTTACACCCAACTTTTTCAGTTCATGAAGCAGGTGTGTGTTGCCTTCGTTCTGAAAGAACTCAGCAATGCTGGCAGCAACTTTAGGGCCGATGCCTTCAATGTTTGTCAAATCCTCCACACTCATTTTCTCCAAATCAAAAATGGATTGAACATGCGAGCAAATATCCTTGGAAGTAGTAACACCCACGTGCCTTATACCAAGTGCATTTAATAAACGCCAAATCGGCCGGCTCTTCGAGTCTTCAATTCCGCTTCTCAAATTTTCTACGCTCTTCTTTCCCCAGCCTTCTAACTCGCCAATGCTTTCGTAAGGCAAGCGGTAAATGTCTTCTATGGTTTTTAAGTAGCCGCGCTCAATAAAGTCAATTACAATGCTGCGCCCTAAGCCGTCAATATCCATAGCATCCTTGCTTACAAAATGTATTGCGCGCTCTTCCATTTGCGCCGGGCAATCGGCATTGTCGCAACGCCATACGGCTTCTTCCTCGGGCTTTATCAATTCTTCGTTGCATGAAGGGCAATGTCGTGGAAACTTAATTTTTGTTTCATCACCTGTGCGTAATGGTTCAACCACACCAACTATATAGGGTATTACCTCACCGGCACGTTCAACAATTACGGTGTCGCCAATATGTATGTCCTTCTCTTTTATAAAATCCTCGTTGTGTAAAGAGATAGAAGAAATGGTAACGCCTGCCAAGGGCACAGGTTCAATTTTTGCCACCGGTGTTACCGCGCCGGTACGGCCTACCTGAAACTCCACCTTCAGCAACTTGCTTTGCGCCTGCTTGGCTGCAAACTTATAAGCCACGGCCCAACGCGGGTGATGCGAAGTGCTTCCGCAACGTTGTTGCATGGCTAGTGAATTTACTTTAACCACCATGCCATCGGTATCGATATTAAAGTTCAGGCGCTTTTCGTCCCAACTCTGTATAAAATCATGCACCTCGTTAATGTCCGCACAAACCTTTAAATCCTTAATTGGTGTTTTAAAACCACATTCGTACAAAATTTCAACGGTGTGGTAGTGCGATTCCAATTTACCGGCTAAAAGGTTTTTGCCATTTTCATCTTCAGCCAAACTTACGTGATAGAGTATTGCCTCCAGGTTACGGGCACGCACTTCTGAAGGGTCTTTCTGGCGAAGAGAACCTGAAGCGGTGTTCCGCGCATTTTGAAAAACTTTTTCACCCTTCTCAGCACGTTGCTCATTCATTTTAGCAAACACATCGCGGCGGATAATTACTTCACCACGAATTTCAATGCGATAGATGCCGTATTTGCTAAATGCCGCAGTTAAGGGAATACTTGAGAGGGCTTTCGCATTATTGGTGATGTCTTCCCCTACAGCGCCATCGCCGCGGGTAGCGGCGCGAATGAGTTTATCATTCTCATAAACCAAAGCAATACTGGCGCCGTCAAACTTTGGCTCTACACAATATTCTACTTCGGTTTTGTTGGTTAGTTCCTTTATGCGGGTATCAAAATCAGTCAGGTCCTCAATGTTGTAAGAGTTCTCCAGGCTAAGCATGGCTGTTAAGTGGCCCACCTGCTGAAAGTCGCTGCTCAAAGCCCGTGCTACACGTTGTGTAGGTGAGTCATCAGTAAGCAATTGCGGATGCGCGGCTTCCAGTTCTCTTAATTCACGAAACAGCTTGTCGTAATCAAAATCAGTAATCAGCGGTTCGCTTAAAACATAATAGCGCCAATCATGGTAACGTATAACATCACGTAGATGTGTAGCTAAATCCTCTGTTTTATAATGATGATTTCCCTTAACCAGTTTTTCGGTAAGTGAATTCAGTTCCTTCTGTTGTTGATTGGAATACATGCCCTGATTTTCGAAAGGCAATTTGGCACAAAGTAATGAAGTAGCAAAGCTACAGTGTTATTGAACAAGCATTTTAAAAGGCCCTGCTACAGATTCATCAGCAGTACCGTTATTGCGTATATATTTTACTTCAGCAAAAGTGATTTTGCACCCCGGAGTTATGCCGTCCATATAAGCCTCCATTTCTGGGGTAAAAACATTTCCCCGTGCAAAAAACTCCTTCGTTTCGCCCTTACAATACACCAACAAACGGAAAGAGATAACAGTATAGTTTACGTTAGCTGGGCTTATAACAAAGATATTGTTTCGTTTACCATGTGCCTTTTCAATGCTTATTGTATCGGTTACCGGAAGTTGATTGCTGAATTTATCGGAACTGTTATACCAATACACTGCCGGCGGAGTAAGAACGTTTTGGAGAGATGGTAAAGTGCTCTGGGGTAAATCCATTGGCCATACTGTAAATTCTTTTTGAGCAACTTCCTTCAATTCAGTACCCCCGGAAACATAAATATGAACGGCGTATTTCCGTTTGGAACTAACAGAAGTATTAACTGTTAAAATAAAGCCCGTATCTGTTTTCTGCACCTTGCCCTCTGAAAAATCAATATGCGCAACAGCGGCCATGTTAATGCCACTAACTGTAAAAACGTATCGTTTACCTGCTAATAAAGTATCAATATCAGGAGAAACAGAAATGGTTTTGTGCACCCTAAAAACATCGTCCTGCGCATAACAACCCAAAGAAATTAAAAGCAGGCAAATGGATAATCCCTTCATTACTATAAAAGGCACAGGTGGTTAAAAAGTAACTAGGCAAGCAACTTATCAATAGCAGCTGCCAGTTTGCGGTCTTTTTCAGTAACTACATTGCCTGCGCTGTGGGTGTTTAAGGTTATCTCTACTTTGTTATAAACGTTTACCCAATAAGGGTGATGGTCGTGCCTTTCAGCCAGTAAAGCTACCCTTGTCATAAATGCAAAGGCCTCGCTAAAATCTTTAAACGTAAATGTTCTTTTAAGGGCATTATCTTCTTCGATCCACATAAACGCTGCGTTTGATACATACCTAAGTTACGGAATAAAATAAAAAAGCCCCAATAAAGGGGCCCATATGTTAATCCTTCCACCCTTCGACAAGCTCAGGGTGACAGTTGCGTTATTTAAAACTCCAATCGTATTTATCAAGGTTAGTAAGGCATACTTTCAGCAAATCAATATTGCCGCGTATATCGCCTTTATGCGCCATTTCAATTACACTATGTATGTGGCGTGTTGGTATAGAAACCGCACCGGCAATTGTGCCATACTTGGCCATGCGCTGCATGCCTGCAGTATCCGTACCACCGGCCGGCAACAATTCGTTTTGCCATTTAATGTTTGAAGCATTTGCCTGCTCCTTCATGTACTTTACCATACGGTAATCGCATATGGCTGAGGAGTCCATTACTTTAATAGCAACTCCTTCGCCCAGTTTGGTAACCGTTTCTTCCGGCTTGGCACCCGGTGTATCAAAAGCAATGGTAGTATCAATACAGAAGCTAAACTCAGGATCAATGTGGTGAGCGGCCACCTGCGCACCTCGTATACCTACTTCTTCCTGCACTGTAAACACGCCGTAGAAATCAAAAGGAATATCCTTGCCTTTCATTTCGCGCAGGGTTTCAATTAAAATGAATACAGCCACGCGGTTATCAATGCTTTTGCAGTTTACACATTCGCCCATTTCAATCAGCTCGCGGTCGCGTGTTACTACGTTGCCTACTTCAATAAGGTCTACCACATCCTTTTTAGGTAAGCCCAGGTCAATAAAGTAATCGGTAAGCTGCAATGGCTTGCCGCGTTCTTCGGGCGTCATTAAGTGAATAGGCTTGGTGCCCATTACGCCAATTACCGGCTTTTTACCGTGCACCACTACACGTTGTGCGGTTAAGGTTTTAGGGTCAAAACCACCCAGCGGGTGAAAGCGCAAAAAGCCGTTGTCATCAATATGGTGAACGATAAAGCCAATCTCATCCATATGGGCGGCGGCCATTACTTTTTTATCGCTGCTCTTGCCTTTTTTAAGGGCAATAAGATTGCCCATATTATCAATGGTTATAGAATCAGCTATACCATTCAATTCGCGCTTTATTAATTCGCGCACCTTTTGTTCGTGGCCGGGAACGCCGGGCACTTCGCATATCTCTTTTAATAAAGCAACATTAATGGCCATACTATTTGTTCTGTTTTTAGGGAAGTAAACTTATTACTTTTTAATTGTAACGAAATGTGGCAATACAGGTTTCTAAAACGGCGCTAATAAGACTACTCTACCTTAGTCACCTTCACCATATTGGCCCGCCCGCGGTTGGCAAGCGGCATGCTGCCTATGTTCACCACCATATCGCCTTTCTTTAACAGGCTGTTATCGCGCAGTATGCGTATAACATCGCGTATGCTGGTATCGGTACCCACAAACTTATTGTAATGAAAGGCCCTTACCCCCCAGCATAAGCTAAGGGTGTTCAGTAAATCTTCGTTTTCAGTAAAAATGAAAATGTTGGCCTTAGGGCGGTAGCTACTTAACAAGAAACCCGTGTAACCGCTAAAGGTCATACCAACAATAGCACGCGCACCTAACTCAGAACTAATACGTGCTGCGTTGTAGCAAATAGCATCACTAATAAAGGTAGGCGAGTCTTTATCGGCCTTCAGCTCCTTATCGTAAATAAGGTCGGCATGCTCAATGTTGCTCAATATCTTTTCCATTACCTGTATAACCTTGGCAGGGTGCTTACCCACGCTGGTCTCGCCACTAAGCATAACGGCATCAGCACCGTCAATTACGGCATTGGCAACATCGGTAATTTCCGCACGCGTTGGGTTGGGGTTTTCAATCATGCTATCCATCATTTGGGTAGCTACCACCACCGGCTTGGCGTATTTAATGCACTTCTTAATTATATCCTTTTGTATAAGCGGCATTTTCTCCTGCGGCACCTCAACAGCTAAATCGCCACGGGCTATCATAATACCATCAGCCGCTTTAATAATCTCGTCAATTTCCTTTAGGGCTTCAGGCTTTTCAATTTTAGCCATCACCTTCATGTAGCTGTTCTTTTTACCTATGATGTTCTTTAACTCAATAACATCCTGCGGTGAACGCACGAAGGAGAGCGCAATCCAGTTAGCGCCGTTCTTAATACCAAACTGTAAGTCTTTCTTATCTTTTTCGGTAAGTGCCGGTATACTGGTTTTTGTATCCGGTAGGTTAACGCCTTTATTGCTGCTTATCTTGCCTCCGTTAATTACCTTGGCTTTAATCAGGTCCTTACGGTTAGTAGAAATCACTTTCAACTCAATACGGCCATCATCTATTAATATGGCATCGCCGGGCTCAACTTCTTTTGGCAACTGAGCGTAGTTTACGTACAGCTTTTTGAAGGTGCTTACGCATTCTTTATTGGTTATTTCCACCTCACGGCCGCTTTCCAACACTTCCATGTTATCGCGCACTTCGCCAAGCCGTATTTTGGGCCCTTGAAGGTCCACCAGTATGGCCACATTAAGGTTGTGCTCTTTATTTATCTGGCGCACCCGCTTAAACCCCTCCAGGTGCAAATCGTAATGGCCATGGCTCATATTAAAACGGAACACATCAAGGCCGTGGCGCACCATTTCGGCCATTACTTTTACATCACTACAGGCTGGGCCATAAGTGGCTATTATCTTGGTTTTATTTACATGAACTTTCATTTCAGCTTTTTTCGGTTTATCAATTTCTGTACGGGCTTTTCTTCTTCATATATCAGGCGGTCCTTGCTCTTTACCTTCTTTAGCGGTATTTCGGTGGCCATAAGCACCTCCGGAAAGGCACGTATACCATCCAGCAGGTCCTTCAAATCATCATCTGCCTGGCGGCCAAAAATCTGCAGAATGTAGTCGTAATTGCTTACCTCGGCTAAAAGGGCCTCGCCCAAATTTTTGTTGGCAAATATAAGATACTGTTGGGGGGTAGTTTCGTCGCCGGCTTTAAACACGCTGAACTGAACGCTGCGGCCACGGTCCTTAGGCTCAAAAACAAGGTCTTTCAGCTTTCTGAAATCGCAGCCTAAAAGGCTATTTAAATGGAAACAAAGCTTGTATTCGCGCAAAGAAGCCGCAATACCGATAAGGCGGTAATCGGTTCCAAATTCATAGCTTATGCGTTTATCTGCCACTCAATTAACAAAAATACAAATGTAGAATAGGTAATAAAGCTACGAAAGTGATTGAAAATGACCACAAAAGGGGGCAAAAAGAATTTTTTGCGGAGGAGGGGGATGTTTTTATTTTCGCACCACATTTAAAACCAAAGCACATGTCTAACATCGCAGAAAGAGTAAAGAAAATTATAGTTGACAAACTGGGCGTTGAAGAAAGCCAGGTTACACCTGAAGCAAGCTTTACTAACGACCTGGGTGCCGACTCTCTGGATACAGTAGAACTTATCATGGAATTTGAAAAGGAATTCAACATTTCTATACCTGACGAACAGGCTGAAACTATTACCACAGTTGGTCAGGCAATTGAATACCTGGAAAAGACCATTTCAAAATAGTTTTTACATCTCAATTTTTTTGAACTGTGGCAGGCTGAAAAGTCTGCCACTTTCGTTTTATTCGTGTTCTGTATGAAGCGCGTAGTTATAACCGGGCTGGGGGCCCTTACCCCTATAGGCAATACGGCACCTGCGTATTGGGAAAACCTATTGAAAGGAACCAGTGGCGCGGCCCCTATAACCCGTTTTGATACCACCAATTACAAAACACGCTTTGCCTGCGAGGTAAAGAATTTTGACCCCGCCCAGTTTATTGATAAAAAAGAAGTGCGCCGTTTAGACCGCTTTGCACAGTTTGCATTGGTTTGCAGCGAGGAGGCGATAAGAGATGCCGGCCTTGATAAAGAGGGAATAAACAAAGATCGCGTTGGCGTAATTTGGGCATCGGGCATTGGCGGCCTTGATGTGTTTATTGAAGAGATAACAAACCTTGCCCTTAATCCTATACCGCGTTTCAATCCTTTCTTCATCCCTAAAATGATAATTGATATTGCCTCGGGGCATATCAGCATGAAGTGGGGATTCCGCGGACCGAACTTTGCTACGGTGGCGGCTTGTGCCTCATCAAACATTGCGTTTATTGATGCGTACAATCTTATACGATTGGGCAAGGCCGATGTATTTGTAACCGGAGGCTCCGAAGCGCCCATAAGCGCCGGTGGTGTGGGTGGCTTTAATGCCATGCGCGCCTTAAGCGAAAGGAACGACGACCCTAAAACAGCCAGCCGCCCTTTTGATAAAGACCGCGATGGTTTTGTAATGGGTGAAGGTGCAGGCTCAATTATTATTGAAGAACTGGAACATGCCCTTAAACGCGGCGCTAAAATTTACTGCGAACTGGTAGGCGGCGGCCTTAGTGCAGATGCACATCACCTTACTGCTCCGCACCCTGAAGGTTTAGGGGCGGCATTGGTAATGAAAAGCTCTTTGGAAGACGACAACATTAAGCCAGAGCAGGTAGACTACATCAACGTACACGGCACATCAACTCCGCTGGGTGATATTGCAGAGTTAGCCGCTATTAAGAAAGTATTTGGTGAGCACGCCTATAAAATGAATATCTCTTCAACCAAGTCCATGACAGGCCATTTATTAGGTGCTGCAGGTGCCGTTGAAGCTGTGGCAAGCATTATGGCGGTTAAGGAAGATATTGTTCCGCCAACCATTAATCACTTTACTGACGACCCCGAAATTGACCCCAAACTAAATCTTACATTTAATACCCCACAAAAGCGCATAGTAAATGTTGCTATGAGTAATGGCTTCGGTTTTGGAGGCCACAATGCAACCGTTGTGTTCAAAAAATATACTGAGTAGGAGGGAAACTTTGTTTTTGCTTGATTAAGAAAATCTACAACCGTCTTTTTTCATCTGATAAAGCGCTAACTGCTTATATAAAAGGCGTTACGGGAATTACACCTTCCAACCTGTCGCTTTACCGCCAGGCCTTTCAGCACCGTTCAAAGTATTTAGAACCTAAGGACAATAATGAACGACTGGAGTTACTGGGCGATTCTATATTAGATGCTATTGTTTGCGAATTCCTTTACAAAAAATACCCCTATAAAGAGGAAGGGTTTATAACTGAGTTACGCTCAAAAATTGTGAACCGAAAGTCGTTAAATGAAGTGGGCACAAGGCTTGGCCTGCTTGAACAGTTAAAGTTTAACCGTAAGAGTATTACCGATGCTTCAAAAGATTTAGCAGGTAACACTTTTGAAGCATTGGTGGGCGCTGTTTATATGGATTGCGGTTTTGAACGCACGCGTAGATTTATACAAAAGCGGGTATTGCAAAACCTGATTGATGTAGATGAATTGCAGGCTACCAATACCGATTATAAGAGCCAGATATACCACTACATACAGCGCGAAGGCAAAAGCATTGAGTTTAAAGTAGCTGAAGAAAAACACCGCAACCGAAGAGCCTACTTTGTCATTCACCTCGAAATTGACGGACGCTTCATATCAGTAGGCGAAGGCTTCAGTAAAAAAGCAGCGGAACAAAACGCTGCAATGAATGGACTGCGCGAAATAGGCGTAAAACCTGAACAGGAAAACTAAACCGCCATTTTATATCTTTAAAACCGGTGAGAAAGAAATTACTCTCCTTTCTTCTGTTGTTATTTACAGTAGTGTTAACCTTAACACTGGCTGAAGTGGCTCTTAGAAAAACAGGAAGCAAACCCGGCGTATTTTATGAAGCCAATTTTGTAAAAGACAGTGTTCTAAAAATGAACGCCTGTTACATTGCCGATAGTAATGGCATAATGAAATTCAGCCCTTTGGCTGCAGAAGCTATAGGCAACAGTATAATAAACACACGCCGCACTAAGTCGCTTTCCGTTTCCGATACAGTTAAGAATATATTTAAGGAAGACCTCGTCAATGCTTACACCTTTCAGGAAGGGGCAGAAAGTTTCCGCTATTGGGAAGATTCAATTCTTACTTTACCGGCCGATGGCGGTTATATTTCAACATTGCAGTATTACTTCAACCACCCTATAAATGCCGATGGGTTCCGCAGCATTCCTTTCGACACCTCCCTTAAAGGCAAGAAAAAAATACTCTTTATCGGCGATTCGTTTACCTATGGGTTTAGTGCCTGGCCTTTAATCAACTCGTTTTACGATAAGATTTTAATGCAAGGCAAATACATTGCGTACAACGCCGGTATAACCTGTACTGACCCCGTTCAATACCTGGAGATAGCCCGGGTGTACATCCCCGTTCTTGAACCTGATTTAGTAGTAGTTTCCTGTTTTTGGGGTAACGATGTAATGCTGTATCCCCGACAGTCAAAGCCATATCAATTTGCCGCCTACCCCATCGGCAATCAGTTTATTACCGCCAACCCATTAGGTGCTTACGTAAGACCTGAACAGGCTAATCGAATCAGTCAAATAAATGCCCAAGTACCCGACCAGGATATAAAGCCACTTAATCGCTTTCTAGCATCAACTGTAATTGGCACTAAGGTTTGGAAGTTGCTGGCAGCATTAAATATTGCTGAGGGGCAACCTAAAGAGTTTAAAAACTACATTAACCCCAACTTTCCAAAAGCAAAACCGCGTGAGGTTACACGCATGGCTATACAGGGAATTGAAGATACATTACTGCATTTTAATTGCCCGCTACTGCTTACTGTAATTCCCGATCCTCAACTTACAAACCCCTGGAATAAGAACTATAAACCGGAAGATTTCCTTGAAGGCTTCCCTTACCTGCAAGTGCCGGATAGTTCCGCTTGGTACATGCCCTTTCCTGATGGACATTTTAATACCTACGGCCACGAAGCCTATGCAAAATGGTTAATGGTAAAAATTGATTCTGTATTGGCAGGCAAACAATAGCTTAGTAAGCAGCATTATTATTTACAAAATCATTTAATGTTTTGTAAAACCTAACCTGTTCTCCTTTTTGGTGGTACTCCGTCATTAACTGCTCCTTATTTACAATAGACGACTTAACCGGCTTTAAATCTTTTACAACTCCCTTTTTATTTAAAATCTCCAACGCACGACTGGCCTTCTCGCGTGGTATAAGCCCCCATAGCAACACTTCTTTAACATCTTCATCCATTTGGTATTTTTTCCCCGTTTTATCAGGCAAGTCAAACTTGTTCCACAAATAGAAGTAAGGCTCCAAATTTTCTCTTACTTCATCAAATCCCTTTGCAGCAAATACTCCCGAGTAAAACCAATAATCATAACTAACGCTATCCAAAGTGTATTTCTTTAGTTCGCTTTCACCTACAAGACTACTTCCCAAAAGGGTTTGTTGTTTATCGCAACTATATATTAACATAGGGAAAACCGTAAAACACATACCCCTGGGCTGATAATCAGCAAGAAAAAAACCGGCCAGCTTTAATGTGTCATCAACATACCATGAACTCAGCGTTTCGTTTGCTGTATTTTGCGAGTTGTTGGACATATGTGCATGGTCAACTATATAGTCGAAATGCTGAAAATACTGATGCAAACTCGTTTCTTTATAATCGTGCCATAGTATATCGCTGCTTACACAAAACCATTTCGTAGCCCCGCTAACAAACCATAAATCCATGCGGCCACCCAGATTGGTTTTGCCATTTAATTCATCCTGCATTTGTGCGCGCGCAATAAGCATTCTGTTGTCATGAGTAAGCTTCAATGCGCCAAGGTCTGCCTTAACAAATTTTAAGGTGTTAGTAAAGGCATTGCTTAAGGTTACCAGGCACCCAAACGCCATAAAACCAAAAACAATTTTTGTTATTACCGGTTTGGCCCTAAGCAAGCGGCTTACCGTATAAACCGTTAAATAGAAAAGTGACAAGGCTAAAACCATCACTTCTGCAGTATAATAGCCTGCAGATTTACCTTTGCTGAATAGTAAAACGAACAAGGTTAAAGGCGTAGAAGCAAGCGCCAGGTATTTGAATTGTTTTGTGAGAATTAAAATAACGGGGGCCAACAGCGCAGCAGGTATAAATAACAGCACCGGAAGCAAAAAACTGTCCTTAAATACTGTATTATATTGGGCAAAATGAATAGCAATGGAAGACATCCCTTTGGGCGAGTGAACACCGGCAATACAATCACCTATATCCTTTATATTAGGAATAACCTGCAAGCAGAGATAAAAACTTATTACAATGAACGCCGGTAAAAGCAAGGCAGCAAGTTTAGCCAGTCGCTGTTTACCGCTAAAGGTTTGGTAAACGGGCAGGACATAAAACATTAGACCTGTAAATGCAAATGAGGCAAAGTAATGCAGAGTTGATGCTATGGCAATTAGCAATGAGCCAACAATCAGCCATGGCGTTGACCACACGCGACTCCGGGCATTTTCAAGGGCAAGCAGACCCGCAAACCACAGCACGGTTAAAGAATAATCCGGACGAATATTTACATCCGGATTAAAAAGACAGGCTACATAAAAGAGAGTAAGAAGAACAGCAGCCTTCTCCATAGTTTTAAGCCGCGATACACAGGCAAACACCACACACAAAATATACCCTGCAAAAACAGGAAGCTTAACCATGAAGTCATAATTAAGACCGCTCTTATACAATATACCTAAAACAGCATAATGAAGAGGGGGGTGCACCGGCATATTATTGAAATAGCCATAAGCAGGATACGCCATTTTGCCGTAAACAGCAAAAGTATAAACAGGGTTAAACAGACTTAAGCCGTCAGTATATTCTATAAGGGGCCGCAGAAACAACCCTGCTGCAATATTGATAATAACTAAAGTGAATAACGCTAACAGGAATGGGCCCCTCATAACTAAACTACTGGTTTAAAGCCTGTAAAATGATAGCGTACAATTATTTTTACAGAGCCAAAAAAGGAGGTAACAACATCCTTTACAATTACCTTGGATGCGCCTGCCCCGCGGGCATTATAAACGGAAGGAAATTCAGCAATACGCAACCCATTCTTAATCCAAAGTGCGAGTACTTCACCAAGGTAAAGGGGGCCTTCATTCTCAATTTTGCAGGCAGTAATTTTTTCAGCAGCCGTCCTGTTATAAAAGCGGTAACCATTACTGTAATCCTTAATACTTCGTTTTAAAAACAACCTGAAAATAGCGGAGTTAAAATAGCTGATGATGTTACGGAATACAGAACGCTTTACAATGGCGCTTTCGGGCAAATATTTTGATGCAATAACAACATCATATCCCTTTTGCAAAAGCTCTAATCCCTTACTTAAATCCTTTGCGTTATGCGAAAGGTCGCCATCCATCTCAACAAAATAGGCGTAGCCATTCTCTAAGGCCAGGTGCAGTGCATCGTAAAGCGCCTTTCCGCGTTTACAACCTTTACCTGTTTTGTGCCGGGCTATTAACTTTAAGCGGGGGTCGGTTATTGTTCTGCTCTGTAAAAACTCCAGAGTGCCATCCGTGCTTCCGTCATCGATAAAATAAACATCAAAATTGTAAGGGGTTAATTCGGCAACAAGCTGTGCTACTAAATCTTCAATTACAGCTATTTCATTAAGCACGGGTAATAGTACCGCGACTTTCGGTTTTAGTGTTTGCATTTAAAACAAAGCGCTTATTAATAAGCGGTATCAATGGTTCACAAATACGTATAGACAATTTTACATGATTTGTTTGAATCTGCGCTTAGCCGCTAACTGAAAGGCGTCCCCTTAAGGATTGTTTTAACAAAAAAAGGGTTTACACAAGTTTACACTTTTAAATGTCAACTCATCCTAATTATCAGATTATCAACTATTTGTAAAAATGAAAGTTTACACGCTGCTTTTTATTGTAAGCATCGTTAAGTAAGGCTGCTTAGCGCGTAAGCACTACATAATCCGTTAATACGGTTTTTAAAAACTTGCGGTAGTTGTAAAAGTTTTCGGTAACACCCATGCGCTCCTTCACAATTTCTGCTGCTTCTATTAATGCATCTTCGTGGGCGCGGTTATTATACTTTTCGCAGCGGTCAATCACCTGTTTCAGCACAAGCATTTCACTATCACTAAAAATACGGGCTTCAGGAAACGTAACCTTATAGTTCTGGTTATTTAGCGCATTCAATATCTGCTTAACGGAAACCTCTCTTGAAGGGCGCACATATACCACGGCAGTGTTGGCCGCCATGTCGCCTACGCGCTGGCTTTTCTGCGAACTGCTGATAAGCATACCTGCAATGGAACCAAAAGAGAAATAGATATCTACCAAACGGAATGTCCAACGGGTTATATAATCCGTCAGGCCTGCTTCCTCACCGCTTATTTTAACCACCTTTAAACGCATGGCCTTTTTGCCAATGGTTTGCCCGTTCATAAAGTATTCAAAAAGCAGGGTATTAAAGGAGGCTATTAAAAGTAGGAAAAATCCTACCTCATCGCGTATGGAATAAGGCAAAAGCGACAAGAGTATAGAATACAATGTTATGCCCGTTACCCATAACAGGAAAAAGTCTATAATAAAGGCAAAAATTCTATCGCGTAACGACCCCAGCTCGTACTCTATTACCACATTTTGTGTAGTATTGATGGAGATTGTTTTCATAGAAACAGTTTCGAACTTTAAAAACCGAAGAAAACACAAAATGATTAAACGGGCTCACATTCGTTGGCCCGCTTTACATAAATTGTGGCAAATTCAGGCTGAAGTTCCGTTTTTAAGACAGCACAAATGAAAGAGTCGCAATTTATAAACCAAAATAAGGAAAAATGGCAGGAGGCCGAGGAACTCGTATCCAAACCTCAGAAGGATACCGACCGCCTCAGCAGCCTTTTCGTACATCTTACTGACGACCTTTCCTACGCCCGCACCTTTTTTACACACCGCTTTATCAATATCTATCTCAACCAAACAGCCATGAAGTTCTTCTCGCTTATTTATACGCGGAAGAAAAGCAAGTGGAACACCTTTATGGATTTTTGGAAAGAGGAGTTGCCCCAGGTAGTTATACATTGCCGTAAGGAACTGCTTATATCCTTATTCGTATTTGTTATTTCGGTGGGTATAGGTGTGGTTTCCGCCGCCAACGATCCCGATTTTGTTGCCTCCATACTTGGTGAGGATTACGTAGCCATGACCAAGGAAAACATTGAAAGCGGCGACCCCATGAAGGTGTATAAAGCCGCTCACCCTACTGATATGTTTTTGTCTATAACCACAAACAACATACGCGTAGCATTCTTTACGTATGTATTTGGCTTAATAGCAGGCATAGGCACTATCGGCTTTCTTATATTCAATGGCATAATGCTGGGTTCATTCCAGTACTTCTTTTACGAGCACCACCTCCTTGGCGAATCAATGTTAGCGGTCTGGCTGCACGGTACATTAGAAATTTCCTCTATAATAATTGCGGGTGGGGCTGGCATTGCACTTGCCAGGGGCATTATACTGCCCGGCACCTTATCACGTGGCCAGGCCTTTTATATTTCCGCCTCACGTTCTCTTAAGCTATTGCTGGGCACCGTTCCCATTTTTATGGTAGCCGGTTTTGTAGAGAGTTTCGTAACCCGTTTTACGGAGGTGCCTAACATTATACGCCTGCTGTTTATTCTCGCCTCACTATCCTTTATTATAGGCTATTTCATTATTTACCCCTGGGTTAAATCACGCAAAGGTTTCAATATTCCTATACAGAGAGTTAAGCTTAACCCCAGCCGCAGAGAACCGCTTTCCTTTTCAATAATTAAAACCAATGCCGATTTATTTAAGGACACTGCCTTTATCTATTTCGAAAAAGCAAGTTTGCTCGCTGTCGTATTTCTTATTGGGGCGGCGCTTATAGTAAGCGGGCATTTTTATTTCGATACACTAAATACCGAAGAAGTACAGGCCGAAGGTCTATTCAACTATTTGTTACACGGTATTGTTGACGATGCTTTTACACTTTTCAGCTATAAGCAAACCGTAATGCTGGTAATAACTTCTGTAGTTACCGGTCTTATTATATTTATAATTAACCACCTGCTTTACAGGCAGGCCAATAAAGGCAAGCCGCTTACCGCCAGGTATTTACTTTTAGGCATAATCAACAGCCAGCTTACTTCCTTTATAATTAATAGTATGGCTTACGGGTTTAACGTTGGCTTGCTCATTGCCTTCAGCATGCTGTTGCCTGCCATTTTATTACTTAACTATATTGCTTTAGAACATCAAACATTCCTTTTGCTGGCTATTCCTGCCTTCTTCAAAATTTTAAGCAACAATTTCCGGCAGGTGGTTACACTGTTTTTTGTAATGGTTATTACCACCTTTTTGTTTACGGTAATATTTAACTCGCCTTTAGTGTATTTATACTGGGAGCAATTACGAATGAACTTACCGCCAGACCTGAAAAACATTAAAGAGATTCTCAACTTCGTGTCCTTCACCTTAACCGGTTTTATATCCCTGGCTGTTATCGGCTTTAATCTTTTCGGCATAGGGTTGCTCTACTATTCCTCTCACGAAGTGGTTACTGCTGATGATTTACGCCAACGTATCCGTTCATTAAAACTCAGTTAGTAGTAATGAAGTGGATTAGAAACATCATCTCTCTTATTTGTTTTTGCACCATAGCACTTGTACAAGTGCAGGCGCAGGACGACTACACAACGGAGGCAGATACTACGTTCAGCTACGATAACGAGGAAGACGTATACAACTTTCCGCAAAAGCCTGCTGTGCGCGCAAGCGACCAATACTTTGGCGATTCAGTAGAGGTGCAGAAATTCAACCGCAAGGAGTGGAAGAAGATTGTAAACGGCGCCACTTTTGAAGAGGACCCACCCGAACCCGAAAAGCAGGATTACAAAACACCTGACATTAATCCCGGTAAGTTTGACTTGTCCTTTCTTGGCGGTGCAGCCCAAGTGGTAAAAATTTTATTGGTGGTTGCCCTCATAGCAGTAGTTGTTTTTGTGCTCTACAGTTTTCTTAAAGATATGCGCTGGAGTTCAAAAAAACTGGAAAACAATGTTACTTCCATAGCTGATTTTGATGAAGAGCTACCCGAGTTAAGCGCCTTGCGCAAACTATTGCAACAAGCTTTGGCCAATGGCGATTATAAATTGGCTATTCGCTATTACTACCTCTTGCTGATGGCGCAGTTCCGCGAAGAAGGCCTTATTGTGTGGAAGAAAGATAAAACCAACCGGCAGTATTTATATGAAATGCGCCAACACAATCGCATAACAGATATTAAAACCGCCACACGTTTGTTTGAAGCCTATTGGTATGGCGATTTGCAACCCGATGCCAATGGTTTCGGGGAAGCTGAAACCCTTTTTAAAAGCCTGTTAACCAAATAATGAAATCGCCTAAAACCATATGGATAGTTGTTTTGGCTACGGCGGGCTTATTCCTTGTGCTGTATTTTATCTTTTCCGATAAACACAAACGCAAATACAGTTGGGTTGAAAATTACAAGGTTAAAAGCCGCGAACCTTTTGGCACCGCTTTTATTTATGAAATGCTTGATGGCCAACATGCCAAAAGTAAACTGGTTGATAATAAGCCCATTCACGAAATACTGGGCGACTCCACCAAATATGATACGGGCAGTAACTATGTTTTTGTTGGTGCTGATATGCACTTAAGCAGCCAGGATGCGCGGGCCATTCTGGATTATGTTGACCGGGGCAACTGTGCTTTTATTGGCAGTATGTACTTTCCCGATAAGCTAATGGAAGAAGTATATAAAGGCGAGTGCGATGAGTGGTATAATTACTTTGACCATAACGACACTGCTGCTGAATTCAACTTCTTCCATGGGCAGCTGGAGCAGGATACCGGTTACCGCTTTGTTTACCGCGTTGCCGGTGAAACAGAACGTTATAATTGGCGAGGTATAAGCGGCGATTATTTCTGCGATAGCTCCTACTCTATGGCGCCTGTTGGCTACCGCGATTCTTTCTATACCAACTTTGCCTGTATGCCTTATGGCAAGGGCAAGTTCTATATGTTCAGTACCCCCGTGGTATTTACCAACTATTTTATGAAAGATACGGTAGGGCTGCTTTATGCTGACCTTGTCTTCTCGCACTTAAATAAGGGCCCTGTTATTTGGGATGAATACAGCAAGCTGCCGCGTTTAGCCAATAATCATGATGTAGATACTTCTACGCCGCTTAGCTACATATTATCGCAAAAAAGCCTGCGCTATGCCTGGTATTTATTGTTGCTTGGCGCCATTCTGTATTTGTTTTTAGTAGCTAGGCGCCGTCAGCGTATTATTGATGTTATTGAACCCAACACCAATACTTCATTATCGTATGTAAATACTATAAGCGCCTTATACTTTAACCATAGTAATCATGCTGCTATAGCCAAGCATAAAATGAAGTATTTCCTCATTCATGTGCGCAGTAAATACAATATAAACCTGCACGGCGAAAAGAGAGAAAGCATAGAAGCGCTTTCTAAAAAATCGAAAGTGCCTGTTAATGACATTAATAAAATACTAAGGCTGTATGAACGCATAGCGCCCCTAACGGATATTACCGAAGGCACGCTAATGGAATTTCATTATGCCCTCGAAAATTTCTATAATCAATCTAAATAACAAATATGGAAACACCATCCACATTCAGCGCCCCAAGGGTAGAATTGCAGCAACTTGAAGAAACCGTAAACAAAATAAAAACGGAGGTTCAAAAAGTAGTTATAGGGCAGGATACTATGATTGACCTTATACTCACCAGCATACTTACAGGGGGCCACATTCTTTTAGAAGGCGTTCCCGGTATAGCCAAAACCCTTACGGCCAAGTTAATTGCCCGCAGCCTATCAGTAGGTTTTTCGCGGGTGCAGTTTACGCCGGACCTCATGCCTACGGACCTTACGGGCACCAACGTATACAATCTTAAAACCTCCGAGTTCTCCTTCAACCGAGGGCCTATCTTCTCAAACCTGGTGCTTATTGATGAAATTAACCGCGCCCCCGCTAAAACGCAGGCAGCCCTGTTTGAGGTAATGGAAGAGAAGCAGATTACCGTGGATGGTAAAACCTATAAAATGGAGTTTCCTTTTATTGTGCTGGCCACGCAAAACCCGGTAGAACAAGAGGGCACTTACCGTTTGCCTGAAGCACAGTTAGACCGTTTCCTTTTCCGTATTAAGATTAACTACCCTACGCTTGAAAATGAAAAAGACATTCTTAAGCGGTTTAAGGAAGATTTCAATATGGAAACTGCTGCACAGGTTCAGGCTGTTGTAGGCCGCGATGAATTGCAACGCTGCCAGGATATAATTAAGAGCATTTACATAAAGGACGAATTACTGGATTACATTGCCCAGATAGTACACCAAACACGCAACAGCGGCGATCTTTTCCTTGGCGCATCTCCTCGTGCATCATTAGCTATAATGAAAGCCAGTAAAGCTTACGCCGGTATAAACGGCCGCGATTTTGTAACACCCGATGATATTCAAACAGTGGCCTATCCTGTGCTTAACCACCGCATTATTCTTACACCTGAACGCGAAATGGAAAACATGCGTGCTGAGGACGTAATAAAACAGATTATAAACGGCATAGAGGTTCCGCGCTAAGAATGAAAAGCATTTTCAGCAATCTTTATTTAACAGGTCGTTTCTTCTATTTATGGGGGGCGGCTATTCTTTTGTTTATTACCAGTTTCCCATATCCTATTCTGTATCCTATTGCGGTTATCACTATACCCATACTTTTAGTATTAACCGCTCTTGATTGTCTTCTTCTTTTTTCCAATTCAGCAAGCCTTGCCGGCGTGCGTAAAGTAGCCTCAGTTCTTTCCATCGGCCAGGATGTTCCCGTGCGTTACACTATTTACAACAAGGGCAACCTGAGCCTGAAAGCGCAATTGTTGGACGAATTGCCAGAACAATTGCAGAAGCGCAATTTTCATATTCCGTTTAATTCTGATGCCGGAGGTTCTCAAAAGTTTGAATATACCTTTCGGCCCGTTGAGCGCGGAGAATACAGCTTCGGTAAATTGTACTGTTTTGTGTCTGATTTTATTGGCTTGGTGCAACGCCGTATACAATTAGCTAATGAAGAAACGGTGGCGGTTTATCCTTCCATATTAGACATGAAGCGGTTTGAACTAAAAGGCTTTAACCGCAGCACCAATGAAGCAGGCATAAAAAAACTGCGCCGCATTGGGCACAGCTATGAATTTGAACAAATAAAAAACTACGTACAAGGCGATGACTACCGCAGCGTAAACTGGAAGGCCACAGGCCGCAGGGCAGAGCTAATGGTTAACCAATACGAAGACGAAAAGGCCCAAAGCGTTTACTCCATTATCGACAAAAGCCGTGTAATGAAAATGCCTTTTGCAGGTATGAGCCTTTTGGACTATTCTATAAACGCGGCTTTAGTAATTAGCAACATTGCGCTTGGCAAACAGGATAAGGCAGGCTTAATAACCTTCAGCGACCGTGTAAATACAACCATTGTTGCCGACCGCGGCAAGCTGCAGCTTAAACGGATACTTGATGCACTCTATAAGGAAAAGGAACGTTTTGTAGAAGCTAACTACGAGCTGCTCTATCTGAATATGCGCAACACCATTAAGAGCCGCAGCCTTCTTCTGTTCTTTACCAATTTTGAAAGCAGCTATGCGCTGCAACGTGTGTTACCTATGTTGCGTCGCCTCAATCAAAAACATTTGCTGGTAGTTGTTTTCTTTGAGAACACCGAAGTAAATTCTGTAGCCTCAAATGAAGTTTACACACTTGAAGACATATATACGCAGGGCGTAGCGCAGAAATACATTTATGAAAAACAGCAATTAGTGCAGGAATTAAAGCAGTATGGCATTTACAGCCTGCTTACCAAACCGCAGGACCTTACCGTAAATACGGTAAACAAATATCTCGAGTTAAAATCGCGGGGACTTATTTAAGCTTTGCCGCTTTTACTAATAAGGTGTGAGCTACTTTATCATGCAGGCCCTGTCGCTTTTTATCGAAGAATATCATAATAAAGCCTGCTCCTAAAAGTATAAACGAAAAGTATTTACTTAAGGACCGTAAAAGCGCCCTTTTAAAAGTAAGGCGCTGGCCATTTTCATCCGTTACTTTTATGCCCACAAATTGCTTTCCCAAAGTGGCTTGTTGGTCCGAGCATTCCAGCGCTGTAAAGTAGAGCACCTCACTCAACGCAAACGCAATTAGCATCCCTTGAAAAACCTCACGGCTTTCGGCCTTTGTCTGTCCCAGTACCACACCCAAAGCCAGCCCTAAAATGGCACGGTCTATAACATAGGCAGCAAACCTTAACCAAAAACCCGCATACTGCGGTCGCGGCGTTAAATTTTCAGGAAAATCTAATACTTCTTTCATGTCCGGTTTTATCTGCCGTAGTACACAAAAGTGCCGGCAATTTTATCGTGTAAGGCCTGGCTTCTTTCTTCCCATGCGGCCATTAAAAAGCCAATACCCAAAATTATAGAAGAAACTATCTTACCTAAATTCCGCAATAAAGCTTTACCGAAACTTAAGCGTTCACCGTTCTCATCTCCTACTTTAATACCAACTATCATTTTACCAAAGGTAGCCTGCTTAACAGAACTTTCCATTATCGCAAAGTATAATATCTGTAACGCTCCGCTAAAACCTAAAATGGAATAGGTGCCAAAATGAAATGCGCTAACGCCTCCCCAGGCAATAGCTGTGCCTGCTATGCCTAATAGTATACGGTCAATTAACAGGGCGCCTACGCGTACGCCAAACCCTGCATATTCAAAATGGTGTTCTTCCTGTTGCTCAAGTGGCTCATCAATAATTTCCATTTGCTTAAATTAAAAAATTAAAGCCATACCGCTGGTATGGCTTTATAGTAAAAGAATAGTAGCTGCTACTTACCGTAAAACACAAAAGTGCCGGCAATTTTATCGTGCAAACCTTGTTTTTTAGAATCCCAACCCACCATTAAAAAGCCTATACCCAATATTATGGCCGAAAGTATTTTAGAGAAGTAACGGCCCAGCGCATTGGCAAAACTTATGCGGTTGCCAAACTCATCGCCTACTTTAATGCCAACAGCCATTTTACCCAGTGTAGCTTGCTTGGCTGAACTTTCCATAAGGCTGGTATACAATATGCCTACAAGTAAATTAATACCCTGTGCAGCGTTGGATGGGTGTGTATAGGAGCCTCCGAAAAGGAGGATAACAACCTGTTGTACTACTAATAAAATAATGCCGTCAATAAAGGCCGCGCCTACGCGTATCCAAAAGCCCGCATACTCCAGTTTCTGTTCGCTGGCTTCGGGTGCATCTAAAATTTGTTCCATGGTTATATAAGTTTTTGTGTGGTTAATATTCTAACTTAAGAACTAACCCTCAATAACCAAAAATTCTTCCTGTAAAATTTCCGTTAAGTGTAAAAACCGAAAGGGCTTATTCGCCTTCTTTGGCTTTGTCGTCTTTAAACAAATCTTTCTCGTCCACCACCTTCACATCATCTCCGTCCTTTAAGGTTTTAGATATTAGTTTAAACGGCGCTTTAACCACCTGTTCATCTCCTTTAAGGCCGCTGGTAATTTCAATGTAGTTGGCATCCTGTATGCCGGTTTTAACCTCCTGCATTTTCACTTTGCCATTCTGCACAACAAACACAATCTCTTTCAGCTCTTTCTTACCTTCCTCCATTTTGGTAGCCTTTGAACTCTTCGCGAGGTCTTCATCCTTTTCTGTAATCTTCTTTTCCTCGCGGGTAGTTACCGATTGAATAGGCACCGTAAGCACATTATCGCGCGATTCTGTTTTAATATCTACCGTAGTACTCATGCCCGGGCGGAAAGGAAACTTTCTTCCCAGTTCCGGTTGAATTAAATCAGTGTAAGAAGTTTTAAGCAATTTCAGCTTAACCGTAAAGTTGGTAGCCTGCGATGTGCTGATAACCGCGCTGGCTGTATTGGTTGCTGAATACGCTATTTGCGATACCACAGCCTTAAACTTCTTATTTACATAAGCATCTACCTCTACATCGGCAGTATCACCTAACGAAATACGCAATACGTCATTCTCGTTTACGTCCACTTCAGCCTGCATATTATCAAGGTCTGCAATGCGTATAATTTCAGTACCGGCCATTTGGGCAGTTCCTACAACGCGCTCGCCAAGCTTTACATTTACCAAAGAAACTATACCCGTCATAGGTGCATAAATCTTGGTCTTCTTTAAATTATCCTGTGCCTGCTGTAATTGTGCTTCCACACTCTTTACGCTAAAGCTGGCTGCATTAACCTGCTCTTGCGCGGTATTGTAATTCGCCTCGGCCTGGTCGTTCGCTAATTTCGAAGCATCAAACTCCATGTCAGAAATTACCTTGTCGTTATGCAGTTGTTCGTTACGCTGGAAATTTTTGTGTGCATTGTTATACGCCGCCTGTGCCTGTATTAACGATGCCTTGGCGCTGCTAAAACTTGCACGTGTTTGATTTAAGGTGGCCGTTACCTGGTTAACCACCGCCTCATAAATGGCGGGGTTAATAACGCACAGCAGTTTACCTTTCTGCACACTGTCGCCTTCTTTCACATTCAACTCTATTACCTCTCCCGAAACTTCAGAACTTAGTTTAACCTCAGTTTGCGGATTTATTTTACCGCTGGCTGTAACCGTTTCTATAAGCGAGCGCTTTACCACCTTGTCTACCGCCACCTGTTCGGTGTTGCCCTTACCTATCCAGCCTTTCTTTTTACCAATAACACCAATTACAATAAGTGCCAGCAGTATTACACCAACTATAACTAAAACTTTATTATCCTTTTTCATACAGTATTATTTCAACCCTTATTCAAGGGTAATAGGTTTGCCCTGGTAAAAATCCAACACCTTTAAACGAAAAACGTAGGTGTACTTATTCCGTATCAACTCGCTTTCAACAGCAGCCAGGTTATTTTTTGCTGTTTGATAATCTAAGGTAGTAGTGGCACCTGTGCCATAACGCTTGCTTTGCGCATCAAAAGCACGTTTCGATGCTTCATAACTTTTTTGACTTGCCGCATACAAACTTGCTGCTGCGCGTGCATCAGCATCTGCCTGGTAAATGGTTTGCATTAAGGCATTTTTACGCGCCTCCAGTTGCAGTTTGGCGCCTTGCGCCTGCACCATAGAATTCTGTATAGCATTCATACGTTGCCATTTACCAAAAATGGGTATGGCCAGCGTAAAGGTTACGCTTTTACGAAACTGGTCGCTGTACTGGTCCTTTAAAGGAATAGTCTCATAATCCGTTGTGCCGGTTATTAATCGCTTTTGCTGGTTGTTGTAATAGTCGTATAAATTACCGCTAACATTTATGGTTGGGCTCAGGGCACCCTTGGCCATCTTGGTATTGTATTCCGCACTTTTTACGCGGGCCATTTCAGCTAATATACTGGGCTGTGTGTTTACGGCACCCTTATAAACGGTAAGCGCAAAACCTTCGGCAAGCAGGGTTATGTTTTGGTCCTGCAGTTGCGGAAGGTCAACCTCAAATGCATCTTCAGGCTTCAGTTGCAGTAACAGGCGTAATGCCAGCACCGCTAAATCATAACTGTTTTTAGCCACCGCCATGTTCGATTCATCTCTTGCCAGCTGTGCATCAATATCCAGCAAATTGGTTTCAGGCAAAACACCTGCGCTTACCCGTTTGGCAATCATTTCCTTCTGGCTCATGGTCATTTGCCGCTGGTTATCCGCTACCTTCATATTTTCTTTGGCCAGCATAATTTGCAAAAAGCCTGTGGTAATATTTAAGGCTGCTGTATTACGCGCATCTTTCAAATCAAACTCAGCAGCCTGGTAGCTGTACTTGTTGCGCATAATATTGTGCACCTGTTGTAAGCCCGCAAACAAGGTAAGGTCGCCGCTTAAAGAAGTGGCAAACGTCATTGATGTTTGCGTGGTAAGTTTAAAGGCGGCCAGGTTAAACTGTTTACCGTTGGTAAAATCATTGGTAATACCGGCGTTTATTGATGGCAACAGGTTAAGATAGCTTTGGGTATAGTTATTCTTGCTTATCTGGCGGGTAAGCTCGCTTTGCATAACCGTTAGGTTATTGCGGGCCGCATATTCAATGCATCGCTGCAGGTTCCATTTGGCAGAATCCTGGGCATTAACCGTCAGACTTAATAAACACAATCCTACAACAGGCAAAAACCAAAAAGGTCTCACATTCAGCAATTTTGACGGGCTAAAGTAATGGTTTTAGCAAAAACCGCTCTTATTTCAAGCCGAAGTGCTTTTCTATACGCTTTTTCTGCCTCAAATGGTGGCGGAAATGAATATTGCACAACTCAATCCACTCCGCCGTGCTTAGCCAGCCTAAAAAGGGGTGTTTCAATTTAAGGCGGGCATTACTTTGGGGTATTTGTCGTATAAATTCAGTAGCCATGGCCTTTACTTCCTCCAATTTGGCAATCAGTTGCTCCTTGCTTTCCGGTTGTTTGGGCACTATAGCAACAGAGGTGGGCATTTCATATTTAAATGGCGGAAACATGCGCAGGGTAAAAATTACATGCCCGCTAAGGCTTTTGCCCTTGCCCTCCTGAGTATCCTGCTGGTTTAAGCCCTGCTGGGCCTTTTTAAAAAAGAAGCCTTTGGCGCTCATCCATAAGTGTATGCCCACCTGGCCCAGACTCCAATCGTGCTCCGTAGGCTTGGCAATTATCTGCTCCCAGCTATAGCGCTTGTATTCATTAATCCAGTAGTCTATAATTTCATGCGTATTGCGCTCCAGCTTCTGTATATCCATAGTGGGGTTTATGGTTGCCAAAGTAAGGCACAGGGGTCATATCCCCAAGTGCGGCCACCAAGCACAAAAAAAAGGGTCACTGATAAAATAAATTTAATGTTTTGGTGTTAAGGTGATTGTGCGTATAACTAAGTACCCACCTGTATGAAGCAGATAATTATTATAGTAAGTAGCTTATTGCTAATATTTTCCTCTTGCAAAAAGTGCAGCAATTGTCACGACAATTGCTGCCGCAGAATATCAACTAATGAGAGAATTTGCAGCAGTCAATATGGTACCAACCAATACCACCACATTCTTGATAGCCTTGCAAGTGACATAGTGTGTAGCGTTAATTCGGAAAGTAGTTTTGCTTATAAAGTTTGTAATGAACAGGATGTAGATGCAATAAAAATGCTGCCGGGCGTTTCCTGCGTTCCTATAAAATAGATTCAACAGAAACTACTTCCACTTATTCTCTACGCCAATAGTGCGGTGGGCTTCTTCTACCTTTTTACCTATTTGCCCGGTAAGTATGTGCCAAAACATTACAAAGTCCGACCCCAGGCTGTAGAAAGGATATTTAAAGGTAGCCGGCCTGTTCTTTTCCAGCATAAAATGGCCAAACCAGGCAAAGCCGTAACCGCACAAGGGTAAAAAAGCAAACAGCACCCATTTTTGCGTAACTATAGCGGCAATGGCCAGGCTTATTACGCCCGCAGTGCCAATAAAGTGCAGGGTGCGGTTAATAGGCCGCGCGTGTTCAGTTAAATAGTAAGGGTAAAAGCTCCAAAAACTATTGTATTTTCTCTCTTCGGCCATGTATCGCTGTTTTACTACAAATTAAATACAGCCTTTGTAAATTTTTAATAGTTGGGGTTTGGTAATTCCGATTTTTAACCGTTTACTTTGCGTTACAAAGCACTTTTATCATGTCCAACGAAGATCAATTACAGCAGATCAAAGAAATACGCAGCATCATGGAGCGCTCTTCGCGTTTCATATCGCTCAGCGGTTTATCCGGTGTATTTGCGGGTTTTTTTGCGCTGGCAGGCGCAGCCGCCTTTTATGTATACATCAATACCCGGCTTAATTATGGGTATAGCGATTTAGTGCGCGCCACAGCTAATGATATTGACGCCTTCCCTACTTTGGTTTCCTTCTGCATTGCCGATGGTGCTGCTGTAATTACGCTTTCCTTGTTGTTTGCGGTTTTCTTTACTACACGCAAAGCCCGCAGCGTAGGCCAAAAAATATGGGATAGCAGCGCTCAACGCATGATCATCAATTTATTTATTCCGCTTATAGCCGGGGGCTTGTATTGCCTTATACTGTTACAACAACACCGCTTTGGGCTTATAGCGCCCACCACGCTCATTTTTTACGGGCTGGGTTTATTAAACGCTTCCAAATACACCTTAGATGAAATTCGTTGGTTGGGTATTTCTGAAATAATACTGGGCCTTATTGGCAGTTATTTTATTGGCTATGGTGTTACCCTGTGGAGTATAGGCTTTGGTGTGTTGCACATCATTTATGGTTTAGTTATGTATGTTCGCTACGAAAGTAAGCCACAGGAAAAGAAATATTGGTAGTGCTGCAACGGAAATTCCATATTGAAAGTGGTATAGGTAAACATCAAACAGTTGATTACCTGCTGGGCATTTTGTACGATGCACGTGTTACCACCTTCCGTTATATACAGGATATAAACCAGCATGAGCTGGACTGGCAGCCTTACCCGGGCTGGAATACAGTTGGCGCTTTGCTACAGCACATAATTGCCTGCGATTATTTCTTTAACGCCTATTTTATTGAAAACAGAAAGTTGACGGCAGAAGAAGAAAAAGATTTAATGCCTGCGCTTGACTTAGGCGAACACGTAAGTCAACTAAAGGGCAAGCCCGTAGATTTTTATAGTACCGCCTTAATGCAATCGCATAAAGCACTTACTAATAGCATTAAACAATTAAGCGCTGAACAACTGTTTGAAAAGCGGTTCGACGTTTACGATAAAGAGAATGGCAGTAACCTTGCCTGGATATTATATCATAAAGCGGAAGACGAGGTGCACCACCGCGGGCAGATATCTTTACTGCGCAAGCTGTATAAACAAGTGAAGGAGGAAGTGAAGTGAAAGAGGTAATTGACAAATTAAACAAGGCATTTGAAAACCGGGTTCGCCTGGGTATTATGAGTGCGCTTATGGTTAATGAGTCCATTGACTTTTTAACGCTGAAAGAACTATTGGATGTAACCGATGGCAACCTGGCCAGCCATGTTACTGCCCTGGAAAAAGCCGACTACATAGCCGTTAAAAAGGAATTTGTGGGCAAGAAACCTAAAACAAGTTATGTGGCTACCAGCCTGGGCAAAAAGGAATTTCACCAGCACCTTAATGCATTGGAAAAATTATTAAAGCAAAATCGTAAGTAGCGCAATAAGTATATTTTTTTGTCGTTTTACTTTGAACTACAAAGCACTTTTTATGAACCCTAAAATACCACAGTTAAAGAAGCAGGTGCAGGCCATTATGCTGTTTTTTATGATAGCGCTGGTTATAAGCGGTGCTACCGCAATGCCCGTACAAACGGAGTTAGAATGGTATTTCAGGCACTTCTCAGCCCAAACCACTTTAGGCCAATTATTAGCTACAGTGCTTACCGCCGTAAATGAAGTGCAACAACGTTATCCTTTCCTTTTATATGGTAACGATTGGTTAGCCTTTGCCCACTTCGTAATTGCTGTTGCTTTTATCGGTGTGCTTAAAAATCCCGTGCGCAATAGCTGGCTTATTCAATTCGGCTTAATTGCCTGCGCCATGGTTATACCCTTTGCCCTTGTTATGGGTGGCATACGTGGCTTACCGCTTTGGTGGCGCTGTATTGATTGCAGCTTTGGCATTATTGGGGCTATACCATTATTGCTGTGTTATACCCGCATTAAAAAAATGGAGGCGCTACTGCAGGAGGACAAACTAAACCTGGTGTTCTAATGAAAAAGAAGAAATCATCGCCCATAAAGTTGGCTGCCGAAGTAGCCGTGGTTACCGCTTATGGTTTAAGCACCGCCTGTTTGGAGCGCTTGAAAAAACAAAAACGGGTAACGCCTTTAAACGATGAAAAGTTTCAGCGCAAAATGACTGTGCTGGCCGCCATCTATCACTTCATAGGAATTTTTTATAACGAATAACATCAATCAAACCAATGTCCGCCAAACCTTATTCTTCCGTTATTGAGCGCCTGCTGTGGCTTTCAGCTTTTTGTTACCTGTTGCAGGCATTCCGCATGGCCTGCACCGCTAACCTTCATTACATTTTTCTGCCCTGGAATTTATTGCTTGCTTGGGTGCCGCTGGCCTTTGCCGTTATAGCCACCAACCAAAACAGTAAGGTCAAACTCATTTTGTCCTTTATCGTTTGGCTGCTCTTCTTCCCTAATGCGCCCTACATTATTACCGACCTTATACACTTAAAGCCACGCGATGGCTGGCCGTATTGGTACGATGTATTCCTTATCTACTCCTTCGCTCTTGCAGGTTTTTTAGCCGGTATAATATCTACGCTTATCATGTATCGAAAACTGAAGGAGGTGTTATCTCCTCTCATGGCACGTCTAACCATTCTTGTTTCTATTGTACTATGCGGTTATGGCATTTACATGGGCCGCTTCCTGCGCTGGAATTCATGGGATGCAATTACCAATCCCTTTGCCATACTCAGTGATATGGTCAGCAGCCTGGCGCATCCATTCAGCAACCCCCGCACCTACGGCATAACCATGCTTAGCAGCGTTTTGGTTTGGCTGGTGTTTAAAGTATTTGAATCGCTATCAACAAAAGAAGAAGCTTAAACCAAACAAAATCAGCCTATATGAAAAAGGAGAGCATTTTTATACTACTATCTACTGCTGCTTACAGCTACCTGTTTTACGAACAAATGGCAGGTATCAATTTCCTGTTATTTAATATTCTGCTGGTGGCGCTACTAGCTATCAATAAACCCGCACTATTAAAAGAAAAAAACTGGCTGGCGGTAGTTATCGGTTGCCTCATATCTTCCTTCTGCATATTCTGGTATGGCACCTGGCTGCCCACACTGGCAAATATCACTTCACTACTGTTTCTGGCCGGCCTAAGCTTTGCGCCCCAAGCCTCGCTTTTAATTGCAGGTATAAATAGTTTAGTCACTTTTCCTTTTGCTATCCCTGCCACCTTGTTTCGTAAATCACCGGAAGCGGAGAATGCGCCTGCCGGTTACAGTCTCGGCAGGTGGCCTGTATTAATTACGCCGGTTTTTCTAACTGTAATCTTCTTTTTTGTTTACCGCACTATCAATCCCGTTTTCGAAAACCTGACCAACCGTATCAATCTCGACTTTCTGAATGGTTATTGGCTCTTCTTCACTACAATAGGTTTCGTGCTGATGTATGCGGTGTTCAGCTACTTTCCTATCAAGTCTCTTTTTGCTATGGACCAAAAAGCAGATGACGTTCTTGTTCCAAAGGCAGAGAACCCTTCTGCTTCCGACATCTTTGGATTATCGCTGCAAAACCAATTGCTTGCCGGCACTATTACTTTCGTTCTACTCAATGTTCTATTGCTATTTGTAAATGGCGGCGACATCTTTTACCTGTGGTTTGCCAAAACATTGCCAAAGGGCTTAACTATGGCGCAATACCTGCACGATGGAACCGATGGCCTCATCTTTTCCATTATACTGGCAGTGCTTGTAATTCTATTCGTGTTCCGCAGCCACCTTAACTTTATTGAAAACAACAAATGGCTTAAAGTATTGGCCTATGGCTGGGTTGCGCAAAACATCATCTTGGTACTTACTACTGCGCAACGCAATTGGTGGACCATAGAATCTTCCGGCCTTACCCGAAGGCGTATTGGCGTTTACGTTTACCTGCTGCTTTGCATAATTGGCCTATTGTTTACCCTTATAAAAGTAGCGCGCCGCAAAAGCAACACCTTCCTTTTCCGCAAAAACTCATGGGCTTTCTATGCAGTGTTCATAGCTTCCTGTCCTGTCAATTGGGATGCTGCCATTGTAAACTTCAACTACACTAATTACAAAAGCAACCAATTCCAATATATTGACCGCAGTTACCAGGCAGAACTTAGTGAAACATCCCTGCTTCCGCTTTTTAAGCACTACGCCCAGGAGTTACAGAAACCAAGTGCGGCGCACGATATTTTTAATGATGTAGTAGTAACCACTATGTATTTAAATTATCAGTATCTGCAAAACGAGATAAAAGAAAGCGGATGGCAATCGTACAGTTACACCAAACACTTAACGTGCAACGAAATTAAGAAGATGATTGATGCCGGGCAGATTCCTCCGCCAACACAAACAAAAAAGGAAGTGACCTCGGGCGATTAAATCCTAAGGCTGCTTTTCTTTATCCAGCGACTTTTGTATAGCGCCTTTAAGAAACTCCGCAGAGCCTGCATTTACGTTTTCACTCTTCGCCTGAATAATAGCATAGTCGCAGGCTTTTTGCGCTTCCTTATACTCGTTTAACTTATACAACAGGTAAGCGTATGTAAGATTATAGGTGTATTTATTATCAATGTTAATAGCATCGTAAGCCCACTTAGCTGCTTTAGCCAGTTGGCCGTCATTATTCATGTTCAGGTAATAATTCCACGCCACATCATTTAAAACAGATGCATTTTTTGCTGCATATTTTTTAATGTACTGGCTGGCAGATTTATCGTAGTTGGCCCAATCAGCCATGTGCAGGTAATAATCCATACTTAACTGCGCAATTTTCTGTTGGTTATCTGCGCCTTTGTTGCTCTTCAGTAAGCTAATAGCGCCTTCAAACAAGGCAGGGTCGTTGGCCTTTGGTGCTTCGCTAACTGCCTTACTGGCTATTACATTTATCTTGTTATTAAATGCATCTACACCCATGGTACCTTTATAGTACTGCTCATTCTTCATAAGGTACGCCATACCCGGCGACTTCAGATTATTAGTAAGCACGAAAATGGTTTTGGCATGCTTGGCATCTTTCAAATCAGCAGGTGTAAGTTTATCCATGTACACTTTAAACACTTCTTCGTATTTCTCATCGGCACCCATCATGGTGTTCAGGTAATCGCTTAAAAAGTTTACATCGCGGTCGCCATCAGCATAGCGCTTATGCATGCCTGCTAAAATGCCGGGTGTCGGGTCCGTAGCTTTCTTTCCGTTCTGTATTAAACCGGCAGGGTCAAGTCCGCCAACAATTTTGTGTTTTACTTCACCGGTATAATCTAACCACAGCAGGGTAGGGTAGGCACGTATGCTGTATTTAGCAGCAATGGTTGGGCCTTCGTCCTTCTCCATATCAAACTTGCAGCTTATAAAGTGGTCGTTAAAGTATTCCCCCACGGCAGAATCTGGAAACACGGTTGCCGCTAAGCGCTTACAAGGGCCACACCAGCTGGTATAGCAATCCATAAACACCAGTTTGTTCTGGGCCTTGGCCATAGCCAGCACTTCCTCAAACTTCTTATCGTGTATAAACTCAATACCCTGTGCCTTGCTTTGGTAAGCAGTAAACAAAAGCAACAGGCTTAAAAAACTTATTACGGACTTCTTCATATTTATGTAGTGACGGTTGATAGACGTAAAATTATGCCAATTGGTGTAATATAGGCTAAAGTAAAAAACGTTAACGGTTATTCCGGCTTCCAATAGCCAGGCCCTTCCGGCAAAACAGGGTTGGGGTTATCCCAAATATTACAGCGCTGCAGGTTTATTTTGCTGCCCCAAAAAATGCGGGTGGTGCGCTCAAAACTTTCGGTATAGTCCGATACATAAAACACATCCTCAGCAGTTTTTGCAGCACTGCTTAGCCCTTCTTTTTCCAAAATCCATTTTAGCTTTTGCGCCACCACTTCGGCTGAATCAAAAATGCGCACCTTGTTTTCAAAGTAGGCAGCTATTTCGTTTTTAATCAAGGGGTAATGCGTGCAGGCCAGTACCAAAGCATCAATCTCCTTCAGTTCTTCGTGGCTAAGGTAATTAGCTAGTACAGCGTGGCTTATGTTATCGTTATAGAAACCTTCCTCTATCATAGTAGCCAACAAAGGTGTGGCTACTGCCGAAAACTTCAGTTCGGGTTTTCTGCGGGTAAATTTCTCCTGGTAAACGCCGCTGGCTACCGTAGTTTTAGTAGCTATAATGCCCACCTTCTTAATACTCTCATCTGCAATTACGGCCTCAATCATGGGGTCAATAACATTTATAACCGGTATTACCCCCTTAAAGGTATCGCGCAGGGTTTCATAAGCCGCGGCTGAGGCGGTGTTGCAGGCAATAACAATAGCCTTGCATTGCTGCTCCTTTAGTAAAAAGTTGGTTATTGCTGTAGCGTAACTGCTTATTAGTTCTTTTGATTTATCGCCGTAAGGCAGGTGCGCCGTATCGCCAAAATAAATCAGCTGTTCGTTTGGCAACAGCTTAGAAATAGCATTGGCGACCGTAAGGCCGCCAATACCTGAATCAAATATGCCGATAGCTTGTTCGCTGTTCGTTTTCATTCTACGCCTATTTAGGGGCAGTAGTTCCTCCGGTGGTTGTTTTAGGAGCAGGTGTAATACCCATTTGCTTCATCACCAGGCTGGTTACATCGTTGCTGCCTTCTGGGTAGTAAGCTACTGCACCTGAAACGATATCAATAATGTAAGTATAACCGTTAGCGGTAGCCACTTCTTTAACTGCCTTCAGGTACTTATCGTTAATTGGCTTTAACTTCTCCTGTTGTTTGTTCGCTAAATCATCATTGATTTTGTTTTCAAAATCAGAAATGCGCTGTTGCAGGTCCTGTAGCTCTTTAATCTTTGTTTCTACAATTGCATCAGGGGTTTCCTTAGGCATCTTTTGCAGCTCTTCCTGCTTTTTGCCGTAGTCCTCATACATACCTTGCAGCACTTTGCTCATTTGGTCTTTATAAGCCTGCAAATCAGTTTGCATGGTTTTAAATTCAGGCATAGCCTGTAATATATCTGCAGAGTTTAAGTGTCCTAACTTTTGCTGTGCATCAGCAGTTCCAAAAAATCCGAATACGGCTACTGCTATAACTAAGATTACTTTTTTCATTTCTGTTGTTTTGGTTTATTCTGTTTGTTGATTGTTAGTTTATTCCCATTTTCTTTTTCACCAGGTCAGTAATGTCGCCGCTGTTTTCAGGGTAATACACCACACTGCCGGTTGCAATATCAAAAATATAAGTGTAGCCGTTTTCCTTAGCAACAGCGTTTACTATTTTAAGATATTTATCATTCAGGGGCTTAAGCAGCTTCACATGCAATTGGTTTAATTGCGCATCAGCTGTTTGTTGCAGGGTTTCAATATCCTGTTGCAGCTTCTGCAATTCCAGCATCTTCTCCTCACGTACAGCCACCATTAAATCGGGCCCTAATTGCTGTAACTCTTCCATGCCTTTTTGATACTGGGCATACATGCTCTTAAGGTCTTTC
Organism: Chitinophagales bacterium; assembly: GCA_046329515.1. GTDB lineage: Bacteria > Bacteroidota > Bacteroidia > Chitinophagales > LD1 > Bog-950. Next base: position 556,636 of record JAXLUM010000002.1, read on the forward strand.
TCCTGCTCAGCGCGTCTGCGGTCAAGCGTAGCCAGCAGCTGCTTATACTCCGGCATACTTTCCTGTATTTCCTGCGAGTTAATGTGCCCGTACTTTTGCTGAGCAAAGCTATTGGACCATAGTACAAAGAACGAACATATGATAAGGCCTGCTTTCCTCATGAGCGCGCAAATATAGATTTTTAGCCCAATCAGCAGTTATTGGCCCGCCGGTTTAAGCGAAATTCCCATTGCAGTCAATATATCGTCACTCTTATTGTATTTATCACTGCTATATAACATAGTAGGGCCGCTGCTTCGGTCAAAAATAAAGTCGTAGCCTTTTGCCTCAGCATACTTTTTCACTTCGTTATATATTTTATCCTGTATTGGCTTAACCAACTCCTGCCGTTTTTTAAACAGTTCGCCGTTAGGGCCAAACTTGGCTTTCTGAAAATCCTTTACTTCCTTTTCCTTAGCCTCAATATCCTTCATCTTCTGCTGCTTCATAGGCTCGGTCATTAGCACCTGCTCCGCCTGAAACTGCTTATACATATCATCAACAGCTTTCATTTTGGCTTCTACATCCTTTTGCCAGCCGGCTGCTATCTTATCCAATTCCTTTTGGGCATCGGCATAGCTTTGCATTTTGCCAAGCATATAGTCCATATCCACAAAAGCGAACTTCTGCGCCTGTGAGCTGAAAGCCATCAACAGAACAGCGATTACGGAAATAATCTTCTTCATGGTTTTAGTTTTTCTTGTTCACACCCAATTACCTTGCCAAGGTAAAGGTATGTTTTCAATTTTTAGCAATTATAGGCAAAAGGCCTATTCCGGTTCACGACCCAAAATAATCCTGAATTCGCCATACTTACTGAATATGTTTTTACCGGCCTTAGGTGCAAAACCAAAGCTCTCGCGGTCGAAACCTATACCATAGTCAAAGCCCAATAAACCAAACATCGGCAGGAACACGCGCACACCCGCACCAACTGATTTCTTCAAATCATAAGGGCGGTAATCTTTAATACTTGTCCAGTAGTTACCGGCGTCAGCAAACAACAAGGCGTATATAGTAGCACTTTGGTTAAGGCTAAACGGATAGCGCAATTCCACTGAATACTTGTTGTAAATAGGCACACCACCCGTTGGCGTTACCACAGGGTAACCGCGGAAGGATATGATATCACGACCCAACTGCGTTCCGTAGTTCAGATTACTTAAACCATCGCCACCAAACTCAATACGTTCAAACGGCGAGTAGCCCACCTTCTTATTATACAAGCCTAAGAAAGCCATGTTAGCCGAGGTCTTTAACACCAGCTTGCTGTTTTTGGTAAGCGGGGTATACCATTCAAAGGCCAGTTTCCATTTGTGATATTCCACAAACTTATAACGGTCAGCAGCAGATAAGCCCGGGTCTTCGTAGTTCAGGTTCATACGGCCCGGGAACATAAGGCTGTATGGCAATGTAAACTTAGCCTGCGCCATAAAATAGAAACCGTGGTTATACCAGGTTGGCGCTTCAGGGTAACGTGAATCACGACTGATTGACACCTGGAAGTTCAGGTTAGTAGAACGGCCATCCTTAAATATGAAGAACGTAGAATAATTATCCAGTATATAATGCTGAAACTCTACGCCGGTTGAAAGGGTAAAGTAATCATCAGGCCACTTTAAGCGCGTGCTTAAACCCAGGTAAACGCTGGTAGAAAAATACTTACCAATGATTTTGGTGTAATCGTAAGGATCGAAAGAGTTAGCGCGTAAACGGTTGAAAGCAAAGTCAAGCGCCAACGGCTTTTTGCCGCCTAACCAGGGCTCAGTAAACGAAACGCTGTACGATTGGAACGCACGGCCATTACTGTTTATACGTATGCCCAGGCGCTGTCCATCTCCGCTAGGCAGCGGTGTCCATGCATGTTTATCGCCAATATTCTTTAAGCTGAAGTTGGTAAAGTTTACACCCAATGTGCCGAACAAGCCCCCTGCGCTGGTGGTTGTTGCACCACCCCAACCGGCACTAAGTTCCAATTGGTCCGAAGGTTTTTCCGTTACGCGGTATTCTATATCCACCGTTCCGTTTTCAGGGTTTGGTATAGGCACCACATCCAATTGTTGCGGGTCAAAATAGCCCAGTGCAATAATCTCGCGCTGGCTTCTTATCAAATCCGTTCGGCTGAATTTATTGCCCGGCAGCGTACGTAACTCGCGGCGTATAACTTTTTCGTTGGTTTTGGTATTACCTACAATACGTACCTCGCGAATGGTAGCCTGTGCACCTTCATTAATGCGCAGTTCAAGGTCAATGCTATCGCCCTCAACTTTAACTTCCATTGGCGTTACGCTAAAGAACAGGTAGCCGTCATCCATATACAGTGAGCTTAAATCGCCACCGTTAGGGTTCATAAATATGCGCTCGTCTAACAACTTCTGGTTGTAAACCTCACCGCGCTTAATGTTTATGATTTTAGCAAGCAGTGAGTCAGGGTATTTGGTATTGCCATTAAAGTAAATGTTGCGGAAATAGTACTTCTTACCCTCGTTCACATAAATATCAATATTCATGTTTTTGTTCACGGGGCCGTCAATCATGTAAGTGGTATCGCGCACTATATAAGCATCGCGGAAACCCTGGCTGTTGTAGTATTCTATTACTTTATCCTTATCGCCTTCGTAATCGTCGCGCTTAAACTTGCTGCTTTTGAAAAAGTTAAGGTTAACGTGGCGGTCCATATACTGCCATGCACGGGTAGGCGATATATTACCTATTACATGGTACCACTTCGGCTTAATTGAATCGCGGGCAAAGTTTTTCTTAAAGCGTAGCAGGCCATCTAAGTCAAACTTAATTTTCTCATGCGTTTCCTTCATTTGCTTCTTCAGCTTCACCTCAGGTACTTCGTGGTTGCCGTAAAAGCTTATCTGGTTTATTTTAACCTTGGCGCCTTTGTTTACTATAATTTTCAGCTTAACACTGTTAGGCAGTGAGGGGTCTTCGGGCGACTCAAGAATATTTACAGTAACATTTAAAAAGCCTTTATCAATAAAGTAGCTCTTGGTAGTGTTTATGGCAAGGCTGCGAACATTCTCAGTATAAACCTGGCCGGTGCGCAGGTCAAGCTTTTTAATCAGTTCCTCTTTTTCCGAATTCTTTAAACCCGAGAAAGCCTTACCACCTATTCGCGGTCTTTCCTCTACTTTAATTACCAGGTAAATCTGTCCGTCAACAATTTTCTCTGCTTCTATTGAAACGTTGGTAAACAGGCGTTGCTTCCAAAGGGTTTTCATTGCCTTCGGTATTTCATCGCCGGGTATTTTAATCTTATCTCCTTTGGCAAGGCCTGAAAGCGTAATAAGAATACGGGTATCTAAATACTGCGAGCCTTCAACACGTATATCGCCTATGGTAAACTCGCCGCCTTTTTGCAGGGAATAAAGAAGGTCCTGTTGGCCGCCATCCTGCCCAAAAAGGGAAGTAGTGCCGAATAGAAAAAGTATTACAAAAGCGCTACAAAATTTTGCCGCCCTCGCTGCTATGAGGTTTAAATGGGAGTGCCCGGTCTTTAAAATCATGTGGTGCTTAACTGTTCGCTGGTTTTGCCGAATCGTCTTTCGCGGTTTTGGTATTCCAAAATGGCTTTGTACAATTCCTCTTTAGTAAACTCGGGCCAAAAAATATCAGTAAAATAAAACTCAGCATAGGCCAATTGCCAAAGCAAAAAATTGCTTACGCGTTTTTCCCCGCTGGTGCGTATCATCAGTTCGGGGTCGGGCCGGCCGGCTGTATATAAATTCTTTGCTATCAATTCTTCCGTTATGTTTTCTACCTGCAGCTTGCCCTGCTTTACTTCTTCGGCCAGCACCTTTACCGCATTGGTAATTTCATTTTTACCGCTGTAGCTAAGGGCCAGTATCAGTTCCATACGTTTGCAGTGTGCCGTTTTATCAATAGCATCCTGCAGTTGTTGCGCTACCCCTTTGGGTAACGATTGTATGTCGCCAATGGCGCCCAGGCGAATATCATTTTTAAGCAGTGTTTTCAACTCCGAATTCAAAGTCTTTAACAATAAAGTCATAAGTGCCGAAACTTCAAGCTGGGGCCTGTTCCAGTTTTCGCTGCTAAAGGCGTAAACGGTAAGGTGTTTTACTCCCAACTCGGCGCAGGCCTCAGCTGTATCGCGTACAGCCTGTACCCCGTTCCGGTGCCCGAATATCCGGTTTTGACCCCGCTGCTTGGCCCAACGCCCGTTGCCATCCATAATTACGGCAATGTGCTTGGGCAGGCGGTTCAAATCAATTTGTTCTTTCAGGCTCACTTTTGGCTCAATTAAACGCGGATAAAGAATTTTATTTTACCCGTATTAAGGTGGGCGAAAATAAGAAAATACCCGTGGCAAGGTAGGGGGCGGCCTTATTGCACGGTTCTGCCTGTAGGTTAAAGCTTAGTTTCTGTTTATTGATAATTGCTTATTGGTATTTAATTACCTGTACGTGCTCGGTCCGCTAACAGTTGGGCAGTGCGGTTTAATAATGGTGTACGATAGGGTGATACCGCCCATTAAATAATCGTCTTTCTTAGGGCTTTGGCCACGCTGATAGCCCGGTTTGCCTATTTTTTCTCCCCCGTTCTCGCCACTGCGGTCGCTTAAGGCTGCCGCCAAACCGGTTGAACCCCCCGGAAGCGAAGCATAGCTGGGGTATTTGTAGCTTACATCATCAAGATAATCGGTAAAGGTTTTGCGCACACCGGCCTCAATGCACAGGTTCCAGTTCCAGTTTTTACCAAAGCTGAATTTAAAGCCGCCTACAATAGGCACCGCAAAGCTAAACAGGCGGTATTTCTTTACGCCGCTATAGCTGGGGTCGTTCTGGCCCTCGGTGCCTAACGGTTGTAAGTAATACCATTTGCCATTGTATTGCGCCTTGGGGTTAAAAAAGAAAATGGATATACCTGTTCCTAAAAAAGGCGTAAACCAGTGCTTTTTGGCCTCACGCTCCTTATCAAACTTCAAAAAGTTGAACTCAATTATAGAGGTGATGTCGTAAATATCGGTTTTGAAGCTAAGGTTGCGTTGCTTGTTCCAGGCAATATTGGTTTTAGCATCGTCAAATTCGGCAATACCCCAGTTAAAGCTTGTGCGCCAGGCGCCACGCTGGCGAATATTATAGCGGTAGAACGCCCCTGCACCCGGTCTTACAAACTTAAAGCTCGTTTTGGTATTCAGGTCGCCGAAGTAATTGGTTATACCTCCCCAAACGCCAAACTCATGTACTTGCGCCTGGGCATACAGGCCCACCAACATTGTGGCAATAAGTAAAATGTATGGTTTCCCAATCTTCATAAGGGGCTGCGAAGTAAAGCCTTAACGGTGGAATAAGCAAAATGTTATAAACCCCTCCTAAATCCTCCCCTAAAGGGGAGGACTTAAAAACCAATGTGCCATTGCCACAAAAGGGGTTTAATTTCTCTGGTCACTACCCCAGTTTAGCTTGGTTTTCAATGCAGTAAGGAAGTTTTGGTCGGTAAGGCGCACTATATTGGCGTGGAAGGCCGCCTTTTTTATTGCTAACTGATAGCTGGCATCTATGGCCTGCACGCGGGCATCCAGGGTGCACAAAAAGCTATTGCCCCGGCCGGTTACCTCAAAACTAAGCACCACATCATCATTTACTACCATGGGCCGCACGTTAAGGTTGTGCGGGGCTACCGGCGTTATTACAAAACTGCTGCTGGTAGGGTGTATAATAGGCCCGCCACAACTAAGGCTGTAGCCCGTAGAGCCTGTGGGCGTTGCCACAATTAAGCCATCGGCCCAATAAGTGTTCAGCGGTTCGCCATTCAGGTAGGCGTTTACGGTTATCATACTGCTTTGGTCGCGCCGCTGTATGGTCATATCATTCAGCGCAAAGCTATCTTCAAATAAAGGTTGGTTGCTTTGCAGGTGTAACAGGGTTCGCTTATCTATCATATAGCTGCCGCGCTCAATGGCATCTACAGCGGTACATATCTGGTTATTGCCTACGCTGGCTAAAAAACCCAGCCGGCCAAAGTTTATACCCAGTATAGGTATCTCACTTTCCTTAACCATTACCACACTTTCCAGTATAGTTCCATCGCCCCCAAGGCTAAATACTACTTCGGTGCTTTGGCGTATATCATTAAAGTTAGCAAAGGAGTCGCCCTTTACCTTAACACCCAATTGCGTGCTCAGCAGGTTTAGGAATTTCTCCTCCACCACGTACTTCATTTTCCTTTTCTCAAGCAGGTCAAACAATTCCTGCGCATAGGGGGCATTTTTTAGCGCAAAAGTTTTACCGAAAACAGCAATCATATATGCTAAGGTAATAAAAGTGCAATGTCGTTGATGGCGTACTGCATATGCTAGAGAAAAACAGTAAATTAGTTCATATGAAAACGCTAATACTCTCCCTCATTCTGGTGTTGCTATTTTATACCAAAACTCAGAGCCAAGTATATCAATACGTGCCTCTTATTGACTCCTCAGCAGTGATGGAGTGGAAGGGACAGTGTTGGTTCGATGTTATGCACTCATCTGTTAACCACATAAACCACTACATTATAAAAGGCGACACCTTGTTAAATGGGAATTCGTGGCGCAAACTGTTTATTGTAAACTATAATGTGCAGGTGGATACAGTGCTTACCGGCGCTATTACAGAAACTGCAGGAAAAAAAGTATACTACAAGGCTTTTACTGATTCTGCAAATATTAATGGTGACTTAGTGTATGATTTCAATCTTAAAATAGACGATACTCTTTTCAGGCCCGGTGCTGTTGATGAAATTATGGTTATCAAGAACATAGACACAGTTTGGGGGCCCTTAGGTTATAGTAAACAATTCTCGCTATGTAACGCTTATGTTAATGATACGACCTTCACTGACGTTTGGATAGAAGGTGTTGGAAGTATAAAGAAAGGGCTTTTTGCCTCAAGGTGTTGGGGTAATTACGGCGCCAACATCATTGTATGCTCAATTTACAAAGACACGCAGTTGTTGTATAGCAGTAGCGGTAACTTTTGTCTTGGCCCGCTGCTTTCGGAGGAGTCAATTCAAAACATAGAATGGTCGGTTTATCCTAACCCCACAAATGCTACCCTCAATGTTGAAGCAACGGGCGTAACCGCTTTCAACTTATCTGTTTTTGATTTGGCAGGAAAAAAAGTTGCAGAAACAAAGTCTGCTCAAACCAGTATTACTGTTGAGTTAGACAACTACGCGCCTGGTGTTTACGTTGTGGCTATATCGTCCAAAGGCTATAATACCATTTACAAAAAGGTGATTAAGCAATAAAAAAACCGGCCCCTTAACGGAAGCCGGTTGTAAATACAAACCCTTAGTGTTTATTAATCGCAATACCAGTAGCAAACGTAGTTGCCATAGTAGTCGTAATAGCAGTAGTAGTAGCAATCGCCTGCACCACGGTGGTTGCCGTCTTTTTCAGGCTTGTTTTTGCCGCGCCATGTAGCTACTTCTTTGTTCAGTTCCTTGGCATCGTCAGCAGAAAGCTTCATGCCGGCTTTGTAGGTTTTTTCGCCCACTTTAGCCCAGCTCTTGTCTTCTGCTCCGCGCGCTTTACCATCGCTGGCAATAGCGTGCAAAAAGCCGATTTCCGACTCGCCTAAGGTTTTTCCGGCTTCAAATTTTTCAACTTTAACGGCATTGTTCTTGGCCTTTTCCTTGTCGCCGTTCTGGGCCATTGCGCTGTTGATTGTACCTGCTACCAAAGCAAACACCAACATAATACTGAATACTTTTTTCATACTTTGTTTTTGTTTTGTTACCAATAAGTAATGGCAAATGTATGGCTTTCCATAAACCACATCAATCCCAAAATCGGTTAATTCTTACTATGCCTTAATAAATAGGGCAGCGGCGCTTACTTCAACTCTTCAAATATGCCAGAGGATTTATTCTTGCGCACATTATCCCAGGTAAAGTATTTACCGTTCATAGCTACGTAAACACCTACGGGCAGGGTTTGCACAAAGGCCAGCGCCGCTCCAAGATTGAATAGCCCATCGGAGCTACCAAACTTATAAGGTACCATGGCACCGGTAAGCACAATGGTTTTATTCAGTTTCGCCTTACCCAGTTTACGGGCGGTAGCCTCCATGGTATCGGTACCGTGGGTAATTACTATCTGGGTTTCTTTGCACTGCTTACAATGGCTTATTACCAGGTCACGGTCGGCCTCGGTCATTTCAAGGCTATCAATCATCATAAGGGTGCGCACCTGCGTTTTAATACGGCTGCGGCCGCGTTCCAAAATTTCGGGCACATGCGTGTCCTTAAAAAAAAGCTTGCCGCTTAATTCATCATATTCCTTGTCAAAGGTTCCCCCGGTAATCAAAATCTTAATAGCCATATCTGTAAAACTGAAAACGAAAAATAGGCAACTGTTTCATATGTCAAAACAATTAAACAATCAAGATATGCGCCAACTTTAAAATAGCTGCATTTTTTCTCCACAAAGGCTTTCGCAATTGCTGCCTTTTCATATATTCGGCATTGCCTAAACAACCTAACCGCTGATGAAAAAACTTGTACTCCTTCTTGCGTTTATTGTAACTGCTGTTGTAACCTATGCACAAACAAGAACCATTACCGGAAAAATAACCGACGCCAACAGTAAAGAGCCTATGATAGGCGCAACTGTTGTGGCTAAAGGAACCAAAATTGGTACAGCCACCGATGCCGAAGGCAAATTCAAGCTGGAAGTACCCGCTGAAACCAAAGCCTTAACCATTACTTATGTGGGCTACACCCCTAAAGATGTGCAGCTTGGCGCCTCTAACGAAATTAATGTGCCTATTGAAACCGCACCGGTTATAGGTGGCGAGGTGGTAGTAACCTCATCGCGCGTGGCAGAGAGTATTAAAACGGCTGCGGTTCAAATTGAGAAAATGACCAGCCGTGAAATTAAAGGAGCAGCCTCCGGCGACTTTTACCAAAGCATAGGCAACTTTAAAGGGGTAGATATTGTAACCACCTCCAGCGGGTTTAAAGTAATTAACCTGCGTGGTTTTGGCGATACACGCAGTCTGCGTACCAAACAGTTTATTGATGGCGTAGATAACGAGGCTCCCGGCCTTAACTTCCCTATCGGCAATATGGTTGGCGCTAATGATTTGGATTTGGAAAGCGTTGAAATTGTTTCAGGCGCTGCCTCTGCACTATATGGTGCCAATGCCATGCAGGGCGTTGTAGCTATGACCAGCAAAAGCCCCTATGATTTCAAAGGCCTTTCCTTACAACTTAAAGGCGGGGCAAACACCGTTCCCGGCCCTTATTTTGATGCACAATTGCGTTATGCCAACACCTTTGGTAAAAACAATCGCTTTGCCTTAAAATTTACAGGCGAATACACCCAAACACAGGACTGGCCCGCTGAAGATGATTCATTAAACCGCTACGGCGCTATTGAAGCTGAGATAAATGCTTCAGCCAAGCTGCGTGAAAAACAATACCAGGCTGTTGGGCCCGGCTTTTCGCAAGAAGATAAAGACAACATTGTAAAACTGAATAACTGGTTAGATTTTAACCCATGGGCTAACCCCGGCACTTTAAATATTCATGCTCCGGGCTACATGGAAAAGCAGTTGGCTGATTACAATGTAAAGAACCTGAAATTCTCAACCGGTTTATACTACCGTTTCGCTAACGACATTGAATTAAGCGGCACCTATAAATTCGGTTACGGCACAGCTGTTTACCAGGCCACTGCCCGTTACCAAATTAAGGACTTTACCTTCCACCAACCCATGTTGCAGTTAAAGGGTAAAAACTTTTTTGTGCGTGCTTATGCCTCCGTTGAAAATGCAGGTAACTCTTACAACCTTGGTTTAACAGGCGCATACCTTTCCCGCTCTGCAGCATCCGAATATGTTTCGCGCTACTTAGATAAATACTTTGATGTAATTGATACCGCAACTAATGGCTTTTGTGCTGATTGCGTTAGCAGCGGTAATGAAGCAGACCCTATTGTTGCCAAGGCACAGGCAATGGCCCGGGCTTATGCCGATTCAGCCTGGTATGCTGCAGGTTCAAAACAGTTCAGAGACACCTTTAACTACCTGGTGCGCGAAACCAACTCCTTAAATGGAACCAAGTTCTATGATAAGAGCGCCCTTATACATGTTGAGGGACAATACAACTGGGATTTCGTAAAGTGGCTTGATATCATAACCGGTGCATCATACCGTATTTACATACCAAACAGCCGCGGAACAATTCTGGAAGATACTGCGGGCAAAAAAATACGCGTGCATGAAGTTGGCGCTTACCTGCAGGCCACCAAGCGCCTGTTTAACGACAACTTCAAAATTATCGGTTCAATACGGGTTGATAAGAACAGCAACTTTGCTGCCCAGGTATCACCGCGTGGCTCCCTGGTTTACACCTATAAGGCCAAAAACAGCGATCATACTTTCCGCGCTTCAGCAACTTCTGCTTTCCGCACACCTACCTTACAGGACCAATATCTTTATCTTGACATTGGCCGTATTAAATTGTTAGGTAACCTTAACGGCTACGACAACTTATATACATTGGAAAGTGTACGTAATGCGGAAGATATTATGGCCGATAGCGCCAACAATGGCTCCGCTGCAAATATGGCTGCCGCTGCACTGGTGCCTATAAAACTTAAGCCGCTGCGTCCTGAGCATGTAACCTCTTTTGAATTAGGTTACCGTGCCGAAATTGACCGCAAAGTGCTTATAGATATTACAGGCTATTTCAGCATGTATAAATACTTTATTGGTTTTGCGCGCGTGGCTGAACCAAACAAGGACAGCACCACCAATGGTCAGGCAGGCCAGGAAAGCGGCGTAAACAACGTGTTAACCGGTTATTATACCCCTTACCAGATGTGGGTGAATGCTGATGGCATGGTGCCAAGCTGGGGTGCAGTAATAAGTGTATCGTATTATGTTGGCCACGGTATTACACCTTACGTAAACTATTCGTACAGCGATTTACAGGACAAGAATATAAAGAGCGCCGGCGCAACTGTGCTTTCAGGCTTCAACACGCCTAAGCATAAGTTTAATATAGGTATAAGCGGTAACCGCGTATGGAAAGGCCTGGGCTTTAGTGCCAACTTTAAATGGGTAACCAGCTATGCCTGGCAAAGCCCTTTTGCTGATGGCACTGTGCCAAGCTTCCACACACTGGATTTACAGTTGTATTATGAAATTGAAAAGGCCTACTCCACTGTTCGTTTAGGCGCTTCAAATATTTATAACAACAAACACATCGAAGCTGTAGGCTCTCCGAAAATCGGTGCACTGTATTATGTGGGCTGGGCCTTCGACTTCAACAACTTCGGCGCAAAAAAGGCTAAAGCTGCTGCGCAGTAGTTACATGAAGTTATCAGCATAGTCCGGTTGTTATAACCACCAGGCTATAAATGCTACGGTAGGCCAATACCTTTGGCTTTACCTTGTAAAGCATTGGCTTCCTTCTTGTTAGCTTACTCTTCTCTTTATCGGCCTAAAAGCTTATCTTGCCTTAAAAGGGACACTCTCATGAAAGCGATATACGTGGTTAAACATGGCAAAGCCGAAGAAGCCTTCGAGCTGCGCGATACGGAAAAACCTACTCCGAAACCGGGCGAGGTGCTTATAAAGGTAGAGGGCTTCGGCTTAAACTTTGCCGATGTAATAGCACGCCGGGGTCTGTACCAGGATGCTCCGCCCCTGCCGAGCGTTTTAGGGTACGACATCTGCGGCATTGTAGAGCGTAAAGGCAGCAATGTGGACTGGGTCGAAACCGGCGAGCGCGTTACAGCCCTTACCCGTTTTGGCGGTTATGCTGAATACGCAGTTACCGACGCACGTGCGGTTGCCCGCATACCGGTAAAAATGGATGTTGCAGAAGCCACGGCGCTTACTACTCAATATTGTACTGCTTATTACTGCGGTGCCGAAATGGTAAATCTTTATGCCGGCGATAAGGTGGTTATTCATTCAGCAGCAGGTGGCGTAGGCACAGCGCTTATGCAATACTGCGTAAACAAAGGTTGCGAGATTTTTGCTACTACGGGCAGCGCGTCGAAAGTTGATATGCTGAAAAAAATGGGGGCTGCGCATGTTATTGACACCTCTAAAACAGAATTTGACGATTACATTGACGAAGCCACCAAAGGTGATGGGGTAGATGTAATTTTTGATGCCATAGGGGCAGGCTACATCCGCCGTGGTATAAAGGTGTTAGCCAGCGGGGGCCGTATAGTTTGTTACGGTGTTTCAGCTATGAGCGATTCAACCAACATTTTTTCTAAAATAGGTAAGGCGGTGGAGTTTGGTATTTACCACCCGGGCGAGTTTATGATGCACAGCCGCAGCCTTATTGGCGTTAACATGCTACGCATTGCCGATGCTAAACCCAATACGCTGAAACGGGTTTTGGACAATGTGGTGCGTTTATATGAAGAAGGAATATTCAAGCCGCAATCGGGCAAAATATTTAAAGCAGCCGATATAAGCGAAGCGCACAAGTACATGGAAAGCCGCAATAGCATTGGTAAGGTGGCCTGCACCTGGGACTAAGCGCTTATTTCTCTTTACTATCTTCACGCGCTTAATGAATTACCCCGAAATACTTTACGAAGACAACCATATACTGGCAGTTAACAAGCCGGCAGGTGTATTAGTGCAGCCCGATAAAAAAGGCGATGAAGCGCTTGAGCAGATTTTAAAGCAATACATCAAAGAAAAATACAACAAGCCCGGCGAGGTGTTCCTAGGGGTTTGCCACCGTATTGACAGGCCCGTTAGCGGGGTTGTGTTGTTTGCCCGCACCTCCAAAGCGCTGGTGCGCTTAAATGAAATGTTCAAGGGCCGCGAGGTTACTAAAACCTATTGGGCCGTAGTGCAAAGTAAGCCGCCACATCAGGGTGACCACCTAACGCATTGGCTAAAAAAAGACGAACAGAAAAATATTTCGCGCGCATACGACCATGAAGTGAAAGGCGCAGCATTGTGCGAGTTAGAATACCGCTGGCTGGCAAGTAGCGATAACTACTTTTTGGTTGAAGTGAACCCCTTAACCGGCAGGCATCATCAAATACGGGTACAGCTTTCTAAAATAGGTTGTTCCATTAAAGGCGATATAAAATACGGGGCCAAACGCACCAATAAGGATGGCAGCATTCACCTGCACGCAAGGCGGGTTCAGTTTATGCATCCCGTAAAAAAGGAGCAGGTAATTATTACAGCGCCTGTACCCGATGAGGTAGTTTGGAAAGCCTTTGAAAAGCAGCTTGCTTAATTCTCTTTTTCTATGGTGTAGGTTAAAAAGTAGCGGTCCTTTAGTTCGTATTCGCTAAAGGGGCAAGGGTCTTCATTTTTTCCTTTTTCAGGGGCGTTGGTAAATGTATTTACACGCCCAAGGTTATCGTAACTGTGCATGGCGCCTATATCGCCATACTGGTCATCCATACAGCCTTTCAGCAGCATGTTTTTTATAGAAAAAATGCGGTCCTTAATAAAGCGTTTTGTTTTGCGGTTACACTCTGATGTGGGGTCAAGCAAATCACCGCTCAACAGGTCTACTCCGTCCACTTCCCAACCGGCTATATATACCCTGAATTTAGAACCGCGCGGCACTGATACGGTAAACTCGTTATTCATATCCCAGTGCTTCTTGCGCGTTTTGCCTAACCCTTTGGTAAGTATCTTTCCTTTCTTCGGAAAAAAGTCATTTACAAAAACCCAGTTATTGCCCACATTGGCAAATAGACGTATCTCCGCCTTAGACAGATAATCGCAAAGTTTCTTAATGTAAAGGTGCTTCAGCTTTACTTTATAAATATCTACGGGTACTTCTTGCGAAATCCCCCTTCCTTCATCCCAATAAACAAAAATGGAGCGGGCATAAACTTCAAGGTCATTAGCATTGGCCGTTTTCCAGGGTATAACCAATCTCATCGTGCCCGAGTCCTCATTAAAGCTTATCAATTCATATTGCGAAAAGGTATCGCCCTTACGTTTTTGCAATTGGTATTTTAACTGCGCATTTGCCGAAGGCCTTGGCATATTCATTTTAAACTCCACCTCATAATCCTTACTGCTCATATTAACACGCTGCACAAAACGCGGAGCGTTATAACGGTTATTCATTAAGGCGCCGCCATCGCCGCTGGCAAATACATCTATGCGCATAGCAAATTTTACTGAGCTGTCACCAATCATCAGCTGCTCAGGCAAGGCTCTTTTAACCGCCAAAAATCGTGGAGGGTGTATTTCGGCACGGGCTGGCGGATGGCCTCTGTCCCACACATAATTGCCTTCCACATGCACCCAGTCGTTAACCGTAGGAAAGTTCCATATCACATCCCCTCGTTCATGGCCGGCCGTTAAAAACCCTCCGCTTCTGCCTGCATCATTATCATCCTTTAATGGGTTTATAGGGTTGCACATACCTATACCACTCTCCCATTCTACATGCATAAAAGGGTCAAGCACCGTATCTCTGGCACCGTCAGCTTTTTTATAAATCAGGTAAGGCGATAAAAATTGGTACCGTTTATCCTGGGTTTTATCAGGCAGCACATCAAAGTCAAAATCGTGAGAGTAATGGTAAAAAGGCAGGTCCTCATAACTCATGTGCGGGCCCTCCGTTCCTTCAGTATAATTATTGGTTACTGTTCCTTCTAAAACGGCAACATACTGCTTATTCATTATGGGCAGCCACGAGGGTAGAATTACCCCAATATCGTAAAACTCTTTGCGGCGGAATAGCGAAAAGGTATCAGCGCACGGCTGAAAACCCTCCTCGGCCTGGCTGCAATAAGGGCTGCAGCCCGGCCATTGGCCCATAGCCGATACGGCATAAAAACCCACTAAAACAGTAGCAAACAGTCGCTTTTTCATCCCTTTCCCCAAAAATAATCTTATCCCGCTTCTTTAAACCAAACGCAACCTTTTTTTATAACCGCCGTAAAAAATAGGACAAATCTGATCCAGCATGATACAACTTGACATTGAACCGCACTGGCCAATCCCTGAAAACAACAACGAGAAATAATTATATCACCTCTTAAGTTGGGAGACCAACAAACAAAATCCTGCTCACGATGGTGAGGGGATTTTATTTTTTTAGGCCTATTGCACTTCTCTTAAATGCACCAGCCGCTTATAGTTTAACAGTAAAATAGCGGCACCGGCAAAACATATAACGGCCATTATACCTACCGCATAAACAATGTTACCGCCCCGGTGAAAAAACGGCAGGGTAAACAATGCTATAAGGCACATGCGTAAGAAAACGCTTATAACAAAAAATATACTGTTGGCCCGGCCAATTACGTGGTTGGGTATATGATGAAAAAGGTAGGTAATACGCTGTATGCGTACCGCAGCATTACTGGCGCCAATTATCAGTTGTGCCACAAAAAACCAAACCAGGTGAATTCTCAGGGTCATTACGCAATACATTATACCGGCCACAGCGGTAAGTATGATAATTCCCCTCACCACATTTTTCTCTCCAAAAACCCGGGTAGTTAAAAAGCCGGCCAGTAATGAGCCAAACGAAAAGGCCATATCACCAAACGCATAAACATCTCCGCCACGTTGCAGAAAAGAGTTTACGTACACCGTCATTACATAAGTGCCAAAAACCAGTATGGTTAAAAACAATAACAGCGTAATGTTGCCAAAGTGAAATATTAAGGTGTTGCGCCGTAGAAACTGAACCCCCGTTTTTACACGCTGCACAATGCTGCCGGTATCAATTTTCTTTTCTACTACCGACATTGATTTTATGCGGGAAATAATGAGAAAGGCAACGATATACGTTAGCGCATTAATGGCAAATATCTCGTAAATGGCCCAGGGCTTTACCGTAAAAGGAAGGTGCACATCCCAGCCAAACAGGTTGATGTTTTGGTTTATGCCCTTCATTAAAATGGCGGCCAATCCACCGGCAACTGTAAATGCCAATTGTCCCTGTATTTCTAAAAGAGAAGTTACCCTTCCATATTGCTCGCGGGGGGTAATTTCCTGAGCAAAGGCATAAAGGTTAGGGAAGTGAATATTGTAAATAAACGATGTGGTGGCAAATACAGAGGCTACTAAAAACCAAGGCAGATAATGGCTGCTGAATCCTATGCCGGTTACTACCGCCAATACAGCAAAGCCCGAAAGGTTGATGGCTAAAAAAATACGCCTGCGGTCGTGCCGGTCAATTATACTGCCTGCGTACAAGCCCCACAGCAATGAAATAGCGGTAACCAGCAGATACAGATTACCGAATAGTTCTTCGCGATGGATAATGCCCGTAAAGTACCAGGGCACTGCCAGCATAGAGATACCCTGTGCCACCCCGCTAATGGAGTTTGCAAGAAGTAATAGCCATATGGCACGCGAATTTTTCATTCGGCGTGAAGGTAAATCTCTTACCCAAATACAGCCTATGAATTCCGTTTTCGGTTATGCGGTTACTTTCAATACGCCTACTTTCACTCTTGCTATGGATTTGGATCTATACGAAAAATTGACCCGCTTTTGTGCCTACCGCGACCGCTGTAAAAGCGAAGTGGTTACTAAAATGGTTGCCCTTAAATTAGAGAAGGACGAGCAGCCGGAGTACATTAAGAAGCTACAGGAAGATAACTACCTGAACGAAGACCGCTTTGTAAAAGCGTTTGTAAACGGCCACCTGCGCAAAAAGTGGGGTAAGGTCAAAATTAAATCAGCGCTACTGCGCAAGGGAATAAAGGTTGAGCAAATGCAGCCCTACCTTGATAATGTAGAAGAAGAGGACTACACTGAAAAAATATTGAAACTGGCCACTGCCAAAATGCGCACCATAAAAGGGAAAACAGTTTCTGAAAAACGAATGAAGCTGATAAAGTATTTACTGGGCAAAGGCTACGAAATGCCTAAAGTATTAGCGGCAATAAAGCCATTAAAATTTTGAGAGCTTTTCATTTATCGCACCGTCCTCCGCATCAATCTCCAGCGTTTTAAACGAATTGGTTTCGCCCTTCAACAAAACAATTTTTGACTTTGGTATACCTAACACCTCACTCAGATACTCTATCAGGTATTTGTTCGCTTTGCCTTCCACCGGCTGCGCTTTAATTTTCACTTTCAGGCCGCCATCGGCTTCGCGCACTATCTCATCGGTTTTACTACCCGGCTTCACTTTAATCCTCAGCTTCATTAATCAGTATTTAAACCAATAGTAAATGGTTTTTAGCCATTCATTGTTTACCGCTATAAGTCCCTCTTCACTTTTCCACCACTCACTTTCTTTAAAGTGGCTGCTTGCGGCACCTCTAACAATTAAGGCAATGCCTGCTTTCTCAAAATCATTTCTGAAAACACTATTTACCCTTGCTGTATGCAGTAAAGAAGAAAGAACAATAACTTTCTTAAATCCCTTTCTCTGGCAATAAGCTAAAACGGTTTGTGCTTCTTCGCGCGTACTGGTGCCCTGTTTCAGTTGTACAATAACGGAATCGGCAATACCCTGCCGGTGCAGGTTAGCTACCAACATATCACTTTCCAGTGTATCCATATCCAGCGATTTCAATTCAGTTACCGGGTTAGCGCCTGTGCAAACTATTAAGGGTGTATAGCCCTCGGCATAAAGCCGGGCAGCTTCATTACCACGGTCGTATGAATTTCCTGAAAGCACAAACAGCGCATCAGCCTTTTGCAATGTGTTTTGCTCAATAAGTGCGTTGGAAGTAAATCGCAATAAGGGATAGCGAAAAAGAAACAGCAGGGCGCCTATTAAAAGCAAAACACCCAGGGCTATTACTAACTTTCTCAGCATACTAATTAGTGGCTATCCAGCCACTCTACTATGTAATTGATAACGGTAGTGCGGTCAGGTTCCGGTTCATTATGTAGTTCATGGTAGTAACCTTCCCACCACTTGGTAGTAACTAAGTGCTTAGGGGCAACTGAAGCAAACTCCACTGAACCCGCAGGGGATGTGAGTTTATCGCCGGTGCCATGCATCAACAGCAAAGGAATTTTCAATTCGCCTGCATTTACAATGGCCCACTTGCCGGCTTCAAACATACCCAGGAATGTGCCCGCTGTAATTTTACCGTGGTTATAAGGGTCGGCATTATACTTCTGCACTTCGGCTGCATCTCTTGAAATGGCTGAAGAATCCAGTTCTGCTTTTTCAGTAAAAGCAGGATAAATGCCCCGCATCATTTTTGCCAAAAACACCTTAAAGGCTGGTGGTTCAAAACCCAATTTCAATAAGGGGCCCGTAGCAATGGCCCCTGCAATATTAGGCTTGCGGCGCAACAGGTAGTTTAACACTATACCGCCGCCCATACTGTGGCCCCATAAAAATTTCTTTATGCCCGGGTAACGCTTTTCAGCTTCTTTTAAAACATTACTAACCGTATCTAAAAACGCCTCGTATGAGGGGGTATGCCCTCTCTTTCCGGTAGTTTTACCGTGACCCAGCTGGTCGAAAGTTAAAACCGCATAGCCTGCCTTATTTAACCTTTCTGCCACATGCGCATAGCGGGTGCTGTGCTCATTAAAGCCATGCACCAAACATACTACCCCCTTCGGGTTCTCGGGGCTCCAGCCCTGCGCATATAAGGTTTCTCCTTCTTGTGTCCAGTTCCATTCAAAATGGGCCATATATGGTTCGTTTTATAATTTGACAACTAAGAAAGTAAAAACGCGTGAATGTATGTTTATTTTCACCCCACATTAATCTGTTGACAATGAAACAAGTTTTGCTGATTGTAGTGATACTGATAATAGCGGCCGTGCTTTATGTAGGGGGCATGATATTGTTTGGAATAATTACCCAATACAAGCCCGCAGCCGTTGAAAATGTGCAGGCCGTTGCCCCTAAACAGGGCGCAGCAAAAGAGGTTATAAGCGATAGCACCATTAGCTTCCTTATTTGGAATTTAGGCTATGGTGGACTGGGCAAAGAAGTGGACTTCTTTTACGACAACGGCAAAATGGTAACCTCGCCTAAAGAGCATGTGCTGAAAAACAACAAGGGCTTTACCGATTTTTTTAGCGCTAATAAGGATATTGACTTTATAATGCTGCAGGAGGTTGACCGCAACAGTAAGCGCAGCTGGAAGATTGACCAGGTGGAAGAATTGGCCAATGTGTTAACCGACCATAGTTACGCCTTTACACCCAACTACGATGTAAAATACCTGCCCTTCCCTTTTACCAACCCTATAGGCAAAGTGTATGGCGGTTTGCAAACTTTATCGCGTTACCAACCAACCGAAAGCAAGCGTATTGCATTGCCGGGCATTACTGATTTTCCGCGCAAAATATTTTACCTGCAGCGTTGTTTGTTAGAGCAGCGTTTTAAAACCGCCAATGGTAAAGAACTGGTAATAATTAATGCACACTTTGAAGCCTATGATGAAGGCGGAACAGTAAAAAAAGCCCAGCGCGACCTTACCAAAAAAATTCTGGAAGAAGAATACGCCAAAGGCAACTACGTAGTGCTTGGCGGGGACTGGAACATTGCCCCGCCGGACTTTAATGTACACACCTGGGAGAAAGAAAAGGTTGATGACCCTCTGTATTTAATGAACAACGATTCCATTTATGTGCAGGGCTGGAAATACGTTTACGACCCTACTACGGCTACCAACCGCAAAAACGCAACTGCTTATGTAGAAGGCACTACGTTTAAAACTGTAATAGACTACTACTACATTTCGCCAAACCTGGAGGTAGAAGAAGTTAAAGGCGTTGAAATGGGCTTTAACTATAGCGACCACCAACCGGTTAAATTGCGTTTGCGTTTTAAATAGGCGAATTCCAGACCTCAAAATTCAGCAACTGTGGCCCGGCTTACCTCAAGAAAAAACAATAGATGGAAGTTGCACAATTACTCAACGGATGGAGCATATTTTGTTACCATTTGTACGCACCAACGGGAGGTGATTTTGGGAAAGGTGGCTAATGAGCAAATGATATTAAATAATGCGGGAGCCATAGTTGATTTAACCTGGAATACACTATCAATAAAATTTCCTGAGATTACCTTAGGTGAATATCAGATAATGCCCAATCATCTTCACGGCATAATATTTCTGTCTCAAGATAAAAATACTGTAGTGACAACTCATGAGTTGTCACTACTACACAATGCCCATGAATTGTCAGTACCATCCAATGCCTTAGATAGAAGAAAGATGTTATTATCTAAAGCAATTGGGTTTTTTAAAATGAATTCGGCAAAAGCCATCAATATTTTCCGAAAATCTGAAGGAGCGAAAGTTTGGCAGCGCAGTTTTCATGATAGAGTAATTCGCGATTACCCGGAATGCTGCAAGATTGAACTTTACATCAGAAACAATCCAGCCAACTGGAATACAGATCCTGATAATATACCTGAAATCTCAACGTAACGAGTTACTTTTAAACCTTTCGCCCATTCTCCTATAATGAAACCACTGCTAACCGTACTACTTACGCTGCTAATTACCATCAGCTTTGCGCAGGAAGAACAGGTGTTTACCGTGCAGAAACCGGCTGCACCTGCCAAACAAAATTTCAGTGGTACGTATTGCTCCGAGTTTCAAGGGGATGGTCGCTTTTGTTTTGAGTTTGACTCAAGCGGTAAAGTACAGAGCTTTGTAGGCACTAAACAGTTAAAGGATATTCCTGCTCATAAAAACGACTACCCCGGCTTTATTACTGATTACGTAATAACCAAGGACAGCGTGCTATTTGTGCAGCATAATGCAAGTTCCTATATTCTGAACGGCCAGGCACAAACAAGCGCTATTGTTTCTACATATCGTGGCCTTATAAAAGGAGATAAAATTGTATTTAATGTTGAGGTGCTGTACAATGGAAATCCTACAGAGCCGCGCAAGTATGAGGTAACACGACTTAATTAAGCGCTAAAACCATGAAAGGCCTTCTTCTTTTTTTGTGGTTATTACCTGCCTGCCTTGTAGCGCAGCTTGTTGACTCATTTACCGTTAAAAAGCCTGTAAGCAAACCCAACGGGTTTTATTGCAGCGATTATATGACTGACGGCCGGCTGTGTTTTGTGTTTACTGAAGACCATAAATTGAGTTGCTTTTCAAGCGACAAAAACCCTTCTGAAATTCCGGATAATTATTTGGCAAGTCCGCATCCCTATTACACAGCACCCTATTCTGTAAAAGGTGATTCCCTGTTTTTTGCGACGTCAATGCCTGTGGTAGGCCCCTCAGGCGAAAGAGTAAACCAGGTAACCAGCGGCCGTGGAATAATGATTAACGATCAGCTATTTTTTACCGTTACTACGCAGGCAGGTTTGGGCAGCCCTTCAACAAGGCAGGTGGTAGTAAAAAAGCTTCCTAAAAAAGGCGAATAATGAGGGGGTGGTTATTTAGTTGCTTCTTTTTATTCAGCCTTTGCGTAATGGCACAGGATAGTACCGTTTTCGTAATTAAAAAGGCCGGCGAGGGCCTGGCGATGGAAAAGCCTTTAATGGATACATTTATTCAACGCACTTTCCTTACAAGCCAAACCGAGAAAAAAAACCGCATTATTTACCGAACCGGCTTTAAATTGTTGGACGAAAAAATGCTGATTTACTTTAGCGCTACCCAAAGCATTATTGATTCATTGAAAAGCCTTGAAGACAAGAATGCTACCACCGGTAATTGGCGAAAAGTGCCTTATTCCTTAGTTAACGACACCCTGAGTTTCGTTTTAGAAGAAACTGTCTCTTCCCGAAGGTATCCTCAAAGCCGCATACACATTAAACATGGCTATAGTGGGCCTGTTAATGGCAACAAAATTCCCATGATTGTTTATACCAGTAGCGATAACGCTGCAGAAGCGCCACCGTTTAAGGATGCCATCCTTTACGAGCTGTATACCACCTCCCTGCTTATCCGCAAGCGTGGGACTCATTAACAACCGTTAGTTAAAGTATAAACTCCACCTCTTTAAATGCAAATCGCAGTTCCTTTCCGGCGGAGTGTATAATAAGTTTACCATCCTTACTAACGCCGTTTATTTCGCCTTTAAACACCTGTGCTCCCTTCCTGAATTCGTGCGTTTGCTGGTAGCGGTAAAGGGCTTCAGTGTAAGCTCTATCTAAAAAATTAAAGTGGCTTTGGCGCAGTTGCAGGTAGTATTTTTCCAGGTAAACGGCCAGGCTTGCAAACAGTGTTTTTACATTGAATTCTTTACCTGTTTCCAGCATTAAGGATGATGGATTGGGTAAGGAGGGATCGAACTGTGTTTGATTGACGTTTAGGCCTATACCAATAACTGAGCTGCTTAAACTGCTTCCGCTTATGGTGTTTTCTATAAGTATGCCGGCCAGTTTTTTATCGCCATAATAAATATCGTTTGGCCATTTAATTTCTACTTCATCGGGTAACACACTCTCGCAGCATTCCTTTACGGCAAGGCTCACCGCCATATTTAAATAAAATTGCTTATCAGCAGCCAAAAAATCGGGGTATAAAATAAAGCTTACAGTAAGGTTTTTGCCGGGCTCGGTCTGCCAGGTATTCCCCATTTGTCCGCGCCCGGCCGTTTGGTTATGCGCCATTATGGCTGTACCCTCTATTGGCGTACTATTTGTCAGCAATTGCTTTGCGTGGTTATTGGTGGAATCAGCCGTTTCTAATTCAACAAGGTTTTTTCCTATAAACAGCGCGGGAGAAGGGCTTTCCGGCATTTCTTTTCCTTTATCGAAAAGTACTTACTTTTGAGGAAGTAGTACGATGATTTTTATCAACAAAATTTGAGCGTTTGGCAAAACGAAAAACGGCAACTGAAAAGTTGCACCAGCTAATTGTAGATGCAATTTTAGATAAAAAGGGAAAGGACGTTGTAAGCCTCGACCTTCGAAAAATAAAAGATTCTCCTTCTGAATATTTTATAGTAACGCATGGCGATTCAAGCACCCAGGTAAAAGCCATTTATGACAATATACTGGAGGAGGCCATTAATGCCGGTTCACGGCCGTACCGCACAGAGAGCAGCAAAGGCGCGGAATGGATGATTTTAGATTTCGTGGATATAACAGTGCACGTTTTCTATAGAGAAAAACGGGATTTTTACGCGCTGGAAGAATTGTGGAGCGATGCTAAAAGCACTGCTTACGAAGGGGGCAAATAGCCATAAAATGTTAAGATTGCGCCGCAAAAGCCTTTTTGAGGCTTAAAATTGACTGTTTACAATAATTCGAAAACAGATACGTCAAAGGTTTAACAATGAATTTTTAGAGTGATATGGAAAATAAAGAAAACAGAGAAAACAAACCGGGCGGGTTTAACCCGCTTAACGATAAGCGCAAAAAGGGCGCTGAAGATGGCGGTCCTAAGTTCAATTACTTTTGGGTATATGCAATAATCATTGCTTTCATCATTATATCGTTCAACCTTTCTTTCTTTCAGGAAAACGTAAAGAAGAGCAGCTTTAACGAAGCCACCACCATGCTGAAAGATGCAGACGTGGACAAGATTGTTGTAGTGAATGAAAAGGGTGCAGAAGTATATTTAAAAGAGGCTGCTCTTAGCAAAGAAAAATATAAGGAAGTAGCGCACACCCGATTTGGCACTACCAACAAAGGCCCTCACTACTATTTTACAGTTGCTTCAGGCGATAAATTCCAGGACCAGATAAATGAGTTGTACAAAAACAACCCTACCCTGGCGCCTATTGATGTGCAGTTTGAAACGCGCCAGGATTGGCTGCGCGACACCCTGCCATGGCTATTGCCTATTTTATTGCTAATCGGTTTTTGGGTGTTTATGCTGCGCCGCGCAGGCGGTGGTGGCATTGGTGGCCCCGGTGGCAATATTTTCAATATCGGTAAGTCAAAAGCTATATTGTTTGACCGCGACGAGAAAATCAATATCACTTTTGAGGATGTTGCAGGCCTTGATGAGGCTAAAGTAGAAGTGCAGGAAATTGTAAACTTTTTAAAGAGCCCTAAGAAATACACCGCCCTGGGTGGTAAAATACCTAAAGGTGCCTTATTGGTTGGTCCTCCGGGAACCGGTAAAACCCTTATAGCAAAGGCTATGGCAGGCGAAGCTCAGGTGCCTTTCTTCAGCATTAGCGGTTCGGATTTCGTTGAGATGTTTGTAGGGGTAGGCGCATCACGTGTTCGTGATTTATTCCGCCAGGCCCGCGAAAAAGCGCCTTGTATCATCTTTATTGATGAGATTGATGCAATAGGCCGCGCCCGTGGTAAAACACTTATACAAGGTAACGATGAGCGCGAAAGCACTCTGAACGCCCTGTTGGTAGAAATGGATGGTTTTAGCTCTGAAAAAGGGGTAATTATTTTGGCTGCTACCAACCGCCCCGATGTGTTGGATACAGCGCTATTACGCCCGGGCCGTTTTGACCGTCAGATTTCTATTGATAAGCCTGATTTAAAAGGCCGCGAGCAGATATTTAAGGTTCACCTTAAAGGCATTAAAATCAGCAAAGCGGTTGATGTATCTAAGCTTTCTGCACTTACACCGGGTTTCGTGGGTGCCGATATTGCCAATATCTGTAACGAAGCAGCGCTTATAGCAGCCCGTAAGGATAAGAGCGATATTGATATGCAGGATTTTAATGATGCTATTGACCGTGCCATTGGCGGTTTAGAGAAGAAGAACAAACTTATTTTACCTGAGGAGAAAAAGGTTATTGCTTACCACGAAGCCGGCCATGCTTTATGCGGCTGGTATTTGGAGTATGCACATCCTTTATTAAAGGTTTCTATAATACCACGTGGCGTAGCCGCCCTTGGTTATGCGCAATACCTGCCTAAGGAGAAGTACATTGAAATAGAAGACGAATTGTTGGACCGCATGTGTATGACCCTTGGTGGCCGTGCTGCGGAGCGCGTGGTTTTTGACCGTATTTCAACGGGCGCACAAAACGATTTGGACCATGTTACCAAAATGGCTTATGCCATGGTATCTATCTTTGGTATGAATGAAAAGGTAGGTAATGTTTCCTTCTACGATATGCAAAATCAAAACTCATTCAGCAAACCGTTTAGCGAGGAAACCGCTAAAATGATGGATGAAGAAGCGCGTAAAATTATTGACCAACAATACCAGCGCGCACAAACACTATTGCGCGATAAGCGTCAGCAACTGGACTTATTAGCCAACTTGCTTTTAGAGAAGGAAGTGCTGTTTAAGGACGATTTGGAAAACTTACTGGGCAAACGACCTTACGACAAGGAGCCTGTGATTATGCCAAAGGATTCGCAAACACCTAATGTTGACGGTCAATTCACCGTGTCTACAAACACAGACGTAACTGGCGTTTCTGTTGAGAATAAGCCGGAGTAAAACTTCGGCTGCGCACATAGCCTGCTAACTTTGGGTCTTATAGTTACAAGGACTTAAACGCAGGCTATGTTCACAGAGGATTCAGGAATTTTTGCTCGATTCAAAAACTTTTTTTCAGGAGATGAAAAATCTTCAGGCGATACTGCCGTTGAAGAAACAGTTGTTCAGCAAGCTTCTGAACCTGCGGTTAATACTCCCACATTCGATGAAACGCCTATGCTGGAAAGAACATCAATGGTTAGCGACGAAAGCGTAACCGAAAAAGAAATTCCTTTACGCACTGTAGAAGTTACAGCACCTAAAGTTTCGTTGCCTAACGAAAAGGACCTTGACATCCGCTTTGCAACCAAGTTTATTTCAGCAGGTGGTAAATTCATTTACTGCGAAAGCATGCAACAGGCCGTTGAAGTTATTAAAGGTCTGAAAGAAGATAACAACTGGTGCCATGTGTTTAGTTGGGAGAATGAAATAAAAGATGCCTTTGCAAACAACAACTTTCAAAAAGGCGCCATAGGCTTTACTATTGAGAATTCCGAGGCTGCTGTTTCGCTTTGCGAATTTTTGATTGCCGATGAAGGAACTATCCTTCTTAACCCTAAGCAGGCTTCTCGTCGCCGCCTACCTTGTTTCCCTAAAACGCACATCATAATTACTGATATAGCGCACCTTGCCGGTGGCGAAACTGACGCCCTTGAACGTTTTGCCCAGGCCAATAAAGGTGAACTGCCTTCGGTTATTAAGCTTGGCCATTGCAACAACGGCCACTTTTACGATAAGCAACGTTTAATTCTTAATGCCGAAGGCACCGAGGATGTTTACGTTATTATGGTAGATGAGCTTATTCCACCTTCATTAAGGCCCTAAACCCTGCTAACCTAACCTACCGAGCTTCTGCTTGTTTTTATGTAGGTTTGGCCCAATGGCCCTGCCCTCAAAAATTTATTTTGCTTCAGACCTGCACCTTGGTGTGCCCGATGAGCAAAGTAGCTATGCCCGCGAAAAGCTTTTTATAAGCTGGCTGGATATGGCCGCTGTGGACGCCAAAGAAATTTTCATTATAGGTGACCTGTTCGATTTTTGGCATGAGTATAAAACGGTAGTGCCCAAAGGCCACATACGTTTGTTGGGTAAAATTGCCCAGTTAACTGACTCAGGTATTCCTGTTCATGTTTTTACAGGCAACCACGACCTTTGGATGTTTGGCTACCTGGAAAAAGAAGTGGGTGTTCAACTTCACAAAAAACCAATTGAACGGGAGTTTAACGGTAAGAAATTTTTTATTGGCCATGGTGATGGCCTTGGCCCGGGAGACCACGGTTACAAATTCATTAAAAAAGTATTTAACAACCCGGTTTGCCAGTTCTTCTTCCGCTGGTTGCACCCTGATATTGGCGTGGGAATTGCTAATTATTTTTCACGCAAAAGCCGTTATGGCAATAATGGCAAGCATGAATTGGAAGAGTTTAAAGGAGAAGATAAAGAGTGGTTGGTACAATACAGCAAACGCGTTTTACAGCGCGGCCATATTGATTATTTCATTTTTGGCCACCGGCATTTGCCTTTAGATATACAGTTAACCGATAAAAGCCGTTACATCAACACCGGCGATTGGTTAGATTATAACAGCTATGGTGTTTTTGATGGAACAAACCTGGAGTTAAAAACATATAAACCCTTATGAAGGTAAAAGCCCTGTTAGGCACCATCTTCTTATTGACAACGCTTTCTGCTTCGGCACCTGCTTTTACATTTATTGCCTCCTTCAACACAAAGGCCGGTTTTGTGGTGGTAGATAATTTCAGCAACTTTTATACTGCCGATGCTAACCGGCTCACTAAGTTTTCGCCCGATGGTAAATTTCTTTACCCGTACGAAGAATTACGTTACGGCAAAATTGGTATGGTAGATGTAAATAACCCGCTTAAGATTTACGTTTACTATCCTGATTTTTCAACTGTAATTACACTTGATCGTTTTTTAGCTCCTTTAAACACGTACAACTTTTTTGAATTGGGTTATCAGAACATTACTGCCGTAGGCTCTTCAGTAGATGGGCGAATATGGTTTTATGATAACCTTGACTTTAAGTTGAAGAAGATTGATGAAACCGGAAAGGTATACCGCGAAAGCCAACCGCTGAACGTAATACTGGAAGAAACCCCTACACCTAACTTTTTATGCGAGCGCGACGGTAAGGTATATATGAACGACCCGCAGATAGGCATTTTAGTGTTTGATGTTTTTGGTAGCTATGCCAAAACTATTCCGCTTAAAGGGCTTAATAAATTCCAGGTGTTGCAGGAGCAGATTGTATATTTCGATAATTACCGCCTGAGCTCCTATAACCCTATTACCTTCGAGAATAAATCAATTACACTTCCTGACACTACTGATTTAGTGCAGGCCGTTTTAGAGAAAGACCGCTTGGCCATTCTTAAAAAGGACAGGATTGATTTCTACAGGTATTAGGTTTATCTCAACTTCCAACATTTCCTAAAAGCAGCCGTTATATAGGGAACATTGCTATTTTCATACCGATGAAACGGTCTATTGTTTTTGCCCTTTTTCTGCTGCTATCTGCCTCGCTGTTGAAAGCACAGCCCGGCCGCGATGAAACTTTGGCTGCCAGCTACTTACAAAATGCTGAGTATGAAAAAGCGGCTGAATTATACCAAGGCCTTTGGGAGAAAAACAATTATGACCCCCGCTTTTATACCCCTCTTTACAAGTGCTATGTAGCGCTCAAAAAATTCGACGACCTTGAAAAGGTTATCAAGAAACAAATAAAGAAGAATGAGGGTGCGGTACAATACCAGGTAGACCTTGGGTATATGTACGCCCAAATACCTGATGCCGGCAAAGCCAAAGAGCAATACGATAAACTGGTTAAAGACCTTAAACCTAACGAGCCCGCTATACGCGGTTTGGCCGGGGCCTTTGAAATATATAAGCTTTACGACTATGTTATTGCCGTTTATGAAAAAGGCACAAAAATCGTAAAGAGCGATGCCTATTTCAGTTTTGAGCTGGCTAATGCTTACATGTATAAAGGCGATGCCGCCAATGCCGTTAAATACTTTTTAATAAACATGGATGCCCAGCCGCAGGCTGCGCAAATGATTAAGAACACCATTCAAACCTCTGCATTACAAGCTAAGTTGTTAGAGGAAATGGAAACACAATTGTATAGTAAGGTGCAAAAAAGCGTTGGCAATGATGATTACATTGACCTGCTTACCTGGGTGTATATACAGAACAAAGATTTTGAAGGCGCACTGGTACAGATGAAGGCGCTGGATAAACGTAAAGGCGAAAGCGGCTTCCGCGTATTGAACATTGCACGCATGGCACAAACGGAAGGCGATTATGATAATGCCATTGCAGGATATGAATATGTGGTAAGTAAGGGTAAAGAAGGTAGCCTTTACTTTCAGGCACGCACAGAATTGCTGAACTGCCGAAAAGAAAAAATTTCCAAAAACATTAACTATACCCAGGCCGACTTAGAAGGCTTGAAAAAGGATTATCTCTCTTTTATTGATGATAACGGACGGGGCTTTCGCACTGCGCAAAGCATGAAAGAGCTGGCAGACTTAGAGGGTTTTTACCTGCACGATTTAAAAACTGCTGAAAGCCTGTGCCAGGAGATTATTGCTATGCCCGGCGTACAGCAGCAATTAAAAAACCAAACAAAGCTAAGCCTGGGCGATTTTTTATTAATGGATGATGATGTTTGGGAAAGCACTCTTTTATATGCGCAGGTAGATAAAGAAGAAAAGGACAGTCCACTTGGAGAAGAAGCCCGTTTCCGCAACGCTAAACTTGCTTACTACAAAGGCGATTTTGATTGGGCACAAACACAGTTACAAGCTCTTAAAAGCTCTACCAGCGAATTGATAAGTAATGATGCCATCAACCTTTCTGTATTCATAATTGACAACCTTGGTCTGGATACTATTGAAACACCTATGCAGATGTTTGCTAAAGCAGAGCTGCTGATGTTTCAAAATAAAGACGACCAGGCAAGAGGCACGTTAGATACCATAACCTATTTATTTCCGGGCCATGCGTTGTTTGATGATATTGAATATGCCAAAGCGCAGATGTACGTAAAGAAGAAAGAGTTTGATAAGGCCGTTCCTTTATTGGAAGACATTATTAAGACTTATAAGGAAGATTTAAAGGGCGATGACGCCACCTTTTTACTGGCGGAGATTAACGAAGACCACCTGAACAATAAGCCAAAAGCAATGGAATTGTATAAATCTATTATTACAGATTATAATAGTTCGCTTTTAGTAATTGAAGCCCGCAAACGTTACCGTTTATTGCGCGGCGATAATCTGGGCGATTAATACTTTCTTCGCACCGAAAGCGAAATCATGATTGTTTACAACGTTACTATCAAAGTTGACTTAGACATCCACGACCTGTGGCTGCGCTGGATGAAAGAGGAGCATATTGCCCGTGTGCTGGAAACAGGCTGTTTTACTGATGCTAAAATGTACCGCATACTGGAAGAAGATACCAGTGATGGTATTACCTATGCCATCATGTATTCAGCCGAAAACATGACAAAGTATTTTGACTACAAGGAGCACCACGCCCCGCGTTTGCAGAAGGAAGGCCTGGATATGTTTCCCGGAAAGTTCCATGCCTTCAGAACTTTACTAAAGGAAGTTTAATGCGCTAAAACTGAATAGGCAGGCTTAGCTGTAAACCTGTGTCAACCATTAGTGCCGGCCTGCGCCAGTAAGGGCAAAGCCGTATGATATTTAAAAAAACATTTTGAAGATACGCGCTGCTAACCTGGTTTTGTACCAGGCTTATTTTTATATCAGCCGGCGGCCCTGCTGCCGTAATGTGAAAAATGAATACAAGGCGCTTACCCTTCCACGGTGTAAGAGAATCAGCAGGTACACCGGCAAGCTTGAATTGCTCATTCAAATAGATGCCCAGCTCCTCATCCCCTCCGGGAAAGTTGACCAGACCCGCCATCTTCAGCGTATCCAGGTATATCAGTCTTCGTTCAGTATAATCATACACTTCACGCAACCGAGCCGTATCGCGCGGCGAAGGTTTATAATAAAACCACCAAAGCCCAATACGCTCGCCTTTTGTGTAACGGCCCCGTACAATGGTGTGGCCTAAAGGCGCAAACCGGGTGTAATTAAAATTGCTGTCCGCAAAATTTCCTACCGGCAAATACTTTTCATACACCTGGCCGCCTTTGTAGTAGGCTACAATAGAATCGTTTGGTGCGGCCCATGCATTTTTCAGGGCAAACAGTAAAAATATTCCTGCTAACCAATACTTCATTTCAGACTCATTCCTGAAAGTAAACCCGCTTAACGCGTGCGCTAATGCCGGTCAATATCTCATACGGAATGGTTTCCGCTGCGGCAGCAATTTCTTCAATGCGCGGCTTCTGACCAAACACAATTACCTCATCACCTTCGTGCGCTTCAATACCGGTAATATCTAACATGGTCATATCCATACATACATTGCCAATTATAGGCGCGGGCTTTCCGTTAACCAACATTTTGCCTTTGCCGTTGCTCAGTTTACGGCTTAGGCCATCAGCATAACCAATACCTACAGTAGCTATAGTCTTATCCTTGCTCACTTTCCCTACCCGGCCGTACCCAACCGTTTCCCCTTTCTTAACCTGCTTAATTTGCGATATGTTGGTTTTAAGGGTCTGCACATTCATTAGCTGCTTCTGCACTTTCTCCGTGCCATCAATGCCATATAAACCTATGCCCAATCGCACCATATCAAACTGGGCTGCAGTATGTCTTGTAATGCCGCTGCTGTTCAATATGTGCCTGATTATAGGATAATCAAAAGCGGCACAAATTTTTTCGCTCATCTTTTCAAAGCGTTTAATCTGCTCCTTCGTAAAATCATCATAATCGGCATCCTCGCTGGCTGCTAAGTGCGAAAAAATAGAAGCCACCTGAATTTGCGGATGCGCCTTTAAACGCTCCAATAATTCATCCAATTCCTTTTCATCAAAACCCAAACGGTTCATACCCGTTTCCAGCTCAATGTGAATTTTGTAGGGCTCATCTTCCCCGCTGCGCATCAGCACCAACACCTCATCAAACTTATCAAACAGGTGCAGGCTGTAAATGTCCGGCTCCAGGTTATGCTGTATCATGGCATCAAAACTCCTTTGCTCGGGGTTCATAACCATAATAGGTAGTGTTACTCCATTCTTTCGCAAGTCTACCCCTTCATCTGCATAAGCAACAGCCAGGTAATCGCAACGGTTAAACTGCAATACATTGGCAATTTCAAAACTGCCGCTGCCATAGCTGAACGCTTTTACCATGGCCATAATCTTCGTTTCCTTCTTCAACAGGTGTTGGTAAACCTTAAGATTATGTGCTACTGCGTTTAGATTAATCTCTAAAACCGTTTCGTGGCCCTTACGCTCCAAAAACTTGCTTATAGTTTCAAAACGATATTTACGGGCGCCTTTCAACAGTATCACTTCATTATGAAAAGAGGAAGCATCCAAATGTTTCAGAAAATCTTCAGTGCTTTCGTATACTGCTAATTCAAGGTTTTCATTTTTCTCAAACACTTTACGCTGACGCATAAGTGCGGCCCCAATACCAATAAGACGGTTTATTTTATTTTGTTCCAATAAGGCCGCTACTTCAGTATACAAATCAATTTCTCCTCTTCCGCTCTGCAGAATATCGGAAAGAATAACTGTCTTCTTCGGGTGCTGGCCCTGCTGCCGTAAAAAGTCAATAGCAATTTTTAATGAGCCGAAATCGGAATTATAGCTGTCATTAATAACAGAACAGTTATTAATAGCGTCCTTCATTTCAAGGCGCATCTTAATACCTACAAGATGCCCCAGGCGTTGCTTAATGGTATCAAAGTCCTTTTGCAGGTATAGCATTACACAAACACAATGCAAGGCATTCTCCACACTTGCTTTATCACTAAACGGAATTTCAAATTCAAACTCCTTCTTTTGGTAAAGACAACTAAAGAAAGTGTGCCCGTTCTTCTGCATTACACTTTTTACCTGCAGGTCTGCCTCATTCTGCATGCTCCAGGTAAACACTTTAATTTTATTCTCTCCCTCATCCCCTCCGCGCGAAAGGGCATTTATTTCGCCAATACTTTGGTTTATGTCCGGGTAATCCTTACAGTAAACCAGCACATCCGTTTTAGGGAATAACTGTAGCTTCTCTTTTGTTTTATGGCGCACATTCAAAAAACCTTCATTGTGTGCTTCGCCTATATTGGTAAACACACCTATGGTAGGTTTAATAATCTTTTCCAACTTCTCCATTTCACCGGCTTCGGATATGCCCGCTTCAAAAATTCCCAGCGTGTGCGAATCATTTATTTGCCATAGCGATAAAGGCACGCCTATTTGGGAATTATAACTTTTGGGGCTGCGCACTATATGGTAATCCTCATGCAGCAATTGATACAACCATTCCTTAACTATGGTTTTGCCGTTACTACCGGCCACTGCAATAACAGGTATAGCAAATTTTGAACGATGAAAACCCGCCAGCTTTTGTAATGCCGTTATAGCATCCTTAACAACAACAAAATTCGCTTCGGGATACTTTTCTGTATCGTGCTCCTTTGTAACTACAAAATTACGAACGCCACGTTTATACAATTCATCTATATAATGGTGACCATCCAGCTTTTGACCCTTTAAGGCAAAAAACAACGTATGCTGTGGGTGATGCAGTTTCCGTGAATCCGTTAGCAACTCACGAACACTGGCTTCCGTTTTGTTTTTTGAAAGCAGTTTTCCGCCCACTGCCTTAACCACTTCAGTAATTTTATATTCTGCCTTCATAAAGGGGCGCAATTATACAACACTTTAAATTTAGGGTTTAAAGCTATTTTAGTGGCGGTAAGACAAACAAAAAATTATGAGCGTTTTACGAAAAATTAGAGATAGGGCTAAGCCGGGAGAAGATATTGGATTGTTCCGCGGGGGACAAAAAGGCCGCCAGCGTACCATTAACGCCGATGGCAGTTATAATATGGAGCGCAAGACCGGGCGTTTGCTTGGCAATTTTTACCTGTACCATTGGTTAATTACCACCAGTTGGAAACATTACTGGATTGCAATTTTGAGTTTTTACCTGGTTGATAATGTGGTGTTCGGTAGCATCTACTATTCGCTGGGTGCCGATAACCTAAGCGGTATAGTGGGAACCAGTGAGCTGGACAAATTTCTGAGTTGCTTTTTCTTTAGCTGCCAAACATTTACTACCGTAGGTTATGGTGGCTTACACCCCGTTGGGGCAGTGGCCAGTTCACTTGCCGCTATTGAAGCCTTTTTGGGGTTAATGGCCTTTGCTGTGGCAACGGGTACACTTTATGGCCGCTTTTCGCGCGCACGGGCAAGTATTAAATACAGCGATAAAATAATTATTGCTCCTTTTAAAGGCGGCACAGCTATGCAGTTTATGATAGCTAATGAAATGGACAATCCGTTAATGGAGGTAGAGGCCCGCGTTAACCTTAGTTGGAACGAAGAGGAAGAAGAAGGGAAAAGCGTACGGCGTTTTCAACAGGTGCAATTGGAGTTCGATAAAATTGCCATGTTCCCTACCAGTTGGATTATTAACCATCCTATTGATGAAGAGAGCGGCCTTTATGGTAAGTCACTGGAAGAGATTCAAAAAATGGATGTAGAGGTTTTTGTAACCATAAAAGCGTTTGATGAAATTTTCTCACAAACGATATACATGAGGCACAGTTATATGCACCATCAATTTGTTTACGGCGCCAAATTCCGTCGGCCTTTTGAAACAAATGCAGAAGGAAAAATTGTAATGGATGTTACCAAAGTAGGTGAGTTTGACCTTGTGCCCATGCCAACACTACAGGTAGCTACGGCTTAAGAGTTTTCATTTCCATAATAGGCAAAAGCCCGGTAAGCTTTGTCATTATCATTTAGCCAAAGCACTTCTGCCACATTTTTATTGCGCGTTACATTGCGGTAGTAAATGGTTATACCCTTTACACTTACTAATACTTCCTTTAACTCAAATAGCAGGTTAGGGTTCTTTTGAAGCCCAATGGTCCAATAAGCGCGCACAGCTTCTTTACCTGTAACAATGCCATTCGTTTCCGGCAGTAACTGGGCCGCAAGCGGCGTTTCCATTACAAAATCATCTGTATAATGGCTTAAAATACGTTCAAGGTCGTGCGAATTCCAGGAAGCGATCCATTCTTCAGCAAAGGCAAACGCTTGTTGGTTGTTAAGCATAACATTACTCTTTAATAAACTTTAAAATTTTAGGCATCCCTTTATCATTCTGAAATCGGATAAAGTAAATGCCGGCTGGTAAAACATTTAAATCGTCTAAATGCAGTTGCTCTATACAGCTTCCGCTTTTAATAATGCTGCCCTGCCCATTAAACAAATGATATTGATGATTGTATGCCGGTAAAGAAATCTCGCAATGGCTCTTTACAGGATTAGGCCAGAGCGTTATTGTTTGCAAACTCTCTTCCTTAATATCTACGTTATTACAGGCTGCCACAGCCAACCAAAAACTAACAAGATTATTATTGAAGAGAATTCCGCCACGATATTCGCTTACCATAACCGTAATGAGATACCAGCCAACCATATTTGGCATCGCATTTATTTCACCGGTAGCGCTATCAATGGTAATAGGCGCACTACCCAAAACATTGCTTTCAGAAAAACCGCTTTGCCATACCATGGGGCTATAAGGTGGCGAAGTGGGAGGTATAGGAATTGGGTCTGCCGGGCTTCCTCCCGCTAAACCCATTTTGAAGGCGAAACGAAGAGAATCGGCATCAGGATCAGTACACCAGTTTTTATAATTAAAAGGCTTATTTACTTCCGTAAATAGCACCGGCATGCCTGTAACTAGCGGATTACTATTTGGAAACACACTTAAGGGTAAAACAAAGGCAATAAAGCTTTGACCCCTATTGTCTGGATACAATATGTTTGTAAAATTTGGCGAGAAACAACATCGCTGGTAAACCAATGTATAGGTTTCAGTATCTGAAGGAAGATTGTAGTAAACTGAATAAATACCCTTTTCCACGCAAGGCAAGGCAAGTCCCTGGCAACTGCTATCAACAGGCATGTATAATGGCAATATTGCGGGTTCGCCTAAATTGATTGTGTCAATCAGGTTATTGTGACTATCAAAAACGCCCAAAATGGCTTTGGCAGTTGTGCCTGTTGATCCATCAAATAATGTGGCTGAACCACAATCTCTGTAAACTATAAGGTTAATATTAATGGTGGTATCGGAAACATGCGTATAATGTAGATAGCCGCCCACAAGATGGTTTCCAATTAACAGCGTAGCGTGCAAAAACACCAATGGCATTAGTAGCAGTAGTCTTTTCATAGGACCACTAAAATAATGCTTTTGCAAAAAAGGGCAGATTGGTTAGAACGCTATATTTCCTTCCTTCAGCTTCTCGGTTTGTTCAGCTACAGAAAGGGCATCTATCATTTCACCTATCTCGCCGTTCATAAAGGCATCAAGGTTGTAAATGCTCATGTTTATGCGGTGGTCGGTAATACGCCCCTGCGGAAAGTTATACGTACGTATTTTGGCTGAACGATCACCCGTGCTTACCAGCGTTTTACGGCGCGCAGCAATTTCATTTTCGTGTTTACGCACGGCTTCTTCATAAATGCGCGTCTTCAGCATTTTCATGGCCTGCTCGCGGTTCTTGTGCTGGCTGCGTTCAGCCTGGCACTCTACCACTGTTCCTGTAGGTATGTGGGTTAAACGCACGGCACTTTCCGTACGGTTAACGTGCTGTCCACCCGCGCCGCTAGCCCTAAACACATCCAGCTTAATATCTGCCTCGTTAACGTGCACTTCTACTTCATCAGCCTCAGGTAATACGGCCACAGTTACTGCGCTGGTATGTACGCGGCCTTTAGCTTCTGTAACAGGCACGCGCTGCACACGGTGCACACCGCTTTCAAATTTCATTTTGCCGTAAACGTTCTCGCCCTGTATTTCCAGCACTATTTCTTTAAAACCACCGGCTGTGCCTTCGTTAGCGTTGGCAATGGTCACCTTCCAACCCAGTGTTTCGCAATAGCGGGTATACATACGGGCAAGGTCGCCCACAAAAAGGCTGGCCTCATCGCCACCGGTACCGGCGCGTATTTCAATAAGCACATCGCGCTCATCTTCCGGTTCCTTAGGCACTAATAATTGCTTCAGTTCCTCTTCCAGCTTTAACTTCTCTTCTTCCTGAATAACAAGGTCGCCCTTAGCCATTTCGCGGAACTCCTCATCCTTCTCCGTTTCCAGTATATTCTTATTGTTGTCAATGTTGCCAAGCACATTTTGATACTGCTCGTAAACCTCAACCACTTTTTCCAGTTCGCGGTATTCCTTGTTTAATTGGGTAAAGCGCTTCATATCGGCAATAGTTGCCGGGTCACTAAGCATTTTGCCTACCTCAATAAAACGCCCTTTAAGATTGTCTAATTGCTGAAACATAATTTACGGGGGGCGAAAATAAGAATATAGAGGGGATTATGCGAAAGGGGCCATCCGCTCCACCAGAATGCTAGGATGCTTTGATAAATAAACCGCCAACCAGGCTCCCAACTATGCCCCCCGCTGCATTGGCAATGGCATCATAAATATCAAAATGGCGGTCATCTGTAAGCTGGTCCTGCATAATCTCTACCAAAAACCCATAGGCAAAGGTTAAAACCAGTATGCGCACAATGGTGCGTTCCTTTAAAACAGGGTAGTCCCACTGTTTGCGCCAGCCGTAAAGCATAAGCACGGCCAGTATAATGTAAAACAGAAAATGCACCAGCTTATCAAATTGCCAAAGGCTTACGCTGGGCAGGCTTTTACCGGGCATAAGGCAAAGCACCAAAATAAAAGCCGCCCATAAAATGGGCGGCCAGTTATATTTCCAAAAGGAATTCATTTCGGTTAAGGCTTATTGGCCTACGTGCTTTTTGTAAGCTTCAGCATCCATAAGGTCGTTAAGTTCAGCAGGATTGGTAAACTCAATCTTCACCATCCAGCCGGCGCTATAAGGGTCTTTATTTACCACTTCCGGGTTATCGTTCAAAGCGCTGTTTTGCTCAAGCACTTTACCGCTTACCGGCATAAACAAATCGCTAACGGTTTTAACCGCTTCAACTGTACCAAACACCTTGTCGCGTTCAATGGTATCGCCAATGGTGTTAATATCTACATATACTATATCACCCAATTCTTTCTGGGCAAAATCTGTAATGCCAATAGTGCCGGTGTTACCTTCTACGCGCACCCACTCGTGCTCTTTGCTATACTTTAAGTCTGCAGGAAAGTTCATGCTCTGAATTTTATGGGGCGAAAATAATTTTTTTGAACTATTGAGGCGGCCTAATTAAGCGGGATTTTTCGCATCGCCCATCAGGTTGTATATCTCGCGGATGTTCTCCATCTCATGCTTAACATCCACATTAAGGTCAATAAGTCTTCCATTGGCAATATCAAACACCCAGCCGTGCACATAAGGGTAACCCTCCTGTACGTAACGCTCCTGCACAGCAGCGGTTTTAAGCACATTTATACATTGCTCCTTAACGTTCAGTTCCACCAGCCTGTTATAGCGGGCATGTTCGTCTTTAATGGCATTTAGTTCCTCCTTATGCAGGCGGTAAACATCGCGTATGTTACGTAACCAGGGGTTCAGCAGGCCTAGGTCCTGAGGTACCATGGCGGCCTTTACACCGCCACAGTTATAATGGCCGCACACTATTATATGGTTAACCCGTAAATGGCGCACAGCATAGTTTATTACCGACATGGCATTAAGGTCAATACTTATTACCATGTTCGCTATGTTTCGGTGCACGAATATTTCACCGGGCTCTGCGCCCATTAAATCCTCGGCAGTTACCCGGCTGTCGCTACAGCCTATATATAAGTATTGCGGGTTTTGCTCCTTGGCCAGCTTGGTAAAAAAGTCAGCATCCTGACCTTTCTTTTCTGCAATCCATTTACTGTTATTCTCAAAAATCTCTTGGTAACTAAGCATGCCTGTATATTATGGGTATGGTGCAATTTACATATTTAAAAAGACTGGGCAAGAAATATGCGCCCTCTACTTATTGGTAAAACGCTTCTCCAAATCATCATTACTAAACGTAACAAAGGTAAAGCGGCCGTTAGGGGCCGTATAAGCATTTTCGCAGGCAAAAAGTTCATCAATAAGGGTGCGCATTTCTTCCACACTTAGGGTTCTGCCGCTTTTTATAGCTGAGCTGGTTGCTAATGATTTAGCCAGTGTTTCGCGCTTCGATAGTTTGCTTATGCCGCTGTTCATTTTAAACTGCTCTATAAGCTCTTCAATCATTTTCTTCTCATCGCCTTGCAAAATGTCCGATGGAAAACCATGTATTACAAAAGCGGTTTTGCCAAACTCCTGTATATCGAAACCCAGGTTATTGATGTCTGCCAATATCTCACGCAGTATTTCAGCATCGCCGGCATTTAACTCCAAATTTTGCGGAAACAACTGTCGCTGGCTATCGTGCTTTTTGCGTTCCAGTCGCCTCATGTAACGCTCAAATAAAATGCGTTCGTGGGCGGCCTGCTGGTCAATTAAAATAAAGCCGCTTTTTATCTGCGAAACAATGTAGCGCTTATGAATTTGTACCGGCACAAAAGCCTCTTTTATCACTTCGGCTTCGTGTTGCTCTTCCTGTTCGTGCAGCGTTTTTTCGGCAGTCCTTACAAATCCTTTTCCTACTGTATCAAACGCCTTGTCCCAGTTTTTCTGGTTGTTCTCTTCGCGCTTGCTTAAAGGCTCAAAGTTCGATGGCGGGGCAAACTTCTTTGCCTCTTTGGTTTGCACAGCGTGCTGCGTTATTTCTAACCATGTGCGTGGCTGTTGGTCAAAAGCGCCATGCTGGTTCAGGTGCTGCTCCTGTTCAAAATCAAGGGTAGGGGTTACACTGTAAGCGCCTAAGGCATGCTTAGTACCAAGGTTAACGAAAGTGTAAACCAGCCTTTCGTCTTCAAACTTTATTTCGTGCTTGGCGGGGTGTACGTTTACGTCAATCTTAGCAGGGTCAATATCCAGGAACAATACGTAAAAAGGAAAATTCTCCTTAGGTATCATCTGCTCATACGCCATGCTAACAGCATGGTTTAAGTACGGCGATTTAATAAAGCGGTTATTAACGAAAATGTATTGTTCGCCCCTGGTCTTTTTGCTGTTCTCCGGCTTACCTACAAAACCGTAAACTTCCAGTGCATAGCTCTTCTCTTCAACCGGCACAATACGCTCAGCATAGTTATCGCCAAACAACTGCGTAATACGCTGTTTAAGGTTGCCCGCTTTTAAATGGAACATCTCGTAGTCGTTGTTAAACAACTGAAACGAAATTTTTGGGTGCGCCAGCCCTACCCGCTGAAATTCTTCAATTATATTTTTCAGCTCCACTGCATCGCTCTTCAAAAAGTTGCGGCGTGCCGGCACATTGTAAAACAGGTTTTTTACCGCAATAGAAGTTCCTTCCGGGCATTGGCAGGGTTCCTGCTTTTGCACCTTCATGCCTTCAATTTCAATTACAGTGCCCAGCTGTTCATTATGCTGGCGGGTTTTTAATTCTACCTGTGCAATGGCAGCTATGCTTGCCAGCGCCTCGCCCCTAAAACCCATTGTACGTATATTGAACAAGTCTTCCGCTGCCCTTATTTTCGAGGTAGCATGTTTTTCAAAACACATGCGGGCATCGGTTTCGCTCATTCCACAACCATTATCAATAACCTGTATAAGGCTCTTACCGGCCTGTTTTACAATCAGTTTAATGTGGGTGGCCCCGCTGTCAATGGCGTTCTCCAACAACTCCTTAACAGCGCTGGCAGGGCGTTGTATTACCTCACCTGCGGCTATCTGGTTCGCTATGTTATCGGGCAAAAGACGTATGATGTCCATTAGGCCGCAAACTTACTCTTTTAGCCCGTAATGCCCTGCTGCTCTAACAAGTTTTGCAAGGCAAATTCTCCTCTGCTCATTCACCTTAACCAACGGTTCGCCAACAACAAAACCGCCGCTTACTAACAACTTTGCTATACGCTTCAACTATCCATTGTTAACTCTTTACAATTTTTTGCTCATGGCAATCAACATAAGCAGGTAGAAAATTCGTTTTATACAGAACAAAGAGCTTGGCAAATGTTTTGTTCTTTCGTCCGCTATGATGCGCAAAGCGCTGTTTCCATTATTTCTGGCCCTCTTACCGGTATTTTTCTTTTTGCCTGCACAAGCGCAAAAGCCTGCTGCTGCAGTTAATTTTTTAGACTGGCAGTATAACCGCGCCTGCGTAAAGTGGGTAGACTCTGTTTATGATGCTCTTACTATGGAAGAGCGCATCGGTCAGTTTTTTATGATACCGGCCTATACCGACGGACAGCCATTCAACATGGATTCGGTGCTGAGTAAAGTAAAACGCGGTAAGGCAGGCGGCGTAATATTTTTTAAAGGCAATCCTATTGTTGAAGCCAGCTGGACCAACCGTATACAGGACTCCGCTAAAGTAGGTGTAATGATTGGTATTGATGGTGAATGGGGGCTTGCCATGCGCCTGGATTCTACCATTGCTTTTCCGCATCAAATGGCCCTGGGAGCAGTTGATGACAATAAGCTTATTTACGAAATGGGCCGCGAAGTAGGCCGCCAATGCAAACGCATGGGCATACATGTGGATTTTGCCCCCGATGTGGACGTAAACAACAACCCTAACAACCCGGTAATTAACGACCGCAGTTTTGGCGAAAACAAATTAAAAGTAGCCTTAAAGGGTTTAGAATATGCAAGCGGCATGCAAGATGAAGGCGTGTTGGCCTGTGCCAAGCACTTTCCGGGGCATGGAGATACCGATAAAGATTCGCATGTAGAATTGCCTACGGTTTCAAAAAGCGCAGCCAGCCTCGATAGCCTGGAACTGTTTCCATTTAAAGTTTTATTCAACTCCGGCGTGGGCAGTGTAATGGTTGGGCACCTCAACATTCCGTCCATTGATTCTGCTATCGGTTCAACAGCTTCACTTTCTAAAAAGATAGCTACCGATTTGCTTAAAGATTCACTGCATTATAATGGTCTTGTTTTCTCTGATGCCCTGAACATGCAGGGCGTGGCGCGTTACTACAAAGGTGGTGTAGCCGATTCAGTTGCCTTTATGGCTGGATGCGATATTCTGGTTTGCCCTGAAGATGCCAATAAAGGAGTAGCACGTATAAAAGCGGCAGTAGATAGCGGTTACATTCCTATTGGCCAATTAGAGGCGCGCGTAAAAAAGGTGTTGGCCTATAAATATCTTTTAGGGCTGAATAAACCACAACATATAGAGCTGGATAATTTAATGGCAGACCTGCGTAACACAACGGCCATTGGTTTAAGGCAAAAGCTATACGATAAAGCAGTAACCATTGCTGCCAATCAAAACAACCTGCTGCCTTTCCGTGAGTGGAACTATAAAAAGGTGGCCTCCCTTTCCGTTGGTAACAATGGCAGTTCAAATTTTCAGCGATACATCAACCAGTTTGTTGAAGTTGATTTCTGGAACCAAAGTCTGGAGCATAACGAGAAATCGTTCAACAACATTATTGATACCTTAAGCAAGTACGATTTAGTTATAGTTGACCTTCATGCTATGAGCAGGCTGGCCAGCCGTGACTATGGTGTAACGGAAGAGTTCAGAAAATTTGTTGAAGACCTTAGCGGCAGAACAAAAGTGGCGCTGGTTGTTTTCGGTAATGCTTACAGCTTAAAATATTTTGAATACCTGCCTTGGATAGTTTGCGCTTACGAGGATAATGAAAGCAGCAACCTTTCGGCGGCCAACGCCATATTCGGTGCGGAGAAAGTAACCGGCCGTTTGCCTGTTACGGCCAGCAAGGCCTTTCCTTCGGGGTTGGGTTTTATAAGCGATACTGTTTATCGCATGAAAATTTCTATGCCTGAAGAGTTTGGCCTTCCTTCTACGAAGTTTCAAAACCTTGATGATATTATTCAGAAAGGAATTGCCGCCAAGGCATTTCCCGGTTGTCAGTTGTTAGTAGCAAAAGACAACAAGGTGATTCTTAACCGTGTTTACGGTAACAAGGTTTATGAATTTGAGGACAAGGTGAAGCAGGGCGATATTTACGATTTGGCATCAGTTACTAAAGTTGCAGCTACCACTATCAGCGTAATGAAGCTGTACGAGCAAAAGAAAATTGACCTGGATAAAACCGTTGGCGATTACGTGCACCTGCCTGCTGATGCTACTATTAAAAACTTAAAACTGCGTGATGTGCTTACGCACCAGGCAGGCTTAGTGGCCTTTATTCCCTTCTGGAAAAATACAGTGGGGAAAAACACAGATAGCTATTACCGTAAAACGCCATCAGATAGTTTCCGCATAAAAGTTGCTGATAGCCTGTATATACGTAACGACTACCCTGATAGCATGTGGTACGAAATGGCCCACTCTAAAGTAGACCCGCACCCATCGTATTTGTACAGCGACCTGGATTTTTACATTCTGCAAAAGGTGGTAGAAAGTGTAAGCGGCCAAAAGTTGGATTCCTTTGTTACACAGAATTTCTATAAAC
Source organism: Chitinophagales bacterium (assembly GCA_046329515.1). Lineage (GTDB taxonomy): Bacteria > Bacteroidota > Bacteroidia > Chitinophagales > LD1 > Bog-950. The sequence continues at coordinate 599,566 of JAXLUM010000002.1, forward strand.
CCATGGGCTTAAACCGCATCGGCTTTCACCCAACGGACCGCTTTAATCGCGACCGCATACCGCCAACAGAAAATGACTCTTTCTTCCGCAGCCAAATTGTGCGTGGCTATGTGCACGACCCCGGCTCGGCTATGTATGGCGGTGTTGCCGGCCATGCGGGCTTATTCAGTAATGCGTACGACCTTGCAGCTGTATTTCAAATGCTGCTGAACAACGGCACTTATAACGGCAAGCGCTTGCTAGATTCTTCTACCGTTAAGTTGTTTACCTCCCGCCAATCAAAAATATCAAGGCGCGGTTTTGGTTTTGATAAGCCCGAGCCCGATGTGCACAAGGCTTCTCCGTGTTACGATGGTGTTTCGCTGGAAACATTCGGCCACACAGGTTTTACAGGTACCTGCGTTTGGAGCGACCCTAAAAGCAAGCTCACCTACATCTTCTTATCGAACCGCGTTTACCCCAATGCAGAAAACAACCTGCTGGTTAAAATGAATATACGCACCCAGTTGCAGGAAGCTATCTATAGAGACCTTGGCTTATAGCTTACTTTTTTGAGTTTCCGTATTTATTAAAATTATTGGCACCTTGGGCATACTGCTTTCTTACCATCTTTGTGCAATCTTGCTTTAAGCGCATCGTTAATAGCAGATGAAAGCACTATGTCTTGCCTTACTACTTTTCCCAATACTTATTTGGGCCCAAACCAAAAAGGAGTGTGCCTACAAGGGCGGGCAGGTTGCTTACCTTAACGAAATTCGCTGCCGTAATGATTACCATGCCATGAAGGGGCCACCCCTTTCAGAAAAATACGGCAATGTGGAATCGGTTAAGCTGCTATACGAAATAAAAAAGGACCGCATCTTTTTTGCCAACTCCGAGCTCTACCACTTTCATTACGATTTCAGCACACAGGTTTTGGGCGATGGCATGGACCTGCCTACTTTCAACGCTACACAGTATACAGATAATGATGACAGGCGTTATGTGTTGGCCAATCTGAATCACTATATGTCGTCGGATCTCTACACCCTTGAGTTTTTTTCCGGCGATGATTTCCGCGACACTTTTATGCTACTGTTTTTTAAAAAGCTAAAGGAGCAAACCTATTTCGGTAGCCGTATTAAGGTGTTAGTTAATTCGCCTGAAACGGAACAACACTACGCGCATTTAAAAAACGAGATACCATTTATAAGTGTAAACGAATTGTATGCCGGGCAGAATTATCAAATGCTTATTAAAGGAACGGCCTACGGCTACCTGCGCAAAATTCCGGCTAAGCAAATTGACTCCGTACGCCCGGGCGACCATGATATTTTATTAACGGATGGTTTGCCGAATGATATTCCTTTAGTGGCCGGTGTGGTAACCACACAATTTCAAACACCGCTTTGCCACGTCAACATACTTTGCCATAACCGTAATACACCTAACGCCGCCTGGAAAAAAGCCTGGAACGATAGCCTGGTGAATGCGCTTGAAGGAAAGCTGGTGCGCCTGGATGTAAGTTCGTATTCCGTAAAAATAAAGCCGGCTGATAGTAAAGATGCTGAACAATACTGGCGCACAAGAGCGGTAAGCAAAAGCATTCAGCTAAGCTTCGACACTTTAACCACCGGCTTACAGGATTTAAAAAACCTCTCCTATAAATCAGTAAACAAGGTGGGGGGCAAGGCAGCCAACTTTGCCGAGCTCTCAAAAATTATTGTGTATGGCAAGAAGCTGCCTTTACCTGAAAATGGTTTTGCCATTCCGCTCAGCTACTATTACTCTCATATTCAACGGAACGGTATACAACCCTTCATTGATTCTATTCTGCAAACAGATAGTATTCGCAAAAACCCGGAAAGATTAAGCGCCGCGCTTAAGGAACTGCGCAAGAAAATTACCAAAGCTCCTCTGGATAGTAATTTGCTTATTGCCTTGAAGACGAGATTGGCAAAGGACACAGTTTATAAAGCATACCGCTTTCGCTCTTCTACCAATGCTGAAGATGTGCCAGGCTTTAATGGGGCCGGTTTATATACTTCCAAAACAGGCAGCTTCGCAGATACTTCCAAAACCGTGGAGAAGGCCATTAAGAAAGTTTGGGCCAGTTTGTGGGAAGACCGTGCTTTTTATGAGCGCGAATACTTCCACATCAATCAACGCTCGGTTATGATGGGCATACTGGTGCACCGCGCCTTTGGCGACGAAGAAGCCAATGGTGTAGCGGTTACCAAACACCTCTATCGCCCTGCTTACCCCGCTTACACTATTAATGTGCAAAAGGGCGAAACCAGTATTGTATTGCCTACGGATACTTCTGTTTGTGACCAGCTGATAGCCGGTTTGGGTGAGGTAATACCTGACCTAAGCACCAGCATTGAATACATTACGCATTCATCAGTAAACAACGGCAAATCAGTAATGAAGGATGAGGAAGTGTTGTGGTTGGTTCGTTATTTGAAAGCCATTAAAGACCATTACTTTTTTGAAACACGCGTACGTGGCCGTGATGTTGGCTACAATGAGTTTGCTATGGATGTGGAATTTAAATTGGATAAAGGCACACGCAAACTTTATATAAAACAAGCCCGCGTTTATTAGTTAATCTTTTGCAGCGCTTAAAAGGACGGCTCATTATAAAGGCCCGATTGTACGGCCTTAACAGAAAGCCCATACTGATTACAAACCGATTGCACCGTATCCTTAAACCAGCTTTCTGCCTGCGGCGACACAAATACCTGTTGTATTAATTTTTCAAGGTCTATTTCTACAGGTGCGCCTGTGTTATAACGCGGGTCTATTCCTTTGGGGTTTATAATTACAGCACGCACCTCACGCTCATGGGCAAAACTATTCCGCTTATGAAAAATAGGGTTAAGAGCCTGTGGCGGCCCCCAGCTATCATTAGTATAATCAATATAATTTACCGGTCCCAGGTATATGGTGTTGGCATCAGGCTGAAGGCATTCCGCCAATAGTTGCGGGGTAGTTTGTATAGCCACGCCCTCGTTGTTGTTCATATATATCTGCCACATACCTGCCGACTCATCATTATTGGTATGCCAGCAGCTTACGTATTGGTAACGATTGGCCGTTTTAAGCAGGTAACGGGGTATCTCCTCATCGCTTATAGCGTTTATTTCTGCATCAGAAAGATTAAGAAAATGCTGAATATTAGGCCGAATGTCAGTTTTAGGAAATTGCGATATCCCCGCCACATTTATCATTTCGCTGTCTAAAAAGGAGGCATAGTAATTTCTTGCCGCTTCAACATCCTTTTGCGGTATGGAAGATTCATAGGTGTCAATAAACTTATCGGCCCGGGTAAAATATAATTTACGCGAGTGCAGTAAGGAAACAAATTTTGAAAAGCTGATATACCGCCAAAGCTTCTGGGTGTTTGCTAAAGCGCCTTCATTAACCTTTATTACCATTTTTCAATATACGCATTTCTTTAAAGCATTGTCCTTACGCTTTAAAATAAGTGCAATTGTTTGTTTAAATACTCCTGTCCTTAAATAGGGTGCTTGCCCTAAATTGCACTTAAAATAATAGCTATGCGTACACTTATTATGCTTACTGCCACACTGCTTTTTATCGCCGCTAAAGCGCAAACTTCCTGCAACAGCATACCAATGAGCTACCGCAGCGATAGTATTACCTGGCAAAAATCGTGGACCAGCTTTGGCGATTCAATGTTATCTGTACCTATTGTAAATACATCTGACAGTAGCTATGCCTACCCGCAAGCCAAGTTAGTGCCGATTACACCTCTGCCTAACGGACTTGTACTAAATGAAAATGGCGGGCCATGGAATGTATTTGCTTCTTCCTTTGTACCCGGTGATACGTATCCCGCCAATTTCTTTTTTGATGTAAGCCAGCCTATACCGGCCAATGCCACAGTAACTTTTGAGTTGTGGCTAACGAATTTGGCGCCTTTAACAATAGATAGTTGCAAGTACGACGGCACCTTTACCTTCAACTTTAACCCGCAGGCTACAGGCGTAAGCACTGTGCAGGAGAATACGGTTAAAGCTTATGCTTATAACGGCTACCTGTTTTTATCTTCAGATAAAAACTTTACGAATGCCTCTTTTACTTTAACTGATGTAAGTGGCCGTACGGTAATGGCTATTGGCAACTTAAACGAAGCGCAATACAACATTTTGCTACCTGAATTAAGCGGCGGTATTTATCTGCTTAACATAAGTGACAACGGTAAACCCTTACCTACAAGGAAGTTGCTTATTAATTAGTAGATTAACCCAATGAGAAAATTTGTCGTTTCAGTTCTTGGAAATGGTTTTCGTGGCATAACAGGCGTGGAACTTGTTTTTGACCAGGAAACATACCCTTCAAAGAAGCAAATAAGAGAGGCCTTTGATAAAAAGTTCGACCACTTAAAACCTGAAATAAAACTAATTGTAGTTACAGAAATAAGTGAGCGGGACTATAAAGATTATAATGTGGAATAGCCAGGTTTGTTTTGGCACTAGGAAATTTGATTTTGCTAAAGTATGAAGGTTCAATGGCTAAGTCTGATTTTAAATAACACACCACTCGAATCAAATCCCCCGGATTTCATTCGTTTCCTTCTCGTAGAGGGGAAATTCTCCGGCCCCTCCTGTTTCCATACACGAGGTGGCATTATTAATCAACCATTCTTATTGGCTAGCTGTCCGCAGGCGGCGTCAATATCCTTACCGCGGCTGCGGCGCACTTTTACGTTTACATTACGGTTGCGCAGGTAATTTACAAACTCATCGCGCTTGTCGCTTTTGGCTTTCTTAAGGTCGCTAACGCCTTCCACGCTGTTGTATTCTATAATGTTTATGAAGGCAGGTACTTGGTGATACAGTGAAATTAGGTGTTCAGCATCCTCAAGGCTATCATTAAATTTATCGAAGAGGATATATTCAAAGGTTACTTTGTTACCTGTTTTCTGGTAAAAATAATTCAGCGATTCAATTACATCTTCCAGCTTATTACTGTGGTTAATGTCCATAATTTTATCGCGCTTTTCATTGGTGGGTGCATGTAAGGAAAGGGCCAGGTTGAACTTCATGCCTTCATCTGCCAGGCGCTTAATGGCCTTTGCCACGCCCGAGGTAGAAACCGTAATACGTTTCTGTGCCATGTTTAAACCTTCCGGCGAATTAATGATGCGGATGCTGTTCATTACATTGGTGTAATTCAGCAGTGGCTCGCCCATACCCATGTAAACAATATTGGTAAGGGGTTTACCGCTATGCTCCAGCGCGTGTTTATTAAGCAACACAACCTGGTCGTAAATTTCTCCCACCTCAAGGTTACGTTCGCGCTTTAAAAAACCGGTAGCACAAAAGGTGCAGGCCAAAGAGCAACCTACCTGTGATGATACACAAGCGGTGTTGCGGTCTTCATCCGGTATCATCACCCCTTCAATAAGCCGGTTATCAGGCAGGCGCATGCCCAGCTTAACGGTGCCATCCTTACTTTTCTGTACTATGTTTTCGCAAACCGTATTCAGGGTAAAGCATTCAGCCAGTTTGGTGCGCAGGCCTTTGGGCAGGCTGCTCATTTCATCAAAAGTGCGGGCGCTTTTATTCCACAACCACTCATACACCTGCTTTCCGCGGAACTTCGGCTCGCCCAACTTTACCAGTTCGGCGGCCAGGTCATCGGCTGTAAAGGTGCGTATGTCTTTAATAGTACTCATGCCAAAGGCTGCAAAGATAAGAAGTAGTAAGGCTTTAAATGGTTAAAGCGCCATAAAACAAAAACGGGCTCCTTTTAAGGAAGCCCGTTTAAAGTCATAAAACAAATAATATTAGTGAGGCTGGGTAGTAGCAGGCGCGTTTGTAGGCGCAGGCTGGCCAGCAGCAGGATCATTAACAGTACCTGTAATTTTCAGGGTTTCGTTAGGGTTCTTCGCATTCGAAGTAACAGTAACGGTTTTAGTGAAAGGACCTACGCGGTTAATATCGTAGTGAACTTTGATTTCACCACCTTTACCCGGCAGAATTGCTTCAGTAGGGCAGGTTGGCACAGTGCAACCGCAAGAACCACGGCAGCTGCTGATGATAAGTGGAGACTTACCGGTGTTGGTAAACTTGAACATACGGGTTGAGTTGTTCTCGTCGCCTTTGGTAACAGTACCATAGTCGAGAGTGGTATTTTCCCACTTGAACTCAGGAGCATTAGGATCCGGAGCCGGAGTGCCTTGTTGGGCTTCCTGTGCACCGGCAAACAGCATCGCGCCCGCCATGGTAAACATCAGAAATAACTTTTTCATTTGTTGTTGGTTTTGTTTTTTAAAATTGGTTGTCGCAATCAAGTAATCAAATGTAATGCCTTTTCGTACCCAATCAACTAGTACCCCCTTAACCTTTAACTAATTTTTAGAGGATTAACCTTTAATGGGTTATACGGGCGCACTTAAGATGAAGCGGCCAGGTTACCAACTTAATTTCATCTGTCGGCCATAGCGGCTCAAGCTTAGGCATTAATATAGTAAGAGGATCTGTTGCATGTTGCTGCACATAACGGGTGTACGACGACCAACTACGCACATAATCAAGCCATTGCGCTAAACTCCACTGCATTTTACAGTAAAAGGCAGGGGTTTCCATAGCATCAAACGGAAAGGGCAGTGTTTTATAATGGTTCCGCACGTACCATCGGCCATCGGGCCAATACTTCTCCAGGTAGTCATAGGCAAACCAGTTCATCAGTTCATCAATTTCAGGCGTTATATGTGCCATTGAATAAGTCCACAAGGCAATAACACCATCCTTCTTTACTACCCGCCTTGCTTCGTTGTAAAATTTATCGTGCTGAAACCAGTGGGCGGCAGTGGCAGCCGTAAGCAGGTTAACTGATTTATCGGGCAAGCCGCTTTCTTCAGCGGTTGCTACTCTATATTCTATATTACTGTGCCGCACTGCATTTTCAATTTGCCTGGCGCTGGGGTCAGTAGCAATTACCTTTTTAAAGTATTGCGCTAAAGCAACAGCGGCCTGTCCGTTACCCGTGCCGCAATCCCAACACAATTCTTTTTCAGCTACCAGGGCTGCCAGGTAGGTAAACAATTCTTCCGGATAAGTAGGCCGGGCCTTGGCATATATATCAGATTGCTTTGAAAAATGGTCCTGAAAATTCATGAACTAAAGATACGGTATAAGGATAAATTAGTGAATTTGATGCGATTAACGAATATTCCGCTGGAATTAGGGGCTTTTTACGACGTTTCAAGCAGTCTTTTTGACTGTTCGCAAGAAACCAAGGAAACTTTCATGTTTTTTTTTGTTTCCGTGGGTTTTGTCCTCTACTTTAGCGCCCGCTTTGAAAAACGACCAGCAGCTTTCTCTTATCCTTAATAAATCTCGTGAGTTGTTTACGCGCTTTGGCGTAAAGAATCTTACCATGGATGATATTGCCAAAGAGTTGGGCATGAGCAAAAAAACCATCTATCAGCATGTAAGCAATAAGGCTGATTTGGTAAGGCTATCGTTAGATGAGTTTTTAAAGGAGGAAAAGGCTAACCTTAAAAACATTTTAGCCTCTACCGATAACTCGGTAGATACTATTATTCAGTTGGTGTCCTACTTCTACGGGCAAATCAGGGAATTTAACCCCTATGTATTAAACGATTTGCAGAAGTACTATCCTGAGAGCTGGACAATACTTAACGACTACCGCTACAGTTATTTTCATAAAATAATTGCTGATAATATTAATAACGGCATACGTGAAGGCCTTTACCGTAAGGACATGAACGCCGATATTATATCGAAGATTTACATCAAAGGATTTGAAATTCTGCTGGATCAGCAGGTCTTTCCGCAAAAGAAGTACGTATTTATTGAGGTTTATAAGGAGTTTTTAAAATATCACCTGCGCGGAATCGTATCTGCTGAAGGCCTGAAAATTCTGGAAACGCACAACATTTTTAAAAGTTGAAGTATGATTAAAAAGATATTTATTGCTGTATTAGTAGCCCTGGTTGCGCAGGTGCAGGCACAGGTAACTGAAACTAAAGGGTATAGCCTAAAGGAAGCAGTTGATTATGCTATACAGAACAACAACAGCATGAAAAATGCGCGCCTTAGTGAAACCCAGGCAAAGGCGCGTAACTGGGAAATTATTACCACAGGCTTACCGCAGCTAAGCGCTAACCTCGATTATAATTACTACTTCAAAACACCCGTAGTACCGGCCTTATCTAAGTTCTTTTCCGATACCACAAGTTCAAGCTACAAGGTATTCAACTACCTGGCACAAAACGACCCAAACATTCAGAACATACTATACCAAAGCGCTGTTCAAAGCCGCGATCAGAAAATATCATTTGTATTACCACATAGCCTTAGCGGTGGTTTACAGGCTTCGCAGTTAATTTTTGATAGCCGCTATTTTTTCGGTATTAAAGCCACTAAGGATTTATTAAAAACCAGCCGCTTAAGCACACAGCTAAGCGAACAGGATGTGCGCTACAATGTTACCAAGGCATACTACCAGGCACAATCAGCTAAAGAAGCCAATACCTTATTACAGGCTAATCTTACTTTAGTTAGCAAACTGGTTAACGATACCCGCGCCGTTTACAAACAAGGCCTTATTGAAGAGTTGGATGTTAACCGTCTTGAGTTAATAGAAACCAACCTGCAAAGCCAAATCAATATGCAGAATCAATTAGCAGAGTTAGCGCTGAACAATTTGAAGTACCAAATGGGCTTATCTTTAAATGACAATATTGTTTTAACCGATAACCTTGATGAACTTAAGAAGAGCCTTACCCTTGATGCAGATATTAAGTTTGACCCAAGCCAGCGTGTAGAGTTTGATTTGCTGAATACCGCTATTCGTTTAAAAGGCTATGACGTAGCGCAAAAACGCAGCGGCTACTATCCTTCCATGGTTGCCTTTTTAAGCTACGGCTGGACAGCCCAAACCGATAAGTTCGGCGATATTTTTAAGCGCACAACCACCACCTATCCTGATGGAGCAGTAGTAAAAAATTCACCTTGGTACAGCCAGGGTTTGGTAGGCTTTAGTTTAAAGCTGCCTATTTTTGATAGCGGTATGAAAATGGCCCAGGTAAAGCAGGCCAAGCTTGAGCAGCAGAAAAGCAAGAATGATTTAGAGAACTTTAAAAATGCTGCTGACCTGCAGTTCCGTGCCGCGCAAACCACCTACAACACAGCCCTTGCTGATGAAACAAACGCAAAACGCGCACTGGATTTAAGTGAGAAGATATTTAAAAAGAACCAGGCCAAGTTTCAGCAAGGTGTAGGTTCAAGCTTTGAACTAACCCAAAGCCAAACCGACTATACCACTAACCAATTAAAGCATATTCAAAGCGTACTAAACCTGCTTAATGCAAAAGCAGATTTAGATAAAGCCTTGGGTAAAAAATAAAGAAGAAAAAATCATCGAAAACGATAAAGACATGAAAAAATTAGCTCTAGTACTAATGGGTTTGGTTTTGTTAGCCAGTTGCGGACAAAGCGAACTGGATAAAAAGAAAAAACAGTTGGCTGATGATAAAGCCGAGGTTAAAAAGCTGAACAGCGAAATTGAAAGCCTTGAAAAAGAAATTGCGAAGTTGGATACCAGCTTTAAAGTAGAGCAAAAGGCTAAGCTGATTGAAACTACCGAATTGGCTAAACAGGATTTTAAGCACTACATAGAAGTACAGGGCTCAGTTGATGCTGAAGAAAACGTAACTGTACTGCCGCAGCAACCGGGTATTGTTAAGGCTTTATATGTAAAGGAAGGTCAACACGTTACTAAAGGCCAAATACTGGGTATTACCGAAACCACTCAAACAATGGAAGTGGCTTTGCAAACCCTGCAAACACAGTTGGACCTTGCCACTACCGCCTACGAAAAGCAAAAAGCGCTTTGGGACCAAAACATAGGCAGCGAGATACAATACCTGCAGGCTAAAACACAGAAGGAAACTCTGGAAAAACAAATGGCTGCTCAACGTGCACAATTGGAAATGACAAAATTAATTGCACCAATAAGCGGAACTGTAGATGCAGTTAACCTGAAGGTGGGTGATATGGCCATAGGCAGCCAGTTAATGCCCGGCATACGTATAGTAAACAACAACAGCCTTTCAGTTAAAGCAAAGTTATCAGACAACGACTTTGGCAAAGTGAAAGAAGGCGACAAGGTGGAACTTGAAGTTGGCGATGGCCGCGCACCGGTAATAGCTACCGTTAGCTATGTGCAAAAAACAATTGATGCACGCAGCCGCACATTTACCGTAGAAGTAGATCTTAATAATGCCGGCAACCAGCTTGCAGCTAATATGATTGCACGTTTGAAGATAAACGATGCAGTGCTTAAAGATGTAATAGTAGTGCCGTCTAACATTGTGCAAACTTCAGTTGATGGGCAATATGTACTGGTAGCAGAAGAGAACAACGGCAACAAAGTTGCCCGCAAGCATATGGTAAAAACCGGTATGGATTATAAAGGCCAAACAGTAATTACTGAAGGGCTTACTACAGGCGATAAAATAATTACCAGCGGCTATACCGAAGTTGTAGACGGACAGAAGATACAATTTTAATGCAGCGCATGGCTTGCCGTGTGTTTAAAATATTGACATGAAGACTGAAAGGTTAAAAGAGTTAAGCTTTACCAGTTGGTGCATTAATAATGCCACCAGCATTTACGTATTTACTTTTATTATACTGCTATGGGGCATGTTTACCTATCGCAGCCTTCCCAAAGAATTGTTTCCTGATGTAGTGGTGCCCACAATATCTATTGTTACCATTTACCCCGGTGCCAGCCCCGAGGATGTGGAAACACTTATTACCAAGCCTATTGAAAAGCAGGTGAAAGGCCTTAACGGTGTTAAGAAGGTTACCAGTAACTCCTTAAGTGATGTTTCTATAATGACAGTTGAATTTTCAACTGACCTTAAACCGGAAGATTGCAAACGCAAAGTAACTGATGCAGTAGATAAGGGAAAAAAGGACCTGCCAAGTGACTTAAAGAACGACCCGCAGATTCAGGAATTCGACATTAACGAATTGCCTATTATGAATATTAACCTGGCCGGTGATATTCCACTGGATCAGATTAAGCGCTATGCTGAAAACCTTCAGGACCGTATAGAAAGTATGAAGGAGATTACCCGTGTAGATATCATAGGTGGCCTTGACCGCGAAATACAGGTTAATGTAGACATGTACAAAATGACCTCAACCGGTATTGCATTTATGGATATTGAAAATGCCATACAGCGCGAGAACCTGAATATATCAGGTGGTGAGGTGCGGGTAGGTGAGCTGCGCCGTAACCTGCGTGTAACCGGTGAGTTTAAAGACCCTAAAGAAATTGAGAATATTGTAGTGCGTTCGTTTACCGGCACTACCGTGTTTTTAAGAGATATAGCTGAGATAAAAGACAGCTATAAGGAAAAACAGGACTTTGCCCACCTTGATAATAAACCCGTTGTTACACTAAACGTTATTAAACGCAGCGGCGAAAACCTGATTGAAGCCACCGACCAGATTTACAAAATACTGGATGAGTATAAGGACACACAATTTCCGCAGGGCTTACAGGTAAAAGTAACCGGCGATACTTCAGAAAATACACGTATTCAATTGCATGACCTGTTGAACACCGTAGTACTGGGTTTCATTTTCGTGGTATTCATTCTAATGTTCTTTATGGGCTTTACCAACGCTTTCTTTGTTGGTTTAAGTGTGCCTTTAGCCACATTAGTAGCATTCATTTTTATGCCTTTCTTAGGCATGACCATGAACGTAATGGTGTTGTTCTCCTTACTACTTGCGTTAGGTATAGTGGTGGATGATGCAATTGTGGTAATTGAAAACACCCACCGTATTTTCCATAAGTACGAGTACGATATTAAACAGAGCGCTAAGTATGCAGCGGGCGAGGTGTTCGTACCTGTATTAGCAGGTACATTAACTACACTCGCTCCGTTTTTCCCGTTGTTATTCTGGCCGGGTATAGTAGGTAAGTTTATGAAACACCTGCCAATTACGTTGATTATTACACTAGGCGCTTCATTGTTTGTAGCCTTTGTAATGAACCCTGTATTTGCGGTAACCTTTATGAAAAAGGACGACCACAGCGGCAGCAAACTGAAGGATTACAAATGGGGTTTCCTGTTTTTTGCTGTAACAGGCATTATAGGTTATGCTACGGGCAGCTTTGGGATAGGTAACTTCTCTGTAGTTTGTATAATACTTATTCTGCTTTACCATTTTGGTATTGTACACGCCATTAATTTCTGGCAAAACCGTGTGTGGCCTAAGGTTACAAATGGTTACCGCCGTGTTTTACGCGTTTTTGTAAAAGGGTACCGCCCAATTTACATTCCGCTGATAACAGTAGGCTTTTTGGTGGCCAGTTGGGCAGTATATATTGCTACAAAACCTAATATTGTATTCTTCCCTAATGGCGAGCCTAAGTTTGTGTATGTGTATTGTAAGCTGCCTATGGGCACCGATGCTAACGTTACAGATTCTATAACCCGCGTAATTGAAAAACGCGTTTATGGAATTATTGGCGAACACAACCCCGATGTTACATCTGTAATTACTAACGTAGGCTTAGGCGCCGGCGACCCCCAAAACCCTGACAAGGTTGCTACACCTAACAAGAGCAAGGTTACTATTGCCTTTAAAGAATTTGCGCAACGAAAAGGTGTGCATGATAAAAGTTTCCCAAGCACAGCCCATTGGTTAGATACACTTCAAAAATCTTTCCGCGAACAGGGCATAGCAGGTGCCGAAATTTCGGTAGAACCGGAGCGCAACGGCCCACCGGTGGGTAAACCTATAAGCATAGAAATAAGTGGAGACGACTTCGCTCAATTGCAGAAGATTACAGATGAGGTGCGCCTGCGTATTGATAAGGAAGGCATTAAAGGCATTGACGATCTGCGCAGCGATTTGCAGATAAGCAAGCCCGAAATAACAGTAGATATAGATAAGGAGAAAATGCAGCGCGAAGGCATTTCACTTGGCCAGGTAGCCAGCGAATTGCGCACAGGCTTATTCGGTAAAGAGGTTTCTAAATTCCGCGATGCAGATGAAGACGCTCCAATACAGTTACGCCTGCGTGCCGAAGACCGCACGGATGTAGAGAAGCTGATGAATCTGAATATTTCCTACATGGATTTCAGTACAGGTTCGTTCCGCCAGGTGCCTGTATCAGCAATTGCAAATGTGCGCTACGGCAATACCATAAGCGTAATTAATCGCAAAAACCAACGCCGTGTTGTTACGCTAAGCAGCGATGTAAGCAGTGGCTATAACGCTAACAACATAATACCACAGGTGCAAAACGTAATAAACGATATGGACCTGCCTGAGGGTTACGAAATAAAACTTACCGGCGAACAGGAACAACAACAGGAAACCGGCCAATTCCTTATGGTAGCCTTTGGTATAGCCCTTGGCCTAATGCTGTTTATTATGGTAACGCAGTTTAACTCAGTTATTAAGCCGCTTATCATTTTCACTACGGTAGCATTTAGCTTAATTGGTGTAGCTATTGGCTACTCTATTACACGCATGCAGTTCTCCATTGTAATGAGCGGCGTGGGCGTATTTGCCCTTGCAGGTATAGTTATCCGTAACGGCATATTGTTAATTGAATTTATTGATGAATTACGCGAACGTGGCGAAGGTGTGGAAGATGCTGTGGTAGATGGTGGCGCAACCCGTATGACGCCGGTAATACTTACCGCTTCTGCAGCAATACTGGGTTTAATACCGTTAGCAATAGGTTTGAACCTTGATTTTGAAACGTTGTTCAGCCATGGCGACCCTAAATTCTATTTAGGTGGTGATAACGTGAAATTCTGGGGACCTCTATCGTGGACTATGATCTTCGGTTTGATAATGGCTACCTTCTTAACGTTGTTAGTGGTACCAACCATGTATATGCTGGGTTATAAAACCCGGGCATGGTTCCGCCGTAAATTCTTCAAAAATTCTCAACCTACATCAAACGTATAGCGGGTTTAATTAATTATTCCCGCTATACGCCACATGTTCCAGATATTCATAAACAACGGACTGTATTTATTCTTTCTGGCTTCCTCTTCCTCGCGGTGCCAAAAATGAAGTTCATGCACAGGGTATAAATACCCGAAGTGGTAAGAAGTGTGGTCCCATTTGTTAGCGGCAATTAAATCCAGCGGGTAGCGGTAATGTTGCTCGCGCTGTTGTACTATCTTTTGCGCTGTCATTCGGTATATCTCTGCCGCCTCCAGTTTACCGGCGTAGTTAACCTTGACGTGCTTTAGTTTATTCTCTCTAACACCAATTATATATTCCAGCACAGCGCTTCTATGCGCCGCACGCAGCCCTGTAATACTAATACCGTCTTTTAACTCCATAGCTACAGCGCCGCCTTTCAGCGTATCCATAGCTTCGCATAGGTTAAAGCTCTCGTTTGCAAAATCATTAAGCAGGGGCAGCACTTTGGTTTTTATTGAATCAAGTTCCGCCTGCGTTGCCTTACGCTGTATGTATTTGTAAGGAGTTTTAGGTCGTGGGTGGTATTCATCGTTCAGCGCCTTAATACCTATTTCATCTGTAATGGTCATAGCCGTCATCCAACGCATCAGGTCTTTATCTTTTAAATACTCCTGTTGCAGGTTTAAAGCCTGCTTAAAAATATTTTGCTCGTTCTTTTGTAACAACTCATCCGCATACATAGTTGCTGTTCGCTTTTGGGCAACACCATTAGTAGTATACTGCCAGCTCCAGCGCGCTATGCTCCAATCAAACAGCCAGTAGCCCCATTCCCAACCGCTGCTAAAGGTTATGTGCCCCGGTATATTATAATGCACACAGGTATCTATATCACTTAAGCGTGCACTTAAATAAGGCAGCAACGTCATAGGTACGCTGTTATCAAACGTTACCCAATAAGCGCTTTCGGGGTAATACCAGGTTTCGCGTATCTTATGTTCGCGCAACAGAAATTCAAACTGGTGGCGTTGGTTTTCGTTTTCATAAACCGGTGCGTGTGGCTCTGTCATACTGTAAAACATAACCGTATGCGACAACACCCCCCGTTGAAGATCCAGGGCTGTAGAAGCGCTGTCCCATTCAAATCCTTTTCGCTTACCACCTTGTTCATTTTCATGTTTTACCACATGCTGGCGGCCCATTAGTTTGGTATTACTGTTTTGTGCCAGCCACTTAATTATATACTGTCGTAGCGCTTCCTTTTTAGCATAGTTACCGGCTATAAACTCAGCTGTAGAAAATTCCATGTTAATGAAATCCCAGTCGGCAGTCATTAACCACTTCAGGTTTTTATCAATCTGCTCCTTTTTAGCAGTAGGGCCCTTATATAACTGAAAGGTTTTCTGTTGTATCATATGCAACGACAAATCCACCGCCGCCTGTATACCCCGTTGATGGCAGTAGTCAACAAATTCTTTTGCGTATGCAGGCCATGCTTTGCGGTCAATGCTTTCCAACAGGCAAAACTCAAAATAGGTTTGCCCGTTCCGCGCCAGCCAGTTAATGTATTCCTTAACATCAGCCAGGGCATGTGGTTGAGTCGGGTCTAACAACTGCTCAGCCAGTTCTGTATGATGTTGCGTGTGCAGGTGAAACCCTTTTTTATCAAAAAGCGGATTTGCTGTGAATGTGAAATCGCCCTTTAATGGCCATTCATTCCATTTTGGTATTACAGTATTCCTTGGATGATAAAATTTAAACCCGAGCTTCTCCTGTAGCAAACCATACAAACCAAAACTTATGCCTTGTAAGGAGGTGGCCCGCAGCTCCAGCATGGTTTGATTGTTTTGATGATACTGCTTCCAACTGTAATCATGCTTAGGGTAGTTTCTGTATGGAAAAGTTGAAGCCTTCGCCCAGGCATTTAGTTCTTCAGGTTTCAACTTGTTTTCTGCCGGCAAAATTATTACCACCGGTGCCGTAGCATCGTTATACGTAACCTTGCAGCCGCAGGCTTCTGTAATTAGCTCCTGCACATCATCAAGCGTTATTCCGGTAATAGAAGAATCTCTTAACGGTTGTGAGGCGATAATGGATATAGTTTCAGCAAAAGCTGTGGCTCCCAGGCAACAGCACACCAATAGCGTAAACAGTTTTTTCACGCAATGAATATAAACAGCCGCTCATGATAATTAACTATCCGTTTCCAGCATACGCTTTATTTTTGGGTAATGAGGTTTTATCGTTGTGCGCTTATTGTGTGTTTTGCTATCTCTCTATTTGCGTCCAGTGCTCAACCGCTGAGCAGGCTCTTTCTGGTAGCAGGGCAAAGCAATGCAGTAGGCGTTGGTAATGCTGATACTTCAATTATTTATTTCAACCCTCAATGCTTTGAATATATCACCACTGATTCCCTGCGTCCGCTTTTAGACCCCGTGGGTTACACTACAGAGAACGAAGATTTTCAGCCTGCCTTTGGTGGCAGTGCTTGGTTGCCTTTTGCCGATGCTTATCAAAAACTTAATGGCGGCAGTGTAGTAATTGTGCAGGCCGCTAAAGGTGGAACAGCATGCCACGAAAAAGCAGATGGCGGAGCGGGTAACTGGAGCAGTAATTATCATTTGTTCAGTCAGGCTATTACCAAAGCAAAAAAAGCAGAAGCCTTTACGGGTAAACAAATAGATGGTATAATATGGTTGCAGGGAGAATCAGATGCAGTGGGTATATCGCAAAACAAAATTTCAGCCTGCGACTATAAAGCTGCCTTACAGAATTTAATTCAGCGTTTCAGAAATGAGCTGCACTGCAATCTCCCTTTTTACATTATTCAAACCGGTTTATTTACGCCGGAATACGATGCAGCATTCAATATAGCGAGAGGATTACAAGCGCAAGTAGCTGCTGAAGACCCGCTGACTTTTATTGTTGATAGCTCTGCCAATCAATACAGGGCATTAGGGTACATGACGGATGCCATTCACTTCGATCAACGTGCATTAAATATTATGGGTAGCAATGCCGGTAAAAATGTATATCACATTCAACAAACCGAAGAATTGGACAGTTGCTTTGCTTTACCCGCAACGCCTTTATCGCCTGATTGGGCCGTGTATCCTTCGCCGTTTAATAACCAAATAACTGTGGAGCTCCGCAATTTTTCATGCGGGGATGTAGACGTAAACATTACCGACTTAAGCGGCAAAAAGCTAATAAACATATCGTTTTCCTGCTCAGTTACATCACCAGCTAAATTTGCGGTTAATACTTCAGCGCTTAAAGCAGGCTTATATGTAGTTAGGGTTAGCCTTAACAACCTGTTTACCCTTACTCGAAAGCTGATAAAAGAATAAGAATTGCTTTAATTTGCTATCCAAACTCTGCAGGAATTGGATTCTGACGAAAAAAGCAGCGAAGCATTGAGGCATATTGTGTTTTATCAAGAAGGCTTTCTGCGTAATACTTTTTTACAGTATGCCATGCCTCTTTTTTAATTTCGGGAGTCGTCTCGGGAATTCCTTTAGCTAATTTATACAAGTCGAAAATTGGAAAAAGCTTCTCACGCCTTTGCTCATTTAACTTTTCTCTGTCAATTCCTAATGCAGCAATGGTATTTTTACCTCGATTTCCCATGTCCCTTCCCTTAGGAACTTCTTCCGCAAACTCTATAAAATCTTCAGGATTTTCGTGCGTAGGATGGATAAAATAAGGCGATTCTAAGTTTAGGTCATGATGATGAGATAAGGCTCTCTCGTTAGGATTTATCAAAGGGAAGTAATTTCTCTTGTGTCTTTGATTACATAATTGGCAGCTTAAAAAAAGATTATCCCATTCATAGGCAAGCCAATAATAACCTGGTGTATTAAGGGGCTCTTCATTCTGCACCCACCCACCTTTGGGTCTAAAGTGCTCTACATCTCCATAACTGATATGATCAATCTTAGCTTCGCAAAAACAACACTTGCCCTCCTGATCTTGCAATAATCTTGACTTAACTGTAACATGTCCATATAATTTAGAGTCGAAAATAAAATTACGTTCACCTGCATCGTAAGCAGCCTTGAAGACTCTTAATGCATCAACGCCTTCTTCCGCCAATTTATCCGGAATTGCTGCCGCCGCTTTTTTATTCAATCTAATCATCCGGATGTGCTTACTTATTTTTTACAGCATCGGCGGCCTTACGAATGATTTCCATTGCTTCCCGATCTACGTCATTTTCTGCCACAGGCAGGCTGTGCACTATTTTGTTCAGCTCCCTCAGGCGCTCACTTTCGATTTCTGATAACTTCTTCTTTTGAAGAAGCGTAGTTCGCTCGTACAACAGTTTTTCTATTTCCGGGCTTCGGGCGCTTTCTATACCAAATAAGTCGCTAGTTAGAATTTGATCCAATCTCCATTTGTTTACTGATTTTATATCTTGATCAATAACTACATAATCACCTTCTCTACGCAATAAAACAATATTAGCGTCTTTCGGCGCAGACTGAACGACTAAAGGACTATGAGCGGTAACAATGAACTGCGTTTTGGGAAACAGTTCACTCAAATAATCAAAAATTTTTCTTTGCCATTTCGGATGCAAATGAAGGTCAACTTCATCTACCAAAACAACTGCAGGCTCTGCGAGGGGGTTGTCGCTGTCCTGGTAACGCTCGAACAATCTAGCTGCCAAATCAACAATCCACGCCACCATTGTTTTGTATCCAAGGCTTAACTCATGTATTCCCACAAACCCATACGGAGTTTTGAATAGTACCTTGGGTTTTAAATCCTCCTTTGTAGGAGTCGAAAACTTAATTTCACTAATATCGGGAAGCATATTGAGTAAAATATCTTTTACCTTATCTCTTTTACGCGATGCATAAATTTGCACTTCTGACTGCTTGCTTGCAGCATAATCTAGTTGTAATAACCATTCTTCGGCATTAATTAGTTTCGCCTCATCATTATAAAGAGTCTCGGAATTTTTTGACTGACTTTCAATAAGAGCATTTTTAGACATAAATCGGGTCGCTCCATATCCATAAAAAACTTGATTTTCAAACTCACTACCTGTATTCCCTGAATAGGTAACTGTTCCAGATTTCGGCTTACTATAAGAAAACTCATGCCTTTGGCCTTGTGCAAGAACCGTACAAGAAAAAAAACTCCCATGAGGATAATCAAGTTGAAAGCTTGGAAAATAAGCTCTCATTAATGACGCTCCCGAATCACTTTTTTCATTACTTTTATTAGCCAAATCATTCCAATCTTCCCCCCAAAGCTCAAACTGAGCTATAAGCTGTAGAATTGATGTTTTACCTGTGGCATTATCTCCTAGGAGGACTGTCCAACGTTTCCATGTGTTTTTTTCATCTCCAAAGAAAATGGAGGTTTTGTTTTTAAAGCATCTAAAACCTTCCATACTAAGTTCTAGAAGATAGACCCCTTTATTCTCGTTCATACCGACCAAATTAACTTAAAGTTTTAATAACTTTTTAAATGCTGCAACTTCGTTCCCAACCTGCTCTTCGGCAAAAAGTTATTCTCCAACGCAATGGCAAAAGGAACAGGTGTATCTAAAGAAGCAAGACGCATTACAGGTGCATCAAGGTATTCAAACAGGTTTTCCGTAATCCAGGCGGCTATTTCGGCGCCAATACCTCCGGTTAAAGTGTCTTCGTGTAACACTAAAACCTTTCCTGTTTTCTTAACTGTTTCTGTTATAGCCTCTTTATCAAACGGTAACAGCGTTCTTAAATCCAGCACATCCGCATCAATGCCTTCCGTTTCTTTTAACGTCCAGTGCACACCGGCACCGTAAGTTATTATAGATAGCTCTTCTCCTTGTTTAACCAAATTAGCCTTACCTATTTCAATGGTATAATAATCCTGCGGCACCTCGCCTTCCACACCGCGGTAAAGGGCCTTGTGCTCAAAAAACATTATGGGGTTAGGGTCTTCAACACTTGCGCACAGTAAGCCTTTTGCATCATATGAAGTTGAAGGGTAAACAATTTTTAAACCCGGCACATGAAAGAACCAGGCCTCATTACTTTGCGAATGAAAGGGCCCTGCACCAACGCCTGCTCCCGTAGGCATACGCACTACCACATCTGCATTTTGCCCCCAGCGCCAATAGCTTTTGGCAAGGTTATTAACTATGGCATTAAAGCCTGTTGAAACGAAATCAGCAAACTGCATTTCAACAACACTCTTTATTCCTTTAACGCTCATACCTAAGGCAGCGCTTAAAATACCGCTTTCGCATAAAGGCGTGTTTCGCACACGTTCCTTTCCAAACTCAGCCACAAATCCTTCGGTAACTTTAAAAACGCCGCCGTATTCAGCTACGTCTTGTCCCATTACTACAAGGTTGTCATGCTTCTGCATGCTTTGCTTCAACCCTTGCGATATGGCATCCACCAGGCGTAATTTTTCTGTTGGCGATTGCGCTGTAGCAATTTGAAAATTGTGGGCCTTATAAATTTCTGCAGTTTCCTTTTCTGTATTGGGTATTATATCCGGTTGTTTATCGGCTGCATCAAAAGCCTTTCGCACCTCAGCATCCATTTCGTCCTTCAGCATATCGGGATAATCAGGAGAAATTATACCCTCTTCAATTAACCAGTTTTCGTAATTGGTAACGGGGTCCTTCTTCTCCCAAAGTTCAAATAATTCCTTTGGCACATATTTTACTCCGCTGGCTTCTTCGTGGCCTCGCATTCTAAAGGTCATACACTCCAGCAATACCGGCTTAGGGTTCTCGCGCATCTCCTCAGCCAGTTGTTTAACGGTGTTATATACCTCCAGAATGTTATTGCCATCTATGGTTATTCCCTTCATACCATAACCAATAGCCCGCTCAGCCAAATACTTACAGCGGAACTGTTCGTTGGTTGGTGTGCTTAAGCCATAGCCATTGTTTTCTATCAAAATAATAATGGGCAAATCCCATACAGCAGCAATGTTGCAGGCCTCATGAAAGTCTCCTTCGCTGGTGCCGCCATCGCCGGTAAAGGCAACGGTTATCTTCTTTTCCTGTTTCAGTTTACTGGCCAGCGCAATACCATCACCCAAACACAACTGCGGCCCCAGGTGCGAGATCATACCTACTATGTGATGCTCATTGGTGCCGAAGTGAAAACTTCTTTCACGCCCCTGCGAAAAGCCGCCCGCCTTTCCCTGAAACTGTTCAAACAATTGCTGTAAGTCGCAATTGCGTGTTGTAAATACGCCAAGGTTTCGGTGCAGCGGACAAAGGTACTCATCCTCGTGCAGGGCAGCCGTTACACCCACAGCTATGGCTTCCTGCCCAATACCGCTGAACCACTTGCTTACGCGCCCCTGCCGCAGCAGTTTAAGCATGCGCTCTTCAATTACCCTTGGTTTAAGAATAAGCCGGTATAACTTAATCAGCTCCTCATTACTAAGGTTCTTTCGCTCAAATTTCATGGGCGAAAGGTAAACAGAAATAGTAATTTTAAGGATGGCGGCTTTTGATCGTTTTTCTTTTCCCGGGAATAAATTTTTCCTTTATACCAATGGTTACTACAGATGAAAAAACAATAGAAGAATTAGAGGCCATGGTAGCATCAACCCTGGATGCTGAAGACCGCGTAGAGGTATTAGTGAGTTTGGCAGAGAGGCTGCATCGAAGTAATATGTCACGCTCCATTGAGCTTTCATCAGAAGCGTTGGAGCTTGCCCGCGCAAACAATAACGGTTACGGCGAAATAAAATCACTGTCCACAATGGGTATGGCCTGCTCTGTAGCAGGCTATTATGGCCGCGCGCTTGACCTCTACCAGCAGGCTTTACATTTGTGCGATAAATACGGAAACCGAAACGAAGAGGCGTACATACATGGTAATTTAGCAAGCTTATATAATAACCTGGGCGAAAGCGAGAAAGTACTTTCCTACATTGAAAAAGCGCTCACGTATCATATAAAAGAAAAAAACTATAAGCCTATACATGTAAACTACACTAACCTGGGTGTGCACTACAGCAATAAAAACGACCTTGATAATGCGATGTTATGTTATAACAACGCCCTGCATTATTGCGACCTCAGCAATCACCTTCCATCACGGGCAATTATACTGGCCAACCGGGGCACTATCTACGCCCGTAAAGGAGATTTAGAAACAGCCCTTGACCATTTTAAAGAAGCTTATGAAATTAATAAGCGCTTAAACCAAAAGCCACAGTACAGCCGCGACCTTATCAATATTGCCCGTGTGTATTTTGAGTGGAAGGACTATAACCGGGCTTTTGAATATGCCGCACAGGCAACTGAAGCTGTTGAGGGAAGCGGAAGTAAGTTGGCGCAAATGCAGGTTTTTCACGCGCTGAGCGAGATGTATGAAACCGCCCGTAAATGGGAGGATTACGCTAAAGTGTTTAAGCGTTTCCATATGTTGGAAAAGGAAGTGAAAAGTGAGGAAGCGCAAAAAAGAGGGGCCACACTTGAAATTCAGCGGCAGTTGGATATGAAGGAGGCGGAGCGGCACGCTACAGAGAAAATACTACACAACATTTTGCCCCGCTCAATTGCTGAGCGTATTAAAACCGGTGATGAAGAAATAATTGAACGTTTCGAAAACTGCACTGTTCTGTTTGCGGATATAGTTGGCTTTACGGTGTGGAGTGCCAAAATGGAAGTAAAAGAACTGGCCCGCCATTTAAACAGGCTGTTTCAACTGTTTGATAGCTTAGCCAATCAATACGGCGTTGAAAAAATAAAAACTATTGGTGATGCCTATATGTGTGTTGCAGGTTTACCTGAACACTGTGCAGACCATGCGGAACGCATAGCCAATATGGCCCTGGCAATGAACCGGGAAATAAAGAATGCTTATCCTTCAGACGATATACGTTTACGCATCGGAATCCATAGCGGGGAGGTAATAGCAGGCGTGTTAGGTAAAAACAAATACGCTTATGACCTGTGGGGTGATACCGTTAACACTGCCAGCCGAATGGAAAGCCACGGTATTGAGAATAAAATACAGCTTAGTGATTCAACCTATTCTTTACTAAAAAACAACTTTGAGTTTGAAGAACGCGGAGAAATTGATGTAAAGGGTAAAGGCAAAATGAAAACGTGGTTTCTGATAAAATAAAAGCCGGCATTGCTGCCGGCTTTTTTATTTTGTCCATTCAATTATCTGGGGCCGAAACCAGGTTTGCCGCCACCATTTCCTCTTGGTTGCATTTGCTGTGGTTCAGGTCTTGGCTGCATTTGCTGTGGCTCCTGCCTTGGCATCATCTGCGGTTGCTGGCGCTGTGGTTCAAACTGCCGCGGTTGCATTTCCTGGCGAGGCTGCATTTGAGGTTGCTGCCCGCGTGGTTCCATACGCTGCGGTTGTTGCGTTGGTTGCATCTGCGGTTGTTGACGTTGCGGCTCTATCTGCCTTGGCTGTATTTCCTGACGCGGTTGCACTTGAGGCTGTTGTCCTCTGGGCTCTAAGCGTTGCTGTTCCTGCCTTGGTTGCACCTGCGGTTGCTGGCGTTGGGGCTCAAACTGGCGCGGTTGAGTTTGCTGTTGTTGTCCGCGTGGCTCACCCTGGTTTTGCCTTGGCTGCATTTCAGGTTGACGTTTGGGCTCTATCTGCTGCGGTTGCTTCCATTGGTTATTATCTTCCCTTTGCTGGGGCGTACCGCGCTGTTGGTTAAGCTGTTCATTACGCTGAGGCAATGTGTTACCCTTTTGGTTTTGCGGATTCAACCGTTGGTTCATATCCGTATTACCTCTTGGGTCGGTGTTTATCTTACCTCCTTGCTGTAAACCATTTGGCTGTGCAGCATTACTATTGTCAATCTGCTTTCCATTTGGATTAAACTTTGGAGAGGTTCCCCCCATAATAGACTCCGGCTTACCTATTGGCCTTTCAGTGGCTACCACTTTTGATGGAGCAGCCTGTTTATCTTCCGATAGTTTTGACACTTCCGGACGGTACAAGGCCACTTTGTTGTTTTCTACTCTGCCCGCTGCAGGTTTACTCATTTCCTGCACGCTGTATACAGGCAGCCTTTGGTTAGTATGCTTTTCAAACTCCATGGCTGTGGGGCCGCTTACATACGTAACGTTGTTGTTAACTACTGTGTTATTTACAATAGTGGTATTATTAATAATTGTAGTATTATAAGTAGGCCCTGCGCAATAGTTGTAGTAGCTAGGGGTATATACATAACGCGGAGGACAAAACACCCACCAATCATTAGGGAAGTAGTACGTGTTTACTGCAAAGCCAAAGCCCGGGGCTAAAGGCGCCCAACCGTAATAATCCGATCCGGTTCTCCATGCAACCCATGCAGGTCCCCATACGTTATCGGGTATCCATATCCAGCCATACCAATTATCGTAGGTCCATCTTCCATAGTGAAAGGGAGCCCATCCCCACGGATAGTAAGAAACCCAGGTATTACCATACTCTGTCATTGTCCAGTATCCATCAGTATAATATGGCCTGAACCCGTTGCCAACATTTGGCACCCATGCGTAACCGTACATAGGGTCGTTAATCCAGCTTCCGTAAGGAGCAAGATTATCGTAAAACACCTGGAAGGATACAGAAACCGGTGGTGGGGCGTAAGCGGCGCTGCGCCACCCATGCCTGTTGTATTTATGATACGGATGTGCCGCAGTGGCCACATCAGTTAAAAGCAGTATAAACAACAGTGTTGCTGCTACTGCAATTATTCTCTTAACCTTATTCATAACTTCTTTTTTATTAACCGTTAATCAGTTTTAAACCTTAGTGCAATCGCACAAATGAATGACCCTATTGAGTAATCAAGGTTTATGCTACAACTGTATGTTTTGTAGAATTTTAACGCTGCATTAAGACTTATAGTCCTAAAAAAGCATGTCCTTAAGTGTATTAAAGGGAAAAGGAGAGATTATAGTGAGAAAAACGGAGCGCTTAACAGAAAATCAGCAGGCAATTTTATTCACGCGATTTTCATGTCGGCCACCTTCAAATTCCGTTGTTAAAAAGGAGGACACAAATTGTTGGGCTTCATCTATTGAAATAAAGCGCGCTGGTAAACAAATAACGTTAGCATTATTATGTTGACGCGCCAGTGCGGCTAACTCATTCTTCCAAACAATAGCAGCGCGTATGCCCTGGTGCTTGTTTGCTGCCATAGCCACACCATTGGCGCTGCCGCAAATAAGTATGCCGAAAATAAATTCGCCTTTTTCAACTGCTGCAGAAAGCGGGTGAGCAAAGTCCGGGTAGTCTACCGAATCGGTTGAGAAAGGTCCGAAGTCCTTTACTTCAAAACCTTTTGCTTCTAAAAAAGGTATTAATGTTTTTTTGTATTCAAAACCGGCATGGTCGCCGCCAATAGCAATCTTCATACAAACAGTTTTAAGCAGGGGTTAAAGCATTTCGTTTACGTTCATTGCGCGCTGCAATAAAAATACTTAACTCATACAACATATAAATAGGCACTGCAACAAGGCACTGGGTAAACATATCCGGCGAAGGGGTTATAATTCCGCTGGCAATAAGGATTACCACAATTGCATAACGGCGTGTTGAGCGCATAGTTTTTGCCGTTAATATTCCGAATTTGGAAAGAAAGTAAACTACCATAGGCAATTCGAACACTGCCCCTATAGCCAGCAGCATTACGGTAAAGAAATCAATGTAGCTATCAATGGTAAACTCATTCTTAATTTTTGGACTGATAGAAAAGCTAACCGCAAAATTTACCGAGAAGGGTATGATTATAAAGTAGCAGAATGCTACCCCTAAAAAAAAGAAAAATGAACAGGCCAGTATAATACGGCTGGTCTTTTTGGCTTCCTCCTCCTGTAAAGCCGGCGCTATAAAACGCCACAACTCCCAAATAATGTATGGAAAGGCAATAACCAAACCCAGTATAATAGAATACTGAACCAGTAAAGTAATTTGCCCAAACATGGTAAGGTTCTGTAATGACATGGGTATATCATGGTCAATGCAGATAGCCTGACCTATATGTAGCTTTTGACTTACATAGCACAATAAGCGGTAGGTAGGAAAATCCTTTGAGGTTATACCTAATATAACCTTATCAAACACCACATCATAAAAGTACCCTACAACCGAAGCGCACAGCACAATGACTATAGCGGAACGTATCAGGTGCCAGCGCAGCACTTCTACGTGGTCAAAAAATCCCATTTCCGCTTCGGGGTTAGCGGGGTCCCGCCTCCAAATCATGGCGCGAATGTAATCCGTACTTTAGGCTTGCCAAAACTACACCGCGTTTCGGGGTTTAATTCCTTCTCTTAACAAAAAGTATTGTTACATTAAAGCATGAAAACACTTTTACACCTTACCTTATTACTCTTTCTGCTGTTAACAGCAGCTTGTAAAAAAGACACTGCCCCGGTTTCAAAAGGGGTGGCCATTTACATGGTAGGGCATAATGATGACTGGCAGCTTTTTATGGGCCTTGATTTTTTAAAGGACCTGGGGAGCGGCAAAAAAATCATTCTCATAACTACCTCTTCCGGTTGCCAGGAAAGCACCTATTGCAATGCCCGTGAGGAAGGGGCCATTGCTTCTATAGATTATGCGCTGGATGCTAAAGGAGTAAAAGGACAACCTTTTATAGGCAATCAACAGGTAGGCGCTTATTCTATTCCGTATTATAAAAACGGGCCGGTTACAGCCTATTTCCTTCGCCTGCCCGATGGCAATGCCGATGGTGAAGGCTTCGCCGCCTTAGGTAAAGCCAGCATGACCAAACTTTACAACGGCAAAATTGAACAGCTGGTAAGCACCGATTCAGTAAACATTTACTACAACCGGCAACAACTGGTTAAAATGCTGCACCTGCTGGTGGCTGAAACCCTTGAACCAACTGATTTCCCTGTTACACTGAACATACCCGATACTTTAGAAAGCGCTAACCCATCGGACCATGCAGACCATATTGTAACCGCAAAACTGGGTTTAGAGGCTTTTGGCAGCAACGGCTGGGACACATATGCTTATACCGATTACGCCTCCGCATTTATGCAGGCAAACCTAAGCAACGAAGAGTTTGATGAAGAGTGGAAACTGTTTAGCGCTTATGACACTAAAGTTACTGAAGAGATGGGCTTTTGCACCACCTGTTACTCTGATATCTACTATAAATTCTGCTGGCGTTTATACAAACGCAAACTTTAGCTTACAGTTGTTAGTTAGAGGAGTTCAGAATACTGAATATAGCACGCATATCCGGCTCTAAAACCACCTCAATACGGCGGTTACGGCTTCTGCCTTCAGCAGTAGCGTTTGTTTCAACAGGAAAATACCTGCTGCGGCCCATGGGCGTAATGCGTGTGGCATCTACCTTGTAATCGTCAACCATTATTTTTGTTACGCTTGAGGCACGCATTACACTCAAATCCCAGTTACTGTTTATAGGCCCGCTGGTAGAGGATACGTAAGGAATACTATCTGTATGCCCTTCAATTGCCACATTAATATCGCTTTGCTTACTTAACACTTCGGCTATCTTTTTCAAGGCGTCTTTGCCACGCTCTTCCACCGTATAGCTGCCTGTTTTAAATAACAGCTTATCGCTTAACGCCACATAAACTTTACCGTCCTTCTCATAAACGCTCAAATCGCCCGCATTAAACCCTTTAAGGGCTGCCAGCATTTTTTCTTTCAATGCCTGCACAGCGCTATCCTTACGTGCTATTAAAGATTCCAGTTCGCGCACCTTCGCATCGCGCTCGTTTAACTGTGCGCTTATCTTGTTTAATTCTTCTGCTTTAGCCATTAACTCTTTCTCTTTTTGAGCCAGGTCTTTCAGCAGCTTGTCCTTTTCGGCAGCAGATGAATTGGTTAGGGCATCTAACTGTTGTTTTACGCGCTCACAAATGGCATCGCTTTGGTCCTTAAGGTCTTTGGTTTTCTTCAATTTGTCCTCTAAAGAAGCATTGCTGTCCTTCAGTTTGTCAATCTCTGAATTCAGGTTAGCTATTTGCTTGTTCAAGTCATCAATAGTGGCATTTGCCTGATTGAGTTTGTCGTTACAATCATCGCGCTCGGCCTTCATTTTATCGGCCAAAGCAACCTGCTCATCATATTTCTTCTTTAAAACCAGGCACGAGGATTGAGAAAGCAATACAACTGCCACAGCCAACAACGCCAAACACTTCTTCATACTATTATTTTGCGCTAATTTACTTAGGCTCACTGCCCTACGCAGCCGGTCATTAACGCCTGTTTTGTTGGCCGTATACTATTGTAAACAAGGTTTTGCCGTAAATTTTTGATTAACAGCTGGTTTTAACCGTTTATAATCAAAGCAGTACAGCCATTAAACAATCATGTAAAATACATGCACTTTTATTGTTGACTTGCCCTTAAAAATTAAGTATATTTATTACTTTCAACGCCCGAACCTGACTAAGAGCATGAGGAAATTTACTTCGGCCTGTTTTTGTGTGTTTTTAAGCTTTGGCATAGCCAGGGCCCAATTGCTTTATAACAATGGGGCAGATATGGCTGTTTCAGGCGGAGGCGTTTTGTTTGTAGATGGTGCAGTTGAAAATGCAAACAGCGGCTTTTTAAGCAATGCGGGGCAAACAACCATTCGTGGCTTCTTCCGCAACGGCAGTTTAGCCACCGGCGGCGGCACTAATGGCGAGTACATTGTGTTTGGCGATTGGGAGAATAACAACACCTTTACTGCAGATCAAAGCCTGGTGCGTTTACGCGGGGCCGCTCAACTAATAACAGGTTCCTCTGTCACCTCTTTTTACGATTTAGCGCTTGAAAACGGCTCGGTTAAAACCCAAACCTTAGATGCTAATACCACTCATCTTCTTTCCCTTGGCACTAGCGAGTTAGCCACTACCGATTTTAAAATGACGGTAACCAACACTTCGCCCGCAGCTATAACCCGCTTAAGTGGTTTTGTAAGCAGCACCGGCCCGGGAAGGTTAGTTCGTTATACAAACGCTGTTGATTTATATGGCTTTCCTACAGGCTGGAACGATAACGGCACGGTTTATTACCGCCCGGTTGAAATAAAGCCTTCCGTTTCTGATGCACAAAATTTTGAGGTGCGCATGGGCTATGGCGATGCTACTGCAGAAGGATATGACATAAGCAATAAAGCCGGCGACGTTAGCGTGGTAAATGCAAAATTCTTCCACCTGGTTAAACAAATCGGTTCAATAGAACCTTCTGAATTATCTATTTACTATTTACCGGCTAAGGATAGCACATGGAACTCTATAGGCCGCTGGGAGCCACAATGGCAGGACCTGAAAGAAGTGGTAATTAACCAGGGGGCGCCTTATTTCCATAACACCAAAAAGCTGTGGGCTGATAATGGCAATGAGCCGCACATATTAATTAACGCTAAGGAAGCTGAGGTGCTGTTTAATTTCCCTAACGTGTTTACACCGGATGGTAATGGCGTGAATGATTTTTTTGGAATAATAAACCAGCTTAACCTTGTTACGCTGGAAGAGCTTAAAGTATTCAACCGCTGGGGCGAACCGGTGTTTGACAGCCAGCGCGATGGCAAGAAAGACTGGGACGGTAAATACCAGGGCCAGGTGCAGTTAATGGGCAATTACGTTTATGAAGCACAGGTTAAGGTTAACAGCACAGGCGAAATTAAATCAGCGCGTGGGAACCTTTCCTTATTATGGTAAAGCAAATAGCAAGGCATATTTGATATGAAAAAAATATACACTTTATTTTTAGCCGTTTTAGCCGGCCTGAGTGTATCTGCACAGGACATCCACTTCTCGCAGGTGTTCAATGCGCCGCTGTGGTTAAACCCGGCCTTAACCGGCTTTACACCCGGCCTTGCCCGTGTAGGGGTTAATTACCGTAACCAGTGGTATTCTGCCAATAATAACGGCTTCTTCCGCTCGCCTTACATGACCACCGCCCTTAACTTTGACATGCCCGTTAAAATAAATAACGATGCTTTAGGGGTTGGCTTGTTTTTAGGGAATGACCAACAGGGTGCCAATACCTTTACAGGCGTTACTGCCTTAGCAAGCATAAGTTATATTAAAACGCTGGGTAAAGACGGTAACCATCGCATTTCAGCCGGTGTACAGGGTGGGTACACTTACCAAAGTATTAAAATACAGGACTTCCAGTTTGCTAACCAATTTCAGGATAACCAGTTTGTGAGCACTATACCCAACAATGAGCTTATATCAAAAAGCAATGTTGGCTATGTAAATCTTAATGCCGGCCTGTTTTACTATGGCCTGTTTGCACGCAAAGTGGGCTTTTATACAGGCGCATCTTTTTACAACGTTACTTTCCCTAAGTACGATATTCTGGCTAACAACAGCCGTAAGTTTTACTGGCGCTGGAATGTGCACAGCGGCTTAGATATCATTTTAGGCGAAAAATTCCACTTATTACCATCGGCTATGTTTACCCGCCAAAGCGTAAACGACCAGCTTAATATTGGACTGGGCTTTGGTTACGACATTAAGCAGAGTTATAATGAATCAGCCGCCTTTACCATGGGCGTTTATAACCGTATTCACAATATTACTACGGGTGTTACTACCGATGCTGTTATTCCTTACGTGGGCTTTTCCTACTCAGGGTTTAAAATTGGCTTAAGCTACGATGCCACCATAAGCAATATGCGTAAAACCGGTACCGGTATTGGCGGCTTAGAAATTCACCTTGGCTATACCATTAAGCGCCGCGATTACAGCTTTGCGCATTCCCTTGTTTGCCCTCGTTTCTGATTTCATCTAACGTGAATTATTCTTCATGTGCGTAGCGCATTGTGCACGCCACTAACGGACTGTTGAGATGTGAGAGGGTGAGCGGTGGTTTTTAGTATTTTCGACCACATTATTTACACCCCTTACGAATGAAAGTAAAACTACTTCTGCCGGTCCTTTTTATTGCGCTATTGCAATTTGTAAATGCTCCTTTATGCGCCCAAAGCCAACAAGAGCTTAATGAATTAATGAACGCCCCCCCTGCGCAAACGAAAGAAAAGGGTAAAACCAAAAAGGAACAACCGAAGAAGGAAGAAAGCAAGCCTGAGAAAAAGGAAGCGCAACCCAAAGCTGAAGAGAAAAAGCAGGAACAGACTAAAACTGAGCAAACAAAAAAGGCAGAAGAGCCAAAGGAGCAACCTAAAAAACAGGAAGCCAAGCCCTCTGAAAAAAAAGAAGAGCCGAAAAAAGAAGAACCGAAAAAAGAAGAAGCTAAAGCCCCTGAACAGGAAAAATCAATAATCAAAGAATCAGGCACTAACGCTACTGCTTACGACAGTAAAAACGGCCGTAAATACAAGGAGCTGCCTGACCCTAAAACCATTGGCTGGAAGCGCAACCGCAAGCTTGGCGATTTATTAATGGAAAAGGGCAGCGTTTACAACGCCATTCATTACTACGAAGCAGCAGTAAACAAAAAGTCAAACAAAATATTCCTGTATCAGCGCCTGGCAGATGCCAACTTTGTTTTACGCGATTACCGCTTTGCCAACAAATACTACCGCGTGGTAATGGATATGGATTCAGTAAAACATAAAAACCTGTTTGCCATATATCAAGCCGCCTTAACTGATAAATATTTAGGCAACTATGAATTGGCCAAGGCCACCTTTGCCAAGTTCAACAAGCTTGCGCGTAATGTAGATGAACTGAACGATGCCCGCCGCAATGCTACCCGAGAAATACAAGGTTGCGATAGTGGCTTAGCGCAGTTAGCCATTACAGACATGCGTGAGTTTAAGGCCACGCATTTAAATGAAAATGTAAACCAGCCCTTTACTGATTATGCCCCGGTGCTTAAAGATGAGAATACCATGTATTACGGCTCTTGGGTATCGGATCGAGTTATATTAGAAAACCGCAGAGAAAAGTATGCTGACTTCAGCCGTATTTACACAGCAAAGCGCAATGGCAAAATGTGGGAGAAAGCCGTGGAGTTAAAAGATGCTGTTAACTCTGCCAACATGCATACAGGCAATCCAACATTTTCGCGCGATGGCAACACCATGTTTTATACCCAGTGCCAGCAGGATGAAATGTCGCGCATGCGCTGCAACATTTATAAAAGCAGCTACAGTGCAGCTAACGGTTGGAGCGAAGGCGAAAAACTTAGCGCCAATGTAAACCAGGAGGGCGCTACCAATACGCACCCTGCAGTGGGCAAAAACGATGCGGGTGAAATGGTTCTGTTCTTTGCTTCAGACCGCAACGCAGAAAAAGGCATGGATATTTTTTATGCCAAAATAAATGAGGATGGCAGCTTTGGTAAAGCCAAACCTGTGGGGCCAACTATCAATACAAAGGGTAATGAAGAAACGCCTTCTTACGATTTTAAAAATGATGTGCTGTATTTCAGTTCTGATGGCCACGTAAACATTGGCGGATTGGATGTTTACCGTACTAAGGCCGTTGGTGGAGAATGGACCGAACCTGTTAATATGGGTATGCCCATTAACAGCAGTGTTGATGATATGTATTTTAACTGGAACGACTATGCCGGTGTTGGTTTTGTAGTAAGCAACCGCCCGGGTGGGTTTGGTATTAAGAGTGAAACCTGCTGCGATGACATTTACCAGGTAGGGAAGGAAAAATTATTGTTGGCGGTTAAAGGAACTATCCAAAATGCGGACAGTAACAACAAGACCATTGAAAACGGATTGATAACCTTGTTTGATGGAGTTAGCGGTAAGGAAATTAAATCATACTACGCTACAGACGGTAGTTACTTCTTTGACCTGGAAGCCGAAAAAGAATACAAACTTATTTCGCGGAAGAATGGTTTTGAAGATGCCGACCTGCCGGTTAGCACTATGGGCAAACGCTTTAATGATACCATTACCGTAGATGTGCCTATGAAAATGCGCCCGCAACTGCTTAGTTATCTTGGCCAGCGCATAGGCATTGTTTACTGGGATTTTAACAAGGATATATTAACCGCAGGCGCACCGGATACGCTAAATACGGTAACCACCTTTATGAATGACCACCCTACCTATGTGTTAGAGGTGGGTTCGCATACTGATGCAAAAGGAACGGATGAATACAACCTGAAGCTATCGCAGCGTCGCAGTGATGCCGTTATTAAATACCTGGCCAGCAAAAAAATACCAATGTATCGCCTGCAGAGCAAAGCCTATGGCGAATCACAACCTGTTGACTTAAATGAAAATCCTCCTGGTACCGATTACCCTGAAGGCCGCAGCAAAAACCGCCGTACTGAGTTTAAGATACTACAGGAATTAACGCCTGAGCAAATTGCTGAGGCAGAAGCTAAGGCAAAGGCCTTTAGCAACAAGGCTAAGGCTCTGCCACCAACTAAAACAACTACCAACAGTAAGCCTGCTGAAAAACCAAAAACGGAAAGTAAGCCGGCAGACAAAGCAAAGCCTGCTCAGAAATAACCACAAAAGGGACGACAACAGTTGTCCCTTTTTGTTTTCAGGTTTCTCTTAAAAAGAATTACACCTAAATTGCGTGCCTTGTTATGAGCAAAACACGCACCCTATACTATTGCCAAAACTGTGGTAACCAAAGCGCCAAATGGATAGGCAAATGTCCCGTTTGCGGAGAGTGGAACACCTATGCCGAAGAAATAGTAGATAAAAATGAAGAGAAAGCGAAAGAGAAGCGCAATGTAACGGGCCGCAAAACCGAAGCTGCCGTGCCTGTGCCTATTAAAGAAGTGCACGAAATGGAAACCGCTCGGCTTGATGCGCTGGATACCGAGTTAAACCGTGTATTGGGCGGCGGCATTGTTCCGGGCTCGCTAATACTTATTGGTGGTGAACCGGGTATTGGCAAGAGTACGCTCATGTTGCAACTGGCCCTGAAGCTTAAAGGAACTAAGGTGCTTTATGTTACCGGCGAGGAAAGCGACCGACAGATTAAACTGCGCGCCGAACGAATAGGCATAAATAACGACGACTGCTTTATTCTAACTGAAACCAATACGCAGCAAATTTTTAAGCAGGCAGAATTGTTGGGGCCTGATTTAATTGTGATTGACTCTATACAAACCCTGCATACCGTTTATGTAGAGTCAACACCCGGCAGCGTTTCGCAAATAAGGGAATGCACCGGTGAGTTGCAGCGCTATGCCAAGGAAACAGGCATACCGGTTTTTTTGATTGGCCACATTACTAAGGATGGCGTTATAGCGGGGCCAAAAGTATTAGAGCATATAGTGGATACCGTATTGCAGTTTGAGGGCGACCGCAACTATACTTACCGTATACTGCGCACTACTAAAAACCGCTTTGGCAGCACTTCGGAAATTGGCATTTATGAAATGCTGGGTGCCGGCCTGCGCCCTGTGCTCAACCCTTCCGAAATTTTGTTGATGCAGCGCGAAGAAGAATTAAGCGGCATTGCCATTGCCAGTATGATGGAAGGCATGCGTCCATTCCTTATTGAAACGCAGGCCTTGGTAACTCCGGCTTTTTACGGCACACCGCAGCGTTCAAGCACCGGCTTTGATGTTCGCCGTTTAAATATGCTGTTGGCTGTATTGGAAAAACGTAGCGGCTTCCGCTTTGGCACTAAGGATGTATTCTTAAACATTGCAGGCGGCCTGCGTGTGGAGGACCCTGCCATTGACCTGGCAGTTATAGCTGCGCTTACTTCATCGTATAACGATATGCCGGTAAGTTCTAAAGTTGCTTTTGCCGCAGAGGTGGGCTTAAGTGGTGAAGTACGTGCTGTAAACCGTATAGACCAACGCATATCTGAAGCAGATAAACTTGGCTTCGAAAAAATCTACATCAGCAAATTCAATCAAAAGTTAGATACGCAAAAATTCGGCATCAAAATTATTACCATCAGCCGTGTGCAACAGCTAATGGAAGAATTGTTTGGCTAGTTCTATTTATCTATCACCAGGTTTTCTGAAGTGGCGCCAAGGCTCATTAAGGCTTCAGAAATGTCCTTTACAAAACCATCGGAACCACACACGTAAAAACGCTGGCTGAAATCAGAGATATACTGAATTAAAAATTCGCGGTTCAGGCGGCGTTCTCTAAACCCAATAACCCCTTCGCGAGTGTAATGGTTTATGTAATTATCCTTCAGCATATCGTGCAGCTCTGCTCCGCAAATAACATCAGCCGCAGTATAGTTACTGTATATAAGGTGGTTGCCCATTAGCTGCTTGTTCTTAGCCAACTCCCTAAAAATGGATATGAACGGAGTAATACCCGAACCACCGGCTATAAACACACCGGGGCCTTTGTATTGTATGGCCCCATAAGGTTCCTTAATAATTAACTCTCCGCTGTTGGTGCGGCCCAGCAAATCGGTTACCCCCTTTCTTTCAGGGTATACCTTTACCATAAACTCCAGGTGCTCCCATTTGTTCAGGCCTGTAAAAGAGAAAGGGCAAAAACGCTCCTTCCATTCCGGCAGGTTTACTGAAACATCCGTAGCCTGCCCCGGTATAAAACTGTAACCCTTTGGTTTCTCCACCACAAACCGCTTCACGTTCAGGGTTATAAAACTGCTTTCCAGTATCTTAATTACATGTTCTGCCATGCTCTTCTTTTAATAAACCTATGTACTAATAGCGAATATAGTGCCGCTTTGGGCACAATTTCTATTTTCACGGGCCGTTAAAGGTGTTCATTTTTAAATGAAAAAGACAGCAGGCTTATTTTTTGTGGTATTGGCTATTGCAGCAATGCTTTTTACTACCCAAAGTTGTAAGAAGGAATTGTTCGGTAATGGTTCGCTTACTTTCAGTAAGGACACCTTGACTTTCGATACCGTATTTACCACGCTTGGCTCTACTACCAAATACTTTAAAGTGTTTAACCAAAGTAGTAAAGCGGTACGCATTGATGATATCCGCCTGATGCACTTAACCGGCAACCAATTCCGCATAAATGTAGATGGCATACCCGGCGACCAGTTCACCGGCATTGAAATACCGGCAAAGGATTCCATTTATGTTTTTGTAGAAGTTACGGTAGACCCTAACAGCAATGCAACGCCCTTTGTGATTATTGACGATGTGAATTTTACCATAGGCAGTAAAACCAATACAGTACACCTTCAGGCCTTTGGTCAAAATGCGCATTTCCATTACGGTAGTTTTATAACAAGTAATGAGCATTGGACGAACGACAAGCCGCATGTAGTAATAAGCAATGACTCTATACCGGGTGTACTGGTAGATTGTGGGGCTACTTTGACAATTGACCCCGGAACAAAAATCTTCTTCACGAACAACTCCGGCATTTTTGTGGAAGGAACCCTAAATGCCACCGCAACAAGCTGGAGTGATTCAATCGTTTTTGAGGGTGTTCGTTTAGAGCAGTATTATGATGATAAGCCGGGCCAATGGTTTGGTTTGGTTTTCCTGCGCGATTCTACAGGCGGCAGTTGCAAACCGGTAGGTAATTTCGACCATTGTGTAATCACCGAATCATCGTACGGCATATATGCAGGGGCTGGTATTTCTACAGATTTGAATAAATATCTAGGTCTTTTAAGCCGGCCGGATATACACATCAATAACTGTATTGTTAAACATAGCCTTTACAACGCTATTTATGGTTTTAATGCGGAGATAGCTGCAAACAACTCTATGTTTTTTGTTGCCGGTGATAACCTTTTAAAGTTCGGCCTTGGCGGTGAATACACCTTCAACAGTTGCACCATTTTTAACCAGGGGTCAAAGTATGTAAGCCACGAAAAAGAGGCCTTGTTGCTGAGTAACTTTGTAGCGGTAAACAATACAACCAGTTACAAAGAACCTTTAACCAGCACCTTTATCAATTGCGTTATTTACGGCAACCTGGATAACGAAATTTCCTTCAACAACATTAACACCAGTCCGCAGGATGAATTCACCAATACCTTTGTGTATTCGCTAATGAAAACACCAAGCGATACACTGGGCATTTTTAGCGTAGGCAATAACAACAACGTATTTAACGACGACCCTAAGTTTAAAGACCCTTACGCCTTCAACTTTACTCCTAGTGATAGTATAGGTTATTTCTCTCCGCTTATTGATGCTGCCCCAACCGGTTTAAGCCAGGATATTTTCGGGCACAGCCGGGGCGTGGTTAAGGTAAACCCTGCTAACGGCACCCCATACGATTTAGGCGCCATAGAAGCGCAATAGTATTGCAGTTTATTGAACAGGGTTTTTACCTTTAAGGTATAAACCCCTCCATGAAAAAAGCCCTACCCCTTTTATTGTTTATTGTAGCTGCATTCTTTGCCAACAGCCAAAACATTTCAGACCTTGAAACTTTTGAAAAGGCTATAAAGCCCGGAACGGTGCTTACCTATGATGTAAGTTCAGCGGGCAAAAACTACAAATTCATTGTAACCGTTAAAAGCCTTGGCAACGAAATAGCCTTTGATTGGAAAATGACCGAACCCATAAACAAAAGCGGCTCAGTAGTTATGTCAGCCAATGCTGTTTCAAAGGCCGATGCCCTTTTCAATTATTTCAGCGGCGGGGTTTCTAACCTCGATAAGGAAACCTCCGTATGGATAAGCAAAAAGCTGTTTGATGATATTTCCGCTAAGGCTGAAGCTCCGATTAAAGTAAACGGCATGGCTGATACGGCAACAGTAATGAGTAACACTATTTCGGAGTTCAACTTTAACCTTAACGGCAACCTGGTAGCCGTACCGGGCTGGGAATTACAGGGCGGCGGTGATATAAAATATACCATTGACGTTATTGAATCCACTAAGTTCCCTATTATAACCCGCATGGACCTCGGCTGGACTATTCAGCTAAGTGAAATCAAAAGTCAATAGACGATAAACATGTAGCGCGTGTCATAACAATGCAATAAACATTACCTTGAGGAAAATTAGGCGCAACCTCTATATAACTGTATTTATCTTAGTAATACTTTGCTGTTGACTATGCTGGTGCTGTTGAAAGACATTTACTACTCCTTCCCCGTACAACTATTGTTGTTGTCTTTTAAGCGTTTCCAGTTTTTGCTTTTTTCATGGGTAGTATTTTTCCTTGTAATACTTGGCGGCCTTGGCAACAGCGTTGGTGCTCCACAAGTTTTTCTTGACCCCGAATATTTAGGTAAGGTAGGTTACCTCAGCTTTGCTGTTGTAGGCATCGGCTTCGGTATATTTTATGTTACCTGGAACGTTGTCAGCTACATTCTTCACTCGCACCGTTTCCCTTTTATGGCCAGTTTGCAATATCCGCTGGGCATGTTCTTCATCAACAACTCTTTAATACCTCTTACATTTATCGTCAGCTACCTGGTTTCGGTAATTCACTTTCAACAGAAGTATGAATTTCAAACTGCCTGGGATTTACTTTTTGATGCCATGGGGTTCTTCGCAGGCTTTGTTTTGGTGCTGCTTGTCACCTCAGTGTATTTCAATTTTACCAATGTAAATACCGGTAGCATTATACAAGGCAATAAGGAGAGCATACGCAAGCGTAAAGCCGTGCGCAGGGTTTTGTTTAATGAGAGTATGGAAACCGAGCACCTTAACCGGGTAGATTTTTATATAACCAACAAACTGCGTTTACGTCACACCCGCACGGTTGAGCATTATGATGCACGCCTGCATAAGCTGGTATTCCGCAGGCACCACTTCAACGCCTTTATTGCTTTCATCATCATCCTTGGCTTTTTAACGGCCAGCGGTTTCTATTTAGAGAAACCTTTCTTCCAAATACCCATTGTTGCCAGCGGCTTTTTATTTGTAAGCATAATCCTCTCGCTGTTCGGTATGTTCTTGTACTGGACTGGCGGATGGGGCGCGGCGGCCATCATTGTGTTTTTAATGGGTGCCAACTACCTTACCAAGTTTGATGTGTTTGGCAGTAAAAGCACTGTGTACGGCATTAATTATGATACAGTGCAGGCTGATTACAGCATGAAGAATTTCCGTGCTCTTAGTTCTAATGAAAACATTGAGCACGACCGCCAATACTTCATCAACATTCTGGACAACTGGAAACGCAAGAACACCGACCCTAAAAACCCCGGTAAAAAGCCGCGCCTGTATTTTATT
This sequence comes from Chitinophagales bacterium, assembly GCA_046329515.1. Lineage (GTDB taxonomy): Bacteria > Bacteroidota > Bacteroidia > Chitinophagales > LD1 > Bog-950. The sequence goes on from JAXLUM010000002.1 coordinate 638,506, forward strand.
AATGTAAGTGGTGGCGGCTTGCGCAGCGGCATGTTTGTCACCTCCATTATTCAAAAAGCTGATAGCCTTGCAGGCAACAAGCTATTCGATAAAACATTTATGATAAGCGGAGCTTCAGGCGGTATGTTTGGCGTAACATACTTGCGTGAACTTTTCCTAAGGCAAAAGCAAGGGCAGCCGGTTAGCCTGCAAGACCCCTTAATTATCGAAAATGTTTCCCGCGATTTATTAAACCCAATTGCGTTAAGCATTTTGAATAACGATGCTCTGCTGCCTTATCACAAATTTGCACTGGGGGGTAAAAAATACTATAAGGACCGTGGGTATATTTTTGAACGGTTCTATTGCGACAATACAGGTCTGCAATTTGAAAAAACGATAGGCGACTATCAGAAGCCTGAATACGATGCCCAAATACCTGTGGTAGTATATCATACTACAGTGATTAACGATTCTCGGCGCTTTTTTATCAGTCCTCATCCCGTATCTTTTCTAATGCGCCCTTATGGTAGTGATAGCCTTGATGAAGCTTTGGATATTGACGCTATTGATTTCTGCCGCATGTTTGAAAAGCAAGATGGAAAAAACCTTTTGGTAAGCTCTGCCATGCGTATGGATGCTACCTTCCCGTTCATACTGCCTAACCCCGTATTACCTACTAACCCGCCAACCTATGTAATGGATGGCGGAGCGCTGGATAATTTCGGAACAGAAACCACTATCCGCTTTTTGAAAACTTTCCGCGATTGGATTAATAAAAACACCAGCGGTGTGGTTATAATTCAAATACGCGATTCAGAAAAATTTGATGAACCGGAAGCCATTACACAACGCACCCTCTTTAACCGTTTAACCGACCCGCTCGGCACCGTTTATAACAACATGGAAAACATGCACGACTTTTTAACCGACCAGCGCCTGAATGATATGGACGGGGAGCTAAAAGGTAAAATCCGTTTTGTGATGTTTGAATACACCGCCGAAAAAGAAGAAGATAAAGCAGCAATGAGTATGCACCTTACCAGCCGCGATAAGAACGACATACGCCGTTCGCTATTGCGCGCCAACAACCAGGCCGCTTTTAATAAGTTAAGGGCAATTCTTAAAGAGTAACCGCCGGCTTTTGTGCTTTGTTGAATTCCCGGAAAAGATGGGAAAGAAAGCTCTCCATCCCAGTATCCATAAAAAAGCCGCCGTACAGGTCAATGATAGTACCGTCAACAAGATGAATCTCCACCTCTGAATTAATCATCATAGGACCAATGTGTTTAATCTCCTGAATCTTAAACGCGTATGATAGGGTGGTTTGTTCTTTATCTTCCACTTTTACAAATACCTGATCGTTTTCAATTGTTGCTATCGTAGAAATACCTAAAAAACTGCGCAGAATAAAATATGCGGCTACCGAAGAGATTAGCAGTAAGATGCTACCAGCTATTTCTCCCCAACTACTGTTAGCAAAACCGAAAATGGCCATACCCAACAGAAGAAGGACTCCTGCAACAAAAGCATGAAGAATTTTATAAGTGATTTTAGGATAGGTTATGAACGAGTACGTCATGCATTACGCAACCTGCTTACGCATTAATCATAACCGGCATTACCAGCATTAACAGGTCTTCGTTCTCTGCCTTTTCAACCGGGCGAAGAACACCTGCGCGGGTTGGGGTAGAAAGCTCAATTTCAATTTCGTTGCTTTCTAATACACCAAGCATTTCTATAAGGAAACGTGCATTGAACGCAATATCCATATCGTTACCTTCGTAGCTGCAGGTTAAGCGCTCGTTCGCTTCATTACTGAAGTCTAAATCCTGTGCGCTTATCTTCAACTCACTGCCGGCAATTGAAAGCACTACCTGGTAAGTTGTTTTGTTTGAGTAGATAGATATACGGCGAAGCGCATTCTGGAACTCAAGACGGTTTATAGTTAGTTTGTTCGGGTTGTTTTGCGGAATAACGGCATTGTAATCCGGATAATTTGCGTCAATCAAACGGCAAATCAACTTGGTGTTTTCAAAGTTGAAGAAGGCGTTTGACTTGTTGTAGGATACGTTAACTGCTGAATCATCGCTGCCCAAAGCGCCCTTCAAAAGATTGAGGGCCTTTTTAGGAACAATAAACTGCGTAGCCTTAGCTGTTTTCACATCCTTACGCTTTAGTTTAACCAGTTTATGCGCATCGGTAGAAACGAACGTCATACCATCGTTTGCCACCTGAAACAACACACCGGTCATTGCAGGGCGAAGGTCATCATTGCTAACGGCAAATAATGTTTTAGCAACTGCGTGCGATAAGTTGGCCGATGCAATATTTATTTCTGTTACGGCTTCCGGTTGTGGTATCTTCGGGAAATCATCAGGGTTCTCACCTGCTAATTTATAGCGGCCTGTTTCGCTGGTTATTTCAATGCCAAAGGTCTTTTCGTCTACCTTAAATGTTAGCGGCTGCTCAGGTAAAGTTTTAAGGGTATCCAATAAAATTTTGGCAGGTATAGCAATACGGCCATTATCCTTGGCTTCCACCTTTAGTTCCGTGCTCATGCTGGTTTCCAGGTCAGTAGCAAACACGGTTAGTTTGCCCCCCTTTATTTCAAACAAAAAATCTTCCAATATGGGTAACACGCTGCTGCTGTTAATTACGCCGCCTATTACCTGCAGGCTCTTTAATAAGGAGGTGGTGGAAACAATAAATTTCATGAGCTTGATTTTATATCGCGGCAAATATAATTATTGAAGCAAATTACGTTTAGCTAATTACAATATCCACAAAAGCCATTGTGAATAGTTAGTAAGACAAGCCCGGCCCAAAAGGGCCCGGAAGGTATAGTTCAGCATACATAAGGCCCGGCCTGTTCATATCGCTTCACACTCTTTCAATTTTGTTTATGCTCCAAAAATTTACTTTTGACACAGTTGCAGGCTCATGGCGTACCCGGTTAAAAAAGAACAGCGGTTTACTTATTGCGAGGAAGGTGAAGGCGAAGTAATTATTTTGCTGCACGGCCTGTTTGGCGCCCTAAGTAATTTCGACTCTATCATTCAGCATTTCTCCCCCAATTACAAAGTGGTAATACCCCAATTGCCTTTGTTTGAGCTGGAAATTGACCAAACCACCGTAACCAGTATGGTGGACTATATTGACGAGTTTATTGAGTTTAAGGGCTGGAATAAGGTTCACCTTATAGGTAATTCACTGGGTGGGCACGTGGGGCAAATGTACTACCTGCGTAAGCGTCATAAGGTTATAAGCATGGTTTTAACGGGCAGTTCGGGCCTTTTTGAAAATAGCCTGGGCGATACCTACCCCCGTAAAGGCGATTATGAATATGTGCGCAAGAAAACCGAAGGCACCTTTTATGACCCCACTATGGCCACTAAAGAGTTGGTTGACAACGTATTTGAGGTTGTAAATAACCGAAATACGGCAATTAGAATGGTAGTAATGGCCAAATCGGCCTTACGGCATAACCTGCGCGACGAAGTGGCGGGCATGACCCTCCCCGTTTGCTTAATTTGGGGAAAGAACGATAATATTACACCGGCTTTTGTAGGCGAAGAGTTTCATAAGTTATTGCCGCACTCGGAGTTACACATAATTGACCGTTGCGGCCATGCGCCTATGATGGAGCGAAGTGAGGAATTTAATGGCATTTTGGAACGCTTCTTGAATAAGGTAAAACAAGGAGCAATTTGACAAGCACAACTTAAAGGTTATTAAAATCAGTAAGGATTATGACAAATTACTGACAAACTACTTTAACCTTTCGGTTGTTATAAACGTCTAACAAAAAGAAGAAGAGTTATGATTGCTCCGCATTTAATATCAGATAGTATACCTGCACTGCATACCGATGACCCGGGCGAGCAGGCGCTTATACAGATGCACGAGTATAACGTGGGCCAGTTACCTGTTATAGAAGGCAAAAAGTATGTAGGTATAGTTACCATGGAAGAGCTGATAAGCTCAAAACATCTCAGCCATCCGTTAAAAGATATAGTACAGAATTTCCGTAAGCCATTTGTGCGCAACACGGCTCACATTTTCGATATTATGAAGGCTGCAGTGGAATTCAATGTGCGTATTGTTCCTGTAGTTGATGACCAGCAAAATTACCTCGGCCTGGTTTCGGCTGAAAGTTGCCTGCGCGCTTTTGCAGTGCTTAACTCCGTAAACGAGCCCGGTGCTATAATTGAATTGGAAATTGCGCGTAAGGATTATAGCCTTTCACAGCTAAGCCATATTGTGGAGGATAGCGAAGCGGCCATAATTTGTTTCTACAGCCATATGAATAACGATAGCGGCAATGTAGAAATAACCATTAAGGTAAATACCAATGAAGTAGCCGGCATAATTGCCTCTTTTGAGCGCTATAACTATGAGGTTAAATCCGTACATAACGATGTAGAATACGGCGAAGACCTGAAGGACCGTTACGATGCCCTAATGCGTTACCTGAATATTTAACGCTTTACAATAACGCCTGAACGTAAGCCGTTAATAGCGGCATAAACGGTTATTAATCCTTGTTAAAGTTCCGCAACCCCATTACTGCCATAGCATATTGGCATATTTATGGCCCCAGCAGGCTAAATCTTCTATTTTCGCGCCCGAAATTGATGCGGAAAATACTGCTTAGTCTCTTGGTAACAATTCTGGCTACTGCGGCTGTAAAAAGCCAGCAGATGACAGAGGTATATGGTACCGTAACCGATGCCGCAACCAAGCAGCCAATGGATTACGTCAACATACGTATTCTGGGCACGGTAAAAGCCACCCAAACAGACCCCAAAGGGGAATACCGAATCCGCAGTATTGAGAAAATTGATACGCTTGCCTTTAGCTACCTGGGCTATAAAACACGTTACGTACCCATTAAACGCGGCGTAAGCCAACAGTTAAATATTGAAATGGGAAGCGATGAGGTAACCCTAACTGAAATTGCCGTTAAGGTAGATAAGAAGAAAAAGCGCGTAATAGATACAGTGGCTAACTATGTGTTTTATAAGGTGCTGGAGCATAAAGACGAAAACCGCGCTGATGCCATAAACACCTACAAATACGATTGTTACGAAAAAACCGATTTCTCTTTACTTAACCCGCCGCAAAAGTTTTTAAACTACTGGATATTTAAACCCTTCCGTTTTGCTTTTGAAAACAAAGACACTACCGAAGAAGGGAACGTATTTATACCCGGCGTAATGCGCGAAACCGTTAGCGAGGTTTACTACCGCAAAAAACCCAATGCCCTTAAACGATTTGTAAGCGCCGATAATATGACCGGGGTAGATAACCCCAGCGTATTAAACATGGCCAACTACAACTTTGGCGAGTATGATGCTTATGCTAACCTATTTGTAATTGCGCAAACAAGCTTTATTGCACCTTTTGCCAACAGCGCAATAGGCACTTACCGTTATTACCTTACTGATACTGCCGTGGTGGATGGCCGCATTTGTTATAAACTGCATTTTGTGGGCAGGGTAAAAGAAGATATGGCCCTTAAAGGTTATGCATGGATTGATTCCGCTACCTGGGCCGTAAAAAGCCTCATATTCAGACCTAACGAAAAAGCCAACCTTAATTTTGTAAACGATTACACCATACGCCAGGATTTTACTTTGGTAAAAGATAAATACTGGATGATGAACCGTGAGGAAATGAATGCCGTGGGCTCCTTGTTTAAAAAGAAAAACAAGATGTCCATACTGGTTACCAAGGTTCATGTCCGCAAGAACATTGAAGTGGATGTCAACTTTCCTGATACTATTTTTAAAGGACCTGAAGAAACTATTACGCTGGACAGCGCCGTTTTTAAAGAACGGCAATACTTTGACAGTACCCGTTTTGAGCCGCTTACACAACAGGAGGATAGGGTATACTTTATTTCAGACACCATTAAGAAAGTGCGCGCCTGGAAAACCTATATGTGGTTAGGGCGTTTCTTTACCGCCGCATTTGCTGATGTAGGGCCCATAAGCTTAGGCCGTGTATTGAACTTTGGCAGCCGCAATAACGTGGAAGGATGGAGGGTTCGTTTTGGATTTGAAACCAACCCACGTTTCAGGCCTAAAACACCTGTCAACGCATTTTTGCGCAAGTTTTATTTCTATGGCTATGGCGCCTACGGCTTTAAGGATAAGGATTGGAAATACCAGGCTATAGTTAAAGTTCTTCTACCACAACCCAACCAACGTTGGCAGGCGCTGGAGGCAATGTATCGTTATGATATGCGTGTACCCGGGCAGGATGAAATGCAGAACCTGCTAACCTTTGATAATATAGTTACGCTTATAAGCGGTAAAACGCTTAGTAAGATTATGAAGGTGCGCGAGTTTAGAATTACCTACGAGAAAGAGATAGTAAAGGACATTAGCACCTTCGCCATGTTTAATGAAAAAACGTATTACGATATACCGGGCGTTTTCGATTTTTCGCGCATGGGCGCCGATGCTACAACACATCATATCCCCAGATTCAATGTAACGCAGTTCACTTTTGATTTCCGCTATTGTTACAAAGACCAGGCATTCATAGGTAATTACTTCTACCGTTACTATACTAAGAACAAGTATCCTGTATTACTGTTCCGTTACACCGCTGGCCTGGTTGATATAGAGGGCGACCATTACAATTACCACGATTTACAGTTAACCCTGAAACAGCGGCTGTTTTCTCCTATAGGCTTTACTGATTACAGCTTCAAATTCGGAAAGATTTTCGGCAAGGTGCCTTATACGGAAAGCTACCTTACACAAGGTAACCTGGGCATATTGTACGATAAGTTTAACTACAACTTATTGCGCGAATTTGAATTTACTACCGACCAGTATGCTTCGTTTTGGCTGGAACACAACTTCCACGGCTTCTTCTTCAACAAAATACCGGGCTTTAATAAACTGCGCCTGCAGGAAGTGTTTGTAATGCGAAGCCTTTGGGGCACTTACAGCAACCGCAATAACGATATTCTTCAGAAACCTGCTGAACTTGGCCAGCCGTTTCCAAAACCTTATATAGAAATGGGCTTTGGTATAGCCAACATTGCTTACCTGTTCCGTGTAGATTTTTTGTGGAGGCTTACCTATCGTAATAGCCCGGGCGCACCTAACTGGGGTGTAAAAATTGCGCTTAAACCCGGCTTCTAATCTATTTCTACAATATACGCTTCGGGGTAGTTGTCCTTCAGCTTTTCTAAAAACTTCTCCGCTCCTTCCCGATGTTTGAAGTTACCGGCAAATACACGGTAAACCATTATGCCGTTTTGCCTGAACAATTGCATCCACGTTTCGCAGTTGTAATTTTCTTTAAGCGCATCTAAAGTTGATGTTACCCGCTCGTACATACCGTAGCTTCCAACTTTAATAGTATAAGCATGCAGTGAAGAATCCACTGTTTCCGTTTTCAATAAAGGCAACAAACTATCGCGCGGGGAAATAATGCTTAACACGGCCGTATCATCGGCCAGTATTTCAACATATACTTTTGTAACACCTGCTTTTACAAAGTCCAGTTTTTTAGCGGCCGCCATAGTAAGGTCAACCACACGCCCTTTGCCATAGGGGCCGCGGTCGTTTACCCGCACAATTACGCTGCTGTCGTTATTTAAATTGGTAACCTTTAGCATTGTACCAAAGGGTAAGCTCCGGTGGGCGCAGGTCATTTTACTATGCCTGAAAATTTCTCCATTGCTTGTTCTGCGGCCTTCAAACTTAGTCGCATAAAAACTGGCGTTGCCTGTAGGGGTAAAATTTTGCGCGTAAAGCACAGAAGTAAGAAGTGCGAAATAGGCAGTAATTAAGCTGCGCATAAGCAGCAATATACTTTAAAAAGCGCTTTACTAAAACGTAGCCAGTTCATAAATGTGGTCAAAACCAACGCCATCAATAAACTCCTGCAGGCGCTCAAGTTCAGCCTGCACTTCTTCCTTTGTAAAGTCGTCCAGCTCACCCTTAAAACTTAACACGGCTTCAAGGCCCGCCTTCGATACCTTGAGAATAGAAAGTCCTTCCTCTTCCCTTAAAACCACCGGCTCCCCTTCATTCCAGCTTACTTCAGCATCGCCGGCAATTATGGTAAAGTCCAGTGTTGTTAGCAATTCCATGTCATGCTTGTTCATTTCATCAAGCTCATCCATGTCAAAGTTTTTTAATCTTTCTACATCGGGCTGGTAAATAAAAGTGCTCCCTATCATAGCGTTCGGGTTTAGTGTTTATGAAAGTAACAATGCCGCAAAACGGTATACATCTTCAAACGAGTTATATAAAGGCACCGGCGCTACACGTATAACATCAGGATCGCGCCAATCGGCTATTACGCCTGCCCTAGTTATTTTTTCATACAGCTTTTTACCGTTACCCAACGTTTGTATGCTTAGCTGGCAGCCCCGTTGCTTTTTATCTGTCGGTGTTATTATGCGAAAATGCTTGTTGCCCTTTCCGATTAAAAATTCCAGGTAACCCGTAAGCAATTCGCTTTTTTGGCGTAATGCCTTCATGCCTGCTTCATCAAAAATATCAAGCGATGCGCGGTGCGCTGCCATGGAAAGCACCGGTGCGTTACTTATTTGCCAACCGGCGGCACCCTGTTGAGGCACAAAGTGTTTATTGTCGCGCATTTTAAAGCGCGTTTTTTCGTCATTACCCCACCAACCGGCAAGCCGTGGCAAATCGGGCCGGTTAGCATAACGCTCATGAATATAAACCCCGCTTACGCCACCTGGACCACTATTCAGGTATTTATAACTACACCATGTTGCAAAGTCAATATCCCATTGGTGCAATTTAAGTTCCACATTGCCTATAGCATGGGCAAGATCAACACCAAACGTAATTCCGTGCGCCTTTGCAGCCTTTGCGATTTTCTGCAACTCAAAAAACTGACCGGTATAATAGTTAACAGCACTAAGCATTACCAATGCTAATTCATCCTTGTGCTCTTCTATCTTAGCTATAATATCAGCCGTTCGTAAGGTCATTTCACCTTCTCTGGGCATTACTTCAATAATGCACTCATCAGGATTTAGCCCATGCAACCTTATTTGTTGCTCAAAGGCATAATAATCACTGGGGAACTCATCTGCTTCAATCAGTATTTTCTTTTTGTTGCCCTGTGGGCGATAAAAAGAAACCAGCAATAAGTTAAGGTTAACTGTAAGCTGGTTCATAACCACTACTTCGGTATTTTTCGCACCAACCAGTTTAGCTACAGATTTTGTAAAGAAGTGATGATAATACAACCACGGCCGCTTGCCGTTATGATGCCCCTCTACACCTAAATTCTTCCAGTCTTCCAGTTCAATCCTTAGTTGCTGTTCAACTGCTTTAGGCTGTAGCCCCAAAGAGTTACCGCACAGGTATATGCTTTCCTTACCCTTAATTTTTGGTATAAAAAAACGGTTACGGAATTTCTTTAACGGATCCTTCTTATCGAGTGAACGGGCGAAAGCAAGTGAATTTTCAAACGTCATTGAGCCTTTTTTCTTGTGCCTACTTTATAAACTTCTTCTTATCCAGCTTAAGCCAGTCCAGCGCATTTTTGTACATCAGTTTATCGTTTACCTTTTTGGGCAAATGCAGTATTTCAATTTCCTCACCGGGCTTATCTTCCCCCAGCGGAAAAGGGTAATCACTTCCTATACAAACACGGTCATCACCAAGCAGGTCAATTACATATTTCAAAAACGATTCATCATGTATAAGTGAATCAACGTAAAAATGCCCCAGATAATCTCTCGGGTTAACCTGACTGTCTATAGCGGTAAGATCAGGCCGGACATTAAAACCGCGTTCTATACGCCCAATGGTAGAAGGGAAAGAGCCCCCACCGTGCGCAAAAGCAAAACGAAGTTTAGGAAAACGCTCAAACACCCCACCGAATATCAGCGAACAAATTGCGCGTGTTGTTTCAGCGGGCATACCCACCAGCCACGGTAACCAGTATTTACTCATTTGCTTGGCCCCCATCATATTCCATGGGTGCACAAATACAGCCAAATCCAATTCCTGCGCCGCTTCATATATAGGGAAGAACGCCCGTTCATCAAGGTTTCTATCGTTGATATTTGTGCCTATTTCTATGCCCGCAAAACCCAGCTTTTTACACCGTTCCATTTCCCTTACAGCCAATTCAGCCGATTGCATGGGTATAGTAGCTAAACCTACAAAGCGTTTAGGATACCTGTATACCACTTCGGCTATATGGTCATTTAAAAACCGTGATACTTCAAGGCAATCTTTGGGTTTAGCCCAGTAATTAAACATTACCGGTATAGTGCTTAGCACCTGCACGTCTATATGCGTATGATTGCAATCTTCAATTCGCTTGTTGGCATCCCAACAGTTGCTTTGTATTTCGCGGAAGAACTCATCATCCTTCATCATACGGGCGCAACACGGCTTGTGATGATCCAAATGAATAAAGCCGTTGTAGCCAAACTTTTCGCTCCAGCGGGGTAAATGTTCAGGAATAATGTGGGTATGAATGTCTATACGCATTCGCTTCAAAGATAAAATTGAATTGCAATTGCGTGAAAAATGACCTAAAACTTATAGAAGGTGTGGGTGCATTGGTAACTGCCCCCATTAAAAGTATAGTTAAAATTAATGGTCATGCGGTTCAATTGAGGGTCGTAGTTACCTGTGCCATAAAACACCAGGCTGCCCTGCTGCTGTTGAGGTATTTCAATGTAATTGCCCAAATTGCTTTGGTCGGTATGTATAATTCCCGTGGCGGTGGTTTGGCCAAATAAATTGTTTATCTGCACCCGGTTTACGTAAAAAGGGTCGGCAGTAATGTAGCAGGTGTAATTAAAAAAGTTAGAGGTTGATGAATAACAGGTTTCGCTTACGTTAAAGTTACCTACATACTTTTGAACGCTTTGGGTGGCGCAGTTGGCACCCTCATAACCGTCCTGGCAATAGCAATTGCCATTTGAGCATTGCTGCCCGGTTCCGCAAACCACATCACTACAGGTTCTTCTTTCACAACTTGTAATTTGAAGAAGAATTATAGAAGCGAAAAGTATTTTTGCAAACCTTATTACCATTGTAGTATAATTTTCGCAAGCTAAAATAGGAAAGCCAAATGAAAAAGTGCCTCATAACCCTGTTAACAATAGTAAGTATTGCGTTACAGGCGCAGGAAAATTCCATTGATGCCAAGGCACCTGCCGAACCGGATTATAGCAAAGAAAAATACTGGAGCGCCCTGCCCTTTAGGGAGGATGCTGCGGATGCCCACCCCGACAATGAGCCCTGGATAAGTGATTCGTTAAAGCAGGTGGACGTTTTTTACATCTACCCAACAATGTTTATGAAAGGCAAAGGGTGGAACGCCGATGTAAACAACAAAAAGCTGAACAAACGAATAGATACTAAACCTGTAAGGTACCAGGCCAGCGTGTTTAACGCTTCCTGCAGGGTATATGCGCCCCGTTACCGCCAGGCGCACATAAGAAGCTTTTATGCCAAGCCTGAAAATTCAAAGGCTGCCTTTGATGTTGCTTACAGCGATGTTAAACGTGCTTTTGATTATTACCTGCAACATTATAACAATGGCCGCCCGATTATAATTGCATCGCACAGCCAGGGCACTTATCATGCAAGGCGCCTGATGAAAGATTATTTTGACAACAACAAGTTACAAAAGCAATTGGTTGCTGCTTACATAGTAGGGTATGCCATATACGATACTATGTACACCAACCTTAAGCCCTGCGTTAATGGAAATGAAACCGGTTGCTACATCACCTGGGCCTCATTTAAAAAGGGCTATAAACCTGTGCTTAGCAGCCTTTATGGCAATATTTGTGTTAACCCCGTTAGCTGGACGAGCGATACCATTGCTATAGACCGCAGTAAAAGCATGGGTGGCATTTTGCTTGATTTTAATAAGGAGTATAAGCAGGCCTGCACTACTGAAATACGCGACCATCACCTATGGGTGCAAACAAACATGCCCATTGTTAGTGGCATGACCAACCTTCACATTGCCGACTACAACCTGTTTTGGTACGATATAAGAGAAAACGTAAAAAAGCGCGTGGCAACCTATTTGGCTACCCACCCAAAGTAGCCTAGAACGTAACTACCGGTACAGGGCCTCTAAAGGCATATATTTTATTTCCGTCAAAGTCTGCCTTTTTAATAAACCTGTACCCTTCAAAATCTTCTACTTCATCATCAAAGTTCAAAATACTGTCCATTGCGCCGTTTTTAAAAACCACTAAGTAGTCAACTCTGTCTGCCTCCAATGCTTTCACTAAATGTTCTTTTTTCCAACCTTCTCCCAATTCAACACTTAGTGAAGCCCAACCTGTTACCTCATTCTCGGGTAAGTATGTTTTTTCTGCCTCAATTCTTCTTTCACCGGTACACAACTCGCCGTTAAACTCGTAGTCCTCACTTTTGCAGGAATTGCTGTACACAAACCAGGCAGGGGCCAGTGCTTGTTTATTACCTACATAAAGCCGACTGCCACATGGCAGGCTATCTCTCACCCAAAGGGCGCTCTCTAAAAAACCGCTGGGATAATTAGCCTGCTGGGTTACCACCAGGGGCTCCTTAAGGTGTACCCTGTAACTGTAAGCAAGGCTCCAAACACCGCAGCCAAATACAAAAGTATATTTTACCACATTGCGCCGCACAAATGCTGAAACTATCCACGTTAACGCTACCAGATAAAAAGGACGCGCAAGTATAGAGGCCAGTAAAAGATAACGGGTTTGGCCTGTAAGACTTAACATATACATTTTATACAATACTATCAGCAATGGCCCCAATAGTATTAGCAAATAAAACAGCCGCTTTCTGTTTGCGGTTAGTATAATGCCCACCGGTATAAACAGCAGGGCAAGCCCACTAAATGCCTTTGGTACACTTTTAAGATTATCCAAATTGGATACGTGATGATAATATGCCCATTGCCTTACCTCATAGTCACTAAAGCTTACACCTTTTAAGGGGTCGCCGGTGCCCAGCCATGAGCAAACTAATACAATGCAGGGCGCTACCGCAAGCAAAAGGCCATAGCGCATTAACGTACTAAAGTTTTCGCGCTTGTACACCAACACAGCAAAAAACAGCGCGCAATACAACCAGCCCTCAAAGCGGATAAAACAGGCACAGGCAAGAAAAAACGCACTCCAGTAAAGCTTTTTCCTATTCCCGGGGTTCTGTTCAAATGCCGCAAAAAGCGCTGCAGCTGAGATAATGAAAAACGCAAACGGAACTTCGGATAAGGTGACAACGCTCAGGTTAATGTGTATGGGCTTCATTACAAAAAGCACAGCCGAAAGCACAGCTATAAAAATGCCGAAGTAGCGCTTTACAAGGTAATAGAAAGGGATAATCGTTAGCGCACCCAGTAACACGCCTACCATTCTTGGTGCCCAAATAACATCGCCGGTAAGACGTATAGCCGCACCTATCAGGTAAAAGTGTAGCGGCAACCAATCAAAGCCCATAAACAATGTGGGCTGTGCAGACCATATGTAACCCATATACAGCCTTGCGCCGCTATCGCCGTTAAAAAAGTTATCGCTTAGCAGCATAAAAACCGTGCGTACGGCCAATGCCAAAACAAAAAGAAACAGCAGCATTCGTTTTTCAACCTTTGCCGGCATATAAAACAATGTCCCATCCACACTTTCAGTAGCGTTATCAATGTGGTTAAGAAGCACACTGTAGCCCTTATCAAAAGCAGCAATAAGGGTGTTTCTGTGCTTTAACAGTAGTGCAGTTACACCAAGCCACAACAAAGGCAGATGGAATTTTATTACGCCAAATACCAGCCACCAGAAATGCGGATACAACTGCTTAAATACCTGAACCGGAGAAAACAGCAAATAGTTTGGAAGGAAGGTGCTTTTTGAAAACAAAAGCAGCACCGTGTCCAAAAATGTAAATCCTATAAAAAGCCAAGTCAGTCGGGGGGTCCGAGTCATTACCGGGACTCAAAGTAGTAAAAAACAAAAAAAGAAGCAATTCGGCTTTTTGTAAAATAAAACAGCCCCGGGTAGCGGGGCTGTTTTAAGAAGTTTCTGATTTTCTATTCCGGTTGTGCCAGAGAGTTAATCAGCTTATTAATTTCTTCGATACGCTTTTTATTGGTAGTGTACCAAATAAATTTGCCTTCGCGTTGTGTTTTTACAATCTGTGCACGACGCAGAATAGCTAAATGCTGCGACGCAACTGACTGCTCCAAACGAAGCTTAACATACAGTTCTGTTACTGTAAGTTTCTTCTTGTCTTCAACTAATTGAACCATTTGTCTGCGAAGCGGATGATTCAACGCGCGAAGCGTAAGCGCTGCCCTTTTAAGGAGAGGGTAGTTAACCTTGATCTGGCCGCCACTTTCTTTGGTTATAACCAGTTCTTTTGCTGTTTTTGATGCCATAGTTACTAGGGATTTTAACGATAAAAATAAATATAATTCAAATACAAACCAATTTTAAACAGTGCCACGGCCTAACCATAGTGCTGCTTTAGTGTTTCTATCCCGGCCTTTTAGTTTGAAAGGCTTTCAGATAGTGGGGCTCGAAATATGCTGTGCTTTCAAATAATTGCCGGTGGGCGAGTTCTTCTGCAAGATTAATCATATATCTTGAGTCGAAAAAAATATTTTCAATAAATTTTACATTTTTTGCATGTAGCAGTTCTTTACACTTAGGTGTGGCGTTTCCTCCTATGTAAATATTTTCAAATACACTCAGTTTTTCATCCAGTTGTTCATCAATTATAACCGGAAAGGGACTCCATATTTCTTCGCCTTTACTTGAATAAAGGGCCGTGTAAATCTCCTGGCGGCCGGCATCAATTACGGGCATAAACAAAGCGTTTTCGCTGGTGTTATGCGCTAAAATGCCTTGTGCAAGCGCCTTTAAAGTAGAAACAGCTATTAAAGGTTTGTTTAAAGCATAACAAAGCCCTTTTGCTACCGATGTTCCTATTCTTAAGCCTGTATATGAACCCGGCCCGGCGCTAACAGCAACAGCATCTAACTGGGCAAGTTTGAGGTTATTTTTACTCGCAAGGTCTTCTATAAGCACAGTAAGTACCCTGGCGTGCGAATTATGATCCGTGTTTTCGCGCCAATCAACCAACGTTCCATTTTGTGCCAGGCAAACCGAACAAACTGAGGAAGACGTTTCAATATTTAAAATGAGCGCCAATTAAAACTGAATATCTTTTTGAATAATTTCTTTGCCTCGCTTAATGCGCACAAAGGTTTTATCGCCTTTCTTAAACTGCGAAAGCCCCTTCATATAACTCATCATATCTTTCACTTCTATTGGCCCCAGCTGAATGACAACATCTCCCTGCACAAGGCCTGCTTTTGAGGCAGGCTTGCCCTCCGTTACCCCATCAATACGCATTCCCTCGCCTTCAAAGGTGTAGTCGGGCATAACGCCTAATGTTACTGTAAACTTCGGCGCGTCATCATTATTGTCGTCTTTAGTTTTAATAAAAGGCAGTTTCTCTTTGCCATCAAGCTGTGCAAGAATGGTATAGGTAAACTTCAAAACGCGCTGCATGCCGTCATAATTAATTTTGTATTCATCATCTGTTGGCATATGATAATCCTTGTGCTGCCCCGTAAAAAAGTGCAGCACAGGTATGTTTTTTAAATAAAACGAAGTGTGATCTGAGGGGCCTACTCCGCTTTCAGTTGTTTTCAAATGAATATGCACTGCAGTTGTATCAAAAACCGTTTTCCAAACCGGCGAAGTTCCTATTCCGTTTACAACCAACACATGCGTACTGCTATCCATTCTCCCTACCATATCAAAATTCAGCATGTAGTTAACGTTAGCAAGGTCCACTAAAGGATGTTCCACAAACCATTTTGAACCATAAAGACCTAACTCCTCACCGCTGAAAAGAACAAACAGATAGTTGAAGTGTTTTATTTCGTTTCCGCCGCTTTTTACCATTGCAGCCAATTCTAATACCGTAGCAACACCGCTTGCATTATCATCAGCGCCATTGTGTGGTGTGGCGGTACCGCGATAGGCACTGTGATGCGGGTCGCCCATGCCCAGGTGGTCGTAATGCGCGCCCAGTATTACGGTGTATTTGGCATGGTTATTAATAAACCCTACAACGTTGTTGCCCTCTACCAATTCTGTTTTAGTGCTATCTACTTTAGGATGGTATTTGAACTTCTGCAGGTACCCTTTTGTGCTGAATTTGCCCCTTATGTTGGTTACCCCCAGTTGCTGAAATTGCTTAATAATGAAGTCTGCCGCCAGCCTTTCGTCCTTGCTTCCTGTCATGCGGCCATGTAAACTGTCGGAGGCCAAATAGCTGATAACACCTTTTAAATTGGCGGTGTTTTGACCATAAGCTGCTCCAAAACCGATGAAAGCAGCCAAAAACAGGCAATATTTCTTCATAAATGGGCACAAACCTAAGCTTAGTAGGCCTTAACTCCTAATTTGTAAATTACCTTTTGCCTTGCGGGTTAATTGCACTACCTTCGCGCCCGCTTTATGAGAAATCAAAATATACGTAACATTGCTATTATCGCCCACGTTGACCACGGTAAAACAACGCTGGTAGATAAAATTCTTCACCAGTGCTCCCTGTTCCGCGAAAATCAGCAGACAGGCGAACTGATACTGGACAATAACGATTTAGAGAGAGAAAGGGGTATTACCATTCTTGCCAAGAACGTTTCTGTTGAATACAAAGAGATTAAAATCAATATTATAGACACTCCGGGCCACGCCGACTTTGGCGGCGAGGTTGAACGCGTGTTGAACATGGCCGACGGCGTTTTGTTGCTGGTGGATGCCTTTGAGGGCCCAATGCCGCAAACCCGTTATGTGCTTTCTAAGGCTTTAGCTTTAGGTAAAAAGCCCATTCTGGTTATAAACAAGGTAGATAAGGAGAACTGCCGCCCCGATGAAGTGCATGAGGCTGTATTTGACCTTATGTTCGCCCTTGAAGCAAACGAGGACCAACTAAACTTCCCAACCGTTTACGGTGCTGCAAAGCGCGGCTGGATGGCTGCTGACTACCGCCACCCAAGCGAGGATGTAGTTTATTTGCTGGATACCATTATCGGCCACATCCCTGCCCCTCAAATTAAAGAGGGCACTGTGCAAATGCAGGTAACTTCTTTAGACTACTCTTCTTATATAGGCCGTATTGCCATAGGCCGTATTACCCGTGGTACCTTAAAAGCGGGGCAACAGGTTTCATTGGTTAAACGCGATGGAAAGGTTCAGAAATCAAGAATTAAAGAACTATACGCATTTAGCGGTTTAGGTAAACTAAAAGTTGAACAGGTAGTTTGCGGAGACATTTGCGCGGTTGTAGGTGTTGAAGGTTTTGAAATTGGCGATACCATTGCTGATTTTGAAACCCCTGAGGCACTTCCTCCAATTCATATTGACGAGCCTACCATGAGCATGGTGTTTACTACAAATACATCACCATTCTTTGGTAAGGAAGGCAAACACGTAACCAGCCAGAAAATACGCGAGCGTTTATATAAAGAGCTGGAGAAAAACCTTGCACTACGTGTAGAGGATACAGATAGCGCTGATACCTTCCGTGTGTTTGGCCGCGGTATTCTTCACTTATCGGTTTTAATTGAAACCATGCGCCGCGAAGGTTACGAGCTTTCAATTGGTAACCCACGCGTTATTACTAAGGAGATTGATGGCGTTAAGTGCGAGCCAATAGAAATATTGACCATTGATTGCCCTGAAGAAGTTGCCGGACGTTGTATAGAAATATTGACTCAACGCAAAGGCGAAATGCTGATAATGGAACCGAAGGGTGATATGATGCACCTTGAGTTTGAAATTCCATCTCGCGGTATTATCGGCCTACGCACCCTAATACTTAACTCTACAGCCGGTGAAGCTATTATGGCTCACCGTTTTAAAGAATACAAGCCGTGGAGAGGTGATATTCCGGGCCGTTTGAACGGAACACTTATAGCCAAGGAAGCCGGCCGTGCTACTGCCTACAGTATGGATAAACTGAAGGACCGTGGTAAATTCTTTATTGAACCCGGTGTAGATATTTACGAAGGGCAGATTATTGGTGAAAACAGCAAGGACAATGACCTTGTGCTTAACCTGGTTGCTGCCAAGCAGCTTACCAACTTCCGCGCTGCCGGTAGCGATGATAAAACCACCCTTCCTCCGCCTGTATTAATGAGCTTGGAAGAAGCCATGGAATACATACAGGAAGATGAATACGTAGAAGTAACGCCAAAGTCAATTCGTTTGCGTAAAATTTACCTGAACGAAAACGACAGAAAACGTTTTGGAAATAAGAGTTAAGAATAATTGAGTTTTTAAAAAGCGGGCTCTTTTCGGGCCCGCTTTTTTTGTTTCTGCTATTTAACTACCAGCTTTTGGCTTGCCAGTTTATCCCCTCCTTTAAGTTTAACTACATAAACACCTGCTGCCAACTGAGCCACATTTATTAGTGCCTTATTGCCGCTGTTTTTCTGTAACAATACTACCCGCCCCTGTAAATCGCTTATTTGCAATTCATCAATAAGTTCGGGGCTTGTTACCATTACCTGGTCATTTGAAGGGTTAGGATGCAGGCCGAATTCAAAACTTTTAGTTTCTGCTATTCCTACTCCTGCATTTGCTCTGCAGGCTAAAATGGTGTTGCTGTAAAAATTCTGCACTATCACCTCATCGCGCTTTAGTGTATCAATAATTCCAAGCATGGTTGATAATGAATCATAAGAAGAAGTAAAGGCAAGGTCAAAATGTTTTATTTCACCTGCACTAAAGTTGCCGCAGGCAGCGCTGCCAAAAAATCTTCTGTCGCCGGCAGGTAATACTGCTGATACGGCAGGCTGCATTTCGCTCCAATCCTGGTTATTAGCAGGATTACCGGGGAAAATATAATTGGTAGCTGTTACGCCTCCATGGCCGGTGCCCCCTTCAGTAAAATGTGTTCCGTCATTCCATAAACCGGTAGCATAATTACGGTATTGCTGCGCTGTAGTAGGGTCACTCATTGAAGCCGGTGCGCCATTGGTAAAATAGCCAAAGGTGGCAAGGTCGTTGTTCAAAAATTTAACGCCGTGCGCAACCTTGTAAACGCCGTAGCCTTTAGAACCGTTACAATCTATATCGGGCGAAGTGCCGTTATAACCAAACATAAGGTTAAGGTTGGTATCACAACCTACTCTATCATTCATATAGCAACCCAAATCAATATCTTCAAAAAGGGACAGGTAGAAATCATTATAGCTTTGAGCTGATTTGTTTTCTATCTCGTAGCTTACGAAAACAGTATTGGTTATAGCGTCATTTTGCAAGCCGCTGCCGCCGAAAGATTCAGCCAAACCCCTGACTTCAATGTCAAAATTATCCTGGGCTAATCGCTGGCGGTTAAACACAAAAAATATTCCCTGGTCGCCGCAAATGTCCGGGTAGTCACCCAGTTCAGGATTATATACGCCATCATTATTAGCATCAATAAACGGAGCCAACCTGTTGTTTATAGTAACGCCATATTGTGTTTGCACGTACACATTGCCTTTGCCCGGCCACATTTTTAAGGCGGTATTAACCTGGGTTATAGCTATAGGAAAGGTGTTCGCCCTGTGCGCATCAATTTGTTGTTTTGTAACTTTAAATACCCTATGGAAAAACTGGTTATAGGGTGTGTTATAACTGCTAGCAATAGGGCCATCAGCAAAGCCGGGGTCACCTTCGTTATACCGTTGTGCAGCTACGTGCAGGTTATTGCTTCCATCGTTGCCGCTAAGCCATAGGCCTGTGGTAAAAATAGATGATGCACCCCAACCTACCGGCACTTGAAAGTTGCCCCAGGTAGAATTGGTAAAGTTGGTGTCTACCATTGTAGAAAATAAATTCCCTCCAATGCCAATTCCGGCTTTTACAAGGTTGGCATCTAAATATTCAGTTTGCTGTGCTTTTAAGCCCGGCACCAAAACAGCCAGTAGAATGGTTAAAATGTTAAGTTTTTTCATAATCGCTCATTTATAATTAAGAAATCAATCAGACTTAAAAAGGCCCCAACCCTGAAAACAAAGCTCTCAAGGCGGGACCCTTGTGTTTCCGCAGGTTCTCACTATGTATAAGTTTGAATAAGCGTTTGCAGGAATAAAAGTAAACCCCACACTTGATAAAAATGTCATGTAATTGTCATGAAAACCAAGCGCTTACTGTTATTACACTGCTGTGACAATTTGTTATGGGTGCAAAAACCATGTAACCTTCTTCATTATTTGCCGTATTGCTTAAATGTAGAATCAATGTAAAATGCGCACACTTGTAACCCTGTTTGGCCTTATTAGTTTTTCATTGTCGGTTTTTGCCGGTAACCCCAATGGGCCCGCAAGCACTAACACATCAGCTGACGAAGAAGTTGGCTTAAGCGTGGAACGCAGCAAAACGGAAGTGCTATTAAATTTAACTGTAAAAGACATTACACAATATGACCATATTATTGTTGAGCGAAGCGCCGATAATCCGAATTATTTCGGCCAGTGTAAATACATTACGTGTGCTGATGAAAAAACTATTGACGGCAAAATAAATAAGGTGGACAGGTTTCCTTTCCCCGCTACAAAAGATGTTTTCTACCGTATTAAAACAGTTACTAAAGACGGTATAGTAAGAGCATATCCTGCTGTGTTGCTCGCAGCACAGTAGGATGACGGAATTTTATAGCCAAACGTGAAAAAGGCCGCTTAGCGGTCTTTTTTTTGCCCTTAATTAAGCAGCGGCCATGGCTGGGCAACATCAAGTAACCCTTTAATTAACTGACCGTTTTGCTTTTTCCAATAATTGCTATTGCAGAAAATAATGAGCCGCTTTTGCGCACGGCTTACCGCTGTATTTAATAAATGCAGCCCGCGGGATTTGGTTGCCACAGAATCAGTAAACCATTTACGGTCGGTATCTACCACACTTAGTAAAACGTTTTCCCACTCCTTGCCCTGGGCGCCATGCACGGTTAGTATTCGCCCTTCATTCCTATCGCGCGGTAAAAGTTTACCTAAAAGCTTTACCTGGTTTATGTAAGGTGTTAGTATAGCGTAGTCAGCTAAGCCATTGGTTTGTATAAACTGCCTTATAGCCTCTGCCTCCCAATTACTTTCGCGTGCCGGCTTGTTTCGTTCATCTTTCATTTGTGGGTTTGGCGTATCCACATGCACAAAATAAATTTCTGTTTCGCCCTTACCGCTGTCTGATGCAAAACCATTTCTATATACAAATTCATTAAGCACATTGGCCAGGTTATCGCCAAAGCGATGGGTGTAGCGCAAATCAGCCCGGGCAATACTTTTACTCAATTGTTCTTCATTAGCAAAGTAGTTTTCTGCAGCTTCATCTTTGCCCTGCTCAAATAAACGCGGTAAATGAATGGCGCTTTTGCTCCAAACAAAAGCATCACGCTGCAATTCATTCTGCATCATTTCCATATCGTTCATTTCGCAAACTGGTGGCAATTGCAAATGGTCGCCAAGGAAAGTCACCGGCACATCGCCCTTCAACAACACCATGGCCTTAATGGCATTGGCATATCCGGCCTCATCTAAAAAGAAATGGTCAACTAATAATTCGTCTTCAATAAATCGGTTTATATAACAATCAAGGGTAGCGGCAACAACTAATGCCCTTTTCGCACGGTCATTACTGCCTTTCATTTTATCGCGGCTCTGTTCCAGTTGCTCCAAAGCGGTTTTCAAGTCGCCTTCCTGCATACTTTCGTATTCACGCGCGCGGGCCTGCAATACTGCTTCGGCCTGCTTTTGTTTCTCAACAAAATCGCGCAGGTATTTAATGCTTGGCTCCAACGTATCAAAGTCTAAGGACTCATTCAGCATTTTGGTTAACGGATGTGCTGCTATACCCGCCTTTGCCTCCTTCATTAGCTGTTTCATCAGCTTCTGGCTCTTCAGTTGGGTTGAGGACGTATCCAACAAATCTCTTAACTGCGATAGTTTGGTAACGGCCTCTTCCAACAACTCTATTGTATGGTCCTCGGCCGATTTTTCTTTTTTGAGCACACTGCGCACAACCTTTATCTGCTTCTCAATTTGCATGCGCTGCGTGGCAATGCCCAGCGTTTCGCATACCTCAGGGTAGCGTTCAGCAAACCATTTCGAGGTATGGCCTAAGCGCAAAAATTTCTCGCGGGGTATGCCTGCCTCATCACTAACCCGCAGCACACCTTTCATAACCTGCTCAAGCGCAGTGTTGGTTGGCGCAAGTATGGCGCAGCGTTTACCCTGGCTTACATACTGATTGATAACATTAGCCAACACCAACTGGGTTTTACCTGTGCCGGGAGCACCCCATATGTAGCTAAATGGTTTGGTTAGCACTGTGCGAATGGCATTAAGCTGGTCTTGGCTGGGTTTGGCTTTACCAAAAAGTTCGGTGCTAACTATTTTCTTGTCCAGAGTAGAGGCTTTGGTGGGCAGCATTAAATCTTTCCCGCGTTGTTCGTACCAATTGCGTACTCTATCCACCAAAAACTTCATGTCTGATATCACCTTAACTTCTGCTGCACGAAGGCGCATAAAGCGCGGGAACAATTCTCCGTTAGGCTCTACGTATAAAATATTGCGGTCAACATCATATTCCAATACTTTAATCTGCTCGGTATTATATTTCTGCTCATCCCCATCAAACTGAAAGAAGATAGTTTCAGCATCAAATATTTTTTTTGATAAGCGAAGGCTTACGATACGCTGCACGCGGTCCAGCACCTCCAACTGCCACACCTCTACCTCATGCAAACCTTTGCCGGTTTTTGCCAGGTATTCGTAGTAAACTTTTGAGGAGTTAATGCAAAGCTCTCTTATCTCATCGCCCGTCATGTGCGCTAAGGTAAGTTATGCATTTACATTCTTGCGGAAACGAATGTTAAGGAACTCAACAAACAGTGAGAACAACACCGATATATAAACAAAGGCTTTGTTTACGTGCACTTCAAAGCCTTCCAACACCAGTGATAAGCCAATCATAATAAGGAACGACAAGGCCAATATTTGTAAGGTTGGATACTTATTAATGAAGTTGGCAATAGCCCCCGAAAAAAGCATCATAACAATAATAGACACTACTACAGCCGCCATCATAACAATTACGTGGGGCGTTAAGCCTACAGCGGTAAGTATTGAGTCGAAGGAGAACACTATATCAATAAACACAATCTGCATAATGATAGACCAGAAAGCGCCCTTGCCGGCTTTAGCTGTACCTTCTTCATGCTTTCCGCCCACTTTACCGTGTATTTCAGTAGTAGATTTAGCCAAAAGGAAAAAACCGCCCACAATCAAAATCAAATCGCGGCCGGAGATAGCGAGGGCTTCGTCAATGTTCTCCACCTGCAAGGCTTCAAATACCGTACGCAAGGGCAGATTAAACAAGGTTGCTTTTAAACCAATAACAAAACCGATAACCGATAACAGCATTAAACGGGTTACCAATGCCAATGAGAGCCCTAACATACGGGCGCGGCCCTGTTGCTCTTTTGGCAGTTTAGCAGCGGTAAGGGATATAAAAATGATATTGTCTACCCCCAATACAATTTCCAAAAAGGAAAGGGTAAGCAAACTTATCCAGGCGCTAAGAGAGGTAAATACCGAAAAGCTGAAATCCATGTGGCGAAAATAATTTTAAAAGAAAACAGACGAAGCAGAAAGCTTATTATTTCAAAAAATACAGCCTTTACTTATTCTTTATACTGGGTATAAACAGCAGCGGCTACAAGGCAAAGTACACCACCCGCGGCCCCGCTTAAGCGCAAACCGAAATCATCATTTACATCTTTACCGTAAAGCGTAAGCATCATAAACAGCATTACGCCAAGCGTTTGCCCTAATTTTTGGAAAAAGGCGCGCATACCGAAAAACATCCCTTCTTTATTTTCACCGGTACGGCGGGTTTCGGCATCCGAAATATCTGCCACCACGGTATTGGGCAAAATACCAAGGAATGAGTCAAACACACCGAATAGTATCATTAGCAAAGCACACTGTATTACCGCATGTATTGGCCAGCGCCCTGCGTTGTAAATACCGAAGAATACAGAAGAGAGGGCTATAAAGGCCCAAATAATCATTTTCTTTTTGCTGTACTTCTTCTCCAGCTTGTTTACCACCGGGTACATAAACAGGGTAACAATTACGCTTAGCGCCATAAATACAGCCCCGCTTTCTTTAGGTAAGCGCAAAAGCGCGGTAACGTAGTACATAAGGCCGGCGCTTATAAGGGCCGCGCCCATAAAAAAGCTGGCATCGGCGAAAGCAAACACCCTGAAGTTTTTTACCGCTAAAGCAGTTTTTAACGACTGTAACACCGGTTCCGACGCTGTGGCCGGTTTACAGTACTTCTTTTCGCTTATGGCAAACGCCGGTACTAACATGCATATGGCGCCTACAATATTGTAGATGATTATAGAGAACTGGTAAAGCTTTAATTCAGGCCAGTGCAGAAACTCAATAGCGCCAACAAAAGCGGGTACTGAACTTGAGAAAACCATACCCAACATAAAGCCGGCGCTTTGCGCAGTAGATAATTCCATTTTACCATTGGGGTAGTGTCCTAACTCCGCCAGCAGGGCGTTATAGGGTATTACATACAGGCCAAAGAAAAAGTAGTAGCCTACCTGTACCATAGCCAGCCACTTTATATTCTCAATGCTTTGGTGCAGCAATGGCGGCAGAAACATCAGTGAACAAAAGATGGCGATGAACACCGGGCTTATCCGCATAAACGGAATACGCCTGCCCAGGCCGTGCTTCAAGCGGTCGCTCCAGTTGGCAATAAGCGGGTCAATAACGGCATCCAGCAAACGGCCCCCGGCCATTACTAAAGCTATAATATTAAACACCCCCAATACCGTGGTTTGCGGCACCAGGTTTCTTAGTTGCGTATTGCCGTCAATAGGTGGTAAATAAATGTAACTCAGCAGGGTGCTGATAACATTTAATGAAAGGCTCCAACCGAAAATACCGAAGCCGTAGGCTATAATTTTTGAGCGCGGTATTCTTTCAGGTGCCATAAAAATGCAATATAGGTTTTCCCGCCAAAATGGGGCTTAACAAAAAAAAGTTTGAAAAAACGTAACCACTTACATAATTGCTTATATATTCACATTATGAGCAAAACGGGAACAGACTTAGTGAAGCACCTTGGTGAGCTGGCTTTTGCCACCCGCCTGAAGCGTTTGGCAGAAAATTTACAGGCCGATGTAGGGCGTGTTTATAAGGAAATGGAAGTGGAATTTGAACCCAAGTGGTTCACCATGCTTTATGCCTTATACCACAACCAAACTATGAGCGTGGTGGAGCTTTCGGCATTGTTACGCCTTACACACCCTGCCATAATACAGTTTGCCGAACAGATGCAGGAGCGCAAATTGTTAACCCAGATAAGGGACAAGAATGACGCCCGTAAAAAAATAATAACCCTTACCGAAAAAGGGCGCAGAACATTCGAGAAAATTGAACCGGTATTACACGAGATAGAACTGGCCAACCGCGATTTTTTGCGCGAAACCGGTACCGATATGCTGGGAACTGTTGAACGCATGGAAAAAATGCTGGAAGAAAAGAGCATGTACCGCCGCGTTAACGAAAGAATGAATGAGGTTTTCAGAAAAGAGGTGCGCATAGTAAACTACCAGCCCCGGTTGAAACAATACTTTAAAACACTTAATGAAGAGTGGTTGAAGAAGTATTTCACTGTTGAACCGGTTGATGAGCGCGTACTCAACAATCCTTCAAAAGAAATATTGAACCATGGCGGCGAAATATTTTTTGCGGAGTATAAGGATGAAGTTATTGGTACTGTAGCCGTTCGTAAGGAAGGCGAGGGCTATGAGTTAATGAAAATGGCCGTTGCAGAACCCTACCAATCGAAAGGGGTGGGCAGGTTACTTATGCAAAAGGCCATTGATTTTGCCAAAGAGCAAAAGGCCTCTTTTATTGAACTAGACACCAGCCGTAAATTAGAAAAGGCGCTGCACCTGTACGAGGAAGTAGGCTTTAAAGTTGCCGATGACTTACCGAACGCCACCTACGAGCGCAGCACTATTAAAATGCGTTTGGATTTAAACGGAGTGCTGGCGGCAATTTTAATTACCACCGGTGCAGGTTTACTAATGTGGTGGACCTTAAAATTTGTTATGGTTAGCAGCGGAGAATACAGCACCATACCCATTAAGCATTTTATACCGGGTGGCTTTTGGATTAATGGCTTACTGGATGGGCTAATGAAAATTATAAGCTAAGGCAACAGCCTTAATATAAAAGATTGTTGCGGGGCGGAACTTGGTTAAGAAACCTGATGATTCTTCATACGCAAGTCAGGAAATAGGTTATCGCAAACTGTTCTTTCCGGGATATCCGCCCACGCAACTTATATCAAAGTTACAACGACCGCTTAATATTTTAAATATGCATACACGCGATAAAATCATATCGCCTCTAATTGCTTTTCTCCAAAGCATACCCCAAATAAATGCTGTTTGGGAGGGAGGTTCAGCTGCCTGGGGCCGCATTGACAATTGGAGCGACATTGACCTACAGGTTGACGTAGCCGATGATTTGGTTGATGACATTATGTGGCGTACGGAAAACTTTCTGGAGCAAACCTTTGGTATTGATTTAAAATTTCCGATTCAGCCTTCTGTTTGGCCCGGGGTGACGCAAACGTTTTTCCGACTAAAAGACACGAGTCCGTTTTTGTTGCTTGATTTTGCTGTGATAAAAACAAGCGCCAAGAGCAAATTTTTGGAACAGGAAATACACGGCAATGCTATTGTACATTTTGACCGTGCAGGTATTACACAAGGCATACACGCAAACACCACAGAACTTTTCAAGAAGCTGGAAGAACGTTTGCCTATGCTGAAAACGAGATTTGAAATTTTTCAGATTTTGGTAGAAAAGGAGTTAAAACGAGGGAATGCCATTGAGGCTTTCAACTTTTACCTGGGCTTTACAGTTCAACCAATCATAGAAGCCTTGCGCATCGTACACTGTCCTTACCATTGGAATTTTCATTCGCGTTATATCCATTATGAACTGCCGAAAAAATGGGTCGAAAAAATTCAGCCCTTATACTTTGTTGCCGATGCTGATGAGCTAAAACAAAAATGGAAACAGGCAGCTGAACTTTTTGCCGATGCTATACAAGAGGCAGAAAACAGTTTTAAAAAGACAGCCTATGTTTAGTCTTTTACTATTAGGCCCCTTAACCGCAGCAGCGTCCTTTGTTCAGGCTCCCGGGCCTATTGAACCTTCGTTAACTGCTATGCGAAGTTTAGAAGCCGTAAAAATAACCGCTCCTCCAAAAATTGATGGCGACCTTTCAGATGAATGTTGGCGACTGGCACCTATAGCTTCAGACTTTATTACCAACCAGCCTGAGTTTGGCAAAGCCTCAGCACTTCGCACAGAAGTTAGAATAGTGTACGATGATAATGCCGTATATGTAGGTGCACATATGTTTGATGCCACGCCTGAAAAAATAATGCACCAAATGTGCGAACGCGATGGGCAGGCAAGCGCTGATAATTTTGCTGTGGGCTTCGATACCTATAATGACAACCTTAACGGTTACCGCTTTCAGATTTCAGCTTGTGGTGTACAAACAGATGGGCGTCTTTCACCCGGCAGCTACGATTTAAGTTGGGATGCAGTTTGGTTTTCGCGCGTTAGCATTGTAAATGATGGATGGATTGCTGAGTTAAAAATTCCTTACTCGGCCCTTCGCTTTCCCAAGCAGGATGTGCAAACCTGGGGCTTGCAGTTCGCCCGGGTTATTCAACGCTATAATGAGCTTTCCTCCTGGAGCCCGGTTAATCCGCAAATTGACGGTACGGTAAACCAATGGGGCGAAATAACCAATCTGCAAAAGCTGCATCCCCCGTTGCGCCTTTCCTTTATTCCTTACCTAACCGTTGGTTACCAACGGCAGCCTGTTTCGCTTGACCCCAAAGTTATGGCCAACGGCAAAATATTAAACGGCGGTATGGATATTAACTGGGGCATTAACGAGAGCTTTACGTTAAACACAACACTTATACCTGACTTTGGACAGGTACAGAGCGATAATTTGGTGCTGAATCTTTCCCCCTTTGAAGTGCAGTTTCTGGAGCGGCGGCCTTTTTTTACTGAGGGCACAGAACTGTTTAATCGTAAAGTTGGTTTAGGGCCGGGCCAACTCTTCTATTCCCGACGCATAGGCCAAACCCCTTCCTTGTATTATGATGTGCCTTACTTAATTGATGAGAATGAAGAAGTGATTTCTAATCCTTCCGTTACGCAATTGTACAATGCCACAAAATTTTCCGGCCGCACAAAAGGTGATTTAGGTATAGGAATGATAAATGCTGTATCAGCGCCAATGTATGCCGTAGTGAAAAATGATGTTACAGGTAAAAAGCGCAAAATATTAACCGAACCTTTAGCCAACTACAACATTTTTGTGTTGGACCAATCCTTAAAAAATAACTCGCGGGTGGGCTTTATTAATACCAGCGTTATACGCAAAGGAGATTGGCGCAAGGCAAATGTATCAAGCATCAACTTTGTAATTAAAGACCCTACTAACACCTTTTCGTGGAGCGGCGTAGGCTCCTTTTCGCAGATATACGACAAGAACATTTCTGATAAGCCGCAGTTTGGTGCCTTTGTAGATTACCAGGCCAGTAAAATAAGCGGCAACTTCCGTTTTGATTTTGAGCAATGGGTAATTACCGATAAGTACGACCAAAATGATTTAGGTATTCTGTTTCACGGTAATGAAGTAGCCAATTTTATAGGCTTAAAGTATTTTGATTTTAAACCGAAAAAGAAAATCAACAACTGGAACAGTTCCATTGGCGTTGTACAAACTTCTTTGTTTAAGCCTTTTGCTTACCAGGATTTTACCATTAACCTGAGTGTAGATATGCAGTTCAGTAACTTTTGGTACATGGGCTCTTTCGCAACCACCAAGCCTATACGTTATTATGATTATTACGAACCGCGCGTAGAGGGCGTGAAATTCTACCGCTACCCCTTTGGCTATATGAATATGTATGCCGGTAGTGATACACGTAAAGTTTTTTCAGCTGAAGTGAGCGTTGGCTTTGGAGAATCGCCCGTGAAAAACGACCCATATTTTGAAGCAACCATTACACCTACTGTACGCATAAAAGACCGCATAAAGATTTCGCACAGCTTTAACTGGAGCAGGGATTTTAAAAACTATGGCTTTTCCGACTTTGATGATAATGGCCAACCTATAATAGGCGGCCGGCAATTATTTACAGTAAGCAATACTTTCAATTTCCAGTATTCTATAACGCCGCTAATGTACATGAGCCTGCGTGCGCGCCACTATTGGAGCAAGGCGGTTTATATTGAGCATGCCACGCTTGACGAAGGCGGCTATATGCACTTTATTGATTACCCCTATAATACCGACCGCAACTTTAATACCTGGAATATTGACTTTGTTTACAACTGGCAGTTTGCACCGGGCAGCAACATGATATTGACCTGGAAACAAAGTATTGCCAAAGGCGACCAAGATAGTGGCGATAACTACTACAGAAATGTAGAGCGCACGTTTAACACACCGCAAAGCAATTCAGTTAGTATTAAAGTACAGTACTACCTGGACTACCAGCAGATGCGCGAATGGGATGAAAAACGTAAACTGCATAAACACAACTTAGGATAAATAAAAAGGCCCTATGAAATTCATAGGGCCTTTTTATGAAGTGCTCTAGTTTATTTAAAACCAATTTGCTTGCTATCGGCAGCTGCTACCTGGTTATAAAACTCTCTGAATTTCGGATACTCTTCAGGGTTAACTATATCGCGTTTGAATTTTATTTCGCGGGTTGCTTTTACCTTACCTGCAGTAGTGGTGTTATAAGTAAGCGTATAATCTGCAAAGTCGCTGCTGATGTTTACTGACTTAGGTTGCTCCGCCAATACTTTGCCGGCAGGCAAATCAATATTTATCGTCTCCTTAAACGATTCTGCACTCTGCATCCTCCACATCAGAAAAGGATATTTACGCGTTTCCAAAGAAAGAAAGTCAGAGGTACGAACACCTTCGCTCCATGGAATGCGGAAAATTTTGATGCCTATAACTTCGTTCAATTCATTCTTAACCTGGAATGAGTAGCTATATTCTACGCTATCAGAAAGAGATTTCAGGTCTTTAAAATTCAGGCTCAACAATTTGGCAGGGTTGGTAAAATCACCGGCAACAGCCTGTGTCATTTCTTTCTCCTGTTTATCCTTTCCTTCATCAGCAAAATCATTACGAACACCTGAAGCCAATACGCCGGTCTTTACTGTCCTGCGCGTAAAGATGATGTCGTTGTTTTCAAACTTCAAATCGGTTTCACGCACAATCTGATTCCGTGGCCTGTTAGGGCTGTTCAGTTTCATTAATTGCGTTGCGGCGCTATCCGTTTCGCGTGGAATGAACAAAGCATTCGTGTTCATGTCCTCTTTAGGTAAAGCAGCAAACGACAATTTCTGGTCAGTTAACTCTATAATATAACTCTTACCGCCTGTTTGCAATTGGGCAATGCAGTGGTTAAAGTCAATACTTGGCAGGTTTAAATGCTTATCGCCGTTGTTGCGTGTATCCACCAATATCAGGTTGGCTTTAAGGCCGGCTTCCTTACACATAGCTACGAACAGGGTAGAAACATCCTTGCAATCGCCCAGCTTAGTAGTTAAAGTGCGCGATGCCTTTTGAGGAATGATAGGGCCATGCATAAACGGCACATTGCTGTACGATACATTCTGCTCAATGTATTCGTAAATCATTTTGGCTTTTTGCAATTCAGTTAAGCCTTTTTTGTCCTTAAACAATTCGGCTACTGTTTCCTTAATTACAAAGTCAGTTTTTGCCAAAGTAGAAGACAAATCAGAATACCAGTTGCTCACGTATTTCCAATCCGGCAGGGTGCTTATATCCAGTACAGCACCCACATCGCTTAAAGGCGGCATTTGCGGTTCAGGCTTAATAGCAGGCTGGTCCTTCATCTCCCACACATACATCTTCATGTCTTCTACATCAGTAGTTTTGGGTTGCAGGCTGGCATTTAAAACCTGGTGCTTAAACTCCTTATTGCCCGGCATTATAATGCTGTAACGCGAAATTTGCACAGGGTAACTGAAGTTAAAATTGAACTGCTCCCAAAAGTGTTGCGCCAACTTGCCACGGTTATAGTTTTCAATGCGGTATGAAAGGTGAATAGCATCGCCTGCTTCTAAATTGGTAAACACAATATCTGCATCATCTTTTTCAGCCTGCACTTTGTTGCCGTCCTTTTTCAGCACTTCAGCTTTATCAATTATCAGGCGCTGGCGGTAACCGTTAAAGCCTATGTAGTATTCTTTCCAAACATCAATACCCGCCTGGTTAAATACCTTAACCAGTATTTCGCTTTTCTCCTCTGTTGCGCCCTCAGGGTAAACAACACGCTGTGTTTCATTCAGCAGTATTATACTGTTATCATCAGGGAAATCTTCAGCCTTAGGGGCCTTTTTATAAAGGTCATACGCATCAATTTTTTCAAAGTTTTCAAACAGGTCTTTCTTGCCTTCCAACTTTCTTAACTGTTTACGTGCTTCGTAATTGGTAGGCGTGTAATAAATAGCTTTACGGTAAGCCTCTTTCGCTTCCGATTCGTTATTCATGGCCTGGTAAATTTTACCAAGACGATTCCACGAACCTCCCAAATAGGGAGATAGGTCTAATGCCTTATTTGCCCACTGCAAGGCGCTGTTATAATCCTGTGAACCAAAAAACAAATCGCTTAAATCAGTATAGTATGAAATAGCATACGGATAATTCTCAACGCGCTGGTAGTACAATTTCAGGCCTTCGTCCTTATTGCCCAAATCAAAATAGTTGCTGGCCATGGCAGTAAGCACCTTATCGCTGTAATGCCCTTTAAAGTAGTTCTTTAATATTTGGTTGGCCTTCGATAAGTTTTTGCTGGTGTTACGCTCAATGCTGTACATAATAGCCATCAAGTCGTAGTTGTCCGGATATTTTTCATACAGGCTTTGCGACATGCTTACTACCTGCTCATACTTATTTCTTTTGGCTAACAAAGCCAGGGTGCGTAGGTCGCTATACTCATCTTCTCCGTACAACTTCTTATACTTTTCCAATAGCGTTTCCTCCTCATCGTAATCTTCTTTTTCATCGGCCTCGTCCATTAACCCTTTAATGGCATAGCTATAATCGGGGTCGCTTGATTTTATTTTTTCGTATTGCTTAGTAAGGTCGGTTACGTTCTTATCGCGTGCATAAGCTTCAATCATGCGTACACCAAGGAAGGAACTTTCCGGTGCCAATTCTCCGGCTTTCTTTAACGCCTTACGTGCTTCATAAACCTTATCGTTACGCATGTATGTTTCAGCCAATAGCAATTGGTTAAGCAGGCTTGGTTCGCTCTTCGCTTTATTTTCAAAAAACTCTTCAGCAAACAATGCGTACGAGTTAACCGTGTAATCGGCGGCCTTAGAATAGCTTTGAACGGCTGATGTGCTGCGCAGGCCCTTCACCGGGTTTCCATCCTTATCTGTAATACGAATCATAAAATTAGCGCGGTCAGTTTCGCTTTCGCCAATTTGTACCAATATGCGGTTATAGCCTTTGTTAAGCTTTATGTTATTGATATAAATATCAAGGTCGCAATTGCGCTCTTCCGATACGTTGGTAACCAACTTATCATTCACCCAAATTTTTAATGAGCCGGAATTGCCTGAACGCATAAATACTTCCTGGTCGGCATCGCTTTCCAAAAAAGTTTGCGCATACATAATTGAGTAATCAATTACAAAGTAGTTGTCAAAATCGAACCAATGATCGTTACGGGCATATAATGGTGTTGCCCATTTTACATCGGCGTTTACCTTATTTTTAAAAACTGCATCGGCATTAGGATTGGCCAGTGCACCAAAGTCCTTATTAAAACCGCTGCCTGAAGTGTTGTCAAAGGTTCCCAGTATGGCCCAATTGTCTATTGCTCCTATTGCTGAAAATTCCTCTTTGGCTTTTTTAAAGTTACCAATGGCTTCATAGTGGTTTCCTAGTATACTATGCACCATAGCTTTAATGGTACCGTTGGCTTTGTTATCGTTGGCCAGGCTATTCAAAAACTTCAATTCCGCTTCGTTCTTGCGTCCGTACCCGTCAAAACCCGCAGGGGTGCTCCATAATGCATAAAGGTATGGGTATGGGTTATCGGAAGAATTAAAAAAATCTGTAAAGCATTTAAATGCCTTATCGTTTTTGTCCAGGCTCCAGTAAACCAGGGAGAGAGCCAGGTTGCCATCCGCTTTGGTGTCGGCATCTTTTGCGGCCTGTTCAAAAAGCTGAATAGCTTCATCGCGCTTGTTTTTGTTAAACGCCTCCCAGCCCTTGTTCAGGGTTTCTTTACTTGCAAAAGCCGGCAAAACAGATGAAAGGAAAAAAGAGAAAAAGAATAGAATCTTAACTTGTTTCATGGGGTTCTTTAAATTTTTAGATACTGCAATATATTCCTAAAAGCGGAAAAAAGTAACGCTTCGCTTAGCTGTAAAATGAGTGAAATGCTTCTGTTTATCTGCGAATATTTTCCATTTTTACCGTTATAGTTCCTATAAAATTTCACCAGTTATGAAGAAGCAATTAATTATGGTTCTGTTAACGCTTATGGTTACCCATTTGTTGTACGCCCAACAGGATAAAAAGGACAAGAAGAGCGCAAAAGAGGTTTTGCAGGAACTACCCGAAACATTGATTGCACAACCTGATGCAGGCCCCGATACCAACGCCAATAAGCTTATAAGCGATAATATGTGGATGGAAGTAAATCCGCTATGGAAAACAAAGGGGTTGTTAACGTTTACCGACTTCAAACTTCAAAAAACCGATGAAGAGCCTTTGGCAGAAACAATGCCTATACCTGAGAAAAAAGTTGTTCAATCTGTTTTGATTAACCTCAGCACGGTTAAAAAATCACCTGCCGATAAAAAGCAGGCTGTACTAAACAACGTTAAAAGTCATTTAACGGCCTACTATAAAGAGGCGGGTATAGCCATATCTGCCCAGGAATTGACAGATAAGCTAAATGCGGCCATCGTTTCTACTGAGGACTTTACAACAAACGATGGCAGGCAGGGTCAGTTATACCTTATTAACGATATACAAAGCCAGCAAAGCAACTTTATTGCGCTGCTTATTTTACCGGAAGAGGGAACACCGGGCGTTTGCCATGTGGCCATGGTGCAATATGTGCGTTACACCTATGAAACAACCATGCCGGAAGACCCGAACGAGTTAAGAACTTTTGTTTATTCTGACGAGCAGGAGACCTACGTGAACTTCACAAAAAAGATGCTTAAAACCGTTCATATCCAATAGAATAATGGCCTTATGAAACAACTTACCATCTATTTCCTACTTGCCCTTTTGATTGTTAGCTGCAATAAGCAAACACCAAGCGGTAACGCCTCAAGCTATTACGATTTACAGGAGAGCGGGGTTAAAACCGGGGGAGTTAAAATGATTACCGTGCACGGTAAGTATAAGGTATGGACCAAACGCTTTGGCAACGGAAAGATTAAAGTTTTACTGTTACACGGTGGCCCCGGTTGTACGCACGAATACTTTGAGTGTTTTGAAAGCTTTCTTCCTCAAGAGGGTATTGAGTTTTATGAATACGACCAATTAGGTTCCTTTTACAGCGACCAGCCTACTGACACTTTATTATGGCAAATACCACAGCGAATTGAAGAAGTGGAAGAAGTAAGGCAGGGGCTGGGGTTGGATAGTTTCTATATACTGGGCCACTCCTGGGGCGGTATGCTGGCTATTGAATATGCCTTGAAGTATCAGCAACACTTAAAAGGTATTGTTATATCAAATATGGTGGCCAGTATACCAAAGTATGAACAGCGCATTGCCGATTTACGCAAACAGCTTAGCCCCGAGGTGAATGATACCATAGACCGTTTTGAAAAATCGGGCAATACTTCGGATACTGCCTACATGATATTGGTGCAGCGCGAGTTCTATAAACGCTTTATATGCCGCCTGCCTGAATGGCCCGACCCGCTGGCCAGAGGAATGAACCACCTGAACGTGAATGTTTACGGTTATATGCAGGGTGCCAGCGAAATGGTGGTTACCGGTAAAATGAAAGGATGGACCCGCTGGGATGATTTAAAGAATATAACGGTGCCCATGCTAACTATAGGCGGCGAATACGATGAAATGAGCCCCAAAGAAATGGAGGAGATGAGCAAGCTGGTTAAACATGGCCGCTATTTATATTGCCCCAACGGCAGCCACTTTTCTTTTTGGGACGACCAAGAACACTACTTCCCCGGCCTTATCTCCTTCTTAAAAGATGTTGACGCCGGTAAAATGTAGTTAATTGAGCAAAATCAGTTAAACTAACACTTGTTTGTATGATGGGCTTATCCTACCTTTGCTAACAAACGTAAGTTTATATGGCAACCGCCACACTCAGCACCAAACAAACTATACGCCAAACGGCAGAAAAGCTGTTTCAGGAACGCGGCTATGCCGCTATAGGTATGCGCGAATTGGCCCGCGAAGTAGGTATTGAGGCGCCAAGCATCTATAACCACTACAAAAGCAAGGACGACCTTTTACGCGAAATTTGCTTTGATATAGCCGAACAGTTTTTCAAGGCATTTGATACCGCGGTAGTGGATGAGGAAAAAGGCAACAAAAAATTAAAACTGGCTATACGCGCACATATAGGTGTTATAGCCAACAACATTGAGGCCTCGGAAGTGTTTTTTAATGAGTGGGTATTTTTGGAAGAACCCCACCTTGCCAAATTTAAAAAGCTGAGATACGAATACGAAATGCGTTTTCGTGATTTAATAGAAAAAGGCATTAAGCGCGGCGACTTTAAAAAAGTAAATGCCAAACTGGCGGTGTTCACCATTTTTTCAGCCCTTAATGCCACCTACGATTTATACAGCAGTAATGAACGCTTAACCGAAGAGGAAATAGCGGAAGAAATTTCAAACCTCCTTTTAAAAGGATTAAAAGCATAAAGCATGTACGGTAACACTTTTGTTTCAGAAGAAGAAGCCAAACGAATGAACAGCACTGTGGAAGACCCGCAGAAACTAGCTGAGTTTGAAGACCGCATAAGCCGTGGTGAAAAAATTGAACCCGGTGATTGGATGCCACAAGATTACCGCAAGCAGCTTATCCGCATGATTGAACAACATGCGCATAGCGAAATTGTAGGGGCCCTTCCTGAAGGCACCTGGATTACCCGTGCACCAAACTTCAGGCGCAAGCTTGCCCTTATTGCCAAAGTGCAGGATGAAGTAGGCCACGGCCAGTTACTATACTCTGCTGCCGAAACGCTGGGCAAAACCCGCGAGCAAATGCTGAATGACCTGTTGAATGGCAAAAGCAAGTACAGCAACATTTTTAATTACCCGGCCAAAACATGGGCCGATATTGCTGTAATTGGCTTTTTAGTGGATGGCGCTGCTATTGTAAACCAGGTTATTAATTCTAAGGGCAGTTATGGCCCTTACTGCCGTGCACTGGAAAGGATTTGTTACGAAGAGAGTTTTCACCTGAAGCAAGGCCATGATAACGTGGTTTATCTGGCTACAGGTACCGATAAACAACGCGCCATTTTACAGGATGCTATCAACCGTTGGTATCGTCCTCTGCTACACTTCTTCGGCCCGCCCGATAAGGCATCGCAGCACAGCGAAAAGCTGATGAAGTGGAAAGTGAAGCTGGCCTCAAATGATGATATGCGTAACCAGTTTTTAGACCAGTACGTGCCTAAAATTCTTGAATTGGGCCTTACCTTCCCTGATCCTAACCTACGCAAAAACGCAGATGGTATTTGGGAGTTCAGCGACCCTGATTGGGAAGAATTTAAACGCGTAATTAATGGTGACGGCCCTTGTAATAAAGAAAGACTTGAGGTGCGCCGTTATGCTGAAGAGGCGGGCCGTTGGGTGCGCCAGGCATTATTAAACCCTAAAGAAAAATACCAGGTTCCCCTGGCTTAAAACATAAGATTATGAGCTCCTTAGACCCCCGTGTAAACCGCTTAGACCTTAAGAGAATTTCAGATGGCGATGTGCAGACAAACAGCCACTTAATTACCTACGAAGTGTTTCACCAGGATAAGCGCGGCAAGCAGGCTGTGCATGTAGGCATAGTGCATGCCCCTTCACCTGAAATGGCCCTTGTTTTTGCGAAAGAGCAATATGCGCGCCGTGGTAAAACGGCTAACCTTTGGGTGGTTAAAACCAGTGATGTATTCACTTTTGCTTCAGAGGATGATGATATGTTTGAAACCACGCCTGAAAAAGTTTTCCGCGACCCTGCTGCCTATAAAGTGCGCGACCGCATTGAGGCCTATCAACTAAAAAATAAAGCAACCAACTAAACGCTGTGCCATGAATATAAATGCAACAAAAGACCTACTGTTTAAAATGGCTGATGATGCCCTTATAATAGGCCATCGTAACTCTGAGTGGACGGGTATAGGTCCAATTCTTGAGGAAGACCTTGCCTTTTCATCAATGGCACAGGATAAAATAGGCCATGCTTTAGCGCTTTATAAAATACTGAACGAAGTTTTAGGTGAGGCCGACCCTGATAAGCTTGGTTTTATGCGCACCGAAAAGGAAATGAAGTGCTGCCAATTTGTAGAACAGCCCATTGGTGAATACGACTTTAGTATTATGCGCCAGTTTTTGTTTGACCACGCCGAATTGCTGCGCTATGAAATGCTTGCTGAATCTTCTTTTGCGCCGTTGGCACAATTGGCTAAAAAGATAAAAGGCGAAATAAAATACCACGTAATACATGCCGATACTTTCGTAAAACAGCTGGCTGCCGGCAGCGAAGAAGCGCATGCCCGTTTACAAACAGCCTTAAACAATTGCTGGCATTTAGCTTTAGGTGTTTTTGAAAAAAGCGAGTTTGAAAACGATTTGATTGCGGATGGGACGTTCGCCGGTGAAGAAGAGCTACAAAAGCGTTGGTTAGCAAAAATTACCCCTATACTGGAAGCTGTTAACCTTAAACTACCGGCAACCAATACTGATAAAATAGCGCTGGGTGGCCGTAAGGGGTACCATTCAGAATATTTAAAACCGCTGTTGGATGAAATGTGCGAGGTGGTGCGTACCGACCTTGCTGCCGAATGGTAATAATGGAAACCATAACCAACATAACTGAACAACATATCTGGACAGCATTGCAGGAAGTAAAAGACCCTGAGATACCTGTTATTTCAGTAGTGGATATGGGCATGATTTCTTCTGTAAAACTGAATAGCGGCCAGGTTGAAATTGTAATGATGCCCACCTTTGTAGGATGTCCGGCCTTGCACGTTATCAAAAAAAATATTGAAGAAGAGGTTAAGAAAACCGGAATAGAAACCGTTGAGGTAAAAGTAGACTTCGAAAACCGCTGGAGCAGTGACCGTATGAGCACCGAAGCCAGGGAAAAGCTAGAGAAGTTCGGCCTTGCACCTCCACCTCTTTTAAAAGATGAGGAGTTAAGCCTTGAAATGCTTGACCGCGTTCGTTGCCCGCATTGCGGCAGTACAGATACCACCCTTCGTTCTTCGTTCGGTTCGACCCTGTGCCGGGCTATTCGCTTTTGCTTTAGCTGTAAACAAGGGTTTGAACAATTTAAACCTGTTCAATGAAACTACTGCTGAGCGCCTTTATTCTGTTGCTGTTGGCGCCGGAATATAATTCCGTTACCAAATTTAAGTGGCTGGAAGGCAAGTGGAAAGAAACCTATACGGGCGATGTGGAGCAATGGGTATTTATGGATAGCGTAGCCCGCGGTAGCAGCTACGGTACAAATGAACAAGGGCAGTTTAGCCTTACAGAAACAATGGAATTGGTTAATAAAGATGGGACCTACTATTACATCCCCACTGTGCTTAATCAAAATGCCGCCAAGCCAATTGAATTTAAAATCGTTTCGTTTACTGAAACCTCTTTTATTGCTGAAAACCCTGCGCACGATTTTCCCCAACGCATAGTTTACAGGCTTAAAAACCCTAATACTTTAAGCGCCTATATTGAGGGAAAACACAACGGCAAGCGCCTTCGCATTTCCTTTCTCTTTAAACGTCAATAAGTTGTGGGTGTATTGCGGAAATACTACGGAATACATATATTGCCACAAATTGTTTGAATGAAGCGTTTTTCCCTGGCGGTATTTTTTGTCGTAATGGCTACCGCTATTGTATTTGCGCAAACTCAAGCTGATGTTGACGTCCTTACTCAACAGGCAGAATCAAAACTTAACCAAAACCCTACTGAAGCCTTAACGTTAGCCACCAAAGCGCAAACTGATGCTATTCAGCTTTCGTATAAAACAGGTGAAATAAAAGCTACTGCTTTAATGGGAGTAGCCAACTACAAAATTGACAACTACGACAATGCTAAAAACCTGGTTAGCCAGGCCATTGGCAAGGCCGAAGGCAGTAAGGATTCCTCCAATCTATCTTTTGCTAAATATTGGTTGGCTACTATAGAATTAAACCATGGCGAGTATGCCAAAGCGCTTGACCTGTACCAGAATTCGCTTGAAATAGCACAACACATAAGCGATAAGAAAAACATTGCCCGCGCCCTTGACGGTAAAGGTTCTATTTATGAATCGCTTGGCGAAGACGACAAAGCCATAGAAGCTTACAAGCAATCATTAGCAACTGCACAGGAAGTTAACTTTAAGGAATGGTACCCAACTGTAAACTTTGACCTTGCCAATATGGCTTACAAAAAAGGCCAGATTGAAGATGCCATTTCAAAGTTTAATGAATCAGTAGAAGGCTCAGATGCAGTAGGCAACATAAATAACAAGGCTAATTGCTTTCAGCAGTTAGCTGCCATTTATTATGAAAAGGATGACTCGAAAACAGCTATGACCTATGTGCAACAGGCCATGGACCTGTTTCAACAAACAGGCTCAATGTCATCCTACAGTTATAGCCGCCTTTTAATGAGCACTATTTTGTTACGCGATAAGGAATGGGACGTTGCTATTGAATTGGCCGAAACCAGCCTTGACGAAGGAAAGCGCAAAGGCGAAACCCAATTGCAGAAAAACGCTGCTGAAGTATTGTATTATGCTTACCTGGGCAAAGGCGATAAAGGCCAGGCACTGAACTACCATGTGCTGTTCCACAATCTTTCAGAAACCAACCACAATGAAGAACTGGCCAAGAAGCTGACTCAGCTGGAATTGCAGGCCAACTTTGAAAAAGAGCGTGCTATTGAAACTGCTAATCGGCAGGCCAAAGAAGCGGAACTAAACCTTGAAATTGAACGTCAAAACCTGGTAAAAAAAGCCTCGCTCATTGGCCTTGGATTACTGGCTATAATAGCGGGCCTATCCATATTTGCCTTCTTTCAAAAACGGAAGGACAACCGTGTTATAGCCGCTGAAAAGAAAAAGTCAGACGAGTTATTACTGAACATATTACCGGTTGAAGTTGCCAATGAATTAAAGGCCAGCGGACATTCAAAAGCTAAAAACTACGAGAAGGCAACTGTGCTTTTTGCTGACATTAAAAACTTTACGGGTGCGGCTGAAAAAATGAGCCCGGAAAAACTGGTAGAGGAAATTGATTTCTACTTTAAAAAGTTTGACGAAATAGTTTCCCGCTACAAGATTGAAAAAATTAAAACTATTGGCGATGCTTACCTATGCGTAGGTGGCCTGCCTGTGCCGGACATAGACAATGCAAATAATGTTTTGCGCGCTGCGCTTGAAATGCAGCAGTTTATGGAACATGCACAGCGGGATAGAGAAGGCAGGGGTCAGATATTCTTTGAAATAAGAATTGGCATTCACACTGGGCCACTGGTTGCCGGTATTGTGGGCTTGCGTAAATTTGCCTACGATATTTGGGGCGATACGGTTAACGTAGCCGCGCGAATGGAGCAGCACGGAGAAGAAGGAAAAATAAATATAAGCGGCTCAACCTATGAGTTGATAAAGGATAAATTCCGCTGCACATACAGGGGCAAAATTGAAGCGAAAAACAAAGGACAAATAGACATGTATTTTGTAGATGGTCTTATTTAATCTCATCTTAAAGCGATGCTAAAAAAACACCTTATACTCTCTTTACTGGCCACATTGCTTACAGCCTTGTGCTATGCGCAAAACAACAAGGACCAACTGGAAGAAATGCGGAAGCTGCAAAAGCAAATGCAGGAAGAAAACAAAATGATTCAGCAGCAGCAGGAGTGGAATAACCAAAGCTCTCAGCAGGAAATTAAAAAGCTGAATGCAGAAAACCAGCAGAAAACCTTCGAGGTACAATCCTCAAAGCAGGAGGCAGCAAAGGCCCGACAGGATGCTATAAAAGCAAAAGCTGAGCTTGAAAGCAAAATGATTGAACTGGCTGCAACACAAATTAAAATTGACAGCGCCAAACGCCTGCTTGCTTATACCGACTCAATGCTGCAAACAGCCGAGGTAACCAACAAGCGCATAATGCAGGAGAAGCAACGCCAGGAAGACAGCATTAAAATTTTGAATAAGGACAGAGAGTTACAAGATTTGGCGGCACAAAAGAAGGATGCTGAACTTTCCGCACAAAAGGCTAAAAACAACCTATACATCCTTATTGCGGCCATATCCCTTAGCATGTTAACTATAGTCGTTATTCTGTTCTTCTCCCGCCAAAAAACCCTGCGTGAGCTGGCTGAAAAAAACCGTGTAATTCAGGAGGAAAAGAAACGAAGCGACGAACTACTGCTAAATATTTTGCCTGAAGAGATAATGCACGAGCTTAAAGCAAGGGGCAAAACACAGGCCCGCAACTTTAGCAATGCCACCGTGCTTTTTGCTGATATTAAAGAGTTTACAAAGATAAGTGAACGCCTCTCGCCTGATGAGCTTATAGAGGCCCTTGATGCCTATTTTGAGCGCTTTGATAATGTGATAGAAAAGTATGGCATTGAGAAAATTAAAACGATCGGTGATGCGTATGTATGCGCCGGCGGGGTACCTTCTAAAAACGAAGTAGGAGCCGATGCCATGGTAAAGGCCGCTCTAGAGTTTATGCAGGAAATTGAAAAACTGCGCGTAGAAAGGACGAAAAAAGGCCTACAAACCTTTGAATTCCGCCTGGGTATGCATACAGGACAGTTAATTGCCGGCGTTATAGGTATAAGAAAGTTTGCCTATGATATTTGGGGCGATACTGTTAACATGGCAGCACGTATGCAACAGGAAAGTGAAGCAGGAAAAATAAATATATCGGGTGCCACATATGAATTG
This sequence comes from Chitinophagales bacterium, assembly GCA_046329515.1. Lineage (GTDB taxonomy): Bacteria > Bacteroidota > Bacteroidia > Chitinophagales > LD1 > Bog-950. The sequence goes on from JAXLUM010000002.1 coordinate 680,825, forward strand.
GTAAAAGATAAATTTGCCTGTGTATACCGCGGTAAGCATGCTGCGAAGAATAAAGGCGATATTGACATGTATTTCGTGGAAAAAGCTATAGCCTGATTTAAACAGGACCATTTATTTTGATTTTGGCAGATGAAGCGCTATAAAGAAATAGAAAAGCACGTGCTTGGGAAGTTAGAGGCCGAACTGCCTGATGATTTATACTACCATGGCTTACACCATACCAAGGATGTGTTGCGTAGCGCTGAAATTATTGGCCGCGACGAAAACATAACCGAAGATGAGATGATATTGCTGAAAACAGCTGTGCTTTTTCACGATTCAGGATTTACCAAAGTTTACAGGAACCACGAAGAAATTGGCTGCGACATGGCGCGTAAAGAGTTGCCGCGCTTTGGGTTTACTACGGAAGATATAGAGAAAGTTTGCGGCATGATAATGGCCACTAAAATTCCGCAGCGCCCTAACAATAAGCTTGAGAATATTATAGCTGATGCCGATTTGGAGTATTTGGGCACTGAAGAGTTTTGGCGTATAGGCAATACCCTATACCAGGAAATTAAAAAGTACCTGAACGTTGAAAGCGAACGGCAGTGGAATATTATTCAAATGAATTTTTTGAAAAGCCACAGCTACCATACCGATTTTTGCCGCCGCAACCGCGAAGCACTGAAACAACAGCACCTGGCTGAAGTTACCGCCCTGGTAGAAAAAGAAAGCTGATTTTTATTTAGTGTTTTTTTCCTGAAGCTGCGTATTAAGGCGGCGCACTCTTTTACATAAGGTTTGAATTATACCCCGTGCCACTTCAACGCGGTTTTCCATCAATTCATAAAAGGGTTCCTGGTCAATTTTAAGCAGCAGCACATCTGTTTGCGCGGTAGCGCTTGCCGAACGGGTTTCTGTATCTAAAAGCGATAGCTCGCCAAAAAAATCGTTCTCCTTAAGTACGGCCAGCAACTGCTCACCTTTATGAATCTTTATCTCGCCCTTAAAGATGATATACATGCAATTACCAACCTCGCCTTCGGCAAAAACACTTTTACCCTTTTCAAAGTCTATTTCTTCCAATATTTCTCCCACCTCAGCCAATACAGTTTCAGGTGTTTCACTGAAAATGCTTAGTGATTTAAGCAACAATACTTTTTCAATCAACAATAATCGGCTCTCCTGGGGTACGTGGCTCATGTTTGAACGGTTTCAGCAAGAATTTTTCTGGCGGTTTCGCGTATTAGTATATCGTGTTGTTCAGCGGCAAACTCAAGCCAACTGATTTTATTTTCAGATTCGTAAAAAATTAAGGAATGCAAGGCCGCAGCTTTGGTCCAGCGATGAAAATGATAGCCTCTATCATGTATTATTTCATCCACAATTTGCGTGTAGTTTAATTCCTCCTTAAAATAAGCGCGCAGCGAATTACATTTCTCTTCAATTGTACCTGTTTCAAAAAGGTGATTGAACCGTAGCGAAATATCCTTCGGCACTTTTATTTCAATTACTTCCAAAGCTGTGGCAATGCCATCCTTTCTACCCTGTTGAAATGCGGTTTTCGCCTTTAGCATCTTCTCCTTATCAAAGGTAAAGGAGAAAAGCAAGAGTAATGAATCGCGTATTTCGTTCAGTTCAAGCTGCAAGGCATCACATAGAACAGCAGCCTTTTTGTGTTTTTCCATTTCCTGTGTCATAAACATAACGCGTATACCGGCCTGCACATATTGGCCCATTAAGTGCAGGTGCTGATCGCGGTTGTGCGGTTGACTGGTGAATTCACATAAGTGCAGTGCATGGAAAATTTCGCTTCGCGCATGCGGCATCTTCCAAATCAATTCATCAAGAATTTGAGTAGCCGCATCTGTCCCTATTCTTCCGCATATTAAAATGAGCTTACTCTGCTGCTTACGGCTTAAGTACTGGCTTAAAAGTATATGCTTAATCTGTTCTAAGGCCACATCGCCCGATTCACTTAAAGCTTCCACTACCAGCTTTTCATACTTACGGGCAACAAAAAAATCTACCAGCAGGGGAACGAGCCTGGCATTCTTAACTTTGCCTGAGGCCAGAATTGCCGCCTTAACTACCTCTTCATTTTCATCGCGTAGTAAACTAAGCAAGGGTTTAAAAAAGGTTTGAACGCCAAGTTCTCCTATAATTTCCGCCGCCATTGCACGGTCGCCGCTGTTTTCCGAATCGATTAGCAACAACAACTTCTGACCGGCCGTTACCACCGCATTTATTCCACCGCTGCGCATTAGCCCTATTATGGCTGCTTTAACCAGGCGCTTATCACCATCCTCTAAAAACACATCTAAATCTTCAATTTCATCGGGCAGCAACATACACTTTGCCGTAATGGCTTCAGGCAATAAAGCAGGGTAATTTTTCTGCACAATCAGGTTTTCAATTTCCGGTAAAGCAGTGGCTACCTTTTTTCGCTCAGCCATTTTTAAGGCTTCAAGGCGCACTTCTTCTGCAGGATGTTGCAGCGCACTTACCACCAATTCGTCACAGTCTTCACTAAAGTTTTTGTTCAGAATGTTCAATATATAAATGGCCTCACCCCGTTCTCCCGATTTTATTTTTTCTACCAGAACGGCCCGTGTTTTTTCATCGTTAAGGTTAAGTTCCTGCCCAACGGAATAGCGCCTGTTGAGAGCCTTAAGTAAAGTGCGCACGTATTCCTTATCCACCATAAAAATCATAACCACCCACACCACCACCAAGGCAACAAGCATATAGCTAAGCAACACCAGAATATTCGCCTGAAAACCGGAAATTTTTAGCAGGCTGTATAACATAAAGCCGGTAAAGAACAGGGCAAAGGGGTCCATAACCCCTTTTACAATGGTATGGCCCTTTAAGCGCATGGGCGAAGAAAGCGGCTGCATTAAAGTTAAAAACACAGGGTCCTGCAGGCTCGTTTTCATTACCTCAGTAATGATTGCTACCAAACCAAAGGCGTATACAATTAGTAAATGGTTGTGCGAAAAGAAAGGAAGGAAAATAATGCCCAGCAGAAAAGGTAAAATCAATAGAGGGCTGATTAGTAAAGAACCCTTTATGCCCAAAAAGTTGGTTAGCCTACCGGTTAATATAAGGCGCACAAAAATGGCCAGTATACGCCCCCCGGCAAAAAAGGAGGCAATAAAAGCCGCCAGCTGTTCATCGCTATGGGCTTCGTGCTTTATTTCAGCGTAAAAGGAGAAACTTACAATGGTAACAATGGTTACTACTATAAAGGAAAGACCTGCAACCATAGCAATCATGCGGTTGCCAAAAAAGCCTTTTACTATCTCCTTTAAATCGCTGGTAGCCGTTACCACATTGTGGCTGTGTTCATGGTGGTGCTCTAAATGTATATCTAACTTACCGGCCTTGCGTAACCGATAGTAGAAAACAAGGGCACATAAAATGGAAATGCTGGATAAGATAAGGAGGTTCTCGCTGCTTACATACTTTACCAATACCAACACACCCGAATAACCTATTAGCTTGGCGGGTATATCGCCGGCGCCTATCATACCAAACAAACGCTTGCTTTGTCGTATATCAAACAGTAAGGCTGCTACACCCCAAAACTCCAGGTTGCTTAACAGATAAATAACAAAGTACCAGCTAAACATTAAAAACACAAAGAAGGGCGCAGAGGAAAATGCGAACTGCAGGCGCAGCAACAACACGCTACCCGCCAAAAAGGTTATTACTAAGGGTACCAGGGTTTTTATTGAAATAGCATGCTCCACTTTGCTGTAAGCATAACCGGCTATCCATAGCAAAACAGCGGAGAAGATATAAACCGTAGGTAAGGCCTTTACGTCGAACTTTTGAAGAAAAAGGGCAAAGGCCGCGGTATTGAAAATTGCCACACCAACCCCCTGAAAAAACTGAAGCCAAAAAAGATTGGAAACCAACCAGGCTTCATTACTACGTATATTAAAGAGTTGTAAGAGGCGGTTTTTCATTAGTGAACTACAAAGGCTAATATAACTTTTTTAGCCATCGCAAGCGGTTCCCTAACAGGTTGCCGTAGCTTTAAGCGGCCTGTTTGGCCGCCAGCTTTTTCTTATAAAACTCCTTGGAAGCCACGTACATGGTTTTGGTAAACGTTGCGTACACTTTGCCATCCTCACCTTCGTAATGTAAGGGCAGGTCGAAGGTATATTCGCCGCGCAGTTCAATATGGTGTTTTACATCCTCAATAGTGCTGTCGGCCAGCAAAAACCGGCATTTAACCTTATTGGTAATGGGCCGTAAAAACTTTACTGAAGCGCCCTTGTCCCACACTACATATTCTTTACCCAGTATCTGCATAAACATAAGCATAAAGTAGGGGTCAATAGAACTGTAAATGCTGCCGCCGAAAATGGTGTTTACCCTGTTGTTTGTCCTCCAGTTAAGGCTAAGCCCTACGTGCAATTCTTTAAAATCGGAGGAAACAAACTCTACTTTACCACCCGCACACCATATACAGGGCCAAATATTACAGCCCCAGCGGTACATGCGCGATTTACGCGATTCATTTTTTTCGGTAGCAAACAATTTCATGGCAAACGATTTTGTGGAACCGATTCTTTTCAATCAATTCGTAGTTCAAAGCAAAACCATTTATGTCAACCCTTGTTAGAGAAAAGTATGCCCGTTTATTAGTGAATTATTGCCTTGCCGTTAAAAAGAACGATAAGGTGTATATAAGCACAAGCACATTAGCTGAACCCCTGTTGCAGGATGTAATAAAAGAAGTAATAATAGCCGGCGGCATTCCAGTAACCAATATTGAAATTAAAGGTGCTGGTGAATTGATGTTACAATACGGAGAAGAGCATCAACTGGCATGGGTTAGCCCCATGAGGAAGTACATCATGGAAAACTTTGACTGCTATTTAAACATACGCGCCCCGCATGAAAAAGGGGATGACGATCATGAGCCAGCAAATCCGGAGAAATTCAAAATTCACCAAAAGGCCCAACAGGAAATTAACCGCATATATTTTGAACGTATAGGCAGTGGTAGTATGCGCCGGTGTTTGTGCCAGTATCCTACACAGGCCGGCGCCGATGACGCCCGTATGAGTTTTGAAGAGTATGAAAAGTTTGTTTACCAAAGTTGCTATTTGTTTGATGCAGACCCTGTGGCCAAATGGCTTGAGGTGCGAAAAGAACAGCAAGTTTACGTAGACTACCTGAACCAGGTAGATAAAGTGCAATACAAAGGCCCTAATATTGATATCAGTTTTTCAGTAAAAGGAAGAACCTGGATAAACAGTGACGGCCGGGCCAATATGCCCAGCGGAGAGGTGTTTAGCGCACCTGTGGAGGACAGTGTTAATGGCTGGGCTTACTTCAGCTACCCTACTATTTACATGGGTAAAGATGTAAAAGGAGTAAGGCTTGAAGTTAAAGATGGCGAAGTGGTGAAGTGGGAAGCCGAAGAAGGAAAACAAGTTCTGGATAAAGTATTTGCTGTAGAAGGCGCCCGCCATTGGGGCGAGGTGGCCATTGGCACCAACATGAACATACAACGCATTACCCGCAATATTTTGTTCGACGAAAAAATTGGTGGAAGTATACACATGGCCGTGGGCCAATCCTACAAGCAGTGTGGGGGCAAAAACGAAAGCACTATCCACTGGGATATGATAACTGATATGAAAAACGGCGGCGAGATTATTGCCGATGGAAAACGCATATACGAAAACGGCAAATTCATTCTATAAAAAAGGGAGAGTTACCTCTCCCTTTCCTATTCTGACTGTAACCAACCGTTATTCCTGAACGGTAATTTTAAGGGCTTGTTTTTCCTGCCCGGCGGTAACCTGCATCAGGTAAATGCCCGCCTCCCAATGTCCTTCGTAAAAATTCTTCTCATACAAACCACTAAAGTTGGTTTTGGTATCGCTATAAACCTCCCGGCCGTTTATATCGGTAATGCGTAAGGTAACATCCGCAGCTTTATCCACTTTAAACGACACGTAGAAACGGCCGTTGTTCGGATTGGGATAAAAGTTAAGCGCCGAAATATTTGTATTCACACTATCGGACACTATTTGTTGTTCTGCCACCAGCGCCTTTGCGTTTCCCTCGTCTTTGATTATAACAGTTCTTTTTATCACTGTAATCTCAGTTCTTACCTTACCCGTAGTATCAACGGTTTTAGTAATTGTTTTTTCTACTTCCCCATCTCCTTCATTACTTACGGTTACTTCTACCACTTCCCCTTCATCATCAATTCCCTCCTTGTTAATCGTTATAATTTTTTCAATTCGGCTGCTATCGCTGCAATTCACTTTAACCTTAGCCGATTTTTCGGGCAGGTTCGGTGCCGTTGGTGGGGTTGGTGGTTCAGGTAATGTCGGTAGTTCAGGCAAATCAGGAGCCGGAGGTAGGTCCTGGCCCTGTTCCTTTAAATAAGCATCCATTTCTTCCTTACTACCAAACTCCTTATCGATTACATTGGTTTTGCCATTATCTTCCGTTACCAAATGAATCCGGAATTTTCTTTCCTGCGTTTTCTTATTGGCTTGCTGCGCCATAACGGCATTTAACGAAACAAACAACAGCAGCATAAATGTTATTTTTACAGTATTCATAAAACATTGTTTTGGGTTAGTAATTTTTCTAAAGCCAAAATTCAGCTTAATAACAAGGCGGTACCGTTAACGCAGGGTTAATGGCGGTTAACAAAAAGTTAAAGCGCAAAGGCTTAGCACCGCTACAATTACTTTAGCAGGCGTGAAGACGAACAAACGCATTACCCTATTGGTAGTTTTAATGAGCATAGCCCTGCTGGGCTTAATAATTATCCAATACTTATGGATAAGCAATGCTGTGCAATTAAAAAATGAGGAATTTGACCGGCGGGTTTATGCAGCCCTTAACAGCACAGTAGGTAAACTGGAGTATAAGCATGGATTAAACTTTTTTGCCAATAGCCTTAAAGCAGATTCCGTATTACTGCGCAATATGGAAGAGGTGGACACCGGCTTTAGCGACTTCATTATAAATACGGAAACTATTTCCAATGAAAATGGGGAGAACGTTAAAGTAGTGGTTAGAAGCAGTAAAGATACCACTAACGGACACCGGGTAGTTGTAAAAACCACCACCCGCAAAAAAGATAAACCGGTGCAGGAAGTTACCGTTGAAGTACCACCTGATTTGCCCGAACCGGCAACGCCACCACTAGCGCCAACGGTACCCCTACCACCGGACATTCAGGAGCGCAAAGAGAAGTTTATGTCTATTGTAGCTTGTGCTGCCGACCAATATGCGGAAGCGAAAACACCCTGGTATGAACTGGTAGATACCAATAACCTTTTACAACTTGCTGTTAAAGAATTTGCTGCGAACCAATTACCCGCAGATTTTACATTGACCCTACATGGTGGCGCTACAGATAGTTTACTATACACCAGCTCCCCTGATACGCAACAAGCTTACTGTGTACCTATTGCCGATACCGGTACGCCGGATGAAGCTATTGTGTTAGGTGTAAACTTTCCCGGTAAAAGCGGGTTTATAATGGCTTCAATCCTCAGTTTACTACTACTCTCGGTTTCGTTTACCACTATTGTTATTGCGGTATTTGCCATGGCCCTTATCCTTATACTAAGACAAAAGAAAGTGAACGAGATAACCAATGATTTCATTAATAACATGACGCATGAGTTGAAAACACCGCTGGCAACTATTGCTATGACGGCAGATACGCTGAGATTGCCAACAATAAGCGGTAATGCGGAAGCCATACAGGAATATGCCGGACTGATTAAAGAAGAAACAAAAAAATTATCGGGCCATGTTGACCGCATTTTAGATGCAGCCGTTAGCGAAGGAAAAACCGGGCGCGGAGAAAGTATTGAATTAAAGCCAGCAATTGAAAATTGTGTAACACGTTTTAAGGCAAGCATTGAGCAACTGCAAGGCAACATAAGTTGGGAATGCCCCGAAGGAATTATAGTAAAAGCAGACGCGCTTAAACTGGGTTACGTGTTAGATAACCTGGTGGACAACGCTATAAAATATAGTGTTGCGCCGCCCGAAATAAGCATTGCCGTGGTGGTGGGTAATCAAACCATTACTATTGCAGTTAAGGATAAGGGAATTGGAATAAGCCGGGTGGACCAAAAGCTGGTGTTTGATAAGTTCTACAGGGTACATACCGGTAACCGGCATGATGTGAAAGGCTTTGGCTTAGGGCTAAGCTTTGTAAAAAACAGTGTAGAAGCCTGGGGCGGAGAGATTAGGGTGGCAAGCGAACCCGATAAAGGAAGTACGTTTTATATAAAACTTAAGACGGCATGAGTAAACGGCCGAGAATATTATTGGTAGAGGATGATTTGAGCTTCGGAAAAATTCTGCGGGATTATTTAACGCTGAACAACCTGGACGTAGTGCATATGCGCGATGGTATAGATGGTTGGAATGCATTCCGCAATCACCATTTTGATTTGTGCATACTGGATGTAATGATGCCTAAGCGCGATGGTTTTGAGTTGGCTGCGCAAATACGTGAAATCAACAGCCGCGTGCCACTGGTTTTTTTAACAGCTAAAAGCGGAAAGCAGGATGTTTTACAAGGGTTTGAAACCGGGGCTGATGATTACCTGCTTAAACCCGTAGATGCAGATATACTTTTATTAAAAGTAAAGGCCATGCTAAAGCGGGCCACTGATGCAGAAGAGTTTAAGGAACCTGAAGAAGATACGGTTATTGGCTCCTTTACCTTTAGCTATACTAAACGAAGCCTGTGTAGTGGCGCTAACAAATACATACTCTCGCCCAAAGAGGCCGATGTGCTTAGGGTATTATGCGCACAACCAAACACACTTGTGAAACGCGAAGATATTTTGCGTAGCCTTTGGAAAGAGGTAAACTACTTTACCGGCCGCAGCCTTGATGTATACATTGCCAAGTTGCGCAAATACCTGCAGGAGGATGAATCAATTACCTTAAGCAGCCTGCCTAAAAGCGGATATATACTAAGCATACAGCAGGGCCGTTCTAAGTAAACCTCTGGCCCGGTAAGAATACTGCGCATTTGGGAATTATGGATAAACGCTTATTCTCCATCATTGCATAGTATTTATTTAACTAACCATTAAATCCTTGCCTTATGCTTATTGTAGTTAATCACAAAATTTCTGATGTTCCTGCTTTCTGGAAATCAGCACAGGAATCATTACCAAACCTGCCCACAGGTATTAAAATTCATCAAGTGCTTCCTTCGCCCGATATGGCCACCGGTGTTTGCCTGTGGGAAGCCGACTCTATTGACCACCTTAAGGAATACCTGAATTCAAAGGTGGGCAGCATTAGCGAAAATACTTACATGGAAGTTAATGCTGCCAATGCCATGGGTTTACCGCAACTTAATTAATAGCCGGTACACTATTAAAAGAAAAAGGCCACGCAATGCATGGCCTTTTTCTTTTAGCGTTGTTTGCTTACCGTATGAGGGTTATAGTGCCTTTACGTTCCAGCTTTTTATTATTCAGGAAGGTGATATTTACATAGTACGTATAAACAGAGTTTTGCTGTTGCTGTCCGCGGTAAGTACCATCCCAACCAAATAACGGATTGGTAGTTTCAAATACCAATTCTCCCCAACGGTTAAATATTTTCAAATCAACCGTTTTAATATCCTGTCCATATATAAGGAACATATCGTTATTACCGTCGCCGTTAGGTGTAAAGCTGTTTGGCACAAACACCGGTTGTTCCTCTGCAATATCTACATGCAGGGTAGCGGTTCCGTAACAGGTAGCGGTTCCGTTTTGCTCACTAACTGTTACAAGGTAATCTCTGCTGTTGTACGTTGTAACTGTTGGGTTAGGGCAATCAATACAGCTTAGGCCCAGGCTTGGTTCCCAGGCATAGGTAACACTGCTGGCATTTAAGTATGTAACCTGCACCTGCCCGCTTTCGCCTAAAGGCAGATAAAGTGTATCAGGGGTAACATCCACTATAATTGGTAGCGGTTCTAATATCAATACAGGCACCTGGCTTTCGCAACCATTAAAGTTATATGCCGTTATGGTGTGTTGCCCGGCTGATAAATAATAGAAGTCGCCGGAGTATTGCGATAATCCACCATCCATGCTAAACATATAAGGGCCATTCTGTATGGATGTTGCTATTATATGGGCCGCACCATCATTATAATTTGAGCCATAACAACTGGTGGAATCTGTTGTGGTTTGGAAGGCATCAGGTGTAGCATCAGGCACGGTAGCCGGTAGCGTTTTGGTGCAGCCGTTGTTATCGGAAATAATTACCGTGTAATCGCCCGCGGCTAAGTCCTTAATAACTCCATCGGTAGTAGAAACAAAGTTCACCATATCCTGCGTAGCAGAATAATTGTAAGGATTTGTACCCCCGGTAACGTTTACCGTTATCTCACCGTTCTTATCGCCAATACATTTTACAGCTGTTGCAGTATAGCTTATTACCATATCTGTAGGCTCGGCCACCACTGCAGATGCGGTTGTGCTGCAACTATGGTTATCAAGAACCGTAACTGTATAGAAGTTGGCAACAAGCCCTACAGCCTGGGCCGTAGTTTGGCTATCGCTCCATAGATAGTTGTAAGGCGGTGTACCTCCGCTTGCTGTTACAGTGGCTGTACCGTTAGGTGCCTGGTAACACAGTGCATCAGTAGCTGTTGCTGATGCGGTTATGGCCGTAGGTTCAGTTATGGTATACGTTTGTGAAGCTATACAACCATGCGTATCGGTGGCAGTTACAGTTATTGGCCCCGCACTTAAGCCGCTAATGCTGCTTCCTGTTGCAAGATTGCTCCAGCTATACGTATAGCCCGGTGTGCCTCCATTAGCATTTACTGCTATGCTGCCATCGGCACCTCCGGCACAACTGATATCCGTTTGGTTTACCAGGGTAATCTGCACTTGTGAAGGTTCAGAAATAAGAATAGTAGCCGTTGCACTGCAATACACATCGGTTACAGTAACATTTACGGAGCCTGCGCTTAGCCCACTTATTGTGTTGTTTGTAGAAGGGCCCTGGCCGTTCCAATCATAATAATAAGTTGGTGTGCCGCTTGTAACTGTTATAGTGGCCGTTCCATCGCTGCCTGCAAAACAATTTGCATCAGTATGCGATTGTGTAAATGTTAGCGGCGTAGGTTGCGTTAGCGTTACCGTTACGCCTTGCGTACAGCTGTTCGCATCTGTTACCGTAATACTATAGGTGCCTGCCGTTAAGCCCGTTCTATCTTCAGTTGCTATGCCGTCGTTCCATAGGTAAACATAAGGCGTTGTTCCGCCGTTTACTGTTACATCAATACTGCCCGGCGGGTTTCCATTACATCCAATATCTATATGCGTTTCAGTAACCGTTAAAACAGCCGGCTCAACAATAGTAACTGATAAAGAACCGCTGCAGGTGTTAAGGTCGGTAACACTTATAGTGTAAGTGCCTGCAGCAAGACCTGTTCTGTCTTCCGTATTTATACCATCATTCCACACATATATATATGGGCTGGTGCCGTTGTTTTCGGTAATGTCAATGGTACCATCTGCAGCGCCATTGCAACTTACACCTGTATGCGTTTCGCTTAACGATAAAGAGTTGCCTACGTTAACGATAGCAGAAACAGTTCCGGAGCAGGCGCTGTTATCAGTAACTGTTACGGAATAGGTTCCTGCGGTTAAGGCACTGCGGTCTTCTGTATTTATACCATCGTTCCATATATAACTAAAATTAGGTGTGCCGCCGGTTACGGTTAAATCGATAGAACCATTAGCAGCACCGGGGCAGCTTTCATCAACAACAACAGTTGCCAATGTAAATGGCTGCGTTACAGTAACTGTACCCGATGCAGTTCCCGTGCAGGTATTTGCATCGGTGGCAGTAACGGTATAGGTGGTAGTGGTAGCCGGGGTAACAGTAATAGCGGCCGTAGTTTCAGTTGTACTCCATAAATAAGAAGTACCGCCTGCGGCAGTTAATGTAGCAGGTGTGCCGTTACAAACTGTTATTGCCGAAGGTGTAACTGTTGGTAAAGGATTATTATTTACGGTAACACTTACCGAAGCGGAGGCCGTGCAGGTATTAGCATCGGTTACCGTAACTGAATACGTTGTTGTTGTTGTAGGGCTGGCCGTAATTGCAGCAGTAGCATCAGTCGTATTCCACAAGTAGGATGTACCCCCTGAAGCTGTTAACGTAATGCTGTTACCATTACAAATAGCAGGTGTGGCCGGGGCAATACTTGCGGTAGGCGGCGCATTAACCGTTACAGTGGCTGATGTTGTTGCTGTACATGTATTGGCATCAGTAACGGTTACTGTATAGGTGGTTGTGTTGGCAGGGCTAACCGTAATGGCTGCTGTTACTGCTGTAGTGCTCCATAAATAGGAGGTTCCCCCACCGGCAGTTAAGGTTGCGCTGCCCCCACTGCATATTGCTGTACCGGCTGGGTTAATTGAAGGAGTGGGTGCATTATTAACTGTAACAGTAGCAGCTATTGAAGCTGAGCATGCACCGTTATTGGAAACTGTAACTGTATAGGTGGTTGTTGAGGCTGGTGAAACAGTAATGGCCGCTGTAGAACCACTGTTGCTCCATGCGTAGGTGTTACCTCCACTTGCCGTTAAGGTAGTGCTGCCACCTGCGCATATAGCCACTGAGGTTGGCGTTACGGAAGGTGTAAGATTATTACTTATAGTAACCGTAGTGGTTGCCGTTGCGGTGCAGCCACCAGTGTAGGTTACAGTTACATTGTAAGCGCCAGCCATAGCGGCAGTAGCTCCGCTTATAGTAGGGCTTTGTGAAGTGCTGCTGAATGAGTTTGGTCCGCTCCAGGTATAACTTATACCCGCAGGGGTTACATCAAGGCTTATGGTTGCCCCGGCACAGTATGGGCCGGTATTACTTGCTGTAGCTGCTCCACCCGCACTTGATTGCACCTGAACGTTGCCGGTGCTGGTGCAACCAGTAGCATCAGTAACTGTTACAAAGTATTGGCCGGAAGCAAGGTTGCTGATTGTGTTAGGACCGTTTACTGCCGTACTGGTACCTACAATAACACCTGAGCTATTGGACCATGTGTAATCCCATGGGCCAAAGGCGCTGCCGGTAGCGGTGGCCGTGCCGTTGTTTAATCCGCAACTGGTGGTAGTAGAAGCCATAGTTGGCGGATTACAGCAGGATAAGGTGGAGATGAAGTTGCCTACGGGGTCGTTTTGGCAACCGGTACTACTCCATGATCCGGATTCATAGTCGCCGAGGGTATTAATATTTACGGCAAGGCTGGTTCCGTTTACACAAGAGCCGGCAGGATTAGTAGTTATACTCCAGCAAAAAGTAACAGGGCAGCTGGTACCCACCCCTTGGTCACCGAAATTGTTACCGGGGTTGGCATCAATTGCACCGCCTGCATTGCCTGATGAAGTTTCATAGAAAAACCCGGGGCCGTAGGTAACTCCTGAGTTACTACCTGTTACACTTTGGTAAAAACCCCAAAATGCACCCGTTGTTGTAGCACATGAAGGGGGTATGCTAACAGGTGTTAGTGTAGACATGTTCCAACCCGGCCCGAAATTCAAATCAACACCATGCAGCCAGTTAGCAGCGGTTTGGTTGTAGTTAGAAACGGTATAGCAAAAGTTCACTGTAGTGTTAGGCGGATAGGTTCCGTTTGTTGGGGCCGGGGTGGCTGTTAAGTTATCAGCTAAAAGGCAATTATCGCAGTCGTAGTTATTCTTAATTAAAAGGGTAAACAGGCCCTGGTCGTTGGGGTCGGCGCCGGCTATCTGTAAATAGTAAACATCACCGGGTGTAATTGGCGCATAGGTTTGTTGCACTAAGTTACCGCCTGAACCTGTATAACATACGAGGGGCAACAGTGCATTACAGTTATTACCGTTATACAAACTAACGTTAGGTGTATTTAACGGGTTAGTTGGGTCGCTGTTTATGGCAATTTGTAATTGCGTACCCGTTGCTGTAAAACGGTACCAAACATCAGCGGAAGGCGCTGCACAACTTCCAATCTGCGAGTAAGGGTTACCCGCAGTAGCGCCGATATTAGACAAGTTAAAGGTTGCTGTATTGCCCTGTGAAATGGAGGTGCCACTTACGCAAGGCGGAGGGCTTGGCAGTGTACCTAAATCGCAGGCGGTGCTGCATAAATCAGGTACAGGAGATAAGCAGGCATTGCTTGGCGGTGGGGGTGGCACGGTAGCATCCCAGGCGCAAATAGAAAAGGTGCCGTTGTTATCGCCGCCATACTCCCAAAAACGAACGTAGATGGTGCTGCCCGGCACAAGGCCTGTCAAATTCAAATAAGGCATTAAACCATTCGCACTGTTGTCATCATCGCAGGAGTTTAAGGTAAATGGCCCTGAACAAGAAGTTGCTGTATAAACCGCCATTGCACCATCGGTAATAACACCTTGCAGTCCATCTAAAACCAAATTGCCCGAGGCCGGTACCACTACAGTAAACCACACATCACCGCCCTGGTAGTTTGCACAACCCGGCGCCGGTATACCGGCAGAAGCAGTAGCTGATGCGTTGGTATATTGTGTAAAGTTGCAGGAACTGCTTACGTTCAATGCTATTGCATTACATGGTTCATCATTTACAGGTTGGCCTAATGCCAAAATGGTGCTCACCAACACGAATAAACAAGCTGATAAAAGTCTTTTCATCTTCAGGAGTATAATAATAGAATGTGCCCTTCTATTGTATAGATGCAATAAAAGCCTGTAAAGTTGCCATTTTTATAGCTGTACCCAAATGAATTTTTTCTAAAAAGCAGCTTCCCGGCTTATTGGGGACTTTTGGAAAGAGATTTAACCAGGGCTACCAGTGCCACCAAGGCCCAGGCGCCTTCCAGTACAACAAAAGGTAAGTAATTGATTATCAATGAAGCCCAGCAGGCCAAGGCTGCCCCAACCAGGTTCATAAGTATGTATATCCGGCTTGTTTTATCTAACCGGCCCATGGCATTCAGCAAAAAGGCCAGCAACAGCAGGGTTACCCCAAAAATGCCAATAAGGTCTTTGGCAACAATGGACATCTTAAATCTGTGTCTCCGTCCACTCGTTAAAAAGCTCGTTTATAAACAGGTTTTCTTCCTGCGAAATTTTATTGTCGGCCTTAGCCAACTGAATTGCGAATTGTATTAACTCGTTTCTTTCTTTTTCCGTTGAGTCTTCATAAAAATCACCCATGCATTTCTGAAAATGAATCATGTAATCAGCAGGGTCAAGGGTGCTTAAGACCTCCATTTCTCTATCAAGATTTACATGGATAGGCGGAAATTGTGAGGCCAGCCATTCCCGTATAACCAAATCTTCAGCGGCATTGAAATTGTTATCTACGGCAGAAAGTATCATTAACAAATGGTATCCGGCAATTGGCTTGTTCTTTTTCATTATCCTGTTTTATATGGTCAATTATAACACAATTTTGTATGTCCAAATTATTGTATAGTAATTTTCAAAATAATACCTTGTGGCGTTAAACTACCCAAACAATGAAACTAAACTACATAAAATTAGCACTTGCCTGCCTTGGGCTGGTGTTACTAAACTTTGCGGGCGCGCAAAGCATATATGAAGGCGATGCCCTTTCATCTTATCTAGGTAAAGCAGCGGGCAGCCAGGAATTAAAAGACCTTAAGGCCAATTACAGTTGTGAAATGGCAAATGATGAGCACTACCTTTCAAAAGGAGGTATTGAACTTATTTTGCGAAATGGCTCGTTAAACGAAATGCATTTATACCGTAAAAGCGCAGTTTATGGCGCCTACAAAGGAAAATTGCCCAACAAATTACAGTTCGACATGCTGCCGAGCGAGGTTAAGCGCCTGTTAGGTAAGCCTGTTGTAAGCTACAATTCAGGTTACTGCGAATTTGACCTGGGCACTTACATTGTTTCCTGCTGGTTTGATTCCGGCCGTTTAGACCAGGTAGGCGTTGCCATGAAGGGTGCGCTTTAACCGCACACTACCGTGATGCAGAAATATTTAATTTGCATCATGAACATTTCTTCCGTTAAGTGGAGCGCTACAATACTCTTTTTACTTATTGTGCTTTCGGGCTGCGATAAACTGCATAAGCTAACGCAGTTTAATATGGATTATGAAAGCGATTATTCCTACAGCGCCGGTTTACCAATAAATATTCCTGTTCAGATTTTTTCGCCGGATGTTGTTACCAACAGCGACCAGGAATTTGCCATTAATGACACGCGTAAGGACCTTATTGAGAGTATTAAACTTCAGCAACTAAAGCTTACCATTACTTCACCTTCGGGCAAAACCTTTTCCTTTTTAAAAGATGTGCGCGTTTATATTTCTGCTGATGGCTTGCCTGAAACTGAAGTAGCCAACAAATTAAACATTGACAACACCGTTGGCGGCGAAGTTGAACTTACTGTGTTTGACGTAGAGCTGAAAGAATATATTAAGGCTGATAAGTTTAAGCTGAAGGTGGCAAGCACTACCGATGAATTAATTACCAGTAATGTGAACGTGCACATTTATTCAAACTTTTTTGTTGACGCAAAAATTCTGGGCTTGTGAAAAAGATATTAATACTTGGCGGCACTATGTTTGTTGGCCGCGTGGTTACCGAACGTTTAAAGAATAATCCGCAATACCAGCTAACGCTGTTTAATCGCGGCAAAAGCAATGCGGAACTTTTTGCTGACGTTCGCCAACTACACGGTAACCGCGAAACAGAAGATATTGAACAGATACTTAAAGAAGATTGGGATGTAATTATTGATTTCAGCGGGTACTACCCTATTACTTTCGAAAAGCTTTTGCATGCGCTTAAAGGAAAAGTGAAGCGCTACATTTTTGTTTCTACCATCTCTGTTTTTGATTTTGAAAAGTTAACCGGCAAAAATTTAATTACAGAACGCGATGAAATATTAGCCTGTTCAGAAGCACAACGCAATTCCCGTTTACCCGATGCTTATGGCGAAAAGAAGGCGGAAATGGAACGTGCCCTATTGCAGCAGGATTGGCTGGATAGTATCATCTTCAGGCCAAGTTTTATTAGTGGCAAGTATGACTGGACTGAGCGTTTTTACTACTGGGTATACCGTGTAAAAAAGGGCAACAAAATCCTATTCCCTTCTGTTGAGGCCGTAAACACCAGCATAACATTGGGGGATGATTTAGCCTCTGCCATTATAATGGCTATTGACAGTGAGAAGAAGCAGTCCGTTTACAACTCCATTTCATTCACCCAACATAGCCTGCACGATTTCATTACCACAACTTCATCCTTACTAAATAAACCCGTAGAAATTGTAGGCATTACTGAAGAACAGCAGAAAGAAAATGGCTTGCTGCATGGTTTACACCAGGGTGATTTCCCTTTGTTTGTTGGCGGTGGAATTGCAGTAGATGATACCCTTTTCAAAAAGGACTTTCCTGTTGCACTTAAAGATTACCGCAAGGACATAGAGGAGATAATTGCAGCCGCTGAAAAAGCTGGTTGGCCGGAACCAAAGCCGGGACTAAAGTGGGACAGAGAACAGGAAATTTTAGCTGCTCTTTAGGTATATAGTTTCGATAGGTTTTTAGCCAAGCCTTTCATTTCTTCTACCAGTGGTGCAGGGGAAATAACTTTTACCTTATCACCATAGCTCATAATCTGCATTTTCAGTTCGGTATTAATTACCAACTCCAACGAAATGCGTAACTCCTTATCTGTATCCTTAATTACTTTTTGTGAATGGTGAATAGGTATGGTTTTAATGTACTTACCCTGCATAGGCGCAAAGGAGAGCACTACTTTTTCAGGTTTACCTTCAGCTATGCTTACACCAAGTACGTTGTTGTAAAAATTCTTTTTATCAATTTTCTCATCGCTGAAAGTTTGTTCGGTAAGGCGTAAATCCTGAATGCGGTCTAAGGCAAAAGTTAATATTTTATGGTCCTTCTTACTTATGCCATTACCTATTACGTACCAAAAGTTTTTCGATTCTCTGATTAAGTACGGCTCCAACAAAATTTGCGAAGCAGTGTCGCTGCCATGGCGCTGGTACGTAAACTTTACCACCCTTCTTTCGGAAATAGCTTTTAGTATGGGCTCTACCAATTCAATACCCTTTATTACAAATGGCTTATCCAACTGTATATAATCGCTTTCTCCCCGCGCATCCTTGTTCATTTTTACAGTGCTGGCAATTTTCATTATCGCCTCTTCAAACTCCTTTATGGCAGGCAGGTGCTTAAACTGATCTAACAGGCTGATGGCAAAATCAAGGCCATGTAGTTCATCGGCGCTAACCGGTAGGTTATTAATAGAATACTCGGGGTCAGCATAATGATAAGTGCGTTCGGCACGGTTATACGCAATAGGTGCATTAAAGCCCAGCGCCTGATTGTAACGCATTTCCTGAAGATCCAGTTGCAGGGTGCGCTTACTAATTGTTTTATCTACGTGCTCCGAAACATAACTAATTAAATCCTCAAGCGTTGGGTAGGGTTTTTTCTGCAGGCGGGTATCTATCAATCGGTATCGCGAATAAGCATCACGGTTCAAAGGCATAAGGCAAAAACATTTAAGCGCTCCAACATACCAATATTTCGCGTTTGCCTTCAAAAGGCAGGCGACCATGGCTAGTACTAAAATTATCAATAGCTATAACGTCGTTCTTCTTCCATGGAATTATTACCAGGTTTTTCCAAATCAAATCTTCAACGTGCTGCACATAGCTGTCCGGTATTTCTTTGCCATCACCAAACAGAACGTTCATGCTTTGGTCAATAGGGGTTGTGGTCATTTTCTTTACCCCAACCATAAGCTTCAGAAAAACGCTCCAGAAGAAAGTTTTGGCGCGGTGCTGGTAGTTATGAATGTACTTATACTCAATAGCGGCAGCAGCGGGGTTAAATACCTGTAGGTGGTTAAACCAAACTTTTTCCTTGCTTAAAGGGTGTTCAATTGCGGCCGGTGTGCGGTGTAACAAGCGCAGTTTGTCGCCTCCCAGCCATTCAAATTCTATTTCCTGTTCTTTACATTGCTTCTCTACTTCAGCTTTGTCAGTAGTCTGGAATATTTCGTTCCACTTTTTCAATTCAAACAAATTGAACTTACTGCTATTGCCGGGGGAAGAGTAATTGCGCACAGTCAACAATCCTTTTTTATCAAACTCCTCTCTAATCTTCGGGTCCATATCGGTATACACCTTCCTGAAATTACACAGCGGGGTCTCTCCTCCATAATCGGGTTCAACATGGCAATAAAAAAACAAGCTAATGGGTGGGTTCTTTACGTAGCTCATTTCGCAGTGCTGCATTATTGGGTAGTAGCCCGGCAACTCACTGGCGGTATATACATAAGTAGTATCCTTTACAATGTTACGCGGCGAGGTTCCGTAATAATCATTTTTCAGCCCGGGGTCGGTTTGTAAGGCAACAGTTTCAAAATCTTTAGGTGTGTCAATATCAAACCCTCTAAACAGTACTGCTCCGCTCTCGCAAAACTTTTTATCAAAGGCCGCTTTGTTTGCCTTTAACCAGGTAACCAGGTCTTCTTTTGATTTTCCCGTACCGTTAGGTTCAACTATTAAAGGCAAATTGCGTCCATCCAAGTAAGATTCCTTCATGTATAGTGGTTATAGAATGAAGTTATAAAATTTGAACACACTATACCGGTTAAAGCGGGTATTGAAGTTAGGCGGTTATCCAAATAGAAAAATGCAGTAGCGCTTATTTACATCAGGCACCGCCTTTCGCCATTCCTTTACAGGCTTGGTTTTAATAAACTGCGTTTCAAGGGTAAGGTCGCAGGCAATGCAAAGCTTGGTTTCGTCGCGGCAGGTTTTCAAAATTTCCTCCAGCAATTTCTGATTGCGAAACGGAGTTTCCATAAAAATTTGGGTAGAGCCGCCGGCTGCATTTTCAAGTTGCTTTATCTTCTTATCCCTATCCGGGTTTTGAATAGGTAGGTACCCATGAAAACTAAACTGCTGGCCGTTAAAGCCCGAGGCAATAAGCGCCAGTAAAATAGATGAAGGCCCTACCAGCGGAACCACCTCAATATTTTTACGGTGGGCGTAGGCTACAATTTCATTACCGGGGTCGGCAATGCAAGGGTTGCCTGCTTCACTTATAAGACCACAGCTTTTACCCTTCATTACATTTTCAAATAGCCATTCGCAGTTCTGCTTATCAGCATGCTTTTCCAACTCGCGAATGATTACCTCGGTATCAAAGTTCTTTTTAAAACCAATGGCGCGCAGGTATCGCCTTGCGGTTTTCGCATTCTCAACAATAAACTCATCCAGCATATTAACCACGTCCTTAACCTGCTGCGGTATAATGATTGGAGAATCTACCCCCAAAAAAGAGGGTATCAGAAATATTTTTCCTGCGGAATTACTCATGGAGCAAGGTCTTCGTGGCCGGTAGTATCAATAGCCTGGCAATTGAAATTATAAAGCGTTGTTGAATCGGATGGAAGCGGAAAATCGGCAGTGCTGATTTTAGCACGCATGCTTCTGTCATTAAATACACGCTTTAAAAAGCCCCCTACTACAGGTAAGGCTGCGGCCGCACCGGCACCGGTGCTATTGCCGGAGAAGTGAACGCTTGGCTGCTCAAAACCCACCCAGGCGCCGGCGACTATATCAGCGTTATAGCCAATAAACCAGGCATCGGCATTGCCTTGTGTAGTACCCGTTTTACCCGCCAACGGCATGGTTAAACCATACTTATAAATACGTGTTGCTGTGCCATGCGTAATAACCCCTTTAAGCATTTCGGTAAGGGTGTAAGCCGTTTTTTCTGATATAGCTTCCTTATGTTGTACGCCAAACTGTGCTAAAACGTTTCCGTCTTTATCTTCAATGCGTTTTATAAAGTAGGGCTTACTGTAAGTGCCAAGGTTTGCAAAGCAGGTATAAGCCCCCACCATTTCAAATAAGGAAATATCACAAGTTCCCAGGCATAGTGAAGGCACCGCATCTAATGAACTTTCAATCTGGCAACGATGTGCCAGGTCAACTAACTGGCCGGGGTCGCCTATGTCGCACATTATGCGTGCGGTAACCCGGTTATCAGAAGCCGCCAATCCCTCCTTCATCGGCACCAGTTCTCCTTCTTTCCATTTGTCTGTACCATCCGGATTCCAATTGGCATCAATACCAGGACACTCAGGAGGTAAATATGGTATTAAGGTACATGGCTCATAATTACGTTCAAGCGCTAATGCATACAGAAATGGTTTCATTGTAGAACCCACTTGCCGCTTGGTGCTTTTCTTTACGTGGTCCAGTTGAAAGTAACGGATGTTCGGTCCGCCTATCCATGCCTTTATTTCACCGCTTTTGGCATCAACAGCCAAAAAACCAACCTGTATCATTTGCAGGTAGTAGCGCAACGAATCAATAGGACTCATTAAGGTATCAACGCTGTACCCTTTCTCTCCCTGCCAGCTAAAAACAGTCATCTCGGTTTTTGTATTAAAGGCCTTTATGATTTCCGCATCGCTTTTACCATCTGCTTTCATGCTTTGGTAGCGTTCGCTTTGCTTCATCATTTTATCCAGCAAATCAGGCTTGGCGCGAGTGCCATATTTCCAGGGGTCTTTGCCTTTCCAACTCTTAAAGAAATCTTCCTGCAGTACCTTTAAGTGCTCCTGCATACTTTCTTCTGCATACTTCTGCATGCGCGAATCAATGGTGGTATACACTTTCAATCCATCATCATAAACGCTCCATTTGCCGCCATCCGGCTTGGGGTTTTTATCGCACCAGTTCTGTAACTCCTGACGTAAATATTCCCTTATATACGTTGCCGTTCCCTCCCGGAAATCAGGATTATGAAAATTCAGCTTTATATCCTTTTTTGAAAGTGAGTCATACTGTGGTTGGGTTAAAAAACCGGCTTCCACCATGCGCCGCATTACCAGATTGCGCCTTTCCTTTGCCCGTTCAGGGTGCAGGCGTGGGTTGAAATAGGAAGGACCGTTAAGCATACCCACCAACAAGGCAGCTTCCTCGGGTTTTAATTCTTTAGGCGTTTTATAGAAATAAGTGAAGGCCGCCGTTTTAATGCCGTAAGAGTTATAACCGAAACCGATTGTATTAAAGTAAAGGTTTACAATCTCCTCTTTTGTAAAGGTGCGTTCAATTTTAGCCGCAAGCACCCACTCCCGTAACTTTTGTGTAACGCGGCGCACACGCCCCGCCTTTGCAAAATCATCGTGAAATAAATTACGGGCAAGCTGTTGGGTAATGGTAGAAGCGCCACCCCGTTTACCCGGTAATGCCGCGTGAACCATTGCGCTAAACAAGCCGGGCAGGTCAATGCCGGAATGGTCGTAAAAGCGCTTATCCTCAGTAGCTATTAACCCCTGCACAAGATATGGTGAAAGGTCTTCATACGAAACCTCAATACGGTTCTCAGTATAAAAGGAGCCCAGCACTTCCTGATCGCTGCTGTAAATGGTAGTAGAAACTTCGTTGCGGGGGTTTTGTATGGCATCAAGGTCGGGCATTTTACCTAACAGCCCAAAGTTTACACCTATAAAGAAAAGGATGACAAAGGCTACAAAGCCCCAAAGGGCTATCTGCACTTTTTTAAATACCTGCCAAAAATCGTTTGCGTTAAACGCGGATTTAGCCATGCTATGCACCAAAATTAGGAGAAGGCATAAGACCTAAACGAAAAGCGGGGCTTTTCATTATAACATAGCCCGTAAATTGTGTAGTGAAAAAGACAGGCGCAACCCTATTTTTCCTTTTGGGCAACGTATTGTTCTATAGCGCTATAGAAGTCCTCGCCATACTTACGGATAATGGCCTCTTTCAGAAACTTGTAAACCGGCACTTTTAATGCCTTGCCATTCTTACAGGCTGCCTTACATACATGCCAACGCTCATAGTTAACAGCATCAAAACCACGCTTCTTACTTATTCGTATAGGATATAAGTGGCAGCTAATCGGCTTTTTCCAATCAATTACACCATCGCGGTAAGCTTTTTCAATGGCGCAAATTACTATGCCCTTATCATCGCGGGTTAACCATGCACAGCCGCCGCGTTTTTCCATTAGTGGTGTGCACCACTCTTTATTTTCTTTTTCGTAAACGTACTTACCCTGCTTTTCAATTGTGGCAATACCTTCGGGTGTAAGGTAAGGTTTTACCTTATCGTATATTTTATCAAGTATCTCCAATTCACTTTTATCCAAGGGCGCGCCGAAGTCGCCCGCAACACAACATTCGCCCTTACAGGCATTCAGGTCGCAAACAAACTTTTCTTCAATAAGGTCGTCGCTTAAAATCTTATCGTCTATTACTATCATGCTTTGTAACTGGGTGGCAAAGAAACGAAGATAAATAATACTCCCGCTTCAATAGATTACAATTGCCTATTTGCTAAAATTAAAGAACAATAAAGGCGTTATGATTAACATAAGCTTATTTAGCGCAATGAAGAACCTTCTGCTTTTAGCATTTGCCTTACTAACTACCGGCCTCCATGCTCAATATAAATCGCTATTCTGGAAAATTTCAGGCAATGGTTTAAGTGAACCATCCTTTTTGTTCGGTACCATGCATACATCAGACCCGCGCATTGTTAAGCTAAGCGAAAATGCTATGCCGTATTTTGCCAAAAGCAAGGCTTATGCAATGGAACTTGACCCGGCGGAGGCCTTTAACCTGGGGCTAATTTCGAAGCTTATGATGGGTAAGGGCTATAGTTTAAAAACATTGGTTCGCGAGCCGGAATACAGTATGCTGGATTCCATGGTTAAAGAGCAGGTGGGGTTTCCTTTAAGCCTATTTGATAATGTGGCCCCTGTTTTTGTAATGACCATAATAGAGTCTGCAAGCCTTGGCTTAAATGATTCAGCAGGTACGGCGGAAGTGCTGGACCTTCATTTTTATGGCGAGGCGAAAAAGAACAAAAAGAAAGTTATTGGAATTGAAACCACCGATGAACAGTTAAGCGCCTTAAACAGCCTAAGCTACCAGGAACAGGCAGATATGCTGGTGAAAGAACTGGATGACATGGGAACAGACACCTTTGATGGACCGGACCTGGTTCGCCTTTACCTTGAGCAAAAACTGGATAGTGTTGCTGCTATGGATAACACCACAAGCATGCCTGCTAAGTTTTACAAGGCGCTGGTAACCGACCGCAACATACGCATGGCAGATAGAATTGCACATTTTATTAAAGAGAAACCCACCTTTATAGCTATAGGTGCTTTGCATTTGCCTGATAAAGGCGGTGTAATAGAGTTGCTTAGAAGCAAAGGATTTAAGGTAGAGGAAATGAAGCTATAAAAACAAAAAAGGCCGCTGTTAACAGCGGCCTTTTAGTTAGTTGTTGTGTTGAATTATTTTGACAAATAAAACTCCTCGTTACCCTTACGTAACTTCAGGTTGTTTTTGTCTAAGTCAAGTATGCGGTAAATATCAACCTGGTTCGTAACGCTGTCGTTACGTAACTGAAGGTCTTCTTCGCTGTTCAACAATTCCCATTGGCCTGTTGTTAAATGCGGAATAATGGTTGTATCTACATAACGAAGTGTATCATAATCTACTACGTATTGCATGTTAACACTGTCGTAACCAAGGGTGTCAGAAGTAATAACTGAATCTGCAGCAAAAAGAAACTCGCTATAACTTTGGCTATAACGGTTGTCCTCGGTAAAATCAATTTGCCAGCCGCGGTAGGTGGTGTCGTATAACAGGGTCTGGTCCTGTCCGTCAAAAAGGTAGCGGTCCATTTTCCAGGTACCCACCAGTTTTTTTACAAAGGTTTTACGGTTGCAGGCGGTTAAGGCCACAGCAAATATTAACGCAAGGAACAGGAATTTTTTCACGTGGGTTAGGTTATGGAGTTCGTTAATTATTCAGTCTTCTTTTTCATGTACAATTGCGAAGAATCGGTTTTCAGCTGCACATGATCTTCATTCAAATTAAAGATGGTAAATTCTCTACGATACGTTTTGTTAGTGCTATCTGTTACGTCCAGGTATTCGTTTTCCAAAACCAGCTTTTCGTCATTATCGGCAAAGGAGTAGGTTCCATCTACCACTATAGAATCGGGGCTGGCATAAAACTCTGTAAAGCTGCCGCCATCAGTAAAAGTGATGGTGTAGTTAGGATAGGTAGCCGCAAAAGTGGTGGTTTTATCTACGTTATGCAGCAGGTATTTATAAACCTGCCATTCGCCTTTAAGGTTTTCTTTATATATTTTTTCCTTGCTGCAGCCCGCCGCTACTACTAAAACCATTAATACCGCCAGTAATTTTTTCATAGTCGCAATTTATTCTGCCAAAATAAAAAAGTTTTAGATGCACAATAGGCTTTAATCCGCTAAAAACAATTTACCTGAAGGGGCTTGAGCCCGTAAGATTTTCAGCCGGACGCTAACGGCCCTACTGCTCACTCCAGCTTAATTTCCTCGTCGTTCTCGTCAAAGAATTTGTATTCAGTAATACCGAAATCCTCATTAGGCGTAATGCTTATCCAGCGTTTTTTATTCAAAAACCATTTCATCCGCAGCGATGGAAAGCCCTTTTTAAGATAGGCGGCTATTATAGGGTGGCAGTATAACTTCAGTTTTTTATGGGTATTCAGCAAATGGTCAAGGTCCTCTTCCATGCCGTCAATAAGCAATAAGGAGGCATTAATCTGGCCGGTTCCCCCGCAGGTTGGGCAGGCTTCGGTGGTGCTTATGTTTATCTCAGGCCTTACGCGTTCGCGCGTAATTTGCATAAGGTTAAACTTTGAGAGCGGCAGTATGGTATGTGTGGCACGGTCATTCGCCATAAACTCCTTCATTTTGCCATAAAGCACCTTCTTGTTATCGGGGTTCTTCATGTCAATAAAGTCTATAACTACAATACCCCCCATATCGCGCAAACGCAATTGGCGCGCAATTTCTTCGGCAGCTTCAATATTCACCTTCAGGGCATTGCTTTCCTGATCGCCTTCCATGGTGGAGCGGTGGCCGCTGTTAACATCTATAACATGCAGGGCCTCGGTTTTCTCCAGTATTACATAGCTGCCGTTAACCATGTTTACCGTTTTGCCGAAGCTGGCCTTTATTTGACGGGTAACGCCAAAATGGTCGAAAGCCGGGGTTTTACCGGTGTAGTGCTGCACAATTCCTTTTTTATCGGGAGCTATGCGTGCCAAAAAATTCTCAATATCGCGGGCAACAGAGCCATCGTCCGTTACAATTTTGTTGAATTCGGCGCTAAGCATATCGCGTAATATGCTTTGTGTTTTATCCAGTTCGCTAAGCACTTTAACCACGGGGTTGGCATGCTTAAGATTTTTCATCATCAGCTGCCATTTTTCTTGCAGCATCAATAAGTCCTGGTGTAATTCAGCAGCGCCTTTGCCGGCAGCTACCGTACGCACAATAACCCCAAAGTTTCGCGGCTTAAGACTTTCCACCAATACTTTCAGGCGTTTACGCTCTTCAGCACTGTCAATTTTTTTGGAAACCCCTACAGTATCATTAAAAGGGGTAAGCACCAGAAAACGGCCTGCCATTGAAATTTCGCAGGTAAGGCGGGGGCCTTTTGTGCTAATGGGTTCTTTTAAAATTTGAACAAGAATGTTGTTCTTGTTTTGCAGAACATCTTTTACGTTACCCGTTTTTACAATTTGCTTTTGCTGTTCAAAGTTGTTCAGCATTTGCTCAGGCGGCACATTACCGGCAATACATTGGCCGGTAAATTTCATCAGGCTTCTAACATCGGGGCTTAGGTCAGTATAGTGTAAAAAGGCATCCTTTTCGTGGCCAACGTCAACAAATGCTGCGTTAAGGCCGGGCATTACCTTCTTTATCTTACCTAAAAATATATCGCCTACATTAAACTGGTTGTTAAAGCGTTCCTGGTGTAATTCCACCAAGCGCTTATCTTCCAACAGGGCAATATCTACTCCGTTGGTTGTTGAGTGTATGATTAACTCTTTTATCACAAAAAAAATTTAGAGCCCGCCAAAGGCAGGCTGTTTCAAAAACTATAAGGTAAGGTCCGATGTAGGAAAGGAAAGGATGAAGAAACTTAGTGCCGCAGGAAAGCAGCACTAAGCTTTATATTACTTCTTCTTATGACGGTTTTTTCTTAGTCTCTTCTTGCGCTTGTGAGTCGCAATCTTATGACGTTTTCTTTTTTTTCCGCAAGGCATAGCTCTTGTTTTAGTTGAATGAATTAACTCTGTTTCTTTAAATCCTCTATCTTCTTATCAATCTCCCTAAGCACATCGGCATCTTTTATTGTCTTTTTGCACCTCTCTAACATCTCTATGGCCTTGGGTTTTAACCCTGTATCTTCATACGCCTGAGCCATTAATAAAAGGGCCTCTGTATTTTGGGGCTGCAAATATAGCACTTTTTCTAAACGGGCAATGGCTTTATCGTACTGGCCGCTTACAATACCGAAACGGGCCAGCATTAACTGGGCATCAACGTTGTTTGAATCTTTAGCTACTATGTTTCTAAGAATAGCCACCCCCTGCATAGGGTTTTGGCTTCCTTCTATGTAAGCGCCGGCAAGGCGAAGCTTATTTTCTACCTGGTTACTATCCAGTTCAACCGCTTTCTCGTAGCTGCTTATTACGTTGTCCATCAAATACCTATGCGCCTTTTCATCGGGGGCAGTTTGGGTAAGTTGTGCGCTGTAATCGCCGGCTTTGGTGTATGCCTTAACGGTATTTTCCTTTTGGGCAGCCTTAACAAGGTAGTAGGCCACAGCCAGTGGCTTATCCAGTTTGGTGTATTCTTCGGCCAGCCCGGCAAAATCTTCTGCCGCCTTGCGTTTCTCTATATTTTGCTTAGCTGTGGCATTAGTATTAGCCGCCTCAAGGCCGCTAACATACTCCTCAATATTAAGGGCTTCCACACTCTGCTGAGGGGGCATTTGGGGAGGCATAGCTCCCTGATGGCCTGAATCGGGGCCAGCACCTTTAGGTTTGGCCGTATCAGCAAACAAATAGATGCCCAGGCACACAACGGCGCAGGCTGAAATAACGATGATTTGGTTTCGGCTCATCGGGCGCGAAAATAAGAATCCTTTTGTCCTTAGCGGAACCTGCTTTAGGCTGGCTTATTGTCGTCTCCGCCTTTGCGCCCCTTTTTAATAGCGTCTACAAAGGTTTTGGCTGGTTTAAAGGCCGGTATAAAGTGTTCGGGAATCACAATAGCTTCATTGCGCTTTATAATTCTACCTATTTTGCGGGCTCTCTTTTTGGTAATAAAACTTCCAAAGCCACGTACATATACATTCTCACCGTTTTTAAGGGAATTCTTTACCTCGCGGAAGAAGGCTTCCAGGGTAACCAACACATCCACCTTAGGAACACCGGTAAGGTCGGATACTTTTGTAACTACGTCTGCTTTTCTCATGGTCAATTGATTTTGGGCTTAAGCAATATACATTATATTCTGGATGAACTCCATAAATATAAGAAATATTTTAGAAAACAAAATATGTGCCGTAATTGTTCTGCATTGATTATTAATCTTATTAGCTGCCGGTAAAAATGGATTCTGAGAATTTAAATATGGCCTTTGCCAACACTCTTTTAAAGTGGAATAAGACGCATAACAAACGCCAAATGCCATGGAAGGGAGAAAAAAATCCGTACTTTATATGGCTATCCGAAATAATTCTGCAACAAACCCGGGTTGAGCAAGGATTGCCTTATTATCAACGTTTTATAAAGCAATTCCCTACGGTGCAACATTTAGCTAATGCTCCTTTGGATGTGGTAATGGCGGCCTGGCAGGGTTTAGGTTACTATTCACGCGCCCGAAACCTGCAAAGCGCGGCCCAGTATGTAACCACTGAGTTAAAAGGTGTTTTCCCTACAAAATATGAAGATATACTCAAATTAAAGGGGGTAGGAGACTACACCGCTGCCGCTATAGCCTCGTTTGCTTATAATGAAGCAAGGGCCGTGATAGATGGCAACGTTATTCGTGTGCTGGCCCGCATTTTCGGTATAACTACCCCTTATGACACTACAGCGGGTAAAAAGCAGTTTACTACCCTGGCGCAGCAGTTGTTAGATAAAAAGAAGGCCGGCATTTATAACCAAGCTATAATGGATTTTGGCGCCCTAATCTGCACTCCTAAAAATCCGCAATGCCAAGTTTGCCCTTTTCAAAAAACCTGTGCGGCCTTTCAACAGAACTTAATTGATACCCTGCCGGTAAAATCAAAAAAGATAAAACTGAAAGAGCGCTTCTTTCATTACTTACTGATTGTTGCGGATGGCAAAATTTTAATTGAACAGCGGAAAAAGAAGGACATCTGGCAAAATCTTTATCAGTTACCGCTAATAGAAACAGGTAACGCTACACCTCCCTCTTTAGCCGCAATTAAAAAATTGACCGGCCTGAAAAACGTTAAAGTAAAGCAACAAGAACCGGCTACTACTCAACTATTATCGCATCAAAAAATATACTTCACGTTTACTGAATTAAACGGAACAACTATTACTAATGTAAAGATTACTGATTGCCTTTGGGTTAGCCTTAAAAATTTAAAACAATTTGCTTTCCCCCGCACCATTCATTTGTTTTTAAAGCAAAACTCGCTACTTTAGAAACTCATTTATAGCGGCTGTAAGGCCATTTAACACACAATTTCCGGCAACATGGTAAACAAAGTATTTCTTATTGGCCGCTTAGGCAAAGATCCCGTAATTAAACACTTCCAAAACGATAGCGCAATTGCTGAATTTTCTTTAGCAACTACCGAATCTTATAAAGACCGCGAAGGCAAATGGAACGAAATAACCGATTGGCATAATATTAAACTGCCTAACAAGTTTATGGCAGAGCGCGCTGAAAAGTATTTGAAAAAAGGCAGCAGCGTTTATGTTGAAGGTAAAATTCGTACCCGCTCATACGATGATAAAGATGGCAACAAACGTTATGTAACCGAAATTATAGCTGAAACTTTCCGCATGTTAGACAAAAAAGGCGATGGAAGCAGCAGCAGCGGCGGAGGTTACGAAGGTGGCGGCTCCTCTTCTTATTCATCTCCTGTAAACGACCAGGTATCATCCGGTGGTGGCCAGGCCGATGATGATTTGCCGTTTTAGTGCAAAGGCCCTTTTAAATTAAACTAACAACACGTTGGACAGTTATTCCGGGCATTCACCACTCTTGGTTTTATTACATCTGGTCAATCCTCCCACATCAGGAGTTTTAATTGCCAACCTGGTAATTCTATTGCTTATTGTTTGTTCTGCGCTTATGTCAGCCAGCGAGGTGGCTTTCTTTTCGCTTACACAACCTGAAGTTGATAGCCTTGGCGAGAGTGATAATACCACAGACCGAAGGGTTGCCAAACTTTTAGATAAGCCCCGCTACCTGTTATCAACCATGCTGGTAAGTAATACGCTGGTAAATATTGGCGTGG
Organism: Chitinophagales bacterium; assembly: GCA_046329515.1. Taxonomy (GTDB): domain Bacteria; phylum Bacteroidota; class Bacteroidia; order Chitinophagales; family LD1; genus Bog-950. Next base: position 711,216 of record JAXLUM010000002.1, read on the forward strand.
TTATTATATCGTACTTTGTTACTAAGCAAATGTTCAATTTTAAAGAGCTATCAGAAACAATTGGTGTCTCCGAATTTTGGATTGACTTTTTGTGGAACGTAGTAATTGTAACGTTTTTCCTTGTGTTGTTTGGCGAGGCTACGCCTAAAGTATTTGCCACCCACAACAAATTAAAAATTGCCCGCTTTATGTCAGGGGCATTTGCTTTGTTGGTTAAAATATTTTACCCGGTAAACCTGGTGCTCGTAAGCTCAACACAGGTACTTGAAAAGCGCCTTAAAAAACACAATACCGAAATAGACCGCGAAGAGATAAACAAGGCCATTGAAATAACGGTTGAGAAAAAAGAATCGAAACAGGATGCCAAATTACTTAAAGGTATAGTGCACTTTGGCAACACTACTGTTAAGCAGGTTATGCGTCCGCGTACTGAAGTGGCAGCTATTGACAATGAGCTTACCTTTAAAGAGGTAATGGACCGTGTTAGGGAGATGGGGTATTCCCGTTTTCCGGTTTACCAGGAAAGTTTAGACACTATAGTTGGCGTTTTAAATATTAAAGATTTACTGGAGCATTTTAACCAGGACGAAACTTTTGGCTGGCAAAGCCTGGTGCGCAAACCGTTTTTTGTGCCTGAAAGCAAAATGATAGATGACCTGTTGCGCGAAATACAACAGAACCGCAAACACCTGGCCATTGTGGTAGATGAGTTTGGCGGCACATCGGGCATTATAACCCTTGAAGATATTATTGAAGAAGTGGTGGGCGATATTAAAGACGAGTTTGACGAAACAGGAGATGGTGATTTTAAAAAGCTTGATGACCGCACCTTTGTGTTTGAGGGTAAAACATCACTAATTGATGTGTGCCGCCTGATGGATATTGATGCAACTTCCTTTGACGAAATTAAAGGCGAAGCAGAAACCGTTGGTGGTCTGGTGCTTGAAATAACGGGCCGCATACCCAAAAACGGAGATGAAATTAAAAGGGGAACGTTCAGGTTTACTATTATAAATGTAAGCAACAACCGTATTGAGCGTGTAAAAGTTACCAATGAAACAGCTGCATAAATTATTTTTTCTTGCAGTGCTCTGCTTTTGCTTCTTCGGCATAGCTGGCTTATTGTCCTGCAATCATGATTATTCAGCAAAACCAAAAGCTTACCCGCGTGTAGTTTACCCCGAGCGCAGATACGAGTTGTTCGATCCGCCAAACTGCCCTTTTCGTTTTCAAAAGCCGGTTTACGCAGTTGTTGCCTACGACTCTACTTACATGGGTAAAAAGATGGATGAACGGTGTTGGCTTAATATCGCCTTCCCTAATTTTAACGGCACCATTAACCTTACCTATAAGGACATTACCGATACAATAAACCTTGAGCGCCTGCTTGAAGATGCACATAAGCTTAGTTACAAGCACACCAAAAAGGCTGACTATATTGATGAGATAAGAATTGAAAATGAGCATGGCATTGGCGGTGTTTTGTATGATGTTGGGGGCGATGCCGCCAGCAACATCCAGTTTTTTTTAACCGATACTACCAGCCACTACGTGCGCGGGGCTTTATATTTCTACAACCCACCAAATACTGACAGCATGGCACCGGTGGTTAGCTTTGTAAAAGAGGACCTGAAGCAGATGCTGAAAACCTTTGAGTGGAAATAATACCTACGGAATACCCCTGTTTTTAAATGCTTCCCATTTCGGTGAGGGTATTAAATTCGTGCTTAACGGTAAATGGCAAGTTTTCTTCAATCACCCATAGAATACCTGAAAGGGGTTGGCCCGCAGCGCGGTGAGTTGTTGCGCAAAGAATTGGACCTGGCCTGCTTTGCCGATTTATTGCATTACTATCCGTTTAGATATGTTGACAGAAGCGAGGTACACCAGGTTAAAGACCTGACACCCCTTACCCAATTCATTCAACTTAAAGGAAAGCTAACGGGCTTCAGGCAGCTGGGCGATAAAAAACACCGGCGGCTTATTGCCACCTTTCGCGACAAAAGCGGAGAGGTGGATTTGGTTTGGTTCCAGAGTATTGATTGGATTTTGAAAACCCTGAAACCGAATGTTGACTATTTGGTATTTGGCAAACCCAACCTGTTTAACGGCGAATACAATATTCCGCATCCCGAAGTGGAACCTGTGCCGGATGAAGTAGAATTACATGGCAAAGGGCTACAGCCTGTTTATTCTTCTTCAGAAAAAGCGCGCAAAAAAGGATTAGACACACGGGGTATAACGCGACTTACGCGCACATTGGTTGACCAAATGAAGGTGCGGGATGTGCCCGAAATTTTACCGCCTGGTTTGCTTCAGCAATTCCGCCTGGTTTCGCGTTACGAAGCCATGGTTAACATTCATTTCCCCAAGAATGAAAGCGCTTTGCATGAAGCCAAACGTCGTTTAAAGTTTGAAGAGCTGTTTCTGATTCAGCTGCAGGTAATGAAAATTAAAACCAACAGGGGAGCGGTTTCTAAAGGATTTGTTTTCGAAAAAATTGACAACCACTTTGACCGATTTTATAAGCAACAATTAAAATTTGAGTTAACCGGTGCGCAAAAACGGGTGCTTAAAGAGATACGTAAGGATACGCTTAGCGGTAAACAAATGAACCGCCTTTTACAGGGCGATGTTGGAAGCGGCAAAACCATTGTAGCCCTGCTTACCGCCTTAATGGCTATTGACAATGGCTACCAAAGTTGCTTAATGGCGCCTACTGAAATTTTAGCCAACCAGCATTACGAAGGTATTATGGAATTACTGCGCGGTATGGGCCTTGAAGTAGCCTTGCTGACGGGCAATGTTAAAGGAAAGGCGCGGAGATATATTCTGGAAAACCTGGCTGAAGGAAAAATAGACCTGCTGATAGGCACACATGCTTTAATTGAAGATGGTGTAGTTTACAAGAACCTGGGCATGGTAATTATTGATGAGCAGCACCGCTTTGGCGTAGCCCAACGTGCCAGACTATGGACTAAAAACAATAAACCACCGCACATACTTGTTATGACGGCCACGCCTATACCGCGCACCCTTGCTATGACGGTATATGGCGATCTTGATGTTTCGGTTATTGATGAATTGCCGCCGGGCCGAAAGCCAATACGCACTGTTCACCGAACAGATGCCGACCGAATGCGCGTATTCGGTTTTCTTAAGGAAGAAATTACCAAGGGCAGGCAGGTATATATAGTGTACCCCTTAATTGAAGAAAGCGAGGCTTTGGATTTAAAGCACTTAATGGATGGCTACGAAAGCATTTCGCGTGCTTTTCCGAAGCCACAATACCAAATAAGTATTGTGCACGGGCGCATGCGCGCGGCAGATAAGGATTTTGAAATGCAGCGTTTTTTGAAAAAGGAAACACAAATAATGATAGCTACTACAGTTATTGAAGTAGGCGTTAATGTGCCCAATGCCAGCGTAATGGTTATTGAAAATGCTGAACGTTTTGGCCTGGCGCAGTTACATCAATTACGCGGGCGCGTTGGGCGTGGGGCCGAGCAATCTTTCTGCATATTAATGACCGGAAAAAAACTGGGCGAGGAGAGCAAGCGGCGCATCACCGTTATGTGCCAAACCAATGATGGCTTTGTTATTGCCGAGGAGGATTTAAAACTGCGGGGCCCCGGCGACATAGAAGGAACAAGGCAAAGCGGTACAATAAACCTGCGCCTTGCCGATTTGGTAGAAGATGCGAACGTGCTGGAAGCGGCACGTAACAGCGCACAAAAAATTATGGAAAACGACCCCATGCTGGAGCAGCCGCAACACCAAGGGCTGTTGGCTTATATGCAGGAAAGTTCGCGCGATAAAATATGGAGTAAAATAAGCTAAGGCTATTTGCCATAGCCCGGAGGCAATACACCGCTTTTAGGTTTACTTGCCTTAGGTATTTGCGGCTCGGGCTTTTTCTTCTTCTTGCTCTTTTTCTCAGGCATACTATCAGCATAAGTGGGGCAGGGTATTTTATTGCTTTTGCACGCGCTGGCACTTAAAAGAACAGTTGCAGAGAAGGTAGCTACTAAAATGGTTTTGAAGGTCATATGCTTTGCCGCAGAAAGATTTTAAAAAGGGTGTGCTCTTAATAACGTAAAGCTACCTGATTTTGATTCAACAACAAATGCTGTTTCATACATTTTAAGGTTCTTTTCAGCCGGGCGAAATCCACTGAAACCCGCGCTTATCAACACTTTCAGCCGATTGTGATTTGCAGGACTTAAAGCCTGTTTTATATTCGCCCTCCCAAACATTTATCAACCCAAAAAAATAAAAACGTATGAACAAAGGCGAACTAGTTGACAAAATTGCCAAGGACGCAAAACTTACCAAAGGCCAGGCAAACGATGCATTAGATTCTTTAATCAACAGTGTTGCAGGCACCTTGTCAAAAGGCGGTAAAGTAACCTTAGTTGGTTTTGGCACTTTCTCGGTTTCTAAGCGTGCTGCCCGCAAAGGCCGTAACCCGCAAACCGGTAAAGAAATTACCATTAAAGCAAAAAAGGTGGCCAAGTTTAAGGCCGGCGCCGAGCTTTCGAAAAAAGTAAACAAGTAATTCCCTTCCTATAAATGATATCTGCCCCCGGCCCTTTAAGGCGGGGGTTTTTATTTGCAGCGGCTTTTCATACATTCGCAGCTACTAAAAAATATATACAATATGGGAAGAGGAGACAAAAGAAGCCGCAAAGGAAAAATTTTCAAAGGTTCCTACGGTAATTCACGCCCCCAGCGCACCAAAGCAAGCGCTAAACCAGCTGCCGCTAAAAAAGATAAAGCAGCTAAAACAGAAAAAACAGCTAAAAAGGCTCCGGCTAAAAAGGCTGCTGCTAAAAAGAAAGCGGAATAATTTATTCGCTTTCCATCAGCCTGTTATAGGTTTTTATAAAAATAGCTCCAAGGTTTTTGTGCGGGGGAATGTAATCCTGGTAACGCTCAAAAGCTTTGGAGTTATCTTTTACTGCCTTACCCAATTCATCCCACAGGCCCTGCCATTCAACATCCTTGCCCAGCCTTACTTTTTCGGCTAACAGCTTAAGCATAGGGTTGTTCACAAACATGGTTCCTATTTGTTTTGATGATATGATACTGATATCAGGCGAACGTTCAATAATGGTGGACAGGCTGTGGTAGCCTCCACAAGAGCCTAACACAAATACCTGGGTATTGTCGTGTATTTTCTCAATGGTTTTATAAGCGTAGTAACTATGGCCCCTGTGCACCATTACGTTAGGGTCCCAGTTATTATCGGCAAATATGCTTTCCAGTTTAGCCTGGCCATCGTATTCGTTTTTGTTTTTGTTGGCATAAATCTGAACCGGCTTTCCCTTCTTCGATTCAATGATTACATAAATGCTGGAATCAATAACGCGCCATGCGGTATCATTAAACGTTTTTACGAATGAGCTAAATGAAGCTTCGCCGTCTTCATCATCATAAAAATAAATCATCCACCGGCTAACGCTATCGCGGTTGCACAGCTTTGTGTTTTCAATTTTATCAAAACTAGGTAACTGGTATTGTTTTGCTACTGAAGCAAACCAGTTTTCATTGGAGATATTCCGTTCAACAAATAAGTTAGAAAGCAAGCCATAAATGGCTTTACCTTTTTCATTACGCTCACCGCTTAAGCGCACATATTCATACTTAACGGCACCTCTTAAAATTTTTAGCACCAGGCTGTCGGTAATACTTCCAAAGGCATCTGCTACTTCAACTGCCTGCGAAAGGTCATTGTATTTCTCCAGTTTGCTGGCAAACTTTATCATAAGCATTTGCTGGTGAACAGGAGTCATACTTTGTAAAAACGGACCCAGCTTTCCAAAACCCGCAGCCATTTTTATAAAGGTTCTGAAACGGTTATCACCTACGCTACCCAAAAACTCGAAGCCTGAAATAGGCCCTAGCTTAATCATCATGCGCTTAAACAGCCCATTAAATGTAGAGGTAAATATTTCTTCCTCGCTATATACCATCATGGTATATAATTCTTCGGCGCTAAAATTTTCAATGGAAGCAAACCGCACTTCGTCCTTATCGTTGTGCAGGTCATTTAATACGCGCACAAATTTCAGAGAGTAAATTTCCAGGTCATCTTCCAGCGAATGAATGCCTAAAGGGTTGGCCTTGCTTCGTATTTTAAGCATGGCATGCAAATATTTCTCGGGGCTTTCGCCAATAGCATTTGCCTGCTCAATAGTAAGATTGCCATTTGCTATTTCATCTATTAAGGCATACGCATTGGTTTTCAGATTATACTTTTCGCGTATTTTTAAAAGGGTTTTAACCACTGTATCCTGGCTTGCCTTTAAGGTTTCGTAAATACCATTGCCCTTTACAAAATATCGCTTAACGGTAACCGGGGCAATTTTAGAGGCCTCCTCCACAACATGCAGGGTATAGTTCTTGTTATAATAAACGTCGTAGCTCTTAAATACAAGGTCCGGCCTGTAGGCTGCAGCAAAAATCAGAAATGAATCAGCACAACTTTCATTCTTGAACAGGCCCAGCGTATTAAAGGACTGCCCGATATTTGACGTTAATACAGTATAAAGCTTCTTTTGTTTAATGCCGTTTAATTCCGCCAGTATAAAATGAAAGAGATTATCATAACGGCGCACGTTGTAGTAGTTGCGCACACCCACCTTTCTTAATTGCAGATAAACATGCTCGCGGAAAACTTTTTTTCTGCCTTCCTCAAAACCGCTGTTATCAATAAAACGCTGTATGCTGTCAATAAGGGTTAGGTAAACTTTGCCGGCCCTTATGGTTTCAGCCGAGTCGCCTACATCAACAATTTTATCGAGGGTGCCGTCTAACAAATCAATGCGCTGTTGTTCGTCATCAATAAAATAATCGGGGCGTTTTAAATTGGTTATAGTCGAATCGCGCATTGCCCAAAGCGATAACGGGCCGCAGGCTACCAGCAGCACCATGCAGCGTTTTAACCATAAAAAGAGTAAACTATTCCTTCTCAATTCCTTTTCCTTCATTCAGCGCACAGCTATACGCCAAGTATTTTATAATATGCTTTTATAAAAATCGATTCCAGGTTTTTATGCGGGGGTATATAATCTCTGAAATACTGATTACTGCCCAACTTTTCACCCATTCTATCCCAAAAGTCGTTCCATACTATGTCTTTTCCATCTCTAATTATCTCGTTAAGGGCAAAAATCATCACATCGTTCACACTTTTTGTACCTATTTGCTTTGTAGCTATTATATGCGCATCGGGGGCGTTTTCAAGGGCCACTGATATTTTATAAAAACCACCACAGGAGCCTACAAAAATAAGCTTTGCACTGGCAGGAACCTTCTCGAGGGTACTTTCAGTGTGAAAACTATGGCCGCGATGAACTATAACCGTTGGCTGTAAGTGCCTTTCCAACAGGTAAGCATCAATAGCACTAATGCCGTTTTCTTCGTATTCGGGTTTGTTGGCCAGTATTTCTACCTTCTTTCCGGTAGCTGAATAAATGCGTATATAGTTACTCTTATCCTCTACCACCCAATTAGGCTGGTTTTTATAGGTATTCATAAAGTTGATGAATGAGCTTCGCCCGTCATCATCATTATAGAAATACATTTGCTCAACACAAATATTATCAGTAAACAGTTGGGCAGAGGTTAATGAACTTACCGGCGATACGTTGAACTGTTGCGCCACCTTTTTATACCAGCCCGATTCAACCCTTGCATTGCCTGATATAATGCTTGACAGCACACCGTATATGGACACTCCAATTTGATTACTGTCCGCCTTAACACGTTCGTATTCCTTTTTAATGGTTGACTGCAATGTAGTAAGCACCTGGTTATCCTTTAAATTACTTATAGCCTCAGCCACTAAAACAATACTTGATAAATCATCCTGGCTTTTTTCGAGGTTAGATATGTAGGCCACCAGCAGCTTTTGTTTGGTATCCGGTGAAAACTTGGAAAGAAACTCTTCTAATACACCATAGTTACTGCATAAGGACAGGAAGTCTCTGAAATTATTATTGCTTACCGAAACAAGGAAACTATTGCCATCGCCATTTGGCAACTTTTGCATAAACCTGTTGAACAAGCCATTAAAGGTTGAGTTAAATACCTCATCCCGTCCATACAACATCAAAAAATATAACTCCTGCGCATTAAAGCCTTCTACCGAATAAAACGGTTGCGTTGAACCGGTAGCAATTTTATCATTTATCTCTCTTATAAATCGCAGGCTGTAATCGCGCATTTCATGATCAATGCTGTACTTGCCCAAATACTTTGGTTTAGAAATAATTTTAACGATGCCGCTAAAAAGTTTGCCGGGGTCGGTGCTGATTGCAATAGCATCCTTTACGCTTGTCTTTCCGTTTACAATATCATCCAGTAACAACAGCGGCTTGCTGTGGTAACCCAATTGCGGATTGATTTCCAATATCTTTTTCACCACCGCATTTTGGCTGTACCCCAATATATAGTTAACCGGGTGGTTAGGATTGTACAAGTAGCGCTTTACCGAAACAGGTGCTGTAATAGCGCACTCTTCAAGCAGCGATAAACTGTAGCGCTTATTTCTGTATTGTTCAATCTTCTTGAACATTTCATCCGGTTCCTTTTCGGCGCCATAACGCAACACCTGTTCTGAATAATCGAGATTGATGAAGGACGGAATACTTTGCAACGACTGTAGAATATTTTTCTCCAGACTAATTACACTTCGTGTTCTATCATCCAATTCAATTTTTATCGGCTCAATTACTTCGGTAACGGGTATAGGTACTATATCCGGTTCTTTTGTTGCAACCGCAGGAGGTGGGGTAGGGGTTTCGGTTACAACCGCTGTTTTGTTTTCCGCAACCACCGGTTCAGGTGTCTTTTCCTTTTCGCCAATCTTCTCCGGGCGCACAATCAATACTTCTCCCGACATTGTATCAGCAGAAACCAACTTCGGAGGACGGGCCTTGGTTATCTCATTCATTGCCCGGTCTTCCGGTTCATCGCCCATTTTAGGGTTATCTTTTGCGAAGGTCTTAAACGGGGGAAAGAGGTCTTCGCGCTCCTCAATAGTGGTTAGCGCCAGTAAGTAATCTTTCTTTTCATCATCTACCAGTGCCAGTAATTCATCCAGCATTTGGTTTTGATCGCAGTATATAACCAGCTCTTTTAGCTTTTCCTTATCCATGCCGGTTATCATTACACTGCTAATAGGTATGCCTGTTGATTTTTTTCGAAGTATATCGAACAAAGTGCGCAAGGTGCGCTGTGTTGTTTGCCTATAGCCGTAGCTTATAAGCACAAACATTTCTTCGGGGCTGTACTTCTTAAAGTTTTCAAACTGATAATTGGTGTTTAATGCATCTTCATTCAGTTTTCGCATGGCATCCATACAATAAATGTCCATGTAACGATAGATGGAGTAGGTTACATTGGCCTCGTACTTCATGCTTAACTGCACCAGCAGTGAAAACATTTGATTCGGATTGTTGCCCAATGAGTCGGCAGCTTCTATACTCATGTTGTTGTTCAGTATAGCATCAAGCAATAAGTACGCGCGCGATTTTATTCCGAAGCGGTTATAAATTTCATACGTCTTTTTTACGTATAAATCATTGCTGTTTTTAAGTATGGTGTTTACTGTATTGGTGCTGGTGTAATACCTTTTTGCAGATTCCGGGGCCAAACGCACAGCTTTCTCCAGCAGGCGCAATGCAAACTTCCTGTCATCATATTCTTCCGCATAGCGAAATATATCATCGGGGTGGTCATTCAGATAATCGGCCAGAAAATCTTCCGCCACGGTATCGCTGGGTATTAAGCGCACCGCTTTTACCGAGAAGTTGGCATAGCGTTTTACATTTCTCAGCAACTCATCTTTACGGTCCCACTCAATTAAAACAGGGTAGTAACTTAATACCGCTAAGTAGGTTCCGTTTTTTAAGTAGCTATCACTGTAATAGCGATTGATGTTTTCCAGGAAAACCTGTAAGCGCAACAGGTATTGGTTCCTTTTTTCCTTACTGAAGTTTTGCGAGTTGATATAGCCCGCTATACTATCTACCAGATTGGATACACGAAAATCAGCACTTGGGTAATCGTTTGCTATACGCACCTTTTCAAACTCAATGCGCTGCATTATGGTTTTACGCTCTATTTCAAATATGTCATTACCTGTTGAATCGCTGGCAGAGGCATTCGCTTCCCCAAACAGGAAACACAGAAAAAAGGCCGCCGTAATTTTTAAAAATCCCTTCACAGTAGTAAAGCGCAATCTCAGTAAACGTTACAATAGCTTGTAACCGCTAAAGATTATACGGAAATGCCTGAAAAAGGTGATTGTTAAATGAAAGTATTTAACAGCAGTTAAGGTGTTGTCCTTTTTAGTGCTTTAAAGCCTACAACAACCTCCTTATCTATTAAAAATCAGCCCTTTTTGCGTTCGGGGAACCGGACCTTATGGGTTATAGAAAAGCGGATGATATTCCGGTTAAAATAGTCGGTTAAACTGGCCCTTTGTTGAAAGAGATTCATGTATCCCGCTTCAAATGTAATTGGACCAGGGGGAGTATAACTTAACCCCAGGTACGCACGGTTTTGGTCAAATATGTTTTTTGTAACCCCCATAGGTATGTTTACCATTACCTCATTACTAAAACGCAGTTTCAATACATGAAGCTTTTTCGATTTTAACAGTGTAAAATCAACCCCTAAACGATAGCGAAAGCGTGTGCTAATGTTGTAACCCGGCGCTAATTCACCGGCCTCGGTTTTATGCACAAATCGCTCGTCTATTCTTAGCCTGTTGGTTAAATTCCATTTACCCCAGGCATTACTGTTTGTGGCCTCTATAAACGGGCGCACTTCCGGTATAAATAGTTTTGAAGGTTTGAGCGGGTTTTGCGTGTTAACCAGAAAATAACCGAAACCCATAGCCACATCCCAGTGCTTGTGCAATCTGTAATGCAGATGAAGGCGCATTAAAAGTTGATTCTCTACAGAAGGTTTAATAAACTGCCGGTTTTCAACTTCAGAAAACAGGAACCATTTGTCGGTTATTTCGGCCTGATTGAAGTAGCTATACCACGCCTGTTGTTGGGTAAGAATATTGCTTTGCGCCAGGCTATATTGGCCAAATACAAAAATCAGTAACAATGCCGGCAAAAAACGGAGCACGGTGCCAATATATAAAACATGATGGCACCATTAAAGCGATTAATCGTTATACATCGAACTTGTAACCAATACCCTTAATGGTTTTAAAGTAATCCTCGCCTATTTTTTCGCGCAGTTTGCGAATGTGCACGTCTATGGTTCTATCACCTACTATAGTATCGTTACCCCATACCTTACTCAAAATTTCCTCGCGCTTAAATACGCGGCCGGGTTTTGACACTAACAAACTCATTAGTTCAAATTCCTTTCTTGGCAGTTGTATCTCCACTCCGCCTTTAATTACCATATAGCGCTCACGGTCAATTTCAATATCGCCTACCTTAAGTTTAGCATGGCCATTGTCCGTTTCCATACGGCGCAGCAAAGCGCGTATGCGGCTTATAAATACGCGGGGCTTTATAGGCTTGGTAATGTAGTCATCCGCACCAACTTCAAATCCCGCAATTTGCGAATAGTCTTCATCGCGGGCAGTTAAAAAGGCAATAATCGTATTCTTGAATTCAGGCATTTGCCTTAGCTCTCTGCAGGTTTCAATACCATCAAGCTTAGGCATCATTAAGTCAAGAATAATTATGTGCGGGCTAACCTTTTTTGCAACCTGAATTCCTTCAATGCCATCCTTTGCTGTATAAACCCAAAAGCCTTCTTTTTCCAGGTTATACTTCATAAAATCCAACACATCTGCCTCGTCGTCTACTAACAAAATTTTAACGTCATTCACTTCCATACTTACTATTTCGCAGGCAAAGCTATTCTTGTAATGTTAAGAAAAAGTTACCACACGTTTAACATTACTGCCTACTTGTTCTGCAAAAGCGCTTGTTTTTACCGTTCCGCTTCTTCGCTGGGGTTTAAACTGTCTTAACCATTACATAAACATCCCTTCAATATTTGGTTTAACTGTCAACCTACGTTTGCAGTGCAAAAAATAATAAGTATGAAAGGGAAAATCACACTTCTTATTAGCGCTATATTCTCTCTGTATTTTAATCTATCTGCCGCCCAGGAAGGCGTAATATCCGGCAAGGTGGTAGATGGAAAATCAGGCGAAACGCTGATAGGTGCCATGGTAATAGTTGATGACAGCACAACGCTTGGCGCCGCCACCGATATTGATGGTAACTTTATCATATCTAAAGTGCCTGAAGGTAAACATAAGGTTAAGGTGAAGTATATAGGCTACCAGGAAAAACAGGAAGATGCCGATGTTAAGGCCAACCAGGTAACTAACCTTTATTTATCGTTAATGGATGATGCTGTAAACCTGAAAGAGGCTGTGGTTACTGCCCAGGTTGTGCGCCGAGATAATGAAAGCGCTGTTGTGGTTATGCAGAAAAACAGCACTGTTATACAAAGCGGTATTTCTAACGAAGAAATGAAACGCTCACCGGATAAAAGTTCAGGAGAAGTTATACGCCGTGTTAGCGGAGCTACTATACAGGACGGCAAGTTTGCTGTTATACGCGGTTTGGCCGACCGTTATAATATGGCCCTTTTAAATAATACTGTATTGCCAAGCACTGAACCGGACCGCAAGGCTTTTGCTTTTGATGTTTTTCCATCAAACATTTTAGACAATATTATAATTATGAAAACCGGCCAACCTAACCTGCCCAGCGAATGGGCCGGCGGTTTGATTCAACTAAACACACGTGAGATACCGGAGAAGAACTTTTTTAATGTAACCATTGGCCAAAGCTTTACCGAAGGCACCACCTTTAAACCATTTAAAACATACGAAGGCAGTAAGACCGATTTTCTTGGTTTTGATAATTCAGTGCGCCCTTTGCCGAATGGCTTTCCGGGTATTGTAGCGTTAAACGATTTAAAGCTACAGATACTACCGAGCGATACTTTGGTTCAACTGGGTAAACAACTGGCTAACAACAGTTGGAAAGTTAAGCAACGTAAAATGGCTTATCCGGGGCAATCCCTTCAAATGAGCGGCGGCTTTGCGGTACGTAAAAATGATATACAATTCGGCGGTGTGTTTGCACTTTCTTACAACAACACCTTACAGTATAGTGAAGGCACCCGTAAGCGTTATGATTGGGCCGATAAAGCCTTATATTATGACTATAACGATGCTATGTATAACAACTCGGTTACATCTGCATTGTTAGCCAACCTGGGCCTGGTTATAAAAAGTAATCATAAAATTTCGTGGAAGAACATTTATACCGTTAACTCCGATAACAACACTACTATACGCGATGGGGTAAGCTATTTTAGTGCAACTGAGGCGCAACGCACTAACCTGGAGTTTATAAGCTCAAGAGTGCTTTCCTCAAACCTAAGTGGCGACCATGTTTTTAAGGGTAGTGAAATTCGTTGGAGGTGGAATGGCGGAGTAACACTTATTAACCGCGACCAGCCTAAAACTATGCGTTACTCGTATGAGCGTTTTTATACCAGCGCGGGAGAAGGTCAGCCTAACACCAACACCGATCCATTCGTTTACCAGATACAAAACGGAGGCTCAGACCCTAAGTTAAGCGCTATGTTCTATAGCCAGCTAACTGAAAAAGTTTACAACGCTTCCACTGACCTTAGCATCCCGTTTAAAATTAAAGGAGTGAAACAAGCCATAGCTGTTGGCTATAACTTCCAATACCGCCAACGCAATTTTGAAGCGCGCAATTTATTTTTCGATTATACCAGCGCCAACTATACGTACGACAGCACCTTGCGCGACCCTAACGTAGATAACATTATAAACCAGCAGAACTTTAATAACGGAAAACTTACGTTAAACCAGGTAGCGTTTCCGCAGGACATGTACTCTGCCAAAGCAACAACGCATGCGGCCTATGTAATGATGGAAAACAACATCGGCGAAAAATTTAAAGCCGTGTGGGGCTTCCGTTTTGAATCGTACCGCCAGGCATTAACATCGCCAACCAATATTGATTTTGACATTATTGATAACCCGGGCGATGTGCCTACCATTAAAACCAAACTGACTGACAGCACTTATGTGCACTCCTATTTTTCAGGAGCCTACAAGTACGATTCATTAGGGAATGTGAAAACAGCATTCCCGCTTTTGCCTTCGGTTAATCTTATCTACAAACTAAACGAGGATATGAATCTGCGCGCTTCGTACTCACAAAGTATGAGCCGTCCTGAATTTCGTGAAAACTCGCCTTTCCTGTATTACGATTTCATTCGCGATGTTAACCTTAGCGGTAATGTAAACGTAATGCAAACCTTTATTCATAATGCTGATTTGCGTTACGAGTGGTTTATGGGTAAAGGGCAAACCATTAATGCAAGTGTTTTTTATAAGCATTTTACCAATACCATTGAACTTACTTCAATGGCGGCCGGTGGCGTTCCGCAATTTATTTACAGCAATGCCCAATCGGCCTATTTGGTTGGTGCTGAGGTGGAGTTGCGCAAAAACTTTGGGTTTGCCAGCGAAAAGCTGGAAGGCTTAACCTTTACAGCCAACCTGGCTTATATCTATTCGCGCGTTAACCTTAGTAACGTTAAAAACAACGCCGGCGATGAAAAGAAGCGCCCTATGCAGGGTCAATCGCCTTATATTATAAATCTGGGTCTTTCTTATCTACATCCTAAGTATGGCTTTGGTGCCACCCTACTTTACAACCAAAGCGGCCAACGTTTGTATGCGGTTGGCGAAGTAGGCAACCCAAGCTGGTACGAGCATTGGAGGCCTCTTTTGGACTTACAGTTAAGTCAAAAGTTTTTGAAGGACCGCGCTATGGTGCGCTTTACTATAAGCGATTTGATTGCCAAGAAAACCATATTCTATCAAAACAATCAACCGGATGTTAAGCGAGCTTATAACGCAAGCACAGATTATGTGGTGCTTAGCCGCAAAAACTACCGCACTTACAGTGTTCAGTTAAGCTTTACTTTTTAACGATAGCTTTAAAAAGCAATTTGAAAGCAGAGAGTCATAACAGGCTCTCTGCTTTTTAGTTTTAACGCTGAGGAAATATGGGGCGCAACAATTATTTAACCCTTCGCTAACGCTCACGCAAATCGCTGATTGGATTTTTGCATCGACAAAAAAACAATCACTAACATGAAGAAAAATTTTCTACGCAGTTTTCTATTAGCTGCTACTTGCTTGCTGGGTTTGGGCGTTTTTGCCCAAAACACGGTTAACGTAGTAAGCGACATTACAAGTGACCGTACCTGGAGCCATGACAGTATTTATATTCTGTACGGCGACATAATTATTAAAAACGGCGCTACCTTAACTATTCAGCCGGGTACCATCATACGCGGCGATAAATCAACCCTTAGCCGTATTGTGGTTTCTACAAGCGGCAAAATAAATGCAGTTGGTACAGCTGAAGAGCCCATTGTGTTTACATCAAACCAACCTGCAGGCTCACGTGCGCGCGCCGATTGGGCCGGTATTACAATTTGCGGTTTAGCACCGGTGAACTTTAAAGATGCCGGTGGCAACCCAATACAAGGCCGTGTTGAATGCGGAACAACTACTGATTATGACTACGGTGGCAGCAACCCTGACGACAGTTCGGGTGTGATTAAATACGTGCGTATTGAATATGCCGGTTACGTTTGCGGAACCAATACAGAGTTAAATAGCTTGACCCTTTGCGGCGTAGGCAGAAAAACAGTTATAAGCCACGTTATGACCAGCTATGGCCAGGATGACGCTTTTGAATTTTTCGGAGGTACCGCAACGGCTGATCACCTGGTTTCTTTCGGTAACCGCGATGATGATTTGGATACAGACAACGGCTGGAGCGGCATAATAAACCACGCACTGGTTGTACGTGTTGATACCATTGCCGACCAGGGAGATATTTCAAACGGCTTTGAATCAGATAATGATGCTAATGGTTCAACCAACACGCCTAACACAGCCGGTGTATTTACCAACATTACCATTATTGGTCCTGCTGCCTCAACATCTTCTACTATTGATGCCAAGTATGGTTGGGTAGGCCGCCTGCGCCGTAACACTAAAGTAAATGTGTTTAACAGCGTGGCCATTGGTTACAAGCGCGGCTTGCGTATTGAAGGCGCTGCTGCCCAAAACAACGCAACCAACAACGACCTTGAGTTTAAATACAATTTGATAGGCGGCTGTAAAGAAGCTTATGGCGAAACGGCATTTGACACTGCTTACCTGCTTAACCCTGCAAACGGTAACAACGTTTACGGCGGCAACGCTAATGACAGTGTTCAACTGGTTTCACCTTACAGCTATCCTTACTACGATTTCCGTCCACAGCCCGGTTCACCGGCTTTAAGTGGCGCCAACTTCAGCAACCCTAAATTAAGTTCAGTTACACCTACCACATATCGTGGTGCGTTTGGCGCTAATGATTTTTGGGTTAACTGCTGGGGAGAATTTACTCCACAGGATGAAGACTACTCTATTCCTCATTTAAACTACGGCTACACCGCCTCATTAGCACCCAGTGGCCCAACAACATTCTGCCAGGGCGGTTCAGTAGATTTAACTGTTACCGGTGGTGCCATTTATTTGTGGAGCACAGGTGCAAGCACACCATCAATTACAGTTAGCAACAGCGGCACTTACACGGTTAGCGTTGCTAACAGCAGGGGCTGCATTAAAACCTTTACACAGGTTGTTACCGTAAACAGCAATCCTTCTGCGCCTAGCATTACACCAAGCGCCACATCTTTCTGCACAGGCGGTAACGTTACACTAAGCTCTTCTGCAGCTAACAGCTATAGCTGGAGCAACAGTACTACAACACAACAAATAACTGTAAGCAATGCAGGTTCTTATACTGTAACCATTACTGATGCTAACGGTTGTTCTGCAGCTTCTAATGCAGTTCAAATTACTGAGAACACACCACAGGTTCCGGTTATTGCAGCCGGCGGTTCTACTACCTTCTGCACCGGGGGCGCTGTAACATTAAGTGTAAATAATGCAGGCAACTACAGTTCATTTAACTGGAGCACCGGTGGCACTGCTGATACCATTGCGGTAACAACAACCGGCACTTATACTGTAACCACTACCGACAACAATAGCTGCACCGCCGTTTCCAACGCTATTACCACCAACGTAAGCAATTCACCTACACCAACAATTTCAGCTAATGGCGCAATAGCTTTCTGTAGTGGTGATTCTGTTACCATTTCTTCAACCAGCGGCGACACTTACCTGTGGAGCACCGGCGCAACCACACAAGCTATTGTTGTTAAGCAAAGCGGTACTTACAGCGTTAGTGTTACGAATACTGACCCCTGCAATGGTGTAGGCAATTCAAATACCATTACCGTTAACGTAACACCAACACCAACAGCAAGCTTTACCCAGGCAGCCAGTGGCAGTTCATATACCATTAACTTTACTGATGCTTCTACTAACGCAACTTCTTACAATTGGAATTTTGGCGATAACCAAACGTCCACTTCACAGAACCCTACACACACATATACCGCTAACGGCACCTATACCGTAACGCTTACTGCCTCTAATGGTAATTGTGATGACACGCATACTATGAGCATTACTATTACCGGTGTAGGTATTAAGGAAGTAGCCAGTGTTATTGAAACTATCCGCCTTTTCCCTAACCCTAATAACGGGCAAGTGAAACTGGAAATAAATGCAATTGATGCCACAGAAGCTGAAGTAGCTATAACAGATATGACCGGCCGCGTTGTAATGCAGAATACAGAGCAATTGCTTTCAGGCAATAACCTGTTTACCTTAAACACTGCAGCGTTTGCCAATGGAATTTACTTTGTAACCGTTAAAAACGGAGCAGAAAACAAAGTAGTTAGAATGGTAGTAAGCAAGTAGTTTTCCCTTCATGCTGATAAATTGCGGAAGCCTTCCTGGGTCAGGAAGGCTTTTCGCTTTTTATGATGTGGGCCATAATACCTGCGGCAGATATTCTTTCGCTATTTGTTCAGCACCCCCTTTTCATACATTTGTAGGGTTAATTAAACCCAAAAACATTTACATGAAAAAGTTATTCTTCGCCACCATATTAAGCGCTGCAGCATTTTGCCTTAGCGCACAAACTATTGAAAGCGGCAGCCATTCAACTGCAGGTTACATTAAAAGCGATGGCACTATTGAAAGCAGCAGCCATAGCACCGTTGGGTATATTAAAAGTGACGGTACTATTGAAAACAGCAGCCACAGCACTATCGGCTACGTGCGCAACGGCACCGTTGAAAACAGCAGCCACTCTACCGTAGGTTATGTTAAGAGTGATGGCACCATTGAAAACAGCAGCCACAGCACCATTGGCTACGTTAAAAGCGATGGTACTGTTGAGAACAGCAGCCATAGCACTATAGGCTATGCCCGCGGTGTAAAGGCTGAATGGGCCGCTGTAACCTTCTTTTTCTTTAAGTTTTAAACTGCCTGATTTTTTTGCAACTCTAAGCCATGGGTTTTTGCGCGTGGCTTTTTTGTTTTGTTTTGCGCCGTGCATCCTTCAGAAATTCATATTGCTGATTACACCTATCAATTGCCGGAAGAACGTATTGCCCAATACCCTTTAATTGAGCGCGATTCAAGTAAACTGTTGGTTTACCGTAATGGCATACAGGAGGACGTTTTTAAAAACATTACCCACTACCTGCCTGCACAAAGCCTATTAATTTTCAATAACACCAAAGTGGTGCATGCCCGTATTTTTTTTACCACTTCAACCGGCGCCAAAGTTGAAGTGTTTTGCCTTGAGCCCGCAAGTGAAGCGCGCGATATGGCCAGCGCTATGAGCCAAACGAAGGGTGTACGCTGGAAATGCCTTGTAGGCCGGGCCAGCAAATGGAAAGAAAAGATTCTTAAAACGGGTAATGATAGTTTTGAGTTAACGGCTGAATTGGTTGGCCGCGAGGCCGACAACTTTATTGTACAGTTTAACTGGACACCGGAAAGCTTAAGCTTTGCCGAAATATTAGATAAAGCCGGAGTAATGCCCATACCCCCCTACCTGCACAGGCAGAGTGAAGAGCTGGATATTAGTCGCTACCAAACTGTATATGCAAAAAACGAAGGTTCAGTAGCTGCGCCAACAGCAGGCCTGCATTTTACCCGGGCAGTTTTAGATTCGTTAGCAACAAAAGAAATTGCTACGGCTGAGGTAAGCCTGCATGTGGGAGCAGGCACATTTAAGCCCGTAAAAAGCGAAACACTTAAGGAACACGATATGCATTACGAAATGATTGACGTTTCGGTAAGCATGTTGTTAGCGTTGCAAAAACAGTTGGAAGCAAAACTGCCGGTAATAGCGGTAGGCACTACTTCATTGCGCACGCTGGAAACTTTATTCTGGTTAGGGCTTAAAGCTTTTCAAAACCCGCAATTAGCGGTAGAAGATTTGCAGATTTCGCAATGGGAGCCTTACGAGGCCGATATAATGATTGAGCCGGCTGCGGCTATTGACCACCTTTTGCGCTATATGCAGAAAAACAAACTGGAACGCTTAAACACCAAAACGCAAATTCTTATAGCGCCACCCTACCGCCTTAAGGTAGCGCTGGGCATAATTACCAATTTCCATCAGCCGAATTCTACCTTGCTGTTATTAGTGGCCTCAGTAGTTGGCGATGCCTGGAGGAGTATATATGACTATGCGCTTAACAACAACTTTCGTTTTTTAAGCTATGGCGATAGCAGCCTGCTGTTTACTGAGCCCTAAGCTTTAAAAGGGTTTTATACATTTGCCTTAAACACTTTTGATTTGATTCGCTGGCTTACATTACCCGCTAAATACCGTTTCCTCGAAAAACAGATTGGTCAAAAGCCATTCCGCTTATTGGATATTGGCGCCGGCAATCATTCAGCCTCCAAAACAAAAAAGTGGTACCCCAACTGCGAATACCACGGCGTTGATTTGGATAAGAACTACAATAACGACGAGAATGATTTTAAGGCTATGCATGCCTTTTATGAAATGAATCTCGAAGACCTGAATTTTGAAGCCATTCCTGATAACTACTTCGACTTTATTATGATGGCGCATGTTATAGAGCATTTGCGCAACGGCGATAAAGTGGTAGAAAAACTGCTTACCAAGCTTAGGCCCGGAGGGCTTATTTACATTGAATTTCCGGGCTACCGTTCCACCCAGCTACCCCATATGGATGGCACATTGAATTATTACGACGACCCTACACATGTGCGCATATATTCTGTTGCTGAGTTAATGAACCTTGCCATGCGCAGCAATATGAAGGTGCTTAAGGGCGGATACCGAAGGCACCTGCCTACTATGCTGTTAATGCCTTTTAAAATTCCCCATAACCTGCTGGTATATGGTAAAATAATCCCCAGCATATTTTGGGATTACTTCGGTTTTGCCGAATATATTTTGGCGGCGAAGCCCTGAATTAGCCCTTCTTGCCTCGGTTTTTGTTAACTTTGCGGCAGACTCAAAACCAAACCATCCCTTCCGGTATAGTCACTGGCACAAAGTCTGCAATTCTTTAATCTACAAATAGTAAAACATGAAAGCTGGTAATGATACCGTAGTAAAAATGACCTATGAATTACGTACCGAGCCAAACGGCGAAGTAAAGGATGCTGCTGACCGTGAAAATCCGTTTAGCTTCCTTTTCGGGCACAATAATGTATTAGAAAAATTTGAAAAAAACCTGGAAGGCAAGATTGCCGGTAACCAATTCAGCTTTACGCTTACTGCTGAAGAAGGATATGGTGAATATGATGAACAGGCCGTAATTGAGTTAGATAAGAATGTGTTTTCGCACGAAGGCGTTGTGCAGAATGAAATGATTTTTGTTGGCAATATCGTTCCGCTACAGGATCAATACGGTAACCCTTTCCAGGGCCGCATTGTTAAAGTAGCTGATGATAAAGTAACTGTAGACCTTAACCACCCTTTTGCAGGCAAAACCTTATACTTCAGCGGAGAGATTATTGAAGTGCGCGAAGCAAACCCAACCGAAATAGAGCATGGCCATGTGCACGAGCACGGCGACCATTCGCACCACTAATAAACAAAAAGGGCCTTACGGCCCTTTTTTATTTTAATCCTTTAAGGTAGTTGTAAAGCACTTCCCAATCGCGGGTTTCCAGTGCTATGTATTCCTTAAGCGTTTCACTGTTTCCGGTTACTTCAGTAGCGCCAAGGTTGCGCCCATCGTTCAACCAAATACATTTTGAGCCAAGGTTTTTGGCCAGCATAACATCCGTTATTCTATCGCCAATTACGAATGAATTTTTTAAGTCGTAATGGCCTTTCATGTAGGCCGTAAGCATACCTGTGCCCGGCTTACGTGTAGGAAGGTTCTCGTGCGGATATGATTTATCAATGAAAGCTTCAGCAAATTTTATCCCTTCGCCTTCAAACGTTTTCATTATAAAATTCTGCACCTCCCAAAAATCAGCTTCAGGAAAATCTGCTGTGCCCAGCCCGTCCTGGTTGGTAACCATTACCAGTTCATAATCCAACTCGCGCGCTATGCGGCCCAGCCATTGAAATACGCCGGGATAGAACACCAGCTTGTGAAATTTTTCAATCTTAAAGTCATCCGTTTCCAGTATCAACGTACCATCGCGGTCAATAAACAGAACCTTCTTCATGTTATTAATAAGAGATTATTTTAATGCTTTTCATGCGCCGCAGTTGACTCTTTATAATTTTCTGCACTTCAAAATCATCCTCATCTGCCTTTATCAGCTCTTTCAGCTTTTCAGGCACTGCATCGGTAAGTTCGGGGTTGTAATAGCCAAAGCCCTGGTAAACGTTGTTTTCAATCCATATTACCGAGTGCTCATCAGGATGAATACCCTCTGCCACAATAAAGAAATTGGGGTGCTTGTATAAATAGCGGCGCGCTGCTTTTTCAATCATAGTGTTGTAGCTCTTTAAAGATTTCTGGTCAACACCTTTTTCTTTCATTTTTGAGCGTAGCGCAAACCAACCATGCAGGCTGTTTTCACGAATTATTTTACCTAAAACTTTATTCGCTGTTGCCTTAGAGGAGAAGCGCAACATTAACTCACCCACTTCCCAGCTTAAAGGATGAATCTTGAGCTGATTAAACCCTTGCTCATCTTTTGAAAGAAATATGCCGTGGGTATAGGGTTGTATGCGGGGCTTCTTATTAAACTCGGGCTGATGCTTTTTTAATTCGCGGTAAGCCAGTAAACGCGCTGTAAGTTCATTACCGCTTAACTCATAATCTATACTGCGCACCAACTCAAACATGCGTTTGCGTTCCACCGAATCGGCCGGTGAAGAAAAATGCGAAATTACTTTGCGGCGAATGTTTTTTACGCCCTCCACAAACAGCACCTTCCCCACCTCATCGCGGTAGTAAAAAACCCCTGCATCTTCCGGCAGCTTTTCAATTTCTGCTTTTGATAAATAAGGTGGCAACAGGTCCACGTCAATACCGTGGTTCAATTCTATTTCAATGTATTTTGCTGAAGACGGCTTGGCGAGAATGGCTGCCAAAAGTTTAACTGTTGCTTCGGCATCGCCATAAGCGCGGTGGCGTGCATTAATTTCTATACCAAGGCTATCGCAAATGTTTCCCAGGCTATAGGAGTTGAAGCCGGGCACCACCCTGCGAGAAAGGTTAACTGTATCTAACTGGCGGCGGTTAAAATCAATACCCAGGCGTTTGAATTCCTGGCGTACCATACCAAAATCGAACTTCACATTATGGGCTACAAAAATGGCCTCGTGCGTCATTTCCAAAAGGCGTTCATGAATGTCCTCAAAAGAGGGTGCGTCACTTACCATTTCCTGTGTTATGCCTGTTAGCTTGGTAACGTAGGGGTCAATTAAGCGCTTGGGGTTCAATAAGGTAGAAAAGGAATCCAGCACTTTTTCACCATCATACAGAAACACGGCCACCTCAATTATGCGGTCCAGGCTGGGGCTTCCACCCGTAGTTTCAACGTCTATGATAGCATACATGCAGCGTGAAAATAGAAATAATGGCAGTTTGTAGAACTATTGCTTATGCAAAAGAATGCCCGAAGCAGAAGAAAACTGAATAAGACCGCTTTTTGCTATACTCGTGCTGTGAAAAGCCTTTGGATAATAGCCTTTTTAACGCTTACCCTCTCTGCCTCAGCGCAGTTAATGGTAGAAGATACCAGCACCAATGAGCCTTTTTTTAAAGCCAAAAAATTCAACAGCCGGGCTTATGTAGGGGTTGATGCCGGTGTTGGGCAGGTGTATAAGGGCAAGGCGGGAATGAACATTGGCTTTAGCCTGAACTGGGTGGTTAACCACAAGTTTGTGGTAAGCGCGCGCTACCAAACCCCCAGCCTGCAAATTGATGTGCAGCCAACGGTGGTGCCTTATTACAACAACCCCATTTACTTAAGGCATCATTTTGCCGGGCTAGCGTTTAGCTACATCTTTTTTGAACGTAAACTTTTTAGCCTGCAACCGGAACTGTGTGCAGGTTGGGCCTCAGCTAAATTTGAGTGGCCAAAAGATATGAACCAGCGGAAGGATTGGGGGGCGGTTATACCTGCGGTATACGCCATTTACAATGCAACACCTTATTTTCGCTTAGGAGCAGGGCTAAGCTACAAGGCCGTATTCGGCCCACAGCTTTATGGTTTAAAAGCTATGGACCTTAGCGGCGTTAACGGTGTTATCTTTTTCCGGGTAGGAACTTTCTAAGCTTAAGAGGTCTTCTCTTTTACTGTTTCAGGGCGCAGCTTGTTTATCACTTTTATCATCATAAAAATGGCCAGCGCAATAATTAAGAAGTTGAAACAGTTTTGTATGAATGAGCCATATTTTACAGCTACTTCGGCCACATTGTTAGCAGCATCTGCAGGCTTTAATGTCAATTTTAAATCGGTAAAAGTTACACCGCCAATTACATAGCCTATTGGTGGCATTATAACATCGTTAACCATGGAGTTAACTATTTTACCAAACTCAGCGCCAATGATTATACCAATGGCCATATCTAATACGTTCCCTTTAAGGGCAAACTCTTTAAATTCTTCTTTAAAGCCCATAACTTAAGTTTTAGGTGGTTGAATAATTACAGCTAAGATAAAAGTTTATGCAGGTATAGAAAGAAGAATAATATGAACTTTCTCAACAGCTTTGGCTGTCCGTACTTCATATTTTTTCAAGATTGGTGGTGGTTATCCAGCCAATCTTTCCGTCGGCCAAGCGTATTTTGTTCCATTCGCCTACCTTATCAAGCAGCAGGAACTTAATTCCTTCGTGAAGCTGGAAGGCATTATTCGCGGCGCCATCGGGAGCTGTTTTAGCATAAGTGTTTTCAGTAATAAGCACGGCATAGCCCGAGTCGTGAACATTATTATGCTGCCAACGCCATAAAAACACAAAGGTTAACGATAGTAATAGCAGTACCACGCCGGCAAAACGAGGGATGCTGCGGTAGCGCTCCATAAATAAAAAGGCTGCAAAGGCAACAAATGCCAACCACATGCAGGCCATGGCTGCAACAGCCCATGCTCTAGCGCTTTGCGAACAAACCAAATCATTACACCAGCGCACTACGCCCAATTGAGGCACGGGTGTTACTTTATCTATGGCATGGCTTTGCGCAAGCCTAAGGTTGTGTATGATGTCTTCATCTTCGGGTGCAAGGCGGGCGGCGCGTTCGTAGTTAACAATGGCCTTGCCAAGGTTGTTCAATTTGTAATAGCTATTGCCAAGGTTGTAGTACACTTCAGGTGTAGTTGCCCCCTGCTTAAGCAGTTTCTCGTATGCCGCAGCGGCTTCAGCAAATTGATTTTGCTTATACAGTTGAGCAGCACTTTGATAAAGTTGTGTTGCCGTTTGCGAGAAAGCGAATTGCGCTATCAAAAGAAAAAGCAAAAAGGTGCATGCCCTTTTCGCAGAGACCAATAATGCCTTGTTTACTATGTTCAAACCGCGCATCATTTTTTAATCTCGTTTTCTAAATCAGCCATCAAATTCATAGCCACATCGTAATTCTGCTTCATTTGGCCGCCTTCGCCAACAGGGCTATACAATGCAATTTCACAAGTGTTTATCAGGTCTTTCAGTTTACCAATCAAGTCTGCGCTTACGCCTTTCGCCAATAGTTTTTCTTCTACGTTGTCTTTGCTTAAAGCGGCCATGTCCATCGTCAGCTTATCGCCTAAATAGCCCCAAACCGAACGGCTTACCTCATTGTAGAAATTGTTTTTGTCGTTAGCTGCCAGGTATTTTTCAGCAACCGTTAAGCGGGCCTTAGCCTGCTTTAGCGCCCTACGGCGTTTTGTACCGATTACATCCGCTGCAAGGGAATCGTTGCGGCGTTTTACTGCCACCAGTGCCAAAAACAACAATACAGGAGTGCCGTATGCTGCTACAAAACCAGCCGTACCAAATAAAGTATCTCCTGAAAAATCGGGTGTGTTGGTTTTTATATAGCGTATATCCTTGCCTAATACCACTACATCCTTGCGCTTCAACTCTTCTGTAGTAACTGTTGTTGTTTGCTTGGGCTCACCGGTTACTTTAAGCGCGTATTCAGGTGATTTAATTGTTACATACTTACCACTTGCCGGATCAAAGAAAGAGAAGCTTTGCGGTTGAATGGTATAATCACCGGGTTGGCGTGGCACCAACAGAAAGTCGTACTGCTTGCTGCCGTTCATACCAATAGCGCTATTGGTTATATTCTCTTTAACCTTTGGATCATAGGCCTCAAACTCTTTCGGAAAATTAACGGCCGGAGCTTCTACCATTTTTAAATTTCCGCTACCTGAAATCTTCATAGTGTAGGTAACAGGCTCATCGGTTTTAACTTCTTTGGTTGAAAGATTGGTTTCAAAACTGTATTTGCCTACTGCGCCCGAATAATCCGAAGGCTTATCCTGCTCCGGTAAATCTTTTACTTCCAGCGTAGCCTGGTTGGTTTTTAACTCCATGTCAAAAGGCTGCACACCTCCACCAAACACATCAAAGGGGTTTCTTGAACCCAACATTACCTGAAGGTTCGCTACCGCTTCTATTGGCGATACGCTTAACGCACCCGCCCGCTGAGGATATAAATTGTATTGCAGAATTTCAGCAGTGTGGTATTGCTTACCGTTTAATGTTTCAATTTTCTGCTTGCGCTTTGGGTCAAGCTCTACTTCCTGGCTCCAAAAACCATCAAACGAAGGGGCTTTGGTTACATTAAAGCCCGCCATGTTTTGCCTGTAATACAGCTTGTATGTTGCTGTAAGCATTTCGCCTTTATAAACGGAGTTCTTACTCAGCTCCAAACGAATGATGAAGTCATCTTTAAATCGTTTCTGCAATTCCTCTTTAGAATATTCCTGGGGCTGTTGCTGTTGAAAGAAGGGATCCTGAAAAGGGTCCTGCATCATACCAAAGGGGTCATATGGATCGTACTGGCGTTGGGCCTGTTGGCGCTGTTGCTGGGCCACTGCTTTGGTAACGGTTACCGTAAGTTCATTGCTTTCCATGGTTACCCCATCAATAGCAATGCTCGCCTTGCCGATTTTAAACGTGCCTTCCTTTTTAGGTTTTAGCACATAACTAAATGTAATGGCTTCTGATTTTTTGCCATTAATATTCATTTGCTCGGTAAAGGGGTTAGGGCCCGACACTACAGTAAAATCAGTAAAGGCAGGCGTTTTGATACCACCGCGTATGGCGCCATTTAATTTGAAATCAATTTGGAAGCTTTGATTAACGGGAACGCTTGATGGCCCTGTTAAAGAAAACTGCACCTGCGCAAAAGCCACTGCGCTGCAAACCCACAATAGCAGCAACAGTGCCGCCCTTAGCGCCGCCTTATTCTGGAGTATGGGTTTAGTGGTAATCATTCTATGCTGCAAAATTCTACAACTCCTACGTATAGTCAATAGTAAAGTGGCGGGCTTAAATTTTTTTCACACTATACCGGCCTTATAGGGGGCAAATTACCAGTCTTTCTCAATCTTAATAGGGGCAACCTTCATTTGCTTCTGCTGCATTTTCTGGTTGGTCTTTTGCTCCTCGTTGGCTATGGCCTGCAAAATCTGCTCGGCATCGTTCTTATTCAGCTTGGGCTGTTGACCGGCATTTTGTTGTTTTTGCTTTTCGTCGTTTTGCTTTTGCTGCTGATTTTTATCGTTTTTACTCTGCTGCTGTTTGTCGTCCTGTTTCTGTTGTTGCTTGTTTTTCTGGTTGTTTTGGCCACCACCGCCACCCTGGTTTTTCTGGCGCAGCATTTCATTGGCATAAGCCAGGTTGTAGCGGGTATCCGCATCCTTAGGGTTTAATTTCAGGGCTTCTTTATAGGCTTTTGCCGCTTCTTCCCAATTAGGTGTTTTAGCTTTTGCATAACTGTTGCCCAGATTATGATAGGCCTTAGCACGAACTAATGAATCAGGATTGGTTTTTGCCGAAAGCTCAAACCACTTAGCGGCGGTGTCATACCTGCCCTGCTGGTAAATGGCATCGCCTAAATTAAAAGTAGCCACCGGGGCATTGTTTTCCTTATCCAGCGCCTTCTTGTACTGTGCTTCTGCATCGGCAGCATTACTAAAGCTGTCTATTTGAAACAGCTTGTTACCCTCGCGTATATCTCTTTTGTATGGCACTGATGTAAACGGAATATTGATTTGCTGCGCCAACAGCGCAAGGTGCAGAAAAAGCATTCCCGCACTTAGTAACAGATATTTACTGATTGCCGCCCTCATGCTTATACATTAAACCTCCACGTAAATTTCTTTTCTGTTAACCACCAATCTAAAACCAACAGTAAAGCCGCTGTAAGTAAGCACCAAATAAACTGGTCATCATAATCCGTAAACACTACATCTTCCAAACTTTTGCTGCCCAGGCCGCCAAGGTCTTTCAATATTGATTCAATTTCCTGTTTGCCGCTGCTCATAGCGTAATACTTACCATTGCCCTTTGCAGCAACCTCCTGCAGCATTTCGGCATTCATTTTTGAAAGCACTACATTATTCTGCTCATCCCGTTTAAAATCAGTGCCCATAGGTATAGGCGAACCTTTATCACTACCTACGCCAATGGTGTAAATTTTAATTCCCTCTTTAACTGCTGCTGCAATGGCCTCATCGGTTCCCCCCTCATTATCCTCTCCATCGCTTATTATAATTAAGGCCTTGTGCTTGTCTTCTCCCTGCACAAAGCTTTCGCGTGCATGGTCTACCGCCTCAGCAATATTAGTGCCCTGGGTAGGCATCATATTAGTGTTGATGGTTTTAAGGTACATGCGTGCCGCACTATAATCAACCGTTAGCGGCATTTGCAAATAGGCGCGGCCGGCAAACACAATCATGCCTAAACGGTCGTTGCTCAGCTCTTCAATAAAGTTGCTGATGAAGTTTTTTGAGCGGGCGAGCCTTGAAATTTTAGTATCGTCCTCGCTGAGCATGGAGTTAGAAACATCCAGCGCTATTATTACATCAATGCCCTGGCGCTTTACTTTTTCCTGTTTGGTGCCTACCTGCGGATTGGCAAAGCCTATAACTATAAATTCAAAAGCCAATGTAGCCAGTATAAACTTCAGAATTTGTTTGCCTACAGAGGCATCTGCCATTAGTTGCTTAATAAGGTTGGGATTACCGAACTGCTTAATTTTTTTTGCCTTCCAGGCCTGACCCAAAACAAAAAAGAGTATTAAAGGCAGCAGCAGCATTAGGCCCCATAAATAAACAGGGTGTTCGTACCGAAAGGCTTCCTCACGCATTAGCAAAAGCGCCGCTATAACCGGTATAAGCAACACCAGCAACCAAAGATATTTTATGTTGTTATCCTTAGCCATGCCTTTACGGAATTGAACGGGTTACCAGGTATTTCAAAAGCAGTTCTATAAATACTAAGGCTGCAGCTATCAACGCAAACACGTGAAATTTTTCTGTTTTGCGTTCAAAGGCGCTCACTTCAATTTTTGTTTTTTCCAGCTTATCAATCTGCTGATAAATTTCTTTCAGGCGGTCATTGTTATCGGCCCTGAAGTATTTGCCGCCGGTTTTTTTGGCTATGTCTTTTAGCAGGGGCTCATCAATTTGTACCGGAGCCCGGTCGAACACCAGTGTGCCATTGGGCATCATTCCTACAGGGGTAATAGCATCGCCGTTTGAACCTATACCTATGGTATACACGCGCACGCCATAGTGCATAGCAATATCACAAGCAGTCATAGGCGCTACCATGCCACGGTTGTTTACACCATCAGTCATCAGTATAACCACCTTGCTTTTAGCTTCTGACTCAATTAAACGTTGAACGGATGTAGCCAGACCCATACCAATAGCAGTACCATCTTCAAGCAAACCGTTCTTAATTTCCTTCAGTTGCTTTTTGATTATAGCATGGTCAACCGTTACAGGACACTGCGTAAAACTTTCGCCAGAAAAAATTACGAGACCAATGCGGTCGTGCGGGCGGCCTTCAATAAAATCACTGGCTTCTTTTTTTGCCGCTTCCAAACGATTGGGCTCAAAATCCTTTGCCAGCATTGAAGTAGAAACGTCCAGCGCAAGCACTATATCAATACCCTCAGTAGAAACTTTCTCTTCATCGTACATAGTTTGCGGACGGGCAAGAGCTATAACCAGAAATAGAATAGCCGCTACGCGCAACAAGGGCAACAGGCGTTTAATAATGGCCTTTAAGGGATGCTCAAACCCTTTAAAGGAACGAAGTGAAGAAATAGTAAGCAGGGCATGTTCCTTACGCGAACGGAAATACCACCATACCACAGACAGCAGCAACACCAGTGGTATAAACCACAGCACCCACTTATAGGCAAATGATATTTCGGTTAAATGCTTAAACACTTTACTTCTGCTTTTTCTCTTCTTTTTCTTCTTTAGGTTCGGTTAACTCAACAAAGGCATACGCCCTTTCCATATTCTTTATATTCTCATCAGGCGGAGGTAACAGTTTGGCAAATTTTACCAGGTCGGCCTGGTTCAAAATGGCTAACAGTTTTTCCTGCGCTATACGTTTAACATGGTACGTTTGTATCTGCGCTTCAATTTCAGCCGTAGTGCTTTCCATGGCGTAATAACCGTAACGGAATTCTATATACAGGCGCAAAATTTCAGTAAGGCGTGTGTAATAGCGTTT
The DNA here is from genome assembly GCA_046329515.1 of Chitinophagales bacterium. Classification (GTDB taxonomy): domain Bacteria; phylum Bacteroidota; class Bacteroidia; order Chitinophagales; family LD1; genus Bog-950. The sequence goes on from JAXLUM010000002.1 coordinate 741,395, forward strand.
TGTTTCGTCCTTTTGCCAAAGCTTTTCTTCTTCCAGTTTTTTCAATTCAGCACGGGCCCAAATGTGTGCGGGCTCCTTAGGCTTAGGTCTTTCCTCAGGTGCAGGCCTTCTGTTACGCCAACGTAAATAGAAGATGAGGGCTATTATGAGCGCCAGTAAAATACCTCCTGCTATATAGTAATACAGAAACTCATCCCAGGTGTAAGGTTGTTGCAGGGGCGCTTTTATCTGTTTAATTGGCTTGGCGGTATCTACTGCAACCGTGCTTACTTCAAGCATTAAATCATTAGAGAGAACACTATCTAACCTACCGGATGCTGTTTTATAGTAAACGGTTTTAACTCCTGTATGGTACTCCCCACTGTCAAAGGCGGTTAGAATATAGTTTTGGGAGAGGACGGTGCTTTTGCCGTTGTCAAACGTATCCAGCTTGCCGGTTTTCACAATTTCCAGTTCACCTATTGTATCGCGCCATTGCGGTAATTGCGGTTGAATGCCGCCCGAGAAGCGCAGGTTGAATTTTACAGGTACATGTTCGCCTATTTCAACAGAAGTGCTGTCAGAAACAAAAGTGGCTGAAATGCTTTGTGCGTTTAACTGAAAGCCTAATACAACACAGCACAGGGCTGCTGCCAAAAATTTAAGTGTGATATGTACGCGACGCCCCCTCATTATCTTCTTCTCATTTCGCGTTTACGAAACATATTCATTAAAGCAATTACGTAGTTATCCTCGGTGCTTATACTTTCCAACTGGGCACCGCTTTTGGTAAACAGGTCCTTGGTTTTCTTCCGGTTTTCAGTAAAGGTTTTGGCGTACGTGTCGCGAAACTTTTTGTTGGAGGTATCAATCCATGCCGTATTACCGGTTTCTGAATCCACCACATGCATCAACCCAACATCAGGCAATACAGCTTCGCGCTGGTCGTAAACGTGCAGGCCAATTAAATCGTGCCGGCGGGCAGCAACTGTAAGCGCCTGCTTTAAGCCTTCATTGTTATAGATAACATCAGACACCAAAAAGGCAATACTGCGCTTCTTCACCATATTATTAAAGTGGCGCAGCGCTTCGGCAATGTCGGTGCCTACATGTTTAGGTTTAAAATCATATATCTCCGATATAATCCGCAGTATATGGCTCTTTCCTTTTTTGGGCAGTATAAATTTTTCTACGATGTCGCTAAAGAACATTACGCCCACCTTGTCGTTATTGGCAATAGCTGAAAAAGCAAGCACAGCGCTTATTTCTGCCATAACGTGGTTTTTAAAATCGGTTTGCGTACCAAAAAAAGAACTGCGGCTAACATCAATCAGCAGCATTACGGTAAGCTCTCTTTCCTCTTCAAATACTTTAATGAAGGGCTTACGGTTACGCGCGGTAACATTCCAATCAATAAGGCGTACATCATCGCCATATTGATATTCGCGCACCTCGCTAAAGGAGATTCCCTTTCCCTTAAATGCAGAGTGGTAGCTGCCCGAAAAAATCTGGTTGGTCAGCTTTCGGGTGCGAATTTCAATTCTTCTTAGTTTCTTTCTTTTGTCTGCCGACTCCATAGCCTACGGAACCTCTACTGCATTAAGTATTTCGCTTACTACTTCTTCGGTGGTTACATTCTCGGCTTCAGCCTCGTAAGTTAAGCCTATGCGGTGGCGCATTACATCAAAACAAATGGCCCGTATATCTTCAGGTATTACATAGCCGCGGCGTTTAATAAATGCATATGCTTTGGCGGCCAGGGCCAGGTTAATACTTGCACGCGGAGAAGCGCCGTAGTTAATTAGTGGCTTTAGTTTGCCCAGCTTGTAATCATCAGGTTTACGGGTGGCAAATACAATATCTAAAATGTAGCGCTCAATTTTTTCATCCATGTACACATCGCGTACTGTTTTACGTGCGCTTATAATTTCTTCCTTTTTTACTACAGCATTAATTGGCGCACCACCGCCACTTATGTTTTGCCTGATGATAAGTTGTTCCTCTTCCTTTTTAGGATAGGTTACAATTACCTTAAGCATAAAACGGTCAACCTGCGCTTCAGGTAAAGGGTAAGTTCCTTCCTGTTCAATAGGGTTTTGGGTGGCTAACACTAAAAACGGTTCCTCAAGCTTAAAGGTGTTTTCACCTATGGTAACCTGCTTCTCCTGCATGGCTTCCAAAAGGGCACTCTGTACCTTGGCCGGGGCGCGGTTAATTTCATCTGCCAAAACGAAGTTCGCAAACACCGGTCCCTTCTTTACTGCAAAGTCGTTTTCCTTTTGGTTATAAATCATGGTGCCTATTAAATCGGCAGGCAACAAATCAGGCGTAAACTGTATGCGCGAAAACTTACCATGTATAGCCGTAGCCAGTGATTTTATTGCAAGGGTTTTAGCCAAACCCGGAACACCCTCCAACAAAATGTGGCCATTGCTCAATAAGGCCAGCAACAGGCGTTCGGTCATGTACTTTTGTCCAACAATAGCCTTTCCAAGTTCCATACTAAGAACATCAACAAAAGCGCTTTCATTCTTAATGCGTTCGTTCAACGAAGCAATGTCTACCGGAGCATTGGTTGTTTCCATCAGCTAATTTTTTTGAGGACCACAAATGTAGTTTGAGCCCGATTTGTTAAAATTCAAAATTTGTTAAGGTACAACACATTAGCGCCCCCACCAGCCCAGCTAAGCCTACCGCTTTATAGCATAACCGGCTTAGCGGCGGTTTAGTGTTTGGTTTAACTCTTTTTGTTTGCGTTTAAACGAAAACAGCCCCTAAAAACGGGGCTGTAAGAAGTTTTCGTATAGCGCATTGGCTTAAAACTTAAGCGCAAGGCCTATACCGAATTGTTCGAATATCTGCAGCTTATTAAAGCCAAGAATTGCATTGCCGAATTTGTCTTTATCTGTAATGCCATCGGGTTTTTTCTCTCCGGTACGGGCGTCTTTTTTGTCAACCGGTGTTTGCGCGTTATACTGGTATACAAAACGTGCACTTAGGGTTGCACTTAAAAACTTATTGATTTTAAACACAAGGTCGTTGTCCCACTTAATTACCGGTATGTGCCTATCAGCCTTAGATATACTTACAATACCCATTGAATCCTGTGCTTCGTAGTATTTAGGCATTTCGGTATTATAGCTTGCGTTCATGTAAGCAGAGAACACATTCAAATGGCTCTTCCAGTTTACGTTCTTTACAATGTCCTTTTGGAACAACAGGTCCAGTTCCAAACCTAATTCACCCATAAACATCTTACCGCGCTGAAGGCCAAAACGGGTTTCGTCTATATCGCGATAAAAGTTATCGGTATAGCGGCCGTCAACAAGTGTAGTAGTATCCTTTCCATCGTGGTCGGGTGTTACAAAAGTCATTTTACCTTCAACAGGAGAGAAGAAGAGAGAGAAATAATCTTTGGGTTTCCATGTTAAACCCGGACCTATTGTAAGAATTGCCGGCGCTGCAAATTTTGAAACCGAATAGCGACGATAGCCGCCATTGGCAGTATCGGTTAAGGTATAGTCGAAGCTACGGCTTAGCTGGCTCTCGAAACCAATTTTTGCCGATGCATATAGTGATTTTGTTACCTGGTAACCGAAGTTGGACTTGAGCGCTAAGAGGTCAATATTTTTTTGGAAGTTATGCCTTGCCAATGAAGCGCGGCGAATAAGTCCGTTAGCCACCATACCCCATTTTACATCAAGGCTGTTCTCCCATAGTAGTTTATCCTTTTTGTAGTTGGCATATCCGCTGGCGCCAATTAAAAAGGCAAAGCTGTTTGAACCGCCGGGCGCCCATTGGTAAAGCGCTACCTGGTTAAGCGTTACACCAAAGTAACCACCCACTTTCCAAGTGGAATCTCTCAGGTAAATGCCATCGCCGCCCAATACCACCTTGGGTTTCTTTTTTATAGCAGGTTCAACCTTTACGGTATCGGTAATTTGTGCCATTGCGGCCGTTAAAAACAGGCTAAACAGCAGAAAGAGTAAGTTTTTCTTCATCAGATAGGATTTAAAGTGACAAAAATAGACACAGTTTAAGCTTTGTTAAATATGAGTTTGAACAGTGAAACGGCTACTGCCCAATTTTTAAGAACCTTCTTGCAAAATTTTTATTGGCTGATTATCAATAGTTTAATCTTCTATAAATGAAAAATATAGTATTATGTATTGCATAATACCTTTTTTCAACCATATCTTTGCATTATCAATTAGATTGTAAAACATAACACCTAAAGAATATGAAAAAGCTTTTAACACTGTCTGTTGTTATTCTTAGCCTGATAACTACAAAAGTAAATGCTGCCGGCAGCAACTGCTGTACCACCAGCCATTTAGAAGAATTTAAAAACAAGTATACCACGAACATACTGGCACAGACCGATGAACCCGCAATGCTTGAGGTAATTGTTACCACTAACGAAAAGACGGAAGGAAATGCAAAGAACCTGAAGGAAACCTTTCGCCGCGAGATTATCGGCAAAATTACCTGCCCCGACTTTGTTACTGAAAACAGCGAAGCCAATGATGTAAAGGCCATTGTTTCAGTTAACGGTTCGGGCCGTATTACCGTGTTCGAAATTTACAGCGGAAACGAAGAGCTTAAACAATACGCTGCACAACAGTTACAAAACATGAAACTTACCTCTACAGGCGACAATGAAAAGTTTGTGCTGGTAATAAAGTTCCGTGTGGTGTAATACTTATTGAATACAAACTAAAAAGAAGAGCAATGAATATAGAGAACACCAAAGCGCAAATGCGGAAAGGAGTGCTGGAGTTCTGCATACTGTCCATACTGGCAGATGGAGAACACTACCCCACCGAGATTATAGAGAAGATGAAAGAAGCGCGTCTTCTGGTGGTGGAAGGAACCCTTTACCCGCTGCTAACCCGCTTAAAGAACGATGGCCTGCTTTCATACCGCTGGGTGGAAAGCCAAAGTGGCCCGCCGCGCAAATACTTTACCCTTACCGATGATGGAAAGGTTTTTCTGAAAGAACTGATTGATGGATGGAAAGAGCTAACCAACTCGGTTAACCAAATTATTGACCAAACACCTAAAACCAACTTATAAAATGAGAAAGACAATTAACATAAACCTGGGCGGCGTTGCTTTCACTATAGATGAAAACGCATTTGAAGCCCTGCATGCATACCTGGAGGCTTTGAAACGCAAGTTCAGCAACGAAACCGAACGCACCGAAATTATGGCCGATATAGAAGGCCGTATGGCCGAAATGCTGAGCCAGCGCATTGGTGACCGTAAGGAAGTGGCAAGCCTTGAAGATATTGAATACATTATTAATGTAATGGGTAAGCCTGAAGATATTGCCGGCGAAGGAGAAGCTACCGGCACTGAACAGAAAACTTCGGCTACTACCACCAATACAACTACAACCGGCCCTAAGGAGCCAATCAAAAAGCGTTTATTCCGCGACCCCGATGATAAGCGCGTAGCAGGTGTTATTTCCGGCTTGTGTCATTACCTGGGTATTGATGACCCCGTATGGTTACGTATACTGGCAGTGGTTTTCATTCCGCTTACCTCTGGCGCTATCATTCCTATTTACATCCTGTTAATGATAATAGTACCCGAGGCAGATTCAGCTGCTGAAAAATTGCAGATGCGCGGCGAGCCTATCAATATTAAAACTATTGAAAAGGAATTCCGTGATGCAGCAAACCGTACCGGCGAATCAGTTAAGGGTTTGGTTAAAGACAAAACAATTTTCGAGCGGCTGTCTTCAACCTTTGTAACCATACTTAAAGTAATGCTCAAGATAATGCTGGCCTTTGTCATATTCATAGGCATGGTAGTGCTGTTCGCATTGTTAGCAGGCATCTTCGGTGTGTCAGTGGCCGGTAACGCCATTATTACCAAAGCACCCTACATGGTAGTGGATAACCCATCTGTTATTACCATGATAAAAGTTGGCTTCATTCTTTTTGTTGGCGCACCAGTGTTGGGGGCCATCTATGGAGCTATACGCCTTATAATTGGTAAAAGGGCCGAAGCCCCTCGTATTGGTTGGGTGTTTGCGCTGTTATTTGTTGCCGGTATTGTGTTGCTTTCCATTGCCGGTTGGAAAACCGCCCGCAACTATAAGATGAGCGCTACAAAAGCTGAAGAGGTAGCCATTACCACACCTGTTAACGGTTCGTTATATGTTCAAATAGCCGATGAAAACGGAAAAGCGGTTAGCCCCGATGAAGACGATAACCTTGACTTTAATATTGACTTTGACGGCGTGTTTGTAAATGGTGATGATATAAGCAATATGGACATTATACCTGTAGGCGAACCCGAATTGCAATTGATTCCTTCAACCGATTCGGCCTTTCACTTGTTTACTGTGTTTACATCGCGCGGTACTACCCGTAGCGAGGCCTTACACAATATTACTATGGTGCAATACCCGGTTAAACAAATAGATACAGTACTTAACCTGCCACCCTATTTACAAATGCCTAAAGGCGGTAAATGGCGCGCTCAAAATGTAAAACTGCAATTAGCAATACCGGCTAATAAAAAGGTGAAGTTTGCTAATAACCTTGACCGCTGGGTGGCTATTGTAAAAGGCAACCATGCGTATGATGATACTTACTTTAATAACACCGTATGGACTGTTGACAGCAATGCCGTAAAATGTGTTGCCGGCGAAAACCATTACAACCAGGATAAAGAAGAAAAAAAGCTGCGTAAAGAAGAGGAGAAGAATGAAAGGCTGGAACGCAAACTGGAGCAAATGGAGCGCAAGCTGGAAAGAATAAAAGATGACAACTAATCAGTAACTCTTTCTCACCGCAACTATCCTTAATCAAAAAGCAAGCAAGCGGTGTAAGTTGGTTTTCCCGCCCTCTCTCAGGGGCGGGATTTTTTTTGCTTAACCATGAAGAAGAGTTTACACTTTCAATGCAGCTTTCCTCTCTATGTCAATTATCAAGCAACAATTTCCTGTTTACAGGCCCCTACAACTTTTGCAAAGTTCTGAGGCAATCAGCTTTCCCCTCTACCAGAGGGGAAACAACTAAAAGCATAAGCTTTTAGTTGTGGGTGTGTTAATTATAAAACATCATTTTCCTGTTTACAGGCCCCTACCAACTTTTTCAAGGTTTAAAACTTTGGAAAAGTTCCGATGCCAATCCCCGTTTTAACAAATAAAGGGTTTACACAAGTTTACACTTTCAAAATGTAAACTTTCAGCCCAAATGGGGTCAACTAAAACAAAATCAAATAGTTATGGTAATTTTCGTGAGTAACACAGTTTGCCCGTGTTAACCCTTTCTGATAGGCATTACACATTCCCCAACACTACCATCTTCTCCAGTGTTGGTGTTGTGCTGCCGCCAAAAGGTTCAATGGTTATCGCAAAGGCCTGCGCGTTCAAGGCATCTTTCATTTTACTAAAGCTATTTGCCTTATTCAATACGCCTAAATCAACAGGCTTGCCGCCTACAATGGCCCATAGTTGATACTGTTCATTATCTGCTAACGTCGGTAGCTGCGCGCTTAATAAGTGCACTTCACCCTTGTTCGCATTCCAATAAACCGTTGCCTGCGTTCCCGGTTTAGCTATGGCCTGGCCCTTTAGGGTAACAGCTTTGTTGTTCGGATCGGCCATAATAGCCAACTCCTCTTTTACGCTTTTGCTTTCCTGCTCTATAAGGTTAACACGATTGGCCAAAACATCTTTATCCGCTTTTAATTGGGCTATCTCGCGGTTAGCGGCGCTGTAACGGCTGCTGAAATAATAGGTTGTAGCCACCAAACCAACAATAATAAATATGGCCGCAGCAGCCGCAAACTTAAACAAGGGAGTAAGCTCAACTATTACAGAGCTTACCTTCTCCATATCCAAATCCAGCTCTACACCAAACTGCAGCTTATCGGCAATTTTTTCTTTAAGTGCAGGTTCAGGCATAACGGCCTGTGCATTGCCCAATTCTTCAAGGGTGCGCTCAATGCGCTCTATTTCTTCGTTCAGTTCAGGATGCGTACGCCGTAAATCGTCAATCTGCCTGGTTTCCCCGGCGGAAAGCGCCCCCAGAACATAAAGTTCCAAAGCTCCTGATTCTATTATTTCTTTTGCTTCCACCGTTAAAAATGTTTTCTCAGTTTAACCATTGCCAAACGCACCCTGCTCTTTACTGTACCTAAAGGTATATTCAACTCCTCCGCCGCTTCCGATTGGGTGTACCCTTTAAAATAGAGCAATTCAATTATCTGCTTTTGCTCCATTTCCAATTCGTTTACCAACCCGCGCAATCCAATGCCTTCCACAAAAGGCGTGTGTTGCGTGTTTTCGTTCTCCTTTCTTATATAATCTTTATTCTCCTTACGTGATAGTGAGTTGCCCGCACGTATTTTATCAATGGATAAGTTCCTGGCAATGTTCAGCATCCAGGTATACAGTCTGCTTTTTGCGGAATCGTAGGTTTCTATCCCGTTCCATATTTTTATAAACGCTTCCTGCAACAAGTCATGGGCAGTTTGCTCGTTGCGTATAATATTTATAATAACCCCGTATAAAGCAGGGCTGTAATTATCGTACAGGTAATCAAATGCCTTACGGCTGCGGGTTTTTAATTCCCTTATTAACTCCTCCTCGCTGTATTTTTCTCTCTCTTTCAAAATCGTAAAAAACCGAATGTAATTAAAGCTTTAAAAAGTCGGGAGCGGCTGCGAGCATCCGCTCCCTTGTAACCCACTATCGGAAAGAAAGAACGATCTTCTTACGGTGCATTGCTTCCCACATTGCCAACTAACACATAGGTAGTAAGGGGGTCAGCAGCTTGCGGATCATGTGCTACAAAACAGCCGTTATAGTTTATCATGTAATCATACGCCTGCGATACCTTAACGGTATTGTCTATCATTCCGCCTGATGAAGCAGGTGTTCCTAAATCAAACACCACGGCGCCCGGTGAAGTAATAGGCCCGCTATGAATATGCATAGGGTACTGAAGGCCGTTAATAGTGCCCATCATGTGCACCTTAACATCAGTAGTATTATCGCTGTTTTCATTAAAGGTAACCGTGCCGCTTACGCCGCTGCTGTTTACCGTGGTCATTGAATACGATTTACTGCGTAAAGTTTTAGTGTCTTCCTTGGTGCAGGATTGTAAGGCGCCGGCAAAGCCAATTGCTATAAAAACAAAAGCTGCCGTTTTCATTAAACTCTTCATGGTTTTCAATTTTACGTCTGTTTGCGGCCACAAACGGTTAACAATATGAATACAGTTACGGCCTAAAGTTTAAACCGGATCACCGGTCCTGAAAAATAAATCTCGTACTCGTAGCTTTCCCTCTAACAAAGTGGGGCGTATTAATTGGTAATAATTTCTGGCTTCAGGCTCTTACCAACTTTTTCAATCAATCAGCTTTCCCCTCTAACAGAGGGGAAACCACTAAAAGCACACGCTTTTAGTGGTGGGGTGTGTTAATTCGTCCCAGCAGAGTCTCCTGCTGCACCTAAAGCCGCGAAGGAGCGCCAAACTTCGTCTTCAGGTAGCGGTGCGGTTATAGTCAATTGTTCGCCTGTAACAGGGTGCCGCACTTCAAGGCGGCGCGCATGTAGGGCAATTGTAGTTGGTTTGTAAGCTTGTGTTGAGCCATACTTTTCATCCCCAACAATAGGGCAACCCATTTTAGCCAACTGCGCCCTTATCTGGTGAAATTTTCCGGTTATCAACTGCACTTCCAACAGCACGCCAGAAGGGCTTTCGCCTACCACCTTATATTTAAGTCTTGCACGGTTGGTTCCTTCTTTTTCTTCGTCAAACAATTCGGCCTTGCGCAGTTCGTCATTTTTCCGGTGCCAGTGCACCAACTCTGCTTCCGCTTCTGCAGGCCGCTTTTCTACTATGGCATAGTAAATCTTTTTAAGCTCTCTATGCTTAAACTGCTCTACCAATAGCTTTAATACGTTTCTTTTTTTTGAGAACAGCACCACACCGGTAACAGGCCGGTCAATGCGGTGGGGCACACCTATAAAACACTTCCAGGGCCATTGGTCCTTAGCTTTTATGTAGGCCAGCGCCTGCAATTCCAGCGTGTTTTTATGGAAACCATCTTCCACCACTATGCCTGCCGGTTTGTTTACCGCTAACAGGTGTTTGTCTTCAAATAAAACGCGTAATGGAGGGTTTTCCATTCGGTAAAAATAAGACAGCTATGCCTTAGGTTGTATATGGCTTGCAGAACAAGCCGCTTAACTCAGCTTCTCGCTCAACTCTTCCCAACGTTTCATTTCCGTAGCCAACTCGGCTTTCAGCTTTTCGTATTGGGTGTAAAAATTCGGCGTTTTGCTCAGTTCCTGAAACTGAACAGGGTCGGCCAATTGTATTTCTTTCTGCTTTATTTCTTCTTCCAAATCACCAATGCGTTTTTCGCATTTCTCCAGCTCAGCCTTTAATTTTTTTGTTTCCTGGTCTTTATTGGGTTGGTTGCTAACCGGCGCCTTTTGTTTCGGTTCTTCCTTCTTCACCTTATCATCATCGCGCTTGGCAAGCAGGCGTATATCTTCCATCTGCTTTTTCTCCAAAAACTCATTTATATCGCCCAGGTGTTCTTTAATACCTTCTTTGGTAAATTCAAAACTCTTGGTGGTAAGCCCGTGCAAAAAGTCGCGGTCGTGCGATACAATTACCACAGTTCCCTCAAACTGCTTCAGCGCGTTCTTCATTATCTCCTTGCTAAGCATATCCAGGTGGTTGGTAGGTTCGTCCATCACCAAAAAGTTGCGCGGCTCCAATATCATCCGGCAAAGGGCAAGTCGGCCTTTTTCACCACCGCTCAGCACCTTCACTTTTTTATAAACATCATCGCCTTTAAAAAGGAAACACCCTAACAGGTCGCGCAGCCTCGTGCGTATATCGCCCACAGCTACACGGTCAACCACATCCAACACCGTATCATTACCATCCATGCTGTCTGCAGCGTGCTGTGCATAATAACCAACTGTTACATTATGCCCTAAGGTTACGGTGCCTTCGTGTGGTAAGCCATCTACCAATATGCGCGTAAGCGTGGTTTTACCCATGCCGTTTTTGCCTATAAACGCAATTTTATCGCCTCGGTCAATCTGAAAACTCTGGTCTTTCAACACCTGCTTTTCACCATAGCTTTTGCTTATGTGCTCGGCTTCAACAACCACTTTGCCCGAAGATTGGGCAGCCGGAAAACGCAGGTTCATGGCAGAAGCGTCCTCTTCTTCTACTTCAATACGGTCAATCTTATCCAGCTTTTTAATAAGCGACTGGGCAAAAGTGGCCTTGCTGGCTTTTGCGCGGAAACGTTCAATGTTTCGCTCAATCTGCGCTATTTCGCGTTGTTGGTTTTTAGCGGCGTTTATTTGTTGTTCGCGGCGCTCCTTACGTAATTCGGTATAGCGGGTATACGGCGCAGGGTAATCATCTATATCACCATTTACTACTTCAATAGTGCGGTTAGTAATGTTATCCAAAAAACTCCTGTCGTGCGATACCATGATAATAGCTCCCGGATAGTCTTTCAAAAACTTCTCCAGCCACAGTACTGATTCTATGTCCAGGTGGTTGGTAGGCTCATCAAGCAAAACTAAATCCGGCTTCTGTAACAGAATTTTGGCCAGCTCTACACGCATTTGCCAGCCACCGCTCAGGCTTTTCATTTCCTTTTCAAAGCCATCCTGCTCAAAACCCAGCCCTTTCAACACCCGTTCAATCTGCTCATCAATGGTATAACCATCGTGTATTTCAATCTGGTGTTCTACCTCGCCAAGGCGCTCAATCAGCTCCATGTAACCCTCGCTTTCATAATCGGTGCGGGTTTCCATTTCGTGCATTATCTTCTCCTTTTCCTGCATGTACTGCATAGCCAGCTCAAATGCCTTACGGGTTTCTTCCATAACCGTAAGGGAACTTTGCGAGTGAAGCTCCTGGGGCAAATAGCCGATAATAGTACCCTTCGGATACATGATATCGCCGCCATCAATTTGCTGAATACCCTTTAAAACCTTTAAAAGGGTTGATTTACCCGCGCCATTGCGGCCGGTAAGGCCTATTTTGTCGTTATCGTTTATCAAAAACGAAATGCCGTCGAACATTATACGCCCGCCGAAACTCAATTGGATGTTAGATACTGCTATCATTAGAGGGCGCGAAAATACGCAGAATACCGCCTAAACCCAAGGCTTGGCTGCTAAATGAGTGTTAAGGGTTAAAAGCAACAGCCGCTTAACGGCTCCGCTTAGGTCCTTTAAAGCGTATACACAAACTTGTAATTTTCACTTTTTGCTTTACATTCGCACTGCAAAATTTTCATTGTTATGAGCAAAGTGATTGCCGGCATTTTTACCTTGATAGGTACCTTATTAACCCTCTACTACTCTTTTATTATGGCTAACACCAGCTGGTCTCTTAACTATAACGACCCCAAGCTGCACCAAAGCATGTTCCAAACGGGCCATATGGTTCCTTTGGTTTTAGGTGTTATTCTGTTAACCATTGGCCTTACTTTCTTTTTTGTGGCTAAAGAAGATAACTCAGATATTAAAGGTTAATTCAACCTTAACGTTATAAAACAGAAACGGGCCTCATTGGGGGCCCGTTTTGTTTTTATAACCAACAACATTTCTATTTTCCAATGCGGTATTTAAACCCTATGCTGCAGCCAAAGCTATGCAGCCTTAGCATTTGCTCGCCTATTTTGCTAATGCTCATGCGGTAAATAGGTTCTGCCGTAATACGCAGGTTTTTCTTTAGCACAAGCTCTGCACCAATTGATGCATAAAAAGAAGCGTAGTACCTGCTTGTACCGCTTACGCTAAACCAATTAGCCTGGCTCTGCCTTTTTTCAAAAGCCTGTGTGCCGGGGCTGTTATCATACATATCCGTATAGGCATTAGTAAACGGATTGGTAGAGGTGGTAACAAACTTATCCTCCGGTGTTACAATGGGTATGCCTAACGAACTTGGAGGCGTAGTAGTAATTTCTGTATTAAACTCTTCTTTAAGCTTAATGTGGTTAAACACACCTGCTGCAATTGACAAGCGGAAGTTATCTGAAACATACGGATATGCCTTAAAGCCTATGGGTATAACCAATTCGTGGGCAATGCTTGTATAGCTTTTACATAGTATAGAACCATAACTACCTATAGTGTCCGGCAGGGTTAATGCATCAACACTTACAACAGGGTTATTTACCTTATAACTGTTATAGGAGTACAAGGCGCCGGTATAAATGCTGAAGTGTTTGCCAAACATAAATTCCATGTCCGGGCCTACCGCATAAGCAAAACGCCATGCGCCTTTAGCGTTCACTAAACTGTCCTTATACCCTTCGTGTAAGGGAATAACACCATAAAAATCAGAACGGGCTCCAAGGTGGAAGCTGAACACTTTCTTCTTACCGGCCTTGGCCTCTTCCTTTTTACCGCTGCTTTCTACTGTGCTGTCCTTTAACGCTTCAGCACTTAGGGTAGAATCGGTAACAGCAGAAGCGACACTTGTTGTTTCAATTGGTGTTGTTGCAGCTTTAATTTCTGCTGCGTTTTCGTGCTGCTCAAGCATTGCAGCCTCGCTCAATTTTTCTGCCTCTTCTATACCCTTTGGTGAAGCCGCTACAGCCAATTCATTCAGCTTTTGCTGCTCTTCCGTGCCTGATACCAGTTTCTTTACTTTTTCCTTTTTGCGATTACCTGCCTTACCAGCAGTTGGTTGAGTTCTGTATTTATTACTGTTTATAGTTACAGCATTCGTTGCAACAGTATTTTCTGCTCCGTTAGCGCTATTCTGCGCTTTTACTGTTTGTTCGTTGGCGTTTGCGCTTATTACACTAGTTGATTCCTTAGGCTGTTCCTTGCTTTGTAACTGCTGTTGTTCTTCGTTGCTGTTACTATTCTGCGCCTTGTTGCTTTTTGATTCCACGGTGTTCATAGCTACTTGGGTTGGGGCCGCGTTGGTTACTGTGTTAGGCTTATTTAAAGCATACCATAACACACTACCCAACAGCACGCTGGCCGCAATGCCGCCACCAAACCACCACCAGAAAATACCGCGGCGCTTTTTCTTCTTCTCCAGCAGGGCTTCCATTTCCTGCCATGCCTCCGGCTCATAAGGCATTTCAAAGCCTTTAAGCTTATCGGCAATTTTCTTATCCGTATTATTTTCCATATACGTTTGCGTTCACTTTATTTTGTGCAATCAGCATATCCTGCAATTTCACCCTCGCCTTCGCCAAATTCGATTTAGACGTCCCTTCCGAAATTCCCAACATCTCCCCTATCTCTTTATGGTTATACCCCTCTACTACATATAAGTTAAACACCGCGCGGTAAGCGGGGGTAAGTTTATTTACCATTTCCATTATCTGCTCAGCAGCCAAATCAGCAATAACATCATTGCTTGCTTCTATATAAACCGTCTTTTCAATATCGCTGTGCTGGTGGCGTAGCTCTGCGCGCAGGTAATCAATAGCCGTGTTAACCATTATGCGGTAAATCCAGGCTTCAAGGTTTCCACCCTTTTTGCCAAAGGTTTCAATGGTTTGGTACACCTTCAAAAAACCAATGTTTACCATTTCGCGGGCCTGTTCCTTATGCGAAGCATAACGCATGCAAACCCCCATCATCCTGCCGTAGAAACGCTCATACAAGTGTTTCTGCGCCAGCCGTTCTTCTTTTATGCAGCCTTTAATAATCTCTTCTTCGCTCACGCTGTATGCTATTCGCATCTTAAAGTAACAGTTTAGTTTTTGTTGCGGTTAAACATTACAGTTTTTACTGGTACTAAAATCCGTTAGCGGTTTAATTAAGTCTATTGTACCGGTATGCGGCTTAACAGGCTTATGTTGTTAATGTTACTATAGTCGTATTGGTAAAGTCCATCGCTGCCAATCATCAGCAAACGGTTGTTGTATGGTATTACATCAAAGGCGTGTATATCGCTAAAATGGGCCACCTGGTGCTCGCCAATGGTCATTACATCCTGCGCATCATAAACCTTTAAACCATCCTGGCTATCGCAGATAAAAAGTTTCTTATCGTCAATACCTAAACCTTTGGGATTGGTCATTGGCACAGTAACCTTTAAAGTAGGCTGTGCCAAATTGGTAATGTCTACTATCTCAAGTTGGTTAACACCCATGTGGCAAGGGGCATCATTGCTTAGGGTAAAATAGGCGTACTCATCATCCACAACTACAGGGTCGCAAGCTGTTATATGGTCGTAGGTAGAAACATAACTTGGCGCAAACGGGTTGCTATTGTTGTAAATGTATACAGCAGAACTTGAGCCAATGAAAAGATGGTCTTTATAAGGGAATATGGTTTCAATACTCCAACCTACGTTTTGCTCGTTCACTTTGTTTGGATTAGCAGCCGCAGTAATATCATAAACGTTTAGCTTGTTGTTGTCTACAATGTAAAGGGCATTACCTGCTATGGTAAACTTAGCGGTTGAGCCGCCAACACCCGGGTTCTGCGGGCTAACAAACGTATTTGAAGAGGCTGCAGCGGTAAGCACATCACCTTCCATAAACACGCCACCCTTATTCCAATAGCCACCGGTGCCATTACAGTTGTCGCTTATCTTTTCGGTTACCACATTTTCTTTCCACTCTTTTACTACGCCCTTTTGCGGGTCGGCGTAGTTGCCGTTTACATAAGTTTCATAAGGCAAGGCGTTCTCCACTCGTTTAAGCACCGTAACACTCTGCGGGTTGCTGATGTCAAGGGCCAGCAGGTCAACATAACTATCAGCATATAATACATTGCCTACAGCAGCTATATCCACATTACCCGGCACATTAATAAAGGCAATGTTTTGCGGGGCCGTAGGGTAAGTGTTGTCAATTATATGTATGCCCTTATTTCTTTCGTTTACAAAAATGTATTGGCCCTTTATGTAAATCTTTCCGGGCTGGTGTAGGGGTTGTGCAGCTTCGCTTTTAACAGCGCTGCGCATTTCCTCATAGCTCATATAAATGGGCTCGTAAGTTTTGTAAGTAACAGTTTGCTCACACTTATCCTTTTTGCAAGCAGAGAAAACAACAAGCGTTAGCAGCACCAGGGCCTGAAGTGAAAGGGTTATCGTTTTTTTCATGTGGTTTTGTTTTGAGCTGCCTTTTTAGCTTTACGTATATAAAACAAGCTTACAGGCAACCAATTTAACCATACAAACGTTTGCTTTTTGAAAACCGTTGCCTGACCAAAAAAATTCTTAATGAAATACCTTCCCCTCTTTCTTACTTTTCTGCTAACCACTAAAATTTACGCCCAAAGCGATGTACAGGAAGTGGTTTACCTCAAAAACGGCAGCATTATCAAGGGCAAAATAACCGAACAATCCGCTGATAAGCTAAAAATAGAGCTAAGCGGAGGCAGCCTTTTTGTTTTTACCACTGCCGAAATCGACAGCCTGAAGAAGGAAAATGTATTGAAGGAGAAAATTAAAGCGATTAAGAAAGATTACTTCCGCCGTAACCGCGGATACAGAAACATGACGGAACTGGGCGTTATTTACGGCCCTCCGCAAAAGGACAATCCCAATATTTACTACGGCAGTTCAGGAGATGATTTCGGGCTTTCCTTACATACGGTTAACGGCTACCAATTCTGGCCCTATTTATATATAGGCGGTGGCGTGGGTATTGATAGATACGTTAACTACAAGCAAACCTTTTCGCCCCTATACGTACGCCTTGCAACTGAATTTTTAAAAATGAAAGTTACTCCTTACGTATTTGCTGATGGTGGCTACTCTGTAATGTGGAAGCAAAAACTACAAGAGGGGTACAGCTATAACAAAAACATTGGCGGCTATTATTTTTCAGCAGGGGGCGGCCTGCGCATTTATACCCGCGGCCGGGCGTCAGTTATACTCAGCCTTGCCTATAAACGCCATTACAGCGAATCAAGCTGGGCCTATGCTTACGAAGGCAGCCCGGCTTATAACATCAATCGCACCTATCAGCGTGCGGTACTAAGCATTGGCGTAACGTTCTAAAACTGCTGTAAGTCTACCAGCTTTTTGTAAATGCCGCCCTTGGCCAGCAGGCCAATGTGATTGCCGCGTTCGGCTATTTGCCCTTCCTGCATTACAATAATTTCATCGGCATATTGTATGGTGCTTAAGCGGTGGGCAATTATAATGGTGGTGCGGCCCTTCATTAGTTTGGTTAGCGCATCCTGCACCAATTTTTCCGAGTTCGAATCAAGCGAAGAGGTAGCCTCATCTAAAATCAGTATCGGCGGATTTTTGAGCACCGCTCTCGCAATGGTTAAACGCTGGCGTTCTCCACCGCTCAACTTCCCGCCACGGTCACCAATAAATGAGTCATACCCTTGGTCAAGCTTCATTATAAAATCATGTGCGTTGGCTATGTGCGCGGCGTTCTTCACGTCCTCCATGCTTGCACCCTCAGTGCCAAATATTATGTTGTTGTAAACAGTATCGTTAAACAGTATCGATTCCTGACTTACTATACCAAACAAATGGCGCAGGTCGGCAAGCTTGTAATCGCGTATATCCTTGCCATCAATAAATATGGCCCCTTCGCTTACATCGTAAAAGCGCGGCAGCAAATCAACCAGCGTAGTTTTACCCGCACCACTCATGCCTACCAGGGCCACTACTTTACCTTTCGCAATTTTCAGGTTTAGCTTGTTCAGTATTTTCTTGTCGTCAAAGTTGTGGTAGGTAAATCCCACTTCGCGGTATTCAATCTCCTGTTTAAATTCTTTAACCGGTACGGCGGCAGGCGCTTCTGTAATATTTACTTCAGCATCTATCAATTCAAAAATACGTTGTGCCGATGCAAGGCCTTTGCGAATATTGTAAAATGCTGATGAAAAGTTTTTTGCCGGCGGTATAAGCATGGCAAACAGCACCATAAAACCTATAAGGGTCTCGGCTTCCAATCCTTCTTTATTTAATACCAACGTGCCCCCGTAATAAAGCACCATACACACCACCACCATGGCCAAAAACTCAGTAAGCGGAGAGCTTAACTCCCGGCGCGTATTCATGCGGGTATTAAGGCCAAACAAACGCTGGTTAACTTTATCAAACTGCGCCTGCATAAATTTTTCGGCATTAAAGGCATGTATAATACGCAGGCCTATAAGTGTTTCATCAATTAGGGTAATAAGGCGGCCGGTTGTTTCCTGTGCTTTAGTGCTCTGCCGTTTAAGGCTTTTACCTACACGGCCTATTATAAAACCCGTTACCAGCAGCATGCCGAAAACAAAAGCCGTAAGCTGTGCGCTTAACATCAGCAAAAAGGCCAGAAACACAATTATAGTCAGCGGCTCGCGCACGGTTATCTCCACAAAGCTTATAATGCTTGCTTCCACTTCCCGCACATCATCCGTAACGCGGGCTATAATATCGCCCTTACGGCCCTTGCTGTAATAGCCCAAAGGCAGAGCAAGAAGCTTTTTATAAATGTCTACTCTTAAATCGCGTATGGCGCCGCTGCGTATAGGCGATAGAAAAAGCACGGCCAGGTAGCGGAAAAGATTTTTCAGCAAAAACACACCGGCTATAAAGGCACAGAACTCCGCCAAAGCCACTACATGGCCTTTGGCGTTTATTTCCATGCTAAGGAAATACTTCAAAAAATCCAGCAGGCTTTGAACATTCAGGCTTAGCTGCGGTTTTTCCATTACCGGTGGTATATTCCCAAGCAATAGCTTCATAAAGGGAATAATCATCATTACCGAAAACAGGGAAAAGAATACCGTTAATACGTTAAACAGAATGTTTAAAAGGGCATACCCTTTATAGCGGCCTACGTATGAAAGTATTCTGAAGAGGTTCTTCATGAATGCACAAATATATTCCTATTCCGCACTGCTGCTGTACAACATACAGCCTCAAATGCGTTCATATTCAAACAGGCTAAACGTATTACGCCCGATTTAATTTTATTTTCGCCACAAAACGTGTTATATGGATTCGCGCAGACAACTGAAAATCGCCTCGGTTATACAGGAAGCATTTGCTGATATACTTCTTCGTAACGGAAAAAGCCTTTATGGTAATGCCTTTGTTACGGTTACCAAGGTAAAGATTACATCTGACCTTACGCTTGCCCGCTTTTACCTGAGCATTTTCAATACGCAAACGCCCGATGAGGTGGTGCAGCGTTTTGACGAACATAAGTTTGAAATAAAGCGCTGGCTGGCGGAAAGGCTTCGCCACGACCTTCGCCGCATACCGGAAATAGAGTTTTTTAAGGACGACACCTTGGACTATGTCTACCACATTGAAGATGTTTTCCAGAAAATAAAGGAAGAAGACAAAGCCATTGTGGAATCAGCCACCAAACCGGCTAAAAAAGGCAAGGCGGCTGCAAAGCCCAAGGCTAAAAAAGCTGCAGTTAAAAAAAGCGCTAAGCCTAAAAAGTAAAGCAACAGCCAAATGCTACCCCTCCGCATAGCTTTTCGTTACCTGTTTTCTAAAAAATCTACTAACGCCATCAATATCATTTCGTGGGTTAGTATGGCGGGTATGGCTGTGGGGGCCTTTGCGCTAATTGTAGTGCTTAGTGTTTTTAATGGCTTTGAAGGGCTGGTGCTTTCGCTCTATAATTCTTTCTATCCCGATATTGAAATACGGGCGGCTGTAGGTAAAACCTTTGAAGATAGCCCCGAAATGCTGGCTAAAATTGTGCGCTTTGATGAAGTGGCAAAGGCTTCGCGCACGCTTGAAGAAAATGCCTACCTGGAGTATGGTAACGAAGCGCAAATTGGAACCATTAAAGGTGTTGATGAGCAGTACAATGCAGTAAATACCGTTAGCGATTACGTACGCATTGGTGGTTTCGATTTAGGCGATAGCACATTGAGCAAAGCGGTAGTGGGTGGCAACATAGCCATAAGCATGAACATAACAACCGATGCTTCTTTTGAAACCCTGCGCATTACAGTTCCGCGTAAAGGCGTAAAAAGCACTATCAATCCGGCTGATGCTTTTAATACCTTACAGTTAATACCGGCTGGTATTTTCTCTATTCAACAGGAGTTCGACTCCAAGTATGTTTTTGTAAGCCTCAATTTTGCTAAGGAGTTATTGGGTGGCGAAAACCGCATTTCAGCTTATGAGTTGAAACTTAAACCCGGTGCCGACCTTGAAAACACAAGTAAGAAGCTGAAAGAAGCGCTGGGTAAGAATTTTGAGGTGCGCACCCGTTACCAGCAAAAAGCCGAAATGTACCGCGTTATGGTAATTGAACGTTGGGTTACTACGGCTATACTCGCATTTATTATTTTAATTATATCATTTAATATCATCGGCTCGCTTTCTATGCTGGTGCTCGAAAAATCGCGCGACATCAGCATATTGAAAGCCATGGGGGCCGATGCAGGTTTAATTCGCAGGGTTTACCTTTTAAACGGCATGCTTGCTTCGCTTATAGGCGCGGGTATCGGTTTATTACTGGGCTACACCATTTGCTTTCTGCAACTTAAATTTCACTTCCTCAAACTAAGCGGTGGCGGGGGTTCAAGTTTTGTAATTGACTATTACCCTGTAAAGCTTAAACTAATAGACCCACTTGTGGCCGTAGGTATAATCGTTACCATCAGCCTGTTAGCGGCCTACTTTCCATCGCGCAAGGCAGCGCAAAACGAAATGAGTTTTAAATAACGCCCTACGGTAAGCTATTCTTAAAAGCAGCGTAGTCGGTTAATTCTACCTGGTTGCTTGGTGTATTATTACATCCCAACTCACTTTCCTTAGCATGTAGGTTGGCAATGCGGTTATCAGGGTTAGGGTGCGTGCTTAAAAAAGCCGGTGGCTGTTGAGCTCCGCTGTTTACTATTTTCTGAAAGAAGTCCGCAGCCCCATCAGCGCGGTATTGCGTTGGACACAAGTAAATAACCGAATGAGTGTCGGCATCGCTTTCATCGCTACGGCTAAATGCCAGTATAGTAAGGTTGGCAGCAATGTCGGTAAGGGTGTTTTGGTCTTTTCCTAAAACCACTTCTAACAATGTGGCTATACCATATTGCTCGGTAAGTTGCTTGGTACTGTGGCGTTGGTCGGCATGCGCCATTTCATGGCCCAAAACACCGGCCAGTGAAGATGCATTATCCAAATACTTAATTAAACCACTGTAAACGTAAATGTAGCCGCCGGGGGTACAAAAGGCATTTAATACAGTGTCATTATGTATAATGTGCAGCTTCCAGTCAAAATCGCTGGCGTGTTGCATTTTGCCGCTGTTTAAAATTTGCAGTTTAATGTTATCTAAATAAGCATATGCGCTTGCGTATTGCACAGGGTCCAGCAGTGGATACTCCTGTGGGTTGGCGGCTATTTCCTGTTCCATTTTAAGGCCCAGGTCCTTATCATCCTGTATGGTAAATATATTCAGGCCACCGCCCTTTTTACAGGCTTCAAGCCCTGCTACACCGCTAATAAAAACTAAGGCAATAATCGCCACTGCTAATCTTCTGCGCATGGTTCCGTATTTGGTTTTTAACGTTAAAATATTGTGCCAATTATGCCTTGCCCGCAACTTCCTGTTGCAGCAGTTTCATTCTTATGGTAGCCACCATCATATCTACAGCCACATGGTTTTCACCGCCTTGCGGCACTATAATATCAGCAAAACGTTTGGTAGGTTCTATAAACTGCGTATGCATTTCTTTAACAAGTGCGTAGCGTTCAATTACCTGTTGCGCCGTACGCCCGCGCTCGCGCATATCGCGCTCAATAATGCGTATCAGCCGGTCATCGGGTTCGGCGTCCACAAACACTTTTATATCGCAAAGGTCGCGCACCCGCTTATCAGTAAACAGCAAAATGCCCTCTACAATGGTTACATGCTTGGGCTCAATATGTATGGTTTGCTTCTGCCGGGTGCTGGTTATGTAGTCGTAGGTAGGTTCTTCAATGGCCTTTCCATCGCGCAATTCTTTCATATGCTGCACCAGCAGGTCAAATTCAATACTTTCCGGGTGGTCAAAGTTTATCAGCAGCCGCTCTTCCATAGGTATATGCGCATTATCCTTATAGTAACTATCCTGCGATACCACAGTTACTTCACCATGGCTGAAAGATTCCAGTATACGCCTAACCACTGTGGTTTTACCCGATCCTGAACCTCCCGTTATCCCTATTATCAGCATTCCCCCGAAATTTTGCGCCAATATAATTAGAAAGCGTTGAGCGGGAAACAGTACCATCCAACTAAGCATTTGACCTGCCGCCCACAGAAAAGTCAATTCTATAAATCCGTTAATTTTTAAAGCCGCGGATATGAAGATGTTGCTTTTGCTGCATCCCTGTATTACAAACTAAAGCCCGCGTATGAAACCCTTCTTTCTTTCACTACTACTGTGCAGTTGCCTGTGCTTTTGCCAGGCGGAAACTGCATACAAGCTTTCTGAGGCCATACAGAAAAAACTGGTAAACGTAAAGTTTACCGGCGCTAAAGATGACACTGCACACATGATGCTAAGCTCACATTACGGCCCCTGCATTAGCATGGAAATTACAAGCGCCAGTGCCGATAATCTTTCTATTAACCTGGAGTATGGCTATTTACTTATGCCTGATGACAGCAGCACCCAGGCCATGATGGTTACACAAAGCCTTGTAGCCACACTAAATCCTAAACAGAAAAAGAATTACCGCTTATACGCCATGTGTACTGAGGCAAACGACGGCTCACCGGGCACTGATGATAATTTTAAAATAGGCAAGCGTACTGCCGGCAACCTGCTTGGCTTAGCCGAGTTGCTTAATCGCAAAAAATACCAAAACGATGCCGGGCAGGATGCGGTTTGGTGCTTTACTAATAATCACGATGTACACAGCATTTATTCGGTTGATACCGCTATGATGTATGAACTGCGCCGCTTTGTGGCAAAGGCAAAAAATTTGCCCATAGCCACTATTTACGAAAACCAGTCGGACCCTATTGCGCCGGTAACCTATACCACGCACTATGTTTATTCAGGTAGTTTAAGTTATAGTCTTGCCGGTAATCACAAAGTGCTTATTGCCCTTTTTGATGAGGACAACCACATGAAGAAGGTTTACGTGAACAATGAAAACCAGCGCGAGGGGGTATATACCTACAATTATGAGCTGAGCAGCGATGAAATGAGCAATAAAAAACACTACCTGCGCATGTTCCGCGATGGCAAAATGGAAGAGGAAATAACCATTCTCCCTCAGGATTAAGATACAGAACCGCCTGCGCTCTGCTTATAGGGTGTGTAAGCAGGGCGCAGGTTTATGGAAATCAGCTTCGGTTTACATCTCCACATAAACCGCCTGTTATGAAGTTGCACATACCCACGCCTTGTCATGAAGACTGGGACGCTATGACGCCCAATGAACAAGGAGCCTTTTGTAAAGTTTGTTCCAAAACCGTAATTGACTTCTCACAAATGACCGATGAAGATGTTATAGCCTGGTTTCAAAATAAGCAGGAAGAAAAAACCTGTGGCCGTTTCAGGTTCTCGCAATTAAGCCCGCAGGAAATACATATAGACCTTCAGCAACTGGTGCGCAAAAACAATTTCTCAAAAAGCATTTTGGCTACACTGTTCATCGTGTTCTCCTCTCTTTTCATTTGCCGCAGCGATTCAGGAGAGCCAATACCTGTTTCTATTGTCTGTAACGACTTAACCAATACCTTGGCCGATACAACCACTTTGGTGAAAACAGAGACTGAGCCCGATACCACAGCCCTTATCGCTCCTGTTATAGAGCCGCTAATAATGGGTCAAACAATAGTGCCCCACAGCATTCCTTACATGCCACCAACCGATACTATTAAACCTGTTATAGACACCCTGCCTGAGCCTCTGCTAATGGGTAAGGTTTGCGTTAAACCTAAGCCTGAAATCCGGCTGATGAAAGGCGAAGTGCGGCAAATCAAGTAGGTAGCTCTCCTCTTACATCTCTTGTTTCAATAAAATATGTAGCTTCAACCAAAATTTAAATACATGATAGCTCTTGTAATTGTATTGGTACTGGTTGTACTAATTGTGTTTTGGGTTATTGGCGCTTATAACGGCCTGGTGCGCATGCGTAACAACCGCGAAAACGCCTTTGCTGATATCGACGTTCAACTGAAACAAAGAAGCGACTTAATACCCCAGTTGGTGGAAACCGTTAAGGGCTATTCCTTTCATGAAAAAGACGTATTGGAGCGCATAGTTAAAGCCCGCGCAGGCTTAGCCAGCGCCACTACTATCGACCAGAAAGTGCAGGCCGATAGCGCCCTCACTTCTGCGCTTCAGGGTTTAAAGATTTCCGTTGAGGCCTATCCCGATCTTAAGGCTAATACTAACTTCCTGCAATTACAGGAAGAAATATCTGATATAGAAAATAAGCTTGCCGCAGCCCGCCGCTACTTTAACGGTGCTACCCGCGAGTTAAACAATGCAGTAGAATCCTTTCCGGGTAACATGATTGCCGGCTCCTTTGGATTCAGCCGCGCTACTATGTATGACCTTGGCACCGAGAACCGCGCTAAAATGGAAGAACCACCAAAAATTTCTTTCAATCAATAAACACTAACCTTACCCCTTTTGGAATACGTAGGCATACAAACGCAAATACGCAGGAACAACCTTTACACTACCCTGCAGTTAATACTGTTTCCGGTTTTGCTGGGTTTAACAGTTTATGCAATTGCCTACCTGTTAACCACTAAAAGCAAAGGCGGTTCTAATGCCGATTTACCTGCGGTATTACTGGCCACCTTCATCGGCACTTCGGTTTGGTTTCTAATTGCCTACTTCTTTCACAACCGCATAATACTGGCAGCTACGGGCGCCAAACCATTGGAGCGTACGGAGAATAAACGCGTGTATAACCTGGTTGAAAATCTCTGCATTTCGCAAGGCATGAAAATGCCTAAGGTATACATGATAGAAGATGACTCACTAAATGCCTTTGCCAGCGGCATTAACGAAAGTTCTTTCTCCATCACCCTTTCGCGCGGCATTATCAATAAGCTGGATGATGCCGAACTGGAAGCTGTGATAGCTCACGAGTTAACACACATCATAAACCGCGATGTGCGCTTGCTTATCATTACTATCATCTTTGTGGGCATCTTCTCCTTTATAAGCGAGGTGGCCCTGCGCAGTCTGCGTTTTAGCGGCCGTGGCGATAGCAAAGACGGCCGTGCCCGCCTGGTAATGATTTTGGTAATTATACTTATTACCGCCCTTGCTTACTTTCTGGCCACCCTGCTTCGTTTTGGTATATCACGCAACCGGGAATACATGGCTGATGCCGGCTCAGCCCAATTAACTAAAAATCCGCAGGCGCTTGCTTCTGCACTTCGTAAAATTCAGGCCGACCCTTATATAGAAGCCGTACAAAACCGCGATGTCGCCCAGTTATTTATTGAACACCCTTCAGTAAAAGAAAGCGGCTTTTCAATCGCTAACCTTTTTGCCACGCACCCGCCCATTGAAAAGCGCATTCAACTGTTAGAACAGTTTACCTAAGCGAAAGATTCTATTTTTCTCTTATTGGTTTTGGTATGCCTACCGCACTTCAAGGCCCCTGAGGTACGCTTCACCAGCATTTTTTACACTTTTTATGCCTTTTCTACAATTTTTTCCACAAGTATTCGTTTTCTAATATGTATATTTGTTGCGAAAATTCGCTGAATTGGAATTTTCGCGTGCAGCGGACAAATGCGGTGGACTATTATACAAGAGCACATAAGTGCTTGACTTTAAGCGATTATTAATTTTCAATCATAAAAGGAGGTCAGCCATGAAACTCAAACTTACGCTAACTATGGGCCTGGGCTTCCTGTTCGCCCTTGTGTGTGGAAATCTTTCCGCCCAAAGCACACAAAAAACAGGAGATAATCAACTTACTGCCGGTCCACAGGCAGTTACAAACTCCGCTGTTACTAACCCTAACGTGTTGGTGGTAACGGGAAAAATTTACGATGCCTCAACGGGCAAGCCCATTACAAATGCGAAAATCAATTTCGATAAGTTTGGCGAAGAACTACTGAAGGCCTCTATTGACGATAAAGGAAATTATGCCCTGGCACTTAACAAAGCCGAATTAGGAGAACCTGTTCGCGTTATTTTTAAAATAGCCGGCTACAAGCGCTACGTAGTTAAAAGCGTTGAGAAGAACGCCAACTTTGTAGATGTGGACGTTTACCTTCAGCCTGAAGGCAGCGAAGAAAAAAGCAGCGCTACAGTTAAATACCAAATGAACGACGACCCGTTCAATCCATTGGTAATCCAAATGCAATAACTCCAATTTAAATAACACCTCAAGCCCTTTCCTTACCGAAGGGGCTTGAGCTTTAAGCACGTGCTATGAAAAAATTTATACTTTTTCTTGGGGCATTGCTATGCCTGTTACCCTCTTTTGCCGGCGATAAAAACAAGAAATCTTCCGCTGTAAAAATCAGTGATGTAGGCATTTACAAAGGGTATTCTACCCCAACCTATAAAGGGTTTGATTATACCTCGTATTACATACCAATGGTAGATAGTGTATTGCTGGCCGCCGATGTGTTTTTGCCTAAAAACCTGGAGAAGGGCAAAAAAGTTCCGGTTATTCTTTACCTCACACGTTATGTGCGCTCGGTAAAAGCAAAGTTCCCGCTCAGCCTGCTTAAGAACCCCATACTTACGGTAGTGCACGAATCAGAAGTGGAGTTTTTTACCTCGCATGGTTATGCCTGTGTAATTGTTGATGTGCGCGGCACCGGGGCATCAACCGGTACAAGACGTATGGAGTTTAGCCCTGAAGAGGTTGCCGACGGTAAACAAATTGTTGACTGGCTGATAAGCCGCAACTGGTGCGATGGAAACATTGGCGTAACCGGCGTTTCGTACCTTGGAACAACTGCAGAAATGTTGTTGGTTAACCAGCACCCCAACGTAAAAGCCTGCATACCGCGCTCAAACATTTTTGATTTATATAACGACATACTTTACCCCGGCGGTGTATGCCAGAGCCCCTTTGTAGATGTATGGGGTCTTACCACCCGCTGCCTGGATAACAATAATTTTAAACCCCTCACTAAAAAATGGCGCCTGCTGCAGGGCACGCAACCGGTTAAGGGCGATTGGCAAAAGCAGATTTTAAAAATGGCTTTGGCCCATCACAAAAAGAACTTTGATGTGTTTAGCGGCTTAAAAACCGTGCGCTTCCGCGATGACCTCAACAGCAACCTTGGCGCTGCGCCCGATAGCTTCAGTATTCATCACTACCGCCAAAAAATTGAAGGCTCCGGAACCCCCATCTATCGCATAGGCGGTTGGTACGATGGCGCTTTAGCACGTTCGTGCACTGATGGTTTTCTGAATACATCCAACACTGAAAAGGTGCTTATCGGCCCATGGGACCATGGCCCGCAATACAACGTTAGCCCCTTTGCCGCAAGCAACAAGGTTAACCTTGATATACTAACCGAAATGCTGCGCTTTTTCGATTTTCATTTAAAAGGTATTGCCAACGGCATTGATGCCGAACCCGCTATTACCTATTATTCTGTTGGCAAGGAAAAATGGGAGCGTACTAATACATGGCCGCCTAAAGAGGCAGAACCCACCCGTTTGTTTTTATCAGCGGCAAACACACTTGAGGCAAACGCTTCAACACAAAACAGCTCTTTAAATTATACCGTTGATTATTCGGCCACCAGCGGAAAAACCTCGCGTTGGAACAGTGTTACTACACTGTACATGAACGGGCCTACACATTACGCAGACAGGCGTATGGAAGATGCCAAGCTTATCTCTTTCAACTCCGCTCCGCTTTCTTCGGCTACCGAAATTACAGGCCACGCTGTAGTGCATGTTAACTTTAGTGCAGATGCTGATGATGCCACATTGTTTTGTTACCTGGAAGATGTTGGCCCCGATAGTTCAGTTACTTACGTAACAGAAGGAATGCTGCGTCCCGCATTTCGAAAAGTAACCGATGACGGGGTTTACAAAACCGCCTATCCCGACCACAGCTTTAAACAAGCCGATAACCAGCCCTACGTTAAGGGAGAAACAGTAGAACTTGAATTTGACCTTCTGCCCATTTCATACCTATTCGCCCAGGGCCACAGCATACGCATTTCCTTTGCCGGCGCCGATAACGGGCACTTTGATTTACCGCAACAAAAGCCGCAAACATTTACGTTTACTTTCAACCCGCAGGCCCCGGCTTATATCCAGTTACCTGTTATGAAATAAGCATACGCCCTAACTGTCATACAAGGGTAATTTCTACAGCATTTAACACCTTATAGCTTACGCTTTTTAAAGCGTAACCACTTCCATAGCGGCTGTTTATTACCTTTACAGCTTCATTAAATCCAAATATGTTTCATCGTTTTTTAGTTGTATTGGCCATTGTGGTAATGGCTTCTTCCTGCACATCCACCAAAAAGTTAAATAAAGATGGCGTTAGCGTTAACCTCGATACTGTAACTATCACGGTTTCCCGTGATAATCCTTATCGGGCTTCAGCTACCAAAGATTTTGACCTCGACCACACTAATCTTAAAGTGTCTTTTGATTATGAGCATCAGTACCTCTTTGGCAAAGCCCTTATTACCCTTCATCCGCATTTCTACCCGCAAAACCAATTGGTGTTAGATGCCAAGCAGTTCGATATTCATTCGGTAAGTATCGTACGTCCTGACAACTCTTATACAGCGCTAAACTTCACCTACGATTCTTTGCAGCTTAAAATTCAGCTGGACCGTGAGTACAAGGCTTCCGAAAAAATTACGGTGTTTATTGATTATACCGCAAAACCTGAAGAACGTAAGGTAGGCGGCAGCGCAGCTATTAATAGCGATAAAGGTTTATACTTCATTAACCCTTTAGGTAAGGACACTACCAAGCCGATTCAAATCTGGACTCAGGGTGAAACCGAATCTAACTCATGCTGGTTTCCTACAATTGATAAGCCCGATCAAAAAATGACGGATGAAATTTATATAACCCGTAAAAAGAATTATGTGTCGCTAAGTAACGGCACTTTGGTATCCAGTACAGATAATGCTGATGGCACTGCTACGGATTATTGGAAGATGAGCCTGCCGCATTCCCCTTATTTGGTTATGATGGCAGTTGGCGATTTCGCCATTGTGCACGACCGCTGGCGCGAAATTCCGGTGGACTATTACGTAGAGAAGGCATACGAAAAAGAAGCAAAGGGCATTTTTGGTAACACTCCTGAAATGATTGAATTCTTCTCACAAAAACTGGGCTTCGAATATCCATGGAGCAAATACCACCAGATTATAGTAAGAGATTATGTGAGCGGTGCTATGGAGAACACCACGGCTACTTTACATGGCGACTTCCTTCAGCGCGACTCACGCGAGAGGTTAGATGAAACCTATGAGGATGTGGTTTCTCATGAACTATTCCACCAATGGTTTGGCGATTTGGTTACTACCGAAAGCTGGAGCAATATTCCGCTAAACGAATCTTTTGCCACCTATGGTGAATACCTGTGGAATGAATATAAATATGGTAAAGAGCAGGCTGATTATAAGCTTTGGGAAAATTATGAGAAGTATATGGAGGAATCAGCAGAGAAAAATGTTGACCTCATCCGCTTTTACTATAACGACCGCGAGGACATGTTTGACCGCCACAGTTATGAAAAAGGCGGGCTGTTGCTGCATTACCTGCGTAACATTGTTGGCGATGAGGCTTTCTTTAAATCGCTTGAGCTTTACTTAAAAACCAACCAGTTTAAAAACGTTGAAATGCACCAGCTGCGCCTTGCCTTTGAAGAAGTTACAGGCCGCGATATGAACTGGTTTTTTAATGAATGGTTCCTCTCATCAGGCCATCCGGTATTGGATATAAAGTATAGTTATGATGCTGATAGTGCTTATGTAACCATTACGCAAAAGCACAATATAGAGAAGGGTCAGGTGTACACCCTTCCTATGAAGGTTGATGTTTGGTATGCTGCGGCTAACAGCGGTGGTAAATACAAAAGCAGCTACGATATAGTGCTTACCAAAAAGGAACAGCGTTTTGCATTTAAAACAAGCGGCACGCCATTACTTATTGATGCAGACGCCAGCCGCGTGGTGCTTTGCGAAAAAACAGAGAACAAGAGCATTGATAATTACGCCTTCCAATACAAAAACGGTGCACTGTATAACCAGCGGTATGAAGCGCTTGTTGCTTTGGTAGATACTCAAAAAACCTTTGCATCTGCAAAAGAGGCCGTAGCATTGGCTTTATATGACCCTTTCTTTTACCTGCGTAAAATTGCCGTGGAGGAAGTGGATTTAAGTGGCGCTGATAAGGATTCTCTTTTACATCGTTTGGAAATTCTGGCCCGCACTGATAAAAACAGTCAGGTACGCACTTCAGCTATTGAACGTTTAAGCAAGAGCCCCGCAGCGGGTAAATACACCGACCTCTACGAATTTTCAATCGGCGATAGTTCTTATTTAGTTGTAGCGGCTGCACTTAAAGCGCTTAACGAACAGGATTCTAAAAAGGCAATGAGTTATGCCAAACAGTTTGAGGCCAATAAAACCATGGATATGCAAACGGCAGTAGCCGATGTATATGCGCGTGAAGGTGATGCCGGTTACCAGGATTACTTTGAACAGAAGCTGAAAAGCACCGATGGCATAACCAAGTACTACATGTTTTACTACTATGCTAATTTCCTAACCCGTATGGATAAGAATGTGGTTTTAAGCGGTGCCAAAAGCATTGAACAGGAAGGAATGCAGTTAGAAGGCCATTACATGCAGGCAGCAGCTAAGGGTTCACTTAAGCGTATTGTAAAATCGTTTGAAGAGAAAAAGAAGCGCGCCCAAAGTGATTTAAGCAAAGAAGAAGGACAAACAGCCAAGTTGAATTTGCAGGAAAAAATTGCTGATTACGACACCATCATTTCTACCGTAAAGGATGCTGTTGACCGCTTTACCAAAAAGGCAGAAGAAAATAAAGGACAGTAATTATTTAGGCAAGCGCGCCACTGTGTCGTCTTCCGTTCCGGGTGCAGGTAAGCGCACCGGCGGGTAAGTACGGCTTACGCCATCTTTACTTACCGTTTTAATGCGGTAGTACATATCCTTTGAACTGCTTATAGCATATACATCTTCCTTTATAATAGCGCCATGCATTGTTTTTTCCTGGGTGGGCACAAAATACTTGCATTGGCTAAAGCTGTTCAGGTCATCAAGGCTTCGCTCAATGGTAACATAGCTAAACTCAGTAGAGTTAGTCAGCTGCACCATAAGTTTAACTGAATTACCCGAGCGGTACACTTCCAGAAAAAACGCTCCGTCCGAAGCCTGCATAATGTAATCGGGTACCTGCGCACGCAAGCCGCTTGAACAAAACAGCAAAACTGCACTTGCCAAGGCATAAAAAAGCTTTCGCTTATAAGTATGTTTTGTCAGGGGGAACATAACGCTCTACTTATATAGATAACTCTAAGATGTTCATATTATTTCGAAAACAAAAAAGCTCATTAGCAATTATGAATAACATCATGCGGCAAACGTTTAATAACCAGTAGTTTCGTATATATTAGTAATATGAAGGAAATTCTGTTTTTACATGGCGCCCTTGGTTCAAAGGAGCAGTTTAAGGAGTTGGAATCTTTGCTTAATAGCAACTTCAAAATACACACCCTTAACTTCTCAGGGCACGGCCGCAGGCCATCACATCACCATGCCTTTACCATACAGAATTTCTGCCACGAGGTGTTGGACTGGATGAATGAAAACTACATTAAAACAATTGATTTATTTGGTTACAGCATGGGCGGCTATGTAGCTTTATGGATGGCCCGCTTTTATCCCGATAGAGTTGGGCGCATATTTACCTTGGGCACTAAATTAAAATGGAGCGATGCCGAAGCAGAAAAAGAGATTAAACTGCTTAACCCCGAAAAGATAGTGGAAAAGGTACCCGCCTTTGCACAATCCCTTGCCAATTTACACGGCGAACACGAATGGAAAAGCGTAATGACGAAAACAGCGTCCTTAATGCGCGACCTTGGTCATACACATCTAACCGACCAGGATTTTATTCAGATAGAACATACTATTCTACTTGGCCGTGGCGAAAAAGATAATATGGTTACAGCCGAAGAAACAGAATACGTTCAGCACTTGCTTAAAAACGCAGAGCTAAAAACATATCCCGATGTTTTGCACCCTATCGAAAAAGTTCCCGCCGGTCTGTTACAGCGTGAAATAGAGCACTTCTTCCGCTAGCTTATTTGCCCGCTTCTATATACTGGTCCTCCAGTTTTTTAGCGTGTTCCAAATCTTTGGTAATGTCCTCGTCCAGTTCATAGTCACTAACAGGCTCATAGCTACCCCAAAACTTCGAATCGTATTTATACTTGGTAGTATACAAGTCAGAGAAGGCGGCGTAACCGTTTTTCAATTTGGCGCTAACATTCTCGGTGTCGTAGTTGTAGAAATATAATTCAAAACTTTCCTGCACCACGTAGTCTACATTACCTGTTACTTTATTTATAACATGGTGGTTATAGGTGCGCTCAATAGAGCTAACCACATATTTTCCATTCACCTGCTCGGTGCGTATAACATCCGTTTCGTTCACCAGTTTCCAGCGGCTGTCATTGGCATAACGCGTTTTTACATAATACGGGTTAGGAAATTTCTCTACTTCAATTTTAGTAATGGCATAGTTCTCTTTGGTTATCCAAAGTTTGGCGTTTTCCAGTTTGGCGCTGCTCGCCTCCTTGTATTGCACGCTAATTACATATTCAATGTTATTCTCCTCTACAAATTTAGGCGAGTAGAAATCTAACTTCTTCTTATCAAGGAAGTTGTTCTTGTTGTAGCTGTACGGGTTTTCTTTTAATAAATCCACCAGGTGGTCGCCATGCACATCTCCATTGGTTTCATAATTCTCGCTGCGGCGTTCCTTGTTTACCTTAAGGCTTTCATGAAAAGAATACTGGTAAATACTTTTTGTGTTAAAGGCAACATTCACGTCTGCTTCCAGTAAGCGCACATACTTTCCGTTCTCTTCATGGTACTGCCGGTAAAAGCCCGTTGCTATCGTCGAATCGGTAAGCAGGTTGGCCTTCATGTTGTCAATGGCCTTAATTAAAACACCTTTGGCATTAAGCGCTGTAATTACCGCTTCTTTAGTCACTACTGAGCCTGAAGACAAATAAACCCGTACGGTGTCTTTGCTATCGTAGTTTGGCACTAAAATACCCTGTGGCTCATAGCCTATGTACGTAAATAAAATAGAGTCCTTCAAATTAACCTTGGGCATTGGCACCTCTACGTAGCCATAGTTGTCAGTAACGCCGCCAAGCTGCGTGCCTTTTATATGGGCGGCAGCCAACTCAAGCGGCTGCTTTGTATCCTTATCAAATACATAGGCTTTAAACAAAATGTTTTCCTGTGCATTAAGTGCACTAAACGCAAAAAGCAAGGCTGCTGCCAATAGTTTATTCATACAATACGTATTTGAATGTTTAATAACCGCAGGGTTTAAACCCGAATTACAATTTTACAAACTTTTTAAAACGCACTCCGGGCCGTTATGCAGTTATTACAATAAAAGGAGGAAAGGTGAAGCATTTTTGAGGCGGTTTAAGCTATAACGTCAATGTGGCGAAAATCGGTATGTAACAGCTTTAGCCACCAATAAAAAGGCCCGCCCCAAAAAGGAGCAGGCCTATGCCACCCAAGCACGGGAAGCATTATTGTGTTTTCACAAGTTTCAATGTCCGTTTATCGTATTTACCATTAATACTCATATAATAAACGCCGGCTGCCTGTTCTGTTAAGTCAACAGAAACAAGGTTGCTTCCCTGGCTTAAAGTAATGATGCGTGTTTGCATAATACGTCCGCTTACATCGCTAATGCTCACTGTAGCCTCAGCGGCGCGCTCCACATTTACAGTTACCGTTGCCTTGTCCTTAGTAGGGTTCGGCATAATACCATCTACATAAAAAGCATTCTCATCTTTAATGCCGGTGCTTACAGCGCTATCGCTGCTTATTTCTACCTGCACATTATTTATTGACGGATTGTTTTGTGTAAGTGTAACCGTTAAGGCCAAAGGCACCTTATTCAACCATTCTGCATACACCCTGTAGGTGCCCAGCGCAAGGTTATTAAAGGCAAAATTTCCTGAAGCATCACTATACGTATAAGCTACAGGCATATCTGCAGCATTCAATAAGTTGATTTGCGCGCCTGCAATAGGGTCGCCTACTCCACGTTCGTGGTGGTCAGTACCCAAAGCCATTCCTGCTCCCTGGCTAACCCAGCCGCCAACAAATCCCGGTCCGCCCGGGTTGTTTCCCGCAGCTAATTCTATTGATGTGCCTTGCGCACTGTTAGGCCCTAAAACAATAGGCAGTGCTGTAGCCCAATTCAATTCCTGGTAACTATACGTAGGCAAATAGTTTGCGTAATCAACATCATTAGGCCCTAAGGCTGCTTTAAGGTAATAGGTGCCTGCAGGTAAACCGGCAAACCAATAGTACCCGCCATGGCATTGGCTGGTATCGTCTGTTATTTCGAATGTATCAATTGCAGTAAGGTAACCGGCCGAGTCGCTTATCAAATAAATTTGTCCTTCGCATATACTGGAACTTACATTACTCTTCAATACATCACCCGTTATAAAATAGCTACCCCCGCCTGAAACATACACCGAATGGTAAACACTGGCCGAACAATTTGTTGAGCTCACGTTCATGGTAATTTGGTACCAGCCGGATGTAGCATAAGTGTGGCTGGTATACATTCCTGCTCCTGTGCTGCCGTCGCCAAAATTCCAGGTAAAAGTACTCGCGGTACTTAAGGTATCCTGCGGCCATACGTTTACCGTGTAACCATTTACAGAACTATAGAAGGTAGTATCACAACCATTAAAACCAACATTGGGTATCAGTATTGAGGAGTAAAGTGTGTCACTGCAACCATTAGGGGTTGAAACTATAGCGTAAGCATTATAAGTTCCTGCAGCAGCATAGGTTACTACGGGCACAGACGAAGTAGAGGAAGAAGGTAAACCGCCGGGAAAAGACCAATGGTATGTCCAGCTTTGGGTGCTGTCACCTTGGGCATAATAGGTAGCAGTAGCACCATTTAAGCTATAATATGCACCGCCTAAGTTGCAGGCATCTATATATACAAGGTTGCATACAGTTCCTGAACAACCATTACCACTATAGGTAAGGCAAACATTATAATTACCTGATGTGGTGAACGTATGGTTACAGTATTTGCCGGTGCCGGTGCTGCCATCACCAAAATCCCAGGTGTAGGTCATTGGTAATTGCATACTGTCTATGTAGCCCCCAAAAATTACCGCTCCCTGTCCCAAGTCCGTCACATTAAAGTAAGCATTGCAGGGGTTGTTTACTATGTTGGCTAAAAGCGTATCGCTCTTGGTGCAACCTGCGCCATTAATGTAGCTGGCGTATACGGTGTAGCTGCCGTTTGCCGGAAAACTAATTGTTGGCATAGCCGCACTGGACGTTTGCGGTGTGCCGTCAGGAAAGCTCCACTGATAAATTCCCCCGGGGTTTACACCATATAGTACGAATGTTGCGTCCGTGCCACTTACATTGTATACCACAATCTCAGGTTCAAAGGCGCAAACGTCAACGTGTACTGTATCGCAAAAAGTATTGCTGCACAAACTGCCGCTAGTAGTAACACAAAAAACATAATCGCCGCTGGCGGCATAGGTATGCGATACATATTGGCCGCTACCGGTTGCTCCGTCACCAAAAGTCCATGAATAAGTAAGATTAGCCGTAGAGCCGGAATCAGGCGTAACATAGAAAGCAACAGAGTCCGCCCATATAGATTCAATATGCAATTGCGCTGCGCAATTGCCATTGGTAATTGTTGCCGTAGTATTGCGGTTTATTACACAGCCGTTAGGGGCTGTGGCAGTAACGGAAACACTGTAAGCACCAACTCCCGGAAAAACAACACTGGGGACTGCACTTGTAGAAGTAGTTATATCCCCATCAGGAAAAGACCAGTTATATGTGCTGCCGGTCGGCATACCATCCAAAGTAAAAGTTGCAGTGCTGTCGGCTACCGTATAATTTATATAGGCCGCAGCATCACACACATTTACATACATCGATTTACAAATACTACCGCTACAATTGGCGCCTGTAAAATTGGCACAATAAGTATACGAGCCTGAAGTGGCATACGTATGCTGCGGATTATTTTGCGTGCTGCCCGTTCCGTCACCAAAGTCCCACACATAACTTATAGGGTTTGCTGAATCTGCCAAAGCGTAAAAAGTTACAAGGCCAAAGGCTCCTATATATGCCTGTGACCATGGTGTGCATGTGCCACTGTGTTGCTCGTCATAAACATCAACGTTTGCGTTAAAATTAACTACACACCCACCCGGGTCATTTACTGTAAGCGTTCCCGGAAAGCTGCCCACCGAAGGAAAGGCAATGCTTGGGTTAGGGCTTGTTGAGGTAGAGGGAACTCCATCAGGGAAAGACCAATTGTAAGTCCACCCTGCTTGTGCACCCTGCACCGAAAAACTTACAATGGTATCGCCTCCGGTTTGGGTAACATATGCCGGCCACGAACATACATTTACGTTAAAGCTATCGCAAAAAGTGGTAGTGCAATTGCCAGTAAAATTTAAACAATAACTGTGCATGCCGCTGGTGGTAAACGTATGTTGCACTATCACTCCACTCGCCGTACCGCCATCGTCAAAAGTCCAGTTGTAAATAGGGTTAACGCTGCCCGAATCAGGCGTAGCGTTGAAAGTATAGGCTCCTCCGCCATTGTCAACAGGGTAAACCCACATGTAACATTGTGCGCTAACTTCACTGCTCAAAAACAGAAGCAGTAAGGCGCTCATAAGTAGTTTCATTGTTTTCATAATATTTTGCTTTACGGTTGTAAAGGTCTTGCTTAATGTTGCGGGCTGCAACCAAGAATGGGCCATTTCTTACACGCCTGAAAGGCATTTATAGGCAAGGCACACTACGAAAAATATGAAAAAACAATACGCCCTAAGCCACCGCCTTTCCCTTCAACCAACCTTCGTATTTTATTATTTCGGCATCGGCCTGGGCGGCATCTACCTGCATTTTCAACAGTGCGTTTATCTTTTTTTGAATGGCAGCATCTCTTCTGTAGTTACTGCTGCGCGCCATTTCTTCCAGCAAATCTATCATGTCAAAATCACGCTTAAACGCCTTCTGCTTCTGCAGCGCTTCGTAATCTTTACGCACCTGTCCTATTCTTCTCTGTAAACTCTCAAAGTCTCCTGCCTCATACGTTGTCAGCAACTCGCTTATTTCTACCTTAAACTTAAATGGCACAGCCGCCCTGGTGTAGTTGTCACTAACGTAAAGTTTTACGAAGCTTTTCAGTGCCTCTTTATATTTCCTTAAATCGTATTGTAGGCCGGCACGGTTCAAATAAATAAATGTGTCGTAGTAGTAATTCTTCTTTCGCCGCATTTCAGCTTCAAAATCGTGCAGCCACTGCAACGCCCGCATAGGGTTAAGCACCGCATTGTTCAATATCTGCAGGTTATAGTAAAAAAAGAGGTATTGGTCATAATACAGTTTGTTATGCGCAGCTATCTCTCTCCCCAGTATTTCCGTATACTGTAAAGATTCTTTTTCCTTCTGGTTCTTATACAAGGCATTGGCGGCATACGTCAACATCTGTAGTTTCAGTTGATGGTTTTCCTTATCAAACCATTCCTCCTTTTCAAAAAGCGCGTAAGTATCTACAACCAACTTTTCAAGCTCGGTATAATTATG
Organism: Chitinophagales bacterium; assembly: GCA_046329515.1. Taxonomy (GTDB): domain Bacteria; phylum Bacteroidota; class Bacteroidia; order Chitinophagales; family LD1; genus Bog-950. The sequence continues at coordinate 779,141 of JAXLUM010000002.1, forward strand.
CTGTTGTAGAAAGACCTGGCTAAGGGCCTGGTAAATGCGCACTTGCAGACTTTTACTGTATTGTGAGTTGGTTGGCGCACTTACCTGTCGCGCCTTTTCGCGCAACTGTCGCAATTGCTGTTTATCGCTGCTTCCAAAATTCTGGGTCACTTTTAAGCGGTGCGATACGCTGGCAAGCATATTATCCAGTTCCCGTAACTTAGCAAGTAGTTCGGCGTTGGCGTTTCTTAGGTTTATATACTCATCAGGAACAACCTCCAGTAAATGAAAGGAAAGTGCTATAAAATTGGAATACACATGGTCCAGCAAATCATAGGCTTCAATTTTTTTTGCAAGGCGCTCGGCCTTTTTCAAATATTGCAAACAGCCTTTATATAAGCTTCTTGAAAAGTACAGTTGGTATAACTGCAAAAAATGAAGGAGTTCTAAAAATTCCACCTTATGCGCGTATAGCAACGTCAGGCTATCGCCCACATCCTGTATTACCCTGTTCTTTAAACGGTAATAGCTGTTTTTATCTTCGGCACTATAGCCCAGCTTTTTAATAAGTTTCTCTTCGTTAAAACGTTCCCCGCTCTGTCGTACATAATCAACCAGTACCATATCCTTACGGTTATCGGGTCCGGCATTACCATAATACATTTTTAAAAAGCGCAGTTCATCCTTGGTAAGTCGTTCAACTACTTGGTTCAATATGTCCATAGGTATAGTGTTAAGCGTGTAAGATTAAAAATAAATAAATTATTTCTTTTCAGAAAGCCGGCTTACTTTCATAACCAAACCTAATGGAATGAAAAAGGTAAGATTTTGGTTTCTGTTGACGTTACTTGGTTTAAGCCTGTCAGGCATTGCACAAAGCTTTCATTTACGCATAACAAGCGATAGCACATCTTCAAGTCCGTTACCGGACAGTTTGAACCTGGGAAGTGATTATTCCTTCAAAATCCGCATCTATAACGATACGCTTTTTGACTTTATGGACGGGCTAACCCTGGGCTATAAAGTTGACACCACCAACTTCAGCACACCGGTATTAACCGGCGGACTTGAGTATCCTTTGACTATAACTGACACCATCCATGCCTTTTCCTACATTACCGTTAATATGATTGCCCATGTGGACGGCCCCGCTTTTAAAACGGGCCCTTCAGTAGTGGTTATCTGGCCCATAAACTCCCATAACGACATTTACTATCTAGACCCCTATATAGATAGCTTTACGGTTTTCGAAGCGAATGCAGTAGTCGATTTGGAAGGCTCTTTTATAAGGCTGCATTACACCAAGGGCGCCCTATTGCTTCAATCTCCGGAAATTGACCTTAAGCAGGTAAGAATTTTTGACCTTCAGGGCAGGCTTATAGTTGAACAGAAAGACCCCGGAAGCCAGGTGCCTTTACCTCCGCTTCAGCAAGGTATATACCTGGCAGAACTGCTATACAACAATCAGCGCAAGGCGGTGCGCTTTCTGGCGTACTAGCGGAAGTTATAATTTAAGTATGACTGCGCTTAACGGTGGCAGTTGAATTCCATTTTCATCCTGCTCCACTTCACCCATTTGCAATAAAATGGTTTTATACTCGGTAAACCCGTTTAGATGTTGGCGCTTTTTTCCAAAATTCAGCAGCACCAAAAGTTTTTGGCCGGCTGCCACTCTTATATAACCCAATACATCTTTGGGTAGCCTCTTGCGGTTTATCAACTCCATCTCTCCATTCGTAAGCGCCGTGTTTGAATTACGAATGGCCAACACCTCCTTAATGCTATTGTATAAAGAACCCTTATCGCTTTTTACAGCCTTTACATTTACTCGGGTATAGTTTTCGTGCACGGGTAGCCAAGTAGTTGCTGCTTTTGAAAAACCAGCGTTTTTTTCCTCGTTCCATTGCATAGGCGTACGCAGTTCATCGCGGTTAAGCGTTTCACCGGCCATATCCACTAAAAAGCGCGGCACTGCCTTAAATAAATGGGGTATGGGGTCAAGGGCTTTTTTGTAGGGCATGCGCGCATCGGTCATTCCTATTTCTTCACCGTAATACATGCAGGGTACACCGCGCACCGTTAACTGCATAAAATGCAAAAGCTTTGCTTTTTCTACATCGCCATTTAAACGCTTTAAACTCCGTCTGCGGTCGTGATTGCTGAAAACATATACCGGCATATATGGGTTTCCAAAATCCTGTTCAAGCGAAGAGATGAGCTTATGAAAGTAGGAGGCTTTAAATTTAAAGCGCAGCATTTTATCGAAAGTGAATGCCAGGCCCAGGCCATCGTTTTTCTTTTCTCCCAAAAAGCGCTTAATCATAGCGTTGTTGCCAAACACTTCACCAAGCAGCATTTTGTCGCCAAACGTATCGCATACACTGCGTAGCTCTTTTGCAAAACCAAAACTTTCAGGCTGGTTCATTATGGCCTTTATCTCTCCCTTATACTCTTTGGTATTATATTTTTCAGAAGCCGCTTTTCTTGATGCTGCATTGCTGCGGAACTCTTCATCTTTGTAAATGCTGTTGAACATATCCAACCTGTAACCATCCACCCCTTTTTCCAACCAGAATTTTACGCATTCAAACATGGCCTTTTTTACTTCCGGCTTACGATAGTTCAGGTCAGGCTGAAAAGAAAGGAAGCTGGCCCAGTAATATTGTTTGCGTTGTGGGCTATAGTGCCAGCCCTTCATTTTTAAAGAACTTCTCCAACCGTTTGGCTTATCTCTCCATATGTACCAATCCGCTTTAGCATTATCTTTTGAAGCAGCCGATTCTTTAAACCAGGGGTGCTCATCGCTGGTATGGTTCATTACCATGTCAAAAACAACGCGCATGCCCCTTTTGTGCACTTCATTTATTAGCTGCTCCGCATCAGCAACAGTGCCGTACTCAGGGGCTATATCTGTATAGTCGGCAATATCATAACCAAAATCCTTTTGGGGGCCTTTAAAAAATGGCGAACACCAAATGGTTTCGAAGCCCAGCTCCTTTATGTAATCCAGTTTTTGAATAATGCCCTGTATATCGCCAATGCCATCGCCGTTACTGTCATAGTAAGAACGGGGGTATACCTGGTAAACTGTTGTATGGTGATACCATGGCCCGGCATCATTGGTATTTTGTGCACTCACATTAGCCAATATACTGCATAAAAGCAGGCAGAGAAAGTTGCGCATAGTTATTGCGCTAATATATTAAGTGTTGCTGTTAAGGGGAAGGCTGAAATAAAAAGTGCTGCCTTCTTCCAATTTAGAATCTGCCCAAACAGCTCCACCGTGTTTACTAACTATCTTTTCTACTATGGCAAGCCCCAGTCCGGTTCCATCATAATCCCTGGCAAGGTGCAGCCGTTCAAATGGCTGAAATAGTTTATTGGCAAATTTGGTGTCAAAGCCACAGCCATTATCTTTAACAAAATACACGGCCTTTCCGGCTTCCTCATAGCAGCCTATGCTTATTTCCGGCTTCTCAACTTTGGCCGAATACTTAACAGCATTGGCTACCAGGTTAAAAACTACCTGGTATATGAGTATCCGGTCAGCGTAGCAATCTATAAGCGGTGCAATGGTTATTTTAATCTCTTTCTCGCCATACTGTTTTTTGCTTTCCTTAATTGCCTCTTCAAAAAGCACCGTCATTTCAACTGTCTCGCTATGCATACTCCTTTCTGCCTTCGAAAAAACAAGCAAATCGCTGATAAGCGCATCAATGCGCTTTACCAACTTTTTTAGAGCGGCAAATATCTCCTTGTCCTCCTCATCCATTCGGTAGGAATATTTGGCGAAAAGTATATCCGTATAACCCTTAAATGCCCTTATAGGAGATTTCAGGTCGTGTGATATACTGTAGTTAAATGTTTGCAGGTCTGAGTTTACTTCTTGTAGCTCTCTCGATAGTCGTTCCAGGTCTTTCTTTTCTTCTTCCCGTTGTTGTATAAGTTTATCCTTCCACGCCAATTGCGAATTACTGTGCAAAAGTTTATTGTTCAGTACATTCAGTACTATAAATAGTAGTGCCGTAGTAATAGCAATAAATATCCAGCCTTTGTACGTTTGTATTCTTTCTTCAAGTTCGGGGCCCAGCTGCTGAAGAATTTTATCGCTTAAATAAATGTAAAGCACTCCAAATACAAAGTACAGGAGAACCACTTTGCAAATTTGTTTAGTTGTCATCGGGCATTGCTACTATAAACTTAAAATATCATCTGCATTATAGCAAAATGACATACATCATATAGATAAAAAAACAGCCATAACTAATGCTATGGCTGTCTCATTATATGTTTAGCGGAAGTGTTTTTTATACCCTCTGCTGTATCTACCAACTCAAATCATCATCAAACTTCTTCATAAAGTCCTCTAAATCGGTTGATTCCTTCTTCTTTTTAGAAGGTTGTTGCTGTGGTTTCTCGTGCGTTTTCGGGGCTTCGTTCTTATCAAGATAATCCATCATCTTATTCTCACGCTTTTTAGGCTTAAACTCCCCTTCAGTGCGTGGCTTGGTTTCGGCGCTTTGCTGGCCTTCAACCTGGTTGCTTACCTCGCGTTTTTTAAACTCCCGCTTTTCGCCGTATTGCTTTTTCTCACCAAACTCCTTTTTATCTCCATAGCTCTTTCTTTCGCCAAAACTCTTTTTCTCGCCGTAAGATTTTCGCTCACCTGAACCCTTGCCTTCACGGTCGCCGAATTTTTTACGCTCACCATCAAATTTTGGCTTACGGTCATCCCATTTCTTACCGCCGCCAAAACTCTTTCCACCGCCGCCGCCGCCATCTTTTTCTTTAGCGCGGGTAACAAGGGAGCGTCTGCCTCCTGCTTTCTTTTCAAACACAACCAAAATCTGTTCTGCTTCAGTAAACGGTACGCTTACAAAAGAAAATTTATCAAATACCCGCACATCATGAATACTGTCTGCGTTAACCCCTGCTTCATCAGCTAAATATTGGGCAACCTTATCTGCATTCATATGGTCCATATGGCCTTTAGCTACAAATAAGCGGGCCTTATCTCCACCGCCGCCGGCTGATGCACCACCTTGTTGGCGGCCTTTAACAACACCAATCTCCCGGTAGCTCGATTCCTGTAAACTATCTTTCATGGAATAAATAAGCAGTGCTGAAACTACCTCGGCAGGCGCCTTACCTTCTTCCAGAAGTTCCTGGGCCAATTCAGCGTATTTACCGGCCTCTCCTTTTTCAATAATTCCGGCCACTTCAGTTTTCAGCTTCATCAGCTTTGTTGCCACTACATCTGCTACACTTGGCACATCTTCCTTCTTAATCTGCGCACGTGCCACTTTTTGAATAAACAACAGGCCGCGATATTCCGATGGGGAAATAATGCTTATAGCAGTACCATGCTTGCCTGCACGGCCCGTGCGGCCTATGCGGTGTACGTAAGCCTCAGGGTCCTGTGGTAAGTTATAGTTAACTACGTGCGTAAGGTCGTTAACGTCAATACCACGGGCAGCTACGTCAGTAGCTACAAGTATGGTTAGCTTACGTAATTTAAATTTCTTTAATGTCTGTTCCCGTTGAAACTGGGTAACATCACCGTGTATAGCTTCAGCATCATAACCGCGGTCAATCAGCTTGCTGGCCACATCATCGGTTTCCATTTTGGTGCGGCAAAAAACTATACCATAAAATTCAGGTTCTGTATCAATAACACGGCAAAGCGTTTCAAAACGGTCGCTGTCGCGCACTTCAAAGTACATTTGATCAACCAGTTCAATGGTTAATTGCGCCTTCTTTACTTCTATTAAATCATACTCGCCCATAAAAGTTTTGGCAAGCTTCAATATTTGTGGTGGCATGGTAGCGCTGAATAAAAGCATACGGCGCTTTTCAGGTACGCTCTTTAAAATTTCGCGTACTTCCTCTTCAAAGCCCATGTTCAACATTTCGTCGGCTTCATCCAACACAATATGGGTTACGCCATCAAGCTTCAACGTGCCGCGTTCAATATGGTCGCGCACACGGCCCGGTGTACCTACTACTATATGCACACCTTTTTGTAAAGCCTTCTGTTGCATAGTGAAGCTTGCACCCCCGTAAACAGCTTGCACCCAAATGCGTTTGCTGCCTTTAAAGCTGGTTATTTCTTCTGCTACCTGCATAGCTAATTCGCGGGTAGGGCATAGTATTAAGGCCTGCACCTTGCGGCTGGTATCATCCAGCTTATCAATAAGCGGTAAACCGAAGGCGCCTGTTTTACCGGTGCCGGTTTGGGCCTGGCCTACTACGTCTTTTTCATCGGCAAGTAATAGTGGGATAGTTTTTTCCTGGATGGTTGATGGGGTTTCCCAACCCTTCTTTTCAAGTGCACTAAGCACGTTTTCGCTCAAACCGAGCGCGCGGAATTTTTCCATTGTTGTTTTTTGCGCGGATGCAAACCACCAACAACACCATATAGGCTTTAGTCATCCGGTAGTTTTTAACCGCAGTTAAAAATTGAATTTCGGTATGCCACCGAACGGATGGGAGAATGCTGAAGATTGTGTTGCTATCGCAATAATATGCGAGGACGGAAGTCAGAATCTCACTGTCGTTCGAACGGCAGTTCTTTTAAAAACGAAACCGGCATTTAAGCCGGCGTTTCGTTTAACGGCGCAAATATAGCAAAAATTTGTAGAAAGTGTCGCCCCTGCCTGCTTTTAAGCGCTACTTAACATCTCTTTACCGCAGAAATTTGCGAAATATGCCGCTTATGAAAGCGATTATCCCTCTTCTTCTCTTTTCTCTTTCCGCATTTGCTCAATACCCCGATAACATCTATCCCGATACCGCCTATGCCCCCTTTTGGTATAGCGTTGCCTCCGGCGACCCTTTACAGGATAAAGTAATATTATGGACCAAAGTAGAAATGCCTAAGGGTAGCAGGGAAGCGGTTAGCCTGCTTTGGGAAATCGCTGGCGATTCAGCGTTCAAAAATATTATAAACAAAGGTAATGTTTCAGCAAGCCCCGAACATGACTACACCGCTAAAGTAGATGCCGATGGCCTAAGCGCAGGGCACACTTATTTTTATCGCTTTACTACTCCTGATGGCCATACTTCACAGGTTGGTAAGGCGCGAACCCTCCCGCCCGATTCAGTAAGCCAATTTAAGTTGGCTGTAGTTTCCTGCAGCAGTGTATGGTCGGGCTACTTTAACGCTTACCGAAGAATTGCCGAGCGCAACGACATTGACTATGTGGTTCACTTAGGTGATTACGCCTATGATTATGCCGATAGACAGGAATTAATTCGTATGCCCGCTGATTATCCAAAGGATGCTGCCAACCTTAAGGAGTGGCGTGAAAGGCATACGTATTATCTACTGGACCCCGACTTGCGCGCCGCGCGCCAAAACAAAACATGGATTGCTGAATGGGACAACCACGATTTGAATGTGAACGATACAGGTAAAGTACAAGACCCTATACAAGCCTTTTACGAGTACTTACCCATACGCATGCCTAACCCTAAAAACCCTGAACGCATTTACCGCAGTTTTCATTTTGGCTCTCTGGCCGACCTTATTATGATTGACATGCTGTATTACCGAGGTACCGAAAAGTCAGCCCAAGGTTATGCCTGTGTTTTAGGCAATGAGCAGGATGGCTGGTTCAAAAAACAATTATACGGTTCAAAGGCACAATGGAAACTGGTAGGCAACCAGGAAATGATGAGCGATTGGTTAAGTGAAGGTGGGCCAAAGTTTATTACTAAAAACCGGGGCAATGGCCGTGTATGGGACCCCGGCAATTGGAATGGTTTTCCTGATGACCGCAATTGCTTATTTGATTTTGTTGATACCGGTAAAGTCAAAAACACCGTAGTGCTTACCGGCGATGCGCACATGTCTTTCATTATGGATTTAACCACCTCCCCAAAAGACAAAAAGCGCTATAACAAAAAAACGGGCGAAGGCGCCGTGGGTGTAGAGGTATTAGGACCCAGTATTACCCGTGGCAATATGGATGAAGCCGGTGTGCCTAAAGCCTTTATTCCTTTAGCCCAATACGTAAGTAAAAGCCTTAACCCACACCATTTGTGGGTGCAGTTCTCAAAACATGGCTATACTACCCTCGATGTAACGAAGGACCGCTGCGTGGCCGAGTTCTGGTATTCCAAAATTCTAAAGCATACCGATAAAGAAAGCTTTGGAAAGGGGTTTGTAGTGAAAAATGGGGTAAACCACTGGGAAAGAAAGTTTATAAAATGCCAAAAGAGGTCCACCCATCCTAAAAAGGCACAATAATTGATTTAAGTAGAATCAATATTTTCACATTATGAAGAATTTCCTCCTTTTAGCCTTACTTATTTCCGGTTTTGCAGGCTTTGCACAAACTTCAGCTACTACCAAAACTACTCCGCTACCGGCCAAAACGTTTAAGGCGCTGCATGATTCTACCACTTCAATGGATATTGTAATGATGCAGGGCAAAGGCGGTAGCATTTCGCTTGAAGGCCGCAACGTAATGCTGTTTAACAGTTACTTCCTGAATCAAAGCGCTGTTAAAACAAAAGCCGCACAAGCGGGCATGATTATGTGGCAGATTAACGGACGCGAATTTGCCTCGGGCAACTACTTTTTAGGCGATAGTACCGGCTATGTTGTAATTAATAAGGACGGCAAGGAATACGGCCTATTGATAAGTAAAGAGGGTAACAGTTTCTTTAAATCGCAGATTAAACAATAGCGTATGCCAAGTTTTGACGTGTTAAGTAAGGTTGACCCGCAAATAGTTGAAAACGCCATTAACGTGGCTAAGAAAGAAATATTGAACCGTTACGATTTTCACGGCTCTAAAACCGAAATTGATTTCAACAAAAAGGATTTAACGGTTCAAATAACTACTGAAAACGAAATGCGCATACAAACGGTAATAGACATAATTATTACCCGGGGCGCAAAGCAGGGCATAGACCCGCGAAGCTACGATGTAAGCAAGGAGCATTATCCTTCGGGCGCTACCATAAAAAAGGATATAAAACTGCGCAACGGTTTAGATGCCGATGCTATAAAGAAAATTACCAAAGCCATAAAGGATACAGGCCTTAAAGTACAGCCGCAAAAAATGGATAACATTGTGCGCGTTAGCGGCAAAAAAATTGACGAGCTGCAGGCTGTAATGAGCGCGCTTCGTAAAGGAGATTTTGGTTTTCCTTTGCAGTTTGAAAACATGAAGAGCTAATAAATTTTCTTTGTATTCATTCAAAATTCAACACTCTAAATTTTAAATTAACAACATGGGTTTCTTAGATCAGATGAAGCAGTTAATGGAAGTGAAAGCCAAAATGGAAGAGGTAAAAAAACGCCTTGACACCGTTGAGGTTACTGCTGAAAACGAATATGTAATTGTAACCGCTACCGGCAACCGCAAAATCAAGAACATTGAAATAAAGCAGGCCGACGACAAAGTTGTGTTGGAAGGCAAGCTACAGTCTGCTATTAACGAGGTGCTTGAAAAGTCAGATAACGTAATGCAAACGGAAATGATGAGCGTTACAAAAGGCATGATGCCTAATGGCTTACCCGGTATGTAATCAGCGAATAAGGGTTACGTTGCCCTGCATTTCATAGGAGCGAACGGCATCGCCCTCATCGCCGGCGTAACGCAACACATAAATAAACACACCCACAGCCTGCCTTACTCCCTTATAGGTACCATCCCAGCCTTCTTTGGGGTTTGAGGAGCTGAACACCAATTCGCCCCAGCGGTTATACACTCTAAAATCATAGCGCACAAGGTTGTTGCATTTAAATATTGGTTTAAAGTTATCGTTTACCCCATCGCCGTTTGCAGAAAATGCTGTAGGAACATAAGCGCGGCACCGGCACTCCTCTACTTCTATTCGCACCGCATCAGTAGCTGTTCCGCAACTGTTGCTTACCGCTACGCTATAATCGCCTTCTTCCTTAACTATATATGTTGCCGCTACGGAATTATCCTGCCACACGTACGTGCAATATGCACAGCCGGCATTTAGCAATAGGGCTCTACCTTCACACAAAGAGGTATCACTACCCAGGTTTACCGAGGGCGTATCAATAACATCTACCTTTAAACTATCACTTATGCTGCAACCATTCAGGCTCACCGTAACAGCATAAATTCCGGTGGCGTTTAATATTCTCAGCGGCACAAGGCTTCCGTCGCTCCAGGCATAAGTTGCCCCCGTATTGGTTACATCAACGCTTACGCTATTACCGCTGCAAAATACTGTATCATTTCCTAACTCAACATAAGGCGCCGCATTAAATGTTGCGTTTACAGTTGCTGTAAAACTGCAGTTGCCCCTGCTTACAGTAAGAGTATAGCTGCCCGAAACTGTTGCGGTTAAGGTTGTAGCAGTACTGCCATTCTGCCACAGGTTTATATCATTAGGGAAGGGTGAGTTAAACATCAGTGTTTGCCCCCGGCATAAAACAGTGTCATTGCCCAGTGTAAAATTAAGATTGGTATAAACCACATTAATAGTATCTGCTACAGCACAGCCTCCGTTACTTGCAGTTACTGAATACTGGCCTGCAGAACTTACATTGTAAAAAGAAGCGGTAGTACCATCCTGCCACACATAAGCAGCAGCAAGGCCATCTGTTGTAAGATTAAGTAAAGCGCCCACACATAAAGTGGTGTCGTTACCAAGGTCCACCGCCGGTTTATTTACGGTAGTTATAACTATAGTATCGGCTCCCACGCATCCGCCTGAGGTTACCTGCACCCAATAAACGCCCGCACTGCTAACTGCAAGCGAAGAGGAGGTGCTTCCGTCGTTCCATAAATAAGCCGTGCCCGCGACGTTTGGCTTCAGTAGCAGGTTATCGCCCGCGCATATAGTAGTATCATTACCCAGCTTAACCGGTAATGTGCCGCTAAGCGGCGGCCCTTCAATAAAAGGCAGATTGAACAGTGGCGGTGCGCTATTGCTTGTTCCGCCGGTTGCATAATAGGTACTGCCCATTGGGCAGCCGCTAAAACTATTGGTTAAAAAAACGCCGGCTGCGCCGGGCATAGTTATTATACTAACGTTAGGCGGTATAAGGGCCTGCGATGTAAGAACAGTACCTGTGCCGCCGCCCCCGCCTGTGCCTACGCAACCATAGGTAGGGTTCTGGTCTCCTCCTTTACCGCCATTAGCCTGTAAAACAAGGTTACCGTTATAATTGCTTACATCCAGAAAAATCAAGCCACCGGCACCGCCCCCCCCTACACCATCTGCAATACTGGTACCTATTATTGTTTCATCTAAACCGTTTGCCAGCATACTATCGTTACCGCCAACAATAGTATTAGCCCGTATTATAATTATTCCTCCACCGTTAGTGCCATTACTTCCTACGCCGTTGTTGTAATCTCCGCAGCCACCACCGCCACCGGGTATTAACCGGTTTTGCGCAATTATTGCTCCCTGGCCTGCTCCACCCACTCCGTAGTTACCACTAAGCGAGCAGCCCGCCAATGCCTCGCCTCCATGCCCACCTGCTGTAAATCCACCACCGCCACCACCGCCGCAATTATGTTTATTGCCGCCCCCGCCGCCATTTGCCAGCTTCCCCTTGCCGGCAAGTTTATCCGTTCCCAACTCGCTTATGCCTTCTCCTTTCATTGCTCCGCCTGAAGCCCACTGAAAAAGTCCGGGTTGCGCCAGCGGATAGAAATAGTCGGGTGAACCTGAACCACAGCCGCCATCCGGATTATTGGAAACATCGCCACCTCTGAAACCCAATCCGCTTACATCTATATCGGCATTCATAGTAAGGGTATTGCTAACATCCATAACTAGTACGCCACCCGTTGTTCCGTTCCAGGCCTGTGCGGTTAAAGTGCCGCTTACATTCGCATTGGTGTATTCAGGTACACGTATCAACTGCACCTTACCAGTTACGTTGTACGAGTTTACCAGGCTGGTGGTAAGGCTAATGTCGGCACCGTTTATGCTTTGCACACGCGAAAACTCATAACTGCCCGCGTCATTATAATTAGTTACATCTCCAAAAGCTGAGGTATTAGAAGTATCAATAACAGCCCCCTTCATTTGTATAAGCAGCACCTTATCGCCGGGCGCAAAACCGTTGGTGCTGCCAACCGTTAACTGCACCCCGCAGCCTATAGTAGAAATTGCTGTTACGGGCGTATACGTATTTATTACCCCGCTTATGTTTTGAGCATAGGTGCAATAAGCAAGAAAAATAAGTACGTAGCTAAATAGGGCTTTCACGCTGGTTATTGTAAGACGAAATAATACTATTTACAGTTGGCTTCAGAAAAAAACACAAACCATCTTACGCGTCTAACCTGCAATCACTTTTTGCTGTATTCAAAAAGAAAGTCCCTTTCCTCTTTGGTAAGGCTGTCGTATCCTGAACGCGAAATCTTATCCAGTATTTTGTCTATCTGTTCCTGTTCAGCCTGATTAGGGTCCTTGCTTTCCAACCGGGTAGTAGCCTTGTGCGTCACCTTCATTTTAGCGCGGCGTTTAAAAATATTTTTCAGCCCACTTGCCGAAGAAGAAAAAGGGCCTGAAATATCGGTACCGCTATGCAAGGCTTTTATATAAGCATATCCGTAAATAGCACCACCCAGGTGGGCCATTACACCCCCTTGGTTGCTGCCTTGTAATACACTGATAATACCAATCAGCAAAGCGCCTAAAGCCACGTAAACAATTTTCACCTCACCAAAAAGCAATAAACTCACCTTATGGTCGGGGTTAATGGCCACGGTAGCAAACATTATAGCAAATATGCTGCCTGAAGCACCCACCAAAACGGAGGAAGCAACCTGGGGTTTAAAAGCAGGAATAAGGTTAAAGGCGGCTAAATAAATTAAGGCTCCTGCAAGGCCTCCCAAAACATAAAGCGGTAAAACGCGGCGTTCGCCAAGGTATAGCACAAAAATTTCGCCAAACCAATACAGGCCTATCATATTAAATATTACATGAAAGAGGCCTGCATGAGAAAACATATATGAGAATAATGTCCATGGCCTGCGCGCTAAAACAATAACATCCGCAGGAACACCAACGTAATTCAACAGATTTTGTGAAAGGAAGGTATGTTCCAGAATAAGACTGGCCACCACAAAAACAAGAAACAGGGCCACATTAACGGCTATCAGTTTTACAACAATGCCGCCGTAACGCAGTTGATATTTTAAATCCTCAAAAACAGAATTCGTCAACATTGCAATATCAATACAGATAATTACGGTTGCGGTTCCAGTACTTTACCATAATAAAACCAAACAGCGCCCCGCCAAGGTGGGCAAAGTGGGCTATGTTATCTGAAGGGTTCATTTGAAAGCCTGAATACAACTCAAAAAGCACGTAAAGCGATACAAAATATTTCGCCTTAATAGGAATGGGAAAGTAGAGGAGAATAAGCTCCGTATTAGGAAACAACATACCAAAAGCCACCAGTATACCGAACACTGCACCCGAGGCCCCCACAGTACGGTCATAATATATAGAGTACAACTGTTCGTATTGCATTACCGTGTTTAAAGGTGGTGCAACCGAACCGCTTATGTTATAAACAATAAGGGCATGTACTGCTGTATACAACACCATAGCCCCTAAACCGGTTACAAAATAAAACAATAGAAACCGCTTTGGCCCCCACACACGCTCAAGCACAGCACCAAACATATACAGGGCAAACATGTTAGAGAAAATATGCATGATGGTACCATGCATAAACATATGGCTAACCAGTTGTACGGGCTTAAAGGCCGGGCTGGCCGGGTAATAAAGGGCAAACCACTCATACATTAACTGCCCCTTAAAGCTGGTCAACAAAAAAACAACAACATTAATGGCCAGCAGGTTAAAAACAACACTGCGCGTGTTCAGGCTTTGCATATACGTACAAAAATAGAATTATGGAGGTAAATTAACCCGCTTGCAAAAAGTTCATGCCTTAAAAATTGCCAAACGGTTTTAGTCCGCCAGCGAGAAACGCAGCGTTATACCGCCCCTTGTATTAGTCGTTGGAAAGCCCGTAGATATTTTAGGGATGGTGCGTGTTTGGTCAAAGAATATACGCACGTTAAGGCGCTTGCTTACTATATAATCTATGCTTGGTTGTATAGTAATAACGCGCGAGCCCTGTGTTATCTGCGGCTGCAATTCATCAATACGGTGGTTAATAGTTACGTTATCGCGGTAGCTAAAGTCAAAGCGGAAGTTCAGGTCATTATCTAAACGTATGCGCTTGCCTTTAATCTTAATCGGCAATTTCAGTCCTTTAATCTTATAACCTGCACCTATAGTAAACTGCGAGCTGTTCATTTCCACTAACTGGAAGTCAGCAAAGTTCATAGTAAGCGTCCGGCTCTTTTTAAAGTCCACCTTGGCCGTAACGTTATTCTTAAAGGTCATGTCTACTCCTATAAGCGGACTAAACTGTTCGTTCAGCACAATGCTCGGCATATTGTATAAAGGATAGAAGTTACCGTTCAGCGAATCAATTTTGTTAGACCCGAAAGGCTCCCCATTACCCTTGTAGCTAAGGTTGGTTTGGAAACTGTTAACCGTAAGGGTTGAGTTATAGCCGTGTGAAATGGTAAGGTTCGTAAATATCTTCTGCGCCCACTTAAACTTCGTAAAGCCGTTGTAAGATATACGCCAGTTAGGCAACGGAATTGCCTTAAATGGATTTAGTCCGATTTTGTTAGGGTCGGTTTTGGTATAGGCCGCCAAGAAAGCAGGAATTAATACATCCTGCGATTTAGGGCCATAGCCTTTCGTATATTGATTGTTGTACGTGGTATCGCTTGGGTTATAATAAGGCTGATTTGCATTGCCGTTCGGGTTTTGTTTGGCCAAACGTTCTGAAATAATCGGCCTGAACTCTTCAAAGTCGTGATACGTATCTGAGAATCCTTTGCTGTCAATCTTCTTAAACATCGTACGAATAGGAATGTACGATATGCTGTAAGAGCCCGCGTCAACAGGGTTTAAGTGCGCAAACGTAAAGTCGTTGGTAAGCGTATCAAAAACGTACTTAAAGGTTTGCGAGTGGTTAACCGTTCTATCCTGAAACAATGTCAAATCCACTTTCAAATCACTCCATGGTTCAATGCTGGCAGTTATATCTAAACGTTGCGAACGCGTTTGCGTAAACTTCTGGTTCAGCAAGGTGTCTTTTGTAATCCAGCCTTTGCTCGCTGCTTCATCTAACCACCCATCACGTGTAATGGCATCAACACCTTTAAACCAACGGTCACCCGGTTGGCCGCCAAAGGCAAAGTCGTAACCCGGCGCTTTCAACTTATGGTCAACACCCAGTACTCGGCTATAACCTACAAAGCCCGGTAAAGTGGTTGATTTGTTTTCCTTGTATTCCACCGTTACCTTCTTAAGTGCCAATAACGGACGCATTACTGATGAAACAAACGGATTGGCCGGTGCCTGCTTGCTGTCGTGGTCTATCTTCTTCTGTTTTATAGAAGCCTTGTTTGCTTTAAGCTCTGCCTTTAAGCGCAGTACTTCAGGGTCATGGTGCGCTCTTTGAAGAGCCTCTTTTAACTTCTTGCGCTGTACCTTCAGCACTTCCACTTCATCCTTGGCTTTCTTCTTTGCGTCCTTGCCTTTTGCTTTTGGTACATCTCTCTTCTTTGCAGCAAGTGCCTTGCGGTTATCACTTAAATCCTGCTTGGCTTTTACAACCGCTACCGATCGCTTATTAATACGAACGGTATCAGTACGTGCTAGCCCTTCTGCTTCTTTTAAATCTTCTTTAAGCTGCACGCGTTTTTCTTTCAGCTTAACCAGCTCATCGTGTATCTTCTCACGCGCTTTACGCATGCTTTCGCGCTTCTTATCGTTTTCCTTCTTGTCGCCTGCATTAGGATTTGGCGAGTTATATGTTTTAAGGAAAGGAATTTTGTCGTATAGTTTTTTAAAGTTCAAATCAACCTTGCCTCGGCTGTTTTGAGTATTGCTCATAATATTGCCCAAACTGTTCTGCACCCACTTATTAGTGGCGGTGTCTTTCTGCCAGGGCAATGCTGTCCACGTGTACGATGAGTTGTAACCTGCGTTGGCTGTTATAAAGTCAAATACCGGCAACTTGTTTATAGGTATGTTGTAGTTAACGGCCAGCGTTTGGTTAAAGCTGGTATTACGCCCGCCATCCAACACATTGGCCCATACTTCTTTCTTTTTAGCCTTAGTGTCAAGCGGCCCATCCGGTTCGTCAATACGCGCCTGGTTAGTAGCATTGTAATCAATACTAAGCGACTTGAACGGATTGTACTTAAAGGTATAAGTACGCGTCCACCTAAAGTTTTTGAAATACGTTGGTGGTATAATAAAATCCACTTCGCCCAACGAGCGCAGTTTTATTTCGTTAAACTCCCTGTTCCACTCCGATGTAAACGCCAGTGTAGATGGCATCGGGTTAAAGCTGAAGTCCTTTATTATATCAAACCATTTCGACTTGGACTTGATGGCCTTTTTAAACGGCGCTAAATCTTTTGTTTGCGGGGCAAAGCTCCAGCCAATTACACCCAGCCATGTTTTGCGTGAGTTCTTTTCTGTATAAGGGTCGCTTAACAACACTTCATTATAAGCGTAAGTAAAGTTCCAGTTGCCGGGGTCATAGATGTGCGGCTTCTTGGCTTTGGTTTGCGGCACTATGCGCACACCACTAAAGTTATAGCCGCGCCTTGTGTTTATCGTTTGTACCTGCTGTAAGTATTGGCGTGCCGAATCACCTCCATACTTCGTTTTCAAATTCTTAATTAACTCACGCGTAGGTATATCAAATTGGTATGGGTCAAATTCAGGTGTGCTGAAGGTTTGCGCATAAGCACCATAAAACGGCAACTGCAGGCCCAATTGCTTTGGTAACAACTTGCCCGCCTGTATTGTGCTTGAGAAGTCGTACTGGTACATGTTATCCTTATAGCGCTGGTCAATCTTCTGTTCCACTTGCCCGAAACCGCGCGTATGCATGCCGCCTGATAATGCTATGTTACCAAGGTCAGCCATTTTTAAATTAACGCTGGCCAGCGCAGCCGTACCGCCAAATTCTTCAAAGCCGGTTACACGTAATTCGTTAAACCATACTTCCACACACTTTGGTAATCCGTCATCACCATCAGGCAAAGGATTATTTATATCACTCTTTGATGGGTTTCGTATACCCAGCATCATTGTTTTAACCGCACCTATATCGGGGTTACCTACTATACTTATTTTTCTGCCGCGCGAATCAGTAGCTACAAAAGGAACATTATGCGGGTAACCCTCCGTATTGTTCCGCTGCATTTTCAGGTTTATGAAATCGGATAGGGTTATCTCAACGCTGTTGCTATCAGGCCAAACTATTGAGCGGTCGTTTTCATTGTTGTTATCATATAAACCATCCGGCGTAATCTTTAAAGGTACTTCATACTGGTAGTAGTTGTCCTTAAAGTCGCTACCTAAACGAACGATTGCTACAATCTCATTATCTTTTACAGGCAGGTCACCATCTACACGGTTAGCGTGTATAAACATCTTCATCTTCTTATAACGGCGGAAGTCCATGTTGATGTTCTTGAACAATGCTTTAGTGCGACAGTCTTTCAGGTTGCAAACCGTCATGCTAAGTGCCTGCTCATTCTGTTGCACAAACTGGTTGGTTTGTTGGCCTAATGCCTGCTCACGCTGAATGTTTGGAGGCAATACATAGTTAACAGGCTTCTTCGCGCTGTTCTCTTCAATACTTACTGATGCCACATTTAAAAACGGCGGGTCATTTTCTACTGACAACTGTTCGCAAGGCTCATCCAGCGGTAGTGTATAAGTTCTCCATTGATTGCGCACTAATTCTAATGTACCAAAACGCAATACCACATCCTGGCTCCAGCCCGTCATAAACATTCTTATAAACTGAATAGACTTAAAATCAGGTATGCTGCCTACACGCGAAGTGTACTGGCGAATAGGAATACGGAATTGTAACCAGCGGTTTTGAATGCCGTTATTATCGGTTCCGGTTCCTTCAACTTTTGAAACGATGTACGGGTTATTACCTACATCCATACCCGGCTTAAGGTCAACTTCGTATTGGAAGTACTCTTCATTTTCATTTAAGGAATTATCCTTATTCAAATCTTCCTTTTCAGGCAGGTTGGTTTGCGCATTTGTTTGCACGTTATTTCCGCTCTGCACAGGAGAGTTACCCTCTGAGCCGCAGAAATCTTTATAACGCGTTATAATGCTGGCTACACTTCCATAAACGTTCTCATCACGGAAGTACTTGTAGTCATCCGATGAAGGGTCAGCGTTAAGCTTGTCCTTGGCACCTTGACTAAGCGTTGAGTTATTAATGTTAGCCAGAAACGCCGATTTGCGCTGACGTTCCAGGTCGTCATTCATTTCATCATAACCTACGTCCTGAATCAAACGTTCGTTCTCATCAATATTAAAGGCATCCACTAAAGGCGGCAGGCGGGGTACACGTCCCCAGGTGGTGCTGTCCATACCGCTGCCATCTACGGTAATACCGTTTTCATAGCTCATGCGGCTGTCGCGCAAAATATCTTCTGAAATATTACCCAGGTTGAAATACAGCTTACCTCCATTAGAAGTTGTATTATAAAGGAAGGGGTCCAACATCCAGAATTCAATGAACTCTACGTTGGTAGCTTCAAGGTCGTTGTTATCAATACTGCGCATTATACCCGCCCAACGCGTGTCAGGAGACTTCAGCGTTCCGTCATCGTTAATACCAGCCGAAAGGACTTTTCCTGTAGAAGGATCTGTTGTAGCGCTAGTCTTGAACTCATAGTTGTAAGGTCCGCGCTCTTTTGGGAAATAAGATAAATCAAAGGTATAAAGGTTCTGGTCCAGCGTTTGAATAGGCTTGTTAGGGAACACTTCAATAGTTGGTACCAACCGCACATAGTGGTTTTGCAAACTATCCGGGTTATTCTTTACTATATCAGGGGCCGTGGTATTAAAGAAGGAGTTATCAATACGGTACCATGCCATTTTTGCACGGTTGTAGCCGTAGGTGGTGTCATTAATATGTGATGCCTCAGGAAATAAAACCTTACCGCTCTTATCTGTTGCATTGCGCGGTGCCGATGCCAATTTCCAACTGATTGGTGGCGTTTTTAAATCGTAACCGTTACTGGTGCCTTCAAAGTCATCTACATAAACCTGGCCTTCCTTGTTTTGGTTGTTGATGGCACGGCTGTGGCCCGGCTTTAAATAAGCTACCTCACCATAGGCATCAATCGTACTCATTTCCTTTGTACTGTAGAAGGGCAAACGATCTAAGCCTTTAGTCAACCATGGCAGGTTATCCTGGTACTTCACATCTAAGCCCATTATGGTATTGCGTATAGGGTCATCGCCAATATTCACCTTTTGGGTGTACGGACGTTCGCTTAACTGCATAATAGTACCACCAATACTTAAATGGTTATTAACCCGGTAATCCAGTCGCGAGCCAATTAGCGACCTCACCTGCGTGGCAAACAGGTTATTGTTTTCAAAGTCAACTTTAATTTGCTGGCCGCTGTTTAATATGCCGGCATCAATAATGGTAATACGGCCAAGGTTATAATCAACCGTATAGTGCGTTCCTTCTACCAGCTTTTGTCCGCCTGCAGTTACTACTACTGAGTTCTTCGGTATGTTACCTGCGCCTAAAGATATTTCGCGGTTGTTGGTGCCTTTGTAGGTGCCCTTAATTACAAAGCGGTTGTACTCAGGAAACTGTTGCGCCCAGAATTTTGTAGAATCATACAACTGCTGGTACACATACTGCCCCGCAATATTGCCACTGCCGCAGGCATCAAATTTTCCTTTTAAATAACTACCGAAAGGCTCTTTCACCGGGAATATCAACCTTCCGTTTTGCGTAAGTATGGTTACGTTAGGTACAAAGTCAAACAAGCCATCCCGTTGCGGGTCACCGTTCATGTTCAGGTTATCCAAATTCAATACGTGAATCAGCGGGTCACCTTCCAAACAGCCCTTAGGCATGTAGCGCTTTAAGCCGCCGCCGGGATCGTTGTAATAAACATCTAACCTGAATTCTTCATTGCTAAGGTTATAAGCGCCTAAAGAATAAATGTTCTTCATCATAAGGTCCCATATAGGAAGCGTAGGACGCACTGAAGTTGCCTTCAGCATTTTTAAGAACAACACTTTAGATGTTGCATTAGAATCCGGCGGAACCTGGTTACCGAATTCACCCACCTGGAAAACACTACCGTTGTATTCGTACTGGAACGCTACCGCAAGAACTTCATTAGGGTTAAGCTGGGCGTTTAATGATATATAGCCCAACTGGCGGTTGTAGGTATATTCCGTTTCATTCAGTTTACGGGCATAGGTTTTTTCAAAGTCCTGCCCTTGTTGTAAATTAAAGGTAGGGCCAATCATAGTTGCCACTACATTATCTACAAAGCGGTACGAAGGGCTGCTCACCAAATTGCCGTACAAGTTATTGGCCTCGTTGCGCGGACGCGAATCACCATTAGCTGTTGAAATAACATGAGGCGAGTACGGCACTGCTTCACCTAAATCGGCCAAAGCTGCTACGTCGCGCACGTTTTGTGTAGTACCGTTACGGTTGGTTACCCAAACTTCAAGGCGTGTAATGTTTACAACGCTTTTAATGTTAGGCAAGCCTGATAATGCATAGTCATACTGGTCGCGGAAATATTGCGCCAGGAAGAAGTGCTTGTTTTCTTCGTATTGGTCCGAACGGATTTCGAAGTTTTGCTTCTGCGCGCCATTTTCAATTACCAGCGTTTCTTTCTTCGATTTCTGTTGCGATAAAATGCTGGTCCAGGTTAAGCGGCCAAACTGCAACTGCGTTTTAATACCAAACAGTGTCTGGCTACCTGATATAAGGCGCGTTGGCAAGGGCAGGTTAACGTTACCCGCTTCAATTACTTTAATAATATCGTCCTGGTCGCCGGTATAGCCCAGTTTAATCTGGTTATCGAAATCAAAACCGCTTTGCGTGTTGTACTTAACACCCAATTGCAGCTTATCACCTATTTTACCAATAACGTTTACGTTAATGTTCATGTCGAAATCGAAACCGCCTGTTTTACGGTTACGAATCGGTATGTTAGGGTTTGCTGTTTTTTGAACGTTGGCGCCCAACGTCATTTCCACGTTACCCTGCGGACGTATTTCTATTTTACTTGAACCAAACAGGCGGTCAAAAAACTGCTTCTTAACCTGTATTGGTGGTATAAGGTTTTTCTGCTCAATTAAGTTAATAGCGTTTTGGCGCTCCTTCCAATAATCTTCGCGTTCCTTCTTTTCAGTGTATTTTAAATAGTCCTCATACGTCATATACGTAGGCGGCTTCACATCCTGGCCGGCCACACGTTCTGTTAATATATACATGCCCGTTTGCGGGTCGTATTCTACGTTCTCCTCAATTGCCGGTGGGTCCTTTAAGTAAAAAGGGTCGTTTGATTCGCCCGTTACAAAATCGCCATCGCGGTCCTTAATAGGATATTTTAAACCGGTTGAGCCTGTTGGACCCGTTACCCCTGTTGGTGCAACCGGGCCTGCAGGTGCCATAGGCGCACTTACGGGGCCAAGTATAGTATGGGCAGAATAAGCAGCCAGTAAAGCGCTTATACCGCCAAAAGCAAAAAGAAGGGTAAAGAGTTTCCGTTTTAAATTCATAAAAACAGCTCCGCCATTCAGGCGGAATGGTCTGTTATAATTCCTTTTATGTTAAAGCAACAGGCCCCGGGCATATTGCACTATAATATTTTAAGCGCCTCTTTAATAAGCGCTTCTACGCTCTGCGATGGGTTGCTTGCTAACAACCTTGTCAGGGCCTTATCCGCAGCTTGCCTTGTAAAACCAAGAGCAAGGAGTGCAAATAACGCCTCCTCTTTTAATGTATTGTTTGCCGCAGGTAATAAAGTTTGACCTCCGGAAACCTTACCCACCTTATCTTTCAGCTCCAGTATAATCCGTTTTGCACTTTTGGGCCCTATGCCTTTTATGCTCTGAATCATACTCTCATTCTCCATCAAAATGGCCTGCTTAATTTCATCAGGCTTAAATGAAGACAACATTACACGCGCAGTAGAAGCACCAACACCCGATACTGAAATCAACTTCTCAAACAAATCCTTTTCCCCTTCCTCGTAAAAGCCGTAAAGGTCAAAGCCTGCTACACTCTGGTTTTCGTTTTTAACCACCAGTTGCGTATGCAGGGTACATTGCTCTAAATGCTGAATACGCTCAAAGGTGTTCAGGCTTATTTTTACCATATACCCAATACCTCCCGTTTCCAAGAAAATATGAGTCGGGCTCTTAAACGTTATTTTACCACTCAGGTATGCTATCATGCCTGTACAGCCTTTAGCCGCTAATATAATTTTGTTGTCAAAAGTTCAGGGTAAACGTGGGGCTATAGGCGGCTGTTTTGTTCGGGCTTTTATTAAGATTTACTGTTAGACTGTCTTATTTAACGGATTCAATTTGCATCAGTTTAGCTGAAAAAGCAAGCAATTTGCCTTCTTCAAACTTATCAGCCAGCAACTGAATACCAATTGGCAAGCCGCTTTTATCCTTTGCCAAAGGCAAGGAGATTGCCGGAATGCCGGTTAGGTTGGCCAGCACTGTATAAATATCGGCCAGGTACATTTCTACCGGGTTCTCCGTTTTCTCACCAAATTTAAATGCTACCGAAGGGGCCGTTGGCATTAAAATAAAATCGTAATTCTGAAAAATGGAACGGATTTTATCCGTTAAAATGCGACGCACCTTTTGTGCGCGTGAGTAATACGCATCATAATAACCGGAGCTTAACACAAAAGTGCCCAGCATTATGCGGTTCTTCACCTCACGGCCAAAACCCTCTGTGCGGCTAAGGTTATATACCTCTTCCATTTCATGTGCTTCAGGTGAGCGGTAACCGTAATGCACCCCGTCAAAACGCGCCAAATTACTTGAAGCCTCCGCTGTGGTAAGCACGTAATAAGTTGGTATCAGGTACTGCAGCAGGTCAAATTCAAGTTCTTCCACCACATTACCTTCTGCTTTTAAATCATTCAGCAGCGCCTGTGTGGCTTCTTTAACTTCTACGTTTAATCCTTCACTATTCAGTGTAGACGAAAACACAGCAATGCGTGCCGGCTTATCAAAGTTTAGTTCAGAAGAATAATCCTTAACTTTTTCAGAAGAAGCCGTTGAGTCGTATTTGTCCTTACCCGAGATAGCCTCCATAACAAGGGCCATATCCTCAATGTTATGGGTAAACGGACCTATTTGATCAAAAGAAGAAGCATAGGCAATTAACCCCCAGCGCGAAACGCGGCCATAGGTTGGCTTTAAACCCGCTATGCCACAAAAGGAAGCTGGCTGGCGAATGGATCCACCTGTATCTGAGCCCAAGGAAACATGGCAGGTGCCCGCCTGAACGGCTACCGCACTACCACCGGATGAGCCACCCGGTACTCGGCTGTTGTCCTGTGCATTCAGCACACTGCCGTAAGCGCTGTTTTCATTACTGCTGCCCATGGCAAATTCATCGCAATTGGTGCGGCCAATTATAATGGCATCTTCAGCCAATAGCTTTTCTACCACGGTTGCATTAAACAGGGAGCTAAAGCCGCCCAGAATTTTTGAACCCGCTGAAACCTTATGACCCTTGTAGCAGATATTATCTTTTATGGCTACGGTTATGCCGAACAGGCGGCCTAAAGGGCCATCGCTTTTAATTTTTTTATCAATTTCCTTAGCCTGTTGCAGGGCTTCATCCGCAAAAACCTCAAGGTAAGCGTTCAGGTGTTTGGTTTCGTCAATACGTTGTAAACAGCTGGTAACCAACTGTTCGCAAGTTGTTTTTCCTGAACGTAAATCGGCCTGTACTTCCTTAATGCTTGGGTGCGATAGCTCTGCCACTCAATTTTGCTTTAAAACTGATTATGAATTAGTACTATGTAACTTAATTAGGACTTCGGTTGCTCTGAAGCAGAGTTGGTTGTTGCAGGCTTGTCCTTCATGCCCTCCTCAATTTCCTGCTTAATGTTCGACTTTGCCGCGTTAAACTCACGAACACCCTGGCCAAGACCGCGCATTAACTCAGGTATCTTTTTACCACCAAACAATAACAAAATAGCTATGATGATAAGGATTGTTTCCTGCGTGCCTATTCCGAATATGGCATATTGAACTTGCATGACTCCAAAATTTAGGGGCGTAAAGATACCATAAAATACCGCGCAGGCAACGGTTTTAGCAATATAAACCGGTACTGTTAAAAGCCGTTTTTCAGCCACCTTTTATGAACTAAACTTTATTGCCATTTTGCATTCAAATCTCAATGCATCCGGTGCGGTTCTGTTTGTTATTTGCCCTCTTAATTGCGGCTTTGCTTTTACCTGGCCTTACACAGGCCCAAAGCAGAACGGAACGGCCCGATAGCACCACCCGTAAAATCAGCGCTTTAGATACCCTAAGTGCCGAAGATTTAGCGCTTTTAGAGGAATATAAAGACTCCTTTGACCTTGAATTAGAGGATTTTAAGATGCTTTTGAAGGATTACCGCAAACGGCAGATAGATACTTCGGTTTCGCAACTGAATCGCGCCTCCCACATGGAAATAGGGATGGACTTTGTAAGTCGCCTGCTATCCAATGGCAGAAGCTCGGGCTTAAAGGGGGTGGCTTTTTATCCATCCGCGCTTTACTACCATAAACTGGGTTTTTATGCGGTGGCCGGCCTCGGTTTTATGACCGATAGCAGCATAAGCCATAGTGCAGCTGTTCCACTATTGTTTATCAGTCCCGGTTTTTCGCGCTTGTTTTTTAACAAGTGGCAGCTTAATGTGGGCTATACCCGCAGCATTCTGTTCTATGGCACCAGTCTGCAAAAAAATACGCTCAACAACACCATTTCCCTTTATAACAGTTTCGACTTTTGGCATTACATTGAGTTATGCGCCGGCGTACAGGGCTCCTGGAGTAGCGACAAACGCACCCGCTTACTGGCCGAGCGCTACTCTGTAAGCATTATGCTTGCCCTAAAGCACGACTTTCATTTTTTCAACTTTATCGGTTCAAAGGTTTTTACGCTAACCCCTCGTATAAATTTCCTCTTCGGGCATGATAACAGCACTTTCCTGGTGCAGGGGCTGTTTCGTCCGCGCATTGCTCACCAGTACTATTTTGGTTTCCTTAATGTAGAACCCTCCTTAAGTGCAGACTGGCGCATACGCAATCTCGATATTTACGCAAGCTTTCAGTTGGCCATTCCTTTCAATGAATTTGATAGCGATAACAAACAGCGTGTGCTAAACCCTAAACATTATTACCCTTATGCTGAAGCGGGAGTTAAGTATCTGTTCAGGATAAAGAAGAAGGTGAAGAGAACTACTAATGCACTACAGTAAACCGACCTTTTGCAAGCCGCCGGGCGTTTTCCCAATGCAAAAAATAAAAATAGTTACCTGCAAGTAAATCGGCCGTGCTAAGCTGAATTTTTTGCTGTAAGGGCAATAGGTTATATCTGGTAACATGCTGGCCCCAAACATCTGTTAGTTCCAAATAACCGGCACTATTGTTTTTATTATCTATCTCTATAACCAGCACATCGTCCGCAGGATTAGGATAGACCCTTACCTTTTCCTTACTGCTCACAGAACGTATTTCGCTTAGGGTATCACAGCCGCTGCCTTGCTGCGCGCCCAAAGCAAAATTAACAACGTTAGGTACGCCTACTACCGATGCGCTTCCATAAATAGTGTCGGAGCAATATACAAAGTTACACGCCAGGCCCTTTTCGTCTGGTTTATGAATTACATTAAGGCTTGTAGAAAATCCACCGAAATTAGAAATGTAAATTTTTCCATTCGGGCCTATCTGCATAGGGTCAAACATCGTATAATGCCCGCTATCTTCCTGCCCAACCATAAGTACGGACTGCTGTACGTTCGTATCCTGCAAATCAAACTGGTAAACTTTTTTAAAGGTATTTACATACAGAAAGCGTCCGCTGGCGGAAAATGCGGTGCCGCAGCCGCCTATACCATATTGCGTGGCCGAATCATACGGAACCGTTAGCCCCAACCAAGGGGTAATTACGCCGTTGCAACGGTCAAAGTGCATTACTTTAACTCCCCCATCAAAATTTGTAGTGGCAAGTGCATCTCCCTGGTTAGAAAAAGCGCATTGCCCGTGCGGGATAACCGTTCCGAAAAAGCCTGTGCTCACATCATAGTGTAACGGACCATAGATAGAATCAGGAGTTACTAAAAATTCGTAATATGAATTTTTAACCGTTTCGGGCATAATCAGCCACCAATCCCTTCCATTAGCATGTCGGCAGGCGGTTAACCCATAAGGCGCCAAGGTAGCATTACTTAAAAGAGGAATACATTTTTGAACAACCTTACCGGCATTATTATTGGCCGCCATATCCACCACGCTGTAATAAAGCAAATCAAACGGCTTATTATGGGTCCAGTTATAGTCACTCATCGAATAATGTAAGTAATAATACTCGCCGCCACCCCTAGGAAGAATTAAGGCCTCCTGCGAAGAGTTAGCCAAACCATCATAAAATTGCTCTAATTCAGGGGGATGAAAATTGTATCCGTTCTCGATAGTATCTCCTTTCGAGTTTATCAGGGTTACGCCATTACTGAAAAACATTAGCTTACCCTCTGTATCGCACATACTGGCAACAGTTGTCAAGAATAACACCTCGTAAGATGAATCCAACCTATAGTTATAGGTCGAATCCCCTTCAAAAACCAACACAGAAGGCCCATAACCTACGGCCCATTCTTTCCCTTCGGCTGGTTGTGCAAACGTCTTCGCCCCCAGCAACATAAGGCATAAAGCTTTTGTGCATTTGGTTAACAAATTATCACCTAATTGACTACTACTAATTTACCCAATCTTTTGTTACCATTCATACTTCGTGCAGAATAGAGATAAGTTCCCGCCGCTAAGTCGATTTTAATGGTTGCAGGGCCATTTAAAATCCTACGCAAATAAATTTTCCGTTTCCACAAGGAACATGATATTACACATTTTTTAAGGTCGTTTATATAAACACCATTCGCCTTTGGTATTTACCGGAATAAACCCTGCAGGTGCGCTTTCTTTAGGACCCAGGTAATAGGCATTGGCATTATCCACGTTCACTGAAATAAAATAGAAGCGATAAAGGTATGCCTGTAAGGCCCAATTCTCCCACAACTCTGGGCTTACCTTTACAATAGTACTCTTTGGCAAGTCGGCATCTAATTCCTGCAGGGCGTTAATTATTTTATAGTCTCTTGAGGGTACACCAATACGCAGTAGGCCTGCTACAAAACCGGTAGCTATGCCAATATAGCATATAACAAAAGCAGCTGTAAACACACGCGCCGGCAATCGCTGCAATTCGCTGAGTGAAGGAGCAATAAATGCCGCCGCGGCCAGCGCAAAAAAGGACATAGCCGGTAAAAGATAAATAGCCATTTGCTTTGTGCTTACCATAATGGGCAAGGCCGCACTTAAAGCTATTAATAAAAACAATAATACATGGAGCGGAGTTTGCCTGTCCTTATTCCTGCGCAGGTATACTGTTATCAAAAGCAATCCAATTACGGGCAGTAGTTGAATCAACAATTGACCAAGAATATATAAACGGCTACCCCCCGTAGCAAAGCGCCCGTTTAAAGAGGGCACCAGTTGTATTTCCAGAAACTTCAGCAGCGCTTCACGGGCTTCGGGCAGTTGCCATAGCGCCGCATAACCCAGCAACAAAAATAGCACTGAAAAACCTATTGCCTTAGCTGCGGGCCACAATGAACTCTTGCCATTTACAACAAACCAAATAAAGGGTATAGCTAAAGGATATAAACCCACAGGGCCTTTGCATAAGGTAGCGCCTAACACCATCGCCCCCGCAGCAAACGACAGGAATAAAAAGTGGCGGTTAACCACCAATGCATATAAATAGCACCAGGCCGCCAGCAAACAAAAAATGGTCATTGTATTTTCCTGAAAGTTATTGGCGTAACACCACTTAACTACCTGAAACGTTAACCACAGAAGAACAGGCAGCCATGCGGCTTCTTTATAAAACAGTTTCCAAATACGGGTAATAAGCCAGGCGCTTAGCACAAAGGTTATAGTGCTGTATATTTTTTCTGTATAGTAATGGTCGCCCAACAAACGAAAAAACTGCGATTGAATCCAAAACACCAATGGCGGATGTCCGTAAAATTGCGGTGCTAATGTTTCTGTATAAAACGGGCACCACCAACTACCCTTGCCCATGGCCAGGTTCCGCGAGATAGTGGCGTAGGTAAGGCCATCAAAAAACATCCCTCTAGTAAACAAAACCGGCAGGTAGTAAAGGCAAGCCACCGCGCAAACAAGCAATATGCCTAACTGGTGAATTTTGCGCTCGCTAACCTGCATTACTTAAAATTAATTTATGCGGTATAAATAACATAAATACACCAAAGGCTTTAAGCATACCTAAGGCACTATCAGTGTTCGTGTGCTAATAGAATGAGCGCTGAAATAACCAAGCGCCGAAGGCGTATATACCGTATTAGGATTTGCCGGCGCTGCCGGTGCACCAAAGTTATTTTGGTTTTGGTTGAACTCCCTGAAATACTGATATACTTTTTGGTCTATGCTCCATAACTGCACCGTTAAAGTATCGCCTGGGGCAAAACCACTGTGCGGTACATCAAAATTTCTGATTTTCCCGTCCCACAACCTATCGCCATGCACACTAAAACCCGAGCTGGTATAACCTTGCAATTGCGACACAACACGGTAAGCATTACCTAAACCGGCGGGGTCGTGTATTTGAATTTGCCCAACCAGCTTCGTATCTCCCTGAAAGTTCGTCTCCTCGGTAATAAGTATGGTATCAATAGGTACGGGAACATGCATAGGGCAATAGGTGTCGTAGGTTTTGCCGTTAGCAGTTACCTGCAAATGGTATGTTCTGCCAACCGTACCCTGTATGGTATTAGTGGCATACAACCCGGGATAGAGTTCTCCCAGCGTATCAATGTTTCCTGCATCATCGTTTACAATTACTGTAGCGCCGCTTAAACCTTCAAGCTGGCTGGTATCATTATAAACTTTACTCATGCTTAGTATAACATAGTAGGGGCCGGGTTGGTCACTTATGTTTCCTTCAATCACTAACTGCGGAACGGCGCTCTCCAGGCTCAGGTCTATTTTTTCGGTACAAGCGGTATTTATTCCTGCCGCCACGCACACCAGTAAAATCAGTTTTATCAATGGCTTGCTCATTTTGGCTGCTTTATTTTTTGCGGTGCAGTAAATTTGAAATTGTAAGAGATAGACGGCACAATGCGGAAGAGGTACGTTTTTTCCGCATAGGCATTGCCCTTATCATCTACTTTAAAGTCTATAGAATATGCGTTTTTACGCGCATACAAATTGTAGATACTTATGTTAAGGTCGTGCTCCCAGTTTTTGCGTTGCTTTAAAACAAAGGTGGCCGCTATATCCATACGGTGATAAGCGGGAAAGCGGTCCTGATTACGCAAGCCATAGTACGGCACAATTTGCCCGTTTAAAAAATATTTGCCGCTGGGGAAGGTAGCGGCTATACCCGTATAATAAACCCAGGTGGCCGATACATTTATGCGCGGCGTAATATCGTACATCAGCACAATGCTTATATCGTGCGTACGGTCGTAGCGCGATGCATACCAGCTTTCATTATTAACGGTGGGGAATTTGCGTTCAGAGCGAGATAAGGTATAACTAACCCAACCCGTAAATTTGCCGGTGCGTTTTTTAAAGAAGAGTTCCATGCCGTAGGTTCTTCCTACGCCAAATAATAGTTCGCTTTCTACCGTTTCATTGGCACGCAACACCGCGCCGTTTTTGTAATCAATTTGGTTTTGCAGCCATTTAAAATATCCCTCTACCGAAAGCTCAAACATATCCTTATAGAAATTCACAAAGTACCCGGCGCTTACCTGGTCGGCTATCTCCGGCTTAACATTGTTTGTGGTCAACACCCAACGGTCCGTAGGGAAAGATGTTGTTGTGTTTGATAGCAGGTGTATGTTTTGCGTATTGCGCGAATAAGCCGCCTTAAAGCTCATGCCGGGGTAAAAATTGTAACTCAATGAAACACGCGGTTCAGGGTTTACATAGGTTTTATTGAATTGGCCCAGCTTTAAATTAAAAGTGTCAATAACCTCTTCATCAGGAAACGTATAGTATTTGCCCGGGCCCGTTTGAGAAAACACCGACAGGCGTAAGCCGTAGTTGATAGTAAGCTTATTCCATAGAGATACTTCATGCTGCGCATATACTGCACTTTCCCAGCCGTAGTTTTTCGTAAGTATAATGTTTCCAATACGCGAAGTATCCTGAGAAATTACCTGGCCCGGTACTATGGTATGAAAGGTAGTAATGAAACCAAATTTGAGTTTGTTTTTTGCATTAAGGTAAAAGTCCAAATCTTCTTTCAAACCAAAATCGCGTATTACAGACTTTATATCAATGTCAGCTACGGTAAGACCAATGGTATAGTTAAAATCGTTGTATACAAACGAAGTGTTTGAAAACAGTTTGTCATTAAAAATATGGTTCCACCTGAGTGTGGCTGTTGCATTTCCATACACAATATTGAACCTGTCCTGAAAGCCAAACTTATCCTGCCCGAAATAGCCCGATAAAAAAAGCCGGTCATGCTTTCCTAAACGATAATTGGCCTTGGCGTTTATATCGTAGAAGTAAAGTATACTCTTGCGCAGTTGTTCTTTTTTAGAAAGCTTCAAAAACAAATCGGCATAAGTGCGGCGGCCTGTTATAATAAAAGAGCCCTTATCACGCACAATGGGGCCTTCAACATTAAGGCGCGATGATATAAGGCCAATGCCACCGCTTATAACATAGTTTTTGCTGTTGCCTTCTTTCATTTTTATATCCAGCACACTGGCCGCACGGCCTCCATATTCTGCGGGCATGTTTCCTTTGTATAGGGTCGCATCCTTTATAGCATCATTATTAAAAACAGAAAAGAAGCCCAACAGATGCGAAGCATTATAAACTGTGGCTTCATCCAGTAAAACAAGGTTTTGGTCGTTACTGCTGCCGCGCACATAAAAGCCGCTGTTGCCCTCTGCTGCGGGCTGCACCCCCGGTAGTAGCTGTATAGTTTTAAGCAAATCCTTTTCACCAAATAGCACCGGTACTTTTTCCAGTTGCTTTACATCCAGCCTTACCGCGCTTACCTCCGCGCTCTTAATATTGTCATCGCCTTTCTTCGCCAACACCTCCACCTCTTTAATTTTTGTAGCAGAAGGCAGCAGCGACACATTAAGGCTTTGGTTTTTTGCTGAATCAAGCTTTACCATCAACTCGTCGTAACCGATATAACGTATAGACAGTTGATGCGCAGTAAGGGGCAGGGTAAGGGAATAAAAGCCATAGGCGTTCGTAACCGTACCTATGCCCACGGTATCCTTAAGCACCACAGTGGCGCCTATCAACTCCTCGCCGGTTTTGGCATCGCGCACCGTTCCGCTAACCGTAAAATTCTTTTGTCCAAAGGCGGCCTGCGCTCCGCAGAAAAGCAAAAAGGTAAAAGCTAAACGAACCAGTTGGGCCATAAAACGAATAAAGGGTATACTACAAACAAAGGGTGTTAAATAACCGCCGGGTGCCTAAAGTAACCGGCGAAGCGTTTTGCATAGAGGAGCCTTTTAACGCATGAAGAGTTTTTTTGTTGTTGGGATGCCATCAAAATCATTGTTCCGCTATCATTAGTCAGCCAGCCAAAGCGCCGGGTCCATTTTTTCTTTACCCTTCCATATTTCCAGGTGAACTTTCGTAAGGTCTTCGCTCTTTTCTGTATGCAGTTTACCTAAGGTTTGCTTGGTGGTTACTACGTCGTTAGCCTTAACCGATGCCGTTTCAATATTGGAATAAACGCTAAAGTATTCGCCGTGCTTAACAATTATGCAGTTTTGTATGGTAGGCAGGTAAAACACGCTGATAACCGTACCGCCAAAAACAGACCGCGCATCGGCTCCGGGTTCGGTCTTAATGTCTATACCGTTATTGTTTCGTTTAACACCGGCCAGCAAAGGGTCTTCGTGCACGCCAAATTCTGAAACAATATGCCCGCGCAATACCGGCCACGGCAGCTTGCCCATATTTTTTTCAAAGCTGGCCGATAGCGCCCGTTCTTCCGGCGTCATAGGTATAGCTTCGTTCTTCTTAATGGTTGGGGTATTGGTGCTGCCCGGGTTTTTCTTCGCCTGTTCTTCTGCTTTCTTTTTAGCCTGGCGAATTTCGTCTTCAATAATAGCCTGTATGCGGGCGTTTAGCTGCTGGGCAGCCTTATTCTTTTCATCAGCCTGCTTGCGCAGCTTTTTTTCCTTCTCCAGCAATTTGGCAACAGCGTTATCCTTTTCCTTCTTTTCGTTTTCTAACTCCTCCTTTTGGCGCGTTTGTTTTTCTAAAAGGGTTTCCTTCTGTTCTTTGGTATCCTGCAATTCGTCGCGCTTAGCCTGTAAATCCAGCACATACTGTTGAATAGCTTTCGCCTGGCTTTTCCGGTAGTCTGCTATTTTTTGCAGATAGTTATAGCGGCGCACGGCATCAAAAAACGAATTGCTGGAAAGAATAAACGTAAGCTGATTTTGCAGGGTAATGTTTTCGTAACTCTTGCGCAGCATTTTGGCGTACTCTGCCTTCATTTTATCCACCTCAACAGTTTTGTTTTCTATTTCCTGTTGGGTTTCATCAATGTCCTCGTCCAGCTCGCCAATCTGGTCGCTCATGTTACCAATAAGCTTTTCGCGCGATTTTATTTTCGCCTGTAGTGATAATATCTCGCTCTGGTTCTTTTCCTTTTTTGCGCTATTGGCTTTTATGGCGCTTTCTATCAGCTTAATTTCATCCTGCAGCTTTTTCATCTGCTTTTCAAGCTGTTCCTTCTTTTGTTTGTTGTTCTGCTGTGCTGTTGCGGGTAAGCTTATTAAAAGGAGACCAAACGTGAAAACCGGCAACAATTGCATCAGCCTGATGCTTTGCGGTTTCCATAATTTGCTTCCTGTTTTCATTCCAGCCTCTTGTATTTATTACTTATTTCAAACGGATACTCCAGTTCCTCATCAAGGCGCACCTTGGTTACCTCAATACTGAATTTGGTAACTGCCCCATCGCGGTTTATTTCTATTCCGCGCTTATAAGCGAACGGTTTTCCGTTTAAATCATTATAAGCGTCAAAAGTAAGCGTCATGTCCTGCTTAAGCAGCTTGTCTTTCAACACCATTTTAGTTATGGTGTAGCTTTGTGGATGCACCCATAGCTGTTCTTTCAGTTTATCACTCTCGGCATATAGAACGTAAACACTATCCTGCATATTGGCATTGGCCGCTCTTTCCTGTATGCTCAGCTTATTGCCGGCCAGCAGTTGTTGCAACATTTCGAAGGTTACGGGCAACATAAGCCAATCGCGCAGAGCGTTGAAATCCTTCTCGCCGTATTCATTGCCCAGCTTATTCAGTAGTTTAAATGTATCGGGGGTAAGCAGCACCCGGGCACCCTCTATGCCCATAGCATTAAAAAAGCTGGCCCAAACAAGGCTATCGCGCTTAATGCGTATGCTGGCCATAAACTCCTTTTCCCCTTTTCCATCATCCCAAACCAACTTGGTTCGCACTGCAAGGGTTTTAAAAGGTATTTCATTCTGCTTTATCTGTAACAAAAGGCTATCGTAGTTAACAGCAGAATCGGTAGTTAAAACCTGAACGGGGTCGGTAAGTGTAATTGGCCCCACCTGGGCCGAAACCGACCCTGTAAAAAGTAAAGCAGCAACAAAAAGGATAAAGTGTTTATACATTAAACGTGTATGGGTAAATAACGTGCCAAAGATGAGAGAAATTTTGCGGCGTAAAGGAAATTAGCAGTTCGTGGCTTCGTTTTGTATAATTGAGGGGACTAAAGGACCGCAGGAATGCTTCGCCGCTTTTTTATTTTACTTAACATTATTGCTGTAGTAGTGCTGCTGCTCTCCTGCATGGCCAGCTACATTAACCCTAACGATTTCTGGCAGCTTTCCTTCTTTGGTTTTGGTTTTCCCATAGTATTGGTCATTAACTTTTTGTTTCTGCTGGTTTGGATAATAAAGAAGGACCGTATCGGCCTGCTTACGTTATTTGCCATGGCGCTTTCCATACCGTTTATTCAAAACACTTTTGCCTTTCATTTTAAAGCGGAAAACAAAGAAGCGGGGCTTAAGTTGATGAGCTGGAACGTAAAAAATTTTGACCTTTATAACTGGAGCCATAACCAGCAAACCCGCAATGAAATGATGGCCTTTATACAGCGTGAAAACCCTGATATTATTTGCCTGCAGGAATTTTATACCAACAACCAGCTATTTCATAACCTCGAATTTTTGCGCGATACACTTGGCTATAAATACGCCTACTTTCCGGCAAGCGTAACCTTGAACAAACTACCTAAAACCAAACTGCAGAAAACCCTGTGGCAGGGCGGTGTGCTACACCAGGAGTGGGGCGTTGCTACTTTTTCTAAATATCCCATTACTGATAAAGGCAGCCTTGAGTTTGATAACTCCTTTGCCAACAACTGTATTTATACTGATTTAGAGATTAATGGAAAAACACTGCGGCTTTTCAACGTTCACTTTCAATCTATTCACTTAGGGTACGACGATTATGCCGCCCTGGATTCGTTAACAGAAAAGCAGCAAACCCGGCTTAGTTCTTTAAAAAACATAGCCCGCAAAATGAAGCGAGCTTATACCAAACGGGCAGTACAGGCTGAAGAAGTAGCCACCATGTTGGCTGAATATGACGGGCCTAAAATGTTATGTGGTGATTTTAATGATGTGCCGGTGTCCTACGCCTACAAAACAGCAAGAGGCAAGTTGAAAGACGCATTTATTGAAAGCAGCTCCGGCTTTGGTTCTACCTACGTTAACCCCTTCTCTATTTTCAGAATTGACTACGTATTACACAGCGCTGAAGTAGACCTCAACAGCTATAGGCGTTCATCGGTTAAATATTCCGACCACTACCCTGTTTGCGTAAGTTTTGATTTATAGTTGGCGCGTTGCGCTCCAATTTCCCTGATTCTCGTCTTATATTCGCCCCATGCAGGATTTAAAAATTTATAACACCCTTAGTAGAGAGAAAGAAGTATTTAAGCCCCTTAATGCCCCACATGTTGGCATGTACGTGTGCGGCCCAACCTTATATAGCCATGCGCACCTTGGCAATTGCCGCACCTTTTTAAGTTTTGATATAGTTTACCGCTACCTGAAACACCTTGGTTATAAAGTACGTTATGTGCGTAACATAACCGACGTAGGCCATTTGGAAAGCGATGGTGATGAAGGCGAGGACAAAATTGCCAAGCGCGCCCGTTTGGAAAAGCTGGAGCCCATGGAGATTGTGCAGTTATATACTGTAGACTTCCATCGTGTGCTGGAGGATTTTAACCTGCTACCTCCAAGTATTGAACCTACAGCCACCGGCCATATTATAGAACAAATTGAAATGACGCGCCGCATTATTGAAAACGGTTTTGCGTACGAGGTTGATGGCACTGTTTATTTTGACGTAGAGAAGTTTGCAAAAACATATCCATACACTGCGCTTAGTGGACGTAACCTTGATGATCTTTTTGAAAACACGCGTGACCTTGAAGGCCAAACGGAAAAGAAAGGCCGTTTAGATTTTGCGTTGTGGAAGAAAGCCAAACCCGAACATATTATGCGCTGGCCAAGCCCGTGGGGCGAAGGTTTCCCCGGTTGGCATATTGAGTGCAGCGCTATGAGCACCAAATATTTGGGAGACGAATTTGACATACATGGTGGCGGTATGGATTTGATACCTACCCACCACACCAATGAAATTGCACAGCATGCTGCTTGCCATCACAAAAGCCCCGCAAAGGTTTGGATGCATACCAACATGCTTACGGTTAACGGCCAAAAAATGAGTAAGAGCTTAGGTAACTCATTTTTGCCACAGGAACTTTTTGAAGGCAAACACAAATTGCTGGAACGCGGTTATGCGCCAATGGTGGTGCGTTTCTTCATGTTGCAGGCACACTACCGCAGCACGCTCGATTTTAGCAACGTGGCGTTGCAGGCAGCTGAAAAAGGCTACCAGCGCCTGATGAATGCACTGAAGTTATTGCCGGGGTTAAAGACAGCAGATAAATCATCTTTCAATTTGGAAGATTTGAAAGCGAGCCTTTACGATGCCATGAATGATGACTTCAATACGCCTGTAGCTATAGCCCAGTTGTTTGAAGCTTCGCGTATTATCAATTCTATTAATGACGGAAAGGATAGTATTTCGGCAGAAGACAAAGACACGCTTATACACCTTCTTTCCGCTTTTGTGTTTGATGTGTTGGGGCTAAAAGAAGAAAGCGGCGAAAATGGAGACAAAGTGGAAGGCCTTATGGGCTTAATTTTAGAATTGCGTAAGGATGTTCGCGCTAAAAAAGATTTTGCGGCCTCCGATAAAATTCGCGATGAGTTGCAAAAGATAGGTATACAGGTAAAAGACGGCAAAGATGGCGTTAGCTGGTCGTTTGTATAACAAGCACCGCCCAATAGTACAACATGAACAAACGAAACATATTTACCTCTGTCGCGGTTTTTGCGCTGATTGGTATTTTAGTCCTCTCGCAAATTGGCGGATGCAAGCAATGCAACAAGCCTACTGGTGGCAATGGCACCGACACCACTGCTACCGTAAACGAAGTAACTGTAGCTGCACCAAAATTCAATAGCGATACGGCTTATGCTTACGTGCAAAGCCAGGTAGATATGGGCCCCCGCCCGATGAATACCAAAGCACATGATGACTGCGCTGCATGGATTATTGCAGAAGCAAAAAAATATGCTGATACCGTATATGTGCAACGTTTTGACGCTAAAGGTTGGGACAACAAAACGCTGAAAGGCACAAACATTATTGCCTCGTTTAATCCCGGCGCGCAACATCGTATTCTCATTTCAACCCATTGGGATAGCCGACCAATTGCCGACCAGGATACCAAAGACAAGGACAAGCCCATTTTAGCGGCTAATGATGCCGGTAGCGGTGTTGGCGTAATGCTTGAAATTGCAAGGGCCATTAGGACACAGCCCATCAATATTGGTATAGACCTATTCTTTAATGATGCTGAAGATTATGGCAATTCTGAAGGGGGCGAAGACACCTATTGCCTTGGCGTACAACACTGGGGTAAAAACCCACACGTAGCTGGCTACAAGGCTGAGTTTGGTATTCTGTTAGATATGGTTGGTGCGCGTAATTCTGTTTTTCCGCGCGAAGGATATAGTTCTTCCACTGCCGGTTGGGTGCAGGATTTAGTGTGGGCTAATGCCGCTAAAGCTGGCTGGTCGGGCTTTTTTAGTAACGAACAAATGCCCGGGCAAATTACCGACGACCATGTTTACATTAACTCTTTAACGGGCATTCCAACTATTGATATTATCCATCTTGACCGCAGCTCGCGTTCAGGCACCTTCGGCGATTACTGGCATACGCATGATGACAATATGAGCATTATAGATAAAACTACTTTGCGTGCGGTAGGCGAAACGCTGCTCTACACCATCTACAAGTTTGATGCTGAAATGAAGGTTCAGTAGCTCTTTTTTGCTTTTCTCAGGTTACCTTTTCAGTTTCGTGGTATAAAACACTAAACGGCATTAGCACCTATGAAAAACATAATTCCCTTTTTATTAGTTCTACTGGTAATAAGCTCCTGTAACCCTTTTGGAAGGAACTATAACGCTCAAAAGTTAAGCAACAACGACCCCTTTAAAACCACTATGGTCCCCAGTGAGTTTTTCATCGTTAATGCCGATGAAGAAACCGTTATAGAAGGGGTAAATGGAACCATGGTGGCTATACCCAAGAACGCCTTTATAGATAAACAAGGTAATGCGGCCACAGGTAAAGTACGCATTGAACTAGCCGAAGCATATTCCCTAAGCAGTCAACTCCTCTCAAACATTACAAGCACTATTGAAAATAAACCCATGCTGAATGCTGGAACGCTCTATTTGAATGCTACCAATGAAAAAGGAGAGCCGCTAACGCTTGACAAAAACAAACCGACTTTAATTCGCATGCCTGTGAAAAACAAAAGCGCAGGCGCAAAGCTTTACAGGGGCGAACGCAATGACAATGGCAGTATGAGCTGGGATAATGCCCGGGAAACTGAGAATTATCTTGTACCAATAGATATTCACCAACTTAATTTTTTACCTGACGGTTTTGCCGAAGTAGTAAGGGGAGGACTGCCTTTTAATGGGTATACTGTTTCAACTCCCGATTTGGTTGATTCTCTCTATTATAGTCTTAGCGCTTACAAATATTTCGGAGAAGAAAGTCTGCCGGAAATTTATCTCAACGAAGCCTACTACAATCGTCAAATTGCAATTGAGAACAGTAAATACAATAGAGAGTCGTATAACACTATTGATTCCGCTACTGTCTATAGCGATAAGCGATGGACACCTAAAAGAGAAATTGATCCAGCCTTAATTAAAACACTTAAGTCAGACTCTTTTCAAAACACGTTTATTGCTACGCATGAGTTTGAAAAACGGCTACAAGCAATTTTTAAAACCTGTAGTAATGATATTTTAATGCTTTATGTAAACAACCTGGATAAACAACTTTGGCAGGTTGATGAAATGGCAGCCAAAGCGCTGGGTGAAAAACACAGGCCGGAAAAACATTCCTTGAATTTGCGCACCTGAAAGAAACTACTGTTAAAGAAGGAAATGAGAATGTAAAACAACTTAGCGCCTACTTCGAGAGTAGCCTAAAAATTAACACGGATGAACTAGCTGCATTAGAAACTCAAATGCGCACTGACCAGGATGCGCACAACCGTGTTGTAGATTCCGTGGCCGACCGCTACCGCAACTTATTGTGGAAACGCGAAAAGTATCGCATGGAAGCCTACACCTTTAGCTACACCAGTGTAGGATGGGTTGCATTACTTGAACCAATAAACCCCATAGATACGGTACAATTACAAAAATTGGATGTGCATGTAGCGGGAGCAAAAGACTATGTGCGTACCCAAGTATATATAGTATATGAGAATATTAAAAGCATCTATCACCTGGAGCAAAGCGATAAAGAAACATTTTTTGTAGGGCAGGACTTAGGCGGTATGTGGATGATGAAAAACAAGCCTGCTAAAATTGTTGCCATTTGCTATAGAGGCAATGAAGTGAGCATGGGCGTAACCAACTACATAACCTGCAGTAGCGAAAGCGCTGAAGTTAAACTAACCCCTACTACCAATGCCAGGTCGCTACTGGTTTTACGGGAAGTTGAAAAGGGGACATTCGATGGTAACATTGCCGCTGATAAAGATGAAACCCACTTTGAGGTTAGCAGTCCCAGCGATTACGCTGAAGAAAATTCGATAGCGGTTGATTTGCAGTACCAGGATTTCTTTTACCGGGAACAACAATACAGGGATACCAAAGCAAAGGAAAATAAATTAGTAGATAAACTAGCTGAGATAGCATTCCCCTGCCTCTGCGGCGAACGTTGTCAGGAATCATCTGTTGAATCAGGAAGGAAACTGTTTCAGGCGAACTGTAGGTCTTGCCATTCCATTAATGAGGACGGTACAGGTCCCCCACTAGCGGGAATGACTAAACGACAAAGTTTGTGCTGGTTGAAAATATGGATTAGAAACTGGAATAATCTGGTATATGTGAAAGATTACTACGCAGTAAAAATGGCAGAGTCTCGACCTGCGGCTATGAACACCTTTCCCACCTTAACGGATTGCGATATTGAATCTATATGTCTTTATGTGGAAGCGGAAGAAAAGTTCAGTAAGTAATCATTAATTCACTCTAAAATTTATTTTCTGCAGCTTATCGTTGGCTGAACTGTTTCCCACGTAGAGGGTGTGCTCTGTTTTTTCCAATTTCCATCCGTCAGTGCTTTCATCAAAATAAGCAAGTGAACTTACGGGAAGTGTAAGGGTTACTTCTTTCTGTTCATTATAAAGCAGTTCAACTTTTTTAAAGGTGCGCAGTACTTTTACAGGCCTGTCAACTTTAGAGTTGTTGCAACCCACGTAAACCTGAACAACCTCTTTTCCGGCGCACTTTCCGGTATTTTTAACTATCACTTTTACGCTTATTGTATCCTTCTCTTCAAAGGTGGTCTCGTTTAAATGCGCTTCTCCAATCTCAAAATCCGTATAGCTTAAACCATACCCAAAAGGGAAGGCCGGCTTTATGTTCTTTTTATCCAACAGCGTGTAGCCGTGGTAGTAACCATAAGTAATACTATCCGGCGCAAAAGGTTTTTCAGGTAAATCAGCTTCGTTTACAGGTATGGTAAAGGGCAACTTGCCGCTGGGGTTAGCGTCACCAAACAACAGTTTAGGCATGGCATAAGCCCCATCCATACCATGATACCAAGTCATTAAAATGGCGGGTACCTTGTTTTTCCATTCTTCCATAGTAATAGCACTACCCCCGCTAAGCATAACCGTAGTTTTAGGGTTGGCCGCAACGGCTGTTTCTATGGTTTGTATATCGCGTTGCGATAAGGAGAGTGTTTCGCGGTCGCCGCCACCCTGTATACGCAAACCTTTAAGGTATTTGCTTTTCAATCCGGGCTTTTTCGTTTCGCTTCGCATAGTCATAAACTCGCCTTCGTCTTCATACGAAACACCGGCTACCACAATCACAGCATCCGCTTTTTCGCAAACAGCTTTTAATTCTTCGGCGTCCTTACCTGTAGCATGCAGCAGTTGAATATTCGCCGCGCCGCAGTATTCCTTAAATGCCTGCAGGGGTGTGAGCACATAACCGGAGCGTACATAACTACTGCCGCGGTCACCATCATTTGGTTTATCGCTCAGGTAGCCCACCAAGGCAATTGTTTTAATGCTATCAGCCGCCAGCGGCAATAGTTTGTTTTCGTTTTTCAGCAGCACTGCACTTTCCTCAGCCGCCTTATAAGCCAGGTCGCTATTAGGTTTATAGTACGTAATATCCGCTTTCGGCATTTGTTGCCCTATGTATTGAAACAGGTATTTGGTAAACAGCGTTGGTTTAATCAACGCATCAATATCCGCTTCATCCAGTTTGCCTTCTTTTATGGCCTTCTTAATTTTCTGCAGAGAATAAAATACCGGGTTCGGCATTTCTACATTCATGCCGGCTTTCACTGCGTCTACCGTAGAGCGCGTTCCTAAAATCCAATCGCTGTGTACAAATCCTTTAAAGCCCCACTGCTTTCTCAGTATATCATTCAGCAGTACTTCGTTTTCGCCGCAGTACTTACCATTAACTTTATTATATGCGCTCATTACCGTGGCGCAACCATCCTCAATCAACATTTTAAAATGCGGCATGTAAACTTCGTGTAGGGTGCGCTTATCCACCTTTACATTTATGGTAAAACGGCTGTTCTCAATGCTGTTTAGCGCATAATGTTTAGCGGTAGCCATCACTCCGCAGCTCTGTATACCGCGGCTTAAAGCGCAGGCCATAAAACCGGTTAAGTAAGGGTCTTCACCATAGGCTTCCTGCGCCCGTCCATTCAACGGATTATACAAAATATTCATACACGGCGTACCAATAAGGTTTGCCCCGCTGTGTATGGCATCCTTACCCATCGTCTGCCCAATACTTTCTTCCAGTTCTACATCCCAACTGGCAGCCCTTGCCATAGCACAGGGAAAATTAGTGTGGTATTTACGCACCACTCCTCTTGGGCCATCAGTAAAGGTTGCGCCCGGTATGCCGTACTTTTTGTTTTCGCCTATAGTCATTAACGGCAAGCCTTTGCCAAACAGCATAGCGCCGGCCGCTCTGGCAAAAAAATGGCCTTGCGTATTCATTTGGCCTACTTTTTCCTTAAGCGTTAGCTGTGGCAGTATTGCTTCGGTTTTGCTGTTAGCATAGGCTACAGCTTCAGCATTATGAAAAGGATTTCCGTTTAGTACTGTTTGCGACATAAGTGAAAAACTGCTTACAACAAGCATTAAACAATAGCAATAGCGCATATCGCAATATAAGAAAGTAGGGAATACGGTTGAAGTGGATTGGGGGCGCGCTTAAACAATTGCGCAGGATTGTGCTGCATCCGTTTCGCGCTGGTAGTAACCCGTGCCGTCATAAGGGCGTTTGGCAGGTGCTTTCATGCAGGCTTCGCTGCAACAACCTTCCATTTTCCAGCCACATTCTTCGCACAACACAAAATGCTCATTACATTCTGCGTTAGCGCAGTTTACCATATGCGCACTTTTGGTGCCGCATATTTTGCAGGTTGAAATAATTTCAGGGTTTACGGTGTTTACATCCACCACAACGCGGTTATCAAACACATAAAGTTTGCCGTCAAAGTTTTTACCGCCGGTTTCCTTGGCGTATTTCACAATACCGCCATCTACCTGGTAAACATTTTTAAAACCGTTCTGCAATAAAAAGCCGCTGGCCTTTTCGCATTTAATACCGCCGGTGCAATACGTAACCACGGTTTTGTCTTTCAGGCCTTCTATCTCCTTCAGCTTTTCAGGAAAATCACGGAAGTTGTCAATGTCCATAGCAATGGCGTTTTTGAAACGGCCCACATTGCTTTCGTAATTGCTGCGCACATCCAAAAACACCACGTCATCGCGCTCTGTCATTTCCAACACTTCATGCGGTTTTAAATGGATGCCCGTAACCTCGTTAGGGTCTACATTTTTAATGCCACGCAGGCTGCTATGTACAATCTCCGGCTTAAAGCGCACATACAAGCGCTCAAATGATAATGTATCTACCTCATCAATCTTAAACTCAATGCCCTCAAACAAAGGGTTACTGCGCACATGGTCCATATACTTTTTACATTGTACCACTGTGCCCGATATGGTGCCATTAAGGCCTTCTTCCGCAACAATTATTCTGCCCACAATGCCAATACGCTCACAAAATTCGAGGTGCTGCTTTGCAAACTCCTCTGCATTAGGTATGCGTGCGTACTTGTAATACAGTAAGGTTTGAAACGGTTTCATTACTACTTTTTAAGGCCTGCAAAGATAAGGTACAGAGGCCTTTTTACCATGACCGCCGTCATTACAGCTAAAAGCCTATTTTTGAAGGACTTAATTTAACATTCATGTACACCATTAAGGATAGACTGCAGAAAGAATTAGAGGACATAAAGAACGCAGGTCTTTATAAAAAGGAGCGCATCATTACCACTCCACAAGGGGCTGATATTAAGGCTATTGAATCTCCTGCACCCGTTCCGGAAGGCACCCTTGGTGTTGAGCCCGTTATTAATTTTTGCGCCAACAATTATCTGGGCCTTTCCTCGCACCCCAAAGTTATTGAAGCCGCCAAGCACGCTATTGATACACACGGCTATGGCATGAGCAGTGTGCGCTTTATTTGCGGCACGCAGGACATTCACAAAGAACTTGAACAGAAAATTTCCGGTTTTCTGGGAACGGAGGACACCATTTTATACGCTGCAGCCTTTGATGCTAACGGTGGAGTATTTGAGCCTTTGTTTGGCGAAGAGGATGCCATAATCTCTGATGAGTTAAACCATGCTT
Organism: Chitinophagales bacterium; assembly: GCA_046329515.1. Taxonomy (GTDB): domain Bacteria; phylum Bacteroidota; class Bacteroidia; order Chitinophagales; family LD1; genus Bog-950. The sequence continues at coordinate 822,712 of JAXLUM010000002.1, forward strand.
CTATAATTGATGGGGTGCGCCTGTGTAAAGCACAGCGCTACCGTTACAAGAATAACGACATGGCCGACCTGGAACAGCAGTTGATTGCCACACAGAATAATCGCAGCCGCATAATAGTTACGGATGGGGTGTTTAGTATGGACGGCACCATTGCGCAGCTTGATAAAATTGTGGCACTGGCTGAAAAGTACAATGCCATGATAATGATTGACGAATGTCACGCCAGTGGTTTTATGGGCAAAACGGGCCGTGGTACGCACGAGCACCGCGGTGTAATGGGCAAAATAGATATTATAACCGGTACACTGGGCAAAGCCTTAGGGGGCGCCAGTGGTGGTTTTACCAGCGGTAAAAAAGAAATTATTGAACTGCTGCGCCAACGCTCGCGACCTTATTTGTTCAGCAACACTTTAATGCCTGCTATTGTAGGGGCCTCTATTGCTGTGCTGGATATGCTAAGCGAAACCACTACCCTGCGCGATAAACTGGAAAACAATACCAAGTATTTCCGCGAAAAAATGACTGCTGCCGGTTTTGACATTAAGCCTGGCGAACACCCTATAGTACCCGTAATGCTTTATGATGCGGTGCTTGCTCAAAACTTTGCCTCCAAACTTTTAGACGAAGGCATTTATGTAATTGGCTTCTTCTACCCGGTAGTGCCAAAGGGCTTGGCGCGCATAAGGGTTCAAATAAGCGCCGCGCATGAGCGCCATCATTTAGATAAGGCCATTGCGGCTTTTACCAAAGTAGGAAAAGAGTTGGGAGTTATAAAGTAGGCACTTAACAAATTTGTTGTGCCTATTCTAACTTTAATCAGCAATTAAGATACCCCGCTTTGCCTACCTTTGATTGGCATAGAGGTATGAAGTTTTTTTCCCTTTCGGTTTTACTCCTTTTGTGTTGTTCCTTCTTACGGGCGCAACAGCCGGTTAACGTTATAAGCCGCTGTGGCGGTACTGAAACCGTTTTTATACCCGGTATTACCGATAATGATGGCGATGGCATGAGCGATGTGCTGGAGAATAAACTGCTACAGCATTTCATGCCCACCTTTATACAGTTTAGTGATGAAAGTTGCCCCGGCCCAGCATTGGATGGTACAGGAGATAGTAACCTGGTGGTATGCCGTATTTTTCCAATACCACAACAGTACTCCTTAACCAATAATTTAAACAGTGTGCTTACACAACCTGTGCCGGTTGTGGGTAGTAAACAATTAACACCGGGCCTGGTGTGGTATAATCCTTTGGTTATGGTAAATGCCGCATTGTTGTATGGGCAGGATTGCGGCGCCTTAGGCCATACTGCCGATGTGGAAGGTTTTAGTTTCTCCCTGCGGTATATAGGGGCCGATACAGTTGCAGGCTGGATGTATGATACAGTTATGACAAATTGGATTGGTGTAACTATACAAACCACCTCGCATGCTTCTACTCCCTGCGAACATGTAGAGACCTTACCGTACAAAAGCTTTCTTACCCCCACCGGAGTTGATTCTGTTCTTGCCTCGCCCGATAAGCACGGAAATTATTTAACCAAAGGCGGTTGTAATACCAGTTTCATTTGCAACCCCGGTTGTAACAATAACCCATCAAAGAAAAATGTAAAGCCGGTTAACATAGGCGAGGAGTTTGCCAGTTTGGTTCCTGATTTAGGAACATACTACCCGGCTTATGCCGGCGAAGACCCATGGAGCACCAATGATTTTTTAGGTACACAGGGTGGTAGTGCTGGGGCCATACGCGATAAAATGCTGAAGTCTTTAAGCAGCGATTTTATACAGGGCAGTACATTAACGCAACCGCAGATTTGTCCCATTTACGAGCAGTGCTTTGGTGTTTCGGGTTCAGCCTATATGGATTACACCTGTGCCGGCAACTCTTATAACTTCTGGGGTCAACAGTTAACTGTTTCCGGCAGCTATCAACACATAGTAACTAATTCATATGGATGTGATAGCACCATTACTCTTAATCTGGCATTTCTCAACTCCGATACAACCTTCATTATAGCCTCCGTTTGCAACGGCTATTCTTATAATTTTAATGGTCATCTGTTAAACACCCCGGGCTTTTTTGTGGATACCTTATTAAATGTTGGTGGCTGTGATAGTATAGTTGCCCTTGAGCTTACCATCCTTCCTGTAGATTCTACATACCTTACCGACTACATTTGCCCGGGAGGTATTTATAATTTTTTCGGGCAGGTATTAACTTCTGCGGGTACCTATACCAATAACTTTACCAATGTTTATAGCTGCGATAGTGTACTTATTTTAACGCTGCTGCAGGATAGTCCGGAGCCGATAATGTGGCCATGGGCTTCCGATACTATTTTTATAACCAACGGGCCGGTACAACTTTTAGGCGCCACGCCTATCGGTGGAGAGTATAGCGGCCATGGCGTTTACAACGGCATTTTCTATCCTGATTCAGCGGGGCTTGGTCCTCAAACTATAACCTATACGTATACCGATAGTTTGGGTTGTTCCGGTTCACTTACCCGCGATTGCGCCGTGCTCTATTCCGGCCTTAACGATTTTAAAAATAACGACCTGGTTATTTATCCTGTTCCTGCAGAGAATGTACTCTTCGTACAATCTGCGCGGTGCACAAGTATTTCCGTCTTCAACGCACAGGGCCAATCAATATCGCCGCCCGTACATTACGGTTTAAACAGCGCTGTCATTTCAGTTGAATCGCTTCCCAATGGTTTGTATTGGTTGCTACTAAATTCCGATAAGCAGCAACAAACCAGGCGCTTTTTAGTAGCGCATTAACAAACGCCGAATACGTTAACATTCTGCGTGGCACATTTTTATTAGTGCTGTAACTTTGTAGTCCCTTCCCTGTAAGTACCTGTGTTAACACCTTTTTCTAACCTTAAAATGTATATGTATGAGCTTGTTGAATGTTTGGCAACTACCTATGCTTTGGTGGTTAATTGTGCCTACAGGTATGGCCGTACTGGGCACTGTGGTTTTAGCAGTTGAAAGCAAAGTTCCGCATCATAAGCGGGTAATGCGATGGCTTAAAAACGGCAGTTATTCTTTTGAACGGTTAAAACGTACAAACCATTAACCGCTTCGGCATTAGGACATATTGCCTTGTTTAATAACTTCTGCAATCAGGAAGATAAGCATGGCTATGCTGATTGCCAGTTTAAGTGCGGTACTAAAAATAAAGCCGACCAGGGCGCCCAGAGCTGCTTTGGCGGCTTTTTCCATTTCGGCATTGTTTACCAATAGTTCGCCTAAAAGAGCGCCTACCACCGTTCCTCCAATAGCCCCTATGGGCGGAATGATTACTATGCCTACCAATAAGCCAATAAGGGCGCCCCATTCGCCAGCGCGGCTGCCGCCAAATTTTTTAGTGGCCTTAAGCGGTATTACATATTCAAGAATTATAACGAGTACAACCAAAACGGCCCACGTTATTAAAAAGCCCGGCGTAAACTGGTACTTGTGGGTAAAATGCACACACAGCAAAGCGAGGTAACACAGCGGCGGACCCGGCAAAACAGGAGCAAAACAGCCTATAAGGCCTAACACCATTAAAACACTTGCAAGCACCAAAAGCGCTATATCCATTTTACAAAAATAAAAAGCCTCCTGATTGCTCAGGAGGCTTTATGTAAAGTTGATTACTACAGAATTATTCTGTTACAATACGCTTGTTAATGCTGCCGTTAGCAGTTTTAATATTCAGGGTATAAGTGCCCTTAGCGTATGGAGTAAGGTCGAATGCTTTTGTAAACTGGTTAGCTGCTGCTTCTTTCGTTTGCATTACTAATGCGCCTTTAACGTCGTAAATAGTAAATACAACTGAAGAGCTTTCGCGAAGACCTACAGAAACATTGAATTTGCCTGTTGTTGGATTAGGGAACAGGTTAAAGCTGCTGATGCCTGCTTCAACTTCTGCTACACCAATAGTAAACTGAACTTCGCAGTTTGTAGTAATGGTGCAACCGTTGTTATCGGTAACAGTAACATTAACAATACCTGCGCCCAATGAAGCTGCAGATGCAGAATCAGAACCGCTGCTCCAGCTATAGTTATAAGGGCTTGTGCCACCGTTAACCGTTACGCTTGCTGAACCGATTGTTTGGTTAATAATGGTAGGGTTACAGTTTGCAGTTGCGCCTAAAGCTGATGGTTGAGATAATGTTGCTGCTGCAGTTACAGAACAACCGTTTGCATCAGTTGCTGTAACAGTGTAGTTGCCTGCTGCCAGGTTAGAGGCTGTGAATGTGGTTTGACCACCGGTCCATGAGTAAGTATAATTTCCTGCACCACCGGTTACAACTGCTGAAGCAGAACCGGTTGAGCCGCCATTACACAACACATTTGTGCTGCTTACGGTTACGGTTACAGCTGTAGGATCGCTTAAGGTTACACATGAGCTGGTGCTGCATGAATTAGCATCAGTTACAGTTACGCAGTAGTTACCTGCGGCTACGTTAGTTAAAGCAGCAGTGTTACCGCTGTTAGACCATGCATAAGTTAAAGTACCTGTACCGCCGTTGCCGTTAGCAGTTACAGCGCCGTTAGCACCACCATGGCATGATACCTGGGTAGTTGCAGTAGCGTTTGAAGTAACAGCCGTTGGTTCGTTAACCGTTACGCTTGCAGTAGATAAACAGTTGTTAGCGTCAGAAACGGTTACAGTGTAGGTGCCTGCTGCTACATTGCTTATAGAAGCTGCGTTGCCGCCGTTGCTCCAGGTATAGGTATAGTTTGGTGTACCACCGGTTGCATTTGCATTAGCGCCGCCGTTTGCACCGCCATTACAGCTAACTGAAGTAGAAGTTGCTGAAACAGTTGGGCCGCCTGTGCTGCTTACGAATACAGTTGCAGAAGTGCTGCAAGAACCGTCAACCACAGTAACTGTGTATGAGCCGGCTGCTACGTTGCTGATAGAAGCTGCGCTGCCACCATTGCTCCAGTTATAGGTATAAGTACCGCTGCCGCTGGTAACGTTTACTGTTGCGCTACCGTTAGATGAACCACAGCTTGCGCTTGTTGGCGTAACGTTAATTTGAGGGGCTGCTCCAACGTTGGTGATTGTTACAACAGCTGTATCAACACAGCCGTTTTCAGAAACCGAAACGGTATAAGTGCCCGGTGCTACGTTACTTAATGAAGCGGCAGATGAGCCGTTGCTCCAGCTGTAAGTAGGTGTACCGCTGTTGCCGGTAACGTTTACTGTTGCACCGCCGTTGTTGGCGCCGCAAGTTGCGTTAGTACCTGTGCCGGAAGCTTGTAATGTGCAGTTTAAGAAGGTATTAACCCAAATAACGAAAGAGCCCGGGAAACCAAGGTTTTCTATAGCGCCCCAGGTGCTGAAAGGAGATGCTGAAAAGAATGCGTTGTTGTTAATTTGGTTCTCAGCTGTTAACGCTAAGCCCATGTTAACTGTACCTTGCTGCTCAATACCTATCATATAAGAACCGGGAGCAAGTGTAATTGGGGTGGTAGGTACAAAACGAACCAGTTTGCCCGGAGTATCAGCCTGTTGAACAGTATAAGTTGGACTTGTTGTTAATTGTGTTGTCGGAAGGCCGTTAGCGGTGTTATAAACAACTGCACGTACTTGCTGGCCTACGTTTGCTTGGGCCCAACCGAAATAAGCGAATATAGTATCAACGGTGGTTGTAGTGTTTATTTGGTACTTTTGGCCAAGTATGCAGTTAACGCCTGCACCAAGGAAGTTGTCTACCGTTCCGAAGATAATAGCTTGGTCATAAGCCAGTAATGACTGATCAACACTTATATAACGATACATGGTATCGTTGGTTTTGTTGGCATCAGTTTGTGTCATGCTGCAGATGTAACGGAACTCGTAAACTGTAGCTGTGGCCGGTGGGTTATAAGCAGTACCGGTAACATTAGCAGTTGCACCTGCGGCAAGTGAAGAAGGACCGGTTATAGTTTGGGTATTCACTACGGTATTCGAAACCATATCTCTAACACGAACACTAACTGTTACGTTGGTTGCGTTTACGCTACCCTGGTTTTTAACACGGGCGCCAACAGAAAACGGAGAAGTTAACTGCTGAAATGAAATAGATGAATATGTGTTAGGATAGTAAGCAGAGTCAATTGCCAGGTCGTTTGAAGGAGGGCTGGTAACTGTTATCGAGAAGTCGTAGTTAGAGTTAACACCATCGGCAGTGCAAGGGTCAGCGCCTGTTGCGTCATACTCTGTTAAATAAATAAAGTAAGTGCCGGCAGCCGGAGCTGTCCATGTACCTACCGGAGGGCCGTAACCTGCACCCGCCATGTTAGTACATCCGTCATCAAAATTAGCTAAGTCTAAAGCGGTAGCTGAGTTACCGTCTAAAATGGTGATGTAACCATCGTTAGTACCTGAAGGCACATTAGTGCCGGGGTTGGTACCGCACAGGTCAATTAAGTACTGGGTGTTTGCAGCAGGGCAGTTAATTTGAATAACATCGCCCGTTGGTACGTTAGTAAATGAAGTGGTACCCGAGGCAATAGAAACGGTACCGAAAACCGGTTGCGTTCCTGCTGGGTAGCACTGAGAAAATGACGATTGCGTTGAAAACAACAACGCGGTCGCCACTAGTAGAGAATAAATTTTCTTCATAGCGCTGATTTTTTTTGCGGGGCTGAAAATACAATTTATTCCCTAATCCACGAGGCGAATTAATCAATCTGCGTTCACATTTATGAAAATGCCGGGGATTGTGCCAGGGCTTAACTTACCGGATTAAGTACAATGCTGAATATTTTATACTGGCTCATATCGCGGCCGTAATAAAATTTATCAAGGGCTTCGTACATATTCTGTGCGCGGAAATAAGAGGTGTGCAACAGGTTGTCGCCTATCTTAATCCACTGTATGGTCATGCTGCTTTCGTTGTGGTAATGCCGGTCAATGTACTCCAGCATCTTTTTCAGCGCATCCGTTTTGTCGGTTCCTGTAGTGGTATGAAAAAGAAAAGACTGCTCGTGCTTGGGGTTAACCGTTACAAGGTCTAAACGAACGGTTTCGTTTTTCTGCTTGTAATTGAAAACCAGATTCTGCTGATCTAAACCCAAACGGCTGGTAATTTCTGCCTGGTAGCGGGCTATTTCAACGTTGGTATCGTGGCGGGTCATATAGTAATACGCTTACAAAAGTTTATCGGCAACGCCATCCACTATGCCGTAATTAACCGCTTCCTGTGCGCTCATCCAAAAGTCCCGGTCAAAGTCTTTCATAACTTTTTCAAAGGGCTGCCCGCAGTTTTCAGCTAAAATACGCGCGCTTATTTCCTTCGTTTTTTGAATTTCCTGTGCGGTAATTTCAATATCCGTTGCCTGGCCATACATACCGCCTAAAGAGGGCTGATGTATCATTACCCGGCCATGAGGCCAGATAAGGCGCTTGCCTTTAGTGCCGCCACTCAATAGAATGGAGCCCATTGAAGCGGCCAAACCCATGCAAATAGTATGCACCGGCGAGGAAATCATTTTCATGGTATCATAAATCACCATGCCCGAGGTTACTACTCCGCCGGGGCTATTTATATAGAAATAAATATCCTTTCCGGGTTCGTTGGCTTCTAAAAACAGTAGCCTGTTCACTACTCTTTCCGCCGATTCATCAAAAACCGGCCCCCATAAAAACACTCTTCTTTGCTCAAGGAATTTATTATCGAATTTCATTCCTCCGGCAAATTTCTCTATAAGTTCATCCGGTTTACCGGGTTTTTCAGGTTCTTCCATTCTTGTAAGCATACTTCTTCTGTTTACTGATTATTGTTGACGCGGGTAAAAATAGAATATTTTAAATGGGGCCAAACCTACAACAGCCGGCCTGCAAATTTTGTTCCCTGTATTTCCAAGGGCCTGTAATTCAACACCACCGTCTTCTATTTGTTTGTAAGTTCGGTTAATACTTCTGCTGCAGATGGGCTGATAAAACCCGTGTTAATAATCTTTGCCGTCCTTTCTTCTACATAAGTATCTTCAACCAATACATTCTCATCTTTCAATTCCCGTTTGCCTTTATCATCATATTGTAAAGTGGCCGATGAAATTTCTAATACGCTATTAAGGCCGCATTTGGGGCAAAACCGATAATCTAATTTATACACTGTTTGCTTTTGCGCCGGGTCCGTTTCAAGGGCCTCAAGGCCCTTCTTTATTTTTACTTTTTCAAAAAAGCGATAATCACCACCCGAGGCCATGCTTACACACCTTCCAAACTCTTCGTTGCTATCAACATACCCCACAAGCTCGGAATAGAAAACCGAGCAAGCCTCGCAGTAAAAGTCTTTAACCTTATATGCAAAATATATGGGCATCATAAAAACACAAAACTCTATTAGGTAGATAATTTGTAGTGCTCCGCCTGATAAGGGTAATCCACTGCTTCCAAAGCGGCCTATTGAAATTGTGCGTCCATCAGCATAATCAAAAGCAAAGCGCAAAACATGTCCCGGTTGCGCAAGTGATGACAGAATACCATCCTCATATTGCATATTAAAATAATAAACCCATTGTGCATACCACGCGGTAAAACAAAGTATAAAACACACCAACAGGTTAACCCCCGTGTTGCGGCTATGGCTGCCCTGGCGCACTAAAACAGTTATACCTGCCAGCAGGGCGGCGGTACCAAGCAGTACCAGCAGGTTTAAATAAATAAGCGGGTCAATTTCAGTAATAAGCCCGTACAAAAGACCCAGGCCAATAGAAAAAGCAGAGCCAATAAGCGTGTAAATAATTACTTTGGGTAAATCAAATTTGCCTGAAGCTTCATAGGCGTGACCCGGTGTTATCATAAGTTAGATTTTAGTGCTTTTGCAAGATAGATATTTCCTTTAGGTATGCCTGTGTTCGCTTACATAAAAACGAAACAAGCCATACACCGCCATGGCATCTAACAGGTGCCATATAGCATGCCCTTGTATTAAGCTTTGGGGGTCGCAAAAACGCTGGCCGGTTTGCGAAACATTCCAGATGCCCAACGCAAGTAACAGCGAGCCCAATGAAACCACGCCCCATAGTTTTTGGTGGTCCATTTTGCGCACGTAAGTGTTCAACAGTTCAAACAATACCGTTATGGAAATGAACAAAGCAAAAATGGCATTGCCGAAGTAATCGAATACAATGTGGTAGGGTTTACCATCGGCCCATAAGCAAATGGACAATACAATGAAAAACGTGAGTGAAAACTGTAAAGGTTTCCATTTAAAAAACCGTTGCATGGAATACGCTGTTGTAAAAGAAGCTACCAGGTACATGGATAGCATATCGAAGAAGCCCCCTATTTCTGCAGTAGTAGCATGCATAGCCATAGAGCCCGGCCCCAGCAATACAATCAGGCTCGCGAAAAAGGCTCCGAAAAAATTGGTGCGTGTTAAGCTGTTTGCATTTTTAGTAAATGTGCCGCTTGTTAATTGCCACCCTACCAATAAGCCGGCAAAAACAAACCCTAAATTGCTCCAGGTATTGGCGGGCTGTTTTATTAAACCCGGTCGCGCGGCTTCGCAAAATACATCGCCTACACCCGTTGCCGGACCAAACCAACCCTTATAAACTCCTGCAAAAAACAATGCCATAGATACCAGGGCGGTGCCCAGTGCTATTATAAAGGTGTAGCGGTTTTTTTCGGCCATAATTACATTTTCACTACACAGTAGCTTGGGCAATGGTCGCTGTGCTTTACATCGGGCATAATACCGGCTTCCAACAGCCGGCTCTCCAGGTTTTTTGTTGCCGATATGTAGTCAATACGCCACCCTTTATTATTTCCCCTTGCTCCTGAGCGTAAGCTCCACCAGGTATAGTTGTGTGGCTCTTTATTAAAATGCCTGAACGTATCAATAAACCCCGCATCAAAATACTGCTCCATCCACGCACGCTCTTCCGGTTTAAAGCCTGAAGTATCCTTATTGCGTACAGGGTCGTGTATGTCAATAGGCCTGTGGCATATGTTGTAGTCGCCGGCTATAATCAACTTGCTCCGCGTTTTTTCAAGCTCCTTTACATAAGCAAAAAAGTCGCTCAGGAACCTCATTTTAACCGCCTGTCTTATATCACCTGTTGTGCCACTGGGGAAGTAGGCGCTCATTATGCTCAGGTCACCAATGTCCACCCGCAAGGCCCGCCCTTCATCATCATATTCTTTTATGCCACAGCCTTCCACCACATTGTCGGGCTTTATTTTAGTAAATACAGCAACACCGCTGTATCCCTTTTTCTGCGCCGGAAAAATATAGCAATGGTATCCCAGGTCCTCAAATGGTTTGGGGTTAAATGCTTCGCGGTCTACTTTTATCTCCTGTATGCATACTACATCGGCGTTTACTTCTTTTAGCCAGCTTGAAAGGCCCTTAGTTTCCGCAGCCCGTATGCCATTTACGTTGTAAGAAAAAATTTTCAGTTTGTCCATGGTAAGTATTGCCCAAATGTAATTATTGAAGTGTATCCGGTAGAACCCGCGCCGCAAATTTCTTCCTTACCGCGAAGCGGTCATTTTTGAAAAAAACGCCATTCTCTACTTTAAATCAGCGGGCCGCCCGGCAGCCGGTACCTTTTTACTGCCGCGTAGCGGCGAAAATTTTTTTTAGGTGTTTTTCGGTTCCTTCTTAAGGGTTTGGGCATCAAAAAAAACAGAAATGAACAACCAACAGCCTGTATTAATTAATAAGTAAGATTTTAAAAATTAAAACACCTTATTATTAAGTGTGTTTAAACGTACACAACAAACATTCGCAGGCTATTGCTTTTTAAGGTACCAAGGCTGTACAAACAGCTTTTAACAGGGTATGTACGTACAGAAACCTTGTACCTGCTGCATTTGTGGGGTTTATAAACAGTGTGTGGAAAGCAATGTTAGCAGTGCAGTGAGCATATCTTCTAATCCACATAGTGTGTACAAAGCTGTGGATTAAACCACCTTTATGAACGTTAAGCTGCCTATTAAAATCAGATGTTTAATGTTTGAATTCTGCAAACAGAAATTGCGCGCATGATTTCCACCATTATCCACACTAATTCACACACTTAGGTTGGCAACCCTTAATTGCGGTAATAACCTGCAGCAACAATTTCGTTCCATACCTTTTCAGGCATAAAATACTGCATGTCTATACCCTTTTTTATGTTTTCGCGGATAAACGTGGCGGAAATGTCCAGATAAGGAAACTCCAGGTAATGAAGGTTTGGATTTTGAGGGTAGGGTTTTGCTTCGGTGCCGCGTCTCTTATAAATGTAAAATTCGTAGTTAGCCAAAAGCTGCTCGTAATTTTTCCATTTGTGTAGTCCTTCAATATTATCGCTGCCCATTATCAAACAAAACTGGTGTTGAGGGTATTTCTCTTTTAGGTAGGTTAAGGTATCAATAGTGTATGATGGGCGGGGCAACTTAAACTCAATATCACTTGCCCGTAAGTGGTCATTATTTTCAAGGGCTAGGTTTATAAGGTGCAAGCGCTGATGTTCATTCAATAAAGTATCCTTTGTTTTCAAGGGATTTTGTGGAGATACCACTAACCATACTTTATCTAAATCGGTGGTTTGGCAAATGTAGTTGGCAATAATAAGGTGGCCGTTATGAACGGGATTGAAGGATCCAAAGAAGAGGCCGATTTTCATAGCTTCTCTTTTAGAAAATCTTTGGTAGAAAGCCATTTACGGCTGAAGGCATAAATAACCAATATAGCGGCTAATACACCCATGCCTATTAGCAGTTCCCAAAAACCACGAGGGTCATCAGCCCGGGGAATAACCGTAAAGTTCATTCCGTACAAGCTGGCTACAAACGTTAGTGGCAGAAAAATGAAGGACACTATTGTTAATGTCTTCATCACATTATTCATTTTATGCGTTTGCAGCTGGTAGTAAAAGTCCATTAAAGAACTTAACTGCTCGCGCTGAAAATCCAGTTCTTCAACGTTGCGCTGCATGTGATCGTGCATATCGCGCAAGTAGTATTTATTATCGGCATTAAAATATTCAATCTCGTTGCGTTGCAACACATTTATCAGTTCCCTAACCGGCCAAATATATTTTCTCAAATAAAGTAATTCACTACGCAAGTGCTGTAACTGCACTATGTGTAAATCAGTGGGGCTATGTAGTATTTCTGTATCCAGCTTTTCAATGCGGGTACCTATGTGTTCAATAACAAAGTAGTAGTTGTCAATTATTAAATCAAGCAGTTTATAAAGCAGGAAATCTTCTCCCATTTTCCTTATGCTGCCGCCATTAACTAATTTATCACCCAGTTGCTTTTTGAATATGCCAAAGTCGCTTTCGCGAAAAGTAAGTAACAGGTTATCTTTTACAATAAAACTTACCTGCTGGTCCTCTATTTTGTGGTCGCGTAAGGCAAACATACGCAACACTACAAAGTAGAAGTCGCCATAATCTTCAATTTTTGCGCGCTGTTCAGTGTGTACAATATCCTCAATAACCAGGGGGTGTATCTTAAATATATCTGCCGCTTCCTGTAGGTCAGCATGGTTTTTTACGCCATGGATATTTAACCAGTTAACATGGTTGGCTCTGTCAAAAGAGGCGCACTGCGATAAAGGCGGGTTTTCCAAATACAAACACTCGTCTGCATTGTAGTGGTAAAAATCTATAGTAAGTGCGCTCATTTTATTACCGTGCAAAATAACAATTACTCATAAATTTGCGGGCATTACCTTATGCGCGAAACAATCAGCAGTACACAAAATCCTAAAATTAAGAACCTTAAAAAGCTGGATAAGTTTTCGGAGCGCAAGGCCCAAAATCTTATTTTAATTGAAGGTTTACGCGAAACGGTTTTAGCTTATAATGCCGGTTACGAAATTCATCAGCTGTTTATTTGCCAGGAAATTTTGAAGCCTGAAGAGCGCGATAAGATTGTAGAACTTTCTATTGAGCTGCCGGAAAAAAATGTGTTTCTGATTACCCGTCGGGTTTATGAGGAAATAGCGTATAGAGAAACTACGGAAGGGGTTATAGCAACCGTTCGCCCAAAAGCACTTTCGTTGAATAATTTACAGTTGAAGGAAGATGCGTTGGTGCTGGTGATTGAAAGTGTAGAGAAACCGGGCAACCTTGGGGCAATGCTTCGTACTGCCGATGCCTCTGCAGTTGATGCCGTAATTATTACAGATGCCAAAACCGACATCTACAATCCTAACGTTGTGCGTTCAAGCATAGGCACTGTGTTTACCAATCAGCTTGCAGTTTGTGAAAGCCGCGAGGCTATCAGCTTTTTAAAAGAGAAGAACATTACCATTTACGCGGCGGAGTTAGGAGCGGAGAAATTTCACTACGAACAGGATTTTACTAAAGGCACTTGTATTGCAGTGGGAACCGAGGCAACGGGTTTGAGTGATGACTGGATTTTTAATGCCGATAAAAAGATTAAGATACCCATGTTGGGTAAAATAGATTCGTTGAATGTAAGCGTTAGCGCAGGTATTTTGTTGTTTGAGGCTTTACGCCAAAGGCAGGTAATGAAGAATAAGAATAATGGCTGATAACAGGATAGATGCTTATGCTGCTTTAAAAATTTCGGCTTTCCGGAATTTTCAGTTATCGCGTTTCATGTTAACGTTTGCTGTGCAAATGGCAGAAACCATTTTGGGCTGGAAGCTGTACGAGTTAACGAATGATAAACTGGTATTAGGCCTTTTGGGTTTAAGCGAGGCCCTCCCTTTTATAGTTACCTCACTATATGGTGGCCATGCTGCAGATAAGTTTAACCGGTACCGTATTGCCCGGCGAACAATAATTGCCATAACACTGTGCTTTGCCGCAGTGGGTTATTTGTTATCTAACGATGCTCCGCTTATTCATCAGTATGGTGTATGGCCAATTTACCTGGTTATTGGCCTTAGCGGTATTGCCCGCGGTTTTATGGCGCCGTCCTACCAAAGTATTTTTCCGCAACTACTACCAAGGGAACTATATGCCAATGGCGCAACCTGGGGTAGCAACACCTGGCAAACAGCTGCCGTGCTTGGCCCGGCTTTGGGTGGCTTAATTTACGGAGCAACCAATACAGAAGTCTCTTTCATTTTTGCAATAAGCTTAATGATATTTTCTTTCTTTTTGTTTTTGCTTGTGCCTATAAAAGAAACACCACCGAAGGAAAAAGAGGAAAGTTTGTATGAGTCTTTAACTATGGGCCTGCGGTTTGTGTTCAGCAAACAGGAAATGTTAGCGGCTATATCGTTGGATTTATTTGCCGTATTGTTTGGTGGCGCTGTTGCCTTGCTACCGGTATTTGCAAAAGACATTTTGCACACTGATGCTTTCGGTTTAGGCATTTTGCGCGCTGCACCATTTTTGGGTTCGGTGGTAATGGGTTTTTATTTGGCCTATAACCCGCCAACGTTTAAAGCGGGCCGTAATTTGTTTATTGCCGTTACCGGCTTTGGCTTGGCCACCATTGCTTTTGCGCTTTCAAAAAATATCTATCTATCGTTTGCTATGTTGTTTTTAACTGGCGCCTTCGATAACATTAGTGTAGTTATACGCCAAACGATTTTACAAACTATGACACCGGACCATATGCGCGGCAGGGTCAGCTCTGTAAATCAAATATTCATTTCCTCCTCTAATGAAATTGGTGCCTTTGAAAGCGGGGTAGCTGCTAAACTTTTAAATACAGTTCCATCGGTAATTTTTGGCGGCTGTATGACTTTAATAGTTGTGCTGATTACTTTTTGGAAGGCACCAAAAATCAGGAAGCTGAGGCTTTAATCAGTGCGTACTGAATTTATTTTTCCAAAGCTTTGTTCGGTTAGAGGGGGAGGTGTAAATCAGGTCGTAACCGTTTAGCAATTGCTGATTTAAAATCTGCCACTGGTTGTATCCCGTAAAGTTCTGATCCATGCACCAGGTTATAACGTAATCAATTTTTGTATTGCATGGTGCGCCTTCCATGGCGGTTAATAATACATCGGGTGGCATACCTTCAATATTGTTGTTTCTGCCAATGGTTTTAAACGGACTGCATTGTTGTTTCCACTGCAGGGGAAACCAACTTGTGGTGGCTTCAAAGTTGGCAAGGTTAATAATAGGTTTAGTGGTGCCGCAATAATCGAAGGAGTGCAGGAATAAAGCTTTATCAGTTGTGATAGGCTGAAGCTTTTCATCTAAACCGCCGTGGCAGAAACTAAGCGGTAGAATAACCGAGCCTGCCGGAATTTTGTCAGCTGCGGATAGATAGTCCTCTTCAGCAGCAGATATTTTTTGCTGGTACGGATAACGAGTATACCATTGGGCTAACACTAAAAAGGCAATGATGCTACTTATTACTAACGATAATGTTTTGGAGTACGTTTGTGTGCCCAGCCAGCAAATGAGCATTAGCCATGGTAGCCACGAAAAGCGGCCAATCCAAAAACCACCCATAGAGATAAAAGCCGGCTGCAGAAAGTAAAGCAGCAGGAGAATAATGGCGGCTACCAGAAACCCATCCTGCGGTAGAAATTCTATACCGGACCGAAGACGAATAAAAACTACAGTTATAGCCAGAAGGAGCAATAGGCCTACTAACCCCATGCTTACCCAGTTCTCGGTAGTGCTGAACATGTTCAATACAGCGAGCGTTGAAATGGCTTGCCATAATTCGGCGAAGCTTCGAGGATAGTGTTGTGCGTCTGCACTATGGCCGAAGGCAAAGTAGAGGGATAGTACAATTGGACCAAGCGCGGAAAGACTTACCGCAAACCAATGCTGCCGGAATGTTTTTAGGTTATAGGTTAGGTTAACTAGAAAAGAGCCCAGAAGGATAGCGGCGATGATTAACCAACCTATTATATGTGTTGCGTAAACCAATAGGCCAAAAGGTAATAAGAAGATGAGTTGTGTTAGTAATGTTTTTTCGGAAAGCTTATACCAAAGGGCTACAAAAAGCAGAGCAAACGATATGGCAAAGCAGTAGTTGAAAAAGCCGTAGTAAAACAGAAAATGAAATACGAACGGAAAGATAAAAACGCCAATGTGGAATTGTTCCACATGGAACAATTTAGTAATATAAAAAAACGATAGCGGAAGAAGCAAAACGCAAGCAGACAGCAAAATTTTTTCAGCGATGTGCGCCGAGAAAAATAATTGCAAGGCGGCTAACATAAAATGCGTGAACCAATTGGGGTCAGCGTGCAATTGAAGGTCGTAATGCGATAGGTAGAAGTCTTTGTGCTCGCCTTTAAAAAGGTCTAATAGAATTTTTGAGTTGTAAAGATGGGTTGGCCCGTCGGAAGTGAGAAAGAATGGTTGCTGCCATATGTACAGCAGGTTGATGAAAAGGAGAGAGAAAAATAATAATAGGGGCCAACGGCTTTGTTGAGGCATTGGGCACGAAGGAAAACAAAAAATCCCGTCCAAACAGTGGAGCGGGATAACCATGACAAGCGGTTGGCTTTAAAACAAAGCCGGTAAGGTGGTGATATTTCTCCTTTGTAGTTCGTCTTGTATTTTGCGCATAAAGTCAGGTAACTTCAAATCGTAGAAAAATGAAGAGTTGTAAATGCCCTGTAACTCATCGTTGTTTAGGGTCTGCAGGTAATCAGCTACGGTAAGTTTTGGGCCTTTTATTCTGTTATATTTTAAAGTTTTCATTGCTATCGTTTTAATAATTGTTTGACGAATGGTTTTCTCTGCGCTTAAGCGTTACGAACGGTTTTAAGAATTTTTGAGAAGGTTGACCCCCTTTCTTCCGGGGCCAGCACTTCTTCAATGAACAGTAAACTGTAGGTGGGGGAAGGCTTCAGTTCGCCCTGTTCATTTTCATACCAGGGCAGGTCAATATGAATGGCAGATGCCTTAAGCGCTTGCGTAGTGCCGTAGGCGTCTACAATATTTATACGCGCAGGCATAGCGTGCGGATATGTAAAAAGTCTTTCAATTGTCCACAATAATTCCACACCTAATTGGCCGTTTTGGCTCAAAAGGTTTTGCAGGGCCTGCCTGCCTATTCTGAATTCGGTTTCGTGGAATGTGTCCTGCTTATAAATGAAGCCAAATAGGGAGACCTGGGTGCGGCTGTAAAAAACCACCTCGTTTATAAAAACTTCTGCGCAGCGTATGTCAAATTGTTTTTTCATAACCCTTGTTGTTATGTAAGCAAAGCAACACCCGCGCTACGCAATGTATTTGCGTAGTGAATTTTAATTCTAAAATTTCTTTCTTTAGGTAATGCCCGCTATTGATGAGCTACATATAAACTTTAACCGCCAGGGCCTGCTGCTGTTGAATATTATTCTTGCACTGGTAATGTTTGGTATAGCGCTGGATTTGCGGAAGGAGGATTTCCTGAATTTATGGCGGAATAAAAAAAGTGCTCTGGCTGGCCTGGTGGCGCATTTTATATTGTTGCCTCTTCTTACCTACACCCTGGTTATAGTTTTAAAACCATCCCCAAGTATTGCGCTAGGCATGATACTGGTGGGCGCATGCCCGGGTGGTAATATGAGCAATATGTTTACCCATATGGCCAAGGGCAATACAGCGTTAGCCGTTGGGCTCACCAGCGTTTCTCATTTTCTTGCCATAATACTTACACCGCTTAACTTTTCATTTTACGGCAGCCTTAATGCTGATACCAACGCCCTGTTGCATAAAATACATTTGGATTTTGCTGAGGTTTTACAAACGGTGGGTATTGTTGTTATACTGCCCATTGTAGCAGGTGTTTTACTCACTACGTATAAAGTTGGTATAGCGCAGCCCCTGCATAAGTGGATGAAGAAGTTTGCCTTATTGGCTTTCGCTTTTTTTCTGGTAGCTGCTTTTGCCAGTAACTTTTCGGTGTTTGTGGCAACCGCCGGTATTATTTTACCCTTAGTAGTTGTTCATAATGCCGTGGCGCTTAGTGCGGGCTATCTGTTTGCTAAAACATTGAAACTGCCGGAGGTGGATTGCCGTACGATTACCTTTGAAACGGGCGTGCAGAATTCCGGGCTGGGACTGATACTTATTTTCAGTTTTTTTAATGGACTTGGCGGCATGGCGCTTATTGCCGCCTGTTGGGGTGTGTGGCATTTAATAAGCGGGGGGCTGCTATCTTTTATCTGGGGCAGAACGGCTATTAATCCTGTTTTGGAAACCAGGGAATGAAAGCGCTGGTGTTTCGCTTATAGCGGTCGTAGTTGGTATTACCTTCGTATTTTTTCTCCAGTAAGGTTACGCCCGATACGCGTAATAAAAGAAAAGTAATAGTTAAAGGGGCCCAAATAGAAATGTACCAATAGCCTGATGGTATGGATAACATAAACATAGCCCACCACTGCAATGCTTCACCAAAATAATTCGGGTGCCGGCTGTATTTCCAAAGCCCGGTTTTCATAACACCAATGTGATGCGGGTTTTGTTTGTACATAAACATCTGGTAATCGCTAACGGCTTCAAAGTAGAAACCGAACAAGCCGATAATGGTGCCTATAGGATATAGCCAGGTATAGCTTTTATTAATGGAAGAGTAGCTGTTTACTACAATTATGGGCAATGCATTTATCAGCATAATAAGCCCCTGCAACATAAACACCTGCAGGAAGGAGCGCCACACAAAGGTGGTACCCCACTCCTTACGCCATTGGGCGTATCGGAAATCTTCCGGTTTGCCCCAGTTGCGGATTAATAAATAACAAGCAAGGCGTACGCCCCATACGGTGGTAAGAAAGGTAACCAGTTTTTGATGCAGACGGTGCTCGCTGTAAAGGCCATAGGTTAGCCATGCTATAAGTATAAAACCAAGCCCCCAGCCTATGTCAGCAATGCTGTTATCCTTTTTAAGCAGGGCAACAACAAACATCAGGCTCATGTAGCCTATGATAACCAGTGCAGAAAGCAGAAAAGGATTCACCCCCTAAAATTACTTAACTCCTTTTATTCCCGTAACCATTCCAAACAAATAAGTAAGTGGAATTAATTTGCTGCAGCCGGGCTTAAGCCCATTTTGTACGTAGCTGATGTTACCAAATTCTTCAACATACGGTTGTAATAAATAATGATGTTTCAACTTTTTACCGGCCAGCAATAATAGTATTGGTGAAAGAACACGGAAGTACAGCCAATAGAAGATGCCAAAGGGAAAGGGCGCAGGCTTGCTGAATTCAAGAATAACAAATTCGCCACCGGGTTTAAGAATGCGAAGAATTTCTTTGCAAAAATCTGTTTGCTGGGAATGGTTTAATGTCTTTACTCCAAAGGTGCAAACTACAGCATCCATACTGTTTGAAGCAAGACTGGTAGCGGTGGCGCATTGCTGTAGAATAGTTACCCTACTATCCGGCTGTGCCATTTGGTTCATCCCCTTCGAGAAATCAACGGCAGTTATTAAAGCACCGGGGCTATGCTTTTGTATAAGTTTCCAGTTTTGACCGGAACCGCTCATCATATCGCAATAGTTAATCGCTTTGCTTGAAACCAGCCTGATCCCTTTTCGGCGGACGTAGTTATCTAAGCCGAAGGAGAGCCGACCGGTTAAGTGGTAAGCAGGGGCAAACTCATCAAATAGCCTGCGTACAAAGTTGGCATCGTAATTAGCGCGAAGCAGCGTTGGCACTTAGTTCTGTTTTTACTTTAAGTTTTTCTAATACGTGTTCGTGAATTTGATTCACTAACCTGTCCGACCATAAGCGCCAGTACCAGGTAGGCCCTACTTTATATTTGTAAGCAGTAGTTGCCAATACCTTGCAGGTGGTATCGTTTATGGGTATAATCCTAAACTCACCGTAATCTATAAAGAATTTGCTGCGGATATGTTCCGGCTCAATGTTGGGGTAAATAGATGTTTCGCTCATGGAGATGGGTGCCTCTTTAAACCGGAAGTGTAAAAGCCGGTTTTTCTCCAGGCTATCAACCGTAGCGGTTAAGTTGCCATTGGAATAATTACAGGCTAAAAAATTACAGTTGTCTTTCTTTTCCAGTTTCATGGCTGTTGGGTACGATACACCACGTTTCAGGAAAAAGTAGTTCGTAGCGCCGAATCCAAATGGGTTTTCCAATTGATGCCATACTTGTTTATCTGAAGCATGTACGGTTATTTCAGTTGTAATTTTACTGCTTTCAAAATCCTGCAGCTTTAAATCATAGAGAATCCCGATTGGATTAATTAACAACACAAGCATTGGAGCATAAATTCTTGCCCAAACCTTGCTTTGCACGAAATAAGCGAACACAGCACCTATTGCCATTAACGGCACTATTATAGGTAGTGCCATTGCTACGCATATTAGCCCTTCTGCTCCGGCTAAAATGAACAGGAAGCAAAGCATTACGCCTATAAGTGCGGTTGAAGAAATTAGCTTCCCGAAGCTTTGTAGCTTGTTCCTGCTTTTAAGCATGGCCCAGGTAAAGCCAACGCTGGTTGGCAAAATTAGAAACAGAGTAGAACCATATTCTCCCAAAAATGCCAGCAGGGGTGAGAAGCAGATCACCAGGCCGAACACAATCCACCACGCTATGGTGGATTTGGCTTTTTTAATTTTTTGATCGGTTACAGCTCCTCTAATAGCGGTGTGGCCAAATAACTCCTGTAGGGCAAGCCATAATTCCGTATACTGAAAAGAATACCCGGCCTTTAATAAGCGCTCAGGCACTACGCGCCTGCCATTAAGTATCAGTTCCGGCTCAGTGCGGATAGGAACAGCCCCCGCTCTAAGCAACCAATCCGGGCAGGGTATGGCAATTTTGTTTTGCTCTACATCCTTAACTGTTGCCATAAATTCGGCATTAGTAAGTGGCGTGGGCGCTGTGCAGTTATACGTTCCTTCAATGGCATTATTGTTAATTGCATGTTCTACTATACCGCTAAAATCTCGCTCGTGTATCCAGCTTATGTATTGCTGGCCGCCTCCCTGTTTGCCGCCCAAGCCAAAGGTGGCTAAGGCGTGTATTGGTTTAAGCGCTCCGCCATCGCGCCCTAACACAAAGCCAATGCGTAGAAACACCTTGCGCGTAAGTGGCGTAATAATGTCATAAAAGGTTTCTTCCCACTGTTTGCACACGTATGTAGAAAAGCCTTCGCCAGGTGCGCTTTCTTCAGTTAGAACTTCAGCACCCCTATTACCATATATAGCTGCTGAGCCGGCATTTATCCAAACCCTGGGTGCTACTTCGCAACGGTTAATGGCTATACCAATGGCATTGGTGCTATCCACTCTGGATTGAATAATTCTTTTTTTGTTCTCTGTGGTGTAACGGCAGTTAACAGAATAGCCAGCCATGTTTATTACCGCTTCTGCACCTTCCAGTTGCTTTTGCCAATCTCCTATTGTGCAGCCATCCCACTCTACAAATGTTATCCGGCTATCCGGCACAAATGCACTCTCCGGTTCACGGGTTAAAGCAACGAACTCAATATCCTCGTCAGGCATGTTTCTGTAAATGCACTGTGCTAAAAAGCCAGTTCCTCCTGCTATAACTATCTTCTTTTTCATAAACGCTATTTTAAAATGTACGCCAGGTAGCAAATCATAATAACGGCGCCTGTGGCAAAGGCGTAGTCGGTCAGTTTTGAAAAGCCGTTGTTAAGCACCCGTTTGTGGTGAAAGTCAAAAGCAAGCAAGCGTCCTGCCCCTTGTCCCGCAAACATCAGCCCGGGCATTTCTAATTTGGCAGCTATTAAGGCAATTAGTATAAACGTAGTTCCTTCAAACAAACCCAGCATAGCCAGGTGTGCTGTATAGTTTAAGCGCTGTACAACGGTTTTGTGACCAATTAAATTGGCCGCCTGTAATAACAGGAAATAACCGAAAACCCAGATGTATAAGGTAAAAACATCAGCAACCCGCGTGTAGTGCGCAAAGGCGAAAATGCAGGCGGCCGTGTAGAACATACCTAAGGCAATAAGAGCCAGCCGCCAGCCGGCACTGAAATCGGGCGAACAACTGAAACCCTGTGCCGGTTGTTTAGCATTTACTATAACCCCCCTGTTATAGGAAATGAATTTGTATAGTGGGCGTAACAGGGTTTTAAACCAGGTTTTGGTAATAAAGCTTTTAGTGAAAGGAAGAATGTTAGCCACAATTAGCGTAAGGCTGTCAAGCCCATATAGTATTTCTCCGGTTTGGGTATCTACCAAAGGTATCTCGTGGCGTGCGCGGTTTAAATTGAGTTTTGAAAGTAATGCAGCATCAGCCTGTTGAAAGGAAATGCGTCCGTTAGTATTAAGAACCTGAACTTTTATAAAGGCTTTTGTGTAAACCTGGCATAAAGGGCAACTGTCGTCGTAGATGATTACTTTATTATGAAGGGTTTTCATTTTACAACTATTTATAGTTTCAGAAAAAAATGAAAGATTGAGTGCTTTTAATACCCCGCTTTTGGGGCGGGGTTGGTTGTTTATTTCATTATCATCTTCATCAGGCTTCCGTAAAACCAACTTTGGTCGCTCATTACCATTTTATCGGTTATCCGATCTGCACTTGCGGCAAAGCCATCTATATCGTCCATTAACTTTATAAAGGCTTTGTATTCATCCCTTTTTTGTTCTTTATCATCTATCATTCTCAAATCGCGCAGGGTAGAACGTAAAGGGTCTATTTCTCTTCTTCTCCTTTCTCTGATGATGCGAACAGCCACTTTCCATATATCTTTTTCACCGGTAAAGTATTCTGCCCTTTCGCCTAACTTAATTTTGCGCTCTGCCAGGCCCCAATCAATAAGTGCGCGCAGGTTCATATTAGCATTGCCACGACTTATGTCCAGTTTTTCCATTATTTCATCGGTAGTAAGCGCTTCTTCACTAACCAATAACAAGGCGTGTATTTGCGCCATAGTGCGGTTAATACCCCAGTTGGTGCCAAGTGTACCCCAGGCTTCTACAAATTTTTGTTTGGCTTCTTCCAGTTTCATAGCGGCTTTCTATAACAAAGGTATGGCGTTTTCTGAACTTTCAAAAAAAAATGAAAGATAATTCTGTTTTCATATTGTATTTGCTTAAGTAGCCGTTATGTATAAAGACCTTACTTTAGGGTAAAATTTTGTTTATGGCAATTGTGCGTTTAAAGGATATTGATACCCGTGCCCCGAAAAAGTGGAGCAAAGAAGAAACCAAGGATGAAACAATCAAGCTCAAGCTGAAAATTGAGGACTTGCAGAATTTAATGTATGCGGAGGGTAAGCACGCCTTATTGGTAGTTCTGCAGGGAATGGATGCCTCCGGCAAGGACGGGGTTTTGAAGCATGTATTTGATGCCGTTAACCCTATGGGCTGCCGGGTAATACCTTTCAAGAAACCAACGGAACTTGAAATGAAGCATGATTTTTTATGGCGGGTGCATTCGCAGGTGCCGGAAAAGGGTATGATACATGTGTTTAACCGTTCGCATTATGAGGATGTACTGATACAGCGCGTACACGAATGGATTGATGAAAAAACGGTTAAGCAGCGCTTTAACCACATCAATAATTTTGAAAAGCTTTTAACGGAGAACAACACTATTGTTCTTAAATTCTACCTACACATCTCTAAAGAAAAGCAACTGGAGCGTTTGCAGGAGCGCATGAGCGATAAGACGAAAATGTGGAAGTACAACGAGGAAGACCTTAAGGAACGTGAGTATTGGAATGACTACATGAAGGCCTACGAGGATGTGTTTCAAAATTGCTCTTCAAGCGCTCCGTGGACCATTGTACCTGCCGATCAAAACTGGTACAAGGAATATATTGTTGCCAAAACAGTTGTTGACGCACTTGAGGGCCTTAAAATGAAATTCCCCGGCTTAAAGCCACAGTAGTTTTAACGCAGTAAGGTTACCGTACCTTTCTTCTCTACCTTCTTATTGTTCAGGAAGGTTACCATTACATCGTACGTAAATACCGCATCGTTTTGCAACTGGCCACGGTAGGTACCATCCCAACCCTGCAGTTGATTGGTGCTTTCAAACACCAGCTCGCCCCAACGGTTGAATATTTTCAAATTCATGGTTTTAACATCCTGGCCGTATATCAGGAAGAGGTCGTTGTTTCCGTCGCCGTTAGGTGTAAAGCTGTTAGGCACAAACACCGGTTGTTCAGGCAATACATCTACGTGTAGCGTAGCTGAACCATAACAGGTAGTGGTACCGTTCTGTTCACTTACAGTAACTAAGTAGTCGCCATTTTGGTAAACGGTTACAAACGGATTAGGACAATCAATGCAGCTTAAACCTAGGGATGGCTCCCAGCTATAATGTACAGCACTGCCGGCATTAAGGTAACTTACTGAAACCTGGCCACCCTCTCCTAAAGGAAGCACCAATGTATCAGGTGTAACATCAACAATAATAGGTAGCGGTTGAAGTATTACAACAGGAATGGTGCTTTCGCAGCCATTAAAGTTATAGGCTGTAATGGTATGATTGCCTGCGGACAAATTATAGAAATCTCCACTGTATTGTTGTATTCCTCCATCCATACTGAACAGGTATGGGCCATTTTGAATGGACGTAGCAATAACATGCGCTTCGCCATCGGTATATTGGTCGCCATAGCAGGAGGTAGAATCGGTTACCGTTTGGAACGCATCAGGTGTTGCATCAGGCACAGTGGCCGGAATGGTTTTCGTACAACCGTTGTTATCAGAAATGATGATGGTGTAATCACCTGCGGCCAAATCTTTAATAACGCCATCGGTTGTGCTCACAAAATTTACCATATCCTGTGTGGCGGAATAATTATAAGGGCCGGTTCCGCCGTTAACGCTTACGGTCAGGGTTCCGTTCTCGTCACCTATGCAAAGCACAGCTGTTGCCGAGTAAGTGATATTCATTGCAGCAGGTTCATTAACGGTTGCACCGGCTGTAGCGCTACAGTTATTGTTGTCCAGCACAGTTACAGAATAATAGTTGGCTACTAATCCAATTGCTTCGGGTGTAGTTTGGTTGTCGCTCCATAGGTAGTTGTAAGGTTGAGTTCCTCCTGAAGCGCTAACTGTGGCTGTGCCGTTCGGCGCTTGGTAGCACAATGCATCAGTTGCTGTGGCGCTTGCATTTAAAGCGGATGGAGCAATGATTGTATAGGTAGCTGTTGCCTGACATGAATTAGCATCAACGGCAGTAACGTCTATTGGGCCGGGGGCCAGGTTGCTTACAGAAGGTCCGCTGGCAAGATTACTCCAGTTGTAGGTATAGCCCGGCGTGCCACCATTTGCGGAAATGGTAATAGCTCCATCGGTGCTGTTATAGCAGCTTACATCGGTTTGGCTTACCAGCGTTATTTGCACTGCTGATGGTTCAGAAATAATTATTGATGCTGTTGCGCTGCAGTTGGCATCAGTAATGGTAACGTTAACGGTACCCGCAGCTAATCCACTTATGGTTGAATTAGCGGTGGGCCCTGCGCCATTCCAATCAAATGTATAAGGAGCTGTTCCTGTGGTAATGGTAATAGTTGCTGTGCCGTCGTTTCCACCAAAACAGCTAACATCAGTATGCGCCTGTGTAAACGTTAATGCTGTTGGTTGGGTAATAGTATAGGTGCCCGTTGCTGAGCATCCCTTGCTATCAGTTATAGTTAAGGTATAAGTATCGGCTACAAGGCCGTTAATAGCCTGGCCGCTATACGTTTGAGAATTGGACTGTTGGGTCCACGCATAAGTATATCCACCGGTATTACCGCCGCTTGCATAAGCTGTTAGTGCTCCGCTGTTGGGGTTGCTGCAGTTTACATTCTGTATGGTAACGGAATCAATAACCAGCAACGCCGGTTCAGCAACAACATAAGATGATGAAGTGGAACAACCGGATTGATCGGTTGCTGTTACGCTGTAGGTATTTGGTGCAAGGCTGCTTATTGTGGTAACGTTGCCCGCCGCATTCGACCAGCTAACGGTAAGTGTTCCTGTTCCTCCGCCAACGGTTATAGTTATTGAACCATCTGCTGCACCATTACAGCTAACATCTGTAACAACAGGGTTGCTTATAATTACAGCATTAGGTCCGGCATTCACAGTATAGCTTGCTGTAGCGCTGCAGAGGTTTTGGTCTGTTACAGTTAAGTCGTAATTACCTGCAGCAAGGCCGGTAATGCTAGAACCGCTAAATGCACCATTGTTCCAGCTGTAGTTTAATGTGCCAGTGCCGCCGTAGGCAGTAACTGTAATACTACCACCGGTTGTACATGTAGCATCTACAATGGTTGGTGCGCCAATTACCAGTGCGGTAGGTTCTGTAACTACATAAGTAGTGCTCGCGCTGCAGCCGTTAATATCGGTTGCAGTTACATTATAATTTCCTGCAATAAGACTATTAATTGTTGCGCCGGTTTGTCCGCCGCCCCACCCAAAGCCTATGGTGCCTGTACCGCCGCTGGCGTTTACAGTTATGCTGCCATCGTTTCCGCCGTTGCAGCTAACATTAGTTATGGCCGGCGCGCCAAAGGTAACCACGTTTGGTGCCGCTGTAATGTTATAGGTGGCAGTAATAGTACAAAGGTTTTGATCGGTAACCGTTAAATCATACCCGCCTGCGGCAAGGTTTGAAATTGAGTTGCCTGATTGGCCATTGCTCCATGCATAGGTAAGAGTGCCTGTTCCGCCGCTGGCAGTTACTGAAATTGAACCGCCCGTAGTACAAGTGGCACCTGTAAGGGTAGGTGCGCCAAGCGATAACGCTGTTGGTTGTGTTACGTTGTAGCTTGCCGAAACCGAGCAACCGTTAGCATCAGTAGCAGTAACGCTATAGGCCCCTTGTGTAAGCCCCGTTATTGTATCATTATTTGGTTGAGCGGGCGACCACGCAAAGCTCCATGGAGTCTGCCCCGAAGTTGGAAAGACGACTATGCCCCCGTCATTGCCCCCGTTGCAACTGACGTTTGTAATTTGGGGTGGAGAAAATGTAGGCGAGGAGGATTGATAAATTAACTGTCCGGCGTCCGAAGCCGTACAGCCTCCGGCATCAGTAACCGTGACCGTGTAGTTGCCTGCAGTTAGCCCCGTTGCATACTGCCCTGTTTGCCCGCCGGGAGCCCAGGAGTAAGCGTATGGCGTTCCACTGCCACCGGAAGGGTTAGCTCCAAGAACGCCCGCATTCCCGGGTGGGTTGCAGGTAAAAAAGGTGGAATCGTTAACGGTAACGCTAGGGGCTGTAGTATTGGTTATTGTAACAGTATCAGACCTTGTACATCCCGCAATGGATACAGAGAAGATGTAGGTACCGGGCCCAACATTACTAAGGGTGGTGGTGTTAGCAGGGCCGGGGTTCCAACCGTAGTTTAATACGGTTGATGTTGTATTGAAGGAAGCGTAAGCAGCGCCGGTTGTAGCACCGGGGCAAACATTGTCAAATGAATCTATTTGCACTCCAAGGCTTAGCGTACCAACAAACACATCATCAGTAACAACAATTGGTGTGCCTCCTGCGCAAGGGGTGTAAGTGGCCTGTGCGGTGTAAAGCCCATAAGTTGTTGGGCATATATTAAGGCTTGGCCCGGTGCCCACATTGGCGCCGTTATTGAACCAATCTATAGTAACAATTGATGGTCCGTTTGGTGTAAAGCGCCAGGCATCGTTTTGCGCATCCCAAACAGTATTATTTCTACCGGGCACGGTAAACGCTGTAGTGCCGGTAGCATCTTGTATGCCTTCAACAGCAAGTCCATCATTCCAGTCCGTGCAAGCTTCCTTATTCTGTATATAAATCTCAATTACGTTGGTTGTTTCGTAAAGTACAATCTGATGCGTCTGCGAATTAGTGGAAGCACAGTTAGACAGAACATTATCACTGTCAAACATTGGTACGTTGCTGAAGCTTATTACAAAAATGCGGCACGGTGGGCCACCTATCACCTGGTAATTAATGTAACCTCCCAAAGAAGGGTCAATATCATGATAAGGCCCCATTATGCTATTGGTATACATTTGGTTGGTAGGTAAGCTGCCGGATGCTGTAATATCCCAGGCGCAATAGTTGGTGGGGTTGGCGGGCGGTTGTGTTTGTGCCACGTCAAAGGTTATAAGGCCATTTGAGCCAATTACAAATTGATTATAGGCTTGGCCAAAAAAGCAAAAGTTAAATGGTATTGGAATGGGGCTGCTCCAGGTATCATCAATATTTACAAGTACGGCAGTACCTCCTGTGTACGGAAAGGGAGTATATGGTATTTGGCCTACAGTATAGGTGCTTGAGGAGCCTACGTTAAAGGCCGTAGCATTTAACGTGGTACAGGGCGTTGTACAAGGCAGGGTTACATCAGGCCCGGCATTTACTATGGGGCAGCCGGGTTGTGCCTTAACAGCGCTTAAAATTAAAAGAGCAAATACAAGAGAACAGAGCTTTGCGTAAAGGTGTTTCATTTAGCCTTAGGGGTATGCGTAAACAAAATTGTAAATGTTAAGATGTATATTTTCTGTCTTTCGTTGTGTTGTGTAAACAAAAAACATAAAAACCGAAAAATGTTCACTGTCGCAAAAAAAAGCACCTTGCGTACAAAGTGCTTTATATATATGTTCTGTTGTTCCTTATTCCTCTGTTAGAAGTTCGGACAATATTTTTCGTACTGAATAGAAGAAGGACGCTCCTTCTTAAAGATGTAAACGGCAGAAATTTCCAATGCACCTTGCGCTTTTGATGCTGCACGCAGGCTTGAATGGTTAATATCGTAGCTTAGGCCTATGCGGGTATTATAAAACTCAACACCGGCATTAAGTATCGCAGCATCTTTTACGCGGTACATTCCACCGCCAAACACCGCTACATCATCAGTAACATAGTAATTAAGGCCAACACCAAAGTTGTATTGCTGGGCATTAGACTGCAACATGAACAGGAAGGTTGGAGAAATACTGAAGGAGTAGTCGCTGTTAAGGAAGAACTCAGCGCCCGCATTAACATTAAAACGGTAGTTCAGGCGGTTTCTGTCATCCTGTAAGAAAGATTCTTTAGGACGTGACAGGTGGTTCATTGAAAAGCCCAGGTAATAGCGTATTAAATCAGTAGGAGCATGTGTCCACAGGGCACCGATGTTTACATCAGGGTAAAGAATGGCTTTATTCTGAAAATTGGTTTCGCCGTTAGGAAGGGCAGTGTTCCAGCCAAAGTTGTCTAACTGGCTTTCGAAAACCAGGTTATTGATATTAACGCGCTTGCTAACTACACCCGCCTGTATGCCCAAAGAAACGCGGCCACGGCCATAACGGTCAACAGCCTTGTGGTAAGCAATTGAAGCTAAACCACTGTAAGTAGTTAATGCGCCGTCACCCGCCTTATCGCCATAAAATACACCGCCAAAACCGAAACCATCATTACCCAGTTTTTCACGTAAAATGGGCATATCAAACGATACCTGGTACGTTTGGTAGGGTGCAACTGAATTTAAAACAGGAATAGTAAACCACTGGTTACGGTAATTAGCCGCTACACGAAACATGCCGTTAATGTTAGCTGTAAGGGCAGGGTTTAGTGTTATAGGGGCTGCATAGTATTGAGAGAAATGGATATCCTGAGCAAATACAGCAGCGCTGCTTAAGCACAATAGAAGAAAAGCGTACAACTTTCTCATGCAGGGTTCATTATTTAGGACTGATAAAGGTATTCAAAAAAATGTGGTAACCAAACGGAGCACCTAACTTAGAGCGTCTTTTTTTAAAATAGGTTGGCAGGTGGTTTAGCTTTCCACTTCGGCTGTTTGTTTAACAGCCTCGGCAGCCTCCGATGATATGGTTTCAAATATCTTTCGCCAACCTTTCCATTCGCCCTCTTCGGTAAAGGAACTGTTGTGCCACAGGGTATAAGCTGTGCCGCCAACTTCCTTAACGTGCTTCAGAATCACGCGCATCTTTTCCAGGCTTTGTTTGGGGTTGTATCGCCGGTAATGCGAGAAACTGGCATCCATAAAGGTTATAGGGTATATTTTTAAAGGTGTAACCGTTTCTAATTTAACATTGTAGAAATAGTGCGGGGTGCATATACCCGCCCTGAAACCCGGGTGAGGGGCGTACCCCATAGAGTAATCTTCGGTAATGCCGTTTTTAAGCAGCATGGAATAAGAATTGGGCACCAGGAAGCGTAAATAGTGATAGCGGTTGGCGGTAACAGCTTGGCCGGTAATTCGTTTAAGGCGGTCAATTTCTCTTTTAGTTACAGCCGACGAAACGTGCGATTTGAAAGACAGGTGTATACCTATATCAGCCCGTTCAGCTATGTTCTTAATCAGCTCCCGGTATTTTTCTGCCTCCACCGAGATATTCTTATCAAAGCGGGAGCCATCGCCCAGCAAAAAGAAAAAACGGGGACGGAAACCGTTGGTTTCACACACATTAAAAATATAGTCGTAGGTGTCGTAAGGGTCTTGTTTTTTGCCAGCTAGTACGGCTATACGGTCTCGTATGTCCTTAAAGTTAGAAAGCAGTACAGAACGCATGAAAGCGCCAACCGTTCTTTTCAAACCCTTGTGTAAATACGAGTAAGCAATATCTATATCAAAGGTGGGTATATATTGAAACTTTGATTGTTTAAAGGGCAAATGAGGATACCTTTCGGCTAACAGGCTTTTAAGCTCAAGCGCATAGTAGTTAACCATAGGCTTCTCTAAAAAGCCCGCTTTTAGTATCATGCTTTGGCTGGCCCTGAACCGGCCGTATTTATCGTATTTGCTAGGCAGGTATTCATAATACCGGCTTACCATAAAAAAGGCAGAAGCAAATATATCGAAGGGTATTGCAGAAGGCTCCAGCACACTAAAGAAGCCCTTTATGCGGCCATGCTCGCAAAAGGTGAATGGCTGATGTTTAATTTCTGTTTCAAAAAGTAATTTGTAGGAACGGAAGAATAGTTCTTCGCCGCAAGGTTCCTGGGCGTAAGAAAACTTAGCTCCTTTGTACGCATTAAACGCCTCTTTATCGTGGGTAAACTCGTATGACAAGCCCAGTAAATCACACACCATAAGGTCGAAGGTGTAGGCAACGCGGTTATTGGTGCGTTCGGTATATATCAGCAGGTCGGCCAATTATTTTTCTTTTTTTCTGTAAAAGGTTTCGTTGCGTAAATATTTTGTTTTCAGCAACGGGCAAATTTTATAACGCTCATCTTTTGTGTCTTCATACAAGGCTGCAAGCGCTTCAAATACTGATGTTATGCCTATTCTATCGCACCATTCAAATGGGCCGTAAGGGTAGTTGGTTCCCAGCTTCATGGCCATATCAATATCTTCAATGCTTGCGGTGCCCTCCTGCAGGGTGTAGCAGGCCTCATTAATAATCATAAAAATAACCCGGGGCTTTATCATGCCAACGCGGTCTTCTACCGGTAAAAAATTAATGTTTAAGGCCTGGGTCAGCTTCTCTAGCTCAGGGGTTTCAAACTTGCGGTAAAGGCTAATTTCCCAGGTAGAATTAGTTAGGAAACCCGGCAGGGCATTTATACCAAACAGTCGGCACCTTACTTTGCTGCCGGTGGCGTAAACCGCTTCCGCCAGTGAGGTTTTAACCGCGTTTACAAATACAGGTGTTTCTTTCAGCGCAGCATAAACGGGTAAGTTGCTGTAGTCATCGTCAAAGTTCAAATCAAATATTACATCGTACTCTTTATAATCCTCATCATCATCTCCATCAGTAAAATCAAGCTCAAGCCCGGGCACCTGCGCCAGCTTTTGCCGCAGTTCATCTACTCTCAATTCTTCACCGCTAACCAAAATTCTCATAGCCATAGTATTGCTTACCGTTAAGGTAAATCAGCATGGGCAAATTAAATGATAAATGTCAGATTGTTTCCATAGTGAGCCTCGGACGAATCAACTATTTTTGAGTAAAAATTAGGAGATAAAATGAGCAAACTGGTTGTGCATACCCAACATGCGCCTAAAGCTATAGGCCCTTATTCACAAGCTATAAGAGTAAACGATATTGTATTTATATCCGGCCAAATTCCTATCGATCCTGAAACCAACGAACTTATAAGCAGTACCATACAGGAGGAAACACACAGGGTAATGAAAAACCTGCGCGCTATTTTAGAACAGGCCGGTATGGATTTAAGCAACGTGGTAAAAACCTCCATCTTTTTGAAAACCATGGATGACTTTGCCGCCGTAAATGAGGTTTACGCTACTTATTTTTCAGGTGATTTTCCTGCCCGCGAAACGGTTGCTGTAGCGGGGCTGCCAAAGGGTGCACGCGTTGAGATAAGTGTTATTGCAAGCCTTTAGAGGCTTGGGCAAGCAGCGCCTCTGCAATATCTGTAGTAGAGCTGTTTTCATCAAATGGCATACGGTAAATGGCGCCTTCTTTTTTTTGTGTCAGGCCATATTCGTACGTTTTATCGTAGTAATAAAGCGCTATTTCGGCCACCTGCTTATAATCTTTTGCATGCAGGGCGTCGATAGCCATCTTCCATTGCAGGTTGCCCAATCGTTTTTTGATGTTGGTAATGGATTGCTCTAAACCCTGGTGATGATTAGCGCTGTAATCGTTTACAAGACGATCTATTCTTGCTTGCAGCGGTATTTCCAACACCATTAATGCAGCCCTATTTTTCTGCTGCCAAAGGTTGTTGTCTAAAACTACAGTGCCAATTTTTTTGCTTTCGTCTTCAATCCAAATGCGCCTATTTCTGTCAAGCTGAATAAGTTCTTCGTAAAGCAGGTTTTCAAAATGTTCTGTGCTTGGTTGTGCGGGCTGCCCCAGCATACCAAAAGCTGAACCTTTGTGATTGGCCAGTGCCTCAAGGTCAATTACCTGTTCGCCCAATTGCTTCAACTGCTGTAATACTTCCGTTTTTCCACTACCTGTTTTTCCGCCAATAACTATGTATTTACAGGGCGCCGAAATGGTATTTAATACCATATGGCGGTACGCCTTATAGCCGCCTTTTAAAGTGTAAACATCATAACCGAATTGGTTGAATAGCCAGGCCATACTACCGCTGCGCATACCCCCGCGCCAGCAGTGCACAAACAGCTTATTGTCTTTCACTTTATCGGCAACAAAGCGAATGAACCCACTCATTTTAGGGCCCACCAAATCAAGGCCCAACAGTATAGCCTCTTTTGACCCCTGTTGTTTATATAGGGTGCCCACCTTTGCCCGTTCTTCGTTGTTAAACAGCGGTAGATTTAAGGCATGCGGTATATGCCCATACTTGTATTCTCCCTCACTGCGCACATCAAGGGTTGCGTAGCTGCGCGATTCTCTAAAAAATGTTTCTGCGTCAAGGGCAGTAATCACTTTATAAATGTTTTTTCACAAAAGAATAGAGGTTGAATGAGGGGCTTAGCAATGCTTCTCTCAACTCTGTTTTCAACGCCTTGGTATCAAAACTTTTCATGCGGTTTTTGGCAATTAAGCGTAAGGCTTTTTCAGTTAACAGCAGCAGTTTACGATCGCGGTTTTGCCCGCTCTCATGCTGGGCGTTTAAGGCGTTTAGTAAATCACCAATGCCTTTTGCTTCTACAGCCACGGTTTTTATTACCGGCGTTTCCCTGTGGCTTAATTCCAGTTGGCCCTGTAGGGAATTAGCTATGGCTTCAGCATCTGCGCGGTCGGCCTTATTAATTACAAACACATCTGCAATTTCCATAAGCCCCGCCTTCATGGTTTGTATACTGTCTCCCGATTCAGGAACCAACACCACTACGGTGGTATCGGCAAGCCCTGCAATTTCCACTTCCCCCTGGCCAACACCAACGGTTTCAATAAACAGATAATCGAAGGGGTAGGACCTCATAACCTCCAGCACTTCAATTATTTTATCACTTAACCCCCCAAGCGAGCCGCGCGATGCCAGTGAGCGTATGAATAAATTAGGATGATTAAAATGCGCGCTTAAGCGCAGGCGGTCGCCCAGTAATGCACCAAAATTAAAGGGGGAGGAGGGGTCAATAAGTATTAGGCCCAATTTTTTGCCTTGCGCCAATAATTCGGAAACCAGGGCGTTTATTAGGCTGCTTTTACCCGCACCCGGGGGGCCCGTAAAGCCTATAACCGGAATATTGGTCGGTTGAAGAGAAAGTAAAAGCTCTTCAAAGCCAACAGCTTCGTTTTCAACCAGCGAAATACTGCGGGATAAAGTTTTAAAATCGGTTATACGCGATATATTCAACACTGTATGTTTGCGTGTGAAGGTAATAGTTGCCCGATAAATTTTGCTGCGTGAAAGAAATTTTCAATCGCAATAGGATTGAATACCTAATAGTATTGTGCTGCACCTGTAGTTTTATAGGGTTCGTGTGCTCGCGCGCAATGATCAGCATTGGCATGATTGCCCTTGTAGTGCTGGCGTTTATAACACTAAACCCTTTAGAGATACTTCGGCGTTATGTCCTTCGTAAGGAGTTATGGGTGCTATCGCTTTTCTTTTTGCTTGTTCTGTTTAGTGGCTTCTATTCTGAAGATAAGCAGGCGTACGCCGGTTGGCTGCGTATAAAACTTCCCTTTTTGTTTCTGCCTGTTGCCTTTGCTGCTTTCCCTGTGCTTGGTAAACGCAGTGTTACACTTATTCTGTATTCCTTTATAATAATAGTAAGCCTTAGCGCCATGGCTGTACTGGTAAATTATTACCTGCACTTTGCCGAAATTAACGAAGGCATGTTAAGAGGCAATGCCATACCAATGCCGTTCAGCCACATACGCTATACGCTTATGCTTGCGTTTGCATTCTTCTGCAGTTGGTATTTGTTAGAAAGCAAAAGCGTTGTAAAGTATGCGAACGAAAAGTATGTGCTGATAGCTTTACTGGCTTTTCTTTTCATTGGACTGCACATTTTAAGCGTACGTAGTTCTTTAGTGGCGCTGTACCTGGGTGTAGCGCTGTTGCTTGTTAGAATGGTGGTTATCAATAAACAATGGAAATCAGGGCTACTCGCGTTGGTTTTCCTTGTCGCAGTACCGTACTTGGCCTATTTACTGGTTCCCAGCCTGCACAATAAAATAAGTTACATGCGGTACGATGTAAATGAATATCTGAATGGCAACATCAATCAAAACTCCGATGCAGGAAGGTTGGTTTCGTGGAAGGTTGGTCTTGCAATCTGGAAACAGAATAAGTTGTTAGGCGCTGGGGCGGGTGACATCAGAAGTGAAACCGAAAAGGTATATATAGAACAATTTCCTCAAGTACCTAAGGAGAACAGAAAGGTGCCACACAATCAGTTTATATGGGTAATGGCGGGCAGCGGTGTCATTGGCCTTCTATTGTTTCTCGTGGCCTTTTTCATTCCGTACTTAACCAATGGTTACTATAAGCAATGGCTTATCGTGCTGCTTGGCATAATTATCTTCTCGTCCTTTTTTACTGAAGATACTTTTGAGGAGCAGATAGGTACGGGCTTTTATCTTATTTTTCTTCTTGTTTTTATGAATTACTTCGGTGTGGCAGATGAGTAAGCTATCATTGGTAATTATTGCTTTTAATGAAGAGGATAATATAGCCGCCTGTATTGATTCTGTGGGCAGTTTAGCTGATGAGGTTGTTGTAATAGACTCTTTTTCTACGGATACTACGGCAAGTATGGCAGAGGCAAAGGGAGCCAGGCTGTTACGCAAAGAATTCAAAGGCTACATAGAACAAAAGAACTTTGCCACGGAAGCCGCTGCAAATGATTTCGTATTAAATCTGGATGCAGATGAGAGGCTGAGTCCGCTGTTATTGAGCGAGCTGAAAAAGGAAAAGGAGAAGGGTTTCCCTTTTAGCGCTTATGCTATGAATCGCCTTAACTTTTATTGCGGAAGGCCCGTAAAGAGTTGCGGTTGGTATCCGGACACTAAGGTGCGCTTGTGGAACCGTAAGGTTGGGCGTTGGGTTGGCGGGTTGGTTCACGAAAAAATGGAACTGGATGAAGATGTTTCGGTTAAGAAGCTGGAAGGAGATATACTGCACTATACCTATAATACCAAACAGGAATTAGTGAATCAAGTGAATCGGTTTTCCGATTTAGCGGCACGGCAGTTAAAAACTAAAAGCAGTGCGTTATTGGTGCTTAAAATGTTTTTTAGTCCCGTTGTAAAGTTTGTACGCAACTATGTTTTCAATTTAGGTTTTGCTGATGGCAATGTTGGTTTAGTAATTTGTTACCAACAAGCCCGGGAAGTGTTTTTGAAATACCGTAAGGCTTTAGCCTTAAAATAGATTAGGGAGTGAGGATAGGATTTGATGCCAAAAGAGCTTTAAACAATGGTACCGGGCTGGGTAATTATGCACGGGGGCTGTTGAATGCCCTCGCTCAAAAATTCCCCGGTGAAGAGTATCTGCTTTTTTCTCCGTATGCGAAAGCAGAACACCTTGACCACATGGCCGGAGACTTTGAGTTGTGTCTTCCGCCATCTAATGCCTTAATCAACAAAGGAGCCATATGGCGCAGCTTTGGTGTGGTAAGTGAGCTAAGGCATAAACGTGTGGACCTGTTTCATGGCTTAAGTAACGAACTGCCTTATGGAATTAAGAGCAGCGGTGTTCCTGCTGTTGTTACTATACACGATTTAATTTTTTTGAAGCATAAGGAGCAATATCCTTTTTTCGACAGGCAACTCTATAAATTAAAAACGGCGTATGCGGTTAAGGCCGCACAAAAGGTAGTAGCAGTAAGCGGCGAAACGCGCGATGACCTTATCCGATTTTATAATGTCCCCGGGGAAAGGATTGAAATAATTCCTCCGGTTATCTCCTCTGACTTTTATAACAGGGCTGCTGTTGAAGATTTACAAAATGTAGCATCGAAATTTAGCCTGCCCGAAAAATTCATTTTAGGGGTCGGTTCCTTTTATCCCAGAAAGAACCATCGCACAATTCTTGAAGCCTATGCGCAAATAGCAAAGGAAACGGAGGAGGACTTGATTTTTGTAGGTAATGTGGGCTCAGAGATGATTAAGGTGAACGCTGCAGTGGAGGCCTTGGGTTTAAGTAACAGGGTTAAGCTGATTACCACAGTAAGCAATAAGGAGCTACCTGCTATTTATCAATTGGCTTCTTTGTTTATCACGGCTTCTTTATGGGAGGGGTTTGGTATGCCAATAGTGGAAGGCCTGGCCAGTGAAACACCGGTTATAGCTTCGGCAATACCCAGCCACAAGGAGGCCGGTGGTGAGGCCGCTTTATATTTTGATGCATTCAGCGCTGATGATTTGGCTAAACGCATAAAGTTAGTTTTAAGCAGTCCGCAGTTGCAATCAGAAATGAAGACTAAGGGTTTGGAGCATGCCAAAGGGCAAATGGGTAATACCTGTGCAGAGAAGATGATGAACGTATATCATTCCCTGCTTTAGCCAAAACTATAATGCCGCCTGTAATTGCGTGCAATCAGCAATGTTGTAAGCAAACACAAAACAGAAATTGCAACTACTGTTAAGCCGGCCAATGTGTTTGTGTTTACCGCATAGATAAAACCGGCACCAAGCAAAAGGAACAGACGTATAATTTCCAGTTTATCCGCCCAGCGTTGTTGTTCTAAGAGGCCCACATAAATGGAAAAGTGTATAAGCAGCGTTCCTGCCACAATGCAGTAAACAAAGGTGTTGTTGTGCACATAAGGGTGGTTAAGCGCCCATAAGCCAACAATAACGGTAATAACAAAGTTAATTGCTACGTACGCTTTTTTAGCGCCCTGTGGGGTTATTGAAGGGGCCTCGCTTATGGATGCATCGAAGCGGGAAGCAAATTCAGGTTTGCCGAACAGTACCTTTAGTTTATGCTTAAACGTATTGTGCTGCTTTAAACTTCTGAGAATTGATAAATGGTGATGCACATTATTCCAGATGGGGTTGTTGGTTGAAAGGGGTTTGGTTATTCCATAATCTACAGTTTCAACCTCCGGCTCAAATGTGCCGAATAGTTTGTCCCAAACAATAAGGAAGGCCCCATAGTTTTTATCAATGTATTGCGCATTGCGGCCGTGATGTACCCTGTGATGCGAAGGGGTGGCCATAAAGTGTTCTAAAAAACCTAAGCGGTTGATATACCTGGTGTGCACTAAGAACTGCCACAATAAACTGATGGAATAGGCGAAGACGAATAGCTGCCAGGAAATGCC
Source organism: Chitinophagales bacterium (assembly GCA_046329515.1). GTDB lineage: Bacteria > Bacteroidota > Bacteroidia > Chitinophagales > LD1 > Bog-950. Next base: position 860,618 of record JAXLUM010000002.1, read on the forward strand.
TATAAAGGCAAGTGGCATAAAGAAGACCCAGGTATAAATACCTTCTAATGCATTTTGACGAACGGCGACACTTAGGTTGTATTCTTCATTGCTATGATGGGTTATGTGGCTGGCCCACATAATGTTTACTTCATGCGAAAGGCGGTGTAGCCAATACTGACAAAAATCGGCAACTAGTAAAACCAGTAGGTAGTTAATTACTATTCGCACCGGGCTGCTATTATCAATAGGCCTTATGCCAAGTAATTGTTGGACGGACCAATGGGTTTGCACGTAAACAAAGGCCGTTAAAAACAAGCCCTTATTTACAATGTCGGTTATTTGCTGTAGTGAAGCAGTAATTAGGTTGATTATTAAATAGTGTGACGAGACATAATTACGTTTCGTTACACTCGAAATAAGGAACTCTAACAGAATGCAGAGCACGAAAGTGCCGGCAAGTGCTAAACCAATAATTTCAACTGTTCGTTCGCTTTGCATTATCTCCAGATGCATTGTTTGCCGGTTACTTCAAACTTTTTGCTTAAGCGCTATTTGTTCTGATAAGTCAAAGTAAATAAAAAGCCCCCGAAAAAGCGGGGGCTATATAGTTAAAAGCGGTTGTAGCATTACAGCTTACGTTGCACTTCTGTTTCTTCAAACACCTCAATGCTGTCTCCCGCTTTAATATCCTGGAAATCTTTAACCTGAACACCGCATTCCATACCACTCACCGCTTCTTTGGCATCATCCTTAAAGCGTTTTAAGCCGCTTAGTTGGCCGGTATGTATTACTATGCCGTCGCGTATAACACGCACTTTGCTTCCACGCATTACGCGGCCTTCGCGCACTAAGCAGCCGGCAATGGTACCCACCTTGGTAATGTTGAAGGCTTCGCGCACATCAAGGTTACCAATAATCTTTTCTTCAATAGTAGGCTCCATTAAACCTTCCATAGCGCTCTTCACATCTTCAATAGCCTTGTAGATGATAGAGTAAAGCTTGATTTCAATGTTCTCACCATCGGCAATCTTACGTGCGTTTTGTGAAGGACGAACGTTAAAGCCAATTATAATGGCATCGGTTGCAACAGCAAGGTTAACGTCTGATTCAGAGATTTGACCCACACCTTTGTGAACCACTTTAACCGCGATTTCGTTGGTAGAAAGTTTCAGCAATGAATCAGCAAGTGCTTCCACGGAACCGTCCACGTCACCTTTAATAATGAGGTTAAGTTCTTTAAAGTTACCTAAGGCTAAGCGGCGACCGATTTCATCAAGTGTAATGTGTTTCTTGGTGCGTATACCTGTTTCGCGTTCTAATTGAGCGCGCTTAGTGGCAAGCTCTTTCGCGTCCTGTTCATTATCGAACACCTTGAACTTTTCACCCGCCTGAGGGGCGCCATTCAAACCAAGTATTTGAACCGGAGCTGATGGACCAGCCTCATCAACGCGTTCGCCTTTGTAGTCATACATTGCCTTAATACGTCCGTAGTGCGGACCGCAGACAATAATGTCGCCCTTACGCATAGTACCGGTTTGCACCAACATGGTAGCAGTGTAACCACGGCCTTTATCAAGGGTAGCTTCAATTACCGAACCGATAGCCAGCTTTTCAGGATTAGCTTTTAATTCAAGCATATCTGCTTCAATCAAAATCTTATCCAACAGTGCATCTATGTTCAATCCTTTTTTAGCTGAAATTTCCTGTGATTGATATTTACCGCCCCACTCTTCAACAAGGATGTTCATTTGCGAAAGCTGTTCGCGTATTTTATCAGCATTGGCGCCGTCCTTATCAATTTTGTTGAAGGCAAATATCATAGGTACACCGGCACTTTGTGCGTGGTTAATGGCCTCCTTCGTTTGCGGCATCACGGCATCGTCAGCAGCAATTACAATAACAGCAACGTCGGTAACTTTTGCACCACGGGCACGCATTGCTGTAAACGCTTCGTGGCCTGGTGTATCAAGAAAGGTAATAACCCTGCCACTGCCTGTTTTTACCTGGTAAGCACCAATGTGCTGGGTAATACCACCGGCTTCTTTAGCTACAACGTTTGTTTTACGTATATAGTCAAGTAATGATGTTTTACCGTGGTCAACGTGACCCATTATAGTTACTATTGGTGCACGTGCCTTTAAGTCTTCTGCCTTATCCGGTTCGTCTTCAGTAAACGCCGTTGTTTCTTCCGCACTTTGAAACTCTATTTCAAAGCCGTGTTCGCCGGCAACAAGTTCAATAATTTCTGCATCCAGGCGCTGGTTTATTGATACCATTACACCCAGTTGCATACAGGTTTGTATTACCTGCACTGCAGGAACGTTCATAAGGCTGGCCAACTCGCTTACCGTCATAAACTCGGTAACCTTCAGTTTTGCGCCTTCTTTGCTCTCCTGTTCGGCTGCCATTTTTTCTTGTATGGCATCACGTTTTTCACGGCGTAGCTTCGAGCGATCGCTCTTGGCAGTCTGCGCCTGAATTTTGGCCATCGTTGCCCTGATTTTTTCTTCAATTTCCTTTTCAGAAATTTCTACAGGCTGGTCAGTAACCGTTTTCTTAATGTCGCGCTTGCGTTGGAAGTTTTCTACCTTTTTATGGTAGTAGGTGTCCTGCTGAATTGGTGCGGCACTACCCGGTTTCTTTTTAATAAGCTTGCGCTCACGTTTTTTCTTTTCTCCCGCATCGTCTTTTGACTCTTCTTTCTTCTTAGGCAGGTCTTGCTTAATTTCAATTTTACCCAACACCTTAGGGCCTTCCAGCTTTTGGTATTTGGTTTCAATTTTTTGCTCAACCTCAGGTGCGGGTTCCTGCTTCTTTTGAGGAGCCACTTCTTCAACAACAACTTCCGGTTTAGGCTCTTCTTTCTGCTCAACAACCGGTGGCTCGGGTTTAACTAACTCCGGCTCCTCTTCTTCTTTCTTTTTAGTCTTCTTCGGCTTGTCAAGATCTACCTTGCCCAATACCTTGGGCCCGTCAAGGGTAACCTTATCTGCAGAAATAACTTCATCCTCTACCACAGCAGGCTTCTCTTCCTTGGTGGCAATGTTTTTCTTTATAAGGATTTCCTTCTCCTCTTCTTCCTTCTTCTTTGGTGCAGCTATGGTATCTTCTACCATTTCAACGGTTTCCTTTTTGGCTTTTTCAACCATTTTGGTGTTATCCGCCTGCTGCTTAATAGCTTTGTCCGCTCCAAACTCTTTGTCCAGTACAGCAATCATTTCTGCGTTGAGCTTAAAGTTAGGGTTGCTCTCTACAGTAAACTTTGCCTTCTTCAACATTTCAAGGATATGGTCCGTTGAAACGTTGTACGTTGAAGCCGCTTTTGCTAATCTTAATGCTTTTACTTCTGCCATTTAAGGGTATTAATATTAGTTATTAGTTACGTTTTGCGAGTGTGCTGTGCACATCGCACAACACTAATCGCTAACTGTATATTTTGTCGGTTTCATGCTTAACGGTATTCTGCTAAACATTAGCCTTCATTCTCAAATTCTGCTTCCAGAATTTTACGAATGTCTTTTATGCTTTCTTCTTCAAGGTCGGTACGGCGCACAAGTTCTTCATCGCTTAGTGACAATACACTCTTTGCTGTATCGCAACCAATCTTCTTCAGCTCGTCTATCATCCAACCTTCAATCTCATCTGAGAACTCTTCAATGTCAATATCGTATTCCTCTTCGTTGCTCTCTTCGCCGGTTTCGCCAAATACATCTATTTCAAAGTTAACAAGGCGGCTGGCCAGCTTAATGTTTACACCACGCTTACCAATGGCCAATGAAACCTGGTCAGGATCGAGGTAAACAGAAATACGCTTCTTCTCCTGGTTAATGTCAATAGAGTTGATTTTAGCAGGAGCCAACGCACGCTGAACCATCAGCGAAAGGTTGTTGGTGTGGTTGATAATATCGATGTTTTCGTTCTTCAATTCGCGAACTATGCCGTGAATACGTGAACCTTTAACACCAACACATGCACCAACAGGGTCAATACGGTCGTCGTAGCTTTCAACTACCACTTTCGCTTTTTCGCCTGGTTCACGAACGATGTTTTTAATTACTATAAGGCCATCAAAAATTTCAGGCACTTCAGCCTCCATTAGCTTAGCAAGGAAGGCGTTATCAGTTCTTGATAAAATGATGTATGGCGTTCCGTTCTTTATTTCTACTTTTCTAATAACTGAACGCACCGCTTCTCCTTTTTTAAAGAAGTCGGTTTTTATCTGTTCTGATTTTGGCAGTAACAATTCGTTGCCTTCTTCATCCAGTAACAGAATTTCTTTTTTCCAAACCTGGTAAACTTCAGCAGAAACTATTTCACCAACACGGTCTTTGTATTTCTTATAAACTTCATCCTTTTCCAAATCGCCTACACGAGATGCCAGCGTTTGACGGGCAGCCAATATTGCGCGGCGGCCAAAGCTTTCCAACTGTATTTGTTCGTAGGTTTCTTCGCCAACTTCAAAGTCATCGGAAATAGTGCGGGCTTCGGTAATGGAGATTTGGGTAACCGGGTTTTCCACTGCACCATCTTCAACAATCTCCCGTTTATGCCAAATTTCAAGGTCGCCCTTATCGGTATTAACAACGATATCGAAGTTATCGGTATCGCCATATTTTTTGCGCAAAAGGGTTCTGAAAACATCTTCCAACACTTTCATCATTGTTGGACGGTCGATGTTTTTCATTTGCTTGAACTCGCTAAAGGAGTCTATAAGTTCTAAGCTGTTCATAGTTTAAAATTTACGTTTTTTGAAGATGTATGTTTTTAGTTCGAAATCAGTTTAAAAGTTAAATACCAGCAGTGCTTTTTTAATATCACTGTAGGATATGGTCCATTCTTTTGGTTCTTCCTTTTTTTCGTCTTGTCCGGGCTTTTTCTTCTTTTTTACTTCATGCACAACTTCGCGTAGAACTATTTTCTCGTCATCAGCACTCTGTAATTCTGCCTCTATTTTTTCACCGTTGGTTTTTACTACTTCTAATAGCCTGCCTATTCTTTTTTTGTATTGGCGAGGCACTTTAAGCGGGTTGCTCATACCCGGTGATGATACTTCAAGAATGTAGTTGTCCGGAACAATACCGCTGCCATCCAGGTGTTTCTCAATAAAGCGTGATACAAGAGCACAGTCATCAATATGCACTCCCTCGTCACTATCAATATACACTTCTATTTTGCGGCCAAAGGAGGAACGTACGTCTACCAGGAAGAAATTTTTCTCTTCCATTAGCGGGGTAACCCACTCTTCAATCTTAGCTTTTACAATGTCAAAGTTCATACGCGTAAAAAGAGAGAGGGGACTCTCGTCCCCTCTACCAATCATGAATGCGTTGCAAATATAGTGTACTTCCCTTTAAAAACCAACATTTTCTGATATGACAAAAAGCAGCTTTGCCAAAAGTGTTTAATTAGCGGCAAATACCTGTTATGATAAGCTATAACCCAAAGGATTGGTTCACGTTTATATTTCGATTTCATAGGTCGGACACCTTTCGCGAGTTATTACCTATGATTATAGCTATTAGCGTTTATGCAACTGTTGTTTGTTGGCTTGAGGTGGCCGTGCTAAAGCTAGACAGCGATAGCCGCTTAAAGAATCTGTCTCAAATGCACACCATGCTATCATTTGTGATATCCATGTTATTGGTTTTCAGAACGAATAGCGCTTATGAGCGCTGGTGGGAGGGCCGAAAATTATGGGGTGCTTTAATGAATAACAGCCGTAACCTGGCGTTGAAGGTTAATGCACTACTGGGTTCGGATAGGCAGACCACGGTTTTTATGGGCACCATGATCGGCAACTATGCCTATGCGCTAAAGAGCCACTTACGCAATACGTTCAACAGGCAGGATATGGACGAGAACGAAGTTTTTAAAGCTGATGAGATTCAGCAGGACCGCCATAACCCTAATCATATTGCCCGCCACCTATTTGAGGAAGTGCAAAGGCAGCAACGTGCGGGAAAGTTGAGCGCTGAACAGTTATTATATTTGAACGGAGAACTTTCTTCGTTTACTGATGTTTGCGGAGCCTGTGAAAGGATAAAGAATACACCTATTCCTTTTTCATACAGCATTTTTATAAAGAAGTTCATCTTCTTTTATGTAATGACTTTGCCGCTTACACTGGTTTTTAGCCTTGGTTATGCCTGTGTGCCTGTTGTGGCCTTTATTTTTTATGTGTTAACCAGTTTAGAACTTATTGCTGAGGAAATTGAAGAACCCTTTGGTAAAGACGATAACGATTTACCCATGGATGCAATGAGCAGGAACATCCGCAAATCTGTTTACGAGATATTGAACATTGATTTGAAAAAGTAAAGCCTGAACGATAGCCGCTGTTAGTTGTTTTCCCCTTGTTCGTTATAGGTGTTATAATCGTGCCAGTAGCCTGCTTTGTATGGATATCGCTCCAGGTAAAGGTTTTTCACTTTGCTAAAAAGCAACTCCCGTAATTCAGCCGTGTTTCTGTTCTGCAGGGCAGAAATAAAAATGCAGTTATCGTGGGTGCGGGCTATCCAGCTTTCACGTAGCTCTTTCAGCAGGCTTTGTTTTACTTCTTGTGGCAGGTATTCATCAAATTGCTTTTGCTCATACAAATCCATTTTGTTGAATACAACAATGGTTGGTTTATCAGCGCATTTAAGCTGCGCCAATATTTCGGTTACCACATTCATTTGATCTTCGAATGCCGGGTGGGATATATCAACCACATGTAGCAGAATATCGGCTTCTACCGCCTCATCTAATGTTGACTTAAAGCTTTCTATAAGGTGGTGCGGTAGTTTACGAATGAAGCCAACTGTATCGCTTAACAGAAAAGGAATGGCGTTGAATGTTACCTTGCGTACTGTGGTATCAAGCGTAGCGAACAACTTGTTTTCAGCAAATACATTTTCTTTAGCCAACAGGTTCATTAGTGTGCTTTTGCCCACGTTGGTATAGCCTACTAGAGCCACCTGAATCATTTCGCCGCGGTGCTTACGGCGCACTATGTTTTGCTTATCAATCTCCTTAAGCTTTTCTTTTAGTACAGAGATTTTCTTCTCTGCCATACGGCGGTCGGTTTCTATCTCCTTCTCCCCTGCTCCACCCCTTGTTCCCGTTCCCCCACGTTGGCGTTCGAGGTGGGTCCACATACCTTTTAAGCGGGGCAGCATATATTGTAGCTGTGCCAGTTCTACCTGCGTACGCGCCTGCACTGTGCGGGCTCTTTGAGCAAAAATGTCAAGAATAAGCATGCTTCTGTCCAGCACTTTCTTCTGCAGCTCTTTTTCAATATTGCGCTGTTGCGAAGGCGAAATTTCATCGTCTATCAAAACAAGGTCAATACCTTTTTCCTCGCAGTAGGCTTTTATTTCGTGCAGCTTGCCTTTACCAACGTATGATTTGTGGTCAGGATGCGGAAGGCGCTGCGTAAAACGCTTTAAAGTAACAATGCCTGCGGTTGTAGCCAGAAACTCCAACTCGTCAAGGTACTCATTTGTTTGCTCGTCTGTTTGTTCCTTGCCAACCACAGCAATAAGCACAGCAGTTTCCTGCTTCACATTCATGTGGTCAACCTGAAATTTTATGTCTTTGTGTAAACCCATAAGGGTTGCGAAGATAAAGCGATGGTTTGGATTTGCCTGTATTGATGCTAAATCGAAGGGAGAGTTACTGTAATTTAACTTCAATTTCCAGGTCCCAGCCGCCTTTAAGGGCGTAGTTATCCTTAAAGTTGATTACCCTTTCAGGCTGGCGCTTTTTGAGCAGATTACCTGTATCCCAAAGACCGTTGTGGTTAATATCTTCTACTGCACTTATTTTATAATTACCTGATAACATTTTGGGGATATCAATACGTTTTTCTGCGCCCTCGGTAAAATAGGTGCGCACTGTTTCACCCGATGAATTAATTAAATTGATAATGTAACTACGTTCCGGGTGCTCTGACTTAACGTTGAGGTGGATATTACCGTAGGATGCTTTCTCATTTGTTCGGAATTTCCAGGTAAGTGCTTTGTTCCACAAGCCGAATACATCTTTAAAAGTAGAGTCCGGTATTAGTACGGTGTAGTCTGTTTTCTCCGTTCGTTCAAAATTGAACTTTATGCGTTGATGGGTTTTCTCATCCAGCTCAAAATCGGCAAGTGCAACTTTTCGGGTTGAATCTGCCGTAATTTGAAGGCGTTTAGAATCATTTATTTCGAGTATTGGCCTTGTAAACGATATTTTAAGCAAGCCATAAAGCTCTTGTATATTGAAGTTTGTTTTAATACTGCTGTCTTTTTTTGCTAGAAGTGATTGATTTTCAATTATTGGTAAATATTTAGGATTGGCCGTTAGCGAATCGGTATTGATAAATTTCAATTCCATTCTCACGGTATCTTGTAAGGTGTCGTTTGCTACTAGATAAACACTATCTTTTTTAATGTATGTATTTGAATACCAAACAATTGCAGTGTCTTTGGTATCGTAAAACCAAGCAAAATAGCCGTTTTCAAACAGTTTTGAGTCCATTTTTAAATGCTCAAAAGGCCCGGAATACGAAACCACTAATTTTCCGGCCTCCGGGTTTTTAACATTTTGAAGTTTCAACTTGCGTTTACCACCTTCATTAAATGCGTGCAGTTCTATTTGTTTAGGAAGGGTATCTGTTAAATCTAAAATCGAATCCAAGAATCCGATGTTCTCGCCGCCCATGTCATAAAAGTAATTGAAGTTTTGATCCTTCAAGGCGTATGCATTATAGCGTGCCGCCTTAATATTTTTGATTTCGAATGAACCGTCCTTTTGTGTTTTTGCAAAATAGGCCGGTCGGCTTCTTAGAAATGCAGATGTAGAATCTTGCGGATACAGTAACACTAAATAATCTTCGGCCGGCGCATCGTCTTTTGCAATTAATACCCTTCCGCTAACGCGTTGCGAGTCGATGTAATCGCCGGTAGAGAATACATAACTGAAGTTAGAAAGAATGTTGCTTTGGTTTACATCCTTTATGTCGTCGCCGAAGTTGATGGTGTATGTGGTGTTAGGCTGCAGCTCCGATTTAAACTTGATGATTAGCTTCTTTCCGTGCACCTGGTATACAGGTTTAGGGTTTAAATCGGGCGATATAAGCACATGCGGAAAGCCTGAATTTTGAATAAACTCATCGAACTTTATCTCCACCTGCTTATCTTTAAAGTGTATGCTTTGGTCGGGCGGAGAAATGCTCTTTACTTTCGGTGGGTCCTTATCTTCTTTACCACCTGTGGGCGCACTTTCAGTAGCGCATCTATACTGCAGCAAGGCTGCAATAACAATAAGCGCCATCCTGAATGATGGAGAGAAAAACTTTGTAATGAAATTAATCCTCAAGGGCAGGTTTTTATCTTCCCATATGCACCAGTAATACCGAAATATCAGCGGGTGAAACACCACTGATACGGCTTGCCTGGCCCAGAGAAGTAGGTTTTATTTTAGAGAGTTTAATTCTTGCCTCTATAGAGAGCGATTTAAGTTGATGGTAGTCGAATTCCGCACTAAGCTTAATGTCTTCCAGCCTATTCATCTTCTGCACCAGCTCCACCTCCTTGCCTATATAGCTCTCGTACTTCATTTCAATCTCAGCGCTGTCAATAAACTCCTGGTCAAACCTGCTTAGGAAGCTATCCAGCTCCTTCAGGTTCTGCCTTAATAACTTAATATCTACCTGTGGGCGGGTTATTATCCTGTCCAGCTTGGTTTTTTGGCTTAAGCCTGCTGTGCCTGCCCCTTCTAAGTGTATATTTAGCTCACTGGGGTCTGCACTGTAGACGGTAAAGAACTCCCTTATAGCCTTTATGCTCTCCCTTTTATCCTGCATGCGCTGGTAGCGGTCCTCACCTGCTATTCCAAGCTTATAGCCCAGCTCTGTAAGGCGTAAATCAGCGTTATCCTGCCTTAGCAGTATGCGGTATTCTGCCCTGCTGGTAAACATCCTGTAGGGTTCTTCAGTGCCCTTGGTAATAAGGTCGTCAATAAGCACCCCTATATAGGCATCCGAACGGGATAGTATTACCGACTCTTCATCCTTACTGGCCTTGTGGGCGTTTATACCGGCCATTAAACCCTGACAGGCAGCCTCCTCATAGCCGGTTGTACCATTTATTTGCCCTGCAAAGAACAGATTCTTCACCAGCTTGGTCTCCAGGCTGTGTGTTAGCTGCGTAGGGGGAAAATAATCGTATTCAATGGCGTAACCTGGCCTGAACATCTTCATATTCTCAAAGCCAACCACCTCCTTTAGAGCCTTGTATTGCACATCCTCGGGCAGGCTGGTAGAAAAGCCGTTTACGTAAATCTCCACCGTGTCCCAACCCTCGGGCTCAACAAACAGTTGGTGCCTGTCCTTATCTGCAAAACGGTCTATTTTATCCTCTACAGAGGGACAATAACGCGGCCCAAGGCCTTTTATTCTACCACTGAACATAGGGCTTTTATCAAAGCCTGTACGTAGTATATCGTGCACCTTTTGGCTAGTATAGCTTATCCAGCAGCAAAGCTGTTTCTTTTCACCATTGGTAAAGGGGTGCAGGCTCGGTTTATAGCTAAAGCCACTTACCTGCTCGTCTCCTTCCTGCCGCTCCATTTTGGTGTAATCCAGGCTACGGCCGTCAATACGGGGCGGCGTTCCTGTCTTCATTCTTCCCGCCTCAAAGCCCAGCCCTTTTAGCTGCTCGGTTATTCCGTGAGCAGCCTTCTCTCCTGCTCTTCCACCGCCAAAATGCTTCTCTCCTATGTGAATTAATCCATTTAAAAAGGTACCATTGGTTAGCACTACTGCCTTGGCAGGTATTTCTATGCCCATGCCGCTCATTATGCCTTTAACCCTGCCATCCTTTACAACAAGGCCGCTTACCATATCCTGCCAGAAGTCTACATTGGGGGTATTCTCCAGCATTTTGCGCCATTCAGCAGCAAACAACATGCGGTCGTTTTGCGTTCTGGGGCTCCACATGGCAGGCCCTTTGCTACGGTTAAGCATCCTGAACTGCACCATACTTTTATCGCTTACAATGCCGCTATAACCCCCTAAGGCATCAATTTCCCGCACTATCTGGCCCTTGGCAATACCGCCCATGGCCGGGTTGCAGCTCATTTGGCCAATGGTTTGCATGTTCATAGTAACCAAAAGCACGCTGCTACCAAGGTTGGCAGCCGCAGCCGCAGCCTCACAACCGGCGTGGCCGGCCCCTACAACAATTACATCATATTCCTTAAACATGCGCGGCAAAAGTAAACAGAGTTATTTGAAAGCAATATCAATTGTGGTTTTATGGGTTTTTTGATGGTTCCACGTGGAACGGTTTTGTTGGGTCGCCTGTTTTGTTCCATGTGGAACAATTCTAAAGGTTGACACAAGTTGACACTTTTAAAACGTCAACCTTGGCACAAACGCCGTCTTTTATTTTGTAAATCAAACAATTGTACCAAAATCGCCTTTTTCTACCGGGTTTTGCGTGTCAACCTTTTTTTGGTGGCCAACTTTCGCCGGAACGCCCTTATCCAGGCATCTTCCGCTTCGCGCATTTGCTGCTTTTGGGCCTTGGTTTTATCCTTAAAACCTAAAAGGTGCAATACGCCATGAAATATTACCCGGCTCAATTCATCAGCAAACGGAACGTTTAAACCGGCAGCGTTTTCTTTAACGCGGTCTATGCTTATGTAAATTTCTCCGTTCAGCTCCCGCGGCTCATGTGATTTTGAACCGCTGCTCTTCTCCCCTAAATCAAACGTAATAATGTCGGTATAATAATCGTGCTGCAGAAACTGCTTATTCATCTCCAGCAGGTATTTATCACTGCAAAAAACGTACGTTAGTACTACCTTACCGCCTGTGGCCTTCTTTACCTGTACAGCTATAAAGTCCGCGTACTTACGTACGTTCAACAAACGGAATTTTATATCGGCGGTATGGAAGGTGATTTGTGCCATTATAACTCGGGTATTCCACAAGATTTAAGATATTCAAAAGTCTCATTATAGTATTCGGGCATACGCGTTGGGTCAGACTCATCGCCTGCTGGAACGCAAATAACCATTCCTTGTCTAGCACGTGTAAGTAAAACCCTATAAGCGTTTTTTAAATAGAATTTCCTTTCGTCTTTTTTAATAAAATTCCATCTGTCGCCTACAAACGAAAAATAACCCCAGCCCGCCTTTGAATAACGAAAGTCTCCATCCCATGTAACACAGGCCCAATCTAACTCAAGGCCTTGAACGTGAAATTCTGTCGCTACATCTTCTAAGTAGTAAGAAGAGCGTACATCCTCTTTACCTTGTAAAAACCAATGAACGGGATCCATAGGAGACTTAACGTCTATAGCATATGGTTTTAATCTTTGCGCCTGGGAAGAGACTACAATTCCATATCTCTCATTGCCGCGCGCCATATTTCGTAGCCAGTTCTTAGCTTTCAATAAATCTCTAGTTAACACCAAAGGATACTTGCTTTGCAGTTCTTGATATGCCTCTTTAGCCTTATCCAATTCCATATCTAGAATGGCCTTAACCATTGCAGAAAGGTTTTCGGCACGGAACGATCGCAATGAAACAGATAAATGGAGGTCCTCTTTTAGGTATACGTGTGCTCTGTTTTTTAAATCATCAAGTGCTTTTCCGGATGAGTATTCCGAGTCGGTCAATTTTGGTGAAACATAAACGTGCCACTCCGGATATGAGCGGTTTAATGATTCCACCCATTCGCTTATTCCCGCTTCTCCAGTATTAATCTCCTGACCTCCCCCTATCAAGCAAATTACTACTGCCCAGTCTTTGTGTCTGTCTAGATAAGAGATTAAAAATTCGGGTTCTGAATACTTAAAGTCTAGGTAGCCCTTTTTCCCCTTCATAAACTTAGCAGTCTGCTCTAAGTTCCAGGCCCGCTGTGCCTCATCAAATATTGCAACATGGTCAAACGGAGCCGAGTCATTTTGCAAGGCTTCATCTCTAAAATGATGCACATTCTGAATAAAAACTTTAACCTCGCTAAGCACTTCTCCTTTCCTTATTTTTTTGCCTAACGATTTCTCTCGATTAAGTCGATCCCTTGTTAGTGCTTCTCGAAGTACAGCAACCAGTGGGCCATTACCAGAAAGAAAGACACTTGTCTGCCCCTTTTCTTTATCAAAGTGTTTCGTAGCTATATCTAACCCTACAAGTGTTTTGCCCGCGCCGGGAACGCCTGTGACAAAACATATAACCTTCTCTTTATTTTTTTGCGCCGAATCAATAATCTCAGATAGGCACAAACTTGTATCGCTAAGATTTTTTGCTGCGGCATCACTTCGAGAAATTTCCGATACAGAATGGCCGCTGTACAAAGCCATCGCAGCTTCGATTATTGTTGGAGTAGGGGAGTATTTTCCCTTGAGCCATAGCTCGGCCTGAATTTTTGTTCCGGTCGAAATGCTCAGAACCCTTTCTATAATACCCTTCAGTTCTGCTCCAGTGCTTTTTATTGGTAAAAGCAAATTGTCGCTGTGAGGCGTCTGCCTAATTATGGCTGGAATATTGGGGGCTTTTGTGGCAATGAGAATTGGTGCAATCAAAACCTCATGACTTTCTTCATGAAAGTTTTTAAGATCTAGAGCATAATCCCAAACTTGATCTACCGCTGCGGTGATATATTCTCTTTCACCGATTTTAAACTCTAGAACGAAGATGCAGTTATTAATTAAAAGAATTGTATCAACTCTTTTTCCCATACGAGGAATAGAGTACTCGAATAAAATTGTTCCTTCAAAAGAATTCAGGGTTGCTTGCAGTAAAGAGATTTGCTCTTTCCACGCCTCGCTCTGGGTTTTAACCAAATCGAACTCTGTACTCATTGCCATTTCACCGATAATATCCGAAGGCTTTGAGGTTAGGAAGTTACTTATGGAGTTAGCATAGTAGGCTCGTTTCATTGCCTCCAAATATCCAAATCGACAACGTGCCTTAAAAGAAAATCATAAAGCATTTATCCTAACTAAATTTGCAACATGTCTAACATTCAATTCAATTACATGTACCGAGATGGTGCTAACTACAAGAACCATGATGAAGTGATATTCTCAAATCCCGAAAGGTTGTCGGTAGAACTGATTGAGGAAGCCATACATCAACGATTGATTGATGGAGAATGGTTCTACGTGGAAAAATGGAAATTGAAGGACTTGCATTTTCCTAAATGGGACGGAGAAATTGATTTGCTTTGGCATGAGTTTAAATCAGTAGAATATACAAATGAGGAGCCTACTGATACACGCTCAATCTCTGAGTTTTTAAAACACATAGCTACAATTGAAAACAGTCTCGTTTAGGTAAGCATTGCCTAAGCTGCTAAACCCTGTTAATGGTAAGATAGTTGTGGCGCAATAGCCTACAACATTTCCCTGCTTTTAACGTTCTTCACCCGCATGAAAAATTTTGTGGCCCTTTGTGGCTATCTGCTTTGCGCGGTAGGCGCCTTTGCCCAGGGCGGTGAGGGTAATTGGGAAGTTTACATCAGCAAATTCAGCAATGGCCCGGCATCAGTAGCGGTAGATATGGATTTTGACAAAAGCGATACCACAAAGGCGAATCCTTTTTTATTGGTGTTTACCATACAGGCAAAAGATTGCGATGAAAAGGGTTTTCCGCAAAAGCGGGAGTTCGACAATCTTTACGCTATTGCCGATACGGTGGAAGCCATAGTTAAAGCAGCCCCTCGTGGCTTTTTGGTGGGTACTTATACTAACGACTGTTATTACCAATGCTACTATTATATGGCCGATACTACTTTGTTGCGGCCTGCACTTAAGGTAGCCGTAGAAAAAAACTTCCCTGCGTACAAAACCTTTATCCGCATTGAGGCTGATGTAACCCACCATGCGTACCATAGCTTTTTGTACCCCAGCGAGGAGATGCAGGAATATATGGCCGATCAAAAAGTTATTCTGCAGTTGCGCCAGCAGGGCGATAACCTGCGCGACCCGCATAAGCTGGAACATTTTCTATACTTCCGCGATAAGCAGGGCCGCGAGAAATTTATGAATTACGCCAAAGCCGAAGGTTTTACCATTGAACGGCAAATGAGCTACGACCGTAAATGGGAATTGCCCTTTGAACTGCGCATTTACAAAACACAGATGGTGGATATTGAAAGCGTTAACAAAACCACTAAAGCCCTGCGCAAAAAAGCCGAAGAACTGGGCGGCCGTTACGATGGCTGGCAAACCGCTGTTATAAAGGCAAAGTAATCGCCACGCATTTAATCACTTTATTTCTGCAAGCTTGCAGGGGTTTCAGGGGGCTTATATATCTTAGTGTTTCCTAAATCAAATTGAATGAAGAAGCTTTTTACGCTTATTGCTGTTTTGTTGTGTGCGTTAACCAACACTTTTGCCAACGCCTTTACCGAGTATAAAAACCATATTGCCAAGGACCGTGTACTGCTGATGTTTAACGAAGGCCTAAGTGCCGAGCGCAAGGCCGAGTTAATTAATGCATCAGGTGTTGTAAACGACTTTACCCATCTGCCCAGCCCGCATGTTACCATTTGTATGGTTAGCGATTACGAAAAAGCGGTGCAGTATTTTTCATCGGTACAGGATGTGCGCTTTGTTTCCTTTTTTATTACCGATGGTAAGCACTACGCCGGCGTAATGGACGATTACTTTGTAAAACTTAAGGACAAAAGCTTTGAGCCCTTATTAAAAGCAAAAGTAGAGCGCGAGCATTTAGGCAAGGCAGTAGCCGATAAGTATGTGCCGAATTTGTACCACTTACAGAATAACAAAAGTGTAAATACGGTTGAGGTGTGCGCAGGCTTTATTACGGAAGGTTGGTGTGAGTATGCTTCGCCCAATTATTTACTGAACCCCGAAGTTTGTAGCAATGACCCCCTTTACACCCGCCAATGGAATTTAGAAAATAACGGCACCAGCTTACAGGGAAGCGGTACCGCCGATGCAGATATGGACGTAGATAGCGCCTGGATGATAACCACCGGCGACCCTAACTTAAAAATAGCAGTAGTTGATGCGGGTGTTGATACGCTGCACCCCGACCTTGCAGCAAATATGTTGCCCGGCCACGATGCCGTGAGCGATTCTACAGACGGTTATCCAACACCAAACTATCCTAATGACGGGCATGGCACTTGCTGTGCCGGTATTATAGCGGCAGTAAAAGACAATAACATAGGTATCGCCGGTGTGGCGCCGGGCTGCAAAATTATTCCGATAAGAAGTTTTTATTATATATTTCTTAGCGGTGCCAGCGACCCCTTGCCCTATTCAACCTCTGCAATTTTTGCTGATGCAATAGGCTGGGCATGGAACGATGCCGGCGCTGATATTTTAAGTAACAGTTGGGGCTTGCCTGATACGCTTATTCCGTTTTTACCCGGTGGCATTTACCCCGTAAACGATGCCATACATACTTGCTATACGCAAGGCCGTGGAGGAAAGGGAGCGCCTATGTTTTTTAGCAGCGGCAATGATGATGCACCTACAGGACCCATTTGGCCAAGTAAACTGCCCGAAGCTATTGCCGTGGGAGCAACCAGCATGTGCGATGAACGGAAAAACCCTGCTGATTGCAGCAGCGAAACCTGGTGGGGTGGAGATTATGGTAACGGTCTGGCGTTTAGCGCTCCCGGTGTTAGAATTGCTTCTACAGATATACGTGCCGGCAAAGGTTTTTCTAATAACGACTACTACTATTCCTTCAATGGTACATCAGCAGCCTGCCCTAATGCAGCAGGGGTAGGGGCCCTGGTTATGACACTGCGCCCTGAATTGCCGGCCGATGATATTAAAAACATTATTGCCCAAAGTGCCGACCGTGTGGGCGGTTACGACTACAGCGCTTCAGATGTAAACGGCACCTACAGCTTTGAATTAGGCCACGGACGTGTAAACGCTAACCGCGCTGTACATTTTGCGTTTGATTATTCAGGTATTAAAAACGAAGGCAGTGACAACGGCTGGAAAGTTTACCCTAACCCCAATAGCGGAAGCTTTACTGTTAAGGTGCAATGTAATGCCGATATGAAAGTGATGGATTTGGCCGGTAGGGAGGTAATGAGAACCCCTTTAACTAAAGGCGAGAATAGGGTAGATGGCAGTGCATTGCCTGAAGGCATTTATATAGTACAGCTTACCATTGGCAGCAGTATTACTACCGGCAAGGTTAGCATACTGCGTTAACCTATTTCTGCATCGTTCGGTTCTCCAGTTCTGCCTGCTTTTTGTTCAGGTCGTGGCTCAGTTTGTTATTGAGCATCACAAATCCGATTAGCACCAGGCAAAAAACCACGAGCATTAAATTCATAGATGTGTCGGTCTTCATTAGTTAGGGTTTATATAAATGTAACGGAGTTTTACTGTTGATGTTTTATTCGCTTATGTCAACAAACCCGTTCGCTGATAGTCTTATCCACAAAGCGCTATAATAGTGCCAGCCTTGCTGCCGGCTGTTGATTCGGGCGGAATAGAAAAGGCCCGTATTACTAAGCCCTTGTTTTTAAGTTACTTAGGGGTTAAGTGCCCGTTAACAACAGCTTACTATTTAACAACCATGCGCAGCCCGCAAGTAGGGGCATGTATTATATAATTTACATAGTACTCCACATGTTTATACAGTATACTACTGCCTGCACATTGTAAAAAATTACAATTTCATGACAGGTTCCGCGTCATTATCTGCACCCATTACTAAACATAACACACAACTATCATGATTGACCTTTCACTTATTACTACCAGCACCCATCTTGAAGGCTACCGCGTAAGTAAGCAATTAGGCCTGGTGCGCGGCATAACTGTTCGCTCGCGCAGCATATTAGGCAACATAGCAGGCTCCTTTCTTACCATTTTTGGTGGCAGAAACTCCATTTACACCGAACTATGCGAAAACGCCCGCGAGGAAGCGTTTCAATTGTTGGTTAAGCATGCGCAGGAGAGAGGCGCCAATGCCATAATAAATGTTCGCTACGATGCCAATGAAGTAATGCAGGGTTTAACCGAGGTGTTAGCCTATGGCACTGCCGTAGTTGTAGAAAAAATATAGTCCTTTGGCATTCTAAGTGGTAGGGTTTATCTATTTTACCTGCCATTTAGCGGAAGATGACCTTAGGGAAGAATACAGGAAGAACATTTCTTTGGCTTATACATCTTTGTTTTTCTTTATGTATAGGCGGGCAGGCGCTAAAACTCTTTGCTCCGGCGGTATTAGGTTTTCCGAAGAAAGTTTTTTTAGCCATAGTCTTTGTTTTGCAATACGACTATCAAACCTGGCTATTTACATTTCAAAAAAGCGGCCTTTGGTTGTTTCTGTTGTTTAGGGCAATTCCTATGCTTACGGCAGTTTACCTGTTGTATAGGGTTGCCAACAAAAAGTTTATACCGCGTGTAAAGCAATTTGTATTAAGCGGTAAGCTTAAACATTGGTTTAATGTCCTCTGTTTTCGGGCCAAAGCAATTGATCCCTCACTGCAGCTTTTATTGTTGTTCAGTGCCTGGCTTACGGGCCAAATAGTGGTATACTATGTGGCAAAGCAAAAATTTAGCTACGATGTATTTATGCCCCTTCAGTTTTGGCAAGGCCGGTTAATTGTTTACGGCTTTTATATACAGCTTTTTACGGTGCTCATAACCAATACCAGGGCAGTAAAAGAGCTGTTAAGCAGGTTTTGGAATAAACAGGAAACGCCTTATGCCCTTGCCGGTTTTAGAATAATAATTTTATTCTATGTGTTTTTTACCCTGTTCTATGCAAAAATGCACCTCATTAACAGGGTGGCCCCTCCCGGTGTTCCCCTGCAACCGCTACCCCTTACGTCCTGGTATGCCGCTTACCTGCCAACTGACCATACCACTTACAGCATAATATGTATAGTTAGTTTGGGCTTGGCCCTTATGGGTATTGCCGGTTTTTTAACGCGTTACAGCCTTTTATTGCTGGCTATACTTAACATATATGTGTTTGGTATGCCCAACTTTTTCGGCAAAATGAATCATACGCATATCAATGTATGGATTCCGCTTTTATTGGCCTTTAGCCCCTGTGCCGATGTGTGGAGTGTAGATGCCTTTTTAAAGAAAAGAAAACAAGGCGAACAAAAAGCGTTTTTAAGTTCCCGTTATTGGCAGTCATTAGCCGGGGTGTACTTAATGCTTGGTGTAATTTACACCTTTTCGGGGCTGCGTAAATTATGGGATGCCGGTTTGGCCTGGGCGCTTAGCGACCATTTTGTATACCAAATTCAACAGGAATGGATTGAACATTATTTTACTGTGCCGGCTATACGTATTGACCACTACCCATTAATGGCGGAATGGGGAGGAATGGCAATTGTATTGTTCGAAATAGCCTTTATCTTTTTAGTATTCTACCCCTGGGGCCGATGGCTTTCTTTTTTCGGTGGTCTGGCCTTTCATAATATCGCCTACTACTTTTTGTACATAGGCTTTCAGGATTTGCAAAAAGTATATTTCTCTTTTTTAACGCCCCTGCTAAGTCGCAAATTTAAAGCGGAACCCGTGATAAATGAGCCACCCAACAACAGCGCCTATAAGTGGGTGCTTGGCGGATTACTTAGCTGCAATTCTTTGTTAGCCATTTGGGGCATTCATAGTTGGCCCTTCTCTCCCTATCCTTCTTATTCGGTATTAACCCCGGGCATTTCACACATGGTTAAAATAGAAGTAGTAACCGATAAGGGGGAGATGCTTAATATGGATAGCATAGCCCTGAAAAACAATTTCCGCAAAGAAGATTTCCGTCCTTTGGAAAACGAGTTTTTAAGAATAAACAAAAGCGATACGGTGCAACTTAAAATCGGTGCACTTAAAATTTGGGGCAATTGGGAAGCAAATCTTCCGCCCATAAGCGGCATCAATAAAATACTGTTTTACGAGGTAGATTTTCCTACAGACCCCGACCGCAGAACAGAGGTAGTAAAAAATGAATTGGTGGTGGTGCTTGACAAAAAAGACCTACACTAACCCCGGCCCCTACTTTATAAATTCAAAACCAGTATAGGCCTGTAGTGCTTTAGGTATGCGTATACTACCGTCTTCCTGCTGATGGTTTTCAAGTATAGAAGCAACAATACGAGGTAAGGCAAGCGCACTTCCATTAAGGGTGTGCACTAAACGCGTTTTCTTGTTTTCATCGCGAAAGCGCGTTTTCATCCGGTTGCTTTGAAAGGTTTCGAAGTTAGAAACGGAGCTAACTTCCAGCCAACGTTTTTGTGCAGCGCTGTACACTTCAAAATCGTATGTAAGTGCTGATGCAAAGCTCATATCGCCGCCACATAGGCGCAGTATGCGGTAAGGTAACTCCAGCTTCTGGAGCAAGCCTTCAACGTGCTTTATCATTTCATCAAGTACTTCGTAGCTTTTGTCAGGGTTGGCTATCTGCACAATCTCTACTTTCTCAAACTGGTGTACTCGGTTAAGGCCGCGCACATCTTTGCCATAGCTACCCGCTTCACGGCGAAAGCAAGGGGAGTATGCGGCAAACTTAACGGGCATATTGCGCTCGTCTAAAATTTCATCGCGCACAATGTTTGTTACAGGAACCTCTGCGGTAGGAATCATATAAAAATTGTCCAGCCCTATGTAGTACATCTGCCCTTCCTTATCAGGCAACTGGCCCGTGCCAAAAGCACTGGCCTCATTCACCATATGCGGTGGAATTACTTCGGTGTAACCCGCTGCTATAGCTTCCTCTAAAAAGAAATTAACCAGGCTGCGTTGCAGCTTGGCGCCGTATTTTTTGTAAACAGGAAAGCCCGCGCCGGTAATTTTAACGCCTAGTTCTAAATCAAATATTCCGTGCTTAGCCGCAAGGTCCCAGTGAGGTAGGGCCTTATCGGTAAGTGTCGGTATTTCCCCCACCTGTTTTACCACCTCGTTCTCTTCGGGGGTAATACCCTTTGGTACGGCAGCGTTTGGCAGGTTTGGTAACAAAACCAAAATACCTTTCATCTGCTCTTCAGCAGCGTTCAGGTCAGCTTCCAGTTTTTTCGATTCTTCTTTTAAAGAAGCTGTTTCCGTTTTCTTGCCTTCTGCCTCTTCTTTTTTGCCCTGTTTAAATAAATCGCCTATTTCTTTAGCCAGTGCATTTTGTTTTGCCAGGTTATCGTCCAATTGTTTTTGCACGGAACGGCGGTTTTCATCCACTTTAAGCACCTCATCTATCAGCTCAATTTGCTTAAAATTCTTAACGGCCAGGCGTTCTTTTACAAAGCCGGGGTTGTTTCTTAAAACCGCAATCTCTAACATAATTCCATTGATTTTGTGGCGCAAATATATACCTGAAACCCACAGCTAACAGTAAAATACAGGGCTAAAATGCAGAAACACACCTGTTTGGTTGAAACAGCGGTTAAGTTGTTTCATGAATTTTGTTTTACTTTTACCGGCCACTTTGTGGAAAAACAAGCGATTGACCCGGTATCTATTTTTAACTATAGCCGTAAAACAGAGTAGTCTTTTTGTTGAACAATTTAAACCAAACCACTGCGTTTCTTTTTCGAATGAAATTGTACCGCGTCTTCCTTCTTGCTGCTTTATTTCTACTGGGGTCTGTTTCCATTGCAGGAACTGAAAGCACTTTTGAGGATACCCAAAAAGGGTTTGAACGCGTGCGTGATGCGTATGACCGTAAGGAAGAACTCTTCTTTATGAAGTGTCGTACAAAAGATATTCCCGAAACCTTTGGCAACATGTATATCCGCGTTTTTAAAATGGAGGGTATAATGGAACTTTGGGTGCAAAAAAATCCCGGCGGACAGTACGTAAAGTTTAATGAGTACAAAGTATATGCCTTATCCGGCACTTTAGGCCCTAAGCGCCAGCAGGGCGACGCCCAGGTTCCTGAAGGGTTCTATTCAATAAATGAGTTTAACCCCGTTAGCAATTATCATTTATCGTTAGGCGTTAATTACCCTAATGAATCGGATATGAAATTGAGCACTGCCAGCCGCAAGGGAGGTGATATTTTTATACACGGCGGCGCTGCCAGCGCAGGCTGTTTAGCCATGAGCAACTATTATATTGAAGACATCTACATAGCCGCAGTTAAAGCGCGCAGCCAGGGCCAAACCAATATTCCGGTTCATATTTTCCCTTTTAAAATGACCGACGCCAATATGAACTATTGGACGCGTGTGGTGCAATTTAAAGACTGCGTAAAACTTTGGAAGAACCTGCAACAGGGTTATTCATTCTTTGAAACGAACAATCGTTTGCCTGAAGTTTCTGTTGATGCATCCGGTTACTATAAGTTCTACGATCCGGCTAAAGCGCAGGCATCTGCCCGCTAATTATTAGTTACCCTTCTCTTTTTATTGGCTTTTCAATTACCTAATTTCGTTGGCATGAAGTGGTTTACCCGTTTGTGTTATCTGTTAGCCGTATTGTGCATATTACTAGTGGCCTACTACCGAGTATGGTTTTTGCGTAAACCGGAACGACATATACCCCATAACGAAAATACTTTTGTTAGCCCCGCCAACGGCAAAGTGGTAAGTGTAAAAGAGTGGCATTCGCAAAACGTAATTGAAAAGAAAAAAGACGACGGTGCAGTTGATATATGGACACGGGATGTAGATACTGCCGGCTACATTATTTCTATACAAATGGATGTAACCAACGTGCATTACCAGCGGGCGCCGGTTTCGGCTACGCTAATTGCTGAAAACTATGTAAAGGGGAACTTTAATAATGCTGTACGTATGAGCAATGAATACGGCATTCGCTTTGAGAACGAACACAATGAATTGTTGTTTAAAACGCCGCAGGGACACAAATTTAAGTTGGTTCAAATAGCAGGCTTTGTAGCAAGAAGGATAGAGGATTATATAAGCGTTAACCAAAGCCTTCAACAAGGAGATGTGTGGGGGTTAATTAAGTTGGGTAGCCAGGTTACGGTTATATTACCCCATGATGCCATTATTAAGGCACGGGTTGGCGAAACAGTAGTGGATGGTGAAAGCGTGATTGCCGAATGGCCCGCTGTAACTATGAACTAAGCTTGTTGTTGCCGCGATTTACACGCGAAATCCATTTGGGTAAAACAACCGCTCCAATTACCAGGTAAAGATAGTACGAGTACAGCCTCCATATAAAGGCAGCCTTTGCCGATAGGCCCAATCCTTCCGGTATAAAAGCGCAGTTAAACACCTGAAAGAAAACTTCGGCAATGCCACTCGCCCCCGGTGTTGATGGTATTATTATAAAAACCCATATAACATATTGCCTCGAAAGAACCGCTGCCTGGTTTAATGGCAAATTACTGAATGCAAAAATTAAGGCGTTTGCCAATAAATAGCGGGCTACCCAACTAATTACCGTTGCGCTAAACACTTTTATATAAAAGATGGCTGAAAGGCTTTTAAACTCAGTAGCAGTAAGTTCAATTTCGTTACCGGTATTATTTAGTGAGGTAGAAAAACGGCTTAATAATTTAATGGTAGCCAAACGGTAAAAAAAACTTTTGGCGCGATGCGGAACAATGAAAAGCGCTGTACCCAAAAACAAAGAGGCGCCTAAAAGCACGGCATAGCCAATCCAGGCCTTGTTGGCAACGTAGCTAACCGACTGTAATAATTCATTCCCTTTAAGGTCTGCACAGTTGGCCGGCACATAAAACATTTGGCTACCTACGGTAAAAAACAAAATGGTAAACACCACAACAAAGGCCAGGTTATCTAAAAAAGTAGTAAGCATTATGGTGGCGGTGCTACGGCCGTAACTAATACCTTCCTTCTTTAAAATAAAGAGCGCTAAAGCAATACCGCCAACCGCACCGGGGGTAACTGCGGAGCCAAACTCCCACAGCATAATAACTTCAAATGATTTCCACCAGCTTAGTTTTTGCCCTGTTATTTCCCTTATGCGATATACATAGGCGCTGTCGCGAATAACCACCGTTAAAAAGGCAAGAAACAGGCCCGCGTAAAACCTGCCTGATACGGGAAGATCAAATAGCTTAGAAGGCTCAACAGTGCTTAGTATGAGATATAAGGAAAGGCCTATGCCAAGCAAAACCGGTAATACAATGTTCTTCCAGTTAATTGCCGGCAATGCTTCTTTATTCTCCACAAATGCGAAGTAATTGAAAACGGAATAAATTAAGGTAAATGCGGAGTTAATTAGTTCTCCTGTCCATCAAGAATAACGTCTTCCTGCTCCTGGTCCGGGTCGGTGCGCTCTAACCAGAAATTGTTATAGCCTTCCCCAAATACAATAAGCAATTTTTTCTCCTGCACCAATTCAAGAATGGAAAGGAAAATGAAAACGGCATGCAGCCTGTTTTCTACTTCTTCAAACACGCTTTCGAACGAGCTTTTTTTGCCAATCTGAATTTTATCAAGCAGCAACATCTTCTCGCCACCCATGGTATATGGTGGTGTAGTTACTGTGTGTACTACTTTGTTTTTTTCTCTCGCTACTCTGTCCAATACATTCTGGAACGCCTTAAGCAAACGGAACATAGTGAGATGTTGCATCTCAAATTCCGTTTCAAACAGGGCGGCTATTTCTTTATTCTCTGACAATGCGTTGCCGCGCTTGGCAATATTTTGGCGGTCTTCCTCCATTTTGCGAAGCATGTCGGTTGCCTCTTTGTATTTCTTGTATTCAATCAGGCGGTTTACCAGTTCTTCTCTCGGGTCAATTTCTTCGCCTGTTTCAGGGTTAACTTCCTTACGCGGCAACAACATTTTTGCTTTAATGCGCATAAGGGTAGCAGCAACTAAAATGAATTCACTGGCCACCTCAATGTTCAGCCGCTCCATTTGGTTTATGTACGAAAGAAAGTCGTTCGTTATTTTAGAAATAGGAATGTCATAAATATCCAACTCATCACGCTCAATAAAGAAGAGCAGAAGGTCAAATGGGCCCTCAAACTGCGGCAGTTTTATTTCGTAAGTATCCTGCATGGTAAATAGGGCAGCGAAGATAAAATTTGAAGGCTAAAAGCCACAGGAAAATAGGGGGTTTAACGCCTTGCACGTAACTGCAAGAAAGGCAGCAATTTAGCCTATACTTTTGAGGTATGCCCCGGCGGTTTGTTTAACGCTGTTTTGTATGGGTTTAAAGGTAATACCCATAGCGTCTTTTATCTTTTCATTGGTATAACAAAAATCTGTGCTGCCCATCCAGGCGCTTTCTTTTGTAACAATAGGCCTTGCAGGCTTAACACCCAGCAGCTTGCCTATTCCATATCGAAGCACTTCAGCCCGCCAGGCCAAACCCATTAAAAAGCCATTTGCCTTTAGTGCGGGCCGCTTCACGTTTAGCGAATCAGCAATCATCGCCATCAAATCCCTAAAGGACAGGTTTTCTGCGCTCAGTATAAATTTCTCTCCGTTAAAATTGCCTTTAGCCAAAAAATAAAGGCAGGCGCTTACATCATCAACATCAATAAAGCCGTTGGTGGCGGTTGTGTAAAATGTTAAGCCCTTATAGATATCGCGAAACAGTGAACCCGGCTCCTGGTTCCAACTGCCTGTACCTATAATGGCAGAAGGGCAAGCTACCACAACGTCCAAACCTTCTGCATTTGCCCGCCAGGCTTCGCGTTCTCCGTATTGTTTGCTTCTGTAATACCACGGGGCCTTGTTAATGTTGGGGTCACTGTATTTTTCATCTATAACAGTGCCGGGCTTGGCCAGCCCTAATGCAGCGGTTGAACTTACATACACCATTTTTTTTATGCCGCAGCTAAGCGCTGCGTTCATAACATTGGCGGTGCCCTCAACATTAATCTTCAGCATGTATTCAACTTCCTCGGGCAAAAAAGATATTACCGCCGCACAGTGGTAAACGGTATGCACATCCTTAAACGCATCCAACAAACAGGAAATATCCAATATGTCTCCTTCCACCCATTCAACCCGGTCTTTTACATCTTCAAGCATTTGAAGTGAAGAGGTGCTGCGACGTAAGGCGCGCACTTTTTCGCCTTTACCTAAAAGAAGCCTTACAAGATGGGAGCCCAGAAGACCCGTGGCCCCGGTTACGAAGTTCATGTGGGGCCAAAGATGGAATGTTTTTTAAAATCAATCTGATTAACAAGGCCTTTAATTTTTTTATAAACGCTTACATTATAGCTTTGTGGTATGCAGCAATACATATGGAAAAGTAAGGGGCTGTGGTTATTTGTCCCTCTTGTTATAATGGCGTATTTCCCTGTGTTTATGCGGCTGGATGTAATGACCTTACGCCCATGGGATGAGTCCATTTTAGGAATCAATGTGATGGAGATGATGGACAATCATAACCCTATAGTCACTTATTTCTACGGGCACCCCGAAATGTCAAATTGTAAACCTCCGTTGGCCATTTGGTTAATGGCTATTTGCGGTAAAATTTTTGGGTTCAACGAACTATCTCTTCGGCTGCCTTCGGCGCTGGCAGCATTTGCTTTATGCCTGTATTTGTTTTTTGCTTTAGGCAAATATGCGCGCAGTTACGTGTTTAGCTTTTTGGTGGTTGGCGTGTTATTGGGTTGCCAGGGGTACGTACGTAATCACGTAATACGAACGGGAGAGTACGATTCCTTATTGGTGCTTTTTAGCTGTTTGTTTTCATTGCATTTGTTTTTTGCTACTGAAGCTGAGGAGCCCAAAGAAAGAGGAAGACACTTGCTATTGTTTTTTGTTTTCCTTACGCTGGCGGTATTAACCAAGGGCATTGCCTGTATGATGTTGGCGCCCGGGCTTTTTGTGTTTGTTCTACTAAGAAAAAAGCTGCTGGTTTTTTTAAAAGATAGAAATACGTATTGGGGCTTGCTTGTTTTTCTGGTGTTCGGCCTGGGCTACTATCTACTGCGCGAACAGCTAAACCCCGGTTATCTGCAAGCGGTATGGGAAAACGAATTGGGCGGTCGGTTTGCCGGTAATCAGGGGCATCCGGGGGGGTGGAGTTTTTATTTTAAGGAGATTTTAGAATGGCAGTTTACCTATTATAAATTTCTTTTTCCTGCAGCGCTATTAAGCGGCCTGTTGCTGGCCCCTTCCCCATTAAAAAAGCTAACGGCATTTTCCATATGTATCACTGGCTTTTTTCTGCTTGTTATTTCAAGTGCCCAAACCAAGCTGCCACATTATAATGCCCCGGCCTTTCCGTTTTTAGCCGTTATCATAGCCGTTCTTATTTATCAGCTGTTTGTTTTAATAATTCACAACAGCAAAATGGTAGGAAGGGTTACTGCATTTGCTATAGCAAGCATTGTTTGTCTTAGCTTAATGGCTAACCCATATTACGATGCAGTAAAACGCGTTTATGAAGCCAAAGGCGATAGTTGGGATGAAGGCTTCACCAGAAATTGTGGTTTTTTCCGCTTTGTCCTCCGCGATAACCAACGGTTTCCGCAATACAAAATACCGTTTGATTTAAACGTGCAGGAAAACTATGGGGAATACAATATTTTAAATTGTTATGGCCGAATGCTGAAGGAAAAAGGCTTAAGCATGCAATTAATTTCTTTTTCCGGTTTTAAAGCCGGCGATGAAGTTGTGGCTTTTGGGGACTGGAAGAAACACCTTTTAGAAGAAAAATATTTCACGCGCACTTTGGCGTATATTCCTGAATGTGATGCCTATTATCTGGCCATAGATTCGGCTGTAGTATATCGGGATTCTACTTCTTATCAATCCACACTTCCCTAAAGCTGCGATACTCCATACCGTTATTAAAGAAATTCTTTACGTATGGTTGTATTAGGCGGCGATTCATTGAGTAGTAGATCAAAAGGCAAGGCGCATCATCAACAATCATTTGATCTAGTTTTGCATAAAGTTTGTTGCGTTCAGTGGCATCGGCTGTTACCATGGCTTGTTCATAAATCCTGTCGTATTCAGCATTTTGATATCGCGATGGATTGGTATAGGCTGGCTCTTCCATAGTAGGCGGCACGTTTTTGCCATAAAACAGATTGAGGAAGTTAATCGGGTCCGGATAATCAGCCACCCATGCAAAACGCCAGAAATTGGTTTTGCCGGTTTCAACGTTGTTGGTGTGCTGCGCCCAAACTACCTGCGAAATTTCAATTTCAATGTTCAGGTTTTCAGTAAGCATTTTCTTTACCGCTTCAGCAATATCAAGGTTTCTTCCTCCTCCGCTGTTTATTTCAAGTGTAACTTTAGGAAAACCCTTACCGTTAGGGTAGCCGGCTTTAGCCATTAGGTCCTTTGCCTTTTTAACATCAAAAGTGAAGCCTTTAATCAGCGAGTTGTCGTAACCCGGCATATCTAAAGGCACAAAACCGGAAAGTGCCGGAACCCCTTCGCCTTTTGCACTGTAATCAGCAATGGCAGCGCGGTCAATAGCATAGTTAAAGGCCAGACGAACATCCTTGTTGCTGAAAACCTTGTCCTTCATTTGAAAGCCGAAAAACTGCGTAGTAAACTCAGGTCTGCTTTGTAAGGTAAACTTGGCGTATTCCCCTTTCAATTGTTTTTTCTCATCCAATATTTCGTCAATCATTGAAAAAGGTAAGCGGTACTTCATTTCAAGGTTGCCCTTAGTAAATTCAAGCATCTCGGTTTTGTCTTCCTTAATAAAAGAAATCTTGATGGCATCAAGGTACGGTAGCTGATTACCGAATTCATCTTTGCCCCAGTAGTTAGGATTGCGCGCCAGAAACACAGCTTCGTCCTGCTTTAAGGTTTTTAAAACAAATGGTCCGGTGCCTACTGTGTGGTAAAGTATATCGCCTTTGTATTTTTCTATAGCCTCTTTAGGAAACACGCAGAAGAAAGGCAAGGCAAGCTTATTCATAAAATCGCCATACGGTTTTGTAAGTGTTATCTGCAGTGTAGAGTCATCAAGCGCCTTAACACCAAAGCCGGCTAACTCATCGGCATCGTGTTGTTTCTTTTGGCGGGCATCGTACAATTCAGTTGCACCCTTAATTACATCGCGGGCAAAGGTGAAGCCCTGATTTTTAGGGTCGGGTGTGCAAAGCATGGTAAGGCTGTATTCAAAATCTTTAGCAGTAACAGCGCGGCCTTTACCACCTGCAAAACATTCATCATCATGAAACACTACCCCTGAGCGCAGGTGAAAGGTGTAAACGGTTGCAGTGCTATCCACCTCCCAGCGTTCAGCAAGCGCCGGGTCAATAGTTAAGTCTTTAGGGTTAAAGCTTACCAGCCCTTCGTACACCTGCGACACTATGCGGTGGCCAACTGTTTCTGTAATACCCAAAGGGTAAAGGCTTTTCAGGTATTCGTTTTCGTTGTAACGGAAAAGCCCGCCTATTTTAATGCCGCCTTTGCCTTCGTGTTGCTCGCCCTGTTTTTGTTTGTTACCTCCACCGCATGATGCAAGCAGAAAAATAAGTGACAGGGAAAGGATTTGAAGTGTACGCATGGCTGTATATCTTTAGGGGTGTAAAGAAATAAAAGAAAACGAACCCTTTGAGAATGCCAATAACTACTTGTAAATCCACATCAACACAGGCTTTTCTGAGGCATCAAGCAGTTTAGCGGTTTGTTGTAGCACATAAGGGTTGACGGTTGGGCAGCCATCGCTACGACAAATAGCCGTTCCTTCAAATTCCGATACACAGGAATGCCCGTGAAACACGACGAAGCGTTTGTATGCATTGCTGTTTGTAGTGTCCAATCCATATAATTTATACGCAAGTCCAAAATCGCCATTATAGCGCTCTCCTATACGGTAGCGGCCCTCTGATGAGCAATTGCTGCCAACTACATTGCTGAAAACGACCTCTTCACGCCTGTAATCATCACCTTGCCCATGGCAAACCAGGCCCGAGATTAAAACGGAGTCGGTGCGGAGGTCCACGACAAAAAAGCGTTTCTTCCAGCTGGGCAGGCTCATATCTATAAGTATTCCGTAGGTTGTACTTGCTTTTTTCGACTGGGCGAAAGCCCTAAGGGCCTCACTATGTAAGTGGGCCCTTTCTTTGGCCAACTGTTCTTTTTCAGGCTGCTTAACAGGTTGCGGCTGGCAGCCGGCCAACAAAAGCAAAATGTATAAGCTTAGTGCGGACATAGGCAGGTTCATATCGTTGTTTAAAACGAAATGGCCTTGCTGAAATTATTTAAGGAGCGTGGTTATTGTGCAATTACCAGCACCTGGCCGGTCTTTAAGCTGTTATCGCCCAGTTGATTAATGTCCTTCAGGTCATCAACAGTAGTGTTAAACTTGCGGGCAATGGAGTACAGCGTATCAGATTGCTGCACTTGATACTCACGTGCGTTAGTTATTAGGCTGCCCTTGGGTAAATCGGCAATTGCGGGGGAGGGCAGCGCTGTGGCTGAAGGCGGTTTATCGCCTGATGAACGTGAGGAACTGCTTGTTCCCGGCGAACGTGCCCGTAAAAATTCTGCATAGTTCATACTTCGGGGCGGTTCTGTTCTCTTTTCCTGTAAATACAGCACCTCTCCGGCATATGCCTGGTCATTCATGCGCATTTGGTTGCGCAGGTAAAGCTCTCTTAGTTTAATCCCCAGTTTTTGTGATATATCGCGCATGCTTTCTCCTGCCTGAACAGTATAGGTAACATCGGAACCGCGATTTCTTTTGGGCTGCAAATAGATGTATTCGCCATCCTTAAAACGCTCCCCGGTGCTTAGGTCGTTAAAGGTCATTATCCAGGTGTAATCAATGTTATAGTCAAAGGCAATTGTAAAGGGGTCCTCATTGCCCTTGGCTTTTAAAGCGCGCACACCATTTACCACAAATTCCTGCCGGGCTTCGGTTACCACTACCTTGTTTTCTTCAAAGGTCTTTTTGTGCTCCACCGGCTTTACATCCTCAATAATTACTACATCCTTACGACTGTTCGTACTGTTGTTGGCTTGCTGCGGTTCTTCAGCAGGTTTCCCTTTCTTAATCAATAAATCCTTTTGATCCATTTGGGCAAGGGCCAATTGGTCGTACTGTGCTAATTGGTAGTCCTCAATGTAATCAATAAGTATAGAGGCATATTGAGGATTAGTGGCATAACCGGCGCTTTTTAACCCGTAAGCCCAGCTTTTATAATCGTTTACAGGCAGCTGAAACAACGGCGCATACCGTGGGCGGGTTAACAAAAAGTCCGAATGGTCGGCATAAGATTCCCGTGCGCTGTCATACACCCGGAAACATTCATTCGGCAGGTCATCATCATGGTAATATTTTTTACCCTGCCACTCTTCCTTGCACTTTATGCCAAAGTGGTTATTGGCTTGTTTTGATAGGGGAGAAGAGCCGGCACCTGTTTCTAATATTCCCTGCGCAAGGGTTATAGAAGCCGGAATTTTGGTGCGTATCATCTCTTCGATAGCAACCTGTTTGTATTGCTCGATATAGTCAAGAACCTGCTGTTTTTGCTGGCAGAAGGCCGACAGGGAAAGCAGGCAAAGCGCTATGATTGTCAGGTGTTTCCTCATAAAGACTATTTACCAAGCACGAACTTATCAACAGTTTGTCCACAATGTAACGTAACATTTCGACAAAAAGTTGTGCTTAGGCCAGCTTTTGAGCAATATTTAGTCCATCGCGTAAGGGTAAAATGAAGCTTTTAACCCTTTTATCGCTTTTTACCTTTTTATTGAAGGCGTCTATAGCTGTTGTATCCTTGTCTTTTTTCTCTTCTACTACTTTGCCGCTCCAAAGTACATTGTCGGCAATTATAAATCCACCCGGCCTTACTTTATCAAAAACCAGGTCGTAATAGGTGGCGTAATTCAGTTTGTCGGCATCAATAAATACCAGGTCAAAGGTTTCGTTCAGTTCCGGAATAAGCTTTTTCGCATCACCGGTAAGCAGCTTTATTTTTTCAGCAAGCCCGGCCCTGGTAAAATATTTTTCGGCCATGGCTTTAAGTTCCTCATTTACATCAATGGTATAAAGCAGGCCATTGCTTGCCAGACCGCGGGCCATGCAAATGGCGGAGTAGCCGGTAAACGTACCTATTTCAAGTATACGTTTCGGCTGAATCATGCTGCTTATAAACTCAAGCAAAATGCCTTGTAAGTGCCCGCTTAACATTTGCGGCATCTGCACTTTTAAAAAGGTTTCGCGGCTCAGTTCGCGTAACACCTCATCCTCCTGTGTGGAGTTGTTCTTTATGTATTCCTCTAAAAGGTCCGGTAAATAAATAGCCATTTTAAATAGTGCCGCGCTTTTTCATTTCGTCCAGTATAATCTTAAACCAAAACGAATATTCTTCCGGCTTCTCTTTAATATCTTTTAAAACGTCTTCGGTTTTCATCCAGCGCACAGCAGCAATTTCTTCTTTGTTGAATTCAAAATGGCCGGTAAAAACACCCGTAAACACCGTGTCGTATTCCCATTCGGTTAAACCGCTGGCGGCATCATGCGCTTTGTATATAAAGTGAAATTCCTCTTTAAGCGGCGTGCGAAAACCAAGCTCTTCAAATAAGCGACGCTCGGCAGCAGCTTTAAAGCTTTCGTTTTTACGGGGGTGGCTGCAACAGGTATTGCTCCAAATGCCTGCCCAATGATATTTGCTAAGTGCACGTTGCTGAACCAACATTTCGCCCTTATCGTTAAAAATTATTACGCTAATTGCTCGGTGTAACAGCCCTTTTGTGTGGGCTTCAAGCTTGCCAACGTATCCCAGCACTTCATTTTGCTCGTCAACCAGCACCACCTGTTCTTCCTTGTTCAAATCTTCCATATATATCACTTACTTGTTTCCTCTTTAAACCAGCTGCTGTACATCACATAATTATTGCTGATTCGCTCAATCAGGTTTTTAAAATTCTCTACATCTACCGCCTTAACGCGTTTAGCAGGCACACCCGCATAAATACTGCCCGGTTCAACAATGGTGTTCTCTAATACAATAGCACCGGCGGCTATTATTGAGTTTTCTCCTATTACCGCATGGTCCATTACAATAGCGCCCATGCCAATCAATACATTATCGTGTACGGTACAGCCGTGCACAATTGCACGGTGCCCAATAGAAACATTGTTGCCAATTGTTGTTGGCGCTTTTTGATAGGTGCAGTGTATAATGGCACCATCCTGCACGTTCACCTTGTTACCCATTTTAATAAAGTGCACATCGCCGCGCACCACAGCGTTAAACCAAACGCTGCAATCATCGCCCATAATAACTTCGCCTACTACGGTGCAGTTTTCAGCCAGGTAACAATTGTTGCCAAACTTTGGGCTTATGCCTTTAACAGGTAATACAAGTGCCATCAGGCTGCAAGAATAAGGCATTTACCCTTAAGCGGGAATTGGACCTTCACATAAATAAAAACGCCCTCCGTTTTGCGGAAGGCGTTTTGTATAAGTTGTAGTGCGTTTAGCGAATCAATGTTGCGCTGCCTTTTTCAGTAGCGTGTACACCGTTTACGTATGTTACGTTAAAGCTCCAGATGTAAGTGCCAATTGGTTGCGCCTTACCACGGAAAATACCATCCCAACCGTCGCCGGGCAGCATGTTTTCGTTTTCGTAAACCAATTCGCCCCAACGGTTGTAAACGCGCATTTCTAATTTCTGCACGTTGCGCATAATAGCTACAAGGCGGTCGTTCACATTGTCACCATTTGGTGAGAAGGCTGTTGGAATTAATACAACAAACTTATCAGGGCTACAGCTTTCAGGGTCAACAATAGGGTCGTCAAGGAAAGTCTGGCCACTGGCCTGGCAACCGTTAGCATCAGTAACCGTTACAGCATAAAAGCCGCGCTTCAGTTTTTCTACAAATGCCGCTGTATCGGTAGAAGAAGTGCTCCACGTATAGGTTAACGGGGCTACGCCGCCGTTAGTGCTTGCCGTAACTGCGCCTGATGAATCGCCCTGGCAGCCGGGGTTAATACCAATTACCGTTACAGTAAATGGCTCAGGAGCATTTACGCCCGTAGTTTCAGTAGCCGTACAGTTGTTAGCATCAGTTACTGTTACTGTAAATGAGCCTGATGTAACCTGCGGATTTTGTTGAGCCGAAGTAAACCCGTTAGGGCCGCTCCAGCTATAGCCGTAAGGACCAACACCACCGGTAACAGTAGTATTGATTGAGCCATTACCCGAATCGGCGCACAATGGTTCAAAAGGAACAAGGTTAACATCTAATTCAGCCGGTGAGCTGATAGTGCCGGTCATAATAGTATCACAACCATTAACATCTTCAATAACTACGCTGAAAGGACCTGCATCTAAACCGGTTACACTGTTGGTAGTGCTAAAGTTGCTCCAGAAGTAAGTGTATGGTGATGTTTCGCCGTTTACGGTTACTGAGGCTGTGCCATCGGTAGCGCCGTAACAAAGTAAGTTAGTTGTGTTTATGGCAATGTTGTAAGGCTGAGGCTCAGTTAAAGTAGCCGTGTTAGTTACAGTGCAACCGTTGGCATCCGTTACAGTTACGGTATGCGTTGCCGCAGTAACATTGTTCAGGTTTTGTGTAGTGGCATTAGTTGGCGCACTCCACAGATAGCTGTATGGCTGAACACCGCCATTAACCGTAATATTTACGATACCATCGCTGCTTGCGTTGCAACGTGGGTTAAAGGTGTACGATACTGAAGAAGTTAATAATGGCGGCTCGGTTACAGTATAGCTATTGCCTGCAGTGCAACCAATATTATCAGTTACGGTAATGGTATAAGAGCCGGGGCCCAGGTTAGGGTTGTCCTCGGTGTTAACACTGTTGCTCCAGGCAAAAGTATATGGCGTTTGTCCGCCTGTTGAGGTTAAATAAACACCGCCGTTAGCAGCGCCAAAGCACTGAACATTGTTCAAACTATCAAGGTTAATTACGATAGTTGTGGTGTTCGGCACAGTAGTATTTGCGGTAACGGTGCAGCTGTTGAAGTCGCTAACTGTTACAATGTAATTTCCTGCACACAGGTAAGTAGCATTCTGAAGCTGCTGTGGAGGTAATGAGTTCCATGCATAAGTGTAAGGAGGAGTGCCGCCTTGTGCGGTTACAGTGGCAGAACCATCGCAAGCGCCGCCGCAGGTTACCGGTGTACCGGTAGCTGAAGCAGTAAGCTGTGTAGGAACATTTATTACAACTGAAGCCGTAGCCTGGCAGCCTTTAAAGTCGGTTACAGTTACGCTGTAAGTGCCACCGGCTAGTCCTGATGCAGAGTTAACGTTGCCTATTGATGACGGGTTCCAGCTATACGTGTAAGGAGGTAAACCACCCTGAACGTTAACTGTAATTTGGCCGTTGCTGCCACCAAAGCAGCTAACATCCTGCTTAACCATTGTAGCACTGAAAACGAAATTCGGGTTGTCCGTAACGGTCAGCGTAAATGTTCCCTGGTCAGCAGCGGTTTTGCCGTCAACCACTAAATAGTAATCGCCTGCCTGGCAAATAGAGTAGGCAAGGTTTGATTGTGTTCCGCAACCATCATCATTGGCAGTGTCAGCTGTTGTTGCACCGCATGAGCTATACAGATAAAGGTAGCTGTCAAACTGGGCGCCATTAACACCGCAAAGTGAGGCGGTAATACCAATGGGGCCGTTAGCATGGAATTTGTACCAAACGTCATTGCCCGGGCTTGCAGCATGGCTGTTTGAATAACAGATGTTGCTGTTGAAGTTGGTTAATGTGCCGCCTGTAGTTATGGTGCCTAAGTCAATAGGCGCTGCACATGAAGTGCCCAGCGTATAACGCCAGTAGGTTTCCATAATAGGCTTCCAGTCAGTACCGCAGTTTCCTTGTACAGCAGCATGTGTATACCACTCACAAGGGTTACCTATACGGTAAGGCTCCTGTGTTTTAAACGGGTTACCGTTACACACCTTGTCATCCGCTTCTGTAACGCCTACGCAGGTACCAAAAATTACTACACCGCAACATTGGTTGCCATCAATCTGGCATTGACTTCCGTTGGCGCAAAATCCTAACAATCCGTCAGCAGGGTTGTCGTCTTCCCATGCCTCAACGCGTATATCGTAGTACTGTGGCACAGTAGCCGTAGGGTAGGTATAGTTAAAAAGCAAATCATTAACGGGGATAACAACCGGCGGGTCAATAGAATTGGTATGGCAGGTGCCACCTAACCAACCCTGGCCATCAAGGTCAGCATTGTCGCGAACCCACACCTTAAAGTTAGGCTCGTCAGGCGAGAAACCCACGCCAAACGCTCCTTGGTCAGTAGGGCCAAAACCAACATCCATATCCTTTAAGCGGATTTGGAGCTGAATAGGGCCATCAGTAAAGGTTTGCGAAAAAGCCTGCCCGGCGCAAAGAATCAACGTTAATACAACAACCAGTCTGTTGTAAGTATGTTTCATGTATACAGAAATTTTGGGTTTGTAAATATAGGTTTTTCCGCCACTTAATAGCAGACGAAGAATTGTTTCTTAAAGTTGTTTTTAGTGCTGCTAATGGTTTTAATTTTTGAAAACTATTCCCTAACATTATACCTTACTTGTGTTCAGCAAAAATTAATAGCTAAACCTTAACCACCTCATGAAAAAATTTTACTCGCTGTTACTGGCTTGTTGCGCTTATTTTTTATCGCAAGGGCAAATAGTACCCAACGGACAGTTGGATAATGTACAAGAGTTTGCTACAAAAATGACAGTGCCTTTTGTAATGCCCGATGGTGTTAAATTGTTCACTGATGTTTACCTGCCGCGTGTGCGCGACTCGCTGAGAGTTTCATTAGGTACGCTGGACCTGGGCTTTACACAAATTCAAACTGATACCCTGACCTTTATTCCACTCGGTGCGCAGATAATTTTTTATGACAGTATTAACGGTCAACCGAACCCGGACCCATACCAGTTGCCTACAATTTTTACCCGTACCCCTTACGACAAAGGAGACTTTGATGAGCTTGGTGGTGTGTTGCCGATTTTAGGTTATAACTATATGCTGCAGGACATGCGCGGCCGCTATTCTTCTGAAGGCGTTTACTTCCCTATGTATTCTGATAGCTGGAACAAAAACGCTTACCACCCCGGTATTGGCCACGTGTTAGATTACCTGCCTTCAACTGACCCTAAACATTCTAACAGGCATGAAGACGGTTACAACTCGGTTAAAATAATTCAGGATTTAACCATTCCCGGTTTATTTGATAGTCTACCACATACCAATGAGCGTGTATGTAATGGTACTATCGGCATGTTTGGTGCATCGGCCCTTGGTAACACGCAGTTGCAATTAGCCCTGGCGCACCGCGTGCCTGACTCACTTCCTAAATTAAAATCATTAATGCCGGTTGTTGCTACTACTGAGCACTACATCTCTACCGGTTACAACAACGGCGTTTTCCGCGATAGAATTGTTACCGGTTGGTTAAAGGGTCAAATTTTCAGTGGCACTGATGACGACCTTATTCCGGTTGATTTGGATAAGCAAAACTCTATCCACTCCAGCTACGATTACGACTTACCAAAAACAATTACCCTGAACGGTAAAACACGCGACTATCAACAAAACAAGTTTGAAGCCGCAAACCTTTCAATAGATCACTTCACAGCTATACGTTACTACCGTATGGATGGCACTTACAGCGAAGCCGGATTTTATCCAAGCTCAGTTGGCCGCCCCGACATGGATGGTAGCGTAGCGCCGGTTAACCAATATGGTGAAGCCACCGACCCTGTAACTCAAATGCCTTTGCCCGATTTGAATTACAGCCGCTATACCAACTGCGATTTGCCTGTGTTACACATAACAGGCTGGTGGGATATTTTTACTGAAGGACAAATTAATAACCTGAACTATACGCAGAAAGCAATTCCGGGAAGCCGTAATTACCAAATGCAGAAAATGGTTATAGGCCCATGGGCGCACCAAACTATTGCTTCACGCGAAAGTGGCGACCGTATTTATCCTAAAAACGTAACCGACCTTACCAAGTTTGACCTTTCGGAATTTGACATCAACAATGTGCCTATTGCCGATATCGTAAAGTCTGATTTGGTAACATGGTTCCGCTATACGCTTAACCGCGATTCAAACAATTATGTAGGCGAACCTAAGTTTATCATTCGCGAAAGCCACATCTGGCAGCGTTTAGGCGATGGTGGTGTGCTTGGAAACATTGATGTGCGCGTGCCTTCAAAAGATTTCATTGTGTCGTTTGTTGACATGATAAATTTTCTTGGCGGTAAAGCCGGTTTACCCGGTTTAAAGATTGAGGTAAACAATGCTATTGTAGGTAACCTTGAAACTACAGTTGATGTGCCAAACCTTGGCGCTGTATTGCCTCAGTTCGGTGGTCCGCCATTAGACAACATACCGGTACCTGACTTTAAAAATGATGTGCCTACTTACCGTTTCTATGTTCCGGGTCCTGATTCCGCTGCTGATGCTGCTGCAGGTTTTCCTGATAACTATAAAGTAGGTAACTTCTGGTTCTCGTCTTCTAAGTTTCCGCCGGATGAGCACATTCAGTGGCAGAAGATGTTTTTACACCAGGATGGCGCAGCCAACTTCACCGCACCTACACAGGATGAAGGCTTCAAAATGTATGTAAGCGATCCGGATGATCCTATTCTTACTGTTGGCGGCAGCAATATGATTGTGCGCTCACCTGATGGTACCCGTAATTCACAAAGCCAAATGGAACTTACTGACCCTACCAATGCGCCATTTACAATGGACAGAGAGGGTGTAGTTCAGTTTAACACCGAGCCTTTTGTTGATTCATTCACAATAGTGGGTATGCCGGTTTGTACTGTTTATGCTAAAACAAACCCCGGTGGTGTAACAAGCGGACCAACTGATTGCGATTGGGACGTGCGCATTTGCGACGTATGGCCTGACGGACGTGTTTATTTTGTGCAGGAAGGTATTGTAAATGCCCGTGGCCGCGATTGGGCACGCGCACTGGTAGATAGCATGGGTTATGCAGGCTCGGCCACATATGTTAACGGTGTTGAAGACCCCGGCGACCGCTTTATACCTTACACCAATATTGAAATTGGACAGGAGTACGAGTATGTATTTAAGATGATGCCTATTGGCTATACGTTTGCCCCGGGCCATAAAATAAGGGTGTTAATCAACTCTTCTAACTATACCCGTTACCAGGCTAACCCGCAACTTCCTTTAAATGATGGTGAGTTCTTCCGCCGTAAACCGGGCGATGGTCAAAGCTATATTTTCCAGGGCCAGGAAATGTTTCCTCGCGTAGCGGTACAGCGTGTGCACTTTGCACCTAACGCTCCAACAAGCATAAACTTCCCGGTTTGGAACCAGGACTACCACTACAATGCGGTAATACCTGTTACTAACCCAACATTTGACGCTACCGTATTCCCTAACCCTGCTTCTCAAAAAGTTCAGATTTTAGTGAACATGCCGGGCGAACACGAAGTAGTAATTACTGACATAACGGGCCGCACAGTAACTACCGGCCGTTTTGACGACAACATTGTTTATGACCTGAGCGGCTTTGGTAAAGGCCTGTATTTCGCCACTATTACCGATGTTAAAAACCCTAATGCAAAGGTTACCCGTAAGTTTATCGTGCAATAACATATAGTCAAGGTATATATAGAGAAGCCTCCGTTAAGGAGGCTTTTCTGTTTATATTCGCGCTTAAATTGAATGCAATGTTAAACATCGTATTGTTTGGCCCTCCCGGCAGTGGTAAAGGAACGCAGGCTGCAAAGCTGGTGGAAAAGTATAAGCTGGTTCACCTTTCTACAGGCGATATTTTCAGGGCTAACATTAAAGGCGGAACAGAGCTTGGCACACTTGCCAAAAGCTATATTGATAAAGGCATGCTGGTGCCTGATGAGGTTACCATTGGTATGCTGGAGAGTGAGGCAGATAAGCACCCCGAGGCAGGCGGTTTTATATTTGACGGTTTCCCTAGAACAATACAACAGGCGGAGGCATTGGACAAGTATCTTACCGGCCGCAATACCTCTATAACCATGATGCTTTCATTAGAGGTGAACGAAGAGGAATTGCGCAAGCGCCTTTTATTGCGCGGTAAAGATTCAGGCCGTGCTGATGACCAGGACCCTGCAGTAATACAAAACCGAATAGATGTGTACCACCGCGATACAGCGCCGGCGAAAGAATACTATACCGGGCAGGGCAAGTACCAGGGCATTAACGGGGTAGGAGCTATAGAAGACATTTTTCAATCGCTTTGTGCGGCTATAGATAAAACAACTAAAGCGGTAGGCTAACAGCTGTTAGTTTATTGCTTGATTAGGAGATAACAATGGCAGCGCAGAATTTTATTGATTACGTAAAGATTTTTGTAAAAAGCGGCAAGGGCGGTGCAGGTGCCTCCAGCTTCCGCAGGGAAAAGTATATACCTAAGGGCGGACCGGATGGTGGAGATGGCGGCCGCGGTGGCCACATTATTCTGCGCGGCAACTCACAATTATGGACCCTCTTGCACCTTAAATATCAAAAGCATATTTCAGCTGAAGACGGTGCTAAAGGGCAGGGTGCCCTTTGTGCAGGTAAGGATGGTGAAGATGTAATTATTGAAGTGCCCCTTGGTACTGTAGCCCGCGATTTTGAAACAGGTGAGGTGGATGTAGAAATTACGGAAGACGGCCAGGAATATGTATGGATGGAGGGGGGGAAAGGCGGCCGTGGGAATAACCACTTTAAAACCTCAACTAACCAGGCGCCAACGTACGCGCAGCAGGGTATTCCTTCAAAAGAGGCCTGGAAAATTCTTGAATTAAAATTGCTTGCAGATGTAGGTTTAGTTGGTTTTCCGAATGCCGGTAAAAGCACATTAATTTCTGCTTTAAGCAATGCCAAACCCGAAATAGCAGATTATCCGTTTACTACTCTTGTTCCTAATTTGGGAATGGTAAACTATCGCGATAAACGTTCGTTTGTAATGGCCGATATACCGGGCATTATAGAAGGCGCATCGGAAGGAAAGGGTTTGGGCTTGCGTTTTCTGAGACATATTGAGCGCAATGCGGTGTTGTTGTTTATGGTGCCTATTGATGCGGAAGATATAATTGCACAATACCGCATATTACTAAGTGAGTTGGAAAAATTTAATCCGGAACTGGTAACTAAGGATGCTTTGCTGGCTATAAGCAAATGCGATTTGGTGGATGAGGAATTGCGCAAGATGATTGAGAAGGACTTGAAGCAAAAACTGAAAAAGGAAAAAATTGGTTTAAGTCCTCTGTTTATTTCCGCCGCCACAAACTTTAACCTGGAGAAACTGAAAGATGAAATAATGAAGGTGCTTGATAAATCCAAAGAATAGTTAGCACCTGTTTTAATTGCCTGCCTTGTCTAAAACGCATCATAACCCCGAAAACTGGGTTTTACTTACACTGCTTACCTTAATTTGGGGCAGCTCCTATATACTTATCAAAAAAGGCCTTATTGCCTTTGCACCGCTGGAACTGGCCAGTCTTCGCATTTCTATTTCCTGTTTGGTTTCTTTACCGTTTGCCATAAAGGCGCTGCGCACAATACCGCGCGATAAATACTTCACCATTCTGCAGGTTGGCTTTTTCGGAAGCGGAGCGCCGGCCATATTGTTTTCTATTGCCATGACAAAAAGCGATAGCGGCTTGAACGGCATTCTAAACTCTTTATCTCCTTTATGGACTTTGGTGGTTGGCTACTACATTTTTAAAATAAACATAAGCGCACAAAAAGTGTGGGGTGTTATTATTGGTTTTATGGGCGCATTGGTTTTAGTGTTGGGCAAAAAAGGCGGAGGAATAAAGGTTGACACCTTATACAGCATATTGCCGGTAATAGCCACCTTTTGCTATGGTATGAGTTCTAACATAACAAAGCAAAAGCTGCAGGATCAAAACCCTGTTTATTCTACCAGCCTTGCCATGTTAATGATTGGTATACCTGCTTTAATTGGTCTTTCATTTTCAGGCGCGCCGCAAAAAATTATGAGTGGTGAAGCCTGGGTTTCTTTAGCAAGCGTTGCTTTTCTAGCCGTTGTTGGAACACTGATAGCATGGATACTGTTTTACCGATTAGTACAACGCACCGATGCTTTATTTGCGGCAAGCGTTACCTACCTTATACCCATAGTGGCTTTATACTGGGGCTACCGCGATGGTGAAGAACTTACCGCTATTCAGCTCGGTGGAATGCTGTTGATTTTATTAGGTGTTTACTTTACTACGGCTACTGTTGTTTGGTTTGGCCGCAAAACAAATTAATACATATGTCAGAAACCATCCGCTTAACGCAGTTCTCTCACGGTAGTGGTTGCGGCTGCAAAATAGCGCCTGCTGTGCTCGATGAAATTCTGAAAGATAGCGGCACTACTTTATTGCCCGACAGTAATCTGTTAGTGGGCAACGAAACGAAGGATGATGCAGCTGTTTATAATTTAGGTAATGGCACAGCATTAATAAGCACTGTAGATTTTTTTATGCCCATTGTAGATGATGCTTTTGCATACGGGCAAATTGCAGCCGCTAATGCGTTAAGCGATGTATATGCCATGGGCGGTAAACCCTTTT
Organism: Chitinophagales bacterium; assembly: GCA_046329515.1. Taxonomy (GTDB): domain Bacteria; phylum Bacteroidota; class Bacteroidia; order Chitinophagales; family LD1; genus Bog-950. The sequence continues at coordinate 902,984 of JAXLUM010000002.1, forward strand.
TAGCCATTGCTGTTTTAGGTTGGCCCACAGAAAAAATTCCTGCAACTGTTGCGCGCGAAGTAATGCGCGGCGCAAAACAAAAATGCAGCGAAGCAGGTGTGACACTGGCTGGTGGGCACACTATAGATTCACCTGAACCCTTTTTTGGTTTAGCAGTTAATGGTATGGTTTCGGTATCAGGATTAAAGAAAAACTCAACGGCAATAACTGGCGATTTACTTTTTATAACTAAACCTATAGGCACAGGAATTATAAGCACGGCACTTAAGCGCTCCTTAATTACCGAAGAACAAGCACAGGACGCGGTACAATACATGAGCACCTTAAATTTGTTTGGGGCAGAGCTTGGCAAATATGATTATGTGCATGCCTTAACCGATGTAACAGGTTTTGGCTTATTAGGCCACCTGATTGAAATGTGTGAAGGTGCAGGTGTTTCAGCGGAAATAGAATACGTTAAGGTGCCTTTAATGGGTAATGTAAAAGATTTGGCTGCCAAATTCGTTTATGCAGATAACACAATGCGTAACTGGAAAAGCTATGAAGCAAAAGTTCAGGGCATAGGCAGCGAATCGCTGCTTACTTTATGCGACCCTCAAACAAGCGGAGGCCTGCTTATAGCTGTAGCGAAGGATAAGCAGAATGAGTTTGCGCAATTGTGCGGGGCAAATGATGTAACGGCTGTTTGTATTGGTTCAATTACAGAAAAGAAAGAAAAAGCAATTACCATACTATGAGTAAGAAAGTAGTTTTAATAACAGGCGCAACTGCGGGTATTGGTAAACAAACCGCATTAGAATTAGCTAAACGGGGCATGACGGTTCATTTTATAGCACGCGACGCTGCGAAGGCTGAAGAAATGAAAAAGGAACTGATTGCTGCCGGCTCTACAGAAACAAACTATTTTCTTGCAGACTTTTCTTCTCAGAAGTCAATTCGCGAAGCGGCTAAACAGATTAGAGCGGCGCTACCGCTTATTGATGTGTTGATTAACAACGCCGGTGGGGTAAACTCTGACTTTGCATTAACTGAAGACGGATTAGAAAAAACCATTGCCACCAATCACTTCGCTTATTTCCTGTTGACTAACCTATTGCTGGACCTGGTTAAGAAGTCGGACCATGCCCGCATAATAAATGTGGCATCGGGCTCGCATTACCAGGGCAGCATAAACTTTGATTCGTTTACGCAGGACAAAGGACATTTTATTATGAAGGCCTATGCACAAAGCAAATTGGCCAATGTTCTTTTTACCAATGAGTTGGCGCGCCGTTTAAGTGGTACACAGGTAACTGTAAACAGCCTGCACCCCGGTATGGTGGTTACTAAAATAGGCGACAAAAACACTAACGGCCTCGCTTCTTTTGTGTGGAACCTTGCCACTAAGATTGGTGGTATTAAGGTGGAGAAGGGAGCTGAAACATCTGTTTTTTTGGCTACTTCCGACAAGGTGAAAGGCGTTACCGGAAAGTACTTTGATAAGAGCAAAGAAAAAACCCCAAGCAAGCTTGCGCTTGATGTTAAGCTGCAAAAACAACTGTGGGAAGTAAGTGAAAGGCTGTGTCCCCTTAATGCCTGATATAACTGATATAAAATCTGCATATTAGCCAACACAACACAGCGGTTAATGATTTTGGTTGGCTTCCTTCTTGGCTTTTTGGGTTACCTGCCTTTGGGCAATATAAACCTTGCTGTTGTGCAGGTAGCCGTTTCTGAAAGCCGCCGTACCCTTTGGTCTTTTATTTTGTTTGTTGCGTTTATGGAGTTTGTGTACTGCTTTGCGTGCATGATGGGTATGAACTACCTGGTAGAGCAGAAAGAACTGATGACGGGTTTAAAGTGGATATCAGTAGCGCTGTTTATAGCGCTGGGCCTGCTTACCATTTTTCAAAAACAGGGTAACGAAAAAGGCACGGTTTCACCCGGCATGGCTAAAGGCATTTTTGTGGCCATTTTTAATCCCTTACAACTTCCGTTTTGGTTAATATGGGGAATGATGGTGCTAAAGAATAAATGGGTGGCGAATGAAACCGCCTCCATTGCCATATTCAGTTTGCTTTGCGCTTTTGGTACAATTGCGGTTTTGGTAATGTATGCCGAGGGTGGAAAAAAGCTGGTAGAGAAACTGAAGCTGAATCAAAACGTCATTAATCGTTCAATCGGGATTTTCCTGATTGGGCTGGCTGTTTACCAGGCAATCAGCATTGTTTATTTCCCTTCCTGATTCTTTTCGGCTTCCTGACTTTGTTTCTCGGCATTGCGCGCATCCATCATATCGCGGAATTTGCGTTGCCCTCTCACATTGTTCCAAATTAAAACACAGAACAAGCCGCAGAATAAAGGAAAGTAGGCATGATTATCAAAAACGCCTAAGCGTATAAAATTTACTATGCCCACAATAAAGGAAACTACTGCAGCTATTATCCACGCTTTTTCCAGGTATGTCAAAAAAGAATTCATGAAGGCAAAGGTAACGCATTCAGTAATAATTAATTTAAAATAAAAGCCCCGCTTCCTAAGAAGCAGGGCCACGGTTGGTTAGAGAAAACGAACCTACAGAACCACTAATCCGAGGTTTGTCGTTTGACCTGCCACTACATTAACGTTAGAAATTGTTTTGGTGTTTAATAGAGGTAAAACCGGATCTACCTGCACACTATAACTACCGGCGGCAACGGCCATTATATTAAAGTTGCCGCTTAAGTCGGTTACTGAACAAACGCTTCCGACATTTGAGCCACTAACACAAACAAAGGCCATACCTGCTGAACCTACACTGCCTGAAACACTGCCACCTAAAGAGCCGTTTACAGTAACGGAACCACTTCCGCTGCCTGAACCGCCAACAGTAATTCCGCCATTTACACTACCATTTCCTATGCCGCTTGCACTTCCGCTACTGGCGGCATCAACTATTAAGCGTATGGTGGGCTGCAGTTGAAAAGAGCTTGTTCCCATAGCTACTACAGATTGAGCAGCGTCAAAATCTATGGTCCAGCTATAACTGCCACCGGCTTCCACGTGGTTATTTAGCGCTACGGTAAGGCCAGAGGCTGCACTACCACTCATATCAATAGCCTGCGATTGGCCGTTAACAACAATACTGTTTCCTGACCCAAGCACCAGTCTTATCTGATCTACCTGCCCTTGAGGAATATCTCCCTCAGCAACTACTGTAGTTTGTCCGTTTACATATTGAAGAATATTAATGCTTCCTGCTGATGAGTTTAACATTACCCAACCCGAAGCCTGCGTATGTATTTCCACCCCTTTAATGTCTATATATAGAGCATCGAACGCAGCAGGGGCATCAGTTAGTTTAAAGGTTACGTGTGCCGCATCCTTTTGCGCCTTTTCTTTACAACCTGTTAATATAAGTAGCAGTGCGCCTGCCGCTGTAAGCAACAACTTTATCGATTTCATATTTTCTGTTTTCGTTAATTAATAGAATAGCATTAGCGCTGTAACAACAACGTCTTATAAAGGGGTAACGCGCTGTGTTTTTGTCTTAGTATTAAATTCTGCCCGAAAAAATTTGTAGTAACTTGATTGTGTTGTTAAATCAGCAGCTTCTTATTGTATTTCGCTGGTTTTAACTTTAATTTTTCCTGTGATGTTCTTAATCACGTAGTCGGAAAAGTTTTCGTTAGCGGTCATTCCATTGCCGTAAATTATTTCATCGGCAGTGGTAATTTTAACGAATGTGTTGGAGTAAATAATTTTACGGTCTTCGTCCCAAATCAACTCATCCGTATTCAGCTTCTCTCCTTTAACGTTTACAACCACAACGCTATCGCGTGCGGTCATTTCTTTGCTATTCTCAACAGCCGTGGCGTAACGGGCAGTAAGGGTGCTTTCTGTTTTGCCGTCCTGCGCATAAAAATCTATACGAATGCCATCTGTAAACTCAAGGTAAGGTTTAGCGGTATTGTGGCGGGTAACGTGCTTGCCCTGGGCTTTAATACGCACTATGCCTTTGTCGGAATAATTAATAACCACGTTGTCGCCGCTTTCAATATTTACGTTTGCCCGCGATGTAATGAGTTTTGCTTCTTCAAGGCTATTGTTACAGGAGGTAAGCCCCAGAAGTGTGCAAAATAATGCAGCAATAAAAAAAGAGATGTGTATGGGTGATTGTAGAATCACACTGCTGCGTATTAGTGGCAGAATTAATCGAACTTACGCTTAACAAACCAATCGTAATCGTTAAGCACAAAGCCAAACGTAAAACGGTAATAGTTTTCGCGGATAGCTGCAGCATCAGGGGCAATGCGGCTACCGAAGTTGCCGGTAAGGTTTAAAGAACCACGGAAAAACTTAGTTGCTTTAAGCGGGAAACCTAAGCCAATTGTAGCGCCGGCATCGCTAAGATTTTTGCCGTTGTAAAGCACTTCGCTTTTGCCATAGTATCCGCCAAGGCGGTATTGCACGCGGGCCAGGTAATTGCGCAGGTCATCAAACTTAGGGGTTATTTGTGCACCGAAACTAACTCTCCAGCTATCACCTAACTTATCGCTGTTTAACGGCGATTTGTACGAACTCCAGTTTGCATAACGAAAGTCTACACCTGCCAACCAAAACAATTCGTTGCCAAACATTACACCGCCGCCAACATTCATAGGCAGGGACACTTTGCTTTTAACCCCGGCACTAATTTGCGGGGTATCAACAGCAATTAAACCTGAGGTTGATGAAACCACAAAACGCTCCCAACGGCTGCTTACGTTTGCATTCATTTTTACGCCGCCTGAGCCATAAGCGCCAAGCATTATAAAAATATCACCACGCGGGTCAAGTGAATCTGAGTTGTGATAAATACGGTGTTGGTATTGCAGGCCTACATTGTAGTTAAAGCTGCTTATACCCATGTTGGTTACATTACGGGTGTTGAAGGATAAGGCACTGTCAGGAAAAGATAGGGCGCGCTCGTAATCAATTTTACCAAACAGGTACGCCAGGTTTACACCAATAGAGAAGCCTTTTATTTTATAAGCACCACCTAAGTAAGCCTGGTATAAAGAGCCTTTGCCGGCCTGAGCAAGGCGGTAGTTGCCCAAAACAGAGTCGGTAACATCCTGTATAAAGGTGTAATTGCTGTTGCTGTAAGGAACCAGGCCAATACTTAATCCCCACTTATCAGGCCGTGGTGAAAATGCCAGTGCAAGGTGATTAATGTTTCCCGTAAAAGCGCGGTAGGTAGAGTCGCCTGTTACAATATTAGAACCATCCAGGTTTACACCCAACTCTATAGCTGTGCGGTTAATGTTAGCATACGATGCCGGGTTGGCAAAGTTGATATACATGTAGGAGGAGTAAGGAGCCGCGAGCTCGCCCATGCCTTTATTAGCTGAAATAACAGATGGGCGGATGTAACCCAAACCGAAACGCGAATAAGGAGATGCTGACTGAGCATTGGCGCTGTTAATGGCTAATACAAACAGCAATGCAGGCAGCAATGCTGAAAAAAGTTTAGCGCTAAGCGGTTTACTGTTATTGTGATTAGAGGACAACCTTAACTATTAAAATTCAAAATTTCGTTCAGCCCTTCCAAAACCAAGTAAGGGCGGGCAAATATCTCACTTTTGATGAGAGTGGCAAATAAAGCAGCATCGCCGCCCGTAGTTACCACCTTTAGCCTGCCTAAACGGTCTTCATATTCTTTTATTATACCGTTTACCTCATGTTTTATGCCGTGTATTACCCCGCTTAGCATGCTTCCTGCAGTATCGGTTCCGGTAAGTGCATAAGCGCTGTATTGCATGGGGTCAATAAGGGGCAATTTAGCTGTATAACTGTTCATTGCCCTAAAGCGCATCATCATTCCCGGCGAAATGGCCCCGCCGGGGTAATTGTTTTCTGCAGTTACAATATCATAGGTTATACAGGTGCCAAAATCAATTTTCAGCACATTTTCGTTGGGGAAAGCAGCGTGTGCTGCCACTGCCCCGGCTATACGGTCGGCCCCTAAGGTTTCGGGTGTTTTATATAGAATTTTAACAGGCAGCTTTAGGTCGGCAGCAAGAAAAAGCGTTTTAACTTTCTTTTCCTGCAATAGCTGTTCAACCTCACCATTGCTACCGGTTTTGGAAATAATAGCTCGTTTAACCTTCGAGCCGATAAGAATTTCTTGCAATTTGCCGGGGTCGGTAAATACCTCTTTCAGCTCTTTTTTTTCAAACAGGGCAAATTTTGAATTGGTATTTCCTATATCTATTGCCAGGTTCATTTGTCTAACACCCGTTTGCCGTCAATATACTTAACTATAAAGCTGCTTTTATATCGCGGCAGTATTTGGGCCTTCCAGTAGTTTTCACAGTCGCTGTAGTCCTTATAGCGGCCCAGCAAATACTTATAAAGGCTGTCTTCCTCGTACACTTCGTACCCCTTTAGGTGGGTGTAGTAGTTAGTGTCAAGCGGTATATACTTCTTAAGCGCGTAAAACTGAATGCGGTAAAAAGTATCGGTTACAAGGTGCATCCCTTTTTCTTCCAGCTTTTTAATTTCTTCACCCAACTCCAACTTGTTGGTGTTTGCAATAGTAGTAGTGCCTTTGCTTGATGTTATGGCATCAGGCCCGCCTTGCTTTTCGTTGGGGTCAATGGCCTTGGCCTTTTTAGGTTGACCGGCATAGGTTTGGTCGGCTAGCTCATACTTGTTGCCTTCGGTGTGGTAATTGGTATTTGCCGCCTTGTTTTTCTTTTCTTCTTCGGCTGCTATTTGTTGTGCCTTGCGTTTGCGCTCTTCCTCTTCTTCAGCCGCAGTTAAGGTTTTCTTTTTATTGTTTGCTTCCTCTTCTGCAATGGTGTTTACCGCTTTGTTTTTAGAGGGCTCTTCAGTAACAGGGGTTACAGCCTTGGCAGATTTGTTTTCAGTAGTGGGCTCAGTTGCGGTGTTTGCTTTTGGTGTAGCGCCTGAATTGTTTTCTGAATTAACTACCCCGGGCAGAGGAGCTTTGTTTTCAGCTACTGTATTAGCCACTTCTTTGCTTTGCGTTACTTCTTTAGTGGTAGCATTGTTCTCTACTGTTTTGTTGGCTATAGTTACAGGATTGTTTGCCGTGGTTGACGGACTTTCGGCCTGTTTGGTTGTAGTTATAGGGTTGTCAGCTTGTTTGTTTGTTGTCACTGTACCTTCAGCCGACTTAATTGCGTTGGTGTTGCTACCCGCTACGGGAACCGAATTTGTTGGTGCACTGTTTTTGTTGGCTCCGACAGTGTTCGCATTTGTCGTAACTGTGTTATTTGTTGTGCCGGAATTAACTCCGTTATTGCCTGACGACTTTTCCGTACTTACAAATGTTTGTTCTGCCTTATCTTTTTCCTTGTTGTAGGCAGTATTGCTTCCGCTAGCCGTGGTGGTTTTTATGGTTAGCGTGTTTGATTTTTCATTGGGCTTAACGTCATCATAAATAACGGCCAGTGATGGCGGGTTGTTTGAACCCGACGTTGCCACAGGTAAAGTAGGGGCGTCAGTAGGTGCAATGTTTTCCTTGCGGGTTTGATTGTATTTGTTGTTCAGGGCAGCATTCGTCAGGTCAATGGTCTCCATCACATTGTTGCAGGCCATTTCCGTCATGTTATACTGTATTTCATCGGCAGTGCTGCCCAACAGTTTACGCACTTCATAGGCCCCGTTAATTACCCTGCGCTTTTCGATGTAAGGGAGGTTAGGCAGAATATCGCCGTTCTCTACAGCAGAGCAGGCCAGAGAGTACACCGAAATTTTACCCGATACGCTGTTAGTGTCGTAATAGGTGTAAACCGGTATCACCCCCCAATCGCCCAGGTTAACATCCCCGGTGAAGTTGTTTTTCTTAATCTCCAGGTCAATTACATAACCGTTGCGGTTTTTAATTTCTTCATTGCTGCCTATAAGGTTGCCCAGCGAATAAGCTACAATGCCCTCCTTCTGTGTGCCGTTGCTGTTATAGCTCATGTAATCAAGCCGCATAGGTGTGTTGGGATGTGTGCCGACTACCATATTGGCACCTTGCTGAAAACAGAATTGCGCCAGCTCCATTTGATCGTAGGAGGGAATGCTTTGGTTGTTTGCTCCCCAATCGATATAAACTATAGTAAAGTCCGGTTTGTTGGCCCGTGCCATGCGCATGTCGCGCTCAATGGCGTTGCGGTCTATTTCATTAATCACAAAATCGCGTGAAATAGAGGGGCGCTTACCTATGTTGCCGTAGTTAAGTATAGCAATGCGGAAGCCTTTCTTATTAATGATTAAAGGGTAATTGCCCGTGCGCTGAAAATTATCAGCAAAGGCCCCGGTATGATACATGCCGAAATCATAAAGCATGTCGCGCGTGCGTTTCATACTGGTACGGTCAACATTAGCAGTGTGCAGGTTGGCATGCATTACCGCGCTAATACCCGAGTATTTAAGGGCAAGTGCAAATTCATCGGGCGAGGAATACATGTTCTTTACATCTCCGCCGAAAGAGGTTTTAAGGTTGGCTATGGTAATATCGCCCAGCCCTAAAATGGGCTGAATGTATTTAAGTTCATTGCGGAAGTTGTACTTGCCGGTTTTGTTATCGTAAGCATAATCAACGTGTCTTTCGGTTTGGTACACATTGCCGGCAATCATCAGGTGTAGCACACGGTTGGAGTCAACGTTTTGTTGAGGGCCGTCATCAACCATTTTGTTTTTTAAAAGCCGCTGCTTAAAATGTATAATAGACTCTGCCCCTTCCTCCTGCGCAAATACAGTAAGGCAGGCGAACACCAATAAAACAAAAACGGTAAAGTGTTTAAATACGTTCATTCTTTATTTCAAAATTTCTTCGTTCTCATAAATCCGCGCCCCCTTTGTGCCCTTTTGGCTTTCAGCAAGCATACGGCGCGCTAAAAGGTCAACAGGTGTTCCCCTATACTTTCTTAAAGGGCCTGCAAATAGAAACGAAAATTTCTCGGCTACAAATCTGCCAACCGCTTCACCCGCTCTTTTTTCTTTTCTATTGCCCAGTAATATGGAGGGCCGGAAGATGAGCAGGCTTTCGAATTTTAACTTTTTCAGCGCTTCTTCCAACTTTCCCTTAACCCGGCTATAAAAAACAGCGGAATGGGAATCGGCCCCTAAAGACGAAACAAGGATGAATTTAGTGGCGCCATTCCACAAAGCTATTTCGGCAATTTGTAAAGGGTAATAATAATCTACCTTTTTAAAGGCCGCCTGGCTTCCTGCTTTGCCAATGGTGGTGCCAATACAGCAGAAAACATCATCCGCTTTAATTTCAGCTTCATAATCTTTAATGCGGTCAAAATCAACTACAAGCTGGTTCAACTTTGGGTGCTTAAGTGCTATACCCTTTCGTACAAGTATTGTAACAGCGCTATAGTACGATGACTCAAGCAATACGCTTAAACACTGTTCTCCCACAAGTCCGCTTGCCCCAAGTAACAGGGCGGTTTTACTGTCCTTTGCCACAGTTTCAAAAATAGAGAAACACCAATGGCATAAGGGGTATCTAATTCACAACAAATCTAAAACTGACCTAAAAGGCTATACTTGCATTGCAGTGGATTTACTTAACATCTTCATAATCATACTTGCGGGCCTTGTTGGCGGCTTTGTTAATGCTGTATCAGCAGCGGGATCGCTAATTACTTTGCCCGCTTTTATTTTCGCAGGGCTAAGCCCATCACAGGCCAACGCTACTAATCGAGTTGCCATTTTAGCTCAAAACTTTTCATCCATTTCGGCATTCAGAAGTAAAGGCCTACAGGCGGAAGGTTATATGGTTTGGGTTTCACTTGCAGCAATGCCGGGCGCCGTTTTAGGCGCATGGTACTCGCTGAAAATACCCGACCACCTTTTTAGTAAAATATTGGCGATTATAATGCTGCTTTTTTTGGTGTTAACCCTATTGAACCCGCTTAAAAATAACAAGCAGGGGCCGGCCACACTAAGCGGCAGGCAAAAGGCCTTAGGCATTACAGCGCATTTCTTTATTGGCATTTACGGGGGCTTTATACAGGCAGGTACCGGTTTCTTTTTAATGGCCGCTTCTCTTTTCATTCACCGGTTCAACGTTGTAAAAACCAATTACTACAAGGCGGTGGTTATGTTTATGTATACGCTAGCCGCTTTTGTTGTATTCTTTTTTAAGGGTAATATTTTTTGGCTGCATGGGCTTATTATGGCTGCTGCAATGAGTGTTGGTGCTTTTTTAGGTAGCCGCTGGACTATGGTTGCCAGTGATGTTTGGATAAGGCGCGTTATATCGTCCCTTATTGTTGTAATGGCCGTTTATTTGTGGTTCTTCAAATAGTCGCTGCGCTCTACCCACACCCACCAACTTATAAGCGGCAGCATAAACACTACCAACCAGCAAATGGCATTATAACGCTGCTGTTCCAATAGCGTAGTAATTGCGCAGGCTGCGTGAAATGAAAAGGGATATATAGCAGCTACAGGAAAAATTATGGCCGGCTGTTTGGTTGGCCTTATGGCAATAAACAAACAAGTGCCATAAGTAATAATATGGGTGATGTGTGAGAAAACAGACTCATCGGAAACGTGGGTAAACAGGCCCGCAACATGCACCAGCACACAAATGCTTAAGAATAAACCGAAGAGAAGTTTTAGTGTTAAGCGCAGGGCGTTCATGCTATTGCAAGAATAGTTTTTTGAAATCTGTTTCAGAGCCATTAAACACATTAGCATCGCAACGGCCGTTAATTCCCATTAAATCTGCTTTATCGCTATGCTGCCAGAAAAACCATTGCAAACTGTCTTCGGTTGTTAACTCATTGCGGTAATAGTGCGCCACCCAAAACGGATAGTTTTTGAAATCATCCGCTAAGTAATCTTCAATAAAATTGATGTTGGAGTAAATGATAGGCCTTGCACCATACTTCACTTCTACTTCTAATAAAAACTCTTTAAGGTTCGCTACAATTTCTTCCTTGCTTTTGCCGCGGGTTTCTTCAACATCTACCACGGGGGGCAAATCACCTTGTTGAAGTTTTACACTGGACGTAAAATTACGCGCCTGTAGTTTCGGGCTGCGGTCGGGCAGAAAGTAATGGTAAGCGCCGCGTATAATGTTGTTGTCCTTCGCATCTTCCCAATACTCATCAAACATATCGTCTTCAATCAATATGCCCTCTGTAGCTTTTATAAAGGCAAATTTGAAACGAATAGTGTCGCCTTCTGTATTTATGGCGTAAAGCTTTTTCCAGTCCAGTACATCCTGGTAATGCGAAATATCAATGCCGTGTACTTCATACGCTTGCGGAAAATCAGTAGGCTTAAAGTTGGTTTTGTAATAGCGGTGGGCAACGTAGCGATAAGCGCGGCGCAAATACTTTTTGTTTTGCCAGGCAACAAAGCACACCACCAGCAGCAGCAAAGCAAATAGGCTTCGCTTTAGCCAAACAGGCAGTTTCAGCTTCATTTTCTTTTTTGCCATAATACCGCGGAGAGAAACAAATAACGCAAAAGGAAAGCAAATAATTGCCTGAATTATATTTCAGCAATCACTTTCAGTTCAATAGCAATTGCCGAGGGCAATGAAACTACTTCCACTGTTGTACGGCAAGGTTTGTTATCCTTAAAGTATTCAGCATAAATGCGGTTATAGGTGTGGAAGTCACGTTTCATGTTTACCAAAAACACCGTTACGTCAACAATTTTATCCCAATTGCTGCCGGCTTCTTCCAGAGCAGTTTTTACATTTTTAAAAACAGAATGCACCTGCGCTTCAAAATCAAACTCAAGGTAGTTGCCGTGCTTATCCAGTTTAAGGCCGGGTATGTTATCGCTACCCGCTTCGCGCGGACCCATGCCCGAAACAAAAATCAAGTTGCCAACTTTGCGGGTCATAGGGTAAAGACCCATCGGCTTAGGTAAGTTCTCGCTCATGGTGGTAAATGTAAACAGGGAAGCGGGAATTCAGTAATCTGGAAAACCAGGAATAATACTTTGCCATTAGGCAGTTATTTTTTGACTTTTTGATTTTGAAGCCAATCAATATAACCATTTAACATGCTAATGCATTGTTTATGCAAGGCAAACAACTCGTTAAGCTTTTCCTGCGAAATGTAATTTTCGTCAAAGGCAACGTACAAATGGTCTTTTACTTCCTCTAACGAACCCCGTGCCTGCCGGCAGAACTGAATGTTTTCCTGATAATGGTAACGGCCATAGCCTTCGGCAATATTTGCTGTCACTGATCTTGAGGCTCTTCTTAATTGGCTGACAAGTTGATACAACTCGTCTTTAGAAAACGCCTTAGTAAGTGTCGAAATTTCTATACGAAACTTCCTGCATTCTTGCCAAACCTTTAAATCTTCAAAACCAGCCATAGCCCACTGTGTTACAGATTTCCTGTTTCTCTGATTTCCTGTTTACTTATCCCTTAATACAGACATTCTTTGCTTCGGTAAAAAAGCGCATGGCTTCCCAACCGCCTTCGCGGCCAACGCCGCTGGCTTTTACGCCACCAAACGGAGTGCGAAGGTCGCGCAGCAACCAACAGTTAACCCAAACAATACCGGCTTCAATTTTTTCTGCCACGCGGTGGGCGCGCTTTAAGTTGGTGGTCCATACCGATGAAGCAAGCCCATACTTAACACTGTTAGCCATTCCCAACACTTCCTCTTCGGTATCAAAAGGGGTAAGCGTTACAACGGGGCCGAATATTTCTTCCTGTTGGGTGCGGCAATGGTGAGGCAGGCCTTCAATAACGGTGGGCTCAATAAAGTAACCGTTCTTGCAACGTTCGGGTAAATTGCTTGCCGCCTTTCCGCCGCATAAAACAGTTCCACCTTCCTCTTGTGCCAGTTTAATGTAGGAGAGAATTTTTTCCTTATGCTGTTGTGATACGATGGCACCCATAATTGAGCTATCATCATTAGGGTCGCCAACCTTTAGCGCTTTAACGCGGGCCACAAAAGCCTCTTTATATTTTTCATAAATACTGCGCTCAACAAACACGCGTGAGCCGCACAAACAAATTTCGCCCTGGTTGGCAAAGGATGCCGTAACCGTTTGCTTAACGGTTTCGTCAAACTCGCAATCAGCAAAAACAACTGTTGGGTTTTTACCGCCTAATTCCAAGGAAAGCTTCTTAAACATAGGTGCAGCAGTAGCCGCAATTTTCTTTCCTGTTTCGGTGCCGCCGGTAAAAGAGATGGCTTTAATCTCCGGGTGCTCAATAATGGCTTGCCCCGCTTTGCCGCCTAAGCCGTGCACAATGTTCAACACGCCTTTAGGTAAGCCTGCTTCAATACAAACCTGCGAAAGCAGGTAAGCGGTATAAGGTGTTATTTCACTTGGCTTGGCTACCACGCAATTGCCAGTAGCAAGTGCAGGCACAATCTTCCAGCTAAAAAGATAAATGGGTAAATTCCACGGAGAGATACAGCCTACCACACCAATGGGTTGGCGCAAGGTGTAGTTAACGGCTATGCCCGGCATTTGGTGACTCTCGCTGGCAAAGTGTTGCAAGGCTGAAGCATAAAAACGAAAGTTGGAAACCGCACGCGGTATGTCAACAGCGCGGGCCAACTTTAATGTTTTGCCATTATCGCGGCTTTCAGCTTTTACAAATTCATCCATGCGCTTTTCAATACCATCGGCAATGCGCATTAGTATCATCATGCGTTCTTCCAGGCCGGTGTTGCTCCAGCCTTGGAATGCCGCCTTCGCTGCTTCAACTGCTTTTTGTATATCGCGCTCGTCGCTATCGGGCACTTTGCTGTAAACAAGCCCGGTAGCCGGTTCGTAATTATCTAAATAACTGCCGCTGGCCGGCGCCAGCAGTTCACCGTTTATATAATTCTTAAGTAACTCCATTCAGTAAATGTATCTGAATGTCAAATTTATTCTTTCCCCTACAGCTTTGGTAGTTTTAGGTATGCTGTGTTTCCAGCAGTGTTGCAGCCTGCCCGCCATAATTAATAACGAACCGCTGTTTAAAGCAACCGTTAGTTTCTGCTCCTTATCAGTTTTGTGTTGCAATTTAAAGGGGCGCATGGCGCCAAGGCTTAAGGACGCTATAACCGGGTTACGGCCAAGCTCAGCTTCATCATCACTATGCCAGCCCATACTATCATTACCGTGGCGATACAGATTGCAAAGGCAGGAGTTGAATTCGTTTTTTGAAAACGCTTCAAGCCGCTGCTTAATTTTTAAAAGCGTGGGCGACCAACTGTTAGGTTCATTTGTTTTGCCGGAGTAAGTATAAGCCTTTCCTGCATCAGCATACCACGCTAACAAGCGCGGCTGTAGTACTTCTTTACCAAAAATCACAATGCTGCCTTCCTGCCAGTTTAGTTCTTTGCGTAAAAGCGTAAATAATTGCGCAGCCTCACTTTCGCTATAAAAGTGCGGTTCAAAAGTAAGCTTGCCATCCTGTATGGGGATGTTCATGATTTACAGGCTGCCGGTACGGCCGCCGTCCACAGGTAAGTTAATGCCATTAATATAAGCGGCTGCGGGGGCGCATAAAAAAGCTACCGCACTAGCCACTTCTTCTGGCTTGCCGAAACGCTTCATAGGTATTAAGCGCAGCATATCGGCTTCAATACTTTCCTTGCTTGCGCCTGTTTTTTCAACTTTGGCAGCTATAAGGCTATGGTGCCTGTCCGTTTCAGTTGCCCCGGGTAAAACGTTATTTACCGTAATACCGAATTCGCCCAACTCATTGGCCATTGTTTTGGCCCAACTGGCCACAGCCCCGCGTATGGTATTGCTTACACCAAGGTTAGGTAAAGGTTGTTTTACCGAAGTTGAAATAACATTTACAACACGGCCATAGCCGTCCTTCTTCATGCCCTCTACAAACAGTTTGGTAAGTATATGGTTGCACAGCAGGTGTGCTTCAAAGGTTTTTACAAAATCATCTTCCTGGGCTTCGGTTATTTTGCCGCCGGCAGGGCCACCGGTGTTGTTAACCAGTATGTGGTAGGTTTTGTTGCTCTTTTTCATGTGGCGCTCTACAGCGCTTTTCACTTTATCGCTATTGCTGTAGTCAGCAATTATGTAATCGTGCCGTTGTTCGCTACTGCTAATAAAGCTAAGGTCTATAAGGTTTTGCATTAAAGCCTGTTCATCGCGCCCTACAAGGGTTATGTTAGCGCCAAGGCGTGCCAATTCAAAGGCTACAGCCTTGCCAATACCTTTACTACTGCCGCCTACAAAGGCATTTTTACCGCTTAAATCCAGGTTCATGTTTCTTCTTACCTTTAAGCTGTAAATTTAAACTTTAACCTGCGCAGTTGTATGAAAGTTTTTTGTGTTTTTGCTGCCGCTCTGTTATTAATGGCGCTTGCTGCCTGCCACTGCCACAACCGTATATGCGGTAACTTTAACAGCCTAAGCCCTGTTTTTATTGGTTATGACACTGCCGATGCCGATACCGTGCTGCTGGTAAGGTATGAGCGGAACGACACCTTTCAAACGGCGCTGGACACTTTACTACTGGACTCCTTAAGCGGTAACATCCGCTTTGCGCACGACACAGCCTTTGTAACTATACCCAGCGACAGCTTTAAGATAAACGGCGACTATGATTGGGAAATCATTTTGCCAAGCATAAACGGGGTTACGCGCATATACGATATAGCTTTTGAAATACGCAAGTATTACAGTTGCGAAACCGACGACCCCGGATGCATAAACCGTATACTGGGGTTTACGCAAAACGGAACCCACTACAGCGGACTGTATGAGTACCGTTATTGCTATATTCACCATTAGAAATTAAACCTAAGCTATATGATTACCCGGCCAATTAATTTTAAGAAGTGGATTGATGAACACCGCCATTTATTAAAACCACCCGTAATGAACCAGGTGGTGTATAAAGGCAATGATGATTTTGTGGTGATGGTAGTAGGTGGCCCTAACAAGCGTAAGGATTACCACTATAACGAAACGGAAGAGTTTTTTTACCAGTTAGAAGGCGATATAACGGTTAAGATTATTGAGGATGGTAAGCCTGTTGATATAAACATTAAAGAAGGTGAAATTTTTCTGTTACCTGCCCGTACCCCGCACAGCCCGCGCCGGCCCGAAAATACCGTTGGCCTGGTAATGGAAGTAAACCGCCCAACGGGTATGCTGGATGCCTTTATGTGGTTTTGCGAAAGCTGTGGCAACAAACTATACGAAGAAAAAATGCAGGTAGATGATATTGTAAACGACCTGCCCGGTGTAATGGAAAAGTTTTACGCCAACCTTGAGCTGCGCACCTGCAAAAAATGCGGCACCGTGTTAGAGCCGCCGAAGTAGGAAAAACCTGTTGAATGAAAACACTACTAATTACACTCACTTTCTTTTTTACAGCAGTTTTTTGCCCCGGACAAAACCTTGTGCCTAATCCTGGTTTTGAGGAGTACAATGCGTGCCCCACGCAAGACGGTTCAGTGTTTAATGCTAAATATTGGAACTCCTACGGAAATTCTCCTGATTATTTCAACTCCTGCAGCCTTATCCCGGATCTCTCAACCCCGGCTAATGCTGCGGGATATCAGACGCCTAAAAGTGGTCAGGCATACGTGGGTGGAGCATTCTTTGCTAATAATGATACCACAAATACAATCGTAAGGGAATTTATAGGTGTTCAATTAAGTAGCCCTTTAATAGTTGGAAAAACGTACTATGTAAGATTTTACGTTAGCCTAGCAGACTCGCCCTCATTCAGAAATATAGCTCAAAACAGAATAGGGGTATGGTTTTCTAATAAATCTTACTCTGTAGATTCTTTCTGTCCGCCTCCTTGCCTAATTAGTCTCTTGGTGCCACCCAACCGAGCACAGGTATATACCGATGCCATAATACAAGACATGGAGAACTGGGTCGAAGTTTCAGGGTCGTTTGTTGCGGACTCAAACTATCAGTTTTTGTCAATTGGCGATTTTTTTAAGAATGACAGTACTGATATTCTGATTCTTCCTAATCAACCGCTTTATAATAATTTGGGTTCATACTATTATGTAGATGATGTATATGTAGGAGAAGATGAACCGAACGAGATTAAGGAAGCAAACGAAAGAGTAATTGCCATTTACCCCAACCCCGCCTCTGAATTTGTAACCCTTGATTACGGCTTTACAAATTGGACTAAAGGAGATATTGAACTGCAAATAGTAAACAGTATAGGCCAAACTGTTTATGGCCAACAACTGCCAAGCTATAGCGCTTTCCAAAAAATTGATGTAAGCCATTTTGCTAATGGAGTTTACCTTGTAACTATAAAAAAGCTAGGGCAACTAATTGCTAACGCAAAGTTTGTGAGGGAGTAGACACCAATGAAAATACTATTACACATCTTACTTATCGGTTGTCTTTTTTTGAACCTTGAACTACAAGATTAGAAGCAGAACTATGAATGGTTGAGTGGTTATGAAAGATGGTTTGATTCAACGTAACTGGGCCTAGTTTAATGTCTACAGAAAATAAAATAGGTTAATACAGAGAAAATTCATACTGGGATATACATAGCAGGTATATATAAGCATGGTCGACGAATTCAAGAAAAGAAGTTTAGTATTATTAAATGACAGTTAAGAGAGAACAAATATCTAAAGTTTTTTGGGCGTTTTTGCTTGTGTGTTCATTGCTTCAAGCTAAAGGACAATATATCAATGCCCTCTACAATGATAACCATGGCTACATGCTTTTTGGTTCCGTAGAGGTTAAGGATTCGGCATTATATATTACCGGCGTTACCGATAGCAAGCAAACACCTTTTAATCGCAAAGGTCTATTTGCAAAACTAGGTTTCAGTGGCAATCAAGAATTCATGAAAGAAGTTTCTAGTTCAGATACTTCCGAATATGAAATATTCACTAATTGCCTTAAGCCCACAGCAGACGGTAATTTTGTATCCGTTGGACGGGTAGTGGATACAACCTGTCGAACTTTTCTAATGAAAGTGGACACTGGGGGCAATATCTTGCTGTGGAAAGAGTATTCAAACAATCAAACTAACATTTACAGCGGACAGGATGTTTGCGAAATTCCAGGCCTGGGTTATTTGTTAAGTATAAACGCCAATTATCTAAACAACAATTCAAGTGTCATTATTCTTTCTGTGGATTTTTCGGGTAGCCTTCTTAGTCAAAACAGATACGATTTAAGTTCTGAAGAGTGGCCTACGGTAATTACCCCTAAATACAACGGAAACTTTCTGATAGGAGCATTTTCTTGTAAGGCTAATACGAATACTCCTTTCTGGTCAAAAACATGGGTATTAGAAGTCGATTCATTAGGTGTGCTGGTTAATCAATGGATTGATTCGAGTAATTTAAACTTGGCTCCTTTATCAATGAAACAAACCATCGATTCTGGATTGATTATTGCTCGACAGCATTTAAGTTATGACTTGAATGATTATCAGGCATTCAATGCCTCTATTATTAAACTAGACAAAAACTTTAATAAAGAGTGGGAAGTAGTCACTGGTGGTATAGCTGCTGACGCAGGTTTATACGATATTGAATTATTACCAACTGGAGATTTTATAATGTGTGGTGCAAATCCCATATTAAATACACCTGATTCGTCCCATATATACGGTTGGGTTCTTAAGCTATCGGATAGTGGACAAGTTCTATGGGAAAGAAATTTTTTACCCTCCAATTGGGAGGATACTTGGGCCTATTTATATGATATTGAATTGTTGTCCAACGGAGATATTATTGGAGTTGGGCAGAAGAAAGGAATTGATCCGCCTCCGTATCAGCAGGGCTGGGTTATATATTTAGATAGTTCTGGATGTCTATCGGCAGATTGTGATAGTATGACGGCAATTAACTTTGATGGACTTTCACAAGAAAGAATTGAAGTTACGGTATATCCAAATCCAGCGTTCGAAGTAGTTACAGTAGATTATGGCTTTACAAATTGGAGTAAGGGAGATGTTGAACTACAAATAGTGAACAGCATAGGCCAAACTGTTTATGAACAGCAAGTGCCAAGCTTTAGCGCTTTCCAAAAAATTGATGTAAGTCATTTTGCTAGTGGCATTTACCTGGCAACTATAAAACGCCAAGGGCAAATAATTGCTAATGCAAAGTTTGTGAAGGAGTAAGGTTGCTATCAGGCGTTGAGAAATTCCTGCAGTAATACATCGGCCTGGCTGTTTAACTGCTGCACATACAATTTGCAGCGCCGGCTCATGTCTACACTATCAAGGGTCAGTACCTTCTGTATAGCTTCCGCTATTTTAGTGGGGGAGTCAATATGGGTTATCAATAAATTTTCGCGCAGCCACTCATCATTATCTAACACATTAGTAGTTGGCGAAACCATGCAAGGCACGCCTAAGGCCATGCTTTCAACTGTAATTTGCCCCCAGCTTTCGCTAAAGGACAAATGCAGGTTAACATCCATACCACCCGTAATGGTTACAAAGTTGCGCCAACTGTGCCGCCCCACTCCTATAATTTTATCACTTTGCAAATAGCTGAAGTTATCGGCATTACCCACATACACTTTGGCGTTGGGCACTAACAATGCTCCGCAAACCTGGTTGTGTATGTTTTTATTAAAGTTGTTTACGCCAAAAACGCCTATTTTTTTGTGGCCGGCATCTTCCTTTTTCTCCGGTAAAAAAGTGTCGTCAACAATACACTTATACATAAAATAATAAGTGGGCAGGTTCCAGTGGCTTTTTATAAAATCGGCCACATCCTTGCGCACTGCAGCCGCTTTTTGTATGCGCTTTTGCTTTAGCAAGTGCATAGGCGCCGACATAGGAAAGGAGGCTGAAGGCCCATAGCCCAATTCAGTAAAAGTGCCGTGCAGCAGTATCCCTATTTTAAGTTTACCGCTTAAGTGGTTCACTATTTTTTCAAAATAGGCCGGGTAGCCGCTTAATACAAGGTTTTCAAATTTCAACTTTTCTATTTCATCGCAAAAGGTCTGTAAATCCTTATCGGTTAATACCTGGTTGGAGTATAGCTGCGGCACTTCAATAAAAGCATTGGTAAATAACTGTTGCGTTGCATTATTAATGCCCAGCCAATTGCCGCCGGTGGGCTTAGGGCAAAGGGCAACATAGGTATGGTTTAACCGCACCTTGCGCAATTGCTCAAGCAGTTCGCTTAAGCTATAAGGCTTGGATTTTAGTAAAGTGGCAAGGCGGTTTCTAATACTCATACTTTAAAAAGCTTTTAGCTGAATGAGGTGTGCGCTTGTAATTATCCAAAATTAAAGGAACATATTTATTAATGGCCTTTAATGATGCGGTGCGCCATTGTGCCGCCCGGGTTTCTGCGGCTGTATAGCCATGGCCTTTACGCCGGTAGAAGAAGTCGTCGAGCATGGCATTGAAACGGTACATAGCCACATAACACTTCAAATAAAATGCCCCATAGCTTTTGTAAAAAAACAATAAGCGCGAAATAAAAATCTGCAGCTCTTTCCAGTCGCTGTTTACACTGCTTCCGCTGTCTTTATGCATCACCTTTGTTGTTGCAAAATAGTAACAGCTTAAACCGGCCCGGTTCAGTCGGTAGCACCATTCCACATCTTCCAGGTAAAGAAAAAAGTCTTCATCCAACAAGCCGGTAGTCGATTCAATTTGCGCCCTGTTAAACAGCATAAACGCGCCGCTTATATGTGCGGCCTCATGGCTGGTGTTATACCATTGTTGTGGGTGTACATGCTGCGAAACTTTGCCCCGCAACAGAAAAATAATTAACGCATTAGAACGCAGTAAATCGCGGATAGAGGGAAAGCGCGAATGAACCCCGGGCAACACCTTGCCTTCAAACGAAACAATTTTGCAGCAAAGTATTCCCGTATTGCCTTGTGTTTGTTGCGTTTTAAATTCATGCAATGCGGAAGTTACAGCGTCCTCATCCAACAAAACATCGGAATTAAGGAGCAATACATAGGGTGCTTTGGCTGCGGCTACGCCTTTATTGTTTCCGCGTGCAAAGCCGGCATTATAGCCCATGTTTATCCACTGTATTTTGCCTGCAAACTCGGCAGCAATAATTTCTTCAGAGTTATCTTCAGACCCGTTGTCAACTACTATTACCTCAAACAAACAGCCTTTAGTGTATGCAAACAAACTTTTAAGGCATTGCAGTAGCAATTGCGGGGTTTTATAGTTTACAAGCACTATGCTTATCTCGGGCGCACTCATTACTCTGTAACCACTTTCTTAAATCCGTTAAAGCTAAAATGCAGTATTCCGTTAAGGATATACTTTAAACGTTCGGCATTAGTGGCTTCGCCAATTGAGAAGCGGGGTATGGCCATTAAATGCTGATTGTGCTGCGCAAAAACATTAGCGGGCCGGCCTGTAACCGCAGTAGCATAGCCAGCTTTTGCAGCCATAGCAAACTCGCGTGTATTGCACTCGTTGGCGGTACCATAAGGGTAGGCAAAGTGTTTTACTTCTTTTCCTGTAATGGCAGCTACCTTTTGTTTTGAAAGGCTGATTTCATTAAAAGCATCTTCAGCACTTAGTTTTGCCAGTGGTAAATGGTTAACGGTATGCGCCCCAATAGTGCAAAGCGGGTGTGCCGCCAGTTGCGCAATTTGTGCATGGTTTAAAGCAAAAGCGCCTTCTTCAGCCGGCGGCATCAGTTTTATAAACGAGGCAATGCGTTCGTTATACTCCTCAAGGCTTGAAGCATTTAATACAAAACTGCG
The DNA here is from genome assembly GCA_046329515.1 of Chitinophagales bacterium. GTDB lineage: Bacteria > Bacteroidota > Bacteroidia > Chitinophagales > LD1 > Bog-950. Next base: position 924,611 of record JAXLUM010000002.1, read on the forward strand.
TATTTGGTTAAACACTTTGCGCCTGGCCTCAACTGTTTCAAAGCTATAGATAAAAACCTCGCCCATAAATGTAAACTGAAGAGAGGTGTTAGCTAATAAAAAACGTTCAAGGGTTTCTGCCCAAAGCACAGCCGTGTGTTCGGCAAAGCAATTGGTAACGTAAATGGCAAAAGGCACCTGGTGTTTTTCAAAAACGGGCAGGCCATAGGTAAGGTTATCCAACCAGCCATCATCAATGGTAATAACGGCAAAGGGTTTGGTTGATTTACCTGCTAACAACCGTTTATGCATTTCGTCAAGGCTTATAAACTCAAAACCCTGTTCTTTTACAAAGGGTATAAACCAATCAAGGTATTGCGGAGAAACCGCCATGCCGTTAGCGCCAAAAAGCGGGTAGTGTTTTTCTTTAGGCAGCACACGGTGGAACACGAAAATGCGGCCCAGACCACCATAAAACCATTGTGATAAAGCACCGTTGGTTTTAACGAAAAGTCCTAATGTTTTTTGTTGAAGAAAGCCGCTCATTAAAAAGTATCGTTATCTGCTGCAGGTGTTTTCATTTGGTTGCAGGACATTCTCTGCGGCTTATTTGTATAAAACCGAGCCAAAGTTAACAGAAATAAATTGAGTTGATTATGGCCCGGAGTCATAGACGTACAATCTTTTAATAGACGCGTAGAGGAGGATTAACCCTGGAATGGTTTAGGAACGCAAGTTGTGTGGTTTTTAAAGGTAACAGTAGTTATTCCCCCATCTTTCTTACATTCGAAAAAATCTTTTCCTGAATTATGTTGGTTAAATGCTTTGGTAGCGCAGTGTATGGCGTTGATGCCGCTACCACTACTGTGGAGGTAAGTGTAATGAGCGGGCAGAACTATTATATGGTGGGCCTGCCTGATAATGCGGTTAAGGAAAGCTGGCACCGTATGGAAACGGCCATACGCCATAACGGCTTTGAAATGCCGCGCCAGAAAATTGTAATTAACCTTTCGCCGGCTGATATACGTAAGGAAGGTACTGCGTATGACCTGCCAATGGCTATTGGTATTCTGGCGGCATCGGGGCAGGTGGAAACCAATTTGCTGGAACAATATGTAATAATGGGCGAGTTGCAATTGGATGGCACCATTCTGCCTATTAAAGGGGCCTTGCCTATTGCTATACAGGCGCGCAAGGAAAAATTCAAAGGCTTTATTCTGCCCAAACAAAATGCGCGCGAGGCTGCTATTGTAAACCAGTTAGAAGTAATTGGCGTAGAGAATTTAAATGAGGTGGTTGACTTTTTAGAAGGCAATGCAAAAATTCAGCCCACGGTTATTGATACACGCACGGAGTTTTCGGACAACTTATTTAAAAGCGAATTTGACTTTGCTGATGTTAAGGGGCAGGAGAATATTAAACGTGCTTTGGAAATTGCTGCCGCAGGCGGGCATAACGTAATATTAATTGGCCCTCCGGGTGCCGGTAAAACCATGTTAGCTAAACGTATGCCCACAATCCTTCCTCCGCTAACGTTACAAGAATCATTAGAAACAACTAAAATACATTCCGTAGCCGGCAAGCTGGGTAAGAACGGCTCGCTTATTTATATGCGCCCGTTTCGCTCTCCGCACCATACGGTTAGTGATGTGGCACTGGTTGGCGGTGGCAGTTTTCCGCAACCCGGCGAAATTAGTTTAGCGCACAACGGCGTTTTGTTTTTAGATGAACTGCCGGAGTTTAAGCGCACAGTATTGGAGGTGATGCGTCAACCAATGGAAGAGCGACGGGTAACTATTTCGCGCTCTAAGTTTTCCATTACCTACCCGGCTAATTTCATGTTGGTGGCAAGTATGAACCCCTGCCCCTGCGGATATTTCAACCACCCGGAGAAGGAATGCGTATGCGCACCTGGCGTGGTGCAGAAATATCTGAATAAAATAAGCGGCCCGCTAATGGACCGCATAGACCTGCACGTGGAAGTAACGCCTGTTAGTTTTAATGAACTAAGCGGCGAACGCAAAACAGATAACAGCAGTAGTATAAGAGAACGCGTATTGAAAGCGCGCGAAATACAAGCCAAACGTTTTGAAGGTAAGGAAGGGCTTTATGCCAATGCGCAAATGGAAGCACAGATGGTGCAGGAGATTTGCAAGATTACTGATATAGGCAAAAACCTGTTGAGCCGTGCCATGCAAAAACTAAACCTAAGCGCCCGCGCTTACGACCGTATTATAAAGGTTAGCCGCACTATTGCCGACCTTGCCGCCAGCGAGGAAATTAAGACAGAACATTTAGCTGAGGCTATTCAGTTCCGCAGCCTGGATAGAGAAGACTGGGGAGCGTAGTGGAATGTGGAGTGAAGAAATGTGAATGCGGAATTAAACACCATTATATCCTACACTAATGTTTGCTCAAATAGAGTTCATTCTTTACGTAGCCGACCAAGAGCGAAGTGCTGCTTTTTATGAAGCGCTTTTACAGCAGCCCCCGGTTTTGAATGTACCGGGCATGACAGAGTTTGCGCTAAACGAGAATTGTAAATTGGGATTGATGCCCAATAAAGGCATAGTAAAGATTTTGGGTGATTCATTGCCACACCCTGATACAGGTAATGGCATACCGCGATGTGAGTTATACCTGCATGTGAGCGATGTAAACGCTATGTATGAACATGCTGAAAAAATTGGCGCAAAGCTTATTAGCGCCCCCGAATTACGTACATGGAACGAAGTGGTATGTTACATTGCCGACCCCGATGGTCACGTAATTGCTTTTGCACAAAAACAATAGCGCTGCTTCGGCCTGATAAAAAGCCCACATAAAGAAATTTGTAATTTTACAGTAAACGGAAAACTATGCAGTGGAGAGGAAGACGCGAAAGCGGCAACGTAGAAGACCAAAGAAGTTTTGGAGGAAGAGGACTTGCTTTAGGTGGTGTGGGAACGGTTGTGGTTATCATACTTGCGCTTGTAATGGGCAAATCGCCCATGGAGCTACTGCAAAGTGTAAACCAGGGCCAGCCACAAGCTAACTACCAAACACAACCAACAAGTGCTGAAGAAGATGAAGCCGCTGCTTTTGTAAAAGTGGTATTAGCAGATAACGAAGACGTTTGGCACAAGCTGTTTCAGGAGCGCGGAAAGGACTATGTGGAACCTAAACTGGTATTGTTTCGCAATTCAGTAGAAAGTGGATGCGGTCAGGCATCAGCAGCTGTGGGTCCGTTTTATTGTCCTGCCGATCAAAAGGCATACATTGACCTTAGTTTTTATGATGAATTGAAAAACCGGTTTAATGCCAGCGGCGATTTTGCTATGGCCTATGTAATAGCGCATGAAATAGGGCACCACGTGCAAAACCTTATGGGCACATCTGATAAAGTACATGCCCTGCAAGAGAGATTGAGCGAGAAAGAATACAACCGTTATTCTGTTGCGCTGGAACTACAGGCAGACTTTTATGCCGGCGTTTGGGCACACCATGCGCAGCAAATGAAAAACATATTGGAGCCCGGCGATATTGAAGAGGCGCTAAACGCCGCAAATGCTATTGGCGACGACAAACTGCAAATGCAGGGGCAGGGCTACGTAGTGCCTGACGCCTTTACGCATGGTACCTCTAAGCAGCGTATGTATTGGTTTAAAAAAGGATTTGAAACCGGCGACATAGAGCAAGGCAATACCTTTGAAGAACTGGGCTTGTGATTACAGGCTGACAAAAGCGCCCACTTTAGGGTTGCATGTCAATAAAAATTTAATTAAAAAATAGTTCTGCTTTAAGTGCAACCAAAGTTGCATTGTGCGATTCTAGTAATTACCTAAAACGAAACCGATGATTAAGAAATTTACTCTTTCACTTATTGTCCTTCTTACAGCTGTTTACAGCCATGCCCAGGTATACACCCAAGGCGATGTAACAGTAAATGTAATGCCCGGTGCTATGCATGATTCTACTTATTGTGCCAGCATATCGCAGTTAATGTACTCCATAGTAATTCAAAACTCTTTTATGGGCGATTCTGTAAAAGTTATTGACCCCAGTTGGGGCTCAGTGATATATTCCGACGTTAACTCCTCAGGCCAATCCCCCTGGAATGTTAACGTGCCCATATTTGGCGGACAAATGATTTCTGATTTGGACATTAGTAATGGCATGGTGTTTTTCTTTAACCCGGACACTAAAGTTATTTGCGGCCTCGATACCGTTTATAATATTATTTCCTCTTTCCCTTTTAATGTTACAAACCCCTGCGAAACAGGCCAGGTAACAGGACGTGTTTATGCAGATAATAACGGAAATTGCGTGTATGATAATGGAGATGTTCCGCTTGTGGGTTTACTGGCAAATACCAACACCTTTTATAACACACCAGGCACTATAGTGTCTCCTTCTCAAGGTTATGCTACAGACATAAACGGACAATACACAGAAAAAATCATCAGCTCATGGCTTGATTCCGTACTTATTTCAATGCCCGGGTATTATTCTTTTGTGTTTCCTCCAACGCCATGCGCACCGCTGGTGTATCAAATTACCAACCTGCCTTATGACACAGCAGATTTTGCCTTACAGTGCAGCAACAATCTTGATGTTAGCGTGTTTGGCGGCACACCGCCTTTTGTAAGGCCATTAGTTCCCTTTATACTAAGTGCAGGTGCCAGCAACCTGGGCTGTGCTTCAGTAAATGGGGATTTGAAATTGGTGCTTGATCCTAACGTAGCCTACAACGCTTCTTTAAGCAGCAACCCAGCCAACAGCGTAAGCGGAGACACCCTGATTTGGAACTATGTAAACTTAACCAGCCTTGCTAATCAGGGCTATTGGAACGCCTTTGTGTCAGGAGTATACCTTACACCTTCTAATAATGTGAACATTGGCGATACCCTGTGCTTCCAATTGTTTACCGCTGTGCCGGCAAATGATATTGATGCAGGAAACAACTACCATTCATTTTGTGTTGCTGTTGTAAATTCATTTGACCCCAACGTAAAAGAAGTTAGCCCTAAAGGCGAAGGTGCGCAAGGGTTAATTCCGGCAACTACTCCAGAGTTAAACTACACCATTCATTTTCAAAATACCGGAAATGCTGCAGCCTATAACATAACTATTGTTGATACGCTTGATACCGACCTGCAGGCATCAACCTTGCAAGTGTTGGGCGTTAGCCATGCAATAATGAGCCCTGAATGGGTGCAGCCTAATGTAGTGGCCTTCCATTTTTACAACATTATGTTGCCTGATAGCCACACAAATGAAGCGGCCAGCCACGGTCTTATTAAGTTTAAAATAAAGCCGCAAAGCAATCTTACCCCCGGTACAGAAATTAAAAACAGAGGAGCCATTTACTTTGATAACAACGCGCCAGTAATAACAAATACTGTAGTAAATACTATTGCTGCACCAAACGCTATTAAGGAAAATGTGCTTACCCTCGGCTTAAGTGTATATCCTAACCCTACTAACGGAGCTATTGCCGTAAACTTTACTGAAGATGTGAATGCCGGAAACCTTAAAGTGATGGCGGTAGATGGTAAAGTGGTTTATGAGCAAACAGGAGTTGCCGGTAAGCAGGCGTATATTAACCTAAGCGAACAGGCTGCAGGTATTTACTTTATAGAGTTGAGCAATAAAGGAAAAGTTGGACGTGCTAAGGTTATAAAGAACTAGCCGCCGACGTATTAAACCAGCAGTAAGGGCAAAGACGGAGATTCCTCTATCTTTGCCCTTACGTTTTTAGGATAAATACCTAACCAATGCCTCTTACTCTGGAATTAAAACTCAGGCCTGAACAGGCGGCTTTGCCTGATGACATTAAACGAGCTGCAGCGCTTGCCGGAAACATTGATGTAAATACTATTGCGAAAGTTAAACTGATACGCAAATCGCTTGATGCGCGTAAGCCGCAAATAATAGTATTGTTAAAGGTTGAAGTGTACCAACATGGTGAAAGTGTGCCGAAGGAGTTGCGTACCTTTAAACCACAAGCTGTTTCGGCGAAAAAAACCTGTCATATCATCGGCTTTGGTCCTGCAGGTATTTATGCCGCATTGCAATTGCTTGAACGGGGCATAAAGCCAATTGTAATAGAACGAGGAAAAGCTGTTAAAGAAAGAAGACGCGACTTAGCAGCAATAAACCGCCAGCTTATAGTTGACCCGGATAGTAATTATTGTTTCGGCGAAGGAGGTGCGGGCACATATAGTGATGGAAAACTGTATACACGCAGCACAAAACGCGGCGACATTAAGAAAGTGCTGGATGTGTTTATTCAGCATGGCGCTAATGAAAATATAGGCTACGAAGCCCACCCGCATATAGGTACCAATAAATTGCCGGGTATTATTGAAAACATGCGCCATACTATTTTAAATAGTGGCGGCGAGGTGCACTTCAACAAAAGACTAAGTGGATTTAAAATTGAAAGCGATAAAATAAAACGCCTACTGTTTGCTGATGGCGATGAACAGGAATCTCAAAATGTAATACTTGCCACGGGCCATAGCAGCCGCGATGTATTTGAGATGTTACTGGCGCACGGCCTGCTGATTGAAGCCAAACCATTTGCTTTAGGCGTACGGGTGGAGCATCAACAAACGTTGATTGACAGCATTCAATATAAAAGAAACGAACGCGGTGAGTTTTTGCCACCATCCAGCTATAGCCTGGTAACACAAGCATGTGGGCGTGGGGTATTTTCTTTTTGCATGTGCCCCGGCGGCATTATTGCACCTGCCAGTACTGCCCCCGGCGAAACGGTAGTTAACGGTTGGAGCCCAAGTAAGCGAAACGGCAAGTATGCTAATAGCGGCATGGTGGTTTCGGTAAATCCTGAAAACTGGAAGCACCTGGAGAAGTTTGGTCCTTTAGCTGCCTTACAGTTTCAAAAACAGGTGGAGCAAAAGGCGTTTACCTTAACAGGAAGTATACAGGCCCCGGCACAACGCATGGAAGATTTTATTCAAGGACGTTCATCGCAAAACCTGCCCGTGTGCTCTTACATACCCGGCATAATGCCAATTAACCTGAAAGAAGTATTGCCACAGTTTATTGCCCAAAGCCTTCGTGAAGGACTTATTGATTTTGGAAAAAAAATGAAAGGCTACAGAACAAATGAAGCGGTGCTGGTTGGCGTGGAAAGTCGTACCAGTAGCCCCGTGCGCATACCACGCGATAAGGAAACCCTACAACATCCACAGGTAAGCAACCTTTACCCCTGCGGCGAGGGCGCCGGTTATGCAGGTGGTATAGTAAGTGCTGCTATGGATGGCATAGCCTGCGCTAATGCCATAACCCTTTAGGCCACCCCAATTATTTCATATGTTTAAAATGTAATATGAGCGTAGGCTTACTGACAAAACTCATTTGGCAGAAAGCTGCATGCCTTATGACATTTACTGTACTAAAAAAACAGTAAATGGAAACAGCCATATTAAAGGATGATTTGATGACGCCTGAAGTTATTGCAGATCCGCATAGCTACTATCGTCAGTTACGTGAAACGGAAAGAGTACACTGGAACGAAAAGTGGAAAGGATGGGTACTTACCGGCTACAAGGAGTGCGTAGATGTATTGCGCGACCCTGATCATTTCTCTTCAGATAGAATGGGCTACCTGGCCAATGAGTTAACCCCAAAAGAACAGGAAGAGATAGCGCCGATTTTTAAAGTGCTTAAGTATTGGATGGTATTCCGCGACCCACCGGCGCATACAGTATTACGTATGCTGTTGAATAAGTTGTTTACGCCTGTGGCAATTGAGCGCTACCGCCCAATGGTTCGCAAAATTGTGCAGAAGACACTTGACCGTGTAATTGAAAAAGGCGAGATGGAAGTAGTGCGCGATTTTGCCTACGATATTCCTATGGCGGTTATTTTGGAATTGATAGGTGCGCCGGACTTAGACCGCGAGAAGATTAAAGAATGGTCGGAAGCTATTGGCGTGTTCTTTTTTATAAAAGCAGATGAACCTAAACGCCGTGAGATTGCTTGCGAAGGCATTACTGCCTTGGTGAATTATATTGAACCATTAATTGCCCACCGCAGGGAACATCCGGGCATTGATTTAATAAGCCTGCTGATATCAGCTGAAGAAGCCGGGCAAATAACCTATGACGATGTTTTGGGTACTTGCGTGCTGCTGATTTTCGGTGGCCACGAAACCACCATGAATCTGATTGCTAACGGCTGCCTTGCATTAATGAATAATCCCGACCAATGGGATATGTTAAGCAAAAACCCTGCACTGATAAAAAAGACAGTGGAAGAGTTGTTGCGCTTTGACGGCTCGGTAAAAACAACAGTACGTTGGGCAAAGGAAGATGTAATGGTGGCAGATAAGCTGATTAAAAAAGGCGAACGTTTATTAGTAAGTCTTTCCGGCGCCAATCGCGACCCCTTGCAGTTCCCTAACCCTGACGCATTGGATATAACACGTGACCCTAACCTTCATGTTGCGTTTGCACATGGTATACATGTTTGCCTTGGCGCTTCATTAGCGCGTATGGAGGCTGAAGAGGCATTTGCCTGTTTAAGCAAGCGTATAACCTGTCCGAAGTTAAAAGAAGAGGCTTATCTTAATTACTACCCTTCTGTAATACACAGGGCATTAAAGAATCTTCCGATAACTTTTCAAAAGATAAACTAAGTGTTATGGGTAAAATAAAAGTTACGGTAAACCATAACCGCTGTGTAGGTTCGCGCTTATGTGTAGGCTTTTTGCCTGATGTGTTTGACATGAACGAAATGGGCCAGTCTACTGTTATTAAAACAGAAAGTGCCAGTCCGTTGGAGTTGGTTCAAACTGCTGAGCAGTGCCCGCAATGTGCTATACGTGTTGAAGACCTTGAAACAGGAGAAGTATTGTTTCCTCCAGCAGAATTAGAGATGTAATCTCTTATTGCTTTATAAATGGTACTGCGTAGGGGCGTTCATTTATAACGACCTTTACGTAATAAGTGCCGGCCGGTAAATCATTTACGTCAAATGTATAGGGCTGATTAATGGTGTGGTTTTGTTGCCGCACTAATTTTCCCGTGTAATCAAGAAGCTCAGCTTTTGTGATTGGCCCGTTAAATGAACTAACTGTAACTGTCTCGTGCGCAGGGTTGGGAGAAAGAGTGAAGGTTGCACTTTCCAATAACGGCAAGGCTAAGCCTGATACCATAAAGCTATTAGATGTATTGCTACAGCCATTACTATCCGTTACTACAACAGTATATTCTCCGTTTGAGGTAGGCGCTGTTTTCTGCAAAGTGTCATCTAATAGTGGTCCACCTTCAAAATACCATTGATAGTGTACGGCCGTGGAAGAATACAATGTATCTCCACTTTGTGAAACTGCCGGCTTAGCAGGTAGCGGGTATACCTCGATGGCAACGGGCACTACACTTGCAGTGCAATTATTACCATCGGTTATGGTAACAGTATAAATGCCGCTTTGATATACATAGATACCGGCTGATGTTTCACCAGTGCTCCACAAATAACTATTGGCTGTGCTTGCACTAAGCATAATGCTGTCCCCCTCGCAAACAGCTGTATCTCCGTTTACGGTAATAGCTGCTGTGCTATTATTTACAGCAAGATGGAGTATAACAAGGCTATCACACCCACCTGCATTGGTAAGCGTATCATAGTAAATGCCGGCGGCAACTACCTGTTGGCCATTAAAAGCAAAGCCCTGCCCATTGCATATGCTTTGTGTAATGGTGGTTGTATCTGCATTGCAAGCCACAACGGCAATGCCTGTATAATAACGGGCCAGGGCAATGTCAGAGGAAGCTCCGTTAAAAGTAGCACCGGCCACTACGGCTTTACCATCGGGCTGTAGCTGTATGCTGTGGGCCTGATCTTCGCTGCTGAAAAAGGCTGTAGTAACAAGCCCGGTAGAGTTGAAACCGTTATCCAATGTACCATCTGCATTATACCGCAGTAATATAAAGTCATCATTTAATGTATTACGGGCGTAACCCGTGGTTAACAGCTTGCCATCAGGTTGAATAACGGCCGAGGTCAAGTGCCCATAACCTGCACCAACAGGTGTAGTTAACTTTCCATTTATGCCAAATGAGCTATCAGGAATACCGTTTGAAGAATAGCGGGCAATTGCAGGGTCCGTATCGCCATTATAACCTGATGAGCCCACCGCTGTAATTTTGTTGCCGTGTAAATAAATCGCGCTGATAGCATCATCATCGTTAAAGCCGAAATCAGTTTCCACAAAACCGTTAATACCAAACGTACTATCGGTAGTGCCACCGGGATATAGTCTTGCTAAGGCGAAATTATACCCGCCACCATACATACGGTAGCCGCCAACTACGTATTTGCCGTCATTTTGTATTTCAATATCAGCACCGTAGTCCTCAAAAGGGCCCAATGAATAAACCAGCACACCATTAATTCCAAAGGTGCTGTCTAAACTGCCTGTAGTTGTAAAACGCGCAAGTGTAGTATTGTATCCCTGCATGGCAGAGTAGCCGATTACCAGCAGCTTGCCATCCGCCTGCAGTGCGCCTGCGTTGGCGCGCTCAACCATAGCGGGATTAAAGTCCAGCGTAACCGAACCGTTTGTACCAAAGGAGCTGTCGGGAAAACCGGAAGAAGAGTAGCGCGAAACCATCCACTTGCCATTACTGTTGTTTGCGGTGGTGGTGTTGCCTATCAACAGAATTTTTCCGTCCGGTTGTAGGAGCATGTCCATTGCCAGCTCATTATTGCCAAGGTCAGTAAATGTTTTACCATTAACGCCAAAGGTACTATCTACCTTGCCTGATGGGGTATAGGCAACAAGAACTACGTCAAAGTTAGCTCCGGGTTTGGCCTGCCCGGCAACCAAAACACGTCCGTTGTTTAAAATTTTCATGGTGTACGCTAACTCAGCGTTGGAGGTAAAATCGCTGGTAACTTTTCCATCCAGGTCAAAGCTTAAATCAAGTGTTCCCGGTTGTTGAGCACGTAAAAGCGTAGCGAAACCGCATGCCACGCATAGCAGAATAAAATTTTTCATCGCAGGTAAAATAGTCCGCTATGAATATCAGAAAAATAAGATGAATCTTTAAAACAAAAAGGGTCCTGTAAAGGACCCCTTTTTATAAGACGGAGGTACGAAATAATTTAGACTACAGAGATGCGCTGGTGTTGGGCAACTTTTCTAAAATAACTGCAGGCACTTCAACCCTTAAGTTTTCAATTTTGCCTTTCATGTATAAGGTTGGCAGGTAGCCATCAGATGAATACACTTTCTTCACCTTGCACTCAAAATCGGCAGTCATAGTAAAGCTTTTGTGGTCATTAGCCCAGGCAATGCTTTTTATGTTGAACTGCGTTTCTTCAGGTAGCTGATAAAACTTCTGTTTGTTGAATTCAAACTGCAGCTTGTTTACGGCTATCATACCTGTTTTGCCTTCATTAAAAGCAAATTCAACATCAATGCGCTGCTGGTTATAGTTTCCTTCTTTTGTTTTGGTGCTATTGCCCCAAAAGGTGAGCGAGGTAGTTATATTACTATTCTTTTCTGTTAAGTGTGCGGTTACGCTATTCTTCTCGCGGGCGTCGAAACCAAAACCGTCAATACGGATAGCATAACCATTCTTTATTTGAAACAGTACCGCTTCATCGGTAATTATTTCTTCGTCTTCTCCTGTAAAAGAGGAGCCTATAATAAGAGATAGCATTAACACTAATGCAAAAGGTAGTTTTTTCATTGACATACGGGTTTAGCCGGTACTGCCGGGGATTATGTTTAACGGCTGTGGACAAAAAAGGTTACATACATGAAACCTTTATATGTTTCCGGTGCGGTGCCCTGTTATGGTCTGAGAAAATTATTTCCCTGTTTGTGTAAAACCAGGAACAGTTAGGATGCCTTGCGCCTTCCGCCCAGGCTGGCTTTAAGTGTTGCCATAAGGTCGTCCTGCGGTTGTTTATAAGTAACTTTAAGTTTAGGCGCCTTATACTTTTTACCCGATTTCGCCTTTTGATGAATGATATGCAGCAGCTTGTCAGTATAAGTATCTTTAAACTTTTTAATGTCAAATTTTACGGTCAGTTGCTTTATAAGCATATTGGCCATTTCTAATTCCTTGCTTTTGCCTTTTGATACATCCGGAAGCTTAAGGTCATTAAAGTCGCGAATCTCTTCTTCAAACCTGATGCGGTTAAGCACTATTACCTTTTTATAAGGCTTAACTATGGCAAGTATTTCTTTGTTGCGCATTACAAAGCTACCAAGGCCAACTTTACCGCTGGCAGCAAGGGCATCGCGCAAAATGGCATAGGCGCGTTCGCCTCCTTTGGCCGGCTCCAGGTAATAGGGCTGCTCGTAATAAATAGAATCCACCTCTGTTTCGTCAGTAAAGCTTATTATGTCTATTACCTGTGTTTTTTTTGCGTCGGCCGCTTTAAAGTCATCGGGTTCAAGCACTACATATTTGTTACGGTACATGTAGCCTTTCACAATGTTTTCATATGAAACCTCGCGGCCCGTGCTTTCATTCACACGTTTGAATTTTATGTTGGAGTGGTCTTTACTATCCAGCATATCCAAATTAAGGGAGCTTTCCTGAACCGCAGAAAACAGCTTCACCGGAATGTTTACTAAACCGAAACTTAGTGTACCTGTCCATAACGACCTCATAAGCCAGCTTTTTAAGCGCTTACTTCAAAATCTTCGCCACGCCATTATTCGCGTGCGTTGGTATTGTTTTTGGAAAAGGGGGTAAGGTATATGGCTTTGAGCGCTAAGGCTTAAGCAGGTTTTGTTGTATTGTTTGCACAGGGCCCGGGCACTCACGTTTATGGCAGGTAACACAAGCATTTACCACAGTGTTAAATGTTTCTTTCCGTTTATTGTCGTCAGTGTCCTTGTAGTATTTATCAAGCCCGGTTAAAAACTGAGTGCTATACTCGCTATGGTCAACGGATAGTTTTTTTCCTTCCGTAATTTTAGCAGTGGTCATTTTTTGAATAAAGTAAGGATATGGTTGACGGTGCTTGTTCTCCTCAATCAGCACCTTTTCTTTTTTAATGTAATCCAACATGCGCCTCATAATTTTTGCTAACTCACTTTTTGAAGAAGAGTGAGTAAACGAGGCATTTGTAAAAAGCACAGCTATTAAAAAGCCGCTAAGTATTATTGTGTTACGCATATTAAGGCTCAAAAATAGATAATGCCTGCAATGCGCGTACTTATGAATAGCAATTATAAGGGCTTAAAAAATTGGCTATTTTCAAACAAACAAATCTGCATATGCTTAGGTGGTCATTTTTGGTATTCGCGTCAATAGTTTTTGGTTTTACCCTGCACGCGCAAACGTTGGAAGAAGCAATAGGAAGTAATGACCCCGCTGTTTTGGAAAAAGCGCTGGCTAAAAAACCTGATGTAAACAAGGCAGATAAAAACGGCGTAACTCCTCTAATGAGCGCCTGCCGTCAGGGAAATCTTGATATGGTGAAAATACTATTAGAGGCAGGAGCAAACGTAAATGAACCAAAAAGCCCCAAAGGCAGAACACCGCTTATGGTGGCCTGCGCTTATTACAGCGATGTTGAAGTTTGTAAGCTGTTAATAGCGCGCGGCGCAGATGTAAACGCCAAAGCTAATGACGGAACCACAGCGCTTATGTTAGCTGCAGATAATGCAAAGGCCGGAGTAGTTGAGTTGCTGTTGGCGCAAAAGGCAGATATAAACGTAAAAGACAAAAACGGTAAAACGGCTCTTGACCATGCTCAGGCGGTAGATACAGAAACCTTAAAGACGGGTGCTATGAATGGCCAAAGCTACAGAATGGATAAGGACGAAGTTGTTTCGCTTTTACAAAAGGCGGCCTTGCCTAATAAATAGAGAACCGCCATTCTTTGCTTCGGCAAGTAGTTCATTCAATGAACTTGCCATAATACCGCAACCCAATAAGCCGCTTAAATAGTGGTAGAACTGTACTGCACTGTAACCCTGCGCCCGCATAGTTTTAATAGCTGTACCTCCTGAAGATTTAGAGAGTTTAATTCCCTCAGCATCCTTTACAAGGGGATGATGATAAAATTGACATTGTGAAAAAGAAGAGCTGTCGGTTAATTGCGCTAAGTATAATTGGGCTGCTGTACTGTTCAACAGGTCCTGCCCACGAACAATAAGGTTAATGTTGTAAAGCAAATCATCGGCAAGAGACGCAAGCTGGTATGCGGCAACACCATCCTTACGCCGTACTACAAAGTTGTGCATGTCGTTTTGCAAACCAATATTGAGATTGCCTTGCGCCTTGTCCTTAACTACCATTGTGCTATCAGGTGTTAGTATGCGCAGGGCGCAGTCTTCCGTATCAAGCGGTAAATGTTTCTGATAGCAACTGCAATTACCTGCTTCTTTAAGGTTTTTGCGGGAGCAGTTACAGGCAAATACTTTTCCGCCGGCAATTAACTTTTGCAACAGCGTTTTGTACTGTGCGTTGCGCAGGTGCTGTGAAAAGTGCTTACGATGGTCCTCAACCGATTTAGGCCCTTCATCCCAATCAATACCAAGCCACTGCAAGGTTTCAAAAATATCAGTCAAATACTCCTCGCGAATGCGTGGGGCATCCAAATCATCAATGCGCAAGCGTACAATGCCGTTATCGTGGCGGGCCCAAAGCCAGGTTAAAACAAAGTTTACTGCATTGCCAATGTGCAAATAGCCACTGGGTGTTGGGGCAATGCGGGTGCGTAGCATAAGCCTAAAGTAAGCAGGCTATCTTAGGCGGTCAAGGCTTTTAATAAGGTCTTCATCCTTACGGATAAAATAGAAGGCCGCAAGGTTAAAAATAACCGCTGCCAGGCCGGCAAGGTTCCAGAACGTAAGTTGAACATTGCATTCAATAACCTTATGGGTTATAAAACTATCGTAACGGCACTCCCATGTTTGATAGCGGTAAAAAACATACACTAAGGAGCATACCCAAAGTAAAATGGAGAACCAACTGAACAGCATTTGCAGCTTGCGGTTTTTGTAAAGGAAGATGGCAATTAACGCAAAGCCACCCGCTGAACCGGCCATTATTGCATTTATAAAATACAGGTAGCCTTTATAAAACTCGTGTATTTCCCAACCGGGGTGTGTATTGGTTTTGGTGGGTTCTACCATAGCCAGCAACGGGAACCATAAATACAGGCCTAAACAAACCAACACCAGCAAAAAAAACACCGTTTGTATTCTTTGGATCATAGAATGCGTTTTGAAAAATTACTTTTGAGCCACAAACCTAAATTAATTTCTAACTGTAAAAACAGTACCGGCCATATAACCGGGCAGGAAAATAAAATGGAAGCTTACATTATTGATGCCGTACGCACACCAATAGGAAAATTTAACGGAAGCCTTAGCAGCATTAGACCTGATGATTTGGCGGCTATGGTAATTAAGGCAATAATTAAACGAAACGAAAACTGGTTAGACCCCGCCCTTATTGAAGAAGTAGTGCTGGGTGCCGCTAACCAAAGCGGTGAGGATAACCGCAATGTGGCGCGCATGGCTGCATTATTAGCGGGCTTGCCTATAAGTGTTGCGGGGGTTACGGTTAACCGCTTATGTGCCTCGGGCTTGCAGGCAATTGCTGATGCCAGCCGTGCTATTAAAGCAGGCGAGGGTGAAATTTTTATTGCCGGCGGAGTAGAGAGTATGAGCCGTGCCCCTTATGTACTTTCTAAAGCTAACGGCGCATTTGACCGCACTCAACAAATGTTTGATACCACAATAGGGTGGCGCTTTACGAATAAGGCTTTCCCTAAAGAGGTAACCTTTGCCATGGGCGAAACAGCTGAAAATGTAGCGCAGGGTTGGAACATAAGCCGCGAAGAACAAGACCAGTTTGCGGTAAACTCTCAAACTAAATACCAGGCAGCGCACAATGCCGGAAAGTTTAATGATGAAATGATTCCTGTAGAAATAGATAAGGGCAAAGGCGAGAAGCTAATGTTTGAAAAAGATGAACAGCCCCGTTTATCAAGCCTACAGGACCTGGCCAAATTAAAAGCGGTATTTGTGGCTAACGGAACAGTAACCGCCGGTAACAGCAGTGGTATAAACGATGGTGCGGCTGCGCTTATAATAGTAAGTGAAGATGTAGTGAAGCGATATAATCTTAAGCCTTTAGGGCGTGTGGTATCAGTAGGTGTGGCCGGTGTAGAACCTTCGTGTATGGGCGTTGGCCCTGTGCCCGCTACAAAAAAGGCCTTGCAACGTGCCGGGTTAAACGTAGAAGACCTTGGTTTAATAGAATTAAATGAGGCCTTTGCCTCACAATCAATAGCCTGCATGCGCGATTTACAACTAAACCCTGAAAAGGTTAACGTAAACGGTGGCGCCATTGCGCTTGGCCATCCGCTGGGCAGTTCAGGAGCACGTATAACTACAACCCTTTTGCATGAAATGAAGAGAAGACAGGATGTAAAATATGGCCTGGCTACTATGTGCGTAGGGGTGGGCCAGGGTGTAGCCATTATTTACGAAAAGTGTTAAGCCCTGTATGAAGCAGCGGTATTTTCTGCATTTGCGTTTTGATGGCACTAACTATTGCGGCTGGCAGGTACAGGCTAATGCTCCTTCGGTTCAGCAAATGATTAATGAGGCCTTGTTTAAGTTGCTGGGCCACGAGATACGTTCCATGGGCTGTGGCCGTACGGATACCGGAGTGCATGCCAAGGATTTCTATATGCACTTTGATGCCTACAAAGAGATAGTTGACCTGAAAGATTTTTTGTTCCGCCTTAATTGTGTTTTGCCTGACGACATCTCCATTTTCAGCATAATACCATTACAGGAAAAAGCGCACGCCCGCTTTGATGCTACCGAGCGCACATATGAATATTATATATATTTTGATAAATCGCCTTTTATAAGGCGTTTTGCCTGCTACCAGGGCTTTTATAAAATTGATTGGAGCAAAGTGATTGAGGCTGCTGAGTTTTTAAAGGGCATTGAAGACTTCACTTCACTATGCTTACCCAGTGAGGACTTTAAAACCAACCTGTGTTACATTAAACAAAGCCGCTGGGATGTTTTGTCGGGTCACCATTTAATATTGAAGCCTTACGACCCACAGGATTTAAGCCCTGTAAAGCCCGAATCCACTCCGCAAACAGGGGAGGTGTTTCGGTTTACGGTTACCAGCAACCGCTTTTTGCGGGGTATGGTAAGGCGCATAGTAGGCACCAGCTTAATGGTAGGTAAAGGAAAAATAAGCCTTGATGCGTTTAAGGAAACCGTACTGGCCAAAAAAGAATTTAAAGTTCATCACCTGGCCCCGCCCAATGGCCTTTTCCTTTCAAAAATTCTGTATCCCTACATTTAACGTTCAAACATCTATTCAATAAGCTTATTACTTTTGCGGCGGATGGCAGAAGGACAAAAGCAAGCGTTTTTAGATTTTAACTTATTAAAGAGAATCATTCGGTTAGCAGACCCTTACAAAGGCGTTTTCTATTCCTCAATTTTTCTATCAATAGTGTTGGCCGGCCTGGCAGTGGTTCAACCACTAATGATTATATACACTACAGACCACTACATTACCGATGAACATTTTGATTTTGATGGGCTGAAAAGAATGTCCATATGGATGGTGGCGATACTAATAGCCACGGCAGTATTACGCTATAGCTTTAACTATATAACGGCCTGGTTGGGTCAAAACATTGTAAAGGATATGCGCGTGCGTGTTTACAACCACATTATCAATTCGCGCTTAACCTACTTCGATCAAACCCCCATAGGCACTTCTACCACCCGTACCATAACCGATATTGAAGCTATTAACGACACCTTTAGCGAAGGCCTGATAAGCATAGTTGCCGATATACTTACCATAGTAAGTGTGTTTGCTACCATGGTTTGGGTAAACTGGAAGGTTGGTTTGGCCAGCATAGCCGTACTGCCTTTCCTGTTATGGGTAACCCGCTGGTTTCAGCAAGGGGTAAAAAAGTCCTTCCAGGAAGAGCGCGCACAAATTGGCCGGCTTAACGCCTTTTTACAGGAGCACATTACCGGCATGCGCATCATTCAGATATTTAATGTAGAAGAAAAGGAGCGCAAAAAGTTTGAAGAAATAAACCTTGCCCTTCGCGAAGCTAATGTGCGCGGTATTTGGTATTACTCCTTGTTTTTTCCTGCGGTGGAAGTTTGCCTTGCAGTAGCCATAGGTTGTATGGTGTGGATGGCCTCTAACGAAATTTTAAAAGGCAGCACCTTTAATGATAACCCCTTAGACATAAGCGGGGTGGGTATTATATCGGGCTTTTTGCTGCTTATAAATATGCTGTTTAGGCCACTGCGTTTTATTGCCGATAAGGTAAACGTTATACAGCGCGGCATTGTAGCAAGCGAACGCGTGTTTAAGCTTTTAGATAAAGATGAGCGCATACCCAGTACAGGTAATTATGCGCCTGCAGAAATTAAAGGCAAGTTAAGTTTTGAAAATGTATGGTTTGCCTACAACAACGAGAACTGGGTTTTAAAGGACATAAACTTTACCCTTAATGCGGGCGAAACCCTTGCCGTTGTAGGAGCAACCGGCTCAGGCAAAACAACTACCATTAGTATTTTGGGAAGGTTCTACGATATTACGAAGGGCGCCATTAAGATTGATGACGTTGACATTCGGGAATACGAGTTAAGCGCATTACGCTCAAAAATGAGCGTTGTATTGCAGGATGTATTTCTTTTTGCCGGCAGCGTTTACGAAAACATTACCCTGCGCAACGAAAACATTTCAAAAGAACAGGTGCTGCGTGCAGCTAAATTGGTGGGTGCGCATGAATTTATTAGCCGCTTACCGGGTGGTTATGACTATAAGGTAATGGAACGTGGGGCAACCCTTTCCATGGGGCAACGGCAACTTATTTCCTTTGTGCGGGCGCTGGTTTTTAACCCCAATATCCTAATTCTGGATGAGGCTACTTCTTCCATTGATACCGAAAGCGAGGCCTTAATTCAACACGCCATTGAGGAGCTTGTGAAAGGCAGAACATCAATTGTTATAGCCCACAGGCTTTCAACTATACGCCATGCCCACAAAATTGCCGTGTTCGATAAAGGCAGCCTTAAAGAATTCGGCAGCCACGAAGAGTTACTGCAACTTAATGGCTACTACCGCAAACTGTACGACATGCAATTTGTTAAACAGGATACCAAGGTTTTCTAACATATATTCCCAACCTATTGATAAGCAGGCTAGTATCTTTCTCATGCCTGTCTATTTTTATAGATTTCATGGTCTGTTTACAGCAGCGAAAATTCCGAAACCGTTTGGAAATTGCTGTTTTGTTGTTATACTTGTTGTATTGTTAACCAAACACATTATCTCATGAAAAAAGTATTGTTAATGTTAGTAGCTGGTGCTTTCATCAGCACATCTTTGATCTCTTGCAGCAAGTGCGGTCACTGCGAAGTTGGCGGCACCACCACAATCACCAAAATTTGCCAGAAAGACAGCAAAACTCTTTATGATGCTGCTGAATCTTCTTGCAGCCTGCAGGGTGGTACATGGAAAAACGACTAATTCACTAATTGGTTTTGTGAAAGGGTTGCCTGAACCGGCAACCCTTTCGTTTTTTAGGCCTATGCCTTTTCTTTTTCAAAAGCTGCCATAGCTTCAATAAGGGTATCAACTCCTGTTTCAGGCATGGCGTTATAAATTGAAGCTCTTAACCCGCCAACATAGCGGTGCCCTTCAATGCCTACTATTCCAAAATTCTTTGCAAAGGCTGCAAAATTCTTATCCCGCTCTTTATCACCGGTAGTAAAACAAACGTTCATTAAGGAACGGTCTTCTTTAGCCACTATGCCTTTAAAAAGCGAGCTGCTGTCAATGGCGTTATACAGCTTTTGGGCTTTTTGAATGTTAGCGCTTTCAAGGTTCTTTAAGCCTTGTTTCTTAATCCACTCTAAGGTTAAGTACGAAACATACACTGCAAATACCGATGGTGTATTCAGCATGCTGTCTGCTTCAATGTGCTTTCTGTAATCCAGCATTTTAGGTATGGCGCGGTTTACCTTGCCCAATATTTCTTTGTTTACAATTACCAGGGTGGTGCCTGCAGCGCCTGCATTTTTTTGAGCGCCTGCATAAATCAGGTCGAAACGGTTAAAGTCTAATTCTCTTGAAAATATATCGCTGCTCATATCGCAAACAAGCGGCACCCCGGCATTCAATGGCAGTTTTGCGCCATGCAGTTGCGTGCCGTAAATAGTGTTGTTTGAAGTGCAATGCAAATAAGCAGAACCGGGCGCAACAGAAATTTGAGCGGGAACAGAAGTATAGTTCCCTTCGCGTGAGGAGCCTGCAATATGCACGTTACCGAAAAGCTTAGCCTCTTCCATAGCGCCATGGGCCCAATAACCGGTATCAAAGTACGATGCCGTAGCGCCACCATCTAAAAGGTTATAGGGTACCATATGAAATTGCGACAGCGCCCCACCGTGCAGGTACACCACTTCATAGCGTTCATCCAGTTTCATTAGCTCCTTTACCAGCGCCCTTGCTTTTTCCATTACCTCAACAAAAGGTTTGCTGCGGTGCGAAATTTCTAAAACGCTTAAGCCCGAACCCTGAAAGTTGCCTAATGCTTCCTGTGCCTGTTGCAAAACTTCCTGGGGTAAAATAGCCGGACCGCTGTAGAAATTTATTTTCTTCATAAGGCAAACATAACCGATGTGCAGCAGATGAGGAGGGGTAAATAGCGGCAAAGAAACTTCACTAACCATAAAACCATAGCATGGCAACAGAAATTGAACGCATCCGCAAATTGTTTCAGCGCAATTGGGAAGGCCCCATGTGGTACGGAGGCCGGCTTATGGATAAGTTTAAAGACCTAAGTTGGGAGCAGGCCTACAAAAAGCCCGCTAACTTCAGCCATAATATTTACGAGTATGTGCGCCACATGCATTGCTGGCGTGTATTTGTGTTGGAGCAACTAAGGGGTCACCAGGACTATCGGGTTGAACTGAACTCCGAAGAAGATTGGATAACGCAATACGAACCAACGGAAGTAAACTGGCTTAAGGCATTGGCTGATTTAGAGCAAAGCCAAAAGGATTTAGACGAGGCCCTTGCAGGTTTTGACGATGGGCGTTTAGAGGAAACCGTGCCCGGTCGTAATTTTAAGTGGTATGCTATGCTGCATGGCGTTATACACCACGATATTTACCATAGTGCGCAAATAGGGCTGTTGCTGAAGTAAAGGCACAATGCACTAATAATTCCCTCATATCCTTTCCTTGCTTACTTTAGCGCCCGCTATGAGGAACCACATCCTTTTTTTACTGGCGGCCCTTATGTTGTTAAGCGCCTGCACCCGCAATAACAACGAGGCCAAGCGCGATAAGGAATATGAAAAGTACCTGGAGTATAAGGACATCTTTAACGCCTATGGCACTGTGCCTGCTGATACTACCCGCCTTAAGCTGGAGGATTTTTTAAAACACTTTCCGGAGAATGCACAGGCTTGGGTGTTTTATGCCCGCGTTATGTACGATGCTAACCAACTGCCGCAAAGCATGGAGGCTTACCGCAAGGCCATTGCCAGCAACCCGCGCTACAGCGCCGGCTACAGCGGCCTTGGCACCCTGCACCGTATAATGGGCAATACCGATAGCGCGCAGTATTACCTGCAGCAGGCCCTGGCGTTAAAAGATTCTTCTGCCTTTACCTATGTAAACCTATCGGCTGTGTATTTGGTGCAAAACAAAACACCGCTTAGCTTAACCTATGCCGATACTGCCCTGCAGCTGGCTGATAGCAATGCAGCCATACTATCGGGCCTTAGCTTTATTTACGCCAAAGCGGGCAAGCCGCTAACAAGTGATAGCCTTTTCCGCACGGCACTGGCTATGGGCCTGCGCGATAGTGCAGGTTTCTGCAAGGTGCTTAACGGCGAAATGAAACTGGAAGATTACTACCGGATTAATAAATACTGATTACGTGAAAGAAACTGTTTTACAAGTAGTGCGCGAATTGCTGTGGTTAACCATTACCGCCGCCCTTAGCTTTGCTGTGCTTTACCCTATTACCGCCAAGTTGGACCCCTTTATTTACTACAACACCGTTTTTGCTTTTGTGTTTGTATCCATTACGTACTTCCGCTGGAGTATGATGATAAAAAGCCTGCCGTTCTTTAGGCCAGGTGTTGTGCGCTTTTTGTTGTTTGCCATTAACCTTAGCCTGTTCATCTTCTTTGCATCGCGCATGCAAAAATACCTGGGCCTTATGGATAACTTCTACACTGAGGACTTCGGCTTCCCTAAGGTGATATTGTATGATGAAGACAAAACGCACCTGCTTAAATACATCTACAACGTAATTGTGTTTTTCGGCACCGCCAGTTTAATTATGATAATAGCGCTTAACGTGCGCATTATTATTGCCTGGTGGCAATTCTACAAATACAAAAGCAGCGCTCTGCTTGATGATTGAGCGAGGGCTTGCGTTAAACAGCAATTAATTATTACCCCCTCCATCGTCAACTTCACTCCGTTACGTTGTCTCCTCGTCCCCCTTTCATGGGGACATAACCTAAGCTTACAAGTTTGGCCTTTTTAAACTGTCCCCCTAAAAGGGGGACGAGCCAAAACGAAGCAACGCGAAGTTTGGCGGAGGGGGTTAAAAACCACAACCTACCCATCCCTCTAACTCCCTAAAGGGAGAACCGCTGGGCATACCCTTTAGGGTGGAGGTTTAAAACACCGGAGGTGGAGTAAACCGGAGGGCTGCGCAGCTTGGTTTAGGAGTAGTAATTATTAAAGCCAAACACAACAACATAAAACAACATATAATGGAACCCGAAGAGTATTACCTGCAAGACCTGAACAAGCAAAACAACCAGTTTTTTATTGCACGCACCGCTAACGAGTGGATAGCCGAAGCCGAACGCCGCCCTAACCCGCGCAAGTTGTTTGGCGAGTTTTGGAATGAGGGCGAGCTGTGCTTTTTGTTTGCCAGCACCAACGTGGGCAAAAGCATATTGGCCGTGCAAATAGCCAACGCCATAAGCAGTGGCGAATACGCCGATGTATTTGCGGTGGACTGTCCTCCGCAGAAGGTGTTATACTTTGACTTTGAGCTGAGCATGAAACAGTTTCAGAACCGGTATAGCGATAACTACCAGCAGCCGTATAAATTCAGCAGTAATTTTTTGCGGGTAGAAATGAACCCCGATAAGGTGTTGACCCTGCCCTTTGAAACCGCCCTTATGCTGGCGCTGGAGCAACAGGTGCAACACCACAACGCACGCGTGGTAATTATTGATAATATAACCTACCTTAAAAGCCAAAGCCTTGAAGTTGCCAAAGAAACCATGCCGCTGATGAACAGCCTGTTAACCCTAAAGCGTAAATACGGCCTTAGCATGCTGGTGCTGGCCCACACCCCCAAGCGCGACCAAAGCCGCCCCATTGAAATTAACGACATGGCCGGCAGCATGATGCTGGGCAACCTGGCCGATAGCAGCTTTGCCATTGGCAAAAGCACCCTTGGCCCCAACCTGCGTTACATTAAGCAAATAAAAGTGCGCGATAGCGCCAAGCTATACGGCACCGAGAATGTAATTGTATGCGAGCTGGAAAAGCGCGATAGCTTTTTGCAGTTCCGCAACATTGGTTACGAAAGCGAATTTTTACACCTTAAAGACCCCAACACCAAACCCCTAAGCGAGCTTGACCGCAATATTATTGAACTGCACAGAGGCAACCCGGAGATGAGCTTTAGGGAAATTGCACGGCAGTTGGGGACGAACCATAGAAGGGTGAGTCGGGTATTAGAAAGAGAAGAGCCTCAGGAGGATTAAACAACTTGGGACATTGGGAAAAATACCATAGGTAGTTGTTCCAGTGTCCCAAAATCATTTGATGCATATAACCTTTTTAGCATCTTTGTAATTACAACAAAGGTTATGTTAGTACAGAAAATTGACCACATAGAAACGCATCAGGAGATATTACGATTTGAAACGCATATTTCACAAAAGGACAATAAAAGAATAATATTCAGTGCGCCATACGGAAGTGGCAAGACTTACTTCCTTGAAAAGTTTTTTAAAAAATTCAATGATACATATAACCCCGTCTTCATTAATCCTGTTAAATATTCAGTAAGTGACAATAAAGACATTTTCGAATTGGTTAAAGTGGATATAATTCTTCAATGCCTTGAAAGAGGATATCTAAAAGCAACTAAGTCCGTTAACGACTTTGATAAAGTTTCGAATGCGTGGTTTCTTAAAGATAATCCTCTTACAATACTGGGGGCTCTGGCAAAAGCGATTCCCAACATTTCAGCTTTTGATCCTGCCTCATTAATTGCTAAGGTTATTGCCAGCCTACCTGAAATCAAAAAACTTCACCAAGATTACATTAAACAAAAAGCAAGTGAATTAAAAACCACTGAAGAAGAACTTACTGCCTTTATTACTCAGTTTACTGAAACAAAGGGCACGATATATGAACAGGATGAAATTACCTACTTAATAAGAGAGTTACTCAAGAAAGCAAAAGAAAACAATAAGGCTAATAAACAATCCGTACTAATAATTGACGACTTCGACCGTCTGGATCCGGAACATATATTTCGAATATTAAACATACTGAGCGTACATAACGACAGTTTCTATACAGACAACAAATTTGGCTTTGATAAGATTATAATTGTTTGTGACATTGATGGGTTAGAAAAGATATTTAAACATAGATATGGGCCATCAGCAAATTTTGAAGGTTACATGGACAAGTTTTGTTCTACACACTATTACTGCTTTTCAATAGAAAACGACATTTATCAGTTCTTAAAGTCTAAAGCGCCATCCGATTTAAACATTGATTCCAATGATGAGTTTGGAAAACAGCTTCTGCTGCTTTCAGCTGTTTTGGCCTATTTTATTAGAGCGGGAAAATTGACAATGCGTAAGATAGTTAAAGCCAACTTCGATTTTAAACTTGTCAATAAGCAATTGGTGCATAGCACTTCTTATACAGATGGTTATACGTTACCGCATATTAGATCTAACGATATATATGTTGACACCCATTCAATTCGATTTTTTAAGACCTTGAAAAGTTTGGTGACAATTTGGGGAGATATTAAACTTCTTAAATATGACTTGAAAAATGTTGTAGATTCCGAATTTATCAACGATCATTTTACAGACCTGGAAGTGATCAGAATACTTGAAGGCATCGCCGTTGCAAAACTATTAGCTGTTCATAAAGACACATCCCAACTGGTGTTTACTCAGTTTAGGGATGGCACTACATCACAGTTCCCTGAAGTTCCAGTGTGCAGCTTTAAGTGCCAAGTGTATCTTGGGTTCACAGGAGGTTCACCGTATCACGGAGATCAATGCCTTTTCCAGAACGCAAAAGGCGCATTGCTTAATTATAATGGAGGAAAAAAAACCAACTTTAAAGCGCTATGCACAGAGTTGCTTGAAATAATAAAGGGATTTGAAACGAAAGGATATTTAGTGGATTTTGATTTTAAGTAAACATTGGGACAGTGGGAAGTGGGTTGTTATTGTCATTCCATTTGTCCCACAGCATGAATTCTACCTCCTCCGTCATTAGCTGCGTTGCACTGCGCTAATTCCTCGTCCTCCTGCCGTTTAATATTACCCCCTCCGTCGTCAACTTCACTTCGTTACGTTGTCTCCTCGTCCCCCTGCCAGGGGGACAAAGTCTAAGCGTGCACGTTTGGCCTTTCTAAACTGTCCCCCTGAAAGGGGGACGAGCCAAAACGAAGCAACGCGGAGTTTGGCGGAGGGGGTTAATACTTTGCCTGTTTGATCACGTTTTAATCACTGCCCCCTTCATCGTCAACTTCACTTCGTTACGTTGTCTCCTCGTCCCCCTGCCAAGGGGACAAAGCCTAAGCGTGCAAGTTTGGCCTTGCTAAACTGTCCCCCTGAAAGGGGGACGAGGGCGAGTTTACGAGCCCGGAGGGGGTTATATTAGCTGCAATTACTTACTTTCCTTTAATGGATTCCTCCTACAACAAAAAAGCGCTAACCGAAAAACGTAAGCAGCTACGAACCAAGGGCACAAGTGCAGAGGCCGTATTGTGGAACAGGTTGAAAGAAAAACAACTTGACGGTAGAAAATTCAGAAGACAATTTTCAATAAACAACTACATAGTAGACTTTTACTGCACTACCGAAAAGCTTGCCATTGAGTTAGATGGCCAGGGCCACTTTACACAGGCGGGGTCCGCTAATGATTACGAGCGGGATGAAAACATGAAAGCACGAGGCATAACTGTTCTGCGCTTTGAAAATGAGGTAGTGTTCAAAAATATAGATGCGGTGCTGGATGAGATAAAGCGGCATTTTAAGCGGTGAGAAAACCTCCTCCGTCGCTAGCTGCGTTGCACTTCGTTAACTCCTCGTCCTCCTGCGTTTAATAACTACCCCCTCCGTCGTCAACTTCACTTCGTTACGTTGCCTCCTCGTCCCCCTGCAAGGAGGACAGTTTAAATACACACACAAAAAACGGGATGCCTTGTGAGCATCCCGCATGAGTATTCCGAACAGTATATGGTTTAGTACTTCAACACCTTTACTTCCGTTCTGCGGTTTTGTTGGTGTTGTTCTTCTGTACAATCAGATTTTTGGTCGCCTTCGCAAACGCAGTTGTTTACCGGTTTTAATTCACCGTAACCGGCAGCAATAATTCTCTTTTTGCGTATGCCTTTGTTGCTTAAGTAATCTACTGCAGACTTAGCGCGTTTTGCAGATAACACCATGTTGCTCTTGGCCGAGCCGCGACAATCAGTATGCGAGCTTAACTCAATTTCAAGCGTTGGGTTTTCTTTCATTATACGCACCACGTTGTCCAGTTCCTGTGCAGCATCCTTGCGTATTTCCCACTTATTAAAGTCGTAGTAAATGTTGTTTACTATCCATGTTTGGCCTACGTAAAACTTACAAGGGCCGGGTATTTCCTGGCCGGGCTTAAGGTCGTAAGTGCTAATGGTATCTTTTCTGCCGTTGTGTTCAATAAGGTAAGTGTTATCCAGGCGAAGGTCCATGCGTAGCTCACCATTGGTGTTAGGCTTAACATCGTAGGTGTTACCGTTTTTAATATCGGTAATAGTTACTGCCGATGAAAAACAGTTAGCCGTTAAAGGCACATTCACAATCAGCTCCGCACGCGGTATTAAATACTCGCGGTTAAGTATGGTGGTGTTTCTGTCTGCATCTTCGCCGGTAAACTGGTCCTTAATAGAAGCATAATCGTGGCTGCTTAACTTATACTTGGCCGAAGGCACTGTAGCTTCCAGTATGCCTTTTTCGTTGGTTACGTAGTTCATTTCGGCGCCATCGCCGTTTACTATAGTAATCTCCGCATCGCGCACAGGGTTCTGCGTGTCTTTCTCTTTAACCGCAATTCTAAGCTTAATAACATCGGGCTGCAGGGCTATGGTAATGGTTTTGCCTTTATCACCCGGGGTAATGGCAGCGCTATTTATCTTATAACCATCTTTTAATATATCAAGCGAGCACGATTTTCCGCCTTTAATGGTAAAGGTCTTTTCGCCATTGGCATCGCTTAAGGTATTCTCAGGGTTCATGCCTTTGCAATCCAAGGCTAAAGTGGCTTCGGCAATGGGGTTTTGGCTATCGGCATCTACCAGCTTAACGGTAACCTTGTATTCCAGCTTGCTCTCGTCAAAGGTAAAGTGGTAAATATCATCTTCACCCATGCCGCCTTCGCGGTTTGAAGTAAAGTAGCCGCCTTTGTTGTTGGGGTCCATTATAAAGCCGTAATCATCTTTGCTGCTGTTAACCGGTGCGCCAAGGTTTTCGCCTTTGCTCCAGTTAGTGCCATCGCTTTTGGTTTTGTAAACATCTAAACCGCCTAAACCTGCAGGGCTGTTAGAGGCATAATACAAAGTGCCGTTATCGGCCATAGCCGGAAACTTCTCATCAAACGCCGTGTTAACCGAACTGCCAAGGTTCTTTGGTTCGCTCCACTTGCCGTTGGCATCGCGGGTGCTCATGTAAAGGTCGCTGCCGCCAAAGCCACCGGGCTTATCGCTGGCGAAGTATAAGGTTTTACCATCCTTTGAAAAGGCCGGTGTTGAGGTAGAAAATTGCGGGCCGTTAAAAGCAAGCGGCACCTGGCTGCCTGCTGTTGAGCCGTTAAACACTGAAGAATACAACTGCATGGCCGGCACGTTTTTGCCACCCTGGTTAACAAGCGCTTTTTTCTTAAAGCTGCTTTTTGCAAAAACCAACTCATCGTTTTGCTTATTGTAAGCCACGGTAGCGGTTGCAATCTTTCCTTTTGCCTTAGATTTTACTTTGCTCAAGGCCATGGTGCTATCCATAGTAGCTACATAAATGCGGCTGTAGCGGTTTATTGACCATTTGTTGTACACCGCTTTTTTGTTGCTGCGGTTTGAGCTGAACAGTAGTTTGCCATCCTTATAAAACGCAGGGGCATAATCAGCTTTTGAGGTATTAATAGAAAGCGGCTCAACGCGGTAAGCAGGGTTATCCTTACTTAACTCGGGTATCTGGCGCATAGCGTCCATGGCATCTTTAACGCCTTGTGCCTTAGGATTGGCCTTAAGGTAAGCATCGTAATACTTTTGCGCAGCGGCATAGTTTTTATCAGCACGCAGCACCTCAGCATAATTAAATTTGCTTTCGGCGCTCATTTTAGGGTTATCGGCAATTTTAGCGTACATCAACTCGGCTGTGCGCGGGTCGTTCTTCAACTTATAAATTTCAGCAATGCGCTGTATTAAATACACGGTATCAGCATCCAGCTTCATAGCCTTGCTGTAAAGCTTAACGGCTTTATCCAACTTCAGTTTGCTGTACAGCTTATCGGCCCTTTTGGTAACACCGCTTTTTACAGCGGCTACGGCAGCGGTTTTTTGGGTAGAATCGGGCTGTTGCACATAGCCGTAGCTGTTTATTGAAACAACAAAAAAGGCAAGCACAGCCAGGCAACGGTAATAGGAGAATTGGTTCATGTAGTTAAGCATTTTAGGGTATAAGCCATTTCAAAAATGCTGTTTTATATGCCCCTAACCGCCTAAAAGGCAAGCCATTTCCCCAAGTTGTTCTGTTAAATGTTCATTTTACTTGTCAGCGGCAGAAGTGTTCAGCAGCTCCTCCCAGTACTCAGCCGCGCGGCGGGTATGGGGTATTACAATTGAACCGCCCACCAGGTTGGCTATGGAAAACACCTCATATATTTCTTCGGTAGTGCAGCCCAGCTCGTGGCTTTTGCCCAGGTGGTATTTAATGCAATCATCGCAGCGCAGCACCATGCTGGCTATTAAACCCAGCAACTCCTTGGTTTTGGTAGGCAGGGCGCCATTGGCATAGGCCTGATTGTCAAGGCTCCAAAAGCGCTTAAGCACCAGGTTGTCTTTCGAAAGTATTACATCGTTCATGCGCGAACGGTAGTCGTTAAAGTCCTTAATGAGTGTACTCATACAATTTTTGTATTGCTGTTGCGTCAAAGGTATAAAAGTTGAAGTTTCAACAGCTTGGGCTGCATAAAGCGGTTGGGTAACAAAAGCGAAGACCGAAGAAATTTCTACATTTAAATCTTAAACAAAAACAAGTATGAAAAACGTTTTGAGACTTTTGATTGGTTTAGTGGTTATTTCTTCTCTTTCAAGCTGTGGTTATAACAGCATGGTAGAAAAACGCGAGGCTGTAAACCAGGCATGGGGCGGTGTTGAATCATCCTACCAGCGCCGTGCAGACCTTATACCTAACCTGGTAAGCACAGTTAAAGGGGCAGCGAATTTTGAACAAACAACCTTAGAGAAGGTTGTAGAGGCCCGTGCAAGCGCTACGCAAATAAAGCTTGACCCTAACGACCTTACTGAAGAAAACCTGGCTAAGTTTCAGGCTGCTCAAAATACTTTGTCGCAATCTTTAGGCCGCTTGTTAGCTGTTTCAGAAAACTACCCTGAATTGAAGGCTACACAAAGCTTTCAGGATTTACAGTCGCAATTAGAAGGCACTGAAAACCGCATCAACAAATCGCGTAACGACTTTAATGCTGCCGTGCAGGACTACAACGCTTACATAGCTAAGTTTCCGCAGGTAATGATTGCCAAAATGTTTGGCTTTACACCGCGTGCTTACTTTAAGAGCGACCCGGGTAGTGAAAAAGCACCTGAGGTAAAGTTTTAATTACCACGGGCGCTTATAATGTTCAGGAAAGACTTTTTTACCCCCGACCAGAAAAAGGCGATAGTGCAGGCCATAGCAGATGCTGAGGCCATGACATCGGGAGAGATACGTGTGCATATTGAGCCTAAATGCAAAGGCGGCGACCCTATTGCACGCGCTACCATGTTGTTTGCAGAGCTTAAAATGGATACCACCATGCACCAAAACGGTGTGTTGCTATACATTGCTTATGATGATAAGCTGTTTGCCATAATAGGCGATAAAGGAATTAACCATGTGGTGCCGGCCAATTTTTGGGATGGTATTAAAGAGGTAATGACCGGCCATTTTAAAAAGAATGAATTTTTTGAAGGAGTGGTATTTGCCATAAAAGAATCGGGCATGCACCTTAAGCAATACTTCCCTTTGCAGGATGGAGATAAAAATGAACTGAGCAATGAAATCAGCGAAGGAGAATAAGGTTACTTCTGCAAAGCGCGGTGTTACGTCGCTGCTGCTGGTTTTACTGCTTTCAGTAAAGGCCGTATTTGCGGTTGATTATCCTTCGCCGGCTAACCCGCCACGCCTGGTTAACGACTTTGCCGATATGCTTTCAGCAAGTGAAGAGCAACAGTTGGAAAGCAAGCTGGTGGCTTATGATGATTCTACTTCTACCCAAATAACCATTGTTACCATTAACACGCTTGATGGTATGGAGAAGGGCGAATACGCCATTGAACTGGCCGATAAGTGGGGTATTGGCAGAAAGAAGAAGGATAACGGTGTGCTGATACTGGTTGCCCTGCAGGACCGCCAGATGTTTATTGCCACCGGCCGCGGAGTGGAAGAGTTTTTAACCGACATTGCCACCAAGCATATTGTTGAACAGAAAATGAAACCCCGCTTTAAAGAAGGCAATTACTACGCCGGCCTTAATGATGCGGTTGATGAAATTATTGCCCGCCTTAGCGGTGAGTTTGTAAACGAAGACAGCGGTGATGGCGGTGGTGGCGGCTTGCCTTTGTGGGTTATTATTTTAATAATTATTATAATATTTATTGTGCTGCCCGCTATTTTCAGAGGTGGAGGCGGTGGCGGCACGTATAGCGGCCGCGGTTACCGCAGCACCGGTGGCGGCTTTTGGGGCGGCGGCGGCTTTAGCAGTGGCGGCGGAAGTAGCGGTGGTGGCTTTGGCGGTTTTGGTGGTGGTAGCTTTGGTGGCGGTGGTGCAGGCGGCTCCTGGTAATATTTATGCTCGAAAACATTAAATACACTTTACATCCCTGGCATGGCATAGAGGTGGGTGAAAATGCACCCGAATTGCTTACGGCCTTTATTGAAATTGTACCAAGCGATACCGTTAAATACGAAATTGACAAAAAGAGCGGTTGGCTTAAAGTTGACAGGCCGCAGTTGTTTTCGAACATTGTGCCTGCCCTGTATGGTTTTATACCGCAAACCCTTTGCGATAAGGAAGTGGGAGCCTTTTGTACTGCTAAAACCGGCAAGCCCGGTATTATTGGCGACCAGGACCCCATGGACATTTTAGTGCTTAGCGAAAAGACCTTCCCTAACAGTGGGTTTATTGTGCAGGCCATACCAATAGGCGGCTTACGCATGATTGATAAGAATGAAGCCGACGATAAAATTATTGCTGTACTAAAGGATGATGCTGTTTACGGGCACATTACGGACCTTAAGCAACTGGACGAAAAGATTATCCGCAGGTTAGAGCATTACTTTTTAACCTATAAAGATTTGCCGGGTTCAGGTGAAGAAAAGAAAGTAGAGATTGCTTCTATTTACGGGCGCGATGAAGCGCTGGAAGTGATTAAGTGTAGTATGACGGATTACAAAATGCGCTTTAATGAAAAATAAGTTGCTTATAGGCTTGCTGTTAGTAATAGGGGCGTTAACCGGCCTTTATTTTTACAACAAGTACAATGTGGCACCGCGTATAAAATTCAACACTGTTGCCCTTACTGATTTAAAAGGCCAACCGGTACAACTTGCCGACTTTAAAGCAAAAAGAATCTTCGTTAACTTTTTTGGTACCTGGTGCGGGCCTTGCATGGCCGAAATGCCCTCTATTCTTCGCGCTTACGAAAAACTGCATGATAAGGGCTTTGTTTTTCTGATAGTATCTGACGAACCCTTAAACCGCCTTCAGCAACTGGCTGAGGCCAACCCCGGCTTACCGCTTGTGTTGCTGCACTCTGCCAAACGCTTTAGCGAAATGGATATTTACAGCATACCGGTAAGCTATGTGCTGAATGCGGAAAGCGAAATACTCTATAAAAAATCAGGCTCGGAACAATGGGATAGTGAAGCCATGCTGGCTGAACTTGAAAAGCTGGATTAAGCTTTAGCGCTTTCCTTTTTAAAGGCCAGTGAATTCATCCACCACATAAGCAGCAGAAAAATTAAACCATAGGTTATGGTTACGTATATTTTTTCGTGCGCTACTTTAAAGTAATCGTTGTGGTGTATTTGCACCAGTGCCAGGGCAACAAAGCGGGCAACGTTGGTAAGGTATATAAGCACCAGGCCCAGCGGAATAAACCACAGCTTATTGCGGTTATTGTTGCCAAACACCAACACAAAGCCGGTAAAAATTACCATGGGTGCAATGCCCAGGCATAAATCGGCAATCCATATACCGGGGTAGCCATCTACAATTACACTGCGGCCATAATGGGTAAGGTTATAACCTAACAACTGCAACACAAAGGCTGTGGAGGCTGAAAGTGAAGCGCCCATAATGTCCTTAAAAGAACTCCAGCCTCCCCAAAGAAAGTTTTCGTTAGCCTCGCCCAAATACTTGAACAAACGCCAGCCGGCATACACCAGCAGCATTTTAAGTATAAACTCAGCAGGTCGTTTTAATCTCTTTTTATCCAATGCAATTGTTTGCCAAGGGCAAAATAGCAATAAGGCTGCTTAGCGCCTAAAACATTTAGTTAAAGGATATGTATAATCCCTGGCGGGTGATATAAATTATAGCAAGGGCGCCTATAAGCAAAAGCGGAAACACCACATTAATTTGTTGCAGTACTTTATACTTTAACACATCATCCTTAAGCACCTCGGCATGTTGTAGGCTGTAAATGCCCAGCACCATCATAAAGAAGATGGCAAGGAAATACACCAGTTGCACAAACATGTCGTGCACTATATCAATGTAGTATTTCATAAAAATTATACCCATTGCCCCCAGTATAAAAGGCACTACGGCCGTTTCAATATAATACCTGCGGCGGCGAGACATTTTATTGATTTTGGTGTACGAGTAAGCGAACTTTAAAAACGGCCTAACGGCATTGGTTCCTAAAAACAGGAACAGTATAAGGAATGGAAGGTTAAAGACGTAAACAAAGAAAACGGGTATGCGCAACCATGCAAAAACAACGGCCAGGTTTACGTAGTAAGGAGAGTTGTATTCGTTATGACCCAATGCTGCAATAACGCCCTGCGAAACAAAAATGGCACTGCCCACCACAAAACCCCATACCAAAAACAAATTCAGAACTGTTTTAAGGTGTTTTGTTTTATCATACACATACATACATAACAAGCCAAACAAAAGGGCAAATACCGGGCCCGATGAATAAATAAGGATTACGCGCAGTTTGTTCCAGAACAGTTCGGGGGCTACAGGGGTAATGAACTTAATACCGTAGAAATAAACAATGGCATCGCATTTAAAGAATTTGCCTACCAGCGCCATGGCCAGCCACGAGAGATAGGTGATAACAACATAGGCTAAAGCAAAGCAAACAGTAGAGTTTACTATTCTGAATAGCTTACTGGTCCAGGTTTCGTGTCCTTTTCTTCTCTCGGAATATTCGTCCATGCCGTAAAGATATATTTCTGAAGATATGAATGGCTATTTTCTATGGCCGGTAATGCGATTTCTCAAAAATGGTTTTTGTGTCATATTTCAAAACCAAATCCTGCAGCGATATTTTTCCGCCGCTGCTTTCCATAAACTTCCTTACAATTTGCAGGCCTACCCAACTGCCTACATTACCCGGTGCTTCAGCGGGCATGCCTTGTGCGCCCGGGCCCTCATCAAGGTAACGCTTTTGGTCCATGTAGTCTTCCTTGTATAATAAATCCTTATCATTAAAAAACTGCCAAATGGAGTGCTCGCTCTTTTCGCACCATTCGGTTTGTGCAGCGGTATAACCTACCAAAAGGCTATCAGGAGCTTCGGGCAACAGGTAAGAGAGCACATAAAGTTTTTTGCCCTTTTCTACCATGGCCTCGCCAAAGGTTTTGCGGGCATTAGGGTCAACACCAAAATACAGGTTATACAATACCTCCATTGCGTTTCTAACCACAAATTCCTTTTTCATTTTATGCCGCACATACTGGTAAATCTGAGCGCTGTCGTAGTCGGGGTTGTTTTCGCCCAGGTAGCAGTCTAAGCCAACGCCAAGTGTTTCTTCGCCATAGGTAAATGCACCGTTGGAGAACATGGAATACACCGTTACCACTTTAGGCAGCGTTATTTTAGGGAAGTAGTACTTTAAATACTTTAGCGATAGCTTTAAGTCGGCCTCTAATTGCTTAGTATCAGCAAAGGTGTTATCAATAGAATCCTGTATGCGGTTAACATAAGGGTCGGCAATAAACTTGCTTATGGCTTCGCGGCTAATGTCCGCTGTGTCGCCGGGTTGGCGCGGTCCTATCACAAACTGGTCAACGTAAAAGTCATAAAACTCACCATAACGGTTACGCATGTATTCCTGCTGCTGTTCAAAGTCTTTGTTTTTAAAATCCTGCAGGTCGTGGTCGAAGCGTAAAAACTGAAGTTGGAAGTTTATATTAGACACATCGGGTTTTTCTCTACTTTTGGTTTTGTTGCAGCCATTGCAACTTGCTAAAGCCAAAAGAATAAGAGCTACCACTACATAATTGAACCGTATCATAGGCTACGAAAAAAAGAAAAGTAATGAAAAGAGTTTTACTGTTGCTATTAACGCTTACCCTATCAGGTAAAGTGTTTTGTATTACCGATAAAGTAAAAATAGGGCTTTCGGTATCGCCGGGGCTTACCTGGGCCAAGCCTTTTGGCAAGGAAATGAAAAGCGGTGGGGTGCGTTTTGGGGTTAATTATGGCCTTGGGGTAGAATACTGGTTTGCGGAGAACTTTGGGCTATCAACCGGCGTTGGCGGAGCTATGGAAGGCGGAAACTTAACCGGCCGTAAGTTTTTTGAAGTTACAGATACCAGCGGCAACGTTTTACGTACCGTAAAGGAGAAATACACGCTGCACTCACTGGTTATTCCTATAGGCATTAAGCTGCGCACTAACGACATTAAGAACTTCCGCATTTACGGCGAGGTGGGTTTTGAAAACTATTTTACGGTATCGGCCAGGGCAACCTACGATAATCCCGTTTACCTATTCGCCTCCTCTAATGAAATTTCTATTGAAAAGGAAAATGTGCTAAGAAAGGACAACGATGTGGCTAAATCTTTACCTGATTTCCGCATCAACTTTTACGACATACGCATAGCTGTAGGCGGTGGCTTTGAGTACCACTTTAATGATAAGGTGGCGGTATTCAGCGGTATCTATTACCACAATGGTTTCTTAAACTACGTAAAGGATAATGCGGTGGACACAAAAAAGGAACCTACCGTTTTACGCTCTCTTAACTTAAAAATAGGGGTGCTGTTTTAAGCGCTTTACTACTTTTGTGCCCAATGAGAATTGCGCTGGCACAACTGAACTATCACGTAGGGAATTTTACAGCTAATACAGCTAAAATTATTGCAGCTATTAAAGAGGCCGAACAGAAGAAGGCTGATTGTATAGTGTTCAGCGAGCTTTGCGTATGCGGTTATCCTTCGCGCGATTTTCTGGAGTTTGATGATTACATACGCCAATGCGAAAAGGCAATTGCAGATATTGCAGAGCATACCACCAATATTGGTGTGTTTGTTGGCGCCCCGCGCAGGAACCCCGTAAAGGAGGGGAAAGACCTTTTCAACTCTGCGTTTTTCATCTATAAGAACAAGGTGCAGCACATAAGCGATAAAAGCTTATTGCCCAACTACGACATATTTGACGAGTACCGCTATTTTGAACCCGGCCGTAATTTTGAGCCTGTAGAATTTAAGGGTAAAAAAATTGCCCTTACCATTTGCGAAGACATTTGGAATGTAGGCAACGACAATCCCTTGTATGCGGTGTGCCCCTTAGATGAAATATGCAAAGGAAAGCCCGATTTAATAGTTAACCTTTCTGCTTCGCCGTTCAGCAATGCGCAGTTAAAGGAGCGCATGCACGTAATTAAAAGCAATGTACTGCGCTATGGCATACCCATGGTATATGTTAACCAGGTAGGCGCACAAACGGAATTGATTTTTGACGGCAGCAGCGTGGTAATGGATAAAACAGGGGATGTAGCTTTTCAATTGCCCCACTTTGAAGAAGCCATTGAAGTGGTAGAGTGGGATGGTACAAACTGGAAGAGCGAAAAGGCAATAGGGGACAGCAAAAGCGAAATTCCCATAGCCCTTGTGCATGATGCCTTAGTGCTGGGCATAAGGGATTACTTTAAAAAGCTTGGGTTTAAGAAGGCTATACTTGGTTTAAGCGGTGGTATTGATTCGGCCCTGGTGTTATGCCTTGCTGCTGAGGCATTGGGTAAGGAGAATGTAATGTCTTTGTTGCTGCCTTCCGGGTTTTCATCAGGGCATTCAGTTGACGATAGCGTACAGCTATGCAAAAACCTTGGCACTGCTTACGAAACCATTCCTATTGAAAGTAACTTTCAGGCTTTTCTGCAAACGCTTAAGCCACACTTTAAAGAACTGCCTTTCAATACTGCGGAGGAGAACATTCAGGCCCGCGTGCGCGGAGTATTGCTTATGGCCTTCAGTAATAAGTTTGGCTACATACTACTAAACACCACCAATAAAAGCGAAGCTGCCGTGGGTTATGGTACCCTATATGGAGACATGTGCGGAGGGCTTGGCGTACTGGGAGATGTATATAAAACGCAGGTATACGAACTGGCCCGTTACATTAACCGCAACGGAGAGGTTTTGCCTGAAAACATTATTACCAAGGCGCCTTCGGCAGAATTAAGGCCTAACCAAAAGGATAGCGACTCCTTACCGGAATACGATGTGCTGGATAAAATTCTTTACCAGTATATAGAGCTGCGGCAGGGGCCTAAGGAGCTAATGGCCATGGGTTTTGAGCAGCAATTAGTGGAGAAAGTGCTAAAAATGGTGAACGGAAATGAGTGGAAACGCTTTCAGGCACCGCCTATTTTAAGGGTAACGCCCAAGGCTTTTGGTATGGGCCGCCGTATGCCTATTGAAGGAAAATACCTCGGGTAAGAGGCTGCTATCGCAAAATATTTACTTTTGCCGCTCGTTTGAGTAGACTTTAATTTTCAGGAATGAAACAATTACTGGCCATTGCCCTTCTTTTATTCTCTTTTTCTGCCTTTGCTTTTGAGGCTGATTCGGTTAAAACCAAACCGGCTAAAAAAACATTAACCGCTGAAGAACAGGCTAAGCGCAGCGCCATTAATGCCAAGTTCCAAAAGTTTTCAAAGGACCGTTTTGCCATTGATTTAATAGGCTCCAACTGGATTTACAATAAAAATGACGCAGGTTTTAAAGGGTTGCAAACCAAGTGGTACAGCCGCGGTATTAATATCTATTTCTCTTACGACTTCCGTATTAAGCATTCACGCTTCAGCATTGCACCTGGTATTGGTTACAGTTGTTCTAATATTTATCATCGTCATGAACAAGTAGTAGATTCTGCCGGTATACACTTTGAGCCACTCAGCGACCCAAGCATTTATAAGGTAAACAAGATATCGCTACAGTATGTAGATATACCGTTAGAGTTCCGCATTAAAACCAACCCTGATAAGTTGGACAATTGTTGGAAGTTTGTCTTCGGTTTTAAGGCAGGCATACGTGTTGATGCGCATACCAAACAAAAGATAAAGGACCCAACCACTAAAGTTTATGTAGAGCGCCGCTTTCCGGATTACAACTTATTCCGCATGGGCCCTATGATACGCATTGGTTACGCCAGCTTTAACATAACCGCTTACTACGGCATATTAGGCGTGTTTAAGAAGGACCGCGGCCCTAAAGCCAACGAATTTTCAGTTGGTATTTCCTTTAACGGTTTATAAGCTACTCAAAAATATTCAGTGCTCCCCAGGCTTCTCTGCGGCTTGCATCGGGGTCGTTTACTGTAATTTGCTTTCTGTCAAATATTAAGGTGCTGCGTTTGCTGGCATTGTAAATTGACCATGCATTGCCTGTACTGTTGGGGTTACCGGTATGCGCAAAGTTTATCCAGGCCTGCTGCATTTCATCAGCAATACGGTAAACATCTTTCTTTTTAGCCATTAGCAATACCAGCTTGCCTACACGCGTATTAAAGTTGCCAAATA
Organism: Chitinophagales bacterium; assembly: GCA_046329515.1. Lineage (GTDB taxonomy): Bacteria > Bacteroidota > Bacteroidia > Chitinophagales > LD1 > Bog-950. The sequence continues at coordinate 963,187 of JAXLUM010000002.1, forward strand.
CAAAAGGCAATTCAACACCATGCGTAGCACGCAGGCCTGCAATTTTTAACGGGCCTGAACACCAGTCAAAACGGTACATGTAGGTAGGAGCCTTTTCACTCTGCAATGCGGCAAACTCCATGCTCGGCATGGCAAAAACACCATCGGTAATAATAGAAAGCACACCGTTTTTATGCGGGTAGTTTTTGTAGGCTGATAACAGTTTTTTCTGTTGGTCGGGGTTAAAGCGCGAAACATAAGGTATAAGCCCTTTAGCGGTACGCGGGGCCATGTTTAAACTCTTTAAAGCAAACAGGGTAGCCTCATCTCTATTAGTGCCAATAAGCAAAGGCACATTAGCTGCTGAGCCCGCTTGCACAGCGGTCATTAAGTTTTGTGGCAGGAAACTTCCATCTAAGGTTGGGGCTATGGTTTTGTTCGGTGTGGCTTCAATACAAATCATATCAAGTAGGGTGCGCATAGCCACTGCCATAGTATCGGCATTAATGGTTTTCAGTTTTTCTAAATGGGCCGTGTCAACACCAACCAATTGCAGGTAACGCCTTGTAAAGGCAGAAGAAAACTCAGGTCCCCAAATATTTTTTGGTGCACCGCTTTCAGCAATGGCCTTTTGAAATAACCCTTTAGCAGAAGGAACCGCCATTAAGGTTTGAACGCTTATGGCACCTGCCGATTCGCCAAAAATGGTAACGTTGTTGGGGTCGCCGCCAAAGGCAGCAATATTATCATGCACCCATTTAAGTGCGGCTACCTGGTCCTTAATGCCAAGGTTATTTTCAAAGCCTTCATTATGCGGCAGGCCATCGAAGTAAAGGAAGCCGAAAGGCCCCATGCGGTAGTTAATGGTTACTACCACTACATCGCCTTTAGCGGCCAGGTGGGCGCCATCGTAAAGGTCTGAAGAGCCGGAGCCGGAGATGAAGCCACCACCGTGTATCCAAAACATTACCGGGCGCTTTTTAGCATCTGCTTTTGGCGACCATATATTTAAAAACAGGCAATCCTCGCTTTGTTCCTGTTGGTCCTTTTTCGAGCGCTTATAGCCCATGGCAATGTTGCCGAACTTATCTGCCTTGCGAATGCCTTTCCAGCTTTCAGCGGGTTGCGGGGCCTTAAAACGTAAATCGCCAATGGGGGCTTTAGCATAAGGTATTCCCTTCCAAACAGACACCCCATTTTCCGATATGCCCTGCACAGTACCCTGTTGAGTAGCTACAAGCAGTTTTGCCGTATCAACATCAAGGTTGGCACTAAAAGCGTTGAAAAAGAGGCAAAAGGCAGCCCCTAAAGCCAAAAACCACTTATACATAATCGCAGATTTGAGATTGCGAAATTACGCTGCCCGCGAAGAAAAAGCAATAGAAAACCTAAGGAATTTTAGGGAAATGCAGAAATTTATTGATGAAGCGTAAAAACGGTTTACTTCCTGCGCCGAACCTCAACGGCCCAGTCCCAAGGGTAAGGGTCCTGCATCCATTTTGGCGGGGAGGCAAACTCGCTTTTCCAGGGGTATTCCAGCTTTTCAACGGTAACAATTTCAAAGTTGCCGGAATGAAACATGCCGAACAGTTCGTGCAATGAATAATGTTTTGTTGGCCGGTTATCTATACGGCAGATGCCATTGCGCAATTCATCAACCGAAAGGGCAATGTTTTCAATCTCTTCATCAGGTATCTGCGCAATGGTTGTTTTTTCCTTTTTGTGCCATTGGGTTAGGTTCCACGTTGTCAAACAACCCGATTCTAAAGAGGGAAGAACGAAAACCACGGTACCACCTTTATTAATGGCACGCAATACGTTTTTAATAATGGCGTAATCCATTTGTATATCATGTGATATGGCCACATTGCAACAAACGCCAAAATCAGTATAAGGCACCGGGGCTTTGGTATCGGTTAAGTCAAGCTTATTAACCGAAATGTTTTCGTAACCACGTGCTGCAGCTTGCTTTAACAGGCCGGCAGATACATCAAAGGCCATTATGTGCTTAAACAGCGGAGCCATTAAGGCAAAGCCGTTGCCTGTGCCACAACCAAAATCAACCGCATGGCCTTTAGGGTTGGCGTGTTTAGTTATCATAGCCTTAAGCCGGCCATGGTAATCGTTGGCATATACATTAAATATTTCTGAGGTATAAGTAGGGGCTTGTTTATCCCAATGTTTGGAGTGATGCAAGAGCAGTGATTTTACAAGTAAACATACCTCCTTTGCTGCACTGCTGTTAATGTAGTTATACCACGGTGTAATGTTAATCGTTCCCTTATGGCATAAATCAGCACAATTGGTGCCTAAATAGCGAAAGGGCATATATTTTGTTTTCTTAGCTTAGATTAAAACACAGCTATGCAATACGTATTTCTTTATTCATCCATCATCTTCAACATACTTACCAATGTGGGTTTTAAACTTTCTGCCCTTAACGAAGGAAAGCCGTTAAAGCAGTGGGGCTGGCTGGGTATAGGGCTGGTGTTTGGGTTAATCAATTCCGTACTATTTACTGAAAGCTTAAAGGGCGTTTCCCTTCAGGTAGCAAGCGCTATATTCTTTTCGCTTACCATAGTAGGCCTGTTTCTGTTTTCTCACTTTTACTTTAATGAAAGTATAAGCCTTATGCGCATTGCCGGAGTAGGGCTAATTACCATTGGGGTTGTGCTGGTTTCGCTGTAGGTTAAGCAACCAAAGCCGGCAATAATGCGTTCTGGTAATATGCGATTATTGGTTATTGCCCTTTTTATGGTTTCGCTTTCAGCCTGCCATAAATACACTTGCTATAAGGAAGATGCCTTAGGCAACAGAACCTATTACCATTTCAAATCGTACCACGAAATGGAGAAATGCATACAACAGGTTGGCGGAGTTACTACCTGCGATATGGATGAGTGATCAAACAAAAAAATCCCCGCCTTAAGGGCAGGGATTTTTAGAGTTGTATTACTTAGTCTTTAACTAAAGTATTGTCCAGGTTTTATCGCCGCTTAAAATTTTGTTGAGCGGCATCTTGCCTTTTTTAGCGGCAGCATCTTCCACCTGCTTTTGCATGTCTTCGTCTATGCAGCTACGCTCTTCGCGGTAAAACACACCAAACGGACGAGGGAAGTGTGCATCAGTGCGGTCCTGGAAACCGGCAAGTATAAATGCCTTGTCCTTATCCGTTTCATCGTGTATCCATAAGCCTTGCTTAGATGCTTCATCAGTAACTTCTACAATTACCGGCTTAAAGCCATCCAGTTTTATGCCTTTACTTCCGTTAGGGCCATACACTAATGGTTTACCGTGTTCAAGCAACAAACATTCTTCCTGCTTGGTTTCTTTTTCCGTAAACAGGAAAAATGCACCATCGTTAAACACAGGGCAGTTTTGGTAAATTTCAACAAAGGCAGTACCGTGGTGGCCATTAGCCCTTGTAATAACTGCCTGCTGATGTTTAGGGTCGCGGTCAAGTGTGCGGGCATAAAAAGTAGCCTTAGCACCTAACGCTAACTGGGCAGGATTAAATGGCTCATCAACTGAACCGTAAGGCGTACTCTTGGTTACCTTTCCTTTTTCGGAAGTAGGGGAATATTGACCCTTTGTTAAGCCGTATATCTGGTTGTTAAACATTATAAGCTTAAGGTTAGGGTTGCGGCGCAACATGTGTATAAGGTGGTTGCCACCTATACTCATTAAGTCGCCATCGCCGCCAATTACCCAAACATCTAAAGCGGGATTAGCCGCTTTAACGCCTGTGGCAATTGCCGTAGCGCGGCCGTGGATGCTGTGCATACCATACGTATTCATGTAATACGGAAAGCGTGATGAGCAACCGATGCCGGAAACGAAAACGATATCCTCAGGTGCACGGCCTGTATCAGGCAGTACAGTTTGTACCTGCTTTAATATAGAGTAGTCTCCGCAGCCGGGGCACCATTTAACTTCCTGGTCGCTGGCAAAATCCTTCGCGGTTAATTTTATTGGGGCTGTTTTTTCTGCTGTTTCCATTTTTACTTACATTAAGCGTTATACAATTCTTTAACCTTCGCCTTTACTTCTTCTGTTGTAAACGGCAGGCCCTGCACTTTGTTTAAACCAACGGCCGGTACCAAATACTTGGCGCGTATCAAACTCAACAGTTGGCCCATATTCATTTCAGGTACCAATACTTTATCGAAGCTTAATAATATTTCGCCCAGGTTTTTAGGGAACGGATTCATGTGGCGTAAATGCAGGTGCGATACTTCGTAGCCTTCTTTGTGCAGGTCTATCATGGCCGTTTTTATAGCGCCATAGGTAGAGCCCCAGCCCAATACCAGCATCTTGCCTTTTTCAGCGCCGCTGTCAAGCTTAGCTAAAGGAATGCTGTCTGCAATTTTTTCAACTTTATCAGCGCGCAGGTGAACCATGGTTTCGTGGTTCTTGCTGTCGTAACTTACGTTGCCTGTTTCGTTCTGTTTTTCAAGGCCGCCAATACGGTGCGTTAAGCCTTTGGTACCAGGTTTAATCCATGGGCGCACTAAACGTTCATCGCGCTTATAAGGCAACAGTTTACCGCCGGGGTTGTTATGCTCGGTCATAAACTTAGCCCTTATGGGTTGCAGTTGGTCTTCAGTGGGGAACTTCCACGGCTCTGAACCATTGGCAATGTAACCATCACTTAAAAATATTACAGGCACCATGTGCTCAATAGAAATACGGCAGGCCTCGTATACTGCATCAAAACAATCAGCCGGAGAGTTAGCTGCAATAATTGGCAGCGGGGCTTCACCGTGTCTTCCGAACATAGCCATCAATAAATCGCTTTGTTCGGTTTTTGTAGGCAGGCCGGTTGAAGGGCCACCACGCTGCACATCGCATATAAGCAATGGCACCTCATACATCATAGCCAAACTCATGGCTTCGCTTTTTAACGCTACGCCGGGGCCTGAAGTTGTAGTAACACCCAAAGCGCCGGTATAAGATGCGCCAATTGCTGTGGCAATAGCGGCTATTTCATCTTCAGCCTGGAAGGTTTTAACGCCGTTGGCTTTGAATTTGCTTAAGTCATGTAATACATCGGAAGCAGGCGTAATTGGGTATGAACCTAAAAATACCTGCAGTCCTGATTTTTCAGCCGCAGCAATAATACCTATGGCCAATGCCTGGTTGCCCGAAATGTTGCGGTAAACACCGGCAGGTAATTTAGCAGCAGCCGTTTTGTAACGGGTGGTAAATATTTCCGTGTTGTCGCCGTAGTTCCAACCGCTTTTAAGGGCGGTAATGTTGGCGTTTAATATGTCAGGCTTCTTGCTGAATTTTTCTTCAAGCGATTTGATGGTAAAATCCATGCTCTTATCGAACATCCAGAAAAGAATACCGAGCACGAACATGTTTTTGCAACGCTCAATCTCTTTCATACCAAGGCCTGAATCTTTCAGCGCCTCTTTGGTAAACTTGCTTATGTCTACCTTAAATACCTTGTAACCTTCAAGCGTTCCATCCTCCAAAGGATTTGCGGCACCTTCAGGATAGCCGGCCAGTTTCAGGTTTTTTGAATCGAAACCTGATATGTTGGCGATTATTACACCGCCTTTTACCAGGCGGGGAAGGTCGTTTTTAAGTGCGGCCGAGTTCATTACTACCAGCACATCATACATATCGCCGGGGGTAAAAATTTCTTTACTGCCAAAGTGCACCTGAAAGCCCGATACACCGGCAAGTGTACCTGCAGGGGCACGTATCTCCGCCGGAAATTCAGGGAAGGTGCTTATGTCTTGTCCAAGCAAAGCGGAAGTATCAGTAAACTGCATGCCTGTAAGCTGCATGCCATCGCCAGAGTCGCCGCTAAAGCGCACCACCACGCTATCGGCCTCTTTTATTTCAATTTTACGTTGTGGTTTAGATTCTAAAGTCGTATCCATTTAGGGTTTCTTATTTAAGTATAAAAAACAAGGACGCGATGCTATGAGCAACCGCGTCCTTGACAAATAGTTATTAAACGTGCAGTTTGGCTTTTTTCTCAAGCAGCACCGATTCGTCTTCTACATTATCAGGGTCCGCCACACAGCAGTCTACCGGGCAAACCGAAGCGCACTGCGGCTCATCATGGAAGCCTTTACATTCTGTGCACTTATCGGTTACTATATAAAAGTAATCATCGGACACTGCAGGTTGACTGGAGTCAGCATCAATAGTGCTGCCATCCATACGAACATAAGTGCCGTGCACTGTTGTTTTGTCCGCAATTTTCCAGCTGTCGCCGTTAGCGTAAATAGCGCCATTTGGACATTCAGGTTCGCAAGCGCCGCAGTTAATACATGCATCCGTGATTTTAATTGCCATAAGTAATAGGGTTTTGGGTTTATAGTTAAATATAACAGTTCTCCGAAGAAAGAATGTTTCGGTAAGCTTTCAAAATATAATGGGCAAAATTGTGAATAAATAAGGGATAGGTGTATACGATAAAAATCAGTTTAATTACTGATACTTGTTAGGGCGTATATGTAAACAGTGTTGGCTTGTTGTAATTAATCTTACTTTTTTATTTTCATCACAAGTATTAAAAGTATGGGTCCGGCTTCCATCATTCTTCTCATCATTTGCGGGGTAACCTTTGCGGGGCTGGCTTTATTGCTTAGCCGCATAATCAACCCCGGCAGCAAAAACGCTGTTAAGGATGAAGCCTATGAGTGCGGCGTACCCACCCGGGGCCAGAGCTGGATACAGTTCAGCGTAGGCTATTATCTGTTTGCCTTAATCTTCCTGATTTTTGATGTTGAGCTGGTGTTTTTATACCCCTGGGCCGTTGTGGCCAAGCAGTTAGGGGTTTTCGCCTTAGTTGAAATTTCCATTTTCCTGTTTATACTGTTTTTAGGCTTTTTATACGCGCACAAAAAGGGCGCATTAAAGTGGCAATAGCATATAAAAAAGGAATACCTATATATAAGAATGGCAGATAACCCCAATAGCCCAACTCCTTTTCCCGGCTCGGTGCATCAAACACCGGGTGGCGGAATACTGGTAAGCAAGTTTGACGATGTGTTGAACTGGGCGCGCAGTAATTCGCTTTGGCCGTTAGTGTTTGGCACCAGCTGCTGCGCTATTGAAATGATGAGCGCTGCCAGCGCCAAGTATGACTGGAGCCGCTTTGGCTTTGAAGTGGCCCGCGCTACACCGCGCCAGGCAGATGTTATAATTATAGCTGGTACCATTGTAAACAAAATGGCGCCGGTGTTAAAGCGCTTGTACGATCAAATGCCCGACCCGAAATATGTAGTGGCCATGGGTGCCTGTGCTACCAGCGGCGGCCCGTTCTTCTATAATACGTATAGTGTAGTAAAAGGGGCCGACCACGTAATACCGGTTGATGTATATATAGCAGGCTGTCCGCCCCGCCCCGAGGCGTTGATACATGCCTTAATAACCCTGCAAGAAAAAATAACTGCTGGTGGCAAGCGCGAGAAAATTACCATTGAAGATTTTAAACGTTAGGCGTGACGAAAGAGGAACTGAAAGCAAAGATTGCGGAGATATGCCCCTCGGCCACCTACGATGAAACCGGGGAGTGGTTGAATGTAATGGTGGAGGCGCAGAATTGGTTTCCGGTAGCCTGGCAATTACGCGCTAACCCTGTACTTGCTTTCGATTACCTGTTTAGCTTAACAGCGGTTGACTGGAAAACGCACCTGAGTGTGGTTTACCATCTGCGCAGTTTTAAGCACGACCATATAGTAGTAGTAAAAGCAAAAGTGGACCGCGCAAAACCCGAGATAGAAAGCGTAAGCAAAATATGGCGCACGGCTGAGTTGAATGAGCGCGAAGCATATGATTTAATGGGTGTGAAGTTTACAAACCACCCCGATTTACGCCGTTTGTTTTTAACGGAAGAGTGGGAGGGTTACCCCCTGCGCAAGGATTATGTAGATGAGGTAAACATTATAAAGCTATAGTGTGATTGAATTTGAAGAAGTAGCAGAAACCAAAGAGGGCGACCTGGTAATAAACGTTGGTCCGCAGCACCCCAGTACGCATGGTGTGTTGCACCTGCTTATTACCCTGCACGGTGAAACCATTAAAAAGGTGGAACCGCACCTGGGCTACATTCATCGCAGTATTGAAAAAATGTGCGAGAGCCTTAGCTACCGCCAGTTTATATACAGCACCAGCCGTATGGATTACCTGAGTGCGCATATAAACAACCACGGCTGTGCTATGTGCGTGGAGAAGGGCTTACAACTGGAAGTACCGGAACGCGCCAAGGTTATACGCATACTAATGGATGAGCTTACCCGCATTGCCAGCCACTGTTTGTGGTGGGGCGCTATGGCAATGGACGTTGGCGCTTTAACGCCTTTCTTTCATGCCTTCCGCGAGCGGGAGATGATTAATGATATAATGGAAGAAAGCTGCGGCGCGCGTTTAACCATGAACTACATGGTGCCGGGCGGCGTGATGTTTGATATACATCCCAACTTTCAAAAAAAGGTAAAGGATTTTATAGCGCACTTTAAAACAAAGATTGACGAATACGATACGCTGGTAACCAACAACATCATTTTTCAGGAAAGGATGAAAGGGGTTGGTGCTATTAGCGCTGAAGATGCTATTAGCTATGGCTGCAGTGGCCCGGTGCTGCGCGCCTGCGGCGTTAAATGCGATATACGGAAAGCGGCCCCTTATGATGGCTATGAGAAGCTGCGGTTTGAAGAAATACTAAGCAGCGGTGGAGATAGCTATGCGCGCTACGTAGTGCGTATGGGCGAGTTGCGCCAATCGCTTTCTATAGTAGAACAGTTAATTGATAATATACCGGAAGGGGAATTTCAGGCCAAAACAAAAGCAGTATTGAAATTACCTAAAGGCGAATTCTTTACCCGCGTGGAAACAGCACGTGGAGAGTTTGGGGTTTATATAATTAGTGAAGGAGGTTTAACGCCTTACCGTATCCACTTCCGTTCGCCGGGCTTTGCTAATCTTTCCGCACTGGACCATATGGCCCGCGGACAAAAGATAGGCGACCTGGTAGCTATGATGGGCACCTTGGATTTAGTAATACCGGATATTGATAGATAAGTAGAGAGCAGAATACAGAGCAGAGAAACGAGATATGTTTTCAATAGAAGCACTTACAGGTAAAGTTCACACAATGCTAAGCGGGGCATTAAACCCTGTGCTGGTAATGCTTATTGAAATGACTATTGTAGGCATTTTGGTAATAAGCCTGTTTGCTGTGTTGGGTTTGGTGCTGGTGTTTATGGAGCGTAAGGTTTCTGCTTATATGCAAATACGCTTAGGCCCTAACCGCGTGGGTGTAAAAGGGAGCATGCAAACCGCAGCCGACACCTTAAAGCTTTTAATTAAAGAAGGTCTTACACCAGCAGGGGCAGATAAGTTTTTGTTTAACCTGGCTCCATTTCTTGTAATTATAGTAGCCATGCTTATTATGGCGCCTATAGCTTTTACTAAGGGATTCCAGATGTGGGACATTAATATTGGGGTGCTGTATGTAAGTGCTGTAAGCAGTATTAGTGTAATAGGAATACTAATGGCCGGTTGGGCAAGCAATAATAAATACAGCTTGCTTGGCGCTATGCGCAGCGGTGCGCAAATTGTAAGCTACGAGTTAAGCGCAGGTCTTTCTATTATAACCATAGTAATTTTGGTGGGTAGCCTTAGCATAAACGACATCATTGCCTCGCAACAAACCGGCTGGTGGATTTTTAAAGGGCACATTCCGGTAGTTATCTCTTTTATCATTTTCATTATTGCAGTAACGGCAGAAACCAACCGTGCGCCATTTGACTTAGCTGAAGCAGAAAGTGAGTTAACGGCCGGCTTCCATACGGAGTATAGCGGTATGAAGTTCGCGCTCTTCTTTTTGGCAGAGTACGTAAACATCTTTATTGTATGTTCTATAGCGGCTACGTTGTTTTTAGGCGGCTGGATGCCTTTCCATATTGGTAAGCTGGAAGCCTTTAACAATGTTATGGATTTTATACCAGGCATAGTGTGGTTCTTTGGTAAGGTGTTCTTTTTAATTTTTGTCATCATGTGGTTCCGCTGGACGTTCCCACGCCTGCGTATTGACCAACTGCTGACTTTAGAATGGAAATATTTATTGCCGATTAGTTTATTCAATATGCTGTTAACTACAGCCATTGCAATACTCGGTTGGCACTTTTAATAAAATGTGAAACCACAAAGGCGCAAAGAATGAAAGATGTTTTAAACTTATTGCCTTCGTGTCTTAGTGGTAAATTGTATTAAATGTTTCTTGTAGATTACATAAAAACAGTTGCGGGAGCGGTAAAGTCGCTGTTAAGCGGTATGCGCTTAACGGGCTATTACTTTACGCACCACAAGGAAATTATAACGCAGCAGTACCCTGATGTAAAACAGGAACTGCCTGAGCGTTTCCGTGGTGAAGTGGTAATGAGCCACACCGAAAGCAATGAGCACCGCTGTACTGGTTGTACGGCTTGCGAGTTAGCATGCCCTAACGCAACCATTAAGATTGTAACCAAGTTTGAACAAACGGCTGACGGCAAGAAGAAAAAGGCGCTGGACACTTTTGTGTACCACCTGGAACTATGTACCATGTGCAATTTATGCGTTGATGCCTGCCCAACAGGCGCCATTAAAATGGGGCAGGGTTTTGAACACAGTGTATTTGACCGAAGCCAGCTTACCAAGGTGTTGAACGCACCGGGAAGTAAGTTGATGGACGGTGTTGAGTAATAACCCCTCCTAACCTCCCCGAAGGGGAGGAATAAAGAGGAGTGATAAAATGAAATTGAAAACGAAAAATACCATAACGAAAAGTCCTTCCTTTTGGGAAGAATTTAAGATGGGCAGATGATAAGCACGATAGTCTTTTACTTACTGGCCATATTTATTCTGGTAAACGGCCTGTTGGCTGTTACCAGCCGGCAGATTTTCCGCAGCGCCATATACCTGCTGTTTTGCATGATGGGTATTGCAGGCCTGTACTTCTGGCTGCATTATGAATTTATTGCAGCGGTTCAAATTGTGGTGTATGTAGGCGGCATAGTGGTGCTTATTATATTCTCTATTTTCTTAACCAATCGCGTAGGGCAAGACCTGCCCATACCCAACAGAAAACGGCAATTGTTTGCCGGGCTGGCAAGCATATTTGCCTTTTGCCTGTTTTGGGTGCTTATTAAGCAGAATGACTTTGCTATTGCCCCCAATACCGGCAGCAGTTTAAGCGTTAAGCAAATTGGAACTGAAATGTTGAATTACAATCAGGGTGGTTTTGTGTTGCCCTTTGAAGTGGTAAGTATGTTGTTGCTGGCTGCCATGATAGGTTGTATTGTAATTGCTTTAAAAACGAACCCCGAGCGCGTATAATGCAGGTAGGACTAAATGAATTACTGTTATTAAGCACCGCCCTGTTTTTTATAGGGGTGTATGGCTTTTTAACCCGCCGCAACATGATTACCATGTTAATGGCTATTGAGTTAATTCTGAACAGTGTTAACATCAACTTTATTGCCTTTAATAAGTATGTGTTTCCTGATAGGTTGGATGGATTGTTTTTTACGGTTTTCATAATTGCCATTGCGGCTGCTGAAGCGGCCGTGGCCATTGCTATAATCATTAACATTTACCGCAACTTTAATTCTATTGATGTTGAAGATGCGGATAGCTTAAAGTTTTAAGAACAGATGAACCCAATGCTGATTGCCCTTATTCCTTTGCTGCCGCTGCTAAGCTTTGTTGTGCTTGGTTTATTTGGCCGCAAATACCTGCGCGAAAGCGGCGGGTTGCTGGGTACGCTTTCGTTGGGCACTTCGGCTGCGCTATCTCTGCTTACAGCGTACAATTACTTTTTTGTTAGCGGTAAGGTAAACGGCGTTTATCAAAAAATAGAAGCGGTAAAATTTACCTGGTTAGAGTTTGCGCCCGGCATTTCTATTGACATGGGCTTATTGCTTGACCCCATAAGCATGATGATGATTGTGGTGGTAACCTTTGTATCGCTAATGGTGCATGTATACAGCCTTGGCTATATGAAAGGCGAAGAACGCTTCGCAACGTATTATGCTTACTTGTCATTGTTCACCTTCTCTATGTTGGGCCTGGTGCTTTCCACTAACATCTTCCAGATATATGTGTTTTGGGAGTTGGTAGGCGTTTCGTCTTTCCTGTTAATTGGCTATTACTTCGATAGGCCTAGTGCAGTTGCCGCATCAAAGAAGGCTTTTATCGTTACCCGCTTTGCGGACCTTGGCTTCCTGATTGGCATACTGGTTCTATCCTTCCATGCAGAAACTTTAGACTTCAACACACTTATTGCGCGACTGACGGACCATAACTCTGCCCAACTAGCATCAGCTATAAGCGGAGGCTTTTTAGGTATAAGCGCTTTAAGCTGGGGTTTAATGCTGGTGTTTGTTGGCGGCGCAGGAAAAAGCGCCATGTTCCCGTTACACATTTGGTTGCCTGATGCTATGGAGGGCCCAACGCCGGTATCTGCTTTAATACACGCAGCAACCATGGTGGTAGCGGGCGTATATTTAGTGGCCAGGTTGTTCCCTGTGTTTGCCTTGTCGGCGCCGGTTACCTTGGAAGTGGTAGCCTGGGTGGGTGCTATCTCCAGCTTGTTTGCTGCCGTAATTGCCTGCACCCAAACTGATATTAAGCGCGTGCTGGCCTACAGCACCATGAGCCAAATCGGCTACATGATGTTTGCCTTGGGTGTTTCCGGTTATGGCGGCGAAGAAGGCCTGGGTTATATGGCTTCTATGTTTCACTTGTTTACGCACGCCATGTTTAAGGCTTTGTTGTTTTTAGGCGCAGGCGCGGTAATACACTATGTGCACAGCAACGAAATGCAGGATATGGGCGGCTTGCGCAAACACATGCCGGTAACGCATCTCACTTTTTTAATTGCCTGTTTGGCTATAGCCGGTGTGCCACCGCTAAGCGGCTTCTTTAGTAAAGAAGAGATTCTAACGGCAGCCATGCATAGTAATAAAGCTATATATGGTATTGCCCTGTTTACTGCCGGCTTAACCGCCTTCTATATGTTCCGCTTATACTTCTCTATTTTTTGGAGTAAGGAATACCATGCGCACGCAACCCATGAAGACCACCATGGCGAGGCACCTTTGACGATGAAACTGCCGTTAATGCTTTTAGCAGTATTGGCTATTGTAGCTGGCTTTGTTCCGTTTGGCGCATTGGTTACTTCTGATGGTGCGGCATTGGAAACACACTTTCATATTACCGGTGCCATAGCGCCCGTGGCCTTAGGTTTAGGCGGTATTATACTGGCCCTGCTGCTATATAAGAGCGAAAACGATAAACCGGCAAAAGTAGCAGGAGCCTTAAAAGGGTTTTACCAATGGGCCTACCATAAGTTTTACATTGATGAGGTGTATTTGTTTGTTACCAAAAAGGTGTTGTTTAAGTTGATTGGTAAACCGGCAGCCTGGGTTGATAAAAATGTAGTAGATGGATTAGTGAATGCCGGCAGCATGGCGGCCGAAGACGGTAGCGAGGAACTGCGTGTATGGCAAAGCGGCAGCCTGCAGGATTACGGTATTTGGTTTTTGGTGGGGGTTATTGGATTGGTGTTGCTATTCATTTATGTAATGTGATTTAAGAAAGATGTATCTCTCTATATTAATTGCCTTACCCTTATTAACTGCCCTTGGCGTATTAGCCGTACGTGAAGCGAAGCAGGTGCGTGCAGTGTCCTTACTGGGTAGTGTGGCGCAGTTGTTCCTCTGTGCCTGGTTGTTGTTTGCTTACCAACATGAACGTGCTGCAGGTAATAGCGCCCAAATGTTGTTTGAACACAACCATATGTGGTATGCGCCTTTCGGCATTGCTTACCACGTAGGGGTTGATGGTATGTCTGTAGCTATGATACTGCTGACGGCCCTTGTAGTGGTGGCTGGCATATTGGTTAGCTGGAAGGTAGAGAAGATGACGAAGGAGTTCTTCTTCCTGTTGTTGTTGCTTTCAGCCGGTGCTTATGGCTTCTTTATTTCGCTGGACCTGTTTACCATGTTCTTCTTTCTGGAGTTGGCAGTAATACCAAAGTTTTTGCTGATAGCCATTTGGGGCAGCGGCAGGAAAGAATACAGCGCGAACAAATTAGCCCTGATGCTAATGGGTGGCAGTGCATTGGTGTTTGTCGGCATGTTGGGCCTTTACTTTTACAGTGGCATTAACTCTTTTGATATAATGCAGTTAAGCAAGCTGCCTATACCGGTAGAAGTGCAATACAAATTCTTCCCGTTGTTGTTTTTAGGCTTTGGTGTTTTCGGGGCGCTGTTTCCTTTTCATACCTGGGTGCCTGATGGACACTCTTCAGCACCAACGGCCGCCTCTATGTTTTTGGCGGGCATTAGTATGAAGCTGGGTGGCTATGGTTGTTTGCGTGTAGCTACTTACTTAATGCCACAAGGCGCGGTAGAATACCAATGGGTAATTATTCTGCTGGCTGCCATTGCCATTTTATATGGCGCCTTTGCTACCATGATGCAAACCGACCTGAAGTATATCAACGCTTATTCCTCGGTTAGCCACTGTGGTTTTGTGTTGCTGGGTATTGGCATGTTAACCAAAACGGCTATTACCGGTGCGGTTATGCAAATGGTTAGCCACGGTTTAATGACAGCCCTTTTCTTCGCCGCTATCGGCATGTTGTATGAGCGCACGCACACCCGCATGGTGGCGCACATGGGCGGCTTGTTGAAGGTTACTCCTTTCCTCGGAACGGTATTCTTTATAGCGGGCCTATGCTCTTTAGGTTTGCCCGGCCTAAGCGGCTTTGTGGCGGAAATGACGGTGTTTATGGGCAGTTGGCAAAATGCGGATATGTGGTATCGCCTGGCAACAATTGCGGCCTGTGCCTCTATTGTAGTAACGGCGGTGTATATACTGCGCGCCCTGGGTAAGGTTATGATGGGCCCTATAACAGACGAGCATCACACACATATAACTGATGTGCAGTGGAACGAAAAACTGGCGGCTGTTATTTTAATTGCCGGCATACTGGTAATTGGTTTAGCGCCATTCCTGTTGCAGCAGTTGGTTAACCCATCATCAGAAACAATTATACAAAACGTAGCAAAGGCAGGTTTTTAATGGAGTGGATGAATACCGTATTGGCAATGAAGTTTGAATTGGCGTTAACGCTAATCATTTTCCTGCTGCTGTTTGTGAAGATTAACGGCAAGTCCGAAAACGAATCTGTTATTCGCCTTACAAACCTGCTGCTGGTGGTAAACTTTGCTTTAGGTTTTTTCTGGAATAAAGATGCGCAGTTATTTGGCGAAATGTTTAAGAGCAACGGCCTGTTGGCGATTGAAAAGAATGTGCTGAACCTGGCTACGCTTATTATTTCCCTTTTTAGTTATGATTGGTTGAAGCGCCACAAGCACGTAGCAGAGTTTTACCTGTTAATGTTAAGCAGCCTCTTGGGTTTATTCTTTATGCTAAGCAGCGGCAACCTGTTGATGTTTTATTTAGGGCTGGAACTTTCAACCATACCATTGGCAGCGCTTTGCAATTTTGATTTAGAGAAGAAAGCCAGCGGCGAAGCGGCCTTTAAAATGATATTGTCTTCCGCATTTTCTTCTGCCATTTTATTATTTGGTATTTCGTTAATATACGGTAGCTGCGGCACAGTAAATTTTAGTGAGATAAGCATGAACCTTAGCGGGGGCAAAATGCAACTGCTGGCGCTTATAATTGTGTTCACCGGTTTTGCATTCAAACTTTCCGTTGTGCCTTTCCATTTATGGACGGCCGATGTGTACGAAGGAGCACCGGTAGCAGTTACAGCCTATCTATCAGTAGTAAGCAAAGGGGCTATGGCCTTTGCGTTTATCTCTACTTTCTACACCGCCTTTGCTAATATGGCTGTTACCTGGTATTACCTGCTGGCTTTTGGTGCAGCGGTTTCAATGCTGGTAGGCAACCTGTTTGCTATGCGGCAGAATAATCTGAAACGCTTCCTGGCTTTTTCGTCAATAGCGCAGGTGGGTTACCTGTTAATCGGTATTTCATCCGTAACTGCTGCAGGCGTAGCCTCGGTAGTTTTCTTTGTATTGATATATGTGTTCAGCAACCTGGCCGCCTTTGGCGTGGTATCGGTTATTAGCGCTACTACCGGCCGCGAAACTATAGAACAATACAAAGGCCTTTACAAAACCAATCCGGCACTGGCTTTAATAATGGCGTTGGCACTTTTCTCATTGGCGGGTATTCCACCAACAGCAGGTTTTTTCGGCAAGTTGTTTTTATTAACTACCGGCGCGGCCATGGGCCAGTGGTGGTTAATCATTTTCGCTTCGCTTAACCTTATTGTTTCCCTGTATTACTATTTACGTATAGTGCGCGCCATGTTTGTGGATGAAAGCAGCGAGCCTTTAAGCAAGTTAAGCCTGAACAGTGCGGCCTTTATTGCGCTGATACTTTGTGTGCTGGGTATAGTGGTTACCGGTTTTGTAGGTAAAACGTTTGATGTAATTTTTGAAATGGCGGCGAAAATGTAATGCCCTCTACCTCCCTTTGGGGAGGCATTAAAAACAAATAAGAAATGGCAATTAACCAGAACCATACGTTTGATGACCTTGAAGGAGTAAAGTGCGCCATTGTAGAAAAGAACGCAAAGCCTGAACGTGTTGCTTTTTTAAAAGAGTTGTTGGAATTGAATGGCTATACCGTTGTAATATCGCAAACGCCTGCACCAAAGGCAGCTGCCCCAAAACCCGGCGAGGAAGCTCCACCACCGCCGGTAGCGCCTAATACCTTTACCGTAGGTGTAACAGATGTAACTTTCAATCCTACAAATGCCATATACGGCAGATTACTGCGCACGAAAGACGGCCACATTGTAAGCCTAAAATACTGGCAGCAGAAAGAAGCAGTTAGCGACGACTTTAAACCCTACTTCGCGAAGACGTGGAGGTAGTTTACTCCTTCACAAATGTTGCGCTGTTAATTACCTGCCCTTTCCGGTTTAAAGTTACCTTGTAAAGCCCATTAGCAAGATGGCTAACATCCAGTTTACGGTAAGCGCTGTAGGCGGGTAGTTGTTGTTCCATTACAACTTGCCCCAGACTGTTTATTATTTGCAACGCAACTTCGCCTTTGCTCCAATCCATAAATCCATAATCAAGGGTTACCCATTCACTAGCCGGGTTGGGGTAAACAGTAATGTTCTTTTCTTTTTGTTGGTCAATTACGCTTAGGCCTAGGGTATCGCAAAGGCTGTTGTCTAAAGCTCCCAATCTATAATTCGGATAACTTGGCAAAGATGTTAATACACTTGCCGCCCTAATAGTGTCTTGAAATAAACAAAACGAGCCTGCCTTGTTAGGATCATTTATTACTGCAAAATAATAGGTAGTGCTCATGGATCCTACATAAATTCTTCCATCGGGACCGAGTTGTGCATGATTAAATGAAAAAGGAGATGGCAAATTAGAAATATTGGGAGCAACGGTAGTTTTACTGGTACCAATAGGGTTTGCTTGCATGTCAAACTGATAAATCTTTTTGTTTGCGCACACATAAAAGTAGCGACTGTTTGGAGAGAACTCTCCTCCGAAAAGAGGATAGTCAACGGAATCAAACTTTTCCGGAAAAAACACCTCCTCTAAAAATGTTAACTCGCCGGAGCATCTATCAAAACCAAAAAAATCGCACTTGCCCTGTTCGTTATCAATGCTAGCCATATAGTTTCCATCGGGTGAAAACCGATGAAGGGAATAGTCCAGTTGGTTATACTGAAAGCCGCTATTGATACATTGGTTAGGATATACTTTTATCGTAGTACTTCCATCATAGATAAACTTTTTGTAACACTTGGTTCCCTCCTCCATAGTAATAATCCACCAATCCCGGCCATTTGCGTGCTTAACCATGCTAAGGCAGTTGGAGCTAGGTGTAGTAGAAAAAATTTGATCTTTAAATGTCATTCCACCTACGCCGCCGGACATTGACATGTCCACACGAGAAAACTTAAGATAACGAAAGGATGCACTATTGCCATCATCAACGGTGTCACCAAATGCGTAGAACAAATCATATAGGTTTTGGTTTTGAGGATTCGGGACATTCATAAACCCTTCTCTAAGTGGATTGCCGTACTGCAGCCATCCATTTATGTTTGTTAAATAATATCCGGCATGTAGATTGTCGCCAATAACTTGATCAGCAAAATTTCTTACCGTAACGCCATTTGTGTAAAATTCCAAATTGCCATTATTGTTGCTCATGGCACACGCTACGCCTGAAAAGTTTATTCCTAAAGAATCATATGCCCATGTGGTAGAACCTTGGGAAAAGTCAAACTTTGTAATTCCGAACCAAGAATGAAATGCAGAAGAATAGCCGACGTTGCTATCATACCCTGACAGCCACACATAATCATGCTTCTGCGCCTTAACCGCTAAGTTTAAAACGCATAAGCAAGCTATAAGAAATGAATATTGTCGTGGTTTCAATAGTGTCTTTTAATGGCTTACTTCTTCATAAATGTTGTGCTGCTAATTACCTGCCCTTGGCGGTTTAAAGTTATTCTGTAAGGTCCATTAGCAAGATGGCTAACATCCAGCTTACGGTAAGAGCTGTAGTTTGGTAACCGTTGTTGAATTACAATTTGGCCTAAACTATTTACAGTCTGTAATGTAACCTCGCCTTTGCTCCAATCCATAAATCCATACTCAAGGTTGATCCATTCGCTGCTTGGGTTAGGGTAAACAGAAAGCCGCTTTTCTTTTTGTTGCTCGGTTAGACTTAGGCCTAAGGTATCGCATGGGCTGCCGGCCAAGCGGCCTAAGTTATAGTTAGGAAAATTGGGAACAGTACGAATCTGTGAGCCGGGAATGCACTCTGAACGTAAATGGAAATCACACATTGGGGCCTTTGAGTTGGGAGAATTTATAACTGAAAAACATGGGCTGGGGCCACTCCAGCCAGAAACATATACTTTACTATCGCACGCTAGGCCTATTCCTCCTAATCCAGGAAATCCTGCTGTATCGTGAACTAGTTGAACTTTTGAAGAAGCAATGTTAGAGGAATATAAATCAAACTGGTCCAAATAAGAGTTGTTGCCTGCATACAAATATTGCCCATTGCCGGAAAAGGCCATGTAAACATAATATTCAACAGTCGTATCGGCTTGTACTTCTCTATAGTTAGAAAACTCGCCAGTGCATCTGTTAAAAGATAAGAGAATAATTTTTTTCAACCCTGCCGTGGTGGTTGCGAAAGTTTCTCCATCTGGCGAAAAAATAGACCATCCACTGTCGTCATTTTCATCCGGCTGATTTATTAAATTTTGAACTATCGGGGGATAGATACTGTCGGGAGCAATTAACTGACAAAATATTCCCCCGGTATTATATTCGTGGTTTATAAGCCACCAGTCACGACCGTTTGCATGTTTGCAAGCCGTCATGCGTGAATCGCTCAATGTGTCCGACAAAATAGGAATTGCTCTAGTTAAAACTTTACCAAGCCCATTATTGTAACTTAGATCAACTAGGCTCGCGGTAACTCTGCCTGGTTGGCATCCTCCTGCCAATTCATAATCCTTAATAAAAACATAATATTGAGAAAGATGTCCAGGTTTGGGTAAAATTAACACCCCTTGTAAATGCGTGTTTGCCTGCAAATTACAAGCGTTTGGGCATTCATTTCCATCGCACAAACCGTCTCCATTATCCATGAAGTCGCCCGTTTTGTTTGCAATGGTTTTACCAAAACAAAACATTAATAAATTACCTTGATCATCGCTGATGCTCGCGTTGGCAAAAACGCCTCCAGTGCTTGGTAATAAGGTGTCAACATCGAAAACACCGGGCATAATTTTTAAAACCCATGTATGAGAGAGCAGAGGCCAATTGGCAGCCTGATACTGCGCCTGTAGCGCCAGGCTTAAAATCGATAAGCAAGCAAGAAGAAAGAAGTGTAGTGTTTTCAATAGGCAATTAGTTGCACGGCGATAGGATTACCCCAACAATGCTTTAGTAAAAAGCGAAGCCTCCGTTTAATTATTATCTCCACCAAAGAAGCGCTCCTCAATAATATCAGCATTGTAAGCTACTTCAAAAATAATTTCGTCTAACAACTCAGGCGTAGTCCATTCCAACACCGGCGAAGATTGCACCAAAATGGTTTCGCATGGTTTGCCTTCTTTGTCCTTATCGTTAATAACAGTAACGGCGCTGTAGCAACCATAACCGCCTTCTTTTAAAATGTTGTAAAGGTTAAGGCTTTGGCTATACGTTCCGCAACGGCTGTCAATTAAAACGGCATCTCTTTGTTGAAACCAACGCTTTGGCGCCACACGTACGTACACAAACTGGTAGCGAAACTTTCCGTCCTTTAACGGAATAGCAACATCCAGTCGCCACACTTCAGGCGATAATTCATCCAGCTTATAATTACGGTTGCGGGCAATGTTGGTTAGGGCACTTCTTAAATCTAACATATGTGAAGGGTTTAATGGGTTTTCAACCTCAAATTAAACCTTCTGCCTCGAAATAGTCAACAATTTTTCGCTTCAATAATTCTTCCTGGTCTTTTAAAGGAAGCGGTGGCAGGGTTTCGTTCTTTTCGTAATGGGGCCAACCCTCTTCATCAGTATGGCTGAATTTAAAAAAGCCATCACTGCTTAGTAACCTGCACATAGCCACGTGCATAAGGTTCTGCTTTTCTTCCTTCTCCCAGGTGTCTTTTACCTGCCCAACTTCGTTCATGCCTATAATAAACAGCATGGCATTTATATCGGGGCGCTGGCCGAACTTCTCTTTTACATAGTTGCGGACCTGGTACCACTTTAATGCAAAGCTCTTTTCTTCTTCGCTTTTATTTTCGTTTAGCAGGGGCATTAGTGGCCAATTATTTTCCCTTTCGGGTTTATTACAAAATCATCCGCATCATTTAAAAAACGAAAGGTGTTGCGGGTTTTCTTTAACTCTTCATAATCTAACTCAATGGTGCTTATGTCTTCATCATGTTCCTTATGATATAGCACATTACCGAAAGGGTCAAGCGCCATACTATCGCCGCTGTGGTAAATATCGTTGCCATCATTACCAACGCGGTTAAGGCCAACACAGTAGCTTTGGTTTTCAATAGCACGGGCTATTAATAAATACTTCCACGCCTGCACGCGCCGTTCAGGCCAGTTGGCTACATACAGCAACACATCATAATCATTGCGGTTGCGGCTCCATACCGGAAAACGCAAGTCGTAACAGATAAGCGGGAAAACGCGCCAGCCATTCAACTCCACAATCAGTTTATCGTAGCCTTGTGTATAGGTGCGCTCCTCTCCGCTTAATGAAAACAGGTGGCGCTTATTATATGTTTCGTAAGTACCGTCAGGGCGCATCCACACCAGGCGGTTATAAAACAAACCATTCTCTTTTATTATTAAGCTACCGGTAATAACGCAATTCTTTTCAGCAGCCATTTTACGCATCCATTGCACTGCACTACCATCCATAGGTTCAGCCAGTTCTTTTGCGCGCATACTAAAGCCGGTGCTGAACATCTCAGGCAATACAATTACATCCGTTTCACCCACAGTACTTAGCTTTTCGGTAAACATGGCCAGGTTCGCAGCTATGTTTTCCCAATGCAGGTTAGTTTGTATAAGTGTAATGCGCAGTTTATTCATGTTAGCCAAAGCGACTTAAAGGGTTTTTCATTCTATCGTGCAAAACAGCCAATATGGTTACAGATTTTAAATTCTCGCTGCGGGTGTAATAAATAACATAAGGGAAACGAACCACCAAAACTCTTCTAATATGATCAATTACAGGTTTGTGGTCAACTGTGCCGGTTTTGAGAGAATTAATATGAACAGTGATAGCTTCTACAAAGTTATCACCCAATCCGGGTTGTTGATTTTCGTAATACTCTTTTGCTTGCCTGATTTCCTGTAGTGCCTCTTCGGTTATGCTCACTTTATAAATCATAAATCCTTTTGCGCTTGGTCCCAATCCAGTGGCTTCTTGTCGCCCTTTTCGTATTTTTCTACCCGCTCTTTAAGAATGGATTTATGCCAATCGGGAACATCTCCTTCATCGTCCAAATGCAAAAGCCGGGCTACTGCCCAAACAAGTTTTTCATCTTGCAGGCGCCCTATTTCTTCTTGTATCTCCCGTTTTTTCAATTCAATATCCATACCGCTGAATTTAGTATAAAGATAATAAGCCCTTGCGAGCTTTTTGCGCGACCAACTCTTTTTTATAGCTTGGATGCATCAAACCCACACCACGCCCTATGGAAGACAAAATGCAACTGCTTAAAGTGCGCAACTTTAACGATGTAATTAATGATTCGCTAGGCTTTTTAAAGTTAAACCGCAATGTGCTTTTGCGCTTTATACTTATAGCCGTGTTGCCGCTAACCCTTGTTGGCAGTTGGTTTTTCTCCAGTTACTTTTCGTTTATAGGTTCAATAGCCAGCAATGGGGGAAGAGGCTTGCCCGAAGGCTTTGGCCTGCAAATAGCAAGTGTTGCTGTAGGGGCATTGTTAATGATGGCCGTAGGTATTATACAGGCAACGGCCTTAATAAGTCTGTTTACTATTTACGAAAAATCGCCGGATGGAGTGGTTAGCAGCGATGAACTTTTTGCTGCGGTTAAAAGTGATTCCCTGCGATTGGTTGGCTTTTACTTTGCGTTAATGTTTTTCATGTGCCTGGTAATGGTGGCTTTCTTTATAGTGGTGGGCTTTATGTCTTATGCAGGTGCAGCGGTCGTAGGTGCACTGGCGGCAATTGCCCTTTATGTTGGCCTTATTTATATGAGCATAGCCGTTATGTTCTCTCCCTTTATTTATATGCGCGAAAGATTGGGTGTTATAGAAAGCATTAAGCGCTCCTTTTATTTAATTAAGGGCTATTGGTGGCGCACCTTCGGTGCTTTTTTGGTTATGTATTTTATTGTGGGCTTTGCCAGTATGATATTTACTATTCCTTTTTATGCTATCTGGTTCAATCACATTTTCAGCATGGCGCGCTCGGGCGTAGTATCGTTTGATTTTGGTATAGGTGGCAGGCTTGCGGTAATGTTTATGTTTTGCGGAACGACGATTCTTTCCTCCTTCATTTTTGTATCGGTAATAATGCAGTATTATAACCTGGTAGCTATAAAGGAAGGCCCTGCTGAGCCGGAATTGAGCAATGCCCCTAACCAGTTATACGAGTAAATTAAATGCGGGTAATCAGGTCTGCTGCTCTTTTCAGCGTTTCTTCTTCTTTAGCAAAGCAAAAGCGGACAATGCTGTTGTCAATGTTGTTGCGGTAGAAAACCGAAACAGGAATAGCGGCCACGCCCATATCTTTGGTCATGCGCTTTACAAACTCCACATCACGCTCCTCGCTTATTTTGCTGTAAGCTGCCAGTTGAAAGTAAGTGCCTTCACACTTTAACAAGCGGAAACGGCTTGATTGAATAGCTGTGCGAAAAAAATCGCGCTTTTTCTGGTAGTTGGTAGATAACTCCAGGTACATATCCTTATGCTGCAGTATATCGGCAAAGGCGGCTTGTGCTACACTGTTAACGGCAAACACATTAAACTGGTGCACCTTACGAAACTCCTTCATCAGGTTTTCAGGCGCAATGCAGTAACCCACTTTCCAACCGGTGCAGTGGTACGTTTTACCAAAGGAAGATACCACAAAAGCGCGTTCAGCCAATTTTGGATAACGCAAAACACTTTGGTGTTCTTCTCCATCAAAAATAATATGCTCGTAAACTTCGTCGCTCAGTATAATAATGTCGCTGTCCTTTGTCAGCTTTTCCAGATGCTGCATATCGGCCTTGGTAAGCACCGTGCCCGATGGATTGTGTGGCGTATTAATCACAATCATGCGTGTGCGCTGGTTAATTAAGCGCTGCACTTTTTGCCAGTCTATTTTGTAATCGGGTGCTTCTAAATTATAGAAGATGGCTTTGCCGCCTGCCAGTTCAATTGCAGGTGCATAGCTGTCGTAAGCCGGTGCAAAAAGAATAACCTCTTCATCCTCGCGTATGCACGAGAGTATGGCGGTAAACAAGGCTTGTGTTCCGCCTGCGGTTATGGTAATCTCCGTATCAGGGCTAACCTTTGCACCATAAAGCGCTTCTGTTTTTTCAGCAATGCGCTCACGCAACAACATGTTGCCAGCCATTAAAGCATATTGATTTTGCCCGCTGCGCATGGCCTTATCCATTGCCTCAATTAGCAAGGGGTGCGGGTTATAATCAGGAAAGCCCTGCGAAAGGTTAACGGCATTATGCTCCTTAGCGAGGGCACTCATTACCGTAAAAATGGTAGTGCCTACATTAGGTAATTTAGAACTTATGCCCGAAGGGAAATTCATGTTTAAATACTGAAATTTGATAATTTGAAGCTGCGCAATGAAAATACAAAATCAAAGCATTTTCACGCACGGTTTTAAAGGTACTTGTCCAAATCAGAAACCTTTAAGTCAACGGTTATGCGTTTTAACTCCTGCTCTTTTTCTTTTTCGCATATAAGCAGAACATCTTTTGTATCTATAACACAGTAGCCGTCAAGCCCCTGCACCACTACAAGCTTATCATCGGGCACCATAATCATGTTATGGGCTGCGTCGTAAATTTTAACGTTAGCCCCTGCTACGGCATTGCCCAGGTAATCATGTTCATACACATCATACAGGCTATCCCAGGTGCCAATATCGCTCCAGCCAAACTCTGCCGGTATGGTAAACACCTTATCTGCCTTCTCCATTACACCATAGTCAATTGAAATATTGGTGCATTGCGAATAAGCTTCCTGTATAAATTTTCCTTCTTCAGCAGTGTTGTAATAAAGGTGGCCGTCCTTAAAAGCATCGCTTATTTCAGGAAGATACTTGCGCATTTCTTCCAGTATGGTTTTAGCCTTCCATACAAACATGCCGCTGTTCCACAAAAAATCGCCGCTCTTTAAAAAGGTTTGGGCTATTTCAAGCGTAGGTTTTTCAGTAAAGGTTTTAACCTTATAAAACTCCGCAGGGCGATGTTCATCTTCAAACTGTATGTAGCCATAACCGGTAGCCGGTTTGGTGGGCTTCATGCCCAGCGTAACCAAATAGGTGTTGTTACTTACAAACTCAACACACTTTTGAATTACATCGCAAAACTTACTTTCCTGAATAATAATATGATCGCTTGGGGTAATAATTACCGTAGCATCCTTATCGCGGCTGTAAATTTTATCGCAGGCATAGGCAATACAGGGGGCGGTGTTGCGGCGTACAGGCTCTTTAAGTATTTGATTATCTGTAAGCTCAGGCAACTGTTCCTTTAACAACGTTTCGTAGTCATCGTTAATTACTACATAGATGTTGTCTTTTGGAACAAGTTGAAGAAAGCGCTCGTATGTAAGTTGGATGAGCGTTTTACCTGTATTAAGTATGTCGAGAAACTGCTTAGGCTTCGCTGTTCGGCTTTCGGGCCAAAAGCGGCTTCCGATGCCTCCGGCCATTATCGCAACATATACGTTGCTCATCTACAATTAAGTTTTGTTAACCAAAGAGTCGCAAAAGTAAATAAAGCGGCGGGCTTTAAAACTAAGTTCTTAAATTCGCCATCCTTTTTTAAAAAAGGTTTAGTAAATTGATGCTTTATTAAACATGCACTATCGGCTAAAGATGTACCCTTGAATTATTAAAACAACAGCATGGCAGTAGAAGCAGTGGAGCTTACCGATTCGCTCCAGGAATATTTTGGCTTTAACGCCTTTAAAGGCAACCAGGAAAAAATTATTAAAAGCCTGCTTAGCGGTAAGGATACCTTTGTTATTATGCCTACGGGCGGCGGCAAAAGTTTGTGTTACCAGCTACCGGCAATTATAAGCGAAGGCGTAGCTATTATAATATCTCCCCTTATTGCATTAATGAAAAACCAGGTAGACCTGGTGCGCAATTACAGCAGTAAGGACCATATAGCCCACTTTCTTAATTCATCACTTACACGTACTGAGCGCAATGCGGTAATTAAGGATATACGCAGCGGCCAAACGAAAATGCTTTATGTAGCGCCTGAAACGCTTACTAAAGAAGATACCGTGGAGCTTTTCCGCGAGGTGAAGGTGAGTTTTATAGCTATTGACGAAGCCCACTGTATAAGTGAGTGGGGGCACGACTTTAGACCTGAATACCGCCGTATACGCGAGATTATAGAAGCCATTGGTCAGAAGTTCCCCATTATAGCACTTACCGCTACGGCTACGCCTAAGGTGCAGAACGACATTGTTAAAACGCTGTTGCTGAAGAAACCCAACATCTTCATTTCCTCGTTTAACAGGCCAAACCTTTACTACGAAATACGCCCTAAGAAAACGCCGCAGCTGGCCATTAAAAACATGGTGCAGTTTATTAAACAGCGCAACGGCAAAAGCGGTATTGTGTATGTAATTAACCGCAAAACGGCCGATGAATTAAGCCAGGTGTTGCGCGCTAACGGCATTAAGGCCGGCGCTTATCATGCCGGGTTAGATGGCAAGGTGCGCACCCAAACACAGGATGCCTTTTTGATGGAGGAACTTGATGTAATAGTGGCTACCATTGCCTTTGGTATGGGTATTGATAAGCCGGATATCCGCTTTATCGTTCACTACGATATACCAAAGAGCCTGGAAAACTACTACCAGGAAACCGGCCGTGCCGGCCGTGATGGACTGGATGGCGAGTGCGTGGTTTACTTCTCTTACAAAGACATTTCGAAATTAGAGAAGCTGCTGCGCGATAAAACCGTAGCAGAGCGAGACCGCAACATACAGTTGATTAATGAAAGCGTGGCCTATATAGAAAGCGCTGAGTGCCGCCGTAAATTTCTGCTACACTACTTTGGTGAGGATTTTGACGATAAGAATTGCGACAAAATGTGCGATAACTGTCGTCACCCGAAAGAGAAGATAGATGTAACGACTGATACTAAATACGCTATTGAAAGTATTAAGGCGGTTAAAGAAAACCACGACCTGCCTTATATGGTAAAATTCCTGATGGGTAAAAAGGCCAAGGAGCTAACCGACTTTAAATACGACAAAAACCCATTGTTTGGTAAGGGTGCCGATAAAGACGAACACCACTGGAACAGCGTTATACGCAACGCCAGTATGCTGGGCTTAATTGAAAAGGATATTGAAGAATACGGCAAGCTTAAAATAACCAAGAAGGGGCAGGACTACCTGAAGAAGACCTTTACTATAAAGGTGAGCATTAACCACAACTATGAGGATGATGGCACTGATGTAGTGGTGGAAGATGGCGCAGGCGCACGCGCAGTGCTTGACCCGCAAATGCTTGAGATGCTTAAGGACCTTCGGCGCCAGGTGGGTAAGGCCAACAACCTTCCGCCTTATGTAATTTTCCAGGATTTTAGTTTGGAAGAAATGGCTACCAAGTACCCTATTACCAGCGATGAACTGATAAACATACAGGGCGTTAGCAAAGGTAAGGCGGACCGTTACGGCAAAAAATTCTTAGACCTTATTAAGAAGTACGTTGAGGACAACGACATTGACCGTCCGAATGACTTTGTGGTGAAGAGCGTTGCCAATAAGAGCGTAGATAAAATTAAGATTATACAGGCCATTGATAAGCGCATAGGCATTGATGAAATTGCCCGCACACTTGGCATGAAACGCGGCGCTTTAATTGAGGAGCTGGAAAGCATAGTAAACAGCGGCACTAAGCTGAACATTGACTATTACCTTAACGATAAGTTTGATGAGGATTTAATAGGCGATGTATACGACTTCTTCCGCACGCATGAGAACGGCAGCTTGGATGAAGCCCTCAATGAGTTTGAAAACGATAACATAGAAATGGAAGACCTGCAGCTTATACGCATTAAGTTTATGAGCGAAATGGCCAACTAAGCAAACAGATACAAATAAACAACCCCCGTAATTCGGGGGTTTATTTTTGGTGCTACTTTACATACCCCCTCCGTCTACAACTTCACTACGTTACGTTGTACCCTCGTCCCCCTTTCTGGGGGACAATAACCTAACTTCCTGATTATAGTTAAAACTGGTATTAAATTGTCCTCCTAACAGGAGGACGAGGAATTAGTGAAGTGAAACGAAACTAATGACGGAGGAGGTCTTTAATCTTCCAATTCGATATCAAACTGAACAAGGTCGATAAAGTCCTTAACGCGTTCTTCAATATCGTGATGGGTTAGGCCTTTAACACGCTCGGTACCGAATTTCTCAACACAGAAAGAAGCCATAGCCGAGCCATAAATAATGGCACGCTTCATATTATCAAAACTTATATCGCGTGTTTTGTCTAAGTAACCGCAGAATCCGCCGGCAAAAGTATCGCCGGCACCGGTTGGGTCAAACACATCTTCCAATGGTAGGGCAGGGGCAAAGAACACGTGGTTCTCATGGAACAGTAAAGCGCCGTGCTCACCTTTCTTAATGATTAGGTACTTAGGGCCCGTAGCCAATATTTTACGGGCGGCTTTAACCAGGCTGTATTCACCGCTTAACTGGCGGGCTTCAGCATCGTTAATAGCCAGCACATCTACCTTTGCAATTACTTCGCGCAGCTTATCGATAAATGCATCGGTCATCCAAAAGTTCATAGTATCCATAACCACTAGCTTAGGGCGTTTAGGTAACTGCTCAATAACGCGCATTTGCAGGTTAGGGTCAATGTTGCCTAGCAACAGTATGTCGCTATCCTTATAACTTTCAGGTATAATAGGGTTAAATTCCAGCAATACGTTAAGGTCGGTAATCAGCGTATCGCGGCTGTTCATATCCAGGTGGTAACGGCCACTCCAGAAAAAGCTTTTCTTGCCTTCCTTCACTTCAATACCTGTGGTATCTACACCGCGGGCTTTCAGCAGCTCCAGCTCCTTCATATCAAAGTCATCACCAATAACCGATACAATGTTTACCTTCTTGCTGAAGTAACTGGCACTCCATGCAATGTAAGTAGCTGCTCCGCCTACAATTTTATCAGTTTTACCAAAGGGGGTTTCAATAGCATCAAAGGCAACGGTGCCTACAGTAAGTAACGACATACGAATGGGTAGTTTTAAACCGGCGCAAATATCATAAAAAACAACACAGTTGTATTGCCTTTATCAACGCACCCAATAAGGTATTAACCTACTGCATTTCCCCAAACGCACACTTACCATTAACCTAGCGTACCAAGCCCGGCTTGCGTGCTATTTCATCAAACAGGCCAAACTGCTCCTTACGTACCCCTGCAAAACGTTGTTGCATATCCTTAAGCTCCCGCGCATCGGGGTTAGCCTGCACCTGCCGCAGGTAGCGTTCAATAATATCATCAGCTTCGGTTTCAAGCTCTAACAGGCGTTTACCCGCCATACCATATTTATCATCAAGTATCATAAAAACTAAACGGGCCCTTTAAAACCTTTAGTGTGCCTGTTAGCCACTCTTAACAGCGCGTTAAATTACAGATAGATGATTTAGAGGGTATTGGGTTCAGCCTCATCATTCCTGGCTTGCCCGACGCTTCGGGACGGAATCTTAATTCAGATGCTGAATCGGTGACGCTACTTACTTTTACCGCATAGCCTGCATTATGCGCTTGCGGTGTTTGTGGCCCCAATCGTATAGCGCAAAAACAACTGTATCGAGGCTCGTGGCGTATTCGGTTAACTCGTATTCTACCGTTACGGGGGTGGAATCATAAACGGTGCGCCTAACCAGTTGGTTCATCTCCATTTCTTTCAGCTCCTTGCTAAGCATGCGGGCTGTTATGCCTGTTACTTCGCGCTGCAGTTCCTTAAAGCGTTTGTTGTTATGGCGCAGGGCCACAATAATGGGCAGCTTCCATTTGCCACTTAATACATACAGGGCGTCCATTACGCTTTGCATATGCTGGTTGCATTCCTTTTTATCCTTTGGGGCAGTGGCTGTTGATGGGCACATATAAGCTGTTTGCTATACTAAAGTATACCGATATATAAAAGTATAGTAGTTACTAAAGTATACCAAAGGTAAATAGGTTTGCTGCCACAAACAAATTCTTCAACTAAAAAATTAAACGTATGAATATTGTATTATGGATTTTACAGGGCTTGCTGGGTGTAATGTTTACCATGGCCGGTGTATTTAAGGCCACATCACCTATTGAAAAGATGAGTGAAAAAATGCCTTGGGTAAAGGACTTTCCTGCAGCAGTTGTGCGGTTTATTGGTGTTACGCAGTTTTTGGCCGGGCTGGGATTAATACTGCCATGGTTAACCGGCATTGCTCCAATACTTACGCCCCTGGCTGCTGCGGGTTTGTGTTTAACTATGGTATCGGCAGCGGTGTATCACCTGCGCAAAGGCGAAAGCAAAGAGGCTGTGGTTAACGTCGTGCTGTTTATGCTTGCCGCTGTTATTGTGTGGGGAAGATGGTAGTGTTTAATTTCATCCCTAACCACATGAAGCCCCCAAGTCAGTAGCCTCGTCATTCGGGCCTGCATTCCTGGCCTTAACACCCCTCAATTTTACTTTTACTAAATTCGGTGCTGTTATGGAGATTTTTGGTTTGGCTGTGGCCTTGTTGTTGGTGGCGTTTTTTGCAGGTATCGAAATAGCCTTTGTTTCGGCCAATAAACTGCGGGTGGAGTTATTGAAGGAGAAAGGCAGCAGCCGTGCACGCATAATCAGCAACTTCAACAGCAACCCCGGCAAGTTTATAAGCAGTATGCTCATAGGCCTCAACATCTCGCTGGTGTTGTTCGGCAGCATTACCACCAACTACTTTGTGCAGCAAAACTTTTCTTTTCTGCCCAGTAGCGATCACGAGGTTAGCCTGCTTATTATTCAAACCCTGTTTACCACCATCATTATTCTATTGTTTGGCGAGCTGGTGCCCAAAATACTTTTCCGCGTAAACAGCGATCAAACCCTGCTGTTGTTTAGCTACGTTATTCAGTTGTTCTATTGGGTGCTATCGCCCATAGCCGGGGTGTTCCACAACCTAGCACGCATGCTTATTAAGCTCATTACGCGTCGCGATATTAAGGAGGGAGGGCCATCGTTTACCAAAGAAGACCTTGAATACCTGGTGAAGGAAACGGCCGTTAGTGATGAAGACGGGCATGACGAAAGCGACCACCTGAACAGCGAGATTTTTGAAAAGGCGCTTTACCTTAAAGATGTAAAGGTACGCAACTGCATGGTGCCCCGCCCCGAAATACAGGCCGTTGATGCCAGTGAGGATATTGAAACCCTGCGCAGGAAGTTTGTGGAAAGCAAGCTGAGCCGCATACTGGTATACAGCGAAAGCATAGATAAAATAACAGGCTATGTGCACCACTTTGATATGCTGAAAAGCCCAAAGCAGTTAAAGGAAGTAATACGCCCCCTACCTGTTATACCGGCCACTATGACTGCCCGCGACTTGCTGTTGCAGTTTATACGTGAGCGAAAAAACATTGCCTGGGTGGTAGATGAATACGGCGGCACTGCCGGCATTATTACGCTGGAAGATTTGATGGAGCAGATTTTTGGGGAGATACAGGATGAACACGACGAGGAAGAAATGGTGCAGAAGAAGGTGGATGATGGCGAGTTTATTTTCAGCGGACGTTTGGAGATTGACCACCTTAACCGCGAGTTTGAATTGGGCATACCCGAAGGCGATTATACTACCCTTAGCGGTTACATTATAAATCGTTTTGAAGACATACCTGAACCCGGTAAGCAGTTTGAAGAGGACGGTTTTATAATTAAGATACTGCGCGGTACCGAAACCCGCATTGAGCTGGTAAACGTTAAGCTTAAAGAAGAAGAGGAAAAGTAACGCCTTACCTTTAGGGGTTTATAGTTTATATATTAAGGCGGAGGTTTATATATTTATAGCCAAACCGGCCCTATGAAACAACTTTTGCTAACCCTTGTGGCGTTTTTAGTAACAGTTGCCGTTTATGCAGGCAACGATAGTAATGCAGCCCGCCAACATTTAATTGATGCCTTTGCCGCTAAACTGCCAAATACTAGTGATAAGCAACAGCGCATAGAGGCTTATGTCCGTTTTATAAATAGCGGCTTGCAGAACAGCAATAAAACCGAAGGTTTAGCGCAGCGCATTACGGGATACCGTTATGATGAAGTTATAGGCGGTAACTGGTCGCTTTACGATTCAGTAACACTTGCTTACAGCGGTAACCTTGGCTCCTCTTATCTCTTCAATAATTTATTTGATGTTAAAGTGGATTATGGCTGGGATAGCGCCAATGTGGTAAACCAATACCGATATACCTATACACGCGATGGAAACGGATGGGCAACGGGGTATTTAACCGAAAAGTGGAATGTCGGGGCGTTTGAAAACTATCGGCGCAACCAGTATACTTATAACACCGCGGGCAAAGTGCTTACCAACACCATACAGAGTTTGAATGCCGGCAGTTGGGAAAACACCGAGCGCTTTGTATATACCTATGATGCCAATAACAACTGTTTAACGCAGGTTTATCAGCAATGGATAGTTGGTGCCTGGAAGGACAAAAACCGTTATACGTATGCATATAGCGGCAACAAAATTGTACATAAGGTTTATGAAACAGACAATGGCTCGGGGCTTGAAAACTTAACGCATACTGATTATACCTTTGACGCCAACGGCGATAACACCGAAATACTATTGCAAAACTGGGTTTCAGGCACCTGGGAAAACAGCCGCCTAAACCAAATAGTGTATGATGCTAACCATGCCTATACTCTTTACACCGAACAAGTATGGGTGGGCGGCGCATGGGAAGATGAGCACCGCTTTATGTTTACTTACAACGCAGATGGCTATGTTTTAGAAAAAACAGGGTATAACTGGAATGGGTCTACCTGGGCAGAGGAAGATCGCTATTTATATGCCTATGATGCCAACAACCATAATACTGAATTTACCTACCAAAGTTGGTTGGCGGGGGCATGGTCAAATGGCTACCGCTACCTTTTTACTTATGATGCATCCGGTAACCCAGATATAGATATATATCAGGTTTGGGTTACAGGTGCCTGGGAAAACAGTACCAGAACAAATTACGATTACAATGCTTACGGAAACCTTGATTATCGCCTTGCAGAACAGGCAGATGGCAATGTCTGGGAAATTGCAAACCAGCAGTTTTATTATTACGAACTTTACAACGCACCAAGCGCTATAGCTGAAGTAAAGAGTGTATTTGCTTTTAAGGCATACCCCAACCCGGCTAGTAATATTTTAAATATTGACTATACCTCACAAAACAACAGCGAAACAGTAGTGCGCATTTATGATTTAACAGGCCGCGAAGTAATGAGTGTTAAGCATGCAGCGGATATTGGTGATAACTACCTTAAGTTAGATGTTAGCTCTTTAAGCGCCGGTATGTATGTGTTTGAAGCCACACAAGGTACACAGCAAAGCCGTAGCCGTTTCAGCAAACAATAATGCCCACCAAGAGAAATTACGTAGGGGCCTTAGAGTGCAGTTTTGTTAAATACGGGCTTATGGGTTTTAACAAATGAAGCCAATGAAGCGGCGTTTATATATTTGTATTTAAATTAAGCGACATGAAAAAAGTTTTACTACCCATTACGGCACTGCTGTTAACCCTTACCGGTTATGCAGGCAATGGTGCCAATCAAACCTTAATTGACCGCTTTAAGGCAGAAGTAGCCAACCAGCCTGATAAGCAGCAACGCATAGAGGCCTTTACCCGTTTTATAAACAGCGGCGTACGCAGCAATAAAACAGATGTTAATGCACAGCGCATTATTGGTTACCACCGTGATAATTACCCAGGTGGCGCCTGGACCCTGACTGATTCTATTACCTTTACCTACACCGGTAATTATGGCGATGCTTACCTGTATAACAGCGCCTTTAGCGTTAAAAACGATTTAGGCTGGGATGGCACTAATGTTGTTAACCAATACCGTTACACCCGCACCCGCGATGGAAACGGATGGCAAACAGAAATTTTAACCGAAACCTGGAATGCAGGTGCCTTTGAAAATACTTCGCGGCAGCAAACCACTTACGATGCTGCGGGTAATGTACTTACCAGCACTATTCAGCAATGGAATGCCGGTTCATGGGAAAACTACACCCGTTATGCCTTTACTTACGATGCTAACAATTACGAGTTAAGCAGCACGCACTATACCTGGAGTGGTAGCGCCTGGCAGGAAGATTACCGCTACCTGTATACCTACGATGCCGGTGGTAGAACATTAACTGAAACCTACCAGAACTGGACAGGCGGGGCCTGGCAAGATAACTACCGCTATACCTATACCTATGACGCCAATGGTAACAACCTTACCAGTTTGTATGAAAGCTTTAACGGCACCGCATTGGAAAATAACGGCCGCACTACTTACACGTATGACAGCAACGGCGATAATATAGCATCATTAAGCGAAAACTGGAATGCGGGTGCATGGGAAAACAGTTCGCGCACTACCATGGTATACACCAACCACCAGCAAACGCTTTATACCGCTGAAGCCTGGAATGCGGGTGCATGGGAAAATGATTACCGCTACTCGTACACCTATAATGCAGCCGGTTATATTTTAACCAATACTTCGTATGATTGGGTAGGCGGAAGTTGGTTAGAGCAACAACGCTACACGCACACATATGACGCTAGTAACCGCGAAACAGAATATGCTATGCAGGGTTGGAATGGCAGCGCCTGGGAAAACAATTACCGCTACACTTATACCTATGATGCATCAGGCTACGCCGATGTTAATACCAACCAGCAATGGAATGCAGGTGCCTGGGAAAATGTCAGCAGGTCTGATTACGATTATAACAGCTATGGCAATCCTGATCATTACCTGAGCCAGCAATGGAATGCTGGCTCTTGGGAAAATTATGCACGCGAGTTTTATTACTACGAAATTTACAATGCCCCAAGTGGCATTGCTGAATTACAAAACGCTTTTGCCTTTGCAGCTTACCCCAGCCCAACAAGCAATATTTTAAATATTGACTATACAAGCAAAAACAATAGCGAAACCG
The DNA here is from genome assembly GCA_046329515.1 of Chitinophagales bacterium. Classification (GTDB taxonomy): domain Bacteria; phylum Bacteroidota; class Bacteroidia; order Chitinophagales; family LD1; genus Bog-950. The sequence goes on from JAXLUM010000002.1 coordinate 998,164, forward strand.
TAGTGCGCATTTATGACTTAACCGGTCGCGAAGTAATAAGTATAAAGAACGCTTCGGATATTGGCGATAACTACCTCAAACTGGATGTTGGCGCCCTAAGCAGTGGCATGTATGTGGTTGAAGCCACGCAAGGCACACAACAAAGCCGCAGCCGTTTCAGCAAACAATAATTTGTATCAAAAAATAAAAAAGGGGGCCCAGGCCCCCTTTTTTATTGGCTAATTATGGCATACAATACATGTATACTTTCTATATTTGTATTACAATAACAAGTACATGATAAAACTTATACTACCCATGGCAGCACTTTTAGTAACAGTTGCTGCTTATGCAGGCAATGGCGAAAAACAGGCCCGCCAGCACTTAATTGACCAGTTTGCCGCTAAGGTGGCTAACGCTGCTGATAAGCAACAGCGCATTGACGCTTTTACCCGCTTTATAAACAGCGGCCTTGAAAACAGTAACAAAACTGATGCAACAGATCAGCGCGTTATAGGCTACCGCCAAAACAACTTCGTAAGCGGTGCCTGGGAGCTTAACGATTCATTAACCTTTACGTATAGCGGTAACCGTGGTGACACCTATATTTATAATGAAGAGTTTGATGCCAAGCTGGATTACGGTTGGGATGGCTCGGCTATAGTAAACCAGGACCGTTACACCAAAACCCGCGATGTAAACGGCTTGGCTACAGACTACCTAACCGAACAATGGAACGCAGGTGCTTTTGAAAACGTACAGCGGTACCAATACACCTATAACGGTGCAGGTAAAATGCTTACCGCTACATTACAAAACTGGAATGCGGGAAGTTGGGATAATAGTGTTCGCTTTGCGTATTCCTATGATGCAAACAACAACATGCTAACCTATACCCGTTACGATTGGACCGCAGGCGCCTGGGCGGAGAATTACCGCTACCTTTATACCTACGATGCCAATAATAGGAGATTAACGCAAACCTACCAGCAATGGAACAGCGGTGCCTGGAAGGATATGAGCCGCTATACCTACACCTACGATGCCGCTGGTCATCAATTAACCGAGCTTCATGAGGTTGACAATGGTTCTGTGCTGGAAAACACATCGCGCAATACGTATACCTACGATGCCAATGGCGATAATACTATGTCACTGTTTGAAAACTGGAATGCCGGTGCCTGGGAAAACGCAAGCCGTAACACTATGGTGTATGATGGTAATCACCATTACTTAACGTTTACAACTGAGCAGTGGAGCGCCGGCGCCTGGGTAAACTTATACCGCTACTCGTATACATATAACAGTGCGGGGTCTATTTTAACCTTCATCCTCTACAATTGGGTTAGCGGTGCATGGGTTGAACAGAACCGTTATTTGTATACCTATGATGCGAATAACAAAACTACGGAATACATTGCGCAAAACTGGGTTTCGGGCGCATGGGAAAACAGCTACCGTTATTTATATACTTATGACGCTGCCACCAACCCCGATTTGGAAACCTATCAAACCTGGGTTGCCGGTGCCTGGGAAAATTCGGACAGAGCAGATTACGACTACAATTCTTACAACCACACGGATTACTACATCAACCAAAACTGGGCTTCAGGAGCATGGGAAAACACCCAGGAGAATTATTATTACTACGAACTTTACAATGCCCCAAGCGGTATTGCCGAAGTAAAGAATGCATTTGCCTTTAATGCTTACCCCAGCCCAACAACCGGTGTTTTAAATATTGACTACACTTCAGCTAACAGCAATGAAACTGTGGTTCGTATTTATGACTTAGGCGGTAAGGAATTAATGAGCGTTAAGCGCACATCGGACATTGGCGACAACTACCTTAAGCTTGATGTTAGCAGCCTTAGCAGCGGCATGTATGTAGTTGAAGCCACACAAGGCACACAACAAAGCCGCAGCCGTTTTGCTAAACAATAACAGTAATACACTATTAAGTTTTAGAGGGGGCTTTAGCCCCCTTTTTTATTGGCTTGCAGCTAAAAAGAGGCATGCCATAAGCGATAAATACGGGCAGGGGGCTTAAATATCAGCCGTAAAACATGCATAAACTGTTGAAAAACATACTATTATAAGACAAAACAGGCTTCTTGGCTCTATTTTCAGGGTATTTTGCCCTTCTATTTCATTTTACGCTCTAATTCTTTTTATTTGCCGTCCCTTTTTGGGGTGGGTATGCCTATTGGGTAAACCCATACAGTTAAAACATAACCTTTTATATGGCAGTTATTGGAAAAATCCGTCAATACACCGGTTTCCTGATTTTTATAATAGGCGCCTCAATTGTGGGCTTCCTTATTATGGATGCAACCAACTCGCAGTTTAGCGTGTTACGTGGCCGTAAAGATTACATCGGTAAAGTAAACGGCGAAAAGATTGGCTATAACGATTTTGAAAAGAAAGTATCGGAAAACGAAAAGGCCTACGAAGCACAATTACGTGGCGCATCGCTTACTGATGACATGCGCGAAGGTTTGCGCATGCGCACCTGGACCGATATGGTAGATGATATGGTTATGGGTAAAGTGTACGATAACGTTGGTATTAATGTTACTACCGATGAAATGGTAGAATTGGTATCAGGCGATAACGTATCACCACAAATTTCAGGTGCACAGGCTTTCCGCAATCCTCAAACAGGCCAGTTTGATAAAACGATGGTACAAATGTACCTTAGCCGTTTAGACCAGGACCCTGAAGGTGTTGAACCCGGCACTTTAAAGCGCGAGTGGAACAACTTTGAAAAACAACTGAAGCAACAACAGTTCCGCAGCAAATACGAAACCATTATCAGCAAGGGCTTAACACCTCCAAGCTGGATGGCTGAAATGAGCTACTACGACCAGGCCCGCACTGTAGATTTCCAATATGTTGCCCTGCCTTATAACGAGATTAACGATAATGACGTTAAAGTTACTGATGAAGATTTAAAGAAATACATTGACGAGCACCCTGCTAAGTTTAAGCAGGAAGAAGAAAGCCGTAAAGTACAATACGTAGTTTTCCCGATTGTGCCTTCTGCTGCTGATAGCGCTAAAACCGTTAAGAATCTTGAAGAGCGTCGTGCTGAATTTGCTGCACAAAAAACAGTTTCTGATGACTCCGTTTTCGTAAAGCTTTACTCTCAAACTCCTTTTGATGAAGTTTACTATTCATCAGAGAAATTGATTTCGCCAATTAAGGATACCCTGTTTACCCAGCCTGTTGGCACCTTAGTGGGCCCTTACCTGGAAGGCAACATGTATAAGATTGCCAAAGTAAGCGACCGCAAGCAGATAGCAGACTCTGTTCGCCTGCGCGAAATCCGCATCTCTTTCAACGGTGTAACTACACAGGAACAGCAATATGCACGCATGCGTTATATGGATAGCATCTTTAAGATGTTAGACAGCAACAAAATTGACTTTAACAGCGCTGTTATGTTGTTTAGCGATGACACTTTAGGCCGTATGACAGGCGGTGAGGCCGGTTGGGTGCGTTTGGATGAGAAGCCTAAAATGGCAAACGATGTTATCTTCTACCGTTCAGAAAGAGGCCGTCCTTTACGTTTTGTTGACGAGCAACTGAATAGCTGGATTATTGCTGTAATAACTGATGTTAAGACGTCAAAAACCGGCGTGTTAGCTACTTACTTAAGCGAAGAAATAAGCGTTGGTGAGCAAACCCAGCAGGACATTGCTTCTGCCGCCAGCAACTTTGCCAGTAACAACCAAAGCGCTGAGAAATTTGCTGAAGCTGCCAAGAAAGCTAACCTGCAATTACGCACTGCAGAAAATGTACGCAAAGAAGATTACAGCATATACGGCTTAGGCAGCGCACGCAAACTGGTTAAGTGGGCGTTTGATGCCAAGAAAGGGGAAGTATCTACTCCTATAGTATTAAATGATAAGCACATTGTTGCTTTATTGGATGTAATACGCGCTAAGGGCACACCTGATGTTGATGCCGTGCGCGATGCGGTTAAACCTGAAGTATTGTTAGAGAAGAAATACGAAATGCTGGCTAAGAAAATTACGGATGCCAAAGGTTCTTCAGCGGATGATTTAGGTGCTAAAGTCGGCAAGCCGGCTATGATGGCCCAACAGGCTTCATTTGCTAACCCTGCTGTTAACGGCGCTTACGAACCAACTGTAGTTGCTACGGCTTTAGCTACTGCACAAGGCAAGTTATCAGGCCCTGTAAAAGGCCGCAGCGGTGCTTATGCAGTGCAAACCATTGCCGTTACTGAACCGGCCAAACCAACTGACCTTATGATGGCTGTATTCCAATTAAAGCAGCGTTTTATGGGTAAGGCCCAGGGTGCAGCGGAAGTTCACCGCAAAATTGCCAAGATTGAAGACGACCGTTTAGACTTCCAATAAAAAAACATAAAAGCTATTGTTCAGCCCCGGATTGATAATGAAGTCCGGGGCTGATTTTTTTTAAAGCAGTATCTTTACCCTTATGGACGTTAAGCCGATTGTAAACCGTGTAGCCCAAAAGGCTATTATAAGTGTTGATTTAGAGGACTACTTCCCTAAACAGGAAGAAGTGGCGGTTATTGATTTAAAGGACTACTTATTTAAGGGGTTAATTCTTAAAGAAGCTGACTTTCGCGAAGTAGTAAATAATACCGACTGGAAAACATACACCGGTAAGTACGTAGTTGTTTATTGCAGTACTAACGCAATTGTGCCTATGTGGGCCTATATGGTTTTAAGTGCTGAAGTAAGCGCCTACGCAAAAGATGTAGCCTGCAGCACTCCTGAACATGCTACGGAAATATTTCTTTACCGTAACCTGGCCAAGCTGGATATGGAGCAGTTTAAAGGCCAGCGCGTAGTTATTAAGGGTTGTGGCGACCGTAAGGTGCCTGAGGCGGCCTACGTGCAGCTAACCGCCCAATTAAGCGGCATTGCCCGCGTTATTATGTATGGTGAGCCATGCAGTATGGTTCCTGTTTTTAAAAAAGCAATTGATTAAGGTGGAGAATAAGTATAGGATAGCGCTTATTGCAGTAGTGTGCCTGGCACTGGGTTTTATTTCGGCCAAAGTGGTAGAGCGGTATAAGCATTATTACGATAAGCAGGTAAATATATTTACAGCAACAGCTAATGAGTGCCCGGGTATAAAGTGGTCGGTTGCTATTGACAGTACGGATAAGGCTTACCCCGTTGCTGTAGAAGGCGACTTGTATTTTGCCGGTGAGCGTGTACCCTTGGAAGACCAGGATGTGCGCGAGCGTATTGAGCGCGAATTGCAGGTAGCGGTTTACTGGCATAGCAACACGCTTATGAATATGAAAATGGCCAACCGCTATTTTGGCGATATTGAAAAGATATTGGCTGCTAACGGGGTGCCATCAGATTTTAAATACCTGGCCCTTATTGAAAGCAATTTGCGAAACGAAACCAGCCCCGCCGGTGCAGTTGGCGTGTGGCAGCTATTAAAAGAAACCGCTAAAATTTATGGCCTGCAGGTAGATAGCGAAGTAGATGAGCGCTACGACTACGAAAAAAGCGCCGTAGCGGCCTGCAAGTACTTTAACCAGGCAAAAAATGAGTTGGGTAACTGGACCATTGCCGCAGCAAGCTATAATCTGGGCCTTGCCGGTATGAAGGATCGTGTTGCCGACCAAAAGACCAACAACTATTACGACATGTTTTTTAACCAGGAAACCAGCCGTTACCTGCCGCGTATGATTGCCATGAAAATCATCTTCAGCAATCCTGAAAAGGCCGGTTTTTACGTAAAAACAGATGATTTATACCAGCCTTACAGCTACAAAACGGTTACAGTGGATAGCTCTATAAGCAGTATTGCTGACTTTGCGGCGCAGTATAACCTTAAGTATAAGCACATAAAAATCCTGAATCCGTGGTTGCGGGATGCTAAACTGACCAATAAGGACAAAAAGCGCTACGAAATCAAAATTCTGAATATCAACTAAAGGTTTGGCGAAATGCCATTAAATTTTACTTTTGCCCTCCCAAATTCAACGGTTTGGTAGCTCAGTTGGTAGAGCAAAGGACTGAAAATCCTTGTGTCGGGGGTTCGATTCCCTCCCAAACCACAAATTAAACCCTGCTTAACGGCGGGGTTTTTTGTTTTTAGGCTCTTGCCTCCGGCTAGTTGCACGCCCCCTAAAGAATGCTCAATTTTACCAAAACGCTTCGCGAATGGATTCATACGGAAACATACTGTTGGTGGCTATGCCCATTTTCCTGCTGCTGATTTTAATTGAAATGTTTTGGGGATGGTGGAAGAAGGGAGAACATCAGCCGGTGGTGGATACAGTATCAAGCCTTACCTCGGGCATGACCAATATTTTAAAAAGCACACTGGGCTTAACGTTGGTAATTGTATCGTATAGCTGGCTGCAAAGCCATTTGCACTTAAGGCAGTGGCCAAAGGAAAGCGCATGGCCTTACGTTATTACCTTTTTCTTTATTGATTTTACCGGCTACTGGGCACACCGCTTTCAGCACCGGGTAAACTTTTTCTGGAGCCACCACATTGTGCATCACAGCAGCGAAGAGTTTAACCTGCCCTGTGCACTAAGGCAGGAAATTGCCGTGCTAACCAATGTGTATACACTTATGATGATACCGCTTGCTGTAATTGGTATTGCACCTGAAGTACTGGCTATTGTGGGTCCTATTCATTTGTTCAGCCAGTTTTGGTACCATACCCGTTACATAGGCAAAATGGGTTGGGTAGAGTATGTTTTAGTAACGCCCTCGCACCACAGGGTGCACCATGCCATGAACGACCTTTACATGGATAAAAACTTTAGCCAGGTGTTTATAGTTTGGGACAGGCTGTTTGGTACCTACCAGGAAGAACTGGACAGCGAACCCTGTGTGTATGGCATGCGCCGGCCTGCTCAAACCTGGAATCCGTATATTATAAATTTTAAGCATTTATGGAGTTTGATACTTGATGCCTGGCATACGCAAAGCTGGCGCGATAAATTGCGCATTTGGTTTATGCCAACAGGCTGGCGCCCGGCTGATGTGCAGGAACGCTACCCTTTGTTTACTATAAGCCATATGAACGAGTTAAAAAAATATGACCCTGTTTATAGCAAGCTGTTGCGTGCATTCAGCATTGTGCACCTAAGCGCTGTGTTTTTGCTGCTATGTTTCCTGTTTTATCGTTTCGGCGAAATAACAGAGCGCGAAGCTTTTATAAACGGCGTTTTTCTGCTGGCTGCCATATTCGGCTTTACGTCCTTTTTAGATAAGAAGGCCTATGGTTTGGTTGCGATGCTAGCCGTTGCCGGTGCAGTGGTTGCTTATTGTCTGCTAAACGGGGAGTGGTTTGGTTTAAATGCTTTTATGCCGTATGGTTCGTTTGTAGTTACGCTGTACTTTTTGCTTAGCTCCTTATGTGCCGTTTGGTTTTACGCCCGAGAGTTTAAGCCGGCTGAACAACTTGCTACCGAAGGCAGTGTTATATGATTGCGGTTACATTAACAATTAAGCCCAATTGACTGACTTCGCTCATTTTGCGCCGTAACGCATAGCTTTAATTTTGTTTCATCTCTTAATGAACCAAACCCGTGGAGTATGAAACGATTAATGTATTTACCAATTGCCGCACTGGCATTGTTTGCGGCCTGTAACAACCAACAACCTAAAGAAACGGAAACACCTGCAGCAGCAGCCGTATCACCTGAAGACAAAGAATTATTGGAAAATGCGCAGGCTATGTTTAAGCCCCTGCCTGCCACTGCAGAAAAAGCAGAGAACAAGTTAACGCCTGAGAAAATTGCCTTGGGTAAAATGCTTTACTACGATACACGCTTAAGTAAAACAGGCAACAACAGCTGCAACAGCTGCCACAACCTTAACACCTTTGGTGTAGATAACCTACCAACCAGCAAAGGTGATGCAGGCAAATTCGGCGCGCGTAACTCCCCAACGGTATTAAATGCCGCCACACACGATTTTCAGTTTTGGGATGGCCGTGCAAAAGATGTTGAAGAGCAAGCCGGTATGCCGGTGTTAAACCCTGCAGAAATGGCAATGCCAAGCAAAGACTTTGTGGTAAATAAACTGAAGGGCATAGCTGAATACAAGGAGATGTTTAAAGCAGCTTTTCCGGATGATAAAGATGCCCTTACTTATGCTAATATGGAAAATGCCATAGGCGCTTTTGAAAGGACACTAATTACCCCTTCAGCCTTTGACAAATACCTTGGTGGTGATATACAGGCTTTAAATGCTGATGAGCGTGCAGGATTAAAACAATTTATTACTGTGGGCTGCAATCAATGCCACATAGGTAGCAACCTTGGCGGCACCATGTTTCAGAAATTTGGTTTGTATGGCGACTACCGTGCATTGACAAACAGCAAAGGCACTGACAACGGCAAAATGGATTTAACCAAACAGGCATCGGATAAGGACATTTTTAAAGTGCCCGGTATGCGTAATGTGGCTAAAACCCAACCGTATTTTCACGATGGCAGTGTAACTGATTTAAAAGAAGCGGTACGCATAATGGGTAAAACCCAGCTTAATAAAGATTTAAGTGAGGCGCAAATCGCCTCTATTGTAACATTCCTGAATACCCTTACTGCCGATGTGCCTGAAGACGTGAAAAAAGCTCCAGAAGCATTGGCACAGAAATAAAACCTTTTACATCTCCCCTTAAACAAGCAGCATCTCAAAACATGGGAGGTTGCTTGTTTTAATATTATGACATTCTGAATATATTCGACAAAAATTACGTTATGCGAAAGTTGTATGTACTTGTTTTCATTTTAGGCGCTCTTGTTTCTTCATGCAAAAAAGATGAAACACCGCAGGATTGCACACCGACAGTGGTAGAAGTAGGCAATGACGTAACCACGCCAACCACTTGGGAAGATTGCCATGTATACGTTATAAGCGTAAACCAGATAAGCGTTACAAGCACCCTTACCATTCAACCGGGCGCCATTGTAAAGTTTAAGGATATTGTTGGCGACAACTCCATAATTGTAAGTAATTCAGGGCGCATTCTTGCTGAAGGAACTGCCTCAAAGCCTATTGTTTTTACCTCTTATAAAGATGACAGCAATGGCGGTGATAACAACGGCGATGGAACTGCTACAAGCGCCGCACGTGGTGATTGGGGTGGTATAATCATCAATAGCAATAACTGCCGCTTTAGCTACTGTAACTTTATGTATGGTGGTGAGGGGCCAAACGTAGGTACCGGTCAGCCAACACTGGAATTTTCGTACTACTATGGTAAAATTGACCATTGCACCTTTGCCTATTGTGGTGGCGAAAGCACCTACAATGGTTATGGCGTAGTGGATGCGGTTAGCTGCAACGACCCTCAATTCAGCATTACAAACAGCACCTTTTATGGTTGTATTAAACCAATGTTTTTAAACCCGGCCATAAGCGTAGATAATTCCAATACGTTTCACAACCCCAATAATGCTTCAGAAAAAAACCAGTTAAACGGCATATTTATTACCGGCGACCCTAACGAGCCAACAACCGACGTTAGCTGGGCCGAGGACGAAGTGCCCTTCGTAATTACAGGTTCTATTGGTATAGGTGATGGATTGAAGCTTATTTTGTCTTCTAACGTTATCATTAAAGTATGCGATCAGCCTTCACCCGGCTACAACCGCATTGATATTAAAGAGGGCTTTAGTACAATTCAAGGACACGACCTGCCGGGGGTTATTTTTACCAGCTACCACGACGATAGCCATGGTGGTGACACCAACGGTAACGGAAGCGCAACCACAGCTACACAAGGAGATTGGTATGGTGTGTTGGACTTGTCGGCAGCTATTGCCACCAACAACCACTGCTATGCCTGGGGCAATATTTACTATGCACAGTACCCATAACCTCCCTTCATGTAAATGCTTAATAATAAAAACAGCCGCTGAATACAGGCGGCTGTTTTTATTTATGATTATGGTTAATGTTTTACACTTATCTGCTATTGCCTAAGGAGTTAAGCAGATTAGTAGCGTCAGGATTTCCCGGAGCAATTTTTAGTCCTTCGTTTAAATATAATCTGGCGCTATCGGGTTGTTGCATTGCTTTAAAAACCCGTCCTATGTTAATATACGCTGCCGCCTCATTCGGCAATGCCATAAGGGCCATTTTGTTTGTTGCAATAGATTCTGAGTAACGGCCTAAGCGATAATAAGCGAAGCTCAATTTCTCGTAACCAACATATTCTTCTGGACTATTCTTAATAAATGTTTCAAGTAGCGGAATAGCCTCAACCGGGTGCCCGGTATTAATTAATAGGTTGGAAAGGTTAAGATGAATTTGATAGTATGTTGGATTTAATTGCAGCGCTTTCTTATAGGCAACAACGGCACTGTCGGGCATGTTTAACTGCTCGTATGCCCTTCCTAAGTCAAAAGCCACATTAAAAAACTTAGGATAAATATCCAGGGCTTTTCTGAAATGTTGAATTGCCTCTTGTTGTAGGGCAACTTGTTCTTGGCGTGATACTTTAATCTCTATACTTTTGGCCATTAACGCAAATGCAAGTAGATTATGAGCTTGAGCAGAATTGTTAATATTAACAATGTCATGTCGCATTAGTGTAAGCTTATCTTTCCATTGAAAGTTACGAATTATTGTTGCAAATGAGTAAAGAAGAATAACGCTAACAATAATTAAAGAGGATATCAAGTTGGTTGAGGTAAATACTCTCTTTAATATACGCGGCACCCCAACAGCCACACACCAAGCAATTATCACACAGAATCCTATGGACGGAACGACAAGGTAACGCTCGCCTAAGCCACCAGGTATTGTTTGAAGAATATTGCTGAATGGAGCTATTGTAATTAGATAAAACCCAATAGCCCAGGAGATGACTGGATTTTTTTTGATTGATAAAACGCCTGTAATAGCGATAAGCAAATGAAGAATAAGACTTATGATTACAGTTGCACTATTAAAGTACTTGACATCAATAATTTTGTATCCATAATAATAACATAATGGATGAGGAACCCATAGTAGCTTAAAATATCTAAACAGGATATCAAGTCCTGTTGCAAAACGGACACTAAATTTTGATGAAATCTGGACAGGAGCTTCAACAAAGTCCAACGGACGATTATAAATAAAGCCAGTAACTGGTTTTGTCCCCGTTTTATTAAGCGCTAAAGCAACATCCTTCGCGTCTGTGGTAATGACATTTGTAGCTAAAACTATAGTATTGGGATCTATATATCTAGAAGTATTGAAATACACTTTTTCCGCAACACTTTCACGGCCTTGTACAGATATGTATAATGATTCGCTTAAGATAATTAAAGCGAAGATGGCAAAAAAGAAAAAGTTAATATTTCTTCTTGAATAGCCAAGGTCGTATAGCCGCGAAGTTAAAATAAAACAGCAAATAATGACTATCGCAGGCACGTTTTCCAATGAACCAGTAAAAGGAAAGGAAAGGATACTTAACACAGGAATTATAGCTATTACCCATCTTCCATATTTATAAACAAAACGAAGTTTTGGAATAACAATACCTATTAAGAAAACTAATGGAAAAACAAACTGAAACGAATGAAAGGCTGCATATTCAAAGCTAGCCAGTATTAATATAATAAAAAATATATAGAATCCTTTCTTTTGAGGATATAGAAGAAAATTGAAAACAGCGGCAAAAATTGCGAGAGCAAGTGAAAAGTTAAAATAAATATCTGTTACTATGAATGAGTATAAAGAAACGCCGAGACAGACCGCCAGCAAAAAAACCTGCCTCCAACCTGAAGCTAAAAACAGAGCGTATACTAAGGAAATAAGAAACAGGATGTTTCCTATCATTAAGTCATTCCTAGAAAGAAGGTATGGCGCAATAAATATGAGTGTTATACAAATATTAAATAACCAAAAATGGATAAAGCCTGATTTTTGTAATTTTGTAAAATTTGCACCCTTGTTTATGTCCTTGGCGACTTGATTAAAAGCCGATAATTTATTGGAAACTGCTTGAAAGCCTTCGAACGACTTTGATTGGATATGTTTGCAGATAAAATGAACTACACTTACTGTGGCCATAGAGGCCGTGATAAATAGTGCTTTCAGAGGTAAGTTTAGGTTTACGAGGAACATTGCCAAAATTGAGAGAAAGGCACTAATAATCAGCAAGTGCTTCCGATTGGAACACTTATTTAATAGCAGCAATGTAATGGGAATTGCGATTGAAAAAGAAAGGCAGCTAATCTTGGACAGTAGTGAAAGTAAAAAAAGCAAGCTGCCTACTAAAAATGCTTTAGTAAACGAATTGTTAACATACTTGATAAACCAATACAAACTTAATAGCGAAAAAAACAAAGAGAGCAATTCATCTCTTCCTTTGATGCTTGCAACAACCTCGGTATGTATAGGGTGGGAAGCATACAGCAAAACTGTAACTAGTGATAAGGGTGCTTTAGCAGAATAGAACAATTTCTTAAGACACAAATAAAGTAATACACATATAAAAGAAAATAATATTATATTAAAAAAATGACTGATTTTTGGACTATCACCAAAAAATTGGTTCTCAATCGCAAAAGAAAGAAGCGTCATAGGACGATAGTCGTAATTATATCCGAAGTTGTCGCTATAAAAGGGAGAAGTGAAAATTCTTTTTACATCACTAAGCCCCTGTGAAGTAAGTGGGTGATTTATCGTTACTAATTCGTCATCTAAGTTATATCCGTTAAAAATCGTATTAAAAAACAACAGAAAACTAAACAAAAAGATTAAAAATGGAAGTAGGTTAGCGGCTCCCGTAAACAATGTTTCCCCTTTAAAAACAGCTATCGAATTCTTACTACATTTCATCATTGATTTCAAATTTTCTCTTTTTTAAATCAAAAACAAGATAAGCTGGAAGTTTTAATAGTTTTATATAAATGCGACTTAAGAGCGGTATATTATAATAGTAAAACACTTTCGTGATCCGGGCGAGGGATAACTTTAGCTTACATAGTAAGCTGTTTTTCAGTTGCCGTCTTTTAAAAAGTGTAATGAGGGCTTCCGATTCGGTATAGTATTTTTGTTCGTGTATTATGGAAAGCTGTTTGCCATGAATGCGAAAGCCGCCAAGTAAAACGTTGGTAGTGTAAAGTTCTGTATACTCAAAAAAACGGGTCCAAAGTTCCAGGTCGTAAGCAATAGTGTTTTCGTTTAACCGGCCACCGGCCCTCTCCCAAAGACTTCGGCGCCAAAAAACGCTCTCCTGTTGTATTGCACTAAAGTCGCCCATAGCAAAACGCCATTTGCTCCAGCGGGCAAATTTTAAATGAAAGTTGTTGCTTATGTAGCTAGGCGAATAATAAAACCTGTTGCTTTTATAATAAATCTCATCTACAAAATTACCATCGGGGGTTAGCCAGCTGGGGTAACCCATTATCCATTCGGCCGCCTGAACGGAATTGAATATCTCGGCCATGGCAAAAAGTGATTGGCTGTGCAGTTTGTCATCAGAGTTAAGCCACCCCATAATTTCACCGCTTGAATAAGCAAAGGCATTATTGAGTGCATTTGCCGGACCGCCATCAGGGCCGGTAATAATTTTAGCAAAATGCGATTGATACTTTTCAATGATGGCCAGCGTACCATCAGTGCTACCCCCATCTGCAATAATATACTCCAGATTAGGATAAGCCTGTTCAATAACAGATTTGATGCAGTCTTCAATATACGCACTGCTGTTAAGGCAAACAGTTACTATAGTTATTTTAGGAAGAGACTGCATTAATAATCGCTTAAGAAATAAGATTTGCTCTTGTGGTCGTAACGCACCACAGGCGGCAGATAGTTTTTTGACTTGTAATATGCCCGAAGGTAAGGTACGTTATTAACGAAAAGAAACTCCTGCATTTTATTAAAGACTCCATCTTCCACCAATTCAGCGGTTATACTTTTATCAAAAGCAGGTGTTCTTTCAGGGTTAAAATTGCGGGTGGAAGAAAGGTAAACATCGCAGGTGTAAAGTTCCTGTACCTTAAAAAAGGCCAGCCAAAGGTCATCGAAAAAGCTTTTGGCCGAAACCAGCGCCAGGGAAGGAGATGCTATGTCCCACAGATATTTTTTCCAAAAGGTACTTGCAGGGGAAAGGCTGCGGCCTGCATTCTTGTACAGGTTTCTTTCAAAAATGTGCCGGTTCCACCGCCTTGCGGGCGTTGTGCCGCTTATTACATTAAAACCTTTATTGCTGCGCAATGTTTGTATGCCGGTAAGCCAGTTAATGTCAGGATACTTTCTGAAAATATGATTTACCTCGCTAAAGCTTTTTTCAAAAAACACATCGCCGCTTTTAGCTATTACAAAATATTGCCCCTTACTATGGGCAATAGCATTTCTAAAATTATGGAACAGTTCATCGGCTGTGTTGTGGCCGAAGTTGGTTGTGTTGGCGCCCCAATTATTTATACTCCGCGAAAAAACGGCTATATGATACTGCGAGGCAGCGTACTGTTGCTTATGAACAGATTGAATAGTTTCAGCGGTTTCGGCTTCGTTATCAGATGCTATAAGCAATACCTGAATAAACGGGCTTTCTGTGTTCAGTTTATGGAAATCTAAAAATTCAGAACACCATTCATCAAAGAGGGAATGTGCTTTTTGGTCGGCCAATTCGGTTAACTCCCGGTCAAGAAACTTTTCTTTTACCGCAGTTACTGAAACATGATAAGCGCTAAACGGGGGAGTTTCATTTACGAAATCTTCAGTTTTACCGAAATGGAAAAAATTTCCGGGTAAGCCGTAGATTATATTTTGATGTGGTGCAGCAAGGGTGTTGCCGAAGGATTTTAAAGGATTATTGCAAATTTTAGAAGAAAGAAGAAACGGCTTCTCAATTTGATGCAGGTTTTTAGTGCCTAATAAATCTACCTCATAATCATAGTCTTCAAACAAACCGGTTTTACTAGTGATAAGAGAAGGCAGCAATTCGAAACTTGAATCGTAAACAGCGCCGGATTTATGAAAAGGGGCTAAGGCAGAAGCAGTAAATTGTTCCGCCAGAGGCACCTGATACAGCCCGGGGTGTACGGCATTTTCACCTTCTTCGCTAAAATTGGTAGTGTAGGATTGGCGCGGAAATACAAAAAACTTATCGCGTTCAATCATATAGTGCACAAAGTGCTTTTTCCATGAACTTTGCGACCAGCGTTTTACATAATCGGGAAGAATAGTTTCATTCTCCTGTTTTCTTTCGTTTTTATACCAGTTGCTAAAGTCCTTCCATTGTTCAGCAGTAAATAGTTGCCCCCAACTGGAGGGCAATTGCATAAAGTAGGTACTACTACCATCGTTAACAGGGTAGAAGGGCCTGAATTCGTTTTCTGTTACGGTGTATGAATAAAGGGATATGCCTGAAATCTTATTATCTGTTTTAAACTGCGCTAGGGCAGATAGAGCATAATTGTAAAAGTGCGGAGAAACGAGGAGGTCATCCTCAAGCAGTATTACGGGTCCATGACTCTGACTTAGTTCGGCACAGGCCATTACGTGGGCCTTAAGCCCAAGGCGCTGTGGTTGCGCTATTATTTCTTTGTGGCCAAACCGCCAGTCAAACTTTTGAGCAATTTCTTCTACCCCGGGAGTATCGCTTTTATCAATGCATATAAATAAAGGGACATTGCCGCCAGGATAAATGCTATCAGCTAATGAGGCGAGCAAGCGTTGCAGGCACTTTGGGCGGTTGTACGCAATAACAATTATGGCCGGCGTGGTTCCCATTAGTGGTTATACTTCCTCGTAAGTAAACAAATTGCCGTACACCCTTTTCAGTTCATTAATTACTGCGGGCTGCTCTATTATATGAACAGGCCTACCCGCCTGAGCCAATTTTATAGCTAATGCCAACTGTTGTGATTCTTCCAGGATCACAGTTCCCTTTTTATAGGCCACACCGTTAAATACTATTGGCTCCTTATCGCTAAGCTGTAGCATTTCCTTAAACTGAAAGTCAAGATGCTCCTTGTTCACCTTATCTGTAGCTTCGCTAAGGGGCATGTTCATTCCAAGGCCTTTAGCCGCAAGTAGTAAGGCTCGGTTATCTCTGGGGAAGCAAGGTCCACCAAAGCCGTAGCCGTAATTCAGGTATTTACTGCCAATGCGGGAGTCAGAACCTATAGCAGCCAAAACTTTTTCCTGGTTGGCGCCAGCGGTTTTTGCAAGGTCGCCAATGGCATTAGCGAAGGATATTTTCATTGTTAGAAAGCAGTTGGTAGCAAGTTTGGTTATCTCTGCACTCAAAGGGTCCATTCTGCAAATGGCCGGCTTGCTTACACAAAGTTTCCTGTAAATACTTTCAATCAAGTCACCTGCTTCCCGGTTAGCTTCACCAATTAATACCTGGTCAGCATGTAATTGATCATGAATAATGCTGCCCTGCGCAATAAACTCGGGGTTATAACTTACGGTATAGTTGTAAGGCGCTAACTGTTCGGCAAGTTTTGTGCAATAGCCGGGCATAACAGTACAACCAATAACCACATGTGTGGGTTGCTCTCTTTTACCCGAGTTAATAAGCGCCCCTGCTACCCGTTCAATTTGTGAATGGTCGTATGACCCATCAGCCATAGAAGGGGTAGCAACCATTATAAACAAAAGGCTATAACCTTCTGTTAGCACTTCAGCTATGTGAGTGGTTGCTTTAAAGTTTTTGCTTTGGCGTAATAGTTCTGAAACACGAGGTTCGGAGCTAATTAAAGATTTATCATTCAGGCGGTTGACGTACTCTTCCGAAATGTCAACGCCCAACACTTCATAACCTGCCTGTTCCAGGTTTAATGCAAAGCACAGGCCCAGCCGGCCGACTCCTAATACAGCTATCTTCATGTTAATTGGCCGAAGTTAATTATTCAGAAGGGATTAAAAACAAACTCCTGGAATTGGTGATTGGCAAAGCCCCAGTCGGGTTTATTGAAGTCGTATCTGCGCTTTTCCTCAATAATCTTTTTACCGGCTTCTTTTACAATATCCCAGCCAATACCGGGGCGGTTATTTATAAAGCTGATCTTTTCTATTGCGCTTAATGATTCCCAACCATTGTAATGATCTATATGAAATGTGCAGGCTTTGGTTGGAAACAAATGTTGCCGGTAACCGCGGGCAGCTGCAGCAATAACACCCATGCTATCAATATGTATGGAATACAAATCCAGTTCGGGATATCCTTGTATATCTATCCACGCATCCTTATGCATTAATGTAAAATCTCCGCAAGCGTTGGTGTCAAGATTCATCATTAATAGGTCTACAGGATCTACGGTAGCTTTCCTTAAACGTCCCATTAAATAATTCAGTGTTCTGGCAACGCTGTAGAAAATATAAATCCACGATGGCCAGTTGAGCAGGTATAAATATTCAGGATCTCTGCCAAGTTGCCGCATAATGCTTGTCCGGGCCCGGGCCAGTTGTTCCTGTGTTGAAAGGCTTTCATCTATCTGTTCGGGGATATCGGATCTGTTTGCTCTATAGAAAAAGTTTTTGGCCAGATTTTTTGCAGCCAGTAGCTCCATTAATTCATTTGAAAAAAGGAGATCAACGTTTGAGCACAAAATAAAATCAGCAGAGGCCCTTCGGATGCCAACGTTTTTGGCAATCATTTGGTACAAAGGCATAGTGTGAGCAAAACGATATTGCTGATGTATTTCGCCGGGAACAACAATATACCTTAACGAAAGGAAATCTCCTTCTACAGGTTTGGGAAGAATTTCATGCAAGTACGGTTTCCCTTGAGGGGGGTTCCACTCCACAACAACAAGCTCTATAGGCAGTTTGTAGCGATTAGCCTGATCAATAAGCCCGCGGATAAAAATGCGCTGCCGCTTATCCATATCGCCGCCGTGATTGTCATTTCTTGAACTTACAATAATGCTGATATAGGGATTCATTGGCTAAAACACGGTTTCAGTAAACACTTCTGAGGCAAAACCCCAGTCTTCATTGTTATAAATAATTGGTTTGCCTTCCTTTTCCATTTGCCTGCTGTCGTCTTCAAACTTCCTGAACATAGCAAAGATATCGGGCTGATTGTTGTCGGCTACAAATCTTCTTTCATGATCCTGGTGATAAACGGGCTCAAAAAAAACATGTTCCTTTAAACCACTGTAAAATGCCATTGCCACCGCTATAGCATCGGTATGCATTGAAAGATAGGTGTTTTCAGGGTGGCCATGGAGATTAAACCACGCGTTGCGGTGCATAAGCATAAAGTCTCCGCTGCAATTACTGTGAAATTTAAACGACATATTATCGTAGGTAACGGGAATAAGCTTTTCGTTAGCCCATTTCTCATTCTCTAACAGCCAAAACTCATAATTCAGTTTTTTCCGGTTTTTCCGTTCAAGCGACCAAAGCTGAAAGGGCCAAAAGGTACCCATTTGCAGTGGCCACATAAAGCCCTTTTTAAATATGCGGAACACTTTGCTACGCACTGTAGGCAGGTCGGTAGCCGGGTTAACTAATTTAAGGTCGTTTTTATAGTCGCAGCGGTTAGCCCGGTAGTAAAAGTCAGCCTTTAACTTTTTACCAGCAATAAACTTTATAATCGCCGGGTCTATTAATATATCGGGATTGGCTGACAGAATATATTGGCCTTTAGCCCTTCTTATTCCTATATTTTTAGCCACATATTCATATAGCGGCACTTTTTTTCTAACAGCAGGATTTGAAATACCTTCGTGAAAATGGTTAGGAACGGTGATTAGCCTAAAAAGAACATTGGATGAGGGTGGAAATTTGATGCTTTCATTTAGCGGAGGCCGGTCAATTACGGGGTTATAGTTAACTACAATAAATTCGGCCGGCAGTTTGTACTTTACAGCGTAATAACTAAACCAATTAATACAGTTTTGTAAGCGTAGTTCAAAATCACCACCATAGTTGTCGTTACGGGCGGCAACTACTACTGACAAGTAAGGTGGCGATTGACTCATATTTTTTATGTATCACAATTGTTTTCCGGGACAATTATAACCCAAGGCAGGGATATATTTTAACCGCACTTTAACTTGATAAAGCATGTCGCGCAGCAAGGCAGTATATAAGAACATTTTGGTTTTTCTGTTTGCGCTTATCTTTTCCCTAAGCGTATTTGAATTTGTTTCGCGTAAATGGTTGCACCTGGGGAATGATTATCCCAATTCATCATTATGGTATAAAGAAAAGTGGTTAGAAAACCATGAAACGCCGCAGGTTACTCTAACCGGTTATGGTATAGATAAATATGATCCTTTACTGGGTTGGACCCTTAAAGAAAACTTAAGGAATGTTGATGCCGGCGGTTGGAAGGTAAGTAGCAACTCGAAGGGCGTGAGGGGAGTTGAAGAGCATAGCATAATCAAGAGTAAAAAACTGAGAATATTAGCAATTGGCGATTCTTTTACGTTTGGTGAATGTGTGAATGACACAGAAACTTTTCCTTACTATTTGGGATTGGCACTGGATAGCGCTGAGGTAATAAACCTTGCGGTGCATGGTTACGGGCAGGATCAGGCACTATTACGATTAGAAAACGAGGGGCTAAAATATAAACCCGATGTGGTGGTTATGGGTTTTCTTAATGATGATATGAACCGAAATAGAATGTGGTTTAAAGATTATGCGAAGCCTTACTTTGAAGCCGCTAATGGACCGTTAACGCTAAAAGGAACGCCGGTGATAAAGCCTGAAAAATTGCTGAACATACCGCGGATTAAATCAATTTCTTTATTAGCCGCACTGATTAGCGTCAAAACCACCCAAGACTTTGATGATTACACGAATCAATTGTGTTTTAAGATTGTTGAACGCATAAGTTATTTGTGCGATAGCATAAATGCTCCTTTAGTATTGGTTTATATGCCCTGGAAAGAGGAGTGTATAGATAATCGCTCATGGCACCCATTGTTGGATTCAATTTCGCTGAAGAAACAGGCACTGGTATTAGATCCCACGGCAGCAATGCATACTTTCCTTATGAAGGAAAAAGTGCCTGAAGAGCACTTTAACTGTCATTATTCGCCGCAACTAAATAACATTATTGGAAAGGAAATTGAGACCTTTTTAAGGACTACTAATAGGATGTGAAATGCGTAGGATTTGGAGTAAAAATATTATTGCTTTTTTATTTTGTTTAATTCTTACAGAGGCTTTAGTTCGAATTGTTTGCTGGAATGCCGACCTGCGAAAGTTAATTTTCCGAGGTGATTGCTTTACTGAAAAAGTAAACTGGGCAAATGAATGCCACTCCTATCCAACAAATCATGAATATATTGAATATGATTCATTGTTGGGATGGAACAATTTAGTTGAATATCAATCGAATAATTACTTTGGGCAAAAGAACTTATTGATTGTTGCAAAAAGAAGAGTTCATCCTTTTGAAGATTCTATTAACAAACCGGAGGTATCCATCTTCGGTGACTCTTTTACGTTTGGCGAAGAGGTTGGCGATAAAGAGACTATACCCTACTTTATTCAGAAGACAATTAAAGAAAATGTGGAAAATTGCGGCGTTCCTGGGTATGGGTTGGATCAGATTTCTCTTAACTTAAAGCAAAGCCACCAAGATAAACATTCCTCAAAAAATAAGGTTATCGCAATTATAACAGATGATCTTTTAAGAGCAACAACCGAGTACTCATTTTTTGTAAAACCTAAATATGTCAAAACCGAACAAGGAACTTGGAAATTAATTTCACCAAAACATAATAATAATGTTCTGCGAAGCCAGTACACTTATAGACTTAAGAGTGTAATGCTTCTTGATTTGGTCGTTGATCGTTTTTTCAAGTGCGAAAGCGAAGCAGTTACAAATTCCTATGAACTAGCACCTTGGATATTGTCCCAAACCCAAAAAGACTGTATTGCCCACGGAACACGTTTGTATTTGGCGCTTATCCCTACGCCTTTAGAAGTTAAAGATGCAAAGGCGCAATTCAGATACCAAAAAATAAGTGAATGGTTAGAAATATGTTGCAAGGAGACTGGCCTTTCATATGTAGATTGTGCTCCTTCTGTCGATATTGGATGTTTTTCAAAAGACCAAGGCTTACATTGGGATGCAAGAGTAAATAAGTCTATTGGAATGTACTTAGGTGTTTTTTTATTAAAAGAGATACGAGCAACTAGAAAAACGTCACTACGTGACTATTGAAAATACTACTCTAGTCGTTTAATTTTGTCTTCAAGCCAGTCTGCGTAGCTCTTATGACCGTAATTATTGAAGTGTCCATCGGGGTATGGATTAAACCATTCACTGCTGTCTGGCACATAATCCACATCAATACCTTGAAAGAGTTGTTTGGCATTATAAGCTTGATTCCATGGATTTGTTACTGCATGGTCAGGAATAACTGTAAAAATTAATTTTACGTGGTGCGTTTGCGCCTCAAGAAATATTTTTTTGACAACATCTCGTGTTATTTCTGTGGGATTATCATTGTTGTAAGCTGGATTTTGGAATTTTTGAATGGCGTTATCATTAACATTACATATGCCTAATTTGCTTAAGGCTATCCATAGTCTTGTCCCTAAAACAGTCTTGGCTAAAAATCGATTAAGAGAGCTAATATCCTGATTCGGAATTGTATTGTTTAATCTCATAACCAAATTTGCGTCCTGCGGAGATAAATAATCTCCATAAGGATTAGCAGTGATAAACATGTTGTTTATTGGATAAGCCGCAAATTGAAATGGCTTTGAAATTCGTCTGTGCATCATTATGTCGTTACCCATAAAAAACGAAACCACCATTATATCTGGTTTTATCTTTGTAATATATGTTTGTATTACAGTAAGATATTGAACTGGATCTGTACATGTAATTCCGGTGTTATATACTAGGTGGCCTTTAATCAAAAGCTGGTCATAAAACGAATAAGTGATAGGCACGGCACTAAAGCCATAGGTAAACGAATCTCCAATTAATAGAATCTTCTTTTTGTTCTTAACGTTAGCTTGAAACGGAATGCTTCTGAAGCCATCAGCATTTATAGGGTGGCTGGCATAATAAACTAACGGGGATAGGGAGGAGTCCTTTTGAAGTAAAAGTGATACAGAATCTCTCCAAAAAGTGAACTCGGGGTTTGAATTTCTATCGCAGTATGCTTGAATAAAATCCTCTTTATAAAGCTCCTTAATATTCGCGGAAGTTTTAAGTGTATGTTCGCGAATGTTGCTACTGACAATATCATTTATTGTTTTCGTAGCATGGGGGCTGAATTTCATGATTCCGTTGGAGTCTGCTAAATAGCAGGCATTAAGATGCAGAGAGCTGTCGGAAATAAATAATATGCGACCAGTAAGTGTACCCGGTACTGCGCCCTTGTCTCGCAAAATTTTTTCTGCCGTTGCCAAGGTTAATAGTAAAGCAAGAATTGAAATGCTTAATTGATAAAGTCTACGTCTCGCTATAATCATTCCCCCCCCTTTTCTTAAGTAAAAATAACCTCCAACAACAATATCAGGTATAATAGCTGCCAAATACACTATTAAGGAACATAAAACTATTGCGGCTGAATGGTTTTCTGTTTCTCCTAAAGTTAATTTTGTATATGACTCCAAAGCAATTACTACGCTGTAATTAAACACTCCCAACCCTGAAGCTGTTGATGGAATTGCGTGTGAAACTGCACTGGCCAAGGTTGCCAGCACTGCGGCCGCAGGAGTTTGTAGTTCCGTCGGCAAACTACAGCTAAAAACTAAAAGGCCATAAGCACAAGTATTTAGCACCCATATTAACAGTGTTGAAGCTATAATGCCAAAATATTGGTTTGTTGTGCGAACCAGTTCTAAACCTGATAACAATTGGGTTGTACTATATAAAGATAAACAAAGCTGTTGACTAAACCTTTTCAATAATTTGTTGAATACTAGTGAGATATTGTTCCATGCTCAAATGTCGATATGCATAGTTGGAAGCCTTAAGACCGATTTGGCTAACTAAATCACGATTAGTCGCCAATTCTATCATTTTTGCAGCCATCTTATTGATGTCATATTCATCTACTAAAAGACCATTTTCTCCGTCTAAAATTATATCATTAATACCGCCGTGGTTAGTTGCTATTACAGGAAGTCCACTAGCCATAGCCTCAATAATGGTAACAGGGGTTCCCTCCTTTTCACCCTCAATTGTTTCTGCTGAATGCTGTATTAGTGCTACTGATGTTTTCATCAATTCAGCAATTGCTGCAGGTTTTTGAATACCAATAAAATCCACAGTATTTTCAATCCTTAGCGCTTTTGTAAGATTCACACATGCGCTCAATAAGGACTCTTGCCCCCCTGCCATTATAAGTCTTGCGTCTGGAACTGTGGCGAGAATCTTTTCAAATGCCAAAATTACAAGATGGGGATTTTTGGTGTCTGAGAATCTGCCAACATATAAAAAAATATTCGAGTTATTTCTGTGATCGCTATATTTAAACAAATCGGGATTATACCCATATACAACCTTATATAAACGACTATCCCTTGCGCCTAAGCTAAGTAATTGTTTGCGCATGTCTTCTGAAACACAAATCACAGCGGAAGCTTCGCTAAACAATTTTTTATAATCCTCGCAATGTTTCTCTAGCATAGATTTTCGATAAGCGGTCCAACCGTGGAAATGCACGATCAAAGGAATTCTGTTTCTTTTGCAGATTTCAATAATTGGAAACGCGGTGATAGCATAATTAGCTAATACAGCCTGTATTTTGTTCCTCTTAAAGTATTTTTCTACAGCTCTTAATCGCTGCTCTGTGATACTAATTCCTATACCCTCCTTAAAAAGGGACACTATTTTCCCCCATCCTTTTTCAGGCACCAATTGAGCTTCCCCTACATACAAAGGTAGCTCACCGCTATGAAACAAATGTACTTCTGAAGACAACCTTTCAACCAGGTTATGGATGAAGGTTTCGCTATACTTAAATGTATTGTAAGAGAAAACTGCTACGCGCCGCCTCAATTAGTTTTTTTTAATGGGAAAATAAGACAACCAATTCGTATCAGGATGTTTTTAGGAAATATAGCCAAATGAATGGCGATAAGAATCAAAAAAAAACAATTGTGCACTACCATGTAAGTCAATAGACACAGGGGTAAACACTCAATATAAAAGTCATCCAATACCAAGTAGGCAAAATCCTTGTAGTCCAAAATTTTGTTCAACCCTGCGCGATTAACATACAGGAGCAGAAGCCAATAAACCACAAGCATCGGAGTTAGGACATACCCCAATAAATAGGCCATAAATATTAACAGCGTGATGAGAAATAGCACTTCAAAAGGGATACAACAATAAATTATGAGCCATTTAGCTCTATTAACACCGACCTTTATCACAAAAGTTCTGTTGTCTCCAGACTTATCGTTTTCGATATCTTCTATCTGATGTATAAGAATGTTCCTGATGCCAATAATAAGTTGCCAAAAAAACAAAATAGTAAGCAAAGGATATAATAATGAAAAAGGAGTTATGGCCAATGCAAAGGTATACCCGGCGAACAATGCGGGAACAGCGTGGGCATATAAGGCGTCTGCTAAAATTCCCGCAACCCCCTTTTCCTTTAATCTGAAAGGCGGAAAGGCGTACAAGAGAAAGAGAGATACTTCCCCGATAAACATTATTACGGAATAAATATTGTAGGGCAGATAATACCATGGCCCAATGGCAAATATCAAAGCCAATGTAAGCAGCAAAGCCCGGGTAACAAATCCCAAAGAGGAGAGCATGTTTTTTTTACCTGCCAAAGCATCCTTCTTCATGTCGCTCCAGTCGTTTGTTAAATAGCCAAAAGCAGCAAAGCCTGTTGCGGTGGTTGCCGCCAACAATAGAAGAAACGTCGACCTGTTAAAGTCCGGCTTCTCCAGTGCAACAAACAAATAAGGCACAGACATAACTATTGGCAGCTTATACCTGAACGGGTCAGGAAGCCGCAAACCATAAAATATTTCGACCAGCTTTTTAATAATCGTCTCTGCTTTGCTACGCGCAACTTAAGGCTAATGCGGCATAGTTAAAAATCGAATCCACAAAGGTATTGCAAGGAGCGGTCTGTCATCTGCGTGATATATATCAGGCTGCTTTATTAAACAGTTAGCCACTTTAGGGTTAATTTCGGCTCTAAACCGGTCAACATTTGTTGCAGGTGGCACAATTCAAACTATGAACAGCGGATTAATAATAGATGAGAATATAGAGAAAGCCCTATGCGAAGAGGGTGTTGTAAAAACGCCTTTTTTATTGCCTGAAGAGCTGAAGGCAATACAGAATTTTTATCGCAATTTGCACGGAGATAATGACCCGCCCGCTATGTTCGACGGCATCCATATGACTATTTGGTGTAACGATATAGACTACAAACTCCGAATTAAAAACGAGCTCAACCATCTTTTGACTTCAGCTTACAACCGGATATTTAAAAGCTATCGTGCCATCAGTCACCAGTTTATTGTAAAGCGAAAGGGGCATGACACCACCTTCCCGATTCACCAAGATTGGAGCATCGTTGATGAAGCGAAATTTGTTTCATTCAACATGTGGGTTCCTCTTCAGGATGTTGACCAAAACAATGGCGCCATGGGGATTATCAAGAAGAGTCACCACATCAACCGTAAAATCCGCGGAGCAGGCTATTTATTCCCCAATTATATTTCTATACTACCGGAACTCAGGCCATACATGACCAATTACGCCATGAAGGCAGGAGAGGCCCTGTTGTTTTATCATAACACCATACATGGGTCGCCCGCTAACACCGGTAACGGCACGCGCGCTGTTTTGCAGTCAAGCATTATTCCTGTGGCGGCGCCGCTGCATATTTATTTTCAAAAGGATGAGCTTTCAGGGCTTGAAGTTCACCATCCTTCAGACGATTTTACCTATTATTATAAAAACCTGCGCGAGGACTCCGTTATGCGGCCTCCTACTACTACGGCCTCCGAAGTTTTTTCACCACTTGTAAATACCCCCGTTACCCTAACTGAGGTAATGGAAGCTATACAAGCTACCCGGTGAACCATGCCCGATTGAAGAGTATGAGATCAAAAGGTTTGATAAGAAGTGTTGCGGCCCTAGTTTTTATGGCCGGTGCGGTTGTCGCCTTATTGTTGGCCGAGGCCCTGCTAAGGTTGATGGGCTACTCTCCTGATAAAGGCCTTAACATTCCCTCTTTCGACTGCGCTAAAAAACAGGTGGTAAACGACGATTATCTTGGTTTCAAATTCCTGCCCGGCAAATACAACTGCTCCATAAACGGCCTTGAATTTTATTCTACCATTGATGATGATTCATTCCGGATAACCGCAACAGAAAGCCATAAAGAAGACTCTCTGAAAATGCATCTGTTTGGTTGCTCCATAACCTTTGGGCATGCGTTGGACGACACTGCCACTATGGCCTGGAAATTGCAGCATCTGCTGCCGCACGTTGAAGTAAAAAACTATGGCATTGGAGCGGGCAGCACAGTTCAGTCGTATCTGGTTTTAAAAAGAAATTATGCAAAGGGCCTTAGGCCACAGGTGGTTGTTGTCAATTATTCTTCTTTTCATGATCAGAGGAATGCCATGACAAGACCTTGGCGAAAAATGTGGACCACCCTTTTAGTTGATAAAAGAGACAGCAAAGACAATAAGCATGTTCAACTGCCGTATGCCATATGCGATGATGATAGCACCTGGCAGCTTCGCTATATAACAGCCGCTGATTTTAAGCCGGGAATTCCCTTTACCCGTTTTTCCGCCTTGTGTAATATATTGAATGAGGCTCTTGAAAAGGGCGCAGATAAAGGAAAGAACGAAACTGAGGCAAGTTTTAGGGTCCTGCTTTCAATTAGTCAACTATGCAACGAAAATGGAGCGCGGCTGATAGTGACCGGTATTACCGGCGACGAGGCAACTAAAACCATGTTGAGAAAGCTCAACAAAGAGGGCATTTTAACCGTAGATATATCCGTAGATTTGAAGGACAGGAGCTTTAACCTTCAGCCCTACGATAACCATCCTAATGGTAAGGCTAATAGTGCTTATGCAGAACGGCTGTTTAGTTACCTGAACAATTCAGGGGGTTTTGCTGAAAGAAATCAGTAAACTTGAGTATGGATTCTCCGCAAACCCGGTGGAAAAGGTTTTTTGCTGCTGGTTTATTTGTATTCGCAGTAGTTGTGTTAGTAAATCGACAGTTACTGGTTTTTTCCTACCAAACCAACCTGGGCGGGGTAGAGGAAATATTTGCCTACTACGCACAGCGTTTTTCGGCAGGCTTACCACTATACATAAAACCCAACACGCCTCCGTATTTTATTAATCAATACGGGCCCCTAAATCCAATTATTCTTGGAACCCTCATAAAATTGTTCGGAGGCAACAGCAACCCACACCTTATTTTTGTTTTAGGCAGAGTACTCTCTTTATGCTATAACCTTGCAACCAGTGTAATCATTTATAAATTGCTGAAAACAGGATTTAAGCAGGAGAAAAACCTATCTGCTGTAGCAGCATTACTTACGTTTTTAGTATTCTACCCCCATAACTACGCACTCCGCCCCGACTCCCTTAAGACTCTTTTGGTTATTGCATCCTTTTACACCATTGTACTTATAGGCAGCGGCCGCACTAAAAACGCCGTAGTGGCAGCCCTCTTGCTTGCGCTCGCAATATTCACCAAACAGGATAGCCTGGTTTTTCTGCCCTTATTTGGGCTATACCTTTTTATAGTAAATCGCGCATCAACTTGGCGCTTTACATTACTAACACTTGCCTTGGTTCTTTTCGGCGCACTAGCCTTTCACTTTGTTTACGGTGCGGTTTTTACAGAGAATATTATCAGAGGGCTAAGCCAGGGCGTTAATTTCTACTATTTCGAAAAACTTCTTTCGTTTACATGGCAGTATATTTTGATCCTAGCGCTTAGCGCATCCACGCTGTTTGCGCTTCGCCAAGACCTTTCTCACGAGAGGAAACCCCTGTTTGCCTTAGGCCTGCTCGCATCCGCCTCATTGGTTTTCGGCTTTTTCAGCTGCCTTAAATGGGGTTCTGCCCCCGTTTATTTTTGCGACGCCCTTATACTGAATGCAATATTTATTACCAATGCTTACACGCACTTGTCAACGCTAAAAAGCAGAGTCACCGGCACTGCATTTGCCGTTTTGCTTATCGGTTTACTCTTACTTGAATACACAAGCCCGTTAAACAAGCTTTGGTACAAGCCTGCAGTTGAAGAAAAAGCCAAGGCCTCTTATGCAGAACTAAAATCCCTTGCGGGAGACCATTCACTCAGTAATGCTTCTATTATTTGCATGGCTAAGGAGGCTGAACCTTTTTTTATGAACCGCAACCTGTTTCCAACGTACGAAGCAGAATTTGCAGAGTATTACTGGTGCCAGGGGCCCTTATTAAAGGATCGGGATTTGTATTATCCCCACCTACTGTACAAGTATCCCCCTTTGCAACAATTACCCGCTCCCCTGTATATTCTCCGCCATGCTGAGTGTAATCCCAACGGATTCCTGAACCTTTCTGATAATGATTGGACGGCTACCAAAAGGTTCGGGGTTTATGAACTGGACAGTATCTGTATGCAAATACCGCGGTAGATTTTTTTGACAACCATTAAAAGCTTTTCTTTACCACATGTTTGGAGGTGTATTTACAAACAAAAAAGTCCTTATAACAGGCATCTCGGGGTTTAAGGGAAGCTGGCTGGCGCTTTGGCTTAATAAGTTGAATGCTTCTCTCGCGGGCATCTCGCTTAGCCAATCTGCCTTCAACAATTTGGATAGTTTCGGGATAAAGACTCATGTTGACCTGCGCGAATTTGACCTCACCGATTTATCATTAACCCGAAAAGCTATTGAAGAAATAAAACCGGATTTTATTTTTCATATAGCTGCCCAACCTTTAGTTACACAGGCATTCAAGGAGCCATCGGTCACTATACATAACAACATAAATTCTACCGTAAACCTATTAGAAGCATTGCGGCTTTCCTCCCACGCTACTACAGCCGTTTTTATTACTACCGACAAGGTATATGAAAATCGCGAATGGTATTATGGGTATCGCGAAACCGACCACTTGGGCGGCAAAGACGTTTACAGCGCCAGCAAAGCGAGTTGTGAGTTGCTGATAAGTGCCTATCACAGAAGTTATTTCGGTGAAGAAGGGCGGGTTAAAATTTGTACAGTGCGCGCCGGCAATGTAATCGGCGGTGGAGATTGGCTGAACAGCCGCATCATACCCGATTGCGTAAATGCATGGCATAATGCCAAAACTGTAGAACTCAGAAATCCTGACGCCTCTCGCCCCTGGCAGTTTGTACTCGATCCTCTTTCGGGTTACCTGCGTACAGCGCAGCTTTTAGCGGAAGGAAAAAGCATTGTAGGAGAAAGTTTCAATTTTGGGCCGGATGCCTCGCTTGTAAAAACCGTTAAAGAAGTGGTGAGCGATCTTGCCCGCAATTTCTCTGAACGGCCCCTTCAGGAGTTAATTGACGAAAAAGTAAGTAACACAAAATACGAGGCAGGAATGCTTAAGCTTAATACAGATAAGGCCCTGCAATTGTTGAACTGGCAGCCGGTTATACAGTATGATGAGGCAATGAAAATGATTGGGAGTTGGTACAAAATGTACTTTAACACCCCTGAAAAAACAGGTGCATTTACAAGCGCTCAGTTGGAAGATTACATAAGTCTTGCGCGTAATCGAAAAGCCGTATGGGTATAAACGCAACAGAAGCTGTTTGGAAGCTGCGCCGTAAATGCCGTTGCTGCGGAGCAGAGGATATAGCCCCCTTTTTAGATTTAGGAAAGATCCCGATTGCCGACGCCCTGCTCACAAATCCGCAAGATGAAGAGGCAATTATTCCCCTATCCGCAGCCTTTTGCAACGGCTGCTGTGCTGTGCAGGTAATGGAGGATGTGGAAGCCACAAGCATGTTTAATGCCGCGTACCCCTATTTTACCGCTGCAAACCCGGCCCTGGTAAAACACTTTACCGACAGTGCAGAGCATATCATCAGGCAGCACAACATATTGACGGGCCAATTGGTAATTGAAGTTGGATCTAACGATGGAACCATGTTGAACGTTTTTAAGCAACATGGCATGCAGGTGTTGGGCATCGACCCTTCGGGGCCTGCTGAATCTGCTAACAAAAACGGTATTCGCACTATACAGGATTTTTTTACTCATGAATTGGCTGGTAAACTACGTATGGAAGGTGCAAGCGCCAGGCTTATTTTGGCCAATAATGTCTTCGCTCATGTGCCCGAACCCAATTCTATGGTTTTAGGCTGGAAAGAACTTTTAGCCGAAGATGGCCTTATAATTTTTGAGGTGCCTTACCTGTATGATTTAATTACGAAGTTGGAGTTCGACACTATCTTTCACCAGCACTATTCGTATTTTTCAGTGCACTGCCTTAAATCCCTTTTAGAAAAACACGGCCTTTACCTGAACGATGTTGAACGCATCAGCATTCATGGTGGCAGTATTCGTGTAACCGCGTCTGCCCATAAAATAAACAGGACCGGCGTTACAGCATTACTGGCAATGGAAGAGGCAGCGGGGCTTACCGATTTTTCACTCTTCCATGATTTTGCGGAGAGGGTAAAAGCTCTTAAATCAGAATTACAGCATTTGCTGATGGAACTTAAGCAACAGGGTAAAAGCATTGAAGGTTACGGAGCAGCCGGCAAAGCCAATACACTCGTAAATTATGTCGGAATTGGAAGCACTTATATACACGTAATTGCGGACAAAAGCACACATAAGCAAGGCAAATACTTCCCGGGCATTAAGCTGCCGATTGTAAAAACAGAGGAGTTGTTGGAGCTACATCCAGACTATATCCTGATTTTAGCATGGAATTTCGCGGACGATATTATGAGAGAATTAGAGGCCTACCATAGCAATGGGGGGAAGTTTATAATTCCTATCCCCAGCCTAAGAATAGTTTAACCCCAGAAATTTTTGGTGCTACCCCAAACTTCATTAAGTTCCAAGTAATCTTTGTATGTGTCCATACAACGCCAATTACCATTGTGGCGGTAGGTTTGTAACTGTCCCGATTTCACCAATAAATTCAGCAAAACCCCCTCGAGCATTTTTACCCCCTTCAACTGAGGGAACAGGTTTTTATTAACCACCATGCTTCCTGCATTTATCCAAAAGTCGGCCTGGGGCTTCTCCTCAAACGAAGCAAGTACATCCCCATCATATTTAAACACGCCGTATGGCAATAACGGCTTAACTACAGCCAGCGTAATCAGTTTCTCCTGTTGCCGATGTGCTTCTATCATACACCGGATATTAATGTCGCTTATTATATCACCATAACTAAGGAGATATTCTTCTGCGGACAGGGCAAGCATCGCCGCCTCTAAACGTTCGCCTGTTCCTGCTTTCTCGCCCGCGTTGCTGAAAACAATCTGCACTTCCTCTACCGGATTCTGCCGAAAATAAGCTTCAATTTTTGCCGCCTGGTGCCCCACAGCCAGCACAAACTGGTAACAGCCATTAGCTTTATAATAGGAAATGATGTGCCTTAAAATCGGAACGCCGCCCACCGGCACCAATGGTTTAGGAATATCCTCTTCATACGCCTTTAAGCGCGTACCCAAACCTCCGCATAAAATAATAACAGGCACCACGCTACTTGTATTTACTTCTGTATTGAATCAGGTTTCTCATAAACTCGAATATAGTGCCGGGACGGATAAACGAGCTTCTCCTTTCGTTTTTATAGAACACGGTAGCCACCTCACAAATGCGCAGCTTAAGGCGGTTGGCCTCCAGCATAATTTCAGTATCCGTGAACCAATCGTTTGATATCAGTTGCATTTTTTGATAGGCCTGTCTACTGAAAATTTTTGGTTTGGAATTAATATCCCTCGAGGCAAAGTCGGTACGGTAGAGCAGCCCAAACATGATATTATAAACCCGCGAAATAAGGTAACGGTAAAAGCCATCAAAACGTTTCAGACGAAAGGTTTTTACCAGGTCGAAATTACCTCCGGCAATAATTTTATAGACCACCGGTATATCGCTGCTGGGCATTTGTCCGTCACCATCAATAACCGCTAAAAAATTTCCTTTGGCCGAATCAAGCCCTGTTTTCATATCCCAGCCCATTTTACCCTTCTTCTCCTGCGCAATAAATCGGATACGACTATCCGTTTCTGAAAGCTCCTTTGCCACCTGCGGGGTACTATCGCTCAGCAAATCGTAGTTGGCAACCACAATTATTTCGAACTTAACGGCAAGACCTTCCATCTCGCGAAGTAACTGCCCAACAAAAATCCGCAGGGTTTCTTCCGTCATATACGCCAACACCACTACCGAAAGTTCAACGTTTTTCTCCATGGGGTCTTAATATCTTAAAAACAAAGCGCACAAGCCCTTTCGGAAATAAGTTAACAAGCTTCAGGGCATTACACCAAAACGGGGGATAATAAATATCCTTTCCCCCCTTTTCTTTCATGCCTTTTATAATTGACTCAGCGCAAGCTGCAAAAGTTCCTTTTAGAAAACCGCTTTTTTGTTGAAGAGGGCCTGGAAAAACAACAAAGGAAGCAGCAGAAATTAAACCGGCCCTTTTCATCCGCTTAAATTCTGCGGTAATATCGGCTTTCGATTTTCCATAAGCCGGCAATTTTGTATCGGGCAAAAACGCCATAATACTGGATACCAATACAAAGCTTCTAACTCCAAGGTTTGAAAGATTTTCCATCAAACGCACATTAGTGGTATAGTTTACCGCTCGTACATATTCATCGGTATTGCGAAGGTCCTGATAACGATACACTCCGGCATTTAAAATCACCCATTCGGGAAGGGGGCCATTTTTAAGCGTTTGCGACAAGGACTCAGGCATTTCGCTTTGGCCCAAATCCCAAACAACAGGCATAAAGCCATAACACTCCTCCTCTTTTATATCTTCTAAGGTTTGCGCATTCCGCCCAACACCAATTATAATATTGCCCTGCGGACACAAGCGGTGAGTCAGTTCCAGCCCAAGCCCCGAAGAAGCTCCTGTAATAAGAATTGTTTGCGCCCTAGCCATCACTTCACCAAAAATACCATTTTGTATTCTGTATTCTTTGCTAAACGCAGACGCGGTGATTGCGTTAAAATATTTACTTCTCCCCTTTCCTCAGCCCCGGCAAAATCTTTATGAAACATAATTGCCCCGACATTATACTCGATAATAAGAGTATCAAGAGCGGCAGGATTTGAGTTCAATTCCTTACAGAGCTTATCCGCTCTTAGTCTTTCCGGCGAAAAATAGGCCAATGATCCGTTCAATATATTATGATGATGAAAACTCTGGTAGTACATATAAATGTACTCGCGCTGATCCTGTTGAACAAACAACGAGGAGGGCAGGTTCAGCACAACAGCATCGCCTTTTGGCAAAAGCTTGGCATTGCATTCCGCCTGATTCAGTTTTGTGGCTGAGGAATATTGCATTAAAGGAAAAGGAAGGCTCTCAGTAAGCGCAATCAAAACTAAAAATGCCAACAGGGGTTTACCTGCGTATTTTTGCCTTTCCAATATTTGCCAACCCATGCTAAACAGTATTATATGCCCGCAGAGTGCAATAAAATACAGACGCAGAGGCACCCGCACATATGCACTAACGGGCAGCAGCTTATAGAGCAAAATCATTGGTGAGGGCTCAATTGGTTTATTATGCCAACAGAAATAAGGGCCCAGGGCGATCAGCACACCGGCGAATAGCAAAAACAACGGAAACGTTTTCTTCCTATTGTTGAAGACGCCAATTAGTGCAACCAACGAGATAGAAATACCCAGATAAGCAGAGCGAACCATTTCGGGCCAACTTGTACCAGTACCTTTAAAAAACAGGTTATGTGGTAAGGCTTGCCCAAAGCTATCCATGTTTAAAGACAATAGCGGCGCATAATCCAGGTTATCTAACTGATTATAATTAACCGCACCAAGGCGCAATATTTTATAGTAGTAGATAAAAGGTGCTGCAACAATTGCCACAAAAACCGCAGCCGGTAAAAACCATTTAAGATTTGACGCTAACTCAATCAAACGCCTTAACCGGAAGCAGGCAATCAGCAGCCAAAGCGCCGCAAAAACCACAGCATTTACCGGGCTCAGCAACAGGCACACGCCCATAAAAAAAACGGAGGCAGCTAAGCGCGGAGATGAAGTTTCAGCAACGGCTTTAAGCAGGAAGTACATGGCCATAAAACCCGGGAAACAGAATGAAATATTTGGGCTATCCACATTGCCCAGCATAAAATTGCTAAGCGAGAAGAGCAGGCCCGCGAAAAAAACGCCCAAATTCGAGGAGCTATAAAGGCGACAGAGTTTATATACAGCGTAACTGTTTAGCGCATATAGCAATACTATATACAGATAATAGGCCCAAAGGTCGTTAAGGCCGAGAGCAGAGAAGAACATAAAAGCCACACCGCTAAAAAAATCCAGGCCATACAACGCCCATATGTGTTGTGCAGGGTGGTTGGTGCTACCGGGTGCCGCACCGCCGAACAGATGTGCAAGCTGCACCTGCATATTTTTAAACATAGCGAGGTTGGCCCATGTATCTAAATCACCGGGCAGCGAACCGTGTAGTGGCCATTGTAAAAAAACAAGGCCGATTATTAAAAAATAAAGCAGAAAAAAACGCAGGCCCTGCCTGCCGCTAATCAACTTCATTTTTGTTGTTCGAGCTTAGCAAGAATATGCTTCTCCAAAAAACCACATCCATCCGGGCTTAAGTGGCATACATCATCAAAATACAGTTTATTCTTCGGTATCAAATTGCAAAAATCTTCAAATAGAATACTCCGGTCTGTACCTGCCGTCTTTTCAATGATAATATTGTGTGCCGCTATACCCTTAACCACATTTACCGGCTTGCCATACAACTCCGCCGGCCACCTGCTTTCGTTGTAATCCAGCTTTCTCATAAAGAAATCATGTAGATTATAATTGTCCGGCAGATACCAGGCAAAAGTAAAGAGTATCAATTTTTCGCCTTTAGCTCTGCATTGCGTGGCAATAAATTGCTGGTTAGCAGCGAAAGTGCTTATGCTTTTTACGTTGGCTCCTTCATTCAACCAGGCATCCTGCCCCTCTTCAAAGTTATCGCTGCGTATAATATGGTCCCGGTTTTGCCTTATGCGCTCTTTTAACTCTTTATACCGTGCTGGGTTTTCAGTAGAATCCTGCTGTAATACATCTTCAAATATCCGCTCATTCAAAACATAATACTCGCGCGGGATGGTTGGCCGGCGTTTTGTTTTAATGCACCACAGCTCATGCAATAGGTCCAGAACATAAGGCGCGGCAGTTATATTAATCTCCGGATGACGGAAATATACATACAGCTCATCATAAAACTGTATGTGCCGGTAATGTTTATCAAAAACATCCGCGGGGCAATTGTTGGCACGTGTATCATTAATGCCGTGATACATGAATACATAATCAAAGCGATAGTTTTGCAGCAGTTGCATCTTGTAGCGGGAATCGAGCGAATTGTGCGCGTTACGTGCCAAGCTAAAAACCTTTAACTTTTTTGCATGCTGCGCATTCCACTCCCTCTCCAGTTTCGATGATAAATCACACAGCTCATCATTTACAACACTTCCACCCAATATCAGTAAAGTGGTTTTAGACGTATCTCCCCTGTTTAAATCGCCAATTACCGTTCGCAATTCCGGGTAGTAGGCATAAACGACATCTGATGGATTGAAAAAACCCGCCTTAAAATGCAGGCATAAATAAGTGCGGCATATCACCTCCACCGCCAGGGCTGTGGTAATTAATACAACAAGCAAGAACTTTAGTGTGCGCATCATTCGCTGCGTATGGCCCAATGCCTTTTCCATACAAAATAGCTAGTGGTGTACGGAAAAGCAAGAGTGGCGTCTGCATCCCGGTTTTCAAGCTGCAATCTGAAATAATAGGTTTGCCCCGGTGAAAGAGCCTCTCGATTTATTTTTACTGAACACCGCCCGCTTTTGCAGCCTGCTGCAAAGCTTTTATACAAAGTGGAATAATCGGGCGTGGTATACAACCCTAAAGAGGCCGTATAAGTATTAGCGCAACTCAAAGAGTCTTCCGTAGTAAAACGCAAAATTATACTCCTCATGTTTTTGTTCAATACCAGCTCCCCATAAAACAGGTGATCCTTTCTGATTTCTTCGTCTTTTAATTTCGCGGTGGAGTCAGCATAAACATCATAAAAGGCAGAGGTGCCCGGTAATTGAAATACAGTATCTCGTAAAGGTAAGTTGCCATTTACATCTTTCGCTCCGGTGGTAATCCAGTCTCTTACCTGTGCAATTTCTTCCGGAGTTAAAGTAATACCAACCGTAAAGGGCATGCGGTCGTCCTTATTCACAAAGCAGCAATTGGTAATGCGCTCGAATAAAACAGACATTTCAGGATGAAAAGGCACTACCCTGTACGTAAAAGCCTTGGCGTGGTTGTTCTTTTTTATGGGTTGCCAAACTGTAGTGTTCCACGCACTGCTAAGTGTGCGAAAATCGGGCTCAAAAGAGCCATCGTGGCAAGCCGGTACAGCACACTTAGTTTGTAAAATATCCCGGTGAAGCAAAAAAAAGATTGAGTCTGCCTGGGCTGCAAGGCGCGCAATGCAGTTTATAGCGATAACTAAAATCAACAAACGCTTCATCTTCATACAAACGCTTCGTGAAGGAACCTTCCGTTCAAAATATCTTTTGGAATACCACTATCAAAGCCTAAAATTTTAGCAATGGTTGGAACTATGTCAATGCTTTCGCCGGCAACTTCGTTGACTACCTGATTTTGTTTAACCAGGTTTGGAGGGCCGGCAATCATGCAGAATATGTGTTTTGAATTCTCATCTCCCGTGTGGTCCACCGCCAGCTTGCCATAAGCATCTACAATATTATTCGGCTCGCTGTTACGCCCGAATTCCGGCGCTATAATCAGGATGGTGTCATCCTTTAAAACAGGGTCGCTTTGAATTGTATTCCATAACTGTGAAACGGCAAAAGAAGCCTTATGCATATTGTTACAGTACTGCGTAAAATTGCTATGGCCTATATCGCTGTGCTGCATGTTTACCACTAACAATTCCGGCTTAAAAGTCGAAAGAACCCTGGTGGCTGCATGCATGGTTACTATATCTCCATTTACACCTTTGCCCATTTGCCAAGGGTAAAAACCGGAGGTAAAATATTCCTGGTTAAGGCCGCTTAGCAGTTTTTCAATGCGCAGGCGGTCGTAAATATTATTTTCAATCTCATGGCTGCTTAATTCTGACTTCCTGATTTGTGCATGACGATTGAAAAAGGTCTGGAGATTAGAAACAGACTCAAAATCTTTGTCGTTGAACTGCTGGAAACCGTTAAGGCGCGAATTAAGAAAGGACGTTGGTTGCAACATGTTTGCGCCGTATAGGGGGCCGTACCCTTGGTAATCACTATAGTTCAAAAAAGCAAAAGGCCCCGCCTGGTCAGATACCCACCAGGCGTTAAGCGCTGAAGGGGATGGGGATGAATGTTTTCGGTAATACTCGAAGACAGATGGAAAGTTAAGCGGCCTCATTAACTGCACATTGGATGCATATACGCCGGTTATAGATGCGGCGTGTGCAGTGTAGTGAATGGTTTTAGATGAATTGTACCGAAACTGCTTATATAAAGTGCCGAACTTTTGAAGAGGCATAATATCACTGGCACCAGGCAGTTGCTCAATGCCATCTGCAATATCTTTAGCAATGGGATTGTTTCCCGAAAGTATATGAGGCATAAGGTTACCCTCGGCCATATCAATGGATTCAAAATTGCGGATGCCGCCGGCAAAAAGACAGAATACCACATGGTTAGCAATGCGCTTTCCGCTTGGGGCATTAACTGCCGACGCTGGCAGCAGATGCGGAAAGGCCTGCAGGCCCAGCAACATAATACCCGATTGCTTTATGAATTTTCTTCTGTTCATTAATAGAATTTATATTCTGCCGATGTCATTAAACTATAGTAAAACAATTGGGGTGTTATCCGCTCATCAGCAATTATCATTCTTTCCAAACCTTCCTTCTCTTCTGCAGTTGGCTCACGGAACAACAGGTTTTCGTAAGTGTTTTTAATAAAGCTTCCGGGATCAGCCAACATTTGTTTGCGGGTTATATAGGCTATTCCTTCCTCTTTATCTCCTTTAGCGGGGGCATTCAACAGCGGCTCAATCTCTGCCCCGGGCACTAACCCCACCTGGGTAACCACCGCATTTAAAAATTTCACATTATCCGTTTGCCCCGTAACGTATTTCTTCCATTTGTCGTAAAAGCGCTTATATGCCCCGCTTACAATACTAACTTCAGTGGGATAGTTCTTTAGCCAATTAGTGGTATACAGCAGGTCCCATTGCGTTTTATCAGGACCTGTTAAATATTCAGGCGCCTCATTATTGCCCCATGGACTATGTGGCACACTATCCTTCTGCCATTGCAAAAAAACATTGTAGCCACTCATAATATCCTTTGCATTTTGCTGGGCATAAGCATGTAAAACGCATATCATCATTAATAAAGGATCCGCTTCACGCACCTTACCAAAATAAGGGCACTGCACAAGTGAGCGGACATACACACTATCGGATACTTCAGGCTCACCGGCGGATGGGTTGCTTACCAACCGGGCAAAAGCGGCCTGCACTAAAAACTCCCGAGCAATTTGTTTATCGCCAAGCGCCAGGTAGGCCTTTTCCAACTGCTGCAACTCGGCTACCGAAACGCTTTGGCCGTTTACATCCTGTTGCGCTATGCTTGCAAAAGCTGTTGGCGACTTAACCCTCTTCTTTTGATTCCAATTACCCTGTGCATTAATTCCTTCTTCTTTCATTAGCAGGAGTAACAACACAAAACCACTAAGTGTCCAAACTCTGTTCATAAGCCGGAAAACTCAGGGTTTAAAATCAATTCCTTTATCAAACTTTTAATGGAGAAGTTGTGTTGGGTAAGTAAATTATATGTTTCCTGCTCATTAGGTTCCCGATTCAGCAATTTATTATACCAATAGCGAATAGTACCCTCTTTATACGCTGTTGAGCCAAACAAAACCTCCAAGTAGTCCTCCTTACTGGCACCTTTTTTCAGCAACACAACGCCGGGTCGCCCTTCCACCATCTTCTCCCCTTCCTGCAACTCATACGCTGTTGGCGCCCTGAACAAAAGGTAGTTAAAGGCAGAGTAAACCATGTTTTCTGTACCCATATTCAAATCATCGTACAAGCGGTTGTTTAAAAACCGCATTTGGGCATGCGGGATATCAATTTCGCCGGACAGTAAGTCGTGCTCGGTGGCTATTAATTTATTCAGCTTATCGAGATTAGCAGAAAATTGATCGTGAAAGTCGCTTTGGGTTTGTATCGCCAGCAACACCTTATAATCGGTAATGCCCTGGTAAATTTGTTGCATGGTTGCCCCCTGCAAATACTCATTCCTGTATAGCTCGCAAAGGCTGTGGTAAAACTCCGGGGAATTAATCAGCGAATCAATGAACCGCGCTTTGTTTTGCTGAAATGATGAAAACAGATTGAAGGAACCACAAATCTGCTCAACGTGTTTTTGTGAAGGTTTAGAGTTTAGCAGTTGGATGTAGCAGCGAATTACAAAGGTTTTGGTTTTCATTGAGTCGGCGGGGCTTAAGGAAAGGGCGGAGCTGCCTTTAAAGCATATAGAAAAAAGCAACACAATTCCATAAGTGCCAAGAGTAGGTTTCATAACCGCCTTATTCAAACTCGTTATAAAGTTAAGTAATCTAAGTTAAGAAAACTTGTCTATTTTGAACGCGCTTAACAGTATCGAATGTTACAGGTTTCCAAAGTTTTTTTGTCACCACCCAATGATCTGAATCAGTTCCTGGAGCGCATATGGCAAAGTGGAGTTGTAACCAACAACGGCCCACTTGTGCAACAACTGGAAAATAGGGTTAAAAGTATGTTAGGGGTGAAACATGTTTTTTTTGTTGCCAATGGCACTATAGGGTTACAACTTGCCCTACGAACATTTGGCGAAAGTGGATCGGTGGTTACTACCCCATTTTCTGCAGTGCCATCAATAACGGCGCTCAATTGGCAGCATTACAAACCGGTTTTTGCTGACATTAGGCCAACCGATTTCTGCCTGGATGTCGATAAACTACCCAATAATATCCCCGTTGATACAAAAGGAATTTTAGCAACCCACGTATTCGGCACTACTTGCGATATCGATTCCATACAAAAATATGCCGCTGAAAAAAGTTTGCCTGTTATCTATGACGCATCGCATGCTTTTGGCAGCAGTTACAAGGGTAAAGAAATAATGCAGTTTGGAGATATAGTGGTTTTCAGTACCCATGCTTATAAGATATTCAATACTATAGAAGGTGGATTTATTGTTACTGGAAACGATGATACCGCTCGGCAGCTTTACGAAATGCGATATTTTGGGCTGAATGCAAAAAATGAAATAGTAAGTGAAGGAACTAATGCTAAAAACAGTGAGCTTCATGCCGCCATTGGTTTGTGCAACCTGAAGTATGTTCCACAGCTTTTGGAACAACGAAAAGCACAATGGCAGCGTTACGAACAATTGTTTGAACCCGCAGGGCCACGCACCATCACTATTTCAGACTATTCAGGCTTTAACTATGCTTATTATCCGGTAATTTTTGCAACTGAAGACGTACTGCTAAAGGCGATTAATGCCCTCGCTGCTAAAGGCTATGCCTCTAAACGTTACTTTTACCCCTCGCTGAACAATGTGCACTACCTAAGCAACTACCAATCAATGCCCGTTTCGGAATTTATCGCCTCGCGCATTTTATGCTTGCCCTTACATCATGAGGTAAGCGAACTACACCAACAGGAAATAGCAGAAATACTAATGGGCTTAGTTATACAAAATGGATAAGGAATTGAGAGTTTTAGTTTGTCTGCCAACATATAATGAGGAAGCTGCTATCGCCGAGATGATACAACAATTGAAGCAGACAGGATACGCCTTTATAATAACTGACGGAGGCTCTGAGGACGCTACCTGTAAAATTGCCAAGCAAGCAGGAATACCGGTGCTTGAAAGACCTGGAATGGGCAAGGGTGCTGGTGTTAAACAGGCTATACAGTATGCACACACTAATAATTTTACCCACTTAGTTACAATTGATTGCGATTTGACCTACCCGGTAGACCGCATACACGACCTTGTTGAGGCCGCAAAAGACAAAGACATGGTAATTGCAGCGCGCAACATGCAAAAAATAAAATGGCTTAATAGGCAGGCTAACTATCTTTTTACCTTTGCCATTAACCTGCTTTATGGAGGCTATTTTCATGACACACAATCCGGTATGCGCATTATTAAATTAGAAGCATTCAATGGCCTGGTGACAGTTGACAACTTTGACATTGAAACGGAGTTAAGCTGCAAAGCACTGGCGCTAAAACTTAAGGTAGGCGAAATACAGGTTGGTTATTATGACAGAATCGGAGAAAGCAAGGTTAGCATTACCGATGCCTTTGTGATTCTCTATCGCATATTCTATTGCCTCTTTACTTCGCCGAAAACGAAATAGGCAAAAAACCTTGAGGAAGCGCTGTTGATTGCCCACCCAGCAATTCCTGCAAAAAGCGCCCGCACATAGGATGGTGTAATTCATCTTTGGAATAAAAGATTTCGGGCGCCGCAACTTTGCCGGTTCTGCTTATAGCCCTTCGTAGCCGTTCAGAAGATTTAAAAAAAGAATACCTGTCAGATTTTAACAGATGTCGGTCATTCTCCAAGGCCGTAAGTGAGTATCCGAAATTTTCGTCAAAAAAATCCGCCACCGTATTCCCGGGAACGGTGGAAGAAGCTGCTGTTTTAAACTGGAGGTAAACAAAAAATAAATCAGAAACAGTAAGGGCTGCATAAACAGGCACAAAAGACGATTGATATTCCGCAGGGCCCATGAAAATATTTGTTTCAAACGAACGCTCGGACCAATCGATATTGGTAAGGTAAACAAGTCCGCACTTGATACCGTTCTGCACAACTAGAAAATATAAATTTTGTTCCGATTGAATTTTTTTAAACCAAGCCATTTGTTGTTCGGCACTGATGTTTTCGGTGGTAAAAAGCCGGTTATTTACCTGTGGGGAGTTACGCCATTGGCGCACCAATTCAATGTCCCGTTCCGACAAAAGTTGTAACTGAAGGCCTAATTGGCGGATATACATGCTATTTGAATTTTACCGAGCCGAACGCCAGCGGTAAGTAAAAACGAACAGTGTTTTTCAAAAAACACAGATTCTTAAATAATGGCAAGTACCCAACTAAGGTGCGCGGCGAAAAATAAAACTTGAAATAAGCTTTACGGTAAATACGATCCAATTGCGCTCGGCTAATATTGCCCGGAACATAGACAGGTAACTCCACCTCGCTGCGCATGTATTGTTGCCAAACGTCCGACGAAACTTTACCTTCCTGCACTGCTATTTTAAAAACCTCAACATCCGGCAAAGGAATCATTCGCGTAAAAAGAATGTTGAAGGGCCGCAACTTCATAGCTAGGTTTATAGTCGCCTCCATATCCTGTAAGGTTTCGCCGGGGTGGCCAAAAATGAAATTGGCCATAGTTTTAATTCCCAACTCGCGGCATAGATCAAACACCTCTTTATAGCGATGATTACTTATTTTTTTGCCCGTTAACGAGCGTACCTTTTCTGAACCACTCTCCACTCCAAAAGTTATTTTACTGCATCCAGCAGCCTTCATTTGTTTCAGTAATTCCGCATCTACTTTATCGGCACGCGTTTCGCAGCCCCACTCAAAGTAAAGGCCTTCGGCTTTAATAGCAGCGCACAATTCAAGTATGTGTCGCTTATTAACGGTAAAGGTGAGGTCCATAAATTCCACCCATCTTACACCTAAATCTTTTACCAAAAAGCGAAGGCGGGCCATAATGTTTTCGATACTTAAATATCTGTAGTTCATTTGAAAGCCTGAGGCACAAAAGTTACACTTATAGGGGCACCCCCTAGTAGTAAATAGCATCATGTAACGACTACTAGTACTGGCAGAGTAATACTTTCCAATGGGTAACAAATCGAAGGCTGGAATAGGCAGCAAGTTAATGTCACGAATGAAGGCGGGCTCATTTATGATTAGTTTTCCCTTCACATTAATAACTAAACCCTCTAAATCCGAAAGCACTTCCTTTCCGGCTTTGATATGTTGGAGCAATCGTGTGAAAGAAAAATCGGCATCACCTCTAAAGCCGTAATCAGCATTTAAATGAGAGACTGCCTTAGGGTCGGCATTCACATAGTATCCTTCTAAAACAATTTTACTTGATGAAATTTCTTTAATAAATTGTATCAACTTATAAGCGTCAGGCAAGGTGGAAGGGAAAACGCTTATACAAACCACCGCTGGCCGATGTTGCTGAACCATTCGGGCAATTGTGGCATTATCCGTACCTTCTGCAGCGGGCTCAATAATTTTAACCATTAAACCTGCTGCGCGGGAAACTGCGGCCCATTCAGCAAGCTTTACATATGGCGAAACGCCCACAAGGTCGCGAGGATTAATAAAAAGGCAGTCTAATTGCTGCATATCAAAATTCATTAACAATAATACTTCCGTCCAAAAGTGAGCGCATTAAACTCATTGTATCGTGCCCGTACGTTCTATTCATGCGCAAGAACAATTTAATCAATTTTAAGTTGCTGTATTTACTTTTATGGACTGCTGTCGAGCTAACTTTATAAAAAAGAGGTTCTTTCCCGCAGGCTTTTATCAATTCTATATCCAAATGTTCGGGAAGATAAAGCCTGTACCTTGTTGCCTGCCATAAACCCGACTTTATCAAACGGAAAGAAGAGCCTGAAGCCGCAAGCCTTCGGCCCGTAGTTCTTTGAATAAGGCGGTGAACTGCGCGGCTGCCTAATCTTCTCAAAGTCCCGTAGGCGGGCTTTTCGAAGCTGCCATAGGACAAAGAAACATGCTTGCCTGATTCAAAAAACGGAGCAATGAAAGAAGGTGGGGGGTTAAAATCATCATCTATGGTTAACAGGTATTGGCCCCTTGCCTTTTGCAGACCGACGATAGTGGCTGCATATTGACCCTTGTTGCCGACGAGATTTAAACACCGGAATGATCCGCCAGAGTTAGCATGCATTTCCGCTAAAAGCGGCCAGGTATTATCAACCGAGGCGTCATTGACAAGAATGAGTTCTGCCCCTTCGGGGATCGTTTTAAGTGAAGCAATGGCTTCTTTTACCCAATGCTGAATACGGTTACCTGCATTATAAACTGGCACCACAACACTTAATACCGGGTTAACATTTAGGCTCATTAAATTTCCAATAGGGGGGTACAACAAAGTTTGTCTACGGGGATAATTGCCGAGGCAGCCGAAAGCCCTACGCCAAAACCTGCCAAAAGCAGGGTACCCTGTAAATCCGACAGATTTGACCGCAAAGCTGTTATCATGGTTAATGGTATGGATGCAGAGCTGGTGTTGCCAAAATTAGTAAGCGAGTAGGGAAACTTTTCTTCGGGTATTTTGATTTTTTTACGAAGCGATTCGCAGATAATGCGATTCGCCTGATGAAAAACAAAATAGTCTATTGCATCAGTAGGCAAGCTGGCAAAGGTCAAAAGGGACTCTATGTTTTTAACAACACTGCGAAGCGAGAATTCCAAAACCTTTTGCCCGTTCATATGCGCATGAAGCGAGGTCCTTCTTATTCCTTTTGCCTGACTTTCTT
Source organism: Chitinophagales bacterium (assembly GCA_046329515.1). Taxonomy (GTDB): domain Bacteria; phylum Bacteroidota; class Bacteroidia; order Chitinophagales; family LD1; genus Bog-950. Next base: position 1,042,874 of record JAXLUM010000002.1, read on the forward strand.
CTTCTAACGAAGATGTTGAGGCAGGCTTACGCGCCCCGCCCTCCGGTATTATAATAGCATCATAACCATCACCAAATGTTTCAAGGTTAAAGTAAACGCTTCCTGCCGAAGATGAGGCTTCTATTGCTGTGGCAGTACCAGCATCCCCAATAAGAGGGTAAGTAGATTTGTCGCTATAAGAAACAATGTGCGATGTTTCTCCACAAAGTAACAAGGCCTTTTGCCAACCATACAGTTGAAGGTATGCCTGAATAGCACTTAAACCATAAACAAAGCCCGAACAACCAAGGTGCAGATCAAATGCTGCACATGAATTCGAAAGCCCTAGCTGTTCTTGTATGGCAGCAGCGCCAAAAGGTACAAGATAATCTGGCGTTTGGGTAACAAAAATCAGTAATTCAATTTCTGAAAATGACCAATCCAAATCTTTTACTAGTCTTTTTGCCGCAATAACACACATATCAGAAGCAGTTAGTCCTAGTGGCGCTTTGCGCAGTGATATTACTCCTACATGCTTTTGGAAATCCTTTCTTTCTGCTTCTGACGAAAAAGGGTACATAGTTGTATCAAACACTTGGGAAGGTACGGCGGCTGCCGCACCGATAATCTGTATTCCCTTTCCGCGCGCCAAAGGCATTAGTCTGAAATTTTATGGTTAATAAGCGCTGTCAGATCGGCAATGGTTTCAGCCGTTTTCATCTCTTCCGGCGATATAAACACGCCAAACTCAAATTCAATCATGGTAGTTACCACTACCGCGTTTATAGAGTTCCAGTTTAGCTTGTCCCGAAACTTTGAATCTGTTCTCAAAGAGTTTTTAGGTAAATCGTCAAACTCTAGTTCAATTTTTTCTATTAATTGCTCGCTATTCATATCATTCTTTTATGTCTAATCTTTCAGACTCCTTTAACCGCTTCAATAACTCCTCGCGTTTCATCTTATAGGAAATGGTAAGCGGTATTGAGTCTCTAAAAGGAAAAATGTAAATGCGCTCTATTTTTTCCGCAGCCTGTAAATTTTTATTACATTTAATTACCCAAGCTGCGGCCTCCTGTTTTTTAGATTCATCTACATTGTTTAACCATAATAAGGCGCTTAACTTTTGCTCCTCATCGCAACAAACAATAGCGCTATTTACCTCATTACATTCCATTAGTTTATGTTCAATAAGCTCAGGCAAGATATATAAGCCGTGGGGCCCTTTTAGGATGTTTTTTTTTCTGCCGCATATGGTCAGGTACCCTTCAGAGTCTAAAGAAACAATATCGCCTGTTCTAAGATAACCATCTTGTGTGAGTAACTCGGTTGTTGCCGGCTCATTATTTTTATATCCTGTTGTGTTATTTGGAGCCTTGCATAGCAATTCGCCGTCTGCCTCAATCCGGATGTTTACTTCTTTGGCAACTTGGCCAACAGTACCTGTTTTTTTTGTACCGTAGTCGTTAAAACTAATTAGGGAAGCTGTTTCTGTTAACCCGTAAACCTCGTATATTATAATTCCCTTTTCCTCAAAGAAAGCACTAGTTGAAGGCGCTAGGGATGCACCACCACATATAATAGCCTTTAAAAAACTCGGAAAAATCCCTGTCTCCAAAACCTGGTTCTGAATTTTACGCAATAGAAAGGGTGCCACTGCCATGACATCTGGCTTGTAGAAGAGCAGAGATTCCAACTCATTTTGTAAAGGGCTTGGATAACAAATGGTGATACCATTTGCTTTGTAACTGTAATTCAATTTTCGTTCTCCACTAAAGGAAACGGGCAACAAACTTAGTGCTTTATTGCAATCTTGGAAAAAGCGGGCTTTGGAAAATACGTTAATAGCACTCAGCCAGTTATTTCTGCTAAGAATGACACCCTTGGAAACACCCGCGCTACCAGATGTATATATTATTGTTTGTGTGCTTTCCCCTGGTAGTGTCGGCAACCTAAAGCTTTTCGTTAAAAAAAAAGAAGACTGATATAGGCTATTTAGACCATGTGTACTATGGATAAGAAACATCTCTGACTTAATAGCCGCACTCGTTACTATTTTGCCCACTATTCGATAAACGAATTCGTAACCTATAAGAATTAGCTGTGGTTTGTTGTCAGAAATTACTATTCGCATCAAGTCCGCCTCTGCCAGAGGAGGTAAGGAAACATGCACACTTCCGGACCAATAGCACGCCGCATCAATGATATCCCAATCCGGCCCGTTGGGCAAAATAGTAAGAATGCAGGACACTTTCCTTTCCATAAACCCTGCAGCCAAGGCCTGAGCATAAAAACGAAACTCATCGTAATGCATAGACTGTGGTTCTGCGTTACGGAAAAAACGCAGCATAGCACTTTGTCCATATTCATTAGCGTAAAGCGTGTTCATGTTTAATTACTATTTAAGTCAGGATGTCTTTTAATAATATAGTAACTATATGCTTGGTTTCCCCACAAAAATGGATTTTTGTAAGAGCGCAGAACACTTTTATTATAAACAGGACAAAAGTTAATGGTGTCATTGTAAAAAAAAACATTCCAGCGGTGTAAAAAGGAAATATTGTAGGTGTTGTAGATAAATACAACCTGATCTGATTTTTCATTAAGACAATTCAAAATTTTATTTGAGTTAGCAGATCCGCATTTATTGGTCCAGTAATCTATGTTGGACTTAAAATGCCTGGATATATAATGAAATGGAAGGACGTATTGATTTTCTTTATTTAGATTTGGAACACAAAATGGGCCTGTGTCTACAAAATAGGCAGTATATAGGTCAAATAAAATTATTTTATGATTAAAAGAATTTAGCTCCGCTATAAATTTTTGTTTCTGAATCTTGTCTGCCATAAGAAGTTCGCTCATCTTTATACAAGCCTTTGCGCGATAAGCGGAGAAACAACATAGGGGAATGACCAATACTACTATATAGATGGACTTCCACTTTTTATTGCTCCAGGCGGCAAACGTATAAAGATTAAAAACTGTAAGAATAAGTAAATAAGGCCCCAATAAACGATCTTCCATCTTTGCAATTAAAGCAATCAGTAATATTAAAACCCCAGCTAGTAACCATAAAACTGATAATAATACTGTTTTACGCAAGCCCAACAAAATCGGGCCGAATGCCACAATAAGTACTAGATTTATCATGAAAAGAACAATCTCCTTATATAACCAGTTAAAGCATGATTGTCTTCCTTGGTACCTGTCCGCGAATTGAATGAGGTTAAGTGTTTTAAAGTATAGAAACTGTTTGACTTCAAAATTGTGGGGTTGGGCGTAAAGGTTATGCAGCCAATCTTCTGTTAAAATATCGGCATCAAAATGATTCCAGGTAGTGATGGCTTCAAGCTTCAATTGTGTAGCAGGATCCTTAATGTCCGAAGAAATTGGCAAAATATAGGCATCTTGTATAAGAGATTCATAAAAAGAGAACTTTCCGAAGTCAATAGTTTCAGATGTAGGTAAGGCCCATTTTAACACATTGGACATAAATAGCGGGAGGATTACTACGGGTAATAACCTCTGGATAATAGCCTTTTTGTTTTGGAACCATAACGCTACCAAAGTAAGAGAGGAAGCTAACAATAGAGTTATGACAGCGATTTCCAGACGGGTTAATAGGCCTAGTAATATACATAAACCTATATAAAGCGCAAATGCGGGACCCAGTCTAAACACCATGAGCAAAGTAGCACTGCCAGTGAGCAGACACGCAGCAGTAGTGAAGGTGTTACGCATTATAAACTCCTGCATAAAACCACAGAACACCAGAACTCCTGGAACCAGTTGCCACAGGCGCTTTGGTTTTAAAAAAACTAAAAAATTATATGTTACATAAACAAGATTGCAATAGGACATTGCTAATAATAAGAAAAGGAAAAAACCATACCAAGATACACCGGGGACTGTCTTATAAAGGCCAATTAGAATAAAAGACAATCCTATAAAATAATCGGGATTTAGGACATGTTTAGGCTCGTAGATGCCTGCCATCAAATTAGCCATTAAAGTATCGTCCAGCCACCCAACATACAAACCGGTGCGTAATGAGAAGATAAGCGAAAACAATATACACCCCCCCAAAAAATAGACGTACCTGAATTTTATTGGCATAAAGCCAAAATAGTAAGGTTCATGACAAAATGAAACTAGGCAAGCTGTGATTTGCCCCTCTCAGAAATCTTTTTAACTCAGCTTGCTGAAGTTTAAAACTAAAGATAACAAGAACAAGGGGATAGATGAAATTGAGAAAATAGACAAGCGGATGAATATGGCCGCTCATAGATATGCCATCTCTTGTTTGAAGGATATTGTAAACTATCCAGGGTTGACGGCCAGCCTCCGAAACTACGCCGCCTATAATAGATACTAATTGGACCAGTATATATGAGCCTATTGATAAGGTAAAAACGCGCCTATAATTACCACGCCTCACCAAAACGCAGGACCACGCCCAAAGTCCTAGCAATACTACCCAGCCCAATAGCATTGCCCTAAAGCAATAAAACACTACTGCCACATTAGGTTTGTCTTCAGATTTAAAGCTGTTTAGGGGTCTCAGTGGAGTAAAGCTTGCATTCATTTTCTGTTCAATAAAGGCAGGCAGGTGAATACCCAACGTAATCGTCAATGTTTCATCAGTTGTAGCCATTAGATAATAATGAGGAGGTTCCGAAGACGAATAATAACCTTCAATAGCACTGGCCTTGGCAGGCTGGTATTGGGCTATAATATCAAACTGTATATGCCCAAGTATTGGCTGTAAAAATAAGCAAACGAATATAAGGCCGAGGTATGTTCTGATCAGAGTCGATGCGCCTTGAGCACGCACCTCTTTTTGCCCCACCCTTGCCAGTACCGTACAATAAAAAGCAAAACCGGCTATCAGCCCACCTGTATACAGATGAGCAAGTTTGGGAATACAGGAGGCATTTAAAATAAAATTCCTTAGGCTGACAATATGAACAGAGAGTCCAGCTGGAGTATTCGTAAATACAGTGCCGGCCGGTGTATGCATCCAAGCGTTTACAATAAGAGTCCATGCGCTAAAGCAAATTGAGAAAATGAAAAGCACTAACACAATAAATATGCTAAGGCCTAGGGGCAATACTGGTTCGCGTAAGAGAAAGAACAACAAAAAAGCCGTTCCGAAAAAGGAAACAAGGGCAATACGGCCAAACGGGTGGTTAATTAAGGGCCCCAAAACATGCTCAGCTGCCGACCAGTTTTCGCCCAATTGTAAATCAAGTACGATTCCGGAGAAGGTTGCAATGCAGAATTGAATAGTGTAAAGTTTTACAAAAAGAGAGAATAAACCATGGTGGCCTTCGCCGGGTCTGCGGCGAGTGAAGATGGCAAGCACCAATAATCCTATTGCGCTGCCCGGTAACGCAGCAGTTAATGCTTGATGAATGGCGAGGCTGCTTCCGAACAGAGAACGAGCCAAAATCTCCTTATCCACTTTGTTTATTGAATCTATCGTAAACTATATATACGGCCACAAAAAAAACCGCGCACAACCCCAGTTTCACTATGCGTATGACACCCTCGTTTTGATGCTGTAGTATAAAGCGCAATAGAGAAAAAACAAGTGCCAATAAAACGGTGATGCGTAATACAGCATCCGCCAAATTCCTTTCGGCAACCTCACTAAATTCCCTCAGTAACTTTTTAAGCATTTCAATTGGGTCCCCGTCCTCCGGTGCTCTTGCGCACACCATCGCTATCTTTTATCAGCTTAGCAGAGGGTATGTAATCTTGGCCGGAGACAAAAACTACGCCTCCCACCATCAATAATGTCAGCTGAAAAAAGAAGTGCAGCAAGGGTACCTGGAGGGCAGCTTCTGTGTTTAGGTTCATAAATTTTAAATAAAGGAAAAACGAAGTTTCCATTAAACCAAGCCCCTCGTAACTTATAGGCAAACTGGCACTTAAATAGAAAAAGGGAATGCCCACGAGAAACTGCCCGGCATTATAAAAATCGAACCCTAAACCACTCAGGGCCAACAAAATAAACACGGTTAGCAGCCCTCCGAGAAAAGACGAAACAGATGACACCAATAAGATGCGGCCATTTGAGCGGGCGGATGTTACTTCCTCTAAAACCACATCGAAAGAGGGGATTAGCTTTTGTAGTGGCCGGCGAAAAACTCTCGCTAAAAATCTTAAAATGCTCTTGTAAAAAGGCAGCGTAAGCAAAAGGAGAAAAAAGAAAAAAAGATAAGCATATAGCGGATGATAATAGTTGGTTACACCTCCAAGCAGCAAAAGAAAAAATCCCAAAGCAAGAGCAGCCCCTAACCCTAATGTTGCACCAATACGGTCCAGCAAAAGTCCATTAACTGCAACCGCTGCAGGAATTTCGTGTTTACGCAAAAACAAAAAACGGAAAAGGTCCTCGGAGCCGGGGATAGGTAAAAACAGCATTAAAAACCATGTTCGGTAAGCCATTATTATGGCGCTTCGCAGCCGGAGTTTATACCCCTGCAAGCGAGCGCAGTAGTACAATCGCAATCCGAGCAAAATATTTTTAAGATGAAACAGCACGAATGCCAATGCAATAAGGGAAAACCTTATTTGTATTTGTGCCTGGTTTATTTTGCGCAACTGAAAATGATAAATAAGCCAAAGCACAAGCCCAAACAGCAATAGTTTGATAAGTATTGAGGAGCATCGGGCATTCATAGTCGTACAATAACCTTTCTTTCTAAGTAGCCCTATCTCACCTTATTGTGTATCCTTGGTAAGGTTGCCAGATAGGCGTAAATAGATAAAACTTCTTTATCGGTGAGTAAATAAAATGGCTGCATGGGGTCGCGGACCGTTTTGCCATCAGGCTTTATTCCGTTTTTAACCGTCCGTAAAAATTCCGTTTCCGACCATTTCCCTATTCCGGTTTCCTCATCAAAGGTTATGTTCGATGAATATATTTCTCCATGTTCACTATTTGTATGCTTTGCGCCGCCTGCAAAAAAGTTGTCCGACCTCTCCGGAAAATCATTGTGGTAGTTGCCTACTAAATCATTGGAGTGACACTCGTAACAGGAAAACTTTCGCGGTGCCAGGTATCTGCCAAATTCTATTGGATTGTTTGTGTCCGGCGGCAAAATAGCTGCCGTTGCATAAGCGTAAGGCCTTAACAGTGTGCGCGCAAAAATTTTAACCACAGGGTTAATAGGCTCAGGGGCCACAGGTTTATTTACTGCCCGCACCAATGAATCATCAGAGCGCAGAAAAGCTATAATTGAACCAAGATCGTCATTACTAAGGCCGGGATACTTAGGCATATCGTAAACATAATAGCCATCGGGCTTTATGCCTGTGCGTAGAAAAAATGCCAGTTGCCCTGTGGACCACCGCCCTATTCCTGTTGCGGAATCCGCCGTAATATTAGAGGCAAAATTATCCCCTATACTTCCGGGGTTGGCCACATCTCCGCCAGCCAGGGTATTTGTTTGTGCATCATAATGGCATTTAATACACATCATGAGAACTATCCGGCGGCCTTCTTTTAGATGTGCCGAATCGTTACTGTAAGTAAACACCGGCGATAAAGCCTCATATTTTGGCAAAGGCAAAATTGCCAAAACAACTAAAACAAGCAGCAACACTGCCACTAAACCCAAAGCCGAAAAGAGAATGATCCTGAACCGGAATTTCAAAATGCAATGCGTAATATAGCTGCTAAATAAGTGAATAAAATCAGCAGATCCCTGCCTTTGGGCCGGGCCCCAAAAAATGAATTTTCTGCATGCAAAATAGGTTTCATGGCTTTGTGGCGCTGGTGGTTTCAATGCTTATGCATGTTGTCGTGCACATAAGCTGCGGGTTTTATTATGAAACCGGCTCTATGACCTACCTGAAAAATGTGGTAGCCGGCACCTTTACCAGTACTCCGCAGATAATACCCAGGGCATTTGGCGCCCATACCGGTTTTTCAGATTTATACATATGGCTTTATCAGCATTGCCCCGGATGGGAATGGCATGACATATTTATGCTGGGTTTTTCAGTTGCTGGCCTTGCTCTTTTAATAATGGCTCTTTACGCCGCCATCAGGCACTCGCTTAGTGAGCGTAAGAGCAACACAACAATTTTTGTATGGGCACTAATTGCCAGCGTAGCGTTTTATGCTGATAATTTATTGCAAACGGAGCTTACCCGCTCCTCTATAACCATTGCATTCAGCGCATTCTTCCTGCTGGTTTTTGAGGCCAGAAAATGGTGGCATTACTTGCTGCTGAATGTTATTCTGGTATCGGCAACCCTTATCAGGACAGAAGTTTTTGGGTTTTCAGTTATGCTTATCCTTCCGGCTGTTTTAGCGGGAGCAGGACTAAAACGTTTGGTTTACTGCCTAACGCCTACGTTGATTTTATATGTGGTTTTCCTGGTAGCAATTAATGCGGGACTAACTGCCGAGGAACGCGCTTACCTCGCCTTCAGGCCCTACCAGTTTATTTTACTGGATTACGAGATCAAAAAAGAAGTTCCGTTTGAAAGCCCACAGGATTCTATGGCAATTTTACTTGCTAAAAACGGCTTTTGGTGCGATGAAGGAGTAATCGATGAAAAACTATTCCGAAAGTATTATTTACCACTGGATAAAATCCCCTCCAACTTTTTCAACTATCTTAAAGCAGTTGATTGGAAGCCGCACACGCTTATTAAAAAAGCCATGCGTGTAAGTACCCGCTATTATATATTGCTGCTTTTGCCCCTGTTGCTGTTATCACTTCAAACCATAGCTAAAAGCAGGGGGCCGTGGCTTTCGCTTCCGCTCGTACTCTATTACGCAGTTCTACTGGCAGGGTTATTGGTTTTTATTAAAATTGAAGACAGGGTTCTTTATCCTGCGCTAATCGCCTTCCTGGTTTTATCGCTACGTATTTGCAGTGCCTGTTTTTTACAACTGTATCTGCTTGTAGCCATAGTGGTGTGCTGTATTATTGCCGGCTTTGGGTATAAGCAAATGCAGGAAACCCGTGACATTGATGATTATATGCGCAGGCTTGAAAAAACTCTTGAAAAACAGCCGGCAGGCAGCGTGGCGGTGTACGATTTAAAAGCTGTTACTGATTACGGACTAAAACTTAGTTTGAAGCGCCAATCGCCTGCTATAAAAAAGGCAAGTATAGACAATGGCTTATTGCATCTGAACACACAACTGCAAAAGGATAATCTGCAAACTTTTGGCAACGATAAGTGCGCGGACATGATAGCCGGAACCGCCACCGACAGTAGTTTTGTTTGGGTTAGTTGCGAGGGACGCATGAAACTGATTTTAGCCTATATGCGCATTGTGCATGGACTATCAATGCACTATGTGGTGTTGGACAATTTTGGCGCGGTAAAGAATGAGAATGTTTATCCCCGCATTATGCGCTTATATTTGGATAATTAAGCACGCGGCACCCATGCGTTTCACTGTACCCGAGAAATATAAGCTGCCGGCACTTTTTATTGCATTCCTTCTGATTTACGGGAGCTACTTCTGCTATTTTGGTATTCATGGGTTACTTCCCGGTCAAATCGATGTGTGGTATAACCTGGGAGTGTTACGCGAATATGCCAACCACATCAACCATCTGTTTTTTAATACCCCGGTTGGTATGGCCAATTATCCTGAAGGGCACATTTACCTGAATGGAGAGCCCTCCTTTTTAAGCGGCATGTTGTTTTGGGTGCTGTCTTTACTAATGAACGACCTGTGGGCTTATCTCGCTATGTGCGCTTTATTCTTTACGCTTAACAGTTTCTTTCTCTCGTTGTATTTAAGGCGTTTGTTGAATAGCCATTTATCAATAACTTTTATAAGCGGCTTAGCTTTTAGTTTAAGCGCGTTTAACCTGGGCCTGCTCGATAATTTTGTCTACGGCATTTTCTTCCCTTTTTTCGGGGCTTTGTTGTTACTGGAAAAATGGTGCACCGACAGAAAAACGGCTCAACTGCTGATAGCAGTGCTATTGCTCAATCTTGAAATCTACTTTTCGGTTTATAATTTTTTTATGGGCTATTTAGTGCTGGCGGTGTGGCTGGTGGTTTATTTCCCTCGCGAGCGTAAAACATTTGCTGTGCTGGCGCTGTCATTTATTTCGCTGCCGCTTATTTTTCCCTATGTATATCTTTTCATTCTTCATCCAAGTATCCTCCCGGAATACCGTGATTTTTTTACCCCCCAAATAATCGCCGGTTTTAGCTTTAAGGGAGCGGACCTTCTGCGCTCTTTTCAAAGCAACCCCATCTATGGTGGCATGGTAAACGGTGGTGATCGATTACAGAACTACTGGCACATGGGCAACATAGGCCTTGTTTCATTTGCATTTGCTTTAGCAGGCTGGGCACTTGCCGATAAAAAATTAAAGTGGTTAACCGGGTCTCTTATAATAACGGGTATGCTGTTTTGTATCGGGCCCTATTGGGGCAGTAGCCAGGTAAAAGCTCCCTTTTATTATTTGCACCAATGGTTACCCTTGCTGGCAGGCTTTAAAATGATATTCAAGTTTTATTACCTGGTGTTGCTTTGCCTGGTGATATGCCTTACGGTTTTCGTAAACCGCGTGGTAAAATTGATGCACCATAAATTCAGGGTACCTGTATCGTTGCTATGCGCAATAGTGTTTTTATCAGAGAACCTGCCTCTTAATTTTTCGGAATACGTATTACCCTACAGCCAGCTTCAGCTAAATAAAGCGTTAAGAGAAAATGAAAGCGGAAGCATATTGATTTTGCCCTCTTTTGCTCCCGTAAGTAGTAATACCGAGTGTTTTGTTAAAGGCAGAGGCTATGAGTACCGCTATTACTACCTGGCATATCACTCGCACATTAACCTTTTAAATGGTTCTAGTTCCTTTGTGCCCGCCTCCCGAAAAACTGTAGATAGCCTTCTTTATCAATTACCTATGAATGAATCCCTTTTCATCCTTCGTAAACAATTCGGATTAACGGCAATTGTATTCGATAAAAGCAGCACCTTAAGTTGCAGCCCCTACTCTCTTGAGGAATTAAAAACCTTGCTTAACACAACCTATGAAGACAGCGCTTTTGCGTTATTTGATTTAACGGCTCAACCGTAATTGCTAATTTTACAAAACACAAAAATTACGATACATTCATATCAACTATGAATATCACTTTTGCTGCTATAGGATCTGAGCAGTTGGCTATCAGCTTGCTTTCCGGTATCGCTAAACGCGAAGGCCATGCAGTAAGCCTCGTGTATACTCCTTCACTTTTTCATGACCGCTGGAACCTGGAAGTCCCTCTTCTGAATCGCTTTTTTGATGAAACAGACGAGGTAATTCAACAAATAGTTAAGTCTGAGCCTGATGTTCTGGCCTTTTCTGTTCTAACGGCCACATATCAATGGGCCTTGCACATTGCCACCGAGGTAAAAAAGAAAAGGCCGCGCGTTAAAACCATTTTCGGTGGAGTGCATATCTCGGCAGTTCCCGACAGGGTAATAAAAAAAGAAGTAGTGGACTACCTTGTTGTTGGCGAGGGCGAAGAAGCATTTCCGGCAATATTAAGCGCCATACAGAATAAGAGTTTCACCGATGCCATAGCCAACACATGGTTTAAAGCCGAGGATGGCCGGATTATTAAAGGCCCCCAAAAAGGGTTTTACCAGGAGCTGGACACCCTGCCGGCCTTTGACAAGATACTTTGGGAAAATGACATTAAGGTTACGGATAAGTATATGACGATGGCATCGCGCGGCTGCCCGTACCGTTGTTCGTTTTGCTTTAATAATTTTTTTGCCCGCCTGCCCGAAGAAAAGTCCGGCAAGTATGTTCGGTTCAGAAGCCCCGACCATATGCTGGCGGAGTTAAGTTTTGCCAAAGAAAGATATGGCAACATACGCCTGATAGATTTTCAGGATGATGTTTTTACAGCGGATAAAAAGTGGTTAAAAGAGTTTTTACCACGCTATAAAAATGAAATAGACATACCATTTCAGTGCCTTACGCACCCTAAATACCTGGATGAAGAAATTGCCGCCCTGCTGAGTGATGCAGGTTGCAAGTGGATACAGATGGGAGTGCAGAGCATGGACGAAGACTTTAAGAAAAACAACCTGCAACGTTTTGAACGCAGCGACCAGATTGCTGAAGCCTGCCGCATTATGGCTAAGTACGGCATTAAAGCCAAACTGGACCATATGTTCGGCCTGCCCGAGGAGCCGGTAAGCGCACAGGAAAAAGCGCTTGCGCTTTATAAGCAGTATGTGCCCGAACGCATACAAACCTTTTGGACCTGTTACCTGCCCGGCACCGATTTATTGAAAGAAGGTCTGGCTAAAGGAGTAGTTACTCCGGAGGCTGCCGAGCGTTTATATGAGGGTATAGACTTTTTCTTTTACCGTAACGAAGACAACATCAAAAATCCGGAGCTGGTTAAAACCTACAAGCGTTACGAGTTTATTTTTAAAATATTGCCTATCGTGCCGGGCTTTATTGGTCAGCGCCTGCGCCCGGAAAATATTAAATGGATCCCTCTGTTTGTTATGGGGCCGGTAGCCTATACCGCCGATGTTATTACGGGCTTTATGTTCGGCAATCCGGATTTTGCCACCTACGCACGCCATTATATGCTTCATATCAGGCGGCACATTGCAGGTTGGTTTACCTCTACCAAATCGGACGCTACTAAAAACGTTCAGAAAAAAGTTAAGCTGCCGGTGTTTATTCCTAAACGCAATATGCAGTTGAATAAAACATTTTAGGCCTGCCCGAAAAGGCGTAACAGCTTTTGTTTAAATCCCTCCGGCTCAGGTTCCAGCTGAAGGTCTTTCATGCTTATCTGGCCGAAGGAATAATCCCACTCCTGCACCGGTTGCATATTTACAGGTAACTTACCATCGTTGTTTTTCATCAGGTAGTCCAGTTCAATCTGAAAGCCCTGTATTTTTTTCCGGTTTTCATTCCAAAAATAAACCATCATAGGGGCACCTGCCGAAGTTAACGCACAGGAGGTCGCAATGCGGGGCTCGGTAGAATGATTTTCGCGTGAGCAATGAACTGCCCGGTGGTCATACAACAATGCATCGCCGGCATTCAGCAACAATTCGGTGCACTCTTTCCAGAAATATTCACGCAAGTCCACGGTTTGATCCGGAATGTTAGGCCCGCGGAAAATATTACGAATGTTGTGGCTGCCTTTTAAAACCTGCAAAGGTCCGTTTTCCTTAGTAAGCTTAACAAGCGGTATCCATAAATTAAACGAGCGGAATTCGTCTTCGTTTACAATGCCATAATCAATATGCGGTTGAGAAGCCCCTTTGCCCAAAGGCGGTTTAATTACAAACGAGCCCCCGAAAATCTGGTAGTTAGCGAACACCTCGCTGCAGGGGGGGGTATATACCTCTATGATCTTGGCAATCGTGCGCACTTTATAGTCCTCATCGCGGGTATGCCACACCGAATTAATAATATGCTCCGCATGAAACTCGGGCTGATTGTTGCGGTTATATTCAAGTAACTCAGCCACGCGTTCAGGCGAAAGAAATTTTTTCAATACCAGATAGCCATCGTCCAGCAACTGTTTTTCCAGTCGCTTGTCCTTCATTATTGGCGGAAACTGTTTTTTAACCTTCATGAACCTTACTTGTCAGTTTTCTAAAATAGCCGGCTACTGATTGCAAAAAGCCCTTGCCGGGTGTGTAGTGTTGCACAATAGTATTCATACCATCTTTTGACAGCATTTCGGGTAAGTCGTTTTCCGGAAGCCCCACTTCCTTAACAAACTGCATAAACTGTTCTTCGGTTACTACCAAGGGCGTCAACTCCACTTTTCGCGCAGTTTTACCGGGGGGCCGGCCTACCTTTTCGCTAACAAAATCTTCAAATTCCAAGAACACATCATCTGCCATTTCAATCATTTCAAACTCTTTGCCTGTATCTGCAGGATCCTTGTAAGGCATTTCAACCTTGGCTGTGTCTGGAAAAAAGCTGGCTGCTATTGCAACCCGGTTGCGGGCAGTTGTATTTAAAAGCGAGTTATGAAACACGCGTGAATCAAAAATTAAAAGGTCGCCTGCCTTCAAAAGTAAAGGCTTCATATACTTATAAACCAAAGGATAGATGTCGCTAAAAGGTAGCTTATTGTATAGGTTTCGGTATGGCGGTATAAGATAGTGCGACTTTGGCAGCACACACATAGGACCGTTTTCTATGTTCAAATTCTCTAAGGGCGACCAAATGCTGATAGGCGAAAACAGATTTTCATCCGTTAATGCCATGTCCTGGTGAATGAATAAAGCACTTTTGGGGCCGGGCGCCTTTACAATAAAGTTGTAACAACTAACCTTAAAGTTTGTAAGAAATTGTAACAGAAGTGGCTCTATTACCTGCCTTATATCCGCATGAATTTTTTTGCGGTATTCCGTATTTGCCGAGTAGATACTCACAAACAAACCACCATCCTGCTGTTCAATTTTATGCGTTTGGGCATAAATTTTTTTTAAGGCGTTAACACGGTCGGCATCAAAAAAATTTTCGAGAATAACGTATCCATTCTCTTTTAAACCCCTGCGGATGTTTTCATCAGTTAAATGAATATACTCTGCCGGCCGCCAGGCTGTAGAAGCAAAAGGTGCTATAGGAGCCATGTTGCTCATAACGAAAACATTTCTTTTACCCTATTACTGAAGTTCCGCCATTGGGAAACTTCAAATAAAGCGGGCAGCATTTCTTCGGTTAATTGCGGATCAGGCTGGGCATGCGTGCCCGCATATTGTGCAAAGGATGGAGGCTGCATAAACTCGCTCTTGAAATCATCATACAACATAAAAAAAGACGGAGGCACTTTGTAAGCGTCTACCTTTACCACCTTACCGTTCTCCTTACCGAAATAAAGCATAAAATCAGCGTCCTTATGGCTGAGGTTGGTCATAACACAAACGCGGATAGAATTTGTGTTGTTTGGAGGAGAATAATGAGCAAGGGCAGAATCGAAAACCAGCGCCTCGCCGGCGCTTACATTTTGAGGTTCCATATATTTACGTATAGCCCGCTGCACGTTATCAAAAGCTGCATTAATGCCAGCTCCGCGAATGTGATTTAGTTTAAGATGCGAACCCTTAATTGCATGAATGGTGCCATTCTCAGCGAAACAATCCATTAAAGGCAGCCAAAAAGTATAGGTTCTGAATTGCTTCTCATCTGTAAAGCTCCAATCCTGGTGCACGTACAGTTCCGATTGCGGCCCCAACCCCTTAATCTGATAGGTAAAGGACGACTGCTGCACATCTTTGAAGTGTTTCGCAAAGTAAGGCTTCAGCAGTTCGCCTATTTGCGTATTCATTTCATTCCGGAAGTTACTGTCAGGGTTATGGAGGCAGGTATATAAGATATCATATGGGATATCCGTTCGCGGGGTAACCAGTTGATGATAACGCCCCAACAACTTTTCAATACCATCCTCATCCAAAAAGCGGAACTTTACAATGCCGTCTTTGTTCAGCATTTTTTGGTACTGTTCGTTTAGGAGGATATCTCTATTCATTTTCAATCAGCTTACGGTAGGCATCAACAAATTCCACAGGCTCATATTCCTTCTTAAAGGCATTGTTCACTTTGCGGTTAAGGCTGCCAAAAGCAGGCCGTTGCTCGCGCTCGGCATTAAAATCATTATACAGATACCAAAAGTTTTCAGGCACGGAATAAACTTCAATTTCTTCTACCCCGTTTTGTTTATCGAAATACCCAAGTTCAATAGGCGCTTCCTTATTAACTACAGAAACTGCTAACGACATGCGCGGCATACCCGAGTAGTTTTTACCCGAAAAATGTATGGTGCCGGGATCGAAGGCAAGCGCCTCTCCCTGTTTAACGGGGTACGTGTCCGACATTTCCCGTATGTAATCCTGTACTTTACCAAACTGGTAATCCATAGTATGCGTACGGAACCCCCTGAATATGCGCTGGCTGCCTTTAAGGGCACGAATAGCGCCATTATGCAGGGTGCTTTCCATCATGGGTATCCAAAAGGTGCAGGCTGCATAACGGCTTTCATCCACCACTGTAAGGTCCTGGTGGATGGTTACCGCAGAATCGTTACTTATTCCTTTTATCTGGGCAATAATGGCAAGCACTTTGTAATCTGCGAAAATGTTTTCAAGCTTCGGCTGAATAAGCGGATAGAAGGTGTCGAAAATCCTTTGACGGTATTTTATATCGCCGCCAAAAATAGAGAAGTAGTAGCCGGGGGCGTTAGGTTCGTTCCAATGCGGGTGTAGCGAAATAAAAAGTTCGCGTAGGGTATCAATAAAGGCGGCATCGGAAAAAAACACCTTCGCTATACCTTCTTTATCGAAATCTCTTTGTAATTCTGCACTCCTGAATAACGGCGCTCTCATAATACAATATTGCAGGCAGCCACTGAAGAAATAAGCATGTTAACCATTACTCCATCTGCTGCTGTAAAGGTAACCAAAAATGATTTGCTGAACGGGCCTGTAGTAATACGAAGTTTTTTCGGGCCGGATGAAGTGCAGGCCATACTGGAGGTTATTAAAAGCAATTATGATAACGGCGTCAATAATTTCGTGCCTTACCGTTTTCCGAATATTGACTGGAACCGGCGGGCTGACTTTAGTGCCGAAACGGAAAAATTCAACCACCTGTTTAGCGCAGTATTGTTGCAGCCGTTTCGGGAAAAACTGAAGAGCCATCTGGCCGACCTTGCCATTGAGCCTGTAGTAAATGACGAAGAATTAGTGTTTAACCAGTTAACGGTGCGTATTCTGCAACCCGGGCAAATGGACATTAACCAGCATTGCGAAAACCAAACCGTTAGTTATTGTAAAAGGTTTTTCGGTTTGCTTGACAAGCAAATGGAAATTTGGGACCAGCGGAGCCTGTTACTGATGTTGCAAAAACCCGAAACCGGTGGCGATGTAGTTATTTATAAGCAGAAGTGGACAGGCGAAACGGATGCCGAAGGGCAGCGCGATTACCTGATTAATTATGATAAGGAGCACGGGCTACCAAACGATAATGTGTCACAAATCATTAGCCTTAATCCGGGCGACCTATTAACATTTGAGGCCGGTAATACCTGGCATAAAGTTTCAGAAGCCTATGGTGCAGTACCGCGCATAACAGTGGGTGGTTTTATGGGGCTTGCTAAAAACAGCGCCGATAAATATTTATACTTTTCCTGAGGCTGTTATTCCACTGAAGTAATGGTCCAGTTAAGGTTGGGCCTGATAACAGCCGGTATAGTTTCTGTATAATGGCTGATAAACTCAAAGTTGGGGTGCTTACGAAACTCCGGGTTTAAGCCGAGATTGAAAGAGACAATTCGAAAATATTCCGCCACTACTTCCATGGTGTTTTGCAGCACTATTACGTGTAAAGAATAAACGCCTCGATTAAGCAAATTTGCAGGCACCACCGTAGATAAGCGATAACGCCCCTGGGCAACAGGGCTTTCTATGCCATCTAACCTGAACAACAGACAATCGGTAAGCACATTTACCATCGTAGAGTTCTGGATATTGAGTACAAAATCAAGTTTTGCATCGCTGGAAAACTTAGTATAGTCCAACGAAATTTCTATGGCCTCTTCCAGGTAAATTTCCTCGCCTTTCTTTTTGCCAACAGCTTTCACTTCCACGCCATTCAACTCAAAAATGCCTTCTATTCTGCGGGGACTGTTTTGTTTTCTGCCGGCATCGGCATTCTCCTTTTGTTCTTTCGGTGTCCTTGCTTCAGGTTCATCTAAGTGATAGACCTTCCTGTAATATTGTTCCAACACATCGGCCACGTTGCCTTCAGCTACAATTGCGCCTTCCTCTATCCATATCACGCGGTCGCAAATAGCTTTTATACCTTCCAGGTTATGGCTTACTAAAATTACTCCCCGGCCATCGGAGGAAAGCCTTCGTATGGCCTCCGAACTTTTCAAACTAAACTCTGCATCCCCAACCGAAAAAATTTCATCCAGCAGCAAAATGTCTGTGCGCAAAACAGACATCGTAGAAAAGGCTAGGCGCGTATACATGCCACTGCTGTAATATTTCACCGGCACATCTATAAAATCCGCAATGCCACTGAATGAAACAATTTCATCCATGCAGCTTTGCGCATCCGGCTTAGCGATGCCCAATATCTGTGCCGTTAAAAAAACATTATCACGGCCGGTTAAGTCAGGGCTAAAGCCAGCGCCGATTTCCAGCAAGCTGCCCAGGGTACCCGTAATAGAAATTTTACCCTCGGATGGTTTGCTTACTCCGCTAATCATTTTCAGCAAGGTTGATTTACCCGCACCGTTGCTGCCGATTATTCCCAGCACCTCTCCCTTTTTAAGGGAGAAGCTTACATCCTTTACAGCCAGAAACTTACCCTTACCGGCCACTGCCACAGCAGCAGGGTTAACCGGCTCTGTATCCAGGTGGTACCACTTGGATACATGCTCAAGCTGTAAAACAGTTTGGCCGCTTTTATTTTTAAAGCTTTCCATAGTCCAGTTCCTGTTGCTGCTTTTTGTGTACCTGCATCCAATAAAGGTTTTGCAGAAAATATTTATCGGTACCGTATAGCAAATCGTAAACGGGCTTGTAGCATTTAATTTCAAAAAAGTCTACCGGAAAAATATACTCCTCCCAATTCTCAATTTTGGCAATGCCTGTAAGCTCCTGAAAATCGTTACTGACGGTAAGGTTCTCAAACTCCTCCAGTTTCAGGTCAATGGTTTTTACAAACATAATGGCAAAACCCTGTACCCGCAGGGCATTTAAAACAGTGTTTAACTCTGCAACATTGTAACGGTAAGCCTCATTAATCCGGCCTATTTCATAATCAATCTTTGCCTGATGCTCGGGGTAAAAAGCCAGCTTGCGGAAAAGGTCCTTTATATAAAGTGTGCCACCGGGTTTTAGCACTTCCCATACCGATTGTATGGCCTTTGCATGATCATGTGAGTGGCCAAAAGATTCGAGAAAATATACTACATCAAACACCTCTTTGCCAAAATGTGAAGGCAGTTCATGGTAGTCCTGCTTACTTACTTTTACTTTATCGGCTATCCGCGCCGATTCAATTTTTTTGTTCGCTGCATTGCACTGTACTTCGGAAACGGTTACTCCTTCAACCTGCACTCCATACTTCGTTGCAAAATATATAGCCGGACCCGCAACCCCACAGCCGGCGTCACAAACTTTCATGCCTTCAGCAAGCCCCATACTCACGGCTTCGTAATCCAACAGTTTGGTTACATCAGTGGTACGGTATGCCTGAATTATTTCACCATACACCTGCACAAACTTATCGTTGTAGGTATCATAAAACTTGCCCACCTGTTGGGGCTTTACAGTTTGCGATACAGCAGCTACCTGTTCTTCTGCTGAAGAGGGGTGCAAAAAAAACTTGCGGATGAGCGACAACAAACCCATGGCGGCAAATTACAGACCTATTTTTTCAATCCATCTTTTCAGCAAAGATTTTTGCGGTTGCGGCTCTGCAAGCTTAATAACCGGCGGTTTATTGGCGTTTTGCTGTTGTTGGTATAGGGTTTCAAATTGCTGCTGGTTTAAAGGCTCGCCTAAGGGGCCAATATCGCGGAACTTTTTTAAGCCTTGCGGGCCTTTCAATATGTCATGCTTAAAGAAAAAGTCCACACTGTTTTCATACTCCTCTATTATACCGTTAGTCAAGTAATAGTAACGCATCTCCGCCTTCTCGGGTATAATACCAAACACAACCGCCAAGCGCGGCTCTTCGGTTTCGTTAACTGCTGAGGCATGTAGCAGGCGATGGTCGTATATCAGAGCCTCACCGGCCTTCATGGCCACGGTAGTGTGATAGTTCCAGGTATGGGCGTTTACTTTATAAAAAGGATCGGGAACATTTACGCCCCTGTAACTTTTAAGCAGTTTGTGGCTTTGCGGCAGCACTGCCAGTGCACCGTTTTTTTCATTGGTATCCACCAGCGGTACCCATATATTAAAGGAGCGGTAATAATCTTCGTCAACAATATTCCAGTCCTGGTGAGGATAAAGCACTCCTCTTTTGCCTTTATACTTTACGATATACGAACCACCAAGGGGGCGGCAGTTTAAAAACGTTTGCGACAAGGCCCGGCCAAAGGTTTTTAATATGATGTCATTCAGTTTTTTTTTAAAGTCGTAATTATCGGAATGGGCCGTAGCATACAGGCCTTCCTTGTTCTGAGGATGGTTTTCGTAGAAAATATCCACCAGCGTTTTTACTTCCTCCGTGTTAAGAAATGGGACAACTACATAACCCTGTTGTTCCAAAAACTTGTCCTGCTCAATGTTCTGCAATAATTGCATAGGCTTATATGCCAACGGCATCTAAAATTTTTCTGAACAAAGATTTTTTCTCCGGGGTCAACGTCTTCTCCGGCTTTGGCTTAGGAGTTTCGGCTTTAGGCACGGGCTTCAGGTAACCTGCTTTCTGTTTCATTTGTTCAACTAAGCCCCCCAACTCCTCTTTAGTATAAACGGGCGCGGTATATGTTTTAGTACCTATTGAGGTTCCCATCTTAGGGCGCGCATAAATATCCTGCATAAAATTCTCGAAGCTGATAAGGAAGTTATCTTCCATTTTTATCATCTCCACTTCATTCTGCATTTCAGGCGTTTTGTAATGAAACACCATAGGCGGCTCTACGCTCATAATACCGCTGGTAATAGCAATGCGTATTTTATCGGTTTTGTTGGGCGGCGAGTAATGCACCAGGCTTTGATTAAGCACCACCGCTTCTCCGGCTTTTACATTCATTGGCACGCAATGGCCAATCATTAACTGCTCGTTTCCTTCAAAAAACATGGGCAGGGTGGGGCAGCGTATGGCTTTTACAATACCATACTGCGAACCCGGCAATACATACAGCGTTCCGTTTTGCTCGTCTGTATCAACGAGAGGCACCCATATATTAAGCGCTACATATTTATCCTCGTCCACAATAGTCCAATCCTGATGCACCGGCAACTCTGAATACGCATCCGGTTGTTTGAACAGAAAGGCAGACCCGAAAGCGCGATAGTTTTGAAACATTTCTTCAAAATGCCCTTTGAATATTCCGGTGATACTATCGCTGCAGGATTTTTTGTATTTGTAATCAGAAGAGTAACTGCTGGATTGAAAGCCGGCAGCTGAAAGGCCCGGATGTTTTTCCCAAAATAGTTTTGTCAGTTCTTCAATCTCCTGCGGTGTAAGGAACGGCACTTTTACAAAGCCCTGTTTATCGAACAAGTCCTGCAAGGCGGCGTCTTTAAAAAGTGCTTTAGGGTTTTCAATTTTTTTTGGCGGGGGACCGTACAGCTGCACTAACCATGCAGGGGTCAGCTTGGGGAAGTTATAATCCACCAGCCCTAGACTTTTGCCGATTTTGGGCCTGTCAAAAATATTCTCGCCAAACTGCTGAAAGTCCGTCATAAAGGAGTCGTCCTCTTCAAACACTTCCACTTTATTACCGAAATCCCTGTTCCAATAGCAAATGCGGAACTCCGAATCTTTATGCGTGAAATAGATATTAGTAACAATGCGAACGCCGCCCGAGAGGTTCGGCGGTGAATAATGGATAATACTCTGGTCAAAAATTACCGCCTGGCCCGCCTTTAGGTACAGCGGCTGCATGTAATCCAGTATTTCCTGTTGCACATCGTCGTACAAAGCAGGTATAGTGCTGCCTCTATAGGTAGGCGTAATACGGTGCGAGCCCGGTATTAAATACAATACGCCGTTAGTGTCGGTAAGGTCAATCAAAGGGCACCAGATATTAATGCCGGTAAAGCGCGTTTCATCCACCAACGTCATATCCTGATGGGTTTGCATGATAGAATCCTCGCCGGGCGACTTTACGATAAATGCGCCGAACATTAATTTGGTATCTATCAGTTGCGTACTTAACCATGGGTCGGCAATGCGCTTTATCTCGTCATTAACGGTTTCGCGATAATGCTTATCCGAAGAAAAAGTGCTGGGGAAAAATCCTTTTTCATCTTTTGGATGCAGCCGGTGGTAAAGCTCATTTAGTTCCTTTACCTGTGCAGCATTATAAAAATCAACCACCACATAACCGTTTTTTTCAAACTGCTGCTGCATGGCCTCGTCGGCAAACACCCTTTTCATTTTATCAGGGAAAGAAAACATAGCTGCGGGTTATGGATTATCAGAGGTTACGCGGTGTTTTATTTCGCGCAGTATATTAAGCGGAGTATACTTCTGAAAAAAGCTGCGGCCGTCTACGGTCGGGCCTTGTTGCACAACAGGGTCCTGTTGCACCAACACCTGTTCTTCAGGCTCCTCCAACATTGGTCGTTCGGCAGGCTGTTCTTCCACAACAGTAACCTCTTCCTGTATTATCTCGGGCGTGGGTTCCTGTTTTTGCGAACCGTCCATATTGTAATTAAAGAGCTTCGCCAAATGCTCGCACATTTCAATATTAAAGGTATTGCCGGCTTCCTTAATTTTTGCCAGCAGTTCGTCAGCGCTTATATACTGCACGCGGTTGTCAACCACCTCTAAAAGGTTTAAATCTTCCGGCAGTTTACCGCTGTTATACATTTCGGATAGGCGAGCGTTGTTGTAATGCGTAAAAAAGAAATCGTCTACTTCGTATTTGTTCAGCTTCTTACAATCGCTGCCGGGCACCAAATAATAATGCCGCAACGGCGCATCCTTCTGGGTAACCCCAAACCCCACGGCTAAGCGTACGCCGTCTGAAACATTAGGAGGCGAAGCGTGCACCGTACGGTTATCGAACACCAATGCTTGCCCCGGCTTCATGGGTATTAGTTTCAGGTAAGGGAAAATAGAAAACACATGCGTATCGAGCGGGGTTTTAAACTGGGGCGCCGGTGAACAGCGGTGGTGATTGAAAAATTTATGAGAGCCTACAATCACGCCCATTTCGCCGTTATACATATCGGTATCAACCAGTGCAGTCCAAATGGTGGCTGAGTTATAACCTTCATCTTCCTCGGTAAAACTCCAATCCTGGTGTGGCGGAACCACGCCAATGGGGTTCTTTTCTTTTACCACATAACTGCTGGTAAAAATTTTATAATCCGTGAAATACTTATCTGCCGGGCCGCTGATTACTGTTTTGATTTTATCCATTACTCCCATTACAAAATCGGGCTTCCTGTTATCCAGGCTAACGTGAAACCCATAATCGGGTATATGGTCGTTGTTTAGCGTATTGTAATAATCCTTCAGCTCTTTTACTTCCATTTCGTTCAGCATATCCAGCAAAACATAACCGTCGCGCTCGTATTGCTGTTGTAGTGCCGAGTCTTTAAATAAAGGCTTCATAATTTCACTTTTATATCGTTGCAAAAACAGGTTGAAGTGTTGTGCGCTTAAAGAGGTAAAGTCTTCCTTTAGTTTACGCGCAGGTTGTACAAAGGTAGGGCGTTCGCCATGGTTATCGTACTTCAGAAAAAAATCATCTTCCACTTCGTAACAATCAACATCTCCGGCTTCATCTAAATGATAAAAAAAGAGTTGCGCCTGCTGCGGCACTAAGCCATAGGTAACTGCAATACGGTTATTGGCGGTACTGTTAAGATGCGAGGCGTGAACAAGCGCCTGATTAAACACAAATGCTTCGCCGGATTTCATCCGGAGGGTTTTCATTTGCTTCCGTATGTGCGGTTCAATATCCTTGATAACAACCGGCAAAGAAGGAGCGCGCAGGATAGGCGTTAAACGATGGCTGCCATCCAGCACCATTAGCGCTCCTTTATTTTCATCCACATCCTGTAAGGGCACCCAAATAGTGCACGAGACGAATCGAGATTCGTCAACAATTGTCCAGTCCTGATGCACAGGCATAAAACCGCCCTGTCCACCGGGTTTGGTTAAAAAACTGGCTCCTAAAAATTTATGCGGCGTCAATAGCTTTCCGGCTTCAGGTGCAAACACCTGCTTTACCTCAT
Organism: Chitinophagales bacterium; assembly: GCA_046329515.1. Lineage (GTDB taxonomy): Bacteria > Bacteroidota > Bacteroidia > Chitinophagales > LD1 > Bog-950. Next base: position 1,066,767 of record JAXLUM010000002.1, read on the forward strand.
TAAAAAGCTGTTGTTTTAAGGCAATGTCTTTAAAAAAAGTGGTGGAATGAAAATATGGCGATTGGCTCTCGAAACCCGCGTATACGGCACGCAGCTTCTCTACCTCCTCTTCGGAAAGAAGCGGAACAATAACATAACCACGCGAAGCTAATTGCAGGTTAAGGGCCTCGTCCTTAAAAATCATACACCCTTATTTTATGCAGAAATTAAACCAAGTATCCTTTTCAAAAAACCTTTCTCTTCATCAAACCTCGGCGCTTTTAATCCGGCTTCAAATTGCTGCACTGTAAGCGGATGCTGCTGATAAGGAATAGTGTTGACAGTTTTAGTGCCCACAGCCTTCATCCAGGGATTAAACTGCATGTAAAATTCGTGATCTACCTCCCACACTTTTATTTCAGTAGGCTGAGACGGATCTAAGTGATAGTGCACGGAAGGCACCTCGCCAGGAATTAAAATCAACTGTATAGCCAAGCGTAAATCCGGGGTGCGATTGGGACGGGTGTAGTGCACGATACTGTCATCCAGTATTACTGCGTTGCCCGCTTTGGTATCAATAGGCACCATATATTTACCAATCAACTCCTGCTTAATGTTATCCAACTCCCAGGGTATCATGGGCCCACGGAACTCGCCAAAACGCTTATGACTGCCGGGTATTACTTCCAGTGTGCCGTTCTCGCGAGTGCTGTTTACCAAGGGGCACCAAATTGAAACGGAAGTATAGCGGCGCTCCTCCACAAAGGCCCAGTTCTGGTGTATGGGAACTTCGCCGGCATCGGTCTTTTTGCGGATGTAGTTTGCGATGATAGGTTTATAGTCGGCAAGGTAGTGTTTAACCTGTTCGGCAAACTCCTCCGTAATGATATCGAATACCTTCTTCTTGTATTCTGGGTTCTTATCAATAAACGTAAAGTCGTAAGTAATATCCGGCACATCCAGCGAGCTGATATCTTCCGGCTTTATCTGGCCACCGCTTTCGGGTAATGTTTCGAAGAACATTTTTTGCAGGCGCTGCACTTTATCAGCAACGATAAACGGCACCTGCACATAACCGTCTTTATCAAATTTTTTCTGGAGTTCAGCGGAGTTAAAAACCTTTCTCATACACACACATTTTAAATGTAATCGGCAATCTCATCTTCAACTCTTCTAAAATACCACAAACCCGCGACAAACAAAAACAGCACAGGCAGCGCCGAGTAGAGATATTGAAGCGAGGGGCCCTGCCCGCCCACCAGCGCAAACCTATAACCTTCTACCACAAATGCCAAGGGGTTGAAATACATAACATATGCAAGATTTGGAGGCAAAACGGTGCTTGGATAAAAAACAGGGGTTAACCAGATGGCAAAGTTGATGATGTAGGGAACAAAATGCTGAAAATCGCGGTAGCGGTAAGTAAGTGCGCTTATCCAGATACCTGCCGTTAATCCGCACAAAATATGAAGCGCTAAAAACATGGGGAAATAAAAAATACTGATGCCGGGGTGCAAACGATAAAAGAACATAGCGCCTACAATAAGCACAAAGGAAAGCAGGAAGTCAACCCCTGCGGACAACACCTTGGCTAAAGGCAGAATGAGCTTAGGGAAGTATATTTTTTTCAGGATACTTTGCGATTCGATTAGGGAGTTACCGGCGCCAAAAGCCAGGTTGGTAAAGTAAGTCCAGCCAATCATGCCGGTTAAAGCGAAAATAGGATAGGGCAACGGGCGGGTATCTACACTAATAAGCCTGCCGAAAAAGAAAGTGAATATGATAACGGAAGGAAGGGGTTGCAGCAATAACCAGAACACGCCAAACAGGGTTTGGGCATATTTTATTTTGAGGTCGCGTTTTGCAAAGGTGATTACCAGATTTTTATAGCGAAAAACCTTCCTGAAATACTCTCGCGCGCCATCTCTTTCTTTGGTTATTACATGCGTATTTTCCAATACAGGAGATTTACGGGCTAAGTTAAAAAAAACACCTCTAATAGGCGCCTTTTGTTTATACTCGCTTAACCTTTGCGGACGGTAAGCTACAGGGTATGAAAGTTACAGAATTAACCGATGTTATGATACCTCACCATATCCCGACCTTTACGGGACGAGAGTTTGATGTACTGAAAGAAGAATCGAAGAACGACCCCTCTTTTTTTGCAGCCAAAAAATTCGAGAAAAAATGTGCCGCCTTTTTTGCCGAGCAGTTTAAGGGCAGTAAGTTGTTATTTACAAGCAGCTGCGCACGTGCGCTCGAGCTTTCGGTAATGCTGGCGGGCATTAAACCGGGCGATGAAGTAATAATGCCCTCCTACACTTTTGTGGCCAGTGCCAACGCGGTAGCGCAATTTGGCGGGGTGCCGGTTTTTATAGATATGCGCCCGGACACGCTGAATATTAACGAAGAACTGATAGAGGCGGCTATAACCCCGCGCACCAAAGCCATTATGCCGGTGCATTATGGCGGAGTAGGCTGCGAGATGGATGCTATTGTGCAGATAGCAGAAAAACACGGTCTGTACATAATTGAAGATGCTGCGCACGGCATACAGGCCGCATACAAAAACCGGCCACTTGGCAGTATTGGCCATTTGAACTGTTTGAGTTTTGACAGTATGAAAAATATTTCGTGCGGCGAGGGAGGACTGCTGATAATTACCCGGCCAGAGTTATTTGCACGGGCCGAAATTTGCTACGACCAGGGTACCGATCGCTTCCAATTTAATCGTGGAGAGGTTCCTTTCTTTCAATGGGTGGACGTTGGCAGCAATTTTAAAATGCACGATTACAATGCCGGCATACTTTGGGCGCAACTACAGGAAGCGGAGCGTATAACCCAAAAAAGGCTGGACGACTGGAATTACTACTACCTGGCCCTTTTGCCTTTAAATAAGGAAGGGGAATTTGAGCTGCCTAGGGTGCCAGCACAATGCCAGCACAATGCGCACATCTTTTTTGTGCGGTTGCGTGATGAGAATGCTCGTAATCAACTGTTAAATTATTTGCGTGAAAGAAAAATATTTGCCACGCACCACTATTTACCTTTGCACCGTAGTGTTTATGGCAAAATTGTCGGCCGCTTTAATGGCGAAGACCGCTACACTACTTCCGAAAGTTTACGTTTACTGCGCCTGCCATTATATTATGACATTGACCGTGCTGCGCAAAAACGAGTGATAGAAACTATTGCAGAATTTTGGGACAATAAACTGGCGAACTAAATTGAACCACTTGAGCGAATTCCTTTTCGACTTCGTCTAACAGTTGTTGTTTTTCTTTTGTGCTGACATATAACCTTTCGGCAATAATATCCGCCAATCTTGGTAGATGATTTATGGTCTCATTGCGGCTAAAGAATATTTTGCTAGTACGGCGTATAGCAAAATCCGTCAGACGTGTGGTCATCTCATTCTCTATGGAGTATCCCAATTCTGCACCTAATAGATTCTCAATGGAAGACGAAGAGTTAGTAGGTAGCCTTTCTAAAATAAAACTAGTATTACACCCATAGCGGTAAAACCACTGCGAAACGATATTAGCAGATATGCCTGCTTGTTCTGCCTGCTTTAAAATTTGCTGACGTGTATAGTTGAAGTCTTCCTCGCTCTTAAACTCACCGCCACTAAGTCGGTAATGTTTTGTAAAGGAAGGGACATGCTTCTTTCCCAGTTTTTTTTCAGCAAGGTCAACAATTTTTTCAGCCATCAGGCGGTAGCCGGTAAGCTTACCACCCGCAATAGATATTAAACCTGAAGTGGAAATCATTATTTCATCTTTACGCGAAAGCTCAGAGGCCGATTTGCCGTCTTCGTGAATTAAAGGGCGTAAACCTGCCCAACTTGATTGAATGTCGGCTAACTTAAGCTTAGCCTCGGGGAACATGTGGTTAGCTGCTTTCAACAGGTAGTCAGCATCAGCCTTAGTGCAGTTAGGGTTGTCGATAGTTTCATTATAAACAGTATCGGTAGTGCCTACATAGGTTATGTTATCGCGCGGTATAGCGAATATCATTCGGCCATCGCCCACATCAAAATAAGCCGCCTGTTTAAGTGGTAAGCGTTCATAAGGAAAAACCAGGTGCACGCCTTTAGTTAGCTGCAGGCGTTTGCCTTTAAGCGAGTTGTCTTCCTTGCGCAATAAATCAACCCAGGGGCCGCAGGCATTTACAATTACTTTGGCTCTAATTTCAAATTCATTACCGGTGTTGTGGTCCTTTACAATAGCGGCTGTAATCTTACCCGCACTGTCGTACACAAATTTTTGTGACTCGGCATAGTTGAGCAATAATGCGCCATTGGCAAATGCACTTTTTGCCAGTTCAATAACAAGGCGCGAATCATCAGTACGATATTCAAAATACAAACCGCCGCCCAGCAGGCCGCTGGTGTTTAGTAAGGGTTCGGCCTTATAGGTTTCGTGGCGGTCAAGCATTTTACGCCTTTCTTCTGCCTTAACACCGGCTAAAAGGTCGTAAACCAATAAGCCTACGGAAGTAGGTAATTTACCTAATGAGCCGCCCTCGACAATGGGCAGCAACATTTTTTCGGGTATAACCACGTGGCGCGCATTGCGGTGTACTACCGCCCGTTCGCTACCAACATCGCGCACCAGTTTAAACTCCATTTGCTTAAGGTAACGCAGGCCACCGTGTATTAATTTGGTAGAGCGCGAGCTGGTGCCGGAAGCAAAATCATTCTTTTCAATTAAGGCTACTTTCATGCCGCGCAGGGCAGCATCCAGCGCAATGCCACAACCGGTAATGCCACCGCCAATAACCAACAGGTCAAACTGTTGCGATGACATTTCCTGTATAAACTGCTCTCTGTAAAGGTTTGAAAAACTACGGGCCACTACTTGCTATCCTCTTTTGGCGAGGATTTATCTCCTTTCTTCTTTTTTAATGTAAACAGCGGTATGCCAGCTGTTTTAATTTTTTCATAATCATCAGCCACTATGCGCAGGCGCTCGAAGCCGTTGCGCTTAAACAGTGAACCGGCAGTTATAGCGTCTAAAGCGGTGCTGCCGTAAACATAATAACTGTTGGTTGTTTCAAGGTTAGGCAGGGTAAGGGCAAGGTCGGCCAAGGGAATGTTTTCGGCATCCTCTAAACGTTCTTCTGCAAATTCTTCAGCGCTGCGTGTATCTATTAAATAAAACTCGTCAAACTGGTAGTCCATCTTTAGCTCGTCTGCCTCAATAAAAATCAGCATATCAATGGCATTGCCTGCTGCCTGCCATGCCTGAACGCCGCCCTGCAAATACCCTTTTACATTAGCAAGGTTGGCGGCCCGAACAGCCTTTTGCAGTGCTGCCAGTTGGTTGTCATCTGCGATTAAAAGCAGTTGGTCGTCATCTTCAGTAACATCAGCTAAACGAGCGGGGAATGATTCGTTAAAAAAAACAGCAAGCGAGCCGGGTATTTGCCCCAGCGAAAGCTCCTCTGCGCTACGTACATCAACTATGGTATGGCCGGAATCAGCCAGTTTTTTAAACTCTTCTACTTCAAATGCCTGCATTGCCCGTATTTGGGCGCGAAATTACCGTAAGCTTATCAGCTAGCCAAAAACTCGTTAACCGATTTTTCGATTGTGGCTAAAAGAATGTAGTTAACAGAATAGAAAATGAACTTTCCCTTACGTTCGGTTACCACCAGGCCGGCATCGCGCAAGATTTTAAGGTGCTGAGAGGTAACAGATTGCTCCAGCTTTAAGGTATTGTAAATTTTGTTGACGTTGGTGCCCGGGTTATGGGCAATAAACTCTATCAACTGCATCCTGAGGGGATGAGCCACTGCTCTTAGTATTGAAACCGCTAGAGCCAAGTCCTTTTCGCTGAATAACTCTGATGCCGCGGACAGCATTGATAGGGGTATTAATTATACTGTAAAGGTAATTCTTAAATCGCTAATTGTCAAGGTGAAGATACTGTAAATTTTTGTTGTTTGTATGTAATAGTCAATCAATTATCTTATTTAAATTCATTTAATATGTTATTATATTGTATGTTACAACATCTACTGTGTAAACGTTGTTTTGAGATATACAGAAATGCCGTAAAAAGCTACAAAATCTACGTTTTTGAACCTTCTTTTTTAACGCGCCATTTTTTCGTTGGCGGTAAACTTTTAAATACATTAGGACAAGAAAAATTGAACCCTGCATGAAAAAACATGTACTTACCGCAAGCTTTTTACTTTTTATAAGCGCAGCATTACTGGCCCAATGCCCCAATGGGCGGTACTACAACAAAATTTTTGGCGTTACTACACACAGCAATGTGCAGTTTGGCAATGCCATGAAGTTTGACAGCACCTACCAAGACCTGTTTATGAATATTTACGAACCTGATGCCGATAACTTTGCGCACAGGCCCTTGATTATACTTGCCTTTGGCGGAAGCTTTACCGCAGGCATTAAAGAAAGCCCGGATATTGTGAACCTGTGTAATGAATTTACACGACGTGGTTATGTGTGTTCTTCTATTGATTACCGGTTGGGTTTTGAAGATGGCAACGATAGCGACACCAATCAGTTCCGCGCATTAATGCGTGGCGTGCAGGATATGAAAGCTGCTGTGCGATTTTTCTATAAAGATGCTCTAACATCGAATACTTATCGCATTGATACCAGCCAGATATTTATTGGCGGCGTTTCAGCCGGTGCGTTTATAGGGTTGAACTATGCTTACGGCAAAATTGACACCTTCTCCATTATTCCACCGGTGTGGGCTTTCCCTACCGTTTTAGCCCTGGGCGGGCCCGAAGGTAACAGCGGCAACCCCGGTTACGGCACCAAAGTAAAAGGCGTAATTGATTTGTGCGGGGCGTTGGCTGATAGCGTTTGGATAATGCCGAACGACCCTATACTTGTTGGGGTACACGGTTATGCTGATAGTTTGGTGCGCTGTCAGTTTGATAGCGCGTATGCTGCACAAGCAGTAGAGTCGCGCTTGTTTGGTACCTGCGATATAGAAACAAGAGCAACGAACGTTGGTTTGCCACACTCGCTTTACTTTTTTGAAGGTATGGGCCACGTTCCTTTTATACTGCCCACTGATCCATTACATAATCCGTTGCCTTACATGGATACTACGGTATGGACCATCCGCGATTTTTTAGCGCCGAACACAGTGTGCGATAGCACCCAGTTTATTTCGGGCTTTGAGCCGGTGGAGGAAGGTGTGGCTGTTTCGGTTTTTCCTAACCCAAGTAGCGAGGGCATATTCGTTTCTTCCTCGCAAAGCAATGCGGTAATAGCGCGGGTGTTAAGTGTGGAAGGCAAGTTGTTAATGGAAGAAACCATTGCGCCTGACGAAACTATTTACATCAGCAAAAACCGTTTAAGTGAAGGCGTTTACCTTTTGCAGTTAACCGACAGGGTTCACCCGGAAAAGAAAAAGGTGGAGCGTTTGGTGTTTCAGTAACTGCCGCCCCTATGGGGCTTACTCTACCTTTGTAAGCTTGTAACTACCAAACTAACGTCCCTACGGGACTATCCCCGGCATGACTTTTAAAACGGCCTCGTAGAGGCCCCGGTTTGGTAGGTTTTAGTTAGCAATGAAAATAGAATCCCGTAGGGATGATACGCTATGAATTACTCTTTCAAAAAGCGGGAAGTTGAAAAAGGGGCACCATTTTGTAAAACGGTAAAGCTATACACACCCGCAGGCCAGGTAGCGACATTTAACTGTTGTGCGCCAATAACTCTATCTCTATAAACAAGCTGCCCTAGGGCATTATAAACCTGAAGAAGCAAATGTTCACCTGCCGCGCTGCTGCATTTAAGTAGTACCACGTCCTTTGCGGGGTTGGGGTAAATGGAGAAGGACGGATGGTTTTGCACGGAAGGCTTAATGCCGGTTGCGGTATCTAACACTGTTATGTTCAGAGTGTCGTAGCTCCACTTATAACCGGCGCAGTCGGGCACACTATCGCGCATGGCTATAAGGTATGTAATACTGCTATCAGGGCAAAGCAGGGTGTTCCATTGTCCGTTGGCGAAGCTTGCCCCCGTGTTGGTATTTATCCAATACAGGCTATCGTAAGTGGTGATGTTGGTTTGAGCCTGGGCATATATGCACTCTCCCAAGTTAAGGGTGGTATCACTATTAGTTATGTGTGCTTCGTTAGCATTCACTAAATAAATAGGGGAGAGGGCGTCAACGGCGATGTCTACAAAGGGGATGGAATCGTATTGCGGCCAAAGAATAAACCAGGAATAATTCTGATTAGGTGTAAAGGTTATTGTTTCATGCTTCCAAACGGTGTCTAACAATTCACTTTGCCAAAGTAATTGGTGACGATCACAACTGTCGCTCCCACCATATATTTGCAAATAGCCAAATGCTTCTGAATTAGCAGAATCGGACCAACAAGTTGCATCGTGAAGTTGAAATAGATAAGTATGGCCATTTTTTAATGGACATTGTAAATATTGAGCCAAACTCCCTACGTCCAAAGGAGGTTGATTTTCCAAAAAAACATAAGCTATTCCATCCACCGGATTTGCTGGTTTCTTATCTGCCAAAACAGTTACTGATGAATCAAGCACTCCACATAATGTTTCACAATAAGTCCATTCATTTGGATAGCAATATCCAAGACAAGGCGTACCCTCCATAGAAGGATTCTGCAATTGAATTTGCGCCCGGCTGTTTATGGCAAATGCAGTAAACAGTAAAAAGCAAAGTAAGGAGCGCATAGGGTAAAATTAAACCTTCCGGGCTTGTTGCTTGTTATTGTTTTCGGCATTTGTTTCTGTTATACATTCGCGCTCAAAATTTGGTTATGAGTCCGCAGGCAAGAAAAGCAGTTGGTGCATGGTTATTTATCGGCTGCGTGATGGTGTTTTTTCAGGTAGTGTTAGGCGGCATAACGCGCTTAACGGAGTCGGGCCTTTCTATTACCGAATGGAAACCTTTATACGGCACCATACCCCCACTTAATGAACAGCAATGGACGGAAGAGTTCAGCCTGTATAAGCAAAAGGTGCAGTATCAAATTATTAATGAGGGCATGACGCTGCAGGAATTCAAATGGATTTTCTTTTGGGAATATTTCCATCGCTTGTGGGCGCGCTTAATGGGGGTGGTGTTCGCCATAGGCTTCATATATTTTCTGCTGAAAAAATATTTTGATAAAGAACTGGTGTGGCCGCTGGTTGGTTTGTTCTTTTTAGGTGGTATACAGGGTTTTGTAGGTTGGATAATGGTGCGCGGCGGTTTAGATTCTATGTTTGTTCCGCCCCTGCGTTTAACCACGCACTTAATACTGGCTTTTATTCTGCTGTGCTATTTAATTTGGATAACGCTAAAGGTATATAGAAGTGGTTCACGGTTCACTGTAATCAGTTCGCAGTTAGTTGGCCTTAAGTTCTTTTCTGTTGGCCTTGTTGTATTGGTGTTTCTGCAATTGTTTTTCGGCGGGCTGCTATCAGGTATGAAAGCCGGTTTAGCTTACCCTACCTGGCCTGATATGAATGGTCAGTTTGTACCCTCTGCTTTGTTTAGCGAGCAACCTACGTTTGCCGGCTTTGTAAAATATGTACCGCAGGATTACTGGGGCCGCACCTTAATACAATTCGTACACCGCATGACGGCCTACACGCTAATAGTAGTAATTGCTATTTTCTGGTGGAAGAGCCGCAACATAACAACGGATAGCTTTTTCAAAAAGGGTTTAACAGCTCTGCCGATACTGGTTTTAGCGCAGGCTATACTGGGCATTATTACCGTGTTGAATTGCGTAGGCAAAATACCTGTTGGCCTTGGGGTGTTGCACCAGGCAGGTGGCATGCTGTTGTTAGCAAATACAGTTTTTATAACTTTCCATCTTTATAACGCAGAGCTTAAACGCGAATGACGGAAAAGAAAGGTGGCTGGCTGGCCTACGGAATTATTGTTGTTGCAGCCCTCGGTTACTTCGTAGATATCTACGACCTCATCCTTTTTAATGTAGTAAAGAAAGAAAGCCTTGAAGCCATAATGAGCGGGGCTACTGAAGAGGCGCGTAACAGCACGGCCCTGTTTCTCTTTAATATGCAAATGACCGGCATGCTGCTGGGCGGCATAATCTGGGGTATATGGGGAGATAAGAAAGGAAGGCTATCTGTTTTGTTTGGCTCTATCCTTTTATACAGCGCGGCCAACGTGGCTAATGCCTTTGTGCACGATATAAATACCTACGCTGTTATACGCCTTATTGCGGGCATTGGCCTGGCGGGCGAGTTAGGTGCAGGCATTACGCTTATAACCGAAACCATGGATAAGCATAAACGCGGTTACGGCACCATGATAGTGGTAACCTTTGGCGCGTTGGGGGCCGTAGTGGCAGCTATGGTAAATGCCAAGGGCGCGGTTATTACGCAATGGCTTTCGGGCGTGTTGAATACGCAACTGGCCAACTGGCAAGTGGCTTATATTATTGGTGGTGTAATGGGCTTGCTGTTGTTACTGCTGCGGGTTGGCACTATTGAAAGCGGCATGTTTAAGAGTATACAACATACCGAAGTGCAGCGCGGCAACATATTGATGCTGTTTAACAGTAAGGAGCGATTTATAAAATACTTGTATTGCATTTTTGTTGGCGTGCCCGTTTGGTTTTTAATAGGGCTCATTATTGCCAATTCGCAAAGTACCTGGGCGACTGAGTTAAAGGTGCAGGGCAAGGTAATTAACGGCGATGCCCTGATGTATGCCTACCTTGGGCTAAGTGCAGGCGATTTGGTTTGCGGCGTGTTAAGCCAGGTTTTAAAAAGCAGGCGCAAGGTGGTGTTGCTTTACATTTGTAGCAGCGGTTTATTACTGACCTACTATTTGTTTTTTGCACGGAATATTTCGTTGGATAGTTTTTACCTGCTTTGCTTTTTAATTGGCGCGGGCACCGGCTACTGGGCCATATTCGTAACTATTGCTGCCGAGCAGTTCGGCACCAATATACGCTCAACAGTAACTACTACTGTTCCCAACTTTGTTAGAGGAAGCGTGCCTATAATTACGTTGCTGTTTACACAATTAAAGCCCGTAACCGGCAATGTGGTGAGCGCTTACATAACCGGACTTATTTGCCTGGGCTTAGCCTTATGGGCAATATGGCAAATGCCCGAAAGCTTCTCAAAAGATTTAGACTACGCGGAGTAGTTTTTTAACCACATAGAAACAAAGAAACATAGGTGGGTATAAAACTATGTATTGTATATGTATTACCGGCACTACTATACTGCAGGTATGCTAAGCGCACATTTATAATAAGGGATGCGAGTGTAATTACAACTATATAGCAACAAAGAAACATAGGTAGCTATAAAGACCGGTGTTGAAAGCTTTAAGCTATGTACCTACGGTTCTATGTGGTGGTGATTTATAAAAACGGCGTTTTTACTACAGTTGCTTTAATGGGTTGGTTGCGGATATCAATGTAAATCTCGCTGCCGATAGCTGAGAATTCTGTTTTTATATAACCTAAGCCAATAGCTTTACCTAAGGACGGCGATTGCGTGCCTGAAGTTACTTCGCCTATTTCATTGCCTGCGGCATCTTTAATTTTAAAATGCTGACGTGGTATTTTACCCTTCTCGCCAATTTCAAAACCTACCAGTTTTTTCTTCGGGCCTTCGTCCTTAATTTTTTTGTGGTAGTCGCTCATGGTAAAGCTCTTGGTAAACTTGGTTATCCAGCCAAGGCCAGCTTCAATAGGCGAAGTGTTGTCATCAATATCATGGCCGTATAAACAGAAGGCTTTTTCTAGGCGCAATGTATCGCGGCAGCCGAGTCCGGCAGGCACAATGTCAAATTCTTTACCGGCTTCAAACACGGCATCCCACAATTTACGGGCATCGCCGTTCATTACATACAACTCAAAACCGCCGGCACCGGTGTAGCCGGTGTTCGATATAATTACATTTTGTATGCCGGCCATTTCGCCCACAGTAAAGGCGTAGTATGGTATAGCATCTAAATTAACGCCTGTAAGTTTTTGCAGCGTTTTAATGGCGTTAGGGCCCTGCACAGCCAGCAACGAAAAATCATTGCTCATATCTACCAACTCAGCACCAAAGCTATTGTGGTCTTTAATCCAGTTCCAGTCTTTTTCAATATTGCCGGCGTTTACTACTAAGTAATATTCATCGGCCTTAAAGCGGTAAACCAGCAAATCATCTACAATACCGCCTTGGTCGTTAGGCATGCAGCTGTACTGCACTTTGCCATCTGTAAGTTTAGCGGCGTCGTTAGTGGTTATTGCTTGTATAAGGTCTAAGGCCTTTTCGCCCTTTACACGAAACTCGCCCATATGGCTTACATCAAACACGCCAACGCTGTTGCGCACGGCTTTGTGTTCTTCATTAATGCTGCTGTAAACAATAGGCATATTAAAGCCGGCAAACTCGGCCATTTTAGCGCCAAGGGAAATGTGTAACTGGGTTAAGGCGGTTTCTTTCATGAATACAGTATAAAGTAGTTAGTAGTAAGTATATAGATTTAAGGAAGGCGAATGTAATGAGAAAAGGGAATTATGGTTATTGGCGCTTTAGTTATGTATTTATATTCACCCCATGAAGTTTAAAGAACCCATTGCGGTTAAGCAGATAGCAGAATGGACCGGCTGCGAGATAATTGGTGATGCCACCACTTTTGTAGAGGGCCTAAATGAGATACACAATGTACAGGCCGGTGATATAACTTTTGTTGACCACGAAAAGTACTATGACTTTACTTTAAAGAGCGCAGCCAGTTTTATCATCATCAACAAAAAGGTGGAAGCTCCTGCGGGTAAAACATTACTGTTTACGGAAAATCCTTTTGCGGCTTACAATCATTTGGCAGAAAAATTCAGGCCTTACTTATGGCAGGAGAAACCTATTGCCGCCAGCGCCGAAATTGCAGCAGGTTGCACCATTTACCCCAGTGTGTTTATAGGCGAAAAGGTAAAAATGGGCAAAGGTTGTATTATACACCCCAACGTTACTATTTACGCTTATACCGAAATTGGCGAGAACGTAATTATACATGCCAACAGCACTATAGGGGCTGATGCATTTTACTACAAGCGGCATAAAACGCACTACGAAAAAATGCATAGTGCAGGGAAGGTGGTTCTGTGCGACAATGTTGAAATTGGCGCAGGCACCACTATTGATGCTGGCGTTTCAGAGGATACCATTATTGGCAAGGGCACTAAAATTGACGACCAGGTGCATATTGGTCATGATGTAAAAGTGGGAGAGAATTGCATTATAGCAGGGCAGGTAGGCATAGCCGGTAATACCAAAATAGGCAATCGCGTTACCTTATACGGTAAGGCGGCAATAAATAAAAACATTGAAATTGGAGACGATGCAGTGATAATGGCTACTACGGCAGTACCTAATAATCTGGAAGGCGGTAAAACATACCTTGGCATACCGGCGGTAGAAGCAAGAGTGTTTGCGCGCCAGGCGGCTATTATTAAAAAGCTGCCTGAATTGTGGGAGAAACTGAAGAAATTGTAAAGCATGGCAACAAAAAAGAAAGCAGCTGCAAAAGCGGTGGTTAAAGAAAAATATGCGGGCCCTAAAGACGGTAAGGTGCGCTGCGGCTGGTGTTTAAGTGACCCTATTTATGTGGAGTACCACGACAAGGAATGGGGTACCCCGGTGCATGACGATAAAATGCTGTTTGAGTTTTTGGTGCTGGAAAGTTTTCAGGCAGGGTTAAGCTGGCTGACGATTTTAAAAAAGCGCGAAAACTTCCGCAAGGCCTTTGCCAACTTTGATGTAAAGAAAGTGGCGAAGTTTGACCAAAAGAAATTCGACAGCCTGATGAACGATGCAGGTATAGTGCGCAATCGCCTGAAAATTGAAGCCGCCATAAACAATGCACAACGCTTTATGGAAGTGCAGAAGGAGTTTGGCAGCTTTGATAAATACGTATGGAGCTTTGTGGGCGGCAAACCACTGGCAAACAAACTAAAAACCCTACGCGATATTCAACCCCGTACGGAAATAAGCGATGCCATGAGCAAGGATATGGGCAAGCGTGGCTTTAAATTTCGCGGCAGCACTATTTGTTATGCCTTTATGCAGGCTGTAGGTATGGTAGACGACCACCTGGAAGATTGCTGGAGAAGGAAGAAGAAATAATGCCGAAGCACTAAACCCTAAACTTCGTAACGTTTGTTATTTGGTGTTTGATTCTTGGGGTTTAGAAAATATACGGCACCAGCATTTTCACTTTTTTCTTGTACTCGCTGTAATCACTACCGAATATCTTTTCCAGTTTACGCTCTTCAAGCAAAGCGCCTATGTAGGTGTACAGATACAAAAACCCAACGCTAAGCAGGTTAATAGCGGTAGGCCAAAGCAAAAACAAGCCCAACACAAACGTAAACGTGCCAAAGTACAGCGGGTGCCGTACATATTTATAGAGACCATCCGTGCGTAGGGTTTCCACCTGCTTATTTGGTTGCGGGTTTAAATAACTCCACCCTAAAAACTCTCCCATATCGAACTTTGCCATGGAGGCCGCCATTAGGCCAAAGCCCACAACAGCTATTAGGGCGGCAGCTACAGTACTGATGGTAGAGGTGGCAAATAACAGCGCTTCAGCCGGTTGGGTAAGCAGCAGCCAGCTTATTACCCCCAGTAAACTCACAAACAGCATATTATAGGCTATACGGTAAAAACCAAAAGCCTTACCCAGCTTCCCCTGAAACCATGCCTTTACCTTTAAATCTGCTAACAGGCTGTGCAACAGGCCAAAAACTACCCACAATACCGTTATCCCTATCATTCCGCCAAAGGTAGTGCATCATTTTAAAATCAGCCATTTATAAGTTAAAACCGGCTTAATTAGGGGTTCTGCCTTCTTATTTTATATTTGCGCTCCGTTTTTAAAAACAGTATATAATAAAGAACATGGAGAATTTAATTTACATCCTTCCACTATTCGGTGTTATAGCCCTGGTTTACATGGCTATTCTTTCCAGCTGGGTATCTAAGCAAGATGCCGGTGATGACAAAATGAAAGGTATTGCAGGCAACATAGCCGATGGCGCTATGGCTTTCTTAAAAGCCGAGTACCGCATATTGGCCATTTACGTGGTATTGGCAGGCATTGGCCTGGGCGTTCTGTCTCAGGTGCCTAAAGTGGCGGTTCACTCCAGCTTACTAATAGTAGTTGCTTTTGTTATCGGTTGCTTCTTCTCTGCACTGGCAGGTTTCCTGGGTATGCGCATAGCTACCAAGGCAAACGTTCGTACTACACAAGCGGCTAAAACATCTTTAGCGAAAGCGTTGAAAGTTTCTTTCGGTGGTGGCACTGTAATGGGTTTAGGCGTTGCCGGTTTAGCGGTGTTAGGCTTAAGCAGCTTGTTTGTGTTTTTCTTCTTCCAGTTTATGGGTGGCAACTTTAGCAGCGGTGGCGGTTACGAAGGCATGACCAAAGTGCTTGAAGTACTGGCCGGTTTCTCATTAGGTGCTGAATCAATTGCATTGTTTGCGCGTGTAGGCGGTGGTATATATACCAAGGCTGCTGACGTAGGTGCGGACCTTGTAGGTAAAGTAGAAGCAGGTATACCTGAAGATGACCCTCGTAACCCGGCTACTATTGCCGATAACGTGGGCGATAACGTAGGCGACGTTGCCGGTATGGGTGCTGACCTTTTCGGTTCATACGTAGCAACCGTTCTGGCTTCAATGGTGTTAGGCAACTACATCATTCGTGATAACGGCGGCAGCATTGCTGACAACTTTGGCGGCATTGGCCCTATTCTTTTACCTATTGCCATTGCAGGTGTAGGTATCGTTTGCTCTATCATCGGTAGTTTCTTCGTAAGCGTTGGCGAAAATGCAAAGGCTGACACTAACACTGTGCAGAGCGCCCTTAACCGTGGCAACAACTTCTCTATGCTATTGGCTTTAGCTGCATCATTCGGTTTAATAAAACTGATGTTGCCTGAAACCATTTCTATGAGCGCTTTCAATGCAGGCGAATTCACCACTATTACCACCAGCAGCTTAAATGTGTTTTTTGCGGTATGTATCGGTATGGTGGTTGGTTACCTTATCTCCATGATAACTGAATTCTACACCGGCCTTGGCGGCAAACCTGTTTTAGGCATTGTGCAGAAATCTGCCACTGGTGCAGCTACTAACATCATCGCCGGTTTAGGTACAGGTATGTTGTCAACCGCTCTTCCTGTTATCATCTTCGCTGCAGCTATTTGGGGTGCATATGCACTGGCCGGTTTCTACGGTGTAGGTATTGCCGCTTCGGCTATGATGGCTACTACGGCTATGCAGTTGGCTATTGATGCCTTCGGCCCTATTGCCGATAACGCAGGTGGTATTGCTGAAATGAGCGAGCTGCCTAAAGAGGTTCGCGAAAAAACCGACGTGTTGGATTCAGTAGGTAACACTACTGCTGCCGTAGGTAAAGGTTTTGCAATTGCTTCTGCTGCTTTAACTGCATTGGCTCTGTTTGCCGCTTACGTAACACTAACAGGTATCCACGGCATCAACATTTTCGACGCTAAAGTATTAGCAGCATTATTTATAGGTGGTATGATACCGGTGGTATTCAGCGCCCTTGCTATGAACAGCGTGGGTAGAGCAGCCATGGATATGGTGAATGAAGTTCGCCGCCAGTTCCGCGAAATACCGGGCATTTTAGAAGGCACCGGCAAGCCGGAGTATGGCAAGTGCGTAGAGATTTCTACCAAAGCCGCCCTGCGCGAAATGTTATTGCCCGGTGTTATTACCATTGTTACCCCGGTAATTATTGGTATTGGCATGGGTGCTGAAGCCCTTGGTGCATATATGGCCGGTGTAACCGTTAGTGGTGTGTTGTGGGCTATATTCCAAAACAACGCCGGTGGCGCATGGGACAATGCCAAGAAGAGCTTTGAAAAAGGTGTTGAGATTGAAGTGAACGGCAAAAAAGAAATCTTCTACAAAAAGAGCGAACCGCACAAAGCTGCTGTAGTAGGCGATACTGTGGGCGACCCTTTCAAAGATACTTCAGGCCCATCTATGAACATCTTAATCAAGTTGTCATCACTGGTAGGTTTAACCATTGCCCCGCTAATTGCGGTGCATACTGCTGAACCTGCTTCAATGAACAACAACAAAGAAGAAAAGCGTATTGAAGTTAAGCAGGAGCCCGTTAAGCCACAGGCTAACGTTGCTAACTATACTGACCACATCTAATCACTATAAACTGTAACAGAAAAGGCCTCCCATGGGGGCCTTTTTTATTTGCCTTTTAACAATTAAAGGGTTTACACAAGTTGACACTTTTAAAATGTCAACTTTACTAAAATATTGATTATCAACACTTTAATTTTTTGAAAGTTGACACGCCCTAAAATTTAACCATCGGCAGCGGGTTCAGCGGATGCTGCAAACTGTTCTTCAAAATTCTGCCGAAAATAACGCGGTGGAAGCCTTTACCGGGCAAGGCCGCATTCAGCTCTTTCAGGTAAGCGCCCTTTACCCCAAAGCGAAAAACGTTGAACGATAAATCAATCAGGTCTGCCTTGCGGAAGGCCTCTGTTAACCCATCGGCCGTAAAGCGGCTAAGCTTATGATGGTTGTCAATAATAGCGGCAATGCGTTCTGCCTGGGTGCCTAATCCCTTTTCAACGGCGTAAGCCCTGGCCAAGGCAATGCTGGGCGGCAGGTAATCAAAGGTGTTGGCAGCCCAAATGCCTATATCATGAAAAGCCGCTGCCACAGCCAGCGCCGCCTCTTCGGCTCCGCTAACCGGGCACAACTGCAGGCTTAAATTAAACACCCGGTAAACATGGTTGCGGTAGGCCTCGTAATACGGGCCAAGCGCCTGCCGGTGCCGGGCCAGTATATCCTCAATATAGGCGTTGTTGTGGTAAAGCACGCCGCCAAGGTAAACAACTATAAGGGGCCTGTGGCACGATATACATCAGCCGGCGGCAAGCAGCCGCTAATTTTTCCCGCCCCCTTTTTTGTAAAAAACCGGAAAGAATTTACATTTGCCGTCCCTCACGCAAGGATGCAACACCAAACAACAGGTGGGCATAACCGGTAAGAGCAAAAAAGGATGTTTTCCGGCTTAGTTGCCTGAAACAATAAGGCGGAAAACATTCCTCGATAGCTCAGTTGGTTAGAGCACAAGACTGTTAATCTTGGGGTCCCTGGTTCGAGCCCAGGTCGGGGAGCTGAAGGCGATACGCAAGTATCGCCTTTTTGCGTTTATGCCTGGGTGAGAAGAGTCCCGAAATGGGTGGAGACCTCTTTGTTTTACAGCGCTTTACGGTTCTCGACGCCTCATTCTGCGTAATTTGTATGCAGGATTTTTCTGCACTATCTGATCCCGTTGTTGAAATAGCTTAAGTATTAAATAAATATTAAAATTTTTAAAAATTGAATATTTCTGATATAAATTTCACTTGAAACCAGTTTAAACAGATTGAAATAATGAGAAACATTCTTTACTATCCATACATCAACATACCCCGCACCGAATGGGCATTACGCACTCTGCTGTATTATGATAATATTGGCGCAATAGTCCCGCAAGAATACTTCTATAATCAAGAAGAACATTATGAACCCTTTATGCTTGAACTGGTTCGTAACCGACTTGTCACGCCAATTAATCCGATCGAGATATTGGAAAATCCTTGGCAAGTCACAAGACCTTTTATCCAAATGATTGAAAGCAACGCCGAAAGGTTGAGACAATATCGGTCTGGTTTCCAACGTAGTAACAAGTGGGACGTTCATGGCGATAAATTTGCAGGCGCCAAAATTCATGCTGATAAATTTGATGAAAATGTTTTTTACGGATTAATAGAATTAGGACTAGCGGAAAGAGGGTCTGGGGGTTGGTATACTGTTGAGAAAAGAACAGCAAGTAATTTAATGAAATTCCTTGCAAGCGTCATTAGTATTAAAACCAACAGGCTTCCTACTACAGACTACGTAAGGCCGTTTTACAATCGTTCCTCTTTTCATAGTCCGAACTATAAAAGAGAAACAATTCTTACACATCTTATTCCTTTTCCAGAAGATATAGACCTGAACAAGCTTACGCGATTTAAAGAGCAACATTCAAATCTTCTATCAGCCTTTCAAACAAGAATCGAGTTAATTGCGCTTGACCCAAATATAATTGAGGGCACACCGTTGTTTCAACAACATCTATTGGAATTAACCCAAAGGAAAGAAGAGCTTGTAGCTAAAATGAATGAAAGTAGATTCAGTCGAATTTTGTTTGGCACGGTTTGCGGATTGATTGGAGCTGGTGTTGGTGTCGCAATCACTACAACACCAGCTGCCTTTATTGCTGCTTTGCCGGGTTTCGCAAATGCTGTGTATTCAGCACTACAAATCGAACGAGCAGAGGCTGTTTTTGATCAAAGTGGATTAAAGTATCTAGCCTTGGCAGATAAAAGATTGAGGCGATGAAATTGTAAGTTATTACTTTTGTTTATTCGAAGTGTTCCGTGAAGCACCCTTTATCCGGAGGGGCGCCAAAAGAGGCCATTAGATAGCAACTTTTGAGTTGTTCGATTTAAACAATCTCTGAGAAACTTATTAAGTGTGTAAAGTAGTAAGAACTGGTATCTAAATCTATTTTACCGAAAAATATACAACATAAAAACAATATTTATAAATGAATGCATTAGCCTTAATTGTTGGGAACGCCGAATATGCACTAGCAAAAAACAAGCTAATCAATGCGGTCAATGATGCGGAAGATTTTGGTAAAAAATTACTGAGTCTTGGATTTATTGTAAAAACGGTGACTAATACGACCGTGGAGGAATTTGATAGAGCGATTCATGATTTTGGTGAAGAGCTAAAAAAATTTGACGTTGGCCTATTCTACTTTTCGGGTCATGGCCTGCAAATTGATGGCAAAAATTTCTTAACAGCAATAAACTCAAACTTTACTGATGCCATCTCTGCAAAACACACATCTATACCGTTGGACGAGATTATTGATTACATGCAAAAGGCAAATCCGATTATTAAAATAATCATTCTTGACGCCTGTAGGGACAACCCCTTGCCTAATCAATATAGAAGCACGCAAATACAGGGATTGGCTCCAATTCACGCACCGAAGGGCACTATTATTGCCTTCTCAACTTCTCCTGGTGAAAAAGCACTTGATTACGGGTCTGGAAGAAATAGTATTTACACTGGATCTTTGCTTAATCACATTGACGACACAAATATACCAATTGAAGATTTTTTTAAACGCGTTAGAACGTCTGTTTTTGCTATGTCGAATGGCAAGCAAACAAGTTGGGAGCACACTTCACTAATTGGAGATTTTTACTTTAACTCAGGTCAGCTTATACACTCTATAGATTTACCTTATAGCCATGAATATGTAGCAGATCAAAAGTTTCAATCATCTGGTAGTGATATACATACCGTTATTCAGAATTTAAAATCGCATAACTATTATGAGCAAAAAGCCGGCATAGAAAAATTGAAAAATATTGATCCTAATAACGTAGATGATAATTCGTTGTTTTTACTCGGCCGAAACATTCTTCAATCAGCTATCGGAGGGGAGTTTTCGGCAAATGCTATTATCAAACGATTAGATACTTGGCTACAGCGTTACTCTATCGGGGGAGTTAATCATGTTTTAAATGGGATTCTTTACGAAATCTATTTTAACTCCAAAGGACAGTTTCGGCAATCAGATTTTAAAAGTCAATTAATTGATGAAATTTTTAAACTTCAAACCGATAATAGGTATACGTCTTCCTTTGCCTTTATCCAAAAGCAATTAGAACCATTTAAGGATTTACTTTTCTATATACCGTCTAATCCTCCAACAGCATTACCAATTGAAGTAACCTTTGAGTGTTTGGAAATAGTAGATTGGGAGGATGAAAAGCAGACTATTCATCAATTGAGATCTATAAAATATAAGGGAAACGATTTGATTAAAACAGAAGGTGATGATAGGTTAGGAAATATTACCTTAGACATGAAGGAGTTTGAAGATAAAATTTGTAATGCATTAATTGTTCCTAATAATATGTTACGGTTAACAATAAATGCCGACCTCAAAGACATTAAAACGATATCATTGCCTTGGAGGCTAAAGTTGTCAAGGCAAAAGTAGTAACCTCCTTGGCGCGCGCCTCCGCTCGTGCCCAATAATAATTTTCCACTCCTCACACCGCTCCTCTGCGGAAAACCTGCCACAGAGTTCTTCCTTCTTTAACAATGCGATAACATAATCTATAAGGTTCGCTTTTTGCTGCCTGCCATTGTGGTAAACTATGAGTTATGGCAGCAGATAAAATGTTAACAGATACGAAGAAGAGAAGAAAATACAGCAGAAATAAATTTCTGCGCTTCTTTCCCAAAGGCTATGCAGATAACAAATACCTGCAATGGGAAAGAAACTACAAATGGAATGCGCACATGCTGTGGGAAGAACAACTGAATGGAGATACCTATAAAGAGTTGTTACAAAAGCACCGCTACAGCGAAATTTGCAAACGCGCGGTTAATATAGAATCCAAAACAAACCTGCTTTTCTCTTTCGAAAAAATGGCCCTTCGCGATGCCGTAAAAACACCGGCAGCGGCAAAGGCATTCGCCATTGGCTTATACAACTACATATACGGCCAGGATGACTTTAAAACGCGCTTCGAAAACTTTGTTGAAGTAATAGCGCACCTGCCGCGCAAGCAAACGCGCGTGCTAACCTGGCCACTGCTTACCGTGTTTGGCTTTATCGCCAACCCTAAAGAGAATATCTTCCTTAAACCAAAGGTTACGCAATTAGCTGCGCGCAACTTTGGCTACGATTTTCATTACACCTCTAAACCCAACTGGGACACCTACAAAAGCCTGCTGGACTTTGCTAAAGAAGCAAAGAAGGAAACAAAGGACTTAAAGCCCAAGGATATGATGGACCTGCAATCCTTCATTTGGGTGTTGGGCTCCGATGAGTATTTGTAGGGCCTAATTTCTTTCGGTTAAACGGATTGCCACTCGCTTTGTGATTAGTTCCAATGCCCCTACAAATAAATCCCTTTTCGTACATTTGGTAAAACTGCCATACATGAGGGCTCTTCCACTTTTAATAGCAAGCTTGCTGATTATTTTAAGCGGTTGTCAAACGCACGCTGCTAACAATAGCGTGGCCGATGCTTATACCCGCGCCATTACCGACTTTATAAAGGCGGCCAATGAAAAAAACAAGACGGCTTTCGATACCCTCTACATTATAAAGCGCCATAACGGCCAGCCCGATGATTTCCCTGATATTGAATTGCCCCAAACAATTGCCAATACCCACATAGTGCTGCTTGGTGCTGCACAGGCAGAGAAGGAAGCCAAAGAATTTAAAACCCGCGTTTACATTAACCTTATGGGCTGGGTAGAGAAGGAAACAGCGGAATTCATTTTCGTGGTGTTCTCTAACGGCTTCGCCCACCAGTACGACTATAACATTAACTATACGGTTAATGTTTCCTCAAAGCAACTGGAGCTTAGTAAGCTGGAGTTCAAAGGTCCGCCTTTTCATTAAAGGCTATCTTATATGCTCGCTATGGTGTAAGTTTGTTCCATGCGCAGCTTGTTTTTCTTTCTTTTCATCCTAACACTTTCAGCCTGCCGTCATCAGAACGATGCACAACAAGATGAGCATAAACCTGTGCGGGCAATTACTTCTTATTTCGATACAAAGTTCTTTCTATATCAATTACCCGACACATTTTATAACGGCAAAAAAACGGAGCAAACCTTTAACGGTTTAACTGATTCCATTCTATGGAATAATGCAGTGAAAATTAAGTTAGAGCCGCTGGGCCACCCTGCTAAGCTGCATCTGCAATACACGCACATTTATAGTAACAACTGTGTTTACACTAAAGATAGTAAATGGAAATACGCTGAAATTTGTTTCCCTAATAGTTGTTTAACAAAGGATACCCTATATGCTTTGGCGCATGTAACTAACAACGCTAATACCGCACAAAATTTTACCCTCCGCCTGTTCTATCAAAACACTTCGTATTGGTATTCTACGGCTGATACTGCAGTTAACCCGCAGAAACAACTGGATAACTTCTACGGCTGCTCACGGGTTTATGAAGTGAAGCTCAACCCCGGCGAAAACAAAATCATTAAGCTGCCTTACAGTATTGGCCTAGACCCTAAGCACGAAAACGAAGCCGAACCCTATAAAGTACCTGCCCGCGCCGGCAATTACGAATTTGCTTTACTGTGCGACCGGCGGAAAGGCAATTCCCTGCTTGCTGACGATTTGAACCTTAAAGAGGTAAATCCTTTTGCTGTAATGAAACTAGATGAGGGAGAGTTAACTGGCCGGTTGGCTTATGTTGGTCCGCAGCATTTCAAGTTTGTTGTTCACGAGGAATTTTTTGACGGCACAAACGATTTACAATTGGAGCATGTTTATCTTACTAAAAACGATGTTCAGAAAAAGCTTTGCGATACCTGCACCGGCTGGCACAGAAAAATAATTGATGAAGATTGGGTGGCCGATGATTTCTTTAACGGACGCATTCATAAAAGCGGCTTTGTACTAACTGACTATGGAAACCGCAGCAGCAATGTACATATTGATTCTGCCGGGGTAACGCTTACCGTGCCTGCCAGTACGGAAGAGCATTATCAAAAAACCTGGGGCGAAATGGTGTTCGGCCCGTCTTTTAAATACGGCCATGTAACCGTACGCGCAAAGTTTGCTGATATGTTTAACCGCAAAGGCGTATCAAACGGCTTAATTCATAACCTGTGGTTATATGAAACTGACCCTCCTGAAAAACCAACAGGCCCCTATAAGCATCTAACCAATCCAAACGGTCAGCAGCCTTTTGAAATTGATATGGAGTTTTGGCCCGCCAACAATACAGAAGGAATATGGGACGATCAGTTTTATATTAACTGCTCTATAATAGATTACATGCGCGATGAAAATGTGATTATGAAACCGGGCATGCGTAAAATAATTGATGGGGAGGATATAGACCGTGTAAATAATCCTTGGCAACTACTCATTATTCCGCATCAATACCCGCGCAGTTTCTTTAGTAACTTTCACACCTACGAAATTTTTTGGACACCGGAACAGGTAGAATATTTTGTAGATGGCAAAAGGCTTTCGCACATCTCTAAGGAGTGGGCAAAAATTCCTGATAGCAATATGTTTTTGTGGATTGGCACGCCAATTTACCAGGAGGGCAACTACTATACGGTTTCTTACCTGCCTTTCTTCGATACACCGAAGTATAGCTATATAGATTACATTAAAATAGAATAATGTTCGGGCAATTTTATTTTAACGGAACGTGAACGCCCTGGTTTTGCTTGGGGTAATTAATTAGCGTATCTTTAATAAGTATCACGGGCTGGTATCCATATAGGCTATGTTGCGCACTGCTTTACTTCTGCTTTTTTTAATTAAGGCTTGCCTTTTAACCGCGCAAACATCAATTGATACGGCAGCCATTAAACAACAGTTAGCCATTATCCGCGACCGCGACCAGAAAACACGCACCGGCCGCGATTCTGTTGCTTTCAGAGATTACATAGATAGCACTAACCTTGTGCAAATAGAGGAATTGATAAGTAGGTATGGTTGGCTGAATAGAAGTTTTGTGGGCCCTGAAGGTAACATCACCTGCTTCATGGTCATTCAGCATTCTGATAGCGCTACACAGGAAAAATATTTCCCCTTGTTGTTGCAATCGGTTCAACAGGGCGAATCCAGCCCCTCCAATCTGGCCTTGCTTACTGATAGAATTTTGCTGCATCAGGGTAAAAAGCAAATGTTCGGCTCGCAGGTGGTTCCCGATAAAAACGGTAACAATGTGTTTTACCCTATAGATGACGAGAAGAATGTAAACACACGCCGCGCCAATTTTGGTATGCAGCCCATTGAAGATTATGCTAAACTGTTTGGCATTAATTATATACCGCCCGAATAGCGGCATTTGGCCTGTATTACTATCTTGCCTTTATGAAGAAAGGACGCTTAGAGGCTTTTAGTGATGGAGTGATAGCTATCATTATTACTATTATGGTGTTGGAAATAAAAGTGCCGCATGGTACCGAATTTTCTGACCTCTTCGGTTTAGTACCCATATTTCTTAGCTATGTACTTAGCTTTATTTACCTGGGTATTTACTGGAATAATCACCACCACATGATGCATACCGTTAACCGTGTTACCGGCGATGTACTATGGGCTAACCTGCATCTGTTGTTCTGGCTATCGCTGGTGCCTTTTGCTACGGGCTGGGTTGGCGAAAACCATTTTGCCGCTGCACCTATGGCCTTGTACGGTGTAGTCTTACTAATGTCTGCTATGGCCTACTACATTTTGCAACTGCGCATAATTAAAAACGATGGAGGACCTCAGTCCATTTTAGCAAAAGCCATTGGTTCCGATTTAAAGGGCAAGGGCTCTCTGGTAATTTATATAGCAGCCATTACTGCCTGTTGGTTTAGTGTTTGGATAGCAGGGGCGCTGTATATCCTGGTAGCATTTATTTGGCTTATACCCGACAAACGCATTGAGCGTATTGCCGATGAACTGGAAAAAGAGTAAAGGAACATTACCTTTGAGATAGTGAAATTCTCTGTCGCCTTTTTCATTGCCCTCTCCCTCTTGTTTTTCACCTCCTGCAAAACCACATCCGTTGGTTATAGGTTACTGCATTACGGCGATTCAGATATTAATGATTTTAAGCGCTTCCCCGCACACTCACTAACAGCATCCACCAAACCGCAGGCGATTAAAACGGATACCGGTGTTTTTACTTATAACAAGGCAGAGTTGCATAATTTCCTTGGCAAGAAAAACACACTTGCCTTTTTAGTAATGCAAGGCAACACCATAGTACACGAAGACTATTTCGATGGATATACTTCTAAAGATTTAATACAGGCCTTCTCTGTTACAAAATCTGTTACCAATCTGCTTACCGGCTGCGCCATTGACGATAAGCTGATTAGCAGTGAAAACGATTTTGTAGTAAAATATATACCGGAACTTAAGGGCCGAGGTTTTGATAGTATACCAATTTTGCAATTACTACAAATGACGGCCCCGCTTAAATACATAGAGAACGGAAACCCCTTTGGCCGCCATGCGCGTTTTTATTACACAGCCCACATTGAAGATGAAGTGTTAAAGTTAAAAGCCCGCCCTAATGGCAAAAGGAAATTTGTTTACCGTTCCGGCGACTTGCAACTTCTGGGACTCATTTTAAAACGGGCACTAAACGGCAAGTCGTTAAGCCAATACTTGCAGGAAAAAGTTCGGGAGCCACTTGGAATGGAAAGCCCCGCATTGTGGACAGCTGATAATGATTCAACAGGACTTGAAAAAACGTTTTGCTGCCTTGCCACAACCGTGCGCGACTTAGCCAAAATAGGCAGGCTTTACCTTAATAATGGCCAGTGGAACGGCAAACAAATTGTTTCAGAAAACTGGATAAGGAAAACCCTGCAGCCTTTGCAGAATAAAAATGCAGACATGGTATACAACTACAACTGGTGGTTGTATCCTAAACGCAATGCCTTTGTGGCTATAGGTAAAGATGGCCAATTCATTTATGTGCGCCCCGATAAGGACCTTGTAATTGTGCGGATGGGCAAAAACATAGGTCACATTAACCGCTATAAGTGGTTTGATTTGTTTGACAATATCGCTTCTAAATTTTAGCAATGACACCTGAAGAGTTCATTGAACGATACAAAACGGCATTAGCTACGCAACAATGGCAGCAAGTAGCGCCTTTAATATGTAGTGATGCCTGTGTCACATTTTCTACCGGGGCAGTTCATAAAGGCATAGCCGCTATTGAGCAGGCTTACAGGCATAATTTCTCTGTCATAAAAAATGAGGAGTATAAAGTTTCAGATGTTGAATGGCTGCATAAGGAAGTTGATATTGCTGTATACGTTTTCCTGTTTGAGTGGAAGGGCTTAATTGGCGGCAAGCCTGCTTCAGGCGCCGGAAGGGGAACTTGTGTTATAAGAAAAGAAGCCGATGGATGGAAGTTATTGGCAGAGCATTTAGGGCCGGCCCAAAATTAAGTTCATCTTTATACTATGCTGCCAACACTTACTACTGAACACCTTATTCTTCGCCCTCTTCATGAAAGCGATGACGCACTATTGTTTGAATTGCGCGGTAATCCCGTAATGTCAGAATATATTAACCGTAAGGTGTACGAAAGCATAGAAGAAGTTCGCACATGGCGAGAGCGAATAATGGTAAGTATTAACGGTGAAACGGTTTACTACTGGGCTATTACCCTGAAAGATAAAGATGCTTTAATTGGTACGGCCCTTGTGTTTAATATTTCACAAGAGAATCAGCGCGCTGAAATCGGATACGAAATGCTGCCTCCTTTTCAGGGTAAAGGCCTAACAGCTGAAGCGGTAAAGGCTGTTGCAGATTTTTGTTTTAATACACTTAACCTCCATTCGCTTGAAGCTGTAGTAGTTCCTGAAAACGTTGCCTCCATTAAACTGTTGGAGCGAAATGGTTTTGTGCGTGA
Organism: Chitinophagales bacterium; assembly: GCA_046329515.1. Lineage (GTDB taxonomy): Bacteria > Bacteroidota > Bacteroidia > Chitinophagales > LD1 > Bog-950. Next base: position 1,094,280 of record JAXLUM010000002.1, read on the forward strand.
AGGCCTTTTTAAGGAAAAAGAATTTTGCAAGGGCAAATTCTGCGACCTTGCCTACTATTCCAAACTCAATCCACAACACTAATGGCTACGATTGCCTGGGCGATATCAGCCTGCGGTTTCCGCCTTTGCGGTTAACCAGGTTTTTCATGCGTTGCTGTTCCTGCTGGTAAGCTATCTGTTGGTTATGCTGAAAGGTTTTTTCCACCTGCTTACTTGCTTCTTTACTTATCTCATGTTGTTCTCCTTTAGCAGGTATTAAGTGCTGGTCCTGGTGGGCATCTAACTTAGTTAATAGCTCCTCGCCCTTAGGCCCCCTTTTCAGTAATGGCAATCGTTTTACTTTTTTCTTAACTGCCTGCACCGCTTTTTTAACGGGTTTTTCCAAAGCCTTTGTTTTTGAGGCAATGGCCTTTTTAACCGGTTCTGCTAATTTTTTAGCTTTTGATACCACCACCTTTTTTACAGCAGCGCCCTTGGCTTTTATCGGGCTGTTGCTTTTAGTAATAACTTTTCCCTTCTGTTGTTTAGTAGCCGCTTTACCTACCGGCTTGCCCTTGGCACCCGTGCTTTTGGCAACGGCTTTTTTGGCGGGTTGCTTTGCAGCAGCTTTCTTGCTCTTCTTAAATAGTGCCATATACAATTCTTTATTATAGAAACGTTGCAGTCGGCCACTTAGTATTATTAACCAAAAACAGCAAGGCCGCACTTTGCAGGCGGCCTTGCGTAATTTAAACCTTGCTTTATTTATGGATTTACAAACACTCTGTCCAATCCTACCCAGTCCTTATGCTCATTGGTATAATATAGGTAGGCCGATGAGGCGGGTGCATCATACTCACCGGCAATTTCTGCTTTCAGGTCAAAGTTTATTTGCTTTTCCTCACCGGGGGCAAGGTCGCGATAGTAACAGGCTACGTTGTTGCCTATTATCTCGTAGAAGTCAATTACTCCTTTTTCCTGCATTTCTTTCAACTGCCATGGCTGTGCACTAAACCCTGCAGGCAACCCTATTATTGCCATGGTCATTGGCTGGCCCTCGTTGGTTTTGTTTTTAAGGGTGGCACTCAATCTTAAAGTTTCACCAACACGTACTTGCTTAGCTCCCAATTTAGTAGTAAGGCTAACAGCGCATTGCTTACTGCTTTCAGGCAAAGTGGTATTGTAGCTTACATTCATACTATAAGGCAAGGCGTTTTTACAGCCTTTAAAGCGAACTTCAATTTGTTGCTTGCCTTGTGCCAGGTATTTTTCCAGCCCTGCTATCTCCACATTGTTGCGTTCGCCTTTGGCAAAATCTTTTGTTGCCACCACTACGCCGTTTATTAGTACCTCAATAGTACCGGCTTCGTCGGTTTTTTTGCTGAACTCAGCATACTTGCTTAAAGCTTTAAGGGCAAGTATGGTGCTTTGTGTACTGCCAAACATGCCATAGCCTGAACGTTGGCCCACTAAAAACTTTATAGCGCCGGTTAAGGTATTCATGTCTGTTTCGTTGCTCTTCATCATAGCAAGTACCACTAAGCTTGTGGTTTCAATCTTTAAAGCATCTCCGGTGCTGCGCGTAATGCTGTGCCTTTTACCGGTCCAAAAACCTGCTTCCTGTCTGCCGTTGGTTAGTATATCCAGTAGTTCCTCACCGCGTTGTTTGTCGTTAATGTTAAACATGGTGTTAGCCATTAATGCAAGCATATATGGGTCGTTGCTTTTCTTAGCTTCTTTATAAGCTGCATTAATTTCCTTTTCAATTAAACTGCCTTTGCCGGCTTCGCTCATGGCATATACTATATAGCAGTTAGTTATATCGGCATCTGCAGCGCCAAAACTATCCAGCGCACGTGGGTTCTTTTTAAAGCCGCCATTACCATCTCGCTTTTCCAATAACAGCTTAACAGTGCGCTCAATCATTTTATCATCCACTTGCGCATACACTTTCTTCATGTCCACAAACTCCATCAGCCCGTAGGCGCTTAGTGCCTCATGCGCAGGTGCTGCGCCAAACCATTCATAACCGTTCTCCTTGGTTTCAAACGCTACAAGCTTGTTATAACCACTCGCCAGTAACTGCTTTGCCTTTGCTTCAATTGCAGGGTCACTTGTTTTGGTGTTTTGCAGGTACGAAAGCGCCATTATGTTCGGATAGTTAGAAGAAGAGGTTTGCTCAAAACATCCGTAAGGCTCGCGCAGTATAGCGTCAATACCGCTCATTAAATCGCTCATTACATTAGGGTAGGCGGTAAATGTTGCTTTTAAGGAACCGGGCACCACGTTTGTTGTACTTATTACAAACTGCTTATCCAAATCCTGGCCGCTTAAACTTACGTTGGCGGGAAAGCCTTTTGCCACAACGCTCACTTCGCGATTAAAAGCATCATTGTAGCGTGCGCTTTCAAATTTTATCTCCAAGCGGCCTGTGCCAATTTCACTGCTTGCAGTGGCTTGCAGGTAAATCAATTTCGAATCTTTCGCCGGTATTACTATATCCTTGGTTTTTAAGTCCACCAACAATTGCTTTGGCGACACCACTATCATTTTACCGTTTATCTCTTCATCAGTAGTGTTTTTCAAAAACACCGGTATCATCATTTTATCACCTGCTACCACTTCAACCGGCAATTTCACATCCATGCTAAATGGCAGTTCGGTGGAGAAGGTCTGCTCAGCGTGGCCAATAGAGCCATCATCACCAAAACCCTCAATGGTTGATTTAAAGGTGGAGATTAAATCATTCGTAACAAATTCTACTTTGGCCCTGCCCCAACGGTCCGTTTCAATATTGCCGTTCCAATAAACGGTGCTGGCAAAGTCATTGCGTACAGTATCAGTAGCCTGGTATTTCTTCTTTGGAAATTCTTTAGCGCGGTAAAACACAATCTGGTTGCCGGCCTCTGCATCTTTATCTGCTTTTAGCAAACCGGCCAACCGTATATCGCCAATCTTACTTTCATCCGTAACTACTCCCGTTGCGTTTGGGTCGTTCTGCTGGTCAATTGGCTTGTCAATTACATCAGGTGGGGCAGGTAATTTTTCCAGGTCCTTTATTTCTCCTTGTGCCTGTAGTCCGTTTTCATTGCGGTCTACCTCTCCATTTTTGGCGCCCTTAAATTTTTTCTGTTCTACTTTGTTATTGGCAACGGTACGTCGCTCTTCTGCCATTCCACCTGCGGCCACCTCAACCGCGCCCATAGGGGCCATCATTACATCATCAGCCATAAACATTTCTTCCCGCACATTCTTATACCGGCCATCATATAAATAGTAGTAATTGTCCTTACCATAGGCTACAACTGTTTGCAGTTGCGTATCAAAACCGTTAGCGTCAATCTCCAACTGGTTATCCTTGGTTATATCAAAGCGGCTCAACAAAAACTTTCCATCCTTGTCGGTCCATGCTGTTTTGTTGGTGTTTTTAAATTTCAATAAGGCGCCTGATACAGGCTTACCGGTATAGGCATCCAGTACCGTTCCTCCAAGGGTAGCCTTCTCCGCCATATATTTTACGGCAGGTAAATCCTGGTTCTGAATTTGTTTCCAGGTGTAATGGCGCCAACCGCTGGTCATTAGTAAATAGTCAAGTGCTTGCGTGGCTTTTTCTTCTTTACTGTTAAAGTAGAAGTTTGCTTCCTCTACTTTCTCTTTTAAATCTGGTTCTAACAATATCTTAGAAAGAATGTTGCCTTGCTTATCATCAGCAAAGGTTAGTTGGTTGTCATCAACCACACTCATTGAAAAATTTCCGGGAATAGGCAATCCATTCTGGTCGGTAACCGCAATGGTCATGTTAACCTTCTCACGTGGCTGATACTGTTTTTTATCTGTGGTAACAGAAATTTTCAGTTGCTTGTTATTGCTTACAAAAGCCAAACGCTCGCAACGGGCAATCCCTTTACTGTCAAATAAAGTTAGCTGCGAAACGCCAATAGGAAAATCTTTGGTGCTAAGCGAAAGCAGGTTGTTTCCTTTCTGCGCCTTAAACGATTTGGCGAAATAAATTTTACCGCGCGTTTGTGCTACTAACGATAACTCTTCTTGCTGCCAGCTATTTACTTTTAGTTGAATGTTGCCTGCGCTGTTTTCCTTTACACCTAAGGTATAACCTACAGTAAGCGCCTCTGGTAATTCAAATTCATCCAGTATGCCAACCGGCTTTGTTATGCGCACCTTATATTTTTCACCACTGGCAGGTGTAAGGTTAAAGGAACCCATTCCGAAATGATAGCTGCTTAAATCAGTTACAAACTGGCCCTTACTGTTTACTACTATACCTTCTATATCTGCAGGCTTGTCAAATTCGTTAGTGGCTCTAAAGGCAACTTTTCCTTCAATACTACTTACCATGTCGCCGCCCTCAGGAAAGAACTCTACCTTAATTTTATTCAGCACAATGGGCACTGAGCGCGAAATGCTCTCCGTGCTGCCTTCAAAATCTATCATGGCGTTTACAAGGCCATCAATAGTGTTAAGGTCTTTGGGCAGAACAAATTTCAACTGCGCCTTGCCTTCCGCATCGGTAGTTATTGATTTTACTTCCAGCTCTTTACCCGCCAGCATTGAGGAGAACTTCACTTTAGTATTTGCCAATGGCTGGTTGGCGTTGGTGTTTAATTCCAGTTTGGCAACCACCTCATCGCCTTTGCCATAAACCTTTTTCTCAAAATCAAGTTTCATTTTAAGGCGGGGCATTACCACGCTTTGCACAGTAATCTCTTTTTCAAACAATAGCGCACTGTCGGCATTTTGCTGCCATTGGGTGTAGGCTTTTATTTTATAAATGCCGCCTACCATGCCGCTTAAATCAAAATCGCCCTGGGCGGCTCCGTTTTTAGCCACCAGCTTATAGTGTTTGGCGGTAGTGCCTTTAGGCGTAATAAATTCTACGTGTAGTATGTCTGAGTTTTCAGATGGTTTCAGGGTTTGTTCATCGCGCACGTAGGCGGTAAACCAAATAGTTTCGCCGGGGCTGTAAAGTGTTTTGTCGGTTTGCAGGTAAAGCCGGTCCTGTTTGGCTTGTTCGTTAAAGGATGTAAATTTTTTTCGCAGGCTTGTTACAAATTCTGATTCATAAACTTCTACAAAGTAATTGGTGGTTATAGCGGCCACCACCATTCCTACGGCAAGCAGGGCAAATGCCGTAAGGCTAAGCTTTTGATATTTTCTCATTGCATTCGGGTTTGTGGGAAAAGGATGGAAAGGGCAACCAAATTCCACAAAACCCGTTTGCATTATTATTAGAAGATGCCTTTGCTGCTATGAGAATGTACCGGTGGAAACACCGGTTTTTAGCCCGGTTGACCTATTTACTAAACTTATGATTATCAACTGTTAAAACTCATTCGGCCGGGGCTTGGTCAAATGCTATTAAATACCAAACTTTAGGCGTTGGCAAAAGAAACCTTCACCGGCATTTCAGACGAGGAGTTGGTACACCGTTACCGTAACTCCTTTGATACCGCTTACATAGGTGAGCTGTATCAGCGTTATACCCACCTCGTGTTCGGTGTTTGCATGAAATATTTCAAAAATGAAATGGAAAGCGAAGATGCTACCATGCAGATTTTTGAAAAATTAATTACTGATTTAAAAAAGCATCATATAACCGCTTTTAAGCCCTGGTTACATACAGTAGTCAAAAACCACTGTATGATGCACTTCCGCAAAGAAAGCAGCGAGAGTAAAAAGAAGACCGAACTGAAGTTTGAGAAGGGTGAGGTTGTGGAAAATCCGGAAGTCAATCATCTACAGGAAGCTGAAGACAAGGAATTCATTTTGCAGTATTTGAAAGAGGGCATTGATGAATTGAAAGATGAACAGCGAACATGTATAGAGTTGTTTTACCTTAAAGACTGCAGTTATGCGGAAATAACCAACATAACGGGTTTTTCAATAAATGAGGTAAAGAGCTATATACAGAACGGAAAACGAAATTTGAAAAATTATATAACCGCCAGAAATGAGCAACTTAAAAAAGAGTGACGATTTTCTGAAGGACGGGGTAATAAGCGAAGAGGCAATGATTGCCTACCTCAACAACACCCTAAGTTCTGATGAAAAACAGCAGTTTGAAAAATTGCTGGCGGAGGACCCTTTTGCCCAGGATGCACTGGAGGGTTTGCAGGCAGCACAAAATAAAGCTGCCGTTACAGCATCTATTGCTAATGTGCGTAACAAAGTGCGCGAACGTAGCGGCGCCCGCGAGCGTAAGCTGGTAAAATTACACTGGACCAACTATGCGTGGGCCGCTGCTGTATTTGGTTTACTTATAGGCATTGGCTTTTTAATGGTAAACTACGTAGGTAAGAATAACACCACCGGTATTGCACAAAACAAAACTGCTGAACAAAGCGAAACATCAAAACCTATTTTTGAAGAAAAGGCTGCGGAAACACAAATTCAACCGCAGGGGGGTGTTACAACAACCGATTCAACTATTGTAAACATGGCACCCGGCACTTATACAGTAACGGTACAGGATGCTAACGGTTCTACAAGTTATCCTTTGCAGCAAAAAATGGAGAGCAAGAAAGAAGGCGACAATGCAAATACCAAGAGCCTTGCTGCCAACAAACAAACTGCCTTTGCGCCTGACACTACAAGATATATGTACAACTCGGGCCGCACTATGAACTCTACCATTACGGCCAATGGTACCGGTGGAGCAGCGCCAGCTGCAGCCAATACCTATAACTGGACCACCGATAAAAGTGTGGCCCAGGATGATGCTCCCAAGGCCGATGAAGTAGTGGTTACAGGCAGTAAGATGGAAAAAGATGCTGGGCTTAAAAAGAATTTTAAAGCAAAGGTTCCGGTAGCTAATGAAGAGCAGAGTAAAATGCGTGAGGCTAATACAGAAACCTTAGCCGAACGAAAAGAAGGCGAAAGCACCATTGACGATGCCATGAAAAGCTTTAACAGTGGCGACTACAAAAAATCGTCTGACCAGTTTGATGCTGTATTAAAGCAACAACCTGAAAATCCTGATGCACTTTACTTCGGAGGCATAAGCGATTACATTAATGGCAAAAGCAATAAGAGCGAAAAGAATTTTGATAAACTGCTGAAAGACGGCAAGCGCTACATTGATGGCAGCAAATGGTATAAAGCCAATATACTTTTAAAGAAAGGTAAAACAGAAGAAGCCAAAAAGTTACTTCAGGAGTTAGCCAACACTAATGGCTCTTACAAGGAACGTGCCCTTAAGAAAATGGAGGAGGTGAAGTAAACTACACCCCTAAATCCCCTAAAGGGGACTTGAATACAATGGGCAAGGATAGCATGTTTTATGGGGCTGATGTCATTCTCTTTGAAAAGGCCAAGCACTTGCGTAACAACATGACACCGTCAGAAAAACTGTTATGGCAAAGGTTATCCAACAATCAATTATCAGTAAGATTTAAACCGCAACACCCGCTTTTTCAATATATAGTAGACTTTTATTGCCATCCCGCCAAACTTGTAATTGAAGTTGATGGTGATGTCCACTTTAACGAAGCTCAACAGCAAGAAGATGTAAAGACGACGGAGGAAATAGAAGCCTTAGGTCTCTTGCTTATTCGCTTTACTAACAAGGAAGTTTTTGCAGATTTGGATAGTGTAATTAAACAAATTAAGTCTGTAGTAGGTACAAGACTTTCTCAAAGTCCCCTTTAGGGGATTTAGGGGTTTAATTTCAGCCTCGTCCAGTAGATGTAGGTTTTTCCCAGCTGCCCGCTTATCCAGTTTTTCTTCCTGCCTTTAATATCGCTGCTATAATTCATTAGCAGATAAGTGTTGTCATCTATCTTACTTATACCTGCATAAGAGCAATCACCCGTACTCGGAAAATCAGCCACCACTGAAAGGGTAAGCGAGTCTTTATCCAACTTATATAAGGCAGTAGTTTTTTTAGTAAAGGAGTAACGCAACAGGTTTCTGAACTTTCCTTGCTTCTCACTTTTGCGGCGCTTTACTTTATCCATTTCACCGTCTGCGTTTTTCCGGGCCACCACATAAACTTCGTCCTTATGTAAAAACATCAAGGCGCTGTCGTACTTATATTTTGTGCGTTTGTAATTCCATTGTTGCATTGCGCCTTTCTTAGCCTTGCATACCAGCGCTCCTGTTCCTTCCAAGCGAACCGTGGAGTACATATCGCCTTTGCTGTCAAAAATAAACTCACCTTCTTCTGCGCTCAGTACATCTATTTGCGGCTCTTTTGAAACAGCCTGCCAGTTAAAACCTGTTGTGCTGCTGAACAATCGCAAATCGCTGTGGTGGCTTTTCTTATATAAACCACGCCCGTAATAGGCTGATAGATACAGGGTGTCGTTCAATACCCGCATTCGCCAGGGCACATAACCATCAAGGTTTACGCTTTTGGGCGTACTCCAGTTCTTATTGCCCGCGCTTTGGCATAATAAAACCAACTTCGGTTCAAACTTAAACATATGCGTTCCGCCCGTAAAAAATATCAGGCTAAGCGTATCATGATATACCACAAAACGCGGCTCGCGTAAATCGCAGCCATAACTAAGTTCGGTTTCATACGTCCAATTCTCCAGGTCCGCCGAACTTACAATGTACAATACTGTTTTCTTTGAGGCAAAATGCGTGGGTGCCGTGCGAAAGGCTAAATAATACCGGTCTTTATAGCGCGCTATATCAAGGTTGTTATTGCTATGCTGTATTTTGCATTCGTGTGGTAGCTTACCGCTGGTTGTAAGGTTCTTCCACTCATCGTATTTTACTTCCTGTGAAAAAAGGGGAGAAGAAATTAAAAGCAGGATGAGAACCTTAAAGCAGCGGAGCATGGGAATAAAATTTTATGCGGGTATAATCGTAATATGAATGTAATGGCAGAAATCAACTACGTCAAAAATCCGAAGCTTAAAATTGTTTTACCCGCTTGGAAAGGTAATCCTGTAATAAACGGCCGCTTTATTGACCCCGAGCGTCGTTTTAATAATTCATTCAGCAATGTGCTGCGCTGGCAGCTTAGCCGTAATGATAAAAAGGAAGCAAAGAAGAATGACAAATGGCGCTTGAAGGTGCACGAGGGCAACAGCTTTTTAAACCGCGAGGGAAACTTTATAGTGTGGCTGGGTCACGCTTCTTATTTTATGCAGTTGAACGGTACGCGCATGGTTATCGACCCTGTTTTCGGCAAAATTTCGGGCATCGTACCCCGCTTTAGCCAGTTGCCCTGCCTACCATCCGACTTTCGGGATATAGACTATGTTTTGCTTTCACACGCTCACCGCGACCATTGCGATTCGCCTTCCTTAAAAGCGCTTGCCGCACAAAATAATTTTACCCTGCTTACTTCTTTAAATACCGGTAAACTGGTAAGTGATTGGCTGCCCGGCCTTAAATACCAGGAAGCCGGTTGGTATCAACAATACAATTTAAAACAGGACAACCTCAAAATCACTTTTCTGCCTACGCAACACTGGAGCAACCGCTACCTGTGGGACATCAACAAAACCCTTTGGGGTAGTTTTATGATAGAGGCTGATGGCATCAATATTTTCTTTGGTGGCGATTCAGGTTATAGCGGTTACCCCAAAAAAATAGCGGAGCTTTTCCCCAATATAGATATTGCCATTTTAGGTGTGGGTGCCTATCATCCTGCTTTTATGATGGAGTATGCGCACACCAGCCCATGGAAAGCGGTTGAAGCTTTTCACGACCTGAAAGCTAAAACCATGGTGCCCATGCATTACGGTACTTTCGATTTAGCTGATGAGCCCTTAGGTGAACCTTACCGCGAATTGAAAAAGATGAATGAAGAAGGCGCCATTAAAGGCGGCCTGCGTTTGCTGGAGGTGGGTGAGCTTATGCCGCTGTAACACCGCAATAAAATTTATCTTTCGGCCACATGCCGAACTTCCACTGGCGGGTACGCCTAATTTTATTTTTTGTCAACCTTGCTGATGTAAGCAAGCGTCCATTAACGAAATCGCGCCCTGTTGCCAACTTCTTTACGCGTTTGCTTAATGTTATTGGCGGTTATAAGTTTCCCAACTTCTATTCCGTAACCGATAAAAACTTCATTGCCAAAGAAGGTCACGACTTAAAACTGAAAGTTTACACCCCGTATAAAACAGATAAGCCTTTGCCCGTTTGGCTGTATATACACGGCGGCGGTTTTGCCTTTGGCGCCTATGATGCGCGCTCTAATTTTTGTAAAACAATTGCTACGCGGGCAGATTGTATTGTGGTTTCAATACAGTATCGCCTCGCTCCTGAAAACCCTTTCCCTGCAGCAATAAACGATGTATACGAAGCGGCTTTATGGGTAAGCGAACATGCCCATGAATTTGGAGGCGATGCTACTAAAATGGCTGTAGGTGGAGAAAGCGCCGGAGGTAATTTATCAGCAGCACTATCGCAAATGGCCCGCGATAAAGGGAGGCCGAAAATTATTCATCAAACGCTGTTATACCCTGCAGTAGATGCCACTTTGAATTATCCGTCTATTGATGAGTGCGCTACGGGCTACATGCTAACTAAATCTTTAATGCAAAAATTTCATGCTGCTTATGTACCCAATGAGGCGGACCATAAAAACCCTTACTGTTCACCCATTTATGGCGAATTGAAAGGCTTACCGCCGGCTACTGTAATTACGGCAGAGTTCGACCCCCTGCGCGATGAAGGAAACATGTACGCGGAGAAATTAAAAGCTGCCGAAGTGCCGGTGGCCCATAAAGAGTTTAAGAACACCATTCATGATTTCACCATGATGGCCACTAAGCATCTGCCCGAAGCGCGGGAGTCTTTACAAATGATTGTAGAGGAAATAAAAAAGGCCTTTGCCAAAAATATTTAACGGATGCCTGATGTCCGTTGCCGACATTATCTTTAAATGTATATGAAGAAGCTGTCCGCAGTTTTTGTTTTTCTAATTGGTGTTGTCGCACTCAATGCTCAATCAACACAGGAGAAGCTGCGCATAATAGATTCCCTATGCAAATTCATTCGTAATGAATATGGCCTGTATATTCCTGATGATTTCTATAAGAACTATGATAGCCGTAAGGATAGTATGTATGTGTTCATGTATGTATCGCGCAGCGAAAGAGTAGAGCCCGCGGACCCTAAACATCCCTACACCTGGTATTTTAATGAAGAAGATTCAGCCAAAGCAAAGAACGCCGAAATGCAGGCTAAGGGATATGAAACGCTTATTTATAAAACGGCAGGCACCTCAGCAGGCCGGCTTAGCCCTAAGTTATTGAGTTATCCGCCCGAGGCAATTGCTTTTATTGTTCTGCATGAGGCAGTGCATGTTGAAGTGCGCAGCAGAAACTACGTCAACTTTTATAATTATGAAGAAGCTCTTTGCGATGCTTTTGCCAACAGGGCCGCAATGGTTTTTGCCGAACAAAGCGGATTATTGAATAAGGATAGTTTAGCGCATCAACAGAAGGTATTTGAAGAAGCCTACCACATTGTAAATAATGCCCGCTTCTTTTTAAACGATGCAACACCGGCAGAAAAACCGGCGCTTTTTCAAAAGTGTGAGCAAAACCTTAAAGCCATTTCAGAAGGCGCAAACCCTTTTGTACAAGAGCGGCTGTTATATCCCATCAACCATGCGTACTTCCTGCGTATGGAATGTTATGCCGAACATTATTTTGAAATGAAGGAGATGCTTACCGATGAGCTGAGGTTAATAAAGGCACTGGAAATACTAAACGTTTGGGCGCAAACCAAACAGGATAAAGAGGTGGAGAGCGGTAAGGAGATTAACCTTTCGGGGCCTAAATCTTCTAACTGGAATTATTAGCCTTAATGCTATGCGGCTTTTTTGTTTTAATGGAATGCCGCAATTTTGAGCTTACAAGAAGTGATTATGAAAAAGAGTGTAAAGATTTTAATTGCCGTTGCGGTGGTGGTAGTAGTTATTCAGTTTTTCCCGCCAACAAAAAATACGGCGGCTGGCCCATCAGCAGCAAATATCAGCGCGGTTTATACAGTACCAGCCGATGTAAAAACCATATTGGATAAAGCCTGTAACGATTGTCATAGCAACAACACTATCTATCCTTGGTACACTAACATTCAACCCGTTGGCTGGTGGATGCAACACCACGTAAATGAAGGAAAAGAAGAATTCAATTTTGACGCATTTGCCGAATACAGTCCGCGCCGCCAGCACCATAAATTGGAAGAACTGGAGGAGATGGTTGGAAAGGCTGATATGCCTTTACCTTCTTATACCTGGATTCATAAAAACGCCATTCTAACCGAAGGCGAAAAGCAAACAATTCTTAGTTGGAGTAAAGGTATACGCGCTGAAATGGAAGCAAAATATCCGGCAGATAGTTTAAAGCTTCCTCCCAGAAGAAAGTCTTAGAATCCCGCACCTGCTTTGGGCTCCTGCTTCTTGTAGAATTTAAGATTGTAAGTAACCGTAACTAAAAGGTAGCGCTTCAGTACCTGTGTTTGCGTGTCCTCAATATAGGTATCGTTCACCGTTCTGCTAATGCCGCTGTTTTGGTTCAGTACATCATTAACACTGGCTTTAACCTCCAGCGATTTATCCTTCAGGAATTTGTAACCCAGTGAAGCATTCCATAAGAAAATGTTTTGGTTGTAGCCTTGGGCAATACCGGCATACAGCGTGTTTTGCAGGCTGGTATTAAACACAAATCCTTTCCAGAACATCCAGTTAAAACGAAGGTTGGCATTGTGGGTGTAATAGTTGTTGTCAGATGTTTTCTGCAAGGTATTCTTCACAATGTTGTAGTTGCCGAAGTAGCTTAGCGTAAAATCTATTTTATCATTTATGTTGCTGCTAAGCACCACGCCGCCGTTAACCCCGTAAGTGTTGCTCCAGTTACTAAGCGTGTTAATCAGGCTTGGGTTGCGGTTGTAAGTAAAGCCTGCATTAAAATTGATGTTGCATTTTATTTTAGTTATAGGTAGGCCGTAATTCAAAAAAGCATTAACGGTCATATTACCCTTGGTGTTCACCGGCTGTGTAAACTGCGAGCCTGCATGTAATACTACATCGCCGTTAAGCACAGTATCTTTTGTGGCAATAATGGTAGAGTTGGCCACATAGTTTTGAGTGTAGTTGAATGAACCGAAAGCAAAAAACGATTGGCCCTTCTTGGTATTGGTAAACCCGTAGCGCGCCATGGCAAAATGGGTGTAGGTTTGTTTCAGGTTCGGGTTGCCGGAACTAAGCAGCAAGGGATTACTGTTATCAATAACGCTTTGCAGTTGGGTTATACTTGGTGCTGAGGTAGAGGTGCGGTAATTAACGCGCAGGTTGCTGTTGTTTTTAAAGCGATAATTGAACTGCGCGCTTGGCAACACATTGAAGAAATCTCTGCGTGTGGTATAACTGTACGGAAACTGGTTACTGCCGGTAAGCAAGGCGTATTGCCCGTTAACACCAACCATTAAACTCCACTGCTTGCCTTTAACGCGGTAGCTAAGGCCACCGTTTTGTTTCATGTATTGGTTGTTGTATTTGTTGCTTAGCAGCGTATCTAATAAAGAATAATTGCTGCTTGTGGAGTCGTACCTGAAGGTTTCTTTGTCCGCCATGTTCCAGGTGTACGATGGCACATAGCTAATTTGTATCATGCCCGATTTACCTGCCGGCTCAGTATAGCTTATGTTGCCGTTTACCGTATAGCTTTGGCTGTTATTATCGGCCTGCTGGTTAATGGAGGTGTTGTTCAAGGTGTCGGCAAAAGTGTTAGCAGCTAGCTGATTGCTGCTGCCATCTTTATTATTGATAGTAGTTCCTGCGCTGATTGAAATAGTGCGGTATTGTTTTTTGAATTTGTGTTGCCACACCAAATCACCACTGGCAGTATACCCAAAGTTTTTAGAGTGATAGTTGCTTTGCGTGGTGCCTAACAGTTCCGTTTGCGCTATGCTGTTCTCACCCAATATATTGTTGGTTTGGTTGTTTTGCTGCGTGCTGAACTTTGGCGTGAATATTAAAGTATTCATAGAGTCTATGGTATACTCAACGCGAAGGTTAACGCGGTGGTTTATGTTGCGCGATGAATTTTGGCTGCTTTCTTTATAGTAGGTGGAACTATCGCCTGCATTAAAGTACTGACGCGTTAAGCTGCTGTTGTTGCTGTTGTTAGCCCAGTTAAAAAAGTAGCTGCCGGTAAACTTCACCTTGTGCAGCTTACCCCATACATCACTATAGTTAATACCGCCGGAGTGCGTTGTAGTAATGCCTCCTTGTTGGTTAACCGTAAAGTTGTCTATTGCTGAATTGCCGCCGAAGCCGCCACCTCCTCCACCGCGTCGCCCTCCCGGGGGGCCTCCGCCCATGCCCATCATGCGTCCGCCGCCACCGGTTTGCCCGCTCATGCCCAAAATATCCTGAAAGGAAAAGTTCTGTTGATTCACGTTGTTAGAAAGTCCGATAAAGGATAAACGCCTGTCGCCTTTAAACCAGTTTACGTTAGCGCCTGCGCTATAGCGCGAGTCTGTCAGGTAGCCATAACCACCGTAAATTTTTCCAAACACTCCGTTATTCATATTGCCTTTGGTAACAATATTCATAGCCTTTTGAGAATTGCCGTCATCAAAGCCTGTAAAGTTCGATTGGTCGCTCATGCGGTCAAACACCTGCACGCGGTCCACCACATCTGCAGGAATATTTTTCAAAGCCATTGAGGCATCATCACCAAAATACTCCTTGCCGTCAATAGTAACTTTCTTCACCTGCTCCCCTTGTGCCTTTATCGTTCCATTCTCATTGGTAATACCCGGCATTTTGGTTACCAGGTCTTCCGCATTGGCATCGGGATTGGTTTTATAGGCTTTGGCATTGTAATCGGAAGTGTCATTTTTCTGCTCCACGCGCACCTCCTTCTCTATAACCTCTACACCGCGGATAAGCGTTGCGCCTTTCTTAACTTTTAAAATCCCCAGGTCTTTATCTGCGCCATTTACTCTTACAAATTGCTCTGTGGTTTCGTAGCCAACGTACGTGATTTTTAGCTTGTAGCCACCATTGGCCACATTGGTAAAAGCAAATTTGCCGTCAAGGTCGCTTTGCACTCCTTTCCAATCTGTTGAATCTTTAACTGAGGTAAGAATAATGTTTGCGCTAATTAGGGACGAGTTATCATCATTATCGGCAAGGCTACCGCTAAGCTTAAAGCCCTGTGCGCTTAGTGTTATGGTTAAAACCGAAAAAACAAAAAAGTAAAACCCCTTTATCAATAATCTCATCCTCATTTATATTACGATTACAAACTACCGTAAATGCTTAACTACCGCCTTGCATTTTAGCATTTATTAAATAAAACCTTTTTCCCTCTATCGGGTTCAATCAAGAGGTTAAGGCCGATACTTTATCGGTAAAGTGGGGCTTTTATTTTACCAATTCGCCCTGTAAACGCAACAGCTCATTCTCGGCCACCTTAGCGCCGTAGCGGGCATTTACCAGCCTTGTGCGGGCATCAACATAGCTTATTTGCGCTTCGCGCAATTCAATTGAAGTAGATTGGCCTAAACGGAAACGTTCCAAAGCAATTTTCTGGTTTTCATCCGCCAACTGTATGTTCTCTTGCTCAAGCGCCAATAATTCTTTTGCATCCTGGTAATCGCGTAAAGCACTATAGTAACTCAGCTTTACCTGGAAACGCGCCCGCTCTAAATTGAATTGACTGTTCAGTATATTAATAGAAGCAATCTTAACCTCGCGCAGGGTGTTTAAACCATTAAATAACGGTATGTGCAGGGTAAAGCCTGCGTTTAAACCATAGGCCTGGTTGAAAAGAGAAAACCCAGCCGAGTTTTGGGCACGGCTATAACCATAACCAACAGTGCCGGTTAAATCTGGCAGCAGAAAAGAGAAGGCTTCCTTCTTTTGGTATTTGGCAACATCCACATTTTTCATGGCTGCCTGTAACTGAAAGTTTTTGTTGTCAAGGTCTGCAGATAAACCCAAATCAGGATTAACCGGTATTGTATCTAATACATCAAAATCCGTTTCGGCGGCGCGCGCTAAAAGCGCATTTAAAGCGGCCTTGCGTTGGGTTATTACTTTACGTTGATTAATGGCGTTGCTCTTTTGGGCGTTCAGGTCAACCTTAGCTTGCAGCAAATCTGTTTTGCCGGCAGTACCTACCTGAAATTTCATATCCGCCAATTTTACGCGCTCTTCAGAAATACTGATTGCTTCCTGTATGGCTACCAGTTGTTGCTTGGCCCCAACAATACCGTAATAACTGTTCAGCACATCGGCTACTGCTGTTTGTAGTTGGTCCTTGTATTGTAACTCACCAATTTCTTCCAGTTTGTTTAACCGGCCTTTAGTGGCAAACATGCGCAGGCCATCAAACAAAGTCCAGTTTAAAGCTACGCTTGCACCAACAGTATTGCCGCTGGCGTTATTTTTCTTTATCTCGGTACCGGTTGTAAGTTTCTGGTTCAGGTTATTCAATACATAGTTATCCGTTACGTAGGCATCTACACGCGGCAGCATGCCCGCATTGCCAACTGTGTTGTTGCGCGCAGCAATTTCCGCTTCATTCTTTGCCAGCAGAATATCATAGTTGTTTTTAAGCGCCAGCTCCACCGCTTGTTCAGGCGTAAGCACGCCTTGCGCAAAGGTTTGCGCCCCGCAAAACACTACCACCAAACATATTATTAACCTACTCCGCATTCTTCGCAGTATTACTTTTTCTAATAGACATAAACGAATACATAGCCGGTATTACAAACAGCGTAAGAATTAATGAGAACATAATACCACCTATAATTACTATACCCAGCGGCACGCGGCTTTGCGCACCTGCACCCAGGGCAAGGGCAATAGGTAAAGCGCCCAAAGCAGTTGCTATACTGGTCATTAAAATCGGGCGCAAGCGAAGGGCTGCTGCATCAACAACAGCAGTCATTTTATCTTCACCTTCTTTACGTTTGTGGTTGGCAAATTCCACAATCAAAATACCGTTTTTGGTTACAAGGCCAATCAACATAATAATGCCTATTTGCGAGAAGATGTTCAGCGTTTGGTTGAACATCCATAAGCTTAACAACGCACCGGCAAAAGCCAGCGGCACGGTCACCATTATAATGAACGGATCAATAAAGCTTTCAAACTGTGCCGCCAGAATCAGGTAAATTAAAACCAGCGCAAGCCCTAACGCAAAAAGAATGTTAGAAGAACTCTCTGCATAATCGCGCGAAGGACCGCTTAAGTCTGTGCTAAAGCTTTCGTCCAACGTTTTGGCTTTAATGTCGTTCATGGCCTTTATAGCTTCACCCATAGTAACACCCGGCGCAAGGCCCGCTGATACTGTTGCCGACTTATAACGGTTGTAGTGATACAATTGCGGCGGATTACTTTGCTCCACAATCTTAACCACGTTATCTAATTGTATTAACTCGCCTTTGTTGCTTCTAACGTAAAATGACTTTAAGTCAACAGGCTCATCGCGGTTTTCTCTATCCACCTGCCCAATAACCTGGTATTGTTTGCCATTCATAATAAAGTAACCCAACCGGCGCCCGCTCAGTGCTAACTGAAGCGTTTGTGAAATATCCAATACACTAACACCAAGTTCGTTGGCTTTTAAACGGTCAATGGTAATTTGTAATTCAGGCTTATTGAATTTCAGGTTTACATCCACCCCCTGAAAGGCAGGATTTTTACTCGCTTCTTCCAAAAATTTAGGAAGTGCCGTTTTCAGCTTATCAAAATTCAGGTTTTGAATAACGAATTGCACAGGCAGGCCAAAACGCGCAGCACCACCGGTTGAAATAGTTTGCTCCTGTATAGGGAACGCCTTACCCTCGTTAAAGCGGCCCATGTTTTTAGCCAGGTAGCCCACAATCTGTTGCTGCGTGCGTTTGCGTTCATTGGGTTCGCTCAAGCGCACGCGTACAAAACCGGAGTTTACTGAACCTGAACCGGCAAAGCTTGGTGCAGTTACACTCAATACAATTTCACTTTCAGGAACGGAGTCCATCATAAACACCACCAGCTTATCCATATAGCGGTCCATGGCATCGTAGGAAGTTCCCTCAGGTGTTGAAACTGCCATGCGAAATACACCGCGGTCTTCAAGCGGAGCAAGCTCACCGGGTATAAATTTGAAGAATACCCCAATAAGCACTACGCATACTATTAAGATAGCAAAGGCCACCCAACGCACTTTCATAAACCCTTGCAGTATTTCTCTGTAGCCATTATCCATAGCTTCAAAGAAGGGTTCTGTTTTGGTATAGAACCAGCTGTGCTTGTGTTCACTCTTGGTCATTAATACGTTTAGTACCGGCGTTAACGTAAGTGATACAAAGGCAGAGATTAAAACCGCACCTGCCAGCACAATACCAAACTCGCGGAATAAGCTGCCCACAAAACCCTGTAAGAAAATAATAGGAAGGAACACAACAGCCAGCGTAATAGAAGTAGCAATTACAGCGAAGAAGATTTCGTTAGAACCTTTCTCTGCCGCCTCATGTTTGTTCATGCCGGCCTCCAGCTGCTTAAATATGTTTTCCGTTACCACTATGCCATCATCCACCACAAGGCCGGTAGCCAATACTATGGCCAGCAGTGTTAAAACATTTATGGTAAACCCGGCTACATACATTATAAAGAAAGCGCCCACCAACGATACAGGTATATCAATAAGCGGCCGTATAGCAATCAACCAATCGCGGAAGAAGAGGTAAATAATAATTACCACCAACCCGAAGGCAATAGCAATAGTCTCGCCCACTTCCGTAATGGAACGCTTTACGAATTTGGTTTGGTCCAGCGCTATATCCAGTTTAATATCTTCAGGTACATCCTTCTTAATTTGATCATAGCGCTTATAAAACTCATCAGCAATTTCTATATAGTTTGAGCCCGGCTGCGGCACTACCGCCAGCGCCACCATGGGCACTCCCGATTCCTTCAAAATAGTTTCCTCTATTTCGGGCCCCAGCATTACTTCCGCCACATCACGCAGGCGTATCACTTCGTTTTCGCCACTCTTTAATATCAGGTTATTAAAGTCATCTTCTGATTCTAATCGGCCGAATGTTTTAACCGTTAACTCCGTATTGTTACCATATACTTTACCTGCGGGTAATTCAATGTTCTCTTTATTCAGCGCAGCTTCAATGTCAGAGAAGGTGAGTTTGTAAGCGGCCAGCTTCATAGGGTTAACCCATAAGCGCATGGCGTATTTTTTTTCACCCCACACCTGTACGGTACTAACCCCGGGTATGGTTTGTAATCTTTCCTGCAATACGTTTACTGCATAGTCGGTTAGCTGCAAGGCGTTTTTGGTATTGCTCTGTACCGTCATAGATATGATGGCATCAGAATTGGCATCCGCTTTTGTTACTACCGGAGGCGCATCAATGTCCTGCGGCAATTGCCGTACTGCCTGCGACACTTTATCGCGCACATCATTCGCAGCTGCTTCAAGGTTAGAGCCCAGATTAAATTCTACAGTAATTACGCTTGATCCCTGGTTGCTGGAAGAAGAAATGGTGCGTATGCCTTCAACACCGTTAATGGCCTTTTCCAGCGGCTCAGTTATCTGCGATTCTATAACATCGGCATTGGCGCCGGTGTAGTTGGTACGCACCGTAATAATAGGCGGGTCAATGGAAGGATATTCCCTAACCCCCAAAAACTTAAAACCTATAGCACCGAACAACACAATAATGATGCTCATTACTATTGCCAGTACCGGCCTGCTTAAACTTAAACTCGGTAAACTCATACTTTATCCTCTTTACCACTTTACCACATAGGCAGATAGACACATAGGTTAATATGTATCAAATGCCTTTATGATTAAGCGTCGGGTATTAACCGATACAATTCATTCACTAATGTTTTCTGCCCCTCTTTAAAAATGTTACTACAGTTAAAATTGATAAGTATGCCCTTAGGCTTCTTAAGCAACTTCATATAGGTCAATAACTGAGCATCATGTATTGGGGCCAAACAATCAGCAACCTTTAATTCTACAACTATAATATCCTCAACAACAAAATCGCTTCTTAACTCCGACTGAAGCTGCAATCCTTTATATGCCAGGGGTATTCTTAATTCTTCAACAAACTTTATCTGCCGCAACGAAAACTCCTTAGCTAAACACTTCTGATAGATATTCTCCAGTAGGCCGGGCCCTAGCTCTTTGTGCACCTCAATAGCCGCACCTACAATGTTATAGGTCAACTCATCAAGTTGCTTTTTGCTGGTCCCTTTATTAGCTATAAACATCTATCTATGTTTCTATGTGCCTATGTGGTACACTCACTCCACCACTTTAGTAACCTTAATACCCATGCCGGGCTTAACATACATTATTGCGGTGGTTACCACGGTATCACCTTCACTAACACCATCCGTAATTTGTATGTACGATTCACTTCTCACGCCTGTTTGCACCACACGAAACTCTGCCTTGCCGTCTTTAACCACAATCAGTTTTTTATTGCGGGCTTCCGGTATTATGCTTTGTGTAGGCACCATAAAAGCATTCTCAATGCCTTGCAGACCTAAATCAATTTTTGCAAATGCGCCCGGGTACAGTTTTGCTTTTGCATTTTGCACCTGTGCGCGTATTTTAATGCTGCGCGTGGCTTCATCAATTTTTGGTTCTATCGCAAACACCTTTCCGTTAAAGGTTTCATCCTGTCCGTCTACCGTAAACTTAATTACGTCACCTACATGTACCGCAGTAGTATATTTTTCAGGCACCGTAAAATCTACCTTCAGTTCATCAACCTGTTGAAGTGTGGCTATAGTAGTGGCAGGCGAAATAACCGCGCCAAGGCTCACATTCTTTAAACCAACAACGCCGCTAAAAGGCGCACGAACTTCCGTTTTTGCTATGGCCGCTTCTGTAATCTGCATGTCTGCATCAATATTATCCAGTTGCAACACCGCATTATCATATTCTTGTTGGCCTATTCCGTTTATAGCTAACAATTGTTTTAGGCGTTGAACGGTTTTATCCGCAGTTACACGTTGCACCTGTAATTTTTTCAATTGTGCCTGCAGGTCTGCATCATATAACTTAACCAATAAGGCGCCTTTGCTAACCGGCTTACCTTCCTGTAAATTCAATACCGTAATTTTTCCCGAAACCTCAGGGTGTAGCTCCACATCTTCATACGCCAGTAAGGTGCCGGAAGCCATTATGTTATTGCTCAGGCTCTTTGGTTTTACAACGTAAGCATTCACCGCCATTTCTTTTGGCGGGCCACCTGCAGGTGCGGGCGCACTTCCTTCTTTTGGATGGAGAACTTTATTGTAAACTATAATACCGGCAATTAGCAACACCAGTGCTACAATCACCCAGGTAAACTTTGACATCGCTGAAATTTAACCCCGCAAAAGTGAACAAATTTGCATAAGTCGGTCTGATAAATATATGTTGTAACGCACAATTTTAGGTTTTTTTGTACTCGTTAACACACACTTTTCCGCTTACGCTTTTTTATTTCTGAAATGGAACTTTAAAGCTACTAATAACTTCATTGTCCTCGTCAATTATGCTCATCTCCACATATTCGTCGCGCACAATTCTTATTTTACCAAAACCGTTTTTACACTTCTTACTGCTTAAGCCTATACCGCCTTTGTTCCATATCTTATTCATATGATAAAGCCCCGTAAGGTTGCCAATCAGTTTTAAATACTTGGCCAACTCGGTTGTAGCCACACTCAATCCGCTGGCATTTAACTCAGGCAGCCCCGCATTTTTACCATCATCCATTACACAATGGTGGGTATCACCGCTAACCACTAACACATTTTTTATGCTGTTCGAATCCAAAAAGCGCATAAAATCTTCCCGCTCTTCGGGGAAAGCATTCCAATACATGCCAAAACCCCATGCCATATGAAAGCCGAACCAGTTTTTATAGTGCATATGTTGCAGCTTCAATCCGGCATCAGTAAGTTTTCTACAAGCGCCATTTAACGGTACTCCGCTTACTATAAACTTCCAATCTGCCTTACTGTTTTTAATCCCTTCTTTCAGCCAATCCATTTGTGTTTTGCCAAACAGCGCAAAGCCCGGCGGCGGGTCAAACACCCATTTTTTCTTTTTGGTATCGTAACGGAACGCATCGCGGCAAGGGTTCATTCTATCACTGTTACGGTCTATTACAAAAAACTCCGCATTACCCAGTTTAAAGGAGTGATGTATGGCTTTCGATGTATCGGGCAAATTGTAATGGGGAAAAAATTCCGCATAGCCGCGAATCACATTCTCTCTCCACGAATCAGGAAAAGTGTCAGCCGTCATATTATTACAAACCTTGCCCTTAGTTATGGTGCACACCATATCGTTCTTGCAATATCTGCCACCGCTGGCGCCCACATAGTCGTCATCGTCATATACATAATCCATGGGCATGGTGTAAAGCATTTGCTTCATCACTTTTTCATCATAACGCCGGCGGTAGCTTCTGGCCATACCTTCCATATCCTTTGAATAATCCGGCGAAAGCATATAATCGGGATAGGTAAAATCGCCGGTATGCATTAAAAAATATGGGTTGTGTTTCGGCATTACATCAAACACCTTCATATTGGCAGTTTCCTGGCAGCTGCCTGTTACAAAAACGTAATCGCCTTTTTCGCCTTCCTTCGGAAAGGTCCTGAACCATCCATGTATCGTATCCTCCTTACCCTCAAACAAAATGCGGTAATAATAAATGCTGTTTGGTTTAAGGTTGCTCAAGGCCAGTATTATGCTTTTGTCTTTCAGGCTGTCGGTTAAGCCGCTAAAAGGAGTTTCATTTTTCAGGTCGGCTGTTTCGCTTAATTCTATTATTACTTTGCCGCACTGCTGGCTGCGCAGGTAAACTTTAGCGCTGTTGGAAGTTACAGCACCAAACACAGGTCCATGCGTTATATATTGCGCAAAAATTGAAGCGCTTAAAAAAGAGAGGGTAAACAAAAGGGTAAGCCTCATAAGCCGGGGGTAAATAAGGAGTTAAAGAAAACCGCTATTTTGGTGGAAGCGAAAGAAGTAAAAATGAGCAAGAGCGTATATGAAAAAATGGTAAAGTGCGGGCACACCCGTCTTGCCGTTTTAGTGGACCCCGATAAGCAGACGGAAGATAGCCTAATGCGCCTAATACAACAGGCAGAGAATTGTAAGGCCGATTTCTTTTTTGTGGGCGGTAGCTTGTTAGTAAAAGACGCTTTTGAAAAAACGGTTAAGAGTATAAAGCAACAAAGCAAACTGCCGGTGGTTATTTTCCCCGGCAACAACTATCAATTAAGTAATGAAGCGGATGCTATTTTACTGTTAAGCCTTATTAGCGGGCGCAATGCTGAATACCTGATTGGGCAGCATGTTGCTGCTGCCGCCGCGCTCAAAAAATCGAAGCTGGAAATTATACCTACAGGTTACATGCTTATTGATGGCGGAAGAATTTCAACCACATCCTACATTACGCAAACCGTGCCTATACCTGCTGATAAAACAGACGTGGCAGTAGCTACCGCGCTTGCCGGCGAAATGCTGGGCATGAAAGCCATTTACCTGGAAGCAGGTAGCGGTGCTCATCATTCAGTTAGTGCCAAAATGATAAAGCAGGTAAAGCAAAACATTGCGGGACCTTTAATTGTTGGTGGAGGTATTAAAACAGGCGAACAGGCCGAAGAAATTAGCCGTGCCGGTGCTGATATAATTGTGATAGGAAATATTTTGGAGAAAGAACCTGAAGCCTTAATGGAAATTGCATTGGGCGTTAAGTGGGCAGATAAAAGCAGTTTATGAAAGGGGTAGTTGCCAAATCAACAGGTAGTTGGTATGAAGTTAAAACGGAAGGAGGCGAACTGATAAAGTGCCGCTTGAAAGGCATTTTTCGTTTAGATGAATCAAAAGAGAAAGACAGCAACCCCGTAGCCGTTGGCGATAAGGTGGAACTGGAAGAAGGCGATGGCGGCGAAGCCTGGGTAATAAGCAAAATTGAACCACGCGAAAACTATATCGTACGCTCCTCGCCCAAACATAAAGGGGCACGTCAAATTATTGCCGCTAATGTGGACCAATGCCTGCTGATAGTTACTATGGCTAATCCACGAACTTCCACCGGGTTTATTGATAGGTTTTTAATTACTGCCGAAGCTTACCACATACCAACTACGCTTGTATTTAATAAGCAGGATTTGCTGGACGCTAAAACACAAGGCAAGCAGGATTACGTAGCACGCATTTATAATCGCATTGGCTACCCCACTGTTTTTACTTCAGCCAAAACGCAGGAGCATCTGGGTGAAATTAAAAGTGTAATGAAGGGTAAAACTTCATTGATTTCCGGCCACTCCGGGGTAGGCAAATCTTCCCTGCTTAATTTGTTGGCGCCCGAGTTGAACCTGCGTACGGATGAAATTTCAAAGTTTAGCGGTAAGGGCATGCATACCACAACGTTTGCCGAAATGCATTTTCTGGAATTTGGTGCGCGTGTAATTGATACGCCCGGCATTAAGGAGTTTGGTATTCTCGACTTTAAACCCGAAGAAATTTCGCATTACTATATTGAAATGCGCGAGGTGCTGAACAATTGTAAGTTCAATAACTGCCTGCATGAAAATGAACCTGGCTGCGCTGTGAAAAAGGCATACGATGAAGGTAAGATATCAGAGGAGCGCTACCTTAATTACCTGAACATAATGCACGACTATAAGGCCAATTACAAGCATTGGGAATAACACAAACAACCAGGTAGAAACCCAGGCACATAGAAGTTGCTTTTAAAAATCTTCTTTCGTTGTTTTATTTTTCCTGTGTTTCTTATATGCCTATGTGGTTAAAAATTCAAACAACAAGGTTAAAGGTTTAGTATTCAGATATTCGTATTTAGTATTTAATTATGAGAGTTACCATTCAACGCGTTTCGGAAGCTTCAGTTACTATTGAGGGCAAGGTGAAGTCCCAAATAGGTTTGGGCTTATTGGTGCTTGCCGGCTTTGAGGAAGGAGATGCTAAAGAAGATTTGGAATGGATGAGTGGCAAACTGGCTAATCTTAGAATATTTCAGGATGAGAATGGCCAAATGAATTTATCGGTGAAGGATGTTGGTGGAGATATAATTGTGGTATCGCAGTTTACGCTACACGCCATGACTAAAAAAGGAAATCGTCCTTCTTTTATTCGTGCTGCGCGGCCTGAACAAGCCATACCGCTTTACGAAAGCTTTGTAAAAATGGTAGAGAAGGAGTTGGGTAAACCGATTGGAACCGGAGAGTTTGGCGCAGATATGAAGGTGGCATTGATCAATGATGGACCTGTAACCATTAATATAGATTCAAAGAATAAAGAGTAGCATGTACATTCCTAAACACTACGAGGAGAAGGACCTGAAGGAAGTTGAAGCCCTGGTGCGCGAGTTTGGCTTTGCTACATTGATAAGTACTGTAGAGGGCAAACCATGGGCTACGCACCTACCATTGGAATTGGGAATAACTACAGAAGGCATATGGTTGTTGCATGGCCACATAAGCCGGGTAAATCCGCAGTATAAAGGCTTCAGTAATGAGGTAGAAGTGCTGGCTATTTTTATGGGCCCACACACCTATGTGTCACCAAGTTGGTATAGCAAACCCAATGTGCCTACCTGGAATTACAAGGCTGTCCATTTGTATGGCAAACCACGCATACTTGAGGGGGTTGAACTGGAAGAGCGCTTGAAGAGCTTGATGAGCCGCTATGAAAATGCGCATGCCGAAAAACCTTTGGCGTACGAAGATGTACCGCAAAAAGTAAAAGAAACAGACCTGCGCGGATTAATCGGTTTTGAAATTGAGGTGACAAAAATTGAAGCGGCTAGTAAACTAAGCCAGAACCGTGATGCAGAAAGCCATGCGAATATTATAAACGAACTAAAGCACATGGATGCCTACGATGCAAAACGCATTGCAGAAGAAATGGAGAAAAGGGCCAAAAATTCATCGGATGAATAAGCGCTCCAATTTTTTAGTTAATCTCTATTTCTATTCATCCAATGAATACGGAACAAACAAAAAGCGACTATGACCATTGAACAAGCCCAACAAACAGTAGACAGCTGGATTAAAACCACCGGTGTGCGTTACTTTAACGAGTTAACCAATATGGCCATGCTTACCGAAGAAGTAGGAGAGGTGGCGCGCATAATGGCAAGGCAATACGGCGAGCAAAGTTTTAAAGAAAGCGACAAGCAAAAGGAACTGAGCGATGAACTGGCCGATGTGCTTTTCGTGCTCATTTGCATTGCCAACCAAACGGGCGTAAACCTAACCGAAGCCCTTCAGAAAAACCTGGATAAAAAAACGAAACGCGATGCTGACCGGCATGCCAATAACGAAAAACTGAAGTAGCCTTATTCCTTTTTAAAAATGAGAATGCCCACCGAGTAAAAATGGAAACCGCCCTGGTAACTGTGGTCGTTTAGTTTTACCTGTATTACCATGTTTTCGTAACCTTTTTGTGCCGTTCCTTTAGCGGCGATAAAATTGGTAAAAGTTTTAAGGCCCTCTTTACCTTCAGTGGGTATTAGGGTGCAGCACTTCAATGAAACGGCCTTTACTTTTTGCACCAGCAACTTATAAAATGCTTCAGCTGTTGCTTTGTCATCAAAGCTTTCAAAACGCACAATCAGCGTCAGGTTTTTATCGCTGGGCAGGTTTTGGGCAATTATTGTTTCTGCCGCTCCTTCAAGGTTTACCTTACTCTTCCACGAAAAGCGGGTGCTGTCACCTTGCATATACTCCTTCGCCCCTTTAAGGCTTTCAAACTGCGCAGGGTAGGCGGCAACTAATGCCGCCAATTGTGCATCAAAACCGGTTTGCGCATGCAATGCGGCAATTCCGCAAACGCATAAAATAAAAACAACAAGGCGCTTCATTAATACAAACTTACGTTAGTCTTATTTATAATGAAATAAATATCGTGTGTAGGACGCATGTCCTGAGGCATATAATTGTTCTCGCTTGCCGGTATGCGCAGTATGTACTTATCATCAAACTCGGCTATTTTATAAGCCGTATAGTTGTTTAACTGCTGGCGGTGCTTATCACGCGAATCAAAGGTTGAAATACCATAAGGCCAGTTGGCTTCTTTGCTGTAAACCAGCACATCATCGTATTCGCTTCCCAGCTGGCTTTTTAAGGTATAAGTAAATCCGCTGTTTGCCAGGTCAAATGTTGAATACATTCCACCGGTTGAATTAATAGTGGCCTTAATTCCCTTATTGCCGTAGGTGTTATTAGAGGAACCCCCATCCATCCGGGCTCCTGTAGTGCCTATTACAAAGTAAAAGTCGTAATCGGCGCGCATGTTATAAGGCATATGCTTGTTTTCATCTGCCGGAACTTTCAATAAATACTTTCCGTCAAATTCAGCTACTTTATAAACCACGTAATCATTCATTTTAGTGCGCACCTTGTCGCGCGCATCCAAGGTGGCTATGCCTGCCGGCCAGGCGCTTTCTTTTGCGGTCTTTACAATGTCGTAATAGCTGCCTGAAGCCACGCGCTTAATTTCTGAAACAGCTTCTGAGGTGCCCTCAATATCATAGGTGGAATACAAATCGCCTGAATCGGTAATTTTCATTCGTACACCCTTCTGTGCGCTTACGGTGGTTCCGCTATAGGTTTGAACGCCCGTTTTGCCTATAACGAAATAAAAGTCGTGCGGGCTTTGCATGTTGTAGGGCATGCTTTTGTTTTCTGCCGCAGGTATTTTCAGCAGAACCATATTATCGAACTCTGCCACCTTATAAGCCACGTATTCATTAATTTTTGTGCGCAGGGCATCGCGGCCATCCAGGGTACTAATGCCGCTGGGCCAGTTGCTTTCATTGCTGTATTTTATAATATCGCTGAACTCGGAAGTTGAAACCGCCACCACCACAGCGCTCTTTGCTGCGGAGTTATCATCCCAGTTAAAGGTGGAATATAACTCGCCTGAATCGGTAATTTTCATTCGCTGTTTGGTGCCGCTGCTTTGGGCGTCAATGCAATAGCCGGTAATTATTAGCAGTACCGCTAATACGGGTTTAAGAAGTTTCATGCTGCTGCTTTATGGGGTAAAATAACAAAACTGTTAACAACCTGCTTAATGCCGGGCTTCCTATAATTCCATAAAAAAGTTTGCAGTTTAGGAAACATTACCTAAAATTGCAGTGTTATTAACAGCGATTTATTCTCCAATAATCGTTTGGTTCCGACAAATTTTACTGTAATACTCCAAGACAACGACAAATACTTTTTAAACCCTGCGCCATAGCGCAATTGTTTTCATGATTTTTTATCATCCCTATACAACTTCATTATTCTCACCAAACCGTATTCCATGTACGACATTCTTCAATTGAACGACATGATCCTCCCCGAACTGCGGGAGATTGCCGAAAAGCTCAAAATAAAAGGAGCTGAAAAGGCAGATAAGCAAAACCTGATTTTAAAAATATTAGACGCCCAGGCCCTTAGCCCCGAGGCGCAGGCTACTGCAGAAGAAAGCCCTAAAGAAAAAGATAAGGACAAGAAGCGCACCCGCACGCGCAAGCCTATTGACCCGGACCTAAAGGGCAAAAAGACCGATAAAGAAGAGCACGCCGAAGAAGAAAAAGCAGAAGCTGCTTACACTGCACCGGCTAAAAAGGAAGAAACAGTTACTGTAAACGAAGACCCTTCTTTTGTTACCAACGAACGCAGCCAAAGCAACAACAATAACAGCGATAATAACAACGGCGGCGGCTCTGAAGAAAGAGTGCAGGACGAGCGCGGTAAAAAAGAAATATTCAGTGTAGAAGCTGATGCTATTATTGAAGGCGAAGGTGTGTTGGAAATGATGCCGGATGGCTATGGCTTCCTGCGTTCTTCTGATTACAGCTACCTTTCTTCGCCCGATGATATTTATGTATCACCATCGCAGATTAAACTGTTTGGTTTAAAAACCGGCGATACGGTTGCAGGTTTAATTCGCCCTCCAAAACAAGGCGAAAAGTACTTTGCCCTTTTAAAGGTAGATACCATTAACGGCCGTACACCGGAGGAAATACGCGACCGCGTTTCTTTCGATTATCTGACGCCGCTTTTCCCATACGAAAAGCTGAACCTGTTTGACTCGCCAACCAATATGACCACCCGTATTATTGACCTGTTTACCCCAATAGGTAAAGGTCAGCGTGGTATGATTGTATCGCAGCCAAAAACAGGTAAAACCACTATACTAAAGGAGATTGCTAACGCCATTGCCACCAACCACCCTGAGGTTTACCTTATTGTGCTGTTGATTGACGAACGCCCTGAGGAAGTTACCGATATGGAACGCAGCGTTAAGGGCGAGGTTATTGCATCTACCTTCGACGAGCCTGCTGAAAAGCACGTTAAGGTTAGCGGCATTGTACTGCAAAAAGCCAAGCGTTTAGTGGAGTGTGGCCACGATGTGGTAATTCTTTTGGATTCTATTACCCGTTTAGCCCGTGCGCATAACACGGTAGCGCCTGCATCAGGTAAAGTATTATCCGGTGGTGTGGAAGCTAACGCCATGCAAAAGCCTAAGCAATTCTTTGGCGCTGCCCGTAAAATTGAAAACGGCGGCTCATTAACTATTATCGCTACGGCCCTGGTGGATACCGGCTCTAAAATGGATGAGGTTATCTTCGAAGAATTCAAAGGTACCGGCAACATGGAATTACAATTGGAGCGCAAGTTGAGCAACAAGCGTATTTACCCTGCTATCGACATCGTTTCTTCATCAACCCGCCGCGACGACCTGTTGCTGGGCAAGGAAGTAGTAAAACGTATGTATGTGCTGCGTAACCACATTGCCGATATGACTGCCGAGGAGGCCATGAACTTCCTGAAACAGCAAATGAATGGTACCAAGAGCAACGAAGAGTTCCTGGTGGCTATGAACAACTAATTAGCCTGCTGGCAGCCGATTTTAACTGCTGTTACCCGCTTTTTAGCGTAAAAAGCCCTGTTAATGCGCATTTATAGCGCATTTTAGGGTTGTAATTGTGAGAAAATGGGATACTTTTGCCGTCCCTTTAACGAAAAGAAATAAGTTTATATGAAACGGACATTTCAACCAAGCCGCAGAAAGAGAAAGAACAAACACGGCTTCAGAGAAAGAATGAGCACCAAAAATGGAAGAAAAGTTCTTGCACGCAGAAGAGCACGCGGAAGAAAGAAACTCAGCGTTTCATCCGAGAAGAGACTTAAGTAGTTCTTCACGGCTGGCCTATGCGCAGTTTGACCTTTCTAAGCTAAAGGGTAAAACCACCTTTTGCGCAGCCGAAAAGCTGAAGAGCCAAAAACTGATAGAGCAACTTTTTAAAGAGGGTAAATCTGTTTCACATAACGGATTTACCCTCGTTTATTTATTTGGCCCGCTAAGCACCCATTACCCTGCACTGGCGGGTTTTTCTGTACCCAAAAAGTCATTTAAACATGCGGTTGACCGCAACCGTATAAAGCGCCTTTTGCGCGAAGCCTACCGCCACCAAAAGTTTGCCCTTTACCAAAAACTGGTAGCCGATAAAAAGCAGGCCTGCCTTATGTGGGTGTATAAAGGAAAAGAACTTCCTGAGTATGATAAAGTGGTTAAAGAGGTGCAATTTTGCCTTAAGAAGTTGTTATGAAAAATCCATTAGGCTGGCTGTTCATCCTCATTATAAAGGCCTACAAAATTTTTATTTCCCCCTTGTTGCCGCCAAGTTGCCGTTACACACCTACTTGCAGTGAGTATGGTATACAGGCAATTAAAAAGCACGGTCCCTTTAAAGGTGGCTGGCTTACCATAAAGCGCATTGGCCGCTGTAACCCATGGGGCGGGCACGGTTACGACCCCGTACCCTAAATGGTGTAATCTCATCAGCACTAATCAATCCCGGCTTTTATTTTTGATTTATGCGCCTTAAGTCCCCGGCATTTACCTATAGCATCCTTTTGTGTTTATCATTAAGCGCAGTAGTTAAGGCGTACACTCCTCAGGATTCTGTAACCGGAAATGCCTGGAAAGGCACGCTTGAGTTTAGCGCCTATCTTGAAGCCTATTACCAACATGATTTTACGAAGCCTGTTAACGGCCAACGGCCCTCTTTTTTGTACAGCCATTCACAACACAATCGTATAAATGTAAACCTGTCCTTTCTTAAGTTCTCTTATAACGCCCGCCGGTTCAGGGCCAATGCAGCAGTAATGGCCGGCACCTATACTGAAGCTAACCTGTCCGCCGAGCCTGTTTATTTACGGCACATTTATGAAGCCAACATCGGCTTTAATGTTTTACGCAAAAAGCAGTTGTGGCTTGATGCAGGTATATTTCCATCGCACATTGGCTTTGAAAGCGCAGTAAGTAAAGATTGTTGGACGCTAACGCGCAGTATGATGGCCGAAAATTCACCCTACGAAGAATCGGGCATTAAGCTCACCTGGATTAGTGCTGACAACAAAATCACGGCTTCGGCCTTGGTGCTTAATGGCTGGCAACGCCTGCAATGGATAAAAGGAAACACGCTGCCTTCCTTCGGCTGGCAGCTTGTTGTAAAACCTACGGAAACTTTACTTATAAATTCATCTTCCTTTATAGGCACTAACAGCAGTAATGCGCAAAGAAGAATCAGGTTTTTTCATAACCTGTATATAATCTACAGTGCTTCGGCTAAGTGGGGCATTACCGCATCCTTTGATGTAGGAGCCGAGCAGAAAACGAAAAGCAGCAAAGCCTATTCTATGTGGCATACTTCCGCCTTAATAGTGCGTTATATGCCTGTTTCTAAACTGTCTTTAGCTGCCCGTTTTGAACACTATACCGATCCATCTTCGGTAATGATTAACGTTGAATCCGCCAACGGCTTTAGCACCCTGGGGTATTCGTTGAACATTGACTATCTACCTGTTTCTCAAGTAGCATTAAGAGCGGAAACCAGGCTGCTTCATTCTTTAAACGGCCCTGTATTTACAACTTCCAGTAGTAGCGCCACCGCGTTCAATCCTTCTGTTTGCCTTAGTGTGGCTTTAGCCATTACCCATACGCCCGCCATAAAGCAGCCAAAACCGTAATACTTAACTGTCCATTTAAAAATTCATAAAGGGGTTTTCATGGGGGGCAACAATTTCAGTAAGTGACCGTTAAAAATTATGTTTACCGAAGAGTTAATTACCTAAATACCGGGATGAAGCGATTTAAAAGATATGTAGTGCCTGTTTGCGTTTTAGCAGTGCTGTTTTCGGCATTTGCTTTTTCTACCGCTTACAGCGACTTCGAGATAAAAAAGAACCTCGACATTTTTACCACCCTTTACAAGGAACTGAACACCTACTACGTAGATACGCTTAACCCCGATAAGTTAATGCGTGCCGGTGTTACCGATATGCTGGAAGGCTTAGACCCTTACACCGATTTTATTCCTGAAGAGGATATGGAAGACTACCGCACCCAAACCACCGGCAAGTACGGCGGTATCGGTGCTGTAATTGGAACGAAAGGCGATTGGGTAATTGTAACCGAGCCTTATGAAGGTTTCCCGGCAGATAAAGCCGGCTTACGTGCAGGCGACCGCATTATTGAAGTAGACGGCAAAAGCGCTAAAAATTACCGTACCGATCAGGTTAGCGCCATGCTTAAAGGTAAGCCCGGCACAGAAGTGAAGGTAAAAGTAATGCGCCCCAAAATAGATGGGTCGGAAGATGAGTTGAACGTAACCATGGTGCGCCAGGAAATTAAAATTAAGAACGTGCCTTACTTTGGTATGGTGGGTGACGGTGTTGGTTATATACGCCTTAGCAGCTTTACCGACCGCGCTGGCGCTGAGGTAAAAAATGCCTTACAATCATTAGAAAGCAAAGGCAAACTAAGAGGTGTAATACTTGATTTACGCGGCAACCCCGGTGGCTTGTTGAACGAAGCTATTAACGTAGCCAATGTGTTTATTGATAAAAACCGCGAGATAGTTTCAACCAAAGGTAAAACCGAGGAGTGGAATAAATTGTACTACACGCTTAACGATGCAGTAGATACCAAACTGAACATGGTGGTGCTGGCCGATGGCGGTTCTGCCTCTGCTGCAGAGATTGTATCCGGCAGTTTACAGGACTATGACCGTGCGGTTATAGTTGGTCAAAAAACATTTGGCAAAGGACTGGTGCAAAGCACTCATAGTCTGCCTTATGGTGCCAAGCTTAAAATTACTACGGCCAAGTACTATATTCCTTCAGGCCGCTGTATACAGGCCATTAACTATGCTGAACGCAACCCCGATGGCAGTGTAAAACACATACCGGATTCATTAAAGGTGGCCTTTAAAACTACCAATGGCCGCCAGGTATGGGATGGTGGCGGTATTGACCCCGACGTAGTAATGGAGCCTGAACGCCTGACCAATATTGCCATAAGCCTGCTTAGCCGCAACCTCATTTTTGAATATGCTAATGAATACCGCATGAAGCATGATAAAATTGCGGAAGCCAAAGTGTTTACTATAAGTGATGCCGAATACCAGGACTTTATGAATTGGCTGGGTAAAAAAGATTATGGCTATAGCACCCAAAGCGAAAAAGCCTTTGAGCAACTGAAAGCCACCGCCGGTAAGGAAAAGTATATTGACAGTACTGATGTTGATTTAGAGGCTATGCGTAAAACGCTTATGCACGATAAAGAAAACGACCTTGTAAAAGAAAAGGCGCAGTTAAAGAGCTTGCTGGAAGAAGAGATTGTGGCGCGCTACTACCTGGGCACAGGCCGTATAGAATCTTCTTTAAAAGATGATAAGGAATTAAAGAAGGCGATAGAAGTGCTGAATGATGAGGTGCGCGTAAAAACCATTTTGGCCAAAAAGTAATAGCGGAAACCAATGAACAAACGGATTATAAAAATTATTGCAGTATCGGCGGTGCTAATTACCAGCTTCGGTTTTGGGGCTGATTATTACTTTGCCGTTTCTAAGAACATTGATGTATTCGCCTCTTTGTTTACCGAGGTGAATATGTATTATGTTGATGACGTTGAACCGTCAAAACTGATGCGTACCTGTGTAGATGGTATGCTGAAGACCCTTGACCCTTTTACCAATTACTTCTCTGAATCGCAGATTGAAACGGCCCGCATACAACAGGGGGGCAAATTCGGCGGCCTGGGTATTGAAACCAAAATAATGGGCGGCTACCCGGTAATTACGGCTGTTTGGAAAAACCAGCCTGCTGATAAAATGGGCATTAAGGTGGGCGATGTTATAAAGAGCATTGATGGCAACAGCACCAAGGATAGAAAGCAGGAAGAAATTGACCGTTTTTTAATTGGCGAGCCGAAGAGCAACGTAAACCTGGTATTGGAAAGAAAGGTTTCTGCTACGGAAACAAAATCACTAAGCCTTACTATAGCCCGCGAAGAAATACAGGAAACCAATGTGCCGTTTTACGGTATGGTTACACCTGAAATAGGCTGCATTAAACTGAAAATATTCAACGAGAACGCCGGTAAGGATGTAAAGGATGCCTTTGATAGTTTAAAGCGCGCCAACCCTGACATGAAGGGTATTATACTTGATTTACGCAGCAACCCCGGTGGCCTGCTGGTAGAAGCGGTGAACATTGTAAATGTATTTGTAGATAAGAATGAATTGGTGGTAAACACCAAAGGCAAGGTGGATGAATGGAATAACACCTTTAAAACGCTGAATGAGCCTAGTGATTTAAAAATACCTGTTGCAGTGCTTACCAACTCCATGTCTGCATCGGCTTCTGAAATTGTATCGGGCACTTTGCAGGATTATGACCGTGCAGTTATTGTTGGCCAAAAAACATATGGCAAGGGCTTGGTGCAGGTAACCAAACCTCTTTCGTATAACACAATTCTTAAGGTAACCACGGCCAAATACTACATTCCTTCAGGTCGCTGCATTCAGGCATTAAACTATGCCGAACGCAATGCCGATGGCAGTGTTAAGCGCATACCCGATTCATTGAAGGTGGCTTTTGAAACCAAGAATGGCCGCCGCGTTTGGGACGGTGGCGGTATTGACCCTGATGTGGTATTAGCAAAGCCCGAACACAGCAAAATTGCAGAGAGCCTTAGTGAGGCTAACGTGATTTTTGATTATGTAACATTGTTTACGCTAATACATCCAACAGTTGAGGACCCTGCGCGCTTTAAATTAACCGACCGCGATTTTGCTGACTTTGTTGCCTTTGCCAAAGATAGGGAGTGGAAGCACCAAAGCGAGAGCGAAGAAAAACTGGAGGCGCTTAAAGAAGCGGCCAGCGATGAGAAGTATTTTGATGCTATAAAGCCGCAATACGAAGCTGTAAAGAAAAAGCTGGAACACAGTAAGGAACAGGACCTGATTAAGCAGAAGGACGAGTTGATAGTAATACTGGAAAATGAAATTGTAGGCCGTTATTACTATGCCTACGGTAAAGTAAAAAAGAGCTACCAAAACGACCCTGAGGTTACACGCGCTATTCAGGTGTTGAACGACCCGCAGCAATACAACAACCTGCTGGCAAAGAAATAAGCAATCAAAAAGGGCCCTTAAGGGCCCTTTTTGATTGCTTATACAGGAACAACTTATAGCCTTCTTCGCAAGCTAACCCACTAACTGTTTCTCCGTTTTCAGCAGGCCTTTTTCCATTAAGTATTCAGCAATTTGCACGGCATTGGTAGCGGCGCCTTTACGCAGGTTGTCGCTCACAATCCAACAGTTTAAAGTGTTAGGTTGGCTTTCATCGCGGCGCAGGCGGCCAACAAAAGTTTCATCTTTATCATGCGCCAGTATTGGCATAGGGTACTTCAGGTTTTTAACATCATCATAAACCACAACACCGGGGGCGTTTTCTAACACATTACGTACTTCGTTAATGTCAAAATCTTTTTCAAATTCAATGTTCACGCTTTCGCTGTGGCCGCCAACAACAGGCACGCGCACGGTGGTAGCTGTAACGCGTATGCTGTCGTCGCCCATTATTTTTTTGGTTTCGTTCACCATCTTCATTTCTTCCTTGGTGTAGCCGTTATCCATAAAAACATCAATGTGCGGCAATAAATTCAGGTCTATCTGGTAAGGGTAAGCTTTTTGTCCTTCCGTCTTATTGCGTTCGCTAAAAAGCTGGTCTACCGCTTTTTTGCCTGTACCGGTTACACTCTGGTAAGTGCTAACCACCACGCGCTTAATCTTATACTTATCATGCAGCGGCTTAAGCACCACAACCATTTGAATAGTAGAACAGTTAGGGTTGGCAATTATCTTGTCTTCCGCTGTTAAAATAGGCGCGTTTACTTCGGGCACCACCAGCGGTATATTGGGCTCCATACGCCATGCGCTTGAATTATCAATTACAGTGCAACCAATGGCCGCAAATTTCGGCGCCAGCTCTTTTGAAGTTGAACCCCCTGCTGAAAATATGGCCACACCCGGTTTTTGCGCAATAGCCGTTTCCCAGCCTATTACCGGGTAATCCTTGCCTTTAAACGTAACGGTTTTGCCTATTGATTTTTCAGAGGCTACTGGTAATAAATCAGTTACGGGAAAATTTCTTTCCGCTAAAACCTGCAACATTTTGCTGCCAACCAAACCGGTGGCGCCAACTACGGCTACTTTCATTTTTTTCGGTATTGAAGTGGCGAAGTAAAGGCAGTTTGTAAACACTTGAAAATGTTTTGGTAAAATTTATTCGGGGTTCAGAAATAAGCCTTGTAAAAAACAACCTGCAGAGGCTATTTCTCATCTTATTTTGTAAGTAAAAATTATAGGAATTGCTTATACCGCTGGTGTACCCATTCGCCCTTTCGGTTTTTAATTTTCAGGCATGTTTGACAATTCTTTAAAAACGTATATTTTAACAGGTTCAAAACACACGCTACCTACATGAAAAAACTGTACGCATTTGCTTTCCTGACCGGCACTGCGCTTAGTGCATTTTCGCAGGCACTGTTCAACAACAACGGTGCTGATATTTATGTAAAGGATGGTGGCTTCATGATTGTAAAAACCAATTCGCTTTACAATACACAGGTAGCAGGTAGCGGAATAATAGATAACCAGGGAACTATTGTGGTTGAAGGCAATGTTACTAATGATGGAAACATAAATGCCGCCGGCGATACCATTCGCCTTTCCGGAGATTGGATTAATAACAGTGCTTATGCAGGCGCTAATAGCTGGGTGGATATGTATGGCGGTAACCAGCAAATAACAGGCACAGCCGTAACCACCTTCAACAATTTAAATTTAGGTGGCGGCAGCGTGGTAAAACGCCAGACTATTGATGCCGTAACCAGCGGTACGCTGGCGCTTAACAGCGCCGAATTAGCTACAGATGTTAACGAAATGCTGGTAAGCAACAGCAGCACCGGGGCAATTACATGGAGCAGCGGTTTTGTAAGCTCATTAGGCGCAGGTAAACTGTCAAGAGCAACTAACCTTGCCGGCAGCTATACCTATCCTACAGGCTCACCATCGTATAACAATCCGCCATCTATTTACCGCCCTTTACAAATGCAGCCTTCATCGGCATCAGCTAACGTTTATGGTGCTATGGTAGTTAAAGGCGATGCCACTACTGATGGCTATGATGTAACTGTTGTGGATGATTTGTTGTGTAAGGTGAATCCTAATTTTTATCACCGCCTGTATCACAGCAATGGCAATGACGCCATGGCGCTAACCATGTTTTATGATGCCTCTAGCGATGGCGATTGGACCGACCAGGGCCATTGGGATGCGCCTAACCGTTGGAATTATCTGGGTAATGCTACAGCCGGTAGCGGTTTAGGTTTTTCTTCCGTTTCGGTTGGTGGAGTAAGCGATTTTCAGCCGGAGCCTTTTGCACTGGCACGCAAAAAATTTACTGTAAATGCCGGGCCCGATGTTGATTTGGTGCTTGGCCAGTCAACCACCTTTAACCCTACCAATACGGCCGTAAATGTGCAATCGTATTTGTGGACGCCCGATGCTACATTAAGCTGCGGCACCTGCGAAAAGCCCGATGCTACGCCAATAACCACTACGCAATACCTGTTAACTGTTGAAGATGATGCCGGATGTAAAGCCTCTGATTCACTTATTGTAAAAGTTAGTTCGCCCGAGCTGCTTATACCTACCGCCTTTTCCCCTAACGGCGATGGGTTTAACGATAAGTTCAGAGTATTAAATAAGGATGTAATTAAACTGGACCTGCAGATTTTTAATCGTTGGGGCGAATTGGTGTTTGAAACCTCCGATCCGCTGGAAGGTTGGGATGGTGTTTATAAAGGTATGGAGCAGGAACTGGGTGTTTATGTGTGGAAGTGTGACTACATTCTTAACGGACAAACAAAAACAAAAAGTGCAAAAGGCAACTTAACCCTAATGCGCTAACACGCTTATTATATTAATTTTTATTTCTATTTTAATACTACCCTGAAATGAAGAAAAGTCTCCTCTTTTCGCTGTGCATTGCTATCTTTTTTACTGCCGTTGCGCAGAACAAAAACGTTGGTATAGGAACGGTAACGCCTGACGCCAGTGCCATATTGGATATGGTAGCCAATAACAAAGGTTTATTGGTGCCAAGGCTAACCACTGCCGAACGTTTGGCTATAGTTAACCCCGCTAACGCCTTGCTGGTATATGACACTGATTTAAAGTGTTTTTACTACAATGATGTGAACGTATGGAAATCGCTTTGTAATCCGGGCGGCGGAAGCCAGGGGCCAACCGGTGCAACAGGCGTTACAGGTGCGCAGGGTAATGCGGGTCCTGCAGGTCCTGCCGGCGTTACGGGTGCAACAGGGGCACAGGGCTCACCGGGTAATGATGGTGTAGGCATAACCCAAATAGTAGATAATGGTAACGGTACCATGACCATTTTTTTAAGTGACAATACATCTGCAACGATAAACGTACAAGGCCCTACCGGCCCAACAGGCCCGCAAGGCGCAGTAGGCACTACAGGCGCTCAGGGAGCCACCGGACCTCAAGGTGCAACAGGTGATACAGGAGCACAAGGTCCACAAGGCGTAACCGGCACTGATGGAGCAACCGGCCCACAAGGTGCTACCGGCGATACAGGCCCTCAAGGCATACAAGGTGTAACTGGCGATACAGGTGCACAAGGCCCACAAGGTGCTACTGGCGACACAGGCGCTCAGGGTCCCCAAGGTATTCAGGGTGTAACTGGTGATACAGGCGCTCAAGGTCCACAAGGCATTCAAGGGGTAACGGGTGATACGGGCCCGCAAGGTGTTCAGGGTGTAACTGGTCCACAAGGTGATACCGGAGCCCAAGGCCCTCAAGGTATTCAAGGCGTAACTGGCGCTGATGGAGCAACCGGCCCACAAGGCATTCAAGGTGTAACTGGCGCTGATGGCGCGACAGGCCCTCAAGGTATTCAAGGAGCAACAGGCGACACTGGCCCGCAAGGTGTTCAGGGTGTAACCGGTCCACAAGGTGATACCGGAGCCCAAGGCCCTCAAGGTTTACAAGGTGTTACAGGCGATACAGGTCCTCAGGGTCTACAAGGCGTAACTGGCGCTGATGGAGCAACCGGCCCGCAAGGTATTCAGGGTATAACAGGTGATACCGGAGCCCAAGGCCCACAAGGTTTACAAGGTGCTACCGGCGATACAGGTCCTCAGGGTCTGCAAGGTGCAACTGGTGATACAGGCCCACAAGGTCCGCAGGGTATTCAAGGTGCAACGGGTGACACAGGTCCACAAGGTATACAAGGCGTAACTGGTCCACAAGGTGACACAGGTGCTCAAGGCCCACAAGGCATACAAGGTGTAAAGGGTGATACTGGCCCTCAAGGTATTCAAGGTGTTACAGGCGACACTGGTCCTCAGGGCATTCAAGGCGTAACTGGTGATACAGGCGCACAAGGCCCACAGGGTATTCAAGGTGTAACTGGAGCTGATGGAGCAACTGGCCCACAAGGTATTCAAGGCGTAACTGGCGCTGACGGAGCTACTGGCCCCCAAGGTATTCAAGGCGCAACTGGTGACACAGGCGCTCAGGGTCCCCAAGGTATTCAAGGAGCAACTGGTGACACCGGTGCACAAGGTCCACAAGGCATTCAAGGCGCAACAGGCGATACAGGTCCGCAAGGCATACAAGGTGTAACTGGCGCTGATGGAGCAACCGGCCCACAGGGCGCAACAGGTGATACGGGCGCACAAGGTCCCCAAGGTATTCAGGGTATAACTGGTCCACAAGGTGACACAGGTGCTCAAGGTCCCCAAGGTATTCAGGGCGTGACAGGCGATACAGGTCCGCAAGGCATACAAGGTGTAACTGGCGCTGATGGAGCAACCGGCCCACAGGGCGCAACAGGTGATACGGGCGCACAAGGCCCTCAAGGTATACAAGGCGTTACTGGTCCGCAAGGTGATACAGGTCCACAAGGCCCTCAAGGTGTTACCGGTGCTGACGGAGCAACAGGTCCTCAAGGCATACAAGGCGTAACTGGCGCTGATGGAGCAACCGGCCCACAAGGCATTCAAGGAGCAACTGGCCCACAAGGCGACACAGGTCCACAAGGCATACAAGGTGTAACTGGCGCTGATGGCGCAACCGGCCCGCAAGGTGCAACAGGTGATACAGGTGCACAAGGTCCTCAGGGTATACAAGGCGTAACTGGTCCACAAGGCGACACAGGTGCTCAAGGTCCTCAAGGTATTCAGGGTGTAACTGGTGCTGATGGAGCGACAGG
Organism: Chitinophagales bacterium; assembly: GCA_046329515.1. GTDB lineage: Bacteria > Bacteroidota > Bacteroidia > Chitinophagales > LD1 > Bog-950. The sequence continues at coordinate 1,134,901 of JAXLUM010000002.1, forward strand.
CCCACAAGGAGCCACTGGTGATACAGGTCCTCAAGGAGTTCAGGGCGTAACCGGCCCACAAGGTGCAACTGGCGTAACTGGCCCGCAAGGTGCTACAGGCGATACAGGTGCTCAGGGTCCCCAAGGTATTCAAGGTGTAACCGGTCCCCAAGGCCCACAAGGCATTCAGGGCGTAACTGGTGATACAGGAGCCCAGGGTCCTCAAGGTATACAAGGCGTAACTGGCCCTCAGGGTGACACAGGTGCACAAGGCCCGCAAGGTGTAACCGGTGCTGACGGCGCGACAGGCCCTCAAGGTATACAAGGTATAACTGGCCCGCAGGGTGACACAGGCCCACAAGGCCCGCAAGGTCTTCAGGGTGTAACTGGCGACACAGGTGCTCAGGGTCCGCAAGGTATTCAGGGTGTAACCGGTGCCGATGGCGCGACAGGTCCGCAGGGCCCTCAGGGTGCAACAGGTGATACTGGTGCCCAAGGCCCACAAGGTATTCAGGGCGCAACTGGTGACACAGGCCCTCAAGGTATACAAGGTGTAACTGGTGACACAGGAGCTCAGGGTCCCCAAGGTATTCAAGGTGTAACTGGTGCTGATGGAGCAACAGGCCCACAAGGTCCTCAGGGTATCCAAGGCGTAACTGGCCCTCAGGGTGACACCGGCGCTCAAGGTCCTCAAGGCATACAAGGTGTAACAGGTCCACAAGGCGACACTGGAGCACAAGGCCCACAGGGTGCAACTGGTGATACTGGCCCGCAAGGTGTTCAGGGCGTAACCGGTCCTCAAGGTGCTACTGGCGACACAGGCCCACTGGGTCTGCAAGGCATACAAGGTTTAACGGGTGATACAGGTCCCCAGGGCCCTCAAGGTATACAGGGTGTAACCGGTGCTGATGGAGCAACTGGCCCACAAGGTGCTACAGGCGATACAGGCGCACAAGGCCCTCAAGGCATACAAGGCATAACCGGCGCTACTGGCCCGCAAGGTGCTACAGGCGATACAGGCGCACAAGGTCCTCAAGGCATACAAGGTGTAACCGGCCCACAAGGCGACACTGGAGCACAAGGCCCTCAAGGTATACAAGGTGTAACTGGTGATACAGGCGCACAAGGTCCACAGGGCATTCAGGGCGTAACTGGCCCACAGGGCGACACAGGCGCACAAGGCATCCAAGGTGTAACTGGTGCTGATGGAGCAACAGGCCCACAAGGTCCACAGGGTATTCAAGGGGTAACCGGTCCTCAAGGAGCTACCGGTGACACGGGTGCTCAAGGCGCAACCGGTGATACCGGTGCAACCGGTCCACAAGGTATTCAGGGTGTAACCGGCCCACAAGGTGATACAGGTGCTCAAGGCCCACAAGGCATTCAGGGTGTAACCGGTGCTGATGGAGCAACAGGCCCACAAGGAGCCACAGGTGATACAGGTGCTCAGGGTATACAAGGTGTAACTGGTGCTGATGGCGCAACTGGCCCGCAAGGTGCTACAGGCGATACAGGTGCTCAGGGTCCCCAAGGTATTCAAGGTGTAACCGGCCCTCAAGGTGCCACTGGTGATACAGGTGCTCAAGGTCCTCAGGGTATCCAAGGCGTAACCGGTCCGCAAGGCGACACCGGAGCTCAAGGCATTCAAGGTGTAACTGGCGATACTGGTCCGCAAGGTCCTCAGGGCATACAAGGCGTAACTGGTCCACAAGGTGACACAGGCGCACAAGGCCCTCAGGGCGTAACTGGCCCACAAGGAGATACAGGTGTCCAAGGCCCGCAAGGTATACCGGGTGCCACTGGTGATACAGGTGCACAAGGTCCTCAGGGCATTCAGGGCGTAACTGGCCCACAAGGCATTCAAGGCGTAACTGGTGATACTGGTGCGCAAGGCCCACAGGGTATACAAGGTGTAACCGGCCCACAAGGTGATACCGGAGCCCAAGGCCCTCAAGGTGTTACAGGTGACACAGGCCCACAAGGTCCACAGGGCATTCAGGGCGTAACCGGTCCTCAAGGAGCTACCGGTGACACGGGTGCCCAAGGTCCTCAAGGTATACAAGGTGTAACAGGTGCTACTGGTCCGCAGGGCCCACAAGGTATTCAGGGTGTAACCGGCGACACAGGCGCGCAAGGACCTCAAGGTATACAAGGTGTAACTGGTGACACTGGCCCTCAGGGTATACAAGGCGTAACAGGCCCGCAGGGTGACACAGGTCCACAAGGTATTCAAGGTGTAACCGGCCCACAAGGTGCTACCGGCGATACAGGCGCCCAAGGCGTAACCGGAACAACTGGCCCGCAAGGCATTCAAGGTGTAACAGGTCCGCAAGGCGCTACTGGTGATACCGGCGCACAAGGCCCGCAAGGTATTCAAGGGGTAACCGGTCCTCAAGGAGCTACCGGTGACACGGGTGCCCAAGGTCCTCAAGGTATACAAGGTATCCAGGGTGCTACTGGCCCGCAAGGTGTAACTGGTGCTACCGGCGACACAGGCCCACAAGGTGCTACTGGTCCGCAAGGCATTCAGGGCGTAACTGGTCCTCAAGGAGCTACTGGTGACACAGGTGCACAGGGTCCTCAAGGCATACAGGGCGTAACTGGTCCTCAAGGTGCTACAGGTGATACAGGAGCTCAAGGCCCTCAGGGTATACAAGGTATAACCGGTGCCACAGGCCCTCAAGGCGTTCAGGGTGTAACTGGTCCGCAAGGCGCAACTGGTGATACCGGCGCACAAGGCCCTCAAGGTATACAAGGTGTAACAGGTGCTACTGGCGACACTGGAGCTCAAGGTCCCCAGGGTGTACAAGGTGTGACTGGCGACACTGGAGCTCAAGGTCCCCAGGGTGTACAAGGTGTGACTGGCGCAACTGGCCCGCAAGGTGTTCAGGGCGTAACTGGCCCACAAGGCGATACAGGTGCACAAGGCCCTCAAGGTATACAAGGTGTAACAGGTGCTACTGGCGACACTGGAGCTCAAGGTCCCCAGGGTGTACAAGGTGTGACTGGCGCAACCGGTCCACAAGGTATTCAGGGTGTAACAGGTCCACAAGGCGCAACTGGTGACACAGGTGCTCAAGGCCCTCAAGGTATACAAGGTATAACCGGTGCCACAGGCCCGCAAGGTATTCAGGGTGTAACCGGTCCACAAGGTGCAACTGGTGATACTGGCGCGCAAGGTCCTCAAGGTATACAGGGTGTAACAGGTCCACAAGGTGACACAGGAGCTCAAGGTCCCCAGGGTGTACAAGGTGTGACTGGCGCAACCGGTCCACAAGGTGTTCAGGGCGTAACTGGCCCACAAGGCGATACAGGTGCACAAGGCCCTCAAGGTATACAAGGTGTAACAGGTGCTACTGGCGACACTGGAGCTCAAGGTCCCCAGGGTGTACAAGGTGTGACTGGCGCAACCGGTCCACAAGGTATTCAGGGTGTAACAGGTCCACAAGGCGCAACTGGTGACACAGGTGCTCAAGGCCCTCAGGGTATACAAGGCGTAACCGGTGCAACCGGTCCTCAAGGTATTCAGGGTGTAACTGGCGCTACTGGTGACACAGGCGCGCAAGGCCCTCAAGGCATACAAGGTGTAACCGGTGCTACCGGTCCACAAGGTGCAACAGGTGATACCGGCGCACAAGGCCCTCAAGGCATTCAGGGTGTAACTGGTCCTCAAGGAGCTACTGGTGACACAGGCGCACAGGGTCCTCAAGGCATACAAGGCGTAACGGGTGCAACCGGCCCGCAAGGTATTCAAGGTATAACTGGTGATACAGGTGCACAGGGTCCGCAAGGGTATACAAGGCGTAACCGGTGCAACCGGTCCTCAAGGTATTCAGGGTGTAACTGGCGCTACTGGTGACACAGGCGCGCAAGGCCCTCAAGGCATACAAGGTGTAACCGGTGCTACCGGTCCACAAGGTGCAACAGGTGATACCGGCGCACAAGGCCCTCAAGGCATTCAGGGTGTAACTGGTCCTCAAGGAGCTACTGGTGACACAGGCGCACAGGGTCCTCAAGGCATACAAGGCGTAACGGGTGCAACCGGCCCGCAAGGTATTCAAGGTATAACTGGTGATACAGGTGCACAGGGTCCGCAAGGCATACAAGGCATAACTGGTTCAACTGGTCCTCAGGGAGCTACTGGTGACACAGGCGCACAGGGTCCTCAAGGTATACAAGGTGTGACTGGCGCTACCGGCCCTCAAGGTATCCAAGGTGTAACCGGTGCAACTGGTCCGCAAGGCATTCAGGGTGTAACCGGTCCTCAAGGAGCTACTGGTGATACAGGCGCACAGGGTCCTCAAGGTATACAGGGTGTGACTGGCGCAACCGGCCCACAAGGTATTCAGGGTGTAACCGGTGCAACTGGCCCTCAAGGTGTTCAAGGCGCAACTGGTGATACAGGTGCCCAAGGCCCTCAGGGCATTCAGGGTGTAACTGGCGCTACAGGTAATACTGGCGCAACCGGAAATACCGGTGCAACAGGTGCCACTGGAAATACTGGCTCAACAGGTTCAACAGGTGCCACCGGCGCAACTGGCGACACTGGTCCACAAGGTGTAACTGGAGCCACTGGCGCAACTGGTAACACTGGCTCAACAGGAGCTACAGGCAGTACTGGCGCAACCGGAAATACTGGTGCAACTGGAGCCACCGGCGCAACAGGTGATACAGGTCCTCAAGGTATTCAGGGTGTAACTGGCTCAACAGGGGCCACTGGCGCAACCGGCGCCACAGGCAGTACCGGTGCTACGGGCGCAACGGGTTCAACTGGTGCCACTGGCGCAACAGGAAATACAGGGGCTACAGGAGCAACAGGTTCTACTGGCGCTACCGGGGCAACCGGTAACACTGGTGCAACGGGTTCCACCGGGGCTACAGGTGCTACCGGTAATAATGGTACTAATGGAGTTACCGGTGCAACAGGAGCAACGGGTTCTACAGGCCCAACTTGGACCATCAACAGCATAACTTATAATACTGACGGTACTATTAATATTAATACAAGCATTCCATCAACTATAACCTCGGCAACTAAAGCGTGGTTAACTAAAGGTAACAGCGGTATAGCTCCTGCGACAGAGTTTTTAGGCACAACCGACCTTAACGCATTGGTGTTTAGAGCTAACAATATAGAGCGCATGCGCATTAACCCTGTAGATGGTGAGGTTGTAGCAGGTGCAACTGCTTCTCCTTATGCAGGGGACCTGGTTGCCGGAGTTGCTACCGCTGCATTGCCGTTTGGCATAAATGGCTATTGTAGTGTGGCCGGCGGTGCGGGTACATGGGGCGAGGTTTTTGCCGCTTCCAACACAGGCTTCTCTGCAGTGCAGGGTGTATATAGTGGTAGTGGTGCAGGTGCAGGCACCTTTGGCAACTACAACGGCACCAACACAAGTGCTGTACGTGCAGGGGCTGTTGGCTATCTGGGCACACCTACTAACGCTAACGGTGGTGTGGGTGTTTATGGTTATGTAAACATCAATACCATTACCACCAACTCGCACGTAGGTGTCCTGGGTCAATATAATGCTGCTTCTTATGGTATAGGGGTGCATGGTATCGGCTTAGGAGGCGGTATCATAGCCGGTAATAATGATATTGCCATTGTGGGCTGGCGGGCAAACAATGCTAACTACAGCGGTTACTTTAACGGTAACTGGGCGGTAGCAAACGGTACTAAAACAGCCTCTGTAGGTACCAGCAAAGGCAATCAACTGTTATACTGTTTGGAATCTCCGGAAGTGTGGTTTGAAGATTTCGGCAGCGGCAAACTAACGAATGGTAGTTGCACTATAAATCTTGACCCGCTCTTCCTGGAAACAGTGGTAATTGATTCTGCCCACCCTATGCATGTTTACATACAGATGGAGGGCGAGGCCAACGACGTTTACGTGGTGAAGAACGATAAGTGCTTTACCGTAAAAGAAAGAAACGGCGGCGCTTCAAATGCTGAGTTTTCGTTCCGTATTGTGGCCAAGCGTTTGAACTTCCAGGATCATCGTTTTGGAAACGACCCGCTTTGGGGCCCAGGCGATACCCGCATGTATATGCAATATGCGCCTCCTCCACCGGTTGACTACAACGAGAATGTAAAATTCCAGGAAGAGCAACGTAAGAACTGGAAACAAACTCCAATGCCTTCAGGCTTTATTCCTGCCTCTCAGTTAGAGAAGGAAATGCAGCAAATGCAGAAGGAGAAAACAAAAGAAATGAAGAAAGCTGAAGGTATTACTGAGCCGAAGTAGTTCCAAATCAAAAGCTTTAGAAAGGGCGCCCTGATGGGCGCCCTTTTTTTTCTTATGCAACGCCAGGGTTCGGCTGTTTATTTAGATTAAGTAAACTTCTTATTTTACTACATTTGTTATACCCCCTGGCAGGCACACGCACCACGGAAGGAGCACTTCATTTAATACTTAAGCATGAAACAGTTTCTACTTGTTCTTATTGTTATTGTATTGGCCATACATACTAAAGCCCAAAACCAAAACGTAGGTATTGGTACAACAAACCCTGATGCCAGCGCCTTACTGGACCTGGTTTCTAACAACAAAGGTTTATTGGTGCCGCGCTTAACCACGGTTGATCGTTTGGCAATAGTTAACCCCGCTAATGGCCTTTTAGTATACGATATTTCTTTAAACTGTTTTTATTATAATGATGCCGGTGCCTGGAAATCTTTATGCAGCAATTCGGGCACGCAGGGGGCCACAGGCGCAACGGGCCCTGCCGGGCCTTCAGGTTTGCCGGGCTCAACGGGGGCTACTGGCGCACAGGGTTCTCCGGGTAACGATGGTGTTGGAATTGCAAGTATTACCGATAATGGAAATGGAACAATCACATTCAACTTAACTGATGGCACCTCTTATACTGTAAACGCAATTGGTCCAACAGGCCCAACTGGTCTACAGGGACCTCAAGGTTTGCAAGGCCCAACCGGCGCACAAGGTGTAGCCGGAACAAACGGCGTTGATGGTGCAACGGGCCCTCAAGGCCCGGCAGGTACAAACGGTATTGATGGAGTAACGGGTCCTCCGGGCCCGGCAGGTGCAGATGGCGCAACAGGCGCACAAGGCTTACAAGGTTCTACTGGCCCCACAGGCGCAACAGGTGCTGCCGGTTCGGGTGGGGGTGCAACAGGTCCAACAGGCGATACCGGTCCGCAAGGCCCGGCTGGTACAAATGGTATTGATGGAGTAACGGGTCCTCAGGGCCCTGCAGGTGCAGATGGCGCAACAGGCGCACAAGGCTTACAAGGTCCTACGGGCCCCACAGGCGCAACTGGCGCTGCGGGTTCGGGTGGAGGGGCAACAGGTCCCACAGGTGATACAGGCCCACAAGGCCCGGCTGGTGCAAATGGTATTGATGGAGTTACGGGTCCTCAGGGTCCTGCAGGTGCAGATGGCGCAACAGGCGCACAAGGCTTACAAGGTCCTACGGGGCCCACAGGTCCAACCGGTGCTGCAGGTGCAGGCGGAGGGGCAACAGGTCCCACAGGTGATACAGGCCCACAAGGCCCCGCTGGTACAAATGGTATTGATGGAGTAACAGGTCCTCAGGGTCCTGCAGGCGCAGATGGCGCAACAGGCGCACAAGGCTTACAAGGTCCTACGGGCCCCACAGGTCCAACCGGTGCTGCAGGTGCAGGCGGCGGCGCAACGGGCCCAACTGGTGATACGGGTGCCCAAGGCCCGGCCGGTGCCAATGGTATTGATGGCGCTACAGGCCCTCAGGGTCCTGCTGGTTTGCAAGGTATCACAGGTGCACAAGGTCCGCAAGGGATTCAAGGTGTAACTGGCGTTGATGGCGCAACAGGGCCACAAGGAAATCAAGGTATAACAGGACCAACGGGTCCAACTGGCGCAACAGGTGCTGGCGGTGGCGCAACCGGCCCTACAGGTGCAACCGGGCAAAACGGAGTTGATGGCGCTACCGGCCCACAAGGTCCGGCAGGCGCTACCGGAACGAATGGAGTTGATGGTGCAACTGGTCCACAGGGTCCTCAAGGAGCAACCGGCGCTCAAGGTCCGGCAGGCGCTAACGGAACAAATGGTGTTGATGGTGCAACAGGTCCACAAGGGATTCAAGGTCCAACTGGCGCACAAGGTCCCGCAGGTACTAATGGTTTAGATGGGGCCACTGGGCCGCAGGGTCCACAAGGATTACAGGGCCCAACAGGCCCTACTGGCGCAGAAGGTACAAATGGCGTTGATGGCGTAACAGGCCCACAAGGCCCTCAAGGAATACAAGGCGCAACAGGTGCTCAAGGTCCGGCTGGTGCTAACGGAACAAATGGCGTTGATGGCGCAACAGGGCCACAAGGTCCAACTGGTGCCAATGGAACAAATGGTATTGATGGCGCTACCGGTCCTCAAGGACCTACTGGTGCAGCAGGTACAAATGGCGTTGACGGAGTAACCGGTCCGCAAGGCCCCCAAGGAATACAAGGTCCAACGGGTGCTAACGGAACAGATGGTGTTGATGGCGCAACTGGCCCACAGGGCCCTCAAGGAGCAACCGGCGCTCAAGGTCCCGCAGGCACTAACGGTACAAATGGCGTTGATGGCGCGACAGGTCCGCAGGGTCCCCAAGGTGTACAGGGCCCAACAGGCCCTACTGGCGCAGCAGGTACAAATGGCGTTGATGGCGTAACAGGACCACAAGGCCCTCAAGGAATACAAGGTGCAACAGGTGCTCAAGGTCCGGCTGGTGCTAACGGAACAAATGGTATTGATGGTGCTACCGGTCCTCAAGGACCTACTGGTGCAGCAGGTACAAATGGCGTTGACGGAGTAACCGGTCCGCAAGGTCCCCAAGGAATACAAGGTCCAACGGGTGCTAACGGTACAAATGGCGTTGATGGCGCAACAGGCCCACAGGGTCCTCAAGGCATTCAAGGCCCCGCAGGTGCTAATGGTTTAGATGGAGCCACCGGCCCACAAGGCCCTCAAGGAATACAAGGTGCCACTGGTGCTAACGGAACAAATGGTGTTGATGGTGCAACTGGTCCGCAGGGCCCACAAGGAGCAACAGGTGCTAATGGTACCAACGGAGTAGACGGTGCTACCGGTCCACAAGGCCCTCAAGGAATACAAGGCCTAACTGGCCCACAAGGCTCCGCAGGTACTAATGGTTTAGATGGAGCCACTGGTCCACAAGGCCCTCAAGGAGCAACCGGCGCTCAAGGTCCAGCAGGCACAAACGGAACGAATGGAGTTGATGGTGCCACTGGCCCACAGGGACCACAAGGATTACAAGGCCCAACCGGCCCTATTGGTCTAGCAGGCACTAATGGAGTAGATGGAGCCACCGGTCCGCAAGGTCCTCAAGGAGTACAAGGCCCAACAGGAGCCCAAGGCCCGGCGGGTAGTAATGGTACAAATGGCGTTGATGGTGCAACTGGCCCTCAGGGTCCCCAAGGTATACAGGGCCCTCAAGGTGTTGCGGGTATAAATGGTGCAACAGGCCCACAAGGTCCCGCAGGTGCTAATGGTACCAACGGAGTTGATGGTGCAACTGGTCCGCAGGGTCCCCAGGGTATACAAGGCCCTCAAGGAATACAAGGCGCAACCGGAGCTCAAGGTCCTCAAGGAATACAAGGCCCACAAGGAGCACAAGGTCCCGCAGGCACTAACGGAACAAATGGCGTTGATGGCGCGACAGGTCCGCAAGGTGTACAGGGCCCTCAAGGTCCAACTGGTGCACAAGGCCCCGCAGGCACTAACGGAACAAATGGAGTTGATGGTGTAACTGGTCCGCAAGGCCCTCAAGGAATACAAGGCCCAACCGGCCCTACTGGTGTAGCAGGCACAAATGGAGTTGACGGCGCAACTGGCCCACAAGGTCCTCAGGGAATACAAGGCCCTCAAGGAATACAAGGCCCAACCGGCCCTACTGGTGTAGCAGGCACAAATGGAGTTGACGGCGCAACTGGCCCACAAGGTCCTCAGGGAATACAAGGCCCACAAGGAGCACAAGGTCCCGCAGGTACTAACGGAACCAATGGAGTAGATGGTGCAACTGGTCCGCAAGGTCCCCAGGGTATACAAGGTCCTCAAGGCGTTCAGGGTCCTGCAGGTGTAAACGGCACCAATGGTGCACAAGGCGCAACAGGTCCACAAGGCCCTGCCGGCCCGGGCACTATTTGCGCTTCGGCAGTAGCTAATTACGTTACAAAATTTACTAATTCATCAACCATGTGCAACAGCATTATGTACGATAATGGTTCTGGAGTTGGCGTAGGCAATACCAACCCCGGTTACATATTTGACGTAAGTGGCCGCTCGCGTATGCGCAGTGGTGGCGGCAGCGCCGGTATTTGGTATATGAACACTACGAATACTGCCGACCGTGCCTTTATTGGCATGGTAGACGATAACTATGCCGGTATTTGGGGCGCAGGCATTGGCTGGGGCTTTGTTTACAATGTAAACAATGGCTTTGTGGGCATAGGCGCAGGCGCACCTGCATACCGCCTACATGTAGTAAACGATGCGGATAATAACCCGGTAATTTTTGGCCAGAACACAAACACCACCGGCGGTACAACTTCTTTTGGTGTTCGTGGTGAAGTGAATTCAAGCGGCGCAGGCTCTGCAGGCGTTTTTGGTTATTCCAATAACGGAGGCTCAAACGAAACAGGAGTGCTGGGCGACTATGTATTGTGGGGCTCGGCTGTATTTGGTCGTGCCTGGTTAGGGGCTAACTCTACACCTGTTAACCTGGACTATGGTGTCTTTGGTACCGTAAGTTATTTCAGCGGTCATGGCGGGTACTTCGAAAACCTTAGCACCGGTGGCGGTTATGGCGTGCATGGTTATTCGCCCGCAGGCAGTGGTTGGGCGGTGTACTCTCAGGGTAACTTTACAGCAACAGGCGCCAAAGCGGCAAGTGTTCCTACGGCCAAAGGCAATCAATTATTGTACTGCATGGAAAGCCCCGAAATGTGGTTTGAGGATATTGGCCAAGCCAAACTGGTTAACGGAAAAGCCACAGTGCAATTGGATGAATTGTTTCTACAAACTGTGGTAATTGATTCGGCCCACCCCATGGTAGTTTTCGTACAGGAGAACTGCGAAACCAAAGGACTTTATACCGTATCGGGCACAACCAATTTTGAAGTGGTAGAAAAACAAGGCGGCCAAAGCAATTGCACCTTTAACTACCGCGTAATGGGTAAGCGCGCTTATTACCAGGATTACCGTTTTGGCTACGATCCTATTTATGGCGCGGGCGATACACGTGAAAAATATACCTACCAGGGCGTTCGCCCTATTGAGCCGGCACAATTTGAGCAACAACGCGCACCTATAATTGAAAAAGAAAAGGCAGAGAAGGAAAGAGTGCGTAAGGAAAGCGAAGAGAAGAATAAGGCGAAAGCGCCACGGTAATAAACTTTGCTAAAGTTTCAGGGAACCTCTTTCTGCGGAAAGAGGTTTTTTTATTTGAAGTATTCGCTTTCTGCTACAACTGCCGCAGGGCTTTCGGTTTGCAGCCCGTATTTGCTTTGGGCATGCGCGTATTGCACCATCCAATAAGCGGTTAGCGCAAACAAAGGGGCAAATAACACATCGGTGCTATAGTGCACATGCTGCCACATTATAAGCAGGCCAACGGTTAGGGTAGTAAAGGATAAAAGCACCTTTAAAAATTTCTTATCTACAATAAGCCACAACAACACACAGGCCGAAACGTGGCCTGAGAAAAAGAGGTCCTTGGTTACGTAAACCGAACTGGTATGAAAAACAAAAGTAGCCACGGGGTCATTCAAAAGAATCATATCGCGGGGTGGCTCCAGCGGAACCAGGTAAATAGTAAAGGTGCGGGCTAAAAATACAATAGCAAACATTTGCAGCCCTTTGGTTAAACGGTGCGGGTTAGGCAGCACGAAAAGAAAAACAATAAGCAGCGATGTGTATTGAATGAAAAAAATGTAAGGCGAAAAGTCGTGGGGCGGCAGCAGGTTTAAAATAAGGTCGTTAAGCTGAATGCCCGGCCGCGTTTGCCATATGCGCAGGTAATAAAAGTTGCTGAGCATTACGCCAACAAACACCAGGAAGGTAAGTACAAACTGATTACGGAATGCCGGATTGCTCCAGGCACTTTTCCATGATGAGCCGAAATTTTTGAAATCGCTGAACATGCCGATAAATCTTAGGTTACAAATTTATCAATATAAAGCCTGAATGAAAAATACAAAGAAAACCTCAGTGCACCGAAATTCTTTTTTGGTAAGCATATTTTAACACGCAAAAAATAGAGATATCATATATAAAATGCGCTATTACTGATGAGGTTAGGCCAAAAAACTTAAACAGGTAGCCAAAACCCGCACAAATAACAATAAGGAAAAAGCCGTATATGGTTAAGTTAAGGTTGTAAGGGTTTATATAGCCGTGTAGCAGAACGAAAATAATTGCTGCCGGCCAAATGCCTATAAGAGGTTGTACCCCCGCACGAAAAAGTATCTCTTCGCCAATGCTGGCGCATAACGAGTAAACTAAAATGTTTGCAAAGGAAGGGTTGATGTCGCCAATAAGGTCCTCAAAAAAAGTGCGAACGCTTTTAAAGTTCCTGCCACGTATTAAAATAAGCCCCAATAAGGCCGCAAGGCTGCCGAAAAATAGCCCCGTTAACACCTGCAAATAGGGGCGCTTACCGCCCAGCAGCACAGGTTGAACTTCGCGGTTTTGCATAAAGGAAATGAGAACTACCCCTATGGCGCTCATGCCAAAAAGCGTGAGCCACGATAAATAAAGCAAGCGTCTTTTATCCGGTATTACCATCCGATTTTCACTAATCTTGCCTGCTCAAGATACAACTTATGGCTGAATCACAAAAGCATACCCCTTTAAGCACTTTGGGCGAGTTTGGATTAATTGACCACCTTACAAAAGATTTTGAACTGATAAATGAGTCTACAATTAAGGGCGTAGGTGATGATGCCGCAGTAATAGATAATGGCAACAAACGCACCGTAATTACTACCGATTTATTGGCCGAAGGCATCCATTTCGATTTAATGTATACCCCCCTGCGCCATTTAGGTTATAAAAGTGTGGTGGTAAACCTTAGTGATATTTATGCTATGAACGCCGAGCCGAAGCAGATAACCGTTTCATTGGCCGTTTCATCTAAAATTACGGTAGAGGCATTGGATGAACTATATGCCGGCATAAAACTGGCCTGTAAAAATTATAAGGTTGATTTAATAGGTGGAGATACCACCTCCAGCACCAGCGGCCTTGTTATTTCTATTACGGCAATTGGTGTAGCTGAAGAAAAGGATTTGGTTTACCGAAATGGTGCAAAAGTGGGCGACCTTATTTGCGTAACCGGCGATTTAGGCGCAGCCTATTTGGGCTTGCAACTGTTGGAACGCGAAAAGCGCATTTACCTGGAGCACCCCGGTGTACAACCTGAATTAGAAAACGCCCAATACTTAATTGAGCGCCAGTTAAAACCTGAAGCCCGCCGCGATGTAATACGCTGGATGAAGGATATGAATTTAAAGCCCACAGCAATGATTGACTTGAGCGATGGCTTAAGCAGTGATGTGCGCCATATTTGTAAGCAAAGCGGTGTTGGTTGCGATATTAACGAGAGCATGGTGCCTATAAGCGAAGATGCCTACCACATGGCCTTACAGTTTAATATAGATCCTATAACCTGTGCGTTAAGCGGTGGCGAGGACTACGAATTGCTGTTTACCATACAGCCTGAAGATGAAACTAAAATAGCCGGCGAAGATGCCTTTAGTATTATTGGGCAAATTACGGCTAAAGAGAATGGAGCCATGCTGGTTACCAAAAGCGGAAACCGCCATCCGTTAAAAGCCCAGGGCTGGAACCACTTCGATTAAAACATTTGGTGCTAAATGTGTGTTAATGTGCAGGGCGCAGCTTTATGTTTAAGAAGCTATGCACTAACTTTCGTTTCCTTTTATGCTCGGCTACCGTTTTTCAAAATACAGCGCACAACAGCAAAGTCCGTTTGATAGGTTGTTTGATATTTTCAAACAACTGCTTACGTACACCAGTGGCGATGTTGGCGAAGCTTTAAGCTGGCTTACTGAACTGGATAAGGAATACAAGCTAACGGACCCAAACTATGGCATTGGCGATTTTATAAATGACTTACGCCAGCGCGGCTACCTGCGCGAAGAACAACCCGGCTCAGGAGAGTTTGTAATTACCCCTAAAACAGAACAAAGCATACGGCAGGGGGCGCTGGAAAAAATTTTCGGTAAGCTGAAGAAAGGAAAACAAGGCAACCACAAAACAGGTTTTACCGGTGTGGGCGATGAAATGAGCAGCGACCTCCGCAACTTTCAGTTTGGTGATAGTTTGGAGCAGATAAGTATGTTGGAGAGTTTCCGTAATGCGCAGATAAACCACGGCATAAGTGAGTTTATGATGAGTGAGGACGACCTGTTGGTGCATGAACGCGAATACAAAACGCAAACCAGCACAGTGCTCATGATTGATATTTCGCACAGCATGATTTTGTATGGCGAGGACCGCATTACCCCTGCCAAAAATGTGGCTATGGCGCTGGCTGAATTGATAAAGCGGAAATACCCCAAGGACACGCTGGACATAATTGTATTTGGCGATGATGCCTGGCAAATTGAAGTGAAGGATTTGCCTTATTTACAAGTTGGGCCTTACCATACCAATACGGTAGCAGGGTTGGAATTGGCCATGGATATTTTGCACCGGCGCAAAAATGCCAACAAGCAGATTTTTATGATTACCGATGGCAAGCCCAGTTGTATTAAGGAATACGGCCAGTATTATAAAAACAGTTTTGGCCTGGATAGGAAGATTGTAAACAAGTGCCTGCGCCTTGCAGCAGCATGCAGAAGGTTGAAAATTCCCATCACAACTTTTATGATAGCAACGGACCCTTACCTGCAAAACTTTGTTGAAGAGTTTACTGAAGCAAACAACGGCAAGGCGTTTTACACCTCACTGCAAGGCCTGGGCGAATACCTGTTTGAAGATTTTGAAAAAGGAAAGAAACGCAGAATGAGATAAGCGGTTATAAGTACCATGTGATTTAAATATTTCCCTTTGTGACTTAGCGCCTTCGTGGTGAAATAAAAATTAAATGAGAGCAACTACTATAAAAGAATTAAAAGCCGGCGGTTATAAAAGCAAAAGCATTAAAGATGAATTGCGCGATAACCTGATTAAAAAATTGAAAAGCAAGGAGCCGCTGTTTACCGGCATTATGGGCTATGACGATACCGTTATACCCGATATTGAACGCGCCATATTGAGCCGCCATAACATAAACCTGTTGGGTTTACGGGGCCAGGCAAAAACGCGTATTGCCCGCCAAATGACGGAACTGTTAGATGAGTGGGTGCCAGTGGTAAAAGGCAGTGAGTTGAATGACGACCCCTTAAATCCTATTTCGCGATTTGCGAAAGATTTGATTGGGGAGAAGGGCGATGACACCCCTGTGGAATGGCTGCACCGTAGCGAACGTTATGCAGAGAAGTTGGCAACGCCTGATGTAAGCGTGGCTGATTTAATCGGCGACGTAGACCCTATTAAAGCGGCAAACCTGAAACTGAATTATGCCGATGAGCGCGTAATACATTTTGGTTTAGTGCCGCGCAGCAATCGTTGCATTTTTGTAATAAACGAATTGCCTGATTTGCAGGCGCGCATTCAGGTGTCGCTGTTCAATATTTTACAGGAGGGAGACATACAGATACGTGGATTTAAACTGCGGGTGCCGTTGGATATTCAGTTCATTTTTACGGCAAACCCCGAAGATTATACCAACCGCGGTAGTATAGTTACCCCGCTTAAGGACCGCATAGGCTCGCAGATATTAACCCACTATCCTAAAGCTATTGAACACAGCAAACTTATTACGCAACAGGAGGCAAGATTGAGCGAAAGCCAGAAGAAAAATGTGGAGGTAGGTGAGTTGTTGCGCAACCTGGTAGAACAGGTGGCTATTGAAGCGCGCGAAAGCGAATTTGTAGATGCCAAAAGTGGTGTTAGCGCGCGCTTAACTATATCAGCCTATGAGAATTTGGCAAGCACTGCCGAACGTCGGGCGCTTTTGAACGGAGAAGAGAAAACCTTTACCCGCATTAGCGACCTTTGGGGCGTGGTACCCGCTATTAACGGAAAGATAGAGTTGGTGTACGAAGGGGAACAGGAAGGCGCAGCCGGTGTGGCACAGGGCCTTATAGCAAAAGCCATCCGCAAATTATTCGTCGGCATTTTTCCTGACCCGGGCAAGCTGAAAAAGAAAAAGCAAAACAACCCCTACCAAAAAGTTTTGGATTGGTTTGCTGAGGGAAACGTAGTAGACTTTATGCTGGCTGATGACGAAAAGACCTATCGCAAGATATTAGACACCATTCCCGGCCTTGAGGATTTAGTGAATGAACACAGCCCCAACCTTTCTAAAAACGAGAAATACGTAATGAAGGAGTTTCTGCTGCACGGTTTAGCGGAACATTCGCAACTGTCTAAAGCCCGCTTGGAAAAGGGCGTGCAGTTTAAGGACCTCTTCGGCTCCATGTTCAGCTCAAAAGACCTGGGTTTAAACGAGGAAGATTTTAACTAACCAACAACTTGCAGGGCTCATATGCTTCATTAACTTCACGTTAAATTGATGTTAATGAAGTATTATCTGTTGGGCCTTGCGGGGCTCGTTTTGTTTTTTGCATCCGCTTGCAAAAAGGACACCACGCCTAAAAAGAATGTTGTTGTTTACGATAACGGCCCTACGGATAGTTTAAAAATAAATCAAATACAGGTTATAGCCAGCCACAATAGCTATCACCTTAAAACAGATTCTGTTGTTTTTGCTTTCCTTACGGCGCTTGATTCATTGGGTCTTTTACCCGCAGCCTACAGCCCAACAGGTATTGACTACTGGCATTTGCCTGTTGAACAGCAATTCAACGACTATAATGTGCGCGGTCTTGAATTGGATATTTATAATGACCCCAACGGCGGCCAATTCTACTACCGTGCAGGCCCAACTTTCAGCGGCTACCCCAACACCAGTAACGAGCCTAAGTTGTTGTTGCCCGGTTTTAAAGTCATTCACATAGTAGACTTCGACTATAACTCCATTTACGTTACGTTTAAAGATGCCTTGCAGGCAATTTACGATTGGAGTCAGGCGCACCCTAACCACCTGCCCATTTTTATAAATATTGAAACCAAGGAAGATGTCCCTGCTGATGTGCTTACCACCTTACCGGGGCTTACCCATGCTATACCGTACGATGCCTCTGCCTGTGATGCTATTGATGCGGAGATTAAATCAATATTCGGTGCGGAGTTGAACAAGGTAATTACACCGGATGATGTGCGCGGAAATTACAGCACCCTTGAAGCTGCCGCCCTTGCCGGTAACTGGCCGCAATTAGCAACTTCACGTGGCAAGGTGGTATTTATAATGCAGGGTGCAGCGGAAAGCCTGTATAAGAACGGTCATCCTTCATTGCAAGGCCGTGCTATGTTCGTTTATTCTAACCCCGGAACATCAGAAGCGGCGTTCGTAATTCTCAATAGTTCAAAAGGCAGCTACGCCGAAATACAGCAGCGCGTTTCGCAGGGTTACATAGTACGCACCCGTGCTGATGACGGTACCGATGAAGCAAGAGTAAATGATGTAAGCAGCCGCGATGCTGCCTTCTGTAGCTGGGCGCAAATAGTTTCAACGGATTACTACCGCGCCGACCCGCGCGCCGGTACCCCGGGCTGGACCGATTACCACGTTCAGTTTAGCGGTGGCGAAATTGCCCGTATTGATTCTATTTCGGCTCACGGTCAGCAGAACCTTGGTTTGATTAAGGAATAACCTAAGCTTAACATGCAAAACCTCATCTTTGCAACATGCTGCAAAAACGAAAAGTAAAGGTGGTGGTTATAAGCGATGTGCACCTGGGCTTTATTGGCTGCAGGGCTAAAGAGCTTAATCTTTACTTAGACAGCATTGACCCGGAAATTGTGGTGATTAACGGCGACTTGATTGACATTTGGCAATTCCGTTCGTACTACTTTCCTAAATCACATTCGCAAACTATACAGCGCATTTTTCAGTTTGTAAGCAATGGTGTTAAGGTGTATTACTTAACGGGTAATCACGATGAGTTACTGCGCCGCTATTCCGGCCTGGCTTTGGGCAACTTACAATTAGAAGATAAATTGATACTGGAGCTGGATGGAAAGAAGCACTGGTTCTTTCATGGCGATGTGTTTGATGTATCCATGCGCGGTTCAAAGTGGTTAGCCAAACTGGGCACCACCGGTTATGAGTTGCTTATTATCATCAACAAGTTTGTGAACTTCATACTGGAATTTTTTGGGGGAGAGAAAATCTCTCTTTCAAAAAAGATAAAGGAGAGCGTGAAGAAAGGAGTGAAGAAGTTAGGCGACTATGAACTGACTGCTGCTGAAATTGCCATTGAAAATGGGTACGATTATGTATTGAACGGCCACGTGCATATGCCGGTTATAAAGGAGATTGTTACCGATACCGGGAAGGTTACATACCTGAACAGTGGTGATTGGGTGGAGAATATGACTTCGTTGGAGTATAATGACGGACAATGGAAGCTGGTTTGGTTTAAGGACTTAACCTTTACCGAAGATTGGCTTAAAATGGAAGAAGGAGATTTACTTTAAACTTATCATTACACCCCCTATACCCTAAAGAGAATGAGATTTACTTTATCCCTGGTTTTTTCGGTTTTGTTAACCGCAACTTTTGCCCAAACCGACAACAAAGAAGTTATAAGCCGTATTGCCTTTGGCTCCTGCAACAACCAGGATAAGCCGCAGGATATTTGGTACAAGATTGCCGCCGAACAGCCTCAGCTATTCATTTTTTTAGGCGACAACATTTATGCGGATACCAAGGACATGAATGTGATGCAGGCAAAGTATAATCAACTTGCAGCTAAGCCCGGTTATATTGAACTGCAAAAAAAGGCAAAAGTAATTGCCACCTGGGACGACCACGACTTTGGCATAAACGATGGCGGAAAAGAATATCCCTTTAAAGAAGAGTCGAAAAAAATCTTCCTGAAATTTTTTCATGAACCGGACAGCAGTGAACGATGGAAACACAAAGGCATTTATACCAGCTACATGTATGGTGTGGATGGTAAGAAGCTGCAAATAATAATGCTTGACCTGCGCACCTTTAGGGACAAACTGGTGCGCGTGCGCGCCGACCTGGATTGCAAAGGCCCTTACATTAAAATGAAAAACAAAACCAAAACCTTTTTGGGCAAGGAGCAGTGGCAATGGCTGGAAGAAGAATTGAAGAAACCGGCCGACCTAAGATTGATTGGAAGCAGCACACAGTTTTTGGTAGATTTTAATGGCTGGGAAGCCTGGGTAAACATGCCGCACGAACGTGAACATTTTATGAAGCTGATTGAAAAGACAAGAGCAGAAGGCGCCTTTTTTATTAGTGGCGATTTGCATTATGCGGAACTTTCGAAACTAAAGCGCGATAGTTGCTATGCGCTGTATGATTTAACCAGTAGTGGCTTAACGCACGGCCACACCTGCGCCGGCGGAAATGATAACCGCGTGGGCAAACCTTTTATGGGCCCCAATTATGGTGTGGTAAATATTGACTGGAACAAAAAAGTGATAACCCTTGAAGTGAAAGATGAAAAGGGTGTTACCCAAATTAAGCACGAGGTGTTAATGAGCGAATTGAAATTTTAATGCGCACTTTTTTTCTTCTCCTTTTAGTTACGGCTTCTTACGTTTTACCCGCGCAGGATACCCTGCAGGTAATGACCTATAACATTCGCAACTGCCATGCACAGGATGGCCCCAATAAATGGGATAAGCGCAAACAAAAAGTTTTTACGCTTATAAAAAACCATAACCCTGATGTGCTGGGTATGCAGGAAGTTTTGCTACACCAACTAAAAGGTTTGCGCGCAGCTTTAAAGGAATATGATTACGTGGGTGTGGGCAGAAACGATGGCAAAACCAAAGGAGAATACTCCCCTGTTTTTTACCGTACGGAAAAATTTACGCTTGTGCGCAGCGGTACATTTTGGTTGAGCGAAACGCCGAATGTACCCGGCAGCAAAAGTTGGGATGCGGCCCTTACACGTATTTGCACCTGGGCTGTTTTAGTAACTAAAACCAAAGGCGATACGGTGGTGGTATTGAACACGCACTTTGACCATAGGGGAGTTACTGCCCGCGAAAACAGCATGAGCATTATAGCACGGCAATTGAAGGCCCTGGCACCCAAAGCATACTATATAATAAGCGGCGATTTTAACTGTACACCCGATAGCAAAGCCTATGCAATTTTAAAACAGCAACTGCCCGATGCACAGGATACATACGTTACCGCACAAAACCGTAAAACCACCGAAATAAATACTGACTATGGCTTTAATGTAAGCAACAAAAAAGGAAGTAAAATAGACTACATTTTTTGCGACCCAAATGCCACAGTTTCAAGCTGCGAAATTGTCGCAGATAACGACGGTAAATTTTATCCATCGGACCACCTTCCATTTTTTACAACAATAATTTTATTTTCCGCTTACAAATAATTTTTCCGGTAAACTGAGAAGCTATTTGAAGAACCCTTAACCCCTGATTGTTTCCCCCTAAACCATTGCATGAAAAGAACTTTACCCTTACTGTTTGCCCTTTTATTTTTGTGTGGAAAGGGCTTTGCCCAAAACGTTGATGTACGGGGCACCGTTGTTGATGCCGAAACCAAAGAAACACTTGCCGGCGCCACCTTTAAATACGAAAAAGGCAAAGGCATATTAGCTGATGCCTCGGGAAAATTTAAAACCAGTTTACCCGCCGGTGAATACGAGTTTTCCTTTTCGTTTATCGGGTACAAAACAACCAAGCTAAAAGTGGTTTTAACGCCCGGCCAAAAATTCGACAGCATTATTGAGCTGCAACCTTCGGCTATACAAATTGCACAAACGGTAACGGTTAGTGCCTACCGTAAAAACGCCGCCAAGGAATCAGTAACAACTGAAGTAATAGACAGGGCCCTTATTAAAAACACCAACTCCAATGAACTGGGCGAAGTGGTGGCCAAAACACCCGGCGTGCTGGTGCAGGATGGGCAGATTTCTATTCGTGGCGGCTCGTCCTACTCCTATGGTGTGGGAACCCGCACAGCGGTAATGGTAGATGGCTTAAGTATGCTTAGTGCCGACCTTGGCGAGGCCCAAAACAAAATGATTCCCTTGAGCAACATTAAGCAGATAGAAGTAATTAAAGGCGCTTCTTCAGTAATGTATGGTTCATCGGCATTAAATGGTGTGGTAAACGTAATTACGCAATGGCCTACCGAAGCAGAAGCCAAAAACGAATTAGACATTAACACCGGCTTTTACGACAATACCCCCAAAGGCACATACAAATGGTGGGGCGATGGTTTGCATCCCTTTTTTGCCAACATAAACTTTAACCGCCAACAGCAGGTTAAGCAGTTTCAGTATGTTATTTCTGCCAACATAACCCGCAACGAAGGCTTTACCGAAACATCAGATGAAATGCGCGAGCAGTTGGTTTTCCGTACCCGCTACCTGCATCCTAAAATACCGGGGCTAACCTTTGGCGTTAACGGCAGCTTTCAGCAGGAAAACAGCA
This sequence comes from Chitinophagales bacterium, assembly GCA_046329515.1. Taxonomy (GTDB): domain Bacteria; phylum Bacteroidota; class Bacteroidia; order Chitinophagales; family LD1; genus Bog-950. The sequence continues at coordinate 1,156,527 of JAXLUM010000002.1, forward strand.
ACCGCTTTTTTATTTCAAAAGATTTAGATACTGGTGCCTTCTTTATAAAAATGGGCTCGGGCGATAACTACCTGCGCACCTCAATTGACCCGCATGTTAGTTACTCCAGCTTAAAGGGCCACCGCATTGTTTCGCAATGGCGCTACATGAATATTTTCCGGAACGGCAACCCACCGGACCCGGATGCAATTTCGCACCAGATTATTGCCGATAACCAATACCAGTACCGCTTGCGCAATGCCTTGGTAATAACCACGGGCATACCGTTTAATGTTGGCGTTAGCAGTAGTAACCTTTACCCCGGCAAGCGAATTACCTACTACGCAGCTACCTACCTGCAGTTGGAGTACAACTATAAAATACTGAGTTTACAGGGCGGCTTGCGTTACGAATTTTCCGGTGTTGATACCGATAGGGTGTGGGGCTTTACCTACAAAATAAAAGGTAAGAATGTGCAGCTGCCCATTTTCCGTGCGGGTATGAACATACAGGCCGGCAGGGCAAGTTTCTTCCGCTTATCGTGGGGCCAGGGTTACCGCGTAGCTTCTGTGGCAGAGAAATACATCAGCAACGAATTTTTGAATGGCCTTCGTATTATACCAAACGATACCCTGCGCTCTGAACACGGTTGGAGTACGGAGTTTGGCTTTAAGCAGTTATTTCAGATTGGTAAATGGAAAGGGCAGTTTGATGTATCGCTCTTTTACCAGAAGTACACTGACTTTATTGAATTCCGCGTGGGCTTGCACCCTAACAGCTACGGCAACGGCCAGCCCATATTTCCTGATAGTGCGGAGTTTGGCTATCCCTTCTTTAACCAGAAACACGAGTTGTTAGGCCTTAAAGCTATTAACGTAGAAAATGCGCGTATTGCAGGCTATGAGGTAGAACTGGGCGGCATGGGTAGCATAGGCCCTGTGGGCGTTCGCTTAATGGCAGGCTACACCTACAACTGGCCTGCATCCGACACTAAGGATAGCACCGGCAAAAGCACGTACAGCGATGGCGCCTTCTTCCGCGATATGTTTAAATACAACTTTAAGCGTGTTGACACCGGCGATGCCGTAGGTAACAATTTGCTGTATTACCGTATGCGCCACCTTTTCCGCGCAGATGTAGAACTTACCTATTGGAAAGCCTACGTAGGCGCTACTATATATTATGGCAGTATGCCCGAGAAAGTACCGGAGCTGTTCCGCGCAGCGGCCAACTTAATCTTCCAGGATGTGAACGCACTGGATAATTACATGGCGCAGCATAAACACGGCGATTACTCCATTGACCTGCGTGCAGGTATTGAAGTAACCAAGAATATTAAGCTGGGCTTTATAGTAAAGAATGTGGCTAACCGCTACTACTCACTGCGGCCCGGCAAGCCGGAACCCATGCGTAACTTTACCTTCCAGTTCAGGTACAACTTTTAAGCTTACAGAAACCCTCCATACCGGAGGGTTTTTTGTTGTATTTTATAGAGAAATGCAGCCTCTTTTCTTCATGTTGATTGAAGGTGGGTAAGTACATTTAAGCGGTACCTTGTTTTGTAAAGCCGCTTTTTATTTTCGCCGCCCCTTCGCCGTTTTATCCCGGTTAAGGGGCGAAATTTCTTCTAACAGGAGACATGAAAAAAATGGTAATACGGGCAAAATTGCCGCCCAAAAAACCGTACATTTTTTTGCCTCAAAATGCCGTTCTTTTTCGCAAGAATTTTCGTTAAAAAGTTTTTCCACAAGAGGGAAACCGCGCCAGCACTGCGTTTCGTTTCGAAACAAATGCCAACGCACATTTTGTGTGGACAAATGAGATGGATTTAAAAAAAAGTGAAAAATATATTCGTCATATAGTTTTCGCACCGCTAAAAACCCTGCATCACTTTAAACTACTTTAATTTTAAGCTATGGCAAAAAAGAATGACAAAAAAGGCCTGAAGGTAGACCGTCTCTATACCCGCGAAGGAGTTAGTGTTTACGACCTTGTTGAATACGACCTGCGCAGCAGTGTTATACGTAACCCTAAAGGTGACGCCGTATTCGAAATGTATAATGTAGAGGTGCCTAAAGGCTGGAGCCAGGTGGCTACCGATATTCTTGCCCAAAAGTATTTCCGCAAAGCGGGTGTACCGCAGCCTGATGGTTCATTAGGTGGAGAGCGTAGCATTAAGCAGGTAGTGCATCGCTTGGCCGATTGTTGGCGTAGCTGGGGCGAAAAGTACGGGTACTTTGCCTCTAAGAAAGATGCTGATGCGTTTTACGATGAAATAGCGTATAGCTTATTAACCCAAATGGCAGCGCCTAACAGTCCGCAGTGGTTTAATACCGGCCTGTATACTGCTTATGGTATTAAGGGTAAGCCACAGGGCCACTACTTTGTAAACCCTGATACAGGTGTGCTGGAACAAAGCACCAGCGCTTACGAGCGCCCTCAGCCACATGCCTGCTTTATATTAAGTGTAGATGATGACTTAGTGAACGGCGGCGGTATTATGGACCTATGGATGCGCGAAGCGCGTATCTTCAAATACGGTTCAGGTGTAGGTACTAACTTCAGCAACATACGTGGCGAAGGCGAAAGGCTTTCAGGCGGCGGCACTTCAAGCGGCTTAATGAGCTTCCTTAAAATAGGTGATGCCTCAGCCGGCGCTATTAAGAGTGGCGGTACAACCCGCCGTGCAGCCAAAATGGTTTGCTTAGACCTTGACCACCCTGAAGTAATTGACTTCATTGAATGGAAAATGAAGGAAGAGGATAAAGTAGCGGCGCTTATTGCTGCCGGTTACGATAGCCACTACGAAGGGGAAGCTTACCGCACGGTTAGCGGCCAAAACAGTAACAACAGTGTGCGTGTGCCTAACAGCTTCTTCCACGCTTTACAAAATGGCGAAAACTGGAACCTGCTTGCCCGTACCGATAAGCACGTTATGCGCAGCATACCTGCAAAAGATATGTGGGACCTTGTAGCCAAAGCCGCATGGCGTTGTGCTGACCCCGGTGTGCAGTTTGATTCTACTATTAATGAATGGCATACTTGCCCTGAGGACGGCCCTATACGCGCCAGCAACCCTTGCAGCGAGTATATGTTCCTGGATAATACAGCCTGTAACCTGGCTTCATTTAACCTGCGTAAATTCTTTAATGAAAAAACGCTTGAGTTTGATGTAAACGGTTTTGAGCACATGAGCCGTGTGTGGACTGTAGTGCTTGAAATTTCTGTATTAATGGCGCAGTTCCCTTCTAAAGAGGTTGCGCAGTTATCATACGAATTCCGCACCCTTGGTTTGGGTTATGCTAACCTGGGTAGCGTGCTAATGGTTAGCGGCATACCTTACGATAGCAATGAGGCCCGCGCAATTGGCGGCGCTATTACCGCTATTATGACCGGTATTGCTTACAAAACATCAGCAGAAATGGCTTCAGTGCTTGGTACCTTTGCCGGTTACGAGCGCAACAAAAAGCACATGCTGCGTGTAATGCGCAACCACCGCCTGGCCGCTTACAACAGCCCTGCCAGCAGCTACGAAGGTTTAGAAGTTAAGCCTGTAGGTATTGACCCTAAATATTGCCCTGCCTATTTATTAGAAGCTGCCACCACCAGTTGGGATGAGGCTTTACAAATGGGTGAGAAATACGGCTACCGCAACGCGCAAACCACCGTTATTGCCCCAACAGGTACTATCGGCCTGTTAATGGATTGCGATACTACCGGTGTTGAGCCTGACTTTGCTTTAGTGAAGTTTAAGAAGCTAAGCGGCGGCGGTTACTTTAAAATTGTAAACGAAAGCGTACCACCTGCCTTAGAAAACATGGGCTACACCCCTGAGCAGATTGATGCTATTATTAAATACGCTAAAGGCCACGCAAGCTTAAACGGTTGCCCTAACGTTAACCCCGATACGCTGCGTGCTAAAGGTTTTAACGCGCTTGACCTTGAAAAGATAGAAGCACAATTACCGGGTGCATTTGATATTACCTTTGCCTTTAATGCATGGACGTTGGGCGAAGAAACTATGCAACGCCTTGGTTTTAATGCCGACCAATACAAGAGCCCTGCCTTTAACCTGTTGCGTGAGTTAGGTTACAGCAAAACCGAAATTGAAGCAGCTAACGAATACGTTTGCGGTACTATGACGGTGGAAGGCGCTCCATACTTAAAAGACGAGCACCTGCCTGTGTTTGACTGCGCTAACAAGTGCGGCGTTAAAGGTGTGCGTTACATACACCCGCATGGCCACATACGTATGATGGCCGGTGTGCAGCCTTTTATTAGCGGCGCTATAAGCAAAACCATTAACCTGCCTAACGAGGCTACGGTTACTGATATACAGGAGTGCTACGAACTAAGCTGGAGCCTGGGCTTAAAAGCCAATGCGCTTTACCGCGACGGATGCAAAATGAGCCAGCCGCTTAGCAACAAAAAAGACGAAGAGAAAGAAGATACCAAGAAAACTGAAACAGCTACTGCTGCAGCCCCTGCGGAAACAGCGCAGCCGGATGTTTTCAGCAAGTTAACGCCTGAGCAGGTGTTGGAAGCTGCCCGCATTTTAATGCAGGAAAGTACCGATACCAACTTTATGCGCGAGTTGAGCCGCATTGTGGAGCGTAAGAAACTGCCGCACAAGCGCCGTGGCTTTACGCAAAAAGCAAAAATTGGCGGCCAAACCGTGTTTGTGCGCACCGGCGAATACGATGACGGCACATTGGGTGAAATCTTCGTGGATATGCACAAAGAAGGCGCAAGCTTCCGCAGCTTAATGAACTGCTTTGCCATAAGCGTTTCAATAGGCCTGCAGTACGGCGTGCCTTTAGAAGAGTTCATGAACAAGTTTACGTTTACGCGCTTTGAGCCAAGCGGCATGGTAGACCATCCGAATATTAAGAACGCCTCTTCAGTGGTGGACTACATCTTCCGATTGTTGGCCTTTGAATACCTTGGCCGTACGGACCTTGTGCACGTTACCCCAAGCGAGTTAGCCCTGCGCAGCCAGCCTACCAGCGACTTAACTACCGATATAAGCGACGAGCCTATTGAAACCAAGCCCGTTAGTAACCACCCCGAAATGAAGGAAACCCCTAAGCCAACGGCTAAGAAGGAAACTGAAATGAAGGTGGAGAAGAAACTGAGCCTGGCTAACAACAGCATGAGCGCCTTTAACAAAGCTGCCGGCGAAATGATGGGCGATGCTCCTCCGTGCAGTGTATGCGGAAACATTACCATACGCAGCGGCACCTGCTACAAGTGCATTAACTGCGGCAACAGCATGGGCTGCAGCTAGTAAGTGCTGAGTTTAGAATGTAGAATTCAGAATTAATACAATATAAGGGACGCCCCTCGCCGAAAGGTTGAGGGGCGTTTTGACTAAAATTGAAATTATGTCAGATTTAAAATATGCAGAAAAATCACTTTTGGAAGAGCTCTTTGGAATGAAATCCGGGTATGTATTGGATTTTACAGATAGAACTTTTCAAGAGTTTGTACTTGATGCAACAGGTATAGATATATTGACTCAACAATATAGTTATCAGTCTAATTCAAAGGCAAATCGACTTAGAGCATTTTGGAAAAGGGAGCCAAACTATTTAGTTGGAAAACTCATGAAGGCTTTACTTGACTACTGGCTGGACAAGGCGAATGCTGGAATATATGATGCCAATGCGGAAGAAAATCTTTATAAAAGCTGCTTTAGAATAGTTGAGCGTTTACAAAACGATTCGATAGTCGATAACCTTGATGCATTGAAACCTAATATTGAAGAACGAGACTTCAGTCTATTGGCAAAATCAATAAAGGAAAGTGTAGAAAAAAATGAACCAGAGATTGCGATAGATAGGCTGCATACTTTCATGATGAAATATGTGCGCCAGTTGTGTAAAACACACAATTTGTCAATTGAGAAGGATGAAGCCCTTCACAGTTTATTTGGGAAATATGTCAAGCATCTAAAAAATAATAACTTGATAGAGTCGGAAATGACTGAGAAAATACTGAAGTCATCAATTAGTGTGTTTGATTCATTTAATGATGTAAGAAATAATAAGAGTTTGGCCCATGATAATCCAACCCTGAATTATCAGGAAAGTGTATTAATAATAAATAACATTTCAAATGTTGTTAGGTTTATTGAAGCAATAGAAGCCAAACGGATGGTAACCAAAGGAATGGCTATGGAGTCCAACGGATTTGAGGATTTGCCCTTTTAAAAAATTTAAATCAATGAAGAGCCCCAATTGGTAATAAATTACCCGCTGGCGCTAGCGTCCGCTCTTGCCAAAACAATATCCTTTAGCGCCCTTCTTTGTCTAGTCTTCGACAGGCTCAGACTGACAAGTGACCTCTATTATTCTGTTGCTTTATTTTTTGAAAGCGCTATTAGGTCGTTCCAGTTGTTGCGGAACAAGGCTTCCTTCTTCTTGCGGCTCCAGCCCTTTACTTGCTTTTCCCAGGCAATAGCTTGGTTAATGTCCATAAAGTGGTCGTAATGTTTAAGCACCACAGGCCTTCTGTTGTAGGTATAGCTCTTTACATTATCTCCGGTATTATGTTCCACCAGCCTGCGCTCTAAATCATTAGTAACCCCCGTATAATACGTGCCATCCGCACACTGAACGATGTATACAAAATAATTATGGTGCAATTTCATTTCCTCTAATGTAACCTAAACCAGGGAAACGCCAGCTGCTGTAAGTGCCTTAATCACCACCTGTCAGTCTGAGCATGCCCCCGCTTTAATCACTCCTTGTCAGTCTGAGCCTGTCGAAGACTAGACATCGAAAAACCGAAACGTGTATGTATTCTACGCTTATAATTAACCTCCCTGTCAGTATGATTCCGAAGCTATCGGGAGTCGAAGACTAGACATCCAAAAACCGAAACCTGTAGGTGTTCTGCACTCATTATTAATTGCCCCATGTTAAAAACAAAAAGCCCCTGCATAAGCAAGGGCTTTTAAATAGTAAAGCTAACAGCTATATACTACCAGCGTTTTTTGCCGGAGTTAAAATTGCCTCCGCTGCGTTGGTTAAAACCACTGTTGCTGTAGTTGTTGTCGTTGTTACGCGGTGCCCTTGGGCGTGCCTCACTTACGGCAATGTTTTGGCCGTCGTAATTAGCAGCGTTTAATTCGGCAAGAGCCTTCTTTGCTGCAGCATCATCGGGCATTTCAACAAAACCAAATCCGCGGCTTTTGCCCGTTGTTTGGTCGTTAATAATCTTGGCTGAAGTCACTTCGCCGTAAGGGCCGAAAAGTTCTTTCAAATCCTTGCTGTTTATCACAGCAGTCAAATTCGCAATGTAAATGGTCATGTAAAAAATTAAAAATTATAAAATGTGCCTTACAACGGGGGGTAAAAAAGCGGTAGGAGAAAACTTCTTGTAACCTGAATTGCCGGAGCCGCTGCAAAGATAAGAAAAAAAACCTGTCCGTTTGCGTGCTTGCCGGCTTACTTATACTTTTCGTATTCGCCAATTATTTCCCAGCCAATACCCTTTATACGGTTGGCCCTTTCCGCATCTTTTTCGCGTTGGCGTTTAAATGCAGGGTTCTCCTCAACCATCTTATGTAAGGCATGGTCCATTTGGTGTTTCATCAGGTGTAAACCCGCGTGAGAAACTAAATGTGAAGAGGCATGCAAAAGGAATCCGGCCATAACCTGGTGTTTTAAAAGGTTAATCAACAACTATGCCTGTTACCTCCAACGGCTCTTAATTCGCTATCCCTTAATTCCGGTATTTTAAGGACCGCCTTTGATGCGCAAATTGGCTGCGCGGCGGTACTGTTACTTGCACATTGCAGGCTTTATTTTTTGACAAAGTGGGTTGTCAGCTGTTGTCAAAAGTAAAAAGTGACAAGTCGTTTAAATTTCGAAAACAAGTATAGAAACTTATGGATAGTGAACTATAAGCGGGAATGAGCGATAAATAAAAATGTAGTTGCTACCCATATCAAATCCCTATCATTTATTGTAATGGGTTGGTTTACATCTACTAGCAGCGGTTAACAGCTATCAGATTTTAATAAGCGCTATAAAGTTGGTTGGCAGAATGGCCTTCCGAAGGGCAAATTTGTTCATCACAAAAAACTATTGACATGATGAAATTTTACCCGCTTTCTTTAGTGCTTACCTTCTTCGCATTAAATGCTTTTGCACAGCAGGGCACACCCGATGCGGCCTTTGATGGCGATGGATATGTAGTAACCGATTTTCATGGCGGTAATGATTTTGCCTTTGCTATTGCAGCTTACAGCAATGGTGATTTTTTGATAGGTGGCGATGCCGACTCCGCAGGCGTACGTTTAGCAGCCATAGCCCGTTTTAACAGTAATGGCTCTTACGATAACCAATTAGCTACCACCGGTAGACGCACTATTTATATAAGCGGAGGGCAGGTAGAAGTTTGGTCATTGGCAACACAAAGCGATGGACGCTTTATTGCGGCTGGCTCTACTGGCGGCCTTGCAAACGCTATGCTTTTCCGCATGAACCCTAACGGTAGCCTCGACGGCAGCTTTGCGCAAAACGGCGTTTTCTCGCATCAAACCGCAGGTAATGATGTTGAGTATTTAAGTGCTGTTGCATTGCAGAACGATGGAAAGATAGTGGCTGCAGGCACAACGGGCATTGGTAATACGCGCGATGTAATTGTGTTTCGCTTTAAAACCGACGGCACATTAGATAGTACTTTTGGCGGGGATGGTATTGTAGTAGTTGACGCCGGTGCGGCAACTGATTTTGCAAATGCCTTAGCTATTCAGCCCGATGGAAAAATTGTAATTGTTGGCGGCTCTGCCAATAATATACTGGCTATAAGACTTAACAGCAACGGCAGCCTCGATGCTTCATTTGATACAGATGGCAAGCTGACAATAGACAGGGGATATACTGACAATGCAACAGCTGTGGCCTTACAGGGTGATGGCAAAATTGTTATGAGTGGATGGTTATATAATGGTCGCAATGCGGCTGTTGTTTTGCGCCTTAATGACAACGGCAGTTTAGATAACACCTTTGGGCAGGCAGGTGTGGTAGATACGGCTATATTGGGAAATGCAGGTTTTTGGGGTCTTGCCCTGCAACCTGATGGCAAAATTATAGGTGGTGGCCGTGCTTATGATGGCCAGCGAAACACAATGCTTATTGTACGCTTGAATGCTGATGGAAGTTTTGACAACACCTGGGCGCAGAATGGAATTTTTTTATCAGCCTTTAATAACGATGATGAAAATGTAACAGCCCTTAGCCTGTTAGCTGACGGACGTTTGGCCGCTTGCGGTTACTTGCGCAACAATAGCACCTTTAGTGCGGAAACGACTGTTTTTATAACAGGTGTTAATGTTGGCATTTTAAACTTTGATGCACCCCAGCAAACCATTTTGGTGTATCCTAACCCTGTTAAGCAGGCTATGCAATTAGAGTTTGAATTGCAGCGGGAAATTGAACTTAGTATGCAGCTTGTAGACATGCAGGGGAAGGTTGTGCAGCTTTTAGCCGCTAAGCAAACTTACGCTGCGGGCGAACACAACATTCAGTTGCTACTTTCAGAAAATGCTGCGGCAGGAAACTACTTACTTGTATTACAGTCTGATACCGGCGTAAGAACTGTACGTGTTCAATTGGCAAGATAGGGACGTTGCGAAATAGAGCGTTTGAAGAGGCCGGCATTTACTTGAATAATACTTCACACGTCTTCGGCCTAAGCTAAATCATAGAGCTGCTTGATGTTGGTCAATATAAGGAATAAAGCATAGCAGGAATTTTGTCATATAAACTCAAACTATATGAAAAAATTTTTGCTTATAATACTATGTCTTCCGGCCATCTTATTTGCAGGTACGGATGTAAAAGAAACACTTATTAAGAAGCACGCCATGCAATACACGGGCTTGCCCGGCCAAAAACAGCGTGCTGAATCTTTCAGCAGGTTTATTAATGCGGGTAATACACAAGCTTATAAAACGGATGCCCAGGCGCAACGCATTATTGGTTTGCGGCATGATGTTTTTGCCGAAGATGAAGGTGGCGGCAGTTGGGCGCTGGAAGATAGTTTCCGTTTAACTTACAGCAATAACCGTAACGGGCTTGATGTTTACACCGATCAGTTTGATACCTGGAACAGGCTACAAGGCGGTAGCATGGGGGCTGAGAACGTGGAGCAACGCACCACCACCTGGGATGCTAACGGTAGGGCTGCGGAATTGCTGGTAGAACTGTGGAGCGGCACTGTCTTTACGAACAGTTCTAAAACTATAAACACCTGGGATGCTGCCGGGCTTTTGTTAACGGCCGTTCAGCAGGATTGGGATGGCGCTAACTGGGTAAACAACATCAAAACAGATTATACCTATAATGCTGCCGGCAAAGATTTAAGCAGCACAACCTACGCATGGAACAGCGGAGCATGGACTGAGAGCGCCCGCATTTTAAAAACGTACAACGCTGCTAACCAGCTTTTAACTGAAACCCACCAAAACTGGACTGCCGGTGCCTGGGAAGATCAATTCAGGTATACCTATACCTACACTGCAAACGGCTACACCGAAACTGAGGTTTATGAAGAGATTAATGGAGGCGTATTAGAAAATGTTGACCGGTATACGTACACCTACGATGCTAACAACGACAACACCATTTACTTACTTGAACATTGGACAAGCGGTGCTTGGGAAAATAAAACACGCTTAACCTATACCTACACCAATCATATACGCAGTACTGAAATTGAGGAGAGCTGGACCAGTGGTAGCTGGTTAAACGTTAACAAGTTTGCCTATACCTATTCGGCCGCCGGTTTTATAACCGAAGAGCAGGATTATACCTGGGATGGCTCGGCATGGGTAGAAACATATAAATACACCTATGCCTATGATGCTAACAACAACGAAATAGAGTATACCGAGCAGTTTTGGAATGGCGGTTTATGGGCCAATATATACCACGAAATCTATACATATGATGCTAACGGTTTTCCTGACCAGGATACTCAGCAGAACTGGGGTTCAGGCGCTTGGGCAAACCAGTACTTTACAGATTATGACTACAATTCATACGGCAATGCCGATTATATACTTTATCAGTATGCTGATGTTGGCATGTGGAAGGATGATGAACAGGAATTTTACTACTATGAGTTATACAATGCTCCCAGTGGTATAAGTGAAACAGCCCTAACTGCAGCCTTGGCATTATACCCTAACCCCGCTAACAACGAATTGAATATCCGTTTTACAACTAAAGAGCAGGGTCAACAACTGTTAAGTGTTTATGATACACGGGGGGCCTTGTTGCAACAGGGTGCTTTCAACTGTTCAGCAGGCACAAATAATATCACCTTAAATATTCAGCCGTTAAGCGCAGGCGTGTATGTGTTGCATATAAGCGGACAAACAGCCAACAGCACATTAAGGTTTATAAAGCAATAATGTAGTATCGGTTCAAAATAGCGGCGGCAGTATTGTTGCCGCTATTTTTATGCCTGCCACTTATAATGGAGGCGCCTTGGTTTATTAAAATGTAATAAGTTGCAGTGGTTATGAATATCCAGCAGCAGATAGGCGCAATACTGGCCGAAGCTTTTATCAATTACCCCTTAATGCGTTTTGCCTTTGATGGTAAAACGGAAGAGGTGCGGAAGCAGAAACTTCTGCAATTGTATACGCATTGTACAACGGCCGCCGCTATATACGGAGGAGCAATTCTGAATAAAGAGGTTAACGGTGCACTTATTTGGTTGCCGGGCAGCGCTTTTCCGCTGGGTTTATTGCGGGAAGTTAAAAGCGGAATGGCGGCCATACCCTTTAAATTGGGCGCTAAAAGCACCTTACGTTTAATGAACCACGATGCTGTACCTGAAGGGTGGATAGCGAAAAATGCCGGCCCGGCCATGGGTTACATTTGGTGTGTTGGTGTAAAAGCTTCAGCAAGGGGTAAAGGCCTTAGCCGGGTGTTAATAGAGGAAAGTATAGCACAGATGCGAAGCGGCGGAATGCGCGAATTTTGGCTTAAAACCGAGGACCCTGTTAATGTGGGCATATACCAAAAACTAGGGTTTGAGGTGGTTAACGAAATGGTGGTTAGCAGCAGTGGCTTACGCAGTTGGATGATGAGAAAAACGTAATATTAATGAACGCAAATACATGTATGCCGCATTTTTTATACGGCGGTTAAGGTGTAAACCGCTGTTAGGTTTACAACTTTACAGTAAAAGGCACCCCTATGAATAAACCCGTATTAACTTTGCCTCATTAAACACACGTACATGAAAAATACATTTCTACCTATTTTATTATCTGTTTTAAGCTTAGGTGTTTATGCCAACAACGGCAGTGAAAATTCGGCCCGTCAGGCTGAAATTAACCGCTTTACGCAAACAGTAGCCAATGCACCTGATAAGGAAAAACGTATTGAAGCTTTTACTAAGTTCATTAATTCAGGCACAGTTAAAAGCAATAAAACTGATGCCCTTGCCCAACGCATTATTGGTTATCGTTCTGATAATTACAGTGCCGGTTCATGGGTTTTAGCTGACTCATTAAATTTCACTTACGGCGGTAACCGCGGTTCCGGATCTCTTTACAATTCAAACTTTGACGTTAAAAATGATTTAGGATGGGACGGAACAAACGTTGTAAACCAAAGCCGATACACCTATACATGGACAGGTAACAGCTATACAAACTACTTAACCGAAACCTGGAATGCCGGTGCCTTTGAAAACTATACAAGGGAACAATATACTTACGATGGTAACGGAAACAGGTTAACAAAAACAACCCAAACCTGGACAGCCGGTGCATGGGAAAACAGCACACGCTTTGTTTATACCTACGATGCATTGAACAACAACTTAACATACACCCGCTATGATTGGACTGCCGGTGCCTGGGTAGAAAATTACAGGTATTTATACACTTACGACGCCAGTAACAGAATGCTTTCAACTACTTACCAGGTATGGAATTCAGGCTCATGGCAAAATCAAAGTCGCACAACTTATACCTACGATGCCAATGGTAACAACACCTTTTATCTTTCTGAAAATTATACCGGTGGTGCATGGGAAAACTATTATCGTTACACCTATACCTTCAATGCAAGTAACGACCGTATAGGAAGCTTGACTGAAGGCTGGACTTCAGGCGCCTGGGAAAATGTCTCACGCTGGACTTATACCTTTGATGGTAACCATAACAACACACTTGCAAGCGGCGAAACCTGGACATCGGGTGCATGGGAAAACTCTTACCGCTACGCTTATACCTATAATGCTGCTAACAAGATGTTAACCGAAACCGATTATCAATGGGCTTCCGGCGCATGGGGTGAAACCTACCGTTATCTTTACACCTACGACGCTAACAACAATAATACAGATTACACTACCCAAAGCTGGAACGGTAGCTCATGGGACAATAACTACAGGTATTTGAACACCTTTGATGCTAATAACAACCCTGATACTTATGCTTACCAAATATGGAATGCAGGCGCATGGGAGAACAATTATTTTTATGATTATCAGTATAACTCTTATGGTAATTTAGATAATGGTGTTTACCAGGTTTGGAATTCAGGCGCTTATGAATATACCGGACGTGAGTTTCGTTATTATGAAACTTACTTTGATGTTAGCGCAGTAAATGAAGTGGAAAATGCAATGCATTTCAACGCTTATCCTAACCCTGCCAACAACATTTTGAATATTGATTATAAGTCTGAAAGTTCTGCAGAGGTAGTATTGAATATTACGAACCTTGCAGGCCAGCAGGTGGTAAGCATAAACAACGAAACTGCCATAGGCGATAATTACATTAAGGCAGATGTAAGCGGCCTTAGCAGCGGCATTTACTTTGTAAGCATTACCCAAAATGGTAAGAGCAGCCGTGTTAAGTTTGTAAAGCAATAATTGTGTAATGAATTTATTTAAGAAAAGGAGGGAGGATAGCCCTCCTTTTCTTGTAAAAAGGAATGATTGATAACTGATTCATTAAACGTATATTTGCATCATTAATAAGCTAATTCACTAGTATGAAAAAACAACTTCTACCCTTTTTGTTATCACTTTTAAGCCTGGGCGTTTATGCCAATAACACCGGCGGAAAGTCAGCCCGCGAGGCTGAGCTTAACAGCTTTACGCAAACAGTAGCTAATACGCCTGACAAGGCTAAGCGTATTGAGGCTTTTACACGATTCATTAATGCCGGAACCGCCAATAGCCATAAAACTGATGCCCTTGAGCAACGTGTTATAGGCTACCATTACGATAATTACAGTGCAGGTTCATGGGTTTTGTCGGACTCATTCACCTTCACATATAGCGGCAACCGCGGCTCTGCATCTCTATACAATCAGAGTTTTGATGTTAAAAATGACTTAGGTTGGGACGGTTCAAGTGTGATAAATCAAAACCGCTATTCGCGCACATGGACGGGCAACAACACTACTGAATCGTTAAGCGAAGTTTGGAATGCCGGTGCGTATGAGAATTACTCCAGAGAACAGTACACCTACGATGGCAGCGGAAATATGTTGACGAACACCTCTCAGGCCTGGAACGCGGGTTCATGGGACAATACTAACCGTTACTCCTACACCTACGATGCGTCAAATAACAATATTACCTACACCCGCTACACATGGTCTTCCGGTGCTTGGGTAGAAGACTATCGCTATTTGTATACCTATGATGCCAATAACAGAATGTTGAGCAGTACCTACCAGGTATGGAATTCCGGCTCTTGGGAAAATCAAAGCCGCACAACCTTCACTTATGATGCAAATGGTAATAACACGGCTTATCTTTCTGAAAATTATACCGGTGGCGCATGGGTAAATAATTACCGTTATATCTATACCTATAATGCCAGTAACGATAGAGTCGGAAGCTTAACAGAAAACTGGGTATCCGGCGCTTGGGAGAATTCAACAAGGTGGACCTATACCTTCGACGCTAACCACTACAATACACTTGCAAGCGGCGAAACATGGACCGCCGGTGCCTGGGTTAACTCATACCGCTATGCATACACCTATAATGCCGCCGGATATGTCTTATCAGAAACGGACTATTCGTGGAGTGGCAGCGCCTGGGTTGAAACAAACCGTTACTTGTACACCTATAATGCTAATAACAACTATACAGATTACACAGCACAAACCTGGAACGGTAGCTCATGGGATAATAACTACCGCTATCTTTATACTTACGACGCTAATAATAATCCTGACACTTATACTTACCAAAACTGGGGCGCAGGTGCATGGGTGAACAACTACTTTTACGACTACCTGTACAACTCTTATGGTAATTTAGATAACGGTGTTTACCAGATTTGGAATTCAGGCGCCTATGAATACAACGGACGTGAGTTTCGTTATTATGAAACTTACTTTGATGTTAGCGCTGTAAATGAAGTGGAAAATGCAATGCATTTCAACGCTTATCCAAACCCTGCCAACAATAGTTTAAATATTGATTATAAGTCTGAAAGTTCGGCAGAGGTAGTATTAAATATTACGAACCTTGCAGGTCAGCAAGTGGTAAGCATAAACAATGCAACCGCCATAGGCGATAATTACATTAAGGCAGATGTAAGCAGCCTTAGCAGCGGCATTTACTTCGTAAGCATTACCCAAAATGGTAAGAGCAGCCGTGTTAAGTTTGTAAAGCAATAACTTTACACTAAGCATATTTTAGAAAAAGGAGGGCCAATAGCCCTCCTTTTTTTGTAAAAACAAATGACTGCTTACCGAATTCATTAAACGTATATTTGCATTATTAATAAGCTAATTCAGTAGTATGAAAAAACAACTTCTACCAGCCCTGTTATTGATTTTAAGTATTAGCAGCTTTGCCGGCGAGGTTTCCGGAAAAACCGGCCGCCAGGACGAAATTGACCGCTTTGCACAGCGTGTGGCAAACTTTCAGGACAAGGATAGGCGCATTGAAGCGTTTACCCGCTTTATTAACGCCGGGGCAACCAACAGCAATAAAACAGATGCGTTGGCCCAACGTCTTATCGGTTACAGAAAAAATGTTTATAACGCGGGCGCCTGGGAGTTAAACGATACATTAAATTTTACCTACAGCGGCAACAGGGGAGGAACTTCTGTTTATAATGGCGCCTACGATTTAGAAAATAACCTTGGCTGGGATGGCTCTTCGGTTGTAAATGAAGAACGATATACAAATACCTGGGCTAACAGTAAAAGAACAGAGGCCTTAACTGAACTATGGACGGCAGGAGCATATGAAAACAATTCGAGGGTTCAGTATACTTATGATGCTGCAGGAAACCTTCTGACCTATACATACCAAAACTGGAACGCCGGCGCTTGGGAAAATAGTTCGCGCACGGTAAGCACTTATGATGGCAACAACAACCAGCTGACTTATACGGTATATAACTGGAGTAGTGGTGCATGGCTGGAGAATTACCGCTATGTATATGTTTATGATGCCAATAATGATAATATCAGTAACACGTATCAAATATGGAATGCGGGCGCATGGGAAAATCAAGGACGCACTTCTTATACCTATAACTCCAATCGCCAATGGCTTACTTACCTGCATGAAGTATTTTCAGGAGGAGCCTGGGGTAATGACTATCGTTACACTTATACTTATAATTCGAGTGGAGATAGAACTGAAAGTTTGCGGGAAACATGGTCGGCCGGCGCTTGGGTAAACGCCAGTGATTATGTATTTGTATTTGATGCCAATCATAATTTAACCCTGGAAACTGTTCAGAATTGGAATGCCGGTGCCTGGGAAAACTATGCACGTTATGCCTATACGTACAATGCCGCCAATTATACTACCAACGAAACAGATTATACATGGGATGGTAGCGCCTGGGTTGGAACGTATCGTTACATTACAAACTACAATGCCAATAATCTTGAAACAGATTATACTGCCCAAACCTGGAACGGTAGTGCATGGCAGAACGGCTACTTTTATACCTATACTTATGATGCTAATGGCGACCCGGATGTTTACACGTATCAAAACTGGGTTTCGGGCGCATGGGAAAACTCATCTCGCGATGATTACCAATATAACAGCTATCACAATGGCGATACCCACCTGGCGCAAACATGGAATGCCGGTGCCTGGGAAAATGACATAATGGAATATTATTACTACGAAACCTACTTTGACGTAAGTGGTTTAAATGAAATTGAAAATGCAATTCATTTTAATGCTTATCCTAATCCGGCCAGTAGTATTTTAAATATTGACTATAAGTCAGAAAGTGCCGAAAGCGCTTTTATAAGTATTACTAACCTTACAGGTCAGCAGGTAATTGCTGTTAATAATAGCACAGCTATAGGAGATAATTACATAAAACTGAACACTGCTGAATTGAGCAGCGGAATTTATTTTGTAAGTATTACACAAAATGGCAAAAGCAGCCGGGTTAAATTTGTTAAGCAATAGTGCTTTAGGTTTATATAGATATAAGGAGGGCATATGCCCTCCTTTTTTGTTTATACATCTTCTTATCGCGTGATTAACACAAAAGCACGCGGCATAAATTTAAATAGAGGGGAAACTCATATTTTGTAATTTCGAGTTAAAATTAGAGACATGAAAAAACTTCTACCTTTTTTAATAATGCTTGCGGCAACAAATGCTTTTGCCGGTAATAATGCTTCGGCTCAAGCTACTAACCGGCAGGATGAAATTGCGCGGTTTACTCAAAGTGTTGCCAATTTTCAGGATAAGGATAAGCGCATTGAGGCGTTTACACGCTTTATTAATGCAGGCGCAGTACGCAATAACAAAACAGATGCATTAACGCAGCGGGTCATTGGCTACAGCAGTAATTCTTACAATGCCGGCGCCTGGCAAATAAACGATTCACTAACCTGGGCGTACAGCAACAACCGTGGTTCGTCTTCTATTTATAACAGCGTTTTTGATGTTGAACGAAATTATGGCTGGGATGGCTCAGCAGTAGTTAATGAAAACCGTTATACCAACACCTATGATGCTAATGGCCGTAAAATTGAAACCTTAACCGAAGACTGGACTGCAGGTGCATTTGAAAACAATTCCCGTTCACAGGCTACTTACGATGCTGCGGGCAATATGCTTACCAGCACAACACAAGTATGGACAGCCGGCGCGTGGGAGAATTCCTCAAGATATGCCTATACTTATGATGCTTCAAATCATAACCTAACTTATACCTCTTATTATTGGAGTTCAGGCGCATGGGTAGAAAGTTTACGTTATGTATACACCTATGACGCCAATGGATACAATTTGACTTCTACCTACCAGACCTGGAATTCAGGTGCATGGGAGAACCAAAACCGCTCCACTAATACATATGATGCTAACGGCCATAACCTAACTTATCTGTACGAAACTTATTCAGGCGGTGCATGGTCAAATTTCTACCGCTATACTTATACCTATGATGCCAATGGCGACAGGATTTTAACTTTAAAAGAAGACTGGAACAGCGGAGCATGGGTAAACGGCAACCGTTGGACGTTTGCATACGATGCAAATCACAATAACACACTTTACAACCGTGAGGACTGGACGGCCGGCGCATGGGTAAATGCCGCCCGCTATTCCTATGCATATAGTGCTGCCAACATGCTTACCAGCGAAACGGATTACTTCTGGAACGGCAGCGGATGGGAAGAAACCAGCCGCTATTTGTACACCTATGATGCCTCTAACCACGAAACCGAATATGCTTATCAAAGCTGGAACGGCAGTTCATGGGACAACAACTACCACTATCTTTATGCCTACGATGCCAATGGCGACCCGGACCTAACCACTTATCAACAATGGATTGCCGGTGCATGGGAAAATAACAGCCGTAATGACTATCAGTATAACAGCTACCATAATATTGATACACGCTTAGGCCAAAACTGGAATGCAGGGGCGTGGGAAAATAACGACAAGCAATACTATTGGTACGAAACCTACTTTGACGTAAGTGGTGTAAGTGAAATTGAAAATGCAGTTCAATTCAACGCCTATCCTAACCCTGCAAACAGCGTTTTGAATATTGATTATAAAGCAGAAAATGCAGAGAACGTTTTAATAGCGGTTACAAACCTTACGGGTCAACAGGTAATGGCTATAAACAACGCCACAGCTATTGGCGATAACTACGTAAAGCTAAATGTAGGTGAGCTAAGCAGTGGTATTTATTTTGTAAGCGTTACCCAAAACGGCAAAAGCAGCCGCATTAAATTTGTAAAGCAATAGCGTTAACTGCTGTATGTAATATAGGAGGGGGCTTTAGCCCCCTTTTTTATTTTCTCTGAAAGGTATTGAAAAGCACAGGCGCTGATATGGAGTTTAATCTAATAAATACCTTTTTTAATTTTGTCTTAAATGCAATTCATGAAAAAGCAACTTCTACCTTCTTTATTATTCTTAATGTTCTTTGGTGCTTTTGCTCAGCAGCAAACTATACAACAGGACTTTGTTAAAAGCTTTACGCAACAAGTAGCAGGCTTTGCGGATAAGGAACAACGTATTGAGGCCTATAAGCGTTTTTTAAATGGCAACCATAATTCTGCCAAAACCGATGCATTAGCACAGCGCATTATAGGTTACCGTTCTAACAACTTTGTTTCAGGGGCTTGGCAGTTTTTCGATTCACTTACGTTTACGTACAGCGGCAACAGGGGGGGCACTTCAGTTTACAATTTTGCGTATAATGTTTCATTGAATTTAGATTGGGATGGCTCGTCAATAGTAAATGGCTCGCGCAATACTATTACCTGGAATGCAGCCGGTAAGAGGGATGCAGTAGTAGTAGAAGCCTGGAACGCCGGTGCTTATGAAAACAGCCAGAGAACGCTGTGTACTTATGACGCAGCGGGTAATACCTTAACATCTACCGATCAAAACTGGGTGGCGGGCGCATGGGAGAACTCCACCCGCACGGAATACACTTATGATGCGGGAAATCATCAACTATCCATGACCTATTCTAATTGGACGGCTGGTGCATGGGTAGGCAGTTATCAATACTTATATACCTACGATGCTGCCGGTTATACCCTAAGTTACACTTATCAAACATGGAATGCCGGCGCATGGGAGAACGTAGGTAGAACCACGCACACGTACGATGCCAACCATTTAGAAATAAGTTCGACCGTAGAAAACTATACCGGTGGTGCTTGGGTTAATAATTACAGATATACATATACCTATGATGCCGCCGGTAACAACACCGTAGCGCTTAAGGAAACCTGGAACGCCGGTGCGTGGGAAAATGATGACCGCTCTACTTACGTTTATAATGCAGCCAATTATCTAACACTGCAAACTACCGAGGATTGGAGTGCAGGAGCCTGGGTAAATAAAGACCGTTATTCTTACACCCTCAATGCCAATAATAACACTGTTAATCAAACCTATCTTAGCTGGGATGGCAGTACATGGGTTAACGTCAACCGCTATTTAACTAATTACAACGCAAGCAACCTTTCTACTGATTTTACTATGCAGAGCTATTCCGGAGGAACATGGAATAATAACTACCGTTATACCTATACGTACGATGCAAACAATGATCCCGATATAGACCAATACCAGATTTGGAACGCGGGCGCCTGGGAAAATGCCACGCAGGATGATTATGACTATAACAGCTATCATAACCCTGATAAACGTTTAAACCAAACCTGGAATGCCGGTGCGTGGGAAAATTACCAGCAGCAGTTCTATTACTACGAAACCTACTTTGATGTAAGCGGCGTTAAGGAAGTTGACAACGCAATTCAATTCAGTGCCTATCCTAACCCGGCAAACAACGTTTTAAATATTGACTATAAAACGCAAAGCGCTGCGGAGGCGGTTATTTGCGTGGTTAATTTATCGGGCCAGGAAATGATCAATATTAAAAACACATCTGCTATAGGTGATAATTATCTGAAAGCGGATGTAAGCCAATTGGGCAGTGGTATTTACTTTGTAACTATTACCCAGAATGGCAAAACAAGCCGTGCTAAGTTTGCAAAACAATAATCCTTCAATAGGTATATTTAAGAGGGCCCAATCGGCCCTCTTTTTTTTATGCCTGTTCGGCGCGTAGCTTAAGTGCCTTGTTCATGGCTATAAAGCCTTGCATAGTTTGTTCGCCTATTTGTTTCATTATAAGGCCGGCTAATAAACCGCTGAATTGCTCACCATGTATAAACTTTACCTGCGCGGCTGAAATTTCCTCTATTACAAAGTAGTGTTGACCAACAAACAAGCCGGGTATTGGTAAACTGCCTTTCCATTCAAAACGCTTTTGGGTTTCTGCAACTAAAACCTCCGGCTTAAATACTGAAGTGCTGTTGCCGTTTTTTAGTTCAACACGTAACCTGGCTCCGGCCGAGGGAGCGCCCTCTATTTTTGCTATAAAAGGATTCCACTCGGAAAAACTTTTAAAGTCAGTAAGCACGCTCCATACTTTTGCAGCGCTTGCATTAATTATAATTTCTGTTTGAATGTTTTTCATTGTCTTGCTTTTATAAGGCAAAGATGCAGTGGCCTTAACCGCCAACCATTAACAAAAGATAATTAATACACCTTAGGAAATGCGCTTGCGAATGCGGCTTAAAGATACCGGGGTAATGCCCAGATAAGAGGCAATCATGTGTTGAGGTATGCGCTCCAATACTTCAGGTTTCTCCTTCAGCATGTTTTCGTAGCGCTCTTCAGGCGAATCAAGAATGAAAGACGAGGCCCTGCGCTGCAGCATGATAAAGGCCATTTCAGCAATAGCACGTGAGAAGCTGTTGAATTTAGGGTTGGCTTTCGTTAGCGCATCCAGCTTATTTTTGCTTAATACCAGCAACTCACAGTCTTCTATAGTTTCAATAGCCTGCTTGCTGGGTATTTGCAGTAAAAAACTTTCCAGTGAAGCAATAAAGCCGTTTTCAAACATAAAGTTGGCGCTTATCTCTTGGCCATCTTTAATAAACAGTAAGCGTGCGGCTCCTTTATTAATAAAGTAAGCTTCGCGGCTAACCTGCCCCACCTGTAGCAGAGAGAATTTCCGGGGCACTGAACGGTACGTAAAAATCTCAGTAAAAGATTCCCATTCCTTTTCAGTTAAAGGCAGCATTTGGCTTACTACCGCATGAAGTTGCTGAAAAGGGGAGGTAACATCCATGCAATGAATATAAGCGGGAGGAAGGGATTTAGAAAAGCCCGCCTACGGCAAAATTAAAGCTGCCGCCTAGTGGAGAAAGTTTGTAATAGCGGTACAACCCAGAATCTCTGCTTACTTCAAGATTGCCTAGGGCATAATGCCGCCAAAAGTAGTGGTAGCGGCCACCAATGCTTACGCCTACGTCTATAACTGCTTTACCTGATGTAAATTGGTAGCCGGTTGTAAAATTATAGTTGGTCATAATGCCATGCATTGTATAGCTTGGTGAATGCCATGACCATTCCCCATACCCTGTGTAAGTACCATCCTTAGATTTTGGGGCTACATATCCTGAACACTGCACTTCCGCGCCGATATACACACCAAAATTAGCTGATGGTTTAACATAATACCTATAAGCAGCACTACCACGGCCACCGTACATAATCAAAGTGTTTTGGGAAGCAGCAAAAAGGGACTCAACCAACAAGTAGCTCGCTTTGGGAATACTTGCACCGGCAGTTAAAAGAACGCTGTGGCGATTTGAAATTCGGTATTCAAAACTTAGGGGAAGGTCCGAACAGTATGGGGTTTGGGAAATAACAAATGCCAAAGGAGAGTATTTAATGGAAAAGCGCTTATTCGCCTTATCGGTTGCGCTTTGTGCCCTTGTTTCCATGTTCCACACCAAGGCAATGAAAAGTAATGGTATAAGTAATCCCTCTTTCATTTTTTCACAGCTTACTTAGAACGAACCTCCATAAACGCTGCTTTGGCCCTGAGAATTGATATTGTGCGCCACAAAAGTAGTCGTGATTCGGCATCTCAGATATAACAATTTTGCTGTTGCTGATTGTTATTGCACTTGAAGTTGAATAAGACCTGGGTAAGCCATCGAGATAATCATCACATTTTAGTTCGGAACAATAAATACAGCAATCAAATTGCTCTGGTGTAACGTCTGTTATCCGAATGTCTAAGGGGATAGTTGCACCTCCTTTTCTTTGGAAGGTTGCCTTTCCATGATACTGGCAATTGTCGTTATCAGGCTTATTAAAATTTATTGTTCCATCATTTACATAAATGGTGTCTAATAAGTAAGCGGTGGCTGAGTCATAAACATGAATCTGAAAGGAATCAACGTGCCATACGCCGTCCTGTAAAATACCAGAAGTCAATTTGAGGTAATTACATTTATCTTCAGGTTTAATGCAACCTGAGAGAAGAAGAATAAAGGTAAGTAATACGAATAATTTCATGCCATAGGTTAAGCATGAAGTGAATATAAAGAAATAAAAAGATATTACAGGCGGAAGCTCATTTCAACAGTAGCGCCTTTATCAGAGAACACTACCATATCAGCCAGTTGCATCATTAGGAATACGCCGCGGCCGCTTGTTTTTTCAAGATTCTCAGGCGCAGTAGGGTCAGGCAGGTTGTTGTAGTCAAAACCCGGGCCCTGATCCTTTATTATAAAGGTAAGGTTCTTGCCACGTGCATCTAAACCATACTCAATAGTAACTTCCTTGTTCTCATTACACTTGTTGCCGTGTATAATAGCATTATTGGCAGCTTCAGTAAGCGATATAAGCACGTTTCCGTATACGTCGTCACCTATATTAAACTCACCGCGCAGGTCGTCAATAAACCTCTCTACTATAGAGATGTTCTCGGGCTTAGATGTTAATTTGAGAGTTTTCACTTTTGTTAAAATGCGTTGCGAAGGTAACTTAATTGTCTTTATATCAAAATCCAATGGTAAAGGGTATTTATTTGTTTAAACAGTATTGTATTTACGGTGTGGGTGCTGTTATGTTTCGAAAATACTTCTCCGTTAAGGCCTTATAATAAGGTTTAAGAGAAGGAGGTACCGTTTTATACAAATCAACCTCACTCTGCTTTGCCTTTAAATATTCTTCAATAGAAGGAGGAAGCTTGCGTTCGCCTTCTTTTCCTGTATTTGATTCACGTTCAGGCTTTTCATCGCGCTGGCGCTGAGCGTTTTCTGCTTCAAGCAAACGGGTCATTATTTCCTGCTGGCGTTTTAACATTTCAGTAGTTAACTGCTTGTTTACCAACTCCGTTTCGTTGTTCTTCATTTTCTCAATGGCATCGCCAAGGTTGCCCAAGGGGTTCTGTCCATTCTTGTTCTCCTCCTGGTTAATG
This sequence comes from Chitinophagales bacterium, assembly GCA_046329515.1. Classification (GTDB taxonomy): domain Bacteria; phylum Bacteroidota; class Bacteroidia; order Chitinophagales; family LD1; genus Bog-950. The sequence continues at coordinate 1,180,816 of JAXLUM010000002.1, forward strand.
CGTTCCAGCTCACGGCGTATCTGTTCCTGCATTTGTGCCATTTCAGCAAACTGTTTGGCCATGGCCTGGCTGCTTGGCTTGCTGCCACCTTGTCCTTCCTGCTTCTTCATTTCGGCCATCTGCGATATTTTATCGTTCAGCTGCTTTTGCATTTTTGAAAGGTTAGGTAAGCCATTACCCGGCTTCTTACACTTCATGCACATTTTAGGGTTGCCGGTTTGTTGCTGCTGGCTTTCGCTCATTTGCTGTTGCATCTGTTGTAAAGCTTCGCTAAGCATTAAGGCGAGGTTGTTATAACCCGTCATTACAAATTGCTGGTTGCCTAAGGCCTTCACAATATTGCGGTCTTCCATGTCGCTAATGCTCTTGGCCAGGTATTTATTTACGCTGGTAATTTCTTTAGTAACAAAGCTCTTTATGCTTTCCTGGCGTTTGGCAACTGCATAAAGTGAGTCCTCTACCATTTTAGAGTTTTCACGTATGCGTTGTTGCTCCTTCATTAAGTCAACATACTTAGGGTTGTTGATGTTAGTGGCCTTTACGTCAGCCATCAGTTTCTCCTCGTCAAACGAAAGCTTTACGATATTTTCTAACAACTGGCGGATAGCCTGCATGTCTTCTGCCTCCTGTTCCTGCTCCATTTGCATTTTCATATCGCCCAACTTTTGCGCAGCGCTCTTCATGTTGCTTGATGCACTCTTCTGCGCCTTACTTGATGCTTTATTGTTGTTGGCGTCCATTTGTTGCTGACTTTCCTGCTGTTGCTTGTCAGCACTTTCCATGTTTTGTTCAACGTCTTTAAAATCCTGCTGGCTCTTGGTTTCTTCATTCAGCTTATTCAGGTCCTGCATGTCCTTCTTGGCATCCTTCAGTTCCTCGTTCAGCTTTTGCTGCTGCTCTTTTAAATCCTGCTGTTGCTTCTGGTCTTTAGGTGCACCCTTATTATCCTGGTTCTGCTCTGTTTTCTTCGAAAGTTCCTCTTGCTTATCGGCCAGTTTATCCAGCTTCTGCGCGGTTTCTTCCAGCTTCTGGTCAAACTCCAGCTTTTTGAAAAGCTCCAGCATACGGTCCAACTCCTTCTCCATCTTCTCGTTGTTCATCTGCATGTCGGCCATTTTATCAAGGGCATCTTTCTTTTGCAGGTCTTCCAACATTTTCTCCAGCTTGTCGTAAAGCTTTTTCATTTCCTCATCAAGCACTTTATCAAAAAGTTCTTGCAGATTCTTTTGTTTTTCCTTTATGTTCTGCGGCACATCCTTTAGCTCATTCTGCTTCTCAAAATTTTGAGATAGCTTATCCTTCATTTCCTTCAGCTGTTCTTCAAGTGCCTTTTGCTTGTTTATGCTTTCCTGTATGTTTTTCTTGTCTTCCCAATTAACATTGTTCTTGTCCATCAGTTTGTCCTGCATTTCCTGCAATTCATTCTTCAGGTCTTTAGCATCCTTCATGGTTTGCTTCAGGTCTTCTTTCAGCTCTTTATTCTCTTTGCTTATTTCCTTGTTCAGCTCATTCATTGTGGGCATTTGAAACAGCATCATATTACTGCGGCTGCTTTTACTGCCGTGTATGCCATCATTATCCCATACTTCAAAGTAATAGGTAAGCTTATCGCCGGGCTTAATATTAAAATCGCTCAGGCTCCAGTAATAGGTAAAGCGAGATGAAATACCTGCGGTAAACGCTATATCAATACTTTTTGAAATTGAAGGAGAGGCTGAATCGGCTTTGGTTAGCTGATAGTTGAAGGTGAGTTTACGTAAACCATAATCATCACTAACCTCACCCACATAGTAGAAATATTTCTTAGTGGCGGTGTCGTTGCTTTCGTTAACGGCAATAACCGGATATAAATCAGGTGTAACATTCAATGAGTACGATACACTATCTGCATCAGCTACATTGCTGTTTGATACCTTCAGCACATACTGGGTGCTTTGCATAAAAGTTTTGGCGAATACAAATTCATCGTCCCCGGCGCGTTTTAAATTATAAGTTGAGTCGCCCATTAAGAACTTAACTGCTTCTACATTTTGCGTGTTAAAGCGCCACCTAAGTTTAGTTCCTTCTGGCACTACCAAATCACCAAGGTTTTTTAATACTTCATCCTGCTTGCCGGTATAGGCAGGGTAGTCGCAGCTTACTTCAAAACCTGCTACTACCGGTTTAGCAACTACGGTTAAAGTGTAATTCTTTGAATGAAAGCCATTCGCCATTAATCGAAAGTCAACCGACTTTTGAAGATTAGTGAACTCGTACGTAAACAGGTTGGCCTCTTTCTTTTTAAGGCGCACATTGGTTTTATCGCTCTCCAGGTAAATTTCAGCAGGCAAAGCATCGCCGGTAGTTTTAACCTGTAGCTCGTAGTTTTCAAACTGCAGTGCTTTTAAATCCTTGTTTACAATTACAAATTGAAAGGGCGCTTCTTTTTCGTAATAGGTATCATTATGGTAAAGGCGCTTGGTGCTGTCCTTAATAACGTTGGGCGCAGCAATTAAAATAACCAGGAACAGCAATGCCGGGGGAGCAAGGTAACGCAGGTATTTGCGGTTTTTGCTTAGGTCAATAGCAAACGAAAAATCAATAGGCTTTAGTTCAAATGCTTTTTGGTCAATAGCAGCAAGTAGTAAGGCCGATTCTGAAGTTTGCGCATCGCGGTGCAATTGCAAAATGTTAAGCAGCTTGTCTTTTACTTCAGTAAAGTGGGTACCTATAATTTGCGCTGCCTGCGCATAACTTATTACACTGCCCAATTTGTAGTAGTGCATAAGCGGCAAAGCCACAAAGCGCGCTACAAAGGCGATAGAGGAAAGGATAAAGCCGTAAAAAAGAATTTTGCGGGCCAGCGGCGCCATGTACAGGTAGTATTCTGCTACACTAATGGCCAAAAAGAAACCAAGAATATAAACCGCTGAAAATATAATCCCACGGATAAGTTGGTTCGTATAGTATTTACGAATAAACCTGTCCAGTTTTTCTATAAGTGAATGGTACTGACCTGAATTGCTCATTTAACTAAATCGAAGATAGCGGAAACCGCTCTTTTCCATAATGATAATGAAGTTAAAACGAAGAAAACACAATCTTGTTGCCGCGCCATAGTTTTTAAGAATTCTATAACATAAAAAAACAGGGATAAAACTGCATTTATCCCTGTTACTACACCTGTTTCAATCTGCACTTAGCGGGAATGCACTCCTTCGCCAATTTCTTCAATCATTTTTTTGCAAAATGCCGGCAGGTCATCGGGCTTGCGGCTGGTTACTAAACCGTGGTCAACCACTACTTCCTGGTCAACCCAGCGGGCGCCTGCATTGGTTAAATCTGTTTTAAGCGATGGCCATGAAGTAACCGTTTTCCCCTTAAGTAAGCCGGTTTCCAGTAAAGTCCACGGGCCATGGCAAATGGCAGCAACGGGTTTACCGTTTACCATAAAAGAGGATACAAAGCTTACTGCTTTTTCATCCATACGCAATTGGTCAGGGTTCATTACGCCACCCGGCAACACCAGTGCGTCGTATTCGTTAGCGTTTACAGCGTCAATAGTTTTATCTACAGGGTATTCGCTTCCCCAGTCCTTGTCCTTCCAGGCTTTTATGCTGCCGCTTTTAAGCGATATCACATCCACCTTTGCCTCTTCAGCGCGTAGTGCCTCAAGCGGTTTTACAAATTCCGATTCTTCAAAACCATCAGTAACCAGTATAGCTACTTTTTTGTTGTTGAGTTTGTTGGCCATAATATGAGATTTGGCCATCAGGCTTCATAAAATGTACCATGCGGTACAGCAATACAATCAGAAGCCTATATCATAAATTCCAAATCGTTGGAGTGCAGGGTCCGCTCATAGTAGTTTTCGTATTGCGGAAGAATGTTCTCAATACTGAACGTTTTGGCGTGTGCATATGCATTCTTCTTAAACTCTTTCAGGCGCTCATCGCTTTCCAGAATTTTAATGGCGTTTTCAGCCATATGCTCATAATCGCCCACATTACTCATGTAGCCGGTTTTGCCGTCAATATTTATCTCAGGTATACCACCTGCGTTAGAGGATATAACAGGCACCTGGCAAGCCATGGCTTCCAGGGCGGCTAAACCAAAGCTTTCTGTTTCACTGGGTAGAATAAACAAATCGCTTATAGCTAAAAGGTCTTCAACTGCGTCCTGCTTGCCTAAAAAACGAACCTGATCGCAGTTGCCCAGTTTACGGCAAAGCATTTCAGTGGCCATACGCTCAGGGCCATCACCTACCAGCAGCAGCTTCGATGGCACTTTTTTAAGCACCTTATCAAACATCAGCACTACATCTTCCACGCGTTTTACTTTTCTGAAGTTGGAAACGTGTATGAGTATTCGCTCCCCACCGGGGGCTATTGCTTTTTTAAAATGGTCCTTATCGGTTTTTTTAAAGCGCGAGAAATCAATAAAGTTGGGTATTACCTCAATTTCACGCGTAATGCGGAAGTTCTTGTAGGTATCGTCCTTCAGGCTCTTTGACACACTGGTAATACCGTCACTATGGTTAATAGAGTATTCCACTACGGGCTTGTAGCCGGGGTCTTTACCTACCAGTGTTATATCTGTGCCGTGCAGGGTAGTAACAAAGGGCAAATTATAACCGCGCTCCTTTAAAATAGAACGCGCAATAAGCGCTGATGAGGCATGAGGTATAGCGTAATGAACGTGCAGAATATCTAACTGTTCAAAACGGGCTACATCTACAATTTTACTGGCCAGTGCGCTCTCGTAAGGCTGGTATTGAAACAAGGGATAGTCCAGTGCTGATACCTCATGATAAAATATGTTTTCGTGGAAACTATCTAAGCGCACCGGTTCCTGGTAGGTTATAAAATGCACCTGGTGGCCTTTTTTAGCTAATGCCTTGCCCAGCTCGGTGGCCACCACTCCGCTTCCTCCATATGTAGGGTAACAAACTATTCCAATCTTCATTTGCAATTCGCCGGATAAAAAGACGATGTGAATGTAAACAGATTGTATTTTCGGCGTATTAAATCTTGATTTTTAAATTGATGCGATATGAAAAGTGTCTTTTCTTCTCTTTTTCTGCTGTTTGTGCTGGTAAACCTGCACGCGCAAAGCGCTGATAGCCTTTTACAAAAAAACGGTATTTGCGTAAACGCCTCTAAAATGAATGTGCTGTATATGGGTGTAGATAACCCCGTTGAAGTGTATGCAGCAGGTAGAAGTGCGGACGATTTATTGCTGGACCTTGAGGGTGGAAGTCTTCAGAAAACAACTACCGGCCACTATACTGCCCGGGTTAATGCCGTAGGCAATTGCACGCTGGTAGTATCGCAAAATGTGGCAGGCACTAAATTGGTTTTAGGCAAGTATACCTTTAAAGCAAAGCGCTTACCTGATCCTCAGGCCACCTTAGGCGGCATGTTGCGTGGTGGTAAGGCTCCTGTGGAGAAAATACTTTCCATGAAGAGCGTAGTGCCCATGCTGTTGTTGTTTGAATTTGATGCTGAATTCCAGGTGAAGAGTTTCTCCGTATCGCTTATCAGTAACGGCAAAATTTCTTCTGCGGGAACCAAGGGTTCAGTGTTTAGTAAAGAAATGAAGGAGCTTATTGGCAGCGCGAAAACAGGCGATATGCTATTGGTGCAGGATATTATGGTGGAATGGCCCGATAAGAGCAGTAAGGAAATTAATGCCGTAGTAATTAAGGTGGAGTAAGCCTACCAACCGGTAACCAGTAAACTGCGCGCTGCCTTCTCACTGCATTTTTCGTATTTACTATAGGCCTGTGCAGCCCTCGTCCGTATTTGCTCGGCTGTTTCATTTAGTATCCATCCATCAATAGCATTTTTAATGGTGTAGGCTTCGGGGCACATTAGGTGAGAGGTCCATAACAAGGGATTAGCCCCCGATTTTTTAAGCGCAGGTGTAAAGTATGAACGGCTGAAGCACGCCAGTATAATGGCATCGCGTTTAGTATTGTTTTTGGCTACAGGATATTCATTCAGGCTAAAGTCCATAAGGCCGTCGTGCCCGCAATAGGCTACAAGGTTAGCGGCGCCGCCAAATTGCAGTTGTAGAGAATCGGTAGAAATGGCGCAACTGAAATCACCCGCAGTAGATTTTAGAAAATCAATAGTGCATTGTTTGATTTTTGCTCCATCATAGGCATCGGCTAATAACCAGGTATCAGTGGTTTTATGCTTAAACAGCAGGCGTTCCAAAATATCGCCGCCGGGGTTGGTGTATTTCTTTACCAGTTTCCATTCAGCCGCATTGGTAAAAAAGGTTTTAACGCCATAGCCGCAACCCCAATACAGATTGTTCTTGGGGTCTTGCCCGTTGCCTATTTTCTCCGGCACCTTAACAATGCCCTGGTTCACATTATCGCATAAGGCCACAAATATGTGAATGGTTCGCGCCGAATAAGAGTTAAGACCGAATGCCAGGCAAAGCAGCAGTAAAATATTCTTCATCATTAAATATGTTAAGTGCAATATTCTAAAACGATTTTCCGTTATATTTATTACAACCCTTAAAAATCTGCCGCGCATGAGAAAAAGCTACGCCCTCATTGCAGTCCTTCTTTTTTTTGCCGCCTGCAACCATACCGAAGAAAATAAGCCTGATGCCGATAGAGTAATTAGGGATACAGTAGCTAATGTTTTACTGAAAGATTTTATCGACAAGCCGGCGAGTGAGGGCTACAAAGCTATGGTGGAACCTAAAGAGGAGAGCGTTCCGCGCCAGCAGAATCCCTCATTGTTAGCCGCTATGCGGCATATGCAAACAGCGCCACAGCATTTTAGCATTAACGCTACAGAAGATAATAGTATAACCGGTAAGGAGGGTACCCGCATTTCATTTAAGCGCAATTGCTTTATAAACAAGAAGGGAGAGGAAGTAAAGCAAACGGTGGACGTTCAATTAAAAGAATGCTATAAGCTACAGGATATGTTGAATGAAAACCTGGGCACCACCAGCCGTGGAACCCTGCTTGAAAGCAAAGGAATGGTTTGCATTACCGCATTTTATAAGGGCGAAGAGTTAAAGCTTAAAAGCAATGAAGAAATGCAGGTGCAATTTCCCTTTACTTTTTCTGCCAACCACGATTACAGCTTTTTTTATGGTGAGCCAATGCCTGAGGATGCGGTTAACTGGTTACCCATAGGCAATACAACTAAAACAGGTGAAACAGCCTTACAGGAAGAAAAGGTAGTGCCCCCGCAGTTTTCCTATAAAAATGTTGACCTGGAAGCTTACCTGAAGCAGTTTATACAATACCCTGAGGAAGCACGCAGAAATGAATTGTCATCAAAAGTAGATGCGGTTATTCAAATTGATGCTGCGGGTAAAGTGACCAACGTGCTGGCTACCTCCGATTATAAAACCTTTCGTGATGACGTTACCGAACAGCTAATGACAATGCCACACTGGCAAGCCGCCCGTTACAAGGGGCGCAATATTGCCTGCAGCCTTAAGGTTAGTCTTGATTTTAATATACGCCGCAGCCAGCAGGTACTTATTAATGTGCACAACGACGAAGTTTCTTATTACTACAACTCCTCTTTTAACGATGCGGTGCAGGCTAATGGCGAAGGAGAGCTATACAATGCCTCTTTTAATAGGTTAGGTTGGTTCAATTGCGCCCGCTACCTTGAAACCAAAACCGAAAAGGCAGATGTGGTAGTGCGCAGCGATGAAAACGCGGATGTTAAATTGGTAGTTGCCGGGCGCAACAGTATTATCCGTGGCGAAAACTTTGTGGGCTTTACCCGCTTCCGCAATGTGCCCGTAGGTTTTGATGTAAAAGTATTAGGCGTGCAGTACAATAACGGCATCATTAAATCCTTCTTTCAAAATCTTAAACTGCAAAAGCAAAACGTAATAAGCCCCGACTGGGTGGTTGCAGAAAACAAATCGATTTATAAAAACGCGTAAGCAGCAGTAAGCCCGCTTATTCTATGTATTTGCCTTCGCTTATCTTTTTGTCAAGCGAAGGAGATTCGGTGCCCAATTCTTTAGCCTTCTTCCAATACTCTACCGCCTGTCCTTTTTCGCCAAGCTTAAACAGAATATCGCCGTAGTGCTCCAGTATAGTACCGCTTTTATCGCCACCGGCTTTCATGGCTTTTTCCTGCCATTCCTTAGCCGCTTTAAAATCGTTTAACTGAAACAGTATCCATCCATAAGTGTCAAGAAAAGAACTGTTGCCGGGATCCAACTGGTTGCTATAGGCACTCATTTGCTTGGCGCGCTCAAGGTTTTCCTTGCGCAGGCTTAAATAGTAGCTGTAGTTATTCAGCACAAAGGCATTATCAGGGTCAAGCTTAAGCGACTTTTCGTAAGCTGTATCACTTTCTGCGCTTTTGTTCAGGCTGTGGTAAACATCGCCAAGGTTGGCTAAAAACTGCGCGCGTAATTTGGTGTTATCAGCGCTCATTTTCTCGCCCTTGCTGTAGCTTTTAGCTGCTTTATCGTACTGGGCCAATTGCTGTTCAGCGCCGCCCTTAAAAAGGTAAACGGGCGCTTGGTTAGGGAATAACTCCATAGCCTGGTTAGCTATATCCAGTACATTATTCCAATCTCTCTTTTCATTATAAATAAGCATTAACTGCTGCCATACTTCAAATACATCTTTGCTTATTGCTAATGATTTTTTGTAGGCTTCAATGGCCTTGTCGTTCTGCTCATCTAAAAAATAAAGGTCACCTAATACAGCAAACGACTTTGCTTCATCGGGGTGCACACGGCCCAAAATTTTGGCCAGTTCAATCCCTTCTTTGCGCTTCGCTGAATCCTCATTATTCATTTGTATGTACGAAATAAGAAGGATGCTTACTTTGGTGTCAATACCCACTTTCGGGTTTTCAAAAATCTCTTTAAGGTTTTGCTGGTTTTGGCCTTCATCACCTTGCTTCATGTTTAAGCCGGCCATAGCCAATTGGGCTTGCGGGTTATCAGGTTCAAGGGCCAATACTTTTTTATAAATCTCAATGGCCTTGTCTTTCATTTTGTTGGCGCGGTACAGTTCTGCTTCCTGCAACAAATACTCTGTTTCCCCGGGAAATTCATCCTCCAGCTTTTTAACCTCGTTAACGGCTTCATTAAACTTACCCAGGTGCAGGTAAATGTTTTTCTTTTCGGCTACCACCTGTTCATCAATACCAAAGTTCTTCTCAAACTGGTCGTACACTTTTAATGAGTTTTCCAGTTGTCCGATTTTAGCATACAGGTAAGCAAGGTTCAAATAGTAATCAGGGTTACCTGGAAATTTATCCAGCAGGTTGCGGAAGGTTTCAACGGCCTCCTTGGTTTTGCCTTCGTTCAGGTAAAGGTTAGCTAATAACTCCTGGTACCATTTATTGCTGCCGTCCAGCTTAACCGCAAGTTGGGCTTCGCGCTCGGCATCCTGCATTTTGCCCTGGTTAAAGTAAATCTGCGCTAATTGAAAGTGCGCGTTTGAATTGGCCGGGTCTAACTCAACAAGTTGCAGGTAGTTTTTAATAGCAAGGTCCCAATCTTCAATAACCTTAGCGCGTTCGGCCTCCATAAAAACGTTATCACGTTTCTGCTGCTCCTTTTGGCTTACAGCAGGCGCACTTTGGCCTTTATCGCCTTTGTTCTTCTTTTTCTTGCCATCGGGCATAGCCTGCGTTTGCAAGCTGATAAAGAGAACTGTTGCTGAAAGAAAAATTACCGCGATTGATTTATTCACTAGTTGCCTTTACGTAATTCAATATTAGTCTAACACCACGTTATGGTCGCCTATGCTCAGGTCGTCCATCTTTCCTTCAATTCTAACACTATTTCCAATCATACTGTTGGCTATTAACTTATTTTTTAAGGTGGTTTTACCCTGCACAATACTGTTTTTTACTACAGAATTCTCAATAACTGTGCCTTTGCCAATAGAAACATGCGGGCCCACTACTGAATTCCTGATTACTACATCATCTTCAATATAACAAGGATGTAAAACCACCGAATTCTCCATAACGGCCTTGGCGCTAATAGTATTGCCATCCTTTATAAACTCAAGCACGCGCTGATTAGTATATACCGTTGCATCTTTATTTCCGCAGTCCAGCCATTCAATCACTTCGCCCTTGTAGAATTTTGTACCCTTGGCCTTCATATTCTCCATGGCATCAGTAAGCCAGTATTCACCCTTTTGCTTAATGCCGTTATCAATCAGGTATTGCATTTCCTTGCGCAGGTAAACCCCGTCTTTAAAGTAGTAAATACCTATTATGGCCAGGTCTGAAACAAAGTCTTTGGGTTTCTCTACAAACTCGGTAATCACTCCGTCCTTATCCAGCTTTACAACGCCAAAGGCTGACGGATTATCTACTTTTTGTACCCATATAATACCATCCTTAGCGGCATCAATTTTAAACTCGCTGCGGAAAAGAGTATCGGCAAAGGCCACAATCAGGTTGCCTTCCAAAAAGTCGCCTGCGCAAAGTATGGCGTGTGCAGTACCAAGAGGCTCTTCCTGGTAGCGTATGTGTCCCTTGCTGCCGCAATCGCTGGCTACCTGCAATAGTTTTTCCTCTACTGCTTTACCAAAATCCTGGCGTATTATAAATACAATGTCTTCTACTTTTTCTACCGTGCTTTTCACTAAATCTTCCACCAACCGCTGTACAATGGGTTTACCGGCAATTGGTAACATGGGCTTTGGTACCGTTAAAGTATGCGGTCTTAAACGGGTGCCCCAGCCGGCCATAGGAATAATAATTCTCATCTCTTCTTTTCTCTGTTTTTAGTTGAATAAATGGGATTAGCTTTTGCCGGTTGAGCCAAAGCCGCCGCTTCCCCTGTCGGTAGTGTTTATTTCCTTCACTTCAATCCACTGCGCCCTTTCGTGCCGTGCAATAATCATTTGCGCTATGCGGTCGCCCGATTTTACGGTAAAGTCTTCGTTCGATAAATTAATGAGCGCCACTTTAATCTCTCCACGGTAGTCGCTGTCAATTGTTGCCGGCGAGTTGGGCAGGCTTATGCCATGCTTTAGCGCTAAGCCGCTTCGTGGTCTTAGCTGGGCCTCAAAGCCTTCGGGTAATTCAAGAAATAAACCCGTTGGCACCAGCTTGCGGTCAAGTGGTTTAAGTATAATGTCCTCCGTAATAAAGGCACGTAAATCCATGCCTGCTGAACCCGCTGTTTCGTAAGCCGGTAAAGGATTGTTGGAGGTATTGATGATGTTGATTTGCATGGGGTGGGCAAATATAATTTTATTGGGTTTATAGGCTTTGGGCCGGCTTTTTTGTGCTTCGCACCTCGGTTAAATAAACCAGGCCAAGAAAGATAACCATAAATAAGGTAGCCGTCCAATTGCGCGATACGCCGGAGATTTCAGTAACCTTTTCAAATACCAGCCACAGGCCAATACCTAAGGCTATAAAGCCGCCTATTTTTTTAAGGTCGTAATTAACGGGGTAGTATTTCTGCCCTAAGGCATAGGAAGCTAAGGCCATGCTGCCATAACAGGCCAATGTGGCCCATGCGCTGGCCATGTAGCCGTAGGTTGGAATAAACAGCAGGTTTAGAATAACAGTTAGTGCCGCGCCGCTAAGCGAAACAAAAGCACCCAGCAAGGTGCGGTCAGTTAATTTGTACCAAATGGAAAGGTTGGTATAAATACCCAGACACAGGTTGGCTATAAGCAGAATGGGCACCACCTTTAAGCCTACGCGAAACTCCTTACCTATAAAATACTGAAACCAATGCAGGTAAAGCATTACCAGCAGAAAGATAAATACACAAAATATAGTAAAATACTTCAATACATCGGCGTAAATGCGCTTGGCATTCTCTTTGTTGCTTTGTGCAAAAAAGAAAGGTTCCGCAGCAAACCGGTACGCCTGTATGAACAGCGACATGATAATGGATATTTTATAACAGGCGCTGTAAATACCCAGCTGTGCAAGATTGGTGGCTGTATCGTAAGGCAGGGTGTATTTTAAAATCATACGGTCCAGCATTTCGTTTATTATGCCGGCAAAGCCAATTAGCACCATAGGTAAAGAATACCTCAGCAGTTTACTGAACAGTTCTTTATCAAAGCCATTTAAAGCCCCCCTAAATTGCGGTAAAAGCAACACCATTTTAAAGGCGCTGGCAGCCAGGTTGGCTATAAAAATGTAACCGACGCCTATAGCCGGGTTATAAAGCGATGCGAGGAAACTGTCCGGGTTTTGTAAATACGCCTTTCGGCAGATAATGAGAAAGAATACGTTAAGCGAAAAGTTAAGTGCTATTTCCAAAACCTTAACGGTGGCAAACCATGCTGCGCGGTTTTCTGCACGCAGTTTTACAAAGGGTATGGCACAAACGGCATCCAGTGCTAGCATCCAGCCGAACCATTTAATATACTCCACATGGTCAGGGTATTTTAATATATCGGCAATGGGCTGTGCGTATAAGTAAATAAGAACAAGAAACAGACTTGAGGTGCCAATAATGAAATTGAGGGTAGTGCTGTAAACCTTCAAAGGGTCTTTAGCATCCTTATGGAAACGGAAGAACCCCGTTTCCATACCAAAGGCCAGCAATACAGTAAAAAAGCCACTGTAGGCATAAAACTCAGAGTTAATGCCAAACTGCCCCGTACTAAAAACGCGGGTGTAAAGGTAGGTTAACAAAAAAAACAGGAACCTGCCGGCAATACTGGGTATGCCGTAAATAGCGGTTTGTGAAGCAAGTTTCTTTAACGGATTCAAATTCTTTACAGCCGTAGAGGCCTGATTAATAAGTTAGTTGGCCGCTTTGCTGCGCTAAGTTCAAAAGTTTTAAGCTTTGGCATACCACCATTTCAACCCCCTTTACCGGGTATTGTAGATGTTAAACAACACGTAACATTTAGGCTACTCATCCGTATTTGTAGGTTGAAACAAGTGTTTAACCCACACTATAGGCAATTATCAGGTATGAAACGCATTTTTCTTTTGTCCAGTATATTTTTCCTTGTCCTTTCTTTCCGGGCTATTGCCGGTGATAACCCGCAATACATTAACGGCAAGTACGAAGGTGATTACAAGGATGGTTTACGCCATGGGCAGGGCCGTGCAATTTATTACGATGGCAGCATGTATATGGGCGAATGGAAGATGGACAAGCGCAATGGCGTTGGGCGTGCGGTGTTTAAGGATGGCTCAAGTTATTACGGAGACTGGAAAGACGATAAGCGACATGGCAAGGGTATGTATGAATTTCCTAACGGAGATAAATACACCGGCCAGTTTGCTGATGACGAGATGCAGGGCTGGGGAACATACCAGTATGCTAACGGCAACAAATATGTAGGGGAAATGGTTGCCGGAATAATGAGCGGCAAAGGCACCCTTTATTATGCCGATGGCGAGCGTTACGAAGGCACTTTTGTTAATGGGCAAAAGGTGGGCAAGGGAACCTATTATTACAAAGGAGGTAACATTTACGAAGGCTACTTTGTGGCTGACAAAAAAGAAGGATTCGCAAAACTGACATTCGCTAACGGCGACCAATACATTGGCGAATTCAAAGGAAACAATCGCACTGGTAAAGGGGTTTTTGTATGGGCAAATGGGGATAAATACGAGGGTGAATTCGTAAATGGCAACATGAACGGATTCGGTACTTTTACCTGGGCTGGTGGTGAAAAATACATCGGCACCTGGACCAATAATAATCGCGATGGCAAAGGTACTTATGTAAGCAGCGGCGGAGAGGAAAAAATCCTTTCTTATGCTAACGGTGTGAAACAATAGAGAAGGTAACGAACAAGCAAGCAATCTCAAACTTCTCGGAATCCGCACGGGGCCATCGCGCGGATTTTTGCTGTAATATCCTGTTGATTAAATATCCTGCCTTTAACATCTCTAACTGCTTTATTTGCTGTAGTGCTAAAGCGTTTTTACCAAAAGGAACTTATTGAAGTTGGTTGCGATGAAGCCGGGCGTGGTTGCCTGGCCGGCCCTGTGTATGCTGCTGCAGTTATACTGCCCCCCGGTTTTAAAAACAAAAAACTGAATGATAGCAAACAACTACAACGTAAAGACCGTGAAGAGCTTCGCACTATTATCGAGAAAGAAGCCGTAGCCTTTGCTGTAGCCAGTTTGGATAACCACAAAATTGACGAGATAAATATTTTAAACGCCGCCTTGCTAAGCATGCACATGGCTCTTGATCAATTGCAGCAGAAGTTTGAATTTATAATTGTAGATGGCAACAGGTTTAAGCCCTATAAAAACATACCGCACCAAACCATTGTGGAAGGTGATGCAAAATATATGAGTATTGCCGCAGCTTCAATACTGGCCAAAACCTACCGCGATGAGTTTATGGAAAAGCTGCATGAGGAATACCCTGTTTACGATTGGAAAAGCAACAAGGGCTATGCCACCGGGCACCACCGCAAAACAGTAATTGAATTGGGCAACAGCCCGTACCATCGCCGCACGTTTATACTTAAAGAATTGCAGATGGAGTTGTTTAATGAGAAAGCTTAAAACCGCTAATCAATCCACAGCTGTATACTGCTAAGCAGAAAATAAAAAAGCCCCTTCGCAGGGGCTCTTTAGTATAAGTTTAACTTGTTTATTGTTTAATCTTCATGGCCAGTTTGCCGCTGGTTAAATTAAGGCATATGGCATTGGCATTGCCCGGTGCTTTGGTTGTTGCATCTACGGTAATTACAATATCACCGGCTTTTACTAACTCCTTAATATCTGAACCGTTAAGCGAAAGCTCAACTACCGCGCTACCTGAAGTTATTGTAGGGCTATAGGCAATTTGAGTTCCTTTGCCGGCGGTGCCAACATTTTTTGCGTAAACCTGCGCACCTTCAATATCATTCAGGTTAGTTGCACCTGAAGAGGCAGCTACTTCCACTTTCAGACCTTCCACTTTCACTTCTTCTAAACGGCTCCATGGGTCGCTTATGTTCGCAGCAGTCAAAGCAGCTTCAATTTGCGCTTTGGTAACGGTATACTCGTAGCTGCTTAGGCCATATACCGCCGGGCTGGCTGGTATGCACATTGGGCCTTTCGTACCTAAATCGTAAGGCACAACAAGGGGGTCTTTAGAGCAGGAAGAAATTCCTACAATTAATGCTACTGCAAGAAGAGAATTCAGTAATACTTTTTTCATGTGAGTTGGGTTGTTTGGTTAATCGAATATAATAATTGAAACTATACGGATTTAAATTATTTCTATCTGCCTGGCCACCTTTTGTAGTATTTCAAAAACGGTTTCCGCCATAACGTTTTCACTATCCAGCGTAGGGTTAATTTCAGTAAATTCAAGGCAGCAAACCCGTTCATTTTGAACCAATTCCAGAATAATATCCGCCGCTTCTCGTTCGTTTAACCCACCTTTAACCGGTGTACCGGTCCCCCGGCTAACAGTTGGGTCCAAGGAGTCTACATCAAAGGATATATACACCTTATCGCAAGGCGATAAGTACTTCATTGCCTCGCGGCTTATTTTAGTTACCCCTGTTTTACGTATTTCACTGGTAGTAAAGTTCTTTACCTTATTCTGCTTTATCAGGTAGCCTTCTTGTTCTTCAAAGTCCCGCAGGGTCATATAGAGCAGGTCCCTGTAATCTACCTTGGGGCTAATGTCTCCTACATTCTTCAGCAATTCCCAAAGTTCAATAGTGTCGTAGTCCAGGTCGTTAACCTTATTCTCAATATTGTCTTCCCCTACTGAGGCCGCCACGGGCATACCATGCATATTGCCGGATGGGGTGGTAAAAGGGCTATGCAAATCTGCATGGGCATCAATCCAAACAACGCCTAAACGGCTTTCAGGGTAGGCCATTTTAATACCGGCAATTGTACCGCCCGATGTACTGTGGTCGCCGCTAAGTATAATAGGGAACTTACCGTCTTTAAGAGAGTCGCGCACTGCTGCACCCACCCGCTCATACATCTTTAAAACACTGCGTATGCGCTTGGCATAACGGCTTTCAACCAGGCCGTACAAGGCGGCATTATCATCCGGTATATTAATGCTGCGGTGCTCCTTAAAAAAGTTACTTCTAAAGTCCAGGGCCGCTATTTTAATAGCATCAATGCCCAGGCTGGCTCCGCGGGTTCCGGCCCCCACCTCGCTCTTTACTTCTATTAACCGTATTTGCCTTAATTTTTTCATAACCCATTGTTTTTCAAAGGGCGACACTTCTTATACCCGTTAGCTTCAGGTTGTTAAAACCGCCCATTTTGCAGGGCCTTAATAAGCTGGATTAAAATTTTTTTGTAAGTAAGGGTATATGAGTATTAACTCTTTCTATATTAGTTGCTAAAATATTCTTTCTCCGTTAATCGGCAAACATGGCAGACAATAGAAAGTACATACTGGCGCTAGACCAGGGTACTACGAGCTCCCGCTCTATTCTTTTTGACGACCTAGGGAATATAGTGGCGATGTCGCAAAAGGAATTTACCCAGATATTTCCTCAGCCGGGATGGGTAGAGCACGACCCCGAAGAGATTTGGAACTCACAGCTTTATACAGCGCGCGAGGTTATGCAAATGGCAGGAATTGAAGCCGGCCAAATTGCGGCTATAGGTATAACCAACCAACGGGAAACCACCGTTGTTTGGGACAAGCAAACCGGCGTGCCTATACACAATGCTATTGTATGGCAGGACCGCCGTACTATGGACATTTGTAACAACCTGAAAAAGAAGAAGGACTTTGAAAAGTACGTAAAGGAGAATACCGGTTTGGTAGTTGATGCGTACTTCAGTGGTCCGAAAATTACCTGGATACTGGACCATGTTAAAGGAGCCCGCAAACGTGCTGAAAACGGCGAATTGCTTTTCGGTACTATTGATAGCTGGCTGGTATACAAACTAACGGATGGTGCATTACACGTTACTGATTACAGCAATGCAAGCCGCACTATGCTGTTTAATATCAAAACCTTAAAGTGGGACCCTAAACTGCTGGAAGCTATGGGTGTGCCATCTTTAATGTTGCCTTATGTAACTGATAGCAGCCGTATTTATGGCTTTACCCATCGTGGTGTGTTTGATGTTGAAATACCTATTGCCGGTATTGCCGGCGACCAACAGGCTGCTTTATTCGGTCAAACCTGTTTTAATGCGGGCATGGCTAAAAACACTTATGGTACCGGTTGTTTTATGCTAATGAACACCGGCAACAAAATGGTGAAAAGCAAAAACGGCCTGTTAACTACCATTGCCTGGGGTATGGGCGGCAAAGTAGAATACGCCCTTGAAGGAAGCATATTTATTGCAGGCGCAGCTGTGCAGTGGTTGCGCGATGGGCTTAAAGTAATTGATACGGCGGCTGATTCAGAATACCACGCTTCAGCTGTACAAAGTTCAGATGGCGTATATGTAGTACCTGCTTTTGCCGGCCTTGGCGCACCGTATTGGGATATGAATGCCCGCGGCGCGGTTTATGGCCTTACCAGAGGAACAGGGAAAAGCCAATTCGTACGGGCCACACTTGAATCTTTAGCTTACCAAACCAAGGATGTGTTGGGCGCTATGGAACAGGATAGCGGTATTAAACTAAAATCACTGCGGGTTGATGGTGGTGCTTCGGCAAACAACTTCCTCATGCAGTTTCAGTCTGATATGCTGGGCGTACCTGTGGATAGGCCAAAGATTACAGAAACAACAGCTTTAGGTGCAGCTTACCTGGCTGGTTTGGCAATTGGTTATTACAAAAAGCCAAACATACTTAAGCAGTGGAAGGTAGACCGCCAGTTTAAGCCGTTAATGAAACCTACTGACCGTACCAAACTTTACGACGGCTGGAAAAAAGCCGTTAAAATGACCATTGAGTGGGGTAAGGTTAAGTAGATTTCTAATTGCTTTGTAGAAAGCAATGTGCTTATGAAACGCTATGCCTTTCTGTTGCTTACCTGTATATTACTATTTGCCTCTTTTACTAAGCCGCATTACAAAAAGTTATGCGGTATGCAGTTTGCCCGCATTAATGATACCCTGTATGCAGCGGTGTTTGAAGTAACAAACGGTGAGTACAAGCAGTTTCTTTCAGAAATAAATACGACACAACAAAAGCTATGTAGGATTGATTCTGACGCCTGGAATTACAAATTCAGTAACGCATACAATGTTCCAATGGCTAAGAACTACCATATACATGCTGCGTTTAATAGGTATCCGGTCGTTAATGTTTCGCATTACGCAGCCTATTGGTTTTGCGAATGGCTTAATGGCAAGTACACCCTGCTTGAAAAAAATAAGAAAGTAGTATTCAGGCTGCCCACCGAAGCCGAGTGGATTGCAAGCACCGATTATAATACCGCTACAGGCTTACCGCAAAGCCTTGGCAATGGCCAGGCAGAAAATGGTTGGCAGTGGCAAAATACCTGGTCATTTGCGCAGGACACATGTAGGGCAGTTCTTGATGGCGGATTTTATACTGTACGTGTTGATGCATACAAACCAAATGCTTACGGCCTTTACAATGTGGTTGGCAATGTGGCAGAAATGTTAGATAAGGATAGCATTCAAAAAGGATGCAGTTGGCAGGACACACTTCCTGATTGCAGCGTTCTCAATAGTCAGCATTATATAGTGCCCGACCCACGCGTTGGATTTAGAGTGTTTGCAGTGGTTAAACATTAAAAAAATCCGCTTGAGTCTGATTCGGTAGTTCTTACCGCTCTGTAACTATTGTTCCCTACTGGCCCGTGTTTGCACCGTAATTTAGCTGCCTGCTTTAACGCTAATTATGTTAATGGTTGCCTTATGCCTGACTGCACTAAGTAGCTTCGCAATATTGAGTATTATGTTTTTAAACGGAAGATTATGAATGAAATAATAATTGCTGTAGTAATTGGTGTGGTGGCAGGTTTGTTAGGCGGAACTTTAGGTATTGGTGGGGCAGTAGTGATTATACCTGCCCTTGTATGGTTTTTGGGCTATAGCCAACAGCAGGCGCAGGGTACAACATTGTTTATGCTGGTGTGGCCTGTGGGTGCCCTGGCTGCCTGGCAATATTACAAGGCGGGCATGGTGCAGGTTAAGGTGGCTCTTATTCTTGCTGTTACATTTTTTATTGCCAGTTTTATAGGGGCACGTTTTGCAACCCATGTGCCGGGTGTTGCCCTCAAAAAAGCCTTTGCGGTTTTGCTGATAATTATTGCCGTTAAAACACTTTTTATAGATAAATAATATGAAAGAATTCTGGAACGAACGCTACAGCGCGCAACAATTTGCGTATGGCATAGAGCCCAACACCTTTTTTAAAACAGCCCTGGATAGTGAGCCTGCCGGTGCCTTATTGTTACCTGCCGAAGGTGAAGGGCGGAATGCGGTTTATGCAGCCACTAAGGGCTGGAAGGTTTCAGCATTTGATATTAGCGAAGCCGGAAAACAAAAGGCAGAAAGCCTTGCTGAAGCAAAAGGGATAAGGATTAATTACACTATAGCTTCCTTCAGTGAGTTTCAGTTTACGGAAGGCTCATTTGATTGCCTGGCGCTAATTTTCTGCCATATGCCACCCGCTGAAAGAAGAATTAATTATCAGCGCTTGTTTACGGCGCTTAAGCCAGGTGGTTTGCTGATTGTACAGGGCTTTTCTAAAAAGCAATTAGGAAAAACTTCCGGTGGTCCTAAGGAGTTAGGCTGGCTTTTTTCGGCAGAAGAGTTAAGGGAAGATTTTAGTGTGGCCCGAGAAGTAAATATTGAAGAGAGCGAAGAGGTTCTTAATGAAGGTCCATTTCATCACGGCCTTGCTTCTCTTATTTCTTTAACTGCCCGCAAGTGATTTTTTGTTGTGTGACAAATGTCACAAACGGAACCAAATGGCCTGCCTACCTTTGTTTCGCAAAATAAAACAATATGAAAGTTGAACAGATTTATACCGGATGCCTGGCTCATGGAGCCTACTACATTGAAAGTAATGGCGAAGCTGCTATTATAGACCCACTGCGCGAAGTGCAGCCCTACATAAATATGGCTGATAAACGAGGCGCCAAAATCAAGTATATTTTTGAAACGCACTTTCATGCCGATTTCGTTTCGGGTCATATAGACCTGGCAAAGAAAACAGGCGCAACTATAGTGTATGGGCCAACCCAAATGAAAACGGGTTTTGAAATGTTGGTAGGTACTGATGGGCAGGATTTTAAACTGGGCAATGCAACTATCCGTTTGATACACACCCCCGGCCACACGCTTGAAAGCAGTTGCTATTTGCTGATAGACGAAGAAGGAAAAGAGCAGGCCATATTTAGCGGAGATACTTTGTTTATAGGCGATGTGGGAAGGCCTGACCTAGCACAACATGTTATTGCAGATTTAACCGAAGAAAAACTGGCCGGCCATCTATACGACTCCCTGCAAAATAAAATCCTGCCTTTGCCTGATCACCTGATTGTATATCCCGGCCACGGTGCGGGAAGCGCTTGCGGTAAAAATTTAAGCAAGGAAACCAGCGATACACTTGGCAACCAGAAAAAGACGAACTACGCCTTGCGCCCGGGAATAACACGTGAGGAGTTTGTGAAGGAACTGCTTACTGGATTAACCCCGCCGCCGGCCTACTTCCCTAAAAACGTGTTGATGAACATTCAGGGGTATGATAGTATTGATAACGTTTTAACCAAAGCCCTAAGGCCATTAACCGCCCGCGAATTGGAAGCGGTAGTAAATGAAACGGAGGCCGTAATAATTGATACACGTGCTGCAGCGGTATTTAGCAAAGGCTTCATTCCTTCCTCTATAAACATTGCTATTGATGGCAGCTTTGCTGTTTGGGTAGGCACCTTAATTAAAAATATTCAGCAGGCCATTGTTATTGTAGCCGAGCCCGGCCGCGAGGAAGAAGTAGCTATACGCCTTGCCCGTGTGGGTTACGATAATTGCATTGGTTATTTAAAAGGCGGTGTTGAGGCATGGAAAGCAGAAGGCTATGAAATGTATTCGGTGCCGTCAATAACCGCTGAAGAATTTGCGGCGGCAGAGGCAAACGACCCCAATATCAATATACTTGACGTTCGTAAGAAAAGCGAGTTTGACAGCGAGCATATCGTAAGCGCAGTTAACGCACCATTGGATTACATTGATGATAGCCGCCTGGTAATTGACAAGAATAAAACCTATTATGTGCATTGTGCCGGCGGGTACCGCTCTATGGCCTTTGTTTCTATATTGAAGGCCGAAGGCTACGATAACTTGATTAACGTCGATGGCGGTTTTAATGCTATTAAGCAATCAGGCAAGTTTAAAATTACCGATTACGTTTGCCCTACAACAATGCTGTAATTACAGCGGTTACTGAAAAGGTATCCATTCGCTTTTGTTAAGTGCAGTGGTGTCTGCCTCACGCACTTTCATAAATAAGCCTGCAATGGTTTGCACTTCCTGTATATGAATACTTGCCGGTGAACTATCTGTAGCGCCGCAACCAAAATCGCGCACAACAATTTGGCGTTCGTTATTGCTCTTATTAATATAAAGTATTTGCCTGGTGCTGTAGGAGCACATGTCTGCAAATAAAAACATAGTAAAGGCGAAAAGATAAACAAGTGTTAGGGCGGCACCACCCATTAGTTTTATAACAATTGACGCCGTGGGGTCACCGCGTTTAATAGAACTTATAACCACGCCTATTATACAAAACGGAATACCAAAAAAGTAAATACCAATTGTAATTTCCTCAGCGGTGAGGTTTGCAAATTCCAGGCCGGCAATGTGCCATGCAGCAAAGGCAAGCAGCAGAATTAGAACTGCAGTAAAGCAAATTTTAAAAAGCCAGGGCCTTTTCATGTACGCTAAAGATAGTAAGTGAACTTGTGCCGGCGCGGTTAAATAAGTTTAATTACTAAGTTTGATTTTTCGCGAATATCCTACGGTTTTTATGCGCTGTATAGTATTGTGTTTTACTTTTTGCTGGCCTTTGGCAACAAGCTTGTCGGCGCAGAGTTTGCTTGCAAAAGTAGATAGCCTGCGCCTTGCTTACCATATCCCTGAACTGGCCTACACGGTAGTTTCTGAGGATAGTGTTTTTGATTTACACGTTATAGGGGTTCAGCGGGCAGGAACCGATTTTAAAGCACAGCCTGATGATAGATTTAGAATTGGCTCAAACACAAAGGCTGTTACCGGTTTGCTGGCAGCGCAGTTGGTTAAAAAAGGTGTGCTAAGCTGGAATACCGGGCTCTTTGATTTGTTTCCCGAGCTTAAATCTTTGGCAAAAGGACGATATGGCAAGCCCACACTTTTGGATTTGCTAAGTTTCCGTACACCTTTTATTCCCTATACATATACCTATGAAGTACCGCACGAAGGAGATTTTAAAGGCGATGAGCGTGAACAACGTTACCATTTCATACAATGGATTTTAAAGCAAAAACCCATCTGCAAAAAAGAGGTATGCTTCTCCAACCCCGATTATGTGGCAGCTGCATTAATGATGGAGAAAGCTTCGCGTAAAACCTATGAACAGTTGGTTCAGCAGTTAAATGACTCTCTTCAAATTGATTTTGGTTTTGGCGCACCGAACGTTACCGACACTATGCAGCCGTGGGGGCACACTGATAATTACATACCTGAAGCCCCAAAGCAAAATCAAAAACTAAATTGGCTGCAGGCCGCCGGTAACTTAAATATCAGCTTACCGCAGTATGTAAAATTTATGCAGGAGCAGTTACGCGGACTTCGCGGGCATTCTAAATTGTTATCGCAAAAGGAGTTCGAATTTCTTCACTTTGGTCTGCCCTCCTTTTCAGTGGGCTGGTTTAATGCTGTGGATAGCACAGGGGAGCGCTTCACATATAATTACGGTAACCCCGGAAGCTTTTTATCTAAGGCCTGTGTTTTTGAAAAGAAGAATAGGGCCATGGTTATCTTATGTAATATACAGACCACCGAAGCAGAAACAGGACTTAACGCTATTTATAATTTACTCTACAGTAACTACTGTAGTAATTAGCAATATTGCCTATCTTTCGCATTAGGACTGCGATGACTGATTTTCAAACCACACGGAT
Source organism: Chitinophagales bacterium (assembly GCA_046329515.1). Classification (GTDB taxonomy): domain Bacteria; phylum Bacteroidota; class Bacteroidia; order Chitinophagales; family LD1; genus Bog-950. The sequence goes on from JAXLUM010000002.1 coordinate 1,203,782, forward strand.
TAAATCCATAGCCCGGCATATGCGCCAGCTTAAGGAGGAAGGCCGCTCAACTGCTTTGTTGGTGGGTGCAGGCATTTCTGCCTCCGCAGGTATACCCCTTGCCTCTAAAATGGTAACGGAGTTAAAAGGCGACCCTCGTTATAATTACCGCTTTGAAGATGTGCGCTTAAATGAAGAGACCAACGAATACAACGTATTAATGAAAAGCCTTACGTACAAGCAACGTGAGGAATATCTGCGCTCTTATATCAATTCCGCAAAAATTAACCTGGCGCATTTATATATAGGCATGCTTATTAAGGAAGGCTATGTAAACACGGTGCTAACCACCAACTTCGACCCCCTGCTGGTTAAAACAATGGCCTTGTTTAATCATCACACTTATGTGTATGATTTGGCCAATACGCGCAATTATGTTTCCGATTCTATTCTTTTTCCCAATATATTCTATCTGCACGGGCAGGGTCATTCCTTCCTTATGTTGAATACAACCGAAGAGTTAAGGCAACCGGGAGAGTACTTTAAAATGTTGCTTAACGATTTGCTGCGGAAGCATTTCTTTTTAGTAGTAGGATACAGCGGGCTGTGCGATTTTATTTTTGAAGAACTGTGTGAGGTGCCCCGCTTTAGCAGCGATTTACATTGGGTGGGTTATAAGTCAGAAGATGCCCCCAAACATGTAAGAGAAAAACTTTGTGTAAAAGATTCTGTGCGTTATGTAAACAGCTACGGCGCTGATGGGTTCTTTCGCGAACTGGCAAACGAACTGGAATTGACTCCGGCTTCCTTTTTTGACAGACCCTTTGATTACCTGCGCGAAATACTAAATAACATAGGTACGTTACAATTTGATGATGGCGGTGGCGTTCAGAACTTCGATTTATTAAAGCAGCCCTTGCACAAAATAGATACCGCCATTGAGCTGGTGGAAAAAGGCGATGTTAAAACGTTGCGCAGTAACCTGAAAAATCTTTCAGAGAGTAAGCTGGAAACGGAATTGATGTCGCTGATTTTGCAAGGGAAGTACCGCGAAGTAGTAGGACGCAAAGAGGAGATTATGACAAGCGGGGGAAGGGAAGCCGTTAAGCACCTGGCAAGGGCGTACTCCTATCTGGCTGATGAAGCGTTTAAACAGGATGACCCTGCTGAAGGCGACCGTTTATATACTGAAACATTGGCCCTGGTGCCCGATAACTCATTCGGTTACTATAATTGGGGTACGGATTTAGTAAGGCTTGGGCTTGAGCGTAATTGCGATGAAAAATTGTTACGGTTGGGTATTGAGAAGTTTGAATGGGCAGTAAACTTAAAGCCCGACTTTTATCATGCACTTACTAATTGGGGAACGGCACTACTGAAGCTTTATACTAAAACTGGGTATAAACCGTATTTGTTAGAGGCTATAGAAAAACTGGAAAGGGCTAATGCCGCAGCAGCACACATTGCTGATTACAGCCTTGCCTGCTGTTATGCTTTGTTGGGAGAATTAAATAAGGCCCTGGATTTTTTAGAGCAGAGTTTAGCGCACGAAACGGCGGGCTTAATGCATGCAGACCGCAAACATATTGAAGCTGACCCCGACCTTAATAATCTGCATGCCGAAGCCCGTTATACCGCTATATTGGATAGGTATCTTCCTGAAACCGGCGTTCAACCTGCTGAGCAGCCCGGCGGATAAATTGATTATTGAATGAAAGGTTTTATGAATAGCAGGTTGGCTTCAGCTATTGCACTCGGCGCTTTTTTCTTTGTGCTTGTAGGTGTGTTTTTTGCGGAAAGCAGGATCCCGCTTTTTTCTGTGGAGGCTGTAATTAAAGCAGATGCCAACGAGGACTGCAGCTTTATGTCGCATGATGAACATATAAGCTTAAGACAATTGCTAAGAGATTACGACCGCTGTTTTAGCTATCACCTTACAGTAAGAGGTTGGCTATTGGCTATACTGTTAATTGGCATTGCACCTTTTGGCGCTGCATGGTTTATAACGGGCCGTTGGCAAAGGCAGCTGCTTAAACAGACTGACCAGCAATCCACCCGGTAGTCCACGCTGCCTGAAAGTTAAAGCCCCCGGTAATGGCGTCAATATCCAGCACCTCGCCTGCAAAGTAAAGGCCGGGATGTTTTTTGCTCTGCATGGTTTTAAAATCAATTTCATTTAGGTCTACTCCGCCGGCGGTTACAAACTCGTCTTTAAACGTTGATTTACCTTCTACCTTAAATTGGCCGGCGGCTATCATTGCTGCAATCTGCTCAATTACTTTATTCGAAAGGTCAGCAAAGTTTTGGTTTAGTGTTGCTTCGTTTCCCGCGGCAGTTACTAATGCTATCCATAAGCGGGCGGGCAAACCAAAAAGATTGTGCTTGCCTACGGTTTGCTTGGGATGCTGTTGTTTATACTGCTTAAGCGTTTCAGTAACTTGTTGAACGGTTTTATCACCCGTCCAGTTAACCTCTATATCAAATTGATAGTTTATTGCAGCCAGTTCGCGGGCGCCCCATGCCGAGAGCTTTAAAATACCGGGCCCGCTCAACCCCCAATGTGTAATAAGTAAGGGCCCTTCAGCGCTTAGTTTGCTATTTTTAATTTTTACCTGCGCCATAGGCACTGATACCCCTTCAAGACCCTTTATGCGTGCATCTTTAATATTAAACGTAAACAGCGAAGGCACAGGCTCTATTATGGATAACCCAAGGTTTTGCAGCATACGCCATACCTGCGCAATTCCACCTGTAGTAATCAATACTGCATCTGCGTTTATATAACCGTTGGTGGTTTCAAGGCTCCAGCCGTTGGCTATAGGGGCTAAACCTTCAACACCGCATTGCATTTCTACCTTTATTCCAAGGCGGCGGGCTTCATTCCAAAAACAGTTTATAATAGTTTGCGATGTATCAGTAGTAGGGAACATGCGTCCGTCTTCTTCAGTTTTCAGCTCAACACCTCTGGCCGCAAACCAGTCAATGGTATGCGTTGGATTAAAACGGGTAAAGGGCCCCATTAACTGTTTTTCGCCCCGCGGGTAATTCTTTATCAGTTGGCGTGCATCAAAGCAGGCATGCGTAACATTGCAGCGGCCGCCACCGCTTATTTTTACTTTGGCCAAAAATTTTGGAGATTTTTCAAGGATGAGAACCTCGTAATCCGGATTCTTTTCCGCACAGTTAATCGCCGCAAAAAAACCTGCAGCGCCTGCGCCAACTACTACAACCTTTTTCATGCTTAAGAGGCCACTTCGCCTTCAGCAACTACCTGGTAAATATCGCGCAGGTTGCGGCCAAGGCCGTCATAGTCCAGCCCATACCCTACAATAAAATCATTGGGAATTTCAATGCCTGCGTAATCCACTTTTATATTGTTTACCAAGGCAGCTGGCTTCCACAACAAGGTGGCAATTTTTAAAGAGGCAGGTTCCTTGCTCATAAACTCCGGTATTAAACGCGCCAGCGTTGTTCCGGTATCTACAATATCTTCCAGTATAATTACGTGCCTGTCTTTAAGGTCGGTGTTTAGGCCAATCAGTGTAGTAACATTACCTGTGCTGTTTGTGCCGTGGTAGCTTGATGATTTTACAAAACTCAATTCGCAGTCCAGCTTCAGTTCTTTCATCAGGTCGGCAGCAAACATAAAGGCGCCGTTTAATACGGGCACAATCAAAGGCCGCTTGCCTATATAATCGTTATTAATGCGGTTAGCAACGCCCTTAATGGCCTGCAGTATTTCCGACTCACTTTTATATAGCTTAAACGTTCTGTCATTAAGCTTTACCAGCCTATCCATGCCTCTGTGTTTCGCCCAAAGATGTGAATTGCCTTAGTAAATAACAAACCCGCCGGCACAGGCATAAAAAACAATGCCGCCCCTTTACAGGAGCGGCACCACCAAAAACCAATTATTTCTTCAGTTTATCTTTAAAATAGTGTTCAAATTTTTCAACCTTAGGCACTATAACATAGGTGCAATACGGGTTGGAATTTTTATTCTGATTGTAATAATCCTGGTGGTAGTCCTCCGCCTTATAAAAGGCGGTAAAAGGCACTATCTCCGTTACTATAGGGTCATTAAATGCCCCGCTTTTATCAAGCCCGCTCTTAATGTCTTCTGCCACCTTGCGCTGCTCTTCATTGCGATAAAAAATAGAGGAGCGATATTGCGTTCCCTCATCGTTTCCCTGGCGGTTAAGCGTAGTGGGGTCATGTGTTTTAAAGAAAACCTGCAGCACCTCAGCTAAGCTTACTTTAGTGGTATCAAAAACAATTTGAACCACCTCAGCATGGCCGGTTAATCCGCTGCAAACTTCGCGGTAGGTGGGGTTGGCAATTTTGCCCCCGCTGTACCCGCTGGTTACCGATACTACGCCGTTCAGGCGCTGATAAATAGCCTCTGTACACCAAAAACAGCCGCCGCCTAAGGTTATGGTATCCAGTTTTGTTGCATCACTCATGGTAAGTTGTTTGGCCCCTTCTTTTTTTGTGGTTGAATTCTTTTGTCCGCAGCTTGTAAGGGAAACAAGCAACGAACAGATTACAAGAATATGCGAAATTGGTTTCTTCATGTTTAGTAGACGAAATAAAGCTACGGGCCTTACAACGGTTTGGTTTATAGGTTAACAGCAAACGCCCCTTTCGGGTTTAAAATTAACAGCTATTAAGGCTATACCCCGGTAGCAGAATAATCCCCAAATCTGTGGATGCCTGTATGGGGCACTTTTCTACCTTTGCGGCTTAAAATTTAAAGCATGAAGTTTTCTGAAATGAAATATAAGCGGCCCGATATAAGCGAAATTGAAAAACGCTTTAACGAGTTGTTAGTGAAGTTTGAAAGTGCGCAATCTGCTGAAAACCAAACTGAAACATTGGCTGAAATCAATGAATTAAAAAAGGATTTTCAAACCTATTCTTCCCTGGCCTCTGTTCGCAATTCCATTAACACCCAGGATGTTTACTACGAAAAGGAGCAGGAATATTTTGATGCCAATGAGCCGGTAATTAAGGACCTGAATACCAAATTCTATAAGTCCTTAGGCAACAGCCGTTTTAAGCCGGAACTGCAAAAAAAGTTTGGTCAGCAGTTGTTCAATATAGCAGCGGTTAACCTTAAAACATTTGACACCAGCATAATTGAAGATTTAAAAGAAGAGAATAAGCTGGGTACTGAATATGTGAAGCTTATTGCCAGCGCTGAAATTGATTTTAATGGCGAAAAAATGAACCTGAGCGCGTTAGAGGCTTTTAGCGAAAGCACTGACCGCAGCATTCGCAAAAAGGCGTATGATGCCAAGTGGAGTTTTTTTGCGCAGCATCGCGATAAGCTTGATGAAATTTATGACAAGCAGGTTAAACTTCGCCATGCCATTGCAAAAAAGCTGGGCTATAAAAACTTTGTAGAGCTTGCTTATTACCGCCTTGGCCGTACGGATTACAATGCCACGCAGGTAGCAGGGTTTCGTGAACAGATATTAAAGTATGTAGTGCCTATGGCTACCGCTTTGCGCGAACGTCAGCGCCAGCGTATTGGGGTAGAAAAGCTGAAGCTATACGATTGGGGACACAACTTTAATTCAGGTAACCCCAAACCAACAGGTACACCGGAAGAAATTGTTGCCAACGGGCAAAAAATGTATTCTGAGCTTTCACCTGAAACCAAGGAATTCTTTGATTTTATGGTGAATAACGACCTAATGGACCTGGTGAATAAAAAAGGAAAGGCATCAGGTGGTTTTTGCACCATGTTTCAGAATTACCGGGCACCTTTCATTTTCGCAAACTTCAACGGTACTGTTGGCGATGTGGATGTGCTTACGCACGAAGCAGGCCATGCATTTCAGTGTTATGAAAGCCGCAATTTTCAGGTTGAAGAATATTACTGGCCTACGTACGAAGCCTGCGAAATACACAGTATGAGCATGGAGCATTTAACCTACCCGTGGATGAATCTGTTTTTCGGTAAGGATACTGACAAATACAAGTTTGTGCACCTTACCTCCAACATACTGTTTTTACCGTATGGCGTAGCGGTTGATGAGTTTCAACACATCGTTTACGAAAACCCTGAAATGACCCCTGCTGAACGCCGTAATGCCTGGTTGCAGTTAGAGAAAAAATACCGCCCATGGGTGGATTATGATGGTAACGACTACCTTGAGAGCGGCGGATTTTGGCAGCGCCAAAGCCATATTTATAAAAACCCGTTCTACTACATCGACTATTGCTTAGCGCAGTTGTGTGCTTTTCAGTTTTGGAGCAAAACGCGCAACGATTTTAAAAGCGCATGGGCCGATTACCTGCGCTTATGCAAAGCAGGTGGTAGCGATAGCTTCCTTAACCTGGTTAAGCTGGCTAACCTAAAATCACCTTTCGATACTAATTTATATGAGCCGCTGTTCTCGGAGATAAAGACCTACCTTGATGGAGTAGATGATAAGGCAATGTAAAGTTGAATAGAATTAAATTTTATTCAACTTGTCATGCAAGCTTTGCCATTCCGAAATGAATAGTTCGTATCCTTTTCGTTCTATTTCATTGTCGCTTTTATTCTTAGGCAAACTTGTTGCATAAAAATTTAAAACGGCCTCACTAAATCCGAGCACTTCGTTTTTGTATTCTTCAAAAGAAGATAGAGCTGTTTTATTTTCAAAACCGTGACTCACTTTATCGTCTTTTATTTCAACTGCCCAATCAATGCCTGTATTGCAACCCGTTAACAATAATCTACGGTAGGCATGCTCATCAAACCACATGGTATGTCCGCAATGTGGTATTAATTGAATAGGGCCGTTCGCCTTGTGTCCGTTATCTAAGGATCGAAGTAATAGTAACGCAGCAGCGCTTACACAATAAGGTTCAGCAGTATCTATATGTAGAATATTTCCTATCGTAAGTGACACTATGCCGTGCGCGCAATAATCATCGCGGTTGTCAACGCCTTCAAGCCAATGCAGATTTGTAACCTTTAACTGAAAGCTTTTACTCATCTGCACATCAGCAAATCATCTTTTTAAATTATTTCTCCCCCGTGCCTTTAAACTGGTCTTCGGTATACTTAAACAATACATTAAAGGTGGTAAGCGAACCGTAAATACGGGTAATGTATTGCTGCATTTCTATTTTATCCTCATCGGTTAATAGCTTATGCGCATTTATCTTTTGCTCCATTACACGCAGGCGGTCGCGCAGCATAACTATTTTATGAAAGAACGATTCAATGGGAATCTCTTTCGGTTGAAGGCTGGTGTCCTCCGGTTTTAAAATCATTACCCCGCGGTTCCATTTCTGCCCCATGGCAACTACTTCCTGTATATCGCTTTTTTCTTCCAGCAATTCGTTAACGGCTTCTTTAATATCGCGCAGGGTTATTGGTACGTATTCGGCAGCAGTAGCTTCCAGTACTTCCATGCCTACAAAATCGCGGGCAATACCGCGTGTAGCATTACCATCTCTAAACCAAATGGTGTAATAATCGGCATCCACATCTACCACAACCCCCTTGCCGAATTTCGGGTGCTGTATTCTTGAACCTGTTCCTAAATTTTGAGACATCCTTAGTTTAATTTGAGAATATGACCATTCTGTTATTACGCAAACTCAATAAGCACCTGGTTTTTTTCAACCGTTTGCTTCAATTCAGCTTTTACCTTTTTAATTACACCATCGCGCGGGCTTTTTAATACGTTCTCCATTTTCATGGCTTCCAGTATTAAAAGCGTATCGCCCTTCTTTACCTCGTCGCCTTCTTTAGCTACCACGTTAATAATAAGGCCCGGCATAGGCGCTTTTATGCTTTGCACGGCCGATGACGATTTTGCCGATATGCCCAACTGCTGTAACAGCAAATCGTATTTGTCCTTAATACTTATCTCGTAATCGTTGCCGTTTACGTTTACCACCATGGTTTTTTCTTCGGCATTAAAGCTTATCAGGGTGGCGTTGTAACTCTTGTTATCCTTAAGAATATGAAAAGTGTTTTCGCGCACTTCTATAATATCCCATTCAACGGCTTTGCCATCCAGTTCGGCCTCGCCTACATTAAATTCTTTTTTACCGTTTACGGTAGCTTTTATCATACGGCAAGTTTATAAATATCCGCGGATTGACACAACGAATACCCGCTTAAACCTTAAATGCTCTGGCAATATTTATTTCGGGCATTAGAGGGCTGTTATGCTCTAAATGGCTTATTAACTGTTTAGCAAAATAAGGAGATAACGAGAACCCTTTAGTGCCCAGCCCGTTTAGAGTAGCAAGTTGCGGATGCAGCGGGTGTTTGCCAATAAAAGGCCGTCTTCCGGTAACGCAGGGGCGAATAGCTGCGCGGTGTTCAGTAACCTCATATGGAGCTTTAATGGTTAATTGAAGACCATCTTCCAATTCCTTACGTCCTCTTTCGCTTGGCAGGGCATTAGTAAACTCCCAGTGGTGGGTAGCGCCCACATAAAACAAATCCTCTCCATCCCAGGGCACAATGCCTACTTCACCTTTAATTATTCGGTCGTTATAAAAATCTTTAATCCGTACTATCAGCACCTCACCTTTGGCTAACTGGTAAGGAATAAAATTGAAGAAAGGATTTTGATACCCGCCGGCGCCCTCGCAAAAGATAAGCATACGCGCTTCAATGCCTTTATAGCTAATGTGCTGCCCGTTTAGTTGCAGAGCGCTGTAATCAAAACGCTCTTCAATAAGGTTAGCTGTTTTTAATAACCATTGCCTCACTAGCTGGTTAAGCTTAAGCGCCTGTATGCGGGCTGCCCCGCTTACCTCAAAGCTTCCGTAAGCGTTGTTTACTTTTTCTTTATCCAGGTACGTTATTTCCTGTTGTGCTAAAAACTGATTGTAGGCAGCTGTGCCGCATTTCACACTCCAATCATTTTGCGCCTTTACGGAATCGAACAAATGATACAAGGGAATGGGAGCATAGATAGATTCGCCAAGGGCTTCTCCTATTTCCCGGTAGGTTGCTTCAGCAAAGGGTAGTAAGGTTTCAGCCAGCCAGGTGGTGTTATATTTTCTACCGGTAATGGGGTTAATAAGCCCTGCAGCAACTGTTGACGAAGCGCCTTGTGTGCCGCTATCAATAACAGCAAAGGTCTTATTCTCCTTTTTAAGAAACCAGGCTACAAGGCTGCCGGCAATACCCTGCCCAACAATTAAATAATCTAACACTGTGTAAACTTACACAGCTTTAGCGGTATAGCAATTGCCAATCTGCTATTAGCGGAAATAGGATAAATCTTTTTTAGGAGGGGGAGGAGGGGAGTTATAGTCGTCCTTTTCTTCTTCCACCAATTTGGCCTTCTTCAGCTTTTTGCGGAAGTAGAGGTAAAGAAAAATTTCAAAACCTATTGAGATGGGCGCAAAGTATAATGCATTGCGCATGCCTTCTTCAGTTTCCAACGCATTACGGCCAAACATGGACGTTATTGTAAATGCTATTAAAAAGCATACTAACAAAACGGCACCTACATAATTTAAAATATAAGGCCAGGGCGAAATTCCCTTGTTGCGTGCTGTACGATATAGTGCCGAACAAAATGCTATAGACAGTATCAAATCCATTATTCCAATTCCTTTAGTTCTTGTTGTAGTTTTTTGGTCAATCCCCGTACCACTTCTTCATAACTATGGTTAATCATCCAAATTAACTCCTTGCGGGGTATGTTACCGCTGTCAAAATAAACGGAATTCCACATCTTTTTACTCATATGGTAACCGGGCTGAACATCTGCATATTTTTCACGGTATTCATCAACCAGTTCCACGCTCATTTTCAAGTTAACTCTAAATGGTCGGTGTGTCAAGCTGGTAAGTAGAAACATTTTGCCCATCACCTTGAAAACCAATGTGTCTTCATCAAAAGGAAACTCCTCGGTTACCCCCTTTTTACTGAGGCAATACTCCCGTACTTCCTCAATATTCATCATTTCCCTTTGTTCATTATCTTTTCTGAGAACGCAGAAAAGTTGCGGATGTTTTCCTCAAGGTATTTTTTCCTTTCTGCAGGCAGGTTAATAGCTTCAAGCGGATTGAAGCCATGTTCTACAAATTCAAACGTAGGCTCCAGCCCGGCACCCTTTACCGGTGCATACATCCATTTACCCGCGCGCAGTACGAAACGTTTATCGCCTTCAATAAACGCCATTTGATTGTACTTGTACTTATCCATAGTATGGCCTTCGTTATCGTACCAAAAGCTTTGCAATACGGGCAAGTTGTTTTCACGCTCCTGCAATATGGTGTTATCGTTTTCGTGTATGCCCGCCGCGCGTACTATATCATAGTGCACAAAGCGCGAACTAACGTTGTAGTTCTTCGTTTCGCCCTTAGGGTTTTCATGGTCCAACCAAAACATGGGCACGCGGTTACCACCATCCGTTACATTGCTAAAGTGGTATTGCCAGCCCTGCTCGCCAAAGTTATCGCCGTGGTCGCTGCAAAAAATCATCAGGTTATCCTTACCCTGGTGCATTTCCTTGCAAAAAAGATCTACATCATCGCGTATCAGTTTCCACGATAACTTCTGCTTTTCGCGTAGTAATTCAAGGTCGGCCTGAGTAATAAAGCTGTTATCCTTTTTTAAAAAGCTTTGCGACAAGTAATGATACAGCACCTGCCACTCATGAAACTTATTTAACAACCCCTTGCTTAATAGGGTAAACGTATCAGCAATGTGGTAGGGGTAGTGGGTTTCCATTAAGTTGATGAACATAAACACCGGTTGCCCCTTGGCGTTATTTTCATCAATTAACTGCTTGGCTTTTATAAAAGCATCCTGTGCGGTTTTCTGCGCCCATATAATACCCTGGCGCAAGTCCTCGCTTAATTTATCAAATACAATGTCCTTGGGTTTCAAAAACATTCGGCGTATGCGCAGGCGGTTGGCTGAAAGCACCATACGCAGCAACCATGGGTGGCGGGTATCTACAAATTGCCATGTTTTATGTACTTCATCAAAACCCTTGGCAACATTAAATATATCGGTAGTAACCATGTTGGCGGTTACCTGTATGGTTTTATAACCTGCGGTTTTCAGCTTCTCAGGCAAGCTTGGCACTTCATTTTTAAGCCAGCGGCTTTGTGAGGTAGCGCCGTGCTCATGCGGTAATAAACCTGTAAATAAGCAGGATGTGGCAGGCAGCGTCCAGCAACCCGATGAACGCGCATTAATAAACTGCGCTGCATTTTGTTCAAGATAAGGAACACCCGGCCCCGGTTGGTAGCAGGAGTCAAAGCGGAGGCTATCCGCTACTATCATTATTATATTCCGGGGTTTGGCCACTATTATAATTAAGCGGGGCGAAGGTAGAATTTTTAGACAAGTGCGAAAGTTGGCCCTACTGCGAAAAATCCGCAATTTCAGTGAATGTATGCATCCGTACGACCGGCTACAATAGACGATGCCGCAGGTATTGCGCTGGTCAATTTTACATCCTGGAACGAAACCTATCACGGCTTAATTGATAACGCCTATCTCGATAGCCTATCCATTGACCATTATGAAAGGAAATGGAAACGCATACTTAGTACGCAAAACGAACACTCCTTTACACTGCTTATTGAACAGGACGGAAAGATAGTTGGTTACGTTTCAGGTGGTAAGGCTATCCATCAGCTTAAAAGCTATGAGGGCGAAGTGTACGCTCTATATCTTTTAAAAGAACAGCATGGCAAAGGATATGGTAAGGCTCTCTTTCTATCCGCTGTTAAACATTTGCAGCAGTCAGGCTTTAAATCGTTTTGCGTATTTGTTTTAAAAGATAACCCTGCGGCTCATTTTTATTCCCGGTTTAAACCTCAATTTCAGCAACCGGCGAAAGTTAATATCGACGGGCGCGATTATGAGGATATTGGTTTTGGCTGGAATAACTTTGATTTACTGAATGCTTAACATCCAAGGCAAAAAGATTTTAGTTACCGGAGGCACGGGCCACCTTGGCTCCGCTATTATTCACCATTTGGTGAATGATAGAAAAATTTCACCGGCCGATATTCGTGTGTTTTACCTGGCCAATAGCCCTACTGAATCATTAGCTGATATTGATGGACTTGATTGGGTTGCCGGAAACATTTTAAACGCAGTTGAGGTAAATGAAGCCATGCGCGGTGTGCAATTGGTTTTTCATACAGTAGGCTTAACCACCTTCGATCCCCGTCAGAAAAAATTGCAGTGGTTGGTGAATGTTGAAGGAACACGCAATATTATGGAGGCAGCAAAGGCCAGCGCTACCTTTGAAAAAATGTGCTATACCAGTACCGTTAACGCGCTGGCGGTTCCTAATCCGGAAGGCAGCATCGGTAATTTCGATAACTCAAATCCCTACATTAATAAGCCGGCCCTTCATTCTTTTAAATCAGCTGAAGAAGTATTACAGTTTATTGAAGAGGCACGATTGGATAAAACAGATTGGGTTAAGCGCATTGGTATTTGTTACTACGACTCTAAGCTTGCCGCGCAGGAGTTGGTGAATGATTATGTGAAGCGGTTTGATTTAAATATTACTTCGCTTTTTCCGGGTACCATGTTTGGCCCTTACGATTGTTTAATAGGTAACGGCATGTATATACTGGCGCTTTACCGAAACCAAATGCCCGTAACCACTGCGGGCGGCTTACCCTTTGCCCATATTATGGATGTTGCCGAAGGCCAGGTGTTGGCTATGGAGCGGGCAGCTAAAGGTTCGCTCTATATTCTTTCGGGTTTGGAAAATGATAACCGCACCTTGAAGAATATGTGTGAGATTATTACGGGCGTTTTGAGTAATAAGTTCCCCAATAAAAAGTTCCGCTCCCCGGCATTTATTATCCCGGAATGGCTTGCTTTAACCGCTGCTTTTTTTTCAGAACACTTTAGTAAAGTGTTTAATAAACCAATGCTTTTAAGCCGCGATGCGGTAAGACCGGGCTGCCGGCTTTCCTACTATAGCAGCAGCGCTGCCATTGGGGAAATAGGCTATGCCCACCGCCGTACGTTTAAGCAAGCCGTTGAAGAAATGGTGGACTACTACGTTGCGCATAATTTGATGGAAACGCCCGGCCGCTGGATCGACAAACGGTAAGCTAAATCTTATTGGTACGGATTTGGGAGGACATTTCAGGCAAATTGAATTGATGAAACCTTTTTCCATTCTCTTTTTTTGTATAACTGTTGCAGGCTTGGTTACCTTGAATTCTTGCGTTACCAAAGGCAAGTATAGAATGTCAGAAGCGAACGTAATGCGTTTGCAAAAGGATAGCAGCAGCACGCACCAAAGCCTTAACACCTGCAATTCAAGTTTAGATGAGGCCAATGCTAAAATACGTGGCCTTGAATCAGATAAATCGTCCTTAGAAGCGCAGAATGCAAATATTTCGGCAGACCTGCAGAATGTTTCTAAGACTTCTAAAATGACCATAGCCGAGCAGGCACAGCGGTTAAAAGCTTTACAGGACTTAATCCAATCGCAGCGCGATGTAATGGACAAGCTTAAAAAGTCTATTGCCGATGCCTTGGTAAACTTTAAGCCCGATGAATTAACAGTGCATATACAGGATGGTAAGGTATATGTGTCGTTACAGGAAAAGCTGCTGTTTAAGTCAGGAAGTGCTGAAGTAGACCCTAAGGGCAAAATGGCCATAGGCAAGCTGGCCATGGTATTAAACAATACAGCTGATATAACTGTGATGATTGAAGGGCATACTGACACTGTGCCTATTAAAACATCAAAATTTCAAGATAACTGGGAGCTAAGCGTAAGCCGCGCAACCTCAATCGTACGAATACTAACAAAGGATTACGGGGTTGACCCGCACCGGATAACCGCTTCAGGTCGTGGAGAATTCCATCCTGTGGCTACTAATGACACGCCGGACGGCAAAACCAGTAATCGAAGAACCGAAATAATTCTGGCACCTAACCTGGACGCTTTATACAAGCTGTTAGGCCAGTAAACTTTTATCTAGGGTGGGGTTCATAAGCCGGTGGTTTTCATTAACTACCGGCTTTTCTTTTCATATACATCTTATTGCTTGTTTGTATTAGTGCTTTTAAACTATAAGGTTTGAACGCTCCTTTGTTCTATGAAAAGAATTCAAGTTATAGGGATAGGCTTTAGCCTTGTTTGTTTGTGGGTAATATTAATGTCAAACGCTGCGGGAAGGGCCTCTTCTAAAAATACGGGCAACACCGGCGGCCCCGGTGAAACTACTACCTGTAGTAGTTGCCACAGCGGCGGAAGTTTCGGCACAGTTAGCTTAACCATACAACTTTTTTCAGCGGGCACTACTAATGCGGTTACCTCTTATACCCCGGGCACCTTATACGATTTGCGCGTTACGATAAACCACACTTCTGGCTCGCCTGCGGGTTATGGCTTTCAGTTAACAGGGTTTAAGCAAACAGGTAATACACCTTTGTCCGATACATATAGCAACCTGGCCAGTAACGTAAAAAAGAAGACGCTTACTTCAGGAACCTATTCCGGCCGTACCTACTGCGAGCATAACGGAGTAAGCTCAAGCAATATATTTAATATGAGTTGGACCGCACCGGCTGCTGGAACCGGCGCCGTAGTGTTTTACGCAGCCGGCGATGCTGTTAACGGCAACAGTAGCGATTCACAGGATAAATCAGGAAGCTCTTCCTTAACCGTTACCGAAGCCGCTGCTTTAACAGCTACCGGAACAGTAACCAATGTTAACTGCTTTGGAGGCACAACAGGAGCTATTAATTTAACCCCTGCAGGCGGCGCTTCGGGCTATTCCTATCAGTGGAGCAACAGTGCCACTACGCAGGACCTTAGCGGTATTGCTGCCGGAACTTATACAGTAACGGTTACCGATGCTGCCAGCGCAACCACTACTGCATCATTTACAGTAACCCAACCGGCTGCTGCTTTAAGTTTAAATGCTGCGGCGGGAACAATACTATGCAATGGTGGCACTACAACAGTTACGCTTACGGCCAGCGGTGGTACTCCATCTTACTCTTATAGCGGCACAACTACTAACCTAAGTGCAGGTAGTTATAATTATACCGTAACGGATAGCAAAGGCTGCACGGCTAATGCTTCAGCAACCATAACTCAGCCTACTGCTTTACAGGTAACCACTAATTCCAATCTTGCAGCTTCCTGTTTTGGGGGCTCTGTAAACATTGCTGTAAATGCCAGTGGCGGTACTCCGCCTTATTCAGGCACCGGCACTTTTTCGGCAACGGCGGGTTCGCATACATATACGGTTACTGATGCTAACAACTGCAGTAAACAATTAACGGTAACTGTAACTCAACCTGCTCAACTTACAGCATCTGCCACCAATGATACTATACCATGCAGTGGGGGAAGTGCCACTATAGTGGTAAGCGCTGCCGGCGGTACGGGCCCATATACAGGCACCGGCACCTTTAACCCCAGCAGCCCGGGAACCTATACCTATACTGTAACTGACGCGAACAACTGTTCCGTTAATGCTAATGCTATAGTAAGCAGTACTTCAGGTTTAGTAGCAAGCCTTACGCAACAAAATGCCTTGTGTAATGGCGGATGCAGCGGCAGTGCCGATATTACCGTAAGCGGTGGCACCGCTCCTTTCGTATATAACTGGAGCAATGGATTAAACACTCAAGACGCTGCTAACCTTTGCGCAGGCACTTACACTCAAACCATAACGGATAATGCCGGTTGCAACTTTGTAAATAACATAACCATTACTGAACCTGCGGTGCTTGCCTTGCAGGCTAACCCCTCAAACAGTGTAGTTTGTTATGGCGATAGTGTGTTGGTAAATTTTACACCTACCGGAGGTGTTGCCCCATACGTTAATTATTCCAGTGTGTGGTATACGGCGGGCTCTTTCACATCAATGGTAACTGATGCCAACGGATGCACCGCTAATACAACAGTAACGGTTATTAATGCGCCACAACTTACAGTATCTACCTCAGTGAATGGTTCTACAGGTTCTAATGGAACTATTACTGCTACACCTACAGGCGGTACAGCCCCTTACACCTATAACTGGAGTAATACAGACACCACACAAACTATCAGCAACCTGGCCCCCGGCACTTACGACTTAACCGTTACCGATGCCAACGGATGCTTTTTCACAAGCCAGGGCATAGAAGTAGCCTTGGTAAACGGCATAAGCGAGAATACCTTAACGGGTCTTTCAGTTTATCCTAATCCGGCTGAAATTACACTGTATGTTTCTTTGCAAAATGCAAGTGATGCCACTGTGGCAATAATTGATTTTAACGGCAGAGAAGTATTGAACACTGCAGTACAAAATCAAAAATCATTTAACATCGACCTTTCCTCTTTAGCAGAAGGAATGTATGTACTACGACTTACGAATAGCAATTCAGTTTACAGCAAAAGATTTATGAAGAACTAAAGGCAGGCGGATTACTCCGCCTTTCCATAAACAAACTCGCTTAAATCTTTTAAGCGCTCGTCTGCTTCTTTCATGCTCTTCACCTGTTCAAAATTCAGCACCAGGAATTTTTCGGTTTCGCGCAGGTAAACACCGGCTTTACGCAACTGAACGAATTCCAGTATTTTACCAAACACACTTGAGTTATAGAAGCTGCTTTCCTTATTAGCTACAAAATAGCAGCGCATTTGGCGGCCTTTTATAATTATCTGTTCCATGCCCAGGCGCGTGGCTAACCACTTAATGCGCATGGCATCAAACAATTCATACGCCGGCGCCGGCACAGGACCAAATCGGTCCTCTAACTGTTCGTCAAATTCCTTTAAGCCCTGCTCATCCTTAATCTCGTTCAGGTCGCGGTAAAGCAACATACGCTCAGTATTGTTCGATACGTAGTTGCTTGGTATAAGCATTTCTAAATCTGTTTCAATAGCACAATCGCGCACATAGTCCTGTGTGCGTTCCATTTCATCTTTATACAGGTCTTTAAATTCTGTCTGCTTCAATTCGCGCACGGCCTCATCCAGTATTTTGTGGTAAACATCGTAACCAATCTCGGCAATAAAGCCGCTTTGTTCCGCACCTAATAAGTTTCCTGCACCGCGTATATCCATATCGCGCATGGCAATATTAAAACCACTGCCCAAGTCGCTGAACTCTTCAATGGTTTTCAATCGCTGCTTGCTTTCACTGCTTAAGGTGCTTAACGGCGGCGCCAACAGATAACAGAAGGCGTGCTTGTTACTACGGCCCACGCGCCCACGCAATTGGTGCAAGTCGCTTAAGCCGAAATTGTGGGCATTGTTTATAATTATGGTGTTGGCGTTGGGTATGTCAATACCGCTTTCAATAATGTTAGTGCAAAGTAGAAGGTCGTATTCACGGTTAATAAATTTCATTACTACCTGCTCTAAATGGTCGCCTTCCATTTGGCCGTGTGCTACGCCAATATCAATGTTGGGCACAATCTTCAGCAGCATATCTTTTACTTCGCCTATATCGCGCACACGGTTGTGTACAAAATAAATCTGGCCACCACGGTATATCTCATATTCAATTGCCTCTTTAATAAGGTCAGGGTCAACCGGGTGCAATTCGGTGGTTATAGGTTGGCGGTTAGGTGGCGGGGTATTAATTACACTAAGGTCTCTGGCCCCCATCATACTAAACTGGAGAGTGCGTGGTATTGGGGTAGCTGTTAAGGTTAGCGAGTCCACATTAGCGCGCAGTGTTTTTAAAGTTTCCTTTACACCAACACCAAACTTCTGCTCTTCGTCGATTATCATCAGGCCCAGTTCTTTAAACTTCACTGTTTTTCCCACAAGGCCGTGGGTGCCTATTATAATATCTGTTTTTCCTTCAGCCAGTTTCTGTAATGTCTCTTTTTTCTCTTTGCCCGTTTTAAATCGGTTCAGGTAATCAACCTCTACCGGAAAATCGCTCAGGCGCTCTTTAAACACTTTGTAATGTTGAAGTGCCAATATTGTAGTAGGCACCAACACAGCCACCTGTTTTCCGTCGCAGGCAGCTTTAAAAGCGGCGCGCACTGCAACTTCCGTTTTGCCGAAACCTACATCACCGCAAACCAATCTATCCATTGGCGATACGGCTTCCATATCGCGCTTAACGTCTTCAGTGGCTTTGGCCTGGTCGGGCGTATCTTCATACATAAAGCTGGCCTCCAATTCATTTTGCAGGTAGCTATCCTTAGGATATTGGTGGCCACGTGCGGCTTTGCGCCTGGCGTATAATTGAATAAGGTCAAAAGCTAATTCCTTAATACGCTTTTTGGTCTTCTTCTTTAGGTTGCTCCAGGTATCACTACCCAGTTTGCTAACACGCGGGCTTTCGCCTTCCTTACCAACGTATTTCGAAATTTTATGTAGTGATTGTATGCCCACATACATAATATCGTTGCCAGCGTAAATAAGGCGAACCGTTTCCTGTAACTGTCCGTTTACTTCAATTTTTTCTAAACCGCTATACACGCCAACGCCGTGGTCAATGTGTGTTACATAGTCGCCGGGCTTTAATTCGCGCAGCGTTTTCATCAGTAAGGCCTTATCTCGGCTAAAGCCCTGGCGCAAGTTGTATTTGTGGTAACGGTTAAATACCTGGTGGTCGGTATAACAGGCCAGTTTCAGTTCTTCATCAATAAAGCCTTCGTGTATGCCTGCCGGAATAGGAGAGAATTTTACATTGGCTTTCAGGTCATCAAAAATGGCATAGAAGCGCTCAATCTGTTTTGGGTTCTCAGCAAATACCAAATTCTCAAAACCGTTAGCGGTGTTGTCATTCAGGTTTTTAATCAGCAGTTCAAAGTTCTTATTAAAGGATGGTTGCGGCTTGGCATTAAAGCGCAGTTGCTTTTCTGATTTAAAAAATGACTTCTTGCCGTTTTCAATAATCCTGAAACGGGAAATGCCTTTTAAAAAATCGGCAGTGTTAAGGAATATTTCCTCGGGCTCACCTTCCAACAAAGGATGATGAGGATGTTCCAGCCTGTTCTTTTTAATCTGCGGTTGGGTTTTTTGTGCTTTCTCAAGGCAACTTGCGAGCACTTCAGTAAGCAGTTGAGCATCCTTTATCCAAACAATGGTGTTTATAGGAAAAACTTCAAATACACTGGCCTTCTTTTCATTACCAAAGTGTGTTTGAATATTCGGCACAATGCTTACTGCCGCAATTTTCTTTTGCGAAAGCTGGCTAATGGGGTCAAAAGTGCGAATGCTTTCAATCTCTTCACCAAACAACTCAACCCTATAGGGAAATTCATTGCCGAAAGAAAAGATGTCAATAATGTCGCCCCTTATGCTGAACTGCCCCGGCTCGTAAACAAAATCGACCCGTTCAAATTCAAACTCCACTAACAGGTCAATCATAAAGTCGACGTCCAGCTTTTCGTTTACCCGTAAGTGCAGGGTTTGCTGTTGCAGTTCCTCGGCCTTCACTACTTTTTCAAATAAAGCTTCAGGGTAACTTACGGCCAGTTCCGCTCTGCTGTTAGGGTTGCTTAATCGGTTTACTGTTTCGGTGCGCAGTAAAACGTTGTTGTTATTTAGCTCAGTAAAATCGCCGGGCCGTTTGAAGGAATCTGGAAAAAAGAAGACATCCTTATTACCTAAAAGGTTCTTTAGGTTGTTTTGAAAGTAAGCGGCTTCTTCCTTATCGCTTAAAATAAAAAAGTGGTTGTAGTCCGTTTCTTTAAAAACGGCCGCCGCCACAAAAGCATCCTGTGAACCTATTAAGCCGGCCAGGTGCAAGTCGCCTGCATCATCCGTTTTTAAATAGTCAACTATACCATTTACACCGGCGGAGCCTATATACCGCTTTGCTATTTCTTCCACATTCATAAAATACAATTGCCCCGTAGGGCATACCTGCGGGGTTTAACTTTAAACGTCAAATATACAAAGATGTTATGTTTTACGCGGCTATTGCGCTACCTGCCACTCGTATAACTCTTTAGTGGTTTGCGGCACGTTACTCAAAACAATTTTAACAGGGCCTATGTTAGGGCACCAATAAAAGTCAGCCATGCAAAAAGGGCCACTGCTGTAATGGTAAAGTTGAGTTCGGAATTTGCGAACCCCTGTAAATGTGTTGCTTCCTATTGTCATGCTGCCATTAACCTGCTCTTCGCACATTGCCGAACCATTACATTGGCCAGCCTGCATTGAAGGGTCAAGCACATTGCCTTGTATATTTATGGACTGCGACATCACTTCAAACCCTACCGGACTGCTGTAAAATGTAATCGTATCCGTGTCTTTTACTATAGTTGCCAAGTATCGCTGAGTCAACATCTGACCTTTACATTTTACATTTGAAAATCCTTCCTCAATTTGTAAGTTATAATCTACTAGAAAAAGGGTATCAAAAGTGTTATAAGCTGAATCCCTATATACCCAATAACTGCCGGATTTAAAGAGATAAGGTGATGATGATTCAGGTATATAATGTTGTTTACAGGCTATACGGCAACCACACAATAAAATTGAGATTAGAATAGATAAAGAAAAAGTGTTTTGCATGCGTTGGAAACGCCGTCAAAATGAACTTATTGCACCTGCTAATCGTTCTTCGGCAAAATCCATGGCCTGTAAGGCGGAAAGCTATCTGTTTCCGGATTCCATGGCTTTAAACTATCGGGATTGCCTCCCGGTTTTGGTAAAGGCGGAAGGTAATAGTAACCAGGGCCGGGAATTTTGAAACCTTTTTTCAAACCAAAGGGATCAAACAAGTCAATGGTGTAAACAGTTCCGCACTTACACATTACGGTGTATTCAGCTGCTTCATCCATCCGGTAATACTCCTTATTCTTTGCCTGGTTGTAACAGCTTTTGTTTGCAGAATCGCAGCTTTCGGGTTTCATGCATATGGGAAGGCTATCCTTATAAACACTTACTATGCGCCATTTTTCAGGTGATGATTTTGGCTCTATCCAGGGAAAATCAAAACCAAAACGGCCATTAGCATCGGTGGTTACTACATTCACAATTTTCTTGTTCCCCTTTATAATTTCTACGGTAACATCATACGGTGGTAAAACGGTGCCTTTGCATTCGGTAGTAGCGGTTACGCGCCCCTTAACTTCAAAGGTGTTAAAGTCTGTACACGATGATAGCAGCATACAAAACACTGCGGCCATAAATAAGTAAGGGTTTTTCATAACCTGAGTTTCCAGAAAGGTAAGGCATAAAGCCATTGGTGCATCCCACAGGCCTGAAATTATTTTTACGCTACAAACCCAGTTGCCTTTTACATTTTGCACACGGCATTATGCCTTCCGCATCTATGGTCGTAATTTTTTCTACGGCATCGGCCATTACGCAGCTTTCATTTTTACAATGGGGCAACCCCAGGTTGTGCCCAAATTCGTGAACCGCAATTTTGGCTAAACGGCTTTGTGCTAAGGCTTTATCCGTTCCTAAACGAAAAGAAGAAACAATGCAGCTTTTTCCCGGGCAATAGCCTAATCCGAAAATGCCGAAATCGGTATATCGGCTTTTAGGCTCCAGTGTCCTTCCCAATCCATCTGTTTTGGTAGTAGAAATATCAAGACCTGTAAGCCCTATGATGTAATCGGCGCTATCGGGTTTACGTTCAGCCAACCAAGCAATAAGTTTATCCGCCCTATAACGCGGGGTTTTTACATTAATGAATGCAGAGGAGGGCGGTTCAACAGGCGCTAAAACAACCACTTTAATATGGTAAACAGAATCCAATGCTTTGCTCGCTACGTTTATTTCCACTTTGGTAATAGTGCCTATGGGTTGTATAGCTACCGTAGTAATGCCCTTTTGCACTTGCGCAGGCTTGCAGGCTGCTAAAAAAAGAAGAGGTATAAGCCGCAAAATTTGAAGCATGGAACTATAACGTATTGGCTGTTATTAAATTACAATTTCAGTCCGGCCTCAGTCAAAATGGTTCGTATTGCTTAAATTTGTGCCCGCAATTACGAAAAAATGGACGCAAACAGCATAGTAGAGATATATACGGAAATGACTCCTAACCCCGAGAGTTTGAAGTTTGTAACGAACAAACATATTCTGCCCAATTTCCAATTAGACTTTCGCAGCAAGGAAACAGCAGGAGGTTCAGCCCTGGCAAAAATGCTTTTTGAAATACCCTTTGTAAATGGTGTATTTATAGCCAACAACTTTGTAACCATTACCAAAAAGGCAGAATACGATTGGTTTGAAATTACACCTGAGTTGAAGGAAGCGGTTAAGGGCTTTTTACAAAGCGGAAAAAAGGCAGTGGATGATTCGTTGTTGCCTAAAGATATACTACAAACGCAAAACCCGGCCCCAGCTAATAACGACCCCGAGGCAAAAATAAAGGAGCTGTTAGATAAATATGTAAAGCCTGCCATACAGATGGACGGTGGCCATATTGAGTTTAAAAGTTTTGAGCAGGGGGTAGTGCGACTTAGCCTGCAAGGTTCTTGCAGTGGTTGCCCTTCTTCTACCATAACACTAAAAAGCGGAATTGAAGGCCTGCTGAAGCGTATGGTGCCTGAAGTAGAAGAGGTAGTGGCCGACGCTGAATAAAAAACATACCTATATTAGTGGAAACTTCCACGCCTGAAAAAGCACTTCAATAAGCTTCCCCTTATTCTATGCTTTCTGTTAGCTATAGCCTTTAGCATTAAGGGCTTACGCGAACCTGACCTTTGGTGGCAAATAAGAACCGGTGAATGGATACTGCAGAACCATACTGTGCCAAAGCAGGATGTGTTTAGTTACACTTATGCGGGGGCTGAATGGATTAATATTAAATGGGGCTTTGAAGTTCTTGCTGCTGTTATTACGCACACCTTAGGTGCAGAATTTATTTTCCTGCTTCAGGCAATAGTGGTTTGCGCTATTCTCTTTATTCTTTTAAAAAGTGCAGCACTTTACTTAACCGCAAAGGTTGATGATAACCCTAAGCACATTCTGTTTGCTATTGCCTGCTTATTTGTCCTGCTTGCTTCTGAGTATCGTTTTAATGGCAGGCCTGAAATGTTCAGCCATTTGTTTGCTGTTGTGTTTTTGTTTCTGTTGTTGAACTATAGAAACGAAAATTCAAACCGCTTATTCTGGTTAATTCCTTTGCAAATACTGTGGGCCAATATGCACGAGGCCTTCGGTATGGGTATTGTTATGATAGGTGTTTTTGTTGTAGCTGCCTGGATGGAGTATGTTTTAACCATAAAACAAAAACTGAATACTCGTCAGCATAAACCGCTTAAGATTACTATGCTGCTGTTAGGGGCAGTGTTAGGCCTTATGCTAAACCCAAATGGCGTTAAGTTGCTCACGCGCCCCTTTTCTATTCTTAACCAGGTATACGAAAATAAATTCAGTACAGAACTGCTTGACTTTAGTCGAAGGGAGTTTTGGCAATTCAATTCGTACGTAGCGGTTGCTATAGTGCTGGTAACTGCCATAGGCGTGTACCTGCATTTCAGGAATATAAAATCAAAGGAAAGTAAGCTGAAGCTCTTTGTGGAACACTTTGGTATTGGGTATTTGCTGCTGTTGCCTGCTTTCTTGTATCTGGCATTAACGGCTTATCGCAACATCATTTTTCTGGCACTAATTACTTTCCCACTTTTCGTTTTTGCATTACATGCTTTATGGGCGCGCTTTAAAGTTTTGCAAAGCAAGGCTAACATGGTACTTGGGGGTGTAAGTGTTATTGGGTTATTGCTTTACGGAACAGTGGTAAGCAATAAGTATTACGAATTGACCGGCAGCCACGATAAATTCGGCTTGCAGGTATTTACAAGTTACAATCCGGTTGGGGCGGCAAACTTCATTCATGCCAATCATATTGCGGGCCCTTTCTTCAGCGATTATCTCACTTCCTCCTATCTGCTGTATGCTTTGCAGCCCGACTTTAAAACATTTATTGACCTGCGGGATTTAGATGTTTTTCCTTCAGAGTTCTTTAATAAGTACGCCACAGCAATTACCTATCCTGAAGAGTTTGTGCGCTTAGATTCAGCTTATAGGTTTAACTGTATTGTGCTTTACCGTCCGCAGTTTGCTGCTATCCATAGTTATTTAAATAGTGAAAGCCGCTTTAAGTTGGCATATGCCGATGCTGTTGCCTGTGTGTTTATACCAAAGAAGGACAGTAGTGAAGTTTCTCCGGCTGTCTTTTCTGCCTTGCCTTCATCAGCGCATGGAAACCTTAGTACCGTAGTAAACCATGTACTCAATCCACTTTTTAAAGGGGAGGATGCAGATAATGATGAAACCGACTATTTAGCTGCTGCTTATTTTACTACTATAGGAAGATTGGATGCAGCTGAAGATTATGCAAAACGTTCTGCTTTAAGTAAAAAGCAAGCCTATAAAGGGCTGGAGGTGTTGGGTGAGGTTTATTATAACAGGGCGCTGCAGGCTACGACGAAAGAGGAAAAGATGCAATTGCTTAGCTCATCTGCTTCATATTATAATCAAGCGCTGGCGCAACAAAGTGATTATGCTCCCGCCTATCTTGGCCTTGGTGCAGTTTATTTCCAGCAGCAAAACATTACTACTGCGCTCGATAATTTTGATAAGTGTCTTTCTTTGGATAAGGAAAACCTGAATGCTAATATTTTCGCAGCAGAATGTTGTAAGTACTTTATAAATCTGAACAACAACCAATCATCAGGCTATGTAGAGCGGGCTATAGACTATTACCGCACTGCAGACAAAATAAATCCACATAATCCTACTATTGAGCTTAATCTCGGCTTTCTGTATTTCCGTCAGAACAATTGCGATAAGGCAACACAGTATCTTAAAAACCTGGTAGACTATCCCGGTCTTTCACCCCAGGAGCGCCAACAGGCTAAGGGGTGCCTACAAAAATGCGGTGGCTAATTACAGGTAATATTTAAGGTGGTGCTCCTTTAAATGCTTTTCAGCGTTGCGGTAGTTGGGCATTACTTTTTCTACTACGCTCCAAAAGCGCGGTGAATGATCATGATGCACCAGGTGCGCTAACTCATGAATATATACGTAGTCAATAACGTTAGGCGGGGCAAACATTAAACGTACAGAAATAACCAGGTGGCCGTTATGCGAGCAATGCCCCCAAAAGCTGGTGGCATATTTTGTTTTAATGCTTTGTATGTTCTTTTTAAAAAGGCGATTGTTAAGGTCGTGTATCCTTTCGCTTATTATAGGCTGAAAAAATTTACAAAGGCATTTTGCCACCAGGTACGATGAGGTGTTTTCCTCGGCTTCCTTACTTAGGCCCTTGGCTATACTAAGAAGAATGTTGTTGCCGAAAATTTTAGCACTGCTGCGTTTGCCATCCTGGTAAAAAATGGAAATCACAAATTCATGTGTGCCTACTTTAAGCACTTCGCCATTTACATACTTGCGCTGCGGCAGGCTATCCAGTAACTCCGGTTTATCACCTAACTTTTCTTTTGCCCACTTTAAAAGGTGGTCAAGATGTTTGCGCTGTTCTTCTTTGGTTTGGCGGTCGTTAATGCGCAGCAGTATGCCGTTTTTATTAACGGTAACCCGGTTGTTAAAGCGCGTTTCAAACAAAATGCGTACAGGTATAAGCTCACCCTCAACATCAATCTCAAATTTCTGTTGTATGGGTTCCTCCTCCTTTGCAGGTATTGGGGCCGGTTTGTCAAACAGGGAAAGCAACATAATACGCTAATGCGAAAATCAGATAAACAACAGTGAAATCAGGAAACTTTTTTCCACAGCAGCAGCGACTAGTTATCGCTATCGCCTTTGCCCATTTCCTTTTTTATGCGGCGTATCTCTTTACGGCTAACACCGGTTTCGTTTGATATTTCGCCCACTGTTTTTCCCTCGTTAATCAGGTCGCGTATCTTTTCCTCATAATCACTTTGAAAAATTTGCGGCTTGCTGGGCTCATCGCGCTTATAAGTGGGCTCTTTAGCTTTGGGCTCAGCAAAATTAGGCGTGCTTTTAAATGGGTGCCAAAAGAACAGCACGAATACCAGTATCGCTATTATGGCAAGCCATACCAACCACTTTTTCTTAAAGCTGATACTATCATTGCCTGCCGCTTGTGCTTGCGGTGTATTTTGCGGGTTGGCATTTGGGCCTGGGGTTTCCATATTTAACTTTTCAGCCTGAAAATTAAAAACCCTGCTGTAAAATTTACAACAGGGCTCAAGTAGCAGAAGTTAAGGGCTTTATACCACGTAGTTGGCACAGCAACTTGCTGCGTGTGCATCAGGTTTAGCCTTAAAGGTAAAGCCCATGCTCAAAATGTAGCCCATCGCCTCACTTAAGGCTGTATTAGAGCCAAAGCGGGGGTTAGTATTAATATCAGCATGCACTTCCAGTTCGGTGCCGTATTTGTCAAATAGCGGACACAGGTGATAAGCAATTTCAATAGAACGTGCTACCTCGGTTAGCAGTCTTTCTTTTAAGGTCATTTTTTGGGTGGTTTTCATGTTATTAATGAACATAAACCCGCCGCGCCCCTTGCGTAAAAAAACAATTACGGTGGCAAACTCTGTTTCAGCGCCACGCACCTGTGAATCGGTACCAATACAAATTTTGATTGGATTACCCGCTTCGCGTTCACTTATTAAGGACTTCTCCACCGCATCCGCCACGGGCATTTGAATATTGGAACCATCTAAGCGGTGCCATTTACTCTTAAGTACAGATTCCATAAGCATTACATGTTTTGGTTTACTAAATTTAAGAACAGATAATCCTCAAATTCCATTCCACCAACTTCTTTTTTCAACAGGGCATGACGGCTGTTGCATGCCTTGTTCTTCATTGATAAACATCATGGATACGGCGTTGCATAATTAACAACGGGGCAAGGGCTATTAACAAATTTTTCTCATTCACATTAAACCTGCGCAATGTTTTACGGTCAATAATTACAGATGCGCACTCGCCAAATGCGATAGCGCTCTATACAGTTTCATACGGATTTAGGGTTAATAGGTGGTTCCGGTTGCTACGCACAGCCGGGATTTTTTCTTTTACAGAAATTTGGCAACAAAAAAGCCGGCGGCCACGGCCAGGTAGCATACCACCATGTTAAGCAAAACATTTAACGCGGCCAGTTTAACATTGCCGGTGGTTAGCAGATAATAATTTTCGTAACTAAAGGTGGAGAAGGTGGAGAAGCCTCCGCAAAAGCCGGTTACTACAAAAAATTTAAGGTTGTTGTTATCTACCTGTTTTTGAAAAACAAGGCCAAGGGTAAGCCCTAATACTAAGCTGCTTACTGTGTTTGATAGAAAAGTGGATATAGGGAAAGTGCCGGGTTCGGCAGGGAAAAATTTTGAAAAACCTAAACGGGCTAAACTGCCTAAACCACCTCCTATAAAAACAAGGATGTAGTTCATGCAACTTTGTTTTGCATGGCAACTTCGCGCTTGCGCTTCCCTATGTTGTACAGTATCTGTATTAAAACAAACACCAGGAAGAAATAAGCAAATGCGCCAAACGTTATGGCCCAGGTCCATTCTATCCATCCCAACACCATCAACAGTACTATGGGCAATGAAGTAAGCGAAAGGCAGGCAAGTGTTATAGCTACCAGCTTATCTGAAAGGCCAAGGTACGCCAGGTGGTGAGTGATATGATCTTTACCACCAACAAATGGCAATTGCTTGCGCATTAACCTGCGGATGGTTACTGTAGTAGTATCAATTAACGGAACGATAAATAGCAGCATAGGCACTACAAACTGCTTAAGTTGTATCCATTCGCTTGAGCCTTCATCTTTAAAATTCCAGAAAAATAAAATACTGGTAGAGGCCAAAAAAACACCAAGGAACTGACTACCTGTATCGCCCATGTATATGCGGGCGGGGTTCCAGTTAAAATACAAGAAACCACTTAATGCTCCCAGCACGCCTACCAGCATTACCAGGTAAAAGGTGTTAGGTGTAAATCCAAATACCGCAATAATACTTATTAGGCTAACAATAATGGACATGGATATGGTGGTAGTAATGGAGTCCATATTGTCAAGCATGTTAATGCTGTTCATTAGGCCTATAACCCACATGGCTGTAATGCCAAAATCTACCGCAGCATTGCCTGTAAGCTTAATATAGACATCTGATACAATGAGGATAAAGGCACAGCTTAACTGCGCAATAAATTTGGCCAAAGGGTTGGTGTTGTAGGCGTCATCCGCCAGGCCCAGCATAAAGCCCAAACTGCAGGAGCCTATAATGCCTATCAGGTGCTTATCGAATAAATAGGCTGATTCCCTTGGTAAGGTGCCGATAACTGAAATAGAGATAAGAAATACAATGAAGAAGGAAATGCCACCAATAGCAGGCTTAACATTGGCCGACCAACGGATTTGATCGGTACCTGCTGCACGTGCGCCCAGGTTAACTGAAAACTTTAAAAACAACCAGTTGATCAGAAAGGAAAAGAAGGTGCATATTAAGTAAAACACCACCAAAAAGATGATGATATATTGTCCTTCCAGATTCATATAACCAATTTACTTACTTTCTGAAGAAACGTTTTAGGAATGGTTCTTTCTTTTTCTCTTCGGTGGTATAGTAGCCTTCGCCATACTTACGGCCGTAATAGCCGTAACCATAACCGTAGCCGTAACCATAGCCATAACCATAGCCGTAACCGTAGCTGTTGCCATAGTAATAGCCATAGCCTGAAGCACCACGTCCGAAGTCGTTAACTACAACTGATAGGTTCTTTACGTTATTCTCCGCCATAATGCGGTTAATGTTGCCGATAAAGCTGCGGTTAGAGTAAGCCGCACGTACCACATATATCGGCCAGTCAGCCTTCTGCATAATTTCCAATGCATCGGTTACCAGGCCTATAGGCGGGGTATCCATTACTATGTAATCGTACTTTGTACACAGGTAATCAAGAAACTCGCCCAGCTTAGGCAACAAAATAAGCTCCGATGGATTTGGTGGTATAGGGCCTGATGTAATGAAATCCAGGTTAGGAACGCCTGTTTCCATTATACATTCATCAACCCCGCTTTGGCCGCTAAGGATGGTACTAACCCCACGGTGGCTATCTACATCAAAAATTTTATCCAACCTTGGCTTACGCATATCAAAGTCAAGTATGATAACGCGCTTATTCAACAGGCTTAAGATGGCCGCAATGTTTAACGATACAAAGGTTTTACCCTCGCCCGGTATGGTTGAAGTAGTAGCCAGAATTTTTGCCTCAGTTGAATTGGAGATGAACTGAAGGTTGGAGCGTACACCCCTGAATGCTTCTGTAATGGTGGCTTTAGGGTCCTGCGTAACTACGATTTGAGAACGCTCTAAATCTTCTTTGTGGCGGGAGATAACGCCCAACAAAGGAGCCCGCGTTTTGCGCACAACATCCTCTACCGATATAATAGTGTTATGCAGCAGGTAACGGATAATAACCAAAACAATACCAAGGATAATGCCCAACACAAAGCCGGCGATACGAACGAAGGTTTCTTTAGGAGAGATAGGAGTGGTAGGTAATATTGCACGTTGTAGTACCACATAATCCGAAACAATACCTGCGCTGGCAATCATGTAATCTGACTTTTGCCCGTACAGGTTCAGCACAAAATCGTTTTTGATGTCAGCCATTTTATCGAGGCGGGCAAATTTGTTTTGCAAATCCGGCAGGCGTAGAATCTCCTCCAGGTAGCTCTGATACTCCTTGCGTAACAGGCCGTTTTGCATCAACATTTGCTGCAGGGCATTATCAATATCCTTGTTCAGCTTTATCTTGGCATCATCAATTTGCCTGTCGAGCATGCGCACCAAGGGGTGCTGTGGTGTAGCGTTCAACAGGGTTTGGTTGCGCCGTGTTTGCAGGTCGTTAATGGAAACTATCTGCGGGCTAAAGTCTATGTCGGCAATTTTAAACTGTATGGTGGGCAGGCTGGTGTACTCCTTGTTTTTCTGCAACCATATCTGAAAGTTACGCAGCAGGGTAATGTCATT
>JAXLUM010000003.1:0-462291 GCA_046329515.1 Chitinophagales bacterium
TCCAGCAGTTCTTTTTCGCGGCTTGTAAGGTTCTCGTATTCGTCAGCCTTGCGGTTCCTTTGCTGAAAGGAAAGCACCACTTTACGGGCGATGTTAGGCGACATGGGTGAACCGCCGTTATGGATATCGCGAATGGCTTCCAGAAATTTCTCGGGAGGGGTATTCTTTACCACGTAGCCTGATGCACCGGCGCATAAGGACTGATAGATGTTTTCTTCATCCTCATATATAGTGCACATTAAAAATTGCAGTTGCGGGTATTGGGGCTTAAGTTTTTCTACGGCTTTTATACCGCTTACGCCCGGCAGGTTAATATCCATAACAACTACTTCGGGTAGCATAGCAGGCTCAAGCGCCTGCATAAAATCTTCGGCGTTGCTATAAGCGCCCGTTACTTCTAATTCTTTATAATAAGAGAGAATGAGTTTGAGGTTAGCCAAAAGTTCGGGCTTATCTTCAACTATAGCTACTTTAATTGCCATTGGCGATAAAATTAAAGAAGTGCCGCCAAGCTGCCATACTACTTTTGTGTGATATTGCTTAAAGGGCAATAAACGGTTAGAATGAAACCGCCTGAAGCAGGAGAGGAGGTTTCTACTGTGCCCCCGCTTTCAGCTATACGTTTTTTAATTGTTTTCATGCCATTGCCCAAAACAGTTTCGGTATGCGGATTGCCTTTGCCGTTATCCAGAATTTGAAGCAGTAATTGATTGTTTTCGATTACACATTTAAAAACTACCTGTGTGGCTGCGGCGTGTTTTATGATGTTGTTGGCCGCTTCTTTTACTACTAAAATGAGGTTGCGCCGAAGGGCGGGAGCAAGGTGAATGTTTTCCGGGGTCTCCTGAATATCGAAGGTGAGTTGGATATCAGTAGTTTCGAAAAAGGCGCTTAGGTATTGGCGAAGGAAGGCCTGCAGGCTGGCGAGGTTATCGTGCACGGGGTTAATGGCCCACACCACCTCGCGCAGGGAACCCATTAAAGATTTAGAGAGATTTATCAGTTTATCGAATTCGGTGGTTAGCGCAGGGTTAGTATTGTTTTGAATTTTACCCAGCTCGCTTATCATAGAGATTTGCGTTAGGCCGGCACCCAGTTCATCATGTATATCGCCGGAAATTTGGCCGCGCACTTTTTCCAGTTCTTTTTGATACTCTAATTGCCGGGTGAATTTGCGCACCAGTTCAGTGCTCATAACCTCAGGGTGATTAAAGGTTTTATACACCACAAACACCATAACAAATGCAGTAAGCACCGGAAGGCCAATGAAGAGGTATTCGAATTTGGCAATAAGATTAAGCGGAGCGGCAAACAGGTTAATGAAAAAAAGTATGGCCACAAATTGACGAAGCCAGCCAAGGTTGTTGTAACCGGTAATCCATTCGGTATCGCTTTGGGCCTTTATGTATTTATCGAGCCTGCGGTAGCCAAGGCCGAGGTAAACAGCCAGTAGAACGTTTACGATGGCAGCGGCCAGGGGAACTTCGCGGTAGGCAGTATCAATAAATGCAGATTGAAAAGAATAAGGTTGCAGATTAAAATAGATATACCATACGGCCCCAACTGCCATAGGCCAAAAGTGCAATAGTTGAATCCATTTAAATTTTAGTTGTTCCCCCGTCATTAGGCGCAGATAGAAAAACAGCAGGGGGGCAATGGAACCATCTAAAGGTAAATCGATATTAAGCAGCCAGGGATATTGATAGACTTTATGGGTGGCCCACAGGTAATGCATAAAATGCTGAAAGGCCAGTATAAGCATTACCAAACCCAACAAAAAGTTAGCCGTGCGCGATTGCTTTTTTAAAAAGAAAAGCAGTGCCACGAAAGTGAATTGGGCAGCAAAGATTAGTCCGAGGTGGGCTACGAACATAATTGCCGCTAAAGGTAGATTATTTGCGAAAAGGCGGAAATGCTGCACAAGGCTATAATGTTAAGTTGAAGACCACCTTTTTTATATTGCAATACATTTACGCTTATGAAACACTTTTTGTTTTTTACACTATTGCTTAGTCTTAGCGCCTGCCGTTTTTTTATGAGCAAGGAGCAACGGGAAAGTGAAGCCGCGCAAAAGGATTTTGAAAAATTTGCCGGTAGCTTGCCTGTTATACAATTACCCTACCACACCAGCTGTTATGAGTGCTGTAAATTCTCTATGGTAAATTTAGATAGCATTGCTCAGGCAAAGTATAATCCTGAAGGGCTTTACATTTACGGTAAGCTTGGTGTGTTGAATGGGCATACGCTTGTTTTTGGTGCTTATCCTTCAGATATTAATTCACCCACCCTTTTAGTTTTTGATATAGAAGGCAAATTGATAGACGAGCAGTATTTTTTGACCGATTACTGCGGTGGAGATTTTGATTTTTACGGTAAACAGGCGATTTACATTGACAAGGATTACAGCGTTACGGAAAGGGATACCAGCTATTACTTTAAAATGGATACCTTAAATTTTGAAGTTACAGATACCGAAAAAATTGAGATAAAGCGCATGGCTTATGTGGTAACGCAGGAAGGAAAAATTGTGAAGAAGACAGAAGAGAAAAGTGTAAACTAGTTAGAGACTGAAGTGCGAGCCAGTGCACCAATTGCGTAATGCGCTAGTTAGGTAACTGAAAAATATTCGGGAAAACACAGCAATAAATTTTAACAGGTGCCCGTTACATAGCAAATCCACCGGTATGATAGCAGCCATACGCCACCAAATCCATAACTATGTACGCAATCCGATGGCTGGCACTACTACCGTTGGCTATAGCCCTGCCTTACCTGTTACAGGCACAAAAAAACGACACTGCCACTGTTTTTAAAAAGCCCGAAGTTGAGCGAATGAGCGGAACTTTTTCGCTGGGCGTTAGAAACGATTACAACATTTTTACAGATGCACCTAAGTCTTTCGGAGCAGGGCTTGGTGGCTCCATGCGCATTCAGCTTTTAAACCGGCTTAATACAGAATGGTTTGCCGATTACATAGCCAGCAGTTTATATGGTAAGGCCCACCGTATAGATGCACATATAGGATGGAACGTTATGTTCTACCTGTTAGACCCCAAGGGCTTTAAGCGTAAGCTTACACCTTTTATTGCCGCCGGGCATTGCTTTGATTATACCAGCATAAGAATAAACGGCGAAAACGGGGCTTATAAAAAGAAATGGAGTTCGGCTGTGCAAATGAGCATTGGCTGCCATTATAATATTACACCTCAATTTGATGTGTCGTTATCCACGCTTTATGACCTGCATTTAGGTAATGACATTGAAAGCGAGTTACATAAGGACGGCACTGTAACTATTGAAGAGTATAAAAATGCCGGATTTGAAGGACACATTATGCTAATACTTAGCGCTCACTATAAATTCTTAAAGTTATGGACACCCAAAAAACCATCGCGCTCATTCTGGGCTTAGTAATGATTAACACTATACAGGGGCAAACCATTTTGCAGGACCGCACGGGTTTTGTCAATGCACAGGGAAACATTGCCGCAGGTTATTTGTTTGTGCAAAAGCAGCCGGCAGCCTACATTATTGGTGAATCAGAAATATTCATCAAGAACCAGATTTCGCTTTCAGGCTCGGCCTGGTTTTTTGTACCCGTTAGCAGAAAGCCAACAGGGTTAAAAGCCAACCATACTTTTACCTGGGGTTTTAACTACCACTTTATAAAATCGGGAAGGTTTGACCCTTATGTTGGGTTAACACCGGGTATTTCAATAGTAAGAGTTGCTTATAATACCCCTGATGGAGAGGTTAAGAAAGCGCCCTTTGGTGTGGCTCCATTATTTTCGGCGGCAGTGGGCTTTAATTATTATGTAGGCTCTATTTTTCATTTCTTCTTTAAGGCACAGGGTGTAAGCGGAGAGTTTTCGGGCGGGGCGCCGAACCGTACCCCGCTGCATGAAATAAAACTTACTGCGGGGTTGGGATGGAACGCCCGCTTTTGGAAGCGCGGCGCTTTTAAGCGCGAGTTAGAAAAATATGGATTAGGCACAACGGATTATTTGATTGAATAGGATTTATAAAAGGCCCGATTTAAAGTCGGGCCTTTTTAATTTTTAGCCTGAACGAATACGGCTGAAATTATAACTTGAGCTTTGAATACAAATGGTTTTAAGATAGACAGTGACCGATGGATGCTTTGGAACAATTTAAAGCCTGGTTAAACCAGGTGCCTTTTATTACTGAAGAGGATTGTAACTTCTTTTTGCCGTGGCTTAAGGTAAAGCAGTTTAAGGCCCGCGATTTTTTTGTGGTGGAAGGCGCAGTGTGTAAGGAGGTGGGATTTATAACGAAGGGTGCTTTTAGAACTTACTATGAGCGCGATGGCAAGGAGATTAATACCTGTTTTTATTTTGAAAACCAGTTTGTGGTGGAGTACGATAGTTTTTTAAAGAATGCTACCAGCCGTTATTACATACAGGCGTTGGAGGACTCAGAAACGGTTTGCTTTAGCCAGCCCATTGTGCAGCAGGCTTATGAAAAATCGAAGAACTGGGAGCACTTTGGGCGTTTAATGGCCGAGGAAACGTATAAGATAGTAGCTAAACGTATGGAAGACCTGCTGTTTTTGGACGGTGAGCAGCGTTACCTGCGGTTGCTGGAAACGGAACCTTATTTGTTTGAAAGAGTGCCGCTTTACCATATTGCCTCTTACCTGGGTATTGAGCGCGAAAGCCTGAGCCGCCTGCGCAAAAAAGTTGCAGAAAAGCAACGATTGTAACATTTGTCAATTTACAGGAGAAAGCAATAGCGCTTTTTTGTGGT
Source organism: Chitinophagales bacterium (assembly GCA_046329515.1). Lineage (GTDB taxonomy): Bacteria > Bacteroidota > Bacteroidia > Chitinophagales > LD1 > Bog-950. The sequence goes on from JAXLUM010000003.1 coordinate 4,768, forward strand.
GTAAAATTTAACAGCAAACACCATGAAGAAGATAGTGATTATACAAGGGCACCCTTACAAGGAAAGTTTTAATGCAGCACTTGCTGCCGCTTACAAAAAAGGCGCATTAGCTGCAGGCGCTGAAGTAAGAGAGATAGTTATTGCTGATTTACAATTTAACCCCAACCTGCAATATGGGTTTAGCAAGCGCATGGAGCTTGAGCCTGATTTGCTAAAGGCATGGGAAGCTATACAATGGGCCGACCACCAGGTGTGGGTGCACCCGGTGTGGTGGGGCGGGTTACCTGCGCTTACCAAAGGATTTATTGACCGCCTGTTTTTGCCGGGCATGGCGTTTAAATATCGCGAGAACTCCGTTTGGTGGGATAAGCTGTTAACCGGCAAAACGGCCCATATAATTACCACGCTGGACCAACCCAGGTGGTACTACTGGCTGGCTTTTGGTGCGCCTAGTGTTAACCAATTAAAAAAATCTATACTTGGTTTTTGCGGGGTTAAGGTACAGCACACTACTTATGTGGGGCCTATCCGTAAATCGAAAGAGGGATTCAGGCAAAGAGAGTTGCAGCGGATAGAGGAGAGTGGAAAGAGTATGAGGTAAAGGGGGATAGGCGACCGATGGGGACACTTAGTGCTTTTGTTTTAGTGAAAACAATCCCCAACAGAATACGGTAATGTTCATCAAAATTTGCCCAATAAAATCAGTATTGCCAACCAATGGAGACAATTGATGAGAGAGATGATAAAGTATGTTTTCTGCTACCCATGGCAGTAATGCCAACATGCCGAGTATGTTTAACCAACGAGGAAAAGTGCTGTAAAAGGAAATGAGTAGCATGGCCGGAATGAGAAGAAACAGGCTTGCTGTAAACAGTTTGTAGACTTCATCAAGATTTTCTTTTGATGGTTCCGGAGAGATAACAAAAAGGACAAATACTACCCCCTGGGCAATGGCCATCATTGTAAAACCAATGGAGGCAATTGTTTGTTTTTCTTCAGTTAACTTAATGCCAAGCGCTGTGCAACCCAATATTACAAAAGCTGTTTGCAGGTGACCTAAAAGCAGCCCTACTTCGTTCATTTTAGGAGGAGTTACAGAAAAATCGGGAGGGAAGCACCAACTTATAACTGCTGCTATTACTGAAGTGAAAAAGCTGGCAGCAATAAGCAATTTTAGGTGCTTTACGTTTTTTTCTTTTGCAGTTTGATTGTTTTTCATTTTAACTGTTAGGTTTTATAAAGCCCGGTGTAAAAGGCGCAATCAGTTTAGCAAAATGAAGAAGTTCATCCTCGGAATAAAGGGGGCCTACCACCTGGATAGCTATAGGTAGGCCATCTTTATTCAGCCCCATAGGTATTATAACCGCCGGAAGACCGGATGCATTAAAAATATAGGTATAAGGAAAGTAATGCATGTAAGGCATATTTTCATTATCGCCTGTGAGGGTTGAGCCTGTTGGACATTTTTTTATGGCCGGACCATACGTTAGCGGACAAATGAAGAGATCGTACTGCTTAAAGAACTCTTCCCATTTACGGGTAATTTCATTTCGATGTATAGTGGCCTCTTGCCATTTAGCATCGGAACAGTCGCTGATGGCATTGTAAAAAGTTTTGAAGGTTTCAGAGCCATCATCCATCTTTTTAAAATCCATTGAGATAAGCTTACGTATTATCCATGGTTGGTTTTCGCCAATCATAGCAGCGAACGATTCGAGAAAACTCCTGCGCATTTCGGTATAGATATCCGGCGCTGTTTTGTTTAGTTGAACTCCGTGGCCGGCCAGTGAGTCCAATAGCTGCTGCAGTTTGATTTTCACATCGGCCCCCACTTTCGGGTTTTCTGAATTGCTTTTCCAATCATCTATCCATGCTATACGGTATTGATAAAGCCCTTTGTTGAATGCATGAAGGGGGGTATAATTTTTTTGAAATTTATCATCAATAGGGGTTTCCTTTAATACATTCCACATTAGTTGTAAATCCTGTGGGGTGCGCGCTAAAGGTCCACCTGATGCCAGGGCGAACCGGGATAATCTAGTAGTAGTATCGGGGCTGGAGCCTTGGGTAATGTTTATAGTGCCAAAGGTTGTTTTTAAGCCATACAACCCACAGAAGGCCGCAGGAATGCGAATGCTGCCTCCCATATCGCTACCCAACTCCAATGAAGTGAAACCTGCTGCTAAAGCTGCTGCGCCACCACCTGTACTACCGCCCGGGGTTCTTGTTGTATCGTATGGATTATTGGCGGTTGGGTAAACTTCTCCCTGTGTTTGATAGTCAGCTAACCTATAGGGTACATTGGTTGTGCCCAAAATTACAGCTCCTGCCTTTTTTAATTGTTTAACTACAGTGGCATCATCAGGAGCGGTGAAACCGAACATTTTTACGTTAAGTGTTGAAGGAGAACCCTTAACCCAATACATTTCTTTAATGGTAACCGGAACACCCAAAAGGGGTTTGTCTGCCGTATCACCACGCGCCACCATTTCATCGGCCACTTGTGCATCGTGTATGGCTTCTTCTTCGCGCAGCCAGATAAGCGCATTGTATTTAAAGTTGTTGTTTTTGATGTTGGCGATATATTCTTTTACTACATCAGCTGAACTGGCCTGCCGGGAACGGATTTTAAACGCCAATGAGGAGGCTGATTCATAGATGTATTTGCCTTCCATAGGAAACGGCTGTGAAGGTTGGGTAAACAGCAAGGTCTGTAATTGAGGTGGAAAGCCAATTGGCTTTGGCATAATGGAGAACAGATAAACGCCGATGGTGATAAAGGTAAGCACCACCACCCCTACCACAATGCCGAAGGCTTTTACTATTCTTTTGGTGGCTGGTTTCATAGTAACAAATTGTGAGATGGCTGAAACTTTTACCCCAAGATATACGATTTTTTAATTGGCTTATAAAATAGTATTAATCTATTGCTTATAGCAAAAGATGGTAAAGGGGGGCACGGTTGGGTAAGTGCAGTATTAAGCAGCTTAATGCGAGAAAAAAAAGCCCTTGATTTCTCAAGGGCTTTTTGCGGACCGGACGGGACTCGAACCCGCGACCTCCGCCGTGACAGGGCGGCATTCTAACCAACTGAACTACCGATCCAGTAATCCACCCTTTTTGCAAAGGGACTGCAAATATATCCGCTTTTAGGTTTTTACCAAGGGGCAATAAAAATTTTTCTTTTCTTCTTAAGGATGAACGTCTTCGGCAAGGTGTGCCGGGGTGTTGGTATCGCGTATTTTAAAGATGAAAATGGCCAGGTAATACAAAACGGAGTTTACCGCCATAATGCCGGCAAACAGCCAGAAATAACTGGCCCCCTTATAATGGCTGAAAAAGCCCCCCGCCTGTATGTTGTTGTTAATGTAGGTAACCAGAATGTTGCCCAGAAAAACGGTAAAGAAGAAAATGGCCATGATGGTGCTTTTCATGGATTTGGGGGACTGGGAGAAGGCATATTCCAAACCGGTGATGGACACGAAAATTTCAGCTACGGTTAACAGCAAATAAGCCACTAACTGCCAGCCGATGTTCAGTTTTACGCCGCGGTCTAATTCAGATTGAATCCAGGCTACAAGGCAAAAGGTTATGGCGGTAAGTATAAGCCCCCAACCGAATTTACGCAGGGCTGTTACGCGTACGCCTATCTTTTCCATCCAGGGGTAAATGCCGAAAGAAAAAACCGGTATAAGCACCAGTATCAAAAGAGCATTTATTACCTGCACCTGTTCGGCATACCAATCAATGCCCATAAAGTGCAGGTTCATGTCCTCAGCCTGTAATACCCACTCGCTGCCGTTTTGGTCGTACAGCGCCCAAAAGATGGGTATGAATGCGAACACCACTAAAACCTTCCATACGGATTTTAGCTGGTCCAGTATAGGGGTGTTGTCCTCTTTGCGGGTGTCCTTAGGCATTTTTATTTTATACTGCTTGCGGCCCAAGTAAAAAATTATGAGCGCCAGCAACATCAATATACCCGGTACACCAAAGGCCAAGGGTGCGCCATAGCGGCTGTTCTTTAATATTGGTGTAATAAGCATGGAGAAGAAGGCGCCCAGGTTAATGCCGAAATAAAAGATGTCGTACAACTTGGAAATTTTGGCGTCGTTTTCATCTTCAAATTGGTCGCCCACCATTACCGATACATTGGGCTTAACACCGCCGGCCCCTATGGAGATAAGAACGAGGCCTACAAAAAAGAGGTCGTAGTTGGTGTCGAACACGGCTAAAAAAGCGTGGCCTATGCAGTAGATTATAGAGAGTAAAAGGATGGTCCAGTAACGGCCGATAAGGTAGTCGGCAATTAAGCCGCCGGCTATAGAAAGCAGGTAAACCAGCGCCACAAATAAATGGGTAACCTCATTGCTATGCGCCTTGGCCGCATCTTTAAGTGCAGGGTTTGCGGTAGGGTTAAAAAACTGCGAGATTAGAAAGGTAGAAAGGATGGCCTTCATGCCGTAGAAGCTGAAGCGCTCGGCGGTTTCTGTGCCTACAATAAAGGGGGCAGCCTTTGGAAACTGCTTTATGCGGTCAATAAAGTTCATTCTCCGAAGAAAAGGAATTTTTAGTGGTTTTCGCTTTTAAGATTTTGCTGCCACTGCTTATAGCCGTATATGGCCACCAATGCAAAAAGCACATATAAAGCTGATGTGGCGCGGAGGTCTTTGGCAAAATAAAGCGCTGCGGCTACAAAGTCTATTACTATCCAATACAACCAGTTTTGCAGTATTTTTTTTGCAGTCATCCAGGTAGCTATAAAGCTGAATATGGTTATGCCGGCATCAAAGTAGGAATAAGAGTTGCCGATTTTAGAAAACAAATAACCCAGTATAGGGGTTAATACGCAACCCAAAAGAATGAGCGGAATGTTTTGGCCAAGCGTGTAGAATTGTATTTGCAGTTTGTGATTTGTTGAGCTATTGCGGCTCCACAACCACCAGCCGTAAATGCCTGCCAATACATAATAGGTTTGCAGAATGGCATCCATATACAGATGTGCGTAGATATTGATGTAGATATAAAGTGCAGAGCTGATAACGCCTGCCGGCCAGCAGTGTAAATCGCTTTTGGCAGCCAGCAGCACATATAATACACCATAGAATACAGCGAGATATTCGGTAAGTGTAAATGCCAATGAAAGATTATTGAGCCAGCTGTTGAGCATAAATAGCTATGCTAATAAATGAATAAAACGGTAGAAAGGGCGGGTTTGAGCAAGTTGATACTTAAGCCCACTAACTCTCCCGATGCTTTAATCGGGACTGTAAGCCTAAAGGGAGAACCGCCCGGCCGCGCAATTTTAGAAAGAGGTAAGGCTGAAATGATGTACTACCCATTATTGCTATAATACACTAACATTGCCCCTGAAAAATAAGTGTATGAAAGACGTTTTGAAGCAATTGGGTATTAACGAAGTAAATTCAGGAGTTAGTACAGGAAACAAGTGGATAAAAGGCAAAGGTGCGGTTATTGAATCGCATTCGCCTGTTGATGGTAAGTGGATAGGCAGTGTAACATCTGCCACTGCAAAAGAATATGAGCAGGTAGTTAACACTGCTAAAGAAGCCTTTAAAGTATGGCGCAATGTGCCGGCCCCGCAACGCGGCGAAGTGGTGCGCCAGATAGGTGAGGAGTTGCGTAAATACAAAGATGCGCTTGGCCGTTTGGTAAGTTATGAAATGGGTAAGAGTTTGCAGGAAGGATTGGGTGAAGTGCAGGAGATGATTGATATATGCGACTTTGCGGTTGGCCTTAGCCGCCAGTTGTATGGTTTAACTATGCACAGCGAGCGCCCTAACCACCGCATGTATGAGCAGTGGCATCCGCTGGGTATTGTGGGTATTATTTCTGCCTTTAACTTCCCCGTAGCGGTATGGAGCTGGAACAGTATGTTGGCCTGGGTATGCGGTGATGTGTGCATTTGGAAGCCATCGGAAAAAACACCTTTGTGTGCTATAGCTTGCCAGAACATTGTAGCGCGCGTGTTTAAGAAAAACAATTTGCCTGAAGGCTTATCGTGCATTGTTAGCGGCGGACGCGAAGTAGGGGAATGGATGGCAAATGACACGAATGTGCCATTGGTGAGCGCTACAGGCTCAACACGCATGGGTAAGGAAGTAGGAAAGAACGTAGGAGCCCGTTTAGGAAGAAGCTTACTGGAGCTGGGTGGCAACAACGCTATTATAATTACGCCTGAAGCTGATTTAGATATGGCTATGATTGCGATTGCTTTTGGTGCAGTAGGAACTGCAGGGCAGCGTTGCACTACCACCCGCCGTTTAATTATACACGAAAGCCGTTATGCTGAAGTGAAGAAGCGCCTGAAGCACATTTACGGGCAATTGAAAATTGGCAACCCACTGGACCAGAAGAACCATGTAGGTCCGCTAATTGATAAGGCAGCAGTGCATATGTATGAAGAAACGCTTGCCGCAGGCAAAAAGCAAGGTGGTAAAATTTGGGTGGAAGGCGGTGTGCTTAAAGGTAAAGGCTATGAAAGTGGTTGCTATGTAAAGCCTGCTATTGTAGAAGCTGCAAATGATTTACCAATAGTACAACATGAAACCTTTGCACCTATACTTTACATTATGAAGTATAATACGCTTGAAGAAGCTATTGCCTTACAAAATGGAGTAGTGCAGGGCTTGTCGTCGGCTATTATGACTACCAATATGCGCGAAGCGGAATTATACTTAAGCGTAAACGGCAGCGACTGCGGTATTGCTAACGTAAACATAGGCACCAGCGGCGCTGAAATTGGTGGCGCTTTTGGTGGTGAAAAAGAAACCGGTGGTGGCCGCGAAAGCGGTAGCGATAGCTGGAAGGCTTACATGCGTCGCCAAACCAATACTATTAACTACGGCACCAAGCTGCCATTAGCACAAGGAATTAAGTTTAGCGTTTAGCGGAGCAGTGTAAAGTTGCCTGCCTGCTTTAATTGCTTTTGTGCACAATAGTTGAAGTATTCTACCTGGTAAATGTATACATCAGTAGGTTGCGGAGCGCTTTTGTAAATGCCGTTCCAACCTTGCGAAACATCAGTAGTTTCAAATAAGAGATTACCCCAGCGGTTGTAAACCTGCAGGTGATAACGTTGCGCGCCGCAGCGTGAAACGCCGCGATATACATCGTTCACTCCATCACTATTAGGACTAAATGCTGTGGGCATGTGCAATTGGCATTCATCAGGTAATATCTGCACTAAAATTTCATCGGAAGCGGTGCCACAAGGTGTAGATACGGTTGCTGAATACGTGCCTGTTTGTGAAACAGTATAAATGCTATCGGTGGAATTGTTCTGCCATTGATAAGTTGCATTTTTAACCGGAATGGAAAGCAGAACCCGGGCTGCGCCACAAATGGTAGTATCTGCACCGAAGTAGAAAGTAGGATCGCCGGTAAACACTTCTAATGAATCGGCAGCTTTACAAATGGCCGTGTCCCAGCTTTGCACCCAGTAATTGCCAACCCGGTTAACTATTATTGATGAAGAAGTTTCGCCTGTGCTCCATAGGTAATTAATGGCACTAACTGAGGCGTTCAGTGTTAGTGAATCTCCTGTGCAAAGACTTAGATTAGGCCCAAGAACGGGTTGTGGACTGGGTAGCTGAAAAAGATTTATTGTATCGCGCGCAGTGCCGCATGTCAGATTTATCTGCGCCCAGTATAAGCCCGCGCCATTAACAGTTATTTGACTGCCGTTTGCACCCGTGCTCCATACGGTATTTGCATTACCCGAAGATAAAGTGCGGCTAAAATTACCGCAGTAGGCAGTGTCTGCATCTAAAAAAGATTGATTAGGGCTAAAGACGGTTACAATAATTGAGTCTGCTTTAATACAGCCCGATGAGTTTACCTGAACCCAATAAAAACTCGGGTTAGCGGTTGAAAGTGTAGGGCCGGTGCTTCCATCACTCCATGTGTAAGAAGCGCAAGGTAAATTTGTATTAAGAGTAACTGTAGAGCCCGGACAAATTACGGTATCGGCACCGAGGTTTACCGTTAAAGAGTTGCAGTTTGAAGATACCACCTTATCAGGCAAACCTGCGGCGCTAACCTTGCCGCCTAAATAAAAACCATCGTCTACAAAAGTACAGCCCGTTCCCGCAACGTTAGGGTTATTTATAACGGCAAGGTAGCTATCAGTGTAAACAGCAATGTATATTTTTCCATCGGGCGCTAACTGCATATACCCGGTTTTATAATTTGCATCGGGCCCGGTAATATTGCCTATTAGCTGTGCGGATGCACTTATTGCTGCCTGTGTATAGTTAGAAAGGTCAAATTGGTAAAGGTAATCCTGCAGGTACCAACCCGTTAAATATAGTTTGCTTCCATCGGGTGAGAACTCCAGCCCCCAGGCGGCTGTATAATTAGGAATAAGTATGGCGTTGGAAAGAGTGCCGGTTGAATTGTCAAAATCAAATAATTCAAAATTTGAACTTCCGTAACAAGCTGTTGCTACGTGACGGCCATCTGTTGAAACATTTATTTGCCCTAAGGCATTATCTCCATTACCACCGCGCAACTGCCCAACATTGGAAACTACCGGAGTTGTTTGTAAGCCCTGGCAGGTTATAAGATAGGTATTAAAATTAGTAGAGCTCCATTCATGCGTTATCAACCAAACGTCCTTGCCATTAGCGTGCATTACAGGTATAACCTGCTCCGATGCGGGGTCTTTAAGCGCAATATTTTTTTGCCCGGAAACAATATCGCCCAGGCCTCCATCTAGACTCATATCTATTACTGAGTAGCGCAAACCATTGGGCCAGCCAAAGGCCGTCATAGTAACAAGGTAGTATATATTATAGCTACCCGGTTGGCGAATTGCCGTTGCCGCATGGCCTCCGGATAAATGACCGAATAGCCCGGAACCATTAGGCATTAGTTGATGGTTTCTGTTCCATACTTGTGTACCATCGCAATAAAACAGGAGATTGCCGGCTGAATCAGCTACGGAGGCCGGATTGTCCAAAGCATTCATTGCACTATTGGTTACTACGGTCGGTGTACCACTTGTAAAGTCAATTCCCGCCTGGTTGCCGAAATACCATTTGCTGTATTCAAATTGAGCATTGAGATTGAAGACAACTATAATCCCAAAGAAGATTAGAGTGATGTTTTTCATAGATGTTCCAGGCTAAAAATAACTAATCTCTATGGAAAGGTAAATAGTGGTGGAACTCAGGCAATAAATTCAAGAAATACACCAATGCAATATATACCCCACCTAAAACACAGGAACGGAGGATAATATTCAAAATATCAGATTGCAGGTTGGGCAGAAAATAGTTAATGCCTAAACACAGCAATGTTATGCCTATAACTTTGGCTATAGTGCCGTTATACGGCTGGAATTTAAATTTTCGCCAGATAAGGAATTGCTTAATTGCTGTATAGAGTAATGAAGACAATGCTGTTGACATAGCGGCCCCGTTGATGCCAAAAGCAGGAACTAAAACCATATTGCTTATAATGGTAATTACTACAAGTGATAAAAGCAGCAGTGCCCCTTGCCAGTGTTTGGAAGAGTAGAACAGTATGGATGTATTAGCGCCACCCATCATATTTATAAGCGAACCCAGGGAAATAATCCATACCACTTGTACGCCCTGATGAAAATCTTTACCTACAAGGTTGAGCAGAAAAGTGATGTTGCAGTTAATGCCTACAAAAAGTAGTGCGCCTATGATAGATAAATACTTTACTGATTTGTAGAAAACATCGCGCACATCGTTCATGTTATTTTCTACAACAGAGTGTGCCACTTTAGCGGTAACAATTCTATCTAATGCATTAAGCGGAGCTTCAATAAGCGTTGGTATAAACGCAGCTATAGTATAGATACCGGTGAGGTTCAGGCCTTCAAACTTGGCAACAAAAATAGAGTCGAGCATTTTTAAACCCAGTGCTGCAATAGAAGCCAGCGATAACAGCAGGCCGAAGCTTACCATCTCTTTCAGGTTGTTTTGACGATAGAGTTGCCAATCAATAGTAAGCGAGGGTTTATCTTCTTTAAGAAGGTAAATGATGAGCAGAAGGAACTGCAAAGCATAAATGCCTACATAAAAGCCAATGAACTGCTTAAAAGAAATTAAACCGAAGTGGTAGCACAGAATTAAAGCGATGTAGCCAGCGCGGGTGTATATATCATTTAAATAAGAAGGAACTGTTGTTTTGAATAAGGAAATTAAGTAGGTGGTAATTACCGTACTGAAGCCAAGAAACAAACTGAAAGGGAAAATGTAATTGTAGTAATCAATAAAGAGCGGTGACTCCTTACGGAATTGCGCAATGACAAATTCCTTGAATACAATTAGGCCTGCAGCGGAAATAATAAACCCTATAATGGGAAAGATGAGCATGAAGCCGAAAAAGCCGTTGTGCCCGTTCTTTTCATTTCGAAAATGAGGGAAATACTTAATGGTCATGTTGGTAGCGCCTATAGGAATGAAACTTGCCACCAGTGTAGAAAAAGCAAAGAGCACACGCGCTAAACCAATTTCTTCAGTGCTTAAAAACTTAGGCTGAATAATTATAAGGGAAACGAAGCCCAGGATAATTCCGAAGTAGGAACTAATGGTGTTTTTTATGCCCTGCCGTTGTATTACGCCCATTTACTTCATCCACTTATTATACCAAAGCTGAAATAAGAATAAATAGCTGAGGCGTTGAAATTCTATTTTATCGCCGTTTAGGTAACGGTCGCGCATTTTAATAACGCGCTCTACATTAAAGATTCCCTGCTTACGTAATGACTCTTCATTTATAACCTGAATTAAGGTATTCTTCAATTCATTTTTTAGCCAGCTTTCAAGAGGTACACCAAAGCCCATTTTAGGGCGCTCCATTATTTCCTTAGGCACATGCTTATGCACTATTTCTTTAAGCATGTACTTACCTGTGCCATTGCGGTATTTGTAATCTAAAGGCAGGCGTGCCACAAATTCAATTATGCGTTGGTCAAGGAAAGGCTCGCGGCCCTCGAGGCTGATGCTCATAGTAGCGCGGTCCACCTTCTGCAGAATATCATCCACCATGTAGGTTTTGTATTCTGTAGCCTGAAATTTAGAGAGCAGGTCGTTTGTGTCGTTCAATAAAGCGCCTTCTTCAAATGGTGTGTTAATAGGGGCAATGTCTTTATTGATTAGTTGCTTTGTTTCAGCAAAGGTCATGGCCTGGCTTATAATGTCGAAGCGTTTAACGGGGTCCTGCCCGCTCATGTATTCTACCAGCTTGCTCCACTTATTTTGCTCACTTACATCTTTTCGTTTGCCGAATAGCGAAGCCGCACTTGCGGAGGCCGATTGAAAGAACTCCGGAATTTTATTCAGTTGCGCTAAACGTTCAACTGCATTAAAATACTTGGGATAACCTGCAAAAATTTCATCACCACCATCGGCAGAAAGAGCTACGGTTACTTTTTTGCGCGCCATGCGGCTAACCAGTGTGGTTGGTATAGCTGAAGTATCACCAAAAGGTTCATCGTAAATAAAAGGGAGTTGTTCTACTATATCCAGTGCATCCTGGTAGGTGCAGGTGTGTTCGTGGTGGTCGGTGCCGAGAAAATCAGCTACCTGCCGTGCATGGTGGGCCTCGTTAAACTTAGGGTCGTTAAAACCAATGGTAAAGGTTTTAATTTTTTGGCTGCTGTTTTTTTGCAGCAGGGCCGTTACGGCTGTGCTGTCGTAGCCACCACTAAGAAATACCCCAACGGGCACATCGGCCACCATGCGGTATTGAAAAGCAGAAAGCATTAAGCGTTCTGTTTCCTCTTTTGCTTCTTCGTAGGATATGTTCAGCTTGGGTTGGTTGTAGCAATCCACTACATCCCAATATTTCTGCAAGCTGGTTTTTTCTGTTTTTAAATCAACTTCCAGGTAATGTCCGGGAAGCAATTTATAGGTGTTTTGAAAGATGGTATGTGGCGCCGAGATATATCCCCGTTGAAAGTAAAGGGATAGGGCGTTGAAGTTGATGCTCTTTTCAAAGCGCGGGTGCTCAAAAAATATTTTCAGTTCTGAACCAAACAAAACCAAACTGCCTTTTTGATAATAGAACACGGGCTTAACCCCGGCACGGTCGCGAAAAAGGACCAGCTTTTCATTTTTGCTATCATACATGGCAATAGCAAACATGCCTATGAAGCGGTCAACACATTTTACGCCCCAATGGGCATAGCTTTTTAAAATTACCTCGGTATCGCTGTTAGATTTAAAGGTAAAGCCCGCCTGTTCCAACTCGGCGCGTATTTCGCGGTAGTTGTAAATTTCTCCGTTAAAAATTACGGTAAGGCCTGCCTCTTCAAAGCGCATGGGTTGGTGGCCTAAGGGGCTTAATTCTATAATTGAAAGCCTCCTGAACCCCAGCCCTATGTGCGCGGCAGGTGTGTCAAATAATTCATAACCGCTGTCATCGGGGCCGCGGTGCTGTATGCAGCCTGCCATCCTCTGCAGTTGCTCTAAACTGCCATTCTTCGAAAAATCAATGTACCCTGCAATTCCGCACATGCCGCTAAAGTAAAAGGATTACACTGATTATGAGAGATTACACGGAAAGAGGATAACCAACAGGCTTGGTTAGGGCGGTAAAAAGTGTAATACAGTATGCAGCCAATAATTTTACTTTTGCGGCCTTATTATGATAGATTTTGTATCGCCCAAAAGCGGGCTTGGCCTGGTAAATACCGGTTCCGACCTTATATCGTCGGAAGGGGAGAAGTTCCCTGTTGTAAACGGCATACCGCGCTTTGTGCCGGCTGATAACTACGCCAATGCATTCGGCTTTCAATGGAAGAATTTTGCGAAAACGCAATTAGATAGTTTTAACGGAACCACCATTTCAAAGGACCGCCTGGAACGCTGTTTGGGCTTTCCTATTGAGCAGTTGAAGGGAAAGAACCTGCTGGAAGTAGGCGCCGGTGCCGGCCGCTTTACCGAGCTTTTGGTAAAGGGTGGCGCTAATGTGCATTCCATTGACTTAAGCGCGGCCGTTGAAGTGAACAAAGAAAACGTTGGTAGCGCCGCTAACTACAGCATTGCGCAGGCCAGTGTATATGAGTTGCCTTTTCCTAAAGCAAGCTTTGATATTGTAATGTGTTTAGGTGTTATACAACACACCCCAAGCAGTGAACAAACCATTGAAGCCTTATGGAACATGGTAAAGCCCGGCGGCTTGTTGGTTATTGACCACTACATTTGGCGCATCAATTATTATTTTAACCCTGCTACGTATTGGCGGTTGGTATTAAAGGAAATGAAGCCTGAAACCAGCAAGAAAATTGTGGACGGTTTAACGAATGTGTTTTTCCCTATGCACTGGGCGTTTAGAAATGCGGCCCCTTTAGATTGGCTGATAAAACGCTTTAGCCCGGTAATGACGTATATGAAACTGCACCCTGAATTGAGCCGTGAAGAACACTACGAATGGGCGCGTTTGGATAGTTACGATTCGTTAACAGATTACTATAAACACTTGCGCACGCCAGAGCAAATTAAAACGCAATTAGAGAAGTTAGGCGGTAAAAACATTTGGATAAATAAAGGTGGTAATGGTGTGGAGGCACGTTGCACAAAGTGATTAATACCCCCTGAACAAAGTTTTTCGGAAAACTTTGTTCTCGTCCCCCTGTTAGGGGGACAAAGGAGGGGAAAAACAAAAGTTATGAGTGAACAAAGCAAACAGGTAGGTGAATATTACGATAAGTTGTGGGATGAGTATGAGCAAACGAAGCTGAGCAAACCTAACAGTCGCCACCGCACTATTTTTAAAAACCTGAAGAAGGCCGGCCTGCAAAGCAACAGCAGCGTGCTTGAAATAGGTTGCGGTATAGGTTCGCTATCAGGCTTAATTATAAACCACCTTAGCAATGGTTTTTTTGTTGGCGCTGATATAAGCTCGCAAACCATTGGGTTTTTAAAGAAGAAATATACCGACCGAAACCGCACTGATTTTGTGGTAACGGATATGACTGATTTTACGTACGGCAAAAAGTTCGACTTCATTATTTTTCCTGATGTGCTGGAACATATACCGGTAAGTACGCATCCTTTAATTTTTGCCACGCTTAAAAACCTGGTAAACGAAAACACCGTTATCCTTATAAACAACCCCGAGCCATTGGCTTTGGAATGGGTGCATAAACACCGCCCTGATTTATTGCAGATAATTGATCAGCCCCTTCACGTAAATCACTTTGCACAATTAGCTTACGACAATGGTTTTTATATTGAGAAGGTAGAGCCGTACGCCCTGCATACACAGCAATACGACTACCAGAATATCATCATACGCCCTAAGCGCGAGTTAAAGAGCCTTGACCAAAAAGGAAAGGGCGATTTGGTGATGGCGAATATTAAAAGTCGTTTGTAGCGAAATTCGAAGCACTAATTCCTAAATTCGAAACAATTGCCTGCTTTAAATTGAGGTTGTGCTAAAACCCAAAGTGCTTTTATTTTATAACTACCTGTCCTCTTTTGTAAAGAAGGATGTGGAGATTTTGAATGAAGCCTTTGCGGTACGCAGTCACGATTTTTACACGAAGAAGAAAAGCGATACGCCTTTTCGGTTTCTCTCCCAATTCTTTTTTCTGCTGGGTAATATATGGACCGCTAAACTGGTAGTGGTTGAGTTTGCCGGTTACCACAGTTTGTTGCCCGTGCTGTTTGCAAAGTTGCTGGGCAAAAAGAGTTTGATTATTTCGGGCGGAACGGATGCGCATTACTTTCCGGGTATTGGTTATGGTAACTGGCAAAAGAAATATCTGCGAACCTTTACGCGCTTAAGTTTTAGTTGGTGCAGCCATATTGCACCCAAGCACAAAACCTTAATGCAAAGTTTATATGAGTATGATAAAAGCGAACCTAAAGAACAGGGTATTTACGCGCGCATACCCGGTTTAAAAACGCCTTATACCGAAATACCGAATGGCTACGATGCGGTAAAGTGGAAATGCACTAAGGCCAAAAAGAAAAACACTTTTATAACCGTAAGCGGTGCCTGGGAATATCCCTTTCAGCAGCAGTTAAAGGGAATTGATTTGATACTGCAGGTAGCGCCTTCTTTTCCTGATTGTGAGTTTATAATACTTGGTGTGGATGATGTTAGCCGCATAGTAACCGACACGCCCAACGTAAAAGTGCTGCCTGCCGTAGCTAACGAAAAACTGGTTGACATTTTCAGCGAATGTGAGTTTTATATGCAGCTAAGTATGGCAGAGGGTTTTCCTAACTCTATTTGCGAGGCCATGTTGTGCGAATGTGTGCCTATTGGCTCGGCGGTATTTTCTATACCCGAAATAATAAACGGCAGCGGCTTTGTGTTGCATAAACGCGATGCACTGGCGCTGAAAGATGTTATCACCTCTGCCTTAGCCAGCGATAGAGCCGCCTTAGGCAAACAGGCCCGCCAGCGCATTGCCACTAACTACACGCACCAAATGCGGAAGGAGAAGTTGTTGGGGGTGTGTGAGGGGTTGGTAGGATAAACTCATTTGCCGCTTTACGTAAACGATTATATAACAACTCCATCCTCAACAAATGATTTCATCTTCCTCCACGTAGCTCTTACTGTTAAAGCAAAAACTACTACATAGCAGTATATAACTATAAAACCAATCCATAAGAAATTTGGATAACTCCTTACAAAAAAACCAACTCCAAGCATTGCAGGAATCATTACTGCCAATGATATCATTGATAATCGCATTCTTTTAGAGAAAATTTTCATCATTAGATGATTCTCCTTACGGTTTTTAGCATGAAAGTACGTGTTTGTAAATGCCAACAATGAAAAAAAGAGTAATACCGTCAATGAAAAAAACCACAAGTTGGTGTCAATCGTTTTGACCATAAAAACTTCTGAAGAAAACAAGCTAAATAAAACAAGGGCGTCCCGCAAAGTGGGAATCCAAGTAAAGCTGGCTACGACCATATAAAAGTCATTCCAAATTAAGATTAACACGAGTAGAACGAATATGGCTTGAGGTAAAACCACCGACAAGTTTGCGTTATTCTCACAAGCATGATGCACAACCTCAACCAACATATGAAATGCGACCCCTTGTCCGATACTTAATAAGGTTAGAAATGAATGCGTATGCAATTCTTTCATTCGACCATACGTTTCTTTTCTTATTCTTTCTTCCTCGTTATGCTGACCCATAGCAGTAGATTACTACGGCAATATCAAACCAGTTCTGAAAATTTGCAATCCCTATTTTCGGGTATTACATGTATACTGAAAGAAAATCGATTCAAATTATTGATGTTATTTTAAACACTGAAATGAACAACACTAAATCCGTTTTGCTTTCCTTTTGTTTTTCGCTGATAGTAATATCAGCAAACGCTCAACAGGTATTGTTTGAGTTGCCTTTAAAAGGCATAACGGGTAAGGACTACTGGGTTTCAAATTACATGGACCATGAAGCGAGCAGTTTGGTTCGCGATGCTTTTTGTGGAGACTTAAGTTATAACGGGCATACGGGCACTGACTTCGCCATACGCAACTTTGCGGCTATGGATAGCGGGGTGGAGGTTTACGCCGTGACCCCGGGTGTGGTGGTTGACGCACACGACGGCGAATTTGACCGCAACACGGTTTGGAAGAAGGGCGCCATACCCAATAGAGTAGTTATTAAAGATGCGGATGGATTAGTGACCACTTATCTGCATTTGCGGAAAGGCTCGGTAGCTGTGGCGGTGGGCGATACCGTTAAAGGGGGGCAGGTGTTGGGCTTGGTGGGGTCATCGGGTGTATCGAGCGGGCCGCATTTGCACCTGGAAGTGCATGATACTACCGGTAAGGTAATTGACCCCTTTAAAGGAAATTGTAATACGGGCGCCGGCTTATGGAAGGAGCAACTGCCTTATGATACGGCCTTCTATATAATAGACTATGGCTTTGTGCCCTTTAAACTGGCTGACTATAGTTCAGAGCGCCCTCCTTATGGCTGGGGCGATACGTTGACCATCGGCCCCAAGGATTTTGTTTCGTTTTGGACAAATGTGCGTGGTGTTAAGCGGGGGCAGGTTTTTAAAACGGAATGGTATGATACTTATGGCGACCACCTGTTCGGTTTTGAAAACAAGGCGGAACGCAGCAATTGGTTTCACCTGTATTGGAGTTATGTGGATTTAGGCGGGCGCGGCATGAGCGGCCGTTGCTGGGTTAAGGTGTTTATTAATGATAAGGAGGTGCTAACGCTGCCTTTCTATATAATAAGGAAGGCTGAAAGCACGCCTCAAAAGAAAGGAAAGAAGCCCGCGCACTAGTGCCCTTAATTTTAACAGATAGGGTTGAGATATTGCATTAAAACATTGGTTTTTGGCGCTTATTGCTGTAAAAAGGCTATTTTTAAGCTGTTAGGAATATGCGGAAACGACCAACAACAGGTATGAAATTTTGGCTACGAACCATTTTTATACCTAAAACCAACAAGTTATAGCCTATAACTTAATGGTCGCCCTAAAAATTATTCAATTAGGGTTTGTAAAGCTGCACAAGAAATTTACTTTTGCAGTCCCTTTTTAGGGAGGGGTGTATTTTTATGCCCTTTAAAAACGTAAAAAATAATACCTGAATGGGTCAGAAAACAAGTCCGATAGCTAATCGCCTCGGTATCGTAAGAGGATGGGAAAGCAACTGGTATGGTGGCAAGGATGCTGCTTCTAAGCTGATTGAAGATGAGAAGATACGCCAGTACCTGAAGGCGCGTATTAACAAAGGCGGTGTATCGCGCGTGGTAATTGAAAGAACCATGAAGCGTGTAACCGTTACCATTCACACCTCACGCCCGGGTATTATTATTGGCCGTGGCGGTAACGAGGTTGACCGTATTAAGGAAGAATTAAAGATACTTACCGGTAAGGAAGTTCAAATAAACATAGTAGAAATACGCCGCCCCGAGCTGGAAGCAGCTATTGTAGGTGAAACTATTGCCAAGCAATTAGAGGCCCGTATTAACTACCGCCGTGCAGTTAAAATGGCTATCGCTTCTGCAATGCGTATGGGCGCCGAAGGTATTAAGGTGCGCGTAGGCGGCCGTATAGGCGGTGCTGATATTGCCCGTAGCGAAGAATACAAGCAGGGCCGTACTCCACTTCATACCTGGAGAGCGGATATTGACTACGCTATTACCGAAGCACAAACCATTTATGGTAAGCTGGGTATTAAAGTGTGGGTTTGCCGTGGTGAAGTTTATGGTAAGAAAGACTTAACCGGTGCCTTTGCAGGTGAAGAAAAACAGGAAAAGCGCAAACCACGCGGCGATTTCCGTAAGAGAGACAACAAGAAGTAAGCCGGAAGTAAGAGGTTAGAATTTAGAATTAAGAAGACGTAAAATTTAAATAAGATGTTATTACCTAAACGGACGAAGTGGAGAAAAACCCAGAAGGGCAGAGTATCTGAAGTTACTTACCGTGGCCACGAAATTGCTTTCGGTACCTACGCACTGAAATCATTGGAGAGCGGCAAAATAAGCAACAAGCAGATTGAAGCTGCCCGTGTAGCCTTTACACGTTTTATGAAGCGTGAAGGAAAAGTATGGATTCGTATTTTCCCTGATAAGCCGATTACCCGCAAGCCGTTAGAAGTACGTATGGGTAAAGGTAAAGGTAACCCTGAGGGTTGGGAAGCACCTGTTCAGGCAGGCCGTATTCTGTTTGAAGTTGACGGTGTTAGCCGCGAAGTAGCCCACGAAGCTATGATGCTTGCTGCCCACAAACTTTCTGTAATGACCAAGTTCATTACCCGCCGCGATGCAGTAGAAGGATAGTTGCAATGCGGAATGCAGAATGATGAATGCAGAATTGATTAAAGAATAGAAGTAATATTAAATAAGAAGAGGTTAAGCAAGGGATTCAAAATTCTAAACTCTAACTTCTAAATTCTAAAACGACCCACCATGGGAGCTAATAAGAAAATAAACCAGGAAGACGTTCGCCAGTTTGTAGGTGCGGACCTGGATGCCAAAATACTGGCCGACCAGGCTGAGTTGAAGAAGCTGAAGTTTCAGCACACGGTTTCAGCTATTGAAAACCCTGCCAGCATTACTGCTAAAAGAAAGAATGTAGCGCGCCTGTTAACTGAACAGACCCGCCGTAAAAAAGAAAATAAAGGATAATCGTTCGTAGCGATCAATTAAATAATCATGGAAAGAAAGCTCAGAAAAGAAAGAACAGGTTTAGTAACCAGCGATAAAATGGATAAGACCATCACTGTTTCTATTGAAAGAAAGGTGAAGCACCCTATCTATGGCAAGTTCGTAAAACAAACCAAAAGCTTTAAAGCGCACGACGAGAAGAATGAAGCTAAAACAGGCGATACAGTAAAAATTGCTGAAACCCGCCCGTTAAGCAAAACCAAGCGTTGGAGATTAGTTGAAGTGGTTGAAAGAGCCAAGTAATTAATTAGGAGTGCGGAATGCAGAAGGTGGAATTCAACTGCAACAACCGTAAAAGATATTTTAATCTGAATTCCGAATTCTAAAATCTGAATTGAATTATGTTACAGCAGGAATCAAGAGCAAACGTAGCCGATAACTCAGGAGCAAAAGAAGTACTGGTTATTCGTGTACTGGGCGGTTCAAAAAGAAGATATGCCCGTATTGGCGATAAAGTGGTGGTAACCGTTAAGAAAGCCCTGCCAACCGGCGGCGTTAAAAAAGGCTCAGTTTCCACAGCAGTGGTAGTGCGCACAACACGCTCTATCCGTCGTAAGGATGGTTCTTACATCCGTTTTGACGATAACGCAGTTGTGTTGTTAAACGCCCAGGACGAACCGCGCGGCACCCGTATTTTCGGGCCTGTTGCCCGCGAACTGCGCGACAAGCAGTTTATGAAGATTGTATCGTTAGCCCCTGAGGTGCTGTAATTTTATCAAAAAGCAAAATCATAAGTAGGTTATGAAATTCCATGTAAAAAAGAACGATGAAGTAGTTATCCTTTCAGGCGAAGACAAAGGCAAGAAAGGCCGTATCATCGATGTAGACTATAAACACAGCCGTGTATTTGTTGATGGTTTAAACCTTAACAGCAAGCACAGCAAGCCAAGCCCTAAGAACCCACAGGGCGGTATCATCAAAACACCGGGTGGTATTCATATTTCTAACGTTGCCTTATTAAGCGATGGCAAAGCCACCCGCGTAGGCCGTAAAGAAGAAAAAGGTAAGACTGTACGTTTTGCCAAGAAAACCGGTAAAAATTTAGACTAGTATCTAAGCTGATTACGATATAGAAAATGCCTCCGCACAACGGGGGCATTTTTATTTTAACAACTAAAGGGTTTACACAAGTTGACACTTTCAATCAGCTTTCCCCTCTAGGAGAGGGGAAACAGCTAAAAGCCAGGGCTTTTAGCTGAGGGGTGTGTACCGCAAAAGGGTTAACACAAGTATACACTTTTAAAATGTAAACCTTACCCTTAAAATGTCGTATTTGTCTTATAATCAATTTATTATGGGTATAAGGCAGGTTTACGCGGTGTTTGGCGTGTAAACCCTTTTGCGTTCCAACTTTTCCAAAGTTTAGAACTTTGGAAAAGTTAGCGCCCTCGTTTCTTTAGTCCGCGCAGGGGGCCGCTGCTGCACCACCCCTCTCCACAAACGGAGAAGGGAAAGCCGAACGAAGTGAGGCAGGGGTGAGGTAAAAAGAGTTAACACCTTTCAATTAGCTTTCCCCTCTCTGAGTAGGGAAACAACTAAAAGCCGGGGCTTTTAGTTGAGGGGTGTGTTCATTCTTTCGCCTCCTCCGTGCATTACCGTTATACCAATAAGAGCCTCGCGCAGATTAAATATGTTGCTAAATTTATAAAGCAATGAGGCTACTAATATTAATTCCTTTGTTTTTGATATTTCGGGCAAGTGGTCAAGGGAGTTGGCAGAGGATAGATATTGGTTATCAATACCCTATTATCTCTGCTGAAGCTTTTGGTGATACATTGTTAATGCTAGGTGGAGATGGTTCAATTTTTCATTCCAACGATTTGTTTGATACCTATCAGAGTGATACCTTTTTCAAGGGATTTAATCCCGGTGCTATGGCATCTGCTACGAGGAATTACGGTTATATTACTAATCCTTATGTACAAGGGGGCCTGTTAAAATCCGTAGATGGCGGAGCGCATTGGTATCCCACCCCTAACGGAGCACCTCCTGGTGCAGTGTGGGGCAATGTTCTTAAATTCTCGATGCCGGAAAGAGGTTATGCTGGTGCTTATATGGGAAGCGGCACTTTTTATCATACTGAAGACTCGGGACAAACATGGACCAGCGCATTTATAAATGCATCATGTAAATTGATACTTCAATTTCAAACCTTAAACGACTCTACGGTTTATGTATTGGGGAATAGCAGCACAGACGGCATGCCATCATTGGCATGGACTAATATTAGTGTCTCAAAGGATAGAGGTATTAGCTGGCAATTCGTATCTAATGTTGCTACGCGTGGTTATGCTAACTTTAGTTTTATAAACGATTCGACAATAATTCTAACAGGGAATAAAGTTATTTTTCGAAGTAGTAACCAAGGTTTAACCTTTGATACTGTTTTTAGAGGGCTTTCATCTTCTGAAAATATGTATAGCTATATATCTTCAATTTCATTCATAAGTCAAGATACCGGATACGTGGCATTTTCGCGTTCCGTATATAGAACAACTAATGCAGGAATAACCTGGACTAAAACAGCCTTCAATTTTGAGCTTGCTGATTCTTTTGCAACTATTAATTTAATAAAGGCTCTAGGTAGTGATGAGGTCATCATTGCATCTTCCAATGGTATCATCTACAAAACCGAAAACGGCGGAGGTGTTTGGTCAGGCCTTAACACTATTGAAGTTCCTGAAACTTTCTCCCTTTCGCCCAACCCCGCAGGCAACACACTTACTATTCAAACCTCTACTAATGCGCCTTTAATGCTTTCTATATACGCTATTGATGGTCGGCTTATTAAGCAGTTAAATAACTTGCAGCAACCCAACACCGAAATTGACATAAGCGAATTACAAAGCGGTATTTATTTTATAGCGGTAAGCGCTAACGGCCAGCAAGCGGTTAAGCGCTTTGTAAAGCAGTAAAGTAAAAATTAGCTTTCCCCTCTGCGAGAGGGGAAACAACTAAAAGCCGGGGCTTTTAGTTGAGGGGTGTGTTTATTCTTCGTTCCCTCTAGGTCTTCATTAGGTGGCCATTGTCAAGCCGAAGCCCTGGCCGTATGAAATATATGGTTAGTTTTAAATATAGTAAATTGCGGGAACTATCGCAGGGTCTGGTGCTGTACCATGGCTATGCCGGCAAGACCCGCGGCACAAAAAAAGACCGCTATAAGTAAGTTATGTGCAACCCTAAAAGACGACTGCAAGAAAGTGACAGATAAAAAACGATACGAAATTTTGGATTCCTTGCCGACATACGGTCCAATGTATATTCCTGTGTCTGACAATGACGAACCCTTTTATTCTGAAGGATTTCCGGTTCGTTTTTATAAATCAGATGGAACAAATTGGGTTGCAAATTTTAGACCTGGTTGGACGGGTTTAAACAAAGTCTTTGATTTCTATGAACGCGACAAGATAATTGTTATCGCGGGCGGACTTGGTTACATAATGACAGCTGAAAAAGAAAAGCCTCTTTCGACTTTTGGACTTACAATTAGTGAAATCTTTCAAACAGAAAATGGAAGTTTGGTTTGTGCAGACGGAATATCAATTATTATTCTCGACAATTCCACTGGAGAATTTTGGAAAAGTGAACGAATTTCTTGGGACGGTTTTCAGAATCTTGAACTTAACGACAATATTATTTCTGGGCAATCATTCGACCCGACAAATTCAATAAAAGAGTGGGTGGACTTTTCTCTTAATATTAAAACTAAAGAACTTACTAGTGGCAGTTACAGAGAATTCACAAAAAGCAACCCTAACGTCCCCAAAGTTATTTTAGAGAATGAAAATAAAATTAAACCTTGGTGGTAAGTATGGTGACCAACAGAAGGCATCACACAACTAAAAGCCCGGGCTTTTAGTTGAGGGGTGTGTCCCTGGAAAAATGGTTGCCACCGTGTTTGGCGTGTAAACCCTTTTGCGTTTCAACTTTTCCAAAGTTTAGAACTTTGGAAAAGTTAGCGTAGTCGTTTCTTTCATCCCCCACAGGGTGTGCTACCGCTGCACCACCCCTCTCCATAAATGGAGAGGGGAAAGCCGAACGAAGTGAGGCAGGGGTGAGGTAAAAGGGTTCACACCCTGTGCAGGGTAACTCCCAACAAAAATGCCCCCGATAAACGGAGGCATTCTTTCTTTATTAACCCAATTTAAAAAACAAAAACTCCTAACTCTTTTTACTCTTAAACAGCCCCACTAATTCGCCTTCAGCAAGTATGTGACCCTTCATGGCATCTTCTACTGTTTTTTTATCCGCACCGGCTTTTACATCCAGCATAGTATCTAACGCATATACCTTAAAGTGGTAATGGTGCGTGCCCCCTGGCGGGCAAGGCCCGGTATAAGCATTTTGCCCGGCTCCGTTTTTACCGGCAACACCCGGCTGGCTGTTGGCCGCAATAGTTTGCGCTACGGGTATGTTCCAAAGCACCCAATGGTCGAAGGTGCCATGTGGTGCATCGGGGTCGTCAACAATTAAGGCCAGGCACTTAGCATCCTTAGGTATACCGACTATGTTAAGTTCGGGGCTGGTGTTTTCGCCATGGCAACTGTATTTGTCCGGTATGTAATCGTTGCTTTTAAAAGCGGGGCTACTAACGGTTAAGTTGCCTTTATTCAGCAGGGTAAGTAGTAACAATGTAATAAAATTCATTATAAAATAATTTAAAGCGATACCGAAAAGTCGTTCATCAATTTAATTAAATCATCACGCTTTTTACCAGTGCGTTTCTGCAAGCGGTCAAGCAACTCCTCCTCGTTTCCTTCCTTGTAAACCAAATCATCTTCGGTTAAGGCAGGGTGCGATTTTTGAAGTTTGGGCTTTACGGTGCCCCAGTGGTCCTTAATGTGTAAGTGTTGCATAGCCTTCGGTTTTGGCTTCAACAGCCTATAACGGTAAAAATGGTGCCGTATTTTGCTGCTGGGGCAAAGCGTTTATGTGTAGAGGTTTTGCCCTGCATATGGGGATTTACTTACCCTGTTTCCCGCTTTTTAACAAAGAAAACCCCGTCTTTAAACTGGCATCATTTTTCCGCCCTGTAAAGGTACACAAACAAAACCCGGGTGTTATGGCATTGGAAATTGAACCACAGGACTACCAGTTTTTACTCTGCTCCATAAAGTTTTGTAACCACATTGATGAGTACAAAAGCATACTTAACCTGGACTTTAATACGGTAGAGGAGTTTAAGAACGACCACGAAATACTGATTCATGTGTTTGACAATGCGCAAAGGTTTGCTTCGTGTGCGGAAAGTTTTGTGCGTTTTCAGGTGGGTAATATCCGCGAACATTTTATTAATCTTTCAGAGGATTGTAAACGCAGCCGCCATTACACAATTGAAATAGGAGTGAAGCTGGGCATTGAGCCTTATGCCTTCCACTACAATTAATTTGTTTCAAAATATCTTCTAACAATTATCTTCATCCGCATTAATGTTATAGCGGATGACCAGGGATGAATGGATAAAATTAACGGCCATTGCAGGTGCAGGCAGTCTGCTGCCGCACAGGGCGCTTTCGCAATTACTACTGCAGGAAGCCGCAATTAAACGCAGCGATTTTGGAGATGATTTTATTTGGGGTACCGCCACAGCCAGCTACCAGATAGAGGGTGGCTGGAATGAGGACGGCAAAGGGGAATCGAACTGGGACCATTTTGTACACCACACGCATAAGGTAGACCGGCATGAAACAGGTGATGTGGCGGATGACTTTTACCACCGCTATGAGGCCGACCTTGCTTTAATGAAGCAAATGCATATTCCGGCATTTCGCTTTTCGCTTAGCTGGCCGCGCATTTTGCCTAATGGTTCAACCACAGTAAACAGTAAAGGAGTTGACTTTTATAACCGCGTAATTGATAGTTGCCTTAACAAGGGCATTACTCCCTGGATAACCTGTTACCATTGGGATATGCCCCAAACGCTTGAAGCCAAAGGTGGTTGGAGAAACCGCGATATACTTGGCCGCTTTGAAGAATATGTGGACGTTTGCGCCAAAAATTTTGGCGACCGCGTTAAGAACTGGATGGTGTTGAATGAACCCTTATCGTACACCGTAGGCGGTTATTTAGTGGGCATTCACCCGCCCGGTAAATTTGGGTTTAAAAGTTTTTATAAGGCAG
Source organism: Chitinophagales bacterium (assembly GCA_046329515.1). GTDB lineage: Bacteria > Bacteroidota > Bacteroidia > Chitinophagales > LD1 > Bog-950. The sequence goes on from JAXLUM010000003.1 coordinate 30,059, forward strand.
TGCATAATGTAACGCTTAGCCAGGCCATAGGTGGCCGCGTTTTGCGCAGCGGTGTAAAGGATGCAAACATTGGCACTACTTACTCCTGCATACCCATATACCCGTTGAAGGACAAGCCCGCTAATGTTGAAGCAGCCAAACGGGTAGATGCCATATGCAATCGCCTTTTTATTGAGCCGGTGTTGGGAATGGGTTACCCTGTAAAAGATTTACCTGCACTTAAGCATGTAGAAAAGTATATGCAGGCAGGCGATGAAGAGAAAGTAAAATTCGACTTTGATTTTATTGGCTTGCAGAATTACACGCGCTGGGTAGTTAAAAACTTTCCCTTGCTGCCCATGGTGCATGCGCTGAATATTAAACCAAAAAAGTTGAGTGATGACCTGACGGAAATGGGTTGGGAGATTTACCCTGAAGGTATGTACCGCATTATTAAACAGTTTGCGGAATATAAAGCCGTAAAGAAAATAGTGCTGACGGAAAGCGGTGTGGCGGTAAAAGATGAATTGGTGAACGGTGAGATAAACGATGTGCGCCGCGTAAAATATGTACAGGATTATTTAAAGCAGGTGTTACGCGCCAAAAAGGAAGGCGTAAACCTGGGCGGTTATTTTATCTGGAGTTTCATGGATAACTTTGAATGGGCTGAAGGTTACCGCCCAACGCTGGGTATTGTAGGGGTTGATTATAAAACCCAACAGCGAACCGTTAAGGCCAGCGGTAAATGGTATAGCGATTTTTTATCAGGTAAATAAACAGCATGAAGTACACCTTAATAACCGGTGCAAGTAAAGGATTGGGAAAAGCGTTTGCGTATGATTGTGCTAAGCGAGGAATGAATTTGCTGCTGGTAGCGCGCAGCTCTCATTTGTTGGAACCCCTTGCTGCTGATTTAAAACAGAAACATGCAATTGAGGTGCACACCTTTAGTTGCGATTTGCTGGACCACGTAGCCTACCGCAAAATATTTGATTGGGTAAAGGAAAACGGCTTTGCAGTAAACATGCTGGTAAATAATGCGGGTATGGGCTTTTACGGCCAGTTTGATGAGCAGCCTTTAGACAAACACCTGCAGGTAATGCACCTTAACATGGATGCTATGGTTAAAGTAGCGCATGAGTTTTTGGTAAGCACCGATGCTGCACAACAGCGCTATATATTAAATGTAGTTAGCATGGGTGGTTTTTTGCCTGTGCCCTATATGGCCATTTATGCCGCCTCAAAAGCATTTATGCTGTCGTTCAGTAAATCATTACGGTACGAGTTAAAACAGAAGAAGGTAAACGTTACTGCCCTTTGCCCGGGCGGAGTGGACACCGAATTTTTCGGCCCTGCACAAATGGAAACCATTGCCAAGAAAACCGCTAACCTTATGATGACTGCCGAAGAAGTGGCCAAAGAAGGTATTGATGCACTACTTGCCAATAAAATGGAAGTAGTGCCCGGCTTTACGAATAAAATCGGGGCGTTTGCCTCCAAGATGGCTCCTGATAGTTTGGTTATTTCGCAGGCGGGGCGCTTATATAAACCTTAATTGCTTTCAACTTCGCAATTGCCCTGCAGGCTCATAATCCATTTGGCAATAAGGGCTACGCCATCAATATCAACCATGGTCCTTCCCATCTGTGGCATTTTAACGCCTAATTCTGTTGATGCTACTCGGCACATAATAATTGATTCGCCGGGTTTGCCGGGCACAATGTCAACGCGCAGGTTGCACGAGCCTTTACCCGCTGAAGGCGGAGATTTACACAGGCCATAGGTTTCCATGTTATGGTTATCGTAATTAAGAAATAGCCCTGAAACATAAGCAGGGCCTTTGGGGTTATGGCAGTGCGCACAGTTGGCATCAAGGTAGGCGCGGGTGCGGTCATCAAGGCTATTCGAAGTATCTCTCCAATTAACGTATTTAATACCGCTACTGTAATCATCGGCCAGCAGGCCGCTTTCCTTCCAATAAGTAAGTTGGTTTTTTGGTGATGCTAAATAGTCAGCAGTTGTATTAAGGTTACCTGCTTTTACTCCTATTGGCGTAATGTGGTTGCCGTACCAGTGGCAGCCCTTACATTGGTTTTTGTTGGCTACTACAAAGTCTGCATGCATGTTGCTGCCTTTTTCATTCAACCAGTCTATAGCTTTAATATCGCCTATATCTGTTTTAAGGGCATCGGTTTGGTCCTCATTCCAAAGGTAGGTTACAGCCTGCCAGCCATCAGCGCCGTTTAATAAAAGCTGGGTTTCTATTAAGTGTTTTTCGGTGGAAGAAGTTTTTGGATTATTGGGATAGTAAATAACATTAATAAGGCAGCTACCCTGTGGCAGGCTAAGCAATTGTGTACTATCAAAGGAAAGTTTGGCCCCCTGCGGTACATACATAAAGCATTTGCGCAGGCTGTAATCAGTAAACACACTGTTTACCATGTTGTAGGGCAACACTCCGTTGTTGGGTTTCAGCTCTTTTAAGTCGCCGGTAAAAAAGCCGTATTCCGAAAGTTTTTCGAAAGCTGTGCCGGCTGGCGGCAATTGTACGGTTTGCGGGCTGCGGGTTTTACATGCCGAGATAAAAACCAGGGCCAGCAACAAAAAGCGGGGGTATTTCATAGCAACTACTTTGGGCCGTAAAGTATGGGTGCGTTGCTCAGAATAACTATGATATTGGTCAAATACTCAATTCAGAACTTGTAAAGAACCATTCGCAACTTGTAAGGTTCTTGTCGCTTCTTATTGAATGCCGTTTTTAGGGAAAAATCAAGAATTGTTCTCCATTTCATACAATATACTTAATTTGAAAAAGGGAAATATGTAGCTGTTAATCAGTTAAAAGCGCAGCGTAATTTTCGATGGCCATCCCTTTAAACGGGTATATGCAGGACAATTAATCTCTATACGGTCTTATTTCCGAAAATCATGAAGACTATTCTGCATTGTTCCCTTCTCTAATTTCACATAGTTTTAAAAAACTAATAAAACTTAAGCAACATTAAATAAACAACGCTTGCCCGAAGCGTTGGTAGACCCCTAATTATTACCTGATATTAAACAGTTTTATGACAAAACTTAAACACTTTGGCAAAGCAAAGTTGGCCCTCTTGTCGGCTCTTTGTTTCTTAAGCATTACGGCGGCACAAGCCCAGGTTACCAAAACGGTAGGCGGTACCGGTGGCGCTGATTATGCAACCATTTCGGCCGCTTTTACGGCAATTAACAGCGGTTTAATTACCGGTAACATTACGCTTAATGTTATTTCAAGCACTACTGAGCCGGCAACACCTGTGCAGTTAAATGCCAGTACCGTAGGCAGTGCAAGCTATACCTCGGTATTAATTAAACCTACTGCTACTGCAACCATTAACTCGGCAGCTTCACCAACCAGCGGTAAGGGTGTTATTGAGTTTTGCGGTGCAGATAATGTAACTATTGATGGTGCCATTGCAGCCGGCGGCAGCACGCAGGACCTTACTATTGCCATAGCCGGTATAAACGTCACCCAGGCGGCAATTCGTTTAGCGGGGGGAACTACTTCACCTGCTTTTGGTTGCAATAACATTACCATTAAAAACTGTAAAATAGTAGGTAATGCAACAGGCACAACCTTTACGGGCGTATTTGGTATTGCAGCAGCCAGCGGCTATTCTTCAACCACCAACACCAGTACGTTCAGCTCAGCCGGTACTTCAGCCGACCCCGATAACCTGACCATTACCAATAACCTTATTACAAAGTGTTATACCGGTATTTACGTTAAAGCTACCAGCGGTAACCTTGCTGATAACCTTGTTATAAAGGGAAATACTATAGGCAGCGCTACATCGGGCAGCGAGGTTTTATTCCGCGGTATTGATGTGCAATACACCAGCACAACGGCTAATGCCGGTGGTGTTATTGATGGTAACGATATTCAGGTAAAGCAATCGACCGCCCTTATTGATATAGCAGGTATACAATTGTCAAACTGCACCAATACCATTGTGCGCGGTAATAAACTGCACGATATTATTAATGCTAATACCAGCGGTTATGGCGCTTACGGTATCTACCTGATTGTCGCTAATAGCGGTGTTGAAATAAGCAACAACTTTATTTATAATATTCTTGGATACCGTTGGAGTAGCACAGCGCCACCAACTATGAGCACCGGCGGCCCCGACCATGCTATAGGCGTTAACCTGGAAGTAGCTACCAATACCAAAATATGGAGTAATACAATTAACTTATATGGCGCCATTCCGGGTACCAGTAACAGTGTATCAGCCGACATTGCCTTGCTATCCAACACTAGTGTAACAGGTACTGATATTCGTAATAACGTATTGGTAAATACGCAAACTACTTCTACCAGCAGCCGTGTGGTAGCGGTTTATGCAGTAAGTGGTGTTACCTTTACGCAATCTAATTACAATATTTACTGGGTTGGCGCTACGGCAGGTACTGCACCTTATTTTGTTGGCCTTTTAGGTACTGATAGAACTAATCTCGCAGCATGGCAAGGCGCAACTACTAAAGATGGTAACTCTTTAATGGCTGACCCTTTACTGGTTTCGTCTACTAATTTGCATATAACCAGCAGCAGCTCGCCTGCAAAGGCGGCGGGCTCAAACCCGGGTGTGTATGTTGACTATGACGCACAAACACGCGGTACAAGCTGCGATATAGGTGCCGATGAATTTTCACCTACTTGTTTTGCAACCGGCCCGGTTAGCGTAAGTGGTATTACTCAATTTGCTGCTAACCTAAGCTGGTCAGCCGCTAACACGGCACCTTCTAACGGTTATGATATTTATTATTCTACTTCAAGCACTGCACCTACAGGCGCCACTACACCAAGCTTTAGCGGCGTTAGTGGTTTAACGCAGGGCTTAAGCGGTTTAACCCCTTCTACTTTATATTACGTTTGGATTCGTTCGAACTGCGGTGGCACACAAAGCACCTGGAGCGGCCCAACCCAGTTTACTTCTTTGGCTAACCCTTGCGTAACGCCAACAGCTAACACTGCGGGTCCGTTAACCTATGGTACAGTAACCAGCACTTCTATACCGGTAACTTCTTTCCCTGCGGCTTCGCCTGCAGCCGATGGATACCTGGTAGTTTACAGCACCAGCAGTACGCTTTCAAGCGGCCCTGTTGATGGAACTACGTATGCAGCCGGCAACGCCTTAGGTGGCGGAACAGTGGTTCAGGCAAATGCTACAACGGCGTTCACTATATCATCGCTTAGCGCTAATACGTTATATTATATTTTTATTTACAGCTATAATAACAGCGGCTGTTCAGGCGGTCCTAAATATTTTGCAACAGCTTACAGCACAAGTAAACTTACCTGTGCAGCAGCTGCTACAGCATTAGCCGGCACCGCCACCGGCCAAACAACTGCAACCATAACATGGACCAACCCTACAGGTGCCAGCAGTTGGTTATTGGAATATAAACCAACCAGCGGCAGTACCTGGACTACCGCATCACCGGCACCTACCGGCAGCCCTTACAGCCTTACCGGCTTAAGCGCTTCAACTACATACGATATACGTTTAACGGCCAGCAATGCCAGTTGCGGTACCTTAGTTACTACTACAAGCGCTTTTACTACTGTATGTGGCGCTGTAGCTGCGGGTTGGAGCGAAGGCTTTGAAACCGTAACACCGGGTTCAGGCGCAGGCACAGGCACCTACTTACCAAACTGTTGGTCAGAAATTGGTGATTGGACAAGTGCTACAGGAACGGTAAGCACCTACCGCAAACCACGCACCGGTAACCAGTTTATTTATACGCAATGGAGTGCTGATGACTGGTTATTTAGTCCGCTAACTACTTTAACCGGCGGCGTTAGTTACGACTTTACCTACTATTATATTGCCGACAATAACGGCGGTAGCGGTACAACAGCTTTTGCTACCGAATTAAAATACGGTACAGCACAAACAGCAGCCGGCATGACCAATGCTATTACTACGCTTACTAACGTTGGTACTACCAGCACCTTTGTAAAAGTTACCGGCACATTTACACCGGCAACTACCGGCGATTACACTGTAGGTATACACGTATTTGTAAACTCAGTTACGCCTAACTACATAAGCTTTGATGATATTTCGCTTACGCAAACACCACCTTGCCCAACAGCACCAACTATAGGCACTATAACCACTACCTCAACCACAGCAACAGTACCGTTTACCTGTACCAGTTGTGCAGGTACGTTTATTGCTGAATACAGCACCTCATCGGGCTTTACACCCGGCACCGGTGCTACAGCTGGTGGCGGTACAGTAACTTCTCCTGTAAGCAGCACACCTATTACCATTAACGGCCTTAGCCCAAATACTACGTATTATGTATATCTGCGTAATAACTGTAGCGGCGCTTTCTACAGCCCTAATTCAACTGTAGCATCATTTACCACACCTTGCGCTCCTGTGGCTGTTGGTTGGACTGAAGGTTTTGAAACCGTAACGCCGGGTTCAGGCGCAGGCACCGGAACTTATTTACCTACCTGTTGGTCAGAAATTGGTGATTGGACCAGCGCAACAGGCGTAGTAAGTACATACCGCCAGCCGCGTACGGGCAACCAGTTTATTTATACCAACTGGACCGCTGATGACTGGTTATTTACAGCACCAACAACCTTAACCGCAGGTGTAAGCTATGATTTTACGTACTATTATATAGTTGATAATAATGCCGGTACCGGTACTTCAGCTTTCTCAACCGAGTTAAAATACGGCACAGCGCAAACGGTAGCCGGTATGACCAATACCATTACCACCCTGGCTAACGTTGCAACAACAAGTACGTATACCAAGGTTACGCAAAGCTTTACACCATCGGTTAGCGGCGATTATTCAATAGGCATACACGTTTATGTAAACTCAACAACGCCTAACTATTTCAGCTTCGATGATATTTCATTAAGCGTAACACCGGCATGTTCATTGGCACCAACACCGGGCACAATAACAACCACACCTGTTTCGGCTACTATACCGTTTACATGTTCAGCTTGCACTGGTACGTTTATAGCCGAATACAGCACAACCTCGGGCTTTACACCGGGCACCGGCGCTACAGCAGGTGGTGGTACAGTAACCACACCGGTTAGCAGTTCGCCAATAAGCCTTAGCAGCTTATCACCTAATACAACCTATTATGTTTACCTGCGCAATAACTGTTCGGGGTCTACGTACTCACCAAATTCTTCGGTATTCAGCTTTACTACACCTTGTGTAGCGGCAAACGTACCATACAGCGAAAGCTTTGATTTGGTTACACAACCTGCATTGCCAAGCTGTTATTCAATAGAGAACACTAATGCCGATGCAAACGTTTGGAAGACATGTACAAGCACAAGCCTTGGTAACCTAACTGCCGTAACACCTCGTTCGGGCACTAACCAAATGGGTATAGCCTACAACACCGGTGCAGCTATGAATGACTGGTTCTTCCTGCCACAATTAAACTTAACCGGTGGTACTTCTTACCGTTTAACATTCTGGGCACGAGGTTACACCGGCTTAACTGAGCAGTTAGAAGTAAAGTACGGAACAGCAGCTTCTTCAGCATCTATGACCAGCGGCACCATTCTTTCAACTATAAGTATTGTTGGCGGTGGTGTATATACACAGTATACAGCAGACTTTATACCGGCTTCAAGCGGCACCTATAACATAGGTTTCCATGGTTTATCAGCCTCTAACCAATGGTATCTGTTTGTGGATGATATTGCCGTTAATTTAACGCCGGCATGTCCTACAACACCAACTATAGGTACACCGGCCGTTACTGCAACTTCAGCAACGCTGCCGTTTACCTGCACCAGTTGCAGCGGTACGTTTATTGCTGAATACAGTACATCATCGGGCTTTACACCGGGCACCGGCGCAACAGCGGGTGGCGGTACTGTTACTGCACCGGTAAGCGGCACGCCAATAACCATTAGCGGTTTAACGCCAAACACTACCTACTATGCCTATGTGCGCAATAACTGTAGTGGTTCTAATTACAGCGCTAACTCATCTGTAGTAAGCTTTACCACTTATTTAGATTGTTCTACAGCCACACCGCTTAGTTGTGGTGTAGCAGGCAGCTATAGCGTGGCAGGCGCAACAGGCGCAACGGCTTATAACTTCTCAGGTACCAGCCCTAACAACAGTTGCGGTAACGCTACCCCGGGCCCTGAGCAGTTCTTCTCATTTACACCGGCAGTTACCGGCCCTTATAAATTCGACGGTGTTAAAACCGGTACCGCTAATGTTAGCACATTGTATAAAGATGCCAGTTTAGGTTGCGGCCCTACAGGTTGGACCTGCCTTGGTATAATTAATAACGGTGGTTTCAGCAACACTATTACTTTAACCGGCGGTGTTACCTACCTTATTATTGTAGATAATCAATCAGCAGTTAACAGCGCAACCGGTACAATAACTGTTACCTGCCCATGTTCAGGTACACCTAATGCGGGCACCATAACACAAACCAGCCCGCAATATTTCTGCGGCACTACATCTACTGTTACTTTAAATGCAACCGGCTTAAGTACTACCCCGGGCATTAGTTACCAGTGGGAGGAGAGTGACGATAATGGTGTAAGCGACCCATGGGCCAACGCCGTAGGCGGCAGTGGTGCAACTACAGCCAACTATACTTCACCGGCTATTACCAAAACGCTTTACTACCGCTTAAAGTCTACCTGCAGCACTTCGGGTCTTTCAGCAACAACGGCTCCGTTCCAGGCTATACAAAATGCTAACCCAACAGTAAGTATTACACCTTCGGTAAGCAGCGTATGTTCAGGTGTGGGTACATCAGTTACATTATCTGCTACTCCTTCAACAGGTGCTACGTATTCATGGAGCAACTCATTGGGCTCAACTCAATCAGTTTCTGTAGTTCCATCTATTACTTCTACTTATACTGTTTCAGCTACTGTTACTGCAACCACCTGTTCGGCTACGGCATCAACCACTATTACGGTTAATCCTGCTCCACCGGTTACAACCGGCGCTTCAGTTTGCCCCGGCGGTAGCGCAACCATTTCAACATCCAGTACCTGTAGCGGATTTGTAAACTCAGGTACTACTTATTCAGGTGCATGGAATGGTGCAACAGACCCTACAGCTAACCGCATAACAACAAGTCTTTCAAACAGCACTACCTGTTCGTTCAGCAGCACTGTTTACAACCGTAACTATGTTGCCCAGCAGTTCCAGGTAAGTGTAACGGGTTCTTACACCCTTGAAATGACTGATAATACCGCTTTTGATGGTATGGCTTATATAACAACAGGTGCGTTTGTGCCCGGCAACTGTGCCGGCGGCGGAACGTGGATTGTTGGTGACGATGATGGAGGTACAGCAGGTAATGAGCCTTTAATGACCACTACCTTAACCGCAGGTGTAACGTATACACTTGTTTCAACAACCTATGCTTTATCAAGCGGCACATACACCGGTGCGTTTAGCTGGACAATTACCCCACCAAGCGGCGGCCAGATTATGTTACCGGGCACAGTTAATATGAACTGGTATACCGCCTCTTTCGGTGGCTCGCCGGTAGCTACGGGCTCAACAATTAACCCGGTTACTTTAAGCCTGGTTAACTCAAACATTTCAGGAACTACTATTTTCTACGCTGCATGTTCAAGTAACAATACCTGCCGCACAGCTACAAACTTTGTGGTTTACAATCCACCGGTAGTTGCGCCTACGGCATCTCCGGTTACAATTTGTAACGGCGCTGCTTCTACAATTTCAGCAGGGGCAACAGCAGGCAGCAATCCTATTACTACCTATGCATGGAGCAGCGGTTTAGCAGGTAACGTATCAAGCGGTTCTGTAGCTCCTACAACTAATAGTTCGTACACTGTAACAGTTACCGATAACAAGAGTTGTACTTCAACCGGCACAATAGCAGTTAACGTTATTACCTGCGGTGCTAACACCTGGTTAGGCGGCAGCAGCGATTGGCATACTGCCGGCAACTGGAGCAATGGTTTTGTGCCAACCCTTTGTTCGCACGATGTTATTATACCGGTTACGCCTAACAACCCTGTAGTAAGCACAGCGGTTAACGTAGGTAATGTTCAATTACAAAACGGAACCACACTTACCCTTAACGCTAACCTTAACGTATGCGGTAACTTTAGCGGCGGTGCAAGCACTGTAGCACAGGTTAACGGCAGCGCACGCTTGGTATTAAGCGGTAGCAGCGCACAACAGTTAAGCGGCAAGCTTGAAGTAAACACCCTGCGCTTAAACAATGCAGCAGGCGCTTCTTTACAGGCAGGCGCTTCAGTTGATGTGTTTGATGCAGTAGAATTACAAACAGGTGTATTAAGCACCGGCAGCGCTACACTGCGTTTCCGCAGCACATCACCTTCGCAAATTGCTATACTTAATAACTTCGGCCCGGGCTTTACCGGCAGCTTAAGCGGTAATGCAACTGCACAACGTTTTGTACCTGTTGGCGGCACCAACCAGCACTATTTTGGTACACCGGTAACCAATGCTACGTTTGGCCAATTAGGCGCAACTGGCGTTCCCGGTTATGTTCTACCAACCTATAACTGCGACCAAACTCAAATTGCTATTAACAGCCCTTATGGCACCGTGTACCAGTGGCATGATGACAAGCCGCTAAACGCGCAGTGCTTATACAACGGATGGGAAGTTAAAATTAGCGGTACTACACAAGCGGGCCGCGGTTACTCTACCTTCCTGTCAAATGGTGTATTCAGCATTACCGGTAATATTAACCAGGGTGCCAGTTACTCCGTTAACGGTATGAATAACATTGGCTGGACAAGCAATACCCTACAGACCTATGGCTTTGTTCCTGCTGCATACGAATCGGGCTGGCATATTGTAGCTAACCCTTACTTAGCACCACTTACCTTAAACGGCCACACACCTGATTTTGATGCGGCTGCTATTTGGGTAACCAGCGGACCATTCAGCGGTTCATACCAACCTATTCCAATTACCGGTGGCAGCATTGCTCCGTTCCAGGGCTTTATTGTTCACCGCTCATCATCAAGCAGTGTAAACTTTACATTTAACAAGAGTGAGTGTACTACCAGCGCAGGCCAAACCTTCTATAAGCAGGCCAGCCAGCATGCTATGAACATTCAGGTTAGCGGTAATGGCTTTAATGATATTACCTATGTTGAGTTTAACAGCGATGCTACCAATACCTACGACGTGGGTTACGATAACCGTAAGCCGTTAAGCGTTTTAGGTCAGCCTACTATCTTTACGTTCAATACCAATAACGCAGAGCGTTTATCAATTAACGTAAACCGCAGCATTGATGAAACGCCGAATGTGCCAATGAACTTTATACCGGGCGCAAACGGAACCTTTACCTTTACTGCCGATGGTGTTAACAGCTTCGATCCTACCAGCTATGTGTTCTTAGAAGATAAGCAAACAGGCCAGTGGATTGATTTACGCCAGAACGCTACGTATACTTTCCAAAGCACTACTGCTGATGCACACGACCGTTTTGTATTGCACTTTACACCTGCCGCTGAATTAAGCGCCAGCGATGCAAGCTGTGCTACAATGGGCCAGATTACTATTGAACAGCCCGGCACTGCCAACTGGAACTACACCGTAAGCAACCAAAACAATGTGGTAATTGCCAGCGGTACATTGAACCAGAACAACAGCGTTAACGTAAGCGCAACAGCAGGTGTTTACCAGCTTACATTGGTTGATAACAGCGGCTACACTGTAGTTAAGAACGTGCAGGTTAATGGTGTGCAAACCATTGCCGCTGCTATGACTGCTGATAAGAACACAGTTGAAACAGCGCAAGACGTAACCTTTACTTCTACAACGGCTAATGCAGCTACTACTGAATGGAACTTCGGTGATGGCGCTACAGCAACTACAGCTACAGCAACCCACCAATACCAAAGCGAAGGTGTTTACACTGTAAGCTTAACGGTAACCAATGCAGATGGTTGTTCTTCAACTGTTCAGCAAACAATTACTGTTACAGCTAAAGAAGCAACAGGTATAAACAACCTTGATAAGGATGCTATACGCATGTGGAGCAATGAAAGCAACATCTTTATTGACTTTAGCAAGGTTAAACAGGTTAAAGCAAGCATTGCTATTTACAACGTGCTTGGCCAAAAACTGTTGGAAGATACCTGGACCAAATCAAGTATCTACACCAAAACGCTTAGCAATCTTGATGCGGCTTACATTTTGGTGCATGTAAACAACAACGGAAAAATGACTACTGAAAAACTGTTTATAACAGGAACCAAGTAAGCTTCCGTTTCTTATAACACACAAGCGGCCCCGTTTTTACGGGGCCGCTTTTTTTTAAATAAAAGTCCCGCTCTCAGCGCGAAAGCGGGACCGAACAAAACTCAATTCAAAAGAGAAATAGTTTGTACTTATTGTTTGCTGAATTTTTTAACCGCGTTTTTACCGCTTACTGATTTTGTTTTAAGGGTGTAAAGCCCGCCGGCCAAAGGGGCTACATTAATTTTTGTTATTTGCCCCCTAACAAATAGTACCTGCTGCCCGGTTATACTATAAACTTCTGCCGTTTCAATTTCTTCATCGCAGCTTATTATTAAAAGCTCTGTGGCAGGGTTAGGGTAAACACTCAGTGCATTGTCTTGTGCGTCCTCAATACCATTAACAATTACGTTAACGCTGTTAGAATATTTTTGACAGCTACCATTGGTAGTAGCTACCATATAGTCTCCGGTTTGAGTAACTACATAAGTGCTGTCATTAGCATTAGGAATAAATGTTCCGTTTAGATACCAGATAAAAGATGCACCCGGCGTAAACTGCGTAGCGGTTAAAACCGTGCCTGCCTCAACAATTACTGCTGCAGTATTAGTGGTTACGCTTACCGCTGCTGTGTTGGAGGTATCGCTACCCGCGCCGCAACCTGAGGTAGCAACGTAGTAGTAATTGCCGCTTTCTGTTGCAGTTACAAGGGGTATATAAATATTTCCTGATACTGCCCCGTTTATAGGCTGACCATCCTTATACCATTGCTGGGTGTAATTGGTGGTGCCTGTTACCGTTAAGGGGCCCAGTTGCAGGGTTTCGCCCTGGCATAAAGGAACGTTGGCTGAAAGTTGTGAGCTAATAACCGGCGCATTGCAGGGTACTGGTGGAGGTGTAACAAAATTTACCAGGGCAGTGCAGTGGTTGGTGTCTTCAAACAATATCTCGTATGTTTCAGGGCAAAGACCACCGGGGATAAAAGGTGATGATGTAACCTGTGCGGTAGAACCTCCGCCTGTCCAGCTAAATGTAGCGGTCATAGGGAAGGCGCCGCTAAGCGATATGTGCGCATTCCAGTCGCATCCGCCGGTGCCATAAACAGAATCGAGCTGAGCAGAGAAGTTAGCGCAAAGCGAAGGATTAGAACCTTTACCTAAAACTTTAATAACAAAACCCGCAAGGCCTACGGTGGTTGGATGATTGTTCAAATCAGGGCAGAAGCCTGATATAAGAATGTCGTTACCTAACATCTCCATATCGGTATAATAAACTTGCTGTGTGCCCAATAGGTAGGCGGCATTCATAGGGGCATAGTTGAAACTGTTTCCTATACCATCCGGATTAAAGGCATTGTCCAGCGTGTAGCTTGCGTTTAAAGCAAAAATATTGGAACCTGTAAACGCATAAATTTCACCGGTAGCGGCATGGCGTGTAAGTTGAATAACGCCGCTAACCGCTGCAGGAACAGCCGTTGTAGTACCGTTATTTATATTCAACAGCATAAGGTTATCGCCACCTAAAAGTACTTGTGTGTTACTGATGGCTATCATAGCTTCATAATGCACATTGCCTAAATTATAAGTAGCAGTTGCCACGCCGTTGTTAATAATAAATACAGTGCTGCTGCCCATTACGTTGTATACCAATAAGGCGCATGTATTGCTACCGGGTATGGTGCGTAAAGCTTTTGGGCGCCATGTGCCTATACCACCGGCTATTTTAGGAAAGGTGATTACCGTAGTGCCAGGTGCCTGAGCAAACTGCGTAATGTACAAGCTGTCGCCGGTGTAATTGATTACGGCTGTTACAATATCTCCGCCTACTAATTGATCAGAGCAGTTTGGGTTGCTTTGCCCTACGGGGTAGTTAGGCCCGTAAAGCGCTTCGGTAATAAATGAATCAGGTTGGGTTGTTTGATGAAACATAGGGTTGGTAGTGCCATCAAAGTTATACGCCATGTTTTGGTAGTGGCCACCGTTGGGGTTTTGCCCGCCAAGGAAAAACTTATTGCCGGCTACAGCGCCGGTATAGCCGCCTGCCGCCTGGTAGGCCAAACCGTTCTTACTCATTAGCTGGCTGCCATTATTATCGAACTTATTAGCCAGGTAAGCGCCATTGGTTACGCCGCCAACCCAAAACTGGTCAGTAACGCCCGGTAAAATTTCCATATACTGTATATAGGCGCCGCCTGTAAGCGTATCAATATAAAAACCGTTTTGCCCAAAGGCCATATCATAGCGGGTTCCGGCTGAAGCCCCCCCAGCATGCACGTACCCGCCGTAAAAGGCCAGTAAGAATGCGAAAAGAGTAATTGTCTTTTTCATTTTGTTTGATTTGTTGATTGAATTTTGTTTGAGCGCAAACATCAGCCACCTGAGGTGGGTATTCCGGGCCATTTCATGAATGGTAGGTTTCAGTTTATGAATGGTAAATTTTTGTGGTAAACTTGGGTATGAGTTTTTACGGCACCTCTATTGCTGATTTACTGAAAAGGCTTGAAACCGAAACGGGAGCGAAAAAGGCTGATACCTACCTGTATTTGGCGGTTGAGCATAAACCATCGGACCCTAAGCTGGCCCTGGATTATGCCAATAAGGCACTGGAGATTTGCCGTGAAGGAAATTTTAAAGAAGCGGAAATTGATTACTGGACGGTAAGGGCCATATTGGAAGAAGGTGTTTCGGCCTCGGAAAAAGCAATAGAACACCTTGAAAAAGCTGTGGCCATAGCCGAAGAGATTGGCGATAAACAGGGCAGGCTTACCGCCCTGCAAAAAATAGGCTTGCATAAACTGCGGCAGCACAAGGCTGATGAAGCGCGCGAAATTTTATTGCAATGCGTGGAGGATTATAAAGCCCTGCCCGATACATTAATGAAGGCGGAATGCTATCACCAAACAGCCCACTACTTATTAAATGAAGATTTGGCAAAAGCCACTGAACTGGCATTGGCGGGGCTTGAAATGGCCCGAAAGGTTGGCCGCCCGCTTGATACGGTTCACCATTTAAAAACACTGCAAACTATAGCTGATAAAAGCGGCGATGTAAAAGGCGCTATACATTACGGCACAGAAGTATTGCGTATTAAGGACGAGAACAATGATGAAACTGCGCTTATTGGTGTTGCGCGGCATTTAGGCCACCTGTATTTAAAAGGTGGTGATGGCGAAACCGCACGCCGGTATTTTGAACGCGAAATAAAATTGCATTCCTCCCCTGTAAATGCGCACCGCACTAAGCAATTGCAACTTAATGATGCTGAAACGTATTTCTATGCCGGTAAAAAGCAGGAAGCATTAAACTATGCCCAACAGGCAGTGGCTGAGGCACAAGTAGAAAACAATGAGCGAAAACTGGGCAGCGCTCAATTTCAATTGGGTAAACTGCTGCTGTTATGCAGCGATTATGCGCAAGCGGCAGCGCTGCTAAACCAATCTATCACTACAAAGGGCGAAGCTATGCCTGCGATAGACCACATTACCACCTTAAGCTTATTAGCAGAGTGTTATGGGCAGTTGAACCAATTTGATGAAGCGTATAAAGCACTAAAGCAAAAAATGGCCTTAGAGGCTGAGCTGATAAATACGGAACGCATTAAAGAAGTAGCGCTGCTGAATAAAAAATATGAGGCTGAAAAGCGGGAAGCTGAATTGCGCGAGCTTAAAATAAAACAACAACAAATTGAGTTGCAGCGCACGGAAAGTGAATTGAAGGCTATTAAAGCCCAAATGAACCCGCACTTTATTTTTAACGCGCTTAACAGCATACAGGAAATGTTCTTTATTGGAGATAAGCGATTGGCGAATGAGCACCTGGGTAAGTTCAGCCAGTTAACGCGCGATATACTTAAGGCCAGCGGCAAACGCACCATATCCTTGGCGGAAGAAGTGGAAATGTTGCGGAAGTACCTGCAACTGGAAGGGCTGAGGTTTGAAACGGGTTTTTCGTTTTCAATAACTGTTGAAGATGAAGATGCTGCCGACGATATTCTATTGCCGCCCATGCTTATACAACCCTACGTGGAGAATGCCATAAGGCATGGCTTACTACATAAGAAAGGAGAGAAGCGCTTAAGAGTACACTTTGCATTTAATGAAGCAGAAGAATATTTAAGTTGTGTGGTGGAAGACAATGGTATTGGCAGAAAGACAGCGGAAGAAATAAACAAAAACCGCAGGCAGTTGAATGAATCGTTCTCAACCTCTGCTAATGCCAAACGGTTAGAGTTATTGAACCAAAGCCGCAGTAAGCGCATAGGTGTAAATTATGATGATTTGGAGGAAGGCACAAGAGTGTCTATTTTAATACCGCTTAGTTATGATTAAGGCAATACTGATAGATGATGAGGCAAAGGCGCGGCGCATACTTGAAGCGCTGATAAAAGAATACTGCCCCGATGTAGAGATAGTGGCCACTGCCGAAGATGTGCCTTCAGGTGTTATTGCCATTAACCAGCATAAACCGGATGTGTTATTTCTTGATGTGGAAATGCCGGGTTATACGGGCTTTCAACTGCTCGACTTTTTTAAAGAAACTGATTTTGAAATTGTGTTTACCACAGCGCATAGCGATTATGCCTTGCAGGCTTTTAGGGTAAGCGCCATCGATTTTTTATTGAAACCTATTCAGATTTCGGAACTGATTGCTGCGGTAGATAAAGTGAAAGCGAAGATGGGGCAAAGTAAAGAGCGGCTTTCCGTTTTGCGCGACAACTTCGAAAACAACGCCATTAAAAAAATGGCTTTACCCGTAGCGGAAGGCTTACTGTTTGTAAATGTAGAAGAGCTTTCGCACCTGGAGGCAGATGGCCCGTACACTAACTTCCATTTCTCTGACGGACGAAAAATATTGGTGAGCAAAAAGATAAAGGAGTTTGAAGAAGCGCTTACCCAGCGTAATAGTTTCTTCCGTACGCACCGTTCGTACATTATTAACCTGAAAAAGATAAGCCAGTATGTAAAGCAGGAGGGGGGATATGTGTTGCTGGAAAATGATATTCAGATACCCCTGGCCCGCGAAAGGAAGAATGATTTTTTAACGGTAATTGAACGTTTTGCCTAATGAACAAGGAGATACAGGAATACAACAACAAGCAGCTTGAAGGTGATAAAGAGATTTGCGATTTATTAGCCACTACTATTTGCGCTGCATTACCCGAAGCGGAAAACAAAATATGGCATGCGCACCCCGTTTGGTTTTTGGACGGTAACCCTGTTGTAGGGTATAGCAAATTGAAAGGAAGTGTTCGTTTGCTGTTTTGGAGTGGACAATCTTTTGAAGAAGCAGGCTTACAAAAGGAGGGAAGTTTTAAAGCTGCTGAAGCTCGTTTTACCGATGCCAGCGAGGTACAGGTGAAAGACCTTAAGCGCTGGCTTAAAAAGGCGCGCGATATACAATGGGATTATAAGAACCTGGTAAAGCGCAAAGGAAAACTGGAGCGCCTGAAGTAGTCAGCACTAGTAATCTGCAACATATTATTGCAGAGAAATAAAATATAAAGCCGCCCCCTTTTTAGGGGCGGCTTTTTTCAGTTAGCACTTGCAGTCTGCACAGTTGCAGGGTGAACACTGGCAACCGGTGGTTTTGCAGTTACAGTTTTCGCATTTACAGTTGTTGCAAGAGCAGTTCTGCTGCTTCAGTTTCAATGTTGTTTCCATCTTTTTAATTGTTTAGTTAATTAATGATGCAAACATAGGGGCAGTAGGCCGCCTGCGGTTTATACTACTTTGGGTGCGTGTTATAAAACTTTGGGTTTAAATTTTATCCAACGCCTTACGCTTGGCGGCTCCAACTTCTTTATAATGCGAAGGCGTAAGCCCTGTTATTTTTTTAAACTGGCTCGATAAGTGGGCCACGCTGCTGTAGTTCAGCTCTACGGCAATTTCTGATAAGGTTAGCTGACGGTAAACAATAAGTTCTTTCGCCTTCTCAATACGCTGCTCAATAAAATACTGCTCAATAGTTCGGCCTTCAATGGCGGAAAACATACTGCTTAAGTGGGTGTATTCGTAGTTAAGCTGCTCAGCCAAATATTTGGAAAGGATTATTTTTTTATCGCTGCTATCTTCTTCGTTGCGCGCTTTTTTAATAATCAACTGCTTTGTTTTTTCTATCAGCGCACTGGTGTGGCTGTCAATTAATTCAAAGCCTACTTTTTCCAGTTCTTCTGCCAGCTTGTGTTTTTGCGTATCGCTTATTTTTTCGGGCAGGTGTATTTCACCAAAAATAACTTCGTTAAACGGTATAGCTGCCTTATTTAAAATGGTTTCTACCGACATTATGCAACGCCTGCATACCATATTCTTAACCAGTAAAACTGAAGCCGCCATGATGTATTGATGTAAGTGAGTCCGCGCCAAAATTATGCGCTTTTATTTTTGCTGCAAATTTTACGGCGAACAATAAAAAAGGCCGTGCTTGCGCACGGCCTCCATTAAACCCAAGAGAGAATCAACTATCTCAAAACACTAAAGCGTAGGGTTTGCTTATTGCTGCCACTTACAATGGCTGCAGTGTATAATCCGTTAGTTATATCGCTTACATCAAGCGTTAACAGTTGCTTGCCTGCAGCAAGGCCGTTGAAGGCCTGTTGTTTTACTACCGCGCCTGTGGCGTCAAAAATCTGAACGTTGTAGGCTGCGTCAACTTCGTTTTCAATTGCCAGGTTTAATAGGCCATTGGTAGGGTTAGGGAATGCTACTACTGAACCTAATGTGTTTTGTTCATCGTTTACAGAAGACACTACAGAAAGAGGAATAAAGTTGCCGCCTTCTGCCAACGCTACGTATAAACCAAAGGCAGGGCCGTTGTTGTTAGCTGCAGGGTTTAAGAAACCTGAGGCCAACACTACACCGCTTTTGCCTGCAAGTGGGGTTACATCTGCACTATAGGTTACAATGGTGTTAGTGCCTGAAGAATCTTTTACGGCCAATTGATAAGCGCCGGCTAATACCTGTAAATAATTGGTTTGAGCGCCGTAGGAAGCGTTGTTTACAATTGTTGTTCCGCCAACTGCTGCTACGTCAACGGTAGGTGCATCGGTAGCGCCATGTATTACAAAGAAATCTACATTAGCTACAAGGGCAGCCTGCTTTTGTGCCATTGGTTTAACCAGTATCTCAAATGCAGTGCTTATACCATCGGGGTTAGCAGCAAAACCACTACCAACTACGCCCGAGGCTGTAAGAACATAATTTTCATTAGCATTTAAAGTGTAACCGTTTGTCCATAGGGCATCAGCTACTGTCATTGATGTTTTAGGGGCAATGGCTATTTCGTGCTCAACACCGGCCAGTAAATCAATAAACGGCGTAGCAGTGCGGAAAGCGAAGTTGTCAAGCGCTTTGGTGCCATCTATATAAACATCCACTGAATCAGCTAATGGGTCGGCACAGTTGTGTAATACCTGCACACTTGCAAATTGCTGCGATGGTAACTGTAATACAGTTCCGTTGGCTAACAGTGCAAAAATTCCAAAGGCAGGGCCGTTGTTGTTCATTGATGGAGTTAAGAAACCGCTGGCGAAAACTAATGCGGCACCGCCGCTCAGGCTGCTTAAATCAGCTACGTAGCTGGCTACTACAGTTGAAGAACCTGCAGGTGTAATATCCAGTGGATACCATGTAGGGTCTACACTTAAGTAAGCTGTGTTATCCTGGTATTTTGCGTTAGATACCAGTGTAGGGCCGCCGTTGCTCACTTTAACGTCTACAGCAGGTGCATCGGTTACACCATGTAATACTGCAAAATCTACTTTGTTACCATTGCTTGCAGCAAGTTGTGCGTTAGCAATTACTTTTAAAGTAAAGGCTGTGCTCACACCATCGGGGTTTACTGAAAAGCCTGTGCCTACAACACCTGAAGCAGCTACTATATAGTTTTGGTTAGCTGCTAAGTTAATGTTGGGGAATGATGCCAGCGCCTGTGCTACTGAAGTTGAGTTAGATGGCGCTACAGCAATAGTGTGGTTTACACCTGCTAACAAATTGATGAACGGTGTACCTGTGCGGAAGGCAAAGTTATCTAAGGCCAGTGCACCGTCAATATAAACATCTACTGAAGCGGCAGCAGGGTCAGCACAGTTATGCAGCACCTGTACTTTTGCAAACTGCTGTTGTGGTAATTCAATTACAGTACCATCAGCTAAAGCAGCAAACAAACCAAATGCAGGGCCGTTGTTGTTAGCCGAAGGGGTTAAAAAGCCTGAAGCAAAAACTACAGCTGCTCCGCCGCCAAGGCCGCTAAGGTCAGCAACGTAACTTGCTACTACAGTGCTGGTACCGGCTGCGGCAATATCAAGCGCATACCAGGTTGGGTCTACACTTAAATAACCGCTGGCATCGCCATACTTAGCATTAGGCACCAGGGTTGCGCCGCCTGTTAGGTTTACATCTACGCCCGGTGCATCAGTAGCGCCATGAAAAACAGCGAATTCTACTTTACCGCTGTTAAATGAAGTGCGGCGTGCAGGGGCAAGAATTTTTAAATCGAAACCTGTGCTTATGCTGTTTGGGTTAGCAGCAAAACCGCTGCCCACCACACCTGAAGCAATTACCACATAGCTTGAATCAGTAGCTAAGGCAGGTAAGGTTTGCGAGTAGATAGCAGGGTCAGAAGCAGAAGCGCCGGGAGCTTTTATATAGGCCGTGATAGCCACGCCCGATGGCACCGTTAAAAATGCCGATGCCGTGCGAAAGGCAAAGGCAGAAGAAATAAGCGTTTGACCGCCGCCGAAATCAGCATAAACTGAAACAGTATCTGCTGCGGGGTCGGCGCAGTTGTGAATAAGTTGTACGTAGGAGTTGGCCCGGGTTTGGCCAATGCTGAAGCATGCCAGAATGGTAAGGCACAGCATCTTTGTCCTGATAGTTAAATTTCTCATGTGCTTTTTTGTTTAAGTTTTTTGTATGAAAGGTTAAACAAAAAAGAATCCACGCGGTTCGCACAGGCATGAAAAAAAATGAAGATTTTAACGCTTATTTAAAAATCAGCAGCTAAATTACAGATGCCTTTTGGCTGAACATCAATGGTTTAAAAGCCCATGGTTGGCTAAAAAGAAAAATATAAAGGCAAGGATAGAATGCTCCTATGCCGAAAATGAGAAAACGAATAAACGTATGACACCTGCAGAACTGGCCGCTTTTTATGAGCGTGATATGAATAAGCTGATTGCTGAAATTGAAGCTTTTAAAAAGGAAGAGGACCTTTGGAAAGTTAGCGGTTCTATAAAAAATTCCAGCGGCAACCTGGCGCTGCACCTTATTGGCGGTATGAACTTTTTAATAGGAACTACCCTTGCGGGTACGGGCTATGTTAGAAACCGCGATTTAGAATTTACCGCAACCGGCATTACCCGCAGAGAGTTAATTGAACAACTGAACGCTTTAAAAACGCTTATTGTGCAAACGCTAAATGCTATGCCGGCAGAGCAATTGAACAGGCCTTACCCCCGTTTTTTTGATAAAGAAAATGCAACAGTTAGTTACGTACTAACGCAGCTGCTTTTGCATTTAAACTACCACATTGGGCAAATAAACTATTTAAGAAGAATGATGGATGGCAATGGAGAATGGGCAATAAAAGAGGCTGCGGGTATTTAATGGTAAGGGTAAAAATTACTTACGATTAAAGTTGTTATATGCGGAAAATTATTGTTCTATCCATGCTATCCTTAGATGGAGTGATGCAGGCACCGGGTGGGCCGCAGGAAGATACATCAGAAGGTTTTACTTATGGCGGGTGGGTTGCGCCTTACGGAGATGAAGTATACCGAAAGGTAGTTCAAAAGGAAATGGAACCGGGGCCATTGCTGTTAGGCAGAAAGACATTTGAAATTTGGGAAAACTATTGGCCGCAGCACGCCAATGCATGGCCGGGCATTAATGAGATGCCGAAATATGTGTTGAGCACCACACGTCAAAAATCGGATTGGAAGAATTCTGTTTTTCTGGAAAGTTTGGCTGATATTAAACAATTGAAAAGTACGGAAGGGCCGGCTATTAAAGTTTGGGGTAGCAGCAAGCTTGTGCAGTTATTGCTTGAAAATGATTTAGTTGATGAGCTTTGGCTAAAAATTCATCCCTTAGTGCTTGGTAAAGGCAAACGGCTGTTTAATGATGCCGCAGCTGCTGCCGCTTTTACATTAGTAAACCAAACCGTTACTACCACCGGGGTAATTATAGCTAATTACAGGCGTGCGGGTAATGTAGAAACAGGTATAGCCGGAGGGAGATAACATGACAAATAACGAAGCACAACATACGCGCATTGCCAATATGCTCTTCTCATCAGTTTATCCTTTATATGTAAGTAAGGTGGTTAAGAAAGGAAGGACCAAGGAGGAATTGGATGAGGTTATAAAATGGTTAACGGGCTTTAGTGATAAGCAATTGGAACAACAAATTAATAGCAAAGCTACATTTGCCTCATTCTTTGAAAGGGCGAAATTAAACTCCAATGCTCACCTTATTACCGGCGTAATTTGTGGTTACCGCGTAGAAGAAATTGAAAACCCTTTAACCCAAAAGGTGCGTTACCTTGATAAGCTGGTAGATGAGTTAGCAAAGGGGAAAGCGATCGAAAAGATTTTAAGAAAGTAATTTTTTCAACGCTTAATATTTGGCATTGGTACATGAAAGTAGAAGAACAAATAAAGCAATACATAAACAGCCAACAGGAACCTAAACAGGGGGAAATGCAGGAACTGCATAAGCGAATAATGAAGGCACTACCTAAATGTAAGTTGTGGTTTCATGATGGTAAAGATGAGAAGGGTAAGGTAGTCTCTAATCCTAATATCGGTTACGGCGCATACACCATACAATACGCCAACGGCAAATCAAAGGAATGGTATAGAATTGGTTTGAGCGCAAACACTACCGGCATTTCGGTTTACATACTGGGGCTTGAAGACAAGACGTACCTGGCTAAGACCTATGGAAAGAAGTTAGGCAAAGCGAGTGTAACAGACTACTGCATAAAGTTTAAAAAGCTGGGTGATATTGACCTTGATGTGCTGATGGAAGCCGTAAAGTACGGAGCAGAACAAGGAGGATAGTGTTTGAATTCTATTTCTTACTGCACTTGGCGCACCTGCAACCGTATGGCTTAATGTAGGCATCAAACATTTCCTTGCCGTAATCATAGGATAGTTCTTCACCTTCTTTGATGTTCTTTTTGGCAAACACCCAAATGCGGCCGGCTTTAATATCTATATCGCAATTAGCGGCTGATTTGCAGGCATGGTTAATATAACGGGCTGTGTTTTTGCGGTCCTTACCGTCAATGTACCACTTAGAGTTTAGCTCAAACAAGTACATACCGCCGCGGCGGTTGGCTTCATCTTCATTTATTTTTTCGCCGGTATATTCTATAATTCTTTGGCCTTTAGCTATTGGTTCCATAGCAAACAACCCAAGGCCCGAAGCCCCTCTTTTCACTTTTAACTGCACATCCGTTTTCTTCATAAGGCTGCGAATGTAGACGAAATAAATTTTTTGTTCCTGTTTTTAAGAAAGTAGCGGAACACGGCTCTGCTGCAACGGCTTTAAGTGTTTGTATGGAATCTTCTTAACAGATTAGAAGTAATCTCGGCTCTCCCGGTTTTTCCTGCGGGGCACGATGCACGCAGGGCGCTACCGGGCTTTCGGGGTTAGCTACTGCCAAACGCCATAAGTTGCCAATGCCGCAGTTAATAGTCTGGGCATTAGGTTTGCCCTGGTAGTGTAAATCAAAAAAATGCTCACTCAGGAAAGCTTCGAAACCTTCTTCGGGGCCATCATAAAGTTTTAGTAGTTCAGCGCGTATTTCCGGAACAAGCACTTTCTTCTCGCATAGTGCGTTTGGTATTATCTCGCTCGGTGCTCCGAAGTAGGTGCATAAGAAGGTATCAGTAGCAATGGGCGAGCTATCTGCATGAAAGGAATACACATCGGTTGGAAAGAAAGGAAAGTCTTCATCCCTCTCGTAATGCGTAATTAAATTTAGCACCGGTTGTGCGCCATAGTCCTGCAACAAATGCAAATCATGCAAAATAATTTCACGGGCTGTTTGCCCCTCTTCACTTAAAATCAGCGCACGAAGTTCATCCGGTTCTATCACTGTTATATTGCCGTTTACAGTTATTGCATTTACAATCTCCCTGAAATCTCCCTTCAATTCCCGCTGCCAGCAAAGGGCGTTGCGCTCCCCGGCAAATGGCGTATTCACCAGGTCTGCAAAACTTGCAACATTAGGATATTGGTAAGTGATAAACGGTAAATCGGGCATAATAGCAATGCAAGATAAGAGGAAAACGTGGAGGGTGCCGGAACCTTTAACACCTCTGTTACTGAAAAGTGGGCCCCCTCCCACTTCTTAA
Source organism: Chitinophagales bacterium (assembly GCA_046329515.1). Classification (GTDB taxonomy): domain Bacteria; phylum Bacteroidota; class Bacteroidia; order Chitinophagales; family LD1; genus Bog-950. The sequence continues at coordinate 54,667 of JAXLUM010000003.1, forward strand.
CCCAAGTTAAGGAGATTGGCAAAGCGGGGCCATACTTTTGCCTCATCAAATCACACAAACAACTAAAAACAACAAAATGAAAGCAGCAGTTTATACCCAATACGGCGCACCACAGGTTTTACAACTTAAAGAGGTAGCAAAGCCGGTACCTACTGAAAACGAAATTCTTATTCGCATAAAAGCCACAGCCGTTAATTCAGGTGATGTGCGCCTGCGCAAAGCCGACCCCTTTGCCGTTCGGTTCTTCTTCGGCTTACTTAAGCCGAAAATAGGCACGCTGGGCAGTGTGTTTTCAGGCGAGGTGGAAAGCGTAGGAAACAAGGTTACCCTTTTTAAAGCCGGCGACCAGGTGTTTGGCCACACCGATATGCGTTTTGGCGCCTATGCAGAATACATATGTGTGGCAGAGAACAGTTCTTTGGCCGTAAAACCAACGAATATTTCACATAAGGAAGCCGCCTCTATTCCCTTTGGTGGAGTTACAGCCTTGCATTTTCTTAATAAGGCTATGGTTAAGGCAAATCAAAAAGTAATTATAGTGGGTGCTTCAGGTGCTGTGGGAAGTGCCGCAGTTCAACTGGCAAAGTCGTACGGCGCAATAGTAACCGGTGTTTGTAGCACCTCGAATGTTGCCTTGGTAAAAAGCATAGGGGCCGATAAAGTTATTGACTACACAAAAGAAGACTTTACCCAAAACGGCGAGCAATACGATTTGATTTTTGATACGGTAAATACTATATCGGTTACAAAGGCGGCAAAATGCTTAACCCAAAACGGCACTATGATTTTGAGCGCCGCCGGAATGGCTGAAATGCTGCAGGGCTTTTGGCTGAATATTTCAGGTGGTAGAAAAGTATTAACCGGGGTTATTAGCCATAAAGCAGAAGATATTCAATTGTTGAAAGGGCTTATTGAGGCGAAAAAGTATAAGCCTGTTGTTGACAGAAGTTTCCCTTTAGCGCAGATAGCAGAGGCACATGCTTATGTAGAGAAAGGACATAAAAAAGGAAACGTAGCGCTGGAGGTATAACCTATTTCTGAAGCAACCTCTTTCTAATGCGGCTTAATGATTCCGGTTTAACGCCAACGTAACTGGCAATTTGATACTGAGGGATTTTTTGAAATAAATCGGGGCGCGATTTCAGCAACTTCAAATAGCGTTGTTCTGCAGTATCGGTAGAGTAGGAGGACATAATCTCCTGTTGCTCGGCAAATACCTTCTCCATTACTTTTCTTGAAACGGTTTCCAATTTCGGGAACCGTTTATAAAGGCCCTCTTCTTTTTCGCGGTTACCAACCACCAACGAGCAATCTATACAACAATCCATATAATGCCTTGAAGGAGCATTCTGCATAAAACTGTTCATGGATATTACCCATTGTTCTTCGGTAAAAAAGTTACTCGTTCTTTCCTCACCATCTACCAGGTAATACTGCCTTACGCAGCCCTCTAAAACAAAATATACTTCGGTTGAAACCTGTCCCTCTTTAAGCAGCACCGTACCCTTTTTATATTGCTTAATGGTCATGGTTTCTACAATGCCTTCAATCTCTTCTTTTGAGAGGGGCATAATCCGTTGAAAATATTGCAGAAGTTTTTGTTCCATTAAACTGGGAGGTCAATCGCTAGTTTCAAATATAGGAACTCTTTTAATGCGGTGGTTGTACTAAACATTGCATCAATGTAATTTCTGCCATACATAGTAATAGTTGCTATGTGATATAGATTAACCTCTATTTTTGTCCGCGCCAAACCACTTTTTATGCAAAAAACGGAATCCCGGATCCGAAAGCAAGACCAATTGCTGCAGTTAATCCATGCGCTTAATAGTAATGAACGAAGGTATTTCAAGCTCTATACCGGATTGCAAAGTGGCGGTAAAAAGTATGCAGCCTTGTTTGATGTGCTTGCAGAAATGCAACAGTATGATGCCCCCGCTGTGTGCACTAAACTAAATGTTAGCCGTAAGCAACTAGGTGATGATAAAGCCTACCTGGAAGTTATACTTTTAAAAGCCTTACAAGCCTACCACGCTAACGATAATTACCGTGCGCAAATTTTAAATGGATTGTTGGAGGCAGATATTATAGCTGCTAAGGGACTGTTTACGTATGCGCTTTCGCACTTGCAGAAATTGAAAAGAATATTTCCTGAGCACGGCAAGGATGATTTGGTGTATGTTATGCTGCTTTTGAAAGAGAGCAATTTCAAACGCAGGTCTATACCCGGTTTTTTTAAAGGGGATGCAGAAGGTAAGGCAGATGAGATAAGTGAACGGCTTGAAAATGTTTTGGTAAACACCAAGCTGACCATACTGGGAATTGAAATGGCTGATTTAGCTGATGATAATACATACATTGCAGATAAGGATGTGCTTCGAAAAGCTGCCGGCATTATCGGCAAATATCACGCGCTGGAAAAGGAAAGAAAATTCAGTGTGGGGGCGCAAATTACAGGTTGCATTCTTTTATGCAATTATTACCTGCACCTTGGGGTTGACTCAAAACTTGCTTTACAACATGCGCAAAAGGGATTACACTTATTCAGCGCTGAATCAAAAAAGTTTAATGAGTTAAATTCCTACAACCATTACCTGCTTATAATGGCGATGTTACAGAGCTACTTTGCGCTTAATAATGTAAAGGGCTGTGTGGAAAGTATAAACCGGTTAAAAACATTTGCGGCAGGAAAAATACCGGTTGCACTGGCTAAGCGCGCTTCGTTTTCCGCTATTAAGTTTGAAATATTAACGGCCACTGCGGCGGGCAACTATACAGCCGCTTTGAACGTTATACGCCAAACCGGCGAGCAGGCTATGCAATTAACTCCCTTTGCTGAAGATGCAGCGGTATTTACGCTTTTTGAGGCTATAAACCTTTTTCATTTGCAGCGGTACGATGAAGCCTTACAACAGCTTATGATACTGCTTGCATCGGATGCGCCCGACCAACGCCCTGAAACCCGGCTGGGCGCACGTGTTTTAAATTTAATACTGCAGCATGAGTTAGGTAATTCTATCTCCATGCCTAATTATATACGGGCCGATGCGCGTTTTTTTAAAACGAATAAATGGGTAAGCGAAGAAACGGAGCTGTTTATGGAATTGATAAGATATTTAACCCGCAGCAACAACAGGAGTAAGCTGGCTGAATTCAAAAGGAAATTTGAAGCTATTTATGACAACAGGCGCCTTGAGCTTATTGGCCATTTTGTGATATTGCCATGGTTGGACCGCTTGTATTAGCGGCTCGCAAAATACCATAAAGCTATTTGTGGCAACAGATGTGTATATTTAAGTGGCTGCAGTTATTTAACTGCCCGTTTAACAGAATGACAATGCTATTAACTACCACATTTACTTTTTGCACGAATAGGATAAAACTGTTCAATCTGCTTTTACTTTTCTTTTTACTTATAGGCCTAATTCAAAGCTCCCATGCTCAAAGCAAAGAAGACGCCTTAAAATCTTTTTTTTCAGCAATTGATAAGAATGGAGACATTAATGGCAGTGTTTTGGTAATGGAGAAAGGGAAGGTGCTGTTTCAGAAATCGTACGGTTACGCTGATGTACAGAATAGAATACCGAATACAGAAAACACCCTTTTTCAACTTGCTTCTGTTTCAAAAATATTTACGGCAATTGCCATTTTACAGTTGAACGAAAAAAAGAAACTCCGCTTAACGGATAAAGTGGCAATGTACTTTCCGAAATTCCCTTATCCCGATGTAAGCATTCAACAGTTACTGTCTAATACATCGGGTATACCAAACATTGATGAAATATTGATAGAGTTCAGACAGGCTAACTCTGACACCATATTTACAATGCATGATGTTATTCCCGCATTGCTTGAAAGCAAACTACCGCTAAACTTTAATGCCGGGGCCGGTTGGGATTATTCTAATACTAATTACGTTTTAGCTGCGCTTTTGGTGGAGAAGATTAGCGGCGAAAAGTATGGCAATTATCTTTTCAAAAACATTTTTAAACCGGCAGGAATGGTCGCTACTTTTCAAAGGGCATCGGGTGAAAATGCCTACACCCATGCCAACGTGGCTTATAATTATGCATGGCCCTATATTTCATCGCCGGCTGCTGTACGGGTTGATTCATTTGCTATTGACTATTACAGGATTCAATACCAAACATTGCCGGCAGAAGGAGATGCGAATATCTATTCATCTGTAAATGATTTGGTACGTTTTGATAAAGCCTTGAAAGGCGGTGTGCTTTTAAACAAAAAAAGCATGAACCTTCTTTTTTCGCCGGCTACCAGCATTAAAGGGCGCATATATAGCTTTAACGGCGTAGGTTCTGAAGTGGGCGAAATAGGAAACTTTTATTGGGGTTGCGGCAATCGTATTTTAATTGATAGCACTTACGGTAAAATTGTTTGGTATAGCGGTGGCATGCCCGGCTGCGCAACAAACATTATAAGCAATTTAAGCACGGACCAAACGCTTATTTGGCTTGACAACCGCGAAAGCAAATCGGCTATGAACAATCTTTTCGGGGCTTTCTATCTAATAAATGGTGTTCCAACTGCTGCTTTAAAAGCAAAAACACATGTAGCCGTTGCCTATGCGCAAACACTTGAACATGAGGGGGCTGACATAGCGTTCGCCCGGCTTACAGATATGGTTGCTGACACCGCTAACTATATATTGGATGAAGATGAATTTAATACCCTGGGGTATGAATATGATGGAAGAAATTTGAGGGGCCTTGCATTTGAAGTCTTTCGTTCTGCAATTTCATTATTCCCTGAAAGCGATAACTTATACAATAGTTATGGGGAGCTGCTCGTAAAGTCAGGAAAGAAAAAAGAGGCTGTGATTATGTATAAAAAGTCGCTGCTTTTAAACCCTGAAAATGAAGACTCGCAAAAAAGTTTAAAACAGTTAGAAGATAACTAAGTAGGCATACTGCTTACCCGCACACAGGGCAATTACTGCCGCTAAAGAGAAAAGCCAAACATTTTACGGTTACAACTGTTTATAGCATACAACATATTGTATGCTACGAGTGAAAATAGATAATGAAGAAGCGGATGCCATTGGCGATAACCATGTAATGACCAGTACCGATACCCCCTTGAGGGCTGATGCATTTGTAATGGATGATGACCTTAAGATTGAACTGATTGAAGAGAAGTTTGCCGAGATAATGCACATACTTGGTTTGGACCTGAATGATGATAGCCTGAAAGGCACGCCGCACAGGGTAGCTAAAATGTATGTAAAAGAAATTTTTAGCGGACTTAACCCGGCCAATAAACCTAAAATAGCGCTTTTTGAAAATAAGTACCGGTACCGCGAGATGCTGGTGGAGAAGGACATTTCGTTTTACAGTAACTGCGAGCACCACTTTGTGCCTATTATAGGCAAAGCGCATGTAGCTTATTATAGTAACGGATATGTTATAGGCCTTTCTAAAATTAACCGCCTGGTGCAGCACTATGCCAAACGCCCGCAGGTGCAGGAGCGCCTTACTATGCAAATAGCCGATGCCGTTAAAGAGGCTACCCGCTCAGAAGATGTAGCGGTTATAATAGATGCCCATCATCTTTGCGTTTCTTCACGAGGTGTAAGTGATGTTAACTCATCTACAGTTACTTCATCGTTTAGCGGCAGGTTTTTGAATGAACAGAACCGAAACGAATTTTTGGCTTACTGCGGCGTAGCCAAATAACGCTATGGCCATGGCAGCTGCGGCAATAGAATTGAAGGGACTTGTGAAGCAGTATGGTAAACATACTGCCGTAAATAACCTTAACTTAACGGTTGAAGCGGGAAGCGTATATGGCCTGTTGGGCCCTAACGGCGCCGGCAAAAGTACTACCATACGCATGGTGCTATCGCTTATTAAACCTACAGCCGGTTCCATAAATATTTTAGGTCAATCGTTACCGGAGGACCGCCGGCAGATAATGCGCAACATTGGATGTATTATAGAAAAACCTGATTTTTACCAATACCTTTCTGCACGTAAAAACTTAGAGTTGCTTACCCGCATGAGCATGGTGCGGCCCGATGCAAAAAGAATACAGGAAATGTTTGCGTTGGTAGGGCTTAGCGGTAGGGAGGACGACCCCGTTAAAACATACAGCCATGGTATGAAACAACGGCTGGGCCTGGCACAAGCGCTTATACACAACCCGCAATTAATTATACTGGATGAACCTACAACCGGGCTGGACCCGCAGGGCATTATTGACCTCAGACACCTTATACTACGGTTGAAGAATGAAATGGGTAAAACCGTTGTGCTTTCATCGCACATACTTAGTGAAATTGAGCTGATAGCTGATAGCATGGCTATAATAGCCAAAGGCAAAGCTGTGGTACAGGGGCGGGTAAAAGAACTGCTAACGGATGATGATTTAATGGTATCAATAGAACCTGCGGATATGCAGGCGCTAAAAAGGGTATTGCAAAGTTCGCAGTGGGTTAAGCAGGTGCAAAGTGAGGATAATGCACAGTTGGTTATGCGCGTAAGTAAACCTGAATTACCCGCGTTACACAGTTACCTTGAAACGCAGGGGGTGGCCCTGTTCTCCTTATCGTATAAACGGCAGCTTGAGGATTATTTTCTGAAACTTACCAATGCGGCATAATGTTACAATTGATATACGTTGAGCTGATAAAAATATTTACCAAGCCGCGCAGCTACATAGGCTTTTTGGCCATTACAGCGGTTATACTGCTTATACAGTTTGCTATTTATATTGATGGGCGCAACTACCTTGATTTTATGCTGCAAACCATGCGGCAATCGTTTGATATAAGCGGCAACATTCTTAACGGCAACCTGGTTTGTTTCATTATACTGCAAACACTAATTATGCAAATGCCTTTAATGGTAGCCCTGGTTACCGGCGATTTAGTTTCCGGCGAAGCCGCCACCGGAACCATCCGCCTGTTGGCTACCCGCCCGTTTTCGAGGGGGCAAATTTTGTTTGCCAAGTATTGCGCCGGCGCTATTTACACCGTGGCGTTGGTGGTGTGGCTGGGTGTTTTGGCCCTTGGGGTCAGCAGGCTGGTATTCGGGCATGGCGATATTATAGTTTTGAAAACAGACTCCCTTACTATTATTCGTGATGCAGACCTGTTATGGCGCTTCTTTGGAGCGTTTTTCATTGCGGTGCTCAGCCTTATGCTAATCGCTACTTTTTCACTAATGCTATCGTGCTTTACTGATAATTCCATAGGCCCTATAATAACAAGCATGTCGGTTATAATTGTGTTTACCATTATAGGTACAATTGAGGTGCCCGTATTCGACCACATAAAGCCATTTCTGTTTACTACGCACATGGTTATATGGCGAAACATGTTTGACGATCCGCTGCCAGTAGCTCAAATAGCCACATCAATTGGTGTTATAATAGCGCACATAGCAGCTTTTTTGGGTATTAGTTTTTATCATTTCACCCGCAAAGATTTACTGAGCTGATATGAAACCTGTATTTCTCTTACTGCTTGTATTGTTTACGGAATGTGTTATGGCCCAGCAACCGGCGCAGACCGTTAATGCCGCTTACAAAAATTTTAAAAGGCTGAAGGATTACAGTGCCAATGTAAAAATGGACTTTGATATTCCTTCGGTGCGTATAAAAAGTATTGAAGGCAAAGTGTATTTTAAGCAGCCTAACCGTTTTAGAGTAAAAACAAACGGCATTATTTTTTTGCCGAACCAAAATCCTTACTACGCGCTTGGTTTTTTAGCAGATAGCAGCGCCTACACGGCTGTTGCTACCGGCACTGAAAAAATAGGAACTGCTGATTGTAAGATTATAACGGTAATTCCGCTTAAAGAAGGCGAGGTGGTACTATGCAAGTTATGGATAGATGAGGCCCGTTCGTTAATACTGCGCACACAACTTACCACACGCACTGATGGTACTATACAAATGGACAACACCTTTAGCCCAACGGCAGTGTACCCTACGCCCGATAAAATTCTGTTTACGGTTGATATGACCAAGTTTAAAGTGCCCAAAGCTATTGCGGTTGACATTAACTCTAAAACCACCTCGGGCAGTTATAACCAAAAAAGCACCGGCCACATTACGTTAAGCTTCACTGATTACAAAATCAATCAGAACCTCTCTAATTCGGTATTTGAGGAAGATAAACAGCAATAGCAATTTGTTTGTAATACGGGCTGTCAGGCCCCGTCAATAATAAACAGGGGAAGTACCTTGCACCAAAAGTTTGGGGACTTTTAGTAGCCTTAAGCACTGACTTATCGAACCTTTGGAGTTATATTCAACGGGTTGGTTTATTTTAAGACGTATTTAAAATATGTTTCAATTTATCGTTTCTTATATTTGAGTGTTAAAGTTTACTCTTAATACAAGCGCATAAGTTAATAAATAGTGATTTACCTCTTTTTTGATAGCGATGTTTGGTTAAACTCTCTCAAAGAAAGCGGGGAGGAAGATAACTATATTGATTCATTGGAGTACTGGATTGAAAATGGGCATGTCAAAATACTACTTCCTGAAAACGTAATTGACGAATGGAAAAGAAACCGAGACAAGAAAAAGGAAACGTTTCTAGAAGATTGGAAATCCTTTTTCAACAGAGCCAAAAAGGTTTTCTCAGGGGATGTGGTAAACAATTTAATGACCCCTGAGAATCTGAATGAGAGAGTTGAGAAACAGCTCAAAAGAGTTGAAGCAATTTTTGAAAACTACGCTATAAAAATTCCAATCACCAACGATTATAAATTAAAGGCAATAGAATTAGCTGAACGGAAGAAGGCGCCTTTTGGACAAAAGAACAGCATTGGAGATGCTTATATTTTTGTAAGCATAATCGACTATATTTCATCTAACAATCTTTCCGATTGTGTTTTTGTAACCAATAACCACACAGATTTCAGCCACAAAGGTGATTACAGTAAAATTCACCCTGATTTAGAGCCTGAATTCACTAAACTGCAAATCAGTTATTACATTAATCTCAGAAGATTTTTTCGTGAGTACTCATCTCGTCTTCCAGATGTCTCAGAATACAGAAAGCTCAAAGCTCGCAAAGAAGAAGATAAAAAACTTGCTAGTGCGGTTTTGGACCCTCAAACACTTGAGAACCTAACAGGACTAAGAGATTCTTACATTGAAAACATTAATCACTTAGACCTAATTTTCAAAACCGTCAGTCCAACAAAGGAGCAAGTTCTCTTTGCGCTCGGGTTAGTTGATTCTGATGAAAGTTACAAGCAATACTTTTTTAAAAAAATTGAAAGTAGTGTTTGGTTTAAAATACTTAAAAGTAGCGGAGAGTTTAATCCCTCAAAGAATCCTGCCCCGATTCAGTTAAATGATGGGATTCAAGTTCCCCTGTGGGATCCGCTTGTTTACCTTGAAAAGCTTTCATTGCAAATCAAGAATGGACAGTCTCTTGAACTCATTGATGAAATAGTTGCAATCATCAATGAAACTTCTCAAAAACCAGTTGACAATTACAAAACCTGGTATTTGTTTATCAAAATATTGGCTAATCTCCCGAAAGAAAAAATTCCAATAGAGACATTGAAATTCATTCCTACATGGTTTAGTGGAAGTTTTGATACAATGATGCAGAGTTCAGAGATATGCGATAATCTACTTCCAAAGTTTCTCTCTGAAAGTCCAACAACGGATGACATTCAAAAGGCAGAAGTGATTTTAAAATATCTTTTCAGTATTGAGAAAGTTGAAGTTACTGGACAGGGCAGATTAGTGACTGATGCAGAGAGCTATCACTCGAAAGTTTACATGTATTATTTAACAGATGCTTTAATTGATAAGAAGCTAACGAAAAAAATTGTTGCTTATTGTTCAGATAATATCATTATTGAATTAGCAGAAAAAATTAAGACGCTGGGATTTGATTTTCCTGGAGGAATTAACTTTTCACTCAAAATAATAGACAAGAGCTACAGTTGTAAGGCTGAAATTGTAAATGAGGATTTGATTGTTAAGATTTTAGTGGAAGATGGAAAAATCATTGGAGAAGGAATAATAGAAAAATTTGAAAACCTTACCGACGAGCAAGTGAAAGCTTACTTAATTGCGCTTCTGGAAAAGTTAGAAGTTGTATATGAAGAGAACGAAGAAAACGAGTGGGAAATACAAATACTTACAAATGCTTTAGCAAATGGCAATTACCACTTTTCTGACGACGCAATAAGTGAATTAAATTACCGCTCCCATCACGGAGATAAAGTTATTGAAGTGTTTTCTTTAATCTTTAGGAATCTTCTAAATGATAAAGTACAACAGAATAAGGAAGAGGGGCTTTTGCTTTTAAAAGTTTTTGCCTTTAAGAATAAATACAGGTCGACATTTTTCCGTAGGGTTATTCTGTTTGTAATTAGAGAGAATTGGGAGGCATGTAGGGGTTTGTTTTGGGAAATTGTTAAAGAGAATGACTCCTTGTCGCTTTTTTCTGATTATAATTTTTATAAAGACCTGTACGAAATCCTCAATAAGAACCAAATGTTATTGCGCCAAGAAGAAATCTCGACACTTCAAAAGATAATCGATTTAGGCCCTCGGGATAAAGAAGTTGGAGACCCAAAGTATAAGGACTATTGGCAGTTGCGTTGGTATTCTGCTTTGAGAAATATTGCTCCGTTCAGAAAAAGTTATGAAAAGCTTTCACAATCAGAAAACCTGACCAACGAACACTATGAAAATTTGGGTGTGATAAGAACCAGAGTTGGTTCGGTTTCTCCTTTTAGTGTAGAAGAAATACTTCAAAAAGGTAATCAGGATATTGTCGAATTCATTCATGCGTTCAAACCAAAAGATCGTTGGGAAGAACCAACTATTGACGGACTATCAAGTTCATTAAGTGCAGCGATCCAAAAGGAACCGCAAAAATTTTCTGATGAAATTGAACTTTACAAGGATGTACCCTACATCTATGCTTACCATATTTCCAATGGTTTTAGGGAGGCATGGAAAAATAAAAGGTCATTCAATTGGGAAAAGGTTTTGAATTTCTACAAAGAGTATATCTCAAACGAAAAATTTACATCAGATGAGCTTCGTTTAGAAAATGATGGTTGGGGGGCAACATCAGATTGGGTTTTAGGTTCAGTTGCTAACCTTTTAACTGAAGGGTTGCAATCAGACAATAATGGATTTGATTTATCGCTTCTGCCTATTGCAAAATATATTCTTAAAATTATTGTTCCACGGTTAAGGCCAGTGGAAGACTTTAAGCAAACGAATATGGACTATCCGACCTATTCGCTGAATTCAACAGCCGGTAAAACGCTTAGAGCTTTACTTGATTATTCACTCAGGAGAGCAAGAAACTTAAAAGCAGAAGATAGTTTACCCTATTGGGAAAAAGAGATTAAGGCTTTATGGGAAGAAACTTTTAATAAAGGAATAATCGACGGTTACGTTATCAACGGTCGGTATTTCCAGCAATTTTATTATTTGGATAAAGAGTGGATAACTAATAAAGTAAAAGAGTATTACAAACTTGAAGATAAGGAGTGGCGTGCTTTTATGAGTGGATTTGCCTTCGGCAATCCGCCATTTAACAAGGACATTTATCAGTTGTTTTACGCGCACTATGAAAGAGCAATTAAGAACAACATTCAGATAAAAGGTCATTATGGTCACGGTATTATTAGACACATTGTTGCTTTTTATTTTTGGGGTTTTGAAGATTTGCAAACGGACGGCTTGCTTACAATGCTTTTCAATGAAGGCGATCATGCTAGTATTCTAGAAGTTGTAAATTTTGTTTGGAGGCAGGAGAGCTATTTGAATAGTTTGAATGGAGAGGAAGTAAAGAACTTTGAAGAAATAATTTTCAATTTGTGGAACTACCTTGTTCAGAAGTATGACAATACAACTAGCGAAGAAGGACATGAGGTTTTAGCTGCACTTTCAAATCTTCTTGTTTTCGTACCTAAGCTAAATGACACTTATACGGCTTTAGTTTTGAAGTCAAGCGAGGTTACCGATAAACGGTCTTATTCTCATTATCTTATTGAAAACCTTGTCAAACTTAAAGACCGTGGTGGTCTAAATGAGTCTGCTAAACATGTTGGAATTATCTTGAACTCAATGCGATTTGCTCCTTACTTTTCCTCCAATGACAAGAAACATATTATTGACTTAGTTGTATTTCTTTATGAAAATGGACAGAAGCCAATTGCCGATGAATTTTGTAACAAGATGGCAAAGCAGGGCGATGAATTTCTTATTGAGATACATAACAAATATAGGTAATGAAAATGCGAACCGCTAAAAATGGCTAAACAAAAAAGGGTTTCAGTATTGAATCAAGTACTTCAGCTATACTTTGGCAACACGTAGCCCCGGCAGGAATCCCTGCCTGACTGCGTCACGCAGAAAGGAAACCTTGCATCAAAAGTTTAGGAAATACTAGTGCGAGACCGAGTATTGAGAAAAACCAGAGTGAGAGGCCGCTCTCCCTCTGGTTTTTGGTAGCCCCGAGCAGAATCGAACTGCTATCAAAAGTTTAGGAAACTTCTATTCTATCCGTTGAACTACGGGACCATAAGCTGAATAACAACAACCCCGGTATCCCGCTGCAATAGCGGGAAAGGGACCATAAAGAACGGAGGGCGAAAATAATTTCTTTCGGCAAAATTGCAGAGTGTGGTTTAATGCACGGCTCCAGCATCTTTTTTGTATTATAGCAGTATCTAAAATCTATCTATGAACAAAAAAATACCTGCAGTTTTAGCGGCTCTGTTGCTTTCGGCAGCAGCGCTTAATGCGCAAAAGGGCTTTAGCCTTCGCTTAGCCGGCGGTTATGCCTGGCCTGGCTTTCTTAAAACGGAATCTATAATGGGCCCCAGGGTGGACCCTAAAAACCCTTATAGCGATGCCCTTGTGCCAATGGCCGATATTGAACATCCGAATGACTCCATTAACAGCTACAAATTAACCCGAGGCAGTTACGGGCAGGGCATGAACTTTACCCTTGGCCTGGGCTACCAGATTAACCGCTACTTTGGGGTGGAGTTGGGTGTTTCGTATCTTAAAAGCGCTACCATAGGCTGCAAGCAGAACTACGAATTGATTTATGATGCCGGCGGCGGCTTTTTTGCCCATTCGCCTTATACCATGAGCGTGGATATGAAAACCAACGCCTTTGGCTTACAGGTGTCGCCCGCTATTTATGTGCAGGCTGCCAAGCCGGGTTGGAAGGTTTACCCTTATGCAAGGGTGGGTGTTAGCCTGCCGGTATATGGCGGTTTAACCCATACTATTGATATACACATACAGGATGAGGTATTTACCGAAGCGCCTGCTATTGCTACCATATTGGGCAAAAGCCCTTACTTTTTAGGTAACAACACCAAGGTTACCCTTAAAACAGAAGGTACGGTATCGCTTGGTGTAAACGGTGCAGTGGGTGTTAAGTATGAGCCGCTACCTTTTATGGGTGTGTTTGCCGAGGTAAACGGCCAGTACCTGGTAACCCGCGCAAAACGTTCTGACATTACCCAGTGGGATGTTGACGGCGTAAGCAAATTAGATGCACGCGGCCCTTACCGCACTATGTTTAATTATGTGGATGAGTTAACGCCATCATCAAATAACGGCGATAACAACAAGGATATTAACGGTAAGCCTAAGTTTGACCCTAACAAAGCTAAGGATGATATACGCCCTACAGGCCCTTTCAGCAATATAGGCATTAACATAGGTGTAAGCTTTGTATTTGGTAAGGAAACCTTAAAGAAGAAAGAAAAGACTAAGCCGGCTAATCAATAGAACGGCCGCAAATAAAAAAGCCCCGTGAGCAATCGCGGGGCTTTTTTATTTGTATTAGTTGAAGTGCTTATTCAAACACTACACGTTTAACAGAGAAGGTAGCATCTTTAGCCATAACCTTAACGAAGTAAATACCTGCAGGCAGGTCGTTTCTTTCAAAGGTAATGTTAGCGCTGTTAACAGGCTTTTCGCTTATTAAGCGGCCGGTGTTATCAATTAACTGAACAGAAGAATAATCGTTAGTGTTAGTCAGTAACACGTTAACCTGGCCTGTTGCAGGAATAGGGTATACGTTTACTTCGTTCTCCTTAGCCATATCCTTAATACCTACACCCGAAGTGCAGAAGAAGGTATAGTAAAGGAAGTTGGCAGCCATAGTATCAACCTTGGTCATTTTAGCATTGTCTGTACCCCATGGCACGTGTCCATCGCCGGGGAATACAACGCTAAGGTGTGTAACATTATACTGCTGGTATAGTGGGTCTAAAGCGCCTAAACCACACAGGCGAACCGGTGTAGCGCCGCTTTGTGCGTTAGCACAGCCGTAAGGCACCACAGCATCAGCATCGCCATGGAAGTGTACCACAGGCTTGCTGCCCGGGCCAACAAACTCAGGCACGTTTAAGCCACCTGCGCAGCTAACCAATGCACTAACTTCTGAAGAGTAACCATCGTTACCGCTGTTACCTTCAATACCGCCGTTGTTATTAATAATAGCCTGTAAAGTAGCCGGTGCTTCCGCTACACTGTCAATATAAATGTAGTGTTGAAACAAAACCGCGCCTGCACTGTTACCGCCCACAAAAATGTGATTAGGGTCAATTTTGTAGGTGTTGGTGGTTGCTGCATCCTTACGGAAGAAACGAACGGCAGATTTACCATCGCTGATAGCCATCATAACTTCGTTAATTGCTTTTGATGAATCAAGCATATCAAGGAAGCTGGCCAAACGGTAGTCAATAGAAACTGCTACATAACCGCGCTTGGCAAAATTGGTGCACAGGGTAGTAACTACGTTATCGTTGCTTTTGTTGCCTGATACAAAGCTGCCGCCGTGTGCCAGTACAATAAGCGGACGCATTGAAGCTGTATCGCCTTGTGGTTCGTAAACATCTAACTTAAGCGTGGTGCTGTTAGATGTGCTGTACGTAATATCAGTAGTAGTGGTAACGTTCTGGAAAATCATTTCCTTATAACGCTGGCCGCACTGCGCAAATATTTGCGTAGAGAAAAGAAGAAGCATGAAAGCCGTGTAAATTTTGGGTTTCATAGAGGGTTTTTATTGTGAATTAAATAGTAATCGAATGTAAAATTATTTAACGTATGGTACTGCCATTTTTAGTTAAATCCTTTGGCATAACAAAGTGCAGCTTTCCGGTTTCGTCCTCAGCCATTAAAATCATGCCACGGCTCTCAATTCCACGAATTTTTCGCGGGGCAAGGTTGGCTACAAGGCTTACCTGCTGGCCCACTATTTCTTCGGGTTTAAAGAACTCCGCAATGCCTGATACTACAGTGCGAATTTCATAACCTAAATCAACCGAAAGCTTCAGCAATTTATCAGCCTTCTCTACTTTTTCGGCACTCAAAATAGTGCCTACGCGCAGGTCAAGCTTGCTGAAATCATCATATGTTATTTCCGGCTTTGGGGCGGCAGTTTCCGTAGTTTGCACAGCAGGGGTTTTAGGTGCAGCAACAGTGGCGGTTTTAGTAGCCTGCAGCTTCTGCACTTGTTTTTCAATAACGTCGTTCTCTAACTTTTGGTAAAGCAGTTCTGCCTTGCCTAAAACATGGCCGGGTTTTAATAAGTTCTGACGGCCTGCATCAAACCAGTTAAAGCTGTCACTATCCAAATTCAGCATTTCAAACAGCTTTTTGGAGGTGAAAGGCAAAAACGGGCGGCATAGGATGGCCAGGTTCGCTATAATCTGTAAACCATCATATAAAGTAATACCGGTATACTCGCGGTTTTCCTTAATGGTTTTCCACGGCTCTTTATCGCTTAATAGCTGGTTGCCGTGGCGGGCCACATTCATCATTTCCTGCAGTGCCTCGCGGAAGTGGAAGTTTTCCAACGCATCGGAAATCTTATCGCGTTGTGCGGTTATAAAGGCTTTAAGGTCTTTGCACTCATCGGCATTAGGCACCTTGTTGTCAAAGTTCTTCTCCGTTAACACCAGCACGCGGTTAACCAGGTTGCCGAAAATGCCCACCAATTCGCTGTTAACGCGGGTTTGGTAATCCTTCCAGGTAAACTCACTGTCCTTGGTTTCGGGGGCAATAGAGCATAACACATAGCGCAGTTCATCGGCCTTGCCGGCAAAGTCCTGCAGGTATTCGTGCATCTCCACACTCCAGCGGCGGCTGGTGCTCATTTTGTCACCTTCCAGGTTCAAAAATTCATTGGCCGGTACGTTATCAGGCACAATGTAGTCGCCATGCATATGCAACATTACCGGGAAGATAATACAGTGAAAAACGATATTATCTTTTCCTACAAAGTGTATAAGGCGGGTGTCGCTGTCTTTCCAATATAACTCCCAATTATTACCGGTGTCCTTAGCCCATTGTTTGGTAGCGCTTATGTAGCCAATAGGCGCATCAAACCAAACATACAGCACTTTGCCATCTGCATCAGGTAAAGGCACTTTAATACCCCATTCGCCATCGCGCGTCATGGCACGTGGTTGAAGGCCGCCTTCAATCCAGCTTTTACATTGGCCGTAAACGTTAGTCTTCCAATCCTTGGCATGGTCGCGCAATAACCAGGTACGTAACCAGGGTTCGTAATCGTTCAAGGGTAAATACCAATGCTTGGTATCTTTTAAAACTGGGGCTTTGCCACTTAAAGTACTGTGCGGGTTTATTAAATCGCTTGGCGAAAGCGACTTGCCGCATTTTTCGCATTGGTCGCCATAGGCGCGGTCGTGCCCGCAATTAGGGCAAGTGCCCATAATATAGCGGTCGGCCAAAAACACCTTCTTCTCTTCGTCGTAATACTGCTCGCTGGTTATTTCTTTAAACAGGCCTTTATTGTAGAAGTCCAGGAAAAACTCCTGCGAGGTTTCATGATGGATAGGCTCGCTGGTGCGGTGGTATATGTCAAACTCAATGCCCAGCTTTTCAAAACTCTCCTTAATTAAAACGTGATACTTATCAATAATGGCCCTTGGGGTGGTATTCTCCTGCAGGGCTTGTATAGTAATGGCTGTGCCGTGCTCATCGCTGCCGCACACAAACACCACATCGCGTTTATTGGCTTTAAGGTAACGCACATAAATATCCGCAGGCAAATAAGCGCCTGCCAAATGGCCTATATGCTTAGGTCCGTTGGCATAGGGTAATGCTGCGGTAATAGTATATCTCTTCCACTGTTTCATAAAGTAGCGAATATAATAAGGTTGGGGGAATGGGGAGTTTGGAGTGCGGAGTTTAGAATGCAGAGTCGGGAATGATATCCTTTGTATATCTACAGTTAACGGAATGTAAGCGTATTGATACTAAAGCACAAACACTATTTTAGCCCCATGCTATTACGTCCACCGGCCTTAAAGCAAGGCGATACCGTTTACATATTAAGCACGGCCCGCAAGGTAACTATGCAGGAAATTGAACCTGCCATTGCTGTACTGCAAGGCTGGGGCTTAAAGGCTGTTATTGGCAAAACCATTGGTAAGGAATTCCGCCAGTTTGCCGGAACCGATGAGGAGCGCCGGGAGGATTTTCAACTGGCACTGGATGATGCTAATGTACGCGCCATACTATGCGCCCGCGGTGGTTACGGCACCGTGCGCATGATGGACGACCTTAACTACGATGCCTTTATGAAGAACCCTAAATGGGTGGTGGGTTTTAGTGATATTACTTTTTTGCATATACACATAAGCAATACTATAGGCATACAAACCTTGCAGGGTATAATGCCTTTTAGCTTTCATAAAAGCACACCCCTTGCAGCCGAAACCTTACGCAAAGAACTGTTTGGGGAGAAGAACGAATACGTTATTGAACCTAACCCTTTAAACCGCCTGGGCACAGCAAGGGGTATTTTAACGGGGGGCAACCTTTCTATCCTTTACAGTATTACAGGCACTAAAAGCGGCATCAATACTTCCGGCAAAATTCTTTTTCTGGAAGATTTGGATGAATACCTGTACCATGTTGACCGCATGATGCAGAACCTGAAACGCAGCGGTAAACTGCACGACCTGGCGGGTATTGTTGTGGGTGGCTTTACGGAAATGAAGGATAACAAAGTGCCTTTTGGTATTACGGCTTACGAAATAATTGCCGAGAACGTGGCAAAATATAACTACCCCGTGTGCTATGGTTTCCCTGCCGGGCATGTAGAAGATAACCGCGCCCTGGTTATTGGCCGCACTTATACGTTGGAAGTAGGAGAGAAGGAAGTGAGGTTGGGGTAACCAAGCTAGTGTTTAGCTGTGTTTTGGGTGAATGAGCTGATATACATTCCCTTCTAAACTTTGTTTCAGGGGTTCACTGATTTGGTAGGTGCCATCAGACCGAATTATTATTTCGCGATTCTCTAATGCATCTAAAATTTCAACAGCAAAAGGCTTTAATTGTTGGTGGTAGTAATCCAGTCCTTTAAGGCACTTTTCATATTCCAATTTCCAATTCTCACCATAATTTGCCTTTAAGTAACCTTCATCCATCCAATAGAAATAATTCAACCCCAGGCTGCCTAAAAATCTGAACTGAAATATTCTCAGGCCATCATCTTTGGGTTGTCCGCAGTAGAGCTGGTATAATTTGTTTAAATAAACAGGAAGGTTTGGCGGATCAGCAATCAGGTTATTGAGTGTGGTTTTTATCTTCCACGTTTCATACTCTGCCACATCAATTACTTGTTCGTTTAGGAATTTTACTAAGTTTTGGTGAGCGTATTTGTCCTTAAAATCGAAAGCTAGTAGCTGTGAAAATATTTCAGAAGGAAGTTCATCTTCCAAAGTGTTTTGGGTAGAGATGGTTTTTTCAAAATCAGTAATGCTGATATCGCCATTAAGAAACGGGAAGAATATTTCTTTGCTATGGTTGGAAAGATTGGTTTTCATTAGGTGTTACCTCCCTGCAAACTTCTGCACCAGCTTTAATGGGCGCGGTAAATCAACCTTAAAGGTAAAGGTGAATTTTTTATACCATTTGTCTATACCGTTTAACTTCTCGTTATCGCGTATGTTATTGGTGGTAAATAAGGGCAAGTGCAGCTCCAGCATATCGCGCACAATGGCAAGGCTAAGACCCATTTCAGCCGCCACTTCTACTTTGTTTAACTCGTTTACAATTACTGCACCGTTTACAAAAGGGTAAATGGGGAAGAAGCGGTGAACCGTAGTAGATAAGTTAATAGCCGCAAGAAACTTATTAGTAGCGCCAAAGGTGGTAATACTGCGGAAGGCCCCGCCGCTAAGCGCTACCTGCCGGCCTATGTATTTATCGCGGCCGTTACGGTCAACATAGTTTTCATCCAGCATGTAATCTTTTTGCAACCAGTAAGCAAAGCTGTTTGTGGTAGCCATGCTTAAATACATTTTAGGTAGCGGGGCATTTATATCAGTAGCCGGTTTAAAGTAAATCGGGAAGCCGCCTGCAAATACACGAATATGCAGGCCTTCGTTTTTACGCTTGTAGCTTATTAAAAACTTAGCCTCCAGTTGCAGGTTCATAAATTGGTTGCCCTGCTGCATGGTGGCCGTAATGCGTAAAGGGTTTAAGGTGGTTTCGCGCTCGTATTGGTATTTTATTTCATTTACATAATAGCGTTGCGTTGCTTTGTTTTTGTTGAAGTCAATCCATCCTAAAAAGGCAATTACGCTGCGCATATGCAGGCTGTGGTTATCGGGGCTGCGCGGGTTTTTCTTTTTGAAATCTATATGCACAAATGGCTCCAGCTTTTGCATTAACAGCGGCTTGGGAAACAAAATGTAATCGAAACGTTTGGCCGCTAAGCCCACTTCAAAGCGCTGCATACCCTGCTTTGGAAAGAAGCTATAACCCACTCTGCCGAAACCTACAAACTGCCGCGAAGCGGTACCAATAGCAGGCACTAACAGGTAATTAAACTTTTGGGTGGGCAGAAAGGAGTTGTAAAGCATTATGCCAATCTGTGTTTTGTCGTAGTTGTTCCAGGCCAGGTAGGGGAAAAAGAATAGCTGCGCTTTCTTTTGGTTTTCTATAGAGCCTAAGAATTGGAAGCGTACTCCGCGACAAGTAGGGCATGGTTTGTTCAGGCGATAGAAATTATTCTTGCGGTTAATCTCCGGCATTACAAGGTCGTGGTCAATTTCCACCTTATCTGCTTCGCCATTAAACTTATCAGGTATAGGTATTATCTCTCCGCCATTGTCGTACCAGGCGGTGCCCAACACTGAGTCTTTCTTCAGGTAGCTCACTTTAACCGGTGCCGTAATATCTCCCTTCTTTTTAAGCAGTAAAGTGCTGTGCACACTATCCATTGTAAATGCAGGGCGCTTTGGCGCTTTTACAATTTTATAGTCCAGCTTTTTGTTGGTCTTAATTAAATCATCAAAAAACCAGCTTAGGTTTTTGCCAGTTTCTTTTTCAAAAATGGCGCGCAAGTCGTTGGGTTGCGGATGTTTGTATTCCCATTGCTCAAAATATTTCTTCATTACCTTATCAAAGGTTTCGGAGCCAAGGTAGTTTTCGAGGTAACGGAATATGAGGGCGCTTTTCATGTAAACCATGGCGCCGTAATTCAGTTCAGTAAAGTTGCCAGCATTCTGCTCCAATGGTTGGTCGAGGTTTTCCCGCGCCATAGCCTGGTACGCTAAATCGGGTATGTAGTTGTGTTTGTATTGGCTAATATTAAAAACGCGGTTAGTTGATTTATTAAAGCCATGCACCAATCCTTCATTCGGGTATTTTGTAGTGAGGTAGCGAAATTCGTAATAGCTGTTTATGCCTTCGTCCATCCATGCATGTTGGCGCTCGTTGGTGCCCAGCAAACCGTAAAACCAGTTGTGCCCTACTTCGTGCGTAAGCACATCATCTAACGAAAACTTATTGCCAACGTTGCCGATTACCGTAACGTTAGGGTATTCCATACCGCCGCCTGCTTCAAGCGCACCTTCTACTGCGGTTACTTGTTTGTAAGGGTATTCGCCTATCCATAAGCTGTAGTAGTAAATGGCATCGTGCAGATATTCATCGGCGTGGTTCCAGGTGTTGGCTTTGTTATTGGTAAACAAGGCCCAGGTGGTTACTTTATTTTTGCTGTAAGGCAATTCCACTTCGCCTTTTAAAACATGGTAGCGTTTATCAGCAAACCATGCAAAGTCGTGCACCTTGCTTTGCGTAAAGCGTATGGTTTTGGTGGTCTTCGCCGAAGGCGGAAAAGCCATATCATAAGAAAAACTCTTTAGCGCCTTGGTAACTGCACTTAAGCTATCCATCCACTTTGCTTCTTCCGGGTTTTGTAAATCGCCGGTGGCGCCAACTATATAATTTTGCGGCAAGGTTATGCTTACATCATAGGAACCGTACTCGCCGTAAAATTCTCCCTGGTCTAAGTATGGCATGGGGTTCCAGCCATTTACATCATACACTGCAGGTTTAGGATACCATTGCGAAATCTGGTAGCTCTGCCCTTCGTGCCCAAGGCGCGAAAATGTTTTAGGCAGTTTTACATGAAAAGGAGTGGAGATGCGAACGGTTTGCCCCGGTTGTAAAGGCTCATTCAAATTTACTTTTGCTAACTCCGTTCCTAAGCCTGCTGTATCAAAACCCCAGCGGCACACTTCGGCATTTACTTTAAAATCCAGCTTATCCATAAATCCCTTTTGCCACCATTTACTGAAGTGAAATTCGGTATTGCCGTTTTCAAGCAGTTGTTTGGCAAAGGGGGTGTTAATGTGCTGGTAAGCATTGGGCCATAAATGAAAAAGCAGGTAGTTAAGCGTGGCGGGCGAGTTGTTTTTGTAATCAATGGTTATAAAGCCATCCAGTTCATGCGTACTGTCGTTCAGTGCTACCTCAATGTTATAATTCACTTCCTGTTGCCAGTATTGCGCATTTTGGGCATAGGCTGTTAACGCAAACGTTAAAGCCAGTGCCGACAGTACAAAATTTTTCATCCTACTAAAATAAGTTTAGGGTAGGTATACGTTGTACGTATAATAAACAGCTAATAATGTATTGTCTAACTTACGTGTTCTGAAAAATGTGTACAACAAGGTACGGTTTGTTGAAAAGAACCGCTTGACTTTTTTTAACGGTAAAATATCTTCACGGTATAATCGTTGATTATCACATCGTTCTTTACGCGGAAACAGTTTTTCCTGCTCTTCTGTATAGGAGAGTTAGCAGGGGTTCATTAAATTCAAACCATGGAAGAAAACGAATTCACAGAGCCTTCGTTCGGAGAGATTATTGACTTGATAAAGCAGTATGAAGAGGCGGAGAAAGCGAAGCAGCAGATTTTCTTTGAAGAGGAGTCGTTCGAACAGATTATCCAGTTTTACCAGGAAAATCGGGAGTACAACAAAGCCCTGCGCGTAATAGAATCAGCCCTTGAACATTATTCCTTCTCTTCTTTCTTCTACACCAAAAAAGCCGAAATACTGGCTAATCAAAAACACTTTGAGGCGGCACTAGGCGCTTTGGAAGAGGCAGAGAAACTTGACCCTAACGACATTAACATTTTCTTGATACGCGCCGATGTGTATTTATGGGAAGGCCGCCATAAGGATGCAATGGACGAAGTAGAATATGCGCTGGGCTTGGCTGTGGAACCTGAAGACAAAAGCGAACTGTTTTTGGAAATGGCAGATATATGGGAAGACCAGGAGAAGTATGAAGAAGTAATGAACTGCCTTAAAAATGCACTGCGCGAGGACCCGAAAAATGAAGAAGGCTTAAACCGCCTGTGGTTCTGTACGGAGTTAACAGAAAGTTACGAGGATAGCATTGGTTTTCATGAGCAGTTGATTGAGCAGAGCCCTTATTCGCACCTTGCGTGGTTTAATTTGGGCCATGCCTTTGCAGGGCTTAATGACAACGAAAAGGCTTTAGACGCCTTTAGTTATGTTATTGCTATAGATGAAAAGTTTGATGCCGCTTACACCTGCAGTGGCGATGTGTTGTATAATATGGCGAAGTATAATGAGGCGCTTACCTTTTATATGGATGCCATTAAGCTTTCGAAACCCAATAAGGAGTTATACCTGAAAGCTGCTGAGGCTTTAGAAAAGCTGGGTGATTTATCGCGTAGCCGCAGTTACCTGCGCAAAGCTATTACGGTTGACCCTTACTTTGACGAAGCCTTTTACCGCATTGGCGAAACCTATAGACAGGAAGATAAGTGGTTTAAAGCCATAGCCTCCTTTGAAAGGGCGGTGCGTTTAAACAAAGAAAACGTAGAATACCTGGCCGCGCTGGCTGATGCTTACTTAAGCACAGGCGATGCAGAGCAAGCCGTTGAGATATTTGAAAAGATTTTTCAGATTGACCCGCAAACCAAGCAGAACTGGATTAACCTGGCAACAGCTTACTTTAGTGTAGAAGATTTCAGAAAAGCGTTTCAGGTATTGCATGAGGCTGAACAGAAGTACGAAGGCCATGCGGACCTTTACTACATAAAGTCGGTATTCTACTTCCAGGTGGGTAACCGCCACGAAGGGCTGATTAACCTTGAAAAAGGTTTGCTGTTAAACTTTGATGAGCATTCGTTGATTTTTGAAATGGACGAAAGCCTGTTGGATGATGCCACTATACTGCAGGTAATTGAGCAGTACCGATAAAGGCAATAGTTGCTTTAAAAACATATAGGCGTGTCACCCTGAGCCTGTCGAAGGGTGCATCAAGCACTGATTAAAAATCGCTGCGGGTAAAGTTCAGTATTTCATTTGAAATACCGCTTAGGTCGTCGCTCATTTTTTCTTCCAGCTTCTTGTAAAATTTAAACTGCTCAAAGAGTTTTTCGTTGCCGGCCATCATAACGGTGGCAAACTTTATAAGCATGGTGTTCTCTTCCGGGGTAAGCTTGTTTTCAATATTCTGAAACAAGGGTAATGCCTCGCGCACTACTTCTAACACATCAGTAAGTGTATTTTGAAAATTATCGTTCTGGTAGCGCATGCCTTCCAGCGCATTCTTTTCTATATCCAGTAGTTTCTGGCTAATCAATAAGCTATCGCGCAGCTTTTCCTTCAAGCTGTCGTTGTTGTCCAATTGGTCCATATCCGTCCTTTAGTCTGCATAAAGGTAAGATAAGTTTTGGGGCTGTTACTTGAGTAGTGTTAAACTGCCTTTAAATAGTTTTTCGGCGTGGTTGTCTACAAACACTATATGCATGTTGTAAACGAACACAGCAGGTGGAAGCGGTTTACCTTTGTAGGTGCCATCCCACTTAAAGTTAATGTCGTTGCTTTCAAACACTTTTTCGCCAATTCGGTTGAATAAGCTAACCTCTACCATTTTTATAGCCTGCTTATTGCCGTAAATCTCAAAGTAGTCATTACTGCCACTGCCATCCGGCGTAAAAGCATTGGGTATAAAAATATCGTAGTTAGGAATAACCGTAACCGGCACATCTAACTCTGCAATGCAATCGTTGCCGTTTATATCAACTGTAACCAGCAAGTGATACTGCATGGAATTGTTTAAAGCCACTTCGGGGTTTGCGCAATCTGCACAGCTTAGGCCTGTCGAGGGGCTCCACAAATATTGAGCAGCGGGGTCGTAATTAGAAGTAGCTGAAAGCTGAATGCTCTCTCCTAAATCCATAACTGCTGTATCCGGTAACACACTTAAAATAATTTCCTGTGGTTCAGTTATGGTTACCGTTGCTGAATCAATACATCCGTTATCATCGGTTACGGTATAGTTATAGCTGCCCGCAATAAGCCCTGTAAAGTTTCCTGAGGAGTTAGATGTGTTTTCTAAACTGAAAACATAGGTCGGCGTTCCCCCGTTGGCGTTAACGGTAATGCTGCCGTTTGCCTGGCCGTAGCATTCAACATCCGTTTGCGTAAAGGAACTTTGCAATACGGCGGGTTCATTTACAGTAATATTAACCTGCTTACTGCAACCAAAGTTGTCTGTTGCATTAACATCATAACTGCCTGCTGAAAGTGCAGTAAAGCTGCCATTGCTGTTAGTGGAAAGAATGTTTCCATTCTGTATTAAGTCATAAGTATATGGCGCCAGGCCCGTTGTTGCTGTGGCGGTAATAATGCCATCGGCACCTCCGTTGCAAAGCACATCTGTTTCAGTAGCATTAAGGGTAACGGAAATTACGGTAAGCGTTGTAGTAACAATACTATCGCAGCCGTATTGGTTTTGCAGGGTTACGGGGTAAGTGCCGGAAGTTGTTGCACTGCTTCCATCAGGCAGCGTGTAGCTACTTCCTGTGCAAATAGTATCTGATATAGAAGTAGTAGAAATTGGCCTTACATAAAGGTTGGTAATAACTACGCTGTCGCAGCCTGCCGGGTTATTCAAAGTATCGGTATAGGTACCCGCTGCATTTACAACAATTCCCGAAGGCAGTGTATAGCTTTGATTTTGGCAAATGCTATCGTACAAGGTGCTAACAGGGGGTGGCGTAACATTAAGGTGTGTAATAATTACACTATCGCAACCCCAAACGGTTGAAAGCGTATCGTTATAAGTACCGCTGCTGTTTACAACTGCGCCTGCAGGTAGGGTGTAGTTTACTCCCTGGCAAATAGTGTCGTATACATCTACCACAGAGGATGGGTGAACAGTTAAATTAGTAATAATTATACTATCGCAGCCGAATTGATTGATGAGGGTGGCTGTATCAGTAGTAGTAGCGCTGCCGGTTGTGCCATCAGGGAAGGTATATGTGGTGCCCTGGCAAATGGTAGTGTCAACCGTAGCGGTTGATGGATTATGAACGGTAACGGTTACTGAATCGCTGGCGTTGCATAAACCGATAAAGCTTATATCGTCCAGCGCAAAGTCATTACCGCCAAGTGTGGTGTTTTGGTTTACAATGCAAATGGTGGCAGTGGTATTTGCTCCGCTGTTCCATAATGCATAAAACTGCTGCCATTGGCATACAGCGGCCGGTGCATTAAATACGGAACCCAGCAGGCTTCCGTTTATTTCAAATTGTAAAGCGGCGGGACTGCCCGCAGCCACACTGGTAGCCCAACAGCCAAAAGCGTAGTTAGTATTGGGTACAACATTTATAGTTTGGCACCACACATTTAAACCTGCCGTGCCGGCGCCGTTTACCACCATCATATTTCCTCCGCCGGTGTGGTCAGTACAGGATGAGAAACCGGGATGATAGGCGGTTGGATTAGCCCCCACATAGTAAGTGCCCTCAGGCTGCAGGTTAGTGGTGTAATTATAATCACTACTAAAGCCCACGTTGCCGCCATTGAAATTTCCATTGCCAATTAAATCGGCAGAAGCTACCTGTGTAGTAACTACATACGTTGTAGTAACTGTAGGCGTAGCAATGGGGTTAGCCAGTGATGAATCACTCAAACCGGTAGCCGGAGTCCACGCATAGGTATATAAACCGCCTGAGGCATTCAATTGTGCAGAGAAGCCTTTACATATTGCCGTGTCGTTTGATACTGTAATACTTGGTGGCACCACAGTTAGGTTAACGGTTATAATACTGTCGCAACCATGAACAGTTGGTAAGGTATCTACATAGATGCCGCTGCTGTTAACCGTGCTGCCATCAGGCAGAACGTATGCATCGCTGGGGCAAATGGTTTGATTGATAGTAAAGGCATAGGTTGGGTAAACAGTAAGGTTAGTAGTAATAACACTATCGCAACCCTTGGAGCTGGTAAGTGTTTTTACATATGTACCACCTGTGTTGGTCGTAGTGCCATCGGGCAGGGTATAGGTTTGCCCCTGGCATATACTGGCATTAACTGTATTGCTGTAGGTGGGGTTAACCGTTACCACCACTGTATCGGTGGCGGTGCAAAGCGGGGAGAAGGAAATATCATCCAACGTAAAATCGTTAGCGCTGGCAATGGTGTTTTG
This sequence comes from Chitinophagales bacterium, assembly GCA_046329515.1. Taxonomy (GTDB): domain Bacteria; phylum Bacteroidota; class Bacteroidia; order Chitinophagales; family LD1; genus Bog-950. The sequence goes on from JAXLUM010000003.1 coordinate 81,448, forward strand.
GTTTACAATGCAAATGGTGGCCGTTGTATTAGCTCCTGAATTCCATACCGTATAAAACTGCTGCCAAATGCAGGTGCTGTTGCTGGCGGTAAATACCGAACCCAATAAAGAGCCGTTAATAGAGAATTGTAATTGCGCAGGGTTGCCGGCAGTTACCGTTTGTAACCATGTAGAAAAAGCATAATCTGTATTGGGTTGCACATTTACCGTTTGGCAGTAAATGGAAACGTTGGCTGTTGTGGCGCCGTTCACCAACATCATATTGCCTGTGCCGGTGGTATGGTCTCCGCAAGCGGCCATGCCACCGTTCCAGCTTTGGGCATTGGTGCTTACAAAATACTGACCTTCGGCGGTATTAGGGTTGGCATAAACGTAACCCGATGAAAAACCGGTATTGCCGGAACTGAAATCTCCGTTAGTTATAAGGTTGCCCAATTGAACCTGCGAGGTAACCGTATAGGTAGTGGTTACTGTAGGCGTTGCTAAAGGGTTAGCGATGTTGGACTGGCTTAAACTACCCGCAGGGCTCCAGCTATAGGTTAATCCTCCTGTGGCGTTCAACTGCGTGTTTTGTCCATTACAGATGCTGACATTGCTGCCCGCATCAACTGAAGTAGCGCCAATGGTGAGGTTGGTGGTTATTATACTATCGCAACCGGTAATGGCAGGAATGGTATCATGGTAAGTGCCGCTTGCAGAAGCTATGGCCCCTGAAGGACGGGTAAAGGAACTGCCGGGGCAAATGGTTACGTTTTGCGATGAGGTAACCGGTGCCAATATGGTGATGGGCTGGTAGGACGTATCGGAAACGCACGCTAAGTGACGAATAAGCATTACGGTATACGTACCGGCAGTGACATAGGTGTGCGTGGGGGCTAAAGCCGTAGACGTGTTTTGCGCCCCTGAGCCTGCATCGCCGAAATACCAGCGCACAGAATCGAGATAAGAAGTGTTACCGCTAATGGAAAAAGTTACGGGATGATTTTGGCAGTTGCTGTTATAGTTTACAAGCGCAGTAGTATCAAAATAGCTTTGTATAAATGGAGGTAGGCCCAAAATAGAATTGCGCCCCGAAAGGTTAACGGCATTGCTTACAAAATTGCAGGCTGCGCCTAAAGAGTTGGGATTATTGATAACACCTAAAAAGGGTTGGTTATACTGCGTCATATACAGTTTACCATCGGGCCCTAACTGTAAGGCGCCACCGCGGTATGGTCCGCCCGAACCGCCGACTGTGTCGATAAAGGTTTGTGAAGCAATTATAGCAGCGCCGGAACCTGCATTTACATTCCATTGCCAAATGCTGCCGTCATTAATCTTAAGCCCGTATAAAGCGCTGTTATCAGGCGAAAACGAAACGCCATAGCACTCGTTAGCATTGCCTAAAAAAACATTATTAGTTATAGCACCGGTTGCATTATTAAAATCCAGCAACTCAAAACCTACGGTGCGCATAGCGCTGCCCAATTTTTGCCCATTGGGCGAGGCTACTAAATAACCCCAGCCGGGCCAACCTTCGGTTTGCCCAATGTCGGTAATAACGGGTGCGCTAACACCTGCACAGTTTACCAGGTAGGCATAATAGCGGTTGTTGTTTATGCCGTGCGCCAGCACCCAAACAAAAAGCCCGTTAGCGTGCTTAACAGCCGTACATTTTTCAACGGAAGGGGTAAACAGCTGCGTGTTTTTTGTTGCGGCAACAACATCACCCAAGCCACCGTTCAGCGTCATATCCACTTCGCTATAGCAAAAGCCGCCGGGGTTGCCGCTGGCTGCCACCGTAAAAATGTAATACCAATTTGCATTGCCGGGTTTGGGAACTATTATGGCTGATTGGGCAGATGAAGGGTCGCCGAGCATACCGAAACCATTAGGCATTTGCACATGGTTTCGGTTCCATACCATTATGCCATCGGTATAAAAAAGCAGGCTGCCGCTTTTATCGGAAATGGAAGCGCAACCTTCGGCGGTAGAGAGTGCGCCATTGGTAAGCGCAACGGGGCTGCCACTGTTAAAGTCAACCCCGGCCTGTGAACCGAAGTACCAAATGTTTGCTTCGCCCTGGCCAAAGGCGAAATGTAAAATAGCCAGCAGGCCGCACAGCAGGTAAAATTTCTTCATTGTATCGCGTAAAAGAGTCCTTCTCAAAGATATAAGAATAGCCGTAGTGGTTGCACATTTTTGTTTTCTTTGCCGCATTATGGAATTGCTGAAATTTGGATTGGATTTTTTCCTTCACCTGGATAAGCATTTGGCCGATTTATTGACGCAATACGGCACGCTTACCTATGGTATTTTGTTCCTCATCATTTTTGTGGAAACCGGCTTGATTGTAATGCCCATTTTACCGGGAGATTCCCTGCTTTTTGCTGCCGGGGCACTGGCGGCGGCTACAGGCAAACTGGATATTGCTATTATAATACCCCTGCTGATTGTAGCTGCCTTAATGGGCGATAACGTAAACTACTTTGTGGGGCACTTTTTCAGCCAGCAGATAAAATCGCGAAACCGGATTCTATTCTTTAAAAAGGAATACATAACCCAAACCGAAGCATTTTACGAAAAACACGGCGGTAAGGCCATTATAATGGCGCGATTTGTACCTATTGTTCGCACTATCGCCCCTTTTGTGGCCGGTGCCGGAAGCATGCGTTATATACGTTACATTACTTTTTGCGTGGCAGGCGCGGTATTATGGGTGGCCGGTATTACTATGGTAGGCTACTTTTTAGGCGGGCTTGAGTTTGACTTCTCCCTGCTGGGTAAAACCTTCCATTTTAGTGTAAAGAAGAACTTTGAATGGGTAGTGCTGGGTATTATTTTTGTTTCGGTGTTACCCATATTCTGGCAGGTTATAAAGGCCCGATTTATTAAACCAGGTAGCGCTGCTTAACAAAGTGAAACAGTACGGCCTTATTGGCTATCCGCTTACACATTCTTTTTCTAAGAAATATTTTGAAGACAAATTCCGTGCAGAAGGAATTGAAAACTGCGCCTACGATTTATACCCCATTAAAGACGTAGCAGAATTGCAGGGGCTTTTACAAAAGCAGCCGAAACTTGAAGGGCTAAACGTTACTATACCTTATAAGGAGCAGGTAATTGAGCTAATGGATAAACTTAGCCCTGTAGCTAAGGAGGTAGGCGCGGTTAATTGCATTAAAATAGAAGAAGAGAAAACCATTGGTTACAATACCGATGTGTTTGGTTTTGAAAAATCGCTGTTACGCTTTTTAGAAGGGCGCCGTCCGCGTGGTGTTTTTGTGTTGGGTACGGGTGGCAGCGCCAAAGCGGTTTGGTATGTGCTTGAAAAACTGGATATGCCTTTTTTGAAAGTTACGCGTAAAGTAAATACAGGCGCCATTGGGTATGCCGATATACCGTTGTTAATGCAGGAAAGCAATTTGTTTATTAATACAACGCCCCTGGGCATGTACCCTGAAATTAATGCCTGTGCCGATATACCTTATGAGGACCTGAATGAAAATGATTTTTTGTTTGACCTGGTTTATAACCCTGCTGAAACAACCTTTTTAGCCAGGGGAGCTGCCCAAAAAGCCAAAACAAAAAACGGATTAGAAATGTTGCAGTTGCAGGCTGAAGAAAGCTGGCGTATTTGGAATAGCTAAAGCTATTTGCGCAGTCCCCACCAAATCATACCGTAATTAAACAGCGTAACAACGCCGCCAATGGTGCATTTTTCCCAGGCGGTGCTTACAATGGTGCTCATATCGCCCTCCGGTTGGTGCATTGCTCTTAACCACACCTGGTAGTAATCGCTTATATAGTAGGCATCCTTTAAAATAAAAACACAATAGTAGCCTATGGTTAAAACGTAAGGCATCCAGGCCATTTTTTTAAGGCTTTGCGAATAGAAGTTGGAAAGCACTACCAATGCGAAGAAGAAGAAGTTAAGCACGAAAATCATTACGGAGTGCGTATTCTGGTATTTAATGCTGCCCTCCTCGGGTATGCTGGTGCTGGCCAATAAATGCGTGGTAACCCAGCTTAGTGCAAAGGTTATAAGCATAGCCAGCACAAATACGGTCATAAATGTGCGCAACGATTTTTTAGGATCGGGGCTGAAAAATTGGGCATTAGTGAACGACCTTTTGTAAAGGTAGCCCATCATAAAGCCAATTGCGGCAATTAGTATGTAAATGATTAGTGAGAACATTATTCACTTAGTTTTTCTTCGTCCCTGTCGTCCGTTCTCTCCAGTATTTTCGGATTGATTGATTTGGAAACTTTGGCACCAAGTGTTTTCAGGGTTTCGAAACGGGCAATCACATTCCCTTTACCGGTATGTAGTTTTTTCATGGCCCCTTCGTACACTTCACTGCTTTTGCGCATGCTTTTACCTACTTCAATAAAGTCCTCCACCACGGCTGCAAATTTATCGTATAACTCACCGCTTTGGCGGGCTATTTCAATAACGTTGCGGCTTTGCCGCTCCTGCTTCCAAATATTATCAATTGTGCGCAAAGTTGCAAGCAGGGTGCTGGTACTTACAATAATGATATTCTTTTCAAACGCCTCGTTATACAAGCTATCGTCGTTGGCAATAGCTAACGAAAAGGCCGGCTCAATGGGCACAAACAGCAGTACAAAATCGGGGCTGCCTATATTATAAAGGCTTTGGTAGTTTTTGGCGCTAAGCCCTTTTACGTGGTTGCGTAAGGATAAGACATGCTCACGCAGGTATTGTTCCTGTTCTTCCTTGGTATCGCATGAGTTATAGCGTTCATAAGCAACAAGCGATACTTTGGAATCTACAATCAGCTTTTTTGAATCGGGGAGGTGAATGACTACATCGGGTTGCAGGCGGCTGCCATTTTCATTGGTAAAGGATAGCTGCACATCGTATTCCATGCCTTTGCGCAATCCGCTTTTCTCCAATATCTTCTCCAGTATCATTTCGCCCCAGTTACCCTGCGTTTTTGCTTCGCCTTTAAGGGCACGGGTAAGGTTCACGGTTTCGTCGCTCATCTTTTTATTCATATCCGTAAGCGTACGTAACTGTTCTTTTAAAGCGCTGCGTTCCTTTTCCTGCTCCACATGCGTTTGCTGAATTTTATTTTCAAACTCATTTATGCGGCTGCGCAGTGGGTCAAGTATATTCTTAATGTTGTTCTCGTTCAGCTCAGTAAACTTCTTGCCTTTTTCATCTAAAATGCGGTTGGCCAGGTTTTCAAATTCCTTGGTGAATTTTTGATTCAGTTCATCCAGTTCACTTTTCTGCTCCAGCAGTTTTTGGTGCAGGTTGCTGTTGTCGGCTTTTGCGCCGGCTAATTCTGTTTTGTATTCTTCGGCCCGTTTGCGTTCGGTAGCTAAACGCGTTTCAGCATTTTCGTTAAGCAGGCGCAGTTCATTTTTTAGTTCAGTGATATTGGCTTCCAGCAGGCGTGCTTTTTCCTGGGCTGCCCCAAGGCTACCCTCGCTTTTAGATTTTAGAAAGAAAAAAGCTGCGGCAAAACCCACCACAAGCCCTATAATCAGCAACAAAATCTCCATAATCTCTTCGGTTCCGCGAAAAAGGCGGGAAAATTAAGCTATAAAGTTAAGAATTGACACTGTACCCCAAACTCTTGCGTTTAAACAGTATTGTTGAGGTAAATCAATTGCTTTTCACCCAAAAATATTTACAACTTCGCCTCCGTTTGTTATGGATATTAAGCCCTCAGTTTTTGAGAATACGGAAGTAGCCTTTGCGGCTAAAACCGATAGCGAATTACAAAAAGCAAAAGCCCTTTTCAGTTTAATGGGCAATAATGGTTTGGTAAAGTTGGGCAGCGGCCTTGCTGATTTTGCGTTGAAAATTCACCTGCCTGTTGCCCCTGTTTTTAAGTGGACTGTTTACGACCAGTTTTGCGGTGGCGAAACCTTTGCCGAATGCACCCGCACTATTGCTAAACTGGCAGCGCAAAATGTAGGCGTGTTGCTGAACTACGGTATTGAGCTGAAAGAAACCGAAGAGGATTTTGATAAAGCCCTTGAAATAAACATTGACGCAATACGCTTTGCCGGTAAAAACAAAAGTGTAAAAGCCGTGTGCGTTAAGCCTACGGGTTATGGCCGCTTTGAATTGTTTGAAAAAGTGCAACGCGGCGAACACCTGAAGGGCAATGAGAAGAAAGAATATGAGAAAGTGTATGACCGTTTTATTCAACTATGCGAAGAAGCGGAACGGCACGATGTGGTAATTTATGTTGATGCCGAAGAAAGCTGGATACAGGATACACTGGATAACATGGTGGAAGAGCTTATGCAAAAGTTTAACCGCAAAAAGTGCATTGTAGCCAATACCTTTCAGCTTTACCGTTGGGACAGGCTTGATTACCTGAAGCAGCAAATTGATAAGGCTAAGGCCGGCAATTACTTTTTAGGAGCCAAACTGGTGCGCGGCGCTTATATGGAAAAAGAACGCGATCGCGCTAAAGAAATGGGTTACAAAAGCCCTATACACCGCAGCAAAAAGGCGGTAGATACGGATTACAATGAGGCTGTGGAATTGTGTTTGCAGAACCTGCATTACATACACCTTTGTGTGGCCTCGCAAAGTGAGGAAAGCAACCTGCTTACTATACGCGCTATTGATAAAATGCAGTTGGAGCGCTTTAATGAGAATATTGTGTTCAGCCAGCTTTATGGCATGGGCGATAACATAACCTTTAACCTGGCCAAGCTGGGTTTTAATGCCACCAAGTATTTGCCCTATGGCAAGGTGAAGGACGTAATACCTTATTTAATACGCCGTGCGCAGGAGAATACTTCGGTTGCCGGGCAAACCGGGCGCGAGTTGAGCCTAATTGATAAAGAAATTAAGCGCCGGAAAAATCAGAAGTAAATTTCACTAAGGTTAATGCGTTGTTCAAATTGCATAGTGCCGCTTAGGTTGTAGCTGCGCAGTAGTATTTCAGGGTCGGGCTTATTCCAATCCACTTCAATCATGCCGAAATTGTAACCTACTGGTGCACTTGCTATTTGGTAGGCATTAGGCCAGGGGTCGTTAGCATGCCGGGCAATGGGGCTGGCTGTAAAATCGTAAACGGGGTAAAGATTGGGCTCTGTTCTTTTACATAATTCAGCAAAGTGTATATCGCCACTTATAAAAAGAACGCCGTTAGCCTGCGTTGTTCTTATCAGTTGAAACATGCGCTGTATTTCTACAGGAAAGTTCTCCCAGCATTCTCCTCCATCGGCCTCTGTATCAAAGCGCGAACTGCTGCCTATAATTCTGAGCTTAGCGGGTTTGCTTAATTCATTTTGCAGCCATTGCCACTGCTGCCCGCCTAAAAATGTGGCGGCACTATCCGTATTTGGGTAATAGCCATACTTGTTCTCCTTAAGCGGGGTGCGGAAGGTGCGCAAATCCAACAGTAGTACCTGCACAAGGTGAGCGCTATCACCAAAGTAATAAGAGGTATAAATACCGCTGTGGCTGTGGCGTTCTGCATTATTGCCTTCTCCCCAAAAGTTCAGGAAAATGTTTTTCGATTCTTCTTTGTAGGGGTATTCAACTCCTACATCATTATGGCCAAAGTCGTGGTCGTCCCAGGTGGCTACCACCCTGCACGAGCTTACCAACTTTTCAAATTCAGGCTTGCACGAAAGCTGGCCGTATTCGCTTTGCAGTTCGTGCATGTTATAGGTATCACCATAAATATTATCGCCCAGGTAAATAAACAGCTGCGGTTGTTTTTCTACCACTTTGTATAAAATGGATTGATCCAGCGTTTGATCGGCACAGGAACCGAAAGCAATGCGGCTTAACAAAGGAATAGTATCTGTTTTATAATTAAGCGGGCATTGGTAAACGGGGTCTGTTTTACAGGCGTTTATACCCGTAAGCAGCGGTATAGTTAGAATTAACGGCAGTAAAAGGCGCAGACAGGACTTCATAAAAACGGAAAATAGCAATTGATTACATTTACGCACCAATAGTGCAATGAACGATAACCTGAATCCGAATAAAGATAAGCTTACAGGCGAAGAAGCTGAAGTGGAAAGAGCGCTGCGGCCCCGCGCGCTGGATGACTTTATGGGCCAGCCCAAGGTAATTGATAACCTGTTTGTTTTTATAGAAGCAGCCAAGCAGCGTAATGAAGCGCTGGACCATGTGTTACTGCACGGACCTCCGGGTTTGGGTAAAACCACGCTTAGCCTTATTGTGGCCAACGAAATGAATGTGAACATTAAAATTACCAGCGGCCCTGTATTGGAAAAGCCCGGTGATTTGGCGGGCCTGTTGACGAACCTTGAGCCGAATGATGTTTTATTTATTGATGAAATACACCGCCTATCGCCTGTAGTGGAAGAATACCTGTACAGCGCTATGGAGGATTATAAGATTGATATAATGATTGATACCGGCCCTAATGCACGCACCGTGCAAATAGGGTTGAACCCGTTTACGCTGGTGGGCGCTACCACACGTTCGGGCCTGCTTACAGCGCCCTTGCGTGCACGTTTCGGTATCACCTTCCGCATGGAGTATTACGACAGCGGCGTGTTGAAGAACATTATTAAGCGCTCGGCTAAAATTTTGAAAGCAGAAATTACGGAAGATGCCGCTTTTGAAATTGCGCGCCGCAGCCGTGGCACGCCACGTATAGCTAACCTGTTGCTGCGCCGCGTGCGCGACTTTGCCCAGGTTAAAGGCGATGGCAACATTAACTTTGATATAGCCCATTACGCGCTTGACCAACTGAATGTTGACCAGCACGGGCTTGATGAAATGGATAACCGCATTCTTTCGGCCATAATTGAGAAGTTTAAAGGCGGACCGGTTGGTATTACTACCATTGCCACCGCCGTTAGTGAAGAAGCCGGAACCTTGGAAGAAGTATACGAACCATTCTTAATAAAAGAAGGTTTTATAAAGCGCACACCCCGTGGCCGCGAGGCTACCGAACTTGCCTATAAGCACTTAGGCAAAACACCTCCTACTATGGGCGGTGGGTTGTTTGGGTAGAACTAAAGGCAACACACCCCTCGAATGAAATCCACTGGATTTCATTCGTTCCCCTCTGCCAGTGGGGAAGTTAATACCGCTGCTATTACTATCTAATTCTTCTTACCTTTAGGTTACCTATGAAGAAGATTCTGACTATAACACTATTTCTATTCCAGCTTAGCCTTCAGGCACAAACTGATTTCAGATTTGCGGACCCCACCAGTGTATGGAATGTATGGGTGCATAATTCGTCCAATAATGATGTTGTGCCTTACTCCGTTGTTGGTGATGCTGTTGTTAATGGTAATAACTATCAGCAAATGAGCTATAATACTTATTTGCGTAGGGATAGTACCAATAAAGTATATCGGTGGATAGGACATGATACGCTGCTATATGATTTTGGAGCACAAATAGGAGATACCGTTTTTACGATTGCTGAAGGTTATCAAAGCTATCCTTACCCGGCTTACTATGTGGTTAGTAATATTGATACCGTGTTTATAGGGAAGCCAAGGCTACGCATGTTTTTGTATGGCACCCAGGTAACTACCTGGATTGATGGAATAGGTGATGTAAGGGCAAATCCTTTAACCGGTTCTTTTGAAAGTGATGGTCCCGGTATATCTAACTGGCATATTAGAAGTGAGCTGTCTTGCTTCTTTGAACAGGGCCAATTGCTTTATGGCAATCCGGGTTCAGGCAACTGCATAACGGATATAAAGGATGATAAAGTAGATAATGCTGTGCTTATCTACCCTTTACCGGCAAGCAATCAATTCACTATTGAATGCAGCACAGATGAACTGCGGGCTTACCGTCTTTACACAGCTGATGGCAAACTCGTTAAGGAGGATAATATTAGCGTTAATAAAACTACTGTGAATTGCAACGGCTTTGCAGCCGGTATCTATATTTTGCATTTGCAGCTTAAAGGCAGTGAGTATTACCGCAAGCTTATTATTGACTGATTCTGCATAGTTTTAGGTTACCTATGAAGAAGATTCTAACTATAACACTATTTCTATTCCAGCTTAGCCTTCAGGCGCAAACTGATTTTAGGTTTGCGGACCCCACCAGCGTATGGAATATTTGGCGGCATAGTCCTGCTTATAGCACCGTATTGCCCTGCTTTGTTTCCGGTGATACAGTTTTAGAAGGTAAAAGTTACCAGAGGACGAGTTTTGCGTGGGTGCGTCGTGATAGTTCGAATAAAATATACCGATGGATAGGGCACGATACACTTTTATACGACTTTGGGGCCCAAATAGGGGATACTATACATACAATAGCTCCGGGATATCAGGATACTCCTTACCCCGCTACTTATTATGTTGATCAAATTGATACGGTACTGCTTGGCAGACCTCGTTTGCGTATGTTTTTACATGGCACCCAAACTACCACATGGATTGACGGCATTGGCGATGTACACGCTAATCCTCTAACCGGAGGTTTTTATAGTAATGGCCCCGGTTCTGCCAAAAACGTTTGGGAGGAGCTGTCCTGCTTTTTTGAGAATGGCCAACTGCTTTATGGTAACCCGGGTTCAGGTAACTGTATAACGGATGTAAAGGATGATGAAGGAAACAATACTGTTCTTATCTATCCTTTACCGGCAAGCAATCAATTTACTATTGAATGCAATACAGATGAACGGCAGGCTTATCGTCTTTACACAGCTGATGGCAGACTGGTTAAAGAGGATAATATTGACGTTAATAAAACCACAGTGAATTGCAGCGGCTTTGCAGCCGGTATCTATATTCTGCATTTGCAGTTTAAAGGCGGTAAGTATTATCGCAAGCTTATTATTGAATAACCCCTCACCGGTTTTTGCAATTCCGCTAACTATTGTAAACTTATAGGCGCAAAGTGAACAGACTATATGAAGCTGAAATACGCCATTAACCTGCATAAGGGAACCACTGCCTTTTTTGTTACAGCCCTAATGTTTTACTTCCATAACTTTAGCACTACCGCTTTTGTTTACCTGGCGCTGCACGGCAGTTATGGCTTTTTGTGGTTATTAAAGGACCAACTGTTTCCTGATAAGCAATGGGAAGAGGTAGTGAGTATACCTTACGCCATTGTTGCGTTTAGCGCTTTGTTGTTGTATTGGATAGCCCCTGTTTACATTATTTATTACGGTATTAACGCACCTGCCGCATTAATTGGCGCCGCTGTAGCAGTTAATATTTTTGGTACGGTATTACACTTTGGCGGCGATGCACAAAAGCATTTTACCCTGCTGCATAAAAAGGGGCTTATAACCACCGGCTTTTTCAGCCGAACCCGCAACCCCAATTATTTAGGCGAGCTGATGATTTACCTGAGCTTTGCCATGCTTACCACCCATTGGATAGGCTATGTAGGCATTACACTGTTTTTTGCATTTGTGTTTATCCCCAACATGCTTAGGAAGGATAAAAGCATAAGCCGCCACCCTGAGTTTGCGGAATACAAAAAGCATTCGGGTTTGTTGTTGCCGAAGTTTTGGTAGCAGCGGCTCATTCTCTTAAACACACCCCTCGAATGAAATCCAACGGATTTCATTCGTTCCCCTCTGAGAGAGGGGAAGTTTAGTTGACGCTCATTTGTGAGATACGGACAAGGCATATAATTATACATTCGGAAAAAATAATTGAATGTATTAGTTTTAATATATGGAAAGTAAGGAAGACTATTTTGAATTATATAAGAGAATGGGAGTAAAAGGGACTGATGAACAGCTTGAGTGTCAAGCTGATTTTATGTTCCAAAAGTCTAAAACTTTAAAGACCGGTGAGAATATCGTCCACCTAGATTACTATGGGCGGCTAATAACGTTAGATGAAATCAATCGAATTGAGGATCAATTACGAACTTGTAAATTAGAACTAAGCAGGTACGATAAAGATGGCGTAATGTATGCTTCTTTAGAAGAATATACTCTACAAGTATTTTTATTTATAGGAGCAACTACCGTTAAAGATGTTTTAGTAGGGGTTGGTACTAACGCAACTTGGGATACCATAAAAAGCGTTTCTGTTTATTTATGGAACACTATCCGAAGTAAATTAATTGCTAAAGATGTGCGAAACAAGTCTATAAATTTTGGATTAAAAATGAAGATAGATGGTAATACTAGCTTTGACTTTAAAATTGATGGGGATATGTCTGAAGAGGTAGTTCTACAATCATTAGATAAAATCCTGAAATTTTTAGAAACGGTTCCTCCCAATAGGACACCGGCTCCACCCGAGTTTGTGGTTTATAATGAAGAAAAGAAATCTTGGGAAGTAAAGGATGTTAGGCTCGAATTGTTTAAACGAGTTATGGAGGATAAGGCTAAAAAAAGTAAGCGCAAACCATAATGAAATAATCTCAAAACAAAAAAGCCCCTCGTTTACACGAAGGGCTTTGTATTGTAAGGTAATGTTGTAATTACTTGATGATTTCTACAACCTGACCTGCACCTACGGTACGGCCACCTTCACGGATAGCGAAGCGAAGACCTTTTTCCATAGCGATTGGGTAGATCAACTTAACGCTAAGTGTTACGTTATCACCAGGCATAACCATTTCAACACCAGCTGGCATTGTAATTTCGCCGGTTACGTCAGTTGTACGGAAGTAGAACTGAGGACGGTATTGGTTGAAGAATGGAGTGTGACGGCCACCTTCTTCCTTGCTCAATACGTAAACTTCGCACTTAAATTCAGTGTGAGGAGTTACAGAGCCTGGTTTACAAACAACCATACCACGCTTAATGTTCTCTTTTTCAATACCACGTAACAGAAGACCTACGTTATCGCCGGCTTCGCCACGGTCAAGAATTTTACGGAACATTTCAACACCTGTAACGGTAGAAGTAAGTGGCTTTTCGCCTTCTTTCAACAGACCGATTAATTCTACAGGGTCGTTAGAGTTGATTACACCTCTTTCAACACGGCCTGTAGCAACTGTACCACGACCGGTGATTGAGAACACGTCTTCAACCGGCATTAGGAACGGCTGGTCAACAGCGCGTGGAGGAACCGGAATCCAGCTATCAACTGCATCCATTAGTTCTTCAACTTTAGCTACCCACTTTGGATCGCCGTTAAGAGCGCCCAGAGCAGAACCCTGAATTACAGGGATGTTTTTACCGTCGAAACCGTAGAAAGTCAACAAATCGCGGATTTCCATTTCACCCAGCTCAAGGAACTCAGGGTCGTCAACTAAGTCAACTTTGTTCATGAAAACAACAACCTGAGGAACACCTACCTGACGAGCCAATAGGATGTGCTCGCGGGTTTGAGGCATAGGACCATCAGTAGCAGCTACAACCAGGATAGCGCCGTCCATCTGAGCAGCACCGGTAACCATGTTCTTGATATAATCGGCGTGGCCGGGGCAATCAACGTGAGCATAGTGACGGTTGGCTGTTTGATATTCAACGTGAGCCGTGTTAATAGTGATACCTCTTTCTTTCTCTTCAGGCGCGTTGTCGATTGAAGAGTAATCTCTTACTTCTGCCAAACCTTTCTTTGACAGAACGGTAGTGATAGCGGCAGTCAAAGTAGTTTTTCCGTGGTCAACGTGACCAATGGTACCAATGTTAACGTGCGGCTTATCCTTGATGAATTTTTCTTTAGCCATTGTTATTGTTTTTAATTGTTGTTTTTAAAAAGTTTATATCTGTTATTTCTTACCACACCTTTCAATTCAGAGTTCAGAATGTTGAATGCTGAATTTTAAAACCAATCTCCCTCGGGTTGTATTTAGAATTCTGCCATCCGAATTCTAAACTCTCACTTAATTTTTGAGCCGTTGATGAGAATCGAACTCGCGACCTCTTCCTTACCAAGGAAGTGCTCTACCACTGAGCTACAACGGCTTGATGAATGCGGAGTGTTGAATGCTTCATTCCGGAATAATTCCGCTTTTGCATTCCGCATTCCTGCCTACCGGCAGGCAGGCGCACTTCCTTTTCTGAGCGGGAGACGTCCCGATAGCTATCGGGACGAACCCGCGACAACTATCTTAAAGTCTTCCGCTTTCCTGAGCGGGAGACGAGGCTCGAACCCGCGACCTACAGCTTGGAAGGCTGTCGCTCTACCAACTGAGCTACTCCCGCATTACTGCTTTTATTTTAAAGAACTTCCACTTTTTTAAGTCAGCATTCAAACTTCCGAATTCTGAATTAATTGATGTGGGCAAGGATGGATTCGAACCACCGAACTCCGAAGAGGACAGATTTACAGTCTGTTGCCGTTGGCCACTTGGCTACTTGCCCGTTTTTGTTTGTGGAGCCAGCGGAGGGATTCGAACCCCCGACCCACTGATTACAAATCAGTAGCTCTGGCCAACTGAGCTACGCTGGCATGACTCCTGAAAAACACGGTTTTACCCGCATTTTCAAACAAATTTCTTATCAATGAACAATACCCCCGTTAAAAACGGGACGCAAATCTAAACTTTAGTTCCAATTTTCAAAAGAAGGAAAAGGGTATAGAAAAGTATTTTTTTAATACAAAGCCCGCAAGGAGCCTAATGCGCCTTTACCGAAAGGGCAGGAGGAAAGCTTTTTACAGAGGCGCAGGCATAAAAAAAGGGGCTTACGGGCCCCTTTTGTCTATCGGATTTTTTTAGAATTCTCTTAGTTTTTCTTTCTGTTTTTTAAGTTGGGAAGAGATGGTTTGCACAGCTAAATCGGTGCTCTCTTCAAATGTTTTACTTGTTTTTGCTACAAACAGGGTTTTTCCGGGAACGTGAATCTTAATTTCTACTGTTTTATCCTTAATGTTTTGTTTGGTTCCTATTTTCAGGAAAATCTCTGTTTCAATAATCCGGTCAAAAAAAGTTTCCAGTTTGCCCAGCTTCTTGTTAATAAATTCCATTAGCTGAACAGATGCATCAAAGTGCACCGGATGAATTACCACATTCATAAAGAACATTTTTAAGGTTATTAAATCGGTTCGTGTACCTAAGTTAACGAAAATACAAGCACACTTATGCTATGGTTAACGAAATTTTTTGAAGAAAGTTTACCCCTTAAAGCTTGTATTTTATTGGAGAAAAATTATTTTTCTTTTTATATAATTCCTCAGGCTTTTGGGTGAGCCTTACGGTAAACTTCCTTTAGTTTTTCAATGGTATTATGGGTATAAACCTGGGTGGCTGCCAGGCTGCTGTGGCCCAGTAGCTCTTTAACAGCATTTATGTCGGCCCCGTTATTCATAAGGTGGGTGGCAAAGGTATGGCGCAGCACATGGGGGCTTTTTTTATCTACCGTGGTAACCAGGTGCAGGTATTTTTTTACCATGCCGTAAACTGAGCGGGGTTGCAGCTTTTTGCCATTGGGCATAAGCAGCAGGTAACTTCCTTCAGGCTGCGGGATAGCTTTCTGTTTTTCGGCTAAAAACTGTTGTATGGAGGTTTTTAACTGGGGGTGAATGGGTATTATGCGCTCCTTATTGCCTTTGCCCAACACTTTTAGCTGGCTGTTGTAGCTATCAATATCGGTTTCCTTAAGGTTAATCAGCTCATTACGGCGCATACCGGTGCCATACAGCAGTTCCAGTATAATCTTCTCAAGGGCCCCTTCATACCCTTCGGGGAATTCAATTTGGGTCAACAGGCGGTCAATGCCTGTTTGCTCCACAAAAACGGGCAGGCGTTTACCTGTTTTAGGCGTTTGCACCTTGCTAAGCGGGTTTTTCTTCACTTCGCCCCGGCGCATAAGGAACTTGTAGAACGACTTTAGGGTGCTGATTTTGCGGTTAATGCTGCGGGCCGAAATTTTATCCTGCATCATGCTAACCATCCAATTGCGGATGTGGATGTGCGATACTGTTATAATGTCCATATCGCCCTCTAAAAAGGCCACAAACTGCAGCAGGTCGTTCTTGTAGCTTTCCAGCGTATTGGCGCTATACCGCTTTTCGTACTGTATATAGTTAAGGAAAGATTCTATGGAGGGATGCAGTTGCATGGCCGTGTAAAAGAAGAACGAAATGCCGGCAATGGTAGTATTTGCGCATGGGCTATTCTGAACAGGGGCCTTTGGGCTGTGCTTTATTTACCACAAACAACAAAGCCCCGCTCAGTAAAGAACGGGGCTTGTTTATATTTTACCACATTAGGCTATTACTAACCTTCAGCGCTTCTCTTCAGTTGCTCGATATAACCGGCACGAAGAATAACATTTCTTCTTTTCACACTCTTTTTAGTGAAAGTCTGGCGGCCGCGTAATTCGCGTAAAATGCCGGCTTTCTCGTATTTCTTCTTGTACTTCTTAAGAGCCTTATCAATTGAATCCGATTCTCTGGTATCGATGATTAACATGCGTTGTTAAATTTTAGGTCGGCAAAGATAGCAAACTGGTACAAACTTTCAAATACCTGCTGCTGATTTAATGCTTTAAACTGTTTTTTAACCAAAATCAATTCCAGAATGCTGAGTAACAAGGGTTATTACCAATAAAAAAGGGGCCTAAGCCCCTTCTCTTATATATTTCCCTTCATTATTTCGCGGCTTATAACCAGCTTCTGAATTTCTGAAGTTCCTTCGCCAATGGTGCACAGTTTGCTATCGCGGTAAAACTTCTCTACCGGAAAGTCCTTGGTGTAACCGTAACCGCCAAAAATCTGGACCGCATCAGTAGAGGCCTGTACCGCTACTTCAGAGGTATAGTATTTAGCAAAAGCAGATTCCTTGGTCATTTTGCGGCCTTCGTTCTTTAAAAAGGCAGCCTGCATGGTTAACAGTTCGCCGGCTTCAATACGGGTAGCCATATCAGCCAGTTTAAAGGCAATAGCCTGGAAGTTAGAAATTGACTGGCCGAACTGCTCGCGCTCTTTAGCATATTTTACTGAGGCCTCGTAAGCGCCTTTAGCAATACCTAAACCTAAAGCGGCAATTGAAATACGGCCACCATCTAATATTTGCATAGCCTGCTGAAAGCCTGAACCTATTTTTTCTGCGCCGCCGCAAACGTTTTCATCGGGCACAAAGCACTCTTCTAAAATAACCTGAGCCGTTTCGCTGGCGCGCATGCCCAGTTTGTTTTCTTTTTTGCCGGCTAATAAGCCTTTGGTGCCGCGCTCAATAATAAAAGCCGTCATACCACGGGTATCGCCAACCTCGCCGGTGCGGGCCATTACCACCACTACATCACTGCTAATGCCGTGGGTAATCCATGTTTTGGTGCCGTTCAAAATATAACCGCCATCAACCTTTTTAGCGGTTACTTTCATGCGCATAGCATCGCTGCCGGTGTTAGGCTCAGTTAAAGCCCATGCGCCTAACCATTGGCCGGTAGCCAGTTTAGGCAAGTATTTTTTCTTCTGCTCCTCGGTGCCATGGTAGTAAATGTGGCCGGTGCAAAGGGAATTGTGTGCTGCAACGCTAAGGCCAATTGAACCGCAAACCTTGGCAATTTCAGAAACCACGGTTACGTATTCAAAATATGATAGGCCTGCGCCATTGTATTTTTCAGGAACAAAAACGCCCAGGTAACCCTGTTCGCCCAGTTTGTGGAACAGCTCTTTTGGGAAGTACTGCTCTTCATCCCATTTCATTAAATCGGGGCGAATTTCGCGTTCGGCAAAGTCTGCAACGCTTTGCTTAATCATTTTTTGGCTCTCACTGTATTCAAAGTTCATACCTGTTGCGGGTTTTTCGGATGCTGTTGCGCCCATTTGTTTCTGATTTTTTGAGGTGGCGAAGATAGCAAAAAAGGCCCAAGTAGGGTGGTGGCCTCTTGGTTAGTGGGCGTAATCAATATTTGGGGTTATTCAAACCCGCCCCAACTTTAATCCTTAGCCGATTACTGTATTTTATGGCCACGCCAGGAAGTTCCTCCACCTCCTGCGTGTCCTGGAGAGGGCCCTGTTGAAAGCAATATCGAATCGCTGTTTTCGTAATACGAGATATCGTAGCCACCATAGGTGCCCAGTGATACATTAGTGGAGTAGCTCAAAATATCTCCATGCTTTCCTTGAAAGTAAAAAGGGCCATCATTAAAAGGTTGGCTGATATAAAGCCTACCGTCATTGCCCAATTCAATTGTCACCAACACATTAGGTATCAGCGTATCCCATGTAGTGTGTCCTGCCAACCAGGTGTGGCTGTATTGTTCACACAGGTAATTGCCGGAAATGTTCTTTGCTAAGTCACTTTCTCTTTTGCAGGATACCATGCTTAAAAGGACCAATACAAAAAATGAGATTATGAGCGCCCCGAAATGAATCGTTTTCATGTTTTGAATTTTAAGCTACTGCACTTTTTTGCCGGTCCAGTAAGTGCCCTCACTGCCGCTGGTGTGAACAAAAACATCATCCCCCACCTCAATATTATCATTTGTCCTGTTAAATTTTATGAACCGTGGGCCCGTAGGATCGCCGTAATAAGCAACATCACTCTGTGAGCTAAGTGATTCATTGTAGCTCAACTCAAAATTCCGGTTTAGTATAGAATTGTCAATAAACCTTAACTTATTGGGCCCTGTCTTTTCAATTTTGATTATTCCTGTGCCATAGGTGGTATCCCAATTCATATTACTGGAATGAGAATTGGCCCCGGCGGTAACATAATACGAGCCTGAAACCTTCCCTTCAAAATCACATGACGAAATGAAAAGAATAGCAACGCCTGCAAATAAGACGGACAATGTTTTCATAGTAGCTTATAGCTCTTATTGAGATTTAAACCCCTCCCATTGAGTAAAACTACTTCCACCAGCTGAAGTCCAACCCTTACTTACAGTTAGCATTTTGGTTTTAGGGTTATACTTAATATTATCACCACCTACGTAAAAATAATTGTAATACCACGTGTGCATTGCTGAACTATAATTATCATCATAGCTAACAATTAAGGTGTCGTTGGTTTCTGGGTCAATAAAACTAAGGACATTTGGCCCCACCGCTTGTATAGTTATATCCCGAAATCCATATACGGTATCGATACCACTTGTTGGACTGCTGCCGTGGTAGCTCTTTATTGTGTGATAATTGCCCGCAATCAATTTTTCTCTCCACATTTCTTTTTTACACCCATTAAATACTAATAAGCCAAGTACAAGTATAAACAGGTGTTTCAACGGAACTCCATTAATGTTTTTCATTATATCCATGTTTATTCTGAAGAAACGTTTTTCTAAAACCCCATTTAGCTTCTAAATCCTGAGCAGTTGTTTGCTTATTGAACCTTATACCCCTTATATATTGTCCAATGTCCACAGGGAGTTTTATGGTAACCTATATACGCTTCTAATTTTCCCTCTTTAGTATTGACCCGCAAATGCTCTACTGTTGGTTCGCGACCATAGAAAATATAGTCTTCCTCATCCCATTCAGGGTTTCTGTTGAACGACATTACCTGTGCCAAGGGACTTTGGTCATCAACCAATACCAGTTCTCCGTGCCCAGGAGCAATTAGATGAACTGTAAATTGGCCATATGTTGAATCATGATATGCCGGAGGGTAACCCCCGCAATTAGATGTGCTAACGGTAACAAGGTAATCACCAGCAGCAAGTTTTTCTTTTGAACAGGAACTAAGGCAAAACATGATGCCTGTAAAAACGATGGTGGAAGCCACCACAGAAAGTAGGTTGTTAGTGTGTTTCATAGTGCCTTAAAGATAGGCAATTTCTAATATCTCATAAGGCTGACGATATTTTGCGAATAAGGAAGAATTCTATCTCGTCCCTTTAAAAAATCAAGCTCTGCTATAAATGAAAAACCTGCCACATGTCCGCCCTCGGCTTTAACCAGTTCAGCTGCTGCCATAGCGGTGCCACCGGTGGCCAGCAGGTCATCGTGTATCATAATGTTCCAGGTTGGTTGTATTACATCGGTATGTATTTCAAGCGTAGCAGAACCATACTCCAACTCGTACGAAAAACTGCGCGTTTTTGCAGGCAGCTTTCCTTTTTTGCGTACCGGAAACAGCGGCACATTTAATTTGTTGGCTATAAGAATGCCGATAAAAAAGCCACGGCTTTCAATGGCGCAAATGGCATCAATCTTTCCATGGTTATGCAAAAAGTTATTGATGATATTCTCTGCAATCTCATCGCACAGTTTGGCATCTAAAAATATGGGGGTTATATCCTTAAACTGAATTCCGGGTTTAGGAAAATCAGGCACATTACGAATGGCGGCGTCTAGTCTTTGTTCAATATTCATTTATCGTAAAAGTTTGCAGTTGGCAATTGGCAGTTTACAAAGGTTAGTGAATTATTTTTTCGTTGTGCCATATTTTTCAGGATGTTCCAGCATATGGCCAATTAGTTTTCCTACTTCTTCATTAGCGTTACTCAATGCGGAAAACTCGGCCTTGTTTATATAGTTGCATTCCAAAGCAAATTGTAACCAAACCAATGTTTCTGTGTTTTCCATATCAGCATCGCTGCATTTTGATATGAAGTGAGCGGGGTATATTCTTTTGCGATAACCTTCAGCCAAATTAGTACAAACAGAACGTGACGACCGGCGAATTTGATCGGTTAAAGAATATTTTTCTTCTGCAGGAAAGCGCTTTGAAATTTTAAAGATTTCCATACTTAAGGAAAATGCCTTTTTATATACAGTTAAATCTTTAAAAGTTCCCATTGATTTGCTTTTACATCATTTGCTCTTTTTCAAATGCACTTTGCAAACTGCCAACTGAATAAGTTGCCAACTGCAACTATTCCAATTGCTTTTTCCAGAAAAAGTAAACCGGCACGCCAAGTAACACTATCCCCAGGCCTACAGCGGCGTAAAAGGGTTTCATGTAAAGCAGGTTAACGCAAAAGGCTATGGCGAATAGAATATATAAGGCGGGTATAACGGGGTAGCCAAAGGCTTTATAAGGGCGTGGGGTATCGGGCTGTTTTTTGCGCAGAATGAAAATGCCGGCTACAGTAAATATGTAAAACAGCATTACGGCAAACATTACAAAATCTAACAGGTTACCGTATTGGCCGGATAGACAAAGCAGCGAAGCCCAAACAAATTGCACCCATAGCGCAAAGCCGGGTACACCATGTTTGTTGTTGTGCTTCATTTTATCAAAGAACAAACCATCCTTAGCCATGCTTTGATACACACGCACGCTGGCCAACACAATACCGTTATTACAGCCAAAGGTGGAAATCATAATAAGCACCGCCATTATGTAAGCAGCCTTATCGCTGAATATCATTGTAGCGGCTGCTGTGCCTACTCTATCGTTTAAAGGGAACTGCAGGCCACGGCTTAATACATCGGTACCGTTAGCGTTACCAAAGAAAGGTAACAGCTTTAAGTAAGCGATGTTAGCCAACAGGTAAAGCAGTGTAACTACAAAAGTGCCTATAAGCAGAGAGCGCGGTATATTCTTTTTGGGCTCATCAATTTCGCCGGCAATAAAGGTTACGTTGTTCCAGGCATCGCTACTAAACAAGGAACCTACCAATGCTACACCCATAGCTGTCATTAGGCCAATGCTTGTAAGCGGGTGAGAGGTCCAACTGCCATCTTCATTTTGGGTGGTAGTGCTGTAATCCCAAAAATGAGAAAGGTTATTATTCCAAACATCGCTATTGGCAAAAAAGAAAATGCCCAACACAATAATGCCGAAGAGCGCAATAAGCTTGGTAGAGGTAAAAAAGCGGTTGATGATTTTGCCATAGTTAATGCCTTGCGCATTTATAAGCGTTAAAACCAGCACCGAAAAAATGGCGAGGATTTGCGCTGCTGAAATTTTAAAACTGCCAAGGGTGAGCAAGATGTTCTTCTCGCTAAAGGGTTCATACAAAACGCCGGTAAACTTGGCAAAGGCCACCGCTACAGCAGCTATAGTGCCGCTTTGCACCACGGCAAACAAACTCCACCCGTACAAAAAGCCCGTAAGTGGATTATAAGCTTCTTTTAAATAAACGTATTGCCCACCTGCGGCAGGAAACATGCCCGCTAACTCGCCATAACTAAGGGCGGCAAACACCGTCATTACGCCTGAAATTATCCAGGCGAGTAACAGCCAGCCGGGGCCGCCAAGTATGCGGCTCATATCGGCACTTACTATAAAAATGCCGCTACCAATCATGCCGCTGGTAACTATAAGGGCGGCATCAACAAGCTTTAGTGGTTTGGTTTGCGCCATAGGGCCTATTTGTTGCCCTCAAGTCGTTTAACGCTATACAGGAAGAAGATGGCAAAGCCAATCAGCATCCAAACAATTAAACGTATCCAGGTATCTAAAGGCAAGAAGGCCATCATGCCAAAGCAGGTAAGTATACCCAGTATAGGCACTAAAGGCACCAGTGGTGTGCGGAAACCGCGCGGGGCATTAGGCATGGTTTTGCGCATAATTAATACACCCACACATACCAATATAAATGCAAGTAAGGTTCCTATGCTGGTCATTTCGCCTACTACTGAACCGGGAACGAAAGCCGCAAAAAGGCTAACAAACACGCACATGATAAGGTTTGACTTCCATGGTGTTTTAAAAGTGGGGTGAACCTCGCTGAAGAAAGATGGTAACAGTTTGTCTTTTGACATGCTGAAGAACACGCGTGATTGGCCCATTAGCATTACCAATATAACCGAAGAGTAACCGGCAAGGATGGCAACAATGATGCCCTGCTTTAACCACGCATAAGGCGTGTGGTTAAGCGCTGTGGCAACAGGGGCCAGTTTATCGGTAGGGTCTGCTTTAAATTCGGTGTAGTGGGCAAGGCCGGTCATAACGTGGGCAAACAAAATGTAAAGCACAGTGCAAATAACCAGCGATACCAGAATGCCTATTGGCATATCCTTTTTAGGGTTTTTAGCTTCCTGCGCTGCAGTTGAAACCGCATCGAAACCTATATAGGCAAAGAACACAATGGCCGCAGCGCGAATTATGCCGCTCCATCCGTAATGGCCAAACTCACCGGTGTTTTCAGGTATGTAAGGTGTATAGTTAGCCTGGTTAATAAAGCTCCAACCCAGTGCAATGAATAATATAACGATAGCCACTTTGAGTATTACAATAAAGGCATTAACGGTGGCAGATTCTTTGGTTCCTTTTACCAGCAGTAAGGACATTAACCCAACAATAAATACTGCCGGTGCATTAATTATACCTTTTACTAAAGTTGCCCCGTTTAGATCAGGGTTTGCTTTACCGTTAATCAACTCCGGTATTATTTTATCGCCCTTCATGTAAACGTGGTCGAAAGGGGTCATCACCAACTCGCGCGGGAAGTTGATGTTCATGCTGTGCATTAGCTTATAAAAATAGCCAGACCAGCTGCTGGCCACCGTGGCGGCGCCAACGGCATATTCCAGTACTAAATCCCAACCTATAACCCAGGCAAACAATGTGCCCATGGTAGCAAACGAATAGGTGTATGCTGAACCGGCTACGGGAATCATGGACGAAAACTCAGCATAACACAGGCCTGCAAAGGCACAGCCTACGGCAGCAATAACAAAGGATATGGTAATAGCGGGGCCGGCATTTTCAGCAGCGGCTATACCGGTAATGGAAAACAGGCCTGCGCCAATAATGGCGCCTATGCCTAACAGCACCAGGTTAGAGGCTGTTAGTGTTCTTGCTAATTTGTGTTCGCCCGACTCCGATTCCGCAATAATCGCATCAATTTCTTTTCTCCTGAAGAGTACTGACATGGAAATTATTTTATGGTTCGCAATATAAAATTTATTGACTTATGACTGCAAGGGGTGTTTTATGCTAAACATTCAGCTTTAACCCATCGTAGGCAATATAAATATTGGCCGGCATTTTCTTCTCCATTTCCGCATGTAAACCAAACTGGTGGCTCATATGTGTAAAGTAAGCTATTTCGGGTTTTACATCTTCCACAATATCCATAGCCTGTTGCAGCGATAGGTGGGAGTAATGCTCTGTTTCGCGCAGGGCGTTTAACACCAGCACTTTGGTTCCTCTTATTTTATCGCGCTCCGCTTTTGCAATGGTTTTTGCATCGGTTATATAGGTAAAGTTACCTATGCGGAAACCCTTAACCGGCATGGTAGCGTGCATTACTTCAATGGGTGTAACCTGCAAAGGGCCCGCAGTAAACTTTTCATCGGTAATACGGTGAAAGTTCATTTTAGGCAAATAAGGGTAGTCCGTTTCAGTAAATGCATAACTGTATTGTTCCTTAATGCCCATTTCGGTATGCAGGTCGGCAAAAAAATCAATAGGCCGCTTATTAATGAAGTTAAACGAGCGTATATCATCAATACCCCCGGTGTGGTCCTTATGGGGGTGGGTCATTAAAACGACATCAAGGTTGCGCACATCTTCGCGCAACATTTGCTGGCGAAAGTCAGGCCCGCAATCTACCACGGCGGTAAAACTGCCCTGGCGAATTAATATAGAAGTTCGTAAACGTTTATCGCGGCTATCGGTGCTTTTGCAAACAGGGCACTGGCAAGCAATTAAAGGCACGCCGCCTGAAGTTCCCGTTCCTAAAAAAACAATCTCCATAGCCCTTGTTTAAAGCAGTATGAAGATAGTATTATACCCTAAATGGGATTGGTGAAAAGCGCAATTGTTGGCAAGTGTAATCAATGCTGTTATTTAAACAGTTCGGCTTTTTGTGCCTGTATTTGCTGGTAAAGCTGGGTGCTTTCGCTGCTAAGGTTTTCCAGTTCAAGGTCGGTAATAGAAACAAGTATTTCAGTCATAGAGTTGATTTTGGCCTCTACTTCATGAAATTTATTGATAACCACTACCCTTCTTTTTTCCAAAATGCAGTAGCCGTTCTGGAAGTTCCCTTTTTCGAAACGAACGGTATAGCCGCCTTCTTTAAATATATCTTCAATCTTCTTTAGCGTGGTTGCGTTATATTTCATTCTCTACCTTCTCTTATTTTAGCGCTGCGTTAAGAAGCAGGATTGTCAATTTTGCGTTAAAATTCCGCTTTACACCCCTTACTTAACTGAAACGAAAATATTTGCTCTTAATTTCCAAGCATGAAGAAGAAACTAACACTGTGGATTGTTTTATTGCCCTTTGTGGTTGTGGCTCAGCAAACTGAGTTTAAAAACGGTGCGCTTACCATAGATTTTGGTAAAAAGAAGAACCAGCAAACCGACAGCGTGCAGCAGCAGCAAGCACCGGTAACAGAAGAGGAAGAGGAACAACCTGCACCTAAGCCCAAGAAGGTAAAAAATACAAACCCCGACGGGCAGGAAGAAGAGTTTAACCCCAAGCGCGATGGTTTATTCAGGGCGTTATTTAATGTGGGCCTTAATTTAAGCCAGGTTGATGGCGATGAGCAGGCCGGTTATACTAACCCCGGTGTGCAGGCGGGTGTAGGTGTAATGGTTAAGTTTCACAAAAACCTTTCGGTAAGTACGCAGATAATGTACAGCATGAAAGGGGCCTACCGCAAACGCAATTTGAATGAAACACCGCAGCATACGTTTCATATAAGCTGGGATTATGTGCAGGTGCCGTTGTTGTTTAACGTGCACGATAAGAAACTGATAATAGCCAGCGTGGGCCTCGGTTTTGGTTACCTGGTTAGAAATAAGATGATATACCGCCTTGAAAACCCGCCGGGCTCAGGCAACGTTATGGACACCAGTATTGTCGGTTTTCAGAACATAGAACCAAGGAAGTTTGATTTGTGCGGTATAGTAGGTTTCCAATTCCTTATTAAGCAGGTGTTTGGCATTGGGTTTAAGTTTGAGTATTCCTTCCTGAAGTTGCGCCCTGCTTTTGGCGTAAACACCAAGGTGCTGAATATGTATAACAATACCATTGCGCTAAACTTTACCTATATACTTAACCCTATTAAAAAGAAGAACCGCCCCGGCGGAGCGTTTATTGACGGACCTGCACCTCCTGACTGGAGCCGGGCGTATGCCTTGGGCCGTTAATGTTGCACCAACAACTTAAGTGTTGAAATTCGCCGGCCTTGTTGTAACAGGCTGCAGAAGTATATACCTCCACCAAGATTTTGTACGGGTAGTTGAAGGCTATTGCCTGTAACAGAGGTGTTGTAAATCAGGCGCCCGCTTATATCCCTAAGTTCTATTGCGCAGTTGGCGTAGTTTGAAATTTCACTGAATTCAATGCTTATGAATTTATCGGCAGGGTTGGGGTAAACCTTGCATCTTTTGTCTGTATCAAAATTATTTATTCCGTTGAGTTCATTGTAATCGCAACCGGGGTAGTCCGGCGAATGAAACAGTAACTGCCCGTTTTCAAAAAAGCACAATACGTTATAGCGCGTATACTCAAGCTGTGCCTGAGTGCCGTAGCAGTTATCAAACGGAAAGGAGTTTAAATTGCCAATGCCATCTACCCATACACCGCTATTTAAGGTCAGCCTTCTTCTCAGCCTACCCCAGTTAACCGTATCTACCGCTTGTACTACTGAAACTATTACTTCACCATAATAGCCGTTGTGCGTGTAGGTGCGAATGGTGTCGCCTGTTTTTGCGCCAAAGTCATAAATCAGACTATCCTGCCAGCTATAAATTTTAAGGCTATCCCTGCGCAGAAAGGAGATATAACCCGGAAAATACTGATACCATTTGCCGTTTATGAAGGTATCTGCCAGCGCCGTGGTATGATTGGTGTGGGCAGGCACACCGTAATTATTGGTTACTACTATATTCCATTGCGCGCTGCTATCAGCAAAACGGAAATCTGTTTGCGCATGGCAGTTTGCGCCAATAGTGATAGCAATAAATAAAAGCAGGAGGTGTTTCATTCCAGTATTATTTTTCCTGAGGCTGCTTTTTGCCCCTTTGAAGTTATGGAATAGAAATACATGCCCCTTGCAAAGGTTGTAGTTGGAATTTTAAGTATAGACGTTTGAAAAGGAATGTCCAGCACGCATTGTCCGGTAGGTGTTGACATGCGGAACTGAACGTCCTCATCTTCCTGAAAATTGAATAATTGAAAGGAGGCAATATTATCGGCAGGATTAGGGTAGGCCTTTACATATCTATATTCTGCCACCGGCTCGTTTATCTTCAAATTAATATTAGAGGAATAACAGGTATCGTAACCGTTACGGTGGTACTGCATTTGTCCATTCTCGAAAAAGCATAAAAGATTAATAGCGCTTATGGAATGTGCGGGTAGAGAACTAAGGTTGGTTAAAGGGTCAGCATTTACATTTCCTATACCATCCACCCAAATCTGGCCGTTGCTTAGAAATAATCTTCGTCTGGGTTTGCCCCAGTTAACGGTGTCAACACTTAATACTTTGGAATGATACATACCTTTTACAAAGCCATCGCACCAAAAACTATGGACGGAATCTCCAACCTGCGCCCCAAAATCATAGATTAGGCTATCACCAATACTGTAAATTCTGTTCAAAGAATCGCGGCGGTAAAACCAAAAACAACTTTGTACCGTTTGGTAATTATATCCATTAGTTAAGGTATCGTGCCCGGTTGTATATACTGAAGTCCATTCCACCCCTTGCCCCGGAACCTCATTCAGTACGTTCCACTGGGCGGTGCTATCAGCAAAGCGGAAATCTGTTTGCGCATGGCAGTTTACTCCAATAGTTATAGCAATGAATAAAAGCAGGTAGTGTTTCATTCCAGTATTATTTTTCCTGAAGCCGCTTTTTGCCCCTTTGAAATTATGGAATAGAAATACATACCCCTTGCAAAGGTTGTAGTCGGAATTTTGAGTAGGGAGGTATGGAAAGGAGTGTTTAAAATACTTTGCCCTTCGGGCGTGCTGATTTGAAGTAAGGTCTGTTGGTCCTCAAAAAAATCGGGTAATTGAAAACTTACAACATCTTCAGCGGGGTTAGGATAAATGTCAACCCTTACTTCTTCTAAGTCCTGAACTGCTGTGTTACAGGAATTCGAATTTGCATCCTGGTAAACCAGTTGGCCGTTTTCGTGAAAACAAAGGAGATTGTATGCAATATCCGGTGCGCCCGGCTGCATAGTTAAACTGGAGTTAGCTATTGGGTCAGCATTTAATGCCCCCAACCCTTCTACCCAAATTTCAGATGTCCACCCCTGATAAGCAGGTTTAAAAATCAGTCGGCGCCTAAGTCCGTGCCAATTTACAGTATCTACAGAATCTACTATGGCAGTGGCGTTATGGTGATTATAACCAATTACAAGTCTTACAAAAGCTATAGTATCTCCTTTGTTTGCCCCAAAATCGTAAAGCAAACCTTCATCATTGGTATTATCAGGAAGTGGAGTATAAAATCGGTTTAAAGAATCTTTGCGAAGCAATATTCGGTCGCCGGGTATTTGTCCTATAACTTGATACTGATTTCCGTTCCAAAATGTATCGCCAACCACCGTATAGTTTTTGGTAGAATAACTATGGGTATAATCTACATAGACTGAAACATTCCACTGCGCGGTACTATCAGCAAAGCGGAAATCCGTTTGCGCATGGCAGTAAAAACCTAAATAAATAAGCAGGGTAAAAAGTAATAAAGGCCTCATGGGGCAGTGTTTTCGGTTACCCTAAAGGTAAGCATTTATTCAAGGCCAAAACCATATTCCCGTTCTACCAAACACACCCTTACCTTAAACTGCGAATACCATTGCTTGCGCCCTTGGGTTTGCGCCATTTGGTGTTCGGTGTTGCGTTTCCAGTTTTGTATGGCCTCAAGGCTTTGCCAGTAACTTATGGTTATGCCCAGCCCATCGCGGGCGCTTTCAATACCGAGGTAGCCGGGCTGTTGGGCAGCCAGTTCCTCCATACGTTTAGCCATGTCGCCGTAGCCGTTATCTCCTTCGGTGCGGTAGTTGGTAAAAATTACGGCATAATAGGGGGGCTTAGGGGTTTGGGCTAGCATGGCAGTTATTTGGGCTACATATATAAGAAGGCTGCCTAAAGCGGCAAAGCAGGCGTTAATAAGTTTTAGAGGTGGCGCTTAATTTCAGTTAAGCTGCTTATTTACAATTAGTTAGCGTAGTGCGTGGCTTATACTGCCGTGCCGGTTGATTTACAAAGCGGCATATTTTATGTATATTACTTTTAAGTGAAGCTAAACACACTGAGAGCCAACCCCCTTTATTTAGCCCTGTTAATGCTGTTTTTAAGCTTTAGCAGCGGCCGCCTATTTGCCCAAACCAGCCGCGAACAGAAGGTTAGCGCTTTATATGATTCCCTTTTGGTGTATGATATAGATTACCCCGAAACGGTGTTGGCGCAGGCCATGTTTGAAACGGGCTGGATGGAATGCAAGAAATGCACCTTTAAGTTCAATAACCTGTTTGGTTTTAGGGGTAATGGCAACTATATGCGCTTTGCCACCCTGTCGGACTGCCTTGCTTACCTTAAAAAGTGGCAGAACAAGTATTACCTGCCCTGGCACCAAAAACACCCCAAGGACAGCTATTACGACTTTTTGACCCATTTAAAGTATGCTGCGGACATGCCCACCTACCTTAAGAAGATAAAACAGGTAGAGCGCTGGATAGCCAAGAACGTTCCGGGCCTTAAAGAGCGGCAGCCGGCAGCCAACTAATTGTTTTTCATGTTTTTAGGCCTATATTTAGCCGGCAGGTGCGGCTTGGGTCCTGCCTTCTGTGGTTTTTAAAGGATAGCACTGTCCATTTCCACAGATTTTTTTGAAAATTCGCCTATGTAGTTATATTTGCGTCCCTTTTTACCGAAAGGGCTGATGAGGTTTTGGATTTAATGAAGCTAAATAGCCTTTGAACAGAAAGAGGAATTAGGGGCATAGTTCAGTGGTAGAATAGCGGTCTCCAAAACCGTTGACGTCAGTTCGAATCTGGCTGCCCCTGCTGATAATAAAGGATCACGGTTAACAGTTCACACGTTAACAGAAAAGACCGTGAAAGCCTGTTGTGAACTGGACAAAGAACGATGGAAAAGGTAAGATTATACTTCGTTGAAGCTTACGACGAGTTGATGCACAAGGTGACCTGGCCTACATGGCCGGAGTTGCAGAGCAGTGCAATTATAGTGTTGGTTACGGCCATCATCATATCGCTGCTGGTAGTTGCAATGGATATTACCTTTAAATACGGTACCGGCGCTTTATACAAATTGTTCATAGGTTAAGCATGGCGGCAATGGCAGAAGATAAAAAATGGCATGTAGTGCGCGTTATCAGCGGACAAGAACGCAAGATAAAGGAGCACGTACAGTTAGAAGTGAGCCGCAGCAAGTGGGATAAAATTGTTACCAACCTATTGGTTCCTACCGAAAAGGTATACACCATTAAGGCCGGTAAAAAAACCATAAAAGAAAAAACCCTGTTTCCCGGTTACATATACATGGAAACAGATGATAAGAAAATGACCCAGGAAATGTGGCAACACATACGCCAGGTGCATGGTGTGTTAGGTTTTTTAGGAACTCTATCGCACGGTGAAGCAATGAAGATGTTAGGCAAGGCTGATGAAATGCTTGATGCCGGCGAAACCATGGCTGAACCATTCATTATAAATGAAGATGTGAAGATTACTGATGGACCGTTCAACGATTTCATTGGTACTATTGAAGAAATAAACAACGAGAAGAAGAAGCTGAAAGTGATCGTTAAGATCTTTGGCCGTAAAACGCCGGTTGAAGTAAGCTTTATGCAGGTGGAGAAAATAAGCTAAGAATTCGCCGTTTGCGGTTCGCAGTTACAGTAGCTTCCAATTACTGTAGCCCAGCGGGTGAGACCGGAAACATGAATTATATAAACCATATTAACTAACAAAGAATAATTAGATATACAATGGCAAAGGAAATTGCAACCTTTATCAAATTGCAGGTAAAAGGCGGTCAGGCTAACCCTGCACCTCCAATTGGTCCGGCTTTAGGTTCTAAAGGTGTTAACATCATGGAATTCTGCAAGCGCTTTAATGCGCAAACGCAGGACCGCATGGGCAAAGTATTACCTTGTGTAATTACTGTTTATACTGATAAGAGCTTTGATTTCATTATCAAAACTCCACCGGTACATGCTATGTTGATGGAATATACCAAGAAACAAGTCGGTAGCGCTGAACCTAACCGTAAGAAAGTAGGTACAGTTAGCCTGGACATTATCCGCAAAATTGCTGAAGAGAAAATGCCTGACTTAAACTGCTTCACTATTGAATCAGCTATGAGCATGGTTGCCGGTTCAGCAAAAAGCGCCGGTTTTAACGTAGAAGGATACTAGATAATTCAGAATTCAGAATGGAGAAGTTTGAAGTAATTCAACATTCTCCACTCTGAATTCAAAACTTTTTTAATAACCGGGGAAGGGCTCTCATTGACCCGATTGACCCCAAAAAACAGTAACAATGAAGTTAACTAAGAAAAGAAAAGCTGTTGCAGGTAAAGTAGATGCTAACAAGCTCTATGCACTGGCTGAAGCCTCTAAGCTTGTAAAAGAGGTTAACACTGCAAAGTTCAACGCATCAGTTGATTTGCACATTCAATTAGGCGTAGACCCGAAGAAAGCTGACCAGGCTGTGCGTGGTACAACTGCGTTGCCACACGGCACCGGTAAAACCAAGCGCGTATTGGTATTCTGTACTCCTGACAAGGAAGAAGAAGCTAAAAAAGCAGGTGCTGATTTCGTAGGTCTTGACGAGTTTATCACCAAAATTGAAAAGGAAAACTGGATGGATTTTGATGTAGTAATTGCTACACCAAACGTAATGGCCAAGTTGGGTAAAATTGCCCGTATACTGGGACCACGTAACTTAATGCCAAACCCAAAATCAGGCACAGTAACCCCTGAAGTTGGCAAAGCAGTTGAGGAAGTGAAGAAAGGTAAAATTGCCTTTAAGGTTGATAAGTTCGGTATTGTTCATACTTCCATTGGCCGCGTTAATTTTTCGGCTGACCAAATAAATGAAAACGCAGTTGCGTTATTGCAAACCCTTTCACGTTTAAAACCATCAAGCGCTAAAGGTGTTTACTTCAACAGCATCAGCATGGCTTCTACTATGAGCCCGGGTATTAATATCGACTACAAAAGCGTAGCCGGTTTATAATTTGAATCACCAGAAAAAACAGTGAACAATGGATAAGAATCAAAAAAATATAGAAATAGCGGAACTGAAAGAGAAGTTCAGCAACACACAATACTTTTACATCTGCAATCCTGAAACGTTATCAGTAGAGAAGACCAACAAATTCCGTCGCCTTTGCTTTAACTCAGGTATTGAATACCGTGTTACTAAAAACACGCTTATTCGCAAGGCGCTTGAGCAGATTGACAACGCAAAATACGAAGCGGTATACCCTTTATTGCACGGCCAAACCGGTGTAATGTTTTCAGCTGATGGCGCATTACCTGCCAAACTGTTGAAAGAGTTCCGCGCTACTAATGATAAGCCAACCCTTAAGGGCGCTTACATTGACAGCGACGTATTTGTTGGCGACAACCAGATTGACGTATTAGCTAAGCTGAAGAGCAAGAAAGAATTGCTTGGCGAAATCATCGGCTTATTGCAATCTCCTGCTACCCGCGTTATCAGTGCTTTACAGGGTTCTTCGGCACATAAAATTGCCGGCCTGGTTAAAGCCCTTGAAGAAAGAGGACAATAACACACTAACGCTTCATAAGGAGCAAATAATGAGAACCCGGACGTTAACCGCCCGGGTTTTTTATTTGTATACGCGGTAAGGCCCTACTGCATTCATTCCGCTTTCCCTTCTATCTTCGCGTAATGCGGAACACTCTACTTGCCATAACTGCCCTGCTTTTAAGTATAACTACCTTAAGCGCTAAAGACCTGCGTGGCGATACTATTGATATACGCGCGTATCAATTAAGGTTAGACCTATCAGACTTTACCGGCAAAATTATGCATGCCGAAGCCACCATAGGCATTAAGGCAAAAATGAACGGGGTAGAAGGTATTAAGCTGGACCTGCTGGGTTTAACGGTAGATTCCGTTCGTGTAGATACTTACAACAGCGTGCCTTACGACTACAACGATTCTGTGCTTAATATAAACCTGTTGAACACCTTAAACACAGGCGATTCATCTACCATATTCATTTATTACCACGGCCACCCTTTGCAGTTAAACGGCGACTTTGGCGGCTTTTACTGGACGGGCACTTATGCCTTTAATATTGGCGTGAGCTTTTTGGCCGACCCGCACACTTACGGCAGGGTGTGGTTCCCTTGCTTCGATAACTTTGAACAGCGCAGCTATTACGAATACTATGTTACTACCAAAAACACACACAAGGCATTTTGCAATGGTTTGCTGTTGGGTGTTACACCAAGCGGCGCCAACCAGGTGTGGCATTGGAAACTGGGACAAAACATACCATCTTACTTAGCCAGTGTAGCGGTTGCACCTTATGCCACGCTTGCTGATACTGTGCAGGCGCAGTTAGGAACCTTGCCTGTGGAGTTAGCTGCCGTACCGAGCGATACTACTACCTTAAAGAGTTTGTTTGTGCATTTAAAAGATGCCTTCCATATACAGGAAAATGCCTGGGGGCCTTACCGTTGGGACCGTGTAGGCTATTGCATAGTGCCCTTTAATGCCGGCGCTATGGAGCATGCTACCAACATAAGCTTTATGCAGTATTATTTAAATGTGGCCGCCAATGAATGTGAAACCACAATGGCGCATGAATTGAGCCACCATTGGTTTGGCGATTTAGTAACCTGCGATAGCGCCAGCGAAATGTGGTTGAATGAGGGTTGGGCAAGCTATAATGAGCATTTGTTTGAAGAGAAGTTTTATGGCCCCGATGTATATGCCCAATACGTGCGCGCTAACCACGATGATATAGTGCACACAGCGCACATTGATGATAACGGATACCGCGCTGTAAATGGTGTGCCCACACAGTACACCTACGGAACTACTGTTTACCGCAAAGGAGCGGATATGATACATACCCTGCGCTGGTATATGGGTGATGCGCAATTTTTTAATTGCATGAAAAACTACATGAATGATTTTGCGTTTAAAAATTCTACCACTGCACAGTTGCGCGATTACCTGGTTAGCTGCTCCGGCAATAATAAACTGAATGACTACTTTGCTAACTGGATAAACGCGCCGGGCTTCCCTCATTTTTCAATAGAGCAATTAGCGCCGCAGGGCAGCGGACAAATTGATGAGCATGTGTTTATCCGTCAGAGATTGAGCCATGCACCGAATTATTACAGCAATGTACCGGTTAAGCTTACCTGCTTTAATAGTGACTTTACGTCGGTTAGTTCGGTTGCTACTGTTAGCGGCGAATGCAGCGAGGCTGTAGTTGGACCGCTGAATTTTACCCCTGTTTATGTAGTGGTTGATTTTGATGATAATCTGCAGGATGCTATAAGTGCTGAGTGGCAGATAATTTCTACTACCGGCTTAAAAGATTTTGGCACCGCGCGCGCCAAACTTCAGGTAGATGCAATTACTGATTCTGTATTAGTACGCATAGAGCATAACTGGATTGCGCCCGATGCCATGAAGAACCCCACCATAGGTTTGCATTTGCACGATTACCGTTATTGGACCATTGACGGTATAATAAATGCCGGTTTTAATGCCAGCGCTACCTTTAATTATGATGGCACAGCCGGTGCCGCTTTAGACAATACCTTTTTTACTACTAATGAAGACAGCCTTGTAATGCTATGGCGCGCCAAACAAACCGATGACTGGAGCGTGGCCGATTCTTTTGTTGTTACAAAAGGAATAAGTGCTATAGATAAGGTAGGTTCTATTACCGTATATAATGTGCAGAAAGGTGAATACGCCATGGCTATTTGGAACAGCACCTTGCCTACGGCTACAGATAACCGGGTTTCCTGCTTTTACCAGGTGGGCGTAAATGAACTTAACCAAAACCAATTTGAGGTTTACCCTAACCCTGCTACCGATTTTGCTAATCTGCGTTTTGAAGCCAATACCTATACCGGCCTTGAAGTGCGCGATATTTTAGGCCGCGTTATCAGTAGCCAAAAGTTTAGTGCAGGGCAAACCAATGCTGTAATAGATATACAACACCTGCCACAGGGGCCTTACATGGTTACCCTGGTAGGAGAGAAGGAGAAGGTAAGCAAGGTGGTGCTTAAGCAGTAAGCTGCCAACTATCCGCTAAATTCTATATTCGCCCTATGATTGAAAAAGTAAGTGTTATAGGCGCCGGTACCATGGGTAATGGTATAGCGCACGTATTTGCCATGAATGGCTTTAGCGTAAACCTTGTTGATGTTTCAAAAGAACAGTTAGACAAGGCTGTGGCTACTATTACTAAGAACCTTGACCGTATGGTGGCCAAAGGGGGCATTACGGAAGACGTAAAAGCTGCAACCCTAAAGAACCTTGTAACCAACACAGGCTTAGATAGTTGTGCAGATAGCGATCTGGTGGTGGAGGCGGCTACAGAGAATGTGGATATCAAGTTGAAAATTTTCAAAGAACTGGATAAAGTATGCAAAGCAGGGGCTATTCTGGCCTCAAACACCAGCAGCATAAGCATTACCAAAATAGGCGCTGTTACCGGGCGTGCGGGTGATGTTATAGGTATGCACTTTATGAATCCGGTGCCGGTAATGAAGCTGGTGGAAATAATAAAGGGCTACGCAACAACTGCAGATTGTTTGAAACAAATCATGGATTGTTCGCGTAAACTGAACAAGATTCCGGTAGAAGTAAACGATTACCCCGGCTTTGTGGCAAACAGGATACTGATGCCAATGATTAACGAAGCTGTATATACGCTATATGAAGGTGTAGCGGGGGTAAATGAAATTGACACGGTGATGAAGCTTGGAATGGCTCACCCGATGGGACCGCTGCAGTTAGCAGATTTTATAGGCCTTGATGTGTGCCTCGCTATTTTGCGGGTATTGCACGAAGGCTTTGGCAATCCGAAATATGCACCGTGCCCTTTGTTAGTTAACATGGTTACCGCCGGATACCTTGGTGTAAAAACCGGGGAAGGATTTTACAAATACACGCAGGGCTCGAAGGACCTTGTGGTATCTGATAGGTTCGGGAGTTAAGGTTCATCCCTTTTGCTCTCGGCCAAAAATTTAAAAACCCAAAACCGAGACAAAGGATGAAATCTAAATTACTCACACTGTTACTGCTGGCAAGCGCGCTGATGACAATGGCGCAACCACCTGCCAAAATTTGGTACGACGAAACAAATCTTAGAACCAGTGCTATCCGCAATTTTGCGCAGGCAAAATATCTGGATTGTATAGTTAACTGCCAACGCATGGTAGCTTTAGGCGAAGGCGATGGACTGGTTACCGGCTTAATGGCCATGGCTTACGATTCGTTAACTAACCAGGAAGCAGCCGATAAAAGCCGTGCTGTTGCCAATGAGTACAAAGTAGATTCAAACATTATACAGCGCTTAACTGCCGCTAACCTTTCCCCCGAAATTTATAAGCGTAACGTTTTACAATCAGGCGCGGGCTTCTATAACACCTTTAAATTTGACAGCAGCGAAGCCTACTTTACAGAGTATTTGAAGCTTGCACCAAAAGATACCTTCGCCATTTTCTTTTTAGCTAATGCACAGTTTTACCAGGGCAAATACGATATGGCCGTAGTTAACTATAAGCGTGTGCTTGAACAGGACTTTAACCGTGCCGACGTGCACAACCTGGTAGGTGTTTGCTTAATGTTGCAGAACAACTTCCTTAATGCACGCGATTACTTTAGCCAGGCTATTATTCTGGATAAGTATATGGGTAACGCCCACTATAACTTAGGCCGTGTGCAGTATGGCTTAAACGATAAAAACGCAGCGCTGCAAAGCCTTAACGATGCCTATAGCATGCTGCCTAAAGATTCAAACATTGTGGCCCTGTTAAGCCAGATTTACCTTGAGCAGCAGGATTATAAAAACGCAGAGAAATACCTTGCTAAGCTGTATGCACTGAACAAGAGCAATGAGAAAGTTGGCTGGAACCTGGTGAACATTGCCCGCAAGAACAAAGATTATGAGCACGTAGCTATATACCTGCAGAATATCATCCGTGTGAATCCTAAAAACCCGCAAGGTTATATTGAACTGGGTGAAACTTATGTAACTACCAACAACTACGAGCAGGCCTTTAATAACTACGAAAACGCCATTGCCAAACTGGGTGAAAGCCGCGACTTTTTATACAACGCCGGTATGTGCGCTAACCACATAGGTATATACGGCAAGGCGGTTGAATACCTTAGCAAGGCAATAACCTTAGATGCCGCTTATGCAAAATCATACAAAGAATTAGGTGATGCTTACACCGGCCTTAAGAAGAAGAAGCAGGCTAAGCAGAGCTATAAAAAAGCAAGCAGCCTTGGTTATGAAAAAGAACCGGTTGTTCAAAATCCAACTCAGGAAGTAGCGCGTAAATAATATGGTTCCCGTAAAAGGGAAACGGAAGAGTCCTTCAATCTCGGTTCCAAACAACAGAGCACCTCACAAGGGTGCTCTTTGTTATTTAGGCCATACCCAAACAAAAAACGCTAACCATAAAGTCAGCGTTTGTCATCCGTGCGATACCCCGGGGTTGGTAAATAATTGCTTTAGGCAACCACCAACCCCGTACGGGGTATACGCAAATATATATAGCGAGTGATTATAGTTGTTTAAGCGGCCTGGCCATAACTTGTGTTGTAGTCGGCGTTGCCATTAAAGGCATCAACCAGTTTGTTGAACAGCATGCGCAGATTGCTTTCTTTATTTTCTGCCGTGTTAATGCTTGTATGGTACTTATAGCGGTTTATAGCCACGTTAGGGAAATGTAATTCAGGGTCTATTATAACTTCGCCGTCAAAATCTACTGCTACATTATGAACAGGCTGCGAAGCGTTTGCGTTATTCACCAGTTGGCGCAGTGCCAGTAGTGATGGATCATAAAACAAGTTCATAAAATCGGTTTTAAGTGGTTAACTAAATCTGTGGAATGAAGAAAAAGAAGTGTGCCAAAGTTTAATTACCTCTCAAAAACCGTAAAGAGCTGTTAAGACCGGGGAATTTTTTGCCGGAGATGTGGAATGCAAGGATTATAAAGCGGGTATTCTTCGATGTCTATGCTTCGACAGGCTCAGCATGACAGGTGGTGATTATTGGGATGTAAGCTTATTACATGCGCTCAGGCACTTCAATGCCTAATAGCTTCATGCCTTTATTTATTAGGCGGCCTGTTTGGCCGGAGATGGCAATACGCAATTGTTTTTCTTCTTCAGTTGGCGCATTCAGTATGGGGTGTTCGTGGTAGAATTTGTTGTAAAGCTTGGCCAGGTTATATACATAATTGGCAACCTCGCTTGGGTCGTATTTAGCGCAGGCATCAGCAATTACGTTTTCGAATAAACTTAACTGCATTACCAGCTCGCGTTCTACCGCTTCCAGCTTATTGCCTTTTATTTCGCCCCCGTTGCCCGCCTTGCGCATAATGGCTGAAATACGCGCATGGGTGTATTGTATAAACGGCCCGGTATGCCCGTGGAAGTCAATACTCTCTTCAGGGTTAAAAATTATTTTCTTAAACGGGTTAACACGCAATACAAAATATTTTAATGCACCAAGCCCTATTGTTTTGTAAAGTTCCTGTGCCTGCTCTTGTGTAAAGTCATCAATTTTGCCCAGCTCCTTGGTTTTCTCCTCGGCTATACGCATTACCTCGGCAATTAAATCGTCGGCATCTGCGGTTTTGCCCTCGCGGCTTTTAAAGCGGCCTGTTGGTGATTCCACCAAGGCATAACTAAGGTGATAAATACCTTCCGCCCACTTTTTGCCTAGCTTTTGCAGGGCCAGCTTCAATACTTTAAAGTGGTAGTCCTGTTCGTTAGCTACTACGTAAATCATTTTATCCATGCCAAACTCCTGGTGGCGAAGGTCGGCCGTGGCAAGGTCTTGTGTAATATAGATAGAGGTGCCATCTGAGCGCAGCAGCACTTTTTCGTCTAATCCTTCAGGAGTAAGGTCCACCGCCACAGCGCCATCCTTGCGCTTGTAGAATATGCCCTTTTGAAGGCCTTCATCTACAATGTCCTTACCCAGTTTATAAGTTTCACTTTCGTAATAGTCCTTCTGAAAATCTACACCAATAAGGTTAAACGTTTCCTGAAAACCCGCATACACCCAACTGTTCATCAGTTTCCAAAGAGCAATAGTTTCCGGGTCGCCGGCTTCCCACTTCAAAAGTGTTTCAGTGGCCTCTTTGTAAATATTGGTCAGCTTTTTGGCTTCGGCTTTATCTTCAGGGGCATTGGGTAAAGCGGCTACTTCTTCTATAGCCACCTGGTTGAATTTTACATACCAATCGCCTACAAAATGGTCGCCTTTAATGCCGGTGCTTTCCGGCGTGCTGCCGTTGCCGTAGCGCTTATAGGCTACCATGCTTTGGCAAATAGCAATGCCGCGGTCGTTATAGATGTTTACCTTGGTTAAGTTGTAACCACCAGCCTTCATAATTTCGCCCATGCTAAAGCCTAATAGCATATTACGCACGTGGCCTATGTGCAGTGGTTTGTTAGTGTTAGGGCCACAATATTCCAATACCACTTTCTCCTGCTTAGGGGCTAATTGGCCATAGGTGGCATTGCCGGAAATTTCAGTTAAGCGGTTTAGCCAGTAGCCATCGGTAAGGCTAAGGTTCAAAAAGCCTTTTATAACATTAAAGCTGCCAACGTAACCGGTTTGGGTTTTAAAGCCATTGCCCAGGGCTTCCGCCGTTTGCTCGGGCGACTTTTTGCTGAACTTAATTAAAGGGAAAACCACAATAGTGAAATCGCCTTCATGCTCCTTTTTGGTAATGTTTATGGTAACGGCCTCGGCGGGTATATCCGCACCGAATTCGCTTTTGAAAAACTGCTGGGTAAACTGCTTTAATTGGGCTTCTAGTGACATCTGAAATTCGATATAAAAATGAAGGCCGAAGATAACAAATGAGATGAGCCTTATAAAACAGTTTCAGGAATAAAGAATTGGTCCAAGTCCTTACGCTGAAAGATTTGAGGGTTATGTTTTGCTACCGTCCTAAATCTTTCTTCCACAAGGTTTAGGTCTTTTTCGTTCACTTGGATATGTACTTTCGTACCTGGGGGAAGGTTCTCAAAGATTTCTCTATCAATACGCCTATTATACAGGGGAAATGAATAACCGATAATTATTAGCTCTCTTGTTTCGCTTAATATTTCTTTTGCTCTTACCCTAGCGAGGCGGACTTCTTCATTATTCTCCCAAGCGAAGTGAAGCATACTTTTTAATCTGGTTACAAGCCGCTGCTGCCTAAGGTAAGGTGTCAATGCATCTAGACAACGTGGAACATCACTTATTGAATATTTATCGTTTTTCAAATCGAAGTCATATAAAGGAATTCCTGTATTTTTATCTAATTGGCTTATTAAGCCGGCAGTTCCATTCAATTTAAGAAACTTTGCATGTGGGGCACGTCCACTGACACATGACCATACGCTCGGAAAAACTTGAAGATCATTAAATGCACTTTTTATGGGTTGATCCAAAAAACTAGCATAACTTAACTCAAATTGGATGTCATAATTCCAAGAAATAAAATACATGTTTTTAGGAAGTGAACGAGTGTTTTCATTTAAAAGTGCTGCATAAACAACATCATATCGAGGATCTAGTTTTTTGTTTTCAGAGTTATATGTTTCCTTAAAGACGGAGTTCCAATTGCTGTCTGCTGAATAATCTTCATTTTTGCCTCTTGACTGCTCAAAAAGAAAGTACGAGGAAAGTAATATCTTGAATGCTTCATATTTTCCTGAACGGTCGATGAAAAAAAGCTTGCGCGCGTAGGTGTCAACTGAATAATGCTTAGGGACTTCGGTTATAACTTCTTGAAGAAAATCTTTTAAATTTTTCTGGTCTGTTTCGCTGCCATAATTTCGAGAATGAAAGGATAGGTATTCACAAAAGAGTTTAAGTCTTTGATTAAATCTTTCCCCTACTGGCGGTATTGCCTGTGCACTGGCACCCGCACCTATTATATAAGTAACATTCATGATTTAAAGGTAGTTTTTAGCCGGAAATGCGCCCTTAAATTTTCTCCCTTTTAATTCTTCATATACCTTAAATTCGCAGCCTTATTTTAAGAGATGACCAAACGCCAGAAATATCGCGACCTGATTGCTCAGACCTTCGACTTCCCACAGAAGGATTTTAAGGAAGAGAAGAACCTGCTTTTTTGGAATGATTTGCCCCTGCAGGAGATTGCCGAAAAATACGGCACCCCGCTGCGTATTACGTTTTTGCCGCGTATTGGTCAGCAGATACAAAAGGCCCGCAGGCTGTTTAATGCCGCTATTGCCAATAACGATTACCGCGGCGATTACCACTATTGCTACTGTACAAAAAGCTCGCACTTCAGTTTTGTGGTGGAAGAGGCCCTGCGCAACAGAACGCATATTGAAACGTCAAGCGCTTTCGATTTTGATTTGATTAAGCGCATGGAGGAAAAGAAAAAGATAAAGAAGGACAACTACGTTATATGCAATGGCTTTAAGCCCGATGGTTACGTTAAGCGCATACTGGAAGCCTGGAACAGCGGGTATAAGAACCTGATACCGGTGCTGGATAATATGGCAGAGTTGGAGAAATACGGCCAACCGACAGACCCTATGAATATAGGCATACGCATAGCTGCCGAAGAGGAACCGAAGTATGAATTTTATACCAGCCGTTTGGGCGTTCGCTATAATGATATTGTGCCCTTTTACCAGGAGAAGATACAGAACAGCAAATCGTTTAAGCTGAAGATGCTGCACTTTTTTATTGATACCGGCATTAAGGATGTAAACTACTATTGGACGGAGTTTCATAAGGCGCTTGGTGTTTACTGCGACCTAAAGAAGATTTGCCCTGAATTGAATGCCATTAACCTTGGTGGCGGTATGCCTATTAAGCAATCACTGGCGTTTGATTTTGATTATGAGTACATGATTAATGAAATAGTAACGCAGATAAAAAGCACCTGCCAGAATGAAGGCGTTGACGAACCGGATATTTTTACGGAGTTCGGCAGCTACACCGTTGGCGAAAGCGGTTGCGTTTTGTTTAATGTGTTAGGCGTAAAGCAGCAAAACGACCGCGAAACATGGTACATGCTGGATGGCAGTTTGATGAACAGCCTGCCGGATATTTGGGGCTTATCACAGCGTTTTATCATGTTGCCTTTAAACA
The DNA here is from genome assembly GCA_046329515.1 of Chitinophagales bacterium. Taxonomy (GTDB): domain Bacteria; phylum Bacteroidota; class Bacteroidia; order Chitinophagales; family LD1; genus Bog-950. The sequence continues at coordinate 123,446 of JAXLUM010000003.1, forward strand.
AGTGGGACGATGAATACCACCACGTTAACCTTGGCGGCATAACCTGTGATGTGGGTGATTACTACAACAGCGACTCGCACATTAACCAGGTTTACTTACCAAAGATAAAGCAGGGTGAGAAGCTGTTTATCGGCTTCTTTCATACCGGCGCTTATCAGGATACCCTAAGCGGTTATGGCGGCATTAAGCATTGCCTGCTGCCATCGCCCCCGCACATTTTAATTGACGAGAAGAAGAAAAACGAATTTACCTACCGCATCTTCGCTGAAGAGCAAACTTCAGAAAGTATGATGAAGATATTGGGATATTAGGAGCGATGAGTAGCGAGTGATGAGTGGTGAGTGGGGAAGTAAGAAGTTAGAAGTGAGAATGAAGATGTGAGAAGTAAGAGTTTAGAGTGAAGAAGTTAGAATGATGAATTAACTGCTGCTCTTTGTTCCAATAACGGCTTGTCAGTCTGAGCCCGTCGAAGACTAGACATCGAGAAACGCAAAACTTGTTGTCTCTAAGCGGACAGTTTGTTGTTAACCTTAAAAATTCTACTGCCCCTGTAATTCCTGTAAGCGCATTTTCATTTGCTGCGCTTGTACGTTGTTACCCACCATTTGGTAAGCCACACTTAAGTAGTAAACCACGTTAGGGTTTTCAGGATTAAGGTTGTAGCAAGCCAACAGCGCATCAATACCTTTTTGCGCATAAGCAGGATTGCTTTGCACTGAACTTAAATATGCTAAGCCTAAATTCTGCAAGGCTGCGTCGTTCTTCGGATATTTTTGGCAGTAAGGTTCCAACTTAGCAATAGCGGTAGCAAAGTCATTTACCTTTATGGCTTCATTGCCTTCGTAATCGCCTTTATCAGTTTTCTTTACCACACAGGACAAAGGCACGCCATCAGCATACACCACATATATAGCCTGCTCCGGAGGGAAACAGCCGTTCACCAGCAATGGCCTATCTACAAAGCGCGAGTAGAGTATTTCGTAATCTGCCGGTACGTTGCTGCGGTTGCGGTAGCTTACATAGCCCGTAAGCACCTTGGTGGTATCGTTTATAAAATAATGATAGGTTGGTGCAATAGCGTTACTGTAAATAAGCGTTTTGCGGCCTTCGGTTTTCAGGTTCTCATGCTCCTTTAACCAATCGGCACACTGCTTAACGCTGTTCATGTAGTAATCGGTTTCGTAATTCTGTGAAGCGCCTTTTATACCGCCTACCAACTCGTTAAAGTACACATACTCATTAGGGTGGTTGGCAAACATAAAGCGTGCAGGCAGCGCTACTAACACCAGTATTACGGCAGCTACAGCATACTTAATTGTTTTCGGAAAACGGTTGATGAAGTAGTTGAAGGTAAGCGCAGAGAGAATGATAATGCTTGGATACACGAAGAAGAAGTGGCGCATAGTATCATACAACACCGAGTGCTTATAAATTACATACGCAATAGGGAAGAAGAGCGTAAAGTAAACAAAGCCCAGGTATAGCAGCTTTTTCTCGCGGTTCATTTGGGGTATAAGCACTAAGGAGATAAATGCGCCTATAAGGCCGAACAATGGCGTAGAAATTAAAAACCATTGCGGTATGTAGTTCCACGGAATAAGCGAAACGAATTTGCCATCAGCGCCTTGCTGTGCAGTAAAAATGTGTTTGCCATCAAACAATATGCGCATGGTTACAGGAAATTTCTCTGCCACGCCTAAGGCTTCTAGCGGGTTATGTATGGGGCTAACCAAACCGAAAGGCCAGAATATGAGCGCAAGGAAATAACCCAAACCAGCGGACACCAGCACCCATTTAAGGCTGGGCCAAATGTTGTCTTTAAACTTTGAGAAATCGAACAGGCCGCCAAAACCATACAGTTGCAGCATGGCCAAACCGTAAAACAAAAACAGGTAGGGTATAAGCAACAAGCCACCAATACGTATACCCATGGCCATACCTATGCTTAACCCTAAACCGAGCGCCACTTTCCAGTTTGGTTTGGGCAGTTGCTTCAAAAATTTAATTATGAAAACATAGGTAAGCATGTAGCCGGCCGCCATGGTAATATCTTTGGGGTTGTTCATGCTCTCGCCAAAAAAGCGGGGGGAGAAAGCCATAAACAGCAGGGCAATAAGGCCCGCCTGCCAACCTGCTATTTCAGCCGCTACTAAAGAGGCGCAAAGAATAGCCAGCCAACCGAAAATAGAGTTCCAGGCATGGCGAACATTCCATTCGTTGGCAGAGGAAAATGTTTTGGAAAGGGCTGCCGCCGTGCCATCGTAAAAGCCGCCATAAAAGCGCATTAAGGAATCGGGGCCCGTGGCCATGGTGCAGGTGCTATCGTGCCCCATGGAGGTGTAGAAGTTAAGCACGCGGTGGCCATACTCGCGGTGGAAGTTTTCATCGCCACTTATACCATATTGATGGCTAACCGAAAACATAACTACCAGCAACAGGGCTGCAAGCCCCCAGAAAATCTTTTTGGCCCAGGTATCGGGTATTAAAGGCGTTAAAACCAACAGTGGTGCAGGCTCTTTTTTAGCCTGTGGTTTTGGTTGCGGTTTAGCGGGTTGCTTGGCCATTGGCGCAGGTGTTTATGCGGCTAATATAATAGTTAAGCAACAAGGCTAGTGGTGAGTATTGCGTTATCGCATTTCGATGTCTATCCTTCGACTGGCTCAGGATGACATCTTGTGAAAGGCCTTCGACATCCCGAAGGGTCGGGATCAGGATGACAAGGGGGGTAGGTTACGGCTTAGTGGCAGATATGAAGATGGATTGACTTACTGCTTTTACGCCGGGTATTTTTTCGAGCACGTTGCCTATTACTACGGATGGGGTAATTAGAAAGTCAGGTATGCCGGGTAACAGAAAATCCTTGTATTCTACTTTTATGTTTTGGTAACCGGTGTTGCGAAGTTTTTCGCTTACCCAGCTTTTGCTAAAGGCCATTTCATCGGGCTCCAAATGCGCTTTAACGCGCAGGCTTGGGTAGCTGAATATGGCGTATACATAAGGGTTGTAAAGGTTAGGCTCCAGAAAAATGATTTTACCGCCGGGCTTTAGCAAGCGCAGCATATTGGTAAAGGCACTATCCAATTGGTGGTATAAGTGATGAAGAATACCATTGCCGATTATGTAGTCAAAAGTTTCTCCTTTAAAGTCTTCGGCTTTGTTGAAGTCCAGCACATCGTAACGCAAACCGGGTAGTTGGAATTTTTTACGGGCATCTTCAACAAAAGGCACACAAAGGTCGGTGCCTAGTACTTTCATGCCGGTTTTGTGGGCCAGCATAAAGGCATTGCTGCCGGTGCCGCAACCAATTTCCATAATGTTTTTATCGGGGCTTACCTGCATTTGCGAAATCATATAATCGCAACGCCGCTCGGCACGTATGCGGGTAGATTTACTATCGCCCCAAACCTGGTTATATCCCCTGTCGTCTTTAATGTTCTCCATACTTATTTTTTGAGGATGATAGTGTAACCAAGTGGGTCATCGGTACTGCCCAAATTAAACCATAAGGAAACATGCGCCAGCAAAACCACTAATGCCGCAATTGGGCCGCTGGCTATCCAAAGCGGAACGAACAACCATTTCCATATTGCAGAAGGCAGCAGGTTGCGCACCCACAATACAATTACTTTATTGGCGATGTTTGAAATATCGGAACCGCGCGGTTTGATGGTGGCCTTGCTAAAACCGGCAAACATCATTTTTAAACTGCTGGGCGTATAGCGGAAGTAATCGTAAGGCTCGTAATGAAAGCGGGCACTCCACGGAATAGTAATTATACCCGTTGCGCCGGGCTTCATTACACGATGCATTTCATTTATCAGTTTTTGATAGTGATGCACGTGTTCAACAACTTCGGTGCAAATAAGGCCGTCAAACTTATTATCCTCAAAAGGAATATCGGCCCCGTTAAAGTAGGTAATGTCTTTATTGTCGTAATCAAAGCTGGCGGCTTCTTTTACGTCAATACCAAAATATTGAGTGCTGTTTTTATCCAACAGAAAACGGTAGGGGCTTTGGCCACAGCCTACATCAATTACATTACCCTTAAAAGACGGAACTACTTTTTTTAAATGATTGTAGATAGTAAGTGCCTGAAGGTCGAGAAGAAAGCGCCCGTAGAATTTCAAGCTGCCCATAAAACCTATGGGCGGTGTGTTACTAATGGGGCGGAAACCTTCGGACATGTTTTATAAATGAGGGGCTAAAAGTAAGTTCTAAGCGATAAATATCAAATGTGTGGTATTGCAACCATTAATATGTTTTACGGAAAATGTTTTTGCGTATGAACTTTGGCCGGCGTTTAACCTCTTCAAAAATTTTAGCCTGGTATTCGCCTAAAACAGAGATGGCCAGCATATTCAGGCCGCCAAAAAACAGCACCAATACAATAATGGTGGTTATACCATGCGGTATGTTGCGGAAAGCGAAATACGCTATGATTTGTGCAATGATGGCAACGAAAGAAAAGAGGGTTAATGCCCAACCCACGTAGGTTAAAAGCTCCAGCGGTACAAAGCTGAAACTGAAAATTGCTTTGCGCGCCCAACCGATGTTTTTGCGCCAGTTGTTGGTGGTAACACCAAACATACGCTCGGGGCGCACATAGTCGACCCCCGTTTGCTTAAAGCCCACCCATGCACGTAAGCCGCGCAGAAACTGGTCGGTTTCGGGCATAGCAATCAGTTGGTCAACCACTTTGCGGTCCATTAAGCTAAAGTCGCCGGCATCTAAGGGCACGGGCACATAACTAACGCTGCGGAATAAGCGGTAGAACAACTTGTAGAAAGTAACCAGGGTTTGGTTGCCTTCGCGGGCAACGCGGCGGCCATAAACTACATCAAAGCCTTTTTGCCATTCCTCGTAAAACTTTTCAATTAACTCAGGCGGGTCCTGTAAATCGCCATCTAAAAGTATTACGCCATCGCCGGTTGAAATTTCCATACCGGAAAGAAAGGCGCTTTGTGAACCGAAATTGCGGCTGTGCTCAATTGCTATAACGTGGTCATCCTGATTAACGAGGCTTTGCAGCACTGCGTTTGTATTATCAGGACTTTGGTCGTTAACGAAGATTATTTCGTAGTCAACCCCTATCTTTTGAAAGGTATCGCTAAGGCGCTTATACATAATAGGTATGGCCTGTTCATCTTTATAACAGGCAATAACTGCAGTAAGCTTGTAGCGTATTTTATCCTGCACCAGCTTTTTTTCGTATAGCGGTTTGCTATAATCTTTCTGCCAGGTCCAGGTTAGTTTTAATCCTTCATTTAAAGGCGTTTCGCTTTGCCAGTTTAATAGCTGTTTAGCCAGGGTGGCATCGCCATACCAATCTTTAAGGTCCCACTTGCGGTTGGGCATTTCACCCCATTGCGGGTCGCCGTTAATACTGAACAACTCCTTTGAAGTAGCGGCTATTTCGCGTATGGTGGTTTTTTTATTGCTGGCCACATTAAGCGATTGGCCCTTAATATCATTTATGTGCGTAGCTGCTAACAACGTAGCGTAAACGGCATCGTCAACATACACAAAATCGCGGCTTATATCAGGCTGCACAAGGGGGGGGTATTCACCCTTCATGCCTTTGGCAATAACTACGGGTATTAAGCGGTCAGGTTCCTCATAAGGGCCGTAAATAGAGTAGTAGCGCAGGTTTACAACGGGCATTTCCTTTAAGGTGCCGTAGTATTTTATCATGTGGGCTGCACCTGCCTTGGTAACCGCATAGTGCGAATTAGGTAGCAGGGGTGCGTCTTCTTTGGGGGCCGCAGCGTTTAAACCGTATTCTGACGAACTGCCGGCATGCACAAAAGCTTTAATTGAATAGCGGGATGAGGCCTCCAGCAAATTCAACAGGCCCATAAAGTTGGTTTCGTAAATCAGTTCCACATCAGCCTGCTTGCTGTAGGCCCCGTAAGCTGCTAAATCGAAAATGGTTTTAAAGGCATAATCGGTGAATAGCTTCTCCAACTGGTCCTTCTTAATAATGTTGCAATGCAGAATGTGTTTGGGAGAAATATCATCTAAACGCCAGGGGATAAAGGGCTTGCTGGTAACAGCGTAAACATCCGTGCGGTACATTAACAGCCTTCGCACCAGGTTGGCTCCTATAAAGCCACCGGCACCAAACACCACAATGGGGCCCTCTAAACGGGCTACTTCGGCTGCTATTCTCTCCTCTAAAGTCATGGGGTGTAAATATGTATAAAAGAATATGGCTGCACAAATGGCAGCCATATCAGGTATAAAGTAAGGGTTAAACCTAAATTTCGTGTAAGCTGTTAATCATGCTGTGCATGGTAGGTTCATACTTCTCTTTGTATTTACCCATGGTCCATGTAAATACCTGGAAAAACTGAGTTGGGCCCTTAACGAAGGTTACGTTGTAGTACACATCGTAGGTATCAAGCGTGCCGTTAAAGGTAAGTTCCTTGGCAGCCATGTTATTTACAGTTATGTCACGCTCCTGAATGTTGCGGGCATCTTTAACGCCACTGGTGTAGCTTTCCTTCATTAGCTTATACAGGGCATTAAATAATTGCGGGTCGCCAAGGCTATCGGTATAGCCGCCTTCAGAGAAAGCAGAGTCAACACTACCGTGTGTTTCGTCAATTACAATTACGTAGAACTCCTTGTATTTATCGCCATACTGTAATGAGGCCTCATCATTAAGGTCCGTCATCTTTTCCATGTATTCAGGAATACCTATGGAATAGCGATTGATATCTACGGTTTTCAATTTATCGCCGCTATCAATGCTGGCAATGGTTTCTTTCAGCTTTTCTTTTGAAGAATCGTTGCAGGATGCCAGTAATGCAATGGCAAAGAGCAAGGGTAGAATTTTTCTCATGTTTTGGGTTGATTGATTGGGTTGAAAATAGTAAAAAGTATGAAGTGTGGTTGTTTACTTTAAAAAACTGCTAAGGCTTTTCATCAGCCCTTCGCCGCTTAAATTGTTTTCGGCCTGGTGCCATTTTTGGTCGCCATAACGGCCGCTGGGGTAGCCTTTTGCTGAAAGCGACAGCATTTTAATACCCTTATCTAAATGGTTAATGAGGTGGTATGATATGGTTTCGCGCAGGCCGCATTCACCATAGTGTTCTTCCATGGTAATCAATTTGCCTGTAGTGTTTACCGAAGCAATAAGTTCAGCCGGTAAATCAACCACCGGCAGTACGCTTAATACCCAAATTTCAAGGTCATCGGCTATAGGGCTATTGCATAAAGCTTCCAGCACGGGGCCGGTGCCTATAACCACGCCTTTGCTGCCGTCTTTTATTTTACGCCATGGGCTGAATGCACCCAACGACTGTGGAATTTTTGCGCCAACGTTTAAGCGCAGGTAATTGGGCTGGCTATTTCCTATCATTTGTGTAACGGCCTGTTCTACATCAGTAGCTAAAAATGGCACATACACCTTCATATTAGGTAAAATGCGCATGGCCCCAATATCCTCAAGGTTGTGGTGGGTAGCGCCCATAATGCCATAGCCATAACCGCCGCCGTTGCCTACCAGTTTAACGGGCAGGTTATGCAGGCACACATCATTGCGTATTTGTTCGTAAGGGCGAAGGGTAACAAAAGGAGAAATGCTGTAAACGAAAGGAATAAAACCTTCGTATGCCATGGCAGCCGCTACGGTTACCATGTTCTGTTCAGCCACGCCTGCATTAATAAAACGCTCGCCGTATTTCTGCTGCACTTTTTCAAGCGCCATGTAGCCAAGGTCGCCGGTAATAAATGCCAGGTTGGGGTTTTTATCGAAAGAATCAATTATGCTCTGTGCGAACTCTACTCTCATATGCTGATAACCTACAGACAGGTGCTGTTATTGTACGCCGGAAAATTTAGTTTGAAAGTCTTTTTCAATATCGCTTAAAATAAGCTCGTATTGGTCCTCCTTCATAGGCAGGTAGTGGCAATCAACCTTGTCTTCATATAACTTCCAACCGCGGCCTTTTGTTGTATTGCAAATTATGGCTACAGGAATTTTTGACAATTCAGCCTTTGCTTTTGCCTGCTGTAATTCATCAAAGTTGTGGCCATCTGCCTGTATTACTTCAAAGCCAAATGCTTTTAGCTTATCGGCAAGAGGTTCCATTTTCATTACATCCTCGGTACGGCCAAAGCCCTGTAAGCGGTTGCGGTCCACCATCCAAACAACATTGGTAAGGTTATGGTGCGCAATAAACAGGGCCGCCTCCCAGGTTGAGCCTTCGTTTATTTCGCCATCGCTGGTAACGCAAAATATTTTTTTGCCTGTTTTTTTAAGCTTGTTGGCAATGCCAAAACCTGCTGCCAATGACAGGCCATGCCCTAAACTGCCTGTGGCAAAGGGTATACCTTTTAACTTGTTTACCGGCGGATGTGCGGCCAGGTAAGTATCGTTTTTGTAAAAGCTGTTTATGTCAGCTTCTGTTAAGGTGCCTTCTTCAGCTAATGTAGAATAGAGAGAAGCCGCCGCATGCCCTTTAGACAGGATAAGTTCATCGCCTTCCTTCATCCAATCGAAACGGAGAAAAGTGAGCATTTCGGCAACGCTTAAAGAGCAACCTACGTGCCCGGCGTTGGCCAGCTTATACATGCCCAAAAAGCGCTTTTTAATATTGTGCGCTTTTGTTAAAAGATATTGGTGTTTGTTCGCTTCCATTTCGGGCTGCAATGATAGGGCTTTTAAGCCACAGCACACAGTTAAAGCTATATAATGGGGCTATCCAATTTTGGGTATTTCGCCCCGTTTACCCAGTTCTACAGCCTCCAGGTTTTCAAGCTTGCCTTTGTTTAAGGTAAAGCGTAACAGGGTTTTAACGCGGTGGAAGCCCTGCACGCCAGCGGCACCAGGGTTCATTACCAGCATATTGTTATAAGCGGGGTCCTTTGCTACCCGTAAAATGTGCGAATGGCCGCAAATGAAAATATCTGGTTTGTGTTCGGCAATTTGCCTGCGGGCCTTGGGCTCATAATGGCCGGGATAGCCGCCAATGTGGGTCATTAAAATTTTAAGGCCTTCGCGTTCGGCCAGCCAGTTTAAAGGGTATTCTATGCGTATATCCTTACCATCAATATTGCCATATACGGCATAGAAGGGTTTAAATTTTTTAAGCTGGTCGCAAAGTTCAATTGTTCCTAAATCGCCGGCATGCCATACTTCGTCCACCTCCTTCAGTAATTCAAAAACTTTAGGATCGAGGTAACCGTGTGTATCACTTAATAAACCAATCTTAAGCATGTTTAATTCGCCTTCACTATTTTTTTGCAGACCGACTTTTTGCCGTTTTGCAGGCGCACAATATAGGCGCCCTGTTTTAATGCAGAGATGTTTATGTTTTCCGTTGGCTTGCTTAATTGGTAAACGGCCACTTTTTCGCCTTCCATGTTAAACAGTTCGGCACTGGTGAATGAGGAAGCTGAACTTATGGTTAGTGTATTGATTGCAGGATTCGGAAACAAGGAAACGGATTCAGCAGCATTTAAGTTTTGTATGGCTATAACGGTGGTATCCTGGGTGGTGGTGTCTTTTACGATTTGCACGCCCAACGAATCAAGAGGGTAGGTGAGGATAGAGCGGCCATAGGTGCCTGCCACCAATTGCCGCATTGGTGCATTAAAGCATAATTCAAACACAGGCACCAAAGGCATGTTTATTCCCAAGCGCTGCCAATCATTACCTCCATCCAAAGTAACAAACACACCACCATCTGATGCGGCAAAAATCACACTGTCGTTACCGGGTAAAATCAGCAAATCATTAATAGCCACCTGCGGTAAATTTCCTGAAATATCTATCCATGTTGAGCCACGGTTGAGCGACTTGTGAACGTGTGGAATCAGTTCATCGGAGCGGTAACCGGAATGACTTACAAAAACAGTGTTGCTATCATTAGGCGAGGCTTTAACGCTGGTTACATATCTATCAGGCAAACCGGCGCTAATATTTACCCAGGTTGCACAATCGTTATCACTTCGCCAAACATTGCCATCTGAAGTGCCAACGTAAATAAGCCGGTCGTCTTTTTTGGCATTGTCCAGCGAGGTGATAACATTAAATGATTGTCCCGAGGCATTGCCAAGTACATTGCCGTCCGTTAGGTCAGCACTTACCTTCTGCCAAAAATCAGTTGGCGCATTGGTCATTTTATAAACGTAGTTTGTACCTGCATACATGCGCTTGGGGTCAGAAGCATTCATGATGTATGGAAAGTCCCAATTAAAGCGGTCGGATAAATCGAAGCCCGAGGTAAGGTCATAAAAGTTCACTCCTCCATCATCGGTGTAAACTATAGCACCCCATTGTGTTTCGCAGAAGTAGATGTTGGGGTTGGTGGGATGAAAAATCATGCGGAAACCATCGCCGCCGAAAATGCGTTGCCAGTTTATAAAGTTGTCGCTGTTGCCGCGGGAGCTGCCATTGTCCTGCGCGCCGCCGTAGTAAAACATAGTATCGTGCGGGTTAGCAGTTACCCTGTAAAATTGTGTGTTGGGTATGTTCTCAACGTCCGTATAACTCAGGCCAAGGTCCGTGGTTTTATAAAGGCCGCCATCTGTAGCCAGCAGGAATGTACTTGAATCAATAAAAGCAAGGTCATGTTTATCGGCATGCACTTCATAAGTCCACCATGTAGGGTCGGCCTGCTCCCAGAATAAACTCTGGGGAGTAAACACCGAAGTTTTGTAAAGCTGAATACCTCCGACGAACACGTCCTGGTCGTTCCAGGGGTTTACCTTAATAAGCCCGAAATACCAACCAAAGTAATAACCATTGCTGCCATAAAGTTGGTCTTGTATATTGAAAACATCTAAAGTTACCCAGGTGCTACCACCATTTGCTGATATGTAAATTCCCTTTAACCCTTTAGACGTATCTACCACGCAGGCATACATTTTGTTTGGATCCTGTGAACTTATATCCAGGCTTATGCGGCCATTTAGCTGCTGTTTAAAAGGCGTGTTTAGTATGCTCCATGTAGCACCGCCGTCGGTAGTTTTCCAAAGCTGGCTTTGCAGGCCGCTGTTTACGTTTTCCGTGTTGCTGCGTATGCTGTTCCAGCTTGCTGCATATAGTGTTTGCGGGTTTTGTGGGTTAATAAGCAAATCGGTGCAACCTGCTTCATCTGATGCTACAAGTACACGTTGCCAGTTCATTCCTCCATCAAGAGATTTATAAACACCGCGCAAACTATCGCGCTTAAAAGGTGAGCCCATTGCCGCTGCGTAAAGCTCATTAGTATTTTGCGGGTTGACTACAATTTTAGAAATGACGCCCTGCTGCTGCAAGCCTGCACTTAACCAATGCTCGCCACCATCAGTACTGCGATAAACACCATTACCGTTAAAGGTGTAACGCACCATATTCCTATCTCCGGTGCCGGCGTATAAAGTGTCAGGATGCTGGGGGTCAAAAACTATGCAGGATAGCGCCAGGAAAGATTGGTCGTCAAATACAGGATGCCAGTTTTGTCCGCCATCTGTTGTTTTAAAAATACCACCTGCGGCATTACCTACCAGTATAATATTATGGTTAACGGGGTGAACGGCTACGCAGTTAATGCGGCCTCCTATATTGCCCGGGCCCTGCTCGGTCCATAATGCGTTAAAGTTGGCTGAGCGCGATGAGGGGTTCATGTTCGCCTTTATTTGCAGCAGTGCATTTTTATATGCGGCATTATCAAACACTGTATCAGGGTACATCCGTTGCTGAATGAAATGCTCGTAAGGCTCGGAAAGTTGGCGACTTTCGTTTTCCTCTTTTTCTTTTTGCTGAAAAGGCGACCAGGAAAAAAGGAGCAACGAGAGGGCCAGCAAAGCAGTAAAGCCAAAGAGGTAGGTTTTCATACGTATGTATCGTTCCTTAAAGGACGGTATTTTTTGCAGAAAACAGAAACCTGCTGTGTTTGTTTAGTTTTGGCGTAACTAAAAACAAGCTATGTATAACGTTTTGCTTGTAACCCATTCTTACCTGCGGTGGTTGGTGCTGGCCGCCTTAGTGCTCTCGCTTATACGTGCGTACCGGGGTTGGTTGGGTAATAAAGCCTTTACACCTTTTGATAATACTGTGCGTCATGTTACTGCCACTATTTGCCATGTGCAGTTAATTGTCGCCTTGCTACTTTATTATGTTAGCCCGCTTGTTACCTACTTCTGGCAGAATTATAAAGCAGAAGTGCATGAGCGCAGCATACGCTACTTTGCAATGGAGCATAGCACTACGATGCTTGTTTCCATTGTGCTTATAACCATAGGTTCAGTATTGGCTAAGAGAAAAGAAAGTGATACAGCAAAGTTTAAAACCATAGCCATTTGGTATACCATTGGCTTTGTGCTGATTTTTGCATCGGTGCCCTGGCCGTTTTCACCAATGGCAGCGCGCCCTTACTTTAGATAGTTTCTTTTTGCTTGCGCTCGTAAGCTTTAATAAGCGCATAATACCAGGCCACACCAACAATGTATAAGGCCACGGTAATAAATATAATGTTGGAGTAAGCCACACCGGCCTCGCGTAAAACGGAGAACATTTTGGCGCTGGCAAACCAACAGCCACTCCATATAGAAGCATTAATGGCAGAAATCATTTCGCGGTTGCGTTCACCCACATAGTTTAAGGTTAATTCACTGGTCATGGGGCCTGCCATGTTCATTAATGGTTGGCGCAAGGTAAAAGTTACCGCTGCCACCATTAAACCGAAGGATGTATGGTTATACCACTCTGTAGTAGCCATAGTAAACAACAGAATTACGGCTAATGACTGCATAAGTGTGATTGCAATTTGATAGCCAAAGCGGCGCTTAATCTCCGGTATAAGTAAGGCAGTAATGGCAACAAGAGTAAAAGCAAAGGAGTTCATTAATGAAAAGGAAGGCGCCTGCATGCCATGCACATCATGAAAGAAGAGGTTGATTACGGGAATAGTGAAACCGGCACCGAGCGCGATAATAAAGGTTGGAACTACAGCACGTAAAATCAGGGTCCAATCATAATCGGTATGAATGTTACCTAAAGGCACGCGGGTTCCAAGGTTTTCATTTTTAGGCAGGCGCTTAATAAAGTAAATACCGCAAAGGCCCATGGCAGAATAAAAGATGAGCAGCGTTTCCGTAGAAAAGAAGTGATGTATTTGTGGCAGCAGATAGCTTAACACGCCCACAAAAATGGTGGTAAAGTTGCCTGCCGAAAAAAACAGGGCAATACTTTCTGTTTCGTGCTCCTTACTTCCGTTAAGCAGTATATAAGGCATTACCAGTATTTGTAGTAAGGAAAAGCTTATACCCCATAAGGCCATAAGTATTCGTATAAGCTCACTATTGTGGGTGTGTATGGCAAAGATGAGCAACAGGGCAACTAAAGGGGAGGATATAGCACCGGCAAGCATAAATGGCTTCAGGCGTTTCCCTTTTGCAAACAAGGCTAAGGGTACTGAGCAAAGCAGCACTGTCATATACCGGTTACCTACCATGCTGGCTATTTCAAAGTCCTTAAAGCCACGGTCAAGCATTAAGTAGTTAAGCAAAAGCGTAAAGGCGGAGTTGATGAGCTGCAAAAACACATCGGCCATCATTAAAAAAATGATGATGCGCGGAATGCCCAGGTATTTATTGGCAATGTGCTTCATTGCAGTTGAGTATCAATATAACGCTCTATTTCTTCGCGCTGTGTGGGTTGAAACCACTTTATTCCGTCATCCTTGCGGAACCAGGTCATTTGCCGCTTGGCGTAGTTGCGGGTGTTTTGCTTTATAAGCGCTACCGCCTCTTCCAGCGATAATTTGTCTTCTATAAAATCAAACAGCTCCGTATAGCCAACGGTGTTGAGGGTATGTAGTTTTTTATGCAGGTAAAGGTTTTTGGCTTCTTCTAATAAACCGGCTTCCATCATTTCATCTACACGTTTATTTATGCGCTCGTATAATTGTTCGCGGGGCAGGCTAAGTCCGATTTTAATACACTGAAAGGGGCGCTCTGCTTTTTTACCAATGCGCTGCTCGCTGTATTTTTTGCCGGTGGTGTAAATAATTTCTAAGGCCCGCTTTAAACGTACGGGGTTCTTTTTATCTACCACGGCAAAGTATTCGGGGTCCAGGCGTTCTACTTCTTCCTGAAGCCACTCCAGGCTTTTTTCGTTCAGCAGTTTGCGCACTACCCAAAGCTGGTTATCGTCAGGCTTATGCATTTGGTCGAAACCGCTGCATACGGCATTAATGAATAAGCCTGAGCCACCCACCATTACTGCTACGTTATGTGATTGGTAGTAGCCCTCCAGAAAATCCAGCACTTCAAATTCGTATTTGCCCGCGCTGTAGCTTTTGTTGTGTATAGAAATATTGTTGATGAAATGATGAGGCACTTCGCGTAGTTCTTGCTCTGTAGGCTTTGCAGTGCCGATGTTCATTTCGCGGTAAAACTGGCGCGAGTCCGCAGAGATTATCTCTGCGCTGTAACGCTTTGCTAATTCAATAGACAATGCGGTTTTACCTATGGCCGTGGGGCCACAAATAACAATAAGGTATTTAGAAGATTGCTTCTCAGCAGTAAGGTTCTCCATAGTAAGTTTTATTTACTTACCTTTTTCAAGCCCATTTCGGCACCCATTTGAAGCATCATTGCATGGGCTTCCTCGTAATCGTTCCGGATTTTTCCGTCCAGTATAGCTTCTTTAATTGCTTCCTTGATGATTCCAATTTCTCGGCCAGGTCCTATACCGAATACTTCCATTATCATTTCGCCGGTAACCGGTGGTTGGAAATTGCGCACCCGGTCTTTCTCTTCCACCTCTTTCAATTTCTCGCGCACTAACTCAAACTTGGTTAAGTAGCGCTTTACCTTTTCACGGTTCTTTGAGGTTATGTCTGCCTCGCATAACATCAGCAGGCTTTCAATATCATCGCCTGCCTCAAACAATAAGCGGCGCAAAGCGGAATCGGAAATTTCTTCCTTGGTTAAGGCAATAGGGCGCAGGTGCAGGTAAACCATCTTCTGCACAAACTTCATTTCAGGGCCTAAGGGCAATTTCAAATGCTTGAAAATGCGCGGCACCCATTTACTGCCCAGCACCTCGTGGCCGTGAAAAGTCCAACCCTCGCCGGGCACAAAACGCTTTGTAGGTGGCTTGGCAATATCGTGCAGAATAGCCGCCCAACGCAGCCAAAGGTCACGCGTAGTTTTGGTTATGTTATCCAACACCTGAAGGGTGTGGTAGAAGTTATCTTTGTGTCCTTTGCCTTCGTAGTTTTCTACCCCTTTCAATTTCTGCATTTCGGGGAGGATGATTTCCAGCAAGCCGCATTCTTCTAACAAAATAAAACCGGTTGAAGGCTTATTAGCCAGGATGATTTTATTGAGTTCGTCGGTTATTCTTTCCTGCGAAATAATTTTAATGCGATCCTTATTGCGCTTAATGGCATCAAAGGTTTCGGGCAGTATGGTAAAACCCAATTGGGTAGCGAAACGGATAGCGCGCATCATGCGTAAAGGGTCGTCGCTAAACGTAATATCGGGGTTAAGGGGGGTGCGGATGATTTTAGCCTCTAAATCCTGCAGGCCGCCAAAGGGGTCAATCAGTTGACCAAACGAATTTTGGTTAAGTGAAACGGCTAAGGCATTAATGGTAAAATCGCGGCGGTTTTGGTCGTCTTCCAGTGTGCCGTTTTCTACCACGGGTTTGCGGCTGTTGCGTTCGTAGCTTTCTTTACGGGCGCCTACAAATTCAAGGTCTAAATCCTGCCATTTAAAGTGTGCCGTACCGAAGTTTTTAAATACTACTACCTGCAAATCGGGATTAACTTTTTCTGCCGCTTTTTGGGCCAGTTCAATACCGCTGCCTACACACACAAAGTCAATATCCTTACACGGGCGGTTTAACAGCTGGTCGCGCACATAGCCGCCCACGGCATAGGTTTCCAGCTTTAATTCTGAAGCGGCCTCTGCAATTTTTCCGAAAACAGGATTAGTAAGATTTATTTTAATCTGGTGATTCACAATACAATAAACTAGGGCTCAAAAATAAACAAGAACACAAAAGGGGAGTAGGAACAAAAAAAGAGCCCCGCATTAAGCGAGGCCCGGGAAAATTTTGTATCAATCAGCGGTTACGCTAAAGTAACGTTAACTGCGTTTAATCCTTTTTTTCCGTCCTGAAGTTCGAATGTAACTTCGTCTCCTTCCTTAATCGATTTAACGGCAAGGCCTGAAACGTGTACGAAATACTCTTTATCAGAGTCGTTGTCCTTAATAAAGCCGAAGCCTTTGGTTGTGTTGAAAAACTTTACTTTTCCTGTTAACATAAAAATTTTGATTTTGTATTACCTGCAAATATAACTTTTTCCACAAAAGCGAGCAGATAAAGTGCCGGGGGGCGGTTTTACCCGGCAAAAAGGGCAGTTTCCGGCTATGGGAGTAGGCTTAAGCTGATATATGATGTTGCTTCTGTGCGGCTACCTAAAAACCATGATATTTGTAATTGAGTAGGTTATGCAGCAGGTAAGGAGTTCGGAAACAGTAAAGCGCACATTCCCGGTATTGGGCATGAGTTGCGCCTCGTGCGCGGTTAATAGTGAAAGCATGGTAAAGAGCCTGGAAGGAGTGGTGAATGCGGCTGTAAGCTTTGGCAATAATTCTTTACTGGTGGAGTATTTACCTGCCCTGGTTAGCCCGCAGCAAATGAAGCGGGCTTTACAAAGCATAGGCTACGACCTGATTATTGAGGAAAAAAATGCGGGCGGCATGCAACAGGAAGCGCACGAAAAGTATTACGCCGAATTAAAACGCAAAACCATACTGGCCGCCGTATTAACGACCCCAATGCTGGGGGCTATGTTTTTTATGCACCTAAGCTGGATGAACTATGTGCTAATGGCCTTAGCTACCCCGGTAGTTTTTTGGTTGGGCGGGCAGTTTTTCAGCAATGCTATTAAGCAGGCCAAACACGGCAATGCTACTATGGATACGCTGGTAGCCTTAAGCACGGCTATTGCTTACTTCTATTCTGCTTTTGTTACGTTTTTTCCACATGTATTAATGGTAAACGGTAAGCATGCCGATGTTTATTTTGAAAGCGCTGCGTTTATTATAACGTTTATATTGTTGGGCCGCCTGCTTGAGGAAGGCGCAAAGTCTAAAACATCTACCGCATTAAAAAAACTGATTGGACTGCAGCCAAAGGAAGTTACCCTATTGGAGTTTGGCTTTGAAGAAAAGAAGGTAGCGGTGGACCAACTACGCATAGCGGATATACTATTGGTAAAGCCCGGAGAAAAGATTGCTGTTGACGGAACAATAGTGGATGGCAATAGTTTTGTTGATGAAAGCACCATAAGCGGGGAACCCATACCCGTTGAAAAGCAAAAAGGCGATAAGGTTTTTGCGGGAACCCTAAACCAAAACGGCAGCTTTAAGTTAAGGGCTGATAAAGTGGGCGCGAATACCGTATTGGCGCAAATAATTAAAGTGGTAGGGGAAGCGCAGGGCAGCAAAGCCCCTGTGCAGAAAATGGTAGATAAGGTGGCGGGCATTTTTGTGCCTGTTGTTGCGGGCCTGGCTATACTAAGTTTTGTGGTATGGTTACTAATAGGCGGCGAAAACGCTTTTGCCCATGCCCTGCTTGCTTTAATAACCGTCCTGGTAATTGCCTGCCCCTGTGCATTAGGCCTTGCCACGCCTACCGCTATTATGGTGGGTATAGGTAAAGCAGCAGATGCGGGCATATTAATTAAGGATGCGGAAAGCCTTGAACTGGCTAAAAAGGTAAATGCTGTAGTGCTTGATAAAACGGGCACTATAACTGAAGGAAAGGCCGTAGTAAAAAGTGTAGAATGGCTTACTGAAACTGATAAAGAAAACTTAGCGAAGCTATTGCTGGGCATAGAGATGCAAAGTGCGCATCCGTTGGCTGAAGCGGTGGTGCGCTATTTAAAACCGCAGTTTAAGGGAAGTGGTATAGAGGTACAATTGCAGAACTTAACGGGCCGCGGTGTGCGCGCTGTGGTAAATGAGGCTGTGTATTATGTAGGCAATAAAAAACTGTTAAGCGATAATGGTATTGCTGTACCGGAAGGTACCGAAGATAAGGGTGCAGACACTGTGTTCTATTTTGCTGATGCTAAAAATGTGCTGGCTGTAATAAGCGTTACCGATAAGGTTAAGGAGAGTTCAAAAGAAGCTATTGCAAGCTTAATGCAAAGCGGTATAGAAGTGTATATGCTTACCGGCGACAACAGGGCAGCGGCTGCCGCTGTTGCCCAACAGGCAGGTATTACTAATTATAAAGCTGAATTGTTACCGGCAGATAAATACCTTTTTATTAAGGAGCTGCAGGCGCAGGGAAAGAAGGTGGCTATGGTGGGCGATGGCATAAATGATACACAGGCACTGGCCCAGGCCGATGTGAGTATTGCTATGGGTAAGGGTAGCGATATTGCTATTGATGTAGCACGAATGACGATTGTTTCTAATGATTTACTAAAAATACCGCAAGCGTTGCGCCTTTCGCAAATGACGGTGAACACCATACGCCAGAATTTATTTTGGGCCTTTATTTATAACCTTATTGGTATACCTATCGCCGCGGGGGCTCTTTATCCTGTATTCGGGTTTATGCTTAACCCGGCTTTCGCTGGGGCGGCCATGGCCTTAAGTTCAGTTAGTGTAGTAAGCAACAGTTTGCGCCTGCGTATGCAGAAGTTGTAATTGCTTAACTTTGCAGAAAGTAGTTTGCCATGGAAGAGTTAGAAGTAGAAAAGAAAGATTACGCCACCATACAATTAAAGCCACGCGGGCCTGTAACTATTACGGGCAACTTTGAAGTAATACTGGAGGACGGAACAACAATGGAAAAGCGCGAGAAGCTTTCCATTTGCCGTTGCGGTATGAGCCAGAAAATGCCCATATGCGACGGAGCGCATAAGGCATTAGCTTCTGTTCTGTAACTTTTGAAAGACTACCTTGCCTTTACAAATTGTTTTGAATACAATTTGCCACCTGCATTAAGGCTTACAAAGTAAGTGCCTGCCGCAAAAGTTGAAATATCAGCCTCGGCATTATACAACCCAAATTGTGTTTGGTTAGTGGTGTTGGTGTAAAGCACCCGGCCGCTTATATCAGTAATTTGCAACTGCACTTTAGCAGGTTGCGAAATGTAGTATTGAATTTTCACTTCGTTTTCAGCCGGGTTAGGGTAGCAGCCTACTACAATAAGGTCGTTCTTAATTTCCTTAACAGCGCTTATAAAAGGCGGTTGTACAGGCATACCGGTGCGTGGGGTTAAAGGGCCGCCGCATTGGGTTAGGTGGTTCGCCTGGTCAGCATCGCACCAGCTGGCACTAACTGAGGCCGTGTAAGTTCTATCGGTAATGGTGCTCATGTGTATCCAATCGCCCTGTACGCGCTGGTCGTTTACATCTAACAAAAGATAGCCACGTTTTGATAAATCAGCATACTTAACGTTGGGGTTAAAGACCTGAATAGCTGCTACCGGAACGGAGAAGGTAATAAAGCTGCCACTGGTAACACTGGTGCACACGTATTCAACACCAATTGAACCTGCACCGGTAGAAGAATTGTAGTTGCCGGGGTCTAAGGGTAAATCGTTACCCCATGAGGTATGGATATCACCCGTTAAAACCACAACGTTGTTAATGTTGTTGCTTGAAATGTAATTGAAGATTTTGCTGCGCTCGGCAGGGTAGCCGTCCCATTGGTCCTGGTTAACAGCCTGGCCCAACACTTTAAGTGGCGACATCATTACCTGGTTGCCTATTAACTTCCACTTAGCTGTTGAAGCAGAAAGCTGTTGTTTGAACCAATCTAACTGAGCGGCACCCAGCATAGTGCGGTTAGTATCGTTTACGGCGGTACCGGTTGTGCCAATTTGTTGTTGGCGGCCTTCAAGGCGCGAATCCAGAAGAATTAAATCGGCCATGTTGCCTAAAGGTATAACACGGTGTATAGTATCAACGCTGTTGTGCACGTTGCGTATAGGCATCCATTCAAAGTAAGCCTTACGAGAATATTCTTTGCGGTCGTTCCAATAACCCTCTACACTATCGGTGTGGTTTTGCGCACCACCGCTCCAGCTATCGTTGGCAGTTTCGTGGTCGTCCCACACGGTAATGAAGGGATACATTTGATGCACATAACGTAAATCGGGGTCAAGCTTGTATTGTGAATGACGCATGCGGTAATCGGCCAGCGTTAAAATTTCGGTTTGCGGTTCATGCAGGCGCGATGAGTCAACACCCGGCGTAAAATCATCAATGCCATATTCGTAGTAGTAATCACCCAAATGAATAACGGCATCCACATCGTTCTTTACAGCAATATCTTTATATGCATTAAAGAAACCATCCTGATAGTTAGAGCAGGCCACTACAGCAAAACGCATATCGGTATTGGTGCCCAAAGGCGCAGTACGAGTGCGGCCAATGCATGAGTACGTATTATTGGTTTTAAAACGGTAATAGTACCAGGTGTTAGGCACCAGCCCTGTGGCATCAACCTTAACACAAAAATCGGTACTGCTGTCAACAGTTACGTTACCTGAACTTACTACTGCGGTAAAAGCAGTATCGCCTGCCACTTGCCAATCAACACTTGCTGAAACATCGGTAGTGGTTACACGGGTCCACAGTATAACGCGGTCTGAAAGAGGGTCGCCTGAAGCCACGCCATGGTAAAAGGGCGCCAGCGCACCATCCAGCAGGGAGCGGGAAGGAGAGAGGTGGTCGTTTTGGGCGTTAAGCGAAAGGCCTATAAGCAGAGAAAAGAAGAGTGTAAAAGTTTTCATGCCGGGTGTTTTGGGTGGCTAAATGTAAAATGAAAGACAGGATTTTGAAATAGGATTATTTTAGATGCGGTTAATTAACAAATAGATAGTGAAATGATAATAATTGCAGAGAGCGGCAGCACCAAAACAAACTGGCTGGCTGAGGACGGGAAACTTTATGAAACCATAGGACTAAACCCCTTGTTTCATACCAGTGAATCTATCTACAACGAGATTGTAAAAAATAAAGAGCTATATGCTTTAAAAGATAAGTTCAGCCATGTGTTTTTTTATGGCGCCAGTTGCAGCAGCGATGAACGGAACAAAGTAGTGCACGATGCCCTGTTGCGTTTATTTGATAAGGCCAGCATAATTGAAGTGGACCATGATATGAATGCGGCCGCTATTGCCACCTATACCGGTAAGCCGGGCATTGCCTGCATTTTGGGCACAGGCTCCAACGCCTGTTTTTACGATGGTAAAGAATTGAGGCAGGAAGGCTCGCCGGGTTTGGGGTATGTGTTGGGCGATGAAGGAAGCGGGGCCCATTTCGGAAAAAAACTGCTCTCCCTTTTTCTTTACAATGAACTACCGGCAGCCACTATGAAAATTATGGCTGAACAGTATAAGCTGGAGAAGGAAGTTATTATAGAAAACGTGTATAAGAAGCCGCATGCCAATATTTACCTGGCCTCGTTTGCCAAAGTAATGAGCGAAACGCCTGATAGGGAGTTTATGAGTGGCTTAGCCAAAGAAGGCTTTACTGAATTCTTTCAGCACCATGTGCGTTGTTACCAAAATTACCAGCAGTACCCCGTGCACTTTGTGGGGTCAATTGCTTACTTCTTTAAAGAGGAGCTAAAAGCTGTGGCTGAAAAATTTGGTTGCGAGTTAGGGATTGTGGACCGCAACCCGGTTTACAGGTTGTTGGAATACCACCTTAAGCAGCAGGCTTCGCAGTAGGTTTCCGGCCGGCTAAATTCCATACCAGAATTACTATAACCAATACGGCTAATTGCGTAAGGCAGGTTTCTACTGTAGGGAATATGCCCAGTAACTCAATGCGCGAAACGCTTAAGCCGTGGATAGGCACGTAGCCGATTTCCTGGAAAGAGTGAATGCCTTTGCCGGCTAAAACCACCGCAAGCACAGCCATTACAATAGAAGATATTTTAAACAATTGCGGTATAGGCAACTTTGCTGAAAAGCGCAATACCACAAAGGCCAGTGTAAATACCAGCAAGAAAGCGATTAACACACCCAGGGCAATAGCCTGTGATTGTTTACCACCTGATTCAATATTGAGGGATGAAAGGAAGACAACGGATTCGAATACCTCGCGGAATACAACGAAGAAAGATAAAGAAGCAAGGCCCCAAAGGCTGCCCTCGCTAACTGCGTTTTTAACTAAGCGGCTAACGTATTCTTTCCATCTGCCGGCCTCACTTTTGCCGTGCAGCCAAAAGCCCACATACAACAGCATTACTACGGCCAGTATGGAAATGCTGGCTTCAATCAATTCCATGCTGCTGCCATCGGGTATAAGCTTTGAACCAACAAACCAAATAACAAGGCCGCATAACACAGCGGTAATCCAACCGGCATGTACCCAGCGCGGTGCGTTAGGAATATTAGCGGCCTTCAATACTGAAAGTATAACCATGATAACGAGGAAAGCCTCCAGACCCTCGCGCAGTAGTATGGATATGCTCATTAAGAAGGAAAGCCAGAAGGAATATTCCTTCTTCTCTAATACAGCGCTTACCTCGTGAATGGTTTGCTTGGCTGCATTAATAGAGTCGTTTACTTCAGCAATAGGGCGGTTTTCGTTGATGAGTTTACGAATGCGCTGAATTTGTTTTTCTAACTTTTCGCTTAGCTCAGGGTCGGTAGCTTTTAGCTGTAACTCTATTGGCTCTATACCTTGCAGGTAAGCTAAAGAAGCCGACTGTAAAGCATCGGCACCGCGGGCGTTAGTGTAGTAAAGGTTAGCACGGTCAAGGTACTCCAATGCGGTTTTTAAAAATAGGTCGTTACTTGGGTGTGGACGGTTAAGGCGTATAGCAGCCAGTTGGTTGCTATCTATACCATACTCTTTTGCCAACTCTACATCTGATGAAACCGCAATTTTTTCCAATGAAATTTTCTGCAGCAGTTCTTTATTGTTGTCAAAATCGGCATTAGGGTAGCGCAATGAAATAACGTAGAAGGCCAGGTTCCAAACCTCGTCATCTTCAAGACCAACATGTGAGCGCATGCCGGTGCCTTCAACCCCTAAACGTATAGTATTAAAAGCATGGGCAGGCGAAATGAATTTCAAGCGTTCGTTATCGTGAAAGTTGCGGGGCTTAGGGTCCAGGGTTAAGCCTTCGGGGCCATCGCCAAAGCCTGCATTTCCATGGCATTTAGCGCACTGTTCAATAAAAAGCTTTTTGCCGGCTTCTAAATCGGGGTAGTGCGAAGGGAAAGTCTTTAAGCCGGTAATGGCTATAATTTTCATTTTGGCTTCCTGCGATTTCTTAGCCACTATTTCGTAGTCGGCTTTGTTTTTTACCAGGGTAACCAAATCTTCTATCAGGCTGTCAACGGCAATGGAATCGGCATCGCTCCAATCGGCGGAAAACTCTTTGAAGTATTTCTCGCCGTGCTCGCAAAACTCCGTCATCTCCTCATACTCATCCTCATTAATGACCTTGCCATCCTTTACGGCGTTTTTGTAATCCTGCCCAAGGTAATTGAGGGTATGCACTAAAATGCGTGAGGCTTCGCCCTTGCTGGCAAATGCAGTGGCCGAGGCCACCAAAAAGAGAACTATGAGAGAAATTCTACGCAAGCCGGTTTGTTAAAAAGCAATTTAGACTAATTCTAAACAGCGTGCGAATGTAAAAGGTTCGGCGAGTTTTTTACAATGATTTTTGTTAGGCTTAACGATTTATAATTAGACGGGATTTTTAGCCGAAAAGGGCTTTATTTCTGCCTGAGGCCCTCAAAGGCGGAATCGTAGGTAGCGATAAGATTGCCCCAGTGGTATTTAACGGCGTATTGTTGGGTATCCATAACGCGGATGTATTTTATATCCCAAATGCGGCGCTGCAATTTGTTTACAAAGTCTTCATTATCGTAAAAATAGGTGTTGTGGTATTGTTCAGGCAGATGTTCGGGGTAAGCCAGACGCTTAGGTAAAAAGGGCACGCAGTTGCAATACATAGCCTCTACCACGCTGCCGCCAAAAAAATCCTGAAAGGAAGTTACGGGCAGCAGGTCGGCCATCCACAGCCATTTGGCGTATTCTGCATAGGTATCAGCATAACCGAAGTGAAGGATTTTATCGGCCAGTTTTTCTTTAGCAAAGTCGAACACCGGCGGGTATTTTTCATAGCGCTCACCTAAAACCACCAGGCGGAAATCAATACCCCTGTCCGCAATATCAGTTAGGGCTGTAAAGAATTGCTCAGGGTTTTTGTCGTACTCCCAGCGGTGATTCCACAGTATTACGGCGCGCATAGGTTTCTCCATACCTGCCGGCTTAAAGGTGTCCAGCTTCTTTAAATCCATTCCTAAAGGCAGCACCGAACTCTTGCGTTTTATAGCTTCAATAGTTTCGGTGTTGTTGTAATCAGGAAATGCTTTTAGAAAGAGCGGAAGATTATTTAAGAAGGAGTTTTGATGATAAGCGGAGTTGAAGAAAACCGTATTGGCACGAAGTGCAGAAGTATAATTGATAAAAGCATAGTGGTTGTCGCGCTTCAGTTTTACATCTTCATCGGTAGGGCTCCAGGGATAAGTCAATTGGTTTTCGTGAAAGTAAAGGGCCGTGGGAATTTTGGCGGACCATGAGGCTGTTAAGGACATAAACAGATTGAGGTCCAGCATATCAGTTGCCAGAATTAAATCGTAGTTATGATATTCCTTTTTGCTGTTGGCTATTTGTGCCAGGGTTACGGCACCGCCGTGCATGCGCCATTTCCAATGGTAACCGGGCAGCGATAAAATTTCGATGTGGTGGCTGCTGAACTGCTTTAACTCCTCCGTCCACTTTTTGTGTGAGCCGGTAAGGAAGGGTTCAATCAGCAGGATATTCATAATGCTTAACGGTTAAAGGAAAGACGAAGGCCTTTTACAGTTTCATCGAAGGTGCCGTTATCATAAGCCAGGTGGCCGCTTACAAAGGTTTTGTTTACCGCGCCGGTAAACTCGTAGTTTTCAAACGGGCTCCAACCGCATTTAAACAGAATGTTCTCTTTTGAAACGGTCCACTTTTTATTTACGTCAACCAAAGCCATATCGGCAAAGTAACCTTCGCGTAAATAGCCGCGCTCGGCTATTTGAAAACATACCGCAGGCTTATGGCACATTTTGTCCACTATCTTCTCTAACGAAATCTGACCGCGGTGATAAAACTCCAGCATAACGTTTAGGCTGTGTTGCAATAGCGGTAAACCTGCAGGCGCTTTCAGGTAGGTTTGATTCTTCTCGTCTATAGTATGCGGTGCATGGTCGGTAGCAATAACATCAATAGTATCATTCATCATGGCCTCAAACAACAGTGGTTTGTGGTGCGAATCTTTAATAGCAGGGTTGCACTTTATTTTGCTTCCCAAGCGTGCATAGTCGCTTTTATCAAACCAAAGATGATGCACACATACTTCGGACGTAATGCGCTTTTCCTCTAAAGGTATTTCGTTGGTGAATAATGAAATTTCGTCGGCTGTTGAGATATGCAGAATGTGCAGGCGGCTGTTATACTTTTTAGCTAATTGAACGGCCAACGTAGACGAGTTTAAACAAACCTGCTCGTTACGTATTTCGGCATGGCACTCCATTGGAATGTCTTCGCCGTACTTTGCTTTATATTCTTCAAGGCGCTGTTTCACTAACTTATCATCTTCGCAATGCGTAGCAATCAACAGGTCTGCCCTCTCCCTGAAAATCTTTTCCAGTAAGCAAGGGTCATCAACCAGCATATCACCGGTGGAAGAGCCCATAAATATTTTTATGCCGCAAATGTTTTTACCATCCACCTTTAGCAGTTCACCAAGGTTTTCGTGGTTGGTGCCCATGTAAAAGGAATAGTTAGCCAAAGATGTTTGCGAGGCGATTTTGTATTTGTCTTCCAATAGCGGAATAGTAACACTTGGCGGATTTACATTGGGCATTTCCATAAAGGAGGTAACACCACCGGCTACGCCTGCACGGGCTTCTGTGTAAATAGTAGCTTTATGCGTTAAGCCGGGTTCGCGAAAATGGACCTGGTCATCAATAATGCCGGGCATTAAATGCAAGCCTTCGGCATTAATTTCATTCACCTTAAACTTTACACTAAAGCCTTTATCAATCCGTTCAATCCGTTGGTCGCGAATTAATACATCAGCATCTATAATCTTCCCTTCATTAATTATTCTCGCTCCTTTAATAAGGTAATTCGCCATTTCACCAATTTGCCGGTGAAAATAAAGAATTTGGTCAGGCTCAGGGTTTATATATAGCTGCTGTAGAGTGGAAAGACATGTAAGAATGACGAAATTCTTGGTAAGCGCTCAACAGATGTAAATTTTTCCCCTGAAAAGGTCCCGAAAGGCAATCTCCTTTTAAATTCCACACTGATCCGGAGGTATCAGTAAGTGTGACAGTATGTTCATCATATGCAAATTGCAATACGCTGCCATTAACCATGCGGTTAAATACATGAAAGGAAAGATTATCTGGTTCAATAATCAATAAGGGAAAGACATTGCCTAATGTGTCCTGTATAATACGTTTTTGTTTTAGTATATTCCACTCATATATTTTTTCGCTTCCGTTATATGTAACATCTATTACCCATGATTTGGGTTTTCCGGCTACAGTATCGGTGCCTGTTAGGCCTCCTTTGGATGTACCGTTGTCAAATCCTTTAAGCGCATTATATTCTTTCGAAAATAAATTATCTGCTTGAAGAACTAAGGTTGCCGGGTACATACTTTCCCAAACGGCTAATGTGGTCTGCTGTGTCGGTATTTCTTGTAAACAGCTTCCTTTTAAAGGACCAGCTACACATTCGCCTGTCGCCTGTCGCCACCAACTTTTGGTTTCGCTATCCTCAAAAAGGGCATTAAACTGATCCATGCCAACCAAGCGAAATGTTTCAACCTTGCCATTAACTATGGGGCTAAATACCCTGCCTGTGCGGCATACGGAACAGTAAGTTACTATTATAGGTCGACCAGCAATACTATCGCGTATTTCATGGTGATAGGCAATAATATTTAGTGGGTAGGCACGTGATTCGCCTCCAACGGTAATGCCTAGTACCAAACGTTCGTTTTCAATTTGATTTTTTCCCAAAGGCCACATTCTTTTAACGGTTGGTTGGTAGAACATTTTATCCGCTCTCATTATGAAGTTGGTGAGGTAGAAAACGGAGCCGATAAAAAGCGAACCTACAACAGCAGGGACCATTTTCCATACGGGTCTCGCTTTCATAATAAACCAAAGAGAAGCGAGCATTAGAATAGTAGACAAAATACGGGGCGGCCATATATTTCGGTTAATGGTGTATGATAATTCAACATGATTTCCATTTTGGCTACCAGGCATAGGCATTATGTAGTACACGGCAAGAACTTCAACAGCAAGTAAAGTGAAGAACCCTAGAATAAAAAAAGTACCCGGATTTTTGGAAATTAGTTTCATTGATTAAAAATAAAGAAGAATCCTGCAATTATTCAAAATGGTTTGGTGTGAGCTCTTGTTTAGGAACCATTGCTGTTAGGGTGCTGCTTTCTTATTTTTGGTTGATATGAATATCAACTCTGCGGCGTTGGAATCCACAATTATAGTATCGCCTTTTTGCGCTTCGCCGCTTAGTATCATTTTAGATATGCGGTTTACTATTTCTTTTTGAATAGTGCGCTTAAGCGGCCTTGCACCGTATTGCGGGTCGAAGCCCTGCTCGCCTAACCAATCCAGTGCGGCATCGGTAATTTGCAGTTCCATTTCTTTTTGACGAAGAAGGTCCTGCAGGTTGTGTAACTGAAGGTCCACTATCTGGCGTATCTGCTTTTTCATCAGCGGACGGAACATCACTATTTCATCAATACGGTTCAAAAACTCAGGGCGAACCATTTGCTTCAACCGTTCAATTACTTCCAGCTTAGTTGTTTCCAACACGGCGAACAAATTCTCATCTTTTACATGCTCAAAGTTG
Organism: Chitinophagales bacterium; assembly: GCA_046329515.1. Classification (GTDB taxonomy): domain Bacteria; phylum Bacteroidota; class Bacteroidia; order Chitinophagales; family LD1; genus Bog-950. The sequence goes on from JAXLUM010000003.1 coordinate 151,375, forward strand.
CGTTGTATAATATCAGAGCCTATGTTGGAGGTCATAATAATTACCGTATTCTTAAAGTTTACGGTGCGGCCTTTGTTATCCGTTAGGCGGCCATCATCTAACACCTGCAACAATATATTGAACACATCAGGGTGCGCCTTTTCAATTTCATCAAACAGAATTACACTGTAAGGGCGGCGGCGCACGGCCTCGGTTAACTGGCCACCTTCATCGTAACCAACATAACCCGGAGGAGAACCCACCAAACGGCTAACCGCATGTTTCTCCTGGTATTCGCTCATATCAATACGCACCATGGCGTGCTCATCGTTAAACAGTATGTAGCTTAAAGCTTTGCTTAACTCGGTTTTACCTACACCGGTAGTGCCCAGGAACAGGAATGAACCAATTGGCTTACGTTCATCTTGTAAACCTGCACGGCTACGGCGTATGGCATCAGCCACTGCTTCAATAGCTTCATCCTGGCCTTTAACGCGTTCCTGCAAGCGGTCTTCAAGGTGTAGCAGTTTTTCTTTTTCACCTTCCAGCATTCGCGCTACAGGTATGCCCGTCCATTTGGCTACTATAGCCGCTATATCTTCAGTGGTTACTTCTTCCTGCAGTAAACGTTTTTCAGGGGAGATTTCGGCCAGCTTCTTGTCCAACTCTTTAATGTCGGTTTCGGCCTCTTTTATTTTGCCGTAGCGTATTTCGGCTACTTTGCCGTAGTCGCCCTCGCGCTCTAAACGTTCAGCGTCCAGCTTCATGTTTTCAATATCGCGGCGGCGGGCGGTAATTTTATCTACAATCTCTTTTTCGCTTTGCCACTTGGCTTTAAACTGGTTGCGGCTTTCTTTAAGGTTGGCCAATTCCTCGTTTAACTCCTTCAGCTTGCGTTCATCATTCTCGCGTTTGATTGCTTCAATCTCAATTTCAATCTGCATTATGCGGCGCTCAATTTCATCCAACTCTTCAGGTAAGGAGTCCATTTCCAAACGCAACTTAGCTGCGGCTTCGTCAATTAGGTCAATGGCTTTGTCCGGTAAAAAACGTTCGGTTATATAACGGTCGCTTAAAGTAACAGCTGCTATAATAGCATCGTCTTTCACTTTTACCTTGTGGTGGTTTTCGTAACGCTCTTTTAAACCACGCAGTATAGAGATAGCATCTTCAGGGCTGGGTTCTTCCACCATTACTTTTTGGAAACGGCGTTCCAGCGCTTTATCCTTTTCAAAATATTTCTGGTATTCATTTAAAGTAGTAGCACCAATAGCGCGTAACTCACCGCGGGCAAGTTCAGGCTTAATAATATTGGCGGCATCCATGGCGCCTTCGGTGGCGCCTGCACCTACTAAGGTGTGTATCTCATCAATAAACAGAATGATGCGGCCATCGCTTTCCTTTACTTCTTTTACTACCGACTTTAAGCGCTCTTCAAAATCGCCACGGTATTTGGCACCGGCCATTAAAGCGCCCATATCCAGCGTAAATATTACTTTGTTCTTCAGGTTCTCGGGCACATCGCCTTTAACTATACGGTGGGCAATACCTTCGGCAATGGCTGTTTTACCTACACCGGGTTCACCAACCAGCAAAGGGTTGTTTTTTGTTTTGCGCGAAAGGATGTGCATTACACGGCGTATCTCTTCATCGCGGCCAATAACAGGGTCCAGCTTACCGCTTTTTGCCTGTGCATTTAAATTAATGGCATATTTATCTAATGCATTATAGCGTGCATCAGCGCTTTGTTCATTTACCTTTGTGCCGCGGCGAAGCTCCAATATTGCCTGGCGCAGTTTCTTTTCTTCAAGACCGGTTTCTTTCAAAAGTTTTGAAGTGTCATCGCCAATGGTCAGCATGGCTAACAACAGAATTTCTACGCTTACGTAATTGTCTTCAAACTCCTTTATAAGCTTATTGCTTTGCAGTAATAACTTGCCAAAGGCTTGCGAGGGAATAAGGTCGGATGCCTGCCCCGAAATTTTAGGCATCTTCTTTAAGCGCTCTTCTACTTTACCCAAAAGTATGTTGCGATTCACTCCGGCTTTCTCTAATAAGAAGGGTAGCGAATCAGTATCTGCATCTAACATGCCTTTTAGCATGTGCAGGGTTTCTAACTGCGGATGGCTGTTATTAAAGGCTTCCTGTTGCGCATTGCTTAATGCCTCTAAAGCCTTGGTTGTAAAATTATTTGCGTTCATATTCTTATGCTTAAGTGTTCCTATTTTCTAACGCTTGATTTGGCAAATTGCTTTCCAAATGTGTAATAATTACAATTTGTCAGTTGCGTATGTTAAATAGGTGACGTAAAGACCGAAAAGCTTGATTTTCAACGGTAAAAATTTCCGATGAGTAATAAAAAAAGCCCCTGAAAAAATCAGAGGCTATATGAATTTGACGGCCTTTGTTTTAATACCAGAAGGTTAGGTCAGCATTGTAGATATCGTATGAAGCATGGAATTTATTATCGCAGCCTCCGTTGCCGAAATCTATAATTACAGGTTTAGGGTCGTTATTGCTGTAAACGGTTACTGTGCCGCTAACCAAATAGCGACAAGCTAACTTCCATACCACATTATCAGAATGTGAGTTAAAGTTTTTGCCATTGAAACCAATGCCTGTGCTTTGGCCCTGACCGGTGTATTCATCATCTAAAATAGCAAGGGTGCCGAAGCCACCGGTTTGTGTTGAACTGCGCGTAGCATTCCAGGTGCAATATTTACCATCAGGCGTGGTTGCTTTACCGTTGGTTATAGTATCGTTAAACGTACGGCTGTTGCTGTTAGGGCTGGTGTTAGCCAGGTTATAAGTGCCTTCTAACTTTACTGAATTAACGTAGTAATTCTGGAATGTTACCTGAACGTGTGCGCCGGGGTTGTGCAGGTAATCAGTAAATACAGCAGTAACCATACCACGACGGTTAACACCGTATTGGTCCGTACAACCCAGTGTGCCAAAATCAACAGTTACTGTTTTAGGAAAGGTGGTAAAATCGTTAGGGTTAAGTGTAACCGTAGCGCAAAGGCTTTGTGTGCCATCGGTTTTGCCGCTAAGGTTGTTTTCGTTCGCTGCATTTTCTATCACTTTGCTTACATCCTTAAACAGGTTATCGGCAGTAGAGTAGCTGGTAGCAGCATCAGAGTCGAACTTATTTTTCTTTACGCAGGCGCAAAGAATCAGGGTAAACATAATTATGGGCGCAAGGCCGGCGAGGTGTTTTGTGTTCATGGGGAATTCGTATTTATTACAACTATGGGTTTTGATTGTTAATCTATTTGGTATTACAACATTGGCGATTCAATATAGATACGCACCTGGCCGGAGGTATCTTTACTGTGGTTTTTCATATCGCTGTATTGTTCAGGCCTGTCGTAAATAACAAAGAACAAATACGGGTCGTAAACAATGCTCTTTTTTACATCGAAGTAAGGGTCGCCCTCGTAGCCTGCCAATAAGCTTACTTGTACGCCGTGTTCCTTGCGGTATTTGTGCGCAGCGCCTTTCAATAACTGTTTTACTCCGTTTTGCGAACCAACTAACAGGGTAGGGTAAAGAATTTTATCGGTTATTTTCAGGGCATCAATAAACTTAAAGAAGCCTTTAGGGTTTTGCAGTTTAAGGTGCATGTAATCGCCCCAGTTTATGATAAAACCTGCAGCCTCCATATTGCCGGCTTTATCGGGTAGCATGTAAACACGGCTGGTAGGCGATGAACCAAAAATGCGGTCCAGCATATTGAAAAAATTCTTTTCAGTATGTATTTGGTTAAACACAAAGTTGGTGCGAAGGTCCTGTATGCGCCTGTAATATTCGCGCAGCGCATCTTTGTTATCTGATATATCTACCAATTTTTGCGCGGCGCTGCTGCTACCAAAAATAAGGTTGATGTGCGTATTGGTACGCATAGGGAAAGTTTCGAAAAACTTACCGTGGCGCTGGCTGTTCATTTTAAGCGCATCGTTAATGGCCTGGTTTTCGCGGCCCATGCTGGCGTACACAAAGTGTATATCCTCTAAGGTTACAATATCCAGCAGTATGCTGAACATAGTAGTGAAGATGCGTTTACGGCGGTAAATAGCTTTGCCATCTACGGTTTGCTCGCTAAGGCGCAATACGTTGTAGTAATAACCCTTGTGAAGCTGACCATCAGGCGAAGTAAAATCAATGTGATTGGCGTGTATATAACCAATCATATTGTAATCGCGCTTGTTGCTGTTTTTAGATTCCTGCGGGTGTAGTATTACAACCACTTTAGCATCCTCAAAAAAGCTGTTAACCGAATCGGGAAACTTATGAAAGTAGCTCTGGAAGGTCAACTTACCCTCGCCTTTTTCATTCATGTGTTTCTCGGGTACGCTAACCACTTCTTTACACTCGCTGTAAAAGTATTCGGCATCATCGCGCAGGTGAAAATGCGAGAGCACTGCACTTATTTCGCTTAGTAAACTGATGGGGAAGGAGAGCATTACCAGTTCTCCTTCAAAAGCATCATCGCACTCAATTTGGCGGCGTGTATATTTTAACTGGGATGGATTAGCGGGATCTTTCCCTTCTATATAATAGTAGTGACGTTGTTTCATGAACGTATCAGGGTTAAAGTGTTGTTGGCTTAATGTTGAATAACGATATCGCGGTTAAGCAAATCCAATTGCTTACCTATTTTCTGGAATTTGTCCACTATGTAATCAAGGTGGTGATTTTCGTGTGTGGCCATGTAACTGGTGCGCAGCATTTGCATGCCCGGAGGGGTTGCCGGCGATATGAAGGCATTTACAAACACGCCTTCTTCATACAGCATTTTCCAAATGGCAAATGTTTTTTGGTCGTCGCCAATAATTACAGGCACAATGGCGGCCTCGCCATCAATTACATTAAAGCCCGATTCGCGAAGGCCCTGGCGAACGCGGTCGGCATTTTTGCGCACGCGGGTTGCCAGTTCAGGTTGTTCAATCAATATATCAAGGGCTGCATCGGCTGCGGCAACAGAGGCCGGGGTAGGAGAAGCCGAGAAAATAAGCGCAGGTGATTTATGTTTCAAATAATTAATAACGCGCTCTTCACCAACCACAAAGCCACCTATAGAGGCCAGTGTTTTGCTGAAAGTACATACAATAAGGTCAACGTCCTTTTCGGCACCAAAGTGGTGTACCGTGCCTTTGCCATCGGGGCCTAAAACGCCAAAGCCGTGGGCATCATCTACCAGTATTTGCGCGCCGTATTTTTTTGCCAGCTCTACTATGCCGGTCATGTTTACTACCAGGCCGTGGGCGCTGAAAACACCATCGGTAACAATCAATTTGTTGGCCTCAGCAGGTATTTTTTCAAGCCTGCGTTCAAGGTCCTGCATATCATTATGCTTGTAGCGAACGATATGAGCATGTAAGGAGGCGCTCATAAGGTTACCCGCCACAATGCTGGCGTGGTTGTCCTTATCGCTTAGTACGTAATCGCCTTTGCTTATTAGGGGGAAGATAACCCCCTGGCCGGCCTGGTAACCGGTGCTGAAAAGCAGGGCGGCTTCTTTACCCATGAACTTCGCAATCTTATTTTCCAGTTGAATGTGGAGGTCAATGGTGCCGGTAAGGAAACGGGAACCTGAACAGCTTGTGCCGTATTTTTTAAGGGCGTTAACGGCGGCTTCCTTTACTTTGGGGTGGGCGGTGAGGCCCAGGTAATTATTAGAACCGGCCATAACCACCTTGCGGCCTTCCATCATAACAGTGGGGCCTTCGCTTTCTTCAATAGGGCGGAAGTAAGGGTAAACCCCTTTCTCTTTGGTTAAATCGGCGTCGTTCCAGTTGTAACATTTATCGAATAAACTCATTCATCACTTTTTCGTTAGTAATCGCTTCGCACAGGTCAAAGATGAAACTTTCTGCGAAAATTTCGTTTTTGCAGCGGGCTATGTGGAAAAATAAGAACTAAACGATAAAGTTTATAGCGGCGGGGATAACTTTAACTTTCATAGGTGAATAACCTACAAATTCGCCATCCATATCAATAGGTAGGGGGCCTACAGATGATTGAATAGTAAGCTCTTTGCAGGTGTGGTAGTGCACTTCGGGGTGAATGATTTTCTTTCCTTTTCTTATATCGGGCAGGTATTTCAAATAGTCCATTACACTAACATCGCCTATGGCAATGGCGTTTAACAGGCCATCATCAAGGCTTGAATCGGGACTAACCCCCAGGCCGCTACCCAACCAGGCACCGTTGGCGGCAAAAAAATTCATCATCCTTCCCTGGCAGGTAAAGGTATCGCCGGTAACGGTTATGGGGTGCTTTTTATAACTGATAAGGCTGGTAACTATAGCATACTGGTATGCCGCCATTGCGCCGAACATTTTGGTAGTGCGGTTTAAGCGCTCAACTGCTACACCGCCCATGCCTACATCGGTTATATTAATAAAGTAGCGGCTGGTATCTTTTCCATCGGTAGAGGTAAAGCGGGCCAGGCCAAGGTCAATACGCTTACTCTTATTATGCTCAATGGTGTTCTTCAGTTCCTGAACAGTAGAGGCGGACTTTATGGTTTTAATAAAGTCGTTACCGCTGCCGCCGGGTAAAAGGCCCAGTTTAATTTCTTCTTTATCGGCAAGGCCGCTCTGCATTATGCCATTGGCACATTCGTTAAGGCTGCCATCGCCGCCGCAGCATATAATATAAGTATAGCCATCCAGGGCAGCTTGTTTTGCAAGACTTATGGAGTGCCCCGGTTGCTGGGTTATTAAAAACTGCACTTTATACCCTTCGGAAAAATGCTGCAGAATTTGTTGCTGCAGTTTTTCCTTAGTGCGCAGTTTACCATGTATAATGAAGGCGACCTTTTTCATGTGATAAGCCCTAAATGTATAACGGACGAGGCATTACGTATTGTGATAATTATCAACCGGCCGCTTACTTAGCTGCTTTAACCTTGTCAATCCATTTATTCACCAGGTCTTCAAGGGTGGTTAATGAAACGGCGCCATTGGTAAGTACCACATCATGAAATTGGCGGATATCGAACTTGCTGCCCAACTCTTTCTCGGCATGTTGGCGCAATTGCAATATTTTAAGCATACCAATTTTATAACCGGTAGCCTGGCCAGGCCATAAGAAGTAGCGCTCAATTTCTTTTTCAATATCGCCTTTGGCGTTGGCCGTGTTATGCGTAAAGTAGTCAATGGCCTGTTCGCGGGTCCAGTGTTTGTAATGTATACCCACATCAACCACTAAGCGTGCCGCGCGGAAAATTTCCATACTTAACCTTCCGAAATCGGAATAGGGGTCTTCATATTTTCCTACATCCTTACCAAGGTACTCTGCATATAAAGCCCAGCCCTCTATATAAGAAGTGAAAAATTCATAGCGCCGGAATTTGGGAACGTTCTTCAGTTCCTGTGCAATAGCAATTTGCATGTGGTGGCCCGGTATCGCTTCGTGGTAAGTAAGCGCTTCCATTTGGTACTTGGGCTCATCATCCATGTTATACGTATTTACATAATAACGGCCGGGGCGGCTGCCATCGGCACTTGGGTCTTCGTAAAAGGCCCCACCGGCGCTTTTCTCGCGGAAGGCTTCTACCAACTTTACTACCAATGGCGCTTTAGGTAAAGTGCCAAACAACTCAGGCAGTTTAAGGCGCATGCTATCGATATACCGATTGGCATCGTCCACAATTTCTTTTTTGCCTTTGGCATCGTTGCTGTATTTAAACTGGGGGTCGGTGCGCACAAATTCAAAAAAGTCCTGCAGCGAATCATTTTTGTAATTCACCTTTTTCATAATTGCGCGCATTTCGTTTTGTATGCGGGCTACTTCGTCTTCTCCTGTTTTAAATACTTCATCGGGCGTCATGGTAGTAGTAGTGTGCCATTGCAATGAATAGGCATAGTATGCATCACCATCTTTTAAGCCCCAAACACCATTGCTGCCTTTCTCTTTTGCTTTCGGCTCCAGTTGTAACCAGTAGTCTAATAGCTTTTGATAGGATGCTTTAACGGTAGTTTTTAAAACTTCAGCCGCTGTGTTTTTTAACTCATCCTTTTTCGCTTTATCAATACTTAGCGCATCTACCTTGCTACTGAAATCGGATAAGAGAATGTTAGAACCATCTTTTTTATCAAGGCCCGCAATAAAGCTTTTCAAATCATCAGTTACATAGTGGAAAGTAAAGTAAGGTGGTATGGCGCCTACTTCTTCACTCTTTTTCAAATCATCTAAGGTTTGATCAAAAACACCTTCCAGTTTTTTCAAACGGCTTATATAAGCTTCCGCATCAGAAAGCGAGTCGATACGGTGAACGTTAATAAGGAATGCCGGTAAATCGTTATGCGGGCCCTGCAACTGCGTAATTGTGTAGCCGTGATGCCTCCAGCGAAGGCCTTCTTCCGTGCGCTTAATATCTTCCTGCAGCATTTTTATGCTAAGCGCTGTTTGATCGTCCAGCGCATCAAGGTTGAAATTCTTTTTCAGCGAATCGAATTCCGCTTTGTGCAGGGCGATTTCCTTATCCATTGCTGCATCGCTGCGGTCGTCCCAACTATCGTAACCGGTTTTAAGGCCAAGGTTGGAAGCAAATTCAGGATGGCGGGCTACCTGCTCGTCAAATTTTTTATCTAAAAAGTCATTTACCTTTTTTGATTCGGCTGCCATTTCATCGGCTGTGTACGTCTTCTTTGTATTCATACTATTGTTACAGGATGCTAATAAAAGAACCAGGAAAGGGGCAAGGAGTTTTTTCATTGGGGTGTTGTTGTTATATAGTTTTAGAAGCGTTGATTTTACATAGCCAGCCTAAGTGCCCGGCATGTGTAGCCTCGTGGCGGATGGCGTGTTGAATTACTACTTTAATAGTGTTACCGGTTCCAAAGTCGGCACCTATTAAATTCTCTTTCATCAAATCTTCATCGCTTATAGTGCGTATGTGCGCCATTGCTGCTTCGTGTATGGTTTTGCGCTGGTCTAAAAAGGTTTTAAGGTCCACTTCCGGTTGGTGGAAGGTTCCGTCAGCGCCCAGGCGATAATGGTTCAACCATTCAATATTAACCGAAGGGCCGCCTGTGCCGATAAGCAACAGGAAGTTTTCGCTCCAGCAAAGATGCGCGGCCATCCAGGCCACGCTGTTGAGTTTAACGCCGTTCACTTCCCATTCTTTATAAGGGTCGGCTTCTTTTAGTTTGCTCATATAAAAACGCACAAGCCCGTACGACATTTCGTAGGTATCGGCCAATAAGTTTGCCTGTGTAGTGGACATGCTCTTAGGGGTTTAGAAAATTAAAGATGAAGAATTTAAGCAGAAGAAGTGAAAGAATTTTAATGCGCGCTATTAAAAACCATTTTGCCGTTCAGCCAGGTTTGCAGCACTTTTATTTTGTATAGTTCGTTTTCAGGAGCCTGCATAATGTCTTTCTCCAATATCACAAAGTCGGCAAATTTTCCGGCTTCAATACTTCCCTTTTCTTTTTCTTCAAAGTTGGCAAAGGCTGCCCAAATTGTCATGCCGCGCAAAGCTTCTTCGCGGCTTAAAGCATTTTCTTTTTGGAAGCCGGTGGCAGGAAAGTCTTTTTGGTCTTTGCGCGCCACTGCGGCATAAAAGCCAAATAGAGGATTGATGCTTTCTACCGGAAAATCGCTGCCGTTGGCTACCATGCCGTTTTGTTGCAACAGTTGCTTATAGGCATAGGCGCCTTTCATTCTGTTCTTTCCTAAACGGTCTTCGGCCCAATACATATCGCTTGTAGCATGTGTAGGTTGAACGGAAGGGATTACGGAATACTTTCCGAACAAGGGCATGTCTATACTATCCGCCACCTGGCAATGTTCTATACGCCAGCGGTTATCATTCTTCCCTTTTAATACTTCGCCATAAACTTTAAGCATTAGCGCGTTGGCTGAATCGCCTATGCAATGTGTGTTCATTTGAAAACCGTGTTGCAAACACTTTTTCGCTTCTGCTAAAAAATATTCCTCACTGCTCAGTAAAAATCCGCTTGTGGCAACATCGTTGTACGGTTGTTTAAGTTTTGCACCGCGCGAGCCAAGGGCCCCATCAGCATAATACTTAAAGCTGCATACATTTAAAAAATCTGTTTTGTATTTGCCGTGGCTGTAGAAATATTCTTTGCTGGGTGTGGAATCGCCAACCATGGCATACACGCGCATTTGTAGTTTGTCTTGTTTTTGCAGGGTATCCAACAAAAAGATATTCTCTTTGGTGAGGCCTGCATCGCTAACCGTGGTTAAGCCGACTGCAAAGCAGTTTTGCTGCGCCTGTTGTAATAAGGTTGCTGTTTTTTCAGCAGAAGTTTCAGGAATTATTTTGCGCACCAAGTCCATGGCATTATCTATAAGCATACCGGTGGGTGCCGGGAAGGGGAAGTTGGCATCTCCAACCTCGTAGCGGTTATGCGGGTCAATCCATTCTCCTTCGCCCGGCACGTTTGCCAGTTTTATTTCTCCGCCGCCTACTTTCATTTCAGCATTAACACCTGCCATTTTTAAGGCCTTTTTGTTGGCTAAAGCGGCGTGTCCGTCAATGCGCAAAAGAAAGACCGGCCTGTCAGGAAAAAGTTTGTCTAACTCATAGCGCGTAGGGAACTCCTTTACCTTCCAATCATTTTGGTCCCAACCTCTGCCAAACAACCAACCATCAGGATGTTGTTTAGCGTGTTGCTGAAGTTTATCTAAAACTTCCTTCCATGATTTTGTTCCGGTTAAATCGCACTTATCTAAATCAGTAGCATAGCCATAAAAATGGCAATGACCATCAATAAAGCCGGGATACATAAACCTGCCTTGCAGGTTCACTTCCTTTGTGAACGTAAATTTTTGACGTGCCTGCTTTTCATCGCCTGCAAACACTATTCTGCCCTCCTTTACTACTACTGCATTTACCTTACTAAAGGAAGAATCTACAGTATAAACAGTGCCGTTAAAAAACAGGGTTTGCGCATGTATACTAAGGCCGCTGTATAACAGCAAGCGGAAGCAAACCGAAAGTTGTACCAAAAATTTCATTGCTGAAGTTTACACTACGAAACAAATAAAAAAGGCAGGAACTGTGTCCTGCCTTTCAAATGTATGTTAGTTGTTTAGCGCAATAGGGTAACGGCGCCTTTCTTTTTAATTTCTTCTCCGTTAAGCAATTTACCTGTTAAGATGTAGCTGTAAACGCCCATTTCGCATTTCTTGCCGTTGAAGTCGCCGGCCCATCCGTGACCCTGGCTGTTTGATTCAAATACTCTTTGACCCCAGCGGTTGTAAATCTGCATGTTGTATTCCTCAAAGAAACTGCCGGGAGGAATAGTGAACACGCGGAATACATCGTTAACGCCGCTACCATCGGGGCTGAATGCGCTTGGCACCAGTACCTGCACGGCGCTGTCGGTGGTGTTTGTGCCTTCATTAAAGTAAGCAATTACCGTATCGGGCTGCTGCACGTTAATGAATACTACCGACTGGTTGGCGTTAGGTTGAGGGGTGTGATAAATAAAATCGTAATGGCTGAAGGTGTAAGCATTTAACCCCGTAGCATCAAAATCAACATTTGTACCTTCAGGGAAGTAGAACACATAAGGATAATGATGGTTAGGCGGCGTAAAGCCTGCCACGGCAACATCACCGGCAAAAATATTTGGTTTCACATCTACAACTATAGAGAAAGTATCAGGCGGAGCGATGTTGTAATACGCATACAAGGTGTCGCTCTGCATCATGGTAAAGTTTACCGGGTTAGCGGTGTTGTTAGGGTTCAATGTTTGGTACACCAAATTCCAGTTGGTAAACAGGAAGCCCGCTGTAGGCGATTGGCTTGCATTCATCACAGTGCCTTCAGTTACCTGAATGGTAGTAGGGAAGGTGCTGTAGGTTGTTCCGTTAACCACCATCGTTCCTCCATTTGCCGGTACGGCCTGCAATACCAGGTCGTAAATGTTTGGCACTACCACATAATTGGCGGTTAAGGTATCATCAGCATGTATTACAAAGTTAGCAGTGGCAGCCGTGTTATTAGGGTTAAGGGTGTGGTTTAGCAGAGTCCAGTTAATAAAGCTGAAACCGGTATTGGCCACTTCGGAAATGTTAATAGAAGTGCCATCAACAAACTGCAGCGTAATAGGATAGGTGCCAAGCGTGTTGCCATTTACGGTAACATTACCGCCGCCCGTTGGTGTAACCATTACGGTTAAATTAAATGTATCGGGCGCGGGGTTAACCGTAAAGTTGGCCGTTAGGGTGTCATCCTGTGTAATAACAAAGCTGCCGGGGTTAGCGGTGTTGGAAGGGCTAACGGTATGGTGCAGCAGTGTCCAGTTATTAAACGTGAAACCTGCAGCTGCATTTCCGGTAATGTTCAGCAAGGTGCCATCAACATAGTTATAAACTATTGGGTAGGCTGCTGCCGTTACACCATTAATAGTTACATCGCCTGCCAGTGCCGGGTTAACCATTACTGTAAGCTTAAATGTATCGGGCGTGGTATTAACGGTGAAGTTAGCCAACAGGGTATCATCCTGTGTAATTGTAAAGCTGGCGTTTGCTGAAGTATTGTTAGGGTTTACTGTGTGATGCAGTAATACCCAGTTGGTAAAGGTATAACCTGTATTGGCAACAGCCTGCAGGTTGAGCAGGGTGCCATCAACAAACTGTAATACCGTTGGATACGCAGGCGGCGTAGTGCCGTTTACGCTTACGTTACCTCCGGCCAATGGATTAACCATTACCGTTAAGTTAAATGTATCGGGCACAGGGTTCGCCGTAAATATGGCGGTAAGGGTGTCGTCCTGCGTAATGCTAAAGTTGGCGTTTGAGGAAGTGTTGTTAGGATTCAGTGTGTGGTGCAGTATGGTCCAGTTAGTAAATGTGTAACCGGTATTGGCCACTGCCTGAAGGTTAAGCGCCGTACCATTTACAAACTTCATAACCGTAGGGTAAGCCGGCGGCGTAGTGCCGTTAACGCTTACATTACCACCCCCTGCAGGGTTAACCATTACGGTTAAATCAAATGTATCGGGCGGCAGGAAGATAGCATACAAGGTATCGCGCTGGTTAAAGGTAAAGCTTGCCGTAGCAGAAGTGTTGTTAGGATTGATGGTGTGATGGAAGGTTTGCCAATTGCTGAAGGTATAGCCGGCATTAGGCGTAGCTACCAGGTTAAGCAGCGTGCCAGGGTTTACAGGAACGGTTACCGGAGAAATAGAAACAGGAATGCTGTTAATAGTTACTGAACCGTAGGATGGTTGCTGAATAATTACGGTTAAAGAATCCGCAGCAATTAAGCAATCATCAAACACAACTTTCAATGTATCATTCTCGCGGAAACACATGTAACCGGTTTCAGCTGTATCAATTGGATAAACCAAAGTATGCTTAGGCTGCCATTGGTAGAAGGTGCAACCTGGAACAGGTGTTGCCACTACGTTTAATTGCGTGCCTAGGGTGTAGGTATAGGTTTGGTTATCGGCAACGGGCGTACCGTTAATGGTAACAGTGCCGGGGTTAAGCCCTTTTATGTTTACATACAGCGTGCCTGGTGTAGGATTGATTTGAGTGAACACCGCTGTTATGGAATCGCCCGCATTGCTCAGGTCAAACCAAATACTATCCGTAGTAGTATTTGGCGATGGCGTATGCGTCATTTGCCAATGGTCGAACTGCCAGCCGGGTGCCGGGTTAGCTTTTAAGGATTGATTTACTCCACCATAATAATTGCCATGGAAAGGATATTGATCAGGATGCAAAGAGTTAACGGTAACATCGCCGGCACAAGCAGGGAAAACATTTACGGCCACCGCATATGGCCCTGTTAAGTTGTAACAGGTAATAAGGCCACCGCTAATGGCATTGCAACGTCCGCTTATCTGGTTACGCATAAAATTCACGTTGGTCATCCATGCGCTATAGCTGCCGCTCCAACGCGTACATTGGCGCTGCATTTCCGGTTGTATGCGGGCAATCATTGTATCAAAGTGCGCCAGCATATTCGGACAGGCAAAAATGGTATTAATCAAATCGGCATAACGGTTAATATACATCTGTTCAAACTGCGGGTTCTGCCGTAGTTTATTTAAAATCACAATGTGTCCTTCATTGGGCCCAATGTTGGGGTCGTTATAACCTGCCTGGTCAACATCGCATGGGTCAGCATTCATGCCCGTACCATTAGGCCAACCGGTATAGTTTTGCCCAAGGTTAAAGGTGTTGTCCATATCCCACAGCCAGTATTTCCAGCGCACATTGTTTGGCATTTTGCGGCCGCGCCACCAAGCGGTGTTCCAGTTCAGCCAGTCACTGTTTACTGAATAGGTGCTTAACACGGTAGCGTCAATCAAACTCATGGGGTCCAGCCGGTCAATTACGTGCTGGTAGGCAACAGGGTTGGTCATGCTGTTAGCCACAACATAGTTGTATAGGTTTACCCATGCCGTATCGCTGCCATATTTAATATTAAGGCCGCCCCAGTAGGTCAGGTCATCTACATACTGTTCCTGTTGGTCGTAGTAATAATCGAAGTAGTCAGCATCCACACGTTCGCGGTATTCGTAAACGCCCCAGTATTGGCCGTTAATGAATAACAGGGCGTGGTCCATGCGGCGCATGTCCACATCAAGGTTAAATTTCTCTGCTAAGGTTTGAATGTATGCATCGCGTATGTGTGCGGCCGGGTGGCTGCCTGCGTTGCCGGGGAAGTTGTCAGATGCAGCAGCTTTTAAGATTATCCATTTGAATTTTTTACGTGGCGATGTATAGAACATCTTCTTCTGAATCTGGTCGCCTTGTCCGTATTCGTCTTCCACGTTAAAGTCTACACCTTTTTGCGGGTAGGCCCAGCTATCATTACCGTGTTTGTTGAAGTCGCCTTCAATTTCAAACACCTGTTGGCCGGCGGTGCTAAAGAATTCCATGGTGCCGGTTATATCCTGGCCACTGCTAAACAGGTTGGTAAAGTTGCTGCTTGTGGCAGATATAACAGGTAAGGTATGGTTCTCGTTAATGAAGTAGGTATTGGTTTCGGTAAAGCTGCCTGCGTATTGGTTGTTGTTATCAAAAGCGCGGGCGCGTAAAGCTGTTGTAGCACTTACGGTAATAGGGCCGCTGTAAAGCGTAGAAGTGGTACTTGGTATAGCACCGTTGGTAGTGTAACGGATAGTTACGTTACTCTGCGGGCAACTTAACGAAACAGACTGTGTGCCGCTGTAGAAACCTGCGGCTAAACTAAACTGCACCTTAGGCACATAGTTTACATAGGCTGTTTGCGTTGTGTTAGTAGCATTAGGGGTTGGTGTTTGAAACACAGCCCAGGTAGCGCCGCCATTGGTTGAACGTCCGCGCGATTGATCGGCACGGCAAGGGAATGCAGTGGTTGAATCTATTATAGTGCCGCTGCTGTTGCTCAGTATTAAAAACTCTGAAGTGTCGGACTGTGTTATTTTAAAGTTGGTGTGGTATTGCCCGCTTACTAAACCGTTACGGCCGCTGCAATAAAAAATGCGGTAGCCGTTTGCATTTACAGTAACCCCTGCAGGCACCTGCCATTTTAAAAGGTCAGCAGGGTCATCGCTTAAATACCATCCGCCAATGTTTACTGCTGCCCCGGTTGGGTTATAAACTTCGAACCAGTCGTAATAACTGCCGCCGCTTGCAATGGTAGTTTTATTAGCTGCGCTGTACTCGTTAATTTTTAACTGGGCAAAGGCCTGCGTAAACAAAACTGTTAGCGCAACAGTAAGTGTTGCTTTAAAACAGGAGTAGATGGTTTTCATGCTTAAATTTAAGTAACATGCTAATGTAACAAATAAGGGCGGATGTAACCAAACTCATATTTGCTGTGTTTTAAGACTGTGGAAAAGCCCCTAAAGGTTGTTTAATGCCCTTGAAAATAAGGCAGATACATTAGGAAAAGGAAGATGTATTGGAAGCCGCTGTTTACCCTTACCAGCGCTTGCCGAAGTGGAAAGCCAGGTACAGGCCTATTTTATAAAAGCGGTTACTGTTGTTTACCATTATGGGTATGCGCTTGTAGTAAAGGTCAAGCATAACCCCGGCCTCCAGCGATTTTACAAATTCGTCTTTTTTACCCCAGTCAAAATCCAGGCTAAACTTGCCATGCACGCCCGGTATGGGTTCAATTTGGTTTAATCCGTAGCGTATGGGCGCCGCCTCGGCAATGGAGTCCAGCGAAAGAAAACGGGATGCATTTGCTTCACTATAACGCTCAGGTTTTATTTCCATAACACCGCCATCGGTGGGTTGTATAAGGTTAAGGTAGTAGGGCTTAAGCAGGCCCAATGAGGCTCCTCCGAAAACACTAAATGACAGGCATACGCCGTTACGCGCCGCCTTATCGGCAATTACTTTCTTCATGCCATAGCTAAAACGTATGGCATGAAAACGGTTCTGCAGGCCGAAAGCAAAATCGCGACCGTTAGGCAACTGGGCATTTTGCTTCTTCTGGCGGTAGTCAATAAAGTATTGATATTCCAGTTGTATAAGGCGCGTTTTATGGATGTCCTTTATCCAGCCGTATTCCAGGTACATGCCAAAGCCGCTGGTTAACAGGCGAAGGCCGCCGCTGGCCTCATGCTTATACATGTAGTCTTTAGGGTCGTAAACCTTAACCTGCTTTTGGGCAAATGCGCCCATAACAACTACAGAAAAAAAGAGGCAGAAAAAGAGACGTTTTATAAGCACCGGATAAAATTACAGTATTCCAAATTTAAATATAAAGTGCAGAACCACATAGGCTTCGTTAACCGCATCTGTGTTTTCTTACATGCCTATGTGGTAGCAACATAAAAACGCGCATATTTTACTTTAGGTTTGCTGCCGCTCAAAAATATTTTGTATGACCGCCAAAGTTGTTTACGAAGGGGACCTGCGCTGCAGCATGACCCACCTTTATTCCGGTAGCCAAATTGAAAGCGATGCCCCGCTGGATAACCAGGGCCTGGCCCAGCGCTTTTCGCCAACGGACCTTACCGCTACCAGCCTGGGCAGTTGCATGATGACCGTTATGGGCATTAAAGCACGTGATATGGGCCTTAACCTTAAAGGCACCCAAATAGAGGTAACCAAAGTTATGGCTGCTAACCCCCGCCGCATTGCCGAAATACATTGCACCCTTAACTTTCCGCCAAACAACTTTACTGATAAGGACAAAACCATTTTAGAGAACACCGCCCGCACCTGCCCGGTTAGCTACAGCCTGCACCCCGATATTAAGCAGTTGCTTACCTTTAATTGGTAGCCGCAGCCTAAGCGTAATACCCTTTTTAACAAATGGAAAGTTGACACAAGTTTACACTTTCAAAATGTAAACCTTGCTCGTTTGTGTATTAAATTATTGGTTATCAATAATTTAATACATATAGCTAATTTCCTAAAGTTTACACGGGCCTATTTGGGTGCACTTATGGTAGGCTGGTTTATGTTATACAAACTTTCGCAAAGGTTAGGTCAGGTTAAAACCAAGCCAGCAGGGTCTCCTGCTGCCAAATGGCTAATCTAGGAGACCCAGCTGAGAAGAAAAAACTATTTACGGCAGCGGCACATATTGGTATTTTACTTCTACCTGGTAGTCGGCGGGTATGTTTTCAACTTCGCAAAACATGCTCATCACTCCTGGAAATTGCCAGTGTGTAGTATCGCGCTGAATCATATTTACTTGATAAGTTAGTTTTTTAGAGCAGGTATCCTTAAATAAAGATGTTTGAAAAGTATCATACCGGTAGTAAGACATTTTGCCAAACATGATGTAAACAAAATCAGTTTCATCAGCAGGAAATGGTACTGGAGGCGAGAAGGTACAATCAGCCAAGGAATCAATTTCGGCTTTTTTTCGCATAATATATTGGTATTCATATAAGTTTCCCCCACATGAAAAATAGCTATATCTTTCTACAAACGGATATATTTGAAATGAATCTCCTTTACATGCCTTGCCATTTTTGTCCTTACAACAGCCTGAAGTAAACAAAAGGTAAATACCAAACACTATGATGGTTATCCTCATCTTACAATGATTTTTTGGGTTGTTGAAAGGGTGTTCCGTCCCAGCGGGGTCTTCCCGCCCGGCCTTTGCGCAGCGGAGACCCCGCTGCACATAAAGGGCAGTTTCCCCGCATGCCGCACATGGAAGCAGTAACCAAGGCCTCTACCATACTTCAGCATAATGTTTAGGTTGAAACAATTTAGGTAAATCTAACTCGTAAAAAGAAGCGCTGCTGTGTTCGTAGTTTACATAGTCGCTTACTAAACTCCACTTCTTACTTACCGGGTTGTGATGAATGTAGTTTACTTTCTGCAACAGAAATTCACGGGAATGAACCGGTTTAGCATCAAACGATTCTTCAAATACTTTATGCTTTTGCCCTTTCTTCTTTTCCCTTTCCGTAACGGCGTTTTCCAGTTCCCGGGCCACTACGGTATGGCCTGCTTTCAACCGTTTAACTAACTCATAAGCTATAAAACGCTTACCATTAGCCACAAGCTTATTTATCAGTTTTATCAATGGTTTCAATTAAAACATGAACGTGATTAGGCATAATCACATACGCAATTATTTCTGCCTTATTTTTTTGGCGTAAATGAATAAACCAGTTGTATACAAGGTCATAAGAATCTGTTAATGCCAATAGCGATTTCCACTGGTAGCATGTAAAGGTTACAAACCAAAGGTTATAATCATTGCCGTGGCTGGTCTTAACAGACATATTATAAATATAATAAGTAAATATAAAACCGCAGGGTCTCCTGCCGCCCAATGGCTTAGCACGGAAGACCCCGCGGGGACATAAACCAGTCCCGTAGGGACGTAACTTTGGTAGAATAAGTGAAATGGTTAAAACCAAGCCCCGCAGGGGCGACAGTACAACCTGCGGCGACAGAGGTAGTTTTATTTTACTCAATCACCACTCTGCCGCTAAACTTTTTGTGGCCTTTGCTTATTGTTATACTATAAGCTCCTTTGGCAGCATTTCCTAAGTCTACACTTAACAGTTTGCCCGGGCTTTCTATGGCTTGTTGCAGAACAACCTTTCCAACTGCATCGGTTACCGTTAGGTGTAATGCAAATCCGTTTATCGCATTTTCCGGAAGGTCAATGGTAAATTTTCCGGTACTTGGGTTGGGGTAAATAATAAGCGTGTTTTCTGCGTTTGCTTTTATTGCTGAAGAAGCAATAATTGTATCCGCTGTGAAGTATGCATATATACTGTCGTTAGTAAGCAACGAAAACTGCACATGTTCGTCTGTATCACTCGGTAAAATGGTATGGTGGTTACTTGTCCAGTTGCTGAAAACAAAACCTGCGGCTGGGGTAACATCCATAGTAACGGTGGTGTGCATAGGGAAATTAAATACCTTGGGCCAGCTGGTAACTAAAGTGCCGTTTACCGTTACAACGCCCTGGCTAAGGGCAGTATAAACGCTTATATGCTTAATAGGTATAACTGAATCATTGAAAAAAACGTAAAGCGTATCATTCTGGTTAAAGCAAAAACGGGCATTTACTGCATTAGCCGGTTGCACATCGGCGTAAGCTGTTTGCCAATAACCAAAGGTATAAGGCACTTGCGGCACGGCTTGCACGTTTAGTTGGGTACCTAAAATATAACTGTAAACCTGGTTATTGCTTACGGGGCTTCCGTTAATAGTTACTGTACCGGTACCCGGCCCGTTAATGGAAACATAGAGGTTGCCCGGTGTTGGGTTAACCGGTACAAATACCGCATAAATGCTATCAGTATGGTTATCCAAATCAAACCAAATACTATCACTGTTATTATTAGGTGATGATGTATAATACCCCATTTGCCAATGGTCAAATTGCCAGCCGTTTTCAGCTTGTGCTTTAAGTGTAATGTGTGTGCCGCTAAAGAAACTAACCGTTACCGGGTTAGCAGTGGCTAGCTCACCATTAACTAAAACGGTTCCTCCGCAATTAGGCGCAGTACTTATAATAAGCGATGGAAAGCTGATGCCGTAACAACTGTCAAGTCCATATCCAATAGTTCCGCAACGGTTAATAATCTGGTTGCGCATAAAATTAATATTGGCCAGCCAGGTAGAATAACTTCCGCTCCACCGTGTGCATTGCCGTTGCATTTCAGGCTGTATGCGTGCAACCATGCTATCCAAATGGGCAAGCATTACAGGGCAGGTTAATACGTTAGTTACTAAATATTTATAGCGCTCAGTAAACGTATGTTCAAACTGCGGGTTGGTTCGCAGCTTATTCAGCATAACAATATGCCCTTCGTCCGGCCCTATGTTATAATCATTGTATCCGGCTAAATCCAAATCGCAAGGGTAGCTGTTCATTCCGGTGCCGTAAGGCCAGCCTGTATAATTCTGCCCAAGGTTAAAGGTGTTATCCTCATCCCACAACCAATAGCGCCACTTAACCGGGTCTGGCCCTTTTCTTCCTCGCCACCAGGCCATGTTCCAGTTCATCCAATCGCTGTTAACAGCGTAGCTGTTTAAAATGAAGTTGTCTATAAGGCTCATGGTGTCCAGCCGTTCCGCTACATACTGGTAGGCGGCAGCATTGCTCATATTATTGGCACCTATGTATGTATATAAGTTATCCCAGGCGGTATCACTTCCGTAATTTACAGTTAAGCCTCCCCAATATTCCAATTCATCCACCCATTTTTCTCCTTGGTTATAGTAATATTTAAAATAATCTGCATCTACTTTTTCCCGGTATTCATAAAGTCCCCAGTACTGGCCGTTTATAAACAAAAGGGCATGGTCACATCGGCGCACATCCACATTCAAATTCATTTTTTCAGCAAAGGTTTGTACGTAGGCATCGCGTATATGCGTAGCTGGATGGCTTGCGCTGTTTCCCGGAAAATTATCGGAGCCGGCAGCTTTTAAAATCATCCATTTGAACTTATCTCTTGGCGAAGTATAGAACAGTTGGCATTCTATATTATCACCTTCCCCATATTCATCTTCCACATTAAAGTCAATACCCTTCTGAGGGTAGGCCCAACTATCATTACCATGGCGGTTAAATTCTCCGCCTATTTTAAAAATACGGGTTCCACTGGTGCTAAAGAATTCGATGTTGCCGTTAATCTTAAACCCTCCCGTTGAAAACAGATTGTTGAAGTTGCCTGAAGTGGCTGAAATTACCGGCAGGCTGTGCGTTTCATTAATAAAATAGGTATTGGTTTCTGTAAAGCTGGCTGCATACTGGTTGGTGTTGTCAAATGCGCGGGCGCGTATAACAGTAGTAGCGGTAACAGCAATGGGGCCGCTGTAAAGGGTTGATGTAGTTCCTGGCACCGTACCATTGGTGGTATAACGTATAGTAACATTATTTTGGGCGCAACTTAAACCAACGTATTTCGTGCCGCTATAAAAACCTGCAGCTAAGTTGAATTCTACTTTTGGTACATAGTTAATGTAGGAAGGCTGCAAGCTGTTGTTCAGGTTTGGCGTAGGTGTTTGAAACACTGCCCATGTACTATCGCCATTTATTTTACGGCCTCGTGAATTATCGGCCCTGCACGGATAAACGGTTACAGAATCGAGAATAGTTCCCCCGGCATCGCTTAACAAAAGCATTTCTGCTGTGTCGCTTTGTTCTAACTTAAAATTGGTGTGGTATTTTCCAATAATTAAACCGTCAAGGCCCGAACAGAAGAACAGGAGAAAGCCATTAGCAGGAATAGTAGCGGTAGAAGGTATTGGCCACTTTAATAAGTTATTGGGATTATCGCTTAAATAAAGGCCGGCAAGATTTGCAACTGAACTGTTTTCGTTGTAAAGCTCTACCCAATCATAGTAGTTACCGCTAATGGCTAGCGTTGTTTTATTGGCGGCGCTGTATTCATTAATTTTCACCTGCGGATATAAGCTGCAGGCAAACAGTAATAAGGTTGCTAATACAATATAACGTAACAGATAGGTAGTGTTTATCATAAGCCGGTTACAGCTTAAAGATATACAAACTTTACAAAATGCATTTGGCTCTGACTGGGCTCTCCAGTCGCCCAATGGCTTAGCACGGAAGACCCCGCGGGGACATAAACCAGTCCCTTAGGGACGTAACTTTGGTAGAATAAATGCAACGGTTAAAACCAAGCCCCGTAGGGGCGACAGTACAACCTGCGGCGACATAGGTTTAAATGAAACCCGTCATTCCGGGCTCGCCCCGAAGTTTCGGGGCGGAATCTCATTAAGCCTCGGCGGGCGGCTTTCCGCTCAGCGCATTACTGTGATACATTTCTGCCAATAGAATAAGTTGCTCTGAATTATTTTTTATTGCCGCCTTCAGTATTATTTTTAATGCGACCCCAATGAAAATAAAACCGCTTTTGTCTACCTTTCTGTCCCAGCGGGATCTTCCCGTCCTGCCTTTTGCCTAGCGGGAGACCGGATGCACATAACTACCCATGCCTAAACCTATTCTTACTTCGCAATTCCGTTTTGGCTCGGCTTTTAAGTCGGGTTGTATAACACTAATGATTATTGCGCTTTTAGTTGGTTTAACTTTTGGGTTTGCAAGCGTCTCGTTAATTGCCGTGCTAGCTGCCATATCATTTTCGGTGGTGGCATGGTTGTTAATTCTATACGTTAAAAACCTGCTCATGGTAACACGAACTACCTACTATTTCTACGAAGACCATTTTGAAGCGCATCCTTTTATGGGTAAACCACTAATTGCCAACTATAATGAAATTGAATATGCAGGCCGGCACAGGGCACAGGTGGGTAATGCAACCAATTATTTCGGCTTGCACCAGTCCAGCCATCGAATGGTTGTGCTGTATATTAAACTGCGCGATTACGAGGGCGATTTGGTATTGAGTAATGATACCTACGATGAAGATAACTTACAGGAAATTACTAACCTGATACGAACTAAAATGCCGCAGAATTAATATAGCTTATCAACGATAATCCCACAGTGTTAAGAGCCCTCCCCTTCCGGGAGGGTGGGGTGATTGTTCCTACTTCGGGCTCAACTTCACCACAGGCACTATCATTTCTTCTAAACTAATACCGCCGTGTTGGAAGGTGTTTTTATAGAAGTTTACGAAGTGGTTGTAGTTGTTGGGGTAAACCAGGTATTTATCCTCCTTGGCAAAAATATACGTGCTGCTAAGGCGGCTCTTTGGTAAACCAATCTGCTCAGGGTCGCGCACGGCATATACATCACGCTCTTCGTAATTCAGGTTCTTGCCTGTTTTGTAGCGTATGTTGGTGGTGGTTTCGCGGTCGCCAATGCAACGGCTTGGGTCTTTAACGCGCACAGTGCCGTGGTCGGTAGTCAGCAAAATATTTACATCCTTCTCTGCCAGCTTCTTCATCGCATTCTGTAGCGGAGAGTGGTCGAACCAGCTTAAAGAAAGCGAACGGTAAGCCGCTTCATCGCTGGCCAATTCTTTCAATACTTCCATTTCAGTGCGGGCATGGCTAAGCATGTCTACAAAGTTGTAAACTATAACGTTAAGCTTATTGGTAAGGTAGTTGGTAATGTTGCTCTCCAGCAATTCACCATCGCGGTGGTTGGTAATTTTTACATATTGACTCTTAATCGGCTCGCGGAAAGTGCGCTTTAAAAAGCCTTCCAGAAAATCAGCCTCAAATAAATTCTTGCCGCCTTCATCATCATCATTCTTCCACTTATCAGGGAACTGCTGCGAAATCTGCAGCGGTGTTAAGCCTGCAAAAATGGCGTTACGGGCATATTGCGTAGCGGTTGGCAACAAGGCGTAAAACATATCCTCCTCATCCACGCGGAAGTTCTCCATTACCAAAGGTTGTATGGCCTTCCACTGGTCAAAGCGCAGGTTATCAATTACAATTAAAAAGGTAGGCTTGTTATCTTTTAATAGCGGCACCAGCTTATTCTTAAGCAAAGTGTGGCTCATTATAGGTGCATTAGCGCCCGGTTCGCTGTTTACCCAGTTCTTATAATTCTTAATTACAAACTTATTGAACTCGCTGTTGGCTTCCTGCTTCTGTGTGTCGAATACTTCGGTCATGGTACTGCCGCTGCGGTTCAACTCAATTTCCCAGTAAACTAATTTCTTATATAAATCAGCCCAGCCTTTATGGTCAAGGTTTTCCTGCAGCGCCATAAACAGCTTCTGAAACTCCTGCTGGTAGCTGCTGGTGGTTTTTTCACTTACCAGGCGGTTGTTGTCAATTATCTTTTTCAGCGTGCTTAATATCTGCTGCGGCTTTACCGGCTTTATCAGGTAATCAGCAATCTGCGAACCTATGGCATCTTCCATCAGGTTCTCTTCTTCGTTTTTGGTAATCATTACCACTGGCACGTGGTTATCTATCTCCTTAATGCGTTGTAGGGTTTCCAAACCGGTAAGCCCCGGCATACTCTCATCCAAAAAAACCACATCAATGCCTTTTTGTGCTACGCGGTCAATAGCATCCTTGCCGTTGGTAACGGGTATAAGGGTATAGCCCTTATTTTCAAGGAACATGATTGAGGGTTTTAATAGGTCAATCTCATCGTCGGCCCAAAGTATAGTAATATTGTTCATTGCCTGTGGTTTAAAGCCCTGTGGGGCAAAGGGTGATGCGTTACTCATGCAAGTATAAAGATTAAGCCGCTTAAATATTGTGTGATGTTATAAATTGCAGCCGTTAACAAACGTAAAGGCGGGCTTTTTAGCTATGAACAAGCGCAAAATTTTTAATGACCCGGTGCATGGTTTTATCACCATACCTCACCCCCTGGTGTTCGATGTTATTGAGCACCCGTATTTTCAGCGCCTGCGCCGTATTAAGCAATTAGGCCTTAGCGATTATGTTTACCCAGGCGCCATACATACGCGCTTTCATCATGCGCTGGGTGCCTTTCACTTAATGCGCAAGGCTCTTTCCATACTTAAAATAAAGGGCCATAAAATTACTCCGCAGGAGGAACTGGCAGCAAGCATTGCCGTGCTCTTGCACGATATTGGCCATGGCCCTTTTTCGCATACGCTTGAGAAATGCCTTATTAAAGGCGTGCACCACGAAGACATTTCGCAGATATACATGCGCAAGCTTAATGAGCACTTTAAGGGTAAGCTGAGCATGGCTATTGATATTTTCAGGGGCACCTACAAAAAGAAGTTTCTGCACCAGTTGGTAAGCTCGCAGTTAGATGTAGACCGCCTGGATTATCTGCGCCGCGATTCGTTTTTTACCGGTGTTAGCGAGGGTGTTATAAGCCACGAGCGCATTATTGAAATGATGAACATCCATAAGGATGAACTGGTGATAGAAGAAAAGGGCATTTATTCTATTGAAAGTTTTATTGTGGCCCGCCGCTTAATGTATTGGCAGGTATACTTGCACAAAACAGTTTTGTGTGTTGAGCAAATGATGGTGAAGGCCATTGAGCGTGCCAAATATTTAATTGAGAAAGGAGAGAAGCTGCACGCATCACCGGCGCTTTCTTACTTTTTAAATAACAAGGTGCAGTTTAAAGATTTTGAGAAAAAGCCCGAAGTATTAGAAAACTACTCGCAGTTAGATGATGTAGATATTATCTCCGCTTTTAAACACTGGCAGTATAGTACAGATAAGCCCCTGCGCATGTTGTGCGAAGCCATTTTAACGCGCAAACTTTTTAAAATTGAAATAAGCAGTAAGCCCGTTAGCGCTGCGCGTTTAAAAGCCATTAATGAAAAGGCCCGCAAAAAATATAAGTTAAAGGACGATGAGTTGAACTTTCTTGTATTTTCTGACTCTACTACCAATTATGCGTATAACCCTAACGAAAACCGCATTAATATTCTTACCCGCAACGGCATTAAGGACATTGCACAAGCCAGTGATCAATTGAATATTACGGCATTAAGTGTGCCTGTGGTAAAATATTATGTGTTTTATCCCAAACAATTAGCTTGAAGTTTTTGCGTTACAGGGTTGTAATTTGTTTTCTACTTCACTAACTTCGGCATCTGAAAGTGAACTAAGCGTGTTTAAGGCAACAAAAAGTTTTTCGAGCATTTTTTGTGCAGCATTGTTTCTGCTGGCAACCTACAGCCTGCATGCCTTTACCTTTCATGCCCTGCTGTTAACTAAAAGCAATGGCGAGTTTCTTTTTACCGATGAAAATGATAACCAACCTTTAAAGAAGAAATCCGGCTGTGGTGTTGAACTGCTTCGTTTGCTTGTAAAACACAATACCGAAAAGCGCAACTTTTCAGTGGAACAGGCCGAAGAGGCCCTGGCTGATGGCCCTATTGCTTCTCTTTTCACCTTTCATAATCCCGTAAGCATTAGTTTTAATGCTCCTCCTTTAGTTTGCTCTCCGTCCATTTATAAGCGGTACTGCACCTTACGCGTACTGCTCATTTGAAATAACTGCGCTTCGCAGAAGCCCCCCTTTTATTAGAAAATTTTTGTTGCACACAGTTTGTAATGCTATGCTGTGCGATTTAAAAGTTAAAATGTGATGGCAGTTATAAGTGAAATTAAATCAGGTAATTATTTTGAAGTAATGCACGATGGAGGTCGTAAAAAATGTGTCATCTCCCGCGTGTTAGATAATCCCTATTATATAGTGTCTTTGGCTGATGGCAACCGCATGGTAGTTAGAAATACCGAACTACTGCCCATTGCCATAACCGAAGGCTGGTTACAACAACTGGGGTACAGCCCCGGCGAAATTGCCGAGCACTGGATACATACCAGCGGCAACAGTTCAGTTTTACAATATCATAATGCCGATAAATCTGCTGTATTAATTGATGCAGCCGCCCAGCTTAAGCAGGCCCCTTGCAGTTATATACACCAACTGCAAAATGCTTATTGCGATTTACACGGCAGTCAGCTTCTTGAACCTGGTGGGTAAATGAGTCCCCACTCCTTAGGGCTAGGGGGTGGGGCAATTTTTTTTAATCGTTATTGCCGCTGTTTTTATTGGCCTCTGCAGGTTTTAAACCACGCATTTTTTTCAGCAATTCAGTAAACTCTTTACGGTAGCCGTCTTTGTCATCGCCCAGCGCACTGCCGGCCATAGCATAAGCAAGGTCTAAATTGCTGTTGCCTTTGTTCTTCGCATCTTTTAAAAACATACCGGCCATGGCCACTGCTGCGCTGAATTTAAAATCAGTGGAGGTTTTATCCGGTGTTACAGAAATATTCTGCACCAGGCTGGTAATAAGTTTGCTCTTGTCTTCTTTCGGGTCCTTGTAACGGATGTTAAGCGCCAGTATGTCCTTCTCGCCAAATGCAGCGTACTGTAATTTTTCATTTTTAGCTACCGGCTTTAAATCAGTGTGGGGTTGCTCATACAGGCTTACTTCATACAAAGCGGTAACTGAACTGCCACCACCCAATTCACCGGCATCTTTTTTATCGTTGGCAAAATCTTCGGCTTCTAAAATGCGGTTCTCGTAGCCCACCAGTTTGTAATCCTTCACCCACTGCGGGTTAAACTCCAGTTGCAGTTTTACATCCTTGGCAATGGTTAAAACAGTAGCGCCCATTTGCTTTACAAAAATACGCTTGGCTTCTGCTTCATCATCTATGTAGCCGTAGTAGCCGTTACCATGGTCGGCTAATTGTTCCATCTTTTTATCCTGGTAATTGCCGCTGCCGCAACCCACTACCGAAAGAAAAATACCATCGTTGCGCTTCTCTTCAATCAGCTTTATTAAACCCTGCTCATCGCTAATGCCTACATTAAAGTCGCCATCGGTAGCCAATATCACACGGTTATTACCATCAGCTATAAAATTGGCTTTAGCCGTTTTGTAAGCCAGTTCAATACCGGCCCCGCCTGCGGTGCTGCCGCCTGCGGTTAACTCATTAATGGCATCTTTTATTTTTTGCTTTTCGTTGCCTTTGGTTGGTGCAAGCACTAAGCCGCTGTTGCCTGCATAAACCACTATACTTACCACGTCTTTTTCGGTTAGTTCATCTACCATATAGTTGAACGCTTTTTGCACTAATGGCAATTTATCCTGGCTCATCATGCTGCCGCTTACATCAATTAAAAAAACCAGATTGCTGGGCGGCAACTGGCTTTGCACTACATCATAACCCTGTATGCCTATGTGCAGTAATTGGTTGCTAGGGTTCCAAGGGCAGGCGCTCATTTCGGTATAAACACTAAAAGGCTGCTCCTGTGTTTTGGGTAGCGGGTAGTTATAATTAAAATAGTTAATGAATTCTTCCGTGCGCACTTCATCCTTGGCAGGCAGGTGGCCGCCATTTACTGTTTTGCGCATTAGGCTGTAACTGCCATCATCCACATCAATACTAAAGGTGCTGAACGGATTTTTCTGCACTTCGCGGAAATCATTATTGCCTACCGTATCCGATGGCAGTTCTTCCACATCCGGCAGGCTACTCAGGTCTTTCCAACTGCCGCTTCTTAATGCAGGTGCCGCATAATAACTATAGTTGGCGCTGTAGCCATAAGTGGCCGTGCCACCGTTACCGGTAACCGTTGCTGAACCGAATGCAGGGCAGGCTGCTTTACCACGGCCAACAAAACTTTCCGTTTTGGTGCGCTCTTTCTCTTTCATAGGCGCCTTGGTTTGGGTTATGGTCTCTTTAGCTAGTCCATCACCTGCCTCGTTTTGCTTAACTTCTGCCTGCAGCACAAAATCAAGCTTTGCTGATTCCACTTTGGTAAGGTCCGCCGTTTTGCTTGCTGCTTTGTAGCCTGCCATACTTACCAATACGGAATGTGTTCCCGCGCTTAGGTTTTCCAGTTTATACTCTCCCTTTGCATCTGTAACAGTTCCTCCGGGGCTGCCTTTTATAAGCACATTGGCACCTGCAACAGGCTTGCCTGTGCTTTTATCCGTAACGGTTCCGTAAATGGTTTTCTTTCCTTCGGGGCTGGTAACTAAGGCCGATAAGGAGAGTAGCAGAATGAAGAGCTGTTTCATGGCTTTGGGTTTATAGCGGTTTGGTTTTCCTTAGATGCAGCACCCTTCACTTTTTCACACGGCTATCGGAAAAATCTTATTTCAAACGCAATTCAGCCATTGATATTTTAACCGGCGTTTTCATTTTAAACACCTGTTTACTTCGCAAAGGGCCTGGCTCATAAATCCCCTTATTTTTGCCGGTAATGAAACAGTATCTCGATTTACTTCAGCTTATATTAGATAAAGGAGTTTGGAAAGATGACCGCACCGGCACCGGCACCTATAGCCTGTTTGGCCATCAAATGCGTTTTAACCTGGCCGAGGGTTTTCCGTTGGTAACCACCAAAAAGGTGCACACCAAATCCATTATATACGAGTTGCTGTGGTTTCTTAAAGGCGATTCCAACATTCAGTACCTGGACCAAAACGGCGTGCGTATTTGGGACGACTGGCCGTATGAGAAATACAAAAAGAGCGCCGACTTTGGCGGCGAGGATATAAAACAGTTTGCCCAAAAGATTGCTACCGATGATGCCTTTGCCAAAAAGTGGGGCGAGTTAGGCCCTGTTTATGGTTACCAATGGCGTAGCTGGCCTGCACCCGATGGCAGCTCTATTGACCAGATTACCCAACTGATAGAACAAATAAAAAAGAACCCGCACAGCCGCCGCTTAATTGTTAGCGCATGGAACGTGCCTTATATCAACAGCATGGCCTTGCCGCCTTGCCACACCATGTTTCAGTTTTATGTTAGCGAAGGCAAACTAAGCTGCCAGCTTTACCAACGCAGTGCCGATGTGTTCCTTGGCGTGCCTTTTAATATTGCTTCTTACGCCTTACTCACTATGATGGTAGCCCAGGTAACCGGCCTTGGCCTTGGCGATTTTGTGCACACCTTTGGTGATGTGCATTTATACAGCAACCATGTAGACCAGGCCAAACTGCAATTAAGCCGCGAACCGCGCGCCCTGCCTAAAATGCTTATCAACCCTGAAGTGAAGAACATCTTCAACTTCCAATACAGCGATTTTACTTTGGTTGATTACAACCCCCATCCGCACATTGCGGCTGAAGTGGCGGTGTAACTATCAGTTTATTAGCGCGCTGGTTCAGTAACCGGTTTTACTTTATGGTATGCCCAGCAAAAATGCGGGGAGGCTTGTATTAGATTGTCCTCCTTAAAGGAGGACGAGGCAAACGAAGCGGCAGCGAAGTTGCCGGAGGAGGTTTTTCTATGCAGCTAATGTCGGGTTTACAGTGTAACTATCAGTTTACTTACACTCTAGTTTAGGGCCGCTTAATACTTTATAGTTCGTTCGGCAATAGAAGCGTAACCTGCTTTTACCATTATTTTTGTGCGCTCGGTCCAGTTGCCATAACTGTCGTATACGTATTTGCAAGTGTAAATCTCATCCTTGCTTCCATCATTACTTACCCAGGTGCTCTTAATCTCATTGCCATTCTGGTCATAGTCAATTACTTCTTTGCCATCAATAGGTGTGCCATCGGCATTACTCTTATATACTTCAATCATTCTGCCTTTAGTATCATAAACAAAGTTTTTGTGATATCTGAACTCTGTGCCATGAGAGTATGTAGTGTAACGCACTACGTGCTCTAAACTATCGTATAATATAATTGACTTTTCGTCCAGCGTGGGCCTTGCCTGGTCGTGCTTAGCTATTTCAGTTAAATGCCCCTTACTATCGTAACTATAATCATATATCCATTCAGGGTTCGTTTTTCCGCCTCCATATAATGTGCTGGTGGTGGCTGTGTTAAATACAATTTCAATTTTAGCGGGGGCTGCGTTATCGCTGCGCCAAACAAGGGCCTCAATTTCCCTTCCGTTTGCATCATAATGTATTACCCCCCTTTCCTCGCGCACCATAGCGGTGTCTTTATCATTAGATGATTTTTCGTATCGGTTATACTCTATCAGTTGGTTTTGTTCATTGTATTTAAACACAAATTTCGTATCACGGTCTACAAACTCTATCCAATTGCCCTTGCTGTCAAACTTTACAGTCCTTGAAGCGCCGTACCCTTTTTCTCTTACCAATTCGCCAAACTTCATGCTCACATTCGGCTCTTTTACGGTTACCTGTTTAACGGGCCCTTTCAAGGCCAGTTGTTTGCTATTGGTCAGGTTATCGAATGTCCAGCTTTTGAGATAAGTAATTTTTTGAGGGTCTATCCAGCTGCTAAAACTTTCTATACCGTAGCCGTTTGGGGCTTGCGCCATGCTGATAGAAGATGTTAAAGCCATTAGCAAAAGAAAAACTGTCTGTTTCATCCGTTTATGAATTATCTTTTAAATGCGCCATCCTGCACATGTACACTTCCCTTATCAACTTCCCATCCGTTTTCCTTTTTTACCAGTGTACCTTCTCCTTTAAAGGTTATTTCTTCACCCGCTGCAAAGTGCTTCGGGTTCCCCATGTCATACGAGTCCCATCCGCCTTGCGGGGCAGTTAAACGCACACGGTAATTATCAAAATAACCGCTTATACCGTTACCCGCTTTCCAGCATTCCTTTTCAATTTTAATAACGGCCTCAAACTCTACTACGTAGGCTTTCATACCGGCAAACTCCTGTTCAACGGCATTTGTTTTTTTGAAAGAGGATAAACTCATGGCCCCCTCCGATTCTTTGCTTACCCTTTCGCTTAAAGCTTGCTTAACTAAATCGGCCCGGTTATCAGTAAGGCCGCCGCATGCGGTTAACGCAACAATAAAAACAATGATTGTTTTCTTTAAATGTTTCATGGCTTAAATTTTATAGTGTTAGTGGTAATACAATCTATTGCAACTATCCACATTACCATAAAAATTCACTTTGTCCTTAGTCGCTACCCAAATGTAGGGTTTGTCGTCAATTATTTAATAATTTAATATTTTATTTATATGACTTATTACTTCTTCTTCACTACCTTCTTTTTCGGCGCTGCTTTCTTAGCAGTCGCCCCTTTCGCCTTGCCTGAGGTATGCGGCTTAACCTTTTGCGCTTCTACTGCTTTGCGGTTAAAGGCAATAGTGTCTTCAATTATCTTTTTTAAAACAGTAAGGTCTACATCGCTTAGCTTGTTGATGTAAAGGCAGCCTACACCTGTTTTATGTTTTCCTAATTTCTTAAGCGATTCGCCACTTTCAGTAAAGCCCATCAGGTAAATGCTAAAGTTTCCTTTGCGCGGCGAGAAGCCAATGGTAAACCAGGCCACCTCGCGCCCGGTGTTTGGGCTTTTATAAATCTTATCGCCAAAGCCTATTAAAGTGGCGCCCCACATCCTCGGTTTTTCGCCGCTGGCCTTTTGCATCATTTCCAACAACACAAAGCTGTCCTTGCGCTGTTGCTCCTCCTTTACATTGTTTAAAAAGCCTTCTACGCTGGCGGCATTCGCCTTGGTTTTAATTTCTGCCATGGGTCTTAGTTAAGTCCTGCCCTAAAATAAATAATCCTGTAAAACGCTGTTAAGCTGTTTTGGAAGTACAGGCAACCGTAATTAATATTCAAATAAAATCATATTTTATTCAGTTATGTAAACACCTATTTAAATATATTTTAGACCGGTAAACCAAAATGATGAAGAAAACACTGCTTGTCCTGCTCACCTTTACTATAGCCTGTTCAACTTTTGCACAAAGCAACCTGCAATGGCGAAAAGTTAATTCTAATGAAACTACGTATTTAGACGCTTTTATACCGGGTGTGCCAATGCACGAACGAACTTATGTCAGAATTTTTTTACCAAAGGGAACAGTTGGTTTTGTTTATAGAATTAGCGTGGGCGACCCTCTTCCGAAAACAGGTTTGATTGACTCTCTGAAGACTCAATCTATACCGGATTTAAAAGGATCAATGGAACTGACTAATATTATTAAGCCCTCGGGCGGATCAGTTAATGTTTATCTTTTTGGAGACCAAAAACAGGCAATGCGGTTTGAGGATTATGAAACAGATTCGCTTTCCGTTTTGAGAGTTTTTTACGGCGCCAGCAAAATGTGCCGGTACGAAGGTAGATGTAATAATATGACAAGCCTGGGCTTTGATAACGTATCACTTAAGTCTGTAGAAGTGCATTGGGATGTAGTAGCTTTAGTGGATACGGCTAAAGAGGCAAAACTGAGTAACTATTATTATACTTCAGTATATAAAAATTGTATTGAAAGCAAAAGCCTGGCCGCCGAAACCGGCGCTAAGCACGAAGAATATTGCAAATGTCTGGCAAATGAATGTGCTAATAATCCCACCTTTGGCCCCGGCACTAATGCAGAAGTGAACCAGGAGCGCGGGGAATATTTTCAGGAACAATGTCTTCTGAAAACAAAGGTTTATACCTACGATGAACTGCAGAAGAAAAAAATAACGGTAGAAGTTAACCGCCTGGCTGCTGCCAACAAAAACGATTCTATTGTTGCGTATTGCGAGAACCGCATACGCACGGGCAGGGAATACAGTTTGGTATACAATACCCTTGGCTGGTATTTAATACTGGTAAAGAAGTTTAACAAGGCCAATTATTACCTTGAAACCGCCCATGCAAAATACCCCGATGACCTTTTTATAGCCGGTAATTATGCGCATGCTCTATTATTAAGTGGCGATGCCGATAAAGCCAAAGAATTGTACCGGCTTAATAAAGGCAAAATGCTGAACGAGAAGCTAAGCTGGAATGAAATGGTTAAAAATGATTTTGAGGAATTTAAGGCCGCCGGCATTCAAAGCCCTTACTTTGATGAAGTGCTGGCTTTATTAAAGAAGTAGGGCCCTCCTTGTCTTTTAAGTGTGCCCACTCCCTAACTTGGCATTTATACCCGGGGAACACCACACTTCATAGGGCTTTGGCCCCATCCCACGCCGTTTTTGGATTGTGCCCGCCCCTTAACCCCGGCATTTATGCCGGGGGAAATACCAAACTTCTACGGGGGCTTTAGCCCCATTTTAAAATTTCAGATAAAATAATACTTTTGCGCTCCCTTTTTGAAGCAAGGGGCCGTTTCCTGCGGGCGTGGTGAAATTGGCAGACATACTTGACTTAGGATCAAGCGCCGCAAGGCATGGGGGTTCGAGTCCCTCCGCCCGCACTAAAGTAAACCCCGAAAGAGCCCTTAAAGCCTTTCGGGGTTCTAAATTCAATAACATGACTATCTCTCAGGAAAAAATCGACAATCTTCTCTCCAAAATTCAAATCAACCTTAAAAAAGAAGATTACGAACCACGCGTTAAAACCGAGCTTAAGAAATTAACCAAGCAGGTGCAAATAAAGGGCTTCCGCCCGGGTATGGTTCCCGTTGATGTGGTGAAGAAAATGTATGGCAACAGCGTATTGGCTGAAGAACTGAACAAAGTGCTGAACGATGAAGTTTACAAATACATTGCCGATAACAAAATTGACATAATCGCTTCCCCGATACCTCAACACGGCCAAAAGCTGGAAGTTGATATCAATAACATGAAGGATATTGACTTTAGCTACGAATTAGGCCATGCTCCTGATATTGATTTATCCTACTTAGACCAGTCTCCTTCTTTTACCCGCTATAAAATAACTATAGAGGATAAAATGGTAGATGAAGAAATTGAGCGTATCCGCAAGCGTTTCAGCAGCTATACTTACCCTGAGAATGTTGAAGGTAATGATGTGCTTACCTTTAGTGTAGAAGAACTGGATGCCGAAGGCAATCTGTTACCCGGCGGCGTTAGCACCGTATCATCTATAATGGTTGACCAACTGAAAGATGATGCCAAGCAAAAAGTAATGAGCCTGAAAAAGCAGGAAAGCTTTACCGGCAACGTTTTTGAAATGCTTGACCGCGACCGCGAAGGCATTGCCAAGAATATTTTAAACATGAACGACCTTAGCAATTTGGACCAGGTGGGCACCAGCTTCCGCCTTACGCTGAACAACATTACGCGTGCAGTTCCTGCTGAATTGAATGAAGAATTCTTCCACAAGGTTTATGGCGAAAACGGCCCTAAAACCGAAGAGGAAATGCGCAACTTTATTAAGGCCGACCTTGAAGCTTATTTCGATGGCCAAAGCGATTCATACTTGGTAAACGACCTTTACAAAGGCATTATGGAAAAGGCTGACTTCCCTCTGCCTGATGAGTTTTTGAAAAGATGGATTGACCTTACCAACGAACAGCCTATAAGCAAAGAGCAGATTGAAAACGATTATCCGCAGTTTGCTAAATCACTTCGTTGGAGTTTGATACAGCGTAAGGTGGTGCGCGAGCAGAACCTGCAGGTTACTGATGAAGAAGTTCGCGACCGCGTTCGTGCAAACGTTATACAACAATTGTATGGCTACGGCTTAAAGAACATTGGTGAGGAGTGGGTAGAACAATTCGTGCAAAAACAACTGGCGGACCGCAAAGTGTTGCAACAAACACAGGAGCAGTTAGCTGAAGATAAAGTGTTGGCTTACATTAAAGCTAAGGTTAAGCTTAACGATACCCCAATAAGCTTTAACGACTTTAAAACAATGGTAGAAACACCACAGGCTTAATTCCTGCTGGTCCCAAAATAAAAAAGCGCCTTGCACTGCAGGGCGCTTTTTGTTTTTAAGCGGATGTCATTGCAAAGGACATTCAATAATTTACCATAAGCGAAATCGTTTCTTGGCCTTCTTACAATGGGGTGGTATTTCAACTCAATTGCACCATTGTCCCCCTAACAGGGGGACGAGAAAATGATTTTGTGAAACAAAATCTTTTCGGAGGGGGTAGCCCTATGGGTATTACTCCGACCCTTTCTTCGTTTTCTTCTTCCTCGGTTTTGCCTGCAAGCTTTCCAGAAAACTCATTTCGTTATAGGCTACAAAGTCCACAATTTCCTTCTTCATGTCATCATCATACTGGTTCAGCAGGTCGTGGCTTTTTTGCAGTATATCAACCCCTAACTGTATGGCGTCTGAATCTTCAGGCCCAAACACATTGCGGTCCTTTTTCATGCGTACCAGCACATCCTGTAAAATCAATATGGTTTTCTCCATAAGGGTAACGTCGGCAATCGTCATAAAAAAGTCGGTCAACTCCTCCACAAACTTCTCCAGGTCCTCCTTAGGTAAGGCCGCCAAACAGGCATGAAACTCCGCCTCACTTAAAGGCGGCTTAGCCTTGCGGTCCATAGCGGCTTCCAACAATAAATCTTCAAAATGCCGTGCGCTGGTGTGCGTTTTTAAAGCTACCATACCGGCCTTCAACGCTGCAGGAAACTGCAAACCAAAACGCATAATAGCAGATGGCAGGCTGCCTAATAGCGCCCAAACCTTGGTGGGGTGGGCAATGTAGGTTTCCAACTGTTTAAAGGCGGCATCCAGTTTATCTCTGCCGGCCGGTTCCATGTAAAGGTTTTCGAGGAAAAAATTGCGCAGTTCTGTTACCAGTTTCTTATTGAAACGCTCCGGCAACTGCGGATCGTTTTTTATGTTGTCCCAATCGTAACGGTTGGCAATGCTTTCGCGGTATTTTTCAATCAGGTGGTTCTTAAGGGCAATATCCATAACAGCTAATATAAAGGGCAAGATGAGAAAATAGCCTGATTTATATTAGGTTAGCTTGTAGAAATGTCCTGTTTGCAGCGCACAATATCTGTACATTTGTATCGTCATTTGGTATATTCAAAAATCCCGTTCATTTTCGTTTAACATAGAAATCAAGCATCAATGAATTTAAAAGAAGCACAAGAGTTTAAAAAATACGCGGTTAAGCATCATGGTATGAGCAGCGCCGGTTTAGAAGGTTATATCAAAAAAGTATATAGCACCCATCGCATAAATAACTTAACACGCACCGTAATTGAGGAGCGTCAAATGCCCTTCCGCGAAGTAGACGTGTTCAGCCGTTTAATGATGGACCGCATTATTTTCTTAGGCACCCCTATAGATGATTATATCGCTGCCATTATCGAAGCCCAGTTGTTGTTCCTGGAGAGCAGCGACAGCCGCACCGATGTGCAGATTTACATTAACAGCCCCGGTGGCGAGGTTTACAGCGGTTTAGGTATATATGATACTATGCAATACGTAAACATGGATGTAGCTACCATTTGTACAGGTATGGCTGCTTCTATGGCTGCCGTATTGTTATGCGCCGGCGAAAAAGGCAAGCGCACTTCATTGCGCCATGCCCGTGTTATGATTCACCAGCCACTGGGTGGTATTGGTGGCAAGGCCAGCGAAATAGATATTTCAGTTAAAGAAATACGCAAAATAAAGGATGAACTTTATACCATTATAAGCGAGCATAGCGGCCAACCTATTGAAAAAGTGGCGCACGATAGCGACCGCGATTACTGGATGCGTGCCGACGAAGCCAAGGAATACGGCATGATTGACGAGGTTTTGATCAGAAATAACAAGAAATAGGCTAAAAATTGTTAGTTACAAGGCTATTCTTGTTCTTTAGGGTACCATACCCTGGGGAACAATTCAGTAACTTTGCCGTAAATTGTATCCGAACTTAGCTACAGCTACATGAAGAAAGAAAACGAACCTTGCTGCTCTTTTTGCAATCGTAAAAAGCGCGAAGTGCAAATTTTGATTTCAGGTGTGGAAGGTCACATCTGCGAAAGTTGCGTGCAGCAGGCCCAACAAATAATTGATGAGGAACTGTTCCATAAGCATAAAAAGTTTCAGTTCTCCTTGCCGCAAAGCGTAAAGCCTAAGGACATTAAAAAGTTCTTAGACCAATACGTTATTGGCCAGGACGAAGCAAAGAAGTACATCTCTGTTGCCGTTTATAACCACTACAAGCGTTTAAACCAGGCTAAAACCGATGAAGTAGAAATTGAAAAGAGTAACATTCTGTTAGTTGGCCAAACCGGTACAGGTAAAACCTTACTGGCGCGCACCATTGCTAAGTTTCTGAATGTGCCTTTTGCCATTGTTGATGCCACCGTATTTACTGAAGCCGGTTATGTAGGCGAGGACGTAGAAAGCATCCTATCGCGCCTGTTGCAGGTTAGCAATTACGATGTAAACGCTGCCCAGCACGGTATTATATACATTGATGAAATAGATAAGATTTCGCGCAAAGGCGATAACCCGTCTATTACGCGCGATGTATCGGGCGAAGGTGTGCAGCAGGCTATGCTGAAACTGTTGGAAGGTACCGAAGTGCTGGTTCCCCCACAAGGTGGCCGTAAGCACCCTGAACAGAAGATGGTGAAGGTAGATACTAGCAACATTCTGTTTATATGCGGTGGCGCATTTGAAGGCATTGACCGCCTTATTGCCACCCGTATGAACCAAAGCAAAGTGGGCTTTAAGAAAGGTAAAGAAGATAAACCGGTGGATACAGAGAACTTCTATAAGTATGTATCGCCAATGGACCTTAAAACCTTTGGTTTAATACCGGAGTTAATAGGCCGTGTGCCTGTGTTGGTGCACTTAGACCCGCTGGACCGCGATGCACTGCGCTCCATACTTACTGAGCCGAAGAATGCACTGCTGAAACAATACAAGAAGATATTCAAGAGCGATGGTATTAACCTGAACTTTGAAGATGATGCTGTAGAATTCATTATTGATAAAGCAATGGAATTTAAATTAGGCGCCCGTGGCCTTCGTTCTATCTGCGAAGCCTTAATGAACGACGCCATGTTCGATATGCCTTCTGAAGGAAACGTAAAAGAATTTAACGTTACCCGCGAATTTGTGGAAGAGCGTTTCGAAAAAGCCAACGTAAGCAAACTACGCGCTGCGTAATACCTTATATCGTTTTAACTTTTAAAAGTCAGTCTCGCTTCCCGCAGACTGACTTTTGCTTTTACAAGGTCTAGGTTTTCAAATGTCAGTCTACATTTAGAATGTCAGTTTGAGCCTGTCGAAGACTAGACATTTGTTTTACAGATAGGCAAAGTTGTGAAATGTCGACCCACATATAGAATGTCAGTCTGATCCCGAAACTTCGGGATGTCGAAGACTCGACATTCTATCTATACCATTATATGCTCACTGCTACTCCACACTCATCACTCCAAACTCGTAACTCAAAACTTTAATTGCTTTTGTTCACCAACTTCAACTCCACGGTAATCATGCTCTTTTTCAACTCCACCTTTGTAACCATGCCGTTGGTATAGTAAAAGGTGTTTTTTACCCCATCGCTAAGCGTGTATGTAAAGGCGCCATCCTCATTTTTCTTTATGTTGTAGAACTCTGCCTCACGCTCACTAAAAATGCGTTGGTTGGGCTGCGGCTCAAAAAAGTAAAGACATAACGAAGAAAAAGCTACAGGCTCCATAAAGGTATAGCACACTTTATTCTTGTCTACACAATAGCGCGTGCCGTCAAAAATTACTTTAACTACAGTGGTTTTATCATCCACCTTGTTGTAGGCTGTTACCTTATCCAGCTTACCATTGCGGTAAACCACATCATAATCCTGCTGTGAAACCCGCTTAAAGAAAAATACTTCAGCTACTGAATGGCTTCTCAGCGAATATTGAATGGTGTTGCTATCCACCTTACGTGTAATAGTGCTGCTGCCTATTTTATCACCAAACAGGTAAACATCGTAGGTAAAGCTTTGCGCAACACCTGCTACGCATAATAACGTAAGTAAAAAGAGAAAGATAACTCTGCACTTCACTGTATTGAATATAAGCATTCACGGATAAATGCCTGCAACCACCCTGTGCAAAGGGCTTAGCGCACCAGACGCATATATACGCTGGCGCCCTTGCTCATTTCCAATTCGTATAAAACACCGTTGCGGTATTTGTAAATGTTATTTACGCCGTTATCCAGCTTGCATTCGTAAACGCCCGGTGCCGTATTTTTAAACGAGCAGTAATTGCCAATACGCTCCGAAAAAATGCGTGTCATACCTACAGGCTCAGTAAAGTATAACTGTATGGCCGAAAAATTCACCGCTTGGGCCAGTTTCATGGTGTCTACACCTTTCTTAATAACGTATTGCGTTTCCTGCCACAGTATGTTTATTATTTCGGTTACGCCATCCTTTACATTCTTCACATAGCTGTTCATCAGTTTGCCATCCTTATACAACACATCAAACACCATAGCCGATGTTTTTTTATTAAACAGTATAGTTACTTCCGATGAGCTGTTCAATTTGTATTGCACTTCGCCATTGCCTTTATCAATACGCTCAACTACGGTTTGGCCTATTTTATTACCAAACAAAACCACATCGTAAATATGTTTTTGCGCAACTGCACTAAGCAGGGCAAAACAGGAAAACAGAAGGAGAATACATTTTTTCACACGTACCATTTTATCGCTTAGTAAGTATACTAAGAAAATAGCGAACTCTACGCTAATTAACGGCCTTTAGCAGCTCGTAAAAAGAAATGCCGGCAGTGGGTAAACTGCCGGCAGTAATTAGGGTTAGCAAAGGTGGTTATCTTAATTCAGCCAGCCATGTATTGGCTGAAGTATTTCCCTTTCGGTTACAACAATAGCGATTACTATAAAATCCGAATACTACAAAATGGCTCATAATCATAAAAAGCGAAGATTAGGTGAAGGTTTAGAAGGAGTTGTCAGGCTGAGTTTGCCGAAGCCTTTTTATTAACAAAAATGCTTGGTTGGATATAGCCTGAGTAAAGGTCAAGGGTTTATTCATAAATTCCGAAAACTATTGCGCCATTTTAGCGGATGGCATTCTATGCGTACTATTGTCCGCTACCACAAACAGTGTTTTATGAAATCATCCAATGAATTGTTCCTGCTTATCAAATCCATGAACAGGAACGAAAAAGGATACTTTAAAAAATTCGGAACTATCAATAGCAAAAAAGGCGATGGCAACTACCTGCGGCTTTTTGATTGCATTGATGGCATGAAGGAATACGATGAGCGCATTATCAAAAGTAAGTTTGCCGGGGAGAAGTTCCTGAATCAGTTGAATGTAACCAAGCTGTACCTGCAGAAGATGATTATTAAATCACTGCGCAACTACCATAGTGATAACGACCCCGAAATACAGCGCCTGAACTCTATGGCCGAGCTTACCCTGCTTTTCAAAAAGCAGCTTTACGATAGCGCCCTGCGCATGAGCGAAAAGCTTATTGGTGTAGCCCAGGAAAACGAAACCTTCCTCCACCAGCTTTTCTTAATGCAGGTGCAGTATCAAATAATGATTCGTAAGGGCATGTACCAGGATATTCTGAAAAGCAATAAGGCTAAGCTTAGCGAGGAGAAGCAATTGCTGGATGCTTACCTTAACCTTTGCGAGTACCGCAACTTGCAGGGCGTAGCCTTAAGTATTACGCAAATCGAGGGCCATTCGCCTAACCAATCGGCTAAGGAAATTGAGAAGTTGCTGATGAACCCCTTGCTGCAAAATGATAAGGCGCCTAAAAGCTTTAAGGCCGGTGTTCACCGCCACGAAATTTTGAATAAGGTGTATTTAAAAACCGGGCAGCAAAAAAAGGCCTATGAAACGGCCCTGCACATGCGCTCGCTCTTTTTACAAAACCCTGAGAAGATACGGCAGTTGCCCTACAACTTCTTTGTGGCCTTAAACGGTTTAACCAATCGCTGCCTTGCCATGGGTAAATACCAGGAAGCCCTTACTTATGTAAAAGAAGCGCAGGAGGTAGGAGAGAACACCCGTTATATACTTAGCGATAGCCAGCGCTTTGAAATAAATACCCAAACCAACGAGAAGTTGCTGATTATACATACCAAACTGCAACAGTTTGAAAAAGGGCTGGAAGATGAGGCCCGCCTTGCAGAAATAATCAAGGGCAAACCGGTGCGTGTAGAGTTTGAAGTATCTACACTTTATTTTACAGCAGTGTGCTATTTCGGTATTGATAAAATGGAGCCCGCCTTAAAGCGCATTAACCAGCTTATACATGGCCGTTACGAAAACATCCGTAAGGATATAATCCTTTGCGCCCATTGGCTGAATATTATGATACACTATGAGTTGGGTAACTTCAGCTTAATGAAACGCCTCATAACCGTAACGCGCAACTTCATGCAGAAGAATGATTTTCCAATGGAGGATGCGGAAGTGTTTTTCAGGAGGTTGAATGACTTTATGAAGGCTGCCGAAAGCGGTAAGCAAACACTAATGCGCCAAAAGGTAGAGCAGATAGTACCTCTGCTTGAAACCTACGAGTTTATTGATGATGATTTTATGCGTTGGTGGTTCGAAAAATTGCCTGAACAGGTAAAGGCCTGATATCAATAAGGCTGTAGCTTAATAAACTTCTTGCTTACAAAATCCAGTATTATCTGGTTTACTACCGAGGCCTTTTCTTTGTGCGGGTAGTGCTTGGTGCCGGGTATTACAGCCAGGTAACCCTGCTTAACATTGTCAAACATTTCCTTGGTGTGTGATAGTTTAATTATGTCATGGTCGCCGGTCATAAACAGGGTTGGGCACTTAATTTTTGCAAGGTCATCGGTAGTTAGTGAAGGTTCGGTAAGCAGCATGGTTTTCATGCGTTGGGTAAAGGGTTCAATTAAACCGTAGTTAGGGTAATTTTTAAAGTGGTTGCGCACAAACTGGTAAATCTTATCGCTGTTCCAGTCTTCCACCTTCTTTAAAACTTCGGCATAAACCACTGTAGTATCTACTTTGTAGTTAGCGCCAATGGCTACCAGCTTCCTTACTTTATCGGGGTGGTTAAGCGCCAGGTACATGCCTATTATACCTCCATCGCCAAAACCAACAATATTGGCGCTGTCAATTTTCAGGTCTTTCATTACCCCCAAAACATCTTCGCTCATTAACTGGTAATCCATTTTGCGGTCGGTAAACGTGCTGCGCCCGTGGCCGCGGTTGTCAATGGCAATTACCTTGTTCTTTTTGCTGAATTCAGGAATTTGTTTGGCCCAGTCTTCAATACTTTCCAGAGAGCCGTGTAAAAGCACCAGCGGGTCTCCCTGGCCGTAAACCTTGTAGTGAATCTTTACATCATCTACCTGCACAAAACGGCTCTTGGTAGTATCCGTTTGGGCAAAGCTTACCGTAAATAAAAACGCAGTTAAAAGCAGGGTTAAGGCCTTCTTCATATATAGTACTTTTGCGTAAAGATAGAAGGAGAACGGAATCTACCAATCATGTAAATCGGTAAGCGCTAAACTACCTTCTTATCTCAAAGCCTTTGTATTGCTGTAGTTCCGCTTCAGTAACGGAAACGTAGCTTACCTTGGCCTTATCCGGCCCATGGTGGCACCATTGTATAAACTTCACCAGCAGTTCTTCGTCGCCCTCAGCTTCAATGTACACATTGCCGTTGGGCTCATTACGCGTAAACCCCGTTATGCCCAGTAACTCTGCCATTTGTTGGGTGCTTGCCCTGAAGTAAACGCCCTGCACCAGTCCCTCTACTACAATGTTATAATGCCTCTTCATAAAATAAAGATGCCATCTTTTTTTCGAAGATGGCATCAGGCGTTTAGGTAACCGCTCTTTTAGCGGCTGTATTTTTTTATCTGGTCCATTATGGTGGCCTCGTCCGTTAAGCCCATATTGCGCCAAACCTCTTTACCGTCCTTATACAGTATTAAAAGCGGAATAGCCTTTACATTCATAGTGTTTGATACTACGGGGTTTTTATCTACGTCAAGGTCCAGCAACTGCACCACATCCTTATTCTTTTTAATAATCTTTTCTACAATTGGCTTAAGCGTTTTGCAGGGCCCGCACCAAACGGCATTAAAATCAACCAGCACCAGCTTATCGCTTTTTACCTGCTGCAGGTAGTTATCAAAACTAATACCCGATTGTATGTTTGAACCGAACGGAGTTTCTACCGGCTTTTTATTGCCAATCCAGGCAGTTATGCCGCCGTCAAGGTTATATACTTGTTTAAAGCCGTTACTGGCCGCCCAATCTGCTGCCTTAGCGCTACGGCTGCCTGCAAGGCAGTAAATGTACACCGGTGTATTTTTATCCAGCGCATTCATTTGCTGTTCAAATGCCCCATCATTAACGTTTATGTTTTTTGAGTTGGCAATGTGCTTTTCCGAATATTCTTCGGGTGTGCGCACATCTACAATCTGCACTTTACCGCCGTTAATACCTTTTTCAAATTCATCTGCACTTAACGTTTTAACTCCTGCGCTCTGGCTGTTACAAGCGCTGCAGAATAAAAACATCAATAAAAGAATTCCTGCTACTTTGTTTTTCATATAATTATAATTGTTTATTTTTTTAGTGATACGCCGCTTTCCTTAGGTAAGCTTGTAGCGCTTATTGTTTTCCATCCGCCGGCTATATCCACCAGTTTATCATAGCCCCTTGCCTTTAATATAGACGCTGCTATTACTGAGCGGTATCCGCCGGCGCAATGTATATAATAGGTTTTATTGTGGCTTACTTCGGTGGTCCAGTCGTTAATATAATCCAGCGGTTTGTTATCAGCCGTGCTTATATGGCCTCCTTCAAATTCCCCCGGCCTTCTTACATCCAGCAGGTTAATAGCTGCACTGTAATGGTTAGCGGCAAAATCATCTGCGCTTATTGAGGTTAGGCTATCTGCGGCCTTGCCTGCTGCTTTCCAGGCGTCAATGCCGCCGGCTAAATAACCTATGGTATTATCGTAGCCTACCCTAGCAAGGCGCATTACGCATTCTTCTTCTTTACCGGCCTCGCATACTAATAATATAGGCTGTGTAAGGTCTTTTATTAAGGCGCCAACCCAAGGGGCAAACTGGCCTTCTAATCCTATAAAAATAGAGCCCGGTACAAATCCTTTTACAAACGTAGTAGCAGGTCGGGTATCCAGTATTAACGCTTGTGTGCTTTCTGCAAGGTTTTCAAAATCGTTTGGGTTCCATTCCTTTAACCCCTGTTGCATTACTTCATCCAAAGCTTTTGCGCCTTGCTTGTTCAGCATGGCGTTTTTAGGAAAGTATTGCGGAGGCGCGCTTAAGCCTTCAGTAACTGCCTTCACAAATTCCTCCTTGCTCATAGGCTGCAGGGCATAGTTACTCTGCTTCTGATGGCCCAGGGTATCAAAGGTTTCTTTCGATAGGTTTTTACCGCAGCTTGAGCCTGCGCCA
Organism: Chitinophagales bacterium; assembly: GCA_046329515.1. Lineage (GTDB taxonomy): Bacteria > Bacteroidota > Bacteroidia > Chitinophagales > LD1 > Bog-950. The sequence goes on from JAXLUM010000003.1 coordinate 196,193, forward strand.
TGGGCCGGGTAAACTACTACATCATCAGGCAGTGTCATAATTCTGTTGCGTAAAGAATCATACAACATCCCTGCCAAATCGTTCATGGTTACATTGCTTTTAATGGCAAGGTCGGGCCGGCCAACATCACCTATAAACAAGGTATCGCCGGTAAAAATACAGTGCGGCTTGCCTTCTTCATTCAATAGCAAATAGGTGCTGCTTTCGGGTGTATGCCCCGGGGTATGCAGCACTTTAAGGGTAAGCTTACCTATTTTAAATTCTTCGTTATCCTGTGCTGTATGGCAGCTAAAATCGCAGGCGGCATTAGGCCCGTAAACAATGGTAGCGCCTGTTTTACTTGCCAGCTCAACATGCCCCGATACAAAATCGGCATGAAAGTGCGTTTCAAAAATGTATTTGATTTTGGCGCCGTCTTTTTCAGCGCGCTTAAGGTAAGGGCTTGTTTCGCGTAAGGGGTCTATAATAGCGGCCTCACCACAGCTTTCAATGTAGTAAGCTGCCTCTGCTAAACAGCCTGTATATAGTTGCTCAACTTTCATCAGTCAAAAATAATTTGGCCGACAAAGTTAATGCATTTATATGCTGTATTCACATTTGTCCAAACAACCTATCAAATCCACTAAAACTGATTGTTTTATGGAGTAGAAGATGTTCTGACCTTCGCGCTTTGATTCTAAGAAACCGTTGGCCTTCATATTGGCCAGGTGGTGAGAAAGCAACGATTGCTCGCAACCTGTTTTAGCGCACAGTTCGTTAACCGTCAGTCTTCCGTGTTCGGCTAAAAAGTTAATTACACCTAATCTCACTGGGTGCGCCACTGATTTGAAAACGTAGGCGGTTTTCTCGAACTTCTCTTTGTTGTAGTTACCTTTTAAAGAACTCATTGTTTAGTTTTTTTGTGGGGTAGTAATTATTAGAATTAACAATTGATGGGGGTTATGCAAGTTGGGCAGCCTTGCTCTTCACTTCAATACTGCACATTAAGGTCACTTTCGCTTTTATTGAGTTGGTAACAAGGCAAAGGGCATGCGCTTTTAAAGCGGTGCGCTCTGCTTTGTCAGTTTCTTTTTCGTCGCTTAGGGTAATAACAGGTTCAAGCAGCACTTCGGTAATGGCAAGGCCATCTTCAGTTTGGCGTATGGTGCCTTTGCTGGCTACCTGAAAATTAACCAGTTGCAGCCGCGCCTTTTCTGCCAGGGCCAAAAAGGTGGTCATATAACAACTGCTAACAGCAGCCGTAAATAAATGTTCGGGCGACCATATGTCTTTCTCGCCCCCCGGAAATTGGGAAGGAGTAGATACGGTTATATCCTCAGGTATTTCAGGAGATTGCGCCAGCGTCCTCCTGCCTCCTTGCCAAAAAACATTTACCTCATATTCGTAGGCCATACCATTTTTCGTTAAGCGAATTTGCGCTTAACATGGCATGAAAAATATGATGTTCCTCACCTACAAATATGATTTCCTTAAATGTTATTTTTGACATATGAAGCCTGTATCATGTGACGGCGTTCATGTGCACAGATTATTTGCAGGGCATCATCAAGGTTATAAATAATAAGTGATGCGGCAGGCGAGGAAATTACAGTGGAGCTTAGGTTTATATTATCTAATTGTTGAATTCGTTTCGATAAATCCTGCTGGTGGTTTATAAAGTCAGCTACTATTTTGCCCGGCAGTACACTATGGGAGGGCGCAAAAATTTTGGGACTTATATAATTTTTGGATTTTACCGGCCCAAGGTCTTTCAATAGCTGTTTGCCAAGGTAACTGCTTAAAAAATTAAACTTTTGGTAAAAGCTCTGCCTGTATTCGCCTTTGGCAATTGCGGTAAACTGCGGGTAGTAAGTGCTATTGGTAACTATTAAATGATGCAGCACCTGGGCAATGCTCCACTTATCGGGGGCCGGTTTCCTGTTTAATTTTTCCTCACTTAATTGCCCGAATAAGAATTGAGCTTCCGCTGTTACTTCCTGCAATTCCCTTAGGCATTGTTCAATACGGGCCTGCATCTTTAGCTTTCTAACCAATTGGTAAACTCATTTGCCTTCTCGCGGCTAACATCCACGCGTATGTTTTTATCGCAACGCAAGTGCACTTCAATTTTTCCGGTGTCCTGCTTGCGGTAAGTCTCCACCTGGTCTATACCAATTATCATTTGCCGGTTAGCCCTGAAAAACTTCCGTGGGTTCACCATTTCCTCAATTTCATCAATGGTGTTATAGTCCGTTACCAGCTTTTCGCCGGTTATGGTTACCAGGTAAATAATGGTTTCCTTTACAAAGTAGGCCACCTGGCTTTCCGTTACAGGCACCATGCCCGATTTGTAGTGTGCCAAAAAGCGTTCCTTGTATTTGGGTGTATTGTTGTGGTTCAGGTTATTAATTAAAAGCTTTATCTGCTCGTTTATTAAACCGGTAGAGCTGCCAAACAAGCGCTTGTATTTGTTCAGGGCATTTTCCAAATGGTCCTTATCAATAGGCTTAAGCAGGTAGTCAACACTGTTAACCTTAAAGGCGCGTATGGCATATTCATTATAGGCAGTAGTAAATATCACCGGGCTGGTAATTTTTACCTTTTCAAAAATGTCGAAGCTTATGCCATCGGCTAATTGTATATCAAAAAAGAACAGGTCCGGTTGCTTGTGTTGTTCAAGCCATTTTACTGTTCCCGCAACCGAGTCAAGTGCTGCCACCACTTCAATAGCGGGGTCAATTTCTTTCAGCAGCCTTTCCAGGTTTTTGGCAATAAGGCTTTCGTCTTCTACAAGTACTACGTTCATGGCAATAGGGGGATTTTTATAGCAAAGCTCTGGCTATCCTGTTCAATGCTCACCTGCTGCTCAGCAAGATAGCGATAAAGATTTTTAAGATTCTCCAAACCCTGCTTATTGCTGGTTTCAATTTGGTGCTTAAGCTGCAGGCCGTTTTTAATTATCAATACATCCCCTTCATTATATACCTCAATGGCAAGGGGTTGGGTTTTAGAGGTTACATTGTGCTTAACCGCATTTTCAAACAACACCTGTAAGGTAACGGGCACTATCTTCATGTCCTTAACCCGTTCTTCAAGACGGTAAGTAATGTTCAGGCCGCCATCAAAACGGGTTTTTAAAAGTTGTGCATAGTGGTTTACAAAGTTTATCTCCGTTTCCAGGCTAACAAGGTTCTTCTCTTTATTCTCCAGCACATAGCGGTAAACTTTTGAAAGCTGCTGCAAAAAATCAGAAGCCAGTTGCGGGTTTTCAAAAATTAAGGAGTTTAAAGACGATAGCGAGTTGAACAGAAAATGCGGGTTCAATTGGTTCTTCAGGTTATCATATTGCACCAACGCTTTCTCTTTTTCAAGTTCTGCCGCATTTACTTTTTCCTGTTTCCACCTTACAAAAAAGTGGTAGCCAAAAATGGAGAGTATCACACTCATTACCATGAAAATGTTCAGCGCAAAGCTGGCTATCCATAATTCGCGGCTTATTTTAAAATGCACTACGTCAATTATAAAAAAGGCGCCAATGGCCCTTAAAAACACCACCACGCTAAGGGTAATACCAAATTGCAGCATTAACCGCCAAAATGGGTTCCGCTCAAACGGAAACTTCTTATCCAGGTAAACGTCTATTATTTTTATTATGTATCCGAACGTAAGAAGGATAAAGAACCCGATAATGCTGGTGCCAACATGCCACAGTACCGTTTGTTCAGGAAAGAACAGCACCTTAACTACCGTAAACAACACATATACAGCAGTTATAGCAAAAAGGGCAATTCTTGTTTCTTCCTTTAGCTTCATTGTCTTACAATTTCGCCGTCTACCATTTCAATAATACGGTCACTGTTGTCGGCAAACTCCGTATCGTGCGTTACCGAAATTATAGTTTGATGTTTATTACGCGATAGGTCTTTAAGAATATCGAACACAATTTTGGTGTTGTTGCTGTCCAGGTTACCCGTTGGTTCATCGCCCATAATTATAGTGGGGTCATTTATAAGGGCGCGGGCAATGGCCACGCGCTGTTGCTGCCCGCCCGAAAGTTTGCTTGAAAGCTTAGTGGCAAAATCCTGCATGCCTAACCAGCGCAGCTTTTCATAAGCGCGGTCTTCAATTTCGCTTGCAGAATATTTACCCAGTTTTTCGGCCGGTATCATTACGTTTTTAAGTGCGGTAAACTCCGGCAATAAAAAGTGAAACTGAAATACGAAACCGATATGCTCGTTACGGAACTTAGCCAGTTGGTTTTGGTTTAGCCCTGTTACTTTTTTGTTGTTGATTATAATTTCGCCTTTATAATCGGTGTCAAGCGTAGAAATCAAATACAACAAGGTAGACTTCCCGCAACCTGATTTGCCGATAATAGAAACAAACTCGCCACGCTTTACCTCAAAGCTCACGTCCTTTAATACATGAAACTCATCCGGCTCATGGAAGTACTTGTTTATTTTCTCTGTCTTCAATACTATATCCATATCACGTCCTCCTAACCTCTTAAAATAGCTACAGGGTCAATTTTACCGGCCTTCATACTTGGCATTAGGCCTGCAATAAGTGTGGTTATAATACCAAACCACACCCCAAACGCATAATGGTACCAGTGAAACACCACCGGGAAATGCGTAATACTTATAAAATCGTTTTTAGGGAAGGGTAGGTTGTATACGCCATAGCTTAATACAAAGCCAAGCAATAAACCCATTAAGGCGCCGCAAATGCCAATAGTAATAGACTCAATCAAAAATATGGTTCGTACATCTTTAGCAGCAAAGCCCTGCGCTTTTAGTATGGCAATATCCTTCAACTTGTTTTGAATGGTCATGCTCATAATGTTATAAATACCAAAGCCCGCCACCACTAACAGCGTAATAGAAATTACAATCGTCATTACATTACGAATAAGAATGGAAACCATGGCCGAGGCATTGGCTACTTCCCAATCTTCTGATTTATAGCCGTAACGGGTACCAAATTCCTGTGCTACCGATTTTGCCTGCTGGTAATTTTTAAGCTTAATATTTATGTCGGTGTAATACTGGTTATCCTTTCCCAATAGCTGCTGCACTTTTGAAACGTTTACATAACTGCGTATGTTATCAAGCGAGCCGATACCAAATTGAAACGTGCCCACCACACGGAAACGCATGGCGGTGCCTTTAGGTGTTGCCAACGTTACAAGGTCGCCGGGTTTTACGTTTAGTTTGCTGGCAAGTCCATGTCCCATTAATATACCGTTATCAATGGTCAACAGGTTTTCAATTTTACCGGTCTTCATTTTATCGCCCAACCCGGTCAATACACTTTCCTGTACTATGTCAACCCCGTTTAAGGAGCCGTTTATCTGCACGGGGCCACTTGTGTAAAATACCTGGGTGCTTAACTGTGGCGATATAGCCAGTATGCGGTCATCCTTTTTTAAGTCCTCAATAATGTTGCTGGCATTACGGATGTTCGGGTTTATATCTTTTGGCTTTGGGTGGTAAACCACATTCAGCACTTTAGCGGTATCGCTTACTTCATCTAATATAGAGTGGCTGTAATCTGTTTTAATGTCGTTGTATATATGCACATCAGGCGTGCTTGATAGCAGCGTATCTTCCAAAAACTCATTAAAGCCGCTCATAAAGCTTATCATAAGTATATACATACCTATGCCAAACGTTACGCCAAGCATGGCTATAAACGTTTGCCGCTTTTTGGCAAGCAGGTGTGTTTTGGCTATTTCAAAATTTACTGACATCTCACTTCGGTTTATACAATCCGCTTACTATTTCTCCTTAGGCACAACAATCTCATCGCTTTCCTTTACGCCTTCCAGCACTTCTACCATCTCAAGGTTCTGCATGCCTATTTTAATTTTTACGCGCTTGTTCATGGCAGTGCCTTTAATATCTACTTCGTCTTCGCCTTGTACCACGCCACGGGGTATTACCAGTGCATTATCTTTTTTGCTTATAATAATATTGGCTTCAAGCGAGGTATGCACAAAAGGTAAATCATAATTTTCAGTAAACTCGGCCTCCACTTTAAAGCTTTGGTCGTTCTGGTTCATGTTAGGGTATATTTTGCTAACCCGGGCGTTGTAAATCTTGTTGCCGGTTACATCCATTTTTACCACCACTTCCTGGCCCAGCTTAATGCGGTCAATATCCTGCTGGTCAACCGAAAGCTGTAATAACTTGCTGCCGCTCTCACCAACTAAAGCTATCATATCATTACGCCTTACGGCCTCACCCAGTTCTTTGCTTATGTCGTAAACAGTGCCATCTATCATACTGCGCACCGTGTAGTTGCCTGCTTCCAAACCCGATGCAGCCAATGTGCTTTGCGCATTACGCAATTCCTGTTGCAGTTGGTCCTTTGTTCGGGTTAGTTGCTCGCGGGCAGATTGTAAATCATTTGACGAAACCTCATAAGCCAAAGAAGCCTGGTCTAACTGCGCCTTGGTTACCGCATTGGCATCAAACATGTTTTTAAAGCGCAAATAGTTTAAGGAATCATTACGCACCTTGGCTTCGGCGCTTTTTATTTTGTTCTTTATGTCGGCAATAACGGGGCTGTTATCAGCAGCATTGTTTTTAGCTAACTCATAAGCTGAAGACGATGCACCTAACTTGGCTACGGTAGCATCATTCTGCACCTGCAGTATAGCTTCACCTTTTTTTACTGAATCGCCTGCCTCTTTGTATTTGGCAGTTATGTAGCCATCGGCCAATGCGTAAACCTTATACTCATTTTTAGGCACTAAAAAGCCTGAAGCATAAACAGCCTCGGTAATGGCTTTGTGCTCCGCCTTAATGGTTTTTGTTTTCTTACAGGCCGAAACAGCTACCAGCGATACAAGGGCTATTACCGGAATAAAAATGTAAGCCTTCTTTTTCATCATCATCTATTTACGCTGCAAATCAAACAAGCATAGGCAGGTAAAGCAACTGTATTTAAACTACCTGCCCCAATTTGTTACCGAACCGTTAACCTTATCATTTAAACCGTCTGCTTTGCGCAAAGCCCCTGTTTAACACCCGTTTATTAACGCTTAAGCATTTTAAAGCAGTTTTTCCGCCACTTTAAATGCAGATGGCTTTAATTTGCGCTCGCTTTAGAAATTATGGAAGGCAGGCAAAAAAATATCTTCGGCGTATCCATTGCACTTCTGGTGCCTGTTATACTGCTTATTACGGTTCCTATTTTGTTGAATAAATGCAAGCTCGATCGTAAGAGCAGCCAAATGGTGAAAGCGCCACCGCGTTATTTCCCAATCAGCACTACCGAAAGTACGGATGAAAAAGGCCGCAAGCAGGTAGATACGGTTTATCAAAAGGTGCCCAACTTTAAGTTTCAAACCCAAAATGGCGATTCGCTGGAGTTGGATTCACTGCGCGGTAATGTATATGTGGCCGATTTCTTTTTTGCCAGTTGCCCCGGCATTTGCCCTAAACTAAGCAACAGCCTGCAGCGGGTGCAAACCGCTTTTATTAAGGACCATAACTTTAAAATAGTGTCTTTCTCGGTGGACCCTGCCCGCGATACGGTTAAAGCCCTTAAAGCGTATGCTGATTTACATGATGCCATACCCGGCACCTGGTACTTTATGCGCGGCAGCCATGAGGATATTTATGCCCTTGCCGATAAAGGATTTCATATTACAGCAAAAGAAGATGAAGACGGCGGCCCCGAAGCCTTTGTGCATAGCGAGAAGCTTGTATTGGTGGACCCTAAAGGGGTTATCCGCGGTTTTTACAGCGGGGTAGATAGTTTAAGTGTAAACAAATTACAGGCAGATATTGTTTTGGTTCTACGCGAGGCAGAAGGCCGCTTTAGCTTCCGCGACCAAAAGAAACAAACCAAAGGCCTGTTTGATAATTAAGCGCATATGTTGAAAGCATACATCCCCCGTAACGATAAGCAGGCCTATTGGTTTATAGGCATTGTTAGTGTAGTGGTTTTTGTGGCCGTTGCATTTTTAAGCAAAAAGAATTTTACAATTCAATTGGGTTTCGACCCCCACATTTTTGCGCGCATTAATGCAGTTATCAATTCAGCCGTTTCAGTATTGTTGGTAGGCGCCTTTGTTATGGTTAAGCAGAAAAAATACGAAGCGCACCGTAACCTTATGTTCGTGGCTATTCTTCTGTCGTCTTTGTTCCTGGTATCGTATATAGCGCATCACCTGTTAGCCGGCGATACTAAGTTTGGCGGCGAAGGCACCATTCGTTACTTCTACTTTTTCATTTTAATAACGCACATTATTCTGGCGGCTATCATTCTGCCTTTTATTCTTTTTACCTCGTACCAAAGCCTTTCCGGCGATTATCAGAAGCACAAAAAAGTGGCGCGCTACACCTTCCCGCTGTGGTTATATGTTTCCATAACAGGGGTAGTGGTGTATTTACTTATTTCTCCTTATTACGTTTAGTTGGCTTGCAGCAGCGAGTTTCGTATGCTGGCATGCACATTTATCATTTCTGTGCCTGAAGCTTCGGGGTAATAGTATTCTGATGAAATACGCTCATTAAAGAAGGTATCGAACAGACTGTATTTTTCGGTATTAAATACCGGTAGGGGCACTACCTGTTTTTGTAATTGGTCTTTTTCCTTGTTATAAGCTACTATGCGCTTGTTTTCATCTTCATTAATGCCAACCAATATGCCGTTGGTGCTGCGGTTAATGGCATCTTTCAGCTTGTATTTGTTTTCTAATTCGGCAATGGCATAACCCAGTTGCTCATTGTAGCTCTTAATCTGCTGGTATTTTTCAGTTGTCCATTTGGCTTCATAACGGAACATGAAAGAAACAGGGCCTCGTTTTGTATCCCCCTTGCCGCCGCTTTGGCCGGTTTCATGGTTTTGTATCACAATCCAGTTATCGGCCATGCTCAACTGCCAGTGGGCAGGCAGGTTTACGCTCAATTTTCTAAGGCACGAATCTTCTTTAATTAGTTTTTCCTGTGCACTTAAGCCTAAAAAGCAAAGCAAACACAGGGTCAGGGTAATGAATCTCATGTGGTTGTATATATCTGTAAAGCTAATTAACTAATTATGATTTTGTATAAATAAATGGCTATTCATATCTTTTGCTTGATTTTCAGGGTGAAATCCACTGTTTAATACCCCTTTAACCTTTTAAATAAATAGTTCTGTTTACTTTTGCGGCATGAAGAAGTGCCTGCCTTTCCTGCTATTGGTAATTGTTTTCCTTAGCCTTAGCCACATGGCCGATGCCCAGTGCGCTATGTGCCAGGCTACTGCCGAAACCAGCCGCGATGCCGGTGCCTCTGTTGCCGACGGTATCAATAAGGGCGTGCTCTACCTCTTTTTTATGCCTTATATAGTTATTGGCACTATCGCTTATTTCTGGTGGCGGTCACGCAAAAAGCACAAGGCTGCCCAGTAAGCCACCCCTCAATTGTTTAAAACTTTCTTCATTTTCCCGATTTAAGGCGTAAATTTCGCCCGCAAAAATTACGCTAAATGAAGAAAAGCTTACTCTTATTAATGGCTTTGGTAGCTGCAGGCATTTCTGTGTTTGCCCAAACTACTATTAGCAATGCCGGCATGGAAAACTGGACCGGCTCAGGTGCTTCAATTGAACCGCAGTATTGGAATAGTACTAAAAGTGCAGGCGGCACCTATGGTGGTTTTGCTCCGCAAACTATTTGGCAGGAAACCTCAAACCCCCACGGCGGCACCTACTGCGCAAAAATTGTAACCGGCAACGCCTTAGGCAATGCGGTTAACGGTGCGCTAACTACCGGCCGCGTAATGGCTCCATCTACTAATAAGGCGCAGGGGTACATCTACAGCATACCAAACGATAACAACTACCATATGCTCTTCACCGGCCGTCCGGATAGTTTTGCCTTTTGGTATCGTTATACACCGCAAGGGGCTGACTTCCCCCGTGTAGAAGCGCGTTTGTGCGTAGGCACAGGCTATGCGCCTGAAGCCCCTGTTAGCGGTAACCACCCCGATAGCACCTCAAACATTGTAGCCCGCGCGCAGTGGCAGGGCACAAACTCAACCGTTAGCGGTTGGGTACGTATCTGCGTTCCTTTCGTTTATGTAGATAATCGCACACCCGATAACATTTTAGTTACCTCAACCAGCAGCGGCGATCAGCTTAACGGCGTTCAAAACAGTACGCTATGGTTAGATGATTTCGATGCCATCTATAACCCAACTATTGCCACAGGCACAGTTAACGCCGGTCCTTATTATGTAAGTGCAAATGCCGGTGCTTCTATTTCCGTTCCATTTAACTTAACAGGAACGTACAATGGCGGCAATACCATAACTGCACAACTTTCAAACGCGGCAGGCTCTTTTGCATCGCCTGTTTCTTTAGGCAGTTTAGCTACCACGGCTTCAGGCACTGTTAGCGGAACTATACCGACTAATACAGCTTCAGGTACTGCATACCGCGTACGCGTAGTAAGCAGCAACCCTGCCCTCACCGCCGCTGATAACGGCAGTAACATTACCATTAACCTGGTAAGCAATTCCATTGCGCCAACCGCAGCACAAACCATTGCTGCTAATGCCAACGGCAACCAATTAACGCTTACAGCCTCAGCAGGCTCTACTTCTACTGAATGGATGTATGCTACTGCTTCAGGCGGACCTTATACTTCTTTCAGCCCAATGCAAATGAGCGGTACATACACACCAAACTTTGCAACACCGGGCACTTATTACGTGGTGGCTGTTTCAAGCTACCCCGGCGGTTTGCAATTAACCAGCAACGAAGTGCAGGTTAATGTAGTAGGCAATGCAGTTACACCGGCTTCTCCTCAATCATTATTAGTATCTACCAACGGCACTCAGCTTACCGTAACCGAAACACCGGCAGGCTCATGGCGCGAATGGTTATACAGCACCACCAGCGGCAGCGGTTACCAAAGCTTTACCCCTGCCATTACAGGTAGCACCACTTACACACCAAACTTTAACAGTGCAGGTATTTACTATGTAGTTTGCCAAAGCGATATCAACGGTGTAATGGTAACCAGTAACGAAGTGGTTATTTCTGTTAGCAGCGTTACGCTTTCAACAGGCAACATAAGCGGCTCACCATTCCAGTTCAGCCCTTCTGCCCCTGCGGCTTCAGTAAGTGTTCCTTATACTACCAGCGCTGCGTTTAATGGTGGTAACACCTTTACGGCGCAGTTATCTGATGCCTCAGGTTCATTCACCAGCCCCGTAAACATCGGTAGCGTTACAGCTACTACATCTGGCACCATCAATGCATCTATACCTTCAAATACTGCCGCAGGCACGGGCTATCGCATTCGTGTTATTGCCAGCAGCCCAACAGTATTAGGCAGCGATAACGGCACTGACTTAGTGATTGACCAATTCAACAACAGCATTGCACCGCCAAACACACAAACTATTATGCACGGTGTTAACGGAACGGCTATAGCTGTATTCGCTTCGCAAACTTCTACCCAGGAATGGAAATTCAGCCTTACCAGCGGTAGCGGTTATGTAAGCTTTGGCCCTGCTGAAACAGGAAGTTCATACACACCAAACTTTGCTACACCGGGTACCTACTATGTAGTGGCAGTAAGCAAAAACCAATATAACGACCAGGTAACCAGCAACGAAGTGGAGATTGATGTGCAGAATGGTTCAAGCATTACCACTTCGGCAGTTAACGGTTCACCATTCTATATTTCACCAAGCGCTAACGTTGGTGTTACGGTAAACTTCACTTCTGATGTGGTGTTCGATAACGGTAACGTTTTCAAAGCACAGTTAAGCGACCAGAACGGCAGCTTTGCCACACCGGTTGAAATAGGCACATTGAGCAGCGCAACAATCGGCGCAATAAGCGCTACCATTCCTAACTCTTCAGTTAGCGGCAATGGTTACCGCATCCGCGTGGTGTCTACCAGCCCCGCTGTTATTGGTTCTGATAATGGCGCTAACCTGCAAATCATTCCGCAGGAAGTTTCTGTAGCGCCTACTGATACACAAAACATTTACGTGGCCCAGTGGGGTAACCTGCTTACAGCAACTACCACACACCCGAATTCAACATTTGAGTGGCAGTATTCTCAGGTTTCCGGCTTGGGCTACACAGCGTTTAGCCCGGCTAAAACTACTGATACACTTACTCCTAAATTTAACATTGCGGGCCCTTACTATATTATCTGCAAGGCTACCAATAGCGTAAGCGATGTGGTTACTTCATCAGAAGTAGTGGTAATTGTTAGCCAGCCTAACGGTATTGGTGAAACAACTAATGATGTGGTTACGGCGTATTGGAACCACAACGATTTTATTGTTGACCTTACCGCTGCTAAAATGAACACCCCTGTGCTGCAATTGATAAATGTTGCCGGCCAGGTTGTGCTTGAGCAGAAGCTGAACGCACAAATGCTGAACACCGTAAACACCTCTTTAAATCAGGGTATTTACATCTTCCGCATTATTGACGGCAGCAGAATAGTAAGCGGCAAAACACCGAAGAAATAACCATTATCCATATAAAGTCGAATGCCGGCCCGCACTAAGGCCGGCATTTTTATTTATGAGGCCTGTCATAAACTGCTGACAGTAAGATTTTAGCAATTTTGGGATTAAGCAGCCCTGTGAAAATTGGTATGTTTAGCATCTGTAGTAAAGCAGCAATGAAAACAAGAGTATTTTCTGTCCTCATTCTTTTATGCGCATTCCTCTCTTCCTCCTTTGCCCAGGGCGATAGGGGAGGAACCGTAAGCAATGTGCAGCCCGCTGCACCTACGGGTAAGGTGTATGCCCTTATAGTAGGAGTTTCAAAGTATAATGAAGTAAGCTCACTTAAATATGCCGACCGCGATGCATTGGCCTTTGCCGAATACTTAAAATCAAAAGCCGGCGGTAATGTGGACCCGAACAACATAAAGATTTTTACCAATGAGGAAGCTACCCGGGCTAACATTTTTGATGAACTATACTACTTAAAGCAAACCGCCCAGCCCGGCGATTTAATGTATTTCTACTTTGCAGGCCACGGCGATATTGAACAAGACCTTAGTGAAGGTGAAGATGCCTTGCTGCTGTTAGCTAAATCGTTTAAGAAGAACTACCTGAGCGGCAGCGAGTATATTGAACTGGATAAACTGCGTTCCATAATCGGCAACTTTGCCAAGAAAGGGGTTAATGTAATTTTTGTTGCCGATGCCTGCCATAGCGGTGCTATGCTTAGTGGCGGCCAAAGCGGTAAGGAAAGAACGCTTACTGCTTTACAGGAAAGCTGGGGCAATGAAGTAAAGTTTCTATCCTGTCAACCAAACGAAGTAAGTGAAGAGAACCCCAAGTGGGGCGGTGGCCGTGGTATATTCTCCTTTTCACTGGAAGAAGGTTTGAAAGGACTTGCGGATACCAATGGTGATAGCATTGTTACCGTGGGTGAAATAAAGCGCTACCTGGATAATGAAGTGCCTAAACAAACCGGTGATGCACAAAACCCCGATGTGCGCGGCGATTTGAAGAAACCGCTTTCGCGCATTGATGTGCAAACTATGCTGGCGTTGAAAGAACAAAAGCAAAAGCAACTGCCGGAGATGATTGCGATGAATACCGGTGGACGCTCCGCTGAAGATAATTTACTGGTAGGCGCCAGCAAGCAGGTGGTAGATATCTATACCAAATTTAAAGCGGCCATGGATAGCGGTGACTTAGTGCACCAGGAAGGCGTAGCCTCTGCTTACGATTATTTTTTACTGCTTCAAAATACCGATGCCTCAGCGGAATTAAAGCGTATTGTGAAACGCAATTTTGTCTCAGCCCTGCAGGATGGCACTATGATTTTTATTCAAAGCCAATTGAGCGGTAGTAAGGATGTAGATGGCTTTAATGAAAAGGTGGAACGCGAACAAATGGACAAATGGAATAACAGTATTGCGCAGTTAAATGCGGCAATTACTATTCTGGGTCCCGACCATTACCTGACACCTTCCTACACCGCGCGTAAATTGTATTTAGAGGCTTATATCCTCTATTACAACATGACCACCTATAAGCATAAATACACCCGCGAAAACCGCGATAGCTGTATTGCGAAACTGGAAGATGCGGTTAAGCTGGAAGAAAATGCCAGTTATGCATATTACCTTTTAGGTGAAGTGTATTCATACTGCGGCAAAAATGCCTTGTCACGCCAGGCCTATGAAAAATACCTGCGCCTTAACCCTAAAGACGGTTACGCCTTTGTAAACCTTGCAGGCCTTGCGCGCCGCGAAGAAAAGTTGGTATTGGCCGATAGTCTTTTACAGGTAGCCCTTAAGGTAGGTTCAAACCAAATGGCTCAGTTTATTGATAACATAGGCGACTACTACTACATATGGGACGACTACGATAACGCCATAAAGTTTTATAAGAAGGCTATTGAAATGGACCCAACACTCGTAGGGCCATACCTTAACATGGGTGTTATTTCTAAAATGAAAAAGGATTATAAAAACGCCTCCTACTACTACGGCAAGGTGCTGCAATATGATTCTACTTATGCCTGGGCCTACAACAACTTGGCTAACATTTACGCTGCTGAAAAGAATTACCCTAAAGCTATTGACTTTTACAACCGTGCCATCAAGCTGGATTCAAATTACCACATGGCCTATAGCAACCTGGCGTTAACCTACGAAGGCCTTAAGCAATATGATACGGCTTTGAAGCTGTTGCATCTTTCCAAATCGTTGGAGATGTATGACCAAAGCACTTATTACAGCATTGCACACGTGCATTACAATACAAAGAATTACGATTCCTCGGCCCTGTATTACTACTACTGCACCCTGCTTGACTCAACCGATGCTAAGTCGTATTACTGGATGGGCCGCTCCTATGAAAAACAGGGCGATACTATAATGGCGCGTTTGTATTATAACCAGGCCGGCACAACGGACACAACCTACGCCGACCCTTGGGAAGCCATCGGCGATTTGTATTATAACGACAAAAATTACAGCGAAGCTGTTTTATGGTATTCACTGGCTGTGTCAAAAGATACTGCCTCGGCTAATCAATGGTTCTATTTAGGCAGGGCCTACTATTTTGCCGATAGTTTGGATATAGCCGAACGCATATTCCGAAAGAAGGTATTGAAGCTGGATAGCGCTTACAAAAGCGCGTTTGTGCAACTGGGCAATTTGTTTTACGATCGCTCAGTATACGATTCTGCAGAATACTATTACAGGAAGGCTATTAAAATTGATTCAGCCTATACGGTTGCGTATTACAATTTAGGACTGGTGTACGAAATGCGCATGGAATATGATAAGGCCATACAAAGCATGAGGAAGGCCATTAAGTATGATACAGCCTATTACAGCGCACTCAGCGGCCTTGGTGATGAGTTCCGCTTAAAAGAGAAATACGATAGTTCGGCTAAGTATTACAGCTTGTACCTGCTACGCGATACGGCCTTTAATCGCAAAGTGTTGAACAACCTTGCAACCGTTTACGATAAGCTGGGCGATTCAACGAAAGCAATTAACTGCTACAAAAAAATACTGAGCAGGCAACAGGATATAGATGCCGCCTTTAACCTTGGTGATTTATACTATCGCCATGGTAATTATGCCGAAGCAAAAATATGGTACGCCAAAACTGAAGGTAATGATGATTATAAGCTGGCAGTTTTATACAGGTACGCAGCAATTGAAGAAGCAGGTGGTAATTACAATGCGGCTGTAAGCTATTTCCAACAGGCGTTAAAGGTGGATTCAGCGAACCCTTATGGCCTTACCAATTACGGAAGAGTTGTTGGTATTTATCTTAAAAAACCTGTAGAAGCTCAGCCCTACGTGCAAAGGGCAGTAGAACTGGATAGCGCTAATTACTTCAATAGCTATTTTAATCTGGCCTATAACTACTACCTGGGTGGTGATTTAAAAACTTCTGCGGTGTGGTTTGAAAAAGCAGTTGCGCGTAACCCGCACGATTTCGGCAGCACCTATAATCTGGCTTGTATTTACTCTTTACAGAAAAACAGCAAAAGCGCGCTTAAATATCTGGAGTGGTCGTTCAAAGAAGGCTACGACGACTTTGAGCATGTAAAAGTGGATACGGATTTAGATAACATCCGCAACCTGCCTGAGTATGCAGCGCTTATTACAAAGTATAAAAAGAGCGGCAAATAATCTTTGCCGCATGCTTACTTCTTCACTTGTAATTGAAACTTTCCTTATTCCCCGTCAATAACTATTGGGGTAGTGTGTATGGTGTTACTGCGGTGTCCTGCTAAATCGCGGAAGATAATGGCATAGGTAACAGAATCCTTCGGGCAACCCTGTTGAGGTGGGGCAAAGCACGTTTTAGAATACATACCTACCAGCACCTGTATATCGCCGCTCAGTGCCTTGTATTTCCCTTTCGGAATAACATAGGCTGTAGCAAAAGCATTAATAGAGGTATCGCGGTCGTCAATCAGGTAAATATTAAAGCCGCTCATGTTCAGGCAACTTGAATCGCCTTGCTTTAAGGCGTTTATCAAATCGCAGGTATCACCGGGCAAAGGGAATACCCCAATATCTCCGTCACCATCGGTAAACGAAAAAGTAATGGTATCAACGTATCCGTGCTTAATTAGGCTTGAAGAAACAGATTTGAACTCAATATGCGGCTCAATAGGGTAGGAGGGCGGCTTCACACAACCCGCCATTCCGCATAAGGCTAAAAAAGCAATCAAACTGTTTTTCACGTACCGAATTAAACGCTTGTTACCCGAATTATTGCAATTTTATCCTCAAATTTTGCGAATTGCAGGCCTTGTGGGATAGCATTTTTACCGTTAACGAACAGAACTTTGAATCCGTTGCTTTGCAGGTTTATGAATACCAGTATAAGCAGGTTGAAGTGTATAGGCTATTCAATGAATCCTTACGCATTACACCCGCTATGGTGAAGCGCTTAGCGGATATTCCCTTTTTGCCCATACAGTTCTTTAAATCGCACCCGGTAATTGCTGAAAGTAAAACGGCCCAAAAGATTTTTGAAAGCAGCGGTACTACAGGTGTGGTTACTTCGCGCCATAGGGTGGCCGATTTAAACTTGTATGAACAGAGCTTTATTAAGGGCTTCGAACTTTTTTATGGCTCGGTAACCGATTATGTAATTCTTGGTTTGCTGCCTTCGTACCTTGAACGCAACAACTCCTCCTTGGTTTATATGGTGGATGCATTGATGAAAGTTTCCGGCCAACCTGAGGATGCTTTCTTCCTTTATGAAAACGAAAAGCTGAATACGCTTTTGTTGCAGTTGAAAGCGAAAGGCAAAAAGGTAATTCTGGTTGGCGTAACCTTTGCGCTCCTGGATTTTGCCGAGCAGTTCACCTTAAACTTTCCTGAACTGATAATTATGGAAACCGGCGGTATGAAAGGCCGCCGCGCTGAACTTACGCGGGAGGAAGTACACGAAAAACTGAAGGCCGCTTTTGGCGTGCCGCATATTCATTCAGAATATGGTATGACAGAACTGCTTTCACAAGGCTATTCAAAAGGCGAAGGCATTTTTGAATGCGTGCCCTGGATGAAGATCGTGTTGCGTGATATGTATGACCCTTTCAAAATTGAAACACAAAGCGGTGCCATAAATGTTATCGACCTCGCCAATTTATATTCCTGTTCGTTTATTGCTACCAATGATGTAGGCCGTATGCACGGTAACCAATTTGAAATACTGGGCCGTATGGATAATGCCGAATTACGCGGATGTAACCTGATGTATGCCTGATTTCATTCAACATACTTTTTTGGGCCGGGTGTTTAAAGGTGATAAACTGTTGTTTGCCCTCTTTGTGCTATATATAGCAGGCGTACTATATGGCGTTCGCTATAGCCGCGAGGAATTCCCTTTTATGCTTTACGGCATGTATTCACTACCCGAGGCGGCCAAACCCAATTACGTTACGTACCAAATTGAAATAGATGGAAAGGTTGTTCCTTACACCGATATGTGGGACTCTAAAAAAGAATTGCTCACCTCGCCTTTAAGTGGTTATAATACCCTCTCCGAAAACCTGCGCAATAACTTCCAACAATGGCTATTGCGTTATGCTTCAGCAGGCCATGGAAAGAGCGTAAGCGTATATGCATTGACCTGTCAATACGGAAATGATGGTGCCCCGCAGGTAATTGATAAAACTGAACTATTCACCTATGCAACAGAGTAGATTCAGGGAAACATATTTATTGAAGTTGCGGTTTGCATTTGCTGCTGTTGTAATCATACTGCTTTATCGCTTGTTGCAGGGCGTGTTGCTCTCGCAAATGCAACAGCCTGTTCTGTTTCAGCTTCCCCAAAATGTATATGGCCTGTTCAACCTAAGCGGTATTTCCAATTGGTTGACCACCCATTATAGCATCGCCCTGCTTACGGACATTTTGCTTTTTGCATTGGCATTACTCAGCATAATTACCGGGAACCGGATAACTGTAATACTCTCGACCCTCTTGCTTACGGTTTACATGCTGGTATTCAATATGGCGGCTTACCACGCCTATCATGGCCTGGTGGGTGCTATTGCTATAACTATTCCGTTTTGGAGTCAGAAAGAAGAGCGGTTCAACTTTCTTTGGCACGCAGCGCGGTATTATTGGTTGTATGTTTTTGCTTCAGCCGGCTTGTGGAAAATACTTCGTGCCTCTGCTTTTCTTAACGACCAAATGAGCAACATCCTCATGCAACAGCAATTAGATTATTTGCTGCAACACCCGCATTCGTTTAAAGCAGGTATTATACAATATCTCATCAGTCATCCTGCTGTTTCGCATATGGTGTTATTGGTAAACGTAGGCTTGCAGTTAAGTTTTTTAGTGGGGTTCTTCACTCGCCGCTTTGATACTATGCTCTTGGTACTATCCATTGTATTCTGCATAGCGAATTATTTTGTGATGAGCATTGTATCCACCGAGCTGCTGGTGCTCAATCTCACACTTTTAAATTGGGATAAAATAGAATTGCTGTTCGCCAATAGAAATGCTAAAGCTTCGATAGCTTAGCGCGTAAAAGGTGGTCGGCCATTACAAGGGCGGCCATTGCCTCAACAATGGGAACAGCGCGTGGCACTACACAAGGGTCGTGGCGGCCTTTGCCTTTAATAGAAACTTCTTCACCCTTATCATTTACTGATGCCTGCTCCTGCATTAAAGTAGCTACCGGTTTAAAGCCAACGTTAAAGTAAATGTCCATACCATTAGTAATACCACCTTGTATACCACCCGATGAATTTGTTTCCGTAACTATTTTCCCTTCTGTTGTAGTAAAGCGGTCGTTATTCTCGCTGCCGTATAGAGTTGTGCCTGCAAATCCACTGCCGTATTCAAATCCATGCACGGCATTAATGCTCAACATGGCTTTAGCTAAGTCAGCATGTAGTTTGTCAAACACAGGTTCGCCCAAACCAACCGGGCTGCCTTTTATTACGCAGGTAACTATACCTCCTATAGTATCGCCTTTAGCGCGGGTGTCTTGTATCAGCTCAATCATTTTTTCTGCAGTTGCACTATCAGGGCAACGCACTATGTTTTTTTCTGTCTGGCTTAAATCCAGTTCGGTATAAGGTTTCTCTACCTTTAATTTTCCTACAGCCGAAACATAGGCTGAAATAGTAATGCCGTGCTTTTTCAGCAACAGCTTGGCTAACGCCCCAGCCAATACGCGCGTAGCTGTTTCGCGTGCACTGCTTCGCCCGCCTCCTCGGTAATCGCGTATGCCGTATTTTTCCTGGTAGGTATAATCAGCATGCGATGGGCGGTAAACGTGCTGCAACGTATCGTAGTCCTCGCTCTTCTGGTCTTCATTCAAAATAATAAATGATATGGGAGTGCCTAAAGTCCGTTGGTCAAAAATGCCCGAAAGGGTTTGAAAGCTGTCACTCTCTTTGCGTTGCGTGGTAATGGCAGATTGGCCCGGTTTACGCCTTGCCATTTCATCCTCTAAAAAGCCAAAATCAATTTCCAGGCCGGCCGGGCAGCCGTCAATAACCACCCCTATGGCTGTGCCATGGCTTTCGCCAAAAGTGGTTATCCTGAAAATTTCCCCGAATGAATTTCCGGCCATAATTTTTGCTTCCGCCGCAAATTACAAATAATGTGTTTCAGTTTTTACTTAAGATTGTTGTGTGAAAAGCGCCTTAATACGCAATATCAAAAGCCTGGCAGGTATACAAAACGCCTCTACCCAAAAGTTAAGCGGTGCACAAATGGCTGCTTTACCGGCAATAGAGAACGCCTACCTGCTTATAGAAGACGGCTTGATTAAAACCTTTGGCAATAATGAGGACGCTCCTGAACGTGCTGATGAGGTAATAGATGCTACAGGTAGATTGGTGTTGCCGGCCTGGTGTGATTCGCATACGCACCTGGTTTTTGCCGCTTACCGCGAAGCGGAGTTTGTAGATAAAATACATGGCCTAACCTACGAGCAAATCGCTGCAAAGGGTGGTGGTATTCTCAACTCCGCTAAAAAGCTGAACGAAACCACGGAAGAGGAATTGTTTGAAAGTGCCTCGCAACGTTTGCTACAGCTGGAACAAATGGGAACGGGCGCAGTTGAAATTAAAAGTGGTTATGGCTTAACTTATGAAGGCGAACTGAAAATGCTGCGCGTTATACGTAAGCTTAAAGAAAAATCTAAGCTTACCATTAAAGCTACTTTCCTCGGTGCGCATGCTTTTCCTACAGAGTACAAAGCCAATCATGAACCCTATATTGATTTACTGATAAATAAGCTACTGCCGCAGATTGCAGATGAAGGCCTGGCTGATTTTATTGATGCCTTCTGTGAGAAGAATTATTTCGGTGCAGAAGAAACCGGAAGGATATTAGAAGCCGGCGCTAAATATGGCCTACGCCCTAAAGTGCACGTTAACCAGTTTAATGTTATAGGTGGTGTAGAAACCAGTGTAAAGTATAATGCTTTAAGTGTTGACCACCTGGAGCAACTAAGCGATGAGGATATAGCTGTTTTAAAGGATAGCGAAACTATGCCCACTGCATTGCCGGGCTGTTCTTTCTTTCTGCGCATACCATATACACCTGCCCGTAAAATTATTGACAGCGGTTTGCCTTTGGCCTTGGCAACAGATTTTAACCCCGGCAGCAGCCCAAGCGGCAATATGAATTTAGTTGTTAGCCTGGCCTGCATAAACATGCACCTAACGCCTGAAGAATCCATTAATGCCGCTACGCTAAACTCGGCCTATGCAATGGATGTGCAAAATAACTTGGGCTCAATTACCCTTGGCAAAAAAGCAAATCTCATCATCACTAAGCCTGTTTCTTCGGTGGCCTTTCTCCCTTATTCATTCGGCTTAAATTCTATTGAGCGCGTTATTGTTTCATAGGACATGGTAGGAGATTCGCAAGACGATGATTTTTTGAATGACCCTAACGACGGTTTTTTCAAAACCTTTTACAAGGCCCTATTCAGCAATAGTGTATTACAGGTAGTTACCTGGTTAGTAGTTATAAATACGGTAATATTTATTGCTATGGCCATTAATGGCGCTGGCGTTTTTGAACCCGATACGGTTGTGGTTATAAAGTGGGGCGCTGCTTCAAAACAATTGGTAATGGCCGGCGAATACTGGCGTTTGTTTACTGCTTGCTTTCTGCACTTTGGTGTGGTGCACCTTCTTGCCAACATGATTGGCCTTTTTTACGCCAGTATATTTTTAGTTTCTCTTCAAAACAGAATGCAGTTTTTAATTGGCTACCTGGCAAGCGGCATTTTCAGTTTTGCGGTTAGCATGTGGTGGCATAATGAAACTGTAAGCGCAGGCGCTTCAGGCGCCATATTCGGTTGTTACGGCATGTTGCTGGGCCTGGCCTTTACACCTTTATTTAATAAGGAGGACCGCTTAACGGTTTTTGCTTACCTGGGTATTTATGCCGGCTTCAACCTGTTATATGGTATAAAAGATGGAGTAGATAATGCGGCGCATATTGGCGGGCTTATAGCAGGTACTATTATAGGATTGATTTACTACTACCCCATTAAATTCCCGCAAAAAACAACCACTGCAATTTTTGCTCACCTCGCCGTTTTGCTTTTAGCAATAGGCGGCAGTTATGCGGTTATTAAAAATACGTACTACTACGGTACTGAATTCTACCGTTTAGATAAACAATACACCCTGTTGGAGAATAAAGGCCTGGAGTATTATAAAACACCCGATACCAGCTACGAGAACAAATTGCGTTTGGTAGGTGAAAGTGTAACCGCTTTTGATAGTGCGCTGCAAGTGGCTAATTCCATGGTGCGCGTAAAAGATAAGCCTGACTACGATGAGGAATATGCCAACCGCCTGGTGCTTTATTCGCAATACCGCTTAACTGAATTTCAATTATTGCAGGATGAATTCAGAACAAACACTGATGAGTGGTACGACTCCATCTCTACGGTGCAAATAAAAATTGATAGCCTGCTCAAGCGTTTCGCAGGTACGGAGGGACAGAATTAATCGTTGCTCTTTCCTCTTACTTTGTCTATACCGCCTTTCTCGTCCTTATTTTTCTTTGAAAACATACCAAGGCGCAGCTTTATGCCCGCATTAAACAAACGTCCTTCCAAAGGCGCGTAAACTTCTGAAAACCTTGGGTGCGAAAGCGTAGGGAAGGGATGAACAATTGGCCCGAAAGAAGTTTGCCTTATGTCAAACACATTCTCAAGGTTGGCAAACACCACCAGGTATTTCATGGCGTATTGTGTTACTATGCCAAACTCCCATATGCCTTTGCCAACAGCGCCCGTGCTTAACTTAACGGGGCTGTAGTAGTAGCAATCAATGCCTACAGCAAAGTTCTTTATCTCGTAACCTGCCAATATGGAAACAATGTGCTTTGATGTAAGCGGGGCAATGCTCTTTACGTCATTCAGCTTAAAGTTGTTATCCGTTAAGGTATACACCACGTTCAATCCAATACCGCGATAGTACATTTTAATACTGGTTTCCACACCGCGGCTTTCCTGGTAACCTGTTCCGTTACTGTAATAAAGCTCGGTACAGTCAAGTCCGTTGCAACCTTCAACAGCCGTAGTACGCGCAACCAGCGGCCTGAAAATATGCGTCAGAAAATACATTTGGTTTAGCGTAATGCTCAACCCGTTGTAATTGGGCAGCTTCACCATCAGGTCTACCGTACCGCCAAGACTTATCTCCGGCTTCACACTATCGCCAATGGGGTAAACATTAATAAAGCGCGCTTCTTCACTTTCATCCTGAAATACATTGGGCAACTTATAGCCCATGCCCATATTAACGCGCGTTACAAATATGTCGTTCCATTTTTGGCGCCAGGCTAAATGGGGTAGTGCATATATTTTATAAATGTTGTTGTAGTCAAGGCGCAGGCCACCTTCAAGCGTAGCCTTGTTTAGGATATAACTGTATTGGGCAAAGAAGCCGCCTGTGTAATAGCTGTAATTTCTTTTATGCGTGGCTGAATCCGTGCCCTCGGTAAACATATCGGTGCGGAAATCCAGCCCTACAACCAAATCGTGATTCTTGCGCGTGAAATGGTAGTTTATTTCTGATGCTGAACCTATTTGCCTACCCTTGAAAAGGTAGAACGGTATGGTCAGTTGCCGGTTAAAATAATTAAAGGCATTCTTAACAGTTAATTTTCCACTCGCGCCAAAATCGTATTGAAACTTAAAGTTGGTAGCCAGGTGGTCCGATAAGTTTTTCTCAAAGTAGTTGTACACCGAATCCGTTTTACCCTGTATGTAGGGTATAGCGCCGCCTAAACGGTTTTCGTGCGTATAGCTTGCACCTATATTAAGCTTGGCCTTTTTACTCAAATCAAAATACAATTGCGGGGCTACTGAATAGCGCTGCAGCTTTGGCGTTTCACTAAATTTATCGCCATCCCAATCTTTCTCTTTTTGCCAGCGGTACATGCCTAACAAGGAAAAAGCAAACCAGTTAAATTTCTGGCTGCAGTAAGTGCCCACGTCCACCGCTTTGGAACTCTCTGCATTCACCATTAAATCGTAAACCGGTTTTTCAGTGGGTTCTTTCGTTATCAGGTTTATTACGCCTGCAATAGCGTCGCCCCCATATAGGGTTGAAGAAGGCCCTTTAATTATTTCCACCTGTTTTAAATCCAGGGGCGGTATTTGCGTAATACCAATTACGTTGGCAAACCCACCGAATAAAGGGAAGCCATCCTTCAGTACCTGTACATAACGGCTTTTCATTCCCTGCAATCTTATACTCATCGTTCCGCCCGTTGCGGATGTGCGCTGTACCTGCACGCCCGGCTGCTCGCGCAACACATGCGATACATCTGAAGGTTTATCGTTGGAACGTTCTTCTACTTCAGCCTGGCTAATAGTTTCTACGCGCATAGGCACATCTTCCTGCCGCTTATCGTTACGGGTACTTACAACCACTACTTCTTCCAATTCTTCATCCTGTGCCTGTAGCTTTACCGTTAAAGGCAATTGGCCTGTATAAGGGAAGCTGACCTTTACTTTTTTACGGAAGTAGCCAACATAAGAAACTATGATAGCCTGTGTGCTATCGGGCAAGTTGGTCAACTCGGCAAAGCCGGTTGAATCGGTAAAGGCTGTTTTATCTGTGCCTTCGGCAATAATGGTAACGCCGTCCAGCGGCTCACCATCTTCGTCATTTTTTACAATAACCGAAAACGTGTTTTGTGCAGTAAGCGCAGGGCTACACAGCAGCAGAAAAAATAATATGGCTAAAGCGGGCTTCAAAAAAATAGGTAACTGAAAATAAAAAATCTGCCCTTCAATCTTGCCACTATATCGGAAACTCGCCTGCGCCTTCGCGCACCAATATGGGCTCGCTGCCGGTATAATCAATAATGGTAGAAGGAACATTCCCTCCGGGCCCGCCATCAATTACAATATTTACTGTATGGTCATACTTCTCGTAAATATCCTGCGGGTCGGTTATATACTCCAATATAGTGTCCTCATTCTTAATGGAGGCCGATAGAATCGGAGCGCCCAATGCATCAACTATAGTTCGCGCAATCGGGTTATCGGGCACACGTATACCAATGGTTTTTTTATTGTAACCGAATATTTTGTTCAGCGTGTGGTTGCCGTTCAAAATAAAGGTATAAGGGCCGGGCAGCAAGCGCTTCATCAATTTATACACCGGCGTAGGTACGGTATGGGTAAAGTCACTTATGTGGCTAAGGTCGTAACATACTATTGAGAAATTGGCCTTGTTGGGCTTTATACCTTTCAGCTTGCAAACCTTCTCATAGGCTTCAGGGTGTGTTAAATCACATCCCAGGGTATATACCGTATCAGTAGGGTAAATAATTATGCCGCCGTTTTTAAGGCAGTTAACAATCTGCACTATAATGCGGTCGTCAATGTTATAAGGGTTTACTCGCAGCAGCACCGTTCTCAGGTTTTATAACTTCAAAATTCATGATTTTCTCCCGTAAATAATCGGGCATTACCACGGTTTTATTGGTTTTATAATCAAACATTACCATCGTAGTATAACCGGTAGTGGTTAGCTCCTCTTTACCGTCTACAATACTGGTTATCATGTATTGTAAATCGAAGCTTTTTGTGCCCAGTTTTTTAGTGCGCACATATATAAACGTAGGATTAGGAAAAACTACCGGGCGCAGGTAATCTACATGGGCGTTGGCCAAAATGGCGCCGTCCATCTTCCAGTCCCACTGGCAGCTTTCATGAAAGTAATATACCCTTGCCTGCTCAAAGTAGGTTAAGTATACAGCGTTGTTTACGTGGCGCATTTCGTCCATATCGCTCCAGCGTATATCTACCTCTTTCTTAAAGCGAAAGTTCTTTTTCAATTCTTCTAAGTCCATAATTCCATTTTAAGCGGGCGAAAATAATTGGAAAATCAATTCACAAAAAACCGCATGAGCAGCCTCATATTCCCTGTAAACGCTATAATTGTGCCATTCGTTTATCTTCGCCTCAAAATCCATAAAAAATGATTGCACTCCCACTATCTATTTTGGCCCTTGCAGCCGGTGTTTTTTTACTAATTACCGTAAAGCGCGAGTTCCTTGGTAAAGTATTCGAAATTTTGGCCTGGCTGGTTATCGTTTTGGCCTTGGTTTCCATAGGTTTTCAGGGCTTTAAGGCATTTAGCTGCCACGGGCACTGCCAGGATGGACAATGTAAGGTAGAGGAGAAGCAGATTATAATTAAAGATGGCGAAGGTAATGGCGGCCATTGCCAAATGGGCGATATGGGTATGGACGGCAAAGGCATGAGCTGCTGCAAAATGGAAGGCGATAGCGTGGTAATGGACCCTGCCAGCTGCGAAAAAATGATGGGCAAAGAAGCCTGTGAAAAAATGATGAAAGAGCGCGGCCGTTGTATACTTAGCAAGGACGAGTGCGCTAAAGCCTGTGGCGGTAAAGAAAACTGCTGTGCTGCCGGCGGTGGTGGCCACGAAGGTTGCCCTATGATGATGGGTGGAGACAAAAAGGACTGCAGCGGCGATAAGAAAGCCTGCTGCAAAAAGGACATGTAATATAGCGATGACTGATTTTTCGATTTACTTAAAACCCACCGCGTTTATTGACTCAGATAATCCGGTGGTTACTGAATACGCATTTAAAAAAACGGACAAGGCCAAAAGCGATACGCAAAAAGCGGTTGACCTGTATTATGCCGTGCGTGATGATATTCTCTATGACCCCTACCATTTGGTATTAGACCCCAAAGAGATTTCCGCCTCATTAACCCTAAAGCGGGGGCGTGGGTATTGCGTAGAGAAATCGTTGCTGCTGGCCGCTGTAGGCCGGGCACATGGCATTCCGTCGCGCCTTGGCTTCAGCATTGTGCGCAATCACCTTTCCACCCAAAAGTTTATTGAGCGGCTGCGCTCCGATAAATTCGTTTTTCATGGCTATAACGAGTTTTGGCTGGAAGGCAAATGGGTAAAGTGTACCCCTGCTTTTAATAAAACCCTTTGCGAAAAATTTGGCGTGCTGCCATTGGAGTTTAACGGCCGGCATGATTCTATTTTTCATGAATTTGCCGGGGGCCATAAATACATGGAATACCTGCACGAATACGGCCAGTTTGATGACCTGCCTTATGAGCTTTTTGTGCAGGAACTGAAAGTGCACTATCCTCACCTTTTTGAAAACGGAAATGAACTGCTGTTGAAATAGGCAGCAACCGAAAATCAACCTGTTAAGATTTAGCCGTTTTTAGTGGATTATTTTCTGAAAAATGGGGACTAAAGTTTTACCTGTGTGTTATTTTTGCGCGGGCCGCGCTGGTACGCGGTTTTTAACCCAAAAACAAACATGACACAGGCAATGGCAAACTACCTTTCGGAGAGAATTAACAACATGCAGGAAAGCGCCACCATTAAAATGGCGAAAATGAGCCGCGAGCTTAAGGCGCAGGGCTTTGATGTAATTGATTTAAGCCTGGGCGAACCTGATTTTGATACTCCGCAACACATTAAGGATGCCGCCAAAAAAGCCATTGACGAAGGCTATACCAAATACACCCCGGTACCCGGTTACCCTGAGTTGCGTAAGGCTATAGTGCAAAAGTTTAAGCGCGATAATAACCTTGATTACACCATTGACCAGATTGTGGTTTCAACCGGTGCCAAGCAAAGTATTGCCAATGTGGTGCTAAGCCTCATTAACCCCGGCGATGAAGTATTGCTGCCCGCTCCTTATTGGGTTAGCTACGCAGCTATTGTGGAACTGGCAGAAGGAACGTATGTTGAAATTCCTACAACTATTGAGTCGAACTTTAAGGTTACGGCTGAACAGCTGGAAAAGCACATTACGCCTAAAACGCGCATGATTATTTTCTCATCGCCTTGTAACCCTACCGGTTCTGTTTACACCCGCCAGGAGTTGGAAGCTATTGCAGGTGTATTGAAAAGAAACCCTTCGGTGTTTGTGTTGTGCGATGAGATTTATGAATACATCAACTTTACCGGGCAAAAGCATACCAGCCTTGCCGAGTTCAGCGATATAAAGGAACAGGTGATTACCGTTAATGGTTTCAGTAAAGGCTATGCTATGACCGGCTGGCGACTGGGTTACATAGGTGCGCCGATATGGATTGCCAAAGCCTGCGATAAAATGCAGGGCCAGTTTACTTCAGGCACTTGTTCTATTGCCCAAAAGGCCGGTGAAGCTGCCCTGTTAAGCAGCAATGAACCTTCACTGAAAATGGTGGAGGAGTTCCATAAGCGCCGAGATTTGGTTTACGGATTGCTAAAGGAAATACCCGGCTTAAAGGTAAATCTGCCTGATGGCGCTTTCTACTTCTTTTTTGATGTTAGTGCTTACTTCGGTAAAAGCGTAAACGGCCAAACGATGAATACGCCTGAGGATATCTCCTTGTACCTGCTTAGCCAGGCTAATGTTGGTGTAGTAAGTGGTGAAGCTTTTGGCGATAAGCATTGCCTGCGTATCAGCTATGCTACAAGCGAAGCTAAACTACGCGAAGCTTGCAAACGAATGAAAGAGGCTTTTGCCATGCTGAGTTAATCCTCACCTTATCAAATTCTCGAATTATCAAATTATCTAATTTTCAAATTCAAAGCATGGCGCAAAAACTGAACTTCTCCAACCTTAATGTTTTAGTGGTTGGCGATGTGATGGTGGATTTTTATTTGTTTGGAGAAGTGAACCGCATTTCCCCTGAAGCCCCCGTTCCTGTAGTGGAAATTCAGAAAAAGGAATCTCGCCCCGGTGGTGCAGCCAATGTGGCCATGAATTTGCTGGAACTTGGCGCCAAGCCTGTTCTGCTTACTATGGTAGGTAAGGATGTTACAGGCAATTTGTTGGTTAAAATGCTTAGAGATTATGGTGTACGCACCAATCACGTATTGCAACACAAAGGCCGCTTAACCGCCTTAAAAACCCGCGTGTTTGATGAGGATAAACAGGTGGTGCGTTTTGATGAAGAGGATATTGAAGATGTTGAAACCGCACAGGAAAACCTGTTGATTAAGGAGTTTAAGAAAATACTGGCCAACGAGAAGATAGATGCCATTATTCTACAGGACTATAATAAGGGCGTGCTTACTAAATACTTCATTAAGCAAATTTTACTGCTGGCCACTAAAAACAATATTCCGGTTTGTGTTGACCCTAAAGAGCGCAACTTCCTGGAGTATCAGGCAATAGATTTATTTAAGCCAAACCTTCGCGAATTTTCTGAAGCTATTGGCTACCGTATAAATTCTAAGAGCCTTGATAGCCTTCGTAGCGGGGCAGAGGAACTGCGCCGTAAGAACCGCTTCAAAAACCTGATGGTTACCCTTGGCGCTAACGGCATTTTCTGTATGACGCGCGATGGACAATCCTTTATTGTTCCCGCAAAATCTATAAAAGCGGCTGATGTTTCCGGTGCAGGCGATACGGTTATTAGTATTGCCACGCTTGCTTTTATACAGAAATACAGCATGAAGGAAATTGCGCAATTGGCCAATAAGGGCGCTGCTGCCGTTTGTAAGAAAATAGGCGTAGCTCCAATTACCTTAAAGGAAATGCGCTAACTTTCCGGGGTATGCCACATACCTCTTTGCGCACCCATGCTTTTCGTTTACACCCCGGTGATGATTTAAAAATATCATTGCAACAATTTTGTGTTGAAAAACAGATTAAGGCTGCTTGTATACTAAGTTGTGTAGGCAGTCTGCAACAGGCTAATCTTCGTTTTGCGGATAAAAAAGAAGGACAGCTCATTCAACAAAAGCTGGAGATTGTTTCTTTGGTAGGCACCTTATCTATACACGGTTTGCATTTGCATATTGCTTTAGCAGATGGTGATGGTAAGATGATAGGCGGACATTTGCTGGATGGTAACTTTATTTATACCACTGCGGAGATAGTGATAGGAGAACTGGAAGGTGTGGAGTTTTTGAGGGAGCAGGATACCTCAACCGGCTATAAGGAGTTAGTTATACAATGATTTTAGCAAAGGAATAAACACCTTGTCATTACTACTAAGGAGGCATCTTGAGGGATTAGCATTGCTTTAACTTCGTATAGCATCCACCGGCTTCATACGTGCCGCAGATAAGGCCGGAATAAAGCCTGCCAGAATTCCCACTACTACCGAAATGGAAATACCAATCATAATATTGGTTGTAGTAATGTAAAATTTAAAGTCTGACTCGAACACATGGGTAACTACATACTGCAATACCTGGAACAAGCCTACCACCACTAACAGGCCTGCAATGCCCCCAATAAGGCAAAGCACAATTGACTCTAACAGAAATTCCAGCAGAATATAAATACGCTTAGCGCCAATAGCTTTCTTAATGCCAATAATGTAAGTGCGCTCCTTAACCGCCACAAACATAATATTGGCAATACCAAAGGCGCCTACTACTACCGAGAAGAAACCAATGATTAAGCCCGCAATATTCACAATGGCAAAAATGGATTTAATGCCATCGGTAAACACGCTAACCTGGTTAACGGCAAAGTTATCTTCCTGGTAAGGCGAAAGGCCTCTTATGCTCCGCATCACTCCTTTAATCTCATACTTCAATTCCTCCACAGGCACTCCGGGTTTGGGCACAATGGCAATCAGCGGGTCATTACCGCCGCTGTGCATATCCACAAACATGCTCATAAAACTAAAGGGCACCAGCACATTGTTGTCCAGCGTAAAACCAAACAGGTCGTCGCCTTCTTTTTTCAAAACTCCAATTACCGTAAGCTTTACGCCCCTTATCTTAATCTCTTTTCCTATGGGGTTGCCCTGTCCTTCAAAAAGGTTTTCAGCCACGTTAGCGCCAATAAGGGCAACGGCCTGTGCGTTGTTCGATTCTGCAGGGGTAAAGTAGCGGCCTTCGGTAAAGTCCATCTCCTTTATTTTGTTGTAATCGTAGCTAACCCCGTTAATAGCCGCCCCTTCCGCCACACGGTCGCCCGAAATAACGGTACTGTTACCCGCCATAAACATTATACAACTGGCTTTAGCACCGGTAAGCTGGGCGTTTAACTGTTCCAGTTCCCTGCGGTTGGCGCCGGGGCGATTAATGTATTTCCACCAGGGGTAGTCCTCGGTCCATATCCAGGGCCATTTTTGCACGTAAATAATGTCGTTACCAAAACTGCTCAGGCTGTTTTGGATGTTCATCTCCAGCGAGTTTACCGCCGTGCGAACGGAAATAATACACAATATGCCAATGGTAATGCCCAGCAGGGAAAGGAAGGACCTTAACTTGGCCGAGCGCAGCTCTTCCAGCGAAAGAATAAGGCTTTGGGTAAATATCTGGAAGATGGTCCTCACCCTGCAAACCTAACTAAACTATACCGAACACTGAAAAACGGCCTGAGAATTGGGAAATTAGCCTTGTAGTTATGAAATTAAGAATCGTGGGTTACATTTGCGGCTCCAAAATCCGGAATCGCCCGTTTGGTTCCGCTTTGAATTCCGTAAAATTCAAATCTACATATAGATGAAACTATCAAGCTTTAACTTCAACATCCCCAAAGAGCAAATAGCCCTTTACCCTACCAAAAACCGCGACGAGAGTAAGTTGATGGTGGTAGACCGCAAAACCAAAAAAATTGAGCACAAGAAATTCGGCGATGTGCTTAAGTATTTTGGCGAAGGCGATGTAATGGTGCTTAACAATACCAAGGTTTTCCCTGCGCGCCTATATGGCACCAAGGAAAAAACCGGCGCTAAAATCGAAGTATTCCTTTTGCGCGAATTAAATGCCAAGCAGTTTTTATGGGATGTATTGGTTGACCCTGCCCGTAAAATACGTGTAGGTAACAAACTTTACTTTGGCCAGAATGATGAATTGATTGCCGAAGTGGTAGACAATACTACTTCACGCGGCCGTACTATCCGTTTCCTGTTTGATGGCGACCACGAGAAGTTTAAGAAGATACTATACAGCCTGGGCGAAACCCCGCTGCCGAAGTATATTAAGCGCGATGTAGAGCCAATTGATGCTGAGCGTTACCAAACAGTGTTTGCCCGCGTTGAAGGTGCCGTAGCTGCCCCAACCGGCGGTTTACACTTTAGCCGCGAGTTGCTGAAGCGTTTGGAAATTAAAGGCGTTGAACTGGCCGAAGTTACCCTGCATACAGGTTTGGGCACCTTCCGCACTATTGATGTGGAAGACCTGAGCAAACATAAAATGGATGCGGAAGAGATTGTAATACCGGATAAGGCAGTTAAACTGGTAAACGCTGCTAAAGACAATGGCAAGCGCATTTGCGCCGTAGGTACTACTACCATGCGTGCTGTTGAATCAGCCGTTTCTGCCGAGCATTACCTAAAACCTTACAGCGGTTGGACCAACCTGTTCATTCACCCGCCTTACGATTTCAGTATTGCCAATGCTATGATTACGAATTTCCACCAGCCTAAAAGCAGTTTGCTGATTATGGCCTGCGCTTTCGGCGGTTACGATTTAGTGATGAAGGCGTACGAAACTGCATTGAAAGAAAAATACCGTTTCCTTACTTACGGCGATGCTATGCTTATTGTATAAGCAGCAGCGCATAACATAAATAAAAAAGCCCTACGTTTACGCGGGGCTTTTTTATTTCAAGACCTTAAGCAATTAATGCTCATCCTCATTAAAGAAGAAATCCTCCTTAGTAGGATAATCCGGCCAAATATCTTCAATACCTTCATACATCTCTCCATCGTCATCCAGTTCCTGCAGGTTTTCAATAACTTCTACAGGTGCGCCTGAACGGATGGCGTAGTCAATCAATTCATCCTTGGTTGATGGCCATGGTGCGTCTTCGAGATATGATGCAAGTTCAAGTGTCCAAAACATAAGCTTCCTTTTAAATCAGCGCGCAAAAGTAAATTTTTCGTCCAAAGAACAAACCCGCCTTGTAATTATTCACAGTATTGGTTTTCAACGGTTGATAACCCGCCTTTTATGCGCAGTAGTAGCACAACGTTTAAGCCTTGCAAAAAGTATCTCTTTAACCCGGTGTTGAATTAATAGACAATTTGCGCCTTTTCAACACTTTAACACCCCAAACCGCCGTTGTTAGCCTGTGGCTATTGCCATAAGTTTACGCTGTAAAATGTAAAAAGTTGGCAACCGGAAAACGTACTTCCTATTTCTATGCAATTTTTGGTATTACCCTGGTGTTGGTAGTATTGGGCCTGGCGCTTGCCGTTTTGGTGGAGGCGCGCAGGGTTTCTAAGGAATTGCGCGAGAATTTACGGGTTCAGGTGGTGTTAAAGGATAGCCTGGATAATCAGAATATTGCCACTTTACAGGCTGCCATAAAGGGCCGCCCCTATGTTAAAAATATCAAATTCGTAAGTAAGGACGACGCCCTTAAAATACTACGCGAGCACAATAAAATTGACACTATTGATGTGGCCTTTTTGGGTTACAACCCCCTTTTCGCCTCCTTTGATTTAAACCTGTATGAAGCTTACAGCACCAGCCAGGCGTATGATACCATAACCAAATCGCTGCTGGCGCTGGAAGGGGTGGAGCAGGTTAACTTTCAGAAAAACGAACTGGACTCCTTTAACCGCATAATGGACAAAGCCTCCATAGGTGGTTTAGTGGTGGGGGCCCTGCTGCTGGTGTTCGCTGTGTCCCTCATCTTTAATACCATACGCCTGGCCATGTTCAGCAACAGGTTTACCATTAAATCTATGCAACTTTTCGGGGCTACGCGCTGGTTTATTATTAAGCCGTTTTTGGGCCGCAGCCTGTTTAATGGTTTCCTCAGCGGCCTTATAGCCTGCATAGTGCTTTTAATAGTTATCTGGTATGCTGACTACACCATTCCTGAACTTGCATTGCAGAGTGATTTAATTACTTTTGCCCTGCTTTTCGGAGCGCTGGTTTTATTCGGAATTTTAATTTCCTTCTTCAGCACTCTGACGGCAATTTTCCGCTACTTACGCGTTAAGGTGGAAGATTTATATTAATACCAGCATTATGGCCACCAAGCAACCACAAGTAAAGGCTAAGCAGCCTGCCGCACAGGCATCTTCTACCAAGCAAAGCGCTGCACAAACGCCTTTTATTTTCGACCGCACCAACTACCTTATTATGACAGCCGGTGTTGTTATTATACTTATTGGTTTTGCTTTAATGAGTGGCGGCGCTACCAGCGACCCTGCTGCTTTCCCGAAAGAAGAGATTTATAGTTTTCGCAGAATTACACTGGCTCCGATAGTTATTATGATTGGCTTCGGAATTGAGATTGTTGCGATTT
The DNA here is from genome assembly GCA_046329515.1 of Chitinophagales bacterium. Classification (GTDB taxonomy): domain Bacteria; phylum Bacteroidota; class Bacteroidia; order Chitinophagales; family LD1; genus Bog-950. The sequence goes on from JAXLUM010000003.1 coordinate 230,368, forward strand.
TAAAAAGACCGAAAACGAATGACTAATGCCGAGGCGATAATTCTCGCCGTTGTTGAAGGGTTAACAGAATTTTTACCGGTATCATCCACAGGCCATTTAATACTTACTGAAGGGCTTCTTCGCATGGAAGAAAGCCGCCTGCTTAAAGTATTTACGGTTAACATACAGTTTGGCGCTATTTTATCGGTTGTGCTTTTATACTGGCGCCGCTTTTTCCAAAGCATTGATTTTTATTTTAAGCTGCTGGTAGCCTTTATACCTGCCGCCGTTTTAGGTTTATTGCTAAACGATTTTATTGATAGCCTGCTTAGCAGCGTTACAACTGTTGCCGTTTCACTTATTATAGGCGGTGTGGTTTTAATATTGGTAGATAAGTTTTTCCATAAGCAGATTGAAGGCGTAAGCGATGAGGATGAAGTTAGCTACATTAAAAAGAAAGATGAATTTGGTGTAGAGCGTACCGAAACAGTGCTGCACCAATTTACCGTTAGCTGGATGCAGGCTTTTATCATCGGTTGTTTCCAGTGTATAGCTATGATACCCGGCGTTTCGCGTTCGGCAGCAACTATTGTTGGCGGCCTTTCGCAAAAACTGAACATTAAAAAAGCTGCCGAGTTCTCTTTCTTCTTAGCAGTGCCCACTATCGCAGCCGCTGCCTTATACAAACTCAAAAAAGATTTCAGCTACATAAAAGGCCCTGATATTTATTACCTGGTATTAGGCAACGTTATCTCCTTTATTGTGGGTGTAATTGCCATCCGTTTCTTTATTGGTTTAATTACCCGTTACGGCCTTCGCTTTTTCGGTTATTACCGTATAGTGGTGGGCGTTGTAATCCTTCTGCTTATAGCCCTTGGCTACAACATCAAACTGGTAGAGTAATGAATTTTGAGGAAGGGGAAGTGCTGCTCATCAACAAGCCCTTAACCTGGACATCCTTTGATGTGGTTAACAAGGTGCGCTATGCCCTAAAGCGCAAAACCGGTAAACGGCTTAAAGTTGGCCATGCCGGCACATTAGATCCCCTGGCTACAGGCCTGCTTTTAATCTGCACCGGTAAAATGACCAAGCAGATTGAGTCCTATACAGGTATGGATAAGGAATACACCGGCACCTTTATTTTAGGCGCTACCACACCTTCTTACGATTCAGAGCATGCCGTAGATGCTACCTTTCCCATTGAGCATATTACACAGGAGTTATTAGCTGAAGCGGTAAAGGGGTTAAGCGGTACCATACAACAAATGCCTCCTAAATTCTCAGCTATTAAGGTAGATGGTGTTGTGGCCTACAATGCCGCCCGCCAGGGGGAAGAGATTGTTTTAAAGGCCCGCCAGGTGCACATACCGGAATTTGAATTAACGCGGGTTGAACTACCCGAAATTGATTTCCGTGTAAAGTGCAGCAAGGGAACTTACATACGTTCCTTAGCGCACGACTTTGGTAAAGCCTTAAACAGCGGCGCTTATTTAAAAACTTTATGCCGCACCAAAGTGGGTGAGTTTAGTCTGGCTGAAGCCCATAGTCTTGAGGATATGCTGAAGAAAATAGAGGAATCGTAATTTTGTGCTATGCGGGTTTTCAGAGATTTACATAATCTGCCTTCTTTTCACAATTCGGTAGTTACCATTGGCACCTTTGATGGTGTTCATCGCGGGCACCAAAAAATTATTGACCGCATTAAAGAACTGGCGCGCGAAGTAAACGGCGAGAGTATCATCATCACCTTTCACCCGCACCCTCGTTTGGTTATTAACCCCGGCGATAAATCGCTGCGCTTATTAAATACTATCGAGGAAAAGATTGACTTGTTAGCGCAGGCCGGTATTGATAATGTAGTTATTGTTCCTTTCAGCCGCGATTTTAGCGAGCAAAGCGCTGAAGATTACATTCATAATTTCCTGGTAAAGAATTTTGCGCCGCAATACATTGTTATTGGCTACGACCACCGCTTTGGTAAAAACCGCGAAGGCAATTTTTTGTTGCTGGAAAAAATGAAAGAGCAATTGGGTTACAAGCTGGAAGAAATAACCAAAGAAACCCTTGATGATATTGCCATAAGCTCTACGAAAATCCGTCAGTCGTTGGCGGAAGGCGAAATTAAACTGGCTACAGAATTATTGGGCCACAGCTATACTATAAGCGGTATGGTGGTGCGCGGTTTACAGAATGGAAGAAAGCTGGGTTACCCTACAGCTAATATTCAGGTAGATGATGAGTTTAAGTTAATACCGCGCAAAGGCGTTTACACCGTTCGTGTAAAAGTAAATGAGCAATGGCACGGGGGTATGATGAGCATTGGCTTTAACCCAACTTTTGAAGGCAAGCAGCAAACTATTGAGGTAAATATTTTTGATTTTGATGCAGATATATACGGCAACAAAATTACGGTAGAGTTCATCCATTATATCCGCGATGAAAAGAAGTTCAATTCGCTGGATGACCTGATTGCTGCTATTAAAAATGATGAAGTTGTAAGCCGCGAAATACTACTCGCCCCTTAAATCCTCTACCTTTCTGAATTCTTTTACTACCAGGTAGTAAACCTTTGCATTCAGTTTATACTTAATAAGCGCAGCACCTTTATAGGCAAAAGGTAAAGTGCCTTTTTTACCATTGCAGCTGCCATCATTATTGGTGCAGTTGTGTTCTACATAAAATGAATCGCCGCTAAGTATTTGGTTTTTACCATGAAAGAAACCGGTGCTCGCTTCCCTTTCGGCTTCGCCAATCCATAAACCCTGTATTTCAATGGCGCCTTTCTTCTGAAACAGAAGGTTTATTTTATACTCCTCCCCGGTACGCCCGCCCGGTGCGCCGCTTACCCAATGCTGTTGTGTAGCGCTAAGCACTTTTAAAGCGCTGCATTTTTTTTGCGCAAAAGCACTTAGTAAAATCAACTGTAAGCCAACCAGCACAAACAAGCGCATTAGTTCAAAATTTTGTAAACCATTTCTTTAAGCAACTCTCCTTCCTTTATATCACTATTACCAACGCCTTTTGAGCGCAGGTCATATTCTTCAAGTGTATAAAAAACGTGTTCCAGCTTTTGGGCGCTGTAATGTTGCGCTGCTGCCTTATAGTCTTTTAAAAAGTAAGGGTTAACTTTTATAGTAGCGGCTATGTCCTTATCGGGCAGGTTTTTGTTAAAGTGGTAAGCATATACCTTGCTAAAGAAGGTTTGCAAAGTGCCTAATACTAATACCAGTGGACCGCTTTTGGGGTTAGCCACAAAGTAGTTGGTTATCTGGTAAGCCTTGGTTCTGTTCTTGTTGCCTAACGCATTACTCAATTCAAATACGTTGTATTCCTTACTAATGCCCACCTGCTCTTCTACGTCTTCGCGGGTAATAGAGGAGCCTGAAGGTTTATTAATAGTGAGCTTTTCCAGTTCATTGGCAATTTTGGAAAGGTCCGTCCCTAAGGATTCAACCAGTAACTCATTGGCTTCTTCCTCCAGTTTGTATTTGCGGTCACTCAGCCAGCGCTTTATCCATGCGCCCACCTGGTTTTCATACAAAGGCTTCGATTCAAAAAATACGGCGCTCTTCTGTACTTCTTTGCTAAAGGCCTTGCGCCCGTCAGGTTTGCCGTGCTTCCAGGCAAACACCAGCACAGTGCTTTTAACCGGGTTCTTTAAATAAGCCAGGTATTGTTTCTCTTCATCTTCTTTTAAACTAAGGGCCTGCGCTTCTTTTACAATCATTAATTGCTTTTCAGCCATCATGGGCAGGCGTCCACAGGTTTCTACTATAGCGCGGGCATTTACATCCTTACCATAGGCTATGGTTTGGTTAAAGGCTTTCTCCATGTCGTTAAGCACATGCGCCTCCAATAAATCTACCAACTGATCTATAAAATAGGGCTCTTCTCCACAGAAAAAGTAAACCGGCGCAAATTTGCGCTTCTTTATATCCGCAGCGATCGATTCAAAATTTCCCTTCTCCATCAGGCCGAAAAATAGCTAATTCCCGCTTGCTTGCCGATTGATGTAAAGGGGTGTGGGTAATTTTTATAATAGGGGTTACCTATTGCTTTTTGAATAAAACAATACGGTTGGTGTTAGTGCCTTTACTGTTGTTGTTTATCCCCCAAATGTTGGCGGTTTTGGTAAAGTTTTGGGCGTTTATCAAAATGCCTTCGCATTGGAAGCCGGCAGCTTTACCAACCGGTACAATGGCTTCATCTAATTTTATTTTACCGTTGCGCACTTCACCTACCTCAAAGGCCACATAACCGTTTTTAGCCGTAATACGGTGCAATTGTTTAAACACGCCGCTCATGTAGTTGTTCCATTCCTCAACGGTGCTGCTCATGGTTATCTTCTTCTCCACTTTTTTTACATCAATACCGTTGAACCAGCAGCGCAGCCAGTTATCCTTGGCATACTGCACCACATTCAAAAAAGGAGGAGAGGTTACGGTAAGTTTTACTGACTTATCCTTAATCTCATTTATGCTGTTAGCGCCCGTATTTAAAAACTTAGAATTGGAGGATACCTTTTTCAGATTTTCAGCTTCGCCTTCCGTTAAATGTTTCAGCAGGTCTTTGCTCTTCTTTAAAATAATAGCCTTCACATTTTTATAAGGCGGCTTTTGCTTACGCTCTTTATTTATCTGCCTTTGTTTTTCGGCAGTAATGGCCTGGTTGGGGGGCAGGGTATAACCGCTAAAGAAGTTTTTTGAATGCCCCGTTAAGCGGTTGGTGGCTACCATTCGTATCCACTCATCAATATGGTCGGGCTTCTTTTTACGCAGTAAATAGTTTTTCAGTGATACTAATTCGGCTTCTGTATCCCGGTGGTAAAACATAGATAGGTCTATGTCGGCCTTTGCCTTTTTATCCAGTGGTATTTTCAGCAACCGCTTTTCTATTTCTTCTAAGGTAGGCACATTCAGCCGCGGGCGCGAGAGCATAATGCTCAACGGGTTTACATCATTGGCAATTACGTTGCGGCCCAATAGGGCAGCTTCAATTATGGTAGTGCCCCGGCCATTGAAAGGGTCAAAAACCGTATCGCCTTTTTGGGTAAGGGCCTCAATAAAAAAACGGGGCAGTTGCGGTTTAAAGCAGGCGCGGTACGAAATTTCATGCAGGGCATTTGCCTTGCGCTGTTTGGCCGTCCAATACTCGTTGGTAAAGCGCGCAATTTTTTGGCCGTTAATAGTAATATAGTCCACTTTCGTTTTCGAACCTGTTTCAGGATAGGTAAACGATTTCAGGTAAGCGGGTAAATTGAATTTTGCTTTCAGACCGCTCAAATAAAGCAAAGAATACGTACCGCCGCCTTGGCAGTTTTCTACATTCCTTCGTGCGAATGAAAACTTTTAGCTATGCTCGTGCCATGAAACAGATACTTGGTGTTTTACTACTTGTTTTAAGCCTTGGCGCTTGCGTTAAATTACCTATTGATAAGCAGGCACAGGATGAAATTATAGCCGTTGGTCCGGGGCCTGAGGATATGGTAATAGATGAATTAAGCTGGAAAGAACCCCGCCTGCTTATTTCCTGCAATGCCCGCCGTAAAGGAGAAGATTATTACGCTGAAATACTCAGCTATAACCTGATGACAGGCCAGCGTAAAGCGCTACACAGGGTAGAACCTTCCGAAGTGCATTTTAACCCGCACGGTATTGATTTGGTGCAGGTAAAAGATTCATTGATACTGTTAGTGGTGAACCACTATCACGAACAAAAGGAAAATTCCATTTTGCGTTACCTGGTGGTTAAGGATACGCTCTACTTCCTGCAAAAAATAGTTGACCCGCTTATTGTATCACCTAATGCCGTTACAGGCTTTTCTGATGGAACCATGCTGGTTTCTAACGATGCAAAAAAGCCCGGCAATTTCTGGCATGTATTGTTCATCATTAAAAAAGCGCAAATTGTTTATTGGGATGGCAACCATTGTTCTGTGGCTTCTGAAGGATACTGCTATACCAATGGCATAACCAATAAAAACGGCAAGGTGTATTTAGCCAGCACCCGCCAAAACAAAGTTTGGCAGTTTGATTTTAGGGATGGCAAAATGCTGAATAAAACTGAAGTAGCTAAAGTGCACGGGCCTGATAATATTCGCTTTTATGGAGATAACCTTTTAGTGGCTTGTCACTTGCGGTTTGTAGCATTCCTCAAGCACTATAAACATGCTGAAAAGATATCACCAACTACCGTTTATCGAATCAACCCGGTTTCAAAGGAAAGTGAAGTGGTTTACTATGATAACGGCAAACAGTTAAGCGCGGGCTCAACAGCCGTTATTTATAAAGGCAACATTTACGTAAGCGGCGTATTTGACCCTAAACTGGCGAAGCGGCAGTTGAAATAGCCCTATATTTAAAATTCGAACGCTTGTTTGAATTTGTGCGCTATCCTTTTATGTTTGTGTATACACGCTAATGAAACACCAAATTAAAAAAGCTGAAATTTTAAAGGCTGCGGCCCGGGTATTCCGTTTAAAGGGGTATCATGCTACGCGCATACAGGACATTGCCGATGCCCTGGAAATGCAAAAGGGCTCCCTTTATTATTACATAAGCACTAAGGAAGACCTGCTGCGCGGCCTGGTAGAAGATATAGTGGAAAAGAGCGTTGAACTTTCAGACAATATCCGGAATACGGAGCACCAGCCTGCCGAGAAAGTGCGCCTTTGCATGGAAAGCCACCTGCGGCTGTTTCATGAAAACATTGATGCTTTTGGTGTTTTTATTTCAGAAAGTCCTGAACTCATTAACAAAACCTCTAAAAAGGATTTCTTCGGCCTTATAAAGAAATACGAAAAAGGCTGGCAACAGCTTTTTGCCGAAGGAGTTAAAAGCGGCGATTTCAGGGGCAATGTGGACTACAAAATAATTGTGAAAGGAGTAATGGGAATGCTTAATTCTACTTACCGTTGGTACCACATTAACGAAGGCTATTCCATAGAAGAACTGGCTGCAATTTTTTCGGATATGGTGCTTAAGGGTGTAAAAAAGTAATTGCACGAATTATAAATCAGAGAATCAAAATCAATACAGAATGAGAGAGGCATATATATACGATTCCGTTCGCACACCACGTGCCCGCGGTAAAAAAACAGGCTCGTTTTACGAGGTAAAACCTATTGACTTATTAGCTACACTATTTAAAGCCCTGCACAAACGCAACGGCCAATTCGATACCTCAAAGGTAGATGATGTAGTGCTGGGTTGCGTTACCCCTATTGGTGAGCAAGGTGGGGATATTGCAAAATTTGCCCCTATGTATGCCGGTTGGGACATGGTAGTGGGTGGAATGCAGATTAACCGTTTCTGTTCTTCGGGCCTTGAGGCGGTTAACCTGGCAGCTATGAAAATACGCAGCGGTTGGGAAGAGTTGGTTGTTGCCGGCGGTATTGAAAGCATGAGCCGTAACCCCATGGGCAGCGATGGCGGCGCCTGGTATTTGGACCCTTCAGTAAACAGCGCGCTTGGTTTTATACCGCAAGGTATTTCAGCCGACTTAATTGCAACAGTGGAGGGCTTTAGCCGCGAAACGGTAGATAACTATGCGCTACGCTCGCATAAGCGCGCTGCAGCGGCACGCAAAGCCGGCTATTTTCAAAAGAGTGTTATACCTGTAACTGACCAGAACGATATTCTGATTTTAGACCATGATGAAACCATCCGCGAAGATGCTTCAATGGCGGCCATGAGCGCCTTACAACCTTCTTTCTCTATGCCGGGGGAACTGGGCTTCGACAATGTGGCCATGCTTAAGTATATGACGGTGGAGAAAATTAACCACGTGCATACACCGGGCAATTCATCAGGTATTGTAGATGGCGCTGCCTTAACCATGGTAGGTTCTAAGGAAATAGGAGAGAAGCTTGGCTTAAAAGCACGCGCACGCATTGTTTCAGCCGCAGTAACTTCTGCTGAACCAACTATTATGTTGACCGGCCCCGCCCTAAGCGCACGAAAGGCCTTAAAGCTGGCAGGCATGACGGCAAAGGACATTGACCTATGGGAAATGAATGAAGCATTTGCTTCAGCCGTATTAAAGTTTCAGCGCGAAATGGATATTACCGATGATGTGTTGAATGTAAACGGCGGCGCAATTGCCATGGGCCATCCGCTGGGCGCTACGGGTTCTATACTGTTGGGTACCGTTTTAGATGAATTAGAGAGAACCAACAAAAGCACCGGCCTAATTACGCTTTGTGTAGGCGGCGGTATGGGTGTAGCAACAATTATAGAAAGATGCTAACGCATAAAAACGAATAAATAATATCGAAAAAACAAACGGTAAGCAGTTATAGCTATGTCTGAAAACGCAAGACAATATGATCTGGAAGAAAGAACTGAAAAGTTTGCGAAGGATGTACGTGGTTTCTGCAAAAAGATAAAAGTATCTATAGTTAATGCGGATGATATAAGGCAGGTTATTCGGTCCAGTGGTTCAGTAGGAGCTAATTATATAGAAGCCAATGAATCATTTAGCAAAAAGGATTTTATTCATCGCATTAAAATATGTAGAAAGGAAGCGAAAGAAACTCGTTATTGGTTTAGTGTTTTGGATTTGAATCAAGAGGACTTGAAAGAGGAAAAAGATAAATTGTTTCAGGAAGCAAGTGAATTAATGAAGATTTTCGCAGCCATCCTTCGAAAGACTGAGATGGCTTAGTGTATAATCTTGAATTTAACATTTAGAATTTCGAATTTGGTATTTAGCGTTTAGGTCTTAAAGTTTTCGAATTTGATGTTTCGAATTTAGTATTTCGAATTTGGTGTTTAGCGTTTAGTGTTTGTTATTTAGAACTTAGAATTTAATAATATGATTAATTACTCAAAAGATTCAGAAGGAATTGTAACCCTTACATTAGATAACCCAACGCGCTCCGCCAACATTATCAATATGGCTTACGGTGCTCGTTTCCGCGAGGTGTTGGAGCAACTTAAAGCAGAGAAAGATTCTATCAGCGGTATCATTATTACCTCCGCCAAGGAAACATTTATGGCAGGTGCTGATGTGGACGAAATGTTCCAGGAAACATCTGCGCAGGTATTATTCCAGCGTGCCCAACAGTTAAAGGAAGGTTTTCGTTATTTGGAAACGCAGGGTAAGCCCGTAGTTGCCGCCATAAACGGTACTGCATTAGGTGGTGGTTTTGAATTGGCCTTAGCCTGTCATCGCCGCATTGTTATTGATAACCCTAAAATACAATTGGGTCTGCCTGAAGTTAGCCTGGGTTTAATGCCCGGTGGAGGTGGTGTAACCCGCGTTGTGCGCCTTTTGGGCCTGCAACCTGCTTTACAATACATTAATGAAAGCAAGAAAGTAACGCCTGCACAAGCTTTAGCTGATGGCTTAATACATGAATTAGCCAGGGACAAGGAAGATTTAATAGCAAAAGCAAAGGCATGGATAAAGGCAAATAAAACAGCCGTTCAGCCTTGGGATAATAAGGATTACAAAATGCCCGGAGGCACGCCAACCAATCCAAAGGTGGCATCCGTGCTTCCTATTGCACCGGCTTTTGTTGCGCGCAAAACATATAACAACTACCCTGCACCTATGGCCGTATTAAGTACGGCTGTGGAAGGCGCTATGGTTGACTTTGACACCGCCACACGTATTGAAAGCCGCTACTTCGCGCACCTGGCTACAGGTAAGGTAGCGAAGAACATGATAAACGCCTTCTGGAAACAGTTGAATGCTATTAACGCAGGTAACAGCCGCCCTAAACTGGATGTAAAAGGGGAGTTTAAAAAGGTGGGTGTTTTAGGCGCCGGTATGATGGGTGCTGCAATCGGTTATTGCTGTGCTATAAGCGGTATGGAGTGTGTGCTGAAAGATATTTCGGAAGAAGCTGTAGCAAAAGGGAAAGCCTATTCTGAAGAGTTGCTGAAGAAGCGCGTTAGCAAAGGCAAAATGACACAGGAAAAGGCAAATGAAGTATTGAGCCGCATTAATGCCACCGTAAACGCAGATGATTTAAAAGGATGCGACCTGATTATTGAAGCCGTTACCGAAGACAGGAAAATAAAAGCTATTGTAACAAAGGAGGCTGAAGAACGCATTGCCGAAACAGCCATCTTTGCATCTAATACGTCAACACTGCCTATAACCGGCCTTGCTGAAAAATCAATGCGGCCTAAGAATTTTATAGGCCTGCACTTCTTTTCACCGGCCGATAAAATGCCTTTGGTAGAAATTATAGTGGGTAAAGAAACCAGCGACGAAACACTTGCCCGTGCCTTTGATTTTGTAAAAGCAATTAAGAAAACCCCGATTGTTGTAAACGATTCACGCGGTTTTTATACCTCGCGTGTATTTGCCACTTATGTGTTAGAAGGGATGGCTTTGTTGGGGGAAGGGTATAACGCCCGCGCTATTGAAATGGCAGGCCTAAAAGCCGGTATGCCCGTAGGCCCTTTAGCGCTTACTGATGAAGTATCTCTTTCATTACTGGCGCATATCCGCAAGCAGACTATTGAAGATTTAAAAGCGGAAGGAAAAGAAGCGCCTGCGCATACAGCGTATAAGGTAGCAGAAGCTATGTTGGCAGCGCACCGCTCAGGTAAAGCTGCGGGCGCAGGTTTTTACGAGTATCCAAAAGACGGTAAAAAGTTTTTGTGGCCGGGCCTTGAACAAACCTTTCCACCAAAGCCGGGGCAGCCAAAGCATAATGTAATAATGGGCGATTCGGAAGAAGCGCGTGATATGATAGACCGCCTTCTTTTCATCCAGGCCATTGAAACTGTGCGTTGCTTTGAAGAGAATGTGGTTCGTAATGTGCCCGATGCTAATATCGGTTCCATATTCGGCTGGGGCTTTGCGCCGTTTAAAGGCGGCACCTTGCAATTTGTAAACGATTATGGTGTAACCGCTTTTGTTAGCCGCGCTAAAGAATTACATGCTAAATACGGCGAGCGCTTTGCTGTGCCTAAGCTATTGGAAACAATGGCCGCAGAAGGAAAGGAATTTTAATCCTGCTATAGTATAAAAGAAAAAGCCCTCGTAGTAAACGGGGGCTTTTTTCGTATTAGGGTTAAATATGTTTTATTCTATCATTATAGAAACCACATCTTTTAAGGAAACAATTCCTACAAGTATGCCGTTATCTACTACAGGTAATGCCAAAAACTTCTTCGCTGCAAAAATTTTAGCTACCACATCAATTGTATCAGTTGATGATACGGTTATCGGGTTTGGTGTCATAATATCCGGAAGGTTTATTTCACGGTCTATAACATCAAGGTCCAACGAAATTTTCGGGTCTTTTTTAGATAGTTGCAGAAACACCTTTGGTAAGTCGTTTGAACTTACTATACCAATCAGTTTATTGTTTACGTCCACAATTGGTAAGTGGTGAATAGGAAACTCAGTAAACAGGCGCAATACCTGCGAAAAGTTGTTGAACGGATTAGCCACTACAGGGCTGGTTGTCATTATTATTGAAATGGGTTTGTAGGCCATAAGTAGGGTTGGTTAATTAGTGATTCAGCAAATATATTTTTTCCCTTAAAATAAAGGTATGATCTCAAAAATATCAGCGTATGAGAGTTACACTTCCCTTTCTGAAAACAGCACGGTCATCGCCAAAAAGCCCCAGCTTAAACACGTAAACATAAACGCCCGGAGGGGCAGGTTTGCCCTTGTAGTTGCCATCCCAGGGGTAGCTGCCATCGTGCACTTTCTCGCCAATGCGGTCAAATACCTGGAAGGATAACACCCTTACCCCACTTTGCGAGAATATGTAGAAGTTGTCATTATTTCCATCGCCGTTTGGTGTAAACACGTTTGGTATGTAAAAGTTGTTTGGCAGAATAACCCGTATAAGGGCAGAGTCACTATTGCTGCAGCCGTTGGCATAAACACTTATACCGTAGTATTGGTCGTTAAGCGGCGCAACCACCGGGTTAGGGCAGCTAGTGCACGAAATGTTTACCACCGGGTACCATTCAAACGAATCAATAGAGGCCGAACCAAGATTAAGATCAGTATAAAGTATAACGCTATCGCCATACATTATCAACGTATCAGGAAAAACGGTAACGTTTGGCGGTGCAATAGAACTTACCAGTAAAGCATTGGTTGTATCCTTACAACCTTGTGCATCGGTAACAATGGCAAAATATAAACCAGGCTGATTAATGGAAATGGCCTGCGTAGTAGCGCCGGTGTTCCATAAGTAACTGGCATAGGAACCAACCACTGTTGCGCCGGTCAATTGGTTTTCACAAATAGTAAGCGGACCGGTGGAATCAATTACCGCAACAGGATTTGCCTGGGCGAATACTCTAACCGTATCAGTGCGCGAGCATGTAAAGCCCGGTGATGAGCAGGTAACGGTATAATAGAAGGTGTCCACTGTTCCTGCCGGTATGTTAGCTACAGGGTTAGGGTCGGTAGTACTGCTTAGCCATGCTGTTTGTGTTGGCGTTTCACCCTTCCAAATAGTGTTCACGCCGCCGGTGCTGGTTGGGTTACCGCCTAAAAATACCTGTCCGCCACCTGCACATAAATTCGCATCGGGCCCTGCATCAGCAGGTGGTGCCGGCGAAATAGTGTAACTCAATAAATTGGTGGTGGCTTCCACGCCACAGGTATCAATAATTACGCAAAACACATCGCCATCTACCTGCGGGTTAACTACAAAATTGGTAGTGCCGTAAAGAGTATCTAACTGGTTGCCCCCTTGCGATACCCATACATAGTGATAAGGCGGCACGCCGCAATCAGGGTGTACAGTAAAGGTTATAGGGTCTCCCGGGCAAACCACAGTTTTGTCCTGTGTTATGTTTCCCTCTACTGTGCAGCCGGTAACAGTCATGCGCCAGTAGTTACCGCGTGCGCATAAATATCCGCAAACATCACCGCAGCTTGCATCACGGTTTTTTAGAGTAAACGGTATGTGGTAGTCGGGACATTGAGGTTCGTAACAGTTCAGGTAGTTTGGATTAAAGTTATTTATCAATAGTGCGCTTGCACCGGGCACCGTAAGGCTGTCTGTAGTACAGGTGCCGGTAAACGGAGGCTGGGCCGGGTTGCAGCTCAAAGGCCCTGTAGATTGATTGCAACTGTCGTTTAACACTTCCATAGAAGCCATGTTAAACTGGCAAAAAGGAGAAGGTAATGGTGGCGTGCCACAGGCAGGATTAAAGGTAAGTGTATATTCTACATCAACCAAGGCTTGCTTTAACTGGGTCATTCCCGGTACAGTAACCGTCATATGGTAATCGCAACTGGCGGGTTGGGTAGTAAATGCCATGTTTGCCGAGGGCAGTGTAGTATATTGAAAGTGCCCAATGGAGTCGGCTCCAACCAGTACATTCGGGTCAATAAAAATTGGGTAAACATTTTCTTTTCGGTTCAACCAATCTACTGGAACAAAAGTGCGTAGTGTGTAATCATTATTAATTTTCAATAATTGATATGAGCCGGGCATACCTGTGGAAATAGCATCTACAAAAACCGGCTTTTTGTAGGTAATAAGCGGGTAACCGAATTGGTTCTTTACACAATAATCCCCGGTATAATAAACACCGTCTTCGCTATATTCTCCCTCGCCTGTTTCAGTAAAGGTAAATCCCTGTGGCAGTGTAAAATGATCTTCAATTACCATGAAACCTTTAGAAATGGGAAGTTGTAAGGGCTGAGTAATAACGTAGTTGGTTTTTATTTGCCCGGCACCAACGGTATGCTGCAAATTTATGCCTGGCCAGATGTTTTTCACCTGCACACCCTCATCACCAACAGTATAATCCTTGTAATTCCCTGTTTCGCTTTTGGTTTCAACCTTGTCGCGGTCGTAGAAATACATTGATAGGTTACGGCTATAAACAAATTCAAACCCCGGAATAATAATTGAAGTGGTAGCGTCATTCATGTTTAAAGCTGTGGGCACGGGTTGGTCTTTAGCCACATAAACTCCGGGTCTTGTACTATCAGGTTTCAAACGGGTGTCAATAGTATGCCATACATCTTCTTTAAAGGTCTTATAATTGAGAGGGAAATAAGAGCTTTGCGAAAAGCTGCGGTTGGGGTGCTCCGGGTCAATAAAAAAACGTGTATTCTCTGTGCGCTTATCCAGCAATTCAACGCAATCAGAACAGGGGGCGTTAAAAGGTAAAATACCAAACTCAGGGTGCTGTTTTGCCGTTGTGGATGAGCGCTTAACCAGCGCTTCCGGCGTTACCTTTTTATCGGTGGTAAAGGTGCTGAAGTTAAACTGCTTTACGTTTAATTCCTGCCCTAATGCCCCAAAGTATATTGCCACTAATGCCAATAAAAAGCAGCCCTTCTTCATATAGCTGTAAATATAAACTAAAGACGTTTTAACCCAAGAAAGGGTTGAGAAGGGTGAACTTTAGAACTTTTATTTGTCCCATAGGGCTTAATTTGGATGCAGAAAGCATTTCTACTATGGTTAAATCGCAAAAGGGCTCACTGCCTCTAAAATATGTTTGCCTGCTGGCAGTGTGCGTTTTTAGTGCCTTTTATTGCCCGCTAAAAGCACAGGGCTCTTCTGAAGATAGCCTGCGCATACTTTCCTATAACATAAAGATGCTACCGCGCTTTTTGGTGCATTTGCATCATAAACCTTTGGCAAGGGCCAGGTTGATACCGGAGGTTATAGCCGCTGATAGCCCGCACGTAATTGTTTTCCAGGAAGCTTTCGACCGTAAGGCCATGAAGATTATCCGTAAAGGTTTGGCGCAGGACTATCCCTATGTATTAGGACCTGCCAACGGAAAAAGGCCGAGTTTTAAAGTGAGCAGCGGGGTAATGCTATTCAGCAAGTTGCCTTTAACTGAGTTAGGGGAAGTAGACTTTCATAACTGCGAAATGGAAGATTGCTTTGCCCGCAAGGGCGCTCTGCTGGCGCAGGCCTCTTGGCAGGGTAAACCTTTCCAAGTTATGGGCACCCATATGGAGGCCGGCGGTTCGCCGGAGTTAAAACAAAGCCAGTACAACGAAATAGAAGGCTTGATGCGCACCCATCGTAAGGATAGCATACCCCAGTTTTATTGCGGCGATTTTAATACCAGAAAGAGCACGGCCAATTACGATACTATGCTGCTTTGCTTTGGCGCACAGGACGGCCCCTTTTGCAGCGATTTACAATACACCAGCGACCATATGTTAAGCGATATGTACCCATACAGTGCCACCCACAGGCGTGTAGTTGATTTTATTTTGTGCCGTGATAATAAGTGTGGGGCTGTAAGCGTAACACGCGAGGTGCACCGTTACGAAGGCTGCTGGAGCAAAAATCATTGCGATTTATCAGACCACTTTGCTGTACTGCTAAAGGCTATTTGGTAACTAGCGTAAGACAAGCGTTTTAAAAACGCGAAGCATGTAGGCTTTCATTTTTAAATCAGTTTCGCAGGCGTAAGTAGGGTCCTTATACTGGTAAATAGCGGTAAGCATATAAGCGGCTTTACGCTTGTGCGAATACACCACCAAATCAAACCGCGTATAATTAAACACCTTGCTGCGGCGGTAATAGTGAGTGCTGATTAAAGTTGCCTGTTCGCCACTGGCTATTTGCAGGCTGTCCTTTGTGTAGTTATAACCTGCAGCGGTTATGCGGTCCGGTAAGGAAACAAACTCATTCAACACAAAATCTATAGCTGCAGTAACAGTATCGCATTCAAATTTGCGCATGGTAAACGTTGCAGTAAGCGGGTTGCTGTTTATAACATGCGGCAGGCCTACATCCGTAAACTCAAAACGGCGTTCTGCCCCCGTTGATTCAATGGTTGAGGTTTTAAGCCAACGTTCAGGCACACTAAAAACGTAGTCCGTAGTTTCTACCTTCTTTACAACATTAAAAATAGTGCTATCTGTTTGCGCAGTAACTGCACAGGTATAGGCAATGGCCAAAAGGGTAAACACGCACTTAATCTTCATCACTCAGGGGTTTCGAAGATTAATATTAGCGTATTAAGGTCAAATTTCCTTTTTTCTCGTAGCTCTTGCCGTAAACGTCCTTAGCCGTTAAGTAATAGGCATAGGTGCCCAGGTTTTGCTCTTTACCTTTAAAGGTGCCGTCCCAACCTTTGCCAAGGTCGTTCAGTGCGCTTACATCAGTTGAGCTGTAGACCATTTCGCCCCAGCGGCTGTAAATGCGTATTTCATAATTGGCTATGTTGTTTCCAAACAGGGTAAAGAAGTCATTCACTCCATCGCCGTTTGGTGTAAAGGCCTGCGGCACTTCAATATAAGCGCTGCAATTGTGCACATCAATTTTCACCGTATCGCTGTTCTGGCAACCGGTGGTGTCAATGGCTATCAATACAAACTCAACGCTCTCGCTGTTGTTAAACAACGGCGTCAGAATAGAAGCGTTATTAAGCCCGGTAGAAGGGGTCCAACTCACGCTTTCTATTGACGATGTTGCCTGCATCTGGTAGGTTTCACCATCGCAAATAAGGGTATCAGGTCCCGCATTAACAGTCGGTTTCACATTTACTTTAACGGTAACGCTATCGCGGTTTTTACAACCGCTGGTATCATAAACAATTACTGAATACAGCGTTGTTTGGTCAGGTGATACCTGTATGGTTGTGGTGGTATCGCCGGTGTTCCAAACGTAATGCAAACCTGCTTTAGTGGTGTAATAAACCTTGCAATTCAACACGCGTGGGCCGGTAAACGTACCAAACTGGTAAGCGTTTGAAGTGCCCTGCACAAAATCAATTATGCCATCGCTTTTATAAACCACACCCTGCTGCACGCCAATACCGGGGCCGCTGGCCATATTAATTACGGGCGCCGTATTGGCCGTGGTTACATAAAAACCAAAGGTATCGTTAGCAGCAATGGCTTGGTTTATTTCAATAGGTATAACCGTCATTTGCCCTATAGGGTTGGGCACAAAATTGAAATAGGCACCTGCCTGATTCCATGCGGTTGCATCCTGCTCATACGTGCGGTAACTGCCGGGCTTGGTATAAATTTCAGCAATTACAGGTTGGGTGGATAAGAATTTTGCAGCAATGGAATCAATAGTTACATCATAATGCGCTATAATATTAAACATAGCCCCCTGCTTGCCGCTGGTGGCTGTATCACTGGTAATAAATAGTTTATCTACCGGCGTTGATTGCACGCTGAGGTTTACTGTTTCATTGCCGCAGGTAGTTTGGTCAGGCCCCGCATCAGCCGAATAAAGTGTTACCACCTTTACGCTGTAGAAATCACTATCGCTACCACAGGCATTTAATGAGAAGTTAGAGAGCGTAAAAGTGCCCAGGGTATCAAATATTACCGTGGTTTGGCTATTGCCCTCTTCCAGAATTTTTACACCCGATGGCGCATCCCAGTTATAATAGGTTTTCTTAAGGTAGCCTACATCATAGGTTACGGTATCGCCCAGGCACACTTGTTGAGGGCCACTTATGGTTACATCCGGTTCGCCGATAATGGTTATGCCCTTCGAGGAGGAGTATGGCCCGTAACAACCAAAGTTTATTTCGCGCACATAAAAAATGTAATCGTTTAAAGGCGCGCCCGTAAAGTCTACTATCAATGGGTTATACGGCCAAACAAATGCATTGCCGTTATTTAAACCGTTACATGCCCATTCGTAATCGGAAGGCGGATGTAAGAATGGGTTGACATAAAGGTTTACAAAACCCAGGTTGCAGTAAACAGTATCATCCGTAATTATTTGCGGTGCATTAACCTGTGGTGCGCCAATAGTTATGCGTATTACACTGCCGGTTTGGTTCCATGGCAGGTTGCTGCAATTGCTAACCATACGCATGTAATAGGTGCCCGGCGCTACAGGTAGCGAATCTGCCGTTGATGGCATACACAGCGTAAAGTTACCGCCAATGCTATCGTGAATTACACCCAGACCGCCGCTGTTTACCAGCCCAAAGCTCATCATATCGCGTAATTCAATCGTCCAGTTGTTGCAAGTATCGTAATTAGCCTGGTTGCTCCATTGGTTAGGATGAACCACAATAGTAGAGCATGGAGGGAATGGGCCTGACTGAATACAGAAATGTATATCCGTATGGTTGTTGGTTAACTCGTCGCACTGCACCAGGCAGAAAGGGCCTATGATGGTGCCTATGGTGGCGGGGTTAGTAGCCCTTACGCGTATGTAATAGCCACAACCCGGCGGTACGTTCTGTGGTATTAAACCCGATACATTACCCGGAGGGAAGCCGGGGTAAGACTGGTTATCAGGATTGTTGCCTAATACGTAGGGGTTAATAAAGCTACCATTCATATCAGAAAGTTCTGCTATGTAATGGTTGTTTTGCGCAAACACGCCTATAGAGTTGAACTTAACGTCAATTACACTTAGTATACAGGTAGTGTCGTTATCATTCATTACGGGCGCGTTCAGCGTAAATACCGATTCCGGGCAGTCGAGAATGGTAAAGCACGGCGAGGGTTGTCCTATAATTTGCGGCTCAGGGCTAATACGGCTCAGGCGTATTCTAAAGCAGTTACCTGTTACATTGTTGGGTACTTTAAAACCCGTTACCCCCGTGGTATCGGGCGCGCTAACAGTTACTACCCCCTCGTTAACGGGGTTGCCGAAGTTGCCGTTGGCATCGCTTAACTGAATTTGGTATTGGCCATCGCATAAAGGAGCGCTAAGCTTGTATTCAAAAAAGATGAAGTTATCCTGACATACCGAATCAGAAAAAAGCTGGGTTATGCTGACGTCAACCGGGTTGTTCACATAATCGTAGGTTCCAACAGCAATTATATCATCAAGGCCAAAGGAAACATTAGCAGTGCCTGCCGCAGGGTTAACCCAACGGAAACCTAATTGCAGGTTCTGCACATTATTAAAAGCAGGGTCCTGTATAATTTCGTATTTCCATTTGCTTTGGTTGTTGTACTTGGCTTGGCCTGTTTTAATCCAGGGGCCGCCATCAATACTGTAATACACTTCGCCGTAGGCGTTGGCATCACCTTCACTAATCCAGAAAAACGTAAAAATCACATCGGTCATTCCCAGTGTGCAGAAAGGGCTTCCTAAATAGGTAAAGCGGTCGCTGGCATTTGCGGGGTTCCAGTTGGCATTAGCTATACCGCCGCCGGCATTTGAATCATAAATGTGCAGGTAGGCTGAATTGGGCGCACCGTTTATCTGTCCGCTCACTATACTATCCTGTGGAGGTGTATTAGGGTAGGTGGATTGGCCTGCATAATTGGCGTTAATGGTCCACTGGTTGCTGCCACTGTTGCTGCCCACACCGGTGCCGTTAAGCACAAAACTGCCGCCACCGCTTTCAAAGCTTTCTGTAAGCAAAAGTATTTGCTGCTGCGCCTGTAGGGCCGCAAAAGTAAATAATGCCGTAAGGAAAAGTAAAAACCTTTTCACTCTGTTTATTTATAATGAATAATATATATCTGTTTACTGAACCGTATTACCGGCTTAGTCTTCATAAATCAATTTGCCGTCCAATTCACCGATAATTTTAAACTCGGTTCTTCTGTTCAACTGGTGGCAAGGGCAATCTCCGCTTTGGTCCATAGGGCACTCTGCATGCTTCGTACAATCGTCCAGGGTTTTGGTTTCGCCATAACCTTTTGCCTGTATTCGTTCCTTTGGTATACCCCGCTCATTTATCAGGTAGTTAACACAGCTTTCGGCACGCTTTTGCGAAAGGTTTAGGTTGTATTCATCTGAACCCCTAATATCCGTATGCGAGCTTAACTCAATAATGATAGTAGGGTTCTCAATTAAGATGTTGTAAAGCGTATCCAGCGTTGCTTTCGATTCAGGTCTTAAATCCCATTTATCAAAATCGTAGTAGATATTGTTAAGGCGGTAAGCCTTATCCTTTTCCATCTTCTTCAGGTAAATATCCACCACCAGCGTATCGCTTTTGGTTACACCCTGTGTGCTAAAGGTTTGAGAGGAAGCAAAGTAGCCGCTTTGGGTAGCGCTTATTTTGTAAAGCTTCTCGGTTTTCAGGTTAAACAAGTAAGGCTCATCTCCGCGGGAGGTATCAGTATTAATTACCACATCTCCCTCTTTCAGGTTTTCGCTGCGTAAAGAAAGATTAATAGCAGCGCCGCTGATGTTTTGCTTGGTAGCATCGTCAATAACATGGCCTTTAACAGCCACCCAAATGCGGCGGTCGTATTTATAACCAAAAATATCGAAGCAGCAGGTTTTACCGCGTACCGAGAATATGCCCGGGCGGTTGGAAACCAGGTAACCATCTTCCGAATTTTTACCATAGCGGAAGTAGTTATCATCACAAGGCGAGTTGAAAGGAGCGCCCATGTTTTCAGGGTTGGTATTGTATCGGCCCGAAGCGTCAGCCTGCGATTTGAAAATATCGCTGCCTCCCATACTTATCCATCCATTGGAGCTGAAGAACAGTGTATTTGTTTTTGGGTCGAAGAAGGGTGTAACCTCATCACGGTCGGTATTTATTTTGCTGCCTGCGTTTTTGCAGGGCATAAATTCACCGGTCTTTTTCATGGTGCTGTACCATATATCGCTTCCTCCTTTGCCGCCTTCGCGGTTAGAAACGAAATACAGCACTTCATTAGCGCCAACTTTAGCCAGGTAGGGCTGGGTGTTGCTGGCTCCTTTAAGGTTTATATCCTCGTTAAGCGCTTTACCGCTTTGCCATTCGCCTTCTTTGCGTTCGCTCATGTAAATCTGACAATCGGGTCTCAGCAAACCACCATCGCATATGGTATAAAAAAAGCGGCGGCCATCTTCTGAAAATGCGGGGTTTGAAATATGCTTACCTTCCTGGCTAAGGGTTTTAAACTGCGTAGCCTTGGTGTAATTGTCGCCATCCATATGGCTTACATACATCTTCATCAGCACGTTTTCTTTCTTCTCATCGCTGTGGTCGTTCTTTATCCATAGCACAGTATCAGAATGTATGGAAGCAAAAAACAGCGAATCGCCATCCAATGCAGGGGCCATATCGCCGTAGTTACTGTTTATCTCTGTGCCAAAGTGGGTAAGCTTTACAAAAGGGTCGGGCTTGGCTTCTTTAATGGCGAAGTTGCAGCCATCAATTTCCAAACGCGCCCACTTCTTCATTTTGGTGGCGTCGTCCTTATCCTTATAAATTTTTACAAAGCGCTGAAACATAGGTATAGCCTCTTTGTAATTGCCCTGCATTTTGGTGTTTAGGGCCGCATAATACAAGGCCACCATATCGCCGGTTGAATCAGCCTCATACGCCTGCTGAAAATACTTTGCTGCATTCCCATAATCGCGGGCTAAAAAGTAGCTCTGCGCCAGGTTAAAAAGTATGGATGTTTCGCCGGGGTCGTTCTCCAGTATTTTTAAATACAGGTCTGTAGCGCTGAAAATGCTGCCGCTTTGAAAGGCTTCATCAGCAGCCTTCATGTATTTTTTCTTGTTGTATTTTTCGTCGGCAGCTTTACCACCTGCTACTATAAGCAGCAGTAATGCACAAACCAAAACAGGGCGGGTAAAAATTTTCATCGTTCAGTTTCCTGATTACATCATTGGGCAAGGTACCAGTATTGGGTAGTTCAAGCCTTTTGATTTTATAAATCCGGTATAAATAATTGCCAGTTCAAAAGCGCCACGGCCATTGGTGGCGGGCTTTAATGTTGAGGTATTTATATCATAAGCTGCCATAACGCGCACCTTGTAGTATTCTAAACCTGCAGTAACAATGGCAGCATCGCTACCGGTTACGCGCCCCCATGCGCCAATGCTGGCTACCAGTTCCGATTTTGCTACCGGCATGTGGTATTCAAAGGAGCTGCCAAAGTTTATTTCCTGGTTCTTTAGTTGGTATTGGTAAATAAAGTTGGGGCATATGTAAAAGCCTTTATAGGCCTTAATGCGAATACCTTCGTGCACTGTAAAACGCATAGCCTTAGTTACCTTTTGCCCAAGGAAAGATTCCTTAGGCGCCACCAGGTGGTAAACGGTAAAGCCGGTCATAAAACCAACTATATCCTTTACTGTGCTTTGGTGCAAAAAGCCTGCGCTCATATCAAAGTAGCCAATGTTGGGCTTGCTGAAGTTTTCGCCATTGCTTTGGCTCAGGTCAAAATCCTGCCCGTTAAATTGTGTAGGGAAAGCCAACTGCTGCCACTTTAAGCTCTTTTGGGTGTAACCCAATTGCACGCCAATGCCCAAAAAATGCTGGTGATTTTTATCTAAGCCTTTATGAAAGGCCGCGCTAACCATACCACTGTTCATGGTTAGTTTACCATCACCGCTTCTGTCGCCGGTAAAAACACCGCCAACGCCAAAAATATCGTTCTTTAATTTGGTTTGCAGCAGCTTAATATCAAACGAGCCGCTATAGGTAACAAAAGGTGTTGATACACTGCGCCATTGGTTACGGTAAATGCCCGCTGCCCGGTAAGTGCCATCGTTAACGCCGGAAAGGGCCGGATTAAGATTAAGGGGGCTGGCGTAAAACATACTAAAGTGTATGTCCTGCGCATAGCTTTGCAGGCTAATAAATAGTAAAACAGCAATACGGGTAAAAAGCTTCAAGGGCGTTGATTTTACTGCTGAAATAAAAATATAAAATTCTAACGCTACCAAAAACAAAATGCTTTTTATATTCGGAAATAATTTAACCAGCATATGAGAGCTATTTTTGCCTTATTGGCCGTTGTTTTCCTTCTTTCTGTTCAATCGTGCAAGCAGTGTGTGGAGTGCTATAAATACCCATCGCCTACCGAAAAACTGTGCAAGAAGGACTTTGCTTCGGATGACAGCTATAGCCAGGCTTTCCACTACCTTGAAGGTAACGGTTACGATTGTAAGTAATCAGCCTTTTCGCTTCAGTTTAGCCATATAAAAGCCATCAAAACCCGATTGGGCCGGCGATACAGACTTTTCATCTAACAACTGAAATTCCTTATTCCGCTGTAAAAAGGAACTGATTTGCCCCTTGTTTTCAGCAGGCAATATGCTACATGTGGAATATACCAGAATTCCCCCGGGCTTTAGCATAGTGGTGTAATTATCTAATATGCCGGCTTGTGTTTGCTTAATCTCTTCAATAAACGCAGCACTTAATTTCCACTTGGCATCGGGTTTGCGCCTTAACACCCCTGTGCCTGAGCAAGGTACATCCAATAGTAGCCTGTCGGCAGAATTAGCCAGCAGTTCAATGGTTTCGGGTTCTGCCGTATTTACGGTAAGTATGTTTACGCCACCCCGCTGGGCCCTGCGCTTCAAATCTTCCAGCTTGCGCGCATTAATATCCAGCGCGGTTATTTTACCCTTATTGCGCATTAAAGCAGCAACATGAAGGGTTTTGCCACCGCCTCCCGCGCAGGCGTCAATTACCTGCATGCCTTCTTTTACGTCTAAAAACGGCGCTACTAATTGCGATGAAGCATCCTGTATTTCAAACCAGCCGCTGCTATAGGTAAAATGGTTTCTGAAATTCTTTTTACCGGCAATTATCAAAGCATCGGGTTCGCCGGGTACCTCGATATACGCAATTCCTTCTTTATCAAAAACAGCCAGTAAAGCTGCCTTGGTGGTCCGCAAGGTGTTAATGCGTATGCTGAATTTGGCAGGCTGGTTAAGGGCGTTAATTTCCGCCGGCCAGCTATCTCCTAATTGCGCCTGTCCCAAATCGTCCAGCCAATCAGGTATTGATTCTCTTATCTTGGTAATGCCTTCTGCTTCCTGCTTTTTAGCTAAAACGGCAGTTGCGTCAACTCCTTTAAACTCATCCCAATCGGGCAACTCAATGCCTTGTAAAATCAATTTGGCGGCAAGTAGTTTAAATAAGGCTTCATTGTTGGTTGCTGCTGCATCACTGCAAAACTCATATAAGCGCTTATAGCGAACAATGGTGTAGATGTTGTCCGCTATAAAAGCCCTATCGCGCGAGCCCCAGCCTTTGTTGCTTTGCAGAATGTTTTCAACGGTAGTATCAGCCTGCTTATTTAAAAGCAGTATTTCGCTAAGGCCTTTAACTACGGCGTTAATTAAGTTGCGGTGAAATTTCAATGAAAGCGATTTACACTACTGGACAATTATTTTACCCGGGTACACCCGGTTGCCGTCCGTAATGCGAATAAAGTAAAGCCCGCTTGAAAAATCAGCAGTGTTTACACGAATACTGTTTTTAGCTGTGCCCATCTCCATGTAAACCCGTTCGCCTAATACATTATAAATTTCAATCAGCGGTTGGACAAAGTTGCCTTCATTTAATACACAGGTAAAAAAGTCGCTGGTTGGGTTAGGGTAAACGCGAAGGCTGTTGTTAGGTATGCTTATAGCTTCCACCAATACTAACGGTATGGTGCTGCTATCCCACAATGAATCAGAATACAGTATTAAACCGCCTCGGGAGTTGCCCAACAGGTATTCTGCCTTTCCGTCGCTGTTAATGTCAGCAATGCTTATCGTGGCCTTTGTTCCGGCATCCTGCCTAACAACGTTAGAGTCAAGTAATACGAAGGTGCCGGTAAGGGTATCTGTATTAATGCGGTATTTAAATACTGCACCACGGTTGCTGCCCACATACAGCATAAGTTCACTACCCTCTTTTTGAATGAATGGCGCGCTGTACCCTTCAGTATAGCCCGGCACAGTAATATTTATGCCGCCAAAATAGCTTATGGAAGAGTCTTGGCTGAATTGCGGATTGGTTGTAGTGCCGAAATTGCGGAAGTAAGTCAGCTTGCCATCCTTACGGCCCACCACAAGGTCGTTAATAGAATCGCCATTTACATCATAAATACAAGGGGCGCTGTAGTTGCCAATATCTAAACCGAAATACTGTGGCGTAGTAGGGTTAGGCCCAAACTTGGCTATTTGCCCACCCGTATTGCGGAAGTAGTATAAGTAACCTAAAGATTCGCCAACTACCATGTCCTTAAATCCATCGCCATCCAAATCGCCAAAGGCGGGGTGTATGGCAATAAGGTTTAAACTATCAAAGTGGTTGTAGTTTTCGGTTACCATTTCAAAATGCGGCGAGGTGGTAGTGCCTGTATTTTGATAAAAGGCCAGGGTACTCATATAGGTATTAAATGGCCTGAAGTAACCATAGTTACCAATTACCATATCCTGTAGATTATCGCCGTTAAAATCAAAAAAGTACGGTTTCGAATCGGTGCCGAAATCCATAAAGTGGCGCACTAAAAAGCTGTCGTTCACATATTGAAACTGGCAGGCCTGTTCAGTATTATAATAAACCATCACATTTTTTACATCGCGGCCGCCGTTGCGGGCATTTGGGGCAATCAAAAGGTCCTCCAGATTATCTCCATTCAAATCAGCGCCATAACCTCCGGGGTAAGTCGGCATTAGTATTGACGTTCCGCATGAAGGGAAAAGCGAATCCCATGAACAGGCCTGCGCAAAAGAGCTATCGCCGCAATTGTGCACAAAAGCAAGGTTGTCATAACCTATGTTGCCGTTCAGTAGGTCCACATCGCCATCGTTATCGGCATCAAAACTGTAAATGGTGTTACCGGCATGGCGTTGTCCATCTGGCGGAGCTTGCTGCCCGCCTCCCCCGCTACCGCCTTTGCAGCTTACGTTTAATACAATGCTGTTGCTTATTGAGTTTTGCGCAAACAGCCCCCAACACATAGTGTTTTCTATGTATTTAAGTGAGTCATAAGCATAGTGCGGGTCGCCCTGGTGTTCCATTGTCTGGTTCTCGTAATACTCTACACTGGCGCCAAAAATGCCGTAGGTCAATACATCCAAATCACCATCGCGGTTTACATCTACAAAATCCGGTATATCATCTACATTGGTCCATATGTTTACATTGTATTGTCCGTCGTTATACAACAATAGCGGGGCAACCAGCTCAAAATGCAGTTGATTGTTTACAAGGCTTCCTTTAAATACGCGGGTGCCGGTGTTTTCATGCGTAAAAATGTCCGGTATGTTATCGTAATTATAATCGCGGATAACAGCCCATGAATTTAAGTCAGCCGGGAAAAGGCTTTCATACTGCGGGGCATATAAATACGAGGTATCACCGGCGCCGGCAGTTTTTAAGTATGTAAGTACCTTATCGCCCACGCGGTCAAAAACAAACAGGTCCATCAGGTTATCCTGGTTCAAATCAATTTCTGAAAACTGCGGCGAGTTCATACCGCCCATCCATGGTGTGCGGAAGTCAATGGTGTTACGTTCCACCGGTAAATTAATTACCCTGAATTTTGAACCCTGCGAAAAGCTGCACAAAACCAATGTGCAAAGCAGCGCGGTAAATAGCTGTTTCATATATACGAAGATGGAAATAATAAGCCATTAGTTGCGGCTAATTAACAAGCTTCTTACATGCCAAGTCCTTAGCGCAATAACTCGTGAAAAACCATGTAAACGCCTATGGCTACCAGCGTCCACCCGAACATTATACGCAGCTTTTGGGTGGGCACGCGCGATTGCAGGGCATGGCCAATAAACACCCCGGTTATAGAGAAGGCTGAAAAGGTAGCCAGCAGCAGCCAGTCAATGTGCGGATTCACACTTAAATCGCCCAAAAAGCCAACCAGTGAATTTACTGCTACCAATACCAGTGAAGTGCCTATGGCCTTTTTAAGGTTAAGATTAGCGTAATGCATTAAGGCAGGTGTCATTAAAAAACCACCACCTGCACCAACCATACCTAAAAATGTACCCAGTAAAACAGCATAAACTATCAGTTTGCCATGGTTTAAGCTGTGTGCTTCATTTTCAACTTCTTCATTGCTTTTGCTGAAAATCATTTTGTAGGCCGCTATAAAAATGGCTACAGAAAGCAGCAGCAGTATCAAATGGTTTTTATCCAATGTAAAATTGCCAACCGTAAAAATTTGCTGCGGTATGGCGGGTAACACAAAGCGGCGAATACAGAAAACGGTAATAAGAGAAGGGATACCATACCAGGCCACAGCAGAAAAATCAACCATTTTTTTGCGGATGTTTTGCACTGCCCCGCTGCTGGCCGTAACCCCTACTAAAAACAAGGAGTAGCCCGTAGCAACGGCCGCACTTAAACCAAAGAAACCCGTTAAAGTTGGTACGGAAAGCAAGGCACCGCCTCCACCCAATAAGCCTAAAACCATGCCCGTTAGCAGGGCGCCTACATAACCAAGTATATGGTTTACATCCATCGGGCGACAAATTTCTGAATTAAAACGATAGTTGCCTTACATTCTCCTTGATTATAGTCAACCAACTGTTTATTTCCGTTTTCACTATTTTGTAAAAAATAATACGAATGACTGCCGCTAAACTTACCTGGGTGCAAAAATTGAATAAGGAGCAGCAACCAAAAACAGAAAAGCTGGATAAAAAACTGCGCGAGAAGTGGGGCGGTGAAACCATGTTTATTGCCACCCCCAAAATGGTGCAGGAACTGGTGGCGCAAATACCTAAAGGCAAAGTAACCACAGTGAATTTGATTCGGGAGAAACTGGCCGGCCAAAACGGAACGGATATAACCTGCCCGATTACAACCGGCATTTTCTTATGGATAGTGGCTAACGCTATGGAAGAAATGCGCGCAGCGGGGGCAAAGAAAATTGTGCCTTATTGGCGCGTGCTTAAAGAGGGAGGCAAGCTGAATGAGAAGTTTCCCGGTGGCTTGGAGACACATGCCGCTAAACTGCAGGACGAAGGCTTTTTAATAGTAAACAATCGTGCAGGCAAGAAAACCTATGTAGCGGATTACGAGAAAAAATTATTCCGATTTTAATTTCGTTAACGCTTGCATGCGTCAATAAATTTTTAAATTCGCTTTATGTTATTGAACACAAACATTGCTATCTGTTGTTGCTGCCATTCGCTAAACGAAGGGTAGGTGCATTATATATAGTAGTGTAAAAAATAGAATGAACCCTTCGTATTCCGAGGGGTTTTTTGTTTTTATAAATCATGGTTATGAAAAGTGAATCGAATCTTACAATAGACTTTAGCCGCTTACCATCGCGGGCTTTAACGCATAGGTTTGTAGATGGATTGGTAGACTACCTTTTCCCTGTTGAAGCCAACTTTAGTTTTAACGAAGACCTGCATGATGAAAAAGCGGATAAACTGCGGCTTATATTAAGAGGGTTATTGGAGCCCTTGCATTTGCCCGGAGATTCTTTAGACGATATTGGCGAGCGTTTTTTCTTGTCTATTCCTTCTGTTTACAACAAGCTTATTAAGGATGCTGAGCTGTTTTTGCAAAGCGACCCGGCTGCTGAATGCATTGAAGAAGTAATACTGGCCTATCCCGGTTTTTATGCCATTACCGTTTACCGTATTGCGCATGAGTTAGCACTGCTTAACGTGCCTATTATACCACGAATAATTACGGAATACGCCCACGCTAAAACAGGTATCGATATTCACCCCGGTGCCCGCATCGGTTACCCGTTTTTTATTGACCACGGTACGGGGGTGGTAATTGGCCAAACTACAGTTATAGGTAACCATGTGCGTGTTTACCAGGGGGTAACGCTGGGCGCATTGGCCGTTAGAAAAGAAGGACAGGGGGCAAAGCGCCATCCTACCATTGAAGACAACGTTATAATATATGCCGGTAGTTGTATACTGGGAGGAGATACAGTAATAGGGCACGACAGTGTTATTGGGGGTAATGTGTGGTTAACTCAAAGCATAGTGCCTTATTCTGTAGTTTACCATAAAAGCGAAGTTCACATACGCGATAAAAGTGAAATGAACGGTGTGGTAGATTTTGTAATTTGATGAATGGTGAGCGGTGAATGGTAAATAGTAAGTGGTAAATGGCAAGATGTGAATGGTAAGTAGCAAGTAGTAAAAGGTAATGATATGCTGGAATTAAGTCATAAGAAGCTGGAAGTGTGGAAGCTTGGTTTGGAGTTGGTTAAAGAAGTTTATCAACTAACTGCCAAACTGCCCAGGGAAGAAACCTTTGGCTTAACCGCACAAATGCGCCGCAGTTCTGTTTCAGTAGTATCTAATTTAGCGGAAGGTGCCGCGCGTAAATCGCAAAAGGAGAAGGTTCGCTTTTTCGAAGTTTCCCGTTCATCTCTTGTTGAATTAGATACACAGGTTCAATTGTGTTTAACGCTTAACTATTTTAGAGAAACGGACTTGAAAATTCTTGAACCAATAGTTCAATCGGTTTTTAAAATTTTATCAAAGCTTATAAGCAACGCAGAACAAAAAAATAATTGATTCACCATAAACTAAAAACAACGTTGGCTGTTAAACCACTAGCCACTTACTATTAACCATTAACTAACAAAGCACTGGCTGTTTAACCACTAGCCACTCGCTATTAACTACTAACTATTATGAGAGCAAACAACATTTTAGAAACCGTCGGCAACACGCCGCACTTACGCATTAACCGTTTATTCGGTAACCAACATGAAGTTTGGATAAAACTGGAACGCAGTAACCCCGGCGGCAGTATTAAGGACCGCATAGCTTTATCAATGGTGGAGGACGCCGAAAAGAAGGGTCTGCTTAAACCTGGAAGTGTAATTGTAGAACCTACTTCGGGTAATACGGGTATTGGTCTGGCATTAGTGGCCGCTGTTAAAGGCTACAAATTGATATTGGTAATGCCTGAATCAATGAGTATTGAACGCCGCCGTTTAATGAAAGCTTACGGGGCCACCTTTGAGTTAACCCCCCGCGAAAAAGGGATGAAGGGGGCAATTGAAAAGGCAAACGAATTAGCTGCCAGCATACCTAATTCCTGGGTGCCGCAGCAGTTTGATAACCCTGCGAATATTGAAGTGCATGTGCGCACCACTGCGCAGGAAATTTTGAAAGATTTTCCTGATGGCATTGACTACCTTATTACAGGAGTAGGTACCGGCGGACATATTACCGGCGTTGGTAAAGTATTAAAAGAGAAATTCCCCAAGCTTAAAGTATTTGCTGTTGAACCGGTGCTTTCGCCGGTTATAAGCGGTGGCCAACCGGCACCGCATCCTATACAGGGTATCGGTGCAGGCTTTATACCCGGCAACCTTGATACAGGAATATTAGATGGCGTTATTACCATAAGCAAAGAGGATGCATTTGAATACGCTATACGCGCTGGCAAGGAAGAGGGACTGTTTGGTGGTATAAGTTCGGGCGCTACCCTTGCAGCCATCGCCAAAAAGTTACCGGAAATTGAAGCAGGCAAAAAAATACTGGGCTTTAACTACGACACAGGCGAGCGCTATTTAAGTATAGAAGGCCTGTTCGAATTATAAGAAATGGTTTTTAGGTATAAGCCCGTACGCATTTCCCATAAGTGCGGCGGGCTTTTTTATTGCTTCAACGCATTGTCGATATCGCGTTTCAAAATGTTTTCAATACCCGGTAAGCCGCCAACATAACTGTTTAGTATTTTACCGGTTCGGCTTATTACAAGGTGCGTTGGGTAAACACCAACACCAAATTTATCAATCAGCGAAACGGCTTCGGGGCATATTTTGTAGCTAATGGGTTGTTTGGCAATAAAGGCTTTCACCTTGCTTAACTTTTCATAATTGGGTGCCAGAAAAACCACATCCTTTCTGCCTTTGTATTGAGCTACCAAACTATCCAAATCGGGCATTTCATAAATGCAGGGTTTGCATTGGGTAAACCAAAAATTCATTACTACCACCTTGCCCTTTAAATCATCTGAACTTATGGTGCTGCTATCCATCAGGTAGGTCTCAAAGTAGGGCATCATATCGCCCACCTTAGGCCCGGGCAAATGTTCAGCGCCGGGTATACGTGCCTGTGTTTCGCGTTTGCCTTTATCTGCACTACTGGCCTTTCTTAGCTCGTATTCAGTAATGTGCCCGCTTTTATCGCGCACAGGGTCTAAGGTGTAATTACCCGTGCTAAGCATTTTAATAAGGGAGTTGTAGGGTATGCGTGTGCCAAATGAATCGCGCACCAAAGTATGCTCATCTATCTGCACCCTGAAAGAAGAGGACTTTTGCGCCTGTGCGCTAAAAAAGAAAAGACTAAACAACAGCGCTGCAAACACCCATTTCAAATTCTTCATCCTGAACATACTCCCTTACCCTTTTTATAAATACGCAGCCATGCCGCTTTTGTTATTAAACAAAATTGCTGCCAATTGTTTATAACAGAAATTTAGTAATAGTTGGGCGAAAAAAACGTTGATGTAGGTAAAAACCAAACATGAAAAGCGCTATCCTGCTATTGTCTGTTTTTTTACTTAGCTGTGCTGCACCATTGCAGCAGGCTAAAAATAATGTCCTTGATACTTCTGAGCACAACAAATACAGTTGGAAGGGCAGCTACACTATAGAGAACAAACTGCTTAACCGCATACCAACACCTGAAGGCTTTGAGCGGAAGCAGGTAGAAAAGAAAAGCTTTGCCGATTGGTTGCGCAATCTGCCTTTAAAACCCGGTAAGCCAGATGTGCTGCTTTACAATGGTGAAAAAAAGAACAGGCAGGATGTTCACTTTGCAGTGCTGGATATAGATGTGGGGAATAAAGACCTTCAACAATGTGCTGATGCGGTTATCCGCTTACGTGCTGAATATCTGTTCGCACAAAAAAATTACGATGCCATTCATTACAACTTTACCAACGGCTGGCGTTTTGATTATACCAAATGGAAACAGGGGTTCAGACCTAAAATAACGAACAACCTGGTAGAGTTGCAAAAAACGACAAAGGCAGATGACTCCTACGAATCGTTTAAGGAATATCTGCAAATGGTTTTTAATTACAGCGGCACAAATTCCCTAAGCGCTGAATTAAAACCTGTAGCACATGTGCATGATGTGAAGGCTGGCGATGTATTTATAAAAGGAGGTTTTCCGGGGCATGCAGTATTAGTGTTGGATGTAGCTGAAAATGCAAAAGGAGAGAAGGTGTTCTTATTAGCTCAAAGCTATATGCCGGCTCAGGACATTCATGTGCTCATTAATCCTAACAGCGCAGAACTCTCTCCATGGTATTCCGAAAAGTTTTTTGAGGTGTTGGCTACACCCGAATGGACCTTTTACAATACCGATCTTAAGAGCTGGAACTAGCAATTCGTCTTCAACTGACGAAAATCATTTAGATTTAGTCTAAATAAATTTGGAAACTCGCGCTGGGCGCATAGATTTGCGGTTGAAATTTATTTAGATTAAATCTAAACAAGGCTATGGCTCGTTTTTTACCTGCATTCCTCTCTTTTTCATTACTTTTTGTTTATCAACTACTTAATGCTCAGGATAGCAGCGCGGTTAAACCGGCTATAAATGCTGAACTTGGCGGGGTAACCATATCAGCAGTTAAGTCGCTTAAAGGGATGGGTTACCTGGGCGAGGTAAGTAATGGAGCTGTGTATGCCGGCAAAAAAACAGAGGTATTAATAACAGATAGTATTGATGCCAACACCGCACTAAGTAATCCCCGGCAGGTAATGGGCCGCATACCTGGCGCTGTATTTTCTGAAACCTTGGGCAGTGGCTTCCCATCTAATGGAGTAGGTTTTCGCGGCTTAAATCCATCGCAAAGTATGGAGGTAAACACGCGCATGAACGGCTATAATATAACCGCTGATTTATACGGCTATCCTGAAGCTTACTTTCTTCCAAATCTTGATGCTGTTGAACGTATTGATGTAATAAGAGGAGCTGCATCCTTACAGTATGGTCCGCATTTTGGCGGTGTTATCAATTACATAGTAAGGGAAGCTCCTAAAAAAACGATTTCATTCACTACACAGCAAACCACGGGCAGTTTCGGCTTGTTTAACTCTTTTAATGCACTGGGTGGCACATGGAAGTGGTTTAGTTATTACGGATATTTTCAATATACCGGCATTAAAGGCTGGCGACCTAATTCTGATTACAGGCAATTTTCAGGCTTTGCCAAATTACAGGCGGTTATAAGCGATAAGGTGAAACTTAGCCTGGAGTATTCCGCCCTTCGCAACAGAATACATATGCCCGGCGGTTTATCAGATGAGCAGTTTGCTGCGGATAGCCGTGCTTCGTACCGTGCGCGCAACTGGCTGGGCAGCCCTTGGAATGTAGGCGCTTTAAAACTAGAAGCCTTTGTAAATGAGCGGTTCTCCATTCATTTTACATCCTCCCTATTGCTAAGTGCGCGTAACCTGGTTTGGCGTAATGAAGATGGGGGCCCTGCAGCAACCGATGAAATAGACCCCTCCACCGGTGCTTATGTAAACAGAGAAGTAGAGCGCGAAGGCTTTAAGAGTACATCAAACGAGTTGCGCTTTTTGTACCGATACAACATTGGAAAAACAACGAACACCCTTGCTGCCGGCAGCCGCTTTTTCTATGGTACCATGCACAGGCAGGGTGGTGGCATAGGCACTACAGGCTCCGATTTTGATCTTACTGTTTTAGACCCCCGTTATGAATACGATTTGAACTTCACTACTACTAACGTGGCCGTTTTTGCCGAGAACGTATTCAGGCCAACGGATAAACTTTCCATTACCCCCGGCTTCCGTTTTGAGTTTTTGAACAGCACCGCCAAAGGATATGTTGGTGAAGACGGATTTGTTTTAAATACGGATAAAGCGAAAAACCGCTACATCTATTTATTTGGTGTTGGCTTGCAATACCAAACAACGGCTACCACAAACATCTACGCTAACTGGTCGCAAAATTACAAGCCGGTTGATTACTCACAGCTAACCCCATTTGGCACCACTTCAAGAATAGACCCTAAGTTGAATGATGCCAACGGTTTTAATACTGACCTGGGCTTTAGAGGAACGTATAGAAACTACCTGAGTTTTGATATTGGCGGTTTCTACATGCAGTATAATAACCGCATAGGAATAGTGCAGCGCACTGATGCTGGCGGCAATGTATACCAACTGCGTACTAACGTAGATAACAGCAGGCATGTGGGTGCTGAAGCCTACCTGGAGTTTAATCCCGTTAAAGCGTTCAGGCCATCTACACGCTATGGCACTATCAGCTTCTTTAACTCCTTTAGTTTTATTGATGCCCGTTACAGTAAGGGCGAATTCAAAGGAAAGTTTGTGGAGAACGCCCCGCGCTTTATCAATCGTTTCGGAACAACCTATGCGGTGGAAGGTTTCTCAATTACCCTTTTAATCAGCCATACCGCCTCATCGTACAGCGATGCTGCGAATACAGTAAAAAGTGAAGACGCAATTGTAGGTCGTGTTCCGGCCTATACCGTATTTGATTTAAGTGCTACGTACAAATTTTTGAAACGTTTTAATGTAAAAGCAGGCATAAACAACATTGCCGATACCCGCTATTTCACTAAACGTACGGATGAATATCCCGGCCCCGGCATTATTCCTGCCATTGGCAGAAGCTTTTACATAGGTTTTGGTGCATCATTTTAAGTAAACGAATTATGGTAAAAAATAGACAACTGTTTTTTGTAATGGCTGCAATTGGTGTGGCGGTAATGGCGCTTAATTCCTGTAAGGAGAAGAATATTGAAGAGGTTAAGTACGACTTTGAGCACAACTATGCTGATTTAAACCAGGCGCAGCTGATTGGTAAAAAAATATTCTTCGATACGCGTCTTTCTAATCCCGCAGGCCTAAGCTGCGCCGGTTGCCATGCACCGCAAAACGGATTTAGTGATGTCGGTAACCGACCCTTCTCAGAAGGGGCTGTAACAGGTAGTTTTATCAACCGTAATGCCTCTTCCTTAGCGTATCTGTCTTTTGTACCTGCACGCTTTTATAATTCAGATGATTCAACTTATGTAGGCGGTTTGTTCATGGATGGAAGAGTGAACTCTTTTGAAGAACAAGCTATAAAGCCGCTGCTCAACCATCTTGAAATGAATGCCGGCTCAGGTGCTGAAATCGTGGAGAAGATTAAGAACTCTGATTACGCCTCGCTTTTTAAAAGAACCTACGGCGCAACTATTTTTGAAGATACTACCGCTGCGCTGCAAGCTGCTTTGCAGTCACTGGCAGCCTTTGAACGTTCGGAACAGCTTAGCCCGTTTAGCAGTAAATATGATTTGTATTTGGCCGGTGAGGTAAATTTAACCGAGCAGGAAATGCGTGGCCTGAAACTGTTTAACGATACTGCCAAGGCTAAGTGTGCCAATTGCCACCCTTCAACTGAAGATGAAGATGCAGGCGTTGTGTTGTTTACAGATTTCACTTATGATAATATAGGCCTTCCGCCAAATCCCAATTCGCCTGTTGCCGGCCCCGATTTAGGATTAGGTGCTGTAGTAGGAAGTGCGGCCGAAAACGGAAAATTCAGAGTGCCTACCTTGCGTAACGTAGAAGTTAGCGCCCCGTATTTCCACAACGGTGTATTTAATACCTTGGAAGATGCGGTACGTTTTTATTCTGAACGCGATATACCCGGCAAATATCCTGCACCCGAAGTTGGGCAGAATGTAAATATGGATGAATTGGGTAACTTGCAGTTAACACAACAGGATATAGACGATATAGTAGCATTTTTGAAAACATTGACCGATGGATACCAAAGATGAGAATGAAGCAATTACGCAGCTTCCCAAGGTAATTTTACTTGCGGCGCCCTGTATGTTGTGCGCCAAACACAAAAAATGCTGTAAGAACTATAAGGACGGCAAACGGTGCAAAAAGTGCCCTAAACGCTAGTTTTCATTGGTAATTCAGTAATTGCCGCAGCTGTTAATTTTTTTGTCCACAGCGGTTTTTTTGTTGATTACTCTCACAATTCTACATTCGCGCGCACTCTATTTTCACGGTGCAATTTTTCAACGCGCAAATCTATTGCGCAGTTCATACTTAATTTCGACGAATGGCAAAGCAACAGGAAGAAGCAAGATATACGGAAGACGAGGTAAAAACCCTCGACTGGCTCGAACATATCCGTTTACGCCCGGGTATGTACATCGGCAAAACCGGTGATGGTTCAAGCATGGATGACGGTATCTACATTCTTTTAAAGGAAGTGGTAGATAACTGTATTGATGAATTTCAGATGGGATACGGCAAGAAGGTAGATGTAACGGTTACAAAAGAACGCGTAACCGTGCGCGACTACGGCCGTGGTATTCCTTTAGGTAAGTTAGTTGATTGTGTTTCGCAAATCAATACCGGCGCTAAATACGATTCAAAGGCGTTTAAGAAATCAGTTGGTTTGAACGGTGTAGGTACTAAAGCCGTAAATGCGCTTTCTACTTATTTTAAATCGTATGCCGTTCGCGAAGGGCAAAAGAAAACTGCGGAGTTTGAAGCCGGCAAATTGACCAAGGACCACAAGATTGAAAAAACCGATGAGCCGAATGGTACCTACATTGAATACGTACCGGACAACAAAATATTTAAAAACTACCACTACCTGTTAGAGTATGTAGAGCAGATGATTCAGAACTATACGTATCTGAACACCGGCCTTGCATTCTATCTTAACGGGCAAAAGTATATTTCACAACAGGGGCTATTTGATTTGCTGGCCCGCAAAAAGGACCCCGAAAATTTATGCTATCCTGTTATTCACCTTATAGGTGATGATATAGAAATAGCCATGTCGCACACGCACCAATATGGCGAGGAGTATTACAGCTTCGTAAACGGCCAGTATACCATTTTGGGTGGAACACACTTACAGGCCTTTAAAGAAGCCGTGGTTAAAACCGTGCGCGAATTTTACAAGAAGGACTTTGATACGGTTGATATACGCGAAGCTATTTGCGCAGCAGTATCAGTACGTATACAGGAGCCGGTGTTTGAATCGCAAACCAAAACCAAGTTAGGAACAGAAAAACTGCATGGCGAAGAACGCACCATGAAACAGTTTATTGGTGAGTTTGTAAAAGAACACCTGGATAACTACCTGCACAAACATCCTGATACGGCTGACGCTTTATTAAAGCGCATACTGCAAAGCGAAAGAGAGCGTAAGGAAATTGCCGGTATTAAGAAACTGGCGAATGAACGTGCCAAAAAGGCAAACATCCATAACAAAAAATTGCGCGATTGCCGTTTGCACCTGAATGATGATAAGAAGGTGACCGATGAAGATAAACTGAAAACCACTTTGTTTATTACGGAAGGTGATTCGGCCAGCGGTAGTATTACCAAAAGCCGCAACCCCGATTTACAGGCCGTATTTAGCTTGCGCGGTAAACCGCTTAACTGCTTTGGTTTAACCAAAAAGGTGGTTTACGAAAATGAAGAATTTAACCTGCTGCAGCACGCCTTGAATATTGAAGACTTAATGGAAGACCTGCGCTACCACAACATCATTATAGCTACTGATGCTGATGTGGACGGTATGCACATTCGCTTACTGTTATTGACTTTCTTCCTGCAATTCTTCCCTGATTTAGTGCGTAATGGCCATGTGAAGATTCTGGAAACGCCTTTGTTTCGTGTGCGCAACAAACAAAAAACCATTTACTGTTATAGTGAGGAGGAGAAGCAGGCTGCTATTAAAGAACTAAAAGGCAAAGCCGAAATAACGCGCTTTAAGGGCTTGGGTGAAATATCGCCGGAAGAATTTGAAGGTTTTATAGGCGAAGACATGCGTGTGAGCCCTGTTATAATGGAAGACAAGATTAAGATTGAAAAACTGCTGGAATACTACATGGGTAAAAATACCGAGGACAGGCAGCGGTTTATTATTGATAACCTGCGCGTGGAAAAAGATGTGGTGGAAGCCGCAACTGAAATTGAATTGGAACTGGCAGAATAAAAAAAGAGAATGGCTAAGGAAACAGATTTTATACCCCAGGAAAGTAACGGTGAGAACATTCACGTAGATGGCATGTTCAAGAACTGGTTCCTGGATTATGCATCATACGTAATACTGGAGCGTGCGGTACCTGCTATTGAAGATGGTTTAAAACCCGTGCAGCGCCGTATACTTCATGCTTTAAATGAAATGGACGATGGCCGCTTTAATAAGGTGGCTAACGTTATTGGCCAAAGTATGCAATACCACCCGCATGGCGATGCCAGTATTGGCGATGCGCTGGTGAACATGGGCCAAAAGGAATTGTTGTTTGATACCCAGGGTAACTGGGGCGATGTACGCACCGGCGATAGCGCTGCTGCACCGCGTTATATTGAAGTGCGCCTCAGCAAGTTTGCTAAGGAAGTTGCTTTTAATGCAGATACTACCGAATGGCAATTAAGTTATGACGGCCGTAAGAAGGAACCCGTAACACTGCCCATGAAATTCCCTTTGCTGCTTTCGCAGGGGGCTGATGGTATTGCGGTGGGTCTTTCTACTAAAATATTGCCGCATAACTTTATTGAACTGTGTGAAGCCAGCATTAATTACCTTGAAGGAAAACGCTTTCGCTTACTGCCCGATTTTTTAACCGGCGGCTTTGTAGATGTAAGCGAATACAACAAGGGCGAACGCGGGGGCAAAGTAAAGGTGCGCGCGCGTATTGAAGCGGTTGATAAGAAAACACTTGCCATACGCGAAATACCTTACGGCACAACAACCGTAAGCTTAATTGAAAGCATACTTAAGGCGCAGGATAAGGGTAAAATCAAAATAAAAAAGGTAATTGACAACACCGCTAAGGATGTTGAGATACTGATTGAGTTAGTGCCCGGCGCCGACCCGGATGTGACCATTGACGCGCTATATGCGTTTACAGATTGCCAGTTGAGCATTTCAACCAATGCCTGTGTAATTGTTGATGAAAGGCCGATGTTTCTATCAGTGCATGAAATACTGGAGCGCAGCACTGAACGTACGAAGGATTTACTAAAACGCGAATTGGAAATACGCCAGGAAGAGCTGAACGAAAAGTGGCATTTCAGCAGCCTGGAGAAAATATTTATTGAGAAACGCATTTACCGCAATATTGAAGAAGCGGAAACCTGGGAAGAGGTAATATCTACCATTGATAAAGGCTTAAAACCTTATAAAAAGTTATTCCGCCGCGAGATTACGCAGGATGATATTGTGCGGTTAACTGAAATTAAAATCAAGCGTATTTCTAAATACGACAGCTTTAAAGCGGATGAGGAAATTAAGGGTATTGAAGCTGAACTTAAGAAAGTAGCACACGACTTAAAGCACTTAACGGAGTTTAGCGTGGCTTACTTCCAAAACCTGATAAAAAAATATGGTAAAGGCCGCGAACGTCGCACAGAAGTTAAAGGCTTTGAAGAAATTGAAATTAAGCAGGTAGCGGCTACCAATGCCAAGTTATATGTAAACCTTGCCGAAGGGTTTATTGGCACAGGTTTAAAGAAGGATGAGTTTGTGTGCGAGTGCAGCGACCTTGACGATATAATAGCCTTTAACCGCGCCGGCAAAATGATGGTGGTGCGTATAGGCGATAAGAAATTTGTGGGCAAGGATATTATACACGTTGCCGTTTGGAAAAAGAACGACGAGCGTACCGCCTACAACATGGCTTATTACGATGGCGGCAGCAAACGCGCCTTTGTTAAGCGCTTTAATGTAACCGGCATTACGCGCGATAAAGAGTATGACTTAACGCAGGGCGCACCCGGTAGCAAGGTGCTTTACTTTACCGCTAACGAAAACAGCGAAAGCGAATTGGTAAAAGTTCAATTGCACCCTAACAGCACGGCGCGTATTAAGGAGTTTGAATTTGACTTTGGCACTATTGAAATTAAAGGCCGCGGCTCTGTAGGTAATATCCTTACCAAGTTCCCTGTGCGCAAAATGGAATTGATTGAAAAAGGGAAGTCTTCTATTGGTGGCATGAAGTTGTGGCTGGATGAGAAGTTTGGCCGCCTGGTAAACGAAGAGAAGGACAAGAGTAAATACCTTGGCGAGTTCAACACCGGCGACCAGATTATTGTAGCCTATAAAGACGGCAACATTGAGTTAACCAGTTTTGAGTTGACCAATAAATACGAAATGGAGGAGATACTTACGGTAAGTAAGTTTAATGCTGAACAGATTTATACCGCTGTTTACTATGATGGTAAC
This sequence comes from Chitinophagales bacterium, assembly GCA_046329515.1. GTDB lineage: Bacteria > Bacteroidota > Bacteroidia > Chitinophagales > LD1 > Bog-950. The sequence goes on from JAXLUM010000003.1 coordinate 270,149, forward strand.
AGCAAGGAGTTTTATGTAAAGCGTTTCAATATTGAACTGAAAACCGAAAAGCATAAAACACCAATCGTTACTGAACACAAAGATTCAAAGCTGCATGTATTTTCTGCCGCGCCTGAAGTATGGGTGAAGTTTAATGTAGAGAAAGGCAAGAATAAAGAGAAGGTAGAGGAAGAAGTGAAGGTGAATGACCTTATAGACGTTAAAGGCTGGAAGGTGTTGGGCAACCGCTTATCGCAATACCCCGTTAAAGGTAAGGTTACAGAATCGGAGAAATCGTTGCCGGTTAGCAAGGTAAAGGGCAAAGGCACGGCTGAGGTAGATATGGGAACCACTATTGAGTTTGACGTAAATCCTAAAGCAAAGAAAAAAGGCAACCAGGGCGATTTATTCTAAATAAGCCACTTGGCAATTTTGTACTTTAGCAGGAATGAAAGTTCCTGCTTTTGTTTTTTTAATGGCTGCTGTATTGTTTGCTGGTGCGCAAAATGATAGCGCTGCCGTAATTAATAATTCTGAGGATTACTACTCCGCCATCAGTTTAGATTCTACGCTGCAACATAAGGAGAAGGGCTACGAAAAACTTCACGATGATATTACGGAAAGAGGGAAACTTACCTGTTATTATAAGCATGGTAAATTGGTGCTGCTGGTAAACAGCTCTACAGATGGCGTTCATTGTTATGAAGATGTGGCCTATGCTGTAAAAGGCAATAAACTGGTGTTTGTGGAAGACTTCAGGCAATGTAGTTTTCAAACCGACGAAGGTTCTGTAGAAAGCTATACGGACGAGAGAAATTATTTCAAAAACGGAAAACTGCGCTACCTGCAAAGCGGTATTGGCCCTGACGAAGAAGGAGAGATAAAGTATTATACCGCTCCGCTGGAACAGGACCGGGAACAAAAGATTAAAGCTGAATTTGAATTCTGGAAAGCATTTTTCCTTTCACCATTATCCTATGCCGACTTTGAAATAGGTTGGAATTTTAAATTCTGAACGTTAATTCTTTACTTTCAATCCGGTGATAAAAACTGCCCTGCTCATTATAACATACTTCTTAAGTTGTGCTGCAACAAAACCTGTTGATGACAACAGTAAGCTGCTTGAAAAAGCAGAGACCTATTATGGTGAACTGATGAGCAACCCTAAGCTGAGCCAAAAGGTAAGGCAGTATGAAGATACCGCACGCGCAATTAGTAAAGGCGAGGTAAAGGCCTTTTACAAAAAAGGTAAGTTGGTAATGCTTACCAATAATTATGACGATGGGGAAGATTGCCATGAAACCATAACCTATGTTATACAGGATGATGTTCTGCTTTTAGTAGACTACTACCGGCAATGCGCCTTTACTGTAAATAACAAAACCCTGCAGGAGTATCGGCAAGATAAATACTACTTTAAAGAGAGCAGGCTGGCCTTATACCTTGTGCGCGAAGGAGAAGGGGAAGACAATGCTGAGAAAATTCAATTTACCGGCAAGGAGGTTACAGCGGAAGACGAAGGCCGCTTATTGGATAACCTTGCATTTTGGCGCCGCTTTATTGATTCTGAATTGAATTACAGGCAATTCTCGAAAATACGCCCCTACAAATTTTAACAGTCTGCTTTGTACCATAGCAGTTAAGAGCTAAACCCACCCCAACGCAAGCAATAAAGGGGCAGGGGTACAGTTATTTATATGAGGCATTATGTATCCGTTTCTTAACTGAAAATCTACAACTATGGATAATGTACAAAGAATGACCGCCCCTATAAATATTCCTAAAACACTTATAGCGGGTGTGGCGGCAACAGCAGCCATGACGGTATTTATTTTAATAGCGCCGCTAATTGGTTTGCCGCATATGCAGGTAGGTTCTCTGTTAGGTGGCGAGCACAAAGTAGTAGGCTGGATTGTGCACTTTGCTATGGGTATTGTGTTTGCCTTTATTTATGCGCGCATTGCCAATAACAGTTTGCCGGTTGAAAATAACGTAGCGCGCGGCGCTATATATGGTTTATTAGTGTTTGTATTCGCTCAAATTGTAATTCACATATTTGCCATAACAGGCCGGCTGGATTGGGATTCGAAGGAGAATTGGGGCCTGGCGGTGTTTGTTAGCTCCATAGGCCACCTTATATATGGTTCAGTGCTTGGTGCCTTTTATAAGAAAACGCGTAATGGCGACTTTTTTCAACCTGTAAAAGACCATCGCTGATACGTTTAGGAGTTCTGTAATTATTTACACATTTGCGGCTACTAAAACCAAGGTGCATGAACCGGATTTTACTAGCCGCAATTTTTATTGCTGTACTTACAGCCTGCAACCAAAAAAGTGTAAACACTTCTGCTGATGCAGATAAAATCTTTGATACTTTTAAGGAGCGGTTTGTTGAGAAATTATGGGAAGTAAATCCGGGTTGGGCTACCTCGCAGGGTTATCATAAATACGATTCGGTGTTGGTAATACCGGGGCCCGAAGAAGATAAGTTGGTGCTTGCATTTGCCGATTCAGTTGATACCTGGTTGCAACAATGGAAGCCGGAAGCTTTAAGCGCTGCCAATAAAACGGATTGGCAATTGATAAAGAACTATGCAGAGTACACGCGCTTTTATATAAATGAGTTTAAGGGAGGTGAATGGAATCCTTCGAACTATAATGTGGGCGGTGCCATTTTTGATGTGATGGATAACCGCAACGCCGCTTTGGATACAAAGCTGAAAGCGGTTAACTCCAAATTGAAAAACGTGCCTGCGTTTTTTGAAGCAGCGAAAGGCATAATTCATAATCCAACCAAAGAGCATACGCAATTAGCTATTGACCAAAACAAGGGCTCCTTGTATTTCTTTACCGCTGTATTGCCTGATTCATTGAAGGCTTCAGGTTTGGCCGCTACTGAAAAAGAGGAGATGACTAAAAATATTGCAGCGGCTAAGCAGGCTGTTGAAGGTTACATTAGCTGGTTAGAGAAAGAAGTGCAGCCTAAACTTGGCGACTCGGCCAGAAGTTTCAGAATAGGTAAGGAGTTGTATGAGAAGAAGTTTAAGCTGGATGTAAACTCGCAATACAGTGCAGCAGAAATGTATAAGAAAGCAGAAGAGCGCAAGGCCTACTTAACTGCTGAAATGGGCAAACTTACCGAACAGCTTTGGCCGAAATATTTGGGCAAAACAAAAATGCCGCAAGATAAGGCCGTAGCTATTCGCATGATGATTGATGAAATTTCAAAACAGCATTGCAATAGAGATTCGTTTTTGCCAACCATTGAAAAACAATTGCCGCAGCTTACGGCCTTTATTAATAGCCATAACATTATAGACCTTGACTCTACCAAACCGCTTAAGGTGCGTAAAACGCCTGAGTATATGGAAGGCGGCGGTGCAGGGGCATCAATAAACTCACCGGGGCCATATGATAAAGATGCTGCCACGTATTACAATGTATCCTTACTAAATGGTTATTCTGCTGAAGAAGCCGAGAGCTATTTGCGCGAATACAATGATTATGTTCTGCAGATACTGAACATACATGAAGCCATACCCGGCCATTACACCCAGTTGATTTACTCTAACCGCTCGCCTAGTATTATTAAATCCATTTTTGGCAATGGCGCAATGGTAGAGGGCTGGGCCTGCTATGTAGAGCGCATGATGATGGAAGAAGGATATAATGATTCGCCCGAAATGTGGCTGTTCTATTACAAGTGGAACATGCGTGAAGCCTGCAACTTTATACTGGACTACAATATTCATTGCAATAACTGGAGCGAGCAGCAGGTGAAGGACTTGTTGGTGAAAGAAGCTTTTCAACAGGAAGCAGAAGCCAAAGGGAAGTATAAGCGCGCCACCCTTACTCAAGTGCAGTTAACCAGTTACTTTACGGGTTTAACTGAGATATACGAACTGCGGGAAGAGATAAAAAAGAAACAGGCCGAAAAATTCGACCTGAAGAAGTTTCACGAGCAGTTTTTAAGCTACGGAAGCGCCCCGGTTAAAGATATAAGGGCGCTCATGTTGAACGGAAATTAAGGGTTAACGTTAAACTGTGTTGAGCCTGAACGTTCAATGCCTTTTTCGTTGCTGGCGCTTAACGATATTTTAACTGCAGCGGTTTTATGCGGCAGGTAAACACCTACTTTAAACGTATCCTGTAAGGTATATTCAGTTTTGCCGGTTAAATCAAGGTTAAGGCTGTAAACCACTGTATCAGGAACTAACCTTCTTACTTCGACTGAAAGGTTTTTTAAGCCATTTAAGTCCTTGGCATAAATCTCAAAAGGTATCTTTTGGTTAGATTTATAGGTGTCGTAATACAAGGGCTTAATCAGCATTAGTTTAGGTGGAGTTTTAGAAGTATCTACTACATCGCAGGAGGATAACCACACTAAAAAAGCTACCGGAAGAGCTAAGGCGAACCACTTACTAATCTTCATGTCTGTCAGGGTATTTTTCTGCAAGATAATGATTTTTAAAGTCTTGTCAATTACTTTTTTTATGGAGTGAATACCAGTGGGTTACCCTTAATTCGGGAGGTGTAGGGTATAAACAAAAAAAGCTGCCAAATGGCAGCTTTAATTTTGTAGCCCGTAGGGGAATCGAACCCCTCTTTCCTCCGTGAAAGGGAGATGTCCTAGCCGATAGACGAACGGGCCGTTCGAAAAGCGGAGCGCAAATGTAGAATTTTTTTTAAAGCTGAAAAATCTCAGGGCAACTTTCTACATCAAAACTTTACTTTTACCCGAATGAGCAAGGAATTTGACTTTGTGATACTGGGCGCCGGCTTTGCCGGTATGTGCATGGCTATTAAGCTGAAAGAGGCAGGAATGCACAATTTTGTGATTTTAGAACGGGATAAAGACCTTGGCGGCACCTGGCTGGCTAATTCCTACCCTGGGGCAGCCTGCGATGTGCAATCGCATTTATACTCTTATTCTTTTGAGCCGAAACCCGATTGGAGCCGCATGTTTGGCCCCCAACAGGAAATTTGGCAGTATATGAAGCATTGCGCCACTAAATACGGCCTTTATCCGCACTTTCAATTTGAAACAACTGTAAACGGCGCTTCTTTTAACCATGAAACCGGCAAGTGGCTGGTAAAAACCGATAAGGGAGAATACACAGCTTCCTTTTTTGTTTCCTGTTCAGGTGGGTTAAGCCAACCGGCTATGCCCGATATTAAGGGACTACCCGGCTTTAAGGGGAAAGTTTTCCATAGTGCTAAGTGGGACCATAGTTATAACCTTAAGGATAAAACCGTAGCCGTAATAGGCACCGGTGCCAGCGCCATACAAATTGTACCTACCATAGCGCCTGAGGTTAAGGAGTTGCATCTGTTTCAGCGCACCCCGCCCTGGATTTTGCCCAAACCTGACCGGGCTATGAAAACCTTTGAGAAAAAAATGTTTGCAGCCATACCTGCTATGCAGAAGTTGTTGCGCGGCCTTTTGTACTGGCGCAATGAATTGTTTGCTGTGGGTTTTGTATCAAAGCCGGGCATTATGAAGCTGGCGCAAAAAATGGCTGCCAAACACATTAACACGGTAATAAAAGATGAAGGCCTGCGCAAAAAAGTAACGCCCACCTATCAGGTTGGCTGTAAGCGCATTTTACTTTCCAATGAATACTATCAGGCGCTTAACCGCAGCAATGTGGAAGTAGTTACTGAAAGTATAAGGGAGATTACTGAACAGGGAATAGTTACCGCAGACGGCAAAGAAAGAAAGGTGGATGCTATTATACTGGCTACGGGTTTTCATGCAGCGGATGGCGTGGTGCCTTTTGCTATAAAGGGTTCTAATGGCCTTGATTTGAATGAGGCATGGAAGAATGGCGCTGAAGCTTACTTAGGCACCAGCATAAGCGGCTTCCCTAACCTGTTTTTAATTGTGGGCCCTAATACCGGCCTGGGCCATAGCTCAATGCTGTTAATGATAGAGGCGCAGGTTCATTACGTTATGGAAGCTGTGCGGCAGGTGAAACAGAACAAGTGGAAAGCCATTGATGTAAAGCCTGATGTGCAAAAAAGTTACAACGAAGATTTGCAACAGCAGTTAAGCCACACCATTTGGCAAACCGGTGGTTGTGTTAGTTGGTACCAGGATAAAAACGGTAAGAACGTAACCTTATGGCCGGGCCACACCTTTACGTTTATGAAGCGCACTAAAAACTTTGAGCCCGATAAGTATACGGTTGTGAAGTAAGTTACCCGTTTATGGCTTTAATACCGGGTAGTTCCTTGCCTTCAAAATATTCCAGCATAGCGCCGCCACCGGTGCTAACGTAACTTACCTTTTCAGCCAGGCCGAATTTATTTACAGCGGCAACACTATCGCCGCCACCAACTAAAGAGAACGCCCCCTTAGCTGTAGCTTCGGCAACTGCTTTGGCAATCGCTTCAGTACCCTTCTGAAACTTTTCCATTTCAAAAACGCCCATTGGGCCGTTCCACAAAATTGTTTTTGAATTCAGAATTACTGCACTGAAATCAGCAACGGCTTGTGTGGCAATATCCAGCCCCATCCAGCCATCGGGTACATTATTGCTTGCTGCATTATCCGTATTAGCGGCTGCATCAAACTTGTCGGCAATAACGCTGTCCACCGGTAACAACAGGTTTACACCTTTTTGTTTTGCTTGCTCCACTAACTGCAGGGCCAATTCTAACTTATCATCTTCCACTAATGAGTTGCCGATTTTACCACCCATAGCTTTAAAGAAAGTATAAGCCATACCCCCACCTATTATAATGTTGTTGGCTTTGTCCAACAGGTTTTCAATAATCAAAATCTTGTCAGAAACTTTTGCGCCGCCTAAAATTGCAGTGAAAGGATTTTCAGCAGCTTTTAAAACGCGTTCCGCATTTTTTACTTCGTTAGCCATTACGTAGCCAAACATTTTGTTGGCCTCTGTGTAATAGTTTGCAACTATAGTAGTAGAAGCATGGGCACGGTGGGCTGTACCGAAAGCATCATTTACATAAACTTCTCCGTGCTTTGCTAACTTCTCTGCAAAGCCTGCATCGCCTTTTTCTTCCTCTTTATAAAAGCGCAGGTTCTCCAATAACAAAACTTCGCCCGCTTTAAGATTAGCACTTGAGGTAAATGCTTCTTCACTAATGCAGTCTCCAACAAATTTTACTTCACGGCCCAACAGTTCAGCCGTTTTAGCAACAGCATGTTTTAAGCTGTGCTTCTCATAATCTACTGTTCCGTCTTCTTTCAGCTTTTTAAGCGGGCGGCCTAAATGGCTCATCAGCACCACGCTGCCGCCGTCGTATAAAATTTTGTTTATGGTAGGCACTGCAGCACGTATGCGGGTATCATCGGTTACTGCAAAGGTTTTCTTGTCTAAAGGAACGTTGAAGTCTACACGAATAAGGGCGCGCTTACCGGCAAAGTTGAAGTTGTCTACAGTTTTCATTTTAGAGAAGTTGAATAGGCCGCGAAAATAATTTTTCGCCAAAACTCCTCAGTAATTTGTTTTGTCCTCTTTTTTAAGCCAGGCTGAAAAAACTTTCATGGCTTCATCGCGCAGTAAAGGCTTTGCGGGTATAAGGCGCTCATTTACCGGCTTTGGTATCTCAGTATATATCAGGTCATCATCAAAACCAACGTATGCGGCATCCTTGCGCGTGTTGGCATAGTAAATGGCAGAAATACGGGCCCAGTAAATGGCCGCAAGACACATGGGGCAGGGTTCGCAACTGCAATAAATTTCGGCACCGTTTAAATCAAAGGTGCTTAGGTTTTTGCAGGCATCGCGTATAGCCACAACTTCGGCGTGTGCGGTAGGGTCGTTGGTAGAAGTTACGTGGTTATTGCCCTGGCCAATTACTTTGCCGTTCTTAATTATTACTGCGCCAAAGGGGCCGCCGTTATTGTGCTCCATACCTTCCTGCGAAAGTTGAATGGCCAGCCTCATAAAATCTTCCCGTGTATTCATGTTCACAATATTAACTACTTAGCGCTTAATACCCTTTAGTTGCTTACTAAAGCCAAATATTATCTTCGCCCGCAATGAAGTTCAACTTAGTTACTGAAGATAAAGAAAGTAAGGCACGGGCCGGTGAGTTTTTCACGGAGCATGGCAGTGTAAAAACGCCCGTATTTATGCCCGTGGGCACCTTAGGTGCAGTTAAAGCGGTGCAGGTGTACGAATTGCGGAATATGCTTGATGCACAAATCATGCTGGGCAATACTTATCACCTGTATTTGCGCCCCGGAACCACGGTGCTGGAAAAAGCGGGTGGCCTTCATAAATTTAATGGTTGGGACAGGCCCATATTAACCGATAGCGGCGGCTACCAGGTTCACTCACTATCTGACATACGGAAGATAAAAGAAGAAGGGGTGGAGTTCCGCTCGCACATTGATGGCTCCAAGCATTTCTTTTCGCCGGAAGGGGTGGTTGATGTGCAGCGCAAAATTGGTGCAGATATAATTATGGCTTTTGATGAGTGCACTTCGTACCCTTGCGAGTTTGCCTATGCCAAGCAAAGCATGCACTTAACACACCGTTGGTTGCAAAAGTGTATTGAACGTTTTAAGAGTACGCCTCCATTATATGGCTACGAACAAACGCTGTTCCCTATCGTTCAGGGCAGTGTCTACAGCGATTTACGTAAGCAGTCTGCCGAGTTTATTGCCGAACAGGGCATGGACGGAAACGCCATTGGTGGCCTGTCGGTTGGTGAGCCTGATGATGAGCTTTACAGCATGACGGAATTGGTTTGCGGCATTTTACCGAAAGATAAGCCCCGCTATTTGATGGGTGTGGGTACGCCTGCAAATATACTTGAGGGCATTAGCCTTGGTGTAGACATGTTTGACTGTGTAATGCCTACACGTAACGCCCGTAACGGCATGTTGTTTACGCGCCAGGGTATTATCAACATTAAGAATGAAAAGTGGAAGGATGACTTTTCGCCTATTGATGCGGAAAGCGATTGCGAACCCATACGCACGCACACCAAAGCCTTTTTAAGGCACCTGGTACATACCGGCGAAATGCTGGGTGCGCAGCTGGCTACAGTTAATAACCTGAGCCTTTATTTATGGCTAACGCGCGAGGCACGCAAGAAAATTATAGAAGGAACGTTTAGCAGTTGGAAAAAAGAAATGCTTCCGCGCTTAATGCAACGATTATAAGCTGTGAAAAAACTGGATTGGTACATACTGCAAAAGTTCCTGGGCACCTTTGTGTTTATAATGGCGCTATTGCTGGGCATTACCGTGGTTATTGACCTTAGTGAGAAGATAGATAACCTGATAGAAAACCATGCGCCTGTTTCGGCAGTAATTTTCGGTTACTATACCTATTTCATTCCGTTCATTACTTCGTTGATAGGGCCCTTCTTTGTATTGGTATCAGTTATCTTTTTTACCTCGCAACTGGCCAGCCGTTCTGAGATTATTGCCATACTAAACAGCGGCACCAGTTTCTATCGAATGTTGTATCCCTATTTTATTGGCGCCACCATACTGGCTGCTGTTTTCTTTATGGGTAACAACTACTTTATACCCTATGCCAACACCAAACGCAATACGTTTGAAAAGCAATATGTAAGTAAACCCTGGGAGGGGTTGCGTTATAATTTTCACCGTACGGTAGCGCCCGGTACCATCATTTATATTGAAAACTATACGCCAACCAAAGGCGAAGGCTATAAGTTTTCCATTGATAAATTTGATAGCGGCCAGTTGGTGTTTAAGCTGCGTTCTGAAAAAATTGAATGGGTGAAAGAAACCCGGCACTGGCGCATAAGCAATTACTATACGCGCGAGTTGCGTAAAGGAGGAGACTATATACGTTCAGGAAGTATGATTGATACCGTACTGCCTTTTAAGCCTGAAGACTTTTCGTTTACTGAGCACCTTAAGGAGGAAATGACTACGCCGCAATTGAAGGAATATATACAATACATGTATGCCTCGGGCCAGCCTGATATTGAGTTTTATGAGGTAGAGAAATTCAGGCGGACGGCCTCGGCCTTTAGTATTTACATTCTTACCATTATTGGTGTAAGTGTGGCCTCACGTAAAATGCGTGGCGGACTGGGCTGGCATTTGGTTTTGGGTATTGCGCTTAGCGCCATTTATGAGGTAATCATGAAGTTCTCCATAACCTTTGCCACTAACTCCTCGCTGCCACCGCTAATTGCGGTTTGGATACCCAATGTAATTTTTGCGGGACTGGCCTTTTACCTATTGAAAAAGGCGCCGAAGTAAATTAGTAACCGCCAAGGTATTTACGGATACCCCACTCTAGCGAAATAAGAACCAGCAGCAAGGCGAAAATCCATTTCAGGTTGATAGCGCTTTCGGTTAAAAAGGTATCGTATAGTATTGGCTTAAGTTGATTCTTAGCATCAATCTCCTCCGCTATCTTTTCCATATCCGTAACATAATGCATGTTGCCATTGTGCTGCGAAGCTAACTGGTAAAGTACCTGGTGGTCGGCACGTGTGCGCATTTCTTCTAACTGCAAAGGGCTAACTGAAAATTTGCCACTTGCCGTATAGCTACTATTGCCAAACTTAACTGAAGCAGTATAGCTGTAATTGCCAACAGGTAAAAAGCCTGCATTCAGGTTGTAAGCGTTCTCGGTTTTATTGAACTGGTAATTGTATTCTCTGCCGTCTTCTCCTTTAATTTTCATTTCGGCATCGGCGCTGTTTATCAATTCGTAATTGGCATTATATAACTGTGCATCAAAAGTTACAGCTTCGTTGTCCTCAAAAATGTTTTTAGGTAGGTTAACCCTAAACGGACGCTTATCTGTTTTTACGGATAGGTATTGCACGGTTTTATCAATTAATTCATTTGTGGCATCCTGATTTTTATTCATCAGGTAATCATACAATCGCCAACGCCATATGCCCTCCCCCACAATTACACCAAACTTAACTTCGCCGCTTTCATTAAACAACCACAACGGAAAATCAGTAGCTACGGAATTGATTTTTTGCTGCAGTAAAACTTTTGAAGAAGGGTTAACCGTGTATTCCCCAAAGAAGTTGCTTAAAGGTGGTAGCTTAGGTAAGGTTTGCGCCGTTTTATCGGATAGCGTAAACAATGAAAAGTCTTTTGAAACCACGGCGGTTACATCGTTAAACCTATCCTGGCTGCCGCGGAAGGTTACCCCATTTTGAATTTTAGGAAACTCAGTAACCGAAGTTTGCGAACCCATTACAATAAGCAAAGGCTTTTTCAACTCGCGGGCATCGCGTAAAATATTTTGTATGCGCTGATTAGGAGAAGGCAGTTGGTGTAGGATAACCAGGTTGTAGTCATTCAGCTTTTTCGAAAAGGTTTCTGCCATTTCCACATCTAACTGGTAGTTCTTGTTGTTTTCAATGGCTGATTTAAAGGCTGCAATATCCGGGTGTGGGGAGTTGGCAATCAATAAAATTTTCTGGCGGCCATCCAGCACCTCTACAAAAATGTCGCGCGCATTATTCTTATAGGTCAGTTCACCCTCAGTGTTGCTAAGCACAACGCGGTAATGCGCAATACCTACTTTATTGGCGGGCAGTATAAAATCAAGTGTTTGAAAGAAAGAAGAGGAGCCGTAGTTCAGGTCTTTTGATTGAAGCAAATGTGGTTCTGCTCCTGTTTCTACTTCATAAACATTCAGTTTTACATTGCGGCCCTGCAGGTTGTTGGCTTCTACATCTACACGCAAACCAAACTGGTCATTCAGGTAGGCTATTTTGTTGTAAAAAGCGTTGGCTAACTTTTGGTCGCGCTGTATAGTTGTATCGCCTAAAGCAACGGTATAAATAGAATATGGCGCTTTTTCAGCTGCGTAAACCGGGTTAACACCCCGGTTGTAAATACCATCGGAAGCCAGAATTACAGCACCCAGGTTTCGGTTGTAATACAAATCGTTTAATGAAGTAATGGCAGAACTTAAGTCGGTTGACTTATCCTGGAACGAAAAATCAATTCCTTGCTTTAAATCATCGCCGGCAGAAAATTCAGCTACCTCGTATTTATCTCCCAGCTTATCTTTTAAATCCTTCAGCTTTTTCTCGTACTCGGCAGAATCTTTACCTAAACCACTTTTTACTGATTCGCTGTTATCGCTAACAATAGCAACTATAGGTTTAAAGGTTTGTGTATTGCGTGTGCGCAGAAACGGAGAAAGCAACAGTATAGCCAGGATGCTAACCGCCAGAAAGCGGAAGGCGCTCATGGCATATTTCCAGAGTTTAGAGCCTGCTGATTTTTCATCAAAGGTCTTATCGCGGTAATACAGGATGGCTGCATATAAAGCGCCCAACCCGAAACACAGGATAATAAACCACGCAGGATATTGAAAGGAAAGTCCGGAATTCATTAAGCTAATATGACAATATGATGATAAGCAGTGGTGCTAATAAAATACAAATTACCGGTTCATGGCGCCGCAAACACTTAATACCTGGCCCGATACGTAAAGCGATAGATCACTACCTAAATAAACGGCGGCATTGGCCACCTCTTCAGGTTTGCCCATGCGCTTCATAGGTATTTTATCCAGTATGCCTTTCTTCACGTCTTCGTTTAATACACCGGTCATGTCTGTTTCAATAAAACCCGGAGCAATAGCATTGCAGCGTATGCTTCTTGAGCCAAACTCATCAGCAATTGATTTGGTAAAGCCAATAATGCCCGCTTTTGATGCAGCGTAATTGGCCTGCCCTGCCTGTCCCTTTTCTCCAACGATAGAAGTGAGGTTTATTATAGAACCGCGCTTGTTTTTCAGCATTATTTTAGAAACATGCTTGGTAAGGTTAAATACCGATTTAAGGTTGGCGCTTATTACTTCATCCCATTGCTGCTCGGTCATGCGCAGTATCAGGTTATCGCGCGTTATGCCGGCATTGTTTACCAGTATATCAATAGTACCAAACTCCTTTATTACTTCTTCAACCAGTTTTTCAGTATCGCCGTAAGAGCCCGCATCTGATTTATAGGCCTTGGCTTTAATGCCCAATGCATTCAACTCTGCTTCAACCTGCTTTGCTTTTTCCTCGCTGCTTACATAGGTAAAGGCCACATTGGCTCCTTCTTCAGCAAAGCGTTTAACAATGCCGTAACCTATACCGCGGGTGCCGCCTGTAACCAGGGCTGTTTTTCCTTTTAATAACATGGTTAACAGATTTTTGATGTTCTACAAAGAAAAAATTTTTTCGCACGATTAAACCGAATAGATGTTCACGGGTCAATAATGCTATAACAATAACCGAATAAACAGAAGCGATATGAGTAAGCGATTAATAGCAGGTTTGGCACTGTTTCTTTTAACAGCAGTTTTAAGTAATGTAAATGCACAACCGCGCGAAGGGCGTAAAAGCATAGGGAAGGAGCAAAGGCAACAAATGCACAGAATACACCGCGGGGTACGAAACGGTTCATTAACCCACCGCGAAGCAGCAGCCTTACATATGCAACAGGCCCAAATACAACACGATAAAGAAATAATGAAACTTGATGGCCGCATAAGCCGCAAGGAACGTGCATATTTGAAAATGGAACAGGCCCACGCCAACCAGAACATCTATATGCAAACACACGATGGGCAGTGCAGAAGATAATTTCAGTAAACCAATAAACCCAATAGTATGAAACGGAAATTAGTGTTAACCATAGCTGTATTTGGCTTAGGAATGTTTGCCTCAAACCTTTTTGCACAGGGCACACCCAAGGTGCATAACAGGCAGGTAAACCAACAGGAAAGAATACAACAGGGCCGTAAAAGCGGCGAACTTACCCGCGGAGAAACAGTAGCCCTTGAAGCAGAGCAGGCCAAAATTCAACATGATAAGAAAGCTGCTAAAGCAGATGGTGTTGTTACCCCGGAAGAGCGGGCAAAACTGAAACATGAGCAACGCCGTGCCAACAGGCATGTTTACCGCCAAAAGCACGATGGACAAAGCCGTTAATACGGCCTTGTTTTTTAACTGAAAATGCGGTAGTTATAAAGGAGTAAAGGCCGAACCCTTGACAAAAAAGGGAACGGCCTTTATCTTGTTGGTGTTCGAATGAAGTTTTTGGTTTTAGGGTTAAATCTTCCCGCCCCTCTGCCTGGGGCGGGATTTTTTTTATTCCCTAACCAGTTTGTAAGTATGGTTAACTCCTTCGCTGTTAACTTCAAGTAAGTATAAACCGGCGGTAAGATTTTCGGTATTTATTACGAATTGGCTGCCGGCTTTTTCTGCCATTAATTGTTTGCCGGTAACATCAAACAAACGGTAGTTTACAACACTGTTAGCGTTGCTTTTTACGGTAATGCTATTGGTAAAAGGGTTTGGGGCAATGGTTACTCCGGCAATGCTTTCCTCTTTAACACCATTAACTATAACAGCTATATGCGTTTGGGTAGTTTGGCTGTAACAGTTATTGGAAGCCGTATAGGATAAGGTATAAGTTCCGCTGGCCGTATAAACATGCACAGGTGATGGGTCGTTAGAGAAGGTGCCGTCTCCAAAATCCCAAACATGGGTAGTAACGTTACTTGTGGTATTGGTAATATATAAGGTATCGTTTGAAACGGTGGTGCTTATTGCCGGTTGTATATTAATATCGTTAACTACGTTTTGTGTGGTCCATACACCATTGCTTAAATTGTAAAAACTTCCGCTGGGTGTTATCTGCAGTTTTACGGCCCTAACCATGTAGTAGTAGTTGCCCTGGGGCACGCAGTTATCGGTAAAGGTGGTATCTGTTATTATAACGTGGCTTAAGGTTTGCCATTCTTTATCGAGCCTATTGGTGCGATAAACGAAATAGCCATCAACTGCTGTGGCAGAGTTCCAACTTAAGGTTACTGCATTATTGGTTTCAGAAGCCGTAAGGTTGGAGGCAGGGTTTATCACAAATTCTTTTAAAGTGGGGTCGCCCATTAGGGCATTGTTTACAAAGCGGCCTCCGTAATTCTGAAAATAAAGGTTGGAGTTGTTTTGCGAAACAAGGGCACTATAACCAACGGTTTCACCCAGCCCCATATGATGGAAAGCCCAGTGTGGTCTTCCGCTCCAACATGAAGTAAGCGCACCGGAGGCGAGGGGGGCACGCAATAAGTTATCGGTGCTGTTCCAATCGCCAAAATAACTACCGAACAACATAGTGAATACGGTGCGTAAAGGTGTAAGGCCTGCAAAATCATTGGCAGTACCAACACCGCTGCAGCTATTATAACTGCCGCCCCCGCAGCCGTAACTCCATATAAAGTCCTGATTTTTCAATGTATTGATATAGTCTAACTCCTGAATGCGTGAGGGGCGAACTATAGGCGCAAGGCTTTTCCATGCGCTGGCAGCAAAGGCTTCGCCGCTGAACGCACCGAAGTTATCGTCAATAAGGGCCCTTTGGCCAAAGGTGGTTTGGCCAATGCGGTAGCTATGGTTCCGTTCAAGATAGTTGCGTACTAATGAATCTTCCGTTGCGTTCCATGCGGGCATATCATACATATCTACGCGCCCTATTTGTATTTCCGCATCAGAAGGAATAGCGCTTTGGTCAAACTTACCATCGCCCGGGGTGTTATGGTTTTCGGGCCTTGAAGCTGCGGCATCGTTAACGGTGGCATCCGTCCAGGTGCCATCTACATCACCATAAAAAATATCAGCAGGCCATGCGCCTAAGTGGTCGGGGTGTCCATCGGGGTTTAAGTCGCCCGAATAAGGAACCGCAATGTGGCCTATAAGCAGAACTGCGGTAAGAGGGGCGATGTTGTTTTCATCAACTATTAACTGTTTTATATCCGCCACGCTTGTATTGCGGTCTACTTCTTTAACTACAACAAGCCAACCATCGCGTATTAAATCATTAATATAGGTTTTGCCTACATAGCTGCGGCTGTTTTGCAGGGCCGTATCTACAATAAGCATAATGGTGCCCATATTTTCTTTAGCACTTAACTCAATGCCTGAGTTAATGTAGCCGAAAGCCAAAGGCGTTCCGTTGCGTATAACCTTGTATTCGTAGCTTACATCAACAGCAACGGCGGTATCAACAAAAACGCTGTCTGTTCCCGGCAGGGTAGCGTATATACTGCCCCAGGTATTATCGCTTTTCAGCTTTTTAAAGATGGTATAGTCAGTAAACGTACTGTTATCAACTACTATACTCAGCGTTATAGAAGGTGGATTTTTTTGCACGGTAGCCATTAGCTGCACTGCATAATTGGAAGCCACCTGGGCAACACCAACTTTTAAAAGCAAAAGTGTAAGGCAGGTAAGTAAAAATCTTTTCATAGTAAATAATTAAGATAGGAAGGTAGGAATTGAACAGGGCTTTCCAAAATCTAGTTTTCCTTCTTAAGGTCCTCGGTTATTATAGCCAGCATTTGTCTTACCAAACCACCCATGGAAGTAATACCGGTAAAGCCATTGTTTTTAAAGTGCGTGGCCAGTTCGTTGCCCAGTTGTTCAATTTTTTCAGGCGGCGCAATGTTGTCCTGCTCCATTACTTCTAACAAATGGTTAAGGCGGTGGTGCGATGAAATACTGCGCCGTGCAATAAGGGTTCGCTCTTCCTTCTGGTATTGGGCTATGGTTTCTTTGGTAAGCAAATCCAAAGTCAATTGTACTAATACCGTATTCTCTTTAAAGAACTGCGGCAGGTACAGCGTTTTTTTGCCCTCGTAACTTTGTTGGTCAAAATCAATGGCGCGTATACGGAATTGCACTTCCTCAAAATCGGGTGTTATATCAAATACATAATTGTAGGAGCGCATATCGCCTAACAGGCGTATAAAGCAGCGCTCATTAAACTTCACAAACTCTTTTGCCACTCTAACCTTGTTGAATTCAGGGTTTTCCAGGTAAAAGGAGATGAACATATCGCCGGGTATGCCCGCTATGTGTTCTTCTATTAATGTACGGTTATCTACAAAATAGTTAATGCGCGAAGGGGATAGGATGTGTTCCAACTCCAAACCATAAACGCGGCTGGCATCAGCCTGTTTAACGTAGAAGTAATCGTAGTTATCGTTAAAGTCGTTTACTATTTTAATACGAAAGGGGTTACTGTTGCCAAAAGTGCAGTAGTCAATGCGTTCCACATGCAGGTGCTTATGTACTGAAGTATCGCCCCCGGTTTTAAGTATGGAGTAAATGCGCTTTAAGCCATCATGTATATGGGTTATTTCGCTGTGGGGGTACATGGCGGCCTCCCACAGGGTGTCTTTCCCCTTTTTATCGCGTATGCTAACGCTGCCGTTAAAGTGCCGCAGGTCGGCATAGCTAACGGGCAGGCTTATCTCGCGGCTGTTTTCTTTAAGGTATTCGCGCAGGGGAGGGGAAACCGGGTAAATGGTCTTCTTTTTAGTAATAATCTGCTGACGGTAGTGCTTGGGAATTTTCATTAGGCGTAAAGGTAAAAATGCCCGATAAGTTGCTGTGCTCATTTAAATGTAAAGGAGTGAGGCCGTTCTGCCGGTCCTTATTATAAAGAAGCGAGCTTATACAGATGTATGCATTAATGCCTGTTTTTCAGTAGTTTTGGGGCTAAAGGAGCGGTTTGCCGTTCTAAAGTGGCGAAAAAGCAGGCCCTCCATGCCTCTAATATTTTCTCCACAAACATTTGTAACTCTGACCTAAAAAGCTATTTTTGCGGTCCCTTTTTTGGGGCGGGTGTGTAATATACCCTTAAAATCAAGATTTTATGAAGGTTAAAGTATTAAGCAAGGACGGCCGCGAAACAGGAAGAGAAATCAACCTGAATGACGCAATTTTTGGTGTGGAGCCTAATGACCACGCGGTATATTTAACTGTGAAGGCTTATTTGGCAGCTCAGCGCCAGGGCACTCACAAGAGCAAGGAAAGATGGGAAATTGCCCGCACTACCAAGAAGGCATTCCGCCAGAAAGGTACAGGTGGTGCCCGCCGTGGTGATATGAAGAGCCCTTTAGTTCGTGGTGGTGGCCGTGTTTTCGGTCCTAAGCCGCACAGCTACGATCTTAAAATCAACAAAAAAGTAAAAGAGGTTGCCAAGAAAAGCGCCCTTACTTATAAAGCAAAAGACGGTAACCTGGTTATAGTTGAAGACTTTAACCTTAGCGAACCAAAAACCAAAGGTTTTGCTGCCGTGGTAAACGCTCTTAACCTTAAAGGTACCAAGAGCGTGGTAGTATTAAGCGGTGCTGAACAGAACACTGTTTTAGCAGCCCGTAACCTTCCAAACGTTCAGTTAACCGAAGCACGCCAGTTAAATATCTTCGATATTATGAACTGCAAAAAGCTGGTGTTGAGCGAAAGCGCTGTAAAGAGCCTGGAAGAAAATTTATCTAATAACTAATTCATCGGGAGGAAATAACCATGGCAGACAAAGTATTGGTAAAGCCGATTATTACTGAAAAGAGCACCAAGCAAAGCGAAAAGAAAAACACTTACGCTTTCCGTGTATCTAAAGACGCTAACAAACTTGAAATAAAGAAGGCTGTTGAAGCTTACTACAACGTTCAGGTTGAAGGTGTAAACACTGTTGTTAACGTAGGTAAAAAGAAAGTGCGTTATACCAAAAAAGGCGTTGCCAGCGGTATGAAACCTTCTTTCAAAAAAGCTTACGTAACCCTGAAGTCAGGCGAAAATATTGACTTCTACGGTAACGTATAAACCCTAAAGCCCCTAAAGGGGACTTAAGAAGCAGAAACATATTTAATAACTATAGTGGATACCAACCACTGATAAGAAAAAGAGGGAACGTAAAATGGGAATTAAGAAGTATCGTCCAACCACGGCGAGCCTGAGGTTTACTGAACTCCTCACGTTCGACGAAATTACAACCAACAAGCCGGAGAAGAGCCTATTGGCTCCTTACAAGCAAAGCGGCGGCCGTAACAGCAAAGGTGAATTAACAATGCGTTACCGCGGCGGTGGGCACAAACAGCGCTACCGTATAATCGATTTCAAAAGAGATAAGCATGATGTATTGGGCAAGGTAGTATCAGTTGAATACGATCCAATCCGCACATCATTCATCGCCCTTATTCAATATAAGGATGGTGAGAAAAGATATATTCTGGCACCACACGGTATTAAAGTAGGCCAGGAGATTGTTGCCGGAACTAAGGTAGCCCCTGAAGTTGGTAACGCTCTGCCACTAGGTGAAATGCCACTGGGCTCTATCATCCACAACGTGGAATTGTACCCTGGCCGTGGCGGTAAAATTGTTAGAAGCGCAGGCTCATCTGCCCAGCTTTTAGCAAAAGAAGATAAGTATGCTGCCATTAAAATGCCTTCAGGCGAAATACGCCGCATACTGTTAACCTGCTATGCTACAATCGGTACAGTTTCTAACCCTGACCATACATTGATTAGCTATGGTAAGGCGGGCCGTAAGCGTTGGTTAGGCCGTCGTCCTCGTACACGTGCTGTAGCCATGAACCCTGTAGATCACCCAATGGGTGGTGGTGAGGGCCGTTCATCAGGTGGTCACCCACGTTCACGTAAGGGTATTAAGAGCAAAGGCCTTAAAACACGTCACCCTAAAAAAGCTACTTCGCAGTATATTATTCAGCGTCGTAAGGGTGCTAAGGCTAACCAGAATAATCAATAATTAGAGAACAGATAAATTAAGATATAAGATGGCACGTTCAATTAAGAAAGGACCTTACGTAGGTTACAAATTGATGAAGAAGGTGGACAAGATGAACACCGGTGGCAAGAAAAGTGTAATTAAAACATGGAGCCGCGCTTCAATGATTGTACCTGAAATGGTAAACCACACCTTTGCAGTGCATAACGGTAACAAATTTATACCGGTGTATGTAACTGAAAACATGGTGGGCCACCGTTTGGGCGAGTTTTCACCAACCCGTCAGTTCAAAGGTCACTCATCTAAGAAAATTGCATAATAACCCGAATTAAGAATTACGATAAAAAGAAATACAATGGAAGCAGTTGCAAAACTCAATAACAACCCAACCAGCACCCGCAAAATGCGTTTGGTGGCCGATTTAGTACGCGGTAAAGGTGTTTATGAGGCTTTAACCATACTGAAATACAGCAAGCAGGAAGCCTCTACCAAGTTGGAGAAACTGCTGAAGAGCGCTATCAATAACTGGGAACAGAAGAATGGCCAGCGCCCTGAAGATAACGACCTTATTGTAAAGGAAATATTTGTTGACGCCGGCACTATGCTTAAGCGCTTTTTACCTGCACCACAGGGCCGCGCTTACCGCTTACGCAAGCGCAGCAACCATGTAACCATTAAGGTTGACAGCAAAAATGCAAGCGCTGCTGCCGTAGCTGAAACCGCTACTGAAGAAGCTTAAGATACAACGATTTAAATAGCGAAGCCTCCTGCAAAACAGGAGGCTTTTTTATTTTATAAGTGAAAATGGTTTAATATGACATCCGGTTGAAGTATTAAATTTTATTACCAGCGGGGTAACAGATAGGTTTTTTTGTAAATTACAATACAGAAATTTTGCCGGCGCACGGTTACCCTGTAACTACTATACCGGCTTTTGAGTAAAAGCAATAAAACCACAGTAGTGCAAAGCGATAGTTTTTTGTTGCAAAACACCGGCCAGGAATGGGTAGCCATTCTTAAGGGGCTTATAAGCGAGCGCAGCGATGACTTTAAGCCTGTGGCTGAAAACTATTACGATAAGGCAAAGGAGGAGGGCGATAAGGTGCTGATGAGCGAAATACGCCTACAGCAGTGCGTTTACGATAACCACATAAGCAGCCGCTACGAAGATTCAAACAGCTATGCGTTTGAATGCCTTGATTTAGCACGCGAAACAGGTAATGCCAGCATGGAAGCCAATGCCCTGCGCATGATTGGCGTTAACTTCAACTTTTTAGGGGAACTGAGTAAAGCGCGCGAGGCCTATGATGAGGGCGTGCGCATTTTAGAATTGCGCGATAACCTTACGGATGGCGATAAGGCTATACTGGCGGGTTTGTATTTCAATATTGTAACGCTGTACCGCGATAGTGATTTAGATGAAGGGCGCCTGCAATACATTGATAAGGCCTACAATTTATTTTCAGAAACAGGTAACCGCCAGGGGGTGGCGCGCTGTTATATATCGTATGCTAATAACTACCCCGGCATAAAGGGTACGCATGCCGCCATTGAATACCAGCAGAAGGCGCAACACATTTTTAAAGAAATAGGAGATAACCGCGGGCGCGGCAATTGTCTTGTAAATATGGGTTTTCTGCTTTGCGATATAGAAGCAAAGTATGAAGAAGGTATGGCCATGTTGCAGGAGGGCATAGAACTGCTTTCAAAATCGGGCAGCTCGTTTTATGTAATAAACGGCTACTTTAATATGGTGTGCGCTTTGCGCATACAGGGCCGCTACGACGAAGCTGTTACCTATTTGAAAAAGATAGAAGAGGCTACGAATAACTCTCAATCGCGAATGAATAAGGCCAACCTTTACGAGGAATGGGCCAACGTTTTAGAAATGAAGGGTGACTTTAAAGAGGCCCTTAGCTACTACAAAAAATATAAATCGGAGAAAGCGAAAACCTACCAGTTTGATAAATCATCTGCTGTTTCCGATGTGCGCATGAGCTTTGAACTGGAAGAGCGCAAGAAAGAAGCGCAGGCCTTGAAGAAGAAAAACCTGGAAGTAGAGGCTTATGCGCGTAAGCTTGAGATAAGCAACTTTGAGTTGAAGCAGTTTGCCCATGTGGCTTCGCACGATTTAAAGGAGCCCTTGCGTATGGTAAGCCTGTACATGCAGCTATTAGAGAAGCACGCAGCCGGCAAACTGGATAAGGAGGAAATAGAATACCTGTACTTTGCGCGCGAAGGGGCAAACCGCATGTACAACCTTATTGAAAGCCTTTTGGCGCTTTCAAACATTAACCCCGAAGTGCATAAAGAGGAAGTGGACCTGAATAAAGTTTACCAGGAAACCATTGAGTTTTTGCAGCCGGAGATTGACAGGAAACAAATGAAAATTAACTGCACAGCATTGCCAAAAGTTAAGGCCAACAAAACACAAATGTTGCAGTTGTTCGAAAACCTTATAGCCAACGCTATTAAGTATAACAATTCAGCAAAGCCCGTTTTAGATATAAGCAGCTTACGCAGCGATAGCAGTTTTTATTTCAGCTTTTGCGATAACGGCATAGGCATAAAAGAGAAGTACCGCCAAAAAGTATTCGAAGTTTTTCAACGCTTGCATTCGCGTAATGAGTATTCAGGAACAGGCATTGGGCTTACGGTTTGTAAAAAGATAGTAGAACACCTGCAGGGCCGTATATGGATTGAAGACGGTAAGGACGGTGGAAGTTGCTTTAAGTTTACTATACCGGTTTAACTACCTAACAAAGTTTATTTTAACCGCAGCGCGCATCAACTCTATTTCGCGCCTATCCTTGGTAAACATTGTACTAATAAGCACCAGGTAAAGGGCAGGCATATTCCCTTCTATTATTTCCTGCTTTTTATCGGATATAAAGCTGAGCGTTTTTAAATGCCGCTTGCACACAAAGCCGCTGTCGGTTTGTATTACTTTATTAAAGCTGTGGCTGGTTAAACTATCGTAATACCAATAATTGGGGGCGTTATCAGAAATGGTAATAGTGCTATCGCGGTTAAAGGCAGCTTCGGTTAAGCCGGTGGTGGCAAAGCCTATTAAATCCTCTTTCTTTTTGTTGCTTTTCTTTTTGGTAACGGGCCCATAGGTAAACGGTTCAAGCGAAGCATTGATGAACACGCCCATAGGAGAGGGGAAAAACAAAACCAAATCGAATGGGGCTGATTGCAACGTTACTTCGTTTTTTACTATATCGTAACGCTTGCCGTTTTGCTCAAGGTAAATTCCAAAGCGGCCGTTTTGTGCCTGTAAGGTAAAGGCGCTTATGAGTAAAAAAAGAAAGCAGCTATAGCGTTTCATTAAAAGCAAAGTAATAAAAAAGGGCGGTTGCCCGCCCTTACTATAAATCAGCTTTCCGTGCGTTCTACTTTTACTTCAACACGGCCCCAGCGGCTTTTACAGCGCTCGGCAAATTCGTGTTTAAATTTATCGCGTTCGTCGGGGCTCATGCTTTCCCATTTGGCGCGCCAGTAGCGTTTCTGCCCCCAGCCTCCACCATCAGCTTTTACCCTTATACCGCCTAAAAGTATTTTGCTAAGTATTACCATGCCTATTGCCATTCTGAAATCTACCAGCGGTAGTTTAAACAGGTAAGGCATAATCCAGTTCCATAAATACATGGTAACATAACCGAACAGCACTATGCCTAAGGCAAACAACAGGAAGCCTGCAATGCCACGCCAAATCCAAAACATTGGTTTCATACTACTGTTTTAGGTGTTAAATAAATCGTTGTATAAATTCTGTAAACGTTCCCGTAAATACAGCACCGCATATCTCTTACGCGAAAGCAGCGTGTTTACATTAGCCCCGGTTATCTCACTAATTTCCTGGAAGCTTTTATCCTCCAGTTCATGCATAATGTAAACCTCGCGTTGTTCTTTCGGCAATTCTTCCAGGGCCTGTACTAAACCCTGCATAATAGCTTCACGCATCATTTCCGTTTCCGGAGAGTTGGTGTTTGAAGGAAGAAAGTCAGAAATATCCAGTCTGTCGCCATCATCGCCGGCGCGTACGCTAAAGTGCTCTTCCAGCGAATCAGGCTTCTTCTTACGGTAACGGTCGGTGATTTTATTACGCGCCACCGTAAACAGCCATGAAGCGATCTGTTCAACGGGCTTCATGAGGCGGTAAGTATTCACCAGTTCATAGAAGACATCCTGTAATACATCCTCGGCATCTTCCTGGGTAGGAACACGCTTACGGATAAATTCAAGCAAACGCCTGCGCTCCTTCTGCACAATTTGACTCAGGGACTCGTTTTGGGCGTCTGCCATTGTTATACCAAGGTTAACCATTTTGCTCGTCAGTATGAGGTTATAAGACGAGGGGCTGAGGTGAATATTTTAATTACCGGACCAAAGATAGCGATTCAAAGGCCTGAAACGTTAAAAATAGCCCCGAAGTGCCTGAAATTGAAGGTTAAATGCCAAGACCGGCAGTTTCAAAACTGCTTCTATCAATGCGCCTACTGCAAAAATATACCGCTGTTTTGGCGGATGTTGGAAGTCATACGTTGCTTTACCAGGTTGTTGGCATCCATTATCATATTTAAGTCCGGCGGAAAGGGCATAAAGCGTCCACCGGTGCGGGCTTTGCTTTCCTTACTTAGCGCACGGGGGTCGCCTTTAAAGGTGGCAAAGTAGTTTTCAAAATTTACGCTTTCAGCAAAGGGTACTGTTTTAAGGTGCGATTGATTACTGTTATTGATAAACTCATACTCACCTGCCACCAGGCACGATTTTAATTGCTGCGTTTCGCGCACGGTGGCATATACGGTAACCATCTTAGCCACCTTAATATCATTACCGGCAGTATCCTTCAGCACATTTCCCTTTTTATCGTAGCTGTAAATCCACCCATCCTGAAAAGTTGCTTTGTCTTTGTATTCGCGCTCGCTTATACGTTCAGGTGTAACGTCAACCTTCTGCAGTTTTACGTTTACCTTAAAATCAGCAGGGGGGGGTGAGGTGGATACAAACTGCACCCATTGGCTGTTTAAGTCTGCCGTATTTATTTTGGTCAGCTCTTTTTCAAAATCTTCAGGCAATACTACACGCGCTTCGTTGGTCATGGCAATTTGCACATATACTTTTCCCTTTTCCTGGCATTCGTTTAATAATTGTTTGCTGTCCTTGTATTCTCCGCTAATGCTGTTCAGGTCATAAAGCTTGTTGTAAGCTTCGCGGTAATTCACTTTCGTTTTGCTTTCCATCAGCTTTGCGGCACTGCTGTATAAAAACTCCGAGGTTTTGTTTTTAGCATCTGCCAACTCTTGCTCAATATTTACCAGCTTAATATCTGCCTCGCGGAATTCCTTCTTAATAAACAGCGGCAAAAGCGGTTTAACCAGCTCCTTGCGGTAGCGTATATTTTCATAATAATTGTAAATGGTTTGCCAGTTGGCCGGATTTCCTTCCCGTTTCAATTGGTTAATAAGGTCAAGGTCGCGCTGGTTGGCCGCCTTAAAGGCCTGCTCTAAAACCAGTATTTCTTTTTGCCTGTTTTTATTGCCGCGCAGCTTGTATGCGGCTGAGTTTACGGCGTTATCGTAATCGCCCCGTTTTAAGTAACCTTTACTAGGCGAACAGCCATAGGGCAAAGCTATAATGAGAAAAAATAGGAGAGTGTTAATGTAACTTTTCATAACCTTCTGATGTAAAATGTATATTTTCAATATCGTGCCAAATTAATTGGATGGCTGTATTTTACGATAATTCAACTGAATTGTCTATCAAGAATGATGAAAAAGAGTTTGAGGAGAAGGTTCGCGATAACGAAATGAACCCTGTCCTCTCTGTGTACATGGGTTTGCTTAACCTGGGTACGCAGCATGTAGACCATCATAATCAGCAGAAGTATATACGCCTTTGCAATTTTGTGGCCCTGCTCACCTTTTTTGGTTCCCTTGTTTATGTAGGTTTCGGCATATTTTGGGATAGCTTGTATTGGCTGGCCGTAATGGCTTCGTTAAGCCTTACCAGTGTAGGCGTACTGGTGCTTAATGCTTTTGGTAAAACTAATTTAAGCCGGTTTACCTATATACTAGTGGTAAACTCTCTGGTGTTTTTAAATGCACTGTTTATTGGCCCGCAGGCGCAGGCAGAGTTTTTCTTTATGGTGGCGGTTATCATTCCCTTCCTGATTTATGATTTGAAGGAAACAGCCATGATAGTTTTTGGGGTTATACTACCCATAATTCTTATATACGCCTTTGACTTTGTAAGCCCACTGTTTACCGCATATAATCTTACAATACCCCAGCAGTTATTGCTGGAGCGCACCGGTATTTTAATGCAGATAACTATGGCCATTACCGCCGTTTACCAATTGGTGCACCTAAACAAAAAAACCGAGCAGGAGCTGGAAGCCAGCAATGCGCAAATGGTTTTACAAACGGCAGAACTGAAGCGCAGCAATAATGACCTTGAGCAGTTTGCTTACATTATATCACACGATTTAAAAGCACCCGTACGTAACATCAGTAGTTTTATGAATTTGCTGGTGAATAAGTATACGCAGGATTTAAGCCCCGAGGCGCGCGAGTTTGTAGGCTATAGCCATACCGGTGCCAAGCGTTTAGAGCGCCTTATTGACGATGTGCTGGCCTATTGCCGTATAGGCACAAACCTGCCTAAACCCGTGCCGGTTAACGTAAATGATATTATTAATACCATCCGTTTTGAATTGCGCGATAAATTAAGCGCCATAAACGGAAGTATTAGTATCAATCGTGATTTACCTGTGGTTAGCAATGTACATGCTTCGTTAATGTATCACGTGTTTCAAAACTTAATAAGCAACGGTTTAAAATTCAATAAAAGCGATAAGCCGCAAATTGATGTTAGCTGGACCAACTCTTTAAACTACTACACCTTTACTATACACGATAACGGTATTGGTATTTCAAAAGAATATTCCACTACTATATTTCAAATGTTCCGCCGCCTGCATAATGATCAGGAGTATGACGGTACAGGTATAGGCCTTGCCATATGCAAGAAAATTGTAGAATACTACCATGGTGAGATTTGGTTTGAAAGCGAGGACGGAAAAGGCACTACCTTCTATTTTACAGTGCGTAAGTTTTAATTACCGGCACTAATTACCCCTGTTTTTTACGATTTACTGCAAAAAGCCCTCATTACCGGGGCTGTTAGCCTTTGTATACTGCCCAATAGGTGAAAGAAAATTGAAAAAGGGTGTAACAAACAAGCCGCCGCTTGCGTAAAGGAATGGTAACAAAAAGACCGAGTCATGAAAAAAACATTACAAATTATTGTAGCAGCCCTGATGGTGTTAACCGCTGCTAATACTTACGCACAGGTAACAGAGGACTTCGAGCCCGTTCCTGGCCACGCCGGAACCGTGAAGGACTATTTAATTTTGCAAAACTGGCAATTCCCCGATTTTGATGTAAACCCCGAAGGCACAGTAGCCATTGCAGGTTCACAAAGTATGGGTGCAGGCCCAAGCTATAAGCCGGACCAGTTTACCGGTGTTGTTACTCCGTTTTTAAACTTCTCTAACTCAGAAGCTCTGCAGTTTTCATACAAAATTCACCGCCCTTTAAATTCAGGTTGCCGCCGTTGGTTTTTGGTTAACCTGGTTGACCAAAGCGCTAACGTGATACAGGTAGATAGCGTTGAAATTGACCAACTGGCTACTTCAACATTGGTTTACAACCTTAACATTAGCGGCCATTCAGGAATCTATGCTTTATACATCAACGTTCGCGGCGATGGTTGCAACGCAAAAATGACCATGGATGATTTCTTCTACAGCGGCAGCAATGCAGGTATTAACCAACCGGCCGGTTTAGTTATGCAGGCTACAGGAGTAAATAATATTGCAGAAAGCACCAATGTGTTGGCGCTGTATCCAAACCCTTCAAGCAGCAATTTGAACATCCAGCTGAATTCAGATAACAGCCAGGATGCACAGGTTGAAATCTACAATGTAAACGGTGCTAAGGTTTATACTAAAGCAACAGAACTGAACGCAGGTGCCAATACACTTAGCTTAAATGTGGAAACACTGTCAAGCGGTAATTACTTTGTAAGCATCCGCACTAACGATGGTGTTGTAACCAAGCGTTTCGCCAAAATCTAATACAAGCAACTTATAACTTAAAAAGGGCAGGATAGATATCCGCCCTTTTTTGTTTTGCAGACATTCCAGTCATCAAGCGGCTTTCGGGCCGCTTTTTTAGTGTTGGCACCCTGTTAAACGACCCTGATTCACTCTTCACGGCTAAAGCCTCCCACACTTTCCCATCCAAGCCGCTGAAGGCCCAAATTCCTCCCACTTTGCCGGTATAGCAATGCACATAGGCCCTAAAAAGTGTGTTTGAGCGGTGGAAAGGCGGTGGAAAACGCAATACCTTATGCACATCAGGCGTTAATAATGAAAAAATTACCACTTCCTCCCACTACTAAAACCCTTATCCAGTAAGGATTTTAACGCATTTATTGTTTGTTGAAAAATAAAAAGTGTATTTTAGTGGTATTTAGTGGTTGAAAGTGGGTTCTGGGCTTACATTTGTAACCGTTAACGCAAGCAAAAGGAAATGACATTTCGCGGACAGTTTGATTGTACTATGGACGACAAGGGGCGTATTAAAATGCCTTCGTTGTTACGTAAGCAATTTCCCGCTGAGGATGGCAGCCGTTTTATGCTGGCGAAGGACATTGAAGATTGCCTGGTGATATACCCCATGAAGACCTGGGAGAAGCAGGAGGCTTTATTGGCTAAACTGAATCCGTTCAGCTTAAAGCATCAACAGTTTATAAATGCTATAACCGTTGGCTTAACTGAAATTGAAATGGACAGCGCCGACCGCTTTTTGGTAGGCAAAAGCCTGATGAAGTACCTGGGCAACAGCAAAGAGATAGTGTTGAAAGGAAAGTTTGACCGCATACAAGTGTGGGATGCGGCCAAATACGAACAGTATACGCAAGGAAATATTTCAAACATCCAGGGATTGGCTGAAGAAGCTGCTGCCCATTTGGATTCATTGAATGAAGAGGGAGGAAAATAAGAAGTCCTCGAAGGAGGAAGGTGGTGGATACCACACACCCGTTCTTTTACATGAAAGTATTGAGGCACTGGCCATAAAGCCTGATGGAATTTATGTGGATGCCACCTTTGGTGGCGGCGGACACAGCAGGGCAATAATGGCGCAGTTAGGTAAAAAAGGAAAGCTGTTTGCTTTTGACCAGGATGAAGATGCGCAGCGTAATGCAATTGACGATAAGCGTTTTCAGCTGATACCGGCAAACTTCAGAGAACTGAAACGCTTTTTACGCCTGTATGAAGCAATACCGGTAGATGGTATACTGGCGGACTTTGGCGTTTCATCATTCCAGTTTGATACCGCCGAACGCGGATTCAGTTACCGCTTTGACGGGCCGCTGGATATGCGCATGGACCGCCGGGCTGAGAAAACTGCTGCTGATGTGGTGAATGAATACAGCGCCGACCAACTGCAACAACTGTTTAGCGAATATGGCGAAGTGCGAAACTCAAAAACATTAGCACAGGCTATTGTAAATGCAAGAGGCAGCCGCAGGATTGATACCATAGAAGCGATGAAGAGCATAGCCGAGCAGGAAGCAAGAGGAGAGAAGATAAAATACCTCTCACAGGTTTTTCAATCGCTGCGCATAGAAGTGAACGATGAATTGGGTGCAATAAAGGAACTGCTGATGCAAAGTGTGGAAGTGCTGAAACCAAAAGGAAGATTAGCAGTTATCACCTTTCACTCGCTGGAAGACAGGCTGGTGAAGAACTTTATAAAGCACGGCAGTTTTGGTGATGAACCGGTGAAGGACTTCTTCGGAAACTTTAAGCTGGATTTAAAGGCAGTGAATAAGAAACCGATTGAAGCGGGAAATAAAGAACAGAGAGAAAATTCAAGATCGCGCAGTGCGAAATTGAGAGTGGCAGAGAGAATATAATAATGTGAGAATTAAAATTGAAGTAGCCGGATGGCAAAAAACGAAAACATAGAAGAACAGGAAGTTGCTGAAGCCGCTCCGAAAAAACGGAGTAAAGGCTTAGGCGGTTTGCTGGGCAAGCTTGATAGTGCCGGCGAAAGCGGCATGAAGCGCTTGCTGTTCAATATGCCGTTTGTGTTGTTCCTGGTTTTTTTGGCGGTGCTGCACATTGCCAATAACCACATGGCTGAAAATTATGCGCGCCGTATAACGCGCACTGAAAAAGAAGTAAAACAACTACGCTGGAGATATATGACCACTGCCTCAGGAATGATGCAGAAAAGCAAACAAAGTGAAGTAGCAAAAGTTGTGGACGCACAGGGGTTAAAGGAACTGAGAATTCCCCCTTACAAAATTGAAACAAACAATTAAGTAAATGCTGAGTAACGGAACGGTTCATCCAAGCAAAATGCAAAGGGCGCCAAAAACGCCCCGGATGAACAGCCACCGAAACCGGCGGTATAAACTATTGCCTTTACGGTAAGGGCAACGCTATGGCTAACAAAAAGAAAGAAATCCTCTTACGGGCATACCTGGGCTTCCTGCTGGTGTTTGCATTAGGAGTGGCTATCATAGGCCGCGCTTTCTATATACAAACCAGCCAGGGCGCTTATTACCGCGAGTTGGGTGATAGCCTTACCATTGAGGAGAAAGAAGTATTAGCCGACCGCGGTAATATTTACAGCAGCGACGGCAGTTTGCTGGCCACCACCTTGCCAACCTTTGACCTTCGTATTGATTTTAAAACTACCTATAACCACAGCGACTTATTTAACACTAAAGTTGATTCTGTTTCAATGTTGCTGGCGCGCATGTTTCCTGAAAAAACGCAACAGCAATACAAAAGCGAATTGCTGCGCGAGCGCAAAAAGAAAAGCCGCTACTACCTGCTTAAGCGTAACATCAGTTACGATCAACTAAGCGAAATGAAGAAGTGGCCTTTGTTCCGCGATGGCCAATACAAGAGCGGTTTAGTAACGGTGCAGAACGATAAGCGCATGATGCCTTTCGGTTTATTGGCACAACGCACTATTGGCTTTATAAATGAGAGTGGCACCAAGGTAGGCCTTGAAGGGAAGTTTGATGAGCAACTGCGTGGCGAAAAGGGTATTGTAAAAGTGCAGAAGATAGCTGGCGGTGTTTCCATACCACTTGATGCACGTGAACAAATTGTACCGCAGCCGGGCAAAGATATTTATACCACTATTGACATTAACCTGCAGGACGTTGCTGAAGATGCGCTTTACCGTGCACTGCAACACCACCAGGCGGAACACGGTAGCGTGGTTTTAATGGAAGTAGCAACGGGCCGTATTAAAGCTATTGCTAACCTTGGTTTAACTAAGGATAGCACTTATGCCGAAATAATGAACTACGCAGTAGGTGAAGCCACTGAGCCGGGTTCTACTTTTAAGCTGGCTACGGTAGCGAGCTTGATGGAAGATGGTTTGGTAACAAACGACACTAAAGTGTTTTGTGGCGATGGCAACTATAAAGTATATAACAAGACCATACACGACCACGAAGCCCCTGAAACGCCTGAGTTAACAGTAAAAAGAGGCATTGAGGTTTCTTCTAATGTTTTAGTGGCTACGCTTGCTGATAAAAACTACAATACTGCTAAAGAGAAGTTTTATAACCACCTGGAAAGTTTTGGTTTTACCAAGCCCATAGATATTGAAATACCGGGCGCGGGTAAACCGGTGTTGCACCCGGTAAAAGATTGGAGCGGTGTTTCGTGCGCGTATATAGCTCACGGTTACGAGGTGCAGCTAACCCCATTACACATTTTGAATTTCTATAACACTATTGCCAATAACGGTATAATGGTTAAGCCGCACATTGTAGAAAAAGTAAAAGAATACAATCGCACGGTTGACAGTGTAGGAACAGTAGTGCTGAACGATAAAGTGCTTAGCGAGCATACCTTAAAACAATTGCAGGAGATACTAAAAGGGGTAGTAGAAGAAGGTACGGCCGAAAACCTGAAGACCGATTATTTACACGTGGCCGGTAAAACAGGAACGGCGGTAATTGCCCAGGGTAATCAAGGTTATAAGAAGCGTATTTATCAGGCTTCATTTTGCGGGTATTTTCCTGCTGAGGCGCCGCAGTATTCTATGATAGTGGTGATTAACTCGCCGGGCACTAATGGTTACTACGGCAACGTAGTTGCGGGTTCCATTTTTAAAGAGGTGGCGGATAAGGTTTACTCTTTGTCACTGAACATGCACTCCGCTGTTAACAAAACCATAGTGGCTAACAATGTGCCTGTAATGCAACAGGGCTATGCCGATGACCTGAAACACATCTACTCATTTTTTGGATTGCAGGTAAATACAGAAACAGGCGAGTGGGCGAAAGTGAACAATGGCGGTAGCCGTTTGGCGCTTGCTGAAACAGATTTTTCAAATGGACTGGTGCCTGATGTAACCGGAATGGGTTTACGCGATGCTTTATATCTGTTAGAAAGTATGGGAATGAAGGTAAGCGTGGTTGGAAAAGGAATAGTAAAAAATCAATCAGTAGTGCCGGGTACCCGAATACAGAAAGGTATGCCGATAACAGTTGAATTGAAATCGTAATTGAGTAAACAGAAATGAAAAAGCGACTTGTAATACTTGGTGGTGGCGAAAGCGGTGTTGGCACTGCTGTGCTTGGCCTTAAGCAAGGTTACGAGGTGTTTGTTAGCGACAAAGGAAAGATTGCTGCGAAGTATGAGAAGCTGCTGAAAGATTACAAAGTTGAATACGAAAGTGAAAAGCATACTGAGGAGAAGATACTGAACGCAGACTTAGTGATGAAGAGCCCCGGTATACCGGAAAAGGCGGAGATGGTAAAAAAGCTGCGCGAGAAGGGCGTGAAGATTGTAAGTGAGATTGAATTTGCCAGTTGGTATACGGATGCTAAAATAATCGGCATAACAGGAGCCAACGGTAAAACAACCACTACGGCGCTTACCTATCATTTAATGCGCGCAGGCGGGTTGAATGTGGGCCTTGGCGGTAACATCGGCAAAAGCTTTGCACTGCAGGTAGCAACCGAAAACTTTGATTACTACGTGCTGGAGATATCAAGTTTTCAGTTGGATGATATTGATACGTTTCGTCCGGATGTGGCGGTGTTAACCAACATTACCCCCGACCACCTGGACCGTTACAATTACGAACTGCAGAACTACGTGACTTCGAAGTTTAAGATTACGAAGAACCAATTGGAGAGTGACTATTTCATCTACTGCGCTGATGATGAAATAACGATGCAGAATTTAGAGAAATACCCAACACAAGCGCAAAAGCTGCCAATAAGCTATGAGAAGGAATTTAAAGAAGGCGGCTTTGTAAAAGATGACCAAATAATTATCAACCATAAAAACCAAACATTCACCATGAGCATTCAGGAACTAGGACTGAAAGGACGTCATAACGTCTACAATTCATTGGCAGCTGGGATAGTAGCCAATATTTACGGCCTTCGCAAAGAGCAGATACGCGATAGCCTGTCAGATTTTAAATCGCTGGAGCACCGCCTGGAAACAGTAACCAAGGTGCGCGGCATTGAGTTCATTAACGACTCAAAAGCAACTAATGTAAACAGTACCTGGTATGCTTTGGAAAGCATGAATAAACCTGTGATTTGGATTGCCGGCGGTATTGACAAGGGCAACGATTACAGTGTGCTTGAACCATTGGTAAAAAAGAAAGTGCGTGCTATGATTTGCCTTGGTACCGATAACACCAAGCTGCACTCTGCCTTTGGCCGCATGATTGACGTTATTGTGAACACAAGTAATATGCAGGATGCTGTGCGCATGGCTTATGGCCTTGGTAACAGCGGCGATGCAGTGTTGCTATCACCTGCCTGTGCGTCGTTTGATTTGTTTGAGAACTACGAAGACAGGGGACGTAAGTTTAAAGACGCTGTGGTTCAACTATAAAAGGCAAACAGTATAAGGTATTAAGTGTTTAGACCTTGTAAGCATTATTTGTGGTGAAGTGATGAAGGCAGGCTGTCTTAATACTAATACCGGCTACTTAATACTAAGTTATGCTCTATTATCTTTTTAAATTTTTAGACCAGCATTACAACTTTCCCGGGGCGGGCTTGTTTCAGTACATCTCCTTCAGGGCGGCGTTTGCGGTGTTGCTTTCGCTCATCATTTCCATGGTGTATGGTAAGAATATAATTGCCTTACTGCAGCGGAAGCAAATAGGAGAAACAATACGTGAACTGGGCTTAGAAGGTGAGAACAAGAAGAAGGGAACCCCAACCATGGGCGGTTTAATGATTCTGGCTTCTATTCTTATTCCTACGCTGTTGTTTGCGCGGCTGGATAATATATACATACTGCTAATGATTATTGCCACGGTTTGGTTGGGCGTAATTGGTTTTGCAGATGATTATATTAAAGTGTTCAAAAAAGATAAGCGAGGCTTAGCCGGCACCTTTAAAGTAATTGGCCAGATAGGGTTGGGCGTAATTGTTGGCGCCACCTTATATTTTAATAAGGGTGTTATAACCAAGGAGGAAATACCTTTTGGTGAAGTGTACAAATACGATAGTGAACTGATAAGCAAAGTAACTGACGATAATAACCAGGTGCATTATATGCTTACCGAGAAAGCGCCTACAACTACCATCCCGTTTGTAAAAAGCCACGAGATTGATTACAGCGGCATTATTTGCTGGATTGGCAAAGATGCGTGCAACTATGCCTGGCTCATTTTTATACCGATTGTAATATTCATTATAACTGCCGTAAGTAATGGTGCCAACTTAACGGATGGGATAGATGGATTAGCCACAGGTACGTCCGCTATTATAGGGGTTACGCTGATGGTGTTCGCCTATGTTAGTGGTAACATCATTTTTGCTGATTACCTTGATATAATGTATATACCTAACACGGGTGAGTTGGTAATTTTTTGCGCGGCCTTTATTGGGGCCTGTATTGGCTTTTTGTGGTACAATGCTTACCCTGCCCAGGTGTTTATGGGTGATACCGGCTCGTTGGCGCTTGGCGGAATTATTGCCACGCTGGCAATAGCAGTAAGAAAAGAACTTTTGATACCGGTAATGTGCGGCGTGTTTCTAGTAGAGAACCTGAGCGTAATGATGCAGGTATCTTACTTTAAATACACCAAAAGAAAATATGGCGAGGGCCGCCGCATATTTTTAATGAGCCCATTGCATCATCACTTTCAAAAGGCCGGAATGCCGGAGGCGAAAATTGTTACCCGCTTTTGGATTGTTGGTATTCTGCTGGCCATTTTAACGGTGGTAACACTTAAGATACGATAAGAAAAACTTGTGCTGTTACGGGATATACTATATGGCGTTAAACTGGCTGAAGTAATTGGCCCAACCAATGTTGAGGTAAATGCTTTACAATTTGACAGCCGCAAAGTGGCGGTTGGCAGTTGTTTTATTGCCGTTAAAGGAACAGCTGTTGACGGTCACCGTTTTATGCAGCAATGTATTGAGCGCGGCGCGCGTGCTATTTTATGTGAGGACCTGCCGGCCGAAAGAAGCGATAAAGTAACTTACATACGTGTTGAAGATAGCAGCAAGGCTGCCGGCTTAATGGCCTGTAACTTTTACAGTAATCCTTCTGCTGCTATGAAAGTGGTAGGCGTTACAGGAACAAATGGTAAAACATCAACGGTTACTTTACTGTTCCGTTTATTCCGGTCAATGGGAAAGAATGTTGGCTTGCTAAGCACCGTGCAGAACCAGATAAACGAAGAGATAATTGCCAGTACGCACACTACGCCCGATCCTATAAGCCTTAACCGCTTAATGCGCCAGATGGTGGATGCGGGATGCGAATACTGCTTTATGGAAGTGAGTTCGCATGCAGTGGTGCAGAACAGAATTGAAGGACTAAAGTTTACCGGCGCGGTCTTTACCAATATTACGCACGATCACCTGGACTATCACAAGACTTTTGAAAATTACCTGAAAGCGAAGAAACGCTTCTTTGATGAATTGCCATCAGGTGCTTTTGCTTTAGTAAATGCCGATGACCGCAATGGTTCGGTGATGTTGCAAAACACAAGGGCTGCTAAATACATGTATTCTTTGCGCACGCCATCCGATTATAAAACCAAGATAATTGATAACGGTGTGGCGGGTTTGGAATTGGAAATAGACCAGCAGGCACTGCACACGCGTTTAATTGGTGAATTCAATGCCTATAATCTTACAGCGGTGTACGCCACCGCGCGTTTGCTGGGTGCTGATAAAATGGAAGCGCTAACTATTCTTTCTGCTTTGCAACCACCGGAAGGTCGTTTTGAACAGTTGGTTTCAAAGAATGAGAAAGTAGTAGGCATTGTAGATTATGCTCACACACCCGATGCCCTAAAGAATGTGTTGCAAACTATTAATGCAGTGCGCAATGGCAATGAGCATGTAATAACCATAGTTGGCTGCGGCGGCGACCGCGATGCTACTAAGCGGCCTATAATGGCAGAAATAGCCTGCAAGTTTTCAGATAGAGTGGTGTTAACTTCAGATAACCCACGCAGTGAGGAGCCCGATGAAATATTGCGGCAGATGAATGCCGGCGTACCGGCAAGCGATAAAAAGAAAGTGCTGACCATTACTGACCGTAAGGAAGCCATAAAGGCAGCAGTGGCGCTGGCGCAGCGGAACGATATAATTCTGTTGGCCGGTAAAGGCCACGAAAAATACCAGGAGATAAAAGGGGTGAAGAGCCACTTTGATGATAAAGAAGTGTTGGTGGAGATGTTTGAGGAATTGGAAAAGTAAAACGGTAAACTATGGAAGCCGAAAAAGAAAATAATGAAACTAAAACCCTATCGCTTAGCGATGTGGGTTGGTCAGGTTTTTTCCAGGGCGATAAAATGATATGGCTGGTGGTAATCATCCTTTTCATTTTTTCCATGCTGGCGGTGTACAGCGCTACCGGAACGCTTGCTTACAAAATGGAAGTAGGTAACGAGAAATATCTGTTGAAGCAAATTACTATGGCTGTTGCCGGTTTGTTATTAATGTTCGGCACACACATGATTGATTATCGTTATTACTCGCGTATATCGCAGGTGTTGTGGTTTTTAAGCATCCCCATGCTTATTTATACTATGTTTTTTGGTACAGAATTAAACAATGCAAGCCGCTGGATAACCCTGCCCGGTGTTGGTTTAACCTTTCAAACATCGGACCTTGCAAAGTTGGCGTTGATAATGTTTTTGGCGCGGCAGCTTTCCATTAAGCAGGACCAGATAAGCGATTTTAAAGAAGCCTTTCTACCGGTATTAATCCCTATAATATTAACGGCATTGCTGATTGCACCGGAGAACTTCTCCACTGCTGCAATACTCTTCTTCACTTCGGTGTTTGTAATGTTTGTTGGCCGTATTGCTATAAAGCATATACTGTTATTGTTTGGCGCCAGCCTGGTTGTGTTTGGCTTGTTCTTTCTGTTGCTTTTTGTTTTGCCTGATAGTGTGTTGGAGAAAATGGGCCGTGCGCAAACATGGAAACACCGTTTGGAAAACTTCGTTTATCCCAAGGAAGAAGGAGATGAGGATTACCAGGTACTGCAGGCAAAAATTGCTATTGCCAAAGGCGGCTTGGTTAAAGTAAACCCCGGTGGTAGTGAGCAGCGCAATTTTCTACCGCATCCGTACAGCGATTTTATTTATGCCATAATAATAGAAGAATACGGTTTGTTAGGCGGCGCATTTATAGTAGGCCTTTACCTCTTCTTACTGTTCCGCTGTATACGCATTGTTATAAAAGCGCCTAAGGCTTTTGGAGCGTTATTAGCAGTAGGGCTGGGCATTGCCCTGGTAATACAGGCTATGATAAATATGGCTGTAGCCGTAAACCTGGTGCCGGTTACCGGTGTAACGCTGCCACTGGTTAGTATGGGTGGTAGCTCTGTTATATTTACTTCCATTGCATTCGGTATAATTTTAAGTGTTAGCCGAAATGTGGAGTTGGAAAACAAAGAAGCGGCTGAGTAATTGCTGCGATATAAAAAAGAAAAGCGGCCCAAAGGACCGCTTTCTAACCCAAACACTAACATGAAAAATTTGTAACAGGTATTAATAAATTACTTGTGTGATTAAGTTGCCTTCCAGCACACCCGATGAAGCATTTACTGTGGCATTAGAGCCTGATACTTTTAACGCTTTAACCAATATGGTGTGCGAACCTGAACTAAGCGCTATGCTTGCATTAATTGACCATGAAGAAATAGCGGAGGTTGTTACTACTGAATTGTTCATGGCTGACACGCGCTGGTAGCCACCCGCACCTGTTGAAGGCATTTGAACTCCATCAACATATATGGCTATATCTACCACTGAACCGCCCGTTGAAGTGGTGGCCGTTGTTTGCACACCACCGCATGAACTGATTAAAACGGTTGCCGAGCTGCTTAGCGTGAACGTTGAAGATAAACCTGAGAGGCTGGTCCACGATGATGTACTGCTTATTGTGGAACCGCCTGAGCCGGTTACGGCATACACATTTGATGAACTGGAACCTACGTAAGCCCAGCTCGTGCCGCTGCCGGTAGATTTTAATACCTGGCCACTGCTGCCTAATGACCCGTTTACATATAATGAGCCCGTAAAATTAACGCTGCCGGCCACATCTAACTTATAAGCAGGAGTTGTGGTGCCTATTCCAAAGTTTCCGTTCTCATCAAGGCGGGCACTTTCTGTGCTACCCTCAGTATAGAATACCATTGGGGCGGCAGTAGAACTTGCTACACCAAAGTGTATAGCGCCGTTCCATGATTCATATTTGGCTTCAAGGCCGTCGGTATTGTTCTTAACATAGAAACCGCCACCACCGGTAAAGCTGGTACCAATACCGTTACCAGCGCTGGTAAATGTTGGGTTACTGTGGTTAGTAGCTACCAGCCATTTGCTTGAAGGCACTGTTGAGGTGCCTATTCCAATTTGGCCGCCCGAAGTAATACGCATACGTTCCGTACCGTTTGTTTTAAATATTAAATCTTTTGCATCTGTAGTGCCTACAAAGTTTGATGTGGTGGTAGAGGCATTACCCGTAAGCGCCCATGCGTTAGTATTTGTAGGGCCGGTGGCGCCTGTAGGGCCTTGAGGGCCTGTTGCACCTGCAACGCCTGCTACACCTTGAGGACCAGTGGGGCCCTGTGCACCTGTTGCACCATTAGTTCCGTTTGCACCGGCAGGGCCTTGCGGGCCTGTAGCACCTTGTATGCCTTGTATACCCTGTGGACCTGTTGGGCCTGTAGGACCTTGTGCGCCTGTAGCGCCATTAGTTCCATTTGTGCCGTTAGCACCTGCAGGGCCTTGAGGACCTGTAACGCCTTGTATACCTTGTGGACCAGTTGGGCCTGTAACACCATTGGTGCCGTTAGTACCAGTAGGGCCGGTGGGGCCTGTAGAACCGGTTGCACCTTTAGCGCCTGCAGTTCCTGCTACACCCTGAATACCCTGTATACCTTGCGGACCTGTTGGACCTTGTGCACCTGTAGCACCGTTACTTCCATTTGTACCGTTGGCACCGGCAGGGCCTTGTGGGCCTGTTGCACCTTGAATGCCCTGTATACCTTGCGGACCTGTAGGGCCTGTTGGACCTTGTGCACCTGTAGCACCATTACTTCCATTTGTACCGTTGGCACCGGCGGGCCCTTGTGGACCTGTTGCACCTTGAATGCCTTGTAAACCTTGAGGGCCGGTTGCGC
Organism: Chitinophagales bacterium; assembly: GCA_046329515.1. Taxonomy (GTDB): domain Bacteria; phylum Bacteroidota; class Bacteroidia; order Chitinophagales; family LD1; genus Bog-950. The sequence goes on from JAXLUM010000003.1 coordinate 309,388, forward strand.
CTGTAGCACCTTTGGCACCCGCTGCACCTGCAACGCCTTGTAAGCCTTGCGGGCCTGTGGGACCAGTAGGTCCTTGAGCGCCTGTTGCGCCATTAGTTCCATTTGTACCGTTGGTACCTGCAGGACCTTGTGGACCTGTTGCACCCTGAATACCCTGTAGGCCTTGTGGACCTGTTGGGCCAGTAGGACCTTGAGCACCAGTAGCGCCATTAGTTCCATGCGTTCCGTTGGCACCGGCAGGACCCTGTGGACCCGTTGCACCTTGAACGCCTTGAATACCTTGCGGGCCTGTTGGGCCTTGCACACCTGCAGGACCTTGCGGACCTACAGCACCTTGTGCACCTGTTGCACCAGGAACACCTTGTATACCCTGCGGGCCTTGTGGACCAGTAGGTCCTGTTGTTCCCGCAGCATGTGCAGCAGCGCTATCGCTGTTTACCCAAAGTATACCATTGAACACGTAAATGCTATTGATATCCTTGTCATAAACCAATAAACCCTCGGCAGGATTTACTATAGATAGTTTTTGTGCGGTGGTCATTCTTGGAATAAGTACGCCTTTGTTAGCAGAACTTAAATCAAGAATGGCGCTGTTTGTATCGGGCGTGGAAGTCCCTATACCAACAGTACCTTGAAAAATGGCCCCGTTTGCGGGAGCTGAAAGAGTGGAATAATTACTTCCGATGGCAAGATTGCCTTTCACTGAAACCCGGCTACCCGGCGTTTCTTCTCCAATGCCCAGGTTTTGGGCACCTGCTCTTATTACCGTAACAATTAATATTACGGTAGCTACTAATAGCTTCTTATTCATGGCGTATAGATTTTTGTGTTTGTAATACGTGGGTGTTGTGAAGTAGTTTTTGCAGAAATGGCAGAATGCGCCGGAAATCAACCTACATGCTTTGCCATACAAGTTGTACGTTGTGAGAATGCGTGTAGATACTGTATGAAAGTTATTTGCTAAAAGAAAAGGCGGCCGTTCTACAGCCGCCTTTGAACCCAAAACAGACATGAAGTATTTTTGTGTTTTAATAATTGTTAGTTATTGAGTGGTTTTTCAGGTAAAACAGCGGTGGGTATAAAACTTCCGCACTCTTGCCTGTTAAGTGGCCCGGTTTTTATAACTGTTGTTGTTTTCGAATTATTAGCCAATGGCGGTGACGGCAATGTAACCGCCGGAACTAAACCAAGCATTTGGCTGCGACTTAATTGTTGTGTTAGACCAAGGGCGTTAACCTTAGCATTTGGTTGTTGTGGCGGTGCTGGTAATGTTATAGTTGGCACCGGCAAGTTTCTGTTTACACTAACGGCAGTTGCATTTTGAGCAAAGGCTGTAATGCCACTTATATATAGTGTTATAGATATTAATATATTCCTGATCATAAATATTTATTGATTATTGGGTTAATAACACTGAAACCATACCATATTCGTTACTGTTCCATTTTGCTACATCGGTAGAAACGGTGATACGTGCCGCTATACCAAAAGTGTAGGTGCCCGGTGAAAGGCCGGTAATGGTATAAGTGGTACTGTAGGTTTCCCGCGTATTGGCTGCTGCTCTTAAACCGTATGTTCCCGGGCCTATGGGCATAATGCCAGAACCGTTGTCGTATGCCGGTGTAATATCGAGGCTGTTGGAGGTGCCTACGGTGCTACCTAAACATACCGTGCCAATAATCATTACCTTTTGCGATGAACTGGTTATTACTACACTAACTACCGGACCCGAAAAGGTGTAGTTTATTCCTGGAGGTGTTGTACAATAAGCACCGTTAGACACCATTGAACATACGGTGGCCACATTGCCTGCAGGACCTTGCGCCCCGGTGGCACCTGCAGGACCTTGAATACCTTGTATACCCTGTGGACCTGTGGCACCCGTGGCGCCATTCGTTCCGTTGGTGCCGGCAACACCTTGTGGACCTGTTGCACCTGTGTTTCCTGTTGCACCCGTATTACCGGTGGGCCCGGTAGAACCTGTTGCGCCTTTGGCTCCCGTAGCACCTGCAGTGCCTGCAATACCTTGAATACCTTGCGCACCTGTTGGCCCGGTTATGCCTTGTATACCCTGTGGGCCAGTAACACCCGTGGCACCCTGTAAACCTTGCGGGCCTGTAGGTCCTTGTGCACCTGCGGCTCCATTGGCACCGGTTGCACCTGTTGGCCCGGCTATGCCTTGTATACCTTGTGGACCAGTAGCCCCAGTGGCGCCATTTGTTCCATTCGTTCCGTTGGTGCCGGCAACACCTTGTGGACCTGTTGCACCTGTGTTTCCTGTTGCACCCGTATTAACACCCGTGGCACCCTGTAAACCTTGCGGGCCTGTCGGTCCTTGTGCACCTGCGGCTCCATTGGCACCGGTTGCACCTGTTGGCCCGGCAATGCCTTGTATACCCTGTGGGCCAGTAACACCCGTGGCACCCTGTAAACCTTGCGGGCCTGTAGGTCCTTGTGCACCTGCGGCTCCATTGGCACCGGTTGCACCTGTTGGCCCGGCTATGCCTTGTATACCTTGTGGACCAGTAGCCCCAGTGGCGCCAATCGTTCCGGTGGCACCGGCAACACCTTGTGGACCTGTTGCACCTGTGTTTCCTGTTGCACCCGTATTACCTGTGGGCCCGGTAGAACCTGTTGCGCCTTTGGATCCCGCAGCACCTGCAGTGCCGGCAATACCTTGAATACCTTGCGCGCCTGTTGGCCCGGCAATGCCTTGTATACCCTGTGGGCCAGTAGCCCCCGTGGCGCCCTGTAAACCTTGCGGGCCTGTAGGTCCTTGTGCGCCTGCGGCTCCATTAGCACCTGTTGGTCCGGCTATGCCTTGTATACCCTGTGGGCCTTGCGGACCTGTTGTACCCTGTAAACCTTGCGGGCCGGTTGGTCCGGTTGCGCCCGGTGAACCATGAGCAGCTGCGCTATCGTTATTGACCCATGTTAACCCATTAAATAAATAAAGACTATTTAAATCTTTATCGTATATAAGAAGCCCTTCAGCGGGGTTTACTATAGCCTGCTTTTGTGTGGTAGTTAAGCGTGGTATCAGTATCCCTTTGTTCGTTGAGCGGATATCTAAAATAGCGCTTATCGTATCGGGTGTTGAGGTTCCTATACCTAGCGCTCCTTCAATAATACCCCCATTTGAAGGGGCGCTAAGCGGAGAATAGCTGCTGCCAACAGCAATGTTTCCTTTAACAGAAACTCTGCTGCCGGGTGTTTCTTCACCTATACCCAGGTTTTGCGCAGTTATTGTTCCCGTAGTAATCCATAGGACTACAAGGGCGAGGAGTAATTTTTTGTTCATGGCGTATGCTTTGTCGTTCCGTTACGCCCTAACAATAAAAATGTTTTTATAATATATTTTTCATTACATGTGTATTGTCAAAATACAAATTGTGTTATGTGTGTAATACACTTTACCTTGTAAAAACCCCGGTGGCGTTGTATGTTTTAATTATCAGAAATAAGGTTATGCAGCGTGGCGTCTCTTTATTATTTTTACTGTAAATAACAGATAGTATGAAGACTAAGATTCTTGCCGTATTTCTTTTAGTATTAACTTTTGCAGCCTGTAAAAAAGAGAGCGATTGGGCTGATGACTGGGCCGGCACTTACACTGGCCTTGCCGGTAGCGTAAACGTAAACCGCGTTATTATAAGCAAGGTGGGCGCTAAAGCAGTAAAAATGGATTTACAGGGATATACCAGCGGCACTTATTTCACTTTTGCAACTATTGGCAGCGGCACCTTAACTTCAGCTACACACGCCAGTATAGATGAGGACGGAACAATTCTTATGTACCCGGGTAAAGTATTCCATTTTTCAGGCTCGGTTGACCGTAACGGAAGCAATATAACTATGATTGGCCAGGCAGTAAATAAAAATGATGCTTCTGAGATTTACTACTATTCGTTTAACGGAGGCAAATAGATAAAGCTTATAGCAAATAAAAAACCCGCCATTGGCGGATTTTTTATTTGGACCTTTAGCAGTTACTGCATTACATGAAACATAACCTCTTTGGTGGTTGTCTTGTCATCGTGGTCGCTAACGGCAATGTTTATGTGGAACATGCCGGTATCAACAGGATGGTAATGTTCATGATAATCGTAGGTTTTTAAGCCGTGCACCATTGGGTATTCAGCATAAACCGTATCGCCCATGTGCGATTTGATGATAACACTTGCTTCGTGTAACTCTTCGTCGTCGGTTGCGGTAAATTCAATGTGCACTGAATCTCCCAACATCACCATTTCGCCATCAGCGGGCTCAGCTAAAGTAATTACCGGAGCCTGGTTTTCTTTATCCTTACAAGCCTGGATGGTAAAAAGAAAACCTGCACTTACCATAAGTAGTGTAAAAAACAGTCCTTTTTTCATGTTGTTATTTGTTTTTTAGTTTAAAAATTATTCTGAAAATCTTGGGTCGGTAATAAAATCCTTATCGGTTAATGTTAGCAGAAAGGCAATTATTTTAGCCTTCTCTTCTGCGGTCATGGCAATGCCCGGTTGGCCGTTAGTGATTAAAGCATTATCCAGTGTTGGTGTGTTATGAATACCATCGGAATAGTGGTCTAGAACACTCTGCAGGGTTTGAAATTTACCTGAGTGCATATAGGGACCGGTTTTTTCAATATTCCTAAGCGAAGGGGTTTTGAACTTTCCAATATCAAGCGGGTCCAGTGTTACAAGATATCGCCCGCTATCAGTAACCGTGGCTTGTATGCCGTTGTTATGGAAACTGCGGTCTGTAAACAAATCTGTACTGTGGCAAACAGCGCATTTGGCGGTAAATAACTCTTTTCCTGCTAGTTCATCTTCAGAAAGTGTTGCTCCTTCACCACGTACATACTTATCGTACTTTGAATTAGCAGAAACAAGGCAATTCATGAATTGGCTCATAGCCTGCAGAAACCGAACAGAGTTTATTTCCTCAGTGCCAAAGGCTGCTTTAAACAAAGCGGGATACTCAGTTGTAGCGCGTAATTTGTCTAACACTTCTGAGAATTGCGCATCCATTTCTACGGGGTTTTTAATGGGGTTGGGCGGAACCAGGTCCAAAGAATGTACTCCGCCATCCCAAAAGAAATCGTAGTTCCAGGCCATATTCATAATGGCAGGGGCATTTCGTTTACCGAGAAGGTCATTAATACCGTGGCTAACTATGTGCCCCGAATGGCTAAACGCTGCAAATTGCTGGTGGCAACTGCCGCAACTTATAGTATTGTTTCTGGAAAGGCGGGTATCGTAAAACAAGCGGCGACCCAACTCAAACCCTTCGGGTGTAACCTGGTTAGTAGCAAAATTATATACAGGTTCAGGGAAGTTGGATGGAAGTGTCATACTTACTTCTTTACTATCGGTTTTTTTGCACCCCTGAAATGCCAAAGCCGATATAAAGACCAGTACTATAAAAAGGATATATGTGCGTTTCATTTTGTTACACTAAATACGGGAGAGGATGGGGAGCATCCCCTCCCTGTTGAATAACTATTAGTCGTTATGAACGTGGTTAATTGAAAACATATCCTTATAGTTGGCCGAAATAGTAGTAGAGAAAGGGTCAAACATTATACCGGGATGTGCTGCAATTGAAAGTGGAGTAGGAGAATCAAACACCTCTTTTGCATCTGCAAAAATGTGAAACTCGGGATGCTTACCTTCACCAACCTCAGCCGCTTCAGGAGCAGTTAGGTTTACGCTTTGGATATTGTTGATTGTAGATGATGAATAACCTCCGTAACCACCAATGTGGTAATAAAACATACTCATCCCCATCATCGTATCATATGGCGCAGCTGGTGAGGTGCCCTCTATTTTATAAAAAATGTAACCGCTGTTCCATGTCCAGTACATATCGCTTGCGCTGGTAGCCACATCCAAATCGCCGGTTCTTTCTGATACCGGAGCTGTATTCTTGAGGCTATCTACGCCGATAATGAACTTTAATGCAGTATAACTACCTGCCGGAACATTCTCAATTTCTAATTCATAGGTACTGTCAACCCCCTCGCGTACCAAGTGGTAGCAGTTATCTTTAGGAACGGTATACTCTGTGCCATCAGACTTTACCAGTACGAAGTTACTTACGTAATAGTTGAAGGTGCTAATTGCCAGTTGTTCACCTGATTGGTTTGTGTAATTAGTGCCCATTACCAGGTCATCGCTGCCAAAACGGTTGTCAAAATGGAAGGTAACGGGTCCGCTGCCTTTAAGATCGTTGTTGTCTTTCTTGCAGGAAGATGTAGTGCTTAAAACGGCAAATACCGATAGAATTAAAAGAGTATTATAGAGGTTTTTCATTTTGTTTATTGCTTGTTTTAGTTTGAAAATTGTAAAAGATACCTGCTTCAACTGTAAACTTTTGGCGGGTTTCGCCGCTCCAGTTAAGCCTGTTCATCAATGCAGGTGTAAATGAGGATGAAAAGGCGAATTGCTTATAGAAAATATCAAAGCCTGCGGAGGTAGTTAAGAAATCGCCCCCGGTGTAATCCATCTTTTGCTTTCTTAATACATTATAGAAACCATGATCGTAGTTAAGCGAAACAGATGGGGTAAGGGTTACTTCTTTTACCGGTACAGCGTAGAAGAAATTCAATGCCCCTTGAAGACGATCGCCAAATTTGTATTGCTGCGGATTGGTAGTATTCAACTTATAGGCTGAACTAAGGTTAAATCCAAACTGCTTGTAGCGATAGGTGTATACGGCATTAAACAAAAAATCTACGCTGCCTGTGCCTAATTGCTGGCTGGTTAAAAACATAGAAGTATTGGTTATTCGGAAACTACCACTTGGCAGCTTTACACCCGCACCCAGTTTAAACTGATGTTTACCGGGTTTACCATTACAGCGTTTAGGGTCAAGGAAACTATATTGCAGAAGAAAACTTATATCGCCAAGGCCATATTGGGTGTTTGTGCCTTTGGCAGTGTTCTCGCTTATAAAGTTTACCGGTAGTTGCACCGTAAGCTGCAAAGGCTTAGCCAGGTAAAAACGACCAAATAGTTCAGCACTGTTTAAGGTTTGCTGTGTACGTTGTCCGCTTAACTCGGGGTTAAGGCTTTTAGGGTAAACAGAGTAAAAGCTTTTATACGCATACCTAAGCCCTATAAGGTGCTTTTCAGCATTGGGCAGTATGCTCCAGTTTGCCCCTGATGATGTGCAGCAGCAGCTTTGTGCATTTGCGTTGATGTGCCACGCCATAAAGGCGAGCAACACCATGAAATTTACTTTCATAAAATAGTTAATGGAAACCGATAAATAGAATACCTAAAAGAAGTTTAGGCAGCTATTTTGGGAGGCTGTTGTATTTCAGCAACGGGGCATGCAGGTGCGTGCCTTTGATAAGCAGGCAAAAGCCCAAGCATTAAGTAAGCCGGTGTATAATTGCTTACTGTAGTATAAGAATGGTCAATTAAAACTTCTTCGTTGGCCTTTTCGCTTTGCGATTGAGATTTATTGCTGCCTTCTTCCGCTTTTTTTAGTTGCTTGCTAAGGTAGCAATGGCCATTACAATGCAATTGCGGATTTGTGCGGTTTTCGCAAAGCTTTTGGGCAATGTATTCTTTGTTCAGTTCATAGTATACCCCAATACCAACGTTTACCAGTGCCTGCGACAGCATAGCTAAAGCCAGAAAAATGGAGAATACTTTTTTCACTTACGCAAATGTAATTAGGTTGATAATATGTAGGTAGTGATTTAATTCAGTTATATGTTTTTCTGTCTCATGTTATTGATTGTAAAGGGGAACGATGAGCTTAATGGTGAAATTCCGTCCCATATTATAGATGCCGGTTCGCCCTGTTAATGGATTTTCGCCATTGTATTTCCAACGGCTTAAATGGTTTTGATAAGCGGTATTGAGAATATTGTTTACAGAACACTGAAGGGTGAACCACGTTTTGCCCTTTAAGCCTACGTTAGTACCTACTGAAGCGTTAAGTAGCCAATAGCGCGCCGTTGGCGTTTCAGTATTGGCATACTGTAATACAAAGTTTTGTTTCATATTAAAATCGCTTTGTATGCTTGCATAAGCATGGGTAAATACAGGCCCCAGTTTGTGCGCTTCGGCGCGAACAGTACAAAGCCAACGCCCGGCCGGCATAAAAGATAAATTTCGTAAAGCAGGGATTGTATTCAATTGTATGCCGCGCACATAACTAAATGAACTTTCCAGGTGCAGCCAGTCTATAGGATGCGGGTGGATGTCTAATTCAACTTCCGCTCCATATAAAAGCGCATCGTTCTGGCGGAAGGTAAAAGCCACAAATGGTTCACCTGTAATAGGGAAACTATCAAGCCCTGTTGAAGAGGGCAACTTTACGGCATAGGTAAAACGCTGAACGTAATTGGCAAAACCCGCTACATCAAAGGATACATGCGCGTTGCTGAAATTTATACCAAAATCTCCCTGAAGACTGTACTCGGGTTTAAGCGAACTGTTGCCAATTTCATAGCGCACCGTTCCTTCGTGTACGCCATTTGCAGCTAATTCGGCAACAGTTGGCGTTCGGTAACCGCTGCCGGCGTTTAATTTTATAGCTAAACCGTTAACAGGGTTAAAGGCCACGCCAACGCTACCCGTTGCACTTGCAAACAATTTGTGCATTGCCGCAAACTTTTGCGAAGCCAGGGATGTGTTTTCGGGGACCACCTGTTCAGCGCTATCCAGCCAAAGGGCATTGCTATTCATCAAACGAATGTCGGCCCGGACCCCGCCGCTAAGCGTAATTTTTTGCCAGCGTTTTTTGGTAACTATAAAAGCACCGCCATCGGTTTGGTTGTAGGAGGGTATCAGAAATTCAGTACCATAATTTTTGTTTAACTGCCACATGCCATTTAACCCTACGGTTGTTTCCCAATTCTTCTTTTCGGGCAAATGGAATTTTACATCGTAATTAAGAGTGTGCAGCATTAGGTAAAGGCCGGCCTCTTTTGCTGATTCGGCAAACTCGCGCCTTAAATTGTTTTGATAAGCCGCGGTAAACTCAAGCGAAGTTTGATTATTAAAGTACAAATGGTTTTTCAGAGTAACCATTTGATGATTGATGCGCTGAAAAGGCAAAGCCGTTTTATAAACTGCTGCTTCCTTTTGCGAAACTGCGCTGCCGTCTTCCATTAGCCAGTTACCCAGGCTATCGCGCTCACCCTCGTTAAAGCCAATTTGGGTATTGAAGGAGGAGAGATAAATATGCGTGTATCCCATTTTGTGATTGAAGCCCAGTAGACCGTTACCATTCCATTCTTTAAATCCCGAATTGAAAATATAGTTGTCGTAACGGTTGCGCATGTTGCCTGCATAACGATTGCTTACGCGCGCCTGCCAGGTAATTCTGCCTTTGGTGCCGCCATTATAAAGGCTCCAGCCAAACAGATGATTATTGCTTTGGTATTCTGTTGTTAAATCGCTTTCAATATGGTTTTGAGGAACCGGCGAGGGACGAAGAAAATTGATAACACCGCCCATGGCATCGCTGCCATACATTAACGAGCCAGGGCCTTTTACCAATTCCACCTGTGCAATACTGTACTCGTCAATTTCAATACCGTGCTCATCTCCCCATTGCTGCCCTTCCTGTCTTACACCGTTATTGAGCGTAAGTATTCGGTTATAGGAAAGTCCCCGAATTACGGGCTTTGAAATGGCGCCCCCTGTACTAACTGCTGCCACACCAGGCTGTTGCGTTATGGCATCTACAATGTTTGATGAAGAAATATGGAATAGTTCCTCGCGATTGATGATGGACGTAGGGACAGGACTTTCTTTTAGTGATGATGTTTTGGATGTTCCCGTAACCACAATTTCCTCCATTTCTTTATGCGAGTGGTTTAATGTAAAAGTTAAGGGTGAGTTAAGTGGAATACTTATGCGCTGCGATTCTATTTCGTAACCTAAAAACGAAACCTGGCAGGTAAAGGTTCCCTTAGGTAAATTGGTTATAAGAAAACTACCGCTGGTATCAGTAACTACTCCTGTTTTTAGTTCAGGAAGTGAAACAACGGCACCGCTTAAGGGTTGATTATCCTGTGCATCGAGCACAGTGCCGCTAATTTGCTGCTGGGCTGCTGCTGCATAGTACAATGCACTAAGCAGTATCAAAAAAATATACTTCATGTTCAGAATGCTTAAAAAGTAAATAATAGCAGCCGTACGGGCTGTTAGTGTTCAATAAAGGTTGTAGGCTTTTTAAGCTATAGATGGAGGACCACGGAGTGGTTTAGTATAAAGGCGGGTTGTTGTAGGAGTGAAACAGGCTGCCGGTTGCTTTACTGCAAAATACTGTTGCGGTAATTGCGGGTGAATCAGTGTTATGGCATCGGTAAAAAAAGCAATGTCGAATTTACAAACGGCACATTCGCCGTGCTCATCAGCAGGGTGAATATGGTTATCGCAATGTTCGTGGGCTTCGTGAGAGGCAAACAGGTAATGCACCTCCTTAACCGAAACGGTAAACAGGACGGTAAAAGCAAAAACAACTGAAAAAATGCTGCGTAGCAATGAACGTTTGAACATTCGCAGGCAAAAATATGTAGTTTCAGGAAATGAAAAAGAATTTAGTGCTTATACGCCACACCAAAAGTAGTTGGAAGGATTTGAGTATGGCAGACTTTGACCGCCCATTAAAGAAGGACCGGATTGATGATGCAAAAAACATGGGCAAATATTTAAAGGGGTTAAAGTTGCAACCCGATTTAGTTGTAGCCAGCCCCGCATTGCGCACAAAACAAACAGCGGAAATTATCTGCGATAAGCTGAACTATGATTTTGATAAAGTGCAGTTCGATAAACGTATTTATGAATCTACTGCTGAGGAAGTGATGCAGGTTATTAGAGAAACGGATGCAGAAGTGCAAACGTTGATTGTTATAGGCCACAATCCTTCCTTAAGCCATTTTGTTGCCCAGTATACTGATAAACTGCTTTTTGAAATGCCCACCACCGGTGTTGCCTGGCTTGAGTTTGAAACCGCCGATTGGGAAATATACCGCACCACCAAAGCCAGCCTACTCTACTTTTTAACCCCCGAAACAATCAAATAAGGCGCTATACGTTAAATAAACGTCATGAAGCCGTTCAAAACCGGTATTACCATTCTTTTTGTCTTCTGCCTGATTTTCATGCAGTCCTGTGGTGTAAAACGCGATTGCCGTGGCCATATAAAGCATAAGTTGCCAAACGGCGTTTGGATTTAATTTATCGTTAAGTCACTGTTAATCATGGTTTACTAGAGGGCTTTCTTCTATATTAGTCGCACACCGCAACTAAAGCCCTTAACTTAGCGGCGGTTAGATTGTATGTCGAAGCATAATCGGTTAATAAACCGCGAAATAAGTTGGTTATCGTTTAACGAGCGGGTGCTGCAGGAAGCAGCCGATTCAGGCGTGCCGGTAATTGAACGGCTGCGCTTTTTAGGAATTTTCTCCAACAACCAGGATGAGTTCTTTCGTGTAAGAGTGGCTACGTTGCGCAGGTTAGATGCTATTGGTAAAAAAGCCAAGGCTGTGGTGCACGATAAACCAAAGAAAATTCTGGAAGAGGTGCAGCGCACTGTATTAAAACAGGGAAAACTGTTTGAGGAGATATATGCCGATGTACAGAAGGAACTAAAGAAGCAGAAGATATTTATAATAAATGAGCGGCAGCTTACACCGGAACAAGGCGAGTTTGTAAAGAACTACTTTGTTGAAAAAGTGCGGCCTACACTGGTGCCTATTATGCTTAACCAGGTTAAAAACTTTCCTTATATAAAGGATAAGGTTATTTACCTGGCCATTAAGCTAGCATTAAAAGATAAGCCCGCGCAAAAGCAGTACGCTATAGTGGAGGTGCCTACCGATATGGCTGACCGTTTTGTGGTTTTGCCTTCGCCTAATCAAAACAGCTACGTTATACTGCTGGATGATATAATACGCTACAACCTGCCTGAGGTATTCGGCACTTTTCCTTTTACGGATATAGATGCTTATACCATTAAGATAACGCGCGATGCGGAATTGGATATTGATAATGATATTTCGCAAAGCTTTATGGATAAGATTTCCAAAAGCGTAAAGGCAAGGCAGAAAGGAAATCCGGTAAGGTTTGTGTACGACAGTAACATCCCTAAGGACCTGTTGGAGTTCATTATGCAAAAAATGAACCTTAAAGAAAAAGATAACCTGCAACCCGGCGGACGCTATCACAACTTTAAGGACTTTATGAAGTTCCCTAACCTGGGCGGGCCGCAGTTAACCTATGAAAAGCTGAAACCTTTAGTGCATAAGCAGCTAAGCGGTAACCAAAGTTTTTTTGAGGTATTGAAGAAGGGTGATGTAATGCTGCATTATCCTTACCAAAAGTTTTCGCACTTTATTGATTTGTTACGCGAAGCGGCTATAGACCCTAATGTAAAAAGCATAAAAATTACACTGTACCGCGTAGCCGCAAAAAGCATGGTTATAAATGCGCTGGTAAATGCCGCTAAAAACGGCAAGCATGTTATTGCGGTAGTAGAAGTGCAGGCGCGCTTTGATGAAGAAGCCAATATAAAATGGGCCAAGGAGCTACAGGACGAAGGCATACAGGTAATTTATGGTGTGCCGGGCTTAAAGGTGCACAGCAAGGTTTGCCTTATTAGCCGTAATGAAAATGGGAAGGTGGTTAACTATGCCAATATTACTACGGGCAATTACAACGAAAATACATCAGAAGTGTATTGTGATGACGCACTGTTTACCAGTGATAAGCGCATTACTAAAGAAGCCGAACACATATTTGAATTTTTTGAAAAGAATTACCGGGTGTATAATTTTAAACACCTGGTTGTTTCGCCACATGCTACCCGTAAGCGTTTGCTAAAGCTTATTGAAAATGAGGTAGAGGCGGCCCATAAAGGAAAGACCGCATCTATATTCTTAAAGATGAACAGCCTGGTAGATGAGGAAATGATTAAGGCGCTGTATGATGCCAGCAGGGCAGGAGTGAAGATTAAGTTAATAGTGCGCGGTACCTGTGCATTGATACCCGGTATTGAGGGTATGAGTGAAAATATTGAAGCCATAAGTATTATAGATAAGTTTCTTGAACATTCCCGTATTTACATATTCCATAACGGTGGAGAAGAGTTGTATTACATTTCTTCAGCTGATTGGATGACACGTAACCTTGATAACCGCATTGAGATTAGCTGCCCAATTTATGATAAGGGCATACAGCAGGAACTGCGCCGTATTATGGAGATACAGTGGCAGGATAATATAAAGGCGCGCATACTTAACGATTTGCAAAACAATGCCCACCGCCTTAACACCGGCAAGGAAAAGATAAGAGCCCAGGAAACCATTTACAGTTTTCTGCAGCAAACGAAAGCTTAAGGCTATTCACACTTTAGCGGTTGAAAACTCCGTTCACAGGCGGTTTACTGAGGAATTACCTTTAGTTAAAATTCCGGACATTGGAAATACGGCGGTTTGCTGCTATTGATATTGGTTCTAACTCGGTTCGCTTACTAATTTCAAACGTATTGCAGAACGGGGAAGGACCGTTTTTTAAAAAGAGCGCCCTTATACGCGTGCCGGTGCGCTTAGGCGCTAATGCCTTTACCAACCATCGCATACCTGAAGTTGCCATAAACCATTTGGTGGAAACCATGCTTGCCTTTAAATACCTGATGAAGGCAAACGAAGTGCTACATTATAAAGGCTGTGCTACCAGCGCTATGCGAGAAGCGGTAAATGGCCCGGAGATAATTAAGCGCATTAAGGAGAAGGCCGGAATAAACATTGAGATAATTAAAGGCAACAGCGAGGCTAACCTGATATTCAATAGCCAAAGCGCGGCCCTGGGTAAAATAAGCGATACCTGCCTGTTTGTTGATGTAGGCGGGGGCAGCACGGAGATTACCATTTTTAATAAGCGCAAGGTGGTGGCTGCAAAGTCGTTTAACATTGGTACGTTACGCATACTGCAAAAGCAGGTAACACCGGCAGATTGGAAGAAACTGCGCGAATGGTTAAAACTTAAAACAGGTAAAGTGAAAGGCTTTACTATGATAGGCTCAGGCGGTAATATTAACCGGCTTAGTAAAATGGTGAACCTTAAACCGGGTAAGCCAATATCATACGATATGCTTGAGGATGTGGTTGAGGAGTTAAAACGGTACTCGTACGAGGACCGCATGAAAATATTTGACCTTAACCCTGACCGTGCCGATGTAATTGTACCTGCCGGTGAAATATTTTTAACCCTTATGAAGGCCATGAAGGCGGATAAGATTTATGTGCCTAAAATTGGTTTAGGTGATGGAATAGTGCGGGAGGTGTATAAAGAATATTTGAATGGCAAAAAAAGCAAGCTGGAATAAGCCGGCTTACCTACATAAAAAAAGGACGCTTTCGGCGTCCTTTTTTTATCTTTTCATTTAGTGCTTTTATTTTGAAATAATGAGCTTGCGGGTTTCGCGGCCCATTGGGGAATTGATAACTACGCTGTATAAACCGTTAGCAGCATCGTTCATATCAATATTGGTTTGCAGGAAGCCATCCACATCGTTGTACGTGTATGCTTTTACTTCCTGGCCCATCATGTTGAATACGCGAACATCAACGCGGTCCATAAGGTCGTCAAAATTCATGTGCAGTGTTACGTTTCCTGTTGAAGGGTTAGGGAACAATACATAATCTACATTGCTTAAGGCTTTAGATGACTGAACATCTTCGTCGCCATCGCGGAAGGCAGTGCTGCTGATTGATGCATTTAAGGTGTAGCATGAGCTGGCACTGTAAACACCGTTGTAACCATATACGCGAACGTAATAAGTACCGGTGGCAGCGTTGTTATACTTAATTACTTCGGTAGTAGTTCCGCTGTTCTGTGAAATTGCTACCTGCGAGCCGGTTGATTTGTATAAACGCACATCATAGTCAGCAGGTAAATTGCTTAAGGTAATGCGTATGTTCTTTTGTGTGCTGGTGTTGCTGAACTTAAAGTAGTCGTTATCAGTTGAGGTGCCTATAAGTGCAGTTATATCTGTATTAACAGCAATTGTTTTAGCGGCTGATAAAGAGTTGTTAGACTCATAAACATCGGTGCAGCTTGTGGTATTAGACAGGGTTGTAAAGCTTGATGCGGTAAAATTACCGGTACCTGCCGCACAAACTGATTGCACTTGCCAGCTATAGGCAGTGGCTGCGGTTAAACCGCTTAAGGTTAGTGAAGTTGATGTAGTTGAAGTTGAAGTCCAGCTTGCGGCTGAGCTAACTTTGTATTGCACATTGTAGCTTGTAGCACCGCTAACTGCTGACCAGCTTAAAGTAGCGCCGGTTTGTGTAATGCCTGAAGTGCTAAGGCCACTTACCGCGCCGCAATTGGCAGCTACGGGAGCCTGGCAACCTAAAGAGCTTAATAAAGAATAACGTGCGCCGCCTGAAGCGAATAAAGCCTGCATACGTGCTTTTTGGCCGGCAGTGAACATAAACATACAGGCATCATCAGTATAGTCCATGTAGTTCATAAACATATCGCCGTTAGGGCCATTGCTGCAGCTTACATGCGGAAAGGCAGGGCAACCATAGTTTTCGCTTCCCTGGTTAGGAGTATCACCGCAGTTGTCAGTACCGGTGCAGGCAGTGCCATCATCACCCCAAATGTGGTAAAGGTTCAACCAGTGGCCAATTTCGTGAGTAGCTGTTCTGCCTTTATTGAAAGGTGCAGCAGCAGTGCCTGTGGTGCCAAAACCTGTGTAAGTAATTACCACACCATCAGTTGCTGCAGCACCGCCAGGGAATTGAGCATAACCCAAAACACCACCGCTAAGGTTACATACCCATAAGTTTAAATAGGAACTGCTTGGCCATGCATCATCACCACCACTTGATGAACGTTTAACGGCATCATTAGTAGAGAATGAAGTGGTAGTTGTTGATTTACGGATGATACCTGTGGTAGCGTTTCCATTAGGGTCGCGCTGGGCAAGGCAAAACTGTACTTCACAGTCGGCTACCAGGCTTTGGAAAACCGAAGGTGTGCCGGTCCAGTCAGCATTTAATTTACGGAAATCAGCATTAAGCACATCAATCTGCGATTGTATTTGTGCATCGGAAACGTTTTGGGCGCTGGTGTTATATACCACGTGTACTACCACAGGTATAGTAACTACTGCACGGCCGTTTATTTCCATGCCTCCGTTATTAATAAAGTTTTGAGTAAATGTTTCAATGTCTTCGCGGTTCTGAATAAAAGCAGGGTCTTCAGTTTCTAAACGGTGTAATGCATCCATTGCACCACACTTGCGTTGTGCAAATGTTGAACTGAAAGCTGCCAGGAAAAGAAGGGTTAAAAATGTAATTTTCTTCATGCGCTTAAGTTTAGTTGCCGCAAGAAAAAAAGTTATTTGATGAAAAGAGAAAGATAAAGGGTGGCGTTTACGCCCTAAAATAAGACGTTTGCAACTAACTGATTTGTAGAAGGCTACGTAGCTCTCTTTATCAGCTATTTGGCCAAAACAAGCTTACGACTAATGCTGCCCAATTGAGAGTTTACCAATACATGATATAAACCATTGGGAACATCCTGTAAGTTAAGTGTGCTTTGCATGAGGCCCGAAACATTTTCGTAGCGGTAAGCACGTATTTCGCGACCGGTATAATCAAATACGGATACCGTTACTGTAGATTCTGCTTCACCTAAATCCATATTTACGTTTACACTTCCTGTTGTGGGATTCGGGAACAACTCAAGGATAGGTGCATCAGGAGTTAAGAAATCTTGTAATGTATTATTGTACCTAAACGCGTTACGGCTAATTGCGGCTACCAATGTATAGCAGGTGCCTGTATTAAAAGCGCCGCTGTTACCGCTAACGCGCACGTAATAGCTATCAACAGCAGCATTGTTATATACTATTGATTCATCGGCAGTGCCGGTATTAAGGCTGCTGGCTACCTGTGTGCCTGCGGAGTTGTATAAACGAATATTATAATCTGCAGGCAGGCCTGTTAATATTACCGCCACATTAGGTTGCGAAGCATTATTAGCAAATTTAAAGTAGTCGTTATCGGTACTGCTGCTTATAAGCCCTTTAATTATCGTACTAAGCGGTATTGCTTTAGCCGTGGCAAGGGTGCCGTTAGATTCATAGGCGTCAGTGCAGCCACTGCTACCTGTAGTAGTAAAGGAAAGAGTGAGTGTGCTGTTACGGCTTCCGTTTCTGCAACGGGTTTCTACTTTATAATTATAAATGGTTCCGGAATTAAGATTGGTAAGTGTAATGCTGGTGTTATTGGTTGAAACGCTAAGCCAATTTACGGAGGCGGAAGGTTTGTAGAATACATCATAATGAGGATTTCCACTTACACCCGTCCAGCTTATAGAGGCTGAGTTTTGGGTAATAGCAGAGGCACTAAGGCCGGTTACCGCGGCACAATTACTTGCTACGGGTGGCTGGCAGCCCAACGAGCTTAATAATGAAACGCGAGAACCACCTGTTGCAAACAGCGCTTGCATACGGGCCTTTTGCCCGGCAGTAAACATAAACATGCAGGCATCATTGGTGTAATCCATATAGTTCATAAACATATCGCCGTTGGGCCCGTTACTGCAGGAAACGTTGGGGAATGCGGGGCATCCATAATTTTCATCAGCCTGGTTGGGTGTATCTGCGCAATTGTCAGAACCTGTACAGGCAGTGCCATCATCACCCCAAATGTGGTAAAGGTTTAGCCAGTGGCCTACTTCGTGCGTAGCCGTACGCCCCAAATCAAATGGTGCAGCTGCAGTACCTGTATTGCCAAAGCCTGTATAAGTTATTACCACGCCATCGGTTGAAGCTGAACCACCGGGAAATTGCGCGTAACCCAATAAGCCACCGCTAAGCGGGCACACCCAAATATTAAGATAGGAAGATGAAGGCCATGCATCATCGCCACCTGAAGCAGTAAACTTTACGTTGTTGTTTTGAGAAAAAGAAGTAGTGGCTGTTGATACACGAACGATACCGTTTGTAGCATTACCATTGGGATCGCGTTGCGCAAGGCAGAATTGAATTTCACAATCTGCAACCAGGCCTTGAAACACAGTAGGAGTGCTGGTCCAATCGGTATTTAGCTTGTGGAAGTCAGCATTTAAAACATCAATTTGCGATTGAATTTGTGCGTCAGAAACATTTTGTGCAGCGGTATTATACACCACATGTACAACAACGGGTATTGTAACTATTGCCCTGTTGCCGGATTGCATTCCACCATTAGCAATGAAGTTTTCAGTGAAGGTTTCTATCTCCTGTCGCCTTTGATCAAGGGTGGGATCAGCACTCAGCTGCTGGTTGTAATAATCCATAGTGCCGCAATTGCGCTGTGCAGTCAGGCCGGCGGATATTGTCAAAACGTAGAGGAGGAATAAAATTTTCTTCATGCCCGGGAATTGAAGTTTTAAAGTAATTCAATTAACGGTGATAGCAATATTAGCTTGCTGCTTAATTAACTTTGGTAAAGAAGGAGAAATAAGATGCTGTGAACTTACTGCTCCACGTAAACAAGGCACTTATCGCTGAAGAAGGGTTCTTCAAAATATTCGCTTAGCGGTTTTTTGAAAACGTTTTTTACAGCAGCGGCAGCAATTTCTTCCTCAAGCTTGCCGCCTTTTAACGCTATCAATCCGTTTTTATATTGGTTGTTATCTTTTGACAGGTATTTGCCTTTGGTCCACTTCAGCAGTTCAGCCAGCGGGGCTACTGCACGCGTAACCACAAAGTCGTATTGAAACTCCATTTCCTCAGCGCGCGAATGGAAGGTGAATACATTCTTCAACTCTGCGGCTTCTTTAGCTGCTTCAATTACTTTTAATTTTTTGCCGATAGAATCTACCAGGTGAAAGCGGCAATGCGGAAACAGTATGGCTAAAGGTACCCCGGGGAAACCGCCACCTGTACCCAAATCCATAATTTTTGAGCCGTTGCGGAACTGAACGAATTTAGCAATGGCCAGCGAGTGCAATACATGGCGCTCGTACAGGTTTTCAATATCCTTACGGCTAATCACATTTATCATCTCATTCCATTCGGCATAAACAGCCTGCAGTAACGATAGCTGATGTATTTGCTGTTGAGTGAGTTCGGGAAAGTACTTAAGGAGTAATTCCATTGGTTGAAAGCTTTGCACTTTTTATAAGTGCCTATGCGCTTAGTATTTCTCTTTGGTTATTTTGAGAATGTTGTAGAGCATATCCTTAGCGCGGAAAAGTTGTGCTTTAACGGTGCCTAAAGGAATGTCCAGCTTCTCGGCAATTTCTTCATACGAAAGCTCGTCGAGGTAACGTAACTCAATAAGCGTTTTATACTTTGGAGAAAGTTGCTCAATAGCCGCGCGTATTTTTTGGGCGCGTTGCTCTTTCACCATGCTTTCTTCAGGGTCCGGAGCGTGGTCCTTAACGGCAATAGGGGTTATTTCACCTTCGTCAGTCTGGGTTTTCTGATCCAGTGAAGTGGTTTGTAACCTCTTTTTACGTATAAAATCTATAGAGTTGTTAGTTGCAATTTTGAAAAGCCAGGTGCTAAAGGCAAAATCAGCTGAATAGTTACTGATGTTATTAAACGCTTTACCAAAGGCTTCAATGGTAAGATCCTCGGCATCGTCGCGGTTATGCACCATCTTCAATACCATAAAGTAAATGGAGTCGCGGTAACGGTCCATAAGTTTGCTGAAGGATACCTGGTCGCCGCTTTTTGCTTTGGCTACCAATTCCAGATCCTCCTGCGCCCGCGAAGAAAATTTAGCGTTTAATTCTTCCAATTGTCTTTTGGTTTCAGCAATAATAAGAAAAATATGAGCACTAGGTATAACGTATACAGAATGTCGAGTACCGGAGATAAAAATTTGAGGTCCGGCACGGCTAATTTGCGGTAGGTGGTAAAGGTGCTTAGCCATTGTGTAAACACAAGGCCCGCAAAGGCGCCGGAAACTATTAAGCGGTGTTGGCCCTTAATAAACAGCCAGATAAACAAAGCCAACACTGCCAATTTGCTTAATGCAAACAAAAACAGCAGAAGCTGGTGGTGAAATTTATAGCTGAAGCCCGAGCGAAGATGCCTGCGCTTTTGGTTTATCCAGTTACTAAACGAAGCCTCTGCCCGGGTATACATAAAAGCATCCTTATCAATACAAACTTCTGTGTTTTTGCTAGTGGCAGATGCGTTTACAAAAAGGTCGTCATCGCCGGTAAGCAGTGTTTTCTTCTTTTCATACCCTTTAAAGGATTGAAAGAGCGACTTTCTGTAACTCAAATTACGGCCAACCCCCATGTAGGGCAGGCCTGCTTTTGCAAAGCCGAAATATTGCAGGGCCGTTATAAAGTTTTCGTACCGGATTAGTTTATTCAGGAAGCCGGGCGTTTTTTCGTAGGGGCTGTGGCCCAGAACGATTTGTGTTTCGTTCATATATGCCCCTACCATTTTTGCCAGCCAGTGGGTAGTGGCAGGGCGGCAATCAGCATCAGTTACCACTATGGTATCAAAAGTGGCTGCTTCAATTCCCTTTTGAAGGGCATATTTTTTACCGGCAAATGGTTTTTGTGTACCCACCGGAACGTTAATCAACTTCAGGTTTTTGTTGCGCATGTAATATTCCACCAATACATCAATAGTGTTGTCGGTGCTTTCATCGTTAACCACTATTACTTCAAACTGCGGATACTGCTGTATAAGCACAATTTTTAAAAACTGTTGCAGGTTTTTAGCCTCGTTGCGGGCGCATATAACCACCGAAGCAGAAGGGAGGAACTCCGGTAAGCCTTTAAAGCCACGTACAAAGTTGAGCCTGAAAAAGAAAAACAGGTAATAGAAGGCCTGTAAGGCTATGCACGCAATAAATACTTTAAACTCTATAGACATGAGCGGGGGCAAAGAAAAAATTCTTTGGAAGATGGGCAAAAGCAGGTTGTTAGCGGGTGTTTATAGTTGTATTAAGCATAAAAGTGCAGCCTTCATTTTACTTTCATAATGCTATTTTTCTTCTCCCTTTTCTTTAGAAGAAAAGGAAGCAAAAGAATCGTCTGTTTCGAAGTCTCCGACCGAAACAGACGGGCCGCGCGCGAATACAAGCGGGAGTAGTTTTTAAGGTTAGAACAGTGCGATTTCCGGCTCACGCTTTGCCTACGAGCGCAGTTTAGTCAGAATATAAATTAATACTAACCGGGTGCAGCCAGGCACGGTCTGTTTTTGTGGGGTGTTAGGCTTCGACAGGCTCAGCCTGACATTGGATTTATAGGGCGGTCATTTTATTTTTTGGCCGCAGTAACTGATATTTACAGAAAGATTAAGCCAATGCCCGGTTTGGAAGAGATATTACTTAAAATGGTTCGCTCGTTTGCGCGCGATTATGTGCGCTATACCATTTTTGCGGGTAGCTTGTATTTTATTTTTTATGTATGGAAGAAGCGTGAATTGTTCCGCTTTAAAATTCAACAGAAGTTTCCGAAGAATAAGGACATATGGAGGGAGATTGGATACAGTACCCTTAGCATGTTTGTATTTGTAAATGTGGGCACTCTTATTTTTATTTTTCACGAGCACACCCGTATTTATAAAAACTTTAATGACCATAGTATTGCCTATTTTATTTTCAGCGTGGCAGCCTTCATCTTTTTGCACGATGCGTATTTCTATTTTACGCACCGCTTGATTCATTGGAAAAAGATTTACCCCTACGTGCATAAGGTGCACCACCTTAGCGTTAACCCCACCCCCTGGGCGGCTTTTGCCTTTCACCCTTTAGAGGCTGTGGTAGAGGTTGGCATATTACCTATAATGGTGTTTACTGTGCCCCTGCATCCATTGGCCATTTTGGCCTGGGTAATTTTTATGCTGGGGTATAACGTAATGGGGCATTTGGGTTTTGAGGTTTTCCCTGATGGATTTGCCAGCCACCGCCTTTGGAAATGGCATAATACCAGCACCCATCATAACATGCATCATAAAAAGGTTACCTGTAATTACGGCCTGTATTTTAATATATGGGACCGCCTTTTAGGCACTAACCACGAAGCTTACGAGAAGGAATTTGACACGGTAAGGCTGAGAGCGAAAAATGCCCCTGTGCAACAGGCTGAAACTGCCACAGAAGCTGCGGATGCGGTTTTATGAGTAGTCATACGACCCATATGTGGGCGTTAACAAATCGTGGTAATCTATACATAGGGAAAAGCCGGTTAGTTTGGATGCGAACCCCAATTGGTTTTTAACGTAAAAGGGTATATTTTAGAATGTTATAGGCTTTATTAAAACTTAACCTATAAGCCGCTAAACTTTGCTTACATTTGGCAGTCTCAAAAAACGGCGATTAAAACTATTTCATGAAAAAAGCATTACTTCTGGTTTTTGCCTCTATTGTTTTTATGCAGTATCAACAGGCACAAACCCCCACCTGGAGCGACGACATTGCCCGGATAATGTATAAGAACTGCACCAGTTGCCACCATACCGGCGGCATGGCGCCTTTCTCCTTAACTAATTATGCGGATGCTTACAGTCATCGTTATGATATTTCTACTTATGTGAATAATGGCAAAATGCCACCATGGCCACCGGATGCTAACTATAACCATTTAAAAGATGAGCGCAAATTAAGCGCTGATGACCTTGCAAAAATCAACGACTGGATAACCAATTCAGCACCGGAAGGCAACTCGGCAAATACACCTACACCACCGGTTTATACCAATACATCGGAATTAGGCACGGTGGATATGAGCTTAACCATGCCTACCTTTACCGTACCTAATTACCCGGGAGATTTATATCAGTGCTTTGTGCTGCCTACCAATTTGGCGCAGGATGAGTTTATAACCGGGCTTGAAATATTACCCGGCAACCCAGAGATTGTTCACCACGTTTTGATATACGAGGACAGCAGCTCAACCCATGAAGCGCGCCTGTTAGATGCCAATACTCCTGAACCGGGTTATACCAGTTTTGGCGGTATAGGCCTTGGTAACAACACTACATTAGTAGGTGGTTGGGTACCGGGTGGCCGCCCTGCCATTTACCCTGCAAACATGGGTATTAAAATACATACGAATTGCGATTTGGTTATACAGGTGCATTACCCTTTCGGCAGCGCCGGTAAAATGGATAGCACTAAACTTAATTTACGTTTAAGCACCAGCGTTGGCCGCCAAATATCCATTAACCCTATTTTGAACCACATACCTGTAGGTTCAGGTTTTGGTGCATCGTTGGTTAACGGCCCGCTATACATACCTGCTAATACCGTTAAGAAGTTTGAGTCGGCATTTACTATACCTACCAGCTACCCTATACAAGGCGTATCGTTATTGAACTTAGCGCCACATGCGCACCTGCTGTGTAAGGACTGGCTGGTATACGCCATAACACCTACCGGCGATACTGTGCCATTAATTAAAATTGATGACTGGGATTTTCACTGGCAAGGTTTTTACACTTTACAGAAGCTGAAGTTTATACCTAAGGGCAGCACCGTTTATGGTTTTGCTACATATGATAACACAAGCAATAACCCCAATAACCCCAACAACCCTCCGCAGAACGTTTCAGTAGGCGAGGCTACGTCTGACGAAATGATGCTGGTTTATTTCAGCTATTTAATTTACCAAAACGGTGATGAGAATGTAGTGTTAGACAGCACCCTGCTCGATACTGTAGAACAACCTAATGGTATTACCATACCGCAGAATAATATAGTTAGTTCAGTGCAGCTATATGAGGCAAGGCCTAACCCTGCCAATAACGAAACGGTGTTCAGCTACTTTTTACCGGAAACAGGTAATATAAGCTTTAAGCTCTATGACCTGAACGGTCGTTTGGTGCAGGAAATAAGCGTTCCTAAAAATACGGGCTTTAATACAGTAACCTTTAATACAGAGAAACTACAGGCAGGCACCTATTTATATAGCCTGAATGCAGGTGGCATAACACGAACGAAGCAATTGGTGATTAGCCACTAAAGTGAATGGAATAATATAAAGAGAGCCCAACTGTAAAGTGGGCTCTTTGTTTTTTAACGGATTACGGATGGTATACGCTGTTTAAAATTTTTATGAGTGTTATACGTCCTAATTACTGAATATTTGTGCGCGTGAATACAAGTATAGCCTGCCCTTGCGGGGCTGAAACAGAACTTACCAAAGATTTTTTGTTTGAAACGGTTGATTCCGTAAATCAACTTAACCCATTGCAATGGAACCGTCATGTTCCTGAAAGTAATTACCTGATGCAATACGATTACCTGGCCATGATAGAAAAGTGCAGCGCAGGTGATATTGGTTTCAGGTATGTAATGGTTAAACACAATGCTGAAACCATAGGTGTTTTGTATTTCCAGGTGGTAATGTTTAAGGGCGCGCAGTTAATGAATTATTTCCCCGAAAATGCGGGCTGGGTGTTGCGCAACCTTAAAGGCGTAACAGAACGCTTTTTAAACAGCATTAATATGCCCATGCTGGTAAGCGGTAATGTATTTATGACGGGCGAAAACGGTTTTTACTTTTCGCAGCGTATTGATAAACCTACGCGCGCAAGATTGTTACGCAAGGCAGCGCGGAATATCCTTCAGCAAACACCATCTATTAAAGCCACACTCATTTCTGATTTATACGAACCTAAAACGGAATTTGACCGCGACTTTAAATTGCTTGGCTACAATGAAATTACGGTAGAAAGCGATATGACACTGCAGGTAAAGCCTGAGTGGAAAAGCTTTGAAGACTACCTTAATGCCATGTCATCGAAATACAGGGTGCGGGCCAAAAAGGTTTATGCGCTTTGCCATGATAACGGCGTTGAGATGCGTGAGCTAAATGCCGAGGAAATTGCAGCGCACCAGCCAAGGATATTTGAATTATATAATAAGGTAATGGCCAACGCTGATTTTAAGCTGGCTACTTTACCTAATGATTATTTCTACCAGCAAAAATTGCAACTGCCGCAACACTACCACCTGTTTGCCTATTTTAAGGATGGGCTGATGATAGGATTCATTTCTGCTTTTCATATAGGTAAGCGAATAGAGGTGCACTATACCGGTATGGACCACGTGGTTTGTAAACCTATACACCTTTACCAGCATATGATGTATGATATGGTGGGTTATGCGGTTGAACATAAAGCGGACCGACTTCATTTTGGCCGTACGGCCCCCGAAATAAAAAGCACTATTGGCGCTGAACCCCAGCCCATGTACGGTTACCTTAAGCACCGTAACGCAGCATTTAATTTTTTAATAATGCGTCCTTATACTGCCCGCCTTAAGCCAAAGGCCTACCAAATACGCAGCCCGTTTAAATAAACGGCGATTAGTCCTTTTTAGATATTAAGCCCGGTTCATAAGCCTAATAAAATCACTGTTTACCGTGATTGACAATGGCTTACGGATGTGTAATATTTGACACCGAAACCTATGGCCGGAAAAAAAAGGAAAACAGCGAAGAAAACCAGGAGTAGAAACCCGAAAGGGTTGACAAAAGCCGGTAACAGTGTTCAGGTACTTACCATGCTAAGTAACAGAGAGCAACAAACGTTGGCGCTGATAGCTGATGGTTTGGCTACCAAACACATTGCAGAACAATTGAATATTAGTGTAGATACGGTTGAAACGCACCGGAAGAATCTTTTGCGAAAGCTGAATGCCGTTAACATGGCAGAGGCGGTAGCCAGGGCCTTCCGCAATAAGCTACTGCAATAAAAGGCTATGTACTGGATAGGAATGGTAACAGCCTTGCTGTTGGGTTTTGGTGCGGTAATATGGTGGGTGATGAAAAGCGATGATGCATCGGAGAAATGATTGCTCCGGTGTATTTAATAAAGGATATTTTATACTAATACAATTTAATACACACTAATGAAGAAGCAACTACCCGTGCTTGTAAGTTTCGTATTTACGTTACTTACGTTTCAATTAAATGCCCAATTAGTTAGCGGCAACGCCTTTTTACAAGGCAATTATGTAGAAGTGGGCATAGGCCCTTGCGGTAACTTTGCCAGCACGGTAAATGCACCTGCAGGTTACCATGCCCGCGGCGGGCCAGGTACACAACTTGGCTTTGTGGCGGACCCTGCACAAGACGGATGGAGCACAGGAACCCCTAATTACATTGGCGATTATTTTTTGCCCGGAAGCCCCGAAGAGGGCTGGGGGTTGACAGTTAATGGCACGAGCTATAATAACAACCAGATATGTGGCACTAGTCAAATTCCGGGCTCTATCATTAATTATTCCAATTCATCGGGCCAGGTATCTGCTACCTGGCAGGGTGGTGTTGCCGGGCTTAACATTAATGCCCGCACCTATATGCCTACCAATGCACTGTATTTTATTACAGAAGTTACTGTAACCAATACATCGGCGGCTACCATTAATAATGTTTACTACATGCGTAATGTGGACCCTGATATGGAGCAACCACTTACCACTAATTTCGCAACAAACAATGCCATCGTATATCAAAACCCTGATGTATGTAACAGAGCATTGGTTTCGGCTACGGGGCAAACTTATAATTCTTACCTGGGCCTTGGCTCCATAGATAGCCGGGCCAAAGTTACTTACGGCGGCTTTGGTAACCGCAGTGCCCTTGATATCTGGAATGGCACGGGACTTTCGCAATCCGGTAGCTTATCAGGTGATATAGCCATATCTATTTCATTTAACCTTGGTAATTTGGCGCCTAACCAAAGTACTACCTTTGCTTATGCCTATATATTAAGCTCTTCGCAACTTACACAGGCATTAGCTGCCACTAATATTAATTTTAGTGTTAATGGCGTAAGTTATACCACAGGTAACACGGCAAATATTTGTTCAGGCTCACCTATTCCAATTAATCTTACTAATACGGGCACCTACACCTCATGGTCATGGTCGCCTGCTACAGGTTTAAATACCACCAGCGGCACCTCAGTAATTGCCACTGCGGCAAGCCCCATAGTTTATACCGCTACCGGCACAGGGCCTTGCGGCACGGTTAATGTTACTATAAATCTTAACCCTGTAATTACCCCTGTGCCCGGTAATGCAGGTGCAATTACGGGCCCTGTAACACTTGGCCCGAACCAAACGGGTGTAACTTTTTCTATATCTCCTGTTGCCAATGCTACATCTTATAACTGGACGTTGCCGCCCGGCGCTATTGTTACATCAGGTTCTTCCACATCTAATTCTATTACCATTACTACTTCGGGCACTTCCTGGTGCGGTAACGTAAGTGTGCAACCGGTAAACGTTTGCGGAACAGGGGCTTCATCATCTTTAGCAGTGTGTATAGCGGGTATAACCACAGGTTCGGTTACTTCACCTCTTTGCACGGGTAGTGTAATTACTGTTCCGTTCACCGTAGCAGGCACATTTAATGCGGGCAATATTTTTACTGCACAATTAAGCGATGCTTCGGGCAGTTTTGCATCGCCTGTCTCCATAGGTACGCTTAGCGGCACAAGTAGCGGCTCAATAAGTGCTACTGTACCAAGTGTAGTTTCGGGTACAGGGTACCGTATACGGGTAGTGGGCAGTAATCCTTCAACAATTGGTAGTAATAACGGAGCAAACATTTCAATTACCCAATTAGGTGCAAGCAGTGCGGCTAGCACCGGCGGCTTAAGCGTTTGTGCCGGCCAAACCAATGTTTATGGTGTTACAGCTGCAGCAAATGCTACATCATATGCATGGGCGTTAACCCCAGTGGCAGCAGGCACAGTTACCTCCAGTGCGCGCACAGCAACAGTGCAATGGAGTTCTTCTTACAGCGGCGCTGCCACTTTAAGCTGCACACCTGCCAACTCCTGTGGTAATGGCACGCCTGTTAACTTTAACGTTACAGTAAACAGCACTCATGGTGTTGCTATTGCTACTTACCCTTACCAGGGAACGGCAAACGGTAAACATTATTACTTAAGTAATGGCACCAGCACCTGGGCTACGGCTAAAACCAATGCCGAAAGCCAATGCACAAACCTTGTGGCTATAAGCAGCGCAACGGAGCAAACCTATGTTCAAAATATTTTAAACAGCGCCGTACGTTGGCAGGGTTTAACTGATGAAATTACCGAAGGTACATTTGTAAATGTAAATGCTGAACCCACTACGTATACTAATTGGAATGCGGGCCAGCCGGACAACGCAGGTACCGGTGAAGATTATGCTGAAATACAAACCACGGGCTTATGGAATGACGGCCCCGGCACAGGACCTTACCGCGCCATAATGGAGCGTACAGATAATGAAAGCCTGGCCTATGTTTCTGTTTCTGATTCTGCTGTATGTGCAGGTGCAACTTTTACTGCTACCTTCAGCAATACCGGGGTTTATGATATTGGTAACGTATTTAAAGTGGAGTTTTCTGATGCCTCAGCATCTTTTGCAGCAGCAGTTACTATAGGAAGCGCAACGGCCAGTTCCGTGGGGATTATTACATGCACTGTTCCGGCAGGCACTACTAACGGCACCGGATATCAGATACGATTGATATCCTCATCGCCTATTGATACCTTATTGGTTCCCGTAAACTTTCTAGTGGGGCCAACTTCACCTTCTTTCTCTTTTTCAGGTAGCCCATTCATCCGTTGCCAGGATGCCGGCACTTCAAGCTATAGTGTTCCGGTTAACCCTGATGCGTTAACCTATAACTGGAGTATAACGCCATCATCAGCAGGTACACTTAATTCAGTTAACAACACCGTTACTGTAACATGGTCTTCTGCTTTTGGGGGTAATGCCACATTGGGCTATACCATTTCCACCGCTTGCACAACCAGTACATCGGCATCGGCAGTGGTAGCAGTAATACCATGGCAGCCTTCTTCAGTATTTACTGAAACCGTTGGTACAGTATCTGCTTCAACTACTGTAGCCGCTTATGAAACCGCTAATGGTTTTGATAACGATGGTTATTTAATGAGTGCAAGCGCTACAACCGTAGTGGTAAATAATACGAGCCCCTCAACGGGATACACAGGAGCCAGCGGCGGGGCGAATATTCAAATTCCTTCGCCTCCGCTATTAAGTTCAGGCCGTACATTTACCATTGAAGGAATTAATACTACAGGTTTGAACAATTTGGTATTGCGGTATGGCGTGTTGTATTCATCCATTATCGGGTCATACAGCATATCGTATAGTACAGATGGTACAACCTTTACCGCGCTTCCGCATTCCTATACACCTTCTTCCTCTAACTGGCAGGAAGGAGTAGTGGCCTCAGGCATTCCGCAAGCCGCAAATTTGCGCATCCGCTTTACCGGAGCCAGCTTGGTAGGCGGTAGTACATTTATTGATGATATTCGTTTAACGTATAATAATAACGCCGCACCTGTTATAGTTGCGCTGGGGCCAACAGAATTATGTCCGGGCAACAGTGTAACACTTACACAAGGTATAGTTTGGCCGGGACATTTGTGGAGCAATGGAGCTACCACACCTTCAATTTCACCTAGCACTGCCGGTATTTATAATATGAAAGCGATAGATTCCTATGGCTGTCAATCTCCGGTTTCTAACAATATTACCGTTACCGGCGATATAACTCCACCTACAGTTAGCTGTAAGCCTGCTACGGTTTATGTAGATGCTACCGGCAATGCCAGTATTACAGTAAATGATGTATTAAATAACGTAACGGGCCATTTAGATTCTGTTGTATTTAATTCTACAGGCTCAGCGCAAACCTTTACGGTACCTGCGGGTATAACCACTGTAACAATAAAGGCATGGGGTGCCCAGGGCGGCGATGGGCAAATAAGTGGAAATATCGGAGTAGGTGGTAAAGGCGGATATGCTACTGGCAACCTTGCTGTTACACCGGGCCAAACATTAAACGTTTATGTAGGTGGCAGAGGCACGCCGAGCACCAATTCCACCATTTGTTGCGGTGGTTTTAATGGCGGGGGGAATGCTTATGGGGTAAGTTCTACCAATGCGCGTGGAGGAGGAGGAGGAGCCTCGGATGTAAGGGTTGGCGGCACAGCGCTGGCAAACCGTGTGCTGGTTGCCGGCGGAGGAGGAGGAGGTTGCTGGTTAGGCCCAAGTGGAATAGGCACAGGCGGCGGCGGCGGCGGTTTAACCGGCATTGCAGGCAACGCTAATGATTTAGATGGTGGTGGCGGCACGCAAATTGCAGGCGGCGCCAATGGTTGCCTAACCTGTTGTGGAGGTAGCACTGCCTTAGTCGGCTCACTTGGACAGGGTGGCGGTGTTGCACCCGGCTGTACTAATACGTTAGCCGGCGGCGGTGGTGGCTACTATGGCGGTGGTGCCGGCAATAATGCCGGTGGTGGTTCTTCTTATATTGGCGGCGTTACCGCCGGAAGCACTACCTCAGGAGTAAACACAGGTTTTGGTAAAGTTGTGGTGTATTGGACCACGCCATCAACACCTGCTACATCTGATAACTGCGCCGTAACTTCGGTTACTGCCAGCAAAACTACTTTTAACTGTACCAACTTAGGCAATAATAACGTTACGGTAACAGCTTCTGATGCAAGCGCCAATTCGGCTACATGTAATGCAGTAGTAACCGTTGTTGATACCGTGCGCGCTGTGGCCCTTTGCCAAAATGTAACCTTACCGCTTGATACACTTTGCAATGCCACTTTAACCGTGGCGCAGGTAAATAACGGAAGCGCTGACAATTGCAGTATAGCCTCAATGGTATTAAGTAAAACCAGTTTTAATGCTACTAATCTTGGAGCTAACAACGTATTGCTAACTGTAACCGACGGCAGCGGCAACATAAACGGATGTTTCAGCACCGTAACTGTAGTTAAACCTGCTGTAACGCCTACCGTTACTATTAGCGCTACTCCAGGCGGCCCTGTATGCACGGGCACCTCTATTGCGTTTGGCGCTAACATAACTTATGGCGGTAATGCACCAACGTATAGTTGGAAGAAAAACGGAGTACAAGTAGCTACAACGCCAACGTATAGCAGTTCAACTTTGGTTAACGGCGATCAGATACGCTGTGATATTACTTCTTCAATTGGTTGCTTAAACACAAACACCGCCAGCAGTAATACTATAACGGTGGCTATTGTTTCAACTGCTTCATGGTATTTAGATGCTGATGCTGACGGACATTATTTGGGTACTGCAATTTCATCGTGCACCAGCCCTGGAGCGGGCTATACCACTACTGTAATTGCTGCGGGTGATTGCAACGATAACGACAACACTGTTTGGCAAAGCAGCAGCCTATATATAGATGCCGATAACGATGGCTACGATAATGGCACTGCCGTAGTTTGCTACGGGGCCAGTGTGCCTTCAGGTTATAAGGCAAGCACACTGGGCAGCGATTGTAACGATAACGACGCAACAAAACATGCCAACTTTAATTTCTATGCAGATGCAGATGGTGATGGCTTTGGCGCCGGGGTTTCAGTAGCAGTATGCGCCGTAAATGCTTCTACACCGCCAACGGGTTATTCCTTAACCAATACAGACTGTGCTCCATTGGACAATACCAAATGGCAAAGCGCAACACTATATATTGATGCTGATGCTGACGGTTACACCAATGGCACTTCAGTAGTTTGTTACGGCGCAAGTATCCCATCGGGTTATACGGCAGCCAGCTTTGGTGCCGACTGTAACGATAATGATGCGGCAGTACACCAGGTGGTTACCTGGTATTTAGATACTGACGGTGACGGCCATTACTTAAGCACGGTTAATGCTTGTAACAGTCCCGGCGCTTCGTACACTTTAAGTGCTACGGCCTTGGGTGATTGTGATGATAACGACAATACCGTATGGCAAAGCGCATTAGTGTATGCTGATAATGATGGCGACGGCTATGGCGCAGGCTCTTCCTCTACTCTTTGTTTTGGTAATGCGCCTCCATCGCCATACGTATTAATAAACGGCGATTGTGATGACAATAACAGCGGTGTTAATCCGGGTGCGCTTGAAATTAACGGCAACAATATTGATGATAACTGCGATGGAAACATTGATGAAGGATTCCCGCAGTTAATAGTAACCGGTAATGGAATTGTTATTGGAAACCACTCTACCACAACCAGTGCAGCTAACCTTACTTTTTATGGTAACGTATCTACCGGTTCAACGGTAACTCATAATTTCCGCATTATTAACTCGGGCATAAATAATACAACCGGTATAAACATTGGTTTCGCTTCCTTGTATGTAAATAATGAGTTTACTATAAGTATAATGCCATCTCCGGGTTTAGGCCCATATGATACTACTGAAGTGCAGATTACTTTCCACCCACTTACAGCCGGATTAAAAGAGGACAGCTTCTTTTTACAAACCAATTATGGCGACTTTGTATTTAGAATAGAGGGCAATTCAATACTTACCGGCCCTAACACATGGTTAGGTAATACCGATGATTGGGCAACCGCAAGTAACTGGAGTTACAATGTAGTTCCTTCCGCTTGTGGCGATAATGTGTTGATACCAAACCTTACTATTGACCCTGTAGTGCATGTAGCTACCAGCGTAGGTAATATTACCTTACAGGATGGCGCTACCTTAACTTTAGACCAAAGCCTGAATGTATGTGGTAATGTAACAGGTGGCACAAGTACGGTAGCGCAGGTAATAGGTATTAATGAACTGGTATTGGGAGGTGCAAGTCCACAAACTGTTAGCGGAAAGCTTGAGATAAACACCCTGCGCTTAATGAACCCAACAGGGGCTAACATCTTAGCTTCTGCACGTATTGATATCTTCAACGAAGTAGACTTGCAACTGGGTAACTTAAACATTGCCCCATCAGCTATACTTCGCTTCCGCAGTACCAGCTCTAACCAAATTGCCATATTGGATGACTTCAGCAGCGGTTATACAGGTACTATAAGCGGCAACATAACGGCCCAACGCGCTTATGATGCGGCAGCTTACCAGGATGCCCACTACTTCGGTAGCCCTGTAACAGGCACCACCGCCGCTAATTTTGGTTCAGCCAACGGCAGCAGTGGTTTTGTAACCGCTACCGGTAATTGCGACGAAACTGCATTGGCTTCGGGCTCGCTATACGGCAACGTTTATAGTTACGACGAAAGCAATGGTGCAAGCTGTAATGTAGGCGGCTGGAAAGTAGAAGCGGCAAGCAATTCTATTGTACCGGGCAAAGGTTATTCTGTACGTAAAGTAGGTGCAGGTATACTAAATGTTACCGGTGCACCAAACCTTAATTCAAGCTATACCCAAAGCGGAACTAACGGTGGCTGGGCTAATGTAAGCTTACAGGGAAGGCCAACCTTAGCGGGTTGGACGATGGTAAGCAACCCTTACCTTGCTACATTGGACTTAAATGCAGCACCGGTTCCTGCCGGTTACGATGCGCAATACGCTGTATGGAATGCAACCGGTCCTTTTGCGGGAACTTACACCAGCGAAACGGTAATAGCTCCGTTTCAGGCATTCTTTGTAAGAAGAAGCAATGCGGGCGGACCTATGCCATTTACTATTAATGGCAACAACCGCAGCAAGAACCCTCAACAGTTCCAGGCATTAAACAACAGCGAAACCATGACCCTGAATGTAACTAATACAGCAAATGGATTAAAGGATAAAACAACGGTAGGCTTTAGCGCAGATGCTACCACCCAGTTTGACAGCCAGTTAGACGGCGTAAAACTGAGCGGTGCTTTAACGCGTCATACACTTTA
Organism: Chitinophagales bacterium; assembly: GCA_046329515.1. GTDB lineage: Bacteria > Bacteroidota > Bacteroidia > Chitinophagales > LD1 > Bog-950. The sequence goes on from JAXLUM010000003.1 coordinate 343,024, forward strand.
CAGCTACAACAATGACCCGCTTCAGTGGTATTCAAAGAACATGAACACCAGCATAGCACAAACCAGCACCGTAAATGTTGGCTTTGAGCCGGGCGTAAACGGCAACTACAGCATGAACTTTGACGGCTTACAAAGCTTTGACCCTACCAGCTACATTACTTTAGAGGATAAGAAACTAAATATCTTCCATGATGTAAGAAGTGGCGATTACAGCTTTACAGCAAGCACCACTGACAACTGGAACCGCTTTGTATTGCACTTTACGCCTAAGGCAGAAATAAAGACTGTGCCATCAAGTTGCGAAGCTTACGGACAGCTAACGGTTGAACAACCGGGGTCGGCTAATTGGAACTACACTATTCAGGACTTACTAGGGACAAACATCGGCACGGGCATACTAAATAATAATAGCCCATTATCCTTAAGTGTGCCGGCCGGTGTTTACACTATAACCCTGGTAGATGCCAATAACTATACTGTGGTTAAGAACGTGCAGGTAACAGGTGTGCAACCTATTGTTGCTGCCATGCAGCTTTCTGCAACAACAGTGGAGGCTGGCCAACCAATTACCTTTACTGATGCCAGCAATGGCGCTGCAAACGTGTTGTGGAACTTTGGTGATAACAGCAGCAGCACATTACAGGTAGACGTGCACGCTTATAGCGAAGGCATTTATACCGTTAGCTTAACTGTTATCAATGCCGATGGTTGCAGCAGCACTACCCAACAAACAATAACTGTAAATGCCAAAGAGGCTACCGGCATAAGTAACAGCGGCCTTGATTTGGTAAAGGTATGGAGTAACGGCGGCAGCATTTATGCAGATTTCAGTAAGATGAAGCAGCCTAAGGCCACCATATACGTTTACAACCTGTTGGGTCAGCAGTTGTTTACCGACCACGTTGAAAGCGCAGGATTATATACGCATCAGTTTAAAAACCTTGATGTTACCGATGTGCTGATTAGCATTGTTACTAAAGAAGGTGTAAGCACGCGCAAGCTGTTTATTGCCAACCAATAATCAGGAACCTGTTTATTTCTATAACAAAGGCCCCCGGTATTCCGGCGGGCCTTTTATTTTTTTATAGGGTTGAGTGACTACAAAACAAAAAAGCCCTGCTAAGCAGAGCTTTCTATATGATTCAGCTGTACTGATTACTTTTTCGCGCCAAAACGCTTCATAAGGCTGCTCTTTAAGTTGCCTGCCTTATTTTTGTGGATATAACCGCGTTTAGCCAGTTTGTCGATAACAGACAATACTTTAGGCAAAGATTTCTTTGCTTCAGCTTCTTTCTTTTCAGCACGGATATCGCGGATAGCATTACGCATAGTTTTAGCGTAATAACGGTTGAATAATCTGCGTTTTGCTGCCTGACGGGCACGTTTTTCGGCTGATTTGTGATTTGCCATTTCTTCTACTATTTTAAAAAAGGACTGCAAATATAGCTTTAGTGCGCTTATTTCCAAATAGGGTTATAGAAATCCGATTTTACCCCTTAATTTTGCTGTCCCTTTTGGAAGGACTTTTACCATGGATAGTTACTCTTTTTTGGCTAATGCCACCCCGGAATACATTGATAATCTGTATCGTGACTTCAAAACCGACCCCGCTTCGGTAGACCCTGAATTCCGTAAATTTTTTGAGGGTTTTGACTTCGCCAGCCTCAATTATAACGGAAATGGCAAAGCCGGCGTTTCAGCCGATGAGTTTAAGGTATATCGCCTTATTGATGCTTACCGCCGTAAAGGCCATTTGGAAGCCAAAACCAACCCTTTAAAGCCGCGGAAAGACCGTAAAGCCGAGTTGGGCCTGGAATTTTTCGGTTTAACGGATAAGGACCTTAGCCGCAAGTTCAGTATAGGGTCCGAAATTGGATTGCCCAATGCCACCCTTACCGAAATTCTTGACCGCTTAAAGCAAATGTATTGCGGCAGCCTGGGTTTTGAATTGGGCCATGTGCGCTTAAAAGCAGAAGTGGATTTTTTCCGCGAAAGAGTGGAAGCCAAAGGCAAGCAGATTAACTACAGCGTAGAAAAGAAGGAGCACATACTGCGCATGCTGAACAAAGCTGTGGTGTTTGAAAAATTTCTTGGCACAAAGTATATAGGCGAAAAACGTTTTTCGCTGGAAGGTGGTGAAACTACCATTCCCGCCCTTGATGCTATTATCCGTACTGCTTCTGATATGAAAGTAGAGGAAGTGGTAATTGGTATGGCTCACCGTGGCCGCCTGAACATACTGGCCAACATAATGGGTAAAACCTACGAGGAAATTTTCAACGAATTTGAGGGCAACATACAGTATGACGAAACCATGGGCGATGGTGATGTGAAGTATCACCTTGGTTTCTCCTCACAATACCCTGTAAGCGATAAAAAATCGGTTTACTTAAAACTGATGCCTAATCCTTCGCACCTTGAAGCGGTTGATCCTATAGTTACAGGTTTTGCCCGTGCTAAGGCTGATGCTATTTACGGTTCTGATTACGATAAAATACTACCCATACTAATACATGGCGATGCTGCTGTAGCAGGCCAGGGTATTGTTTACGAAGTATTGCAAATGGCTAAGCTGGATGGTTATTACACCGGCGGCACCATTCACTTTGTAATTAATAACCAAATTGGTTTTACAACTGATTTTGATGAAGCCCGCTCAAGCGATTATTCTACTTCAATTGCTTCTACCATAGAAGCGCCGGTTATACATGTTAATGGCGATGATATAGAAGCAACGGTATTTGCCTGCGAACTGGCTGCTGAATACCGCCAGGAATTTAATAAGGACATTTTTGTAGATATGGTGTGTTACCGCCGTTGGGGCCATAACGAAAGTGATGACCCTAAGTTTACACAGCCGGTAATGTATAAGCTTATTGAAAAGCACGACAACCCGCGCGATGTATACTCTAAGCACCTTGAAGCTGAAGGCAGCGTACACGCTGAAATGGCCAAGCGCATGGAGAAGGAGTTTTGGAATGAATTGCAGGAGCGCCTTAACCTGGTAAAGCAGCACCCGCTGCCGTATAAACCACAGCCTACTGAAATAGCCTGGCAAAAACTGCGTAAGGCCACAATTGAAGATTTTCAGAATTCGCCGGAAACTGCCATTAGCAAACAAATGGTAGAACAACTTATTGATGGCCTTACCAAAGTACCTGAAGGTTTTGTGCCTTTGCGCAAGGTGCAGAAGTATATGGAAGAGCGTAAGAAGTTGATGCGCGAAGATGGTATGCTGGATTGGGCCGCTGCTGAATTGATGGCTTATGGCAGCATTTTATTGGAAGGTAAAGATGTACGCCTTAGCGGTGAAGATGTTAAGCGCGGTACGTTTACGCATCGCCACGCGGTTATAAATGATGAGAATACGGATAAAGAATATTGCCGCCTGTGTAATTTAGGCAAAAAGCAAGGCCGTTTCTTTATTTATAACTCACACCTTAGTGAGTATGGTGTATTGGGTTTTGAATACGGTTATTCATTACCAAGCCCGGACCCATTGGTTATTTGGGAAGCGCAGTTTGGCGACTTTGTAAATGGCGCGCAGATTATAATTGACCAGTTTATAAGCAGTGGCGAAAGCAAGTGGCAACGCAATACCGGCCTGGTAATGTTACTGCCGCATGGCTACGAAGGCCAGGGGCCTGAACACTCATCGGCACGGTTAGAGCGCTTTTTGCAACAGTGTGCTGAAATGAATATGGTGGTGGTAAACATTGCTGACCCTGCCAATTTCTTCCATGCCATACGTCGCCAGGTTAGCTGGCCTTTCCGCAAGCCGTTGGTGGTAATGAGCCCTAAATCTTTACTGCGCCATCCTAAGTGTGTTTCGCCTATTGATAAAGTGATGACAGGCGGTTTCCAGGAGTTACTGGTGGATGAGCCTAAAGCAAAAAAGGTGCGCAAAATTCTTTTCTGCACAGGTAAAATATATTACGACTTACTGGAAAGAAAGGAACGCGATAAAATTGAAGATGTAGTTATTGCGCGTGTAGAACAGCTTTACCCTGTGCCGCAGGATAAGATGATTGCCTTATCACAAAAATATCCGAAAGCGGAAGTGTGGTGGGTGCAGGAAGAGGCAGAGAACATGGGCGCATGGTATTTTATGCACGCCCGTTTGCACGAGAAGCTGGGCCTTAAAGGCATAGCACGTAAAAACTCAGCATCACCGGCAACAGGTTATAAAAAGGTTCACCTTAAGGAACAGGAAACCATACTGGAAAGGGCATTTTCCTAAAGCCTATTTTACCTTCTCAAGTGTTGCCTGTTTAATACTAACGGTTATACTTTCTTTCATACCCCATAGGCCGGCTATATCTAATAGTTGGCGCGATAAATCCATATGAAAGGTTAAAGTTACAATGCACTTTATAGAGGCGTCGTTAACGCAGTGCAGATCTCCACGCCCCACCAAATGTATTCTTTGCGTTGGGGTGGTAAAGTCGCCTTCGGTAGCCACGGGTTCAGGGTCGTTATCTTCAGTATTAATATAAGGCACGTTTAGTTTGCCGGTATAGGTCCACAGGTTATCCAGCGGCATTCTCTTCCACATGGCGTTAAGGGTATCATTGGTAGTATGAAAAGTATGCGGATCTACGGTTAGCATAATTTCGGCATTGTCATAATTTACATCTATATGCAGGTCGTTACTTATGGCTTTATACGCTGAATCGTTATAAACTATGTTAACAATAGCAATACCGTTCATAGTTACAAATGTGCCGGTATTAGGGTCGGTTGTGCTTAACTGCGCAGATAGCCTGATTACGCTTAAAATGCCTGCAATCAGAAGGTAAAGCGTTTTTCGCATAGGTCTTATTTAATTGGTTGGCTTCAAATAGTGTACCCTGCCTTTATCTTTTCGTAATCTCCGCCTACAGGCAATGTTAATCCATGCTTTTTGGGTAATATTGCATCCCGAAATTTACGAATAAGGATATATATCAAGAACACATGACAGAATTAAAAGTTCCCGCAATAGCCGAATCAATTACCGAAGTAACCTTAAGCCGCTTTTTGGTTAAGGATGGTGATTATGTAGAGTTAGACCAACCGGTTTGTGAATTAGAAACGGATAAGGCCAGCCAGGAAATTCCTGCACCTGTTGCCGGTGTAGTTAAACTGGTAGCAAAAGAGGGAGAGGACTTAAAAGTTGGTGGTGTTATATGCAATATAGATGAAAGTGCCGCTAAGCCTGCTGCTAAAGCTGAGTCTGAAACCAAAAAGGCTGAAGTAAAAGCGCCGAAAGCGGAAAGCAAGGAAACTAAAACTGAAGCCCCGAAAAAAGAAGAACAGCCTAAAGCTGAAACTGCTAAGCAGGAGAATGTACATGCCACACCGGTAGCTAAAAAAATACTGGAAGAAGGCGGCCTTAAAGCCGGAGATGTGAAAGGAACCGGCACCGGCGGTAAAATTACGAAGGAAGATGCTTTGGCTGCCGTTCGTAATAAACTGAACTTACCACAACGCGAAGCTTTTAGCCGCAACGAGCGCCGCGAGAAAATGAGCCGCTTACGTAAAACTATTTCTGAGCGTTTGGTGTACTCAAAAAATTCAACCGCTATGCTTACCACTTTTAATGAAGTGGATATGACGGCTATAAATAAAATACGTGAGAAATACGGCGATACATTTAAAAAGAAGAATGAAGTAGGCCTGGGCATGATGAGCTTTTTTACAAAGGCGGTGTGCCTTTCGTTAGAGAAGTTCCCTGCGGTTAATTCATATATAGAGGAAAACGAAATTGTTTATCACGATTACTGCGATATATCAATTGCTGTTTCTACCCCTAAAGGCTTAGTGGTGCCGGTTATACGCAATGCGGAATCTTTAACCCTTGCAGGTATAGAAAAGAAGGTAAAAGAGTTAGCTATAAAAGGCCGTGATGGTCAGTTAACCATGGATGAAATGACCGGCGGTACGTTTACTATTAGTAATGGTGGCGTGTTTGGTTCATTAATGAGTACGCCTATTATCAACCCTCCGCAAACGGCTATACTTGGTATGCACAAAATACAGGACCGCCCAATGGCAATAGATGGCCAGGTGGTAATACGCCCAATGATGTATGTTGCCTTAAGCTACGACCACCGCATTATTGACGGTAAAGAATCAGTTAGCTTTTTAGTTAGCGTGAAGGATTACCTGGAGAACCCGCACAAGATGCTGCTGGGTATGGACCCTGTTGATTTGCTGCTTGATTTGTAGCAATAAGCATTTCTGAAAGGCGTTTCATAGGTGCAATTATTTGGTTATTTTAATTTACTTGCACTAAACCCACGCTTATGTCAGGATGGTCTACCACCACAAGTAATTTTTTTACCCGTACCGTAGTTCCACTTTTTTTAGTTGTTGTTTGTCCGCCTTTTGCCATGCTGATGTGGCACACTGCAGCTAACCTTGACGGCTCATTCCTTAAACTTTGGGAGGAAATACAAAGCAAAGGCTTCTACCAATTGATTTTTAATGTATGGGGTGCGCACTTTTTGGGTAGCGCAGTTGCGTGGAAGTGCATTGGCATTTTTGCTGCGTTGCAATTATTGCTGATGCGCGTAGTGCCCGGTAGAAAATACAAGGGCACGGTTACCGCTAAAGGCAATGTGCCTGAATACACTGATAACGGCCTGGCTACTTACCTTATAACCTTTGCCCTTTTTTTAATATGCACCTTATGGTTGAAGCTGTTTTCGCCGGCTATTATCTACCAAAACTTTGGTGATATACTTGGGGCGTTGAATATTACCGCATTGGTTTTTTGTTTAGTGCTGTATTTTAAAGGACGTTTCTTCCCTTCCTCTTCCGATAATTCGCATACGGGTAATTTTATATTCGATTACTATTGGGGCACAGAGTTGTTTCCGCGCATATTAGGTTGGGATGTAAAGCAATTTACCAATTGCCGTTTCGGTATGACGGGTTGGGCTTTAGCAGTAGTTTCTTTTCCCTTTGCGCAGTATGAACTTTATGGAAAGGTGGATTGGTCTATTATTGTATCTGCCGCTTTACTCTTCATTTACCTGTTCAAGTTCTTTATATGGGAGAGTGGCTATATGAAGAGCATGGATATACAGGTGGACCGAGCAGGGTTTATGATTTGCTGGGGTTGCCTGGTGTGGGTGCCTGCGGTTTACACCTCGCCAACTATGTTTATGGTTAACCACCCCATTGGTTTAAACTGGATGATGGCTGCCGTTATTTTTGTTGCCGGATTTATAGCAATATGGATGAATTACTGGGCAGATTGGCAGCGGCAAGTGGTGCGTGCTACTAAGGGTAAAACTAAAATTTGGGGCCGCGAACCGCAATTAATAGAGGCGAGTTATACTACTGAAACGGGGGAGCGCAAAACTAACCTGTTGCTGGCTTCAGGTTTTTGGGGCGTTAGCCGTCACTTTCATTATGTGCCTGAATTGCTGTCAGCCTTTTTCTGGAGTTGCGCCACCGGGTTTTCCTACCTGTTTCCGTTTTTCTACCTCATTTTTCTTACGGTGCTGTTAGTGCATCGGTCTTTTCGCGATGATCAGAAATGCCGCAACAAGTACGGAAAAGATTGGGAAAAGTACTGCGAGGCTGTTCCCTACAAAATAATTCCCGGTATATTGTAAAGCATGAAAAAGAAGATAGTGGTAACCGGCGCTGCCGGATTTTTGGGTTACCATTTACTGCGCCTGGCTGAGCCTGTTTACGAAGTATATGGTTTGTACCATAACCGTAATGCAGCATTTGCAAATGCTGCCATGCTTAGGTGCGATATCACCAACTACATTGAAACAGGAAACATTATAGATGATATAGAGCCGGATGCCATTATTCATTTGGCGGCTATAAGCGATGCCAATTATTGCCAGCAGCATAAAGAAGAGTCGTTTGCGGTAAATGTACAGGCCACTGAAAACCTTGCAGGCATTTGCAGTGATTTGAATATTCCTTTTGTGTTTGCCTCAACCGATTTGGTATTTGACGGTAAGAAAGGCCGATACCGCGAAACCGATGCAAAAAATCCCTTGAGCCTTTACGGAGAACAAAAGGCGAAAGCAGAGGAAGATACCTTGAAGATTTATCCCAACTCATTGGTGTTGCGTTTACCCTTGATGTTTGGTTCGCAAACAGCAGGAGAAGGGAAATACCTGCAACAGTTTTTAGCGAAGCTACAGGCCGGCGAAAAGGTTAAATTGTTTTTAGACGAATACCGTAGTGTGTGCGGAGCGAAGAGCATTAGTGCAGGCATTCTTCACTTTTTGTTTAAGCAGTCGGGTGTTTTACACCTTGCAGGCAAGCAAAGGTTGTCGCGCTATGAGTTTGGCCTTAAAGCAGCAAAGGCTTTTGGGTTGAACGAGGGCTTAATTGAAAGTTGTTTGCAAAAAGATGTTACTATGGCTGCCCCGCGCCCTGCTGATGTATCAATGGATATTTCAAAAGCTTTAGCTTTGGGTTATTCTCCTTTGTTGGCAGATGAAGAACTAAAACTGATAGCCAAGGGCGAATACCTGTAATGAGATATTTGTTGTTACCTCTGTTTTTCTTTTTGTGCCATACACTGCCTGCCCAGCAGGAAGAATCTATTTTTAAACCGGCACGGGTAATTTTTTACAACACCGAAAACCTTTTCGATACTATTAATAACCCTGATACGGATGATGAAGAATTTCTGCCATCATCAAAGCAGGAATGGAATAGCGCTAAATATCAAACGAAGCTTACGCATGTTGCAAAGGTTGTTTCCTCCTTATGCGATACAATAGCCCCTTTGGTAATAGGCCTTGCTGAAGTAGAGAACAACAAAGTGCTTGAGGATTTAATAGCACAGCCGGCCTTAAAGAAGTTTAACTTGAAAATTGTACACCACGACTCGCCGGATGAGCGAGGTATTGATGTGGCGTTGCTGTATAATGCTGATGTAATTGAGGAAGTGTTTGACAGTTACTTGCATGTGGAACTGGACAGTGATAAAACCCGAGACATACTTTACTATAAAGGGTTTATTGATGAGGCTTACCCCATTTGGTTTTTTGTAAACCATTGGCCCAGCAGAAGAGATGGAGTACTGAAAAGCGAAGTAAAGCGCATGACTGCTGAAAAAGTTTTACGCGCTAAAATTGATAACCTTTATTTGGGTGAACCATATAGCCGTGTTGTAGTAATGGGCGATTTTAACGACAACCCAACGGATAGCGCTACTACAGTGCTTACAAGGTATAAAGCACCGGTGGTAAGTGGCCAACGTTTACAAAATCTGATGTTGCCGTTGTATAAGGCAGGGAAATATTCTTTAAGCTATAGAGGCAAAGGTGATTTGTTTGACCAGTTTATGGTTTCTGAAAATTTGGTAGATAAAGAAAGCCGCTACTACATACGCAGTGGTATAGCCAATATTTATTCTCCTTCCTGGTTACTGTTTAATCATCCTACTTATGGGCCAATACCTGATCGCACCTATGCCAATGGTAAATACACCGGCGGTTATTCCGATCACTTACCGGTTTATTTTGATGTGGTATTTAAGTAGACTGCTTTATAAATCGTAGTGCGGGCATAGCCATTCCTGAACTCCTTAACTACTTCTAAATTCTTTTTGTTCTCAATCCAACCCCCGGGGTCAGATTCTATGATATAGGAATTACCGTGCTTGCCATTTAGTATTGGTTGGCTGTATTTTAAGCCGGGGTAGCCATTATTAGGCGTTGTCAATGCATAAAACGCGGGAAAGGTCCCTCCTACAGAATCCTGCGGTTGTTGAATTTCACGCATATAGCTTAACGCATCAACAAGATTATAAATTGATTTACGGTAAGCTATATCCTCCTCGTAATGGAAAACATTGGTATCCATTGTACTAATGGCTGCCCATATAAGCACTCCTGTAACTATACTTCTAAAAGCAATGGATTGCGTTATGCTGCTCAGGCTTAAACTAACGAGTAAGGCCAGCGGCGGAAGAAGCAGAAAAACATAGCGGGCCATATAGAAAGCCAATGAGCTTGCACATAAGTTGCCCACTATAAAAATGCCCAGCAGCACAGGGAAACTATTACGAAAACTGTTTTTAGTAAAAGTGCCTTTTACAATGCAGCCTATCAGGCCCCCAATTAAAATCCATTTCCACCAATACCTGTTTTGATTCCAGATTAAAAAGTTGAAAAAGTTCTTAAAGTGCTCTTTTACCGTAGCCACTTCTAATGAAACGGTACTTACGTGGTAAGGAAAAAAATACCAGCCGTTTTGCGCTTTTTGCACCAGCAGAAAAAGTCCGAAAAAAAGAAAGGGCGCCAATAGAAAAAGCAATGAAGGCTTTAACTGACTCTTGCTTTCCTTGCGGTAAAACAGTTGCTGAAAAATGATGAATGCTGCAAAGGTGAAAGGCAGCAGTATGCCGCTTTCTTTTGTAAATATGGCAAGCGTGCTATACAGACCGGCTAAAGCGTATTTGTTTTCGTAAAAAGCGGTTAACGCCAGCCAGGCAAACAAGGCCAATAGTATTTCAGGCAGTAACAAGGTTGAAAGACCAAGGAAGAAAGGTTGCACAGCAATAAGCGTAACGGTAACTAAGGCATTAAAATAACCATAGTACTTTCCGGCTTTACAGTAAACAGCCAATAACAACAGTAATGAAACACTGAAGGCAAATACGTGGGCTGTAAAAACATTGCTACCGAAAAGTTTGAAAGCTGTGCCCCCCAGGAAAGCAAATAGTAACGGATGTCCGCGTGAAAACTCGGGATCTAAAGCGCCCGGCATAAGACTTAATCCGTGCTCATAAAGCGCGTTGGCAGCAGGGGCATAAACACCTAACTCATCCCAGTAATAAGGTAGCCACAGTGCTTTCCATTGAAAAGCAGTTACTACAATGCACAGCAATGCGAATAAACTGTGGTAAAGCCAATTGGGATAAAGCGTTTTATTAAAGGATGGCGACATTAACGGAACTATGAAGCTGGGTATTCAAAATAGTTTCGTTCCGTTTCCCATAAGCGCAGTTGTAAATCGTATTTACTATCCAGCTTAGGGCGTAAAATATTATAAATAACTACTATTATATTTTCACCAGTGGGGTTAAGATTTTTAAACTCTGCCGTATCCTCGTTTAAATTCTGGTGGTCAAAGCGTGCATGAACTTCTTTCATTACCAAATTGTCCAATTCCTTAACGTCAATTACATAACCTGTTTCAGGGTCAATTTCACCGGTAACTTTTACATCTAAACGATAATTATGCCCATGGTAATTTTCGTTGGCACATAAACCGAATACTTCTTTGTTTTTCTCTATGCTCCAGTCCTTACGGTAAAGGCGATGGGCGGCATTAAAAACAGTCTTTCTGAAAACAGCAACTTTCATGCAACAAATATAGCGGGGCTTTCGGTAATCTATAAATACCGCAAAAAGGCAAATGCACGGCGTTTTTTAAGATAGCTAAGGTCTTTATCGTTGGCAAAGGCTTCTCGCTCAAAAACAATTTCTTTATAAGCCTTTAAGTGTTGCCGGTATTTTAGTAAGTTAATTAAGTAGTTGAACAGGTAAAGCAGGTAAAAAGGAATGATAAGTAACTCCAACTGCTGGCGATGGTGTATCTTCTCGTGGTATTTGAGCGATACATCCTGCCGCATTTCATCCTTTTTAATAAGGATGAACGGCCAAACGGCCATAGCCGAATAAGGCACCCATCGGAATACGATAATCATTAGAAGGTGCGGCTTATACCTACTACCCAGCGGAAAGCAAAGTGATTTTGATTTACGTAAGGCGAATGACTGATGAAGAAAGGTACATCAAAGCGGAAGGTAAGCGGGCGAATGTTTTGCAGAGGCCCCCATTTTTTTATGGTTAAGGCAAGGCCGGCGCCCGCATCAAAACGAACCTGCGAGAGTTGTTGCTTATTGCTGCTATTGCTATAACCCATTGCGCCTGCATCACCAAACAGGTAGGTGTTTAATTGCACCCAGTCTTTAAGGTTTTGCTTCTTTACTCGTACTATGCGGTTAAAATCCACCTCGGCATTAATAGCGAAACCTGATGGCCCTTTATAGGTTGGCATAATAACACCGTTTTTATCCAGCTCGGGCACAAGGTAACCAACATAACCACGCATGTTTAATCCACCACCAAAATGCAGGTGGCTTATATCATCGCGGTAACGATAGCCCCAACCTTCGGGTACGAAACCCGCAGCACGGTAGTATTTGCTATCCATCATTTCTTCAGGGTTTCCGCCTGCCAGGAATAGCGAACTTTCACTTGGTAAATCGCGGCCGGTGCCTATACGTCCGTAAATGCGTGTGCGAAAATCCAGTTTCCAAACGCTGGCTTTAAGCACATTGGTAAATTCGAAATAGTGATAATCGAACGAATTGCCCAACAAGCCGCTGCGCAAGTGCCCCGTCATATAGCCGTTAAACTTCTCTTTATTGTACACGTAGGTGGCTGTTACGTTAATGGAGGCATTAAACTTTTTAGCAGTGGTCCATATAGTACTCCATTCACCGGGGTAAAGCAGGTAGTTTCTCCATTCCTCGCGGTTACGGGTAAAGGCCTTAATATTAAAATCAAGCGATACGTTTTGCGGAAGTTGTTTGGTAATACCTGTTTTATACATTTCGCAACCATCCAACCAGCGGCTCTGGAAGTAGAAGGTAGACTTCTTAAATACTTTATCAATTGCCGTAGAGTAGCTGAAGTTGTAGCTGAACCAACCGGCTTTCTTTTTCATTTCATTGGTAAAGAAATAACGGTCTCCACCCTGCGCCAGGTGTGTATTTACCCAGGCTGTAAACGAGAAGTTATGCTTAATCCCCATGTAATTGCCATTGATGTTAATGCCCAGTTTAAAACCATCATAGGCATTCCACCATATATCGGGCCGCATATATATGCGGTATTTCTTCCAACTTGGGAACGGATAAATGCGGCTATCAAAACGCACTTCGGCTTTTACCTTTTTCGCATTGTCCAGCATATTAATATCCGCCAGTCGTTCACTGGGGTCTATAATTACATTCTTAATTCCGCCGGGTATGGTAACGTGGGCAACATAGGTAGGCTGCAACTTATCCCAACCATACCATTTACCTAAAGTTTCTGCTTTGGTTTCTTTCTCAAACCAGGTGTTTGGTACGTAGTAATCGTATACCGAATCATTTTTGGCGATAACGCGCAAATCAATAGGCATTTGCATGCGCCCCTTGCGGATAATGGTTATCTCGTATTCGTCTTTAAATCTTCCTTTTTTAATGCGCCCAACTTTGTAATCAATATTCTTGGTGGTTTCCATCCACTCATCAAAAAACCAATTCAGGTCAAGGTGTGTAAACTGGCTAATGGAGTTTCTGAAATCTTCCGGATAAGGATGCGCAAACTTCCACTGGGCTACGTAATGTTTCATAGCCGCAGAAAATAATGAATCACCTAACACATACTGCAGGTTATACAGCATAGTGGAGGTTTTCATATAAACGTGGCGGTAACCGCCACCTTGGCCCAGTGCACCATTAAAACCATCGCTGTGTGTATTTAGCGGCTCATCATTGTATTGAATGGCGTCAGCTAAATAGCCGTAGAATACCTTACTATCGCGCGCATTGGTTGGTTCGTAAAATTTGCGGATATACCATTGCTTAATAGTGTCGTAGGCAACTGTTTTGCCGTCTATGGCTTCCATGCCCCAACTGGTTAAAAACTGCGTAAAGCCTTCATCCAACATAGCGCGATAGGTTTCGTTATTGCCTATCATACCGTAAAACCAATTGTGCCCAACCTCGTGCACCAACAAGCCGTGGTATTCCTTATCGCGCCCGCCGTCCATAGTTATCATGGGGTATTCCATACCATCGGCGGCATCGGCCACAACAATTTTCGGGTATTCAAATACACCAAAATCCCTGCTGAATACCGTAATAATTTTCGCCAGGTATTCACTTGCATTTTGCCAGCCGCTTGCATGAGGTTCCTGCACTATAGCCACGCAACGCACGCCTGCGCCATTTGCACGGCCCGGATAAATTATAGTATCGTGTATTCTATAGGTAGGGTCGGCAGTAAAGGCAAAGTCATGCACGTTCTCGGCGTGGTAAATCCAGGTTTTAGTTTCGCCTTTTTTGTATTTAATAATGATAGAAGGTATAGTGTCCCACTTGGTATTTTTGAAATTGTAGATGTCTAACTTCTTTTTCAGGGTATCAGGCAATACTTCTTTTTCATTCTGCAATACACCGGTAGCCTCCAGAATATAATTACTTGCAAAGGTCAGTTCTACATCAAAGGTTCCATAGTCGCCGTAAAATTCCCTGTTCAAATGTTGGTCGGTGTTCCAACCGCTTTTGCGGTCGTACACGCAAACCTTAGGGTACCACTGACAACCGTTGTAGTGATTAAAGCCTGAGGCTTTATATTTTTTCATGCGGCGGCGCGTAGTGCCCGTATCGTAAAAGGTGCGGAATTTTAAATTGAAACTGCGTGAGCTGTTAGGTAAAAGCGGTTTGGTTAAAAACACTTTCAGTATGGTATTATCTAACTGCGTTTTTAAAATTTCATCGTCACTTTTCAATTCGTCAATCTGTGTTCCCAGGCCGGCGCTTTCATATTTGCCGTAGCGCGGGTGCATATCATTATTTTCCTGAAGGTTATCGAGGTAGGAGCCGGGCTGAAAAGCGTTTTGATATAAATGGAAGTATATGTAATAAAGTGTATCGGGGGAGTTGTTGTAGTAGGTTAACTCCTCGTTGCCGGTAATTATATCCGTGGTTTCATCAATGGAAGCCTTAATTTTATAATGAACATCCTGTTGCCAGTAGCCTTCAAACGGTTTGCGGTTCTTCCAGTAATAGGGATTGGTAACTGAGCGGTAATTATTTTCAGGTCCGCTATCGGAATAGGTTTGTGCAAAACCATTAACAATAAAAACACAGCAAATAAAGGCGCTAAGTAACTTTTGCATCAGCAGGAATTCTAAATTTGACAGCCTCAAAATAAATACAATTAGTGAATAGCGCCGCAAACGAAACGCTTTACCGTATAGCCCTTACCTTATTGCCTAATGTGGGCTTTGTGTTGGCTAAAAACCTTATAGCCTATTGCGGCAGTGCATCTGAAGTTTTTAAGGCATCGAAAGGGAAGCTGGAGAAAATACCCTTGATAGGTGAGGAGCGCGCACGTGGCATTGTTGAAGCCGATGTAATGGCTGAGGCCGAAGCAGAGCTTAAGTTTATAGAGGAATACGGTATTACACCACTGTTTTTTACAGATGCAGAATACCCGCAGCGCTTAAAAGAATGCAATGATTCGCCCATGGTGCTTTACTACAAGGGAAATGCAAACCTTAATGCTGATAAGGTGGTGGCCATTGTAGGAACCCGGCGCGCTACGGAATATGGAAAAGAGGTTACCAAAAAGCTGGTGCAGGGTTTAAGCGAACAAGGGGTACTGGTAGTAAGCGGACTGGCTTATGGTATTGATGGGGTTGCCCACCAAACAGCCTTGGAGAATGGGGTAAACACGGTGGGCGTTTTAGGCCATGGTTTAAACACACTTTACCCCGCGCAGCATAAAAACATGGCGAAGAAAATGATAGAGCAAGGTGGATTGTTAACCGAGTACCGCTCAACAGAAGAAATGAAGCCGCATAATTTTCCTAACCGAAACAGGATTGTGGCCGGTATGAGCGATGCGGTGATTGTAATTGAATCAGCAGCTGATGGTGGTGCTTTGCTTACAGCCAACCTTGCCCATGGCTATAACCGCGATGTATTTGCTTACCCGGGAAGAACTACAGATAAATTCAGTGCAGGCTGCAACCTGCTTGTAAAGAGCAACAAAGCCACCTTAATTGAAAATGTAAATGATTTTTGGTCGGCCATGAACTGGCTGCCCGGTGATGCGGATGCAAAACCTAAGTTTCAGCAAAGGCAGTTGGCGCTTAATCTATCAGCCGAAGAAAAAGCGATTTTTGATGTGTTAAACGAGAAGGGGGAAAGTGATATAGATACCTTAACTGCCCTTTGCGAAATAAACTCGGGCTCGTTAGCGGTTACTTTATTAGAGATGGAAATGAATGGCTTGCTGGTGGCTTTACCGGGCAAGCGCTATAAACTTTTATAATCCCGCTTATGGCTTCAGCTTTTTCGCATGCAGTAGCTTCCTTTGGCATTGGCAGCCTTACTAAGTTAAGTAAGCACCTTAGCGCTAAGGGAATGGACTGGAAGTTTTGGCTGCTGGGCGCCTTTTGCGCTGCCGTACCCGATGCGGACGCCATTGGTTTTAAACTGGGCGTACCATATGATAGTTTCTGGGGGCACCGCGGTTTTACGCACTCTTTTGTGTTTGCGCTTTTATTGGCCTTGGTAGTAACCTTTACTTTTTACAATACCGAGAAATTTGGCACCAAACGCTGGTGGCTTTTATTGCTCTTCTTTTTTCTGGCAACAGCCTCACACCCGATACTGGACGCTATGACTACCGGTGGCCTTGGCGTGGCTTTCTTTTCGCCTTTTGATAACACCCGTTATTTCTTTCCCTTCCGGCCTATAAAGGTTTCGCCTATAGGGGTAACGCAGTTTTTCAGCGAATGGGGCTGGCGGGTTATAAAAAGTGAATTAGTATGGGTTTGGCTTCCATCGTTTTTAGTTATCATTATTGCTCAATTATTCAGGAAATTGTCCGCCCGATAACCTTTTTTATTTTGGCGGCTAAAACAGAAAGGAAGTGGCCAAACAGAATCTGAAATCGAAGACAAGTGTAAAGGAACCAGCACCCGTTGCTCCCCCTGTTACCCCGGCAAAAAAGTTGCCGCCTTCTATTCTTTACTTTTTCATTTTCCTCTTTTCATTCCTTATCTATTCCAACACCTTATGGAATAAGTATGCCATTGATGATGTAATTGTTGTAACCGATAATAAATACACCAAGAAAGGTACAGCCGGTATTAAAGAGCACTTTACGCATGATATGTTTGAAGGCTTTTTTGGCGAGCGCGGCGCTATGCTGGTTAGCGGTGGCCGTTACCGCCCTTTAAGTATGGCCTTGCTTTCGGTAGAGTATGAAATAACGCGCCACATGAAAGGCGATAAGCGCGATGTAATTACCGACCAGAATGTGATAATAGGCGACCAGGACCCTTACTTAAGTCCGTTTCTCAGCCACTTTATTAATGTGCTGCTGTTTTCGCTTACCAGTGTGGTGCTTTACTATCTGCTTACCTTAATTATACCGGCAAAGTATGCGTTAAAAACAAAGTATGGAGATTTTGGCGTAGCCTTTTTTGCGACGCTCCTTTATGCCGCCCATCCTATACATACGGAGGCCGTAGCCAACATTAAGGGGCGCGATGAGGTAATGTGTATGCTGTTTTCGTTACTGGCGCTTGTTGCTGCCGTTAAGTATGTGCGCACCGATAAAATTGTGCATGTGCTATGGGGCACGCTGGTGTTTTTCATCGCCTTGCTTTCCAAGGAGAACGCCATTACGTTTTTTGCTGTAATACCTTTAACCTTTTTCTTTTTTACCAAGGCTAAAATGAAGCATTACGCCATAGTATTACTTCCGTTTTTGGTAGCCGGCGGTATTTTCTTAGGGCTGCGCAGTTCAAGCACCAAGGCGGGTTTAGGGCAGGATACCCCTGAAGTATTAAACAACCCCTACATATTAGCTAAAGGCGGTATTAAACCTAATGAACAACGCATTACTCCGTTTTTATACCGCGATAAGGTAACAGGTGAATACACTTTCTATAAAGAATGTTTTGCCACCACCTTTGTAACCTTTGCTTATTACTTTAAAACGCTGGTGTTGCCGCATCCGCTAACGCATGATTACTACTACAACCAAATTCCTTTTGTTGGGTTCGATAGCCTGGTGTTTTGGTTATCGTTTCTGCTAAACATAGGTTTATTGGTGTATGCCTTTATAGGGTTAAAAGAAAAGAGCATAGTATCGTATTGCATACTATTTTACTTCGTCACCTTTTCGGTAGCCTCTAACTTTTTCTTTACCGTAGGTGTGTTAATGAATGAGCGCTTTATTTACATGAGTTCGCTTGGCTTTTGCATTTTGCTGGCGTACCTGTTTGTGCGTTCAACCGAGCGTTATAAGCTGGATAGCAAGATTGTTTTGGGTGTGCTGCTATTGGTAGGCGTGCTGTATTCAGCAAAAACGTTTACACGTAATTTTGACTGGAAGGACAGCTTTACACTTTTCCGCCGCGATGTTCGTTGGAGTCCTAACTCTGCTAAAATACAAACCTCAGTGGGTGGCGATTTGGCCAAGGCTGCGAACTCAGATATTTCTCGTTTGCGCGATAGCGGCGTTATCCGCACTATCTTCTGCGATTTACGTGCCGATGACCAATTGTTGAACTCACTGAACTCGCTGCCTGATTCTACTATATCGCATATGCTGTTGGACTCGTCCATAGCGCATTTAAATGAGGCAATACGTATTTACCCAAGCCATTCCAACGCATGGGTGTTGTTAGGTAACAGTTGGTATAACCGCCGGCATAAGCCCGAAGAGGTTATCCCTATGTATGCCAATGCAGCGCGCTTTAATGTGAATGGCAGTTACGATGCTTTCTTTAATCTCGGGTTTCTGTATAACGAAATCAATAAACCTGATTCGGCTAAAAAGTATTTGCTTTTAGCAAGAAGCATTAAACCTGAGCAAGAGGCCTATAGGTTTTTGTTGGCATACGTTTCGGCTAAACTAAATCAGCAGGATTCTGTAGAATATTGGCTGAATATAGGTTCGCAAAAGCGCCCCGTTGCCGGTGAAGATTATTATAAAATAGGAACAGGCTTTGGTAAAGTAGCGGGTAATTTTCCTTTAGCAATAGAGTATTTGAAAAAGGCAACAGAGGCCAGCCCTAAGGTTGAATTGTATTGGGAGGACCTTGGCGTTGCTTATGGTCTTTCGGGCCGCTACCCTGAGGCTATTGAGGCGGCGAACAAACTGGTAGCACTAAACCCTAAATACAAGGCGGCGTACATGAACCTGTTTGTAAGCTACCGTATGGTGGGCAATGCTAAAATGAGCGAGGAAAGCTATAACAAGGCCAGGGAACTGGATCCTACAATGGCCCCTTATAACAGCCAACCGCAATCGGGTGTTTTTGCACAAAAGCCGGGCAACAAATAATTAATAATGCCGGTGTGCCGGTGGGGTAGGAGGTTCTCCGCTCCAGGGGTCCCACACATCTAAATTGGTTTGGTCCATTATAGCGGCCTTTGTTATTACTCTGCTATGCTTGTATTTTTTGCGCAGGTAATCCATTTGCTGATAAAGCTGTATCAATTCCACTGAATCCTCCAGCAGGTTTATCTGGTGGCCGCCACCTACTAAATGGCTGCACCGCAATCCTATGGTGCGTATCAATTGCCTGCGTTCAAAAAGCTTATCAAATATGGTTAGCGCTTTTTCTACAATAATGTGGTCGCAACTGGTGTAGGCTATTCTTTCTTGCCGGGTATAAGTCTGTAAATCGCTGTAACGGATTTTTACCGTTATGCAGGCCGTTAGCTTGTTGCCTAAACGCAATTGATAGGCTATTCCTTCAGCCATAGCACGCAGTATGTTGCGCAGTTTAGTAAGGTCAATAGTATCGCGGTCAAAGGTGCGTTCCAGCGATAAGGATTCGCGTTCATAAAACGGTTTAAGCGGTGTGTTATCTATGCCCTGTGCGCGTAGCCATAGGGTATGTCCGTTTTTGCCGAATACTTTTTCTAATGCTTTTTGCGGCATTTGTTGCAGCGTATGCACCTTTTGTACGCCAAGTTCGCGTAGCACATTGAAGGTTTCGTTGCCTACCATTGGCAGCCGCTTTACTGGTAAAGGCGCCAGAAAAATTTTTTCAGCACCTAATGGAATGGCCATTTTACCATTAGGTTTTGATACGCTGGTGGCCACCTTTGAAACAGTTTTGTTTTTGGCC
Organism: Chitinophagales bacterium; assembly: GCA_046329515.1. Lineage (GTDB taxonomy): Bacteria > Bacteroidota > Bacteroidia > Chitinophagales > LD1 > Bog-950. Next base: position 362,935 of record JAXLUM010000003.1, read on the forward strand.
AGGCCCATAGATATAGGCAGGCCGGTTTGTTTCATAATCTGGCTACGTATTTCGGTAGCGTATTTAGCAATACCGAAAATTTTATCCATACCGCTCATGTCTATGTAAAACTCATCTACCGAGGCCTTTTCCAACAGGGGAACTTTCTCGCGAAGTATATCGGTAACAACGGCTGATAGTTTGCTGTATTTACCTGAATCGCCACGCACCACGGCTGCTTCGGGGCAAAGCCTGCGGGCAATTTTCATAGCCATACCTGCGTATATGCCAAAGCCGCGTGCCTCGTAACTGCACGAAGCCACCACACCCCGGTCAGTAATACCGCCTACCAGTACGGGCTTGCCGTTTAATTCGCTATTAAGCAAGCGTTCTACTGAAACAAAAAACTCATCAAGGTCAAAATGCACTATGCTTTTGCCCTGCTCTTCTTCAGGTATGTCCATAAGCTATTATTATTAGCTTATGCTAAAATAATTAGTATTTTGGAATTTATGCGAGAAAGATTTTAATGGCTACAGCCTTTCAAACAGGGCTGTAAAATGCCTTAAAAACGGAGGTTCGTAGGTTATGCTTAAACCGGTAGAAGATGCTTTTTCTTCCAGTATATCGTCAAATACGTCTACCACATAATCAATATGGCTTTGGGTATATACCCTGCGTGGTATAGCCAAACGGACCAGTTCGTTGGCAGCGGGAATAAGTTTTCCTTTCTCATCGTACTTGCCAAACATTACTGACCCTACCTCTACACAACGTATGCCGCCGGAAACGTACAAATCACACACTAAAGCCTGCCCGGGAAACTGTTCAACCGGAATGTGCGGGTAAAGTTTTTTTGCATCGATATAAATGGCATGCCCGCCAAAAGGCCGCATTACGGGTACGCCCTTTTCGTACAAATGTCTGCCCAAATATTCAGTGCTCTTTATACGGTAGTGCAAATAGTCAGGGTCAAAAACTTCATCAAGCCCTACGGCTATGGCTTCCATATCGCGGCCGCTTAAACCGCCGTAGGTGGCAAATCCTTCAGAAATGATAAGCAGGTTGGTGCATTTTTCGGCCAATGCTTTATCCTTTAACGTTAGCAGGCCGCCCATGTTTACTAAGGCATCTTTTTTAGCGCTCATTACAAAGGCATCCGCCAGTGCTAACATTTGCTGCGCTATTTCATAGTAGGTTTTGTTGCTATATTCTGCTTCGCGGTGTTTTACAAAGTAACTGTTCTCGGCAATGCGGCAACCATCAATAACAAACAGCACACCGTAGGTATTGCACAGTTTGCGTAAAGCAATAGCGTTTGCCATACTAACAGGTTGGCCGCCGGCTGAGTTATTGGTTACCGTTAAAATTACAGCGCCAACATTTTCGGCCCCTGCTTTTTTAATCAGGGCTTCCGTTTTATCCAGGTCAATATTCCCTTTAAAGGGCAGTTCCGTATCGGGGTTCAGGGCTTCACCGTACAAACAATCATAGGCGGTAGCGCCGGTAAACTCAATGTTAGCCCGCGTAGTATCAAAGTGTGTGTTGCTGATGAACACCTTGTTTTTGCCCCCGAGTATGCCGTATAGAATACGTTCAGCTGCGCGCCCTTGGTGTGTGGGTAAAACGTAAGGCATAGCAGTAAGCGCTTTTACTTTGCTTTCTAAGTGCTCCCAGCTATGCGCCCCTGCATATGATTCATCACCCAACATTATTGCCGCCCATTGGTGGTCGCTCATAGCAGAAGTGCCGCTATCCGTAAGCAAATCAATGTACACATCGTCACTACGGATTAGAAAAGGATTGTAGCCTGCTTTCTTCAGAATTTCTTTACGGTATTCAGGTGTAGTAATTTTTAAAGGCTCTACCATTTTAATTTTAAATGGCTCAGCCAATGTCCGCGCTTTTTTCATGAATGCGATTTTACCGCCGAAAATTGCCTCAGAAACCCTTTTTGAAAGACTGATTCAAATCATACTGTTTAACAGGCAAAAAAAAGGCGGCAGACCCCCGCCTGCCGCTTACACCTAATCTAAAAGAGTAAGTGTGTGAAGAACCTTATTTGTTATTGGTGGCCTTTAGCTGTAAAGCGTTCTTAATAAGCTCAAGATCGTTCTGCATGCCTGCCATTTTACTTTCTATTTCACTGTTTTTGTTTTGCAGCGTGTTGTTGTTTTGTTGCAGTTGGTTAATCATTTTCAATAACTCCTGAGTAGCGGAAATATTCAGGGTGGTTAAGGCTTCGTAATCAACTGTGCGGAAGTCGTTTACTTCTTTACCGAACACGAATACTTTGCCGTTATCGCTAACATTAACCGTAAAGCTGTTAGCATTGGCGCTTATTACGCTTAATACTTCCTCGCGGTCAGCAAATATCAGCTTCACTACATCTCCGGGTTTTAAGTCGTTAACTACTTTTATTTCACCGTTCTGTATTTCGGTAAGTTTGTAAATGTTTGGAATGAAGTCAGTAATTTTATTTACTGCCTGCGGGTAAACCGTTTCTAATTCCTGGGCAATAACTTTTTTATTCAACCCTTTGCCCTTGCCAACGGTATCAATGAATGTATAGTCAGTAATTTTTATATCGGCCAGGGTGTTCAAATCCTTTTCGCTGTTTGATATGCCAATCACCTTTTTAATACGCGCGTCGGAATAAGCATCAAATTCAGTAGCTGCTATACGGGCGCTGGCATAAATAGATAAGGGCACACTAGCAGAACCTATAGTGCCAACAGCACCGCTTGAGTTAAGATAGCCATAGCCTATGGTAGTATTCTGTGAACCGTTTACTACCAGCTTAGCCTGTGTTGGGTTGCCGGTACCTATTCCCACGTAACCGGTGGAGCGTTTAATTACAAATGGCTGTTCAATAAAAGACCCGGCATCATCATAACGATTGATGAAGAAATCAGACCCGGCATTGGAGCCCGTTTCGGTGGTGTTTGATTTGCCCATTAGCCAACGTTGGCTGGTACCAGTATTAAACTTCATGGCTGCTTCCTGACCCGATACAGCGCCTGTAGCGAAGTAGGATGCCTGTGCTGTAGTGCGTATACTTATGGTAGCTACTGAAGAGTTCTGCACATCTATCATGTTACCCGGTGTTGTAGTACCAATACCCAGCATGCCATTGCCTGCTAAACGCATTTTTTCGTTCGGTGTTACATCAAGGCTTGATGAACTACCCATTGGCGAGGCTGTTTTGAATATAACAGCTGAACCACCCTGGCTTAAACTACTGCCGTTGCCTGTAGCTATACCGCCACTTAAAATCAGGTCGCCGCCATTCTTATCCGCCTGGCCGGCTAATGTGCCACCGGCTTGTACTATTAGGTCATTACCATCACCAGCTGCTGTACTGCGTTCCATCCATACAGTACGGTCTGCATCACCATCAAAGGATAGCTTGGCCGTAGGGGCAGTTGTTCCAATACCTACATTGCCTGTGGTAGTTTTAACGGTAATTAAATCATTAGCGGCCAGGTTACGTAGTACAAAATCATTATCTGCGTTATTCATACCGGCAAACCATATTTCGCTGCCGCTGCGCTGCAGGTTAATACCTGTGTAAGCTGTAGTGCCCGTTTGATTAATAGATACAACAGCGGTGCCGTTATTGGCGCCTTGTATAAATAAGCGTTCGCCTGCAGTAGTAGCGCCTATAGCCACATTGCCACCGCTTAATACACGCATACGCTCGGTGTTGTTGGTGCGCACTACAAAATCAACTGCATCGGTAGTACCTACAAAGTTTGTAGCTGCGCTGGTACCTGAATTGCCGGTAGTACTCCATGCGGTATTACCCAACACGGTTGACAGATTCTGCCAGCTTCCTGTACCGTTGGCATTACTTACCATTACTTTGTTTGCTGCCTGGTTGCCATCAACCATGCGTATGCTTCCTACCACGTGCAACTTATCAAGCGGGGTGGTTGTTCCTAAGCCAACGTTTACAGCATCGGCCCCGGTGCCACCTAATACCATTGAATTACTTGCGTTAACCAAGGCATTTTTACCAATGGCTATTGAGTTGTTTAGCTGGGTGGCCGTACCCGGACCGGAATTGTACCCTACGTAAATGTTGTAATTACCTGTAAGGTTAGCATTAGCGGTGGTATTGGTTTCGCCTGCCTGGTAACCTATACCAATGTTACCACTACCTGTAGTAACCATTTCTAATGCACGGTAACCGTGTGCTTCATTGTAATCACCTGTAATATTATCACCAAGTGCATCAACACCAAAGGCGTTGTTGTTAGAGCCGGTAGTATTGGCTGCTAGTGTGTTCATACCTACGGCAAGGTTACGGCTGCCGGTAGTATTGGAGCCTAAAGCTGATATGCCAATACCTACATTTATAGAACCGCTGGTATTAGAACCTAAGGTATATACGCCCAGGGCTGTATTATAGCCGCCGTCAACATTGGCCAGCATTGCCTGGTAGCCCAGGGCTGTATTGTAATAACCCGTGGTATTATTGGTTAAAGCCTGATAACCTATAGCCACATTGCCATCGCCACTGGTATTAGCCTGAAGGGCAAATGCACCTACAGCGGTAAGTTGCGAGACACCGGCGTTGTTTTCAAGTGCGCCCACACCTATAGCCACGTTTTGCTGGCCGGTTGTGTTATTCAACAATGCATTTGTACCGGTTGCGGTATTTTGTGTACCGCTGGTATTGCTTCTGCCTGCCCAGTACCCCCAAAAGGCGTTAGATAAAAGAGGGTCAACTCTACCGCTTTGCTGATTATTGGTTCGTACGGTAAACGGAACATTATCGGTATTACCAATAAAGTTCACGCCATCAACCGTGCCGCTATTGCCGGTAAGCGACCATGCCGTGCTGTTTAAAATGCTTGAAGCATTCTGCCAGCTTCCTGTGCCGTTAGCATCGCTCACCATTATTTTATTAGTACCCTGGTTACCGTCTACCATACGTATTGAACCGGCTACATGCAATTTATCTAATGGATTGTTTGTGCCGACACCTACATTACCGCCATAACGGTTAAGGGTTAAGTTGCCGTTTGTAATAAAACTTGCCCCGGTGCGGCCTTGTATATCATTACCATCGTAACCAATCATTACACCTAAGTTGCCCGTGGTTTGACCCACTATTAACGGTTGGTTGCCTGTGGTGTTAACAGAAGCAATAGGATTAAGGTTAGTTGAAAAAGGCGCTGATACAGTTAACAATACATTAGGGCTGCTTGTGCCTATACCAACATTGCCGCTTAAGCTTATTGCCATACGGTTAGTTGAATTGGTGTAGAAGTCTAAGCCGTATTGGTTTCCGCCGGATGTGCGCTTAGAGGCAATACCCTCGCCCGATAAACCAAAGCCAAACGTTAAGGCACCAGCTGATAAGTCACCGGGGTTATTGTTTCCATAATCAACACCCAGATTATTACTTACCTGTAATTGAGTGGTTGGGTTACTTACGCCAATACCTACTTTGCCTGCACCGGTTACTCTTGCCCTTTCTGTGTTATTCGTTTTAATTACCCAATCCACGTTATCAGTTGTACCAATAAAGTTGGTACCCGCGGTTGTGCCGCTATTGCCGGTTAAAGTCCAGGCGGCACCATTTACAGCAGTTGAGGCGGCTGTCCATATGCCAACGCCGTTTGCATCGCTTACCATTAGTTTGCCGGTGCCCTGGTTGCCATCAACCATTTTTATGGAACCAACCACATGTAGTGTTGTGTCGGGAGCTGTAGTGCCTATACCTATGCGTCCTTTGCCACTTCCTTCCATCGTCATAACCTGGCGGCTACCAATGGAATCTACATTATCTGCATTAGGATTCCATACGTAAAAATCAAGGGCGTTGCCTGAAGTAGCACTACTGTTATGGCGCGATTTAATAGCGTGTGAATAGCCGGTTCCGCCATTCCAACTCATAACAACCTGGCTGCTTGAAAAACCGTTTGAACTATTGCCGCTACGCAATCTTAAACTACGCGTACCGCTATTGTTACCTATAATATCTAAGTAAGCTTTTGGCAGGTTCATACCTATACCTACGGCACCCTGGTAAGTTATATTTAAAATATTTCTATTATACCAACTTACCGCATCATCAGTTAAAGAACCCACGTGCATTACTGAATCTTCGTAATCTATGTTCATGAGTTTTTTGCCGGTAGCGCCGCTTAAATCTTCAAAATAAATACGCGGAATATTGGCATCGGTAATAAGCACGGCAGCACCATATTGAGCGGTTAGCCCGCTTGCCCCACCGCTTGACACGTGAAATGTTTGTTTAGGCGCAGTCGTACCAATACCAACTTTGCCGTTATTCATTACGCGCATACGTTCAGTACTATTGGTTTTAACTACCCAATCCACATTATCAATAGTGCCAATAAAGTTAGTACCCGCTGTTGTGCCGCTGTTGCCGGTTAAGCCCCAACCGGTTAAAGCACTTAAAGAAACGCTGTTTTGGCCCCCTATACTTAATGTAGTACCGTTTAAATAAAGTTGTTGTGTATCTAAGCCAAGTGCAGTGGCAGCCACCCAACTTCCGTTGCCGGCAGCATCGCTTTGTAACAGATAACCATTAGCAGCACCATTAGTCATTTTAAAGTATTTACTAATAAGGCTGTCGTTAATTGTTACGCTGTTGTTGGCAAAGTTTCCGTAAATAAGCGGCGTTGCGGTGTTGCTGTTGTCAATATAAAGTCTGTTGCTGTTAGTTTCATTGTAACCGGCCTGGTAACCCAGCATTACGTTGCCGCTGCCTGTATTTAAGTAGCCTGCCTGGTAACCTAAAGCAGCATTGTTATTACCTGTTGAGTTGGTGTATAACGCCTGTGTACCCAAAGCAGCATTGCTGGCCCCTGAGGTATTGGTTTGCATTACCTGGTAACCAAGCGCCACGTTGCCTGAGCCTGTAGTATTTTGTAAGGCCCAGCTACCCATTGCTGTGTTATTGCTACCTGCAGTGTTTACTGCTAACGAAAGCACACCATAGGCAGTGTTAAAGCTACCGGTGGTATTAGATTGAAGTGCATTAACACCGGTAGCCGTGTTGTAATTACCTGTAGTAGTAGATTGAAGTGCCCAAAAGCCCAAGCCGGTATTGCCTTGCGCTGTAGTTGTTGCACTAACTGCGCCATAACCAACTGCGGTATTGTTTAAGCCGGAGGTGTTGGACCTTAATGCCTGGTAACCTACAGCCACGTTGGCATAGCCTGTGGTATTGCTTTGCATTGCCTGGCTACCAATGGCTGTGTTTTGAAGGCCTGTGCTGGTTGAAGTAGGTTGGTTAGATGCAAGAGCACGATAACCTACTGCAGTGTTATCCGTATTCCATAAGGTGCCGCCGTTGTTATACGATTGCGTACTTAAGGCCTGGTAACCAACTGCCGTGTTTTGACCTGAATTATTGTTGGCGTTCATGGCCTGGTAACCGAAGGCTGAGTTAGCCGTGCCGTTAGTATTGGCATTAAGCGCGTTTGAACCCACTGCTGTATTGCGGTAGCCATCGGTTGTACTGGTTGGCTGGTTATTTTGTAAGGCTCCGTTACCAACAGCTACGTTATCAGTATTCCATGCAGTTCCGCTGTTGTTGTATGATTGCTGACGAAGCGCGTTTGCACCAACCGCCACGTTGTTACCTGCATTTACGTTTGAAAACATACTTAAGTAACCTACAGCGGTGTTGTTACTTCCACCATTGGCTGACTGCATAGAAGATGTTCCTATGGCAGTGTTGTTAGAACCTGTACCATTACCATTTAATGTGCCGCTACCTAGCGAAACGTTGTTAGAGCCGGTAGAAGTACCTTGCTGAGAAAGGCCGCCTATGGCAATGTTAGTAGAGCCCGTAGTAGTATTACTTAGGGCGCTTCCGCCTATAGCAATGTTGCTTCCGCTGGTTGTGTTGGTGCCTAACGCATTAATACCAATTGCTATATTTTGGCTGCCTGTTGTATTGGTATGTAAAGAATTGTTGCCTATGGCGATGTTTCCGTTACCGGTGCTGTTATCGCGCAGAGCTGAAGTGCCCATGGCTATGTTATCAGTACCCGTAGTATTAGTGCCCATTAAACCTGAACCAATAGCCACGTTACGTGCGCCTGATGTGTTATTTATCAAGGTGCTTTTACCTACGGCTACGTTATCGGAACCTGTTGAAGCGGCATTGAAAGCGCTTTTACCGATTACGGTGTTGTTTGTTCCTGAACCGCTGTTAGAAAGATGACCTAAAGTAGTGTTGCCGGTTGTATTACTGATTAAGCCGGCATTTTGATTGTTTACTTTTATTGCCAGGTCCTGGTTGTCTATAGTTCCAAGAAAGTTGGTAGCAGGCGTTGTGCCGGTATTGCCCGTTAAACCCCATGCATTTTGCGAACCATCTGCACCTGTTGCGCCAGTGGCTCCGGTAGCTCCAGTTGCCCCTGTGGCACCGGTATCACCTGTTGAACCGGTAACGCCATTAGTTCCGTTTGCACCTGTTGGCCCTTGTAATCCTTGTGGTCCTGTGTCACCTGTTGCTCCGGTTGCACCAGTAACACCGTTAGTCCCGTTCGCACCGGTTGGACCTTGTAAACCTTGAGGGCCTGTATCACCTGTTGCGCCGGTTACACCGTTGGTTCCGTTTGCGCCAGTAGCACCGGTTGGTCCTTGTAAACCTTGAGGGCCTGTATCACCTGTTGAACCAGTAGCTCCCGTTGCACCTGTTACGCCGTTAGTTCCGTTTGCACCAGTAGCACCAGTTGGTCCTTGTAAACCTTGCGGACCAGTATCACCAGTTGCTCCTGTTACACCATTCGTTCCATTTGCGCCAGTAGCACCAGTTGGTCCTTGTAAACCTTGCGGACCTGTAGCGCCAGTAGCTCCTGTTGCACCGGTAACGCCATTGGTTCCGTTCGCACCTGTAGCACCGGTTGGACCTTGTAAACCTTGTGGGCCTGTATCACCAGTTGCGCCTGTAACTCCATTATTTCCATTTGCTCCAGTAGCACCAGTTAGACCTTGTAAGCCTTGCGGACCGGTATCACCTGTAGCACCAGTAACGCCGTTGGTTCCGTTTGTGCCAGTGGCACCTGTTGGCCCTTGTAATCCTTGCGGTCCTGTATCACCAGTTGCTCCTGTTACACCATTCGTTCCGTTTGCTCCAGTTACTCCGGTTGGTCCTTGTAAACCTTGTGGTCCCGTGTCACCTGTTGGACCGGTAACACCATTACTTCCGTTTGCACCAGTAGCACCAGCGGGGCCTTGCGGACCTGTGTCGCCAGTAGCGCCGGTAACACCGTTCGTTCCGGTTGCGCCGGTTGGCCCTTGTAAGCCTTGCGGTCCTGTATCGCCAGTTGCTCCCGTTACGCCATTAGTTCCGTTTGCTCCGTTTGCTCCGGTTGCCCCAGTTGCACCGGTAATGCCGTTGGTTCCGTTTACACCAGTAGCACCTGTTGGTCCCTGTAAACCTTGCGGACCAGTATCACCTGTTGCGCCAGTTACACCGTTGGTTCCGTTAGCGCCAGTGGCACCGGTTGGTCCCTGTAAACCTTGTGGGCCGGTATCACCTGTTGCGCCAGTTACACCATTGGTTCCGTTTGCACCAGTAGCACCGGTAGGTCCTTGTAAACCTTGTGGACCAGTGTCACCTGTTGCACCGGTTACGCCGTTAGTTCCGTTAGCGCCAGTAGCACCTGTTGGTCCTTGTAAACCTTGAGGGCCGGTATCACCAGTTGCGCCTGTAACACCGTTAGTTCCATTTGCGCCAGTTGCCCCAGTTGGTCCTTGTAAACCTTGCGGACCAGTATCACCAGTTGCACCGGTTACACCGTTGGTTCCGTTTGCGCCAGTAGCACCGGTTGGTCCTTGTAAACCTTGTGGACCAGTGTCACCTGTTGCACCGGTTACGCCGTTAGTTCCGTTAGCGCCAGTAGCACCTGTTGGTCCTTGTAAACCTTGTGGTCCTGTGTCGCCCGTTGCACCGGTAACGCCGTTAGTTCCGTTTGTGCCAGTGGCACCTGTTGGTCCTTGTAATCCTTGTGGACCAGTATCACCTGTAGCACCAGTTGGTCCTTGTAAACCTTGCGGTCCTGTATCACCCGTTGCACCGGTAGTTCCATTCGTGCCGTTTGCACCTGTTGGTCCCTGTAAACCTTGTGGGCCAGTATCACCTGTTGCGCCGGTTACACCATTATTTCCGTTAGCGCCAGTAGCACCAGTTGGTCCCTGTAAACCTTGCGGACCAGTATCACCAGTTGCACCGGTTACACCGTTGGTTCCGTTTGCGCCAGTAGCACCGGTTGGTCCTTGTAAACCTTGTGGACCAGTGTCACCTGTTGGACCGGTAACACCATTACTTCCGTTTGCACCAGTAGCACCGGTTGGTCCTTGTAAACCTTGTGGGCCTGTATCACCCGTTGCGCCGGTTACACCATTATTTCCGTTAGCGCCAGTGGCACCGGTTGGTCCTTGTAAACCTTGAGGGCCAGTATCACCTGTTGCGCCAGTTACACCGTTGGTTCCGTTTGTGCCAGTAGCTCCGGTTGGTCCTTGTGAACCTTGTGGGCCTGTATCACCTGTTGCTCCAGTAGCTCCATTCGTTCCATTTGCTCCTGTTGCACCCTGTAAGCCTTGCGGACCTGTATCACCCGTTGCTCCGGTTACACCGTTGGTTCCGTTTGCGCCAGTAGCACCGGTTGGTCCTTGTAAACCTTGTGGACCAGTGTCACCTGTTGCGCCGGTAACACCATTCGTTCCATTTGCTCCTGTTACACCCGTTGGTCCTTGCAAACCTTGAGGACCAGTATCACCTGTTGCACCGGTAACACCATTATTCCCATTTGCTCCAGTAGCACCAGTTGGACCTTGTAAGCCTTGTGGTCCGGTATCACCTGTAGCACCTGTTGGGCCTTGTAAACCTTGTGGTCCCGTGTCACCCGTTGCGCCGGTAACACCATTCGTTCCGTTTGCACCAGTAGCACCTGTTGCTCCTTGTAAACCTTGTGGTCCTGTATCGCCCGTAGCTCCTGTCACGCCATTAGTTCCATTTGCGCCGGCGGCGCCGGTTGCTCCTTGTAGTCCTTGCGGACCTGTATCGCCAGTTGCACCGGTAATGCCATTCGTTCCGTTTGCACCAGTAGCACCGGTTGGTCCTTGTAAACCCTGAGGGCCGGTATCACCCGTTGCGCCTTGTAAACCTTGCGGCCCTGTATCACCTGTAGGACCGGTAGCACCACCACCTGAACCTGTTGCCCCGGTAGGGCCTGTTGGTCCCGTTGCTCCATCTAAACCATTAGCGCCGGTTACTCCTTGCGGGCCTGTATCGCCTTGTGGTCCCGTTGCACCGTTAGTTCCATTTGTACCAGTAGCGCCGGTTGCTCCTTGTAAACCTTGTGCGCCTGTGTCACCAGTTGCGCCGGTAACACCGTTAGTTCCATTCGGACCTGTAGCTCCGGTTGGTCCTTGTAAACCTTGAGGGCCTGTATCACCAGTTGCACCGTCAGTTCCATTTGCTCCTGTTGCACCTTGCGGCCCGGTTGCGCCATCCAATCCGTTTGCACCTGTTGCACCCGTTACACCATTGGTTCCGTTTGCACCTGTGGCACCAGTTGGGCCCGTTGCTCCATCTAAACCATTAGCACCTGTTGCACCCTGTGGACCGGTATCGCCTTGTGGTCCGGTTGCACCGTCAACACCATTCGCTCCCGTAGCACCTTGAGGGCCGGTGGCTCCATCTAATCCATTTGCACCGGTGGCACCCGTAGCGCCTTGTAAACCTTGTGGGCCGGTATCACCGGTAGGACCGGTAGCCCCACCACCTGAGCCTGTTGCTCCTGTAGGGCCAGTTGGTCCTGTTACTCCATCTAAACCATTCGCGCCGGTTGTTCCTTGCGGGCCTGTATCGCCTTGTGGTCCCGTTGCACCTGTAGCACCTTCATTTCCTGTAACACCTTGCGGACCAGTTGCACCGTCCGCACCATTCGCTCCTGTTGCACCTTGTGGTCCGGTTGCTCCATCTAATCCATTTGCGCCAGTAGCTCCTTGTAAGCCTTGTGGGCCTGTATCACCTGTTGGACCGGTAGCACCGCCACCTGAGCCGGTTGCTCCGGTAGGGCCAGTTGGTCCTGTTACTCCATCTATACCATTAGCGCCTGTTGCGCCTTGTGGGCCTGTATCACCAGTTGCACCGGTTACACCGTTGGTTCCGTTTGCACCTGTGGCACCAGTTGCGCCTTGTAAACCTTGCGGACCTGTATCACCTGTTGGGCCAGTGGCACCGCCACCTGCACCAGTTGCTCCGGTAGGGCCAGTGGGTCCTGTTACTCCATCTAAACCGTTTGCACCTGTTGCGCCTTGTGGACCGGTATTACCTTGTGGACCAGTTGCTCCTGTTGCCCCATCATTACCTGTGGGGCCTTGTTGGCCAGTTGCACCGTCAGCACCATTTGCTCCCGTAGCACCTTGTGGACCAGTTGGCCCGTCTAATCCATTTGCTCCTGTTGCACCTTGCAAGCCCTGCGGGCCAGTATCACCTGTTGGGCCTGTAGCACCGCCACCAGAGCCGGTTGCTCCGGTAGGGCCAGTGGGTCCTGTTACTCCATCTAAACCGTTTGCACCTGTTGCACCTTGTGGGCCCGTTGCACCATCTATTCCGTTTGCACCGGTAGCACCTGTTGGTCCCTGTAAACCTTGCGGCCCTGTATCACCTGTAGGACCTGTAGCACCGCCACCTGAGCCTGTTGCTCCGGTAGGGCCCGTTGGTCCAGTTACTCCATCTAAACCATTAGCGCCTGTTGCGCCTTGTGGTCCGGTTACTCCATCTAATCCATTTGCACCGGTGGCACCAGAAGCGCCTTGTAAACCTTGTGGGCCTGTTGCACCGTCAGCGCCATTTGCTCCCGTGGGGCCTTGTGGGCCGGTTGCTCCATCTAGTCCGTTTGCACCGGTGGCACCGGTTGCGCCTTGTAAACCTTGTGGGCCCTGTGGTCCTGTGGCTCCCGTAATGCCCGAAGCTACGGTGTATGTAGTTCCATTTGATAGAACAATGGTAACCGTTCCATTACCATTATCAATAATATTTGTAATGCCTACCCCTGTTGTACCGGTAGCCCCCGTTGCGCCGGTACCGCCTGCTATACCCTGAGGGCCTGTGGCACCATTTGCACCTGCATTGCCGGTTGGTCCGGTTGCACCCGTAGCCCCCTTGCTACCTGTAACGCCTTGCGCACCGGTAGCTCCATTGGCGCCTGCCGGCCCTGTTGCGCCGGTAGGTCCTGTGGGACCGGTACCGGCAGCATTGCCGGCTTTTTCCGCGTACAGTGCGTAAGGAACGCTAACCAACTCAGTGCTGCCCATATTAATATAGTTAGTACCCCCATTAGGATCATATTCTACCAAAAGGTACTTATTGCCTCCCGCCCAGCTTATGGCTGAAAAACTGCCGATAGTGGGGTTGCCATACCCTATTTTAAGGGTAAACAAACCAAACTGGTTGGTTACTGCGGTTTGGGTTTCCTGGTAAACAGCAAAGCCCGGGTTTATACCATTATTAATGGTAAACCGAACCGAAATGTTTTTGTTGGCCAGCACACTTCCACCTGCATCGCGGGCAATAGCCTGGTAGTTTACAGCCTGAGGAACCTGGGCAAACAATAAAGAAAACTGCAATAGCAGTGCAGCAAAAAGTAGGGAAATTCTCATAAAGTGCATTTAATTGGGGGTACCTTGATTAGTGGCCAAAACTATGGCTAACCTTCGGCCCTATAAACACAAAATATCACGGTGCGTGATAAAATTCATTTTAATAATTGAAAAATAAATCATAAATAATAGATTATTTAATAGTTGATTTTCAATTATTAAAGGATATATAAAATAATAAATTGAAAAATGTTTGTGATAAATATGATTAAATTCACATTATAGTGATGCAGATTTAATGATACCTTTGAAAAATGAGAGCGCTTGAGGTTTTAAGGGTATTAAGCGACCGTGAAATAAGCAAGATAGATGCGCTGGTTAAGGCCCAGAAGCGCAAAAGTCTGCAGCATATTTATGCGGCGCTTAAAAAATACCGTAAGCGCAGCGGCATACCTACCCATGATGAGTTATATGTGGCCGCTTTTGAAAAGGAATACAGCAGCGATAAAAACTATTTGCTTAGAAATGAGTTGCGCTTATTAAACGAACTGTTGTACGAATATCTTATACAGGATACGTTTAGCGAATACATAAAGAAACACCGCAGCACTTATTACTATTGGCTGGCCCGCAGTTTTTTCGATAGAAAACTGAACGCCCCTTTTGAAGCCGATATTGACCGCTTTGTAGATTACGGTAAGGATTACATAAAGCCGGAAGATACCTCGAAGCTTTTAGACCTTTACAGTTTGTGGTTGATATACACTAAGCCCAAAACGGCAGAGAACCTGCAGGAGCAGATGCGCAAAACGGATGAATGGAAAGCGGAACAGATAAGGCATTTACGCTATAAGTTACGCGAAGTAGAAGCCCGGCATGCTTATGTGCAAAGTGTATTAACAAACATAGAGGGCAAAGTAAAGGACCGCCCTGAAGATGGCCGCACAGAGGGGCAAAACATAATTAACCTGGCCGAAGGCCAGGGTTATGACCCATTTGAAGAATACCTGATATTAAAAAAGCATGCTTATCAAACTAAAGGCTTAACGCGTATTGAAGTATTGAAGAAGATGCTCGCCATTGAGGAAGGTAGCAGCTACCATGGTGAATATTCACCTTTTAATGCGCAGATAACTTCTTTAACCAGCATATCGCTGGAATATATTTTGATGGGCCGTTTTGCGGAAGCGGATGAATTTATGCTGGACTGTGTAAGACGTTGCAATGAGAATAACAGCAGCATTCCACCTGCAATTTTGCAGAATTATATAGCCAACCAAATTAACCAGGCGCAGTACAAAAGAGGCATTGATTTTTATAAACAGAACGAGGCCCTGGTACAGGGCAGCAGGCAGTACATAGCTATATGCCTGTATAAAGCGTATTGCCATTTGTTTTTGCAGCAGGCTGATGAGAGCCTGCAAGCATTACCCGTTGATGTGCAGTTAACCGAGCATCAAAACCTGATGTTTCGTATGATATACCTTATTGTGTTTATTATAAGGGGGCAGCATGACCTTGCATTGAACGAGGTGCGTAACATTTTGCGGATGATTAAGGCACACGAAGGCCATTTTTATGAACGGTACCATTTTATATGCACTTTATTTGCCAGGTATATAAATGCACTTATTAAAGAGCGCAATGCGCGCAAAGAGGAAATGGCTGCTCTTAAAACCGAAATGCAGGCTGATAAACGGGTAGAGCAGTATGTTATAGTAGAGTTCTCCTTACGCTGGCTGGTGGAAGAGCTGAAGCAACAATAAGCATTTTAATTACCTATAACCATTACCGTTAAACGGATGTTACGCGCTGTTGTAGTAGCCTGACCGCTGAAGCAATCGCGTGCGTACAAGGTAATGGTACGCGTTCCAATGGCAGAAGGTGAAAGCATAAAACCGCCACTTAGCGCAATAGACTCGCCTGTTACATAGGTGCTGCCACCATCGCCTCTAAAACCGTTGCTTACCACTTCGCTGGTGTTAGTGCCCTCAGTAACATAATAAAACGCGCAAGGGTCATTATTAAGGCCAACCTGGTCAACAAAGCCGGAGGTATTAATAAATATAACATCGCTTAAAGAAGTAATATTTACCGTTACTGAAGTTAGTGCTATGTAAGCCAAATTATAGGCAGGCAGAACTATGCCGGTGTTATCAAATCCTGTTTTAATATCTTTTATAATATATCCGTTTATTACCCCTGAAGGGCCTGTTGCCCCTGTGGCTCCGGTAACGCCCTGTATGCCTTGTGCGCCTGTAGGCCCGGTATCACCTTGTGGCCCCGTATTGCCAATGGCGCCGTTTGCACCGGTGGGCCCTTGCGGACCGGTATCCCCTGTCGGGCCCGTCGCTCCACCACTAACACCTGTGGGCCCTGTGGCACCTGTAACTCCGGCGGGGCCTTGTGCGCCTGTTGAACCTTGTAAGCCTTGTGCGCCGGCCGGGCCTGTTGCTCCTTGCGGACCGGTTGCACCAGCAGGACCTTGTGGGCCGGGAGCGCTGTTGGCAGCATACAAGGCATAAGGCACGCTAATCATTTGGGTTGTGCCCATATCAATATAACTGCCGGTATTATTTATATCTGCTTCTACCTGTAAATAGTTTGCTCCGTTACCCCAAGGCACAATAGCCAGGTTGCCCCAACTGCCTATTTGCACATTTACCAAACCAAACTGATTAGCGGTGGTAGTATCGGTTTCAGAAAATACGGTGGTGCCGGTTGGTGTAAGGTTGTGAATGGTAAAACGAAGTTTAACGGTAGTGCCATTGGCTACCGGTGCACCTGCGGCATTACGAACAACGGCCTGGTAATTCAATTTTTGAGGAGCTTGCGCTACAAGTGTACACACTATTAAATGCGCAATAAACAGAAGGGTAAATTTTTTCATTAGCTGATATTGTGATAGTCCGAAGGTGAATTTAAGTAAATAAACAGAAGTTTAAGCAGCAGCTTAAGTTGGCTTTGGTACAAAAAAAATGACTCCGGCATAAGCCGGAGTCGCCCCCAGAATAACTATTTAAACAGTTACTCTTTGTAATAGTTGCCGCTGGCATTGCTGCTGTACGTTACAGATGCCGGTATGGTTATATCAGGTGAACCCAACGTTACCCAAATGCCCCAGGCTGCGCTGTTTGAAATTGTAGTGTTGCTGATGGTAAAGCTTCCATCACTCCATGCACCGGCATGTATGTTTGCACGTTTTTGCGTTGCGCCGGTATAAGAAGAAGAGCCCCCATCGCTTATATCAGCATAGTTAATATCGTTGTTAGGGCTGGTGCTTTGAAACGCTACACCTTTCCATGCACCGGCTGCGGTGGTTTCTCCTTTTAATACGACATGCTCAGTTGAAGAACCGTTGATTTTTAACCATGATGCTGTTGAGTAATCGCCTGTGCACAGGCCTGCATCGCCGGCAAACTCAATGGTTACACCCGGGTTAATAGTTAAGTTACCATTGTCAGTGTAATAACCGGCTGAAACAACATCCTGTATAAGGTAGTTTACATTGGCTTTGTTCCATGTATGGTTGCCATACAAGCGGCCGCCGCGTACAAGTATTTTGTTTTTGGTGTTACCGGTAAATTGTGAGGTAGTGCCATCCATAACCGTTACCATTGCACCTATAGTTGATACCGGGTAATTCTGATTATCGCTAAAGGTATTGTTATTGAAAACAGTAACCGGGTTAATAGCATCCACATCAAGGCCGTCAACATACAAGCCATCGTAAGCGCTTTTTGATACAGTGCTGTTGCGGATTTTTAGTTGGGCATTGTTAGCTACGCGTATGTTGGCTTTGCGGGTATTATTACCATCAAAGCTTGCGCTGCCGCCGTTTGAAATGGTGCAGTAGTTCAGCTCATTTTCTACGCTGTTGCTTTGAAAGTAGAGGCCCTTCCAAACACCTGCTGCATCTACATTGCCTTTAAGTACAATTGGGTTAGTAGCTGTACCTATGGCCTTTAATGAGCCACCGGATGCAATGCGTATGCCGGCGTTGTTTTCAAAACGGATTACTACACCGGGCTCAATGGTAATTTTGGCGTAGGTAGTTATTTCGCAGTTAACGGTATAATCAATACCATCACCGCGGTCGGCCCAAACCACATCGCTGTTAATGTCGTTACAGCTTATGGCTTCAGGCGAAATAGTGTCGGGGTCATCATGATGACAGGCTGATAAAAATATGGTCATTACCAGGCACATCATGCTTAAAGGGAGGATAAATTTGGATTCAGTTCTTTTTTTCATCTGCTTCAGTTTTATGGAACAAAGGTGCGGTTAGGGGCAGAGCAAGGCAAATTGAAATTCGGCGGTTTGTGATAAAGTTTTAGTTTAGAATCGGGAAGAAGCACCGTGAAATATGAGATATAGCAAGGCTTTCAGCCTGATGCAGGCCTTACAGGAAAAGCAGTTAAACGAGATAGAATTAAGCCTGAAAACCGCCAAAAGACCGGGCTTAAAAAAGCTATTCGGCCTGTTGCGCGATAAGCTGGAGGGAGAGGAGCCAGATAATGCGGAGGTTTTCAAAAAAGTGCTTGGAAGAAAATACAGTAAGCAAGAAGATTATCTTTTGCGGAATGAATACCGCCTTTTGTATGAGCGGCTGGTAAGTTTTGTAAGTGTTTCCAATTCTTTAGAAACAGAAAATGAAACGTTTAAGCTGTTACAGTTTTTATTAAGCCGGAAGGCGGATGAATTGTTTGAAGAGGAATTTGGCGCTGCGTGGAAGAAAGCGGCGGAGGCCGATGAACTTGATACGTTGTTACACTTAAGCGACCTTAATATTGATTTTTACCTTACCACTAAGCCGCAAACCCTGGCTAATGCCGAAAAGGTAGCATGGTTAAGCAAGCAAAGAGTGGAATTGCTGCAACGTAAACTACTGCGGGATGTACGGAAAGAAGAGGTGAGGCTGAAACTTTCGGAGCGCATTATTTCTGCCTATAAAAATATTGAGGAGCCCTACGAGCCCTTACAGGCTGTTAATCTTGATTTATTACAGGAGAATGATTTGTATGCCGGGTATTTAAGCCAAAGGGCCAGAATTAACTTTGCCAGCGGTGCGCAGAAGATAGAATTGCTGAAGGAGATACTTGCTGATGAGGATGTGATTCGTAAATACGAAAAGGACCCACTGGATTCGCTGTGCCGGTTTTGGTTGAACATGGCGCAGGAGTATTATATAACATCTGCCTACAAGGAGGCCATCCCATATTTTGATAAGGTGTATGCTAACTTTAAAGAACTGGCAGAACCCTTAAAGGAAACCTGTGTGTTGAATTATGTGCTTGCACTTACCCGCAATGGAGATTTGGAAAAGGCAATTGAAATAGGAACCCTGCATGCTGAGGTTTTGCTAAACGGCAAAATACTTTCCAATCGTGGGCCTTTTTTAGTGGCAGTGCTGCATTTATATGCACGGCAAGCTGATGAGGCTGAACGCTATGTTAGTTTTGAATCGAAAAAAGAAGGCTCGGAATTTTACTTTTTTATGCGGTTAATATTAAGCGCGGTGTATTATTTGCGCGGCGAAGTGGCCTTAGCTGCCCGTGAATGTATTAATGTGGACCAGGCCATTAATTATGAAATGAACCGCGACTTTACCAAGCAAACAGAAATAAGCAAACCAATTGTAGCGGTGTTTAAGCGGTTTTACCATATACTGCAAACAACAACACCTGATAAGCTAAAGGAAGAACTGTTAGCGCTTAATGCACAAATTACGGAAACACTTTCCGGGAAAGGAGATCAATCTCCCAACTCTATTCTTACGGATTGGTTAAGGAGAGAAATAGA
This sequence comes from Chitinophagales bacterium, assembly GCA_046329515.1. Classification (GTDB taxonomy): domain Bacteria; phylum Bacteroidota; class Bacteroidia; order Chitinophagales; family LD1; genus Bog-950. The sequence continues at coordinate 382,321 of JAXLUM010000003.1, forward strand.
ATACAGAAGCGCCGCTTTGCGCAAGTGAAAATTACAGGTCCTTACGCGCGAACATGCGTGCACAAATTATTACCGGCAGTACAATCCATAGCAGTAATAAACCACAGGAGTAAAACAGGCCATACATAGTACCAAAAAAATGTTTGTATACGGCACCGGTAAAGCCCATTAGTGCGGCAATATCCATTTTCATTAAAAGCAAAATACGGCTAAGATCAATGGGATTTAAGGATGCAAGTGCTATTACGGCCTTATCTAAAGGGTAGTCATTAAACGAAAAGAGAATGATAAGCACAATGGCATCGTACAAAATGGCGAAATAGAACCATAACAAAAGTGAAAGACCTATGCCGCGTGCTTTATCGCGCGTGGCTACCGAAGCAAAAAAGGCGAGCGATACAAACGTTAAGGTTAGCGCGGTACCGGAAAGAACCAGCATGGCACCCGTGCTATTAGGGGCATATAAGCAAACCGGGATGCCAATGCCGACTAAAAAAACCACAACCAATGAAAGCGCTACGCCTGCATACTCGCCTAACAACAGCGAACGACGGCTTATTGGTTGTGCAACCAGCAGTTCGAGAAATTCATAGGAGTTATAAAAGTAAGTTGTAGAGAAAACGATGCTTATAAGCGGAACAATGATGAGCACAACACTCATAAGGCTTACAATTGTTTTAGCCGTATCATCGCCAAGGGCAAACAGGCTAAAGGATATAGCCAACAAAAACAGCATGTAGGCAATTAGCACCTTGCTGCGCAGTATATCGTAAATTACATATTTGCAAATTTTGAACATGCCGTAGGTTTAGTTGTGGTTAATTTGGGCTGTGTTGCCTTTCATAATTTTAGCTACCGCTTTGCCAAGTCTCTCTTCGCCTGTTTCCTGCTTTAATTGTGTAATGGTTTTAAAGAAGTTAATGCGTCCTTCGTATAAATACATCAGGCTATCGGCCAGTTCTTCCACTTCGCTCATTATGTGAGACGTAATCAGAATTAACTTCCCTTGCGCTTTTGCCTTTAAAATTTTTGCTTTCAGTATTTCAGCTGCCAGGGGGTCGAGCCCGGCGGTGGGTTCATCTAATATTAAAACCTGTGGATTAAATAAAAAGGCAAGTGCAGCGCTTACTTTTTGCGTTGTACCGCCGGATAAGATGCGCATAGCCTTACTATACATTCCTTCCAGCGCAAACTCTTTTATCAGTTCTTCATCGAGGTTAGTTGTTGTTTTGCGCAGATCCTTCATCATAGAAAACAACTGACCCATTTTCATGTTTTCAGGATAACGGCCAATTTGCGGCATGTAACCCAACATGTTTCTGTAGGCAAAATCATTGTTTATAGGCTGACCGTTAAAGGTGATAGTACCTTTATCGGCCACAACCATGCCCAGTATGCTTTTAATAAGCGTGGTTTTACCTGAGCCGTTAGGGCCTATAATGCTTATAACCTGTCCCTTTTCAAAAGAGGCGCTTACCCCTTTTAAAACGTGCAGTTTACCGAAACTCTTTTCCAGGTTTTCTATCCTGATCATCGCTTAATCATTTTCATTACAGGTAAATTATCTACAAAGGTATCGGGCACAATGCCCGGCATATTTTTTTCAGCGCGGTTCAGCAAATCTACCGTAAAGCTGTGCATAAGCATTACTGCATACGGCATTTGCTCCACCATTACTGAGTATAGACTTACAGGATTAAATGGTATGTCGCCTACGCCATCGCGGTTAAGGTCGTAGCCTTCGTACTTATCCCAATAGTTATAGCTAAAGATGTTTTCTTGCAGCTGGCCATTAGTGGCAGCATCAAAAGTATTGCCCGAAAAGTTGTTATGCTGAAAAGTATCTTCAATACAATTAGCCATTACTTTAAGGCCGTAGCCATTATTTAAAAAATCATTATTCAGTAAGCGCATGTGGTTACTACCTTCCATGGTTATACCAATAGTATTGTTTTGAAATATATTCCCTGCTATTGTTCCGCCACTCATGTCTTTAAGCAAAAGCCCATAGCTGGCATCGCCCCAGTTATTTTGAAAACGGTTGTTATACATATGCATGCCCTTGCTATACATTACGGCTACGCCTGTGCCATTGTCTGTAAACAGGTTGTTTTCGTAGGTGTCGTTATCAGAGAACATAAAATGCAGTCCGTACCTGAAATTGTTTTGCGCTTTGTTGTTTCTTATAAAGCTGTTTTTGGCAAACTCCAGGTAAATGCCATCGCGGTGGCCTTCCATAAAGTTTTGTTCTATTAATGCGCTGTCGCATTTCCAAAGGTGTATGCCATTGCCGGTATCGCTTTTGCCGTAGTTGGCTCCTTTGCTGTGTACATCGCGCACCGTAATATGCTTGCTATCGCTAAGGTAAATGCCAAAAAAAGTATTGGTTAGTTTGCAATCTTCAATAGTTACATCGGTACATTTAAACACACGAATGCCGGCATAATCTTTCATACTGCCTCTTTTGCTGTTTCGTACATCCAACCCTTTAATGGTAACATGGCCGGCAGTAATAACCATTACTTCGTCTTTTTCCTGCCCATCTAGTACCGGATAATTGAGGCCGATAATGGTTAGCGATTTATTTACCTGTGTATTGATACTGGAGTAAGTTCCGGGCTTAACTAAGATAGTGTCCCCGTTTTGGGCTACTTCAATTGCTTTAGCAAGCGAGGAGACAGGACATTGCGGACATACTTCAACTGTACGGCAGAATGTTGCTGCCGGCAAAAAATGCCATAGTAAAAGAAATAATATGTATTTCCGCATTTAGAAGTGGATTTCCGTTACGTTGTTCCACAGGATTAAATCGCCGCTGAGATCCTTTTGAAATTTTTCTGCTTCTTCTCTGGTTTTAAAAGCCGCTAAATTGCCACCCATGGGGCTGTTTACTTCCCCACCATGCAGATAGAAGGCTTTATCCGCCTCAATTAATTCGCCGGGGTTGGCATAGTTTGCTACAAGTTGTTTTGCAACTTTAAAATCATTATCAGCCTGCCTGTAAGCAATCATACATTCCCCTGAATCGAATTTTATGATTTTGCCTTTGTCATTAATCAGTTCCCCACCAAATTTTTGATCCATAATGGTCATCTTACAACTTGTGCATAAATCCTTACCGTAATTAATGGGTTCGGGATTGCTGTTGCAGGAGGTAAGCAGAAGGGTAATAAGTATTGCTGAAATTCCTTTTCTCATTTTTTTCTGAATTGTTCGTATAAAGTGAAGGCAACAATTATAAAGGCAGGTGCAATAATTAACCATCCGCCTACATCAGGAAATGAACCTGCCAAAAAGTTTAGCAGTTGTTTCCAGCCGAAAAGCGGGGGCTGATAAGCCATGCCCGGTATTTTTATAGCCGCGTGGGGGTCAAGATTATGGCCGTATTCGTATTCCCATTTCCAGAAATCGTAAATACCCCAGGCACCGCACATTACAAGATATCCGCTTAACAACCAAAGCACAAAGCGCTTGCCTGTTACGGCTGCGGCAATTCCTAAAATAGCCATTGCCCATATAAGGTACTTCATCACTTTAAATTCGGGGAAGTTGGCTTCTTTAATCTGGGCCATACCTATGTAGTGGTTAAGGCCGTTAATTTTATCAATATCGCCGCCTATATGGTCACACCAAATCTCCATTTTCAATCCTTCGGGGTATTGGGGCGCTTCCAATTGAATTTGCCATACTGAAACATAAAGTGATGGTATAATGGCCAGGGCGCAGATGAATACTACTATCCTGGTTATAAGTTTAAGTTGGGAGTTCATTGCTTAAAATTTGAACATTGATGCACACTGTGTAAATCGGTTCCTTCGGCACTTTCTTAAAAAATTTGGGGGAGGCTACCCCACCTCCCCCGTCAACTTAATCAACCATATTACTATTCACCCGTACTATACTTTATTGGGGAGGCTGTAGCGCCTACGCGCACATATCCTTGCATTTCCTGGTGTAGCGCTGAACAGAAGTCAGTGCAATACATTGGGAACACGCCGGTTCTGTCCGGTGTCCATTTCAATGTTTGTGTTTCACCCGGCATAATCAACAGCTCGGCATTGTTGGCACCTTTAACCGCAAATCCGTGAGGAACGTCCCAGTCCTGTTCTAAATTGGTAATGTGGAAGTAAACATTATCGCCAACTTTTACGCCTTCTATATTATCGGGTGTAAAGTGTGAACGTATCGCTGTGGCATATACATGCACATCGTTACCTTCGCGCACTACCTTAGCTTCCTTCTCTGTTTTGGTTACGTATTTGTTTTGGTTCTCATCAAGCTTGTAGAATTTAACTTCGTGCTTGGTAATTATTTCAGCAGGGCAAGCCTGTGCGTAGTGCGGTTCACCAATGGTAGGGAAATCAAGCAGTAGTTGCATCTTGTCTCCGCTTATATCATACACCTGGCAGCTTTGAGCTAATTCAGGGCCTGTTTCAAGGTAGCGGTCTTTGGTAATTTTGTTAAGCGCAATAACGTATTTGCCATAAGGCTTAATACAATCGCCCATTGGCACACATAAGTGGCCTATTGAGTAGTAGGTAGGAACGCGGTCAAGAATCTTTTTGGTTTTAACTTCCCACTTTACTATTTCGCTTGATACGAAGAAAGAAGTGTAAGCATTTCCTTTGTCGTCAAATTCAGTATGTAAAGGTCCTAAGCCCGGTTTTTCAACTTCACCATCAAGTGCGGCTTCGTATTTAATTACAGGTACACCATCAAAATCGCCTTCAAAATCTTTTGCCTCAATGGCTTTTTGAATTTTGCTGAAAGAATAAACCGGAATTACAGCAGCCAGTTTACCTGAAGCGCAGATGTATTCGCCTGTAGGGTCAACATCGCATCCGTGCGGGCTCTTAGGGCAAGGGATATAGTAACAAACGCCGGGCAGGTCTTTTACATCAAGCACAGTAACTTCTTTTTCCATAGTAGAAGTAGCAGTGTGGGTTTTATCGTCGAACACGTTGTGCGCATAGTTAGCAGGCCATTTTTGACCTTTACCTTGTGATAAATATTCTTCAGCTTTTTTCCAGTTTACAGCCATAATAAAATCCTTATCGCGCTGGCTGGCGTTAACTTCTAATAAGGTGTGGGCTTTTTCAGTATTGTAACAGCTAAAGAAGCACCAGCCGTGTGATATTGCTTTACCGGCACGTGAAAGGTCATAGTCAACACCGGGAACCAATAGCTGGAAGTTAATGTTCATATGACCGGTTTGCGGGTCTACCTTTATAAAGGAGATGGTACCTTTGAATTTATCCTTGTATTCGGCAATTGAAACATCGCCGTCCTTATCGTAAGGAACAGAGAAGCGCGAAGCGCCTACCAGGTATTCGGTATTTTGTGTAAGGAAAGGAGAAGCGTGGTTACCACCGCAGTTTGGTAATTCAATAATTTCCTCAGTGCGGAAGGTAGATAAACTGGTGCGCGCTATACGCGGAGTGTTGTTGGCATTAATAAATATCCAGCGGCCATCGGCATTACCATCTGTTTTAGATAGTTGCGGGTGGTGGCTGTCGTCCCAAGGCACGTAACCGTGCGAGGTGTTAAGCATTGGTTTGGTTTCTTCACTGTAGCCATAACCGTTTTCAGCTTTTTGCGCAAACACCGGAATTTCGCGCAGCAAACGGCCTGATGGTAAACCGTAAACGCCAATTTGCCCGCTGAAACCGCCTGACGTAAACAGGTAGATTTCATCTTTTTTACCGGGTGCTACGTAAACTTTTTCAGCTGCGTTGCCTGCTACGGCGCTATCCACTTTTTTAGGTTTGCAGCTGCTGAAACCAAAGGCAAGGGCTATACCGCCTGCCAATAAAAGTGCTGTTTTTAAGGATGAAGTTTTCATGATATAAGTGTTGTGATTTAGTTGAATGGTTTTCTATTATTTTTTTGCCTGGGCTCCTGCCTCATCGTTTTGGCGGAAGTATTCCAGTATCTGCTTGGCCTGTTCATCGCTTACATCCTGAAAGGTCATTTGTGTAAGGTGCTCTTCCAGCAGCTTTTTAGCAGTAGGGTCTTTTTGGGTCATTTCCTGCGGGTTGGTAATCATGTTCAGTATCCAAGCGGGTTGACGGCGTTGTGTAACACCAAAAAGACCGGGGCCTACTTTTTTTACATCGGTAGAATTGTGGCAGGCAGAGCATTTGGCTTCAAATACACTTTTACCGGATTCAGCTACTTTGGCATCAATAGCCGCAAGCGTAATGTTTTTGAATTTGCCTATGCCCTGGCCATCGTCGGCTTTGGGTTCTTCTACCATACTTTGAGGGGCATCGCCTGTTTGGGCTGTTTGCTCTTTCGATTCTCCGCCGCAACTGCTAAGAGAGAATACAAGTATGCCGGCAGCGGCTGCAACAAACAGGGCGAACAAGGTGCGGTTTAATAATTTTTCCATTTCTACTTTTTTATTGGTGATTGATTAGTTGTGTTCTATATCGTTCCTAATACGAGGCAAATGTAGAGGGCGGCTATGCCCGGCTTTATGAGGCTGGTCAAACGCGGGCATGATTAAAATCAATAAAAAGACCTTTTACTCTTTTATTACCCTAAAACGAAAAAAAGCTCCATGTTTTCGACATGAAGCTCATTTCGTTTTAGTTAAAATATTATACGTTGCTGATATAGGTGCGGCCTTCTGCTAACGACTTAGCCATTTCCTGCACTGTTTTATAAGTAAGCAGGTTCTTTAAGCGGGCTGAATAGCTTTTAAATTCCTTGTGAATAGGGCAGGGGTGGTCCTCAGAACATTCTTTTAAACCAAGGCCGCATTTTTCAAAAGCGCCCATACCGTCTATAGCTTCTACCACTTTCATCATTGGTATGGGTTTGGCCTTGGGGTCAATATAAAAACCGCCTCCGGGGCCTTTTGCTGAACTGATAATGCCTTTGCGGGCCAATTCCTGCAATACCTTAGCTGTGAATGGCTCCGGCGACTCAATCTCCTCTGCAATTTCCTTTATACCCAGGCGGCCGCCATTGCGGGTATATTGGCATATATGCAATACGGCCTTTATAGCGTATTCACAACTCTTTGAAAACATCATAGCACGCGCATTTAATTTTTATTCAGTTGTTGTTCCAGTAAAATGGCTTTTGGAAAAAGGATGTTGTTTTCAAGGTGAATGTGTTTGTGCAGGTCCGCTTCAAACTCTTTTAGTTTGGCATAAAGCACTTTATAGGTATTGCAGGCATATTCCGGCGCAACATAGCCTTTACTTAAAACTGAAATGCGTTCCATTAATATTCCTGCATTATCATGCTCGTGAAACATTACGTTTACCGGATTTTGCACCGTACCGAATGGGGGCAGGCCGTTTAAATTGCCTGTTTCACTAAGCGCTCTCTGCATTTTTTTAATGTAAGGGAATAGCATCAACTCCTCTTTCTTCATATGAACACTTAGCTCCTCACTTAGTTCGTGCCAAATATTAGCAATTTCAATTACCTCGGGGTTATGTTGGCCATGCGCTTTTTCCACCTTTTGCGCATATTGTGTTATTATGAATAAATTTTCATTAACATATGAGTGATGGGTAAACTCAATGTAGGCCGCCAGTTTATCTAACTGCCAGCTGTTAAAGTCCTCTTCGGCAGGAGTAGTATTAGCCCGCACTTTAGCTAAGGCAGTAAGTAAATCGTTTAGCGGAATGTTTTTATCGGCGCAAACGCGCTCAAGCGTTTTACCACCGCCGCAGCAAAAATCAATTCCGTATTTTTTGAAGACATCCGCTGTGCGGTAATCATTAGCCACCATTTTACCCACCTTGTGTTGGGCTGTTTCATTAGTATCCGTCATTTGTTATAATTTAAGACACGAAAGTCTTTTATTGTGCAGGAGGATACAGTGATGACGGTCAGTTCATCAGGTAATTTTTATCAGTTACCTAAGGGGAGATGCGATTAATTGTTGTAGTTAAATGTAGAATCAACCCCTGACCAGATATTTTTTACACGCACTAAAGCGGCTTTGCCTTCTTCCATGTTTCCTTTGCTTAATACGGGCACTTCTGCCTTAATACTATCTAATCGTACGTATAAGTCCTGCTTGCAGTCGTTAGTAAGTGTGCAATAGGTGTCAATCCGTTTTATGTGGTTTTCCAGCAGTAAACCGAATTCCTGGTAGGCCCCAGTGTTTTCAAATTTCTTTTTGTTCAAAAGATAGAAGTTGTCAATGGTCATGCTTAAGCTGCGTAGTTCTTCTGCAGTTGTTCCGTCAAGTTGCCAGCGGCCTTTTATTTTTTGCTGGCTCTCTTCATTGGTGGTATTGGCTGTTACCGTTTCAGCCGGCTGGTTGTTGCAGGCACTCAATAACAGTAGGGCGGTTAGTAGGCCTGTGTAATAAAATCGCGTATTAAACATATGGTCACTTTTTATTGCTGAATGGTATGAGGAGGCTGAATATTCGCTAATCTCTTAAAAGATAAAAAGATGCAATTATCTTTTATTGGTGACAATTTTTGTATGATGAACGTCTTTTTTTAAATGAGTTTGCTCATAAGCGGGCCGTTTGAACGCGCGATAAGTTTGATGCGTTAAAAAAATTAAACACGCTCTAAAACGAATTGTATGAAAAAGATTACCGCTATAACCTTAGCATTAAGTTATTTTCTGTTTTTAGTAACAGGTTGTAATAACTCTGCCGAACCGGCAAGCACTACAACTTCTTCTAATGAGGCGCCTGCTGCGGGCCAAAGCTCCGTTCAGGATGACCAATCGCAAAAAGATGTAGTAAAAGTTGCCGTTGGATCAAAAGACCACACCACTTTAGTGGCTGCACTAAAGGCAGCTGAGTATGTTGATGTGCTTTCTAATGCAGGCCCCTTTACTGTGTTTGCACCCACTAACGATGCATTTAATAAGCTACCTGCAGGTACCGTAGAAGGACTGCTGAAACCTGAAAAAAAGAATGACCTGCGCAATATTCTTGAATACCACGTTACCACCAGTTCATTAAAAGAGGAATACTTTAAAGATGGCCAAACAATAGGAATGGTAAATGGCGGAAAAGTAAATGTGAAAGTGAAAGACGGCAAAATACAATTGAATAATGCCAATGTAATTGCTGTGGTACCTGCCTCAAACGGTATGGTATATGTAATTGATGAAGTATTGTTACCGCAATAGACCTAAAGAATTATATTAACCCTTGTGCTAACCAGCTGCCGGCATTAAAGCCGGCAGCATTTTTATTTTAATGCGGGTGGTAAATGCTAACTGCTTCCTTACGAATAGTATCCCAATTGAAGGTCATTTTTTTGAATTGTTCATTGGCGAATAGCTGCATTTGATCGTTATAGTGCGGGCTTTGGGGGTGAGCTGAACTGCCGTAAGCATTAACGGATAAAATTTCAACGCCCTGTTTTGAGTAGCGGTTCATTTGTATGTAACCATCGCCCGCAGTTACACGCCATATTCCTTTTTTCTTATCGTATAGTTTAGCATCAGCGGCGCGGGGAACTTCTCTTAAGCCGCTTGCGGGCAAACTAATATCTCCTCTAATCTGCTTTTGAATATCCCCCAGCTTTACCTCCAATGTGCCATAGTGCTTCAGCATAAATTGCTTGGCGTACCGCAGTTGCTTTACCAAATCATCTTCAAGCATGGGTTCTTTCTTAATCATTAAAAAGGCAAAAGGTGTTTTCCATTCTTTCATCAGGCGTTCGTGCATTATCATAAGCAATGCAGCATCAGTGTTGTCAGCCTCGCCGCTAAAATTCCAATGCTTAATTTTTTTAATCGCGTCAGCTATATCAGGGTATTTAGTTTCACTAAGCTGAAACAGGGTATTGAAGTTACGTGCGTAGCTGCCATTATGAGAGTAGGATTTATCGAACTTAACTGCACGGAAAAACTGCCAGGTAAATTTGCCGCTTACAGAAGCTAAGAGTTCATTAAAGCGTTCGCCCCGGTTGTAATTGAATAATTGAATGCCGGGGTAGTATCCCTGCCAGTTACATTCTTTACCGCTTATGCAATACTGTGTTTGGTTGCAACTAAACAGGTAGCCGCATGAAGGGTTAAGTACAGATGGCTTTTGGTTGTAAGGCACTAACGAAGTGCACTTGTACTTGCTGCCTGTGCCGTTTATAGGTTGCTGCCAGCTTAGAGCCGTATCGCGCAGGGGCATTTGAAAACCGCTTTGATAAAATATATTTCCATCTACATCAGCATACATTATGTTGAATAGGGGAATGGCCTCCATTTTTAAGGCTGTTTCGAATTCAGAAAAGTTGCGCGCTTTATTCATGCGAAACCATTGCTCGGTAGCGCGCATGTCCTTATAGCCGGGGAAATCCAAAGCATACCAGCCTTTTTTAGTTTGAAAGACGGGGCCGTATTCGCAAGTGCGCACTTTTTTTGTAACGGGAAGTTTTATTGCGCCAAGCTTTATTTTAAGGTGTGCCTTTTTTAAACTGAAGGTCTTCCACTGCCCATCATACAGATATTTATTGCCTTTGTGTTTTAGTTTATAAATATTACCGAAGGTGTGGTAATTGGTAGTGTGCGCCCAGCCCAGATGCTGGTTGGTGCCCACAAAAATTGTAGTGCCCCCGGGAAACAAACCGCCAATTACATCCCAACCTTCGCCACTGGTGATATGGGCTTCGTACCAGGCAAAGCGGCCTTCAATGGGTTGGTGAGAGTTGACCAAAAGCCATGCCTTTCCATCCTCTGTTCGTGAAGGGGCAATGGCCATGGAATTCGAACCCACTTCATTGGGCTGATGTAATAAACCAATGTGGTTATCCTTAATGCTTTTTAGCGCCATGCCAGCACCGGCAAAAAGTGTTAGCGTTAATGTTGAGCCTTTAATTATGTCCTTCTCATTAAAAGGGAAGGCCTTTTTTAAAAGGACTTCGTCAGGGTGTTTTACGGCATAATCATTTACGCCTTGTATATAGCCGCGCAATACTTTTTTAAAATCGCCGCTTATGCTTTTCTCGTAATTGTTGTCTACAAGGGTATCAACTCCGAAAAAGCGTAAAGCAAAATCAAAAAGAACGCCGTCCTTGCCCAATACTTCGCCGAGCATGCCCTTTGCCGCTAAAAGATTTTGCTGCACACTTTTAAAATCGTCTTCGCAATGGGCATAGGCCAAACCGTATGCGGCTTCAGCATCGGTGTTGCCGTAAATGTGCGGTACGCCGAAACTATCGCGCGCTATGGTTACATTCTCCGGATTAATTTGCGCAGTGGCAATTGTTGCCGAGAGTATTAAAAAGAACAGAACATTCAACCATTTGAGAAACATAAAATCGCTTTCGCCAAATATATGCGATAGAGAACAGGATGCGCTTTAGCGGCCGTTAAATTTCTAATGACCGAATTGGCTTTTCCGCAGAACTAGGGAGTAATAAGATATACCTATGTTTTTTCAGAAGTTGCTTTAGAATGAAGCCGGCATAAACCACAGGTAAAGCTGAGTTTTAATAAGATGCTAAAAAAAACGGCGCACTTCAGAGGTGCGCCGTTTTTTGATTGAAATGTATTTGCGGAAGGTAAGCTGTTATTTAGTTGCTGCCTTGCTGGGGTCCAGTAAATCATAGAACTGGTCCAACTTAGGCATAATAATAATTCGGGTTCTGCGATTTGTAGAACGTCCTTCTTCCGTATCATTACTTGTTAAGGTATTGTACTGTCCGCGCCCCGCGGCTATCAGTTTGTTGGGGTCAATTTTGTAATCGTTTTGTAAAACGCGCACCACGCTTGTTGCCCGCTTAACGCTTAAATCCCAGTTGTCATCAATGCAAGCGGTTTTAATTGATTTGTTATCGGTATAGCCTTCCACCATAACATCCACTTCAGGCCTTGAAGCCACAATGGTTGCAATTTTGCCCAGCACTTCCTTAGCGCGGGCGGTTAGTGTATAGCTGCCTGAGTTGTAAAGCATTTTATCGGAAAGGTTGATGAACACCACTGTTTTATCCACTTTAATTTCAACGTCTTTATCATCTAAGCCCTGTTGTAAAACGCCTTTAAGGTTTACAGCTAAAGCCAGGTTAATGGAGTCGGCCTTTGTTTTAGCCGCCAAAAGCATTTGAATGTAACGGTCCTTATTTTCAAGCTGAGCAAGCGTTTGGTTTATGTTGTCGTTAGCACTTTTAGAAAGAACGGTAAGGTCGCCAACTTGTGTCAATTGCTTATCGCGTTGTGTTTTGCAATCTTCTAATTGCGCATTTAAAAGGTTATACTGATCTTGTTTTCCGTTTAAAGATGCACGGCAGGCGCTTAAATCGCTTTGGCATAAGGCCTTTTGTTCATTACAGGCATGTAATGTTTCGGTGGCCGTTTTTAGTTCCTGTTGAAGGGCCTGATATTTTTTTTGTGTAACGCAGGAGCTAAGAAAAAGTGTAAAGGCCATAATTATGGCAGACTTGAAAATGGTGAATTTCATTATAAAAGCTTTAAGGTTATGAACAGCAAATGTCAGAAATTATTGTGTAACTGTTGGTTTGGCGGATTCCCATAGACTGTTCAAAACCGGTTTTTATGCAGAAGGAAATATACATACGGTGAAATTTTCCTCCTTCTGATAAAGATGGTATGGCGGAATGATTATTCAGGAGTTACTATGGCGTAATACGCCGGCGGCTCTAGTTTGAAGAAATGTTTATATTCGAATTGTGAAGCAATTGCTGTGTTTATTATTATCTGTTTATTGCCTGAGTATTTCGGCCTTACCATGCCGCGATGCCTGCAATAGCCACGAACATAAAGCCCCCGTTACTTTTCAGCAAGCCAGTGAGCACCACGAACAGGAAAATGACCAATGCTCTCCTTTTTGTTACTGCGCCTGTTGTTCATCAACTGTAATTACACCTGCTATTTCTCACTACATTTTTACTGAAGTATTCTCCGTATCTGCTATTCTTCCCGTAAAGGATAGTAAAATAGCAGAGCAGGCTTTTGCCATCTGGCAGCCGCCCAAGCTAAGCTAATCTCACCTTTTTTGATTTTTTCTGTTTGACCGCATAATGCGGCTTTAATCATTTTATTCCTGTTAACTGATTTTTCATGTTAGAAAGAATTATTGCGTTCAGCATTAAGAACAAACTATTAATTAGTTTGTGTACTGTGGCGCTTATTGTATGGGGCGTTTGGAGCGCCTTCAGATTACCTATAGATGCCCTGCCGGATATTACCGATAACCAGGTGCAGATAATTACGCAAACGCCTACACTGGCTGCGCAGGAAACAGAGCAGTTCGTAACCTCGCCAATAGAAAGAACAATGGCTAACCTGCCCGATGTTGAGCAGATGCGTTCCTTTTCTCGCTTTGGTTTAAGTGTAATTACCATTGTTTTTAAGGATGATGTAAACATCTATTTTGCCCGCCAGCTAATTAGCGAGCGTTTAAAGCTGGCTGAAAAGGATATACCACCCAGCATGGGGCGGCCTGAGTTAGCCCCAGTAACAACGGGCCTTGGAGAGATTTACCAATACGTAATACACCCCAAAAAAGGAAGTGAAAATAAATACAGTGCCATGGACCTGCGCACTATGCAGGATTGGATTGTTAGCCGCCAGCTTAGCGGTATTGAAGGTGTGGCGGAGGTTACGGGCTTTGGCGGTATTACAAAACAATATGAGGTAAGTGTTAACCCTGACAGGCTGAAAGCAATGGATGTTAGTATTCCGGAAATATTTACCGCACTTGAACGTAACAATGAAAATACGGGTGGTGCTTATATTGACAAAAAGCCTAATGCTTATTTTATAAGAGGTTTGGGGATGATAAAAAGCATTGTCGATATTGAAAACATTAATGTAAAGAATGCGCCTAACGGAACGCCTATTCTTATTAAGGATGTGGCCAAGGTGCAATTTGGTTCGCCGCCACGGTATGGCGCTATGACCTATAACGGTGAAAAGGAGGTGGTGGGTGGCTTAGTGCTGATGTTGAAGGGTGCTAATAGTGCACAGGTGGTGAAACTGGTTAAAGAGCGTATGCAAACAGTGCAGGCTTCGTTGCCTGAGGATGTGATTATTGAACCTTTTCTTGACCGATCTAACTTAGTGAGTCGCGCAATTAAAACGGTTGAAACGAACCTGATTGAAGGGGCGCTTATTGTCATTTTTGTGCTGCTTATTTTCCTGGGCAATTTCCGGGCCGGTTTGGTAGTGGCTTCGGCAATTCCTTTGTCGTTATTGTTTGCCTTAGGCATGATGAACCTGTTTGGTGTTAGCGCCAACCTGATGAGCCTGGGCGCCATTGACTTTGGATTGATTGTAGATGGCGCGGTGATAATTGTAGAAAGCGTGTTTCATCAAATTACACATTCGCGAGTCAGTAACTCTAATGCGCTTACCAAAGAAGAGATGGATGAAACGGTTCTGCAAAGCGCCAAACGCATGATGAGCTCTGCTGCTTTCGGCCAGTTCATTATTCTTATTGTTTACCTGCCTATTTTAACCCTGGTAGGTATTGAAGGAAAAATGTTTGGGCCAATGGCGCAAACGGTGGCCTTCGCCATCCTTGGTGCTTTCATTTTGTCGCTTACTTATATACCTATGATGTCGTCGTTTGCGCTTAGCCGCAAAACAAGTGGAGAAAACATCTCTGATAAAATGATGAAGTATCTGCAACGCGGCTATCAACCGCTATTGCAGAGGGCTATCCGATTACGTTTTGCTGTAGTAGGTGTAACCGTAGTTCTGTTTGCTGTTAGCATTTACCTGTTCAGTAATATGGGTGGAGAGTTTATTCCTACGCTTGAGGAAGGAGATTATGCCATAGAATTTGTAATGCCACAGGGCACCTCACTTGGCCAAACGGTGGAAACGGTGTTACAGGCTGAAAGGATATTGCGCACTTTTCCGGAAGTTAAAATGGTAGTGGGTAAAACGGGTGCTGCTGATGTTGCAACAGACCCAATGCCTATGAACGCAAGTGACCTGATGGTAATTTTGAAGGATAAAAAGGAGTGGACCACCACGGATGACTTTTATGATTTAGCCGAAAAGATGAAGGTAAAGCTGGATGAAATACCCGGCGTAATTGCTGAACCGAGCCAACCCATTCAAATGCGTTTTAATGAGTTGATGACCGGTGTGAGGCAGGATGTTGCTATTAAAATTTTTGGTGAGAACCTTGATACGCTGGCGGCCTTGGCGCCACATGTGGCTGCAATGATAAGCGACATAAAAGGTGTTAGCGAACCGATAGTAGAACGCACTGCGGGCCTGCCTCAAATTACTATAGAATACGACCGTGCACGCCTGGCCGGTTACGGCTTAAATATTGAAGATGTAAACCATGTTGTTTCTTCTGCTTTTGCGGGTGAAGTGGCAGGCATGGTATTTGAAAACGAACGGAAGTTCGAGTTGGCAGTGCGTTTGGATAGCGCATCGCGAACCTCTTTGAATGATGTATCGGATTTGTTTATACCTACAGCAAACGGAAATCAAATTCCGTTGTCGCAGGTGGCAAGTGTAACATTTAAAGAGGGGGCAATACAAATTAGCCGTGAGCGGGGCAAGCGCAGAGTGGTGGTTGGTTTTAATGTGGCAGACCGCGATGTGGCCAGTGTGGTGCATGATATACAAGAGAAGATGGGCCGACCTGAAAACAAATTGCCTTCAGGTTATTATGTAACCTATGGCGGCACTTTTGAAAACCTTGAAAAGGCCAGTGCGCGTTTAATGGTGGCAGTGCCTGTTGCCCTGGCGCTAATATTCGTTCTGCTCTATTTCACGTTCGGCTCCATAAAACAGGCAACGCTTATATACACAGCCATCCCCATGAGCGCTATAGGCGGGATATTTGCTTTATTACTACGCGGAATGCCCTTCAGCATTTCAGCAGGTGTGGGTTTTATAGCGCTGTTTGGCGTGGCGGTTTTAAACGGCATTGTGCTTATAAGCACGTTCAACCAGTTGGAGAGGGATGGAATGACTGATGCCATACAGCGAATACTGGAAGGCACCAAAACCCGCTTGCGGCCCGTACTTATGACGGCCACTGTGGCCTCCTTAGGTTTTTTACCAATGGCCATATCGCATGGTGCAGGTGCCGAAGTGCAAAAGCCACTGGCCACTGTAGTTATCGGCGGTTTAATAACAGCCACTTTCCTTACCCTGTTTGTGCTGCCGTTGTTGTATCTCATCTTCTCTAAACGAAACTATGAACCCATGAATGTAAAAGGTATTGCCGTGGCTATCGCTCTTTTAGCAACTGTAGGCCTGCAAGCACAGTCGCCCCAGGCGAAGGCGATAAGCCTTGAACAGGCTACTGATATTGCCATAAAAAACAATCTTCAAATTCAATCGGCGCAGTTAGGGGTGCAATCCTCCAGCAGTATGCGTAAATCAGTATTTGAGCTACCTAAAACGAATTTTAATTTTCAATACGGGCAGTATAACAGTATTAACAAGGACAATAGCTTTCAGCTATCACAACAAATTCCTTTTCCTACTTATTACAGCGCACGCGCAGGTTTATATAAGGCCGAATTGCAAAGCGCACAGTATAAACAGCAGTCTACAGCTAATGAGGTAAAGGCACAGGTTCACTCGCTATATTACCGTATGCAATACCTGCAGCAGGCCTTGCAGCAGTTGCAGCGCCTTGATAGTTTATACGGCGACTTTGTAAAAGCTGCAGGGCTTCGCTATAAGACGGGGGAGACCAACTTGCTGGAAAAAACCACAGCTGAAACAAAACGCGGCGAGTTACGGTTGCAGTTAGGTGAAACACAAACAGCTATCAGCTCTGCTTATACGTCCTTAAAAAGCTGGATGAATTACTATGAGGAATTTTCGGTGGCTACTGTTTCTGATTTGCAGCCGCTTACTTTAAGTGAGGGTTTTGATACGGCCATGCTGGCAAATAATCCTGCCATAAAATTGTTATACCAAAACGCGGTAATTGCTGAGAAGAATAAAAAACTGGAAGCCGCGCAAACCCTGCCGGATTTCAGCATTGGCTATTTCAATCAATCGTTAATAGGTGTACAAAACATAAACGGCAGCGATGTTTATTTTGGCGGCAGCAAAAGGTTCCAAGGGTTGAATGCCGGTATCAGTATACCGCTTACCTTCATAAGCAATGCGGCTAAAGTAAAGTCGCTGAAGTTGCAGGAGCAGTCGCTACTGCGCGAAGCGGATAACAATAAGCTTAGCCTTTCTGCCGAACTGCAAAATGCCTTTGCAGTTTATAACCAGCATTTGGCCCAATACAATTATTATAAGGCAACAGCATTGCCTAATGCAGAAACCATAATTAATACCGCAACTGTTAATTACAAAAGTGGCGGAATAAGTTACGTAGAGTATTTGCAGGCTTTGCAAACGGCGGCAGATGTGCAATTGAATTACCTGGCAACGGTTGACCAACTTAACCAGGCGGTTGTAAATATTAATTTCTTAATAGCAAAATAGAATACGAATGAAAAACAGATTCATCTTATATATAATCAGTGTAGTTTTATTGCTTTCATCCTGTGGTAATAAAACCAGTACCGAAACCCAAGCACCAGAAGCTAAACCACAGGCACAAAATACATCTGCAGTAGTTTCTTTTACTCCGGAACAGGTAAAGTCAATAGGCCTTGAGACGGGCAGTATTGAAAAAAAGCAGCTAACTGCATCGCTTAAAGCCAGTGGCATATTAAAAGTGCCCAATCAAAACCGTGCATCGGTTACGGCGCTAATGGGCGGCATTGTAAAGAGTATTAATGTGCAAACAGGTAATAGTGTAAAGGCGGGGCAAACCATTGCTACTATCAGCAACACCTCATTTATTCAAATGCAGGAGGAATATATCAGTGTATCATCGAAAGAAACACTTGCGGAAGCAGAGTTTAACCGGCAGAAGGAATTGCAGGCCGGTAACGCCGGGGCGCTGAAAACCTTTCAACAAAGCGAAGCTGAATTGAAATCAATTAAGGCGCGTAAAGCTTCCTTACAACGGCAATTGGAGTTATTGGGCATTAATACCAAAACGCTTACTGATGAAACAATGCAGTCTGCCATTAACATTACCAGCCCGGTAAGCGGTTCGGTTAGCAGCATTAGTGTAAACATTGGCAGTTATGTAGATGCCAATAATGTTATTGCAGAAGTAATTGATAACAGCCAGTTGCATTTGGATTTGTTTATTTATGAAAGAGACCTGAGTAAATTAAAACAGGGGCAAACGATTCACTTTACCTTAACCAATAACCCGGGCAAAGAATATGACGCGCGCATTTATGCAATCAGCAACACTTTTGAGCCCGGTACAAAAACCATAGCCGTTCATGCTACGGTAGAAGGCGATAAAGCCGGTTTAATAGATGGCATGAGTATAACCGCCTTAATAAGTTTAGAGAATGCCACAGTGGATGCCGTGCCAACCGATGCCATTGTTAACTACCAGGGCCGCGATTATATTTTTATTACCGAAAGTGAAGGTGGAGGTAAGAGTGATGTTGAATTTAGTTGGGTTCCTATAGCGAAGGGCAGTAGCGAAGTGGGCTACACGGAAATTACTCCGTTAGCGGAAGTGCCTGCTAACACTAAGGTGGTTACCAAAGGCGCATTTTTTGTATTAGCGAAAATGACCAACGCAGGAGGGGAGTAGACCAGAACTTTTGTCTAGCTGGTAAAATCAAAAACCAATTCGCTTTCGCTCATTGCGGCATTTTTTGAGAAGATTAGCTTACGCTGATCTTGGTTTGGGGGTGAAAAACAAACCCGCTTCGCACTTCGTGCTGCGTATTTTGCCTTTTAGAAAAATCTCAAACGTGGTTTGGATTTTCCTAAAAAACAAAATCCGCCCTTTTGAAGCGGATTTGTTTTGTCTGGATGAGAAGATTACCGACGGTGATCTTTTATGGGGCGCGTAAAATCAAAAGCCCATTCGCTTTCGCTCATAACGGCATTTTTTGTTCCGAAAACCTGCAAGCGTAGCTTGCGTTTTCTAAAACAAAAAAGCCGGTCCTTGCGGACAGGCTTTTGATTTGTCTGGATGAGAAGATTCGAACTTCCGACCACTTGCACCCCATGCAAGTACGCTACCGGGCTGCGCCACATCCAGTTGGACAAAAATTCAGGCTGCTTTACAACCTCAATTTTTGCCCCCTGTTGAAGGACGGAAGTTTTCGTTCCGTCATTCCGGCTACAGCCGGAATCGCCTGTTGGCCCGTGCCTGCCGCCTAAGCGGTTTGCATGCCGTGGTGTGTACCACCCAACACCCTCTTTTAAGAGGACTGCAAAAATAAAAGATTGCCTGACTTTTTAAATCCCCGGTTAAGTTGAAAAGGCCTTAAAGTTTCCGGTTCTGTTTAAGTTACCCCAGCTTTGTATTTCGCCTTTTACCGCTTTAAGAATGGCTTTAAAAAATACGTAGTACATAATCCACCGGTAAATGAATCGCTGAGGAATAAGCATCCACAAATTGCGCATGCTTGCTTTTTCGAAGCTGAAGGCAAGCACAGCACCTGCTAAATCTACCCCCTGGAACAAGAGGTAAAAAACGACGATGCGGTGAAAGTTGCCGGAGAATAAGCCAATAAGCATAAGAACATCGGCAAGAGGAGCGAAAAGAGGTAACAGGATTTGAAAGAAAAGAATGTTGGGCATGGCAAACAGGCCAAGCCATTTATACCGCGCATTAAACAATGTTTCCCTGTTTTTCCAAAAGGTTTGCATAACGCCAAACGACCAACGGAAACGCTGCTTAACGAATTGAGCAACAGTTTCCGGCACCTCAGTATAAGCAACGGCTTCGGTATTGTTACGTACTATGCCGCCGTTTTTCAACAGCCGAACAGTAATATCACAATCTTCTGCCAGCGTATCGGTAGTAAAGCCGCCGGCCTCTTTAATTTTATTTTTTCTAAAAGCCCCTATGGCACCGGGAACCACCGTAATGCAATTCAGTAAATCATAAGCGCGGCGGTCAAAATTTTGCGCGGTTATATATTCAATGCTTTGCCAATTGGTAAGCATGTTAACAGGATTGGCTACCTTAACATTGCCGGCAACAGCCACCGTTTCTTCATTACCAAAGCCCTGCATTAGCTTCAGCACAGCATCGGGTAAAAGCCTTGTATCGGCATCAATACAAATAACAAAATCATATTGCGCTCTTTCAATGCCGTAATTTAATGCCGATGCCTTGCCTCCATTTTTTTTGCTGAATAACTTTACAGCATTGTTATGGGAAAACTCTTTTTCAACCAGCTCAAAAGTGTTATCGCGCGAGCCGTCGTCAACAAAAATTATTTCAAACAATGGGTAGTCAACAGCCAATAAGTTTTTAATGGTGTTTACTGCATTAACGCTTTCATTAAAGGCAGGAACTATTATACTAACGGCAGGTGTTATAGCGGGGGCGTTTGCTTTCTTCTCTTTGCGCTTTTGTATTGAGGCTAAGATTATAATGAAAAGCGTACGGGCTATTGCCATTATAATTCCCGCTATAAAAACAATGTTCAGCAACTTACCCAGCCTGTAGGCAAAATCAGCAATAACGAAATTGGCAGAGTCTAAAAGCTTTTCATTTGCAGCGGTAACAGGCGGCATAAGGTCTTCCTTCTTCTGCCCTATAAGTTGGGCTACAGTTGAGAATTGATAGCCATTGGCTTTGAAATACTTTATCAAACGCGGGAGGGCTTCCACTGTTGCTGAACGGTTTCCACCGGCATCGTGAAGAAGGATTATACTGCCTAAGTTTAACTGCCGCAACACCCGGTTATATATGGTATCGCTGTTTGAATGTATATCCCAATCCTGCGGGTCAATACTTTCACCAACTGTCAGGTAATTTTTCTCGCGGCTTTGTTCTACGGGTATTATATCTGCCAGTGTTTGCGGCTCGGCATCGGCATTATAAGGTGGCCTGAATAGTACAGTGGAGTGCCCCGTAACAATTTCAATTAAGCGCCGGGTTGAATTTATTTCCAGTAAGGACCTGGTGGAAGAAACTTCAGCAAGGTTAGGGTGGCTGAAGGTGTGATTTCCAATTTCGTAGCCCTCATCAAATACACGTTTTGCCAGAGGGATGTTGTTTTCAATATTGCGCCCAATCATAAAAAAAGTAGCGGGCACATTTTCTTTTTTCAGTATATCTAATATTTGGGGGGTATATACCGGGTCGGGACCATCGTCAAAAGTTAGCACCACTACTTTACCCTGTGGTTTGCCATATTTTTTAATGATAAACTCAGAGGGAAGTTCAGTATAGTTTTCTTCTGTTATAAGCCCTTGCTTTGGGTCATAGTCTATCTTTATATGCCCATCTTTAGGTGTTGAAACCACATCCAGAATTTCCCCTTCGCCTATGTAATCTATATCCGTTGATTTTTGAATATTACTCATTGAGGTAAGGTCGGGAGTGGGGAGTTTCACGCTATCTAAATCTATATTGCCGTAATAGGACCATACCCGAGGGTCCTCGGAACCTAACCTCCAAATGGATACCCCGGCGAGATGGTAAGCAGAGGCCATTTGCATGATATTGAAATTGGTGGCTGCATCTGCAAACCATACCTCATGCGCCCTGTTTTGGTCGTCGTTATACCGAAATGAAACATTATAGCTGTTGTTGTTGAACTGAATGAAGCTTTTATACTCCCTTGCCAGGGCTACTGCTTCCTGAAAAGTGACATCGGACCCCATGCCACCATGCACCCAATCGTAACCATAACCCGCCAGGCACAGAATAAATTTGTTCGGTGCTATTTTATCAGTAAAAATATCCAGTACTTCTTCTACCCATTTTACATCGCTTACCGGACCGGGCGTGGTTGTTGATGAGTGCTGGTCGTAGGCCATTACAAAAATGTAATCGTTAAACTTTTCAAGGTCATTTATACGATAGTCTTCATTATGCGGAGGTATACATTGCGTAGCTAATAAGCCATGCATATGCAGAGAATCGTAAAGTTGGTGATGGAAATTTACAAGGTGCTGGTCATCCTTTAAGGAGTATAAATCTTCGAAGTCAATGCTTACTCCATCGAAGCGATATTTCTGACAAATGCCGGTTAGTTGATGGATAAATTTTGCCGTTTTTTCGGGCGATTCAACGATACGGGTAATGGTTTCATGATTCCAGTTGTTGTTGTAATAGTTACTAAGCAGCGGAACAATCTTAACTGAGGAAGAGTCAAGAAGCTGAAACGCTTTCTCGTCGATTTGAACTACGATGGAATCGGCTGAAGGGTCAACAAATAACCATTCAGGCAAAACCATATTCATTTTGCCAATATTGTTTTTTAATGAAAAGTAGGATTGGAGATCCCAATTGACATAAAAGCCCGCCCTGACCTGCAGTGAGTCCGGCACTTCTGCATTACCGTTTTTATGCTTTTTATTTTTGTGGTAAGGCCGCGAAAAGTTAAGTGGTTTATCAGGCTTTAAAAGCGGCTTGAAGTTATCTGCCAGGTTGTGCAGCCTTGGCAATTGCGGATTAGAGTTTTTAAATAACGCAACACATATGGTAAAAATACTTAGGAACAAAAGCAGGGCGGTTATACGTACTGCCCAAATGAAGGCTTTCCAGCGCCTTGGACTTGCTGATTGAAACACTTGCCGGTGGCTCATAAGCTTTAGGCTTTATGCAAATTTCTGTTGCTTATTATTGGCTTATTGTAAAGGTGTGTTAATAGGGACTTATTTAACTTCTGTTTGCAGTTAACTGATATTGATGAAAAGAATATTTTAGCTGCATGCAATTTCTTCATCCGGGTTTTTTGTGGGCGTTAGGGGCCATTAGTATTCCTGTTATAATTCACCTGTTTAATTTCAGGCGTTTTAAAACAGTTTACTTTAGCAACGTTAAGTTCCTGCGCGAGGTGAAAGAAGAAACGGCAAGCCGCAGCCGTTTAAAGCACCTGCTGGTTTTGGCGGCACGTGTACTGGCTGTTATTTTCCTGGTATTAGCTTTTGCCCAGCCCTTTTTACCCGGTAAAAAGGCCGCTGTAGGAACAGGTAAAAAGTTTGTAAGCGTTTATATTGATAATTCCTTTTCAATGAATGCGGTTACTAATGGTAAATCGCTTTTTGATAAGGCTAAGCTTACAGCTAAGGAAATTGCGCGCAACTATTCGGCGGATGACCAGTTTCAATTACTGACCAATGATTTTGAAGGAAAGCATCAGCGCCTGGTTAGTAAGGATGAGTTTATAACTATGGTAGATGAACTGGAGGCATCACCGGCGGTGCGCAGCCTGAATGATATTACCAAGCGGCAGAAGGATGCGTTGAGCCGCGAAAACGGGGCAAACCGTATTGCGTACCTGCTTTCGGATTATCAGCAGAATATGGGCGAACTAACTGTTGATTCCGGCATTAGCTATAACCTGATACCACTTGCTGCGGATGCCCAGGCTAACGTTTATATAGATACCTGTTGGTTTAACGAACCCGTGCAATTGTTGAATCAGCCTGCTAACCTGGTAGTGCGTATAAACAACAGCGGCAGCGCTGCTTCTGAAAATAACCGTTTGGTGCTAAAGCTTAACGGCCAAACCAAAACCATGGCCGATTTGAATATCGAGGCAGGTGCATCTGTTTATGATACGCTGAATTTTGTTGCTAACCAGGCAGGCTGGAACAAAGCGGAGCTATCGGTTTCCGATTACCCCATTACCTATGACGACAACTATTTTATTGCTTTTAAGGTGGTAGAGAAGGTAAAGGTGTTGGCTATAAGCGAAAATAAAACCAGCACTTTTTTGGATGCCCTTTTTAAGAACCAGCCTGAGTTTGATTATACGGCAGTATTGGGCAGCGCATTTGCGCCTGATATGACTAAGGGTAGTCAGTTGGTGGTGCTGGATAATTTAAAAAGCATAAGCGCTTCAACAGCGGCCGCATTAAATGCCTACTTAACTGATGGGGGAGCAGTGGCGGTTTTCCCCGGCGATAAGTGTGATATTGAATCGTATAACCGTTTTTTTAATAATCTGCAGGCCAATTCTATTACCGGAGCTTCGGAACAACAGCAGGATTTGGCGGGAATTAATCTGCAGCAAAATATTTTCCGCGATGTGTTTGAGCGTATACCGGAGAATATGAACCTGCCACATGTGAAAAAATACTACACGTTTACACGTGCCACAGCCACTAAAGAAGAACCTATACTAACCCTTAAGGATGGCAACTCTTTTCTGAGCCGTTATCCGTACCAAAACGGCTCCTTATATGTTTGCGCTTCGCCTTTGGATAAGGACTTTAGCGATTTGCCTGTGCACGCCATTTTTGTGCCTATGCTATATAAAATGGCGGTGCTGAATTTACACGCGGCAAACATTGCTTATTTTATTGGAGACAGAACGCGGATAGAAGTGGCTGCGCCTAAAGCAAGCGGAGAAACTGTATATAAGATTAGAGGAGAGAATGTTGAACTGATTCCTGAGCAATTTGCGGTGGGTAATAAAATACTATTGGGCTTAAACGAGCAGGTTAAAAAGGCGGGCTTTTACACGGTGGGTCTTGAAAACGCGGCTGAAACGGAACAGTTAGCATTGAACTTTGACCGTAAAGAATCGGACCTGAAGTTTTTTACAGCCGATGACCTGAAAAAAATGTATAGCGGAAAAAATGTAAGTGTAGTGGATGGTGCTAAAGCCGAAGTGGCTGCCGTAGTTAAGGAACTGGACCGTGGAACGCCGCTTTGGAAAATATGCCTGATTTTATCCCTTCTGTTTTTAGGTGTTGAAGTATTGTTGCTTCGTTTTTGGAAAGCATAATACATGAAAGTAAGCGGCTTTACCTTTATACGCAATGCAGTTATTTGCGACTATCCTATAGTAGAGGCTATACGCTCCATATTACCCTTATGTGATGAGGTGGTAGTAGCGGTAGGTAAAAGCGAAGATGATACGCTGGAATTAGTACGCTCTATTCACCCCACAAAAATCAGAATTATTGAAACTGTTTGGGATGATAGTCTGCGAACAGGCGGCAGGGTGTTTGCCGTAGAAACGGACAAGGCTTTTGCAGCTATTTCACCGGATGCTGATTGGGCCTTTTATATACAGGCGGATGAGATTGTGCATGAGAACAGCTATGCTGCCATTAGAGAAAGTATGGAGCGCTGGAAGGATGATAAGGCTGTGCAAGGCTTATTGCTTGAGTTTATTCATTTCTATGGCTCGTATGGCTACGTGGCTGATGCCTACAACTGGCATAGACGAGAGATACGGATAATAAAAAATGATAAAAGCATTTCTTCCTATAAGGACAGTATGGGGTTTAGGAAGAATGGGCAGAAGCTGAATGTAAAGCAATCCGGCGGGGTAATACATCATTACAGTTATGTAAAACCGCCGGTTAAAATGATGAATAAGGCCAAGGCTATGGACCGCCTTTGGCACGACGACAAATACATTGAGGAAAAATTTG
Organism: Chitinophagales bacterium; assembly: GCA_046329515.1. Taxonomy (GTDB): domain Bacteria; phylum Bacteroidota; class Bacteroidia; order Chitinophagales; family LD1; genus Bog-950. The sequence continues at coordinate 407,653 of JAXLUM010000003.1, forward strand.
GCGATGCGGTGGAATATGACTTTAGTAACATTGATAGCCTGAAAGAATTTACGGGCAGCCACCCTGCCGTAATGAAAGACCGTATTGCCCGCCAAAACTGGCAGTTTGCCTTTGATGTTAGCCAAAGCAAAATGAAACTGAAATACCGCGTTAAACGCTGGATTGAGCAACGTTTTGGAATTATAATTGGCGAATACCGCAACTACCGGCTGGTGTAAAACAATTGTTGAGGTTGGCGCAGTTTTTCTATATTTGTTCCTCGGTATGGAAATTCTTATCCGCTCTGCGAGGATACACGACACCGGCTCTCCCTTTAACAACCAGGTAAAAGATATTTTAATTGTTGACGGCAAAATCAAGAAGATTGGCGCGCGTCTGCAAAATACCACTAAAGCCAAAGAGATAAAGCAGGATAACCTGCATGTTTCGCTGGGTTGGGTGGATATGAATACCTTTTTGGCGGACCCCGGCTATGAACAAAAAGAAACGATTGAAAGTGGCAGCAGGGCTGCGGCCTTTGGCGGCTTTACCCACATTTGCTGTTTACCTAATACCGCTCCTGTAACCCAAACCAAAGCGCAAATTGAATATGTGCTAGGAAAGGCTTCAGCAGGCATAGTTGCCGTTCACCCGTTGGGAGCTGTTACCCAAAACTGCGAAGGTAAAGACCTTGCAGAAATGTACGATATGTACCAGGCAGGCGCTATTGCCTTTACTGACGGACTTAAACCAAGCGCATCAGCGGGATTAGTTGAAAGAGCGCTGCTATATGTAAAAGCTTTTGACGGCTTAATTATCAATCACCCTGAGGATAAGAGCATATCGAAGAACGGCGCTATGCACGAAGGTATAACCAGCACACGCATGGGTTTACCGGGTGCGCCTGCATTAGCAGAGGAAGTAGCCGTTAACCGCGATATTTATGTATTGGAATACACAGGTTCGCGTCTGCACTTTATGGGTGTTTCCTTAAAACGGAGTGTTGATTTGGTACGGGCTGCCAAGAAGAAGGGCTTAAATCTGACCGCATCGGTTAATGCTTATAACCTGCTTTTAGATGATAGCGCTATTGCCGGTTACAATACCGATTATAAAGTTAACCCGCACCTACGTGCTAAGGAAGATATTAATGCCCTTATAAAAGGTATTACCGATGGAACAATAGATACGATTACTTCCGCACACAACCCGCAGGACGAAGAATGTAAGAAGCTGGAGTTTGATAAAGCTGATTTTGGCATGCTGGGTTTAGAAACCTGTTATGCAGTGGCCAACACAGCACTTAGCGGCAAAGTTGAAACAGGGAAGCTGGTGGAATTGCTTTCAAATAATGCAAGAGCCATTTTAGGACTTGAAAATAAAATTGTGGAAGGCGCTGAAGCGGACCTTACACTGTTTGACCCGGAAATGAAATGGACATTTAAAGAGAGCGATATTCAGTCGCGTTCGAAAAATACACCTTTTATAGGCCAGCAGTTTACTGGTAAAGCGGTTGGTGTAATTAATAAAGGAAAACTACAATTGAACTAATGGGCGAGCATATTAAAACTGCTTTACGCTGGGGGGTAATTGGTGGTATGGGTATGGCTATACTGCGCTTTGTGGTGTATTTCATTTCGCCTGATTCAGTAGGTGCGTGGGAAAATGCGTATTACGTTCCCTTATTGTTTTGCATGGTTTGGGCGGCAGTTACGGTTAAGAAGGAGGAAGGTGGTAATTTGCGTTTTGGCAGAGGTTATGCGGTGGTTTTTACCGTGGCGCTTGTAGGTGTAATAATAAATACGGGGGCTGCTTTTTTATTAATAAAGGTTATTGATACCGATATGGCAGACCGCGCTTTGCGTTTAGCCCTTGAGAAGATTGACGAAAACGGAGAGAAATACGGAAGCACACCCCAGCAGTTAGAGCAAAGCAAGTTATGGACCCTGTGGTTTTTTAAATCGCCTTATGCGCCTTTAGCCATTTTTGCCTACCAGGTTGTTGTAGGCGCTATAATTTCGCTGTTAGTGGCTGCGTTTACCAGAAGGAATGCGCCGCCGCAGCCTGAAAACGAAAATCCTGAAGGCTCCTGAATTTTGATTTTATTTACCCCATGCAAATTTCACTGGTTATTCCCTTACTGAACGAAGAAGAATCTCTGCCTGAATTAACGGCCTGGATTGCCCGTGTAATGAAGGAGAATTCTTTTACGTATGAAGTACTGCTGATTGATGATGGCAGTAAGGATAAAAGCTGGAGCGTTATTCAAACCATATCGAAAGAAAACCCCAATGTAAGGGGTATTAAATTTCAGCGTAATTATGGTAAAAGCGCCGCTTTGCAGGTTGGCTTTACTCATGCCCAGGGCGATGTGGTAATTACTATGGATGCCGATTTACAGGACAGCCCCGATGAAATACCCGGCCTGTATAAAATGATAACCGAAGACGGTTATGATTTAGTAAGCGGCTGGAAGCAAAAGCGCTACGACCCTTTGACGAAGACGATACCTACCAAATTATATAATGGCGCAACCCGTTTTATGACCGGCATTTACCTGCACGATTTTAACTGCGGTTTAAAGGCTTATAAAAATGAAGTGGTTAAAAGCGTAGAGGTTTACGGCGAAATGCACCGTTACATTCCTGTATTGGCAAAGCAGGCCGGCTATGGAAAAATAGGAGAGAAGGTGGTGCAGCACCAGGCACGTAAATACGGAACCACCAAGTTTGGTATGGAGCGTTTTCTGTATGGCTTTCTTGATTTGTTGAGCGTGTATTTTATGACACGTTTCAGCAAACGCCCTATGCACATTTTTGGCGGTTACGGAGTGCTGAGTTTTTTTGTGGGCTTCTGCATTGCACTTTACTTAACCATTGCCAAAATAGCCTTTGCGCAATACCGCATGACGGAGCGCCCTATATTCTACCTGGCGTTGTTGTTTATTGTAATAGGGGTGCAATTATTTGTAGCGGGCTTTTTAGGGGAGCTTATATCGCGAACATCCTCTGACCGCAACAGCTATTTGATAGCTGACTATCTTAACATTCAGAAATGAAAGTAGTAATCCTTGGTTCTGCGCATCCGTTAAGGGGTGGACTGGCCTCGTATAATGAACGGCTGGCCCGCGAGTTTATGCGGCAGGGCCATAGCGTGCAGATTTACACCTTCAGCTTGCAATACCCCGAATTTTTATTCCCCGGTAAAAGCCAATACAGCGATCAGCCCGCGCCTGATGATTTATACATACATGTGAAGGTAAACTCTGTTAACCCCTTAAATTGGTTGAAGGTAGGTAAGGAGATAGCTGCGTTAAATGCGGACCTGTTGATTGTAAAATTCTGGCTGCCTTTTATGGCCCCCTGTTTGGGAACGATTGCCAGAAGGGTTAAGAAGAACGGTAAAACAAAAGTTATTTCTATACTGGATAATGTAATACCGCACGAAAAGCGCATAGGCGATATGGCGCTAATACGCTACTTCGTAAATTCAGTAGATGGGTTTATTGGTATGAGTGATTCAGTATTGAACGACCTGAACCAATTTGATACCACTAAACCGCGTGCGTTCTCACCACACCCTCTGTTCGATAATTTTGGTGAAGCAGTTAATAAGGTGGAAGCCTATGAGAAGCTGGGGCTGGAATTAAGCACCGAGTATCTGCTGTTCTTCGGCTTTATACGAGATTACAAAGGGCTTGACTTATTGCTAAAAGCCATGGCTGATGAGCGCATCAGGCAACTGAATGTTAAGCTGATTGTGGCCGGTGAATTTTATACTGATGCCCGGCCTTATTGGGATTTAATAACCCAACTGGGTGTTGCCGATAAGCTAATACTGAAAACCGATTTTGTGTCGGATGACCAGGTGAAATACTACTTCTGTGCGGCGGATATGGTAGTGCAGCCGTACAAGCATGCCACACAAAGCGGCGTAACGCAAATATGTTACCATTTTGACCGGCCAATGCTGGTAACCAATGTGGGCGGTTTGCCCGAAATTGTACCGCACGGTAAGGTTGGTTATGTTACCGAACCTGAACCTAAGGCTATTGCTGATGCCATAGTGGATTTCTATAGCAACCACCGCGAATTGCTTTACCGGGATAACATACGTATTGAGAAGAAAAAGTATGCCTGGAGCGAGATGTTGAAGAAAATAGGAGAGGTTACGGCTTTAGTTCCGTAAAATGGTTTATCCCTTTATCTTAGCCCCCTGATGATTTACAGAAGCAAAGCTCCTTTACGCCTGGGTTTGGCTGGCGGCGGCACCGATGTTTCGCCTTATTCGGATATTTACGGGGGCGCGATATTGAACGCCACTATAGGCATGTATGCCTATGCTACTATTAAGCCATTAAACGGGAAGAAGATTCACATTAAGGCTATTGACCGTAATGAGGAAGTAACACTGGAAGCAAAGAAGGTGCTTAAAACTGATGGTCATTTGGATTTGGCTAAAGGGGTGTATAACCGCGTTGTAAGGGACTTTATTAAAAAACCGTTGGCATTTGAGTTAACCACTTTTGTTGATGCCCCTGCCGGTTCGGGTTTGGGTTCGTCATCAACGCTTGTGGTTGCTATACTTGGCGCTTTTGTGGAGTGGTTGAAACTACCTTTGGGTGAATACGACATTGCCCATTTGGCTTACCGTATTGAACGGGAGGATCTTTCCATGCATGGCGGCAAGCAGGACCAGTACGCTGCCACTTTTGGTGGAGTAAATTATATGGAGTTTTATGCAGGCGATAAAGTGATTGTGAACCCTTTGCGCGTTAAAGAGAAGTGGCTGCATGAATTGGAGAATAACCTCATTCTGTTTTTTACGGAAACATCGCGTTTGTCTTCTGAAATTATACGGAAGCAAAGCGAAAACGTAAAGAAGAAAAACAGCAAGAGCATTGATGCCATGCACAGCCTGAAGGAGCAAAGCGTAATGATGAAGGAAGCGCTGCTGAAAGGGGATGTAGATAAGATAGGGGAGATATTGCATTACGGCTGGGAGCATAAGAAGGCGATGGCGGAGGGTATATCGAACCCGCAACTGGAAAATATATACACCACTGCTATTAAGGCCGGTGCTACCGGTGGCAAAATAAGCGGTGCCGGCGGCGGGGGATTCATGATTTTTTATGCCCCCTATAATTCAAAATATAAGGTAATTGAAGCGTTAAATAAAGTAGGCGGACGAATTATGCGTTATAATTTTACACAGAACGGACTTACAACCTGGACTATCTAATGAGTAAAATAAAGGATATAATAAGCGCTTCTATTGAAGTGAAAAGCAAAGTGCTGAATGATGAAGCGCTGCTGAGTAAGGTGCAGGAAGTTGCCGTAAAAATTGCTGAAGCGTTTAGAAATGGTCACCGTGTTTACCTGTGCGGTAATGGCGGCAGTGCGGCAGATGCGCAACACCTGGCTGCTGAGTTTACCGGCCGCTTTTATAGCGACCGTGAGCCATTGCCAGCGGAAGCCCTCCATGTGAATACTTCTTTTCTTACCGCTGTGGCGAATGATTACAGCTATGATGAAATTTACCAACGTGCTGTAAAAGCACACGGCCGAAAAGGTGATTTTCTGATTGGCCTTTCTACTTCCGGCAATTCAAAGAATATTGTGTTGGCGCAGGAAGAGGCAAAGAAACGTGAAATGATAGTGGTTAGCTTTACCGGCGAAGGTGGTGGTAAAATGAAAGATAGCTGCGATTATTTGATTAACGTTCCCAGTAAGGATACACCACGCATACAGGAAAGCCACATTATGCTTGGTCATATTATCTGCCAATTGGTAGAGGAAGAACTTTTCCCTAAACAATAAGCCATGACGTTTACACAACCCGGTACCAAACAGGATATACCCGCTATAATATTAGCCGGCGGTTTGGGCACCAGGTTGCGCGATACGGTGCCTGATTTGCCTAAGCCTATGGCCCCGGTTGGCGACAAGCCTTTTCTGCATTACATATTTTGTTACCTGCAAAAGCAAGGCATTACCCGCACCGTATTGAGCGTTGGTTACAAGGCAGATAGCATTAAAGATTTTTTCGGCAAGGAATATTTGGGTATACAGGTTTCATACGCCGATGAGTTTGAACCGCTGGGCACCGGTGGAGGTATTCGCGAAGCGTTCCGCTATGTGGAAGGATTGGCCTTTGTGTTGAATGGTGATACTTTTTTTGATGTGGATCTTTGGGCGTTGCGCGATTTCTATTTTCAGAAGAATGCCGATATCGCTCTATCATTAAAGCGGCTGCAGCATTTTGACCGTTATGGCTCGGTAGATGTAAATGCCGAACAGCAGGTGCTGGAGTTTGCTGAAAAGAAAATGTGCGAGGATGGTTTGATTAACGGCGGAGCCTACCTTTTTGATAATCGCATTTTTGAACGTATTGAACGCCGCAAAGAAGCGGACCTGCCTTATAAATTTTCATTTGAAAAAGACATTTTGGAAAACCAGGTAGAGCGGATGCGTTTCTTTGGTAAGGAAAGTAATGGCTACTTTATTGATATTGGTGTGCCGGAGGATTATCGTCGCGCTAATGAGGAGTTGCCGAAAATGTTTGTATAGCGCTACATAGAGATGCTGAATCAAGTTCAGCATGACGGATACACTGACTAGGTTTTTTTGCTTAAGCTTGCAGTAATGCATTTCAGGGAATTGAATATTGATAAAACATGGACGCTGTTCCTGGACAGGGATGGTGTTATTAATCTGCATTACCCTAACGATTATGTGAAGAATTGGGATGAGTTTTATTTTCTGGAAGGCTCATTGGAAGCACTTAAGGATTTATCGCTCTTGTTTAAGCGCATTGTTATTGTTACCAATCAGCAAGGGGTAGGCAAAGGCTTAATGAAGAAGGACGACCTGGAGTTGATACACCAGGAAATGCAAAAGGAAGTGCGCAAATACGGCGGTCGCATACATGCTATTTATGCCGCTATTGAATTAATAGCTAACGACCACAAGGGAATGCGCAAACCCGCCATTGGTATGGCTAAGCAGGCTAAAAAGGATTTCCCGGAAATAGATTTCTCAAAGTCTATTATTGTTGGCGACTCTGTTTCAGATATGTTGTTTGGCCGAAATGCGGGTATGAAGACGGTGTTTATCGGTGATGAGCATAAATTGAAAGGAGAGGATACTAAGCTTATAGATTTTTACTGTGAAAGTCTGCATGCTTTTGCGAAGGAAGTAGAGAAGAAATAGTTTCCTGTCCCTTTTATTCATGCTCTTATGATTTTAAGTGGAATTCATGCACGCTTCGCGGGTCTTAGAAGAAAAGGAACCAAAAGAATCGTCCGTTTCTAAACGCTCCGCGAGAAACGGACTTAGCTTGCGCGCGAATACAATATAAGATTGTGGTTTAAAATAGATGTGGCGCTAACTCCGGCTCACCCTTCGGCTTTGAGCGCGGAGTAGTCAAAATGTTTTACAACATTAATGTTTCTGCAAAGTTAGGATGAGGTATACTGAAAGAACATTAAACGGAATCCAAAGATTCTTCTGGTTCTAAACGCTCCGCGAGAAATGGACCTGTCTTGCGCGCTTTTGAGAGAGTACTGGAGAAGTAAGAAAACATTATCAGTTTTTCGAGGATGTATTTATTCCTTTTAGCGCCGGAGGAAAAAACGCTTTCTCTTTTTATATTAGTTAAATGAACCAAAGTAACACTGCCGACCCCAAGAGAACGGCGCTTATTTTTTTTCTTGTAGCAATTGTTATTGCTGTAGGCGCCGTGGCTCTCTACTTAAACTATAAGAACTTAAAATACGTAAATACAACGATTGAAGAGGCAGTTACCGCCAAGCAAAAACAAAAGGCCGATTATCTTATACTTAACGCAATAGCCCTTTGGCCACAAGCGGTTTCACTCAAAAAAACAGAAGATAGCAAGTTCAGCCAATTGATATGCTATGTGCCTTTGGTTGATTCTAACTGGACAGAAGAAAAGAGTGTAAGTTATTTTGCCTGTATAGATATTTACGGCAGCGATGCGGTCCGGGAGGGTCTTGACGGATTCTTTAGTTCAGATTATGGGATTAGGGAAGATCGTGCCGGAGACATTATGGATTCACTATTGAGTTTGCCTTACGAGCGTGTAACAATTAAAGGAAGAGTTGATGATCATATGGAGGCCCTGGCTTATTCCGACATGAAGAAAAAAGCGGGTATTAAACCTGCATTAAGAAGTGACTTGCAAATTATTGCATACAATCAAGATGCAAACGATGGATTTGGGGCGCTTTTCGTAGCGGCAATAAGCCTTGTTTGTTTTTGCCTCTCGGTATTTTATTTCAGAAAGTATAAGACGGAGCAGGAAATTATAAAGCAACGTTTGCTGGAAGAATATCAGCCTTACGACAATTTAAGCGATGTTGGTCAAAACCGACCTTAAATTAAGAAGCGTTAACCCCTCAACGAAATCTTAAAGTAACAACAGCAATAAAGATTAATTCTTAGCTACTACTGCGTACGCTTTTAAACCTTCAGCTAAACATTCAACGGCAGCTTTAAGGTCGTTAGCGTTTAATACATATGCTATGCGCACCTGCTTTTTGCCTGAGGCGGTAGTTGAGTAAAAGCCAGAAGCGGGGGCCATCATAACTGTTGCACCCTTGTGGCTAAAGCTTTCCAGCATCCACTGGCAGAATTCATCAGTATCGTTTACGGGTAACTCGGCAACGGCGTAGAAGGCACCACCGGGATTGGGGCATTTAACACCGGGTATTTTGTTTAACTCTTCAATAAGTACATCGCGGCGCTTTTGATATTCGGTTACAATGCTGTCGTAATATTCTTTGCCAAGGTCAAAGAGGTCTTCGCCGGCAATTTGTCCTAAGCTTGGCGGGCTTAAACGCGCCTGGCCGAATTTGAGGGCCGCGTTAAGAATATCTTTGTTACGCGTTACCAATGCACCTATACGTGCACCACAGGCACTAAAACGTTTTGATATGGAATCAAACACTACAACATGTTGGTCCATTCCTTCAAGGTTTAACGCACTATAGAAAGTTTTACCGCCGTAAAGGAACTCGCGGTATACTTCATCCACAAACAGGAAGAGGTCGTGCTTTAAACATATTTCTCGCAGGGTAAGTAATTCCTCTATGCTGTATAAATAACCGGTTGGGTTATTGGGGTTGCAGATAAGGATAGCTTTTGTTTTAGGCGTAATAGCCTTTTCAAAATCGGAAATGGCAGGCAAGGCAAAACCATTTTCAATGGAGGTTGGAATAGGCTTTACCTTAATATCACCCGCCATGGCAAAGCTTATGTAGTTAGCATACATAGGCTCGGGGATGATAATTTCATCGTCATCATCCAGGCAGCTCATCATGCCAAAGGAAAGCGCCTCGCTGGCACCTTCGGTAATCATAAAGTTTGATGCATCTACATTTATACCTATGCTGTTGTAGTAGCCCGCAAATTTTTTGCGGTAGCTTTCAAAGCCATTGCTTGGGCAGTATTCCAGCACCTTTATATCCATGCTTTTCAGCGTATCCCAAAATACTTTTGGTGTTTCAATATCCGGTTGACCAATATTAAGGTGATAAACTTTGGTGCCTTTCTTTTTTGCGGCATCGGCATAAGGAACCAGTTTACGGATAGGAGAGGCGGGCATTTGATGGCCCTTTACTGAAATTTTAGGCATAGCGTAAAAATTGCTGTGCGAAGTAAGTAAAAATTGAAGGCTTGCCTAAATAAGGGCTATACTAACCCCTTGCGTCGCTAATTACTTATCCTATGAGCTTGCTCATGCCCCTTAAAAAAGGGTGGACAGTTATGTGCAATAAAAAACTCCGCCCTTTGGGAGCGGAGTTTTTATAAGCTTATGTGAAAATTAGTTTTTAGGTGCCAGCATTGAAGGCGCTTCTAAAGGAACGCTCTTAGCGGGGTCTTCTTTAACAACTTCACCTTTAATGGTAATAACGCGGTTAGGTGTATCGGAGTTAGAAGTAATAGTTATGCTTTTGGTAAATGGTCCGGGGCGGCCTTGTGTATTGTATGTAACTACAATAGTGGCATCCTTACCGGGCAGTATTGGTTCCTTAGGCCAGCTTGGGGTAGTGCAACCGCAGCTTGCGCGCACGTTGCTTAAAATTAAAGGTTCCTTACCGGGGTTGCTGAACTTAAATTCGTGTGTGGCTTGCGGGCCTTCAGGCACTTCGCCAAAATCGAAGCTTTCTTCTTTAAAAGCAAGTTTAGGCGCGTTAGGATTGGGCGCAGCCGTTTCTTCTTTCTTTGCTTCCTGCGCAAATACGCTTACTGCTGTAAATAGTAAAAATGCAGCCAGAAAATTCTTCATAGTTCGAAAAGTTTATGTGCTCAAAAATAAATTTCTGCCTCTATTTTTTACGGCTTTTTAAAAAGCAGCTTTTAGCTGTTAACAACATTTAAAGCCTTTGGCAAGCAGCAGGAATACAAAATACAAGAGATAACCACTTAGAGCACTTAGAACACAAAGCATTACAATTGGAATACAAGTTATACCACAAAGGCGCTAAGAGCGCAAAGAATACAAGTTATAAAGGACTTATAGCTATCTAAATATCTCCCAACATAGGGCGTAGAATAACTTCTTCTACCACGGTATTATCGGAGAGATGATAGATGTCCCATATAAGTTTAGCCACATCTTCACTTTTCATAAACCGGCTTTCGGGCAGGCCGCTGCCGCTCCAGCTATCGGTATAGGTTGCCCCGGGTATTAGGGCGGTAACTTTTATTTGGTGTGCTTTTAGTTCTTCGCGCAGGGCCTTACTTAAGCCCATTAAGGCAAATTTTGAAATACTGTATGAACCGCCATTGTGGTATTCTTTTATGCCTGCCACGGAACTGATATTAAAAATGTGACCCTGTTTTTTGCGCAACATAGCGGGTAATAAGGCGCGGCTTAGGTTATAAGCGCTATACAGGTTGGTTTCAATCAGCTTTTCCAAAGCGCCATCTTCTTCATTAATTACCTGGCCGGGTATAAATATGCCGGCATTGTTTACCAGTATGTCGGCGGCGCCGAATTGCTTATTTACTTTTTCGGCAAAGTCTGCCAGTTGTGCTTTGTTGCTTACATCGCAGGCGTGAATAAGGATTGTAGATTTGGGGTTGTTTAGTTTAGCCTGCAGTTCCTCTAAATCTTTTTGGGTGCGGGCGCAAAGGGCCAGGTTAAAGCCTTCAGCCGCAAATTTTTCAGCAATGGCGCGGCCTATGCCTTTGGTAGCTCCCGTAATTACAATGCATTTATTCATGCTTCAAACTTAACATTAGCAATTATAAGTGCGAAGAATGTTGACAGGCAGAAGGCTTACCTGCTATCCTTGCCACTTTCTTTTATATTAGCGCGGTTTATGCTAAAGCCCTTTGCCATACTTGGTAAGTACCTTATACTAATGCGAAATGTATTAGCAAAGCCTGAAAAGGCCGGTATGTACTGGAAGGAGATATTCCGCCAGTGCCACGATATTGGGGTAGGTTCACTAAGTATTATTGCCATTATAGCCACCTTTGTAGGGGCAGTAACGGCGGTGCAGTTCAGCTATCAGTTACGCAGTATTAGCCTGGTACCTATGTGGTGGGTGGGCAGTATTGTGCGTAAATCAATGATTCTGGAATTGGCGCCAACCATTTCTGCGCTGTTGTTAGCAGGTAAGGTAGGCTCTAATATTGCTTCGGAATTGGGCAGTATGCGCACCACCGAGCAGATTGATGCCCTTGAAATTATGGGTGTAAACACGCCCGGTTTTTTAATTGGGCCGAAAGTAATTGCCGGTGTTTTAATGGTGCCTATGCTGGTGGTTATTGCCGTGTTTTTAGGTATTAGCGGCGGCTTAGTGGCAGGTATAGTAGGTGGTTATTACTCGCCGGCAGAATACCTGCGCGGGGTTACAGACTTTTTTGCCCCTAAGGATGTAAACATTATGCTGATAAAATCGGTGTTGTTCGGTTATATACTTTCATCAGTAGCCTGCTATAAGGGTTTTACTGTAGAAGGCGGCGCCATTGAAATTGGTAAGGCCAGCACCCAGGCTGTGGTTTTCAGCAGTATATTCATCATAATCGTTAACTTTTTTGTAGCCTTTTTAATGCTGTGATTGAGATTAAGAACATAAAAAAGAGTTTCGGTCAGCAGCAGGTGTTGAAAGGAGTAAGTGCCACTTTTGAAGATGGTAAGTGTAACCTTATCATTGGTAAATCGGGCTCCGGTAAAACGGTTACTCTTAAGTGCATGGTGGGCCTTTTTGAGCCCGATGAGGGCAGTATATGGTACGATAACCGGAATATAACGGCTATGAGCTTTAAGGAGCGCAAAACCATACGCCGCGAAATAGGAATGCTTTTTCAGGGCACGGCCCTTTTTGATAGTATGACGGTGGAGGAGAATGTGCGCTTTCCGCTGGATATGTTTACCAACAAAACGGATGAAGAAAAGCGCGAGCGCGTTAACTTTTGTCTGCGCCGGGTAAACATGGATAATACCAATAAGAAGTACCCGGGTGAGCTTTCGGGCGGTATGAAGAAGCGGGTAGGTATTGCGCGGGCTATTGTAATGAACCCCAAATACCTGTTTTGCGATGAGCCCAATAGCGGTTTGGACCCTAAAACCAGCCTTGTAATTGACCATTTAATACAGGAGTTAACCCAAGAATACGGTATGACCACGGTTATTAACACCCATGACATGAACAGCGTAATGGGAATAGGAGATAAGGTGGTATTTATACACAATGGCCTGAAGTATTGGGAAGGTACCAACAAGGAAATTTTGCAGATTACCGAAGGTGAACTTTATGATTTTATATTCGCATCGGAATTTTTGAAAGAGCTTCGCGCCCACGCTAAGTTTTAACATTAAAATAAGAATGCCATGAGCGTTTTAGTAAATAAGAACTCGAAGATTGTTGTGCAGGGGTTTACCGGTAAAGAGGGAACTTTTCATGCCACACAAATGATTGAATACGGCACTAATGTAATTGGTGGCGTTACCCCCGGTAAAGGCGGCGAAAAGCACCTGGATAAGCCGGTGTTTAATACTGTTGCCGATGCACGTAAGGCTACAGGCTGCAACGTGAGTATAATATTTGTACCCCCTGCATTTGCAGGCGATGCTATAATGGAAGCTGCTGACGCCGGTGTGGAATTAGTGGTTTGTATTACTGAAGGCATACCTGTGCAGGATATGGTGAAAGTTAAAAGCTACCTGGCTGATAAAAACACCCGTTTAATTGGCCCTAACTGCCCCGGCGTTATTACACCGGGCGAGGCTAAGGTGGGCATTATGCCGGGTTTTGTATTTAAGCAAGGCCGTGTAGGTATTGTTTCAAAATCAGGAACGTTGACGTATGAAGCGGCAGACCAGGTGGTAAAGGCCGGCCTTGGTGTTTCAACAGCTATTGGTATAGGTGGCGATCCTATTATTGGCACAACCACTAAAGAAGCGGTTGAGTTGTTTATGAATGACCCTGACACTGACGGTATAATTATGATTGGTGAAATAGGCGGAAGCCTTGAAGCTGATGCTGCCCGTTGGATTAAGCAAAGCGGTAACAAGAAACCGGTAGTTGGCTTTATAGCCGGTCAAACGGCCCCTCCGGGACGCCGTATGGGTCATGCAGGCGCCATTATTGGCGGTAAAGATGATACAGCTGCCGCTAAAATGGCTATTATGCGTGAGTGTGGTTTACACGTAGTGGAATCGCCAGCCGGTATTGGTGAGTTAATGGCTAAGGTACTTGCAGGAAAAGCAAAAGGAGCTTAGTTCTAATTTAAGCTTAGAAATACAAAGCGGAATGCCGAAAAGGTGCTCCGCTTTTTTATTTAATGGAAAACCCTCCCCGGTATACGGAGTGGGCTAACCTTAAATAGTTGGCTGAGGTTGCTGCTAGCTTAAGCGCACTGAACCTTTGCCAATAACTTTGCCGCTTTGGTAAACTTCTACCCTGTATAAACCGGGGTCGGTAATGTAGCGGGTCCAATAAAACACTACCTTTTTGTTGGTTTGGTTGTATTGTATGGTTTGCTTTTTAGTGAACTTAACGGGCTTGTCGTTTGCTGTTTCGGGTATTACACCGCTGCCTTGTTCGTCCACCGCAATTGTTTCACCACGCGGGTTAATAATGCGCACATATAAGTTAAGGGAACCGGGATCAATTACTTTATTAATGCCTGTTTCAAAACTAACTTTCAGCATATCCATAGCTTTCAATTTCTCTACCACTACTTCATCGCCGTTATTCTTTTTCTTAATGGCTTCTACATTCACCTTGGCTATTTGAAGTAAAGAGCCGGCATCAACCTTGCGACCAAGGCTATCAGCCACTGTAGTTAACTTGGCGGTAACTTCTTTCTCAGCAGTAAGGCCGGTATAGAAGCTATCCTTTTCGTATGACAGTTGTTTATTCTGACCTTCTACTTCAGTAACACGTTGTTGAAGGTTAGCAATAGACACCTGGTATTCGCCAATCTTTTTGCGGGCAGAGCTTAATTCGGCAGCAGTAATGGTGTTTTGTTTGAACTGTTCTTCTAACTGCGCTTTTTCATCATCAATCATTTTTTGCTGCTCGTCAATTTTTTTATCCATCTCCGTATTCTGTCCGCGCAGTTTTTCAAGGTCGGCTTTCTTCTCATCCAACTCTGCCATTACACTTTGATATTCGTTGTTCAAATTCTCTTTTTCTACAATTACTACTTCCTTATCGTGTTTTTCGGTAAGTAATAAGTATAAGGTAATACCATTGGTTATGCCTAATACGGCCAGTGCGGCTATAAACAGAGTTTTCCAGGGTGCGGGCTTGCCCGGTTCGGGCTTTATTCCGGTTTCCATATTTGTGGGTTTTAGTTGTGTGATGAAATAGTTTAGCTTCTTAAATCATATTGCCTCTTACCTATTTCAACTGTACCTTTTTGGGTTTATTGTACAAAAAGCAAAGGGCAACCTTAAAAGGCTGCCCTTGATTAATGGAACGGATAAAGTTTAATACCTTGATTTACTGCACTATTACAGTGCCCTTCATAAAATTGTGAATGTTGCAATGGTAATGATAAGTGCCTGCTGTTGGAAACTGCCTGCTGTAAGAAGCCCCCGCCTGTATATTGCCGCTATCCCAAATGGTAGTATCGCTGGTTACAGTGTGCGGTCCGTCATCTTTATTGCGCCATACTACGGTGGAGTTAGCACTTACAGTTATAACTTCCGGGTTAAAGGCATCATCCTGTATCCAAACTTCGTTGGCCGGTGGTTTTTCTGTTTCTTTCTTGCAGCCGGTAATATTAAGTAGAATAATAAGCAACAAACCAAGGCCTATTGCCACAACAGCTTTCATCTTTATAGTACTCATTGGTTTTGGTTTACGTTAACTAATGTTGTTTGCTTAAAGGGTTACTACACCTGTATATACCATACAAACAAGCCGCCAAAACATAGTTGATAGAAAATCAAACAGTTATTTTTTAACAGTGCCAAAGCGGGGAAATAGCACAGCAATAGGGGGAAGAAAAGACTTAGTGCGAAATGAAGCCGGTAATTAGTTTACCACTTAACAAAGCGTTGAGTGGTTGAATGATTACCCTCGGAAAGCTCAATAAAATAAATGCCTGTATTAAGCTGCTCAATATTTAAGGTATGTTCTCTAAAGTTATCGTCATGCAATACCGGTCTGCCGCTAACATCGTAAAGTGTAAAGCTTATTGAAGATTGATTGTAATTTACGTTAAGCAAACCTTGCGCAGGGTTAGGGAAGATGGACAAGTTGTTATCTGCTAAGGTATTTACAGAGGTGAATACATCGTTATTATAACGCAGCATTAAGAAGTTGTTGGGATTGGCAGGAAAATACCCACCACCCACTAAGAGTTTACCATCAGGTTGAAGGAGAGATGTATAAGCATAAACCGGCCCCCCAACTTCATAAAAAAACAAACCACTGTTACCCACCGATTGGTCAAGAACGCCATTGGGGCTATAACGCGCCATTTGAATTTTAGGAAAATCACCAAAAGAAGTACCTACTAAAATTATTTTTCCGTTGCTTTCTACGTTTAGCGCGGAAACTATTTCCTTGCTCGGCAAATTTGTTGTAATAGTGATTCCATTTGTTCCAAAGGAGGAGTCAAGGGAACCATCAGGCATGTAACTATACAATGCAAAATCATAGTCGTCGGGCTGATTAGCGTAATTAAAATGATCGCCACCCACCAAAATCTTATTGTTGGCCTGCACTACAATTGCTCTGGGGATATCAAAGGAGCCTGCCCCTGTTTGGGTTTGCACTAAACCATTGAAGCCAAAAGTGGAGTCAAGAGTTCCGACAGGTAGCAGGCGCATAAGGCCTAAAGAGCCATCGGGCATTGCGCCGGCCAAAATGATTTTGTTATCGGGCTGAAAGCTTATGCAATTAATAGTATTGAAGCTATTGCAATCAACTATTCCGTTTAAGCCGAAGGAGCTGTCTACGATTCCGCTATCAGTAAAGCGGATAGCTATTAAGTGTTCAGTAGCGAAATCGCGAAAAGCAAACAGAATATGATTATCGGCCTGTTCGTTCCAGGAAAATCCTGTGTTTTTTTTCAAAATTAAATTAGTAAGAGCCCCTATAGGAAAAGTGCTATCTACCAAACCATTGGCATATAAACGCATAACAGCAATGGTATCGGCGTCATTGCCTTGCCCTATAATTCCACCTACACCTAAAATTTTTGTATCGGATTGAACTTTTATTGACAGGCCATAAATTATTTCGTTATTAAGCGTGTAAAGGGCTTGTCCGTTATTGCCAAAGGTGTTATCAATACTGCCATCGTTATTATACCGGTTAAATAAAAAGTTACCCAGGCCGGCAGCCAGAATTTTTCCGTCGGGCTGTAGGGCTATCATATTGCTTGCTCCTGAAGCGCGATAGTTACCTTGTACTATGCCATCGGAATTAAATGTTGAATCGAGCGCTAAAGTTTGCGCTACAGATACTTTGATAGTGAGCAGCAGTGCTATTAAATAGAATAGTTTAAGTGGTTTCATAGGGTTTAATAAAGATAAAAATTTATTAATGATAGAACCCCCGCTGAATTTTACCCGCATTTACACAAGCTGCAAATTGTATTGCATCAGTTGCAGTTTGTAAACGGGCCTTATACAAATTGCATAGTGTAAGATGGTGCAGCAAAACAATTGACAAGCGAAAGGACGAGATATACATTGAACATACTAAACGAAAAACGAGTATGAGCAAGCAATTATTAATCCTTATCGCACTGATTCCTGTGCTGGCCTTCGGGCAATTTGAATTCAACAACAAAGGCGCTGCTATTTATAACCAGAAGGGCTCGCTGCTGTTTGTTGGTGGTAACTTTACAAACGAAACAGGTGTTGTAAAGAATGACGGAATAATTGAATTAAAGGGCGACTTCGAAAATAAGGCAACTGCCTCTTTCGGCGTTTTTAGTGATAGCAGCAGCAAAGAGCGCGCTGTAAAATTTATTGGCAGCGGCACCCAGTTAATTAAGGGCGATATGCGCGGCTCCAATGGTTTCTACAATATTGTAGTAGATAAAACCTCGGCTACTGACCGTGTAGAACTGGCTACCGATGTGCAGGTAAACGGTTCGCTGGTGTTTGGCGCAACTACCACCAGCAGTACGTACGTACCTGCCCAGGTTGGTATTGCCAACAATCAGAAAGGCTTAATTAAAACCTACAACCATACCAATGAGTTTGTGTTGGACATTGCCAATGGTAATGAAGATGCTATTGCAGGTTATGCTACTTTACAAAAGGACGGCAACCCTAACACTGCATACGTACTTACCCGTGGTAACCGCGGTTCAGCCAATGGTGGCTTACAACGTAATGTAGCTGCTGCAGGTTCATATGTATACCCAATTGGCACTGAGCAGAACGGCTTTAACGGTGCTAAATTCAATTTCGTTAGTATACCTGCCGGTGGCGGTAATGTAATTGGCAAGTTTAACGACGGCACCAACAATATGAACGGCAACATAGGCAGCTTACCTAATACCTGTGTAAACTGTCCGCAGAATAACACTGCCTCTAAGCCGGGTTATAACCACTACTTTGCTTCAAACCCATGCAATGGCGGCGCTGAGCAGTGGGTTATACTTCAGGATGAAGTTACCGACCACGGTTACTGGAGCTTTGCCAGCAACGTTACCAACGAAAAGGAATTTGTATACAGCATTGAGACTTTTGCTAACAGCTACAACGCTAACGGCAGTGCAGGCGACATTTGGAGAACTTTAAAGTATGAAGCTGCTTATAACTACGATCCTTCAGGCGCAAGCGAAAACTGGAGCCGTTACATTGACTCAACTTCTCAAGAATCTGACCTCCTTCAATATAGCTTAAACAGTGGTTTATGTTACACAGGACAGGGCGTACCGGGCGGCATCTATCGTGGCTTCGGGCACTATGCCATGAAAAAAGCAAGCAGCGGTGGCGCTCTTCCTGTTGAACTGATTTACGTTAATGCTGAGCCTAAGACTAACTCAATACTGGTTAAATGGGCTACTGCACTTGAGATAAACAACCTGGGCTTTGAAGTACAACGCAGCACTGATGGTGTAAATTTTGAAACTATCGGTTGGGTTAACGGTCACAACAATTCTACTATCACCTTAGCTTATGAATATGATGATATGAATGTTCAGAGCAATGTAGTTTACTACTACCGTTTAAATCAAATTGATAATGATGGAGCTAATGCAGTTTCTTATGTAGTATCTGCTAAAATAGGTGGGGATGCTGAGTTCACTGTTAGCGAGCCTATGCCTAATCCTGCTCAAGATTTCAGCAAGTTGGTTGTTAGCACCAGCGCTGCACAGGCTGTTAAAGTTCAGATTGTTGACGTTACCGGAAGAATTATATCTGAGAACGTTGCTAGTATCTCTGCCGGCAGCAACACTTTAACTTTAGATGTTCAGAATGTAGCCAGTGGCCAATACCTTGCTGTTGTTTTTGCTGACGGCAAAGCGTATTCTAAAAATCTTATTGTAGCTAAAAACTAATTTAAAATACTCGTTTAGTTTCGCTTGTTCGGGGAGGGCTTATGCTCTCCCTTTTTTATTTCCTTCCGTTATCAATGAACTACTCTTTATTATACGGGAGGTTTTTTCTTTTGTTACACTGTTCGCTGAAATATTTTCAAGGATTTTTTCTTTTCCTTGTTCTTTCAGTATTTCTGCGAGGGTTATCATTTTTCAGTGTCTTTATAATATATATTACGGCAGCTATTGGAAAAGGTTACAGCGTTTTGAAAATAATTGCCTAATGCCTGTAACTAACTGAAAATGAGTTAGATAAAATGGCGTCAATCGCCCGTTTTTATACTAAGAATAGATAAGCAGAGCCCTTCGTAACCGGCTTAGTTCTAATAAGAACAATATTACCTCAAGAATTCTCACATTTTACTGTGCAATACTCGGCCTTGGCCAAGTGTTTAGCAGGTTACATTTGTTGAAAGATGGCTGAACTACGTGTAATAATTTCAGGTGGAGGTTCGGGGGGGCATATTTTTCCTGCCCTGGCCATTGCCAATACTATTAAACGGCGTTACCCCGATTCAAAAATTCTTTTTGTGGGGGCCAATGGCCGCATGGAAATGGAAAAAGTTCCGCAGGCCGGTTATGAAATAAAGGGATTGAACATTGCGGGGTTTCAACGAGGCTCTATTTTGAAAAATGTTGGTTTACCACTAAAAATTTTTGGTAGTCTGCGCGATGCTTACCGCATAATAAAAGAGTTTAAACCCGATGTTGCAGTTGGTGTTGGTGGTTATGCAAGCGGGCCTTTGCTACGGGCGGCAAATTTTATTGGAATACCTACGGTAATACAGGAGCAAAATTCATTTGCAGGAATTACTAATAAACTTTTAGCAGGAGGAGCTAAAGTTATTTGCACGGCTTATACCGAAATGGAAAAGGTTTTTCCGAAGGATAAGATTGTATTAACCGGTAACCCCATACGTGCGGAGATTGAAAAAATGGAGGTGGACCTGAAACAAGCCCAGGAATATTATGGGCTTGACCCCTACAAACAAACTTTACTATTAACAGGGGGCAGCCTTGGTGCGCGCAAACTTAACCAGAGTGTTGAAGCTGCGCTTGAGCGGATAAATGAAAGCGGTGTGCAGCTAATTTGGCAAACGGGTAAACTGTATTTTGAAGAGTATAAAAATATCGGGTTGCAGTACCCGAACATAAAAGTACTGCAGTTTTTGGACCGTATGGATTTTGCGTATGCCTGTGCTGATGTAATAATTTCAAGGGCAGGGGCCATGACCATTTCGGAATTGCAGATAGTGGGTAAGCCGGTAATACTGGTGCCTTCGCCCAATGTTTCTGAGGACCACCAAACGCATAATGCTATGGCGTTGGTTAAACAACATGCAGCCATTTTGGTGAAGGACGATGAAGCGAAGTTTGGACTTATACCGGCAGCCATTGATTTGTTAAAGGAGCCGGAACAAATGAAAGAACTTGCAGAGAATATAAAGCGAATGGCTATTACCAATGCGGCTGATAGAATTGTAGATGAGATAATTAAAGTAAGCACGAAGCACTAAACATCAAATTCTACAGTGTTTTGAGAGTAGTGTGGTTTTAATTTAGATATTAGGAATTAGAATTTTAAAGGCATGAACTTAAAAGACATAAAGAAGGTTTACTTTTTAGGAATAGGTGGAATAGGAATGAGCGCACTGGCGCGTTACTTTAAATCGTTGGGCGCCGAGGTTAGCGGTTACGATAAAACACCCACCCATTTAACTGATGAGTTAAAGGCAGAAGGTATTGATGTGGTGTTTGAAGATGACCTAAACCTAATGCCGAAAGATATTGACCTGGTGGTATATACACCTGCTATACCCAAAGACCACAAAGGCTTTAATTTTTACCGTGATAATAACTACAACTTAAAAAAGAGGAGCGAGGTGCTGGGAATTATTTCGGCAGACCGATTTACAATAGCGGTAGCAGGCTCGCATGGTAAAACAACGGTGAGCAGTATGATTGCGCATATACTTACGCAATCGGGGTTTGGATGCTCTGCTTTTTTGGGCGGTATTGCGGTAAATTATAATTCAAATTATTTGCAGGGGCAAAATGATGTGGTAGTAATTGAAGCTGATGAGTTTGACCGTTCCTTTCACCGGCTTAGCCCTGATATGGCGGTGATAACTGCCGTGGATACTGACCATTTGGATATTTACGGAAGCAAGGAAGCTATTGATGAAGCGTTTTTAGAGTTTGTAAATAAGGTTTCGGACGAAGGGTTTTTAGTGGTAAAAAGTAACCAAAGCATAAATGACAGCTTGCCTGTTTTGGATAAGGCCTTTTATGCGCTGAGTGATACAGATGCCGATGTTTATTGCAGCAAATACTGGGTGGTTGATGGCGGTTATTTGTTTAACGTAAACTTTTTTGGTACCGAACTGAAGGGCTTGCGCTTAAACATAGGTGGCTTCCATAATATTGAGAATGCACTTGCAGCCATAACCATTGCCAAGGAGTTGCGCATTACGGATGAAAATATTAAGGCAGCACTGGCTTCTTTTAAAGGTATAAAACGCCGTTTTGAAAAACTGGTGGATAATGAAAGGCATGTGTTTATTGATGATTATGCCCACCACCCCGAGGAGATACGGGTGTTTTTAGAGAGCGTAAAAGAGATTTACCCTAAGCGAAAGATAACTGCCATTTTTCAACCGCATTTGTTTAGCCGAACTAAAGACTTAGCTGATGGTTTTGCCAAGGCTTTAAGCATAGTAGACGAAGTGATACTATTAGATATTTACCCTGCGCGGGAGTTACCTATGGAAGGTGTTACCTCTGCCTTGATTTATGACCAACTAAGCTGCCGTAAAAAGAGCCTTATAAAGAAAGAAGAACTGCTTGATGCCCTAAAGCAGCGCAACGATTTGGATGTTGTACTTACCATTGGCGCAGGCGATATAGATAAATACCTGGAGGGAATTAAGGCGCTGTTACAATAAGCGCCGCCATATTGTGCTCTAACATCTGGCATTTATCAACGGTAGGCGGGCTGTCCGCTCCACTATTCACTAGCTGTCAATTCCACAATTTCTGTCAACAAGTCTGCGTTCTGTTCTCACGGAAGAATAGGACTTTTGAGTTAACACTAACAACGGGCGTACGCACAATCCGCCTGTTCATATAACAGGAATGAAAAAGTTCTGGAGAATACTGAAAAAAGTGCTGCTGATTACCGCAGTTCTTTCGGCCACCACGCTGTTTGTTGTGGTGTTAACTGCCGCTGTGCAAAAGAACGAAAGCCTAAAGTGTAAAGAACTGGTTGTTAAAGTTGATGAGGAAAGCGGCATAAGTTTTATTACCAACGCCGAGATAGCGGAACGTATCAATCATTTAAGCGGCGGCTCAATAACGGGTAAGGAGATAAGTAAGGTTGATTTTAAAACCATAGAGCGCGAAATAGAGAAGAACCCTTTTGTAGCTAATGCGGAAATTTTTGTTGACCAAAGCCGTGTGGTTACTATGAAGGTAGAGCAGAAACGTCCACTGCTGCGTGTAATTAACAGCGATGGTGTTAGCTACTATATAAGCGAAAAAAACGAGCGCATACCCCTTAGCGATAACTTTACCCCGCACCTGGCAGTGGCGCTTGGTAATGTGCAGATTTATCATGATGCGAAGCGCGACAGCAGTGTGCAGAACGCTCTTTACACCTTAATGACGTATGTGCAGAAAGATACATTTCTGGCCGCTTTGGTTGACCAGGTATATGTAAATGAAAACACTGAACTGGAGATAATGCCGCGCACCGGCTACCACACTATAAATTTTGGTAAGGTAGATGGAGAGATGGAAGAGAAGTTCAACCGGCTGAAAACCTTTTACCATGAAGGTTTAAGCAAGGTGGGCTGGGATAAATACAAAACCATCAACCTGCAATTTGAAGGGCAGGTGGTTTGTGTAAAGCGCGACACGTTAAATGCATTGTAATAAACACCGCATAAACACATAGGAGCCCGAGCGAGGCGCCCTGGCACTCCTCCGGTTGCTATGTGACTATGCGGTAGAAAATATAAATTATAGAAAATATATACTTATGACCCCAACACACACCAAAGCGAACCCGATAATTGTTGGATTGGATATTGGCACCACCAAAATAGCTGCCATTGTAGCCCAGCGCGATCAATTCGGTAAAATTAAAATACTGGGTATTGGTAAGGTGCCTTCGTATGGTGTAACCCGTGGGGAAGTAACCAATATTAAGCTAACTACTGATGCGGTGATTGAGGCAGTAGCCGAGGCGCGCCGCCAAAGTGGTTTTGATATAAAGAGTGTGTTTGTTGGTATAGCCGGCCAGCACATAAGCAGCAAGCAGAGCCGCGATATTTACACCCTCTCTAACCCTGATGAAGAAATAACGAAGGATGATGTGCGAATGATGGTGAACAACATGAAGCGCATTGCCCTTGAACCCGGCGAGCGTATTATTACTGTGTTGCCACAGGAGTTTAGTGTAGATAATCTGCAGAACGTAATTGACCCTGTAGGTATGTGTGCCAGTCGTTTGGAGGCTAACTTCCATATAATAACAGGTAAGGTAACAGCGGCACAGTATATTAAGAAGTGTGTTGAGAAAGCCGGCCTGAAGATGGCAGGTTTATTCCTTGAGCCATTGGCTTCGTCGGCTGCGGTGTTGCACCCTGATGAATTGGAAGCGGGTGTTGTATTAGTGGATATAGGTGGTGGTACTACAGATATAGCCATCTTTAAAAACAAAATTATACGCCACACGGCGGTTATACCTTTTGCCGGTAACATTATTACTGAAGATATAATGGAAGGCTGCAAGTTGCTGAAGCCACAGGCTGAACAACTGAAGACCAAATTTGGTAGCGCAGTACCGGGTGAAACACATGAGAATGAGATTATCTCTATACCGGGTATAGCCGGCCGCGACCGCAAGGAAATTTCAATGCGCACATTGGCGCATATTATCAATGCACGTATGGAGGAAATTTTCACCCAGGTGCATTTTGAAATTAAGAGCAGCGGTTATGCTAATTCATTGAATGCCGGTGTAGTAATTACCGGCGGTGGTTCACAACTGAAGCATATTAAGCAACTGGCTGAATACATTACAGGTTTATCTACCCGCATTGGTTTCCCAACATCTTACCTTGCTAAGAACAATAAAGAGGAGTTGAAGCACCCAATGTTTTCAACCGGTATTGGTTTAGTGGTGGAAGGCTATAAGGAATACGATGATATGGTTGAAGAGGCCAAGCGTGAATACTTCAGCGAATTTTATGAAGTGGCTGCGCCTGTTATGCCAGTAGTTGAGGAAGAAGTGGAAGAGCCGGTAATGGAAGACCTTAACATAGAAGAGAATCAGGAGGAGTTGGTAACTGAAGAAGTGAGCAGCTTGCATGAAGAAGAAGTAGCACAGGCTACCAAAACAAAGAAGAGCTTTATGCAAAGTATGGTAATGCAGTTTAAGAACTGGTTTGAAGATGATAAGGTAAACGGCGATTTCGAGTAAGTTTTGTTTAATATATAACACAGCCCACCCTTTAGGGTAGATAAGTGTTGAACGAAATATTCGTTATTGGAAAAACAGAAACAGACATTTGACCTTCGATAACACACACTATTTATTAATGCCTCTGAGAAGGGCGTAAAAGGAAACAAAATGGAACCACTTTTTCAATTCGATTTGCCGAGAGAGCAATCTTCGATAATTAAAGTTTTCGGTGTTGGCGGTGGCGGTAGCAATGCGGTTAATCACATGTTTGACCAGGGCATTGTTGGCGTTAACTTCGTTGTACTGAACACTGATGCACAGGCTTTGGAGATGAGCCGTGTGCCAAACAAAATTCAATTAGGACCTGCTTTAACACAAGGTCTTGGTGCAGGCGCCCGCCCCGAAATAGGAGAGCGTAGCGCTGAAGAGAGCATTGATGTTATTAAAGACCTGCTGAGCAAAAACACTAAAATGGTGTTTGTAACAGCCGGTATGGGTGGCGGAACAGGTACCGGTGCAGCACCGGTTGTTGCGCGCATTGCCCGCGAAATGGGAATATTAACGGTTGGTATTGTAACCACTCCTTTCTGGTTTGAAGGTAAAGGCCGTTACAATTCAGCTACTGAAGGTATTGAGAAACTACGCGAGCATGTTGATACACTACTTATCATCAACAACGATAAGATACGTGAGATGTTCGGCAACCTGAAGCGTTCAGAAGCTTTCAACCATGCCAATAATATTTTAACTACAGCTGCAAAAGCTATATCTGAAATTATAACCGTGCCCGGTGAAATAAACGTGGACTTTGCGGACGTGCAAACTGTAATGAAGAACGGTGGTTCAGCAATTATGGGTTGTGCAACTGCTGAGGGCGACGACCGCGCTATACGCGCTGCACAGGGTGCATTGAACTCTCCGCTGTTAAACGATAACAACATACGTGGCGCTAAGAAAGTACTGGTAAATATTACCACCGGTAATACCCAGGTTACTATGGATGAGATTGGCGAGATAATGGAATACGTGCAGGAAGAGAGCGGCAGCACTGATATTATTCTTGGTGCATGTGATGATCCTTCATTTGGCGAGAAGCTATCTGTTACCATTATAGCTACGGGCTTTAGCGTTGGCAGAAAGAACGAATACGTTGAAAAGAAAGACGTAAAAGTTTACGTGTTACCTGATAAAGAAGAGAAAGAAGTTGCTGTAGTTACGCCAACCGCTGTTACTACTGTAATTGAGCAAAAACTGGAAGAGCCTGCTATAAGCGTGGTAATAACAGAAGAAGAGCCAAAGATTGAACAATCAGTTACACTAACTGAGTTGGAATTAACCGAGGACGACCACTTTACTTTGTTTAACCCAACTGCTACTGAAGAAACTGCAGAAGCAGAAAATGTAGTGGAGTTTGAAGTAAGCCGCGAAGAGCAGACGATAGTAGAAGAAACCGTGGTTGAACCTGTTGTAACGCAGAAAGAAGAAGTTTACACTGCGCCTGTGGCCGAAACCAAGGAAGAGGAGTTCGTAATTTATACCAAGAAGAGTTACGAAACTGAAACTACTACCAGCGTTAGCCAAAGCGAACTGACCAATGAACTGGAAGACCGCAAGAAAATACTTGCCAGCCTTAGCTACCGCGTAGGTAACAAGCAGAACCTTCAGGATTTGGAAAGCGAGCCTGCTTACAAGCGCAAAGGTTTAGAACTAAATACTGATGCCAATTATTCATCACAATCAGACGTATCAAGATATACAGTTAGCAATAACGACTACGACCGCCCGGAGATAAAGAAGAACAATACCTTCCTCCACGATAACGTAGATTAAAGAGTCTCTCCTTTGTTAGTGTGTCCATAAATTTCCCGGGTTCTCAGCCCGGGATTTTTTTTGTTATACCTTTATATAGATGAAGATTCAATTTGCTACTACCGAGGCGGAACTGCTGAAATGCAGGAGGGCCATATTGGATTTACGGCCCCATGTACTACCTGATGATTACCTGGCTAAGGCAAAACTGCTTTTAAGCGAAGGCCCTAAAATTATATATGTAGATGATGACAGTAGTGATGCGCCTGCTATAGCTGTGTTCCGCATTAACTATTATTTCTACCGTGGTAAGAATATGTATATAGATGATTTAGGCACATTGACAGAGAGCCGTGGTAAAGGCTATGCGGGTGCATTGCTGGATTTTATGATAGCCTACGCTAAGGAAAACGGTTGTGAGAATGTACACTTAGATAGTGGTTACCAGAAGGAACGCTGGGATGCCCACCGTTTGTATTTAAACAAAGGGTTTAACCTTGCCAGCCATCATTTTGTGCTGGACTTAACGAAATAATCAGCGCTGTATAACCAGGTAGTTAGGCTTTTGTTTGCCATCCTTTAAGGTGAGCACATAAAAGTAAGTGCCATCAGGAAGTGCTTCTTTATTGCGGCCCCCTTTGCCGTCCCAATCATTTTGGTAGTCGGCATTTTCATACACTATATCGCCGTAGCGATTGAATACCTGCAGGCCAACAGGCTTTACCGAATCAATGCCCTTAAAAACCAGCACATCGTTTATTCCATCGCCATCAGGTGAAAAACCCTGAGGGAGGAATAAGGTTTCGGAAGTTGTATCAACAGGGGGAACGGGCGGACACTTGATATTTATAGCTACGTAGGCCGTATCGCATTTAGAATAATCGCAAACAATGTAGAAGAAGGTATCAATACCGCAAGGTGCTGATGCTATGCTTAAGTTGCCCGCTGAGTCAATATTGAAAACAGCACTATCACTTAAACCTGTGCCGGGAATAATACCCGCTACGTGCAGTGAATCTTTTTCAAGGTCGGTATCGTTGGCCAATAGATTTACGCTTATTGAAACACTATCCGAAAGGTCATCGGAAATAGAATCGTTTCCTGCAACAGGTGGGTCGTTAACCGGAATGATTCTTATAAATACACGGGCCTGGTCGCAGGAAGGAAAGAAACCGCCGGCGGTATCGCAGGTGCGGTAACGCAGTTCATCGGTACCGTTGTAATTAGCATCAGGCGTATACTTTATTTTGTTGGAAACGATTGCGGCCGTACCGTGCTGCGGTTGTGTGGTGATGGCAGATACTGATAAAGGGTCCTGGTCGGGGTCTTTATCATTCTGCAATACATTCATGGTAATGCTGGCATCCTCATTAACACTGAACGTATCGTTATAGGCATTAGGAGGGTCGTTTACATTGGTTACATTAATGAAAATGGTAGAGTACGCACATTTAACGGGCGTGCCATCATCACAAACCTTGTAGAATATAAAATCAGCCCCATAGAAATCTACATTGCCCCGGTAAACCGTTTGCCCGAAGATGGTATCGAGCACGCCATTGAAAGGGCCCGTAACATCAGTCCAAGAAAGATTATCAAGACTATCCTGGTCAGTATCGTTCGAAAGCGGAAAAAGAAAAATGGGAAGTTCTTCGAGCCCCACATAAAAATCGGGCTGTGCAGTAGGCTTATGGTTTTGTGCATTAAGCAGTGTCGCACAAAAAATAAAAAGGAGCAATAAGCCTTTTTTCACCCAAGTGGTTTTACGAATGGCAAATTAGTATTTCGAAAATGAAAATCAGGAAATAATGCCATACAATAGTTGATTATTGTCATAGCAGTAATAAGATGCATGAATTAAAATTCACCTACCAGCAGCGCCCATATAGTTCATAGGCTTGGCGCTCTAATTCTTCCCTGTGATTAGGATGGGCAATGGCAATCATTGCCTTGGCGCGCTGAGCTATATTCTTACCGTATAAATCAACACTACCGAATTCGGTAACAACGTAATGCACGTGTGCCCGGGTGGTAACCACACCGGCCCCCGTTTTAAGGGTGGGCACTAATTTGCTTAGCCCCTTTGCTGTAACTGAAGGCAAGGCGATAATCGGTTTACCACCTTCACTTAGGGATGCCCCACGAATAAAATCCATTTGCCCCCCTACGCCACTGTAAATTTCTGTTCCTATAGAATCGGCGCAAACCTGGCCGGTAAGGTCAATTTCAATAGCGCTGTTTACAGCGGTTACCTTATCGTTTTTGCGTATAACGGAAGTGTCATTTACATAGGCCACGTCAAGCATAGCTACGGCAGGGTTATCGTGTATAAAATCATAAAGCGGCCTGGTGCCCATAGCAAAGGCAGAAACTATTTTGCCGGGGTGTTTTTTCTTTTTGCGGCCATTAATGACACCACTTTTTACTAAGGGCAAAATACCATCGCTGAACATTTCGGTATGTATGCCAAGGTCCTTATGATTAGCCAGAAACTGCAGTGTGGCATTAGGAATTGCCCCTATACCCATTTGAAGTGTAGCGCCATCTTCCACTAATGCCGCTACATTTTTTCCTATGGCTATTTCCGTTTCGGATAGGGCAGAAGCGGGACATTCAAAAATGGCATCTTCGGCATAAACAGCTTTAGTAAGTAAAGATTCATGAATGTTGCCATCGCCATGAGAGCGTGGCATATTAGGGTTAACCAAAGCAATAATCTTTTTGGCCTGCTCCACTGCCGCCCTTGCAATATCTACTGATATACCCAGCGAGCAAAAACCATGCGTATCGGGCGGGCTAACATGAATAAGCACTACATCAATAGGAAATTTACCACTACGAATGAGCAGAGGGATTTCACTAAGGAACATGGGAATGTATTGCACATTGGTTTCGTTAACCCAGGGGCGCACATTCTTACCAATGAAGAAGGCATTTACGTGGAAGGATTCGGAAAATTCAGGGTTGGCATAAGGTGCAAGGCCTTCCGTATGCAGGTGTGTAATTTCAACTCCCTTTAATTCAGTATGCCTTTCAACAAGGGCATTTATTAAACGTTGGGGCGCTGCGCAACCGCCTTGAATAAAAACACGTTCACCACTATTAATAACACTTACTGCCTCGGCAGCACTTACATAATTCATGCACTTATTTTAAAAGAATAATTGTTTTAATACGAACCGGCGTAAGGGGCCTGTCGTTTTTATCCGTTTTTAAGGAGGCTATTTTATCTACCACCTTCATGCCCTTTACTACTTCGCCGAATACAGTATAGCGCGAATCGAGGTGAGGGATGCCGCCGATTTTGCGGTAAACGGCCTTATGTTCTTCGGGGATTTCGTAGCCGTTAGTGCGGGCTTTGGCTTTAATAAAAGCGGAGTCGTTAGCAATTTTGCCCTCCACAATATAGAATTGGCAAGCGCTGCTGGCTTTATCGGGATTATCATCGCGGGCCATGCCTATAGCGCCCCGTTTGTGGAAGTATTTCTCGGGAAATATTTCGGCCGGAACAAGGTAGCCAAGGTCGCCATCGCCCAGAAGGGCAGTATCGTTAGCGTTTTTTGAAGTAGGGTCGCCAGCCTGTATAACAAAGCCTTTTATTACCCTGTGAAACAAGAGTGAATCGTATTTGTGTTCGTTAACCAGTTTAAGAAAGTTATCGCGGTGTTTGGGCGTTCCATCGTAAAGTGTGATGGTTATATCGCCGTAGTTGGTTACTATTTTAAGCTTGTGGCTTTGGGCATTTGAACACAGCGCAACGAAAAAGAAAAGAATGAGCAGTATTTTATTCATACCGTGCTTTATAAGGCAAAAGAATAAAATAGAATGGTATGTAATGTTTTTATTTTAGCCCGCATGCACACGGTAATTGGTATTGAAGTAAGTGAAGCCAAGAAGTTTTTGGAACAGGGGAATGTTATAGGCATACCTACCGAAACAGTTTATGGCCTTGCCGGTAATGCCCTTAACGAAGATGCCGTGCTTAAAATATTTAAGGTTAAAAACAGACCGTATTTTGACCCGCTTATTGTGCATACGCATAGCGTGGATGAGTTATATAAGTATGTTGAGAGTATACCGCACAAGGCGGAAAAACTGCTGTTTAAGTTTGCACCCGGTCCGCTTACGGTATTGCTGAAGCGCAAACTAATAATACCTGATTTAGTTACCTCGGGCCTGGAAACAGTGGCAGTGCGCATACCCAAACATCCTTTAACGCTTGAGCTGCTGAAGCAGTTGAGTTTTCCTTTGGCTGCACCCAGCGCTAACCCTTTCGGTTATATAAGCCCAACCACTTCATACCATGTGTACGACCAATTGCACGGACGTATACCCTACATATTAGATGGCGGAAGTACGGAGATTGGCGTGGAGAGTACCATTGTTGGTTTTGAGGAAGATGAGGTTGTTGTTTACCGCCTTGGCGGATTGGCCGTTGAGGATATTGAAAAAGTAGTTGGCAAGGTGAAGGTGAATGTTGTAGATAGCGCCAACCCTAAAACACCGGGTATGTTGAAGAGCCATTATGCGCCTAAAAAGAAGCTGGTAATTTTTGAAGACGGCGCGTTTGACCATAGCATTTTAAAATACCACAAACCGGGAATTATAAGTTTTAGCAAAGCGGTTGAGGGTGTAGCAGCGGAGCAGCAGATACAACTTTCCGCCAGTGGTAATTTGAATGAAGCCGCCAAGAATTTGTTTGCGGCCATGCGCAAATTAGATGCTGCTGATGTAGATATAATTTACGCCGTAAAATTTCCGGAAGAGGGATTGGGGCGTGCTATAAACGACAGATTACGCCGCGCCTCCGCGTAACTCCATAATGCGGGCAATGTACTTGCCTACAATATCAAACTCAAGGTTTACAATACTTCCTTTTTGAATGTGCTTAATGTTGGTATGCTCCCAGGTGTAGGGGATGATGGCAACAGAAAAAGAATCGTGTTTTGCGTTGAAGGCTGTTAGGGAAATACCGTTTATGCAAATAGAGCCCTTCTCCACCACAATGTTTTGCAAAGTGGGCTTGTAACGAAAAGTGAAAATGTAACTATCCGTTTGTTCAGCGCTACCGCCAACTGTTTCTACTGATACACATTCTGCAGTTTGATCCACGTGGCCCTGCACAATGTGGCCATCAAGCCTATCACCGATTTTAGTGCAGCGTTCCAGGTTTATATCGGCACCAATTTCCAAATAGCCCAGATTGGTTTTGTTCAGGGTTTCGTCAATTGCCGTTACCACATGGTAGTTTTCTTTTTCGTTAACACCAACCACCGTAAGGCATACCCCGTTATGGGCAACACTTTGGTCAATTTTTAATTGCGCCGAAATAGGAGAAGAGATAACAAGATTCAAGTTGCCGGCTTTCTTTTCTAAATCTTTCAGCCGACCTACACATTCAATTATACCAGTAAACATAAGCTCACAATATTATTTGCCACGAATAAGGTGTATAAAACCACCGCCTTTCTTTTGGTCGCTTAATGGCTTTTTAACCAGCCCGCCCAAGCGTTGCTCGTAGTAATAGCCTGCATAAAAATATACGCCATCATTTAATGGCTTTTTGGTTTTAAGGTCTGTGCCATCCCAACCGATGTAAGGGTCGTCGGTTTTAAATACTTCTACGCCCCAGCGGTCAAAAATCTGCATCTCAATTTTGGGAACAAAACGATAAGGCAGGAATGGATGGAATACATCATTAGCGCCATCGCCATTAGGCGTAAAGGTGTTAGGCAGCACGTAGTACGGGCAGTTATCAATGCACACTATATTGCTGTAACCGCTTTCGTTGCCTATGCGGTCCACTGCCGTAACGGCATAGCAACCGGCAAGGTTATCATTCAATACATGTTCAAAGGTGGTGTCTTCACGCGGGCCAACGCTATCAACCAACGCAAGGCCTGTTGAATCACTACCAAAGTAAATGTTGTAGTGGTTAATATCGGAGCCGCAACTATCGGGCGCCAAACTCCAATTCAGGTAATTGATGAATTGAGAGGCTGTCCACGGTTGGCCGTTGAATTGGTCGCAATCGTTACGTACGTTTAAAGTTGGCGGGCAAGGAGGTACTGTATCAATTGGAATAGCGCAATCTTCCTGCGATTTATTAATTAAAGGTTTTGGTAATGCATCAACCGTGTAGCGGCCAAAGCCTTTAACGTAATAGCAATAGGTAGAATCATTAATTAGGCCGGTATCGGTATACGCATGTGTGTATGACAGGCCAATTGAATCGAACACACTGGTTAGTTTATTAAAGCGGAAAACAGAGAAGCTATCGTTAACCCATGGCACGTTTTCCTGCCAGCTTAGGGCTAAGGATTGGTCGCTGCTTTGCACCGTTAGGTAAGTGGATGAAGCCACTGAGGTAGCACCTATGGTATCGTTATTAGAGAAGAAGAGGACTTTGTAGCTATAAGGTTGGTCCTGTGTGTTAAGCCCTGTATCAGTAAACGATGTATCGTTAATGGCAGAATAAGACGCGGCATTTTTGGTGTTTATAAGCGCCGGAGCACTGAAGTTAAATCCGTTTCCACGGTACAAATCAAAGCGGTAAGGTGGAGGGAATAAAATGGTATCGAGGTTAATACCGCCGGCAAGAGGCTTGGTCCAGCGGACAAAAATTTGACCATTAGAAATGTCTGTTTGCTGCACATCGGCATTGATTATTACCGGCACATCAATAGGCATAAACACGCAAACCTCATCGGAAGGTACACTCTCTGTAGCATCATAAAAGAAAATACCGTTAGGTGATACTTTAGAGAAGTGCGCCAGTACGCGGTAGCTGTATTGCTGACCAACTACAGTGGTATTATCAGTATAGGTGTAATTGAAAATATTAGCGCCGGTAATTTTTACGTAGCCATGACCAGCAAGGCCTGTTTCGCAGTAATCGGGCACAAAAGAATCGCAACCTATTTTACGCCATACGCTAAAGCCGCGAAACTCAGGGTCGCTTGCGCAGGTGTAAGGGTTTTGCCAATTCAATACTACTTTGTTAGCTGAAGGTATAGCAGTTAAACCCTGCACCGGTGGAGCTATTACATGTATTAACCATGTTTCAATATCAACCAGTGGAGCGAGTACGGGGCCATTGGGGCCGGGTATAAAGTAATCGTCTGCTGCTTTAATAACTACCAGGTAAGGTTGTTTGGCAATATGGTCGCAAACGGTATTCCATGTAAAATTGGCCTGGGCCGGGTTGCCTACTGTTGCATTCAGAACGGCCGGTGAAACGGCGGCCTCAAAAGGTCCGCCATAGCCTGTTATGGTTACCAGTTGGTTAGTGTTACTATCTACAGCGGTAAAATGAGCCGTAAGTGTACTACCCGCCCAGACACAGGTATCCCTTACATCGGTTAATATGGGCGGGTCGTTCGGTTCGCTTAATACAATAATCTGCATATCCCTTATAAGGGTGCCCATGTTAACGCCATTGCGATACTCATGTATTAAAATAGCAATATTAAAAATGCCCTGCTGGCAGGGTACGGCCCAGGTAATTTGCCCTGTAAAACGGTCTATTACAAAAACATCGTTGGGGTAACCGTTGGCCTGGCAGTAAGCATCAGGAAACTGGTATAAAGGTACCTGTAGACCTAAGGCCCCTTGAAGGGGTGGAATAAGTTCGTAAATAAGACTGTCTCCATCGGGGTCAACCGCCGCGGGGTTATGAAAGAAGGTATCGTTTACGTTGGCGTAATCAATAGGCGGGTTTTGCAGAACGGGGGAGGAGTTAAGGCCGATGTTGGCTACATCCGTAGGAAACTTAAGGGTGTCCTCTACAAAAAACGGAACGTTAACCGATGAGCCATTGGCTATATTATTAATGCCATCAATACGGTTTTGGTCCTCAAATGAAATAACGAAGAAGTTTTTTGGCGGTGGCGGTACGCCGGCATAGGTATGCGAACCACGGTAAACATTCTTTTTTATATCCAGGCCGGGGAAATCCTCGCCATCAGGAAAACCGTTTCCATCAGCATCGGGGCCGTTTATGCGGGCGATAGAGTCTGTATCGCCATCGCCCCAGTCAATTGTAATTATATCTCTATCAGCCAAATTACTGGGGTAACTGGTTTTGCTATAAGTAATTACATCGGCTTCGTAAGTAAGGTTACCGGTACGGCGGTAGATGATTTCACCGGCACGGTAGTGGGTAGCCATAGCAGTTTCGCAGGTGGCAACCCAAATAAACACACACAAAAGCCCGGCACGTAAAAGCAATTTCATTGAACCAAAATACGGAAATCCTATTCATTTATTGTGCCTTAGCCTTTATGTTTTAAGCGAATAAGCTGCGGAAAGAATGCCGCCAAAAGAAAATTAAGGCAACCTAATAAGATGCTTTCGGCTCTTATGATTGTAAGAAATTTTATAGTGTTATAATATCTATATATTTACGAGGCACACTTAACAATTACCCCTAAACGACCCCTGTGATGAAGAACAGAATTTTACTGTTGCTTGCTGCTGTTGTTTCATGCTTTACGGCCATAGGCCAAAACAACGTTGGTATAGGCATAGCTAACCCCGACCCCAGCGCCATATTGGAATTAAAGGCAACGGATAAAGGCTTTTTAGCACCCCGCCTTACTACGGCACAAAGGCTTGCCATAGCTGCACCGGCCAGTGGTTTGCTGGTGTTTGATACCAACATAGGTTGCTACTTCTATTTTTCGGGCGGGTGGCAATCATTATGCGCGCCGGCGGGAGCCACAGGGGCTACGGGTGCAACCGGTTTACAGGGTAGCACAGGAGTTACCGGCCCGCAAGGGGTAACAGGTGTACAAGGTATAACGGGGCCAACAGGTGTAGGCATTACGGGCCCAACTGGACCCACCGGGCCTACTGGTGTTACGGGCGCACAAGGCCCAACAGGCCCCACTGGCCCTACGGGTGCAACAGGCCCACAAGGTTTACAAGGGGTAACGGGCCCCACAGGTTTACAAGGATTACAGGGTGTTACCGGACCTACGGGGATAACAGGTGCAACCGGTGATACCGGCCCAACCGGTCCACAAGGCGTTACAGGAAACACCGGAGCTACGGGCTCTACAGGAAGTACAGGTGTTACCGGTTCTACCGGTGATACAGGCGCAACAGGAAATACAGGGGCAACTGGTCCACAAGGAATAACGGGAGCAACGGGTGATACCGGCGCAACCGGTCCGCAAGGCATTGCAGGAAACACAGGAGCAACCGGTAGCACAGGCGCAACAGGAAATACAGGTCCACAAGGAATAACGGGGGCTACTGGTGATACCGGGGCAACCGGTCCGCAAGGCGTTACAGGAAACACAGGAGCAACAGGCGCAACCGGTAGCACAGGCGCAACCGGAAATACAGGTGCTACAGGTCCACAAGGAATAACGGGGGCTACTGGTGATACTGGGGCAACAGGAAGTACCGGTGCAACTGGTAATACAGGAAGTACGGGTGCAACCGGCGCTACAGGAAATACAGGGGCTACAGGTCCACAAGGAGTGACGGGAGCAACGGGTGATACTGGCGCAACCGGTCCGCAAGGCGTTACGGGCTCAACAGGAAATACAGGTGCTACAGGTCCACAAGGAATAACGGGAGCAACGGGTGATACCGGGGCAACAGGTCCGCAAGGTATTACAGGCCCAACAGGTAGCACTGGTGCAACCGGCGCTACCGGCTCCACCGGAGCTACAGGTAGTACTGGCGCAACTGGTAGCACAGGCGCTACAGGAAGTACGGGTGCAACCGGCGCAACTGGTCCGCAAGGCATTACAGGAAACACAGGAGCAACAGGCTCAACCGGTAGCACAGGCGCAACAGGAAATACAGGTGCTACAGGTCCACAAGGAATAACGGGAGCAACGGGTGATACTGGCGCAACCGGACCACAAGGTCTTACCGGCCCAACAGGTAGCACAGGTGCAACTGGAGCAACGGGTTCAACTGGAGCAACGGGTTCAACTGGCGCTACAGGCAGTACGGGTTCTACAGGTTCAACCGGCGCAACTGGTTCTACAGGAAGTACAGGTGCAACTGGAAGCACGGGTGCTACGGGAGCAACGGGCTCAACCGGTGCTACAGGAAGTACTGGCGCAACAGGAAGTACGGGTGCAACAGGCGCTACAGGTCCACAAGGAATAACGGGAGCAACAGGTGATACCGGGGCAACCGGACCACAAGGTGTTACCGGCCCAACAGGTAGCACTGGTGCAACAGGCGCAACAGGTTCTACTGGTAATACAGGTGCCACAGGAGCAACGGGCTCAACAGGAAATACAGGGGCTACGGGCGCAACAGGAAGTACGGGCGCAACTGGCTCAACCGGAGCTACTGGAAATACAGGAAGTACTGGTGCGACAGGCGCTACAGGAAACACAGGGGCTACAGGTCCACAAGGAATAACGGGAGCAACTGGTGATACCGGGGCAACTGGTCCGCAAGGTATTACAGGACCAACAGGAAGCACTGGCGCTACGGGTGCAACAGGTTCAACAGGTTCAACTGGCTCTACAGGCGCTACGGGTGCAACAGGTTCAACTGGCTCTACAGGCGCTACGGGTGCAACAGGTTCAACTGGCTCTACAGGCGCTACGGGTAGTACTGGAGCAACCGGAGCTACTGGCTCTACAGGGGCTACCGGGGCAACTGGTTCTACAGGTAGTACAGGGGCAACCGGATCAACTGGCGCAACTGGTTCTACTGGCGCTACCGGACCAACTGGTATTACAGGCGCAACAGGTTCTACCGGCGCAACAGGAAGCACGGGTGCTACGGGAGCAACGGGCTCAACCGGTGCTACAGGAAGCACTGGCGCTACGGGCACTTTAAGCGGCCCTGCGGGTGGAGACTTATCGG
Source organism: Chitinophagales bacterium (assembly GCA_046329515.1). Taxonomy (GTDB): domain Bacteria; phylum Bacteroidota; class Bacteroidia; order Chitinophagales; family LD1; genus Bog-950. Next base: position 444,808 of record JAXLUM010000003.1, read on the forward strand.
GCACATACCCTAACCCAACCGTTGTAGGATTGCAGACCATACCTATTTCAAATACACCACCTACAACAGGGCAGGTATTAACCTACAATGGTACCAGTTGGATACCGCAGGCATCGAATAACTGGATGCTTTTAGGTAATGCGGGAACTAATGCGGCAACCAACTTTTTAGGAACTACCGATGCGGTTGATTTAGTATTTCGCACTAACAATACGGCAAGGGCACGTGTATTAGCTGCCAACGGTTATGTTGGTATTAATACTGCTGCACCTACTGCGCAGTTAGAAGTAGTAAGTGGAACGAATGATGCTATTTACGGCCACTCGCCTAACGTAGGCGGCGTGGTAGGTCGCGAGGTTAACTTCAGTTTTGGTGTGCCGCTTCAAACACTGGCCGGCGCAGGTATTTATGCCAGTAACCCGGCTGCCAACTACACTTCTATATTTGGCCAAAGTACAGGCGCTGCTAACGTAGCAGCGGGTATTGATTACAGCAGTGTTTGGATTGCACATTACAGCTACGTTGACAATGCTTCGGCCATCTTTAACCCGCCGGCCATTTATGCTCAGTTGAATAACACCAGTACTACGCTTACCGGTTTTCAGTCGGCATTACGGGCCTATAATAACCGTGCTGCCACAGCAGGTAACCCGGGCTATTCGATAGGGGTAGAGGGAGATGCTAACTCACAAAACCAGGATGCCATTGGTGTAATGGGCTGGGCTTATTGTAATACCGCTAATGTAGCGGGCGGTTATTTTGAAGCAGATAATTATGCAGGTGTTCAACAGGCGTATGCTTACGTTGGTACTAATACAGGTGGTGTTGCGCGTAAAATAACCGGTACGGCGGCGGTATCGGAAATAGTACCTACGCCAACACATGGCCGTATTACCCTTACTGCACCTGAATCGCCGGAGTATTGGTACCAGGATTATGCAACAGTTAAGCTGGTAAACGGTAAGACGCATGTTGACCTTGACCCTATACTAGCTGACATTATTGTGGTGAATGATGAATACCCTATACGTGTATTTGTAACTGCTGCAGACATGACGGATTTTAACGGCATAGCCGTAGTAAACAGAACCGCTACCGGTTTTGATTTAGTAGAACTGAATGGCGGCACGCATAACGGAAATTTAGATTATATGTTGATTGCCAAACCTAAAACAGGTTATGGCGAGGGCCGTTTCCCTCAGGCACCGGGCCCGGCCTGGCTTAAGGCTGATAAGGAGCCTGCAGCTGCAAAAGCTGCTAATCAACCTGCCGGTAAAGAAATATTCCACTGGCCTGCTGACTGGAAGGTTTACAACTATAACCCTGAGGATTATGTGGGTATTGGTAACGTAGTGCCCGCCGGTAAATACGCCGGTAAAATAAAAGGCGCTAACGGCACTTACCTTGAGCAGGTGCCTGTAAATAAAAAGGAATTGAACGGCCAGTAAGAAAGAATGGCGGTTAAGAGAAAACGGAAGCCCAACGGCTTCCGTTTTTTATTTGTACCTAATTGCTGGCTTGCGCGTTATAGAATTATAAGCAAGTGTTATGGCAAAGAAGAACAGCATTGTAGAATCGAACGAGGTGCATGAGCAAATTGATAAGAAGAAGGAGAGCCCTTCAAATATATCGCCTTCAAAAAAGGATAATACCTACTGGAGCGATAAAAAGCGTAGTTTAAAAGGAGAGAAGCGCGACCCGCAGAAAACAAGGGAAAAGCGATTTACCGGCACGGACAATAAGGAAAGCGAACCGAAGTTTACCAATAACCGCAAGAAAGGGTAGCTTATTCTTTTATGAACCGAAGGGTTTGATATTGCCCGTTTATGTTTGCCCGCATAAAGTAAAGTCCTGCGGGTAGTTGGCTAAGTGTAAGCGTAGTGCTATTACCGGGTTTACTTTTTTGAAGTAAGCGTTGACCCTTAGCATCAAATACGCAAAGCTCGGTAAGCGGTTCATCAGCCTGCACGGTTACAAAATTTGCCGAGGGGTTGGGCCATAGGCTTACTGAAATTGAAGGGCGAGTCAATTCATTCACTGAAGTAAAATTACATACGCTTGTATCGGTTACCCAAGCCCTAAAAGTTTTGAAAGATGAAAATGGTGCAGGAATTGAACCGTTGGGTCCGGGAATGGCATAGTTATCCCGAGCTTCTATTGAAAATATATAAGCATTTTTTTGAGCCTGTGAGGCATCGGGAGCCCAGTAGATATTTCCGTTAGCAGGGTTACTACCTGTAACAGTAAGCGTAGCCGGATTTTGGGCAAATGTAAAAGGCTCGCCCCAGGCATACAGTGAAAGCTGTTGGATGCTATCGTCAGTAGCCGTTACTGTTAAAGAAAGCGTATCGCCGGGGGCAAGAAAAATATCTGTGGTGTCCGCCATAAGCACAGGATAGGAGTTGGGCTCACTAAGGGCTATAATCTGAAAATCGAAAATAGAACTGCTGAGAAGAACTCCGCAACGGAATTCGCGAACTTGCAGGGCAGCATCAAAAATTCCTACGGCGCACGGTGTATGCCAGACAATTTGAGCAGTGAGGCTATCTACATGATAATCGGAACTTCCGAAGCCATGGGCTGCACAATAATCGTTAGGAAATTTGTAAAGCGGAGCAGGCAGATTTGCATCCTGCAATGGTACAGTAGTGGTAAAGGACATGCTATCACCATCTTCATCGTAAAACGCCGGGTTAAAGCTTAGTGAATCTGAAACGTTTCCATACTGGGCAAGACAAGCGAACAGATTTGGGGAGCTATTACTACTTGTGGCAAAATCAGCATTAAAGAGGGTGTCGCTCAAAAAAAACGGAACATTTACTGAGCCTCCATTAGCAATATTGTTTATTCCATCTATACGATTCATCTCCAAGTAAGATAGAACAAAACAGTTGTTAGGTGGGGGTGGCATACCTGCATAAGTATGTATGCCTTGATAAATGCTCTTCTTTAAATCATTGGCACAGTCTTCTCCGTCAGGAATTCCGTCCGCATCCAGGTCGGGGCCATTTATTCTAAAAATTGAGTCCGTGTTCCCATCGCCATAGTCAATTGTAACGAATTTACGGTCTGCCAAATTACTCGGGTAGGAGTTTCTTGAAAATGTTGTAACCGATACCTGAAAGGTGTTTCCGCCAAGGTATTTGGCGGTGATAAAGCCCCCACGTAAATGTGTGGCTGAAACAATGGTGGTGATAAATACAAATGCGGTAAGTAAAAGTTTATGTTTCATAGTGAAACTTAAACGCCTGCCCCGGCATTTTATTGGCGCATATTTTAACAAACAAAGGGTTGACACGCATTCGGCATGTCAACCCTTTGTTTTTATTGTAATAAATTGATATTCAATTAGTTGTTCAATGGTTTCTGAAAGTTGACATTTTGAAAGTGTCAACTTGTGTCAACCCTTTTGGAAAGGGAGCCTGCTTTTAAAACTTAGTGAACTGGCAAACTATGCCACCCATAACGGTGAAACAAACGGCCCAAAAGCCCCAGTTGATTACTATGTATTTGAAGCCACGGCGTTCGAACATGCCGTTTACAGCAATTACCGGTAATACCAAAAATATGCTTGAAAGTATGCCGTGTAAAGCACCGTGCTTAAAGGTGCGGAAGCTAGTTCCTACCAGGGCCATGCTGTCAGTCATCCATTTAGTATAGGCGGGGTCTGTTTCATGCCCTTGCATTAAGGAGCCTAAGGCCATTTGGTGAATGGTTAATACGTGCAATGATATAGCCACAAAAAAACTAAAGAGGTAGGTTAGGCCGAATATGAGAATCATGTTGGCCCCTTTCATTTTTTCTTCGGTAAGGCCGGCGCCTTCCATCCAGGCTTTGCCGAATACTTTGGGGTTATACCATACAAAGCCTAATAATAGGGGGAACAGCGCTGCAATGGCACTGGTAACTAACATTGACATAGAGGTTGGTTTGGTTTACATGAAAATAGAACAAATTCTATTATTCATCAATCAAAACAGACTTCAGGTATTCGCGGTTAAGGCGGGCAATGTTGGTAAGCTTAATTTCTTTAGGGCATTCTGCTTCGCAGGCGCCTATGTTGGTACAGTTGCCAAAGCCTTCAGCATCCATTTGGTCAACCATGCTTTGTGCACGGAGCGTACGTTCAGGCTGGCCTTGTGGTAATAGGGCTAATTGACTGATTTTAGCGGAAACGAAAAGCATTGCAGCCGAGTTAGGACAAGCAGCCACACAGGCACCGCAACCTATACAGGCAGCAGCATCCATGGCCTTTTCAGCACTGGCTTTTTCAACGGGTAAATTATTAGCATCCTGTGCCTGGCCGGTGTTTACAGAGATGTATCCGCCTGCAGCAATAATGCGATCAAAAGCGCCGCGGTCAACTACCAAATCCTTTATTACGGGGAAAGCTTTTGCTCTCCACGGTTCCACGTAAATGGTATCGCCATCTTTAAAGTTACGCATGTACAACTGGCAGGTAGTTGTGGCGTGCTGAGGGCCGTGCGCACGGCCGTTGATATACAGCGAGCACATACCGCAAATACCTTCGCGGCAATCGTGGTCGAAAGCTACGGGCTCTTCGCCTTTGGCTACCAACTGCTCGTTCATAACATCCATCATCTCCAGGAAACTCATGTCGGCGTTTACACCTTCAACAGGGTATTCCATCATTTTTCCTTGTGCTTTGGCGTTTGCCTGTCTCCAGACTTTTACGTTAATCTTCATCGCGCTAATTATTTATATGAACGAACTTGTAACTGAACATTTTCAAACTCCAATTGCTCCTTGTGTAATTCAGGTTCGGCACCTACACCCTTAAATTCCCATGCAGCAGCATAGCGATAATTTTGGTCATCGCGTTTTGCTTCGCCTTCGTCCTGATACTCTACGCGGAAGTGACCACCGCAACTTTCATTACGATGTAAGGCATCGGTTACCATTAACTCGCCCAGCTCAATAAAGTCTGCCACGCGGCCGGCCTTATCCAGTTCGGGGTTAAAGGCGTTAAACTCACCCATTACCTTTACGTCTTTCCAGTAGTTCTCGCGCAACTCGGCTAACAATTGCTTGGCTTTGGTTAAACCTTCCGCAGTGCGGGCCATGCCGCAATACTCCCACATAATTTTGCCTAACTGCTTGTGGAATTGTTCCACCGAAGTTTTGCCTTTAATATTCAACAACTGATTCATACGGTCGCGGGCTGTTTTTTCCGCTTCAATAAATGCCGGATGGTCAGTAGGTATAGCTTTTGTAAATATTTCGGAAGCCAGGTAGTTACCAACGGTGTAAGGTATAACGAAGTAACCATCAGCTAAGCCCTGCATAAGCGCTGATGCACCTAAACGGTTAGCGCCGTGGTCGCTAAAGTTTGCTTCACCTAAGGCATAGCAACCAGGTATGCTTGTCATTAATTCATAATCTACCCAAAGGCCACCCATGGTGTAATGCACCGCAGGGTAAATTTTCATTGGTGTTTTAAGCGGGTCTTCGTTAGTGATGTTTTGATACATTGGGAAAAGTTCACCGTAGCGTGCTTTAACCACATCAATACCTAAACGCTTAATAGCATCACTAAAATCAAGGAATACGCCGAAACCGCTTGGCACAATGCCGCGGCCTTCATCGCAAACTTCTTTTGCTGCACGCGATGCTATATCGCGCGGGCAAAGGTTACCGAAGGAAGGGTATTTTCTTTCTAAGTAATAGTCGCGGTCTTCTTCCGCTATATCCTCTGCTTTTTTCTGTCCTTTGCGGATAGCTTCGGAATCTTCTTTCTTTTTAGGCACCCATACACGACCATCGTTACGCAGGGATTCTGACATCAGCGTAAGTTTTGATTGGTAATCGCCGGTAACCGGAATACAGGTTGGGTGAATTTGCGTGTAGCAAGGATTGCCGAAGTAAGCGCCTTTTTTGTGCGCCTTCCATGCGGCTGTTACGTTACTGCCCATTGCATTGGTAGAAAGGTAGAATACGTTGCCATAACCACCGCTGCAAAGCAATACTGCATGGCCAAAGTGGCGCTCTAATTCTCCGGTAACTAAGTTACGGGCAATAATGCCGCGTGCCTTGCCATCTACAATTACAAGCTCCACCATCTCGTGGCGGTTATACATTTTTACGTTGCCTAAACCAATTTGGCGTTCTAATGCCTGGTAAGCGCCTAGCAATAATTGCTGGCCGGTTTGTCCGCGGGCGTAGAAGGTACGTGATACCTGTGCACCGCCAAATGAACGGTTATCTAAAAGGCCGCCATACTCGCGGGCAAATGGTACACCCTGGGCTACGCACTGGTCAATTATATTTACTGAAACTTCAGCAAGGCGGTAAACGTTTCCTTCGCGTGCGCGGAAGTCGCCACCTTTAACCGTATCGTAAAACAGGCGGAAAACAGAGTCGCCGTCGTTTTTATAATTCTTAGCTGAGTTAATACCGCCCTGTGCCGCAATGGAGTGCGCACGGCGCGGAGAATCCTGGAAGCAGTATGCTTTTACTTTGTAACCCAACTCAGCAAGTGTGGCAGCAGCCGAAGCGCCGGCCAGGCCGGTACCCACCACTATAACCTCCAGTTTGCGCTTGTTAGCAGGGTTAACCAGCTTAGCGTGCTCCTTATAATGGGTCCACTTGTCGGCAATTGGCCCCGAAGGGATTTTTGAATTCAGTTCAGCCATATCTTATTTTTTAAAACTACTTCGTTTATCTAACCCAGCCGAAATACATGCTAATCGGCATCATGGCGAATACTAATGAGATAAGAACAGAGAAAGCCATACCCACGTTTGCTATTAAGGCATTGTATTTAGTGTGGTTAAGGCCAAGCGTTTGAAATGCACTTTTAAAGCCGTGCAACAGGTGCCAGAACAAAGAGAAGCAACCGGCTACATATATTATTACTATAATAGGGTTCTTGAACTCCTCCAGCATACTTTGGAATAGGTTCAATTCCTCACCTGTTGTAAACTGGCTGTAGCGGTTGGGTATCCAGAATTTTGAAGTATGGATAATAAGGAAGATAAGAATAAGTGTGCCCAGTAAACCCATGCTGCGGCTGTACCAGTTGCTATTAGCTGCAGGGTTATTACTTACGTATTTAACGGGGCGGGCCTCGCGGTTCTGTTTCCACAACAGCAGGCCATCAATTATATGAACCAGGAATCCTGCAACAAGCACCAGTTCCATTATACGAATGATGGGGTTGGTGCCCATAAAATGAGCCCAATGGCCAAAGGTTTCTCCGCCATCGTTAAACCAAACCATACCGTTAATAGTGGCGTGTACAATAAGGAAGGTTATCAGAAATAGACCGGTAATACCCATGAAGAACTTCTTACCGATAGAACTTTTAAAAATCACAGAATTAGCCATAATCAAACCTTTTTAAGGCGGGGCTAAGTTATAGCCCCTGTCGTAATATTTTAGTATTTAAAGCACAAATTTTAAACAATTGGGGCACGCGGAAGTTTGCCCAAAATGGCAGATTAACCACCAACATAATCGCTTAAGTAGCTATAACCTTCAGTAAGGGCCCCGTTTTCAACTATAGTAGCCTGCTTTATAGTGTCTGAGGCTTCGCCCTTTTGCAATTCAGGAATAATGCGGTTAATAAGCATGTTGCCGAAATCTTCTGAGGCATCGCGCGGTAACTCGTTTGGCAGATTATCTATTGCCATAACATCAATTGACCCTTCCTGAAAAGTTTGAATTAACTCCCCTGTTTGTGGATTATAACCATAATAAGGGTCGGCAATAGAAGAAGCGTATAAGGTTGATGGAATTGAAGCTTCAGGTGCAATATCGCAGGTAATGTCTGAAATTACTTTTATGCGAAAATCGCTTTCCTTCATTTGCTGCTTGCTGAAAAATACGGGTATTCGCTTATCCCAGTATATGCCGTTTATCATTACATCGGCAGCTTTTGTAAACGGATAGAAGGAACTTTTGTAGGCGGAGGGATTGCTGTGGTAGTCAGCGCTGTCAAACTTCTCATGTCCTTCGCGGTGGTACATATCAGCCGAAGAGAGTTGTGTATATACGGGCTCTTCAAACTCATTATAGCAAAAGTTGTAAGCCGCTACTTTTTTAATGCCGGCCACATCCAGCATAAATGCTGCACCTTCACTAACGCGTCCATCACCGGTAAGTACAATCTTCCAGTTAGGCAGGTCCAATTTTTCCAGTTCCTTTTGTGCCTCGGCAAAGTTCAGGCAGTCTATCATTTGGCGCAAACGAAAACGGCTGGTTCTAAAACCAATCATGCGTATGGCATGGTAAGCGCCTACAATACCTGCCCAGCGCCCGAAGGCTATAATGCGCTTGCCCTTTTTATCTTTTAAACATTCGTAGTCTACCAGCTTAATTTTTTTTGCCAGCGCCTTTTGCAGCATCTTTTTATTGTGTGGCTGCTTCTTTATAACGTGCGAGAAAAAAAGGTAGGTTTTGCCTTCAATAAAACAGGCAGGGGGTACTTCCTTTACGCCCATTAAAACTTCGCAGTCCGAAACATCCTCCTGTAGCTTAATGCCCTGGTAGGTAAATTCTTCATTAGTAAAACATCTGTATCTGCAGGGCTGCACAACTATTTCAATATCGGGGTTGCGCTCCATTAAAAATTTACACTGCGATGGTGTTAAGGGTACTCTTGAATCGCGCGGAAACTTCTCTTCACGTAAAATGCCAATCTTCATGCGGCCAAAATAAGGAAATCCGCGCGGCTTTGTTTTCTAAGCGCTTTCGCCAAAGGTCAGTAAATTATTGTCAGGGTCCAGTACCGAAAATTCTTTTTGACCCCATGGTTTGGTTTGTAAGCCACCGTTCGGATGTATTTGTACACCTTTATTTACAAGGCTCTCATACAACTTCTCTATTTCATTTGTACGTATGTAAACCTGCCCGTAATTTTCTTCGGGCTTAACATCCTTAAACAGAAAAAAATGAATCTCTACATTGTCCTTTCGCAGCATAAGGTAATCATCATAATCTCCTCCTTGTTGGTTAAAGCCCAGCATTTGATAATAGTTACGTGTTGCCTGTTTGTTGCGCATTGGCAGTTTAGGGTGTACAGTTACCAGCATTAGCCATTCATTTTTTACAAATTTAGGACAAAGGCGCCTTCAATTTGTTTTTTAAAAAAGTAAATTACCTTTAGCCTTATATCGTCGGTTTATTAATATCAGAAAAATGTATTGTGTAGTTACTTTCAATGTTACCGTTGGTATTAAAACACTTTTAAACAAAACTAAAGCATAACTAATGAAAGTAAAGTTAAAGCTGTTGCTCCTTGCCGTATGTGCATTGATGCTACTTACACAATACGCCTGTAAAAAGGATGATACAAACCCGCCTACAACCACCTGCGATACTGTTTGGGTGCGTAACGACATTGTTAGTGCTACAACTTGGCAGGCTAACAAGGTGTATATTATTGATGCAGGCACTACCTTAAACATACAGGCACAACTAACTATTGAGCCGGGCTGTATTATAAAATTTGCCAGTTGGTATGGTATAAACGTAAATGGCAGCGGTAAAATAAATGCAACGGGAACATCAACTGCCCCGATAATCTTTACTTCTATAAAAGATGATAGTTACTGCGGCGATACCAATGGTGATGGTACAACAACTGCAGCCGCTAAAGGCGATTGGGGAGGTATACAAATAGAAAACGGCGTTACCGGAAATAGTTTTGTATACTGTAAATTCTTTTATGCCGGCGCTAACGACCCCAATGGCGGATACCTGCACACGGTAATTGAGGATAACGCCAACGGAAGCACTTATGACCATTGCACGTTTGCCCATACCAGCAGCCCTGCATCAGTTACTACGGGTGATTACGGTGCCTTGCGCCTTTATGGCACCGGTACGGCTTATGTATGCACCAACAATATCTTTTACGACAATGGTATACCTGTTTTTGTGTTGTATGCCGATGCGGTTTCTAATATTGATAATTCCAATATTTTTCACGACCCCGCTAATGTGAATACCGTGAATAAATTCCAGTGCATAAAAGTAACTGATATGGGTACGGCTATATCCGGTTCAGCGGAATACAAGGTGAATACCATCCCTTACTTTATGGATGTAAATAATTTAACCATAGCTTCTACTGGTAGTTTAACTATTGCTGATAATGCGGTGCTGAAATTTGATGGCAGTTCCATTACCTATTACAATACATCTGTTCTCAATAACGTTAATGGCTCTTCAGTAAGGTTAACTTCATTAAACGACGATACGCTTGGCGATAGCAATGGCGATGGCAGCGCTACCTCTCCGGCTAATGGAGACTGGGTTGGTGTGTATTTATCAGACATTACCGGCACCTGGCAAACCTGGAGCAATATTTACTACGATTCGCACTAAGTAAAGTAAACCCCGGCCTTCTGTAATTGTTATTATTTAATAAGGGAAGGGCGACCTATTATTCTCTACATCAAACTCGCACTTAAATTGCGTATCTTTGCACTGTTCTTTGACAGTGGAATTCAAAATTTGTGGTTTTGTATTTAATCCAAAATCAACAATCATAAGTCTAAATTCCCAAAATGGGGCTGACCGGAATTGACGGGAAGCATTGACGGTAAACCGGCATGTCGTGGGTGTGTAATACCACGTAAATCCATTACGCGACCTTTATTTTAAATGGCGAATCTAATTACGCCATGGCTGCTTAATCTAAGAGATTAACTAGTCATTTGTCCTGCGCTTGAGGCACCATACACAGCGCACTGACAACCAAACTTTGGTGACGCCTTAAGAAAGCTTCATTCCCTTTCTTAAACGTGTATAACGAATGTAAGGTGATGGTTGGAGGGTTACTTATCCTGCCAAAGCCCGACAATTAATAAGTATCTACACATGTAGAAAGTCTATCGACAACTTATCCGGACGTGGGTTCGAATCCCACCAGCTCCACAAATGCCATATTGCAAAAATGCGCAATGCGGCGCAAAAGCCCGCCAGTATTGAGTTCTGGCGGGCTTTTTAGTTTTTGAGCTTAGCTTATCGGACGCAGAAAAACGCACCTTAGCGCAGTTAAGGTAAGCGTAAATCGAGCGTCTTTTGAAAGCCTTATAGAGACCGCTTCCTTTGAAATTGCCATTATTCGCATGTCTGCGTTTGATTGCGCTAGCATCACCGAACTACTACTACCAATTTTGTAAACGAAAAAATTGTAGTATGGAATTGCATCCATTGAAAATTAGGTTTTATCCTAAAGCTAATTGTAGAGGTCAGAATCAATATACACTGTATATGCGAATTACAATAGCGGGAAAACGAACAGACCTAAGTTTGAACTATGCACTTCGCAGGGATTTATGGGATGATAGAAATCAATGTTTAAAAGGAAGACACAAGGATACCGGGTACGTTATCAATTTAACCAATCTGTATCGACAAAAGGCACAGGAAATATATCAATCCGTCATAAACAGGGGAGATGAATGTGACGTTAATACTATCAGGCAAAAAATTAAAGGAGAGGAAACTGTCACACAATATGGACACACCCTTATTTCCCTTTTTGATAGAACTATTGCCAGAAAAAATAGCTTATCGGGACCGAATAATACGATTGCTACTATCTATAAATATAAACGTTGTAAACGCCACTTATTAGTGTTTATAAAGAAATACTACAGCGCAACGGATTTAAAGTTTAGTCAATTGAATCTACAGTTCATTGAAGATTTCGAACTATTTCTTAAAACAGATGGAAAGTGCTGCCACAATACCAGCATGAAGCATATTCGTACCTTAAAAACTGTTTTTAAAACTGCTCAAGCGCATGGATATACGGACAAAGATCCATTCCAGAAATATAAAATACGGTTAGAAGAGGTTGTGCGCGACTACCTAACTGAATTAGAATTGCGGAAAATTATTGAATACGATAAGCTCACTGAATGTCTTGAGAAAGTTCGCGATTTATTCGTTTTTACCTGTTTTACAGGATTGGCGTATATTGATTTAAAGAATCTCAAGGCAACCAATATCCAATTCGAAAATGGAAAGTACTGGATAAGAAGCCGGCGGCAAAAAACGGGGATTAAAAGTAATATTCCCTTATTGGCCATACCCCTTAACATACTTCAAAAATATCATCCAAATTTAGAGAGTAGTGATGGTGACCAACCGGTTTTTGAAGTGATAAGTAATCAAAAGATGAATTCTTACTTAAAGGTGTTGGCTTCTAAAATTGGTGTCAAAAAAAAGCTATCATGTCATATTGCGCGGCATACATTTGCCACTACAATTACTTTAAACAACGGTGTACCCATCGAAAGTGTATCCTCCATGCTTGGCCACAGGTACATTACCACCACTCAGCATTATGCTAAATTGCTTGATAAAAAGTTAGCGACAGACATGGAATTGCTTCAAAGTAAATTGAATTTTTAATATACCCGGATGTTTTTAGGGACTTTAGAGTAAATGGATAGGTAAAGATGTGTTGCCTTTTGCGCGTTTTTAATGGAAGTGCGCAAATATTTCAGTTTGAACGCTTGTCCTCTTTGCCAATAGTTCTGTGATAATTTCCACATAAAGCCTCTTTTCATCAAAAGATAACATTGGCCATCGTTCGAACAAATTTCTAGCATCCTGTATGATAACCTCAGAAGAGGAGTCTTAAGTTTGCATATAAGTGATTTCGGCTTCTAGTTCAGGCGGTTCCTCATTAATCTAGCCCATACATTCCTCTAATGATTTATGTTGCCCAATAAACGCATCACGGGGCAAATCTTCATTTACCCGCATGTTGACTAGGCAGTCATTTTAATCTTTAAGGTTTTTGCTTCTTGGTATAGGGCATAGAGAGTTTTCACCCTTTCTATAAGTGTTTGATTTAGCTTCTCCTTGTAGTTCTCAAAGCTATTATCAGCAATTAGGTGATCCTTCAGCTGCTCATGAAAAATCTCGTCAATGTCGACTACCGCAATGCGGTGTTTACAAGCCTTACAAGCATAATTTTGGTTGTGCCCTCTATGGTAGACGTACATTTTCTTCCCACAAGAGCAGAAGATGAAACCCTCAAGTAAATGCACGGCTTTCTTCTTGGTCTTTTCCGCTCAGCTAATTGCTCATCCAAAATTTTATTGCATTCAGGCTATATCTCTTTTGATACTATAGCTGGACATGAATTCACTACCCATTCAGAAGAGGGTTTTAGCTTCCACTGCTTTTTATCTCCACTGCTTTTCGTATAGTTTGAAATGTGCTCCCCTTTTGCAGTAGGTCCCGAATTAACCTGTTAATGGTGGTATCTGAGAACTGAGAACCATTTCTTGTTGTATGTCCAAGGTTATTTAACTCTTTGGCCGTAGATTTCTTCATTCGATGTTTTAAGAAGAGTTCGTAAATCAATTTTCGGACTGGGGCCTCCTTATCATCTAAAGCTAGTTTCTTATCGACCCACTTATACCCAAATGCGGCTTGTTCTCCTAAAGGCTTACCAAGCTTTGCTCTAATTGGAACTGAGGCGGCAACACGGCTGGCTATTTCCTCTCTTTCCCACTGAGCCATACCGGCTATCATGGTATAAAAGAGTCGTCCCGCAGGACTTGAAGTGTTAATTGCTTCTTGTAGTGATATTAGATCTGCATTATGCTCCTTAAAGAAGTCAGCAAAATCCAATAGCTCCCTAGTGTTTCGAGCTAATCTTGCGAGCTTTGAGAAAATAACACCAGAAATCTCACCATCCCGAATGTGTTTAAGCATCTTTTTTGTTTCAGAATGATGCATTACAGCTTTTCCAGATACAGCTTCTAGATGGTATACATGCTTAACCTCCCAACCTTTGGCTTCAGCATACAAACGAGCCCGCTTTTCATGATGTTCCGGAGATTCTCCCTGGGCTTGATCCTCGGTTGATACATGAATCCAAATACCAACTAGTTTCCTGACTATTGTCCAATATTTTAAAGTTAAAGAATATGTTTAAAGTAGCTTAAAGAAAACAGCGGGATATTTAAATAAGGGTAAAGTTGTCAAACAGCAACTATTGCCATAATTAAACAAGAAACGCACCTGGTCCAGTAACTAGAATGTCTTGGAAGCACTTGCAAAAAACACAAGTAGGTCTGGTGCTAGAACAGCAATGTGTCTTTAATGAACCTTGATTATAAAAACAGTGAACCAACATAAATCCCCAATCAGGCAATGGTTACACCCCCTTATTTTTTAACTACAATCATAGCTTTAACAGAATCAGAATTTGAAAAAATAACACCATATATTCCAGAAGGCCAATCAAGAGTAGGTATGGATATCATATTCTGAAAGGAATGTGAGTTGATTAACATAGAGCGTCCTAGTAGATCGACAACTTTTATATCTATTCCCACCATTTGCTTTGGCCCCATATATTGAATGTTTATTTTATCAATAAACGGATTAGGAAACACCTCTATTTTATCATTCGTAACTCGATTCACTATCTCTAAGCCAAGAGTATCACAATCGCTTTCAGATTTCGGACCTAGTCGATAATTAGGATAATATGGCATTGTATAGGGGTCCAAACAAGGGAGGTGTATGGCCTTTCTTTCAAAATTGCAATCAAACCCTGGTAGATCTGGATTGTGGATTACGTGAAGTGTTGTATCGGCATTAAATTGGTTAATGTAAATCTGACCATCCGGTGCTAATTGGCTTAACCACACAGTACATCCATTTTCGTCTTTATAAGTATTGGCGATAACAATTGCGCTCCCTGCAACATCAGAAGTTTGCAAATCATACTGGCGAAGCTCAGAGCCTGTACTTAAATATAGGAATCGCGAATTAGGTGATATTGATACACCATCTGCTATTACTGCGGTGGAATCAGCTTTAGTTAAGGAGTCTACAACATATATTCGTTGAAAATTACTAAACTCGCCCGTACACCTATCGAAGTCTAAAATGCTTAAATGCTCAAAGGGATTACTCCACACATATTTGCTTCCATCAGGAGCAAATGCATTTGATCCTCTATCCTGATTAAAGTGTAAGGTATCACCAATGCATTGCACTTGCAGTGTATCTAATCCGTGGGGTGTTAAAAGGTATTTATGGAAACAATTCGTAAATGCATTTTGGACTACAAGCCACCAGTCTCTACCGTTAGCATGTCGGCATGCTGCCATACCGCCCCCACCAATAATAGTATCCTGAATAATTTCGTGGTTTTTTATTGTTACATCACCTAACCCACTATCAAGATTCATATTTACAATTGTATAATATAGATGATTTGAAAAGGTGCCTAAAGAGCCTATACTATCCCAAACGATGCCATTATGGAAAACATAAAATAGAGAATCGTTGCCCACCGCTGGTAAAACAAAAACTCCCCGAATACTTGGGTAAGAAATTCCGGCATTTATCCACTGATTCGCAACCTGTCCTGGGTTCAACCCCGCGCCATTGGGCATTTGTTTATAATTCCTATTGTATATACTTAGGCCATCACTATAAAAGATGAAATTTCCAAATTTATCGCTAAAGGCTGTACCACACGTAGAAACATCCTTAAGGTCATATACCCCGTATGAAGTAAATGGTTGTGTATTAAAATCAATATGATTGGTGCAAAACTGCTCTTCATATGAATTGCTTGGATTCACCACACCTTGCGGTCCAAAAAGCCAATAAAAATCATGCTTTTGAGCTTTTACAGGAAAACTCATAAGCATGATTAATATGACGTAAAAACGTTTCAATGTATTAACATTAACCTAGTTGTATATAAATTTACAGAATCCCCGAATAGTCTACAAATAATCAGTGCGTTGCTGTACCGTCGCACATCGAATGTATAGCTGTGGCTTAAAGGGTTAAGCCGAATAATATCTAACAATTCACCGTTAACACTGAACAATTTTAATTCTAGATTTTGGGCAGTGATATTCTGATATGATACAGTCACGTAATCGGTTCCTGGGTTAGGGTATAGACCAAAAAGAGGCGTCAAACTCTTTTTAGGTTCGGTTCGACGAGTCCTTAACTCAAACTCGGTTTCAGTACATGAATCCGAGTAATCGATTGTGTCATTTAATAAATAGTACAAGGCTCTGCTCATTTGCACTGCATCTCCTCCTTCTAATGGACACTGATAAATCAGCGCCTCCAGCTCTCCTTGTATATTTTCATCTAGGCCTGTGGTGTCAAGTGCGAGAGATCTTAATTGAATATGATAAACGGATTTTAAATTTCTTTCAATGTCATTATAAGCAATTAACGCGTCGACAGACTCGTCCAAAGAGGCTGCGTGATTATAGCGCTGAACATTTATAGTGTCAGTGATACTATCAATACCCAAATATTCTCGCTCAATAAGGCCCCATAAGGAATCATTCAATTGCCGGTATGTGGGTATCTGGCGTCCTACTGTGTCACTGAGAATGATACTGTCATTCAAGGCTATTAAAACACGTAATCCTCCTACAATATCTTGCAGGCTATCCAATACATATTGTTGCGTTGAATCTATCTTATAGAGGCTGTCAATAAATTTTTCCAAGCTATCATACCTACCGATATTTGACGCCTGGGTTGCGGTAAAGAAATTCGCGATTGTGGTGTCTGTAAGTAAGGAGTTGTTTTCCAACAACTCTTTATATAACTGCCTCCGACTTTGATAGAGAACAGAACTGACGAAGTTGTCGCTAAGACTATCCCCTGCTGCAATGCGATAATCCGAATTTGTTGCAACAGGATGTATTAACGCCTTAGCAGTCACTAAATCCAAGGTTGTGCAAAAATCTGAGTTTACTGTTGCGCTGGGTGTAAACCAACCGGATACATTAATTGATGGGGGGAGATAATAAGAATTGATGCTGGAGTTATAAAGGAAAGAAGATGCCGCCGGTGGGGTAGAAATTATTTGAGCGCCATAAACAGAAAAGTTTGTTCCAGGTGAGACCCACCTATTTAAAGTATTATTCTGCGCTCCGATAGGACCGTTTTGAATCAACAAGCCACGATTATGTTGCACCATTTCATTTGAGTAAAGAAGCAGTGTATTGTTTGCGCCTTCATAAAAAAGCCCTGTGTTGAGAAAACTTACGTTGTTGCATGTGTACATACTCTGGCCACACATTCGACCATGAATACCAGCAGGGGAGTATGTATATAAACCATTTGCAGAGGTCGCGCTTATCCCATTAATCGTATTCTCCCAAACCCAATTTTGACTACCTCCATCTAAATCAATACCATGCCTATTGCTTGTTGGATACGTGCATTCAACATCATTTTCCCATACTATAAAGCCACGGGAGCTCAACAATTGAATACCATGACTTGCATTTTCAGCCAATGTAATTTTATTATCACGCACAATGCCGTTGGTAGTTGAAGGACTGAAAACCGATGAGTTTGCAACTTGAATAGCTGGATGGAATGCAATACCGCCGACACCATACAATACTGTGATTTCATTGTCCTTCACCTGAAATAACGACAAATTCATGTGCGAATTGAGTATGATGCCCGAATGGGTTACATGAATCT
>JAXLUM010000004.1:0-428553 GCA_046329515.1 Chitinophagales bacterium
ACTGATTCTTACACGCTAAGGAAAACTAACGACACACCTTATTTCCATCACGTATCAACGTTAAGCGAATTAAAACAAGTCAGTGAATCAGGCGATATTAAGACGTATCATTTCAATATGCTTCGAAGTATATTGGAAAAAACAGCTTCCTTTTTTGGCTTTGACAGATTCGGAAAGTGTATTCATGGAGTGGATGATGAAGTGTTGTTTGAACGCGCATTAAATTTATTAAGTCATGGGAAATACTCAGTTTACGAGCCTGAGGAGATGAATCAAGACAATAAGGATTTATTTAAAAAAATATTGGCGGGATTTCTTGATAAGTATCAATTTGATTTGCCAGTGTTGCTTACTCAGGTGGTTGAAGAACAGGAAGAAATACCTAAAACACTTGAAGAGGCTATGGATGTCCAGATTGAGAAAACCGCAAAACCACTTATAGAATGACGGCACAGGACAAAAATCAATTAGGTAAAACTCTTTGGGATATAGCAGATCAATTACGCGGTGCTATGAATGCTGATGATTTCCGCGATTATATGCTGTCCTTTCTGTTTTTACGGTATTTATCGGATAACTACGAAGCTGCCGCAAAAAAAGAATTAGGGAAAGATTATCCTGTAATGGAGGCGAAGGATAAGCGCACTCCTTTATCAGTATGGTATAAGGCCAACGCTACTGATATAAAAGATTTTGAAAAGCAAATGCGCCGCAAAGTGCATTATGTTATTGAGCCGCCTTACTTATGGAGCAGCATTGCCGAAATGGCACGCATGCACAAAAGGGAATTGCTGGAAACCCTGGAGAAGGGTTTTAAGTTCATTGAAGAACAATCTTTCGAAAGCAGTTTTGAGGGCCTCTTTTCTGAAATTAACCTCAACTCCGATAAACTGGGCAGAGGTTACGAGGAAAGAAATAAAAAGCTGTGCACCATTATTGAAAAAATAGCCGATGGTATTGCTAAGTTTTCTACCGATAGCGATACGCTGGGCGATGCCTACGAATACCTTATTGGGCAATTTGCAGCAGGCAGCGGTAAAAAGGCCGGCGAGTTTTATACCCCTCAGCAAATTTCTTCTATTCTATCCGAAATAGTTACGCTGGATAGTCAGGACCCCAAACAAGGCAAAAAGAAAAAACTGGATAAGGTGTTGGATTTTGCCTGTGGTTCGGGCTCCTTGTTACTAAACGTACGTAAAAAAATAAAGGAAGAAGGTGGAACAGTTGGCAAAATTTACGGCCAGGAAAAAAACATAACCACCTACAACCTTGCCCGCATGAACATGCTGCTGCACGGCATGAAGGACACCGAGTTTGAAATACATCACGGCGATACTTTAGACAATGACTGGAATGTACTGAACGAAATGAACCCGGCAAAAAAAATGGAGTTTGATGCTATTGTAGCTAACCCTCCGTTTAGCCTGCGTTGGGAGCCCTCTGAAGTAATGGGTGAAGACTTCCGTTTTAAAAGTTACGGCCTTGCTCCTAAGTCCGCAGCAGATTTTGCTTTCCTATTACACGGTTTTCACTTCTTAGGTAAGGAGGGAACTATGGCTATTATTTTACCTCATGGTGTATTATTTAGAGGCGGCGCTGAAGAACGCATACGCACTAAGCTGCTGAAAGATGGCAATGTAGATACCGTAATCGGTTTACCCCCTAACCTGTTTTATTCCACCGGTATACCGGTTTGCATACTGGTGTTGAAGAAGTGTAAGAAGTTTGATGATGTGTTGTTTATTAATGCTGCCGAGCATTATGAAAAAGGCAAACGCCAAAACCGCCTGCGCGATGGCAGCAAAGAGGGCGAACCTAACGACATTCAAAAAATTGTGGACACTTACCAAAACCGTCCGGAAAGCATAGAGCGTTATGCCCGTCGGGTGTCTATGGAAGAAATAGCGCGTAATGAATATAACCTTAACATCTCCCGCTATGTTAGCACCTCTGTGGATGAAGAGCAGGTTGACTTGCACGAGGTAAACAAAAAACTTGTCGACCTTGAAAAGCAAATCAACACCGCGCGCGATAAGCACAACAGCTTTTTAAAAGAGTTGGGCTTGCCGCCTATATAAATGTGGAGATCAACGCGGTTAATCCCATCCGTTTTGCAATCGCCCCTTTACTAACAAAGTTTTTTTCGATTAAACCTTCCGGAATGATTTGTTGCTTTGCCGTCTATCAATTTTATTTACTTAGTTTCGGACTTTTAAGTTAGGTTTATACATAGAATAAATTATTTAAACTTATGGTTATTATGAATAAATATAAAATATTGTTATTTGTTGTAATTACTTACTGTGCAAGCTATGGGCAAACGAATTCTCCTTTGGATACAGCGAAGTACTATGATTTTGTGGAAGTGATGCCTACATTTAAAGGTGATATTAATTCGACCACTGCTCAATCAGAAATTATGGCTAAAATGAAGGTTTCCTGTGCAGTGCCGGCTGATAGTAACGCAATCTTAATCCATTTTATAGTTGAAACTGATGGAAGAGTAAATAAAGCTATAATACGAAAAGGTATTTGTGACGAAATGAATAGCTTGGCACTTGCGGAGGTGAAAAAATTAAAGTATAAACCGGGCCGGCAAGATGGGAAGCCTGTTAGGGTTAAAGAGGCGATACTTTTGAAATTTTAGTGATGTGCAGGAACATAATTTAAGCTCTACTTAATCCAGTTGTTTCTTAAAAAACTGATTAGATAGCTCCTCCATCAGCTTATATAACAATAAAGGGCTCCCATTGGGAGCCCTTTATTGTTTAAGCAAAAATTACAATCTGGTTTCGCATCACTCTTTTATAATTTTCAGTTTGTACAATTGCTCGCTATTGCTAACTATTGAACAGTTGTAAATTCCTGAAGCCAGATAACTAATGTCCACATAAGTAGTGGAAGCTTGCAGGTTAAATTGCCCTACTATACGACCAAGCGCATCAGTTATTTGAATAGTGGAAGCGGCCGGGTAGTTATGTTCTACCGTAAATAAGCCATTAGTTGGATTCGGGAATACTTTAAAGAAGTAAGCTGAAGGATTGCTAATTCCAATTGTAGTTACATTAACGCAATCGGTAGTATCGGTGCAATTGTTCTTTTCAACTATGCAGGCGTAACTACCGTTTTGCGTAGCCGTGTACGTTTGCGATGTGGCGCCTGTTAAATGCTGTTTGGTGCTGCAGTTTATCCATTGGTATAATGCATTGCTCTCCACTGCGCTGCATACAGCACCTGCTACCGTAGCCTGTTTACTTAGTTGGGTTACTTGTAAATTTAGGGTAACAATAGAATCGCAACCGTTGCTTCCTGCTAATACAAACGTAGCCGTGTTGTTGCTGGCGGTGTAAGTGTTACCGTCTATCCAGGTATAGCTACCACAGGCGCTAACTACATCGGTACCGTTGCTGCTGTTGTTAATGGTAAGATTCAACGTAACTACACTATCGCAACCGGCTGCATTGGTTAATGTATGTGTAGCTGTAGTATTGTTGGCGGTATAGGTATTGCCGTCTATCCAGGTGTAGCTATCACATGCGCTCACTACATCTGTACCATTGCTGCTGTTATTGATAGTAAGATTCAACGTAACTACGCTATCACAACCGGCTGTATTGGTTAATGTATGTGTAGCTGTGTTATTGCTGGTAGTATAGGTGTTGCCGTCTATCCAGGTGTAACTGTTACATGCCGTAACTACCTCTGTTCCGGTTACAGTATTGTTAACCGTTAATATAAGCGTAGCGCTGCTATCGCATCCGTTTATGTTAGTAAAACCGGTGGCAGTTTGTGTGCCTGCAGTATTAAATGTTAACCCGTTCCATATATAAGGTAACTGCGATTGACAGATAGTAATGTTTGTAACGGATACGGCGGGTATAACGGTAAGGTTAAGCGTGGCAGTACTATCGCAGTATACTGAGTTTTGTAACCCGGTTTTGGTTTGTGTGCCGGAGCCGTTAAACACTAAACCGTTCCACGTATAAGGCAATTGGCTTTCGCAAATAACTGTATTGGTAGTTGAACTTGTAGAAGGCCTGGTAGTAAAATACATAGTAATACTACTATCGCAACCATACATATTGGTAAAACCTGTTTTTGTATAAGTGCCGGGTGCAGTAATTGTTATGTTGTTCCAGCTTAATGGCATGGCCGATTCGCAGATAGAGTAATTGAAATAGGCATGGCTGGTATCATTCACGGTTAAGTTTAATGTAGCAGTACTATCGCAGCCGGCTGTGCTTGTAAAACCTGTTGCCGTTTGCGATCCTGCAGTGGTAAACGTCAGTCCGTTCCAGGTATATGGCAATTCAGAACGGCATATACTTAGGTTAGTAGTTGAACTGCTGACGGCATTAACCGCTAAGTTTAGTGTAGCAGAACTATCGCAGCCTGCGGCGTTTACTAATCCGGTTTTGGTTTGCGTACCTGCACTGTTAAAGGTAAGCCCGTTCCAAACATAGGGTAACTGCGATGGGCATATAGTAATTGTTGAAGTAGAAGAGCTTGGCTGATTAACCGTTAAGTTAAGCGTGCGCGTACTATCGCAACCGTTGGCACTGGTGTAGTGGTCAACATATGTGCCTGAAGTAGTATGGCCCGCATAACTGCTGCCCTGGCAAATAGCAGTAGTTACGGTACTTGTCACGTTAGGCTTAACGGTAAGGTTTAATGTGCGGGCACTGTCGCAACCAGCAGCGCTGGTGTAATGGTCAACGTAAGTGCCCGTGGTAGTGTGGCCGGCATAACTGCTGCCTTGGCAAATAGCAAGGGTAACGTTGCTTGTTACGTTAGGGTTAACCGTTAGGTTTAAGGTGCGGGCGCTATCGCAACCTGCGGCGCTTGTATAATGGTCAACATAAGTGCCTGATGTTGTATGACCCGCATAACTGCTGCCCTGGCATATGGCAGTGGTTACCGTGCTGGTAACATTAGGCTTAACCGTTAGGTTTAAGGTGCGGGCGCTATCGCAACCCGCTGCGCTAGTGTAATGGTCAACATACGTGCCTGAGGTAGTATGGCCCGCATAACTGCTGCCCTGGCATATGGCAATAGTTACAGTGCTGGTAACATTGGGGTTAACCGTTAGGTTAAGCGTGCGCGCACTATCGCAGCCGTTGGCGCTGGTATAGTGGTCTACATAAGTGCCCGAAGCAGTATGGCCTGCGTAGCTGCTGCCCTGGCAAATAGAAGTAGTAACCGTGCTGGTTACGTTAGGCTTTACAGTCAGGTTAAGTGTGCGGGCACTATCACAACCGTTGGCAGATGTATAATGGTCAATGTAGGTTCCGCTGGTAGTGTGGCCTGCATAGCTGCTGCCCTGGCAAACAGAAATAGTAATGGTGCTGGTTGCATTAGGTTTAACTGTAAGGTTTAAGGTGCGTGCGCTATCACAACCATTTACGTTGGTATAATGGTCAACATAAGTGCCTGATGTAGTATGGCCCGCATAACTGCTGCCCTGACAGATGGAAGTAGTTACAGTGCTTGTAACGTTGTTTTGAATGGTTAATACAGTAGTTATTATACTATCGCAGCCGTTTATCGAAGCGCCCGAAAGTGTATCAATATAAGTGCCTGCACTGTTGTACGTATGTGTGCCTACAGTTATACTGTTACCGGCACACAGGCTTATGTTTTGTGTTTTGCGCGCAATTGGGTTAACGGTAATAGTATACTTAACAGGAGCGCTGCTGCAGCCGCTGCCGCTAACAAAGTTCCCCTGGGTATCGGGGCCCGATAAACTACCAATAGTAGCAATTACTGTGTTGCTGGCGGTTGATATTACCGATACGGTTGGCCCGGTAGAATTGGTAACGTAGGCCCTGGTGCCATCGGCGCTTATAGAAATACCGGTTGGTCTAACACCCACTGTAATGGTGGCAGTTAGGGTATTGGTAGCCGTGTTTACCACGTACACTTTATTATCTAAAAAGTCAGTTACATATAATCTTGTTCCATCAGGTGTTATGGCTATACCCCTTGCGGTACTGCCCACTGCAATATTGGTAATAAGTGTGTTTTTTTCTGCGTTAATAACCGATACCGTGCCCGACGTAAAGTTGGCCGTATATACGCGGTTGCCTGCAGCATTTACTACCATTGAGAAAGGATTGTCGGCTACCGGAATATTGGCTATTACTGTATTGCTAACGGTGTTTATAACGGAAACCGTATCACTGCCTGAGTTAGCTACATATAGCCGTTTACCATCGGGGTGTACCACAATACCGCGCGGACTCAGTTTAACCGGTATAGTAGCTATAACGGTATTGGTTAACGTGTCTATTACCGATACGTTGTTACTGCCGGAATTGGCAGAGTAAACCCGGTTGCCTGCAGGGTTAACGGCTACGTTAAACGGTTGTGAACCTACCGTTATGGTATTTGATACTGTATTAGTAGATGCATTAATAACCGATACGGTGTTTACGTTGTTTCCGGAAACATAAACCCTGCTGCCGTTACGGTTAATTGCAACACCTGAGGCGCCGCTAAGGCTGCCTATATTACTTACTACGGTATTGGATTGCCGGTTAATTACCGCTACATACGAAAAATTAGGGTTGGCCACATAGGCGTAACCTGTAGCTGTGCTCGTAACTGAAATAGTATCAATTATGGCATTACTCGTATTATTTATTGCTGTAAACGCAGGCACTGTAGAAGTACCTGTTGCAGCAAGGCCTATGGCTGTTGTCGTTCCGCTCCACACTATACTGCTTCCATTGCTGCCGCTGCCAAGGTTAGTGGCGGCTATTGTTGCACCCGGGCAGCCTGCCTGGTTACTAACGGTAATGTTAGGTGCAGCAGGTAATGGATTAATAATAAGATTCGTAAACACAATACTATCGCAACCGGTAGAAGAGGCGGCGTGCAGGGTATCGGCATAGTAACCGGTAGTAGTGTGCGTTACATTGCCTACGGTTACACTGCCGCTTCCACAGTAGCTAAACGCCTGGTAATAAGTGGTGGAAGGCTTAACGGTTAATATAGTAGTAACAATACTATCGCAACCGTAAATAGAAGCACCCTGTAGTGTATCTAGATAAGTACCGCTGCTTGTATAGCCCTTGCTACCTACCTTAAAAGTATCGCCGCTGCAAATGGTTACCTGGTTGGTAAATTTAGTAGGGTTAATGGTTATGGTAAAGGTCATTACCTGGCTTTCGCAGTGGCCAATATCAACCAAATCGCCAAAAGAGCCGGCGAGGTTTGTACCGTTATTTGTCAAGGATGTATTAGCATTTGTAAAAGCACCCGTAGACCCCAGCTTTCTATACATCATTCCAAAATAGCCGTTATTAAATACGGCGGGCTCATGTATCATCATATCACGGCCATCGGGTGTTACAAATCCATTATGATAAGAACGTCCAAAATCATATTGATCATATTGTTGCAAATTCCCATACTGGCCGCCTAAACTTACATTGTTGAATTGATAAGTGTTAATGTCGTATGAATAAAATCTGGAATTGTTAACTCCTGACATTACCGGTAGTAAGTTACTGTAGCAAACAACCAGGCGCGTACTATCAGGTGTGTAGGAGAATGCTCCCTCTACACCATCTGGATAGCCGGCCGGGGTTGTTAAGGTTGTTATTAGTGTATCTGCTGCTATGTCCACCACTCTAATAGTTGCGTTGCCACTATTAATACCCCTTCCCACAAATAATCTTTTTCCATCCGGCGAACATATAATAGAGTATCCTGACACTGCATTAAGCGTGCGCGAGTAGGTAAAATCGGGCATATTGTATTCCCTTAAACCGGAGGAGGCTGTGCCTATATATACCTTGCTTCCATCAGGCGAAAAACACATTGGCCCATGTGGAAGGTTTAGTTCAACATAGCTTAATGAGTCGTAAAATTTTACAACTCCGGTTGCAAGGTCAATTTTTTCAAAATGCCAGTCGTAAGTCATTTTGCCGTTAACGGTAAGGTATAAGTACTTATTGTCGGGGCTAACGCACATATTACCATCAATAGGCTCATTAGCATCCGCCGGAACCTCATTAATAATTTTATAAGTGCGCAAAAATTCTCCGGTGTTGGCACTAAAAGCAAATATCGACCGCTCGCGTCTGTTATTTATAAAATCGCTGGTGTTACCTACCGCATACACGGTGCTTCCCGTATGGTCAAAAGCAACGGTATGTACTATTTTACCGCCCGGTATAATGGCAGAGTCTACTACTGCTTTGGTACTTAAATCGTATTTGTACATCCTATTGCCGGATGGTATCCAGGCAATACCACGGCCCTTTACCACCACGGTAATAGTATCTATTATAGGTATGCTGCTATTGTTAATGGCTACAAACTGCGGTATAGTATCTACCCCCATTGCCTTTAGGCCTATAGCCGGGTTACTGCTGTGCCATTTAGTAAAGGTGGTACTGTCGGGCAGGTTAAACGCTATTTTACTACTGGTTTGCCCGTTGCAAAGTACCCTGTTAGCTACCTGTGCTGCAGGTGCCGGTGTGGTGTTTATGGTTACTTCAGTATAAATCACACTATCGCAACCATACATAGAGCCTCCAAACAACGTATCAATATAATTATGAACCCCGGCACCGCTAACGGTGTGTACTATGTTACCCGAATTGAACGTAAAATTGCCGCAACTGCTAAAGGCCCTTTTTACAGTGGGCTCAGGGCTGTAAGCAAGGGTGGTGGTAAGTATGCTATCGCAGTTATTTAAATATACAAGGGTATCTACATAAGTGCCCATACTTGTATAGGTGTGGTTGCCTATAGTGGCAGTAACAGTGCTGCCCTGGCAAAAGAAAATATATTGATTAGCCCGTTCATACTTTTTGGTGATGGTAGTATTGATGATACTATCGCAGCCATTACTATTCACGGTATCGCAATAGGTGCCATAGTTAGTGTATATATGATTGCCTACCGCATGGCTAAACCCTAACTGGCATTCATTAAATGTTAGTATAGAGGTTTTAGTGCTAATCTTTACATCATCTATTTTAATTGCGGCCATTGTATAATGTTGGCTATTTTGCGCCAGATTATCCTGCACAATATCTACAGCTACCATTAAGGCTATAGATTTGCCTGCAAAGGGCGCCAGGTTATAGGTAACCGTACCGCCCGCATTACTCCAGGTTGTATAAAAAACAGTGGCCCAAAGTCCGATATACGGACTATTAGGATCAGAAATGTACACTCTTTGGGTGGTGGCAGAGGAGTACCCAGAGCGTGTGCATTGGTAAGAGAAGGAAAGAATACCGCCGCTGGCCGGCACCTGTATAATTTTATACAAGCGGCTATACGCAGGAGGCGAGGTTATTACATTGGCAACGGTAAAATCGCCTGATAAGCCACTATAGTTACCTGAAATTGGTGCGTTGCCTGTAACAATAGAATAAGAGGGTTGCTGCCATCCCGTTAAATCGCCGGTTTCAAAATTGCCGTTATCGGTTAGTGTAAAACACTGGGCATTTAAGGTTGTATTGCCAACAAAAATGGCCAGCAGAAGAACAATAGTTTTAATAAAATAGAGTCTGTTTTTTTTCATGTCAGCTTCGTTTGCTTTATGCAGCAAATGAAAAGGCTGAATGCCTTACCGCCACTACTAGTAA
Source organism: Chitinophagales bacterium (assembly GCA_046329515.1). Lineage (GTDB taxonomy): Bacteria > Bacteroidota > Bacteroidia > Chitinophagales > LD1 > Bog-950. The sequence continues at coordinate 9,606 of JAXLUM010000004.1, forward strand.
TATACTAGTGCGCATGGTTTATGTATAAACGCATCAAACACATTCTATATTTGGGCCCAAGAAAAGTGCTATGCCTAATAACGTTAGTTCGAAGAATATAGATGAAACCCTGGAACGCCTGAACGCGCTGCCTGCGCCGCCTGTAGAGGGCAGTAAGGAGTTTGACGAGATATTGCAATGCTATAAAGATGCACGTAAGCGGGGCTATAAAAGGGGGCAGGCAGCTTCGGCAAGGCTTATATGCCGCTTGTATATTGCACACAGGCAGTTTAGCAGGCTACAGCCTTATTTAAAGGATATGAAAGCCCTGTGCGAAGAGAACGGCAAATGGAATGATTTATATGTTGATTATTTACTAATGAGCATAGAAACAGAATCGGCGTTTGGGCGGTTTGATGAGGCGGTTAACCTTAGCAATGTTTTTTTAAGCCGGTTTATTCACGAGCTGCCTCCGCTAAAAGCCATAAGCGCTTATATTATAATATGTCATTTGTACCAAATGCGCGGATGGCACATAAGGGCTTTGCGGGTATGCCACCAGGGAATGACCCGCAAGGGAGAATTCCAAAAAGTATATAATGTAGCCGGGCTATGGATTAATTACGCTCATTCGCTATTCAATGTAAAGCAATATGATGCTGCTTTGAAGGAGTTTTTGGATATTATAAAAAGTAAGGATATTCAGCTAAGTCCCCATGCGCTGGGGCATTGTCATTTTTATCTGTCGCAGATATATGCTATTGCTTTTGGCGATAATGAGCAATGCTCAAAGCATTTTAACAAGGCATTGCAAATAAGTAAAGAGCATGATATTGAGGCTAACATTAATTCGTTGCTTTTAGGCCATGCCCTTAGCCTTAACAGCCTTAACCGCTTTAAGGAAGCCCTGCCATTGTTTAAAAACCGGGCAGTACAAAACACTATAAAAGATAATGCCGGCGACTATGCTGCACTGTTGAATGGCCTGGCCTGGTGCCAGCTTAATTTAAACATGCCCGATGATGCCTGGCAACAACTGCAACAACTTAAAAAGGCGCTTACTAGTGTTGACGACCAACTGCAGCACGTTAGCTATTTTAAAAACCGGGCATTATACTATTGGAAAAAAGGCAACGAAGCGCAGGCCTTAAAAAATACAGCCTTACAGGAACAGGCGCAGGAACAAGCCAGCCGGGTGGAGTTTGCCATGCAGTTAGAGCAGGTGAATGCCATGATGGAACTGGATAAAAAGCAATGGGAACTTAAAGAACAAAAGCTAAAGCAGGAGAAAATGGAACAGGAACTGAACCACGCTACTCAGGAAAGAGAAATGCTGAAGGCAGCTATTGAACAACGCAATGCGCTTATCAATGAGTTTCAAACGGCCATAAGGAAAATTGAGAAGTCGGATATGAAGCGGGCTGAAATTTTCCAGGCTTTAAATGATAAAATATCGGCTGTAAAGAGCAGCAATACCGAACCCGGTAATTACGATGTTCGTTTTAATGAGAAACACAAAAGGAACAGCCTTAAACTCTCTAAAAAATATCCCCAGCTTACGGCTGCTGAAATTAAGGTAGCGGGTATGTTGGTAGCGGGCTTATCAAATAAGGAAATTGCATCTATTACACTTACCACCACCCGCAACGTAGAAAATCACCGCCTGCAGTTGCGTAAAAAAATGAAATTGAAACAGGGTCAGGACCTGATTAAGATGTTGACGACTCTTTTGTAGCCGCAGGCGAATTTTTTGGATTGAATGAACCTGCTAGGCCAAACGAAGGTAATTGCACCTGCACTACAAAAGGCTGCAATGGTCTTTTTTTTGTTGGGCTTATATCGCTGACGTAATAATGCGACTAAACCGTTTTAACCTAAACAAAGGCCGGTTACTTAGGTAAGGGAAGTGGATTTTACTATACTTATAAGTAACTTTATCTGATGAAGGCAATACCGGTAAGACGTATAGCATCGCAGCAAGCATTACGGGCTAGTGCGGAAAAGTTTAGCATTCGCGCATTAAAGCAATTGCTAAATGGTAAGGACCTTGTTCATGGCCACCATAAGCATGACTTTTATTTTGTACTTGCATTGCTCAAGGGAAAGGGCCGGCACGAGATAGATTTTACAAAATATCCTGTCAGTAGCCATTCTATCTTTATTCTCCGGCCGGGCCAGGTTCATAAGCTGGAGTTGGGGGCGGAGAGCGAAGGCTTCATAATAGAATTTGATCTTTCCTTTTATCAGCCCAGGAATACCATTACCGAGCATAGATGGAAGAAGGCTACCGGTAAGAACTTTTGTGAAGTTGAAGCAGCCAGGTTCGATAAAATTTATAATTACTTAAGCGCTGTATTTAGTGAATACACGTTAAAGCAAGAAGGTTATGTGAGCGCTATAAAAGCTAACCTTGACTTGTTTTTTATAGAGTATATCAGGCAAAGTCGCGCGCCCCAAAGTATTGCAAAGTCCGAAAGTGCATATGTACAGGATCGGTTTGACGAACTTCTACTACTAATAGAAAAGCATATCTGCACTAAGAAGAATGTTTCACAATATTCCAAGATGCTCAACCTTTCACCTTATCAATTAAACGCTGTTACAAAAAACTCTGTTGGCAAAACCGTGTCTGAACTTATCAATGAGCAACTCGTTATTGAAGCAAAACGACACTTACTGGCGACGCCTGAGCAGATAAAGGATATTGCAAGTAACTTAGGTTATGAAGATGTTTCCTATTTTATACGGTTCTTTAAAAAGCATACGGGACAATCGCCAGAATCTTTTCGCAGGCATTTCAAATAAGTCCTGTTCAACCTCTTTACTGTCCTATCCTGCATTTATTTTACACTCTACTTTTGTCTTCGTTAATTAAACAACTAAAAATGCCAATAATGAAAACAAATACTAGACTAATGATGTCATTAAAAATCTGGGCGGTAATTTATCCTTCCATCACCTTATTTCTGTTTCTTTTCCGACAATACTTTTCATTGTTGCCGTTGTATCAGCAAACATTTATAATAACAATTTCGTTGGTGCCATGGGTGATGTTTGTTGGTGTACCAACATTAGATTTTTTGCTTGGCATGTTAAAACGGTACGATTTAAGAAAAACAAGTAAATAGCTAATTAGAAAATGAAAACAATGAAAGGCAAACAACAATATGATGTTATAATAATTGGGGGAAGTTATGCCGGCCTATCGGCGGGCATGGCTTTGGGCCGGGCATTAAGAAGTGTTTTAATTATTGATAGTGGAACCCCCTGCAACAGCCAAACCCCTTATTCACATAATTTTCTGACTAATGACGGAGTTGCGCCCGCAGAAATTTCAAAACTTGCCCGTAAACAGGTACTGGCCTACACCAATGTAGTTTTTATAGATGCTTTTGCAACAAAGGGCCGTAGAAGCGAAGACGGTTTTGAAATTGAAATAGGCACCGGCGACAAATTTACATCGCGCAAGCTCATTTTTGCAACAGGGATAAAAGATATAATACCGGCTATACCGGGTTTTGCCGAAAGCTGGGGTATAAGTGCATTGCATTGTCCCTACTGCCACGGCTACGAGATATATAATCAAAAAACAGGAGTACTTGCTAATGGCGATACAGCATTTGAATTAGTGACCCTAATATCAAATTGGACAATGGATCTTACGCTTTACACAAATGGAAAATCAGTACTTACGGAGCAGCAAAGAATAAAACTTGATCAGCATAACATTGCTATTGTAGAAGCTGAGATAGACAAACTTGAAAATCAAAAAGGTTATATAGAAAGTATTGTTTTTAACAATGGAACGAAAGCTGATTTAAGTGCCCTATATGCCCGGCTGCCCTTTGTTCAGCATTCAGCAATTCCCCAATCTTTAGGTTGTGAGTTAACGCAAGAGGGATATATTAAAACAGATGCCGGGCAGAAAACCACAGTTCCGGGAGTGTTTGCCTGCGGTGACAATTCTACACGGATGCGTACAGTCTCCAACGCAGTATATGCAGGAACGGCAGCCGCATTTTCAACGAATAGAGAACTGATTGAAGAGAATTTTTAATTTCTAATCTAGTTCAAAAGCCCTGTAATTCGGCAGCATGGTTTTCATGTTAAGTTACCCCAGATACTTTCAATTAAGCAAATTGACATATGCCATTAGGTGAACTTTTTTCGCGATTCACTTTCTATCCATTACTTGATTTAAGTGCAGTGTAACTGAATATTTGTCCTATAGCAGGCAACACCGCAGAGCTAGCTTTGCACTATTAATTAATAAAAAATTTAGAAAAATGAAAATTGTAATTGTTGGTGCCTCGGGCACTATGGGAAGCCATTTGGCTAACGCCTTTGAAAAAGAGCATGAAGTAATATATGCCGACCGCAAAGGGAAAGATGTTCGGGTGGATATTACATCTGTACATGATATTGAAAATATGTATAAACAAGTTGGAACCTTTGATGCACTGGTTTGCACAGCAGGCCCTACTTTTGTCGGTCCTTGGAAAAACTTAAGCGATAGTACATTTCGTAATGGTGTGGAAGGTAAGATGATGGGGCAAATTAACTTGGTTCTTATTGGACAGCACTACATAAATCCTAAAGGGTCGTTTACGCTTATAACTGGCCAGTTAACGCACGAACCTCAGAAAAACTTTGCAAATGCTTCTGCAGCAAATGCCGCAGTGGAAGGTTTTGTGAGGGCAGCCGCCATTGAACTAGGGAATGGCATTCGGATAAATGCAGTTAGCCCAACGGTGATTGAGAATTCACCGCAGTATTTTCCTTATTTCCCTGGCGAGGTGCCTGTTACGATGAAACAACTGGAATACGGTTTTCGAAAAAGTATATTTGGAGCAAACACTGGACAAGTCATCAAACTTAATTGATACTTCTGACATAAATTATCGATAAGTCAGGTATATCATGAATTTACTATGATCTGAGTTTTTTGAGAAGCCTGTTTCAATAAACACATTAGAATTTCTTTCGCAAGAAGGTGTTCAATTGGTTCCATGCTGGAGTACTATATCAACATTAGTGGCTTTCGGTTTTTGTTATGGAGCAAACCGTATTATGATTTACGTTAAGTTAACCTATCCTCTGAATACTGAGGCCGGCTCAACTTTGGTAATTCTGTTTATGGCCGCCACCGCCCCACTGGCTGAAATTAAGATGGTAATAAAGGCGAATGCGGCATACATAAGCCATGTATAACTGAACATAACACCGGCATTGGCTATACCCAGCCGGAACCCTTCCATAAGGCCTATGGCTATAACAAAACCAATAGCTGCAAAAATTATGGCTTGCGTAAGTATAAGGTTGCGCACATATGCGTTTGTGGCTCCAATAGCTTTTAGGGTAGCATAGTCTTTCAGGCGGTCAGTTGCTGCGCTGTATAATGTAAGGCCTATAACAATGCTGCCGGATATTATAGCAAACAGTATGAGGGTGCCCACGGATGTGGCAATACCACTTGAACCCAGTACTGTTTTAACAGTGGCTGCACTTAAATCTTTTTTGGTCCATGCCTTTACACCGTATATGTTTTTATTGATAAGCCGCACGGTTTCTTCGGGGTTTGCGCCGGGCTTTAGTTTAATAAGCACAGCGCTTATCTTATCCTTCGGAAAATTGCCAAGGTAACGGGCCCGTTCTATGGTTGTAAAAACGTAGGACGCCCCAAAGCCTCTGGCGCCCCGCGTTTGTAAGGCAACCCATGCGCGTTTACCGCCTATTTCAAAATGGGTACCAAGTTGGGCGTTGCCTAATAATTTGCTGTCGTAAAACTCAGTGGTAACGGCATTATCAAAAAGCAAATTAGTAACAGGCCCACCACTAATATTCCATGGGCCTCCTACAAAAGCAGGCGCTTGAGAACCTACAAGTGTAACTCCGCCCGATGAGCCATCCATAAATTTGGCGGCTGAGGCAGAAAGCACTAAAGGATATGTTTGCTCAACACCCGGTATGCTCCAGGTTTCAAGTTGATACTTGGCTGCAATTTGCCCCAATGCGTTTGCATTAGTACTGCGGTTGTCAATAACCCATATGTCGGCATCTATATGGTCAACCAGGTTCGACATCATATTGGTGAGAAAAATAAAAATACCAACCTGCTGCCCGATAAGAAAAACGGAAATGATTACCCCGAAAAGCGCACCCAGGCTTTTCGGCTTGTCATAAACTATAAATCGTAAAGCTGCCTTAAACATACTTAACGGGTCTCAATAATAACTTCAACACGCGCGCCAAATAATAGTTGGGCATTACTGTTAATAAGTATTCTTACTTGCCGCACCCTTCGGTCTTCCATGTTGCCGCTATCATCACTAAACAACGATTTTTGACTTAAGTAAGAGCTCACATACACCACTTCTCCTTCCGCCAGGTTTTCCTGCGCTCCCTGGTTTCGTACAAACGCTTTTTGTCCGGTCTTTACTTTATCTGCAAACAATTCGTCTACCTCGCAAAAAACAGTTAGTGGTGCGTTCGGGGCAAAGTCAAGCAAACTCTTGTTGGTGGTTACAGCAGCGCCTTCAGTTACATTTACGTTAAGTATGCAGCCATCATCCGGTGCCGCAATTATTTTTTGGGCTATCAGCGATTGTATTACCGCAACATCTGTTTTACGTTCGGCCAACTGGGCCTCTGCCGCTTGCAGTGCTGCGCTATATCGGTTTATGTCTGTTGCGGCCTGGTCATAATCTGTTTGGGTATTATCAAGGGTTTGTTGTGTTTCCGCACCTTGTTGTACCATATTTTTTACACGCTGCAAACGGTTGCCAAGGTTTTTTGCTTTAATTTCTGCCGAAGCTAATTGCGCTTTAACGTTTTCAATATCTGCCTGCTGGGTAACAAGTTTGGCTTGCGCCTGTTTTAACTGAGCATCTTCATAGTCGTGCGCCAGTTCTAGTAAAGCAGCGCCTTTTTTTACGCTGTCCCCATCCTGCACATACAGGTGCTTTATTACACCGTTAACCTGCGTACCAATGGAGGAGATTTTAGTGGCCGGTTCAATACGGCCTATGGCTACTACTTTTTCAAGTTCAGGCGCTGGTGGTGGTTCTGCCGGGTTTGTACTTTTGTTATTGCAGGCTGCCAGTAAAAGCAAGGCAGGTAGTACTTTTATTATTAGTTTTTTCATACCTCAGCTTGTATGTCTTTTAAATATTCCGTGCGGGTCCGTTCCACCGCAATACCGTTTTTTACTTCAATAATGCGCGTAGCAAAAGGCACAAGGCGTTGGTCGTGCGTTACTACTATTACCGCCTTGTCCTGTTTGGCAAGCTCCTGAAGTTTAGGCATTACTATACCAACCGATGCAACATCCAGCGAGGCTGTTGGTTCATCGCACAGTATAAGCGGTGGGTTGTTTACCAAGGCTCTTGCAATGGCTACCCGCTGTTGTTCGCCTCCCGAAAGCATTTTAGGAAGTGATTTTAAACGGTGCTCCATTCCAAGCGCTTGTAAGGCTGCATGAGCAGCTTTTTTTGCGGTTGTACCGGCCACGCCCTGTAGTTGCAGCGGCAGCATTACGTTTTGCTCAACATTAAACGGAGCAATAAGGTTAAACTGTTGAAATACGAAACCAATATTCTGGAGCCTTATTGCCGCCAATTGATGATCGCTAAGATTTTGTGTATAGTTGCCATTAACCCAAACCTTACCGGCACTGGGGTATATAACACAACCCAATAAGGAAAGTAAGGTAGTTTTGCCTGAGCCCGATGGACCAATTATCAGCACTAATTCCCCGCGGCTAACCGAAAAGTCAGTTGGATGAAGGGCTACAATTTCACTGTCGCCGCTCTGGTATCGTTTTGTTGCTGCTTCAAGCCGGGCAATTTCCATACTAGCGTTTAATGTATAACAACTGAAATAGCAATTTGTGCTTACCCCGAAGTTATAATTATAGTGAATATCGCTAAACCGCGTTTTGGGTAAGAATGACTTTGCTCAAGATAATAAGTTGTTTGCTACCAGGCAATCCCGGTGTTAGGTAACTTCACCTTTCAGCCATTCATCATAATCTGCAAACTGAAAGAAGGGTTCATTTAAAGGGTCTTTCTGTAACTTATTAAATGCAGTACGTAAAACCTGAAGTTGTTTATTGGTTTTATCAAAACTACCGCTGTTTTTAAAGAAACGGAGCAAAGCCCGCTCAGGCTCATACAATTTTTCCATACGCAATAGGTGCTTGTATAGCGCTTGCCCGCCGTAGTTAACCAGTGTATAGTTCCTCATTTTATAGTGGCACAACAGCGTTAAAAATTTATAGTTGATAAAAATTACCGGCCTCAACGTTTTCTCTATCAGCTGTAGAGGTTGTAAATAGTCCAGCGCTTTTTCAGGTAAGTTACTTAGGTAACAAATTCGGGCGCACCATAAATAGTTGATATAAGCCAAAGGCGCTTCTTTCCATGTATCTAATATCTGCGGCTTCGTCCATTCCTTTACTCTTACAATGCCTTTCTCATAATCGCGTTTAATAAAACACATGGAAAGTTCTACCATCATAATTTTGGACTGTATCAGTTGGTAGAGCCCCTTTTGTTTGGCATAGGGCAGCAACTGCCGTAATTCTTCAAGCCCCTCTGTTAAGGTTTTACTATCCTGCAAGCGAATGACATCAGAAACTAAATTATCAAGCAGATAAAATGCTGCGGTTGCATGTTCGCTAAGGTGAAAGTTTTTGTACAGCTCCTTAAGGGCAACTTTGCATTCTTTTATTGCTGCTTCGTCTCCCGCCACTAACGCCATAATCTCCGTTTTTATCGGCGCATACATTATAAACAGTTGTTTTGATATGCCGGTAATTGGCAAATGGCAAACAGGGTCATCATAAATTTTAGCATATACCTTCCATTGTTCCTTAGTACGTGGCGGACCAATATCATGCGAGGCGCGCGAAAGCAATGTGCTCAGGCGTATAACTTCAACGTATTTAAGTTGGTCCTGTGCACTCTGCCGCCGTTCATCCATTATCTCAAGGCGCCTTTTATAATCGTAGGCGCTTTCCTTTATAGAAGCTGTAAGTATGGAGTTTAATTCAAGACCGCGTGCCAGTAAGCCAAAGCTGTTGCCTTGTTTTAAGCGCTTTAGTAATGGTGTGTGAAGCTTTTGTGCAGGTATAAGCTGCCCTTTTGAAATAAGAGTTTCCACCAAAATAAGGTCCTTTAGCAAACCTAAATTGGCGGTGGCCGGCTTTTTATAGTTTAACAGGGCTTTGCATAGAAAACCATAAAAGTTGTTGTTGGCTTCCGAAATGTTCATGCCGCTTACCCCCGTAGCCAACTTCTGTTTAAGCTTTTCTCCATCAAACCTGGTTTGTTTATTGATGGATTTGAAGCAGTAGGCGTAACGGTCGCTGGCTTTTCCGCCTATAGCTTTTATCATCAGGCTCAGGTGCTTTTTTTCGCTTTTATCCAGCGCATGCACAAGGTCATACAATTCTTTTAGGGTAGCCATTGTGCAATTGTAATAGAATATATCGGTTTGAAAAACCTAAATATCGGTTAAAATAGATTACGGCCTGCCGGGCACAACAGGCATTTTTGAACTACGTAATGAAAAAGTAGAGTATGATTAAGACTTTATATGCAGGTGGTGTTTGCCTCTGTGCACTACCGGCTGATGATTTGTGCGATGGTATTTATCTTCTTGAAGTACAAGAAGAGAAGAGAGTTTATTGCAGGAAGCTTGTTAAAGGTTAAGCAGTTTTTAAAATATACAGACAAAAGTGTATTGATAATGAAACGTGTATTTATTCCGCTTACTGCTTGCTTGTTATGGTGTGGTGCCTATGCTCAATATCCCCCTTTAAGCTGGGCTAAGAAAATTGAGGCTAAGAGCACAAACAACAAGTATACCGGTGTAATGGATGTAAAGGTTGATGGTGCCGGAGGAATTTACATCGGCGGTTCATTCCGCGATTCCTTGCGTATAGACCAGGCCCAGCCGAACTTTTACCTTAAAGGTTCTGAAAATTATGACCAGGGTTACTTTGCCAAATTTAATGCTGATGGTACACTAGCATGGACCGGGAAAATTACTTCGCCTGCAGGTTATCTGTATGTCAATAGTGTTGCCTTAGATAAATACCGTAATACTTATGTATTTGGGCAGGCTATTTATTGCAGCAGTATTTATTTTAATCCTGCATCCCTTGCAGATAGTTTAGTAAGTGATGGACAGGACTACTTTGTTGCTAAATATGACGCAGGTGGAAATTACCTGTGGGCCAAAATTATTAATGTGGGCGCGGCTAATTCTGCTTTTAGCAACACTGCTGCATGTATACTTGTAGATAGCAATTCAAATTTTTACCTGGCGGGTTCTTTTTCTACAACTATTGATATGGACCCCGGCCCCGGCCTTACAACCCTTACTAACCCCGGCGGCTTAAACTGTAATTGTACCGTAGGCTTTTACGGAAAGTATGATAGTACAGGAGTGCCGTTGTGGAGCAGAATGGATGCCAACAGCATTTGTGTTAATGATATGGCTTTTTATCAGGCTGGCGGGCAACTTGCTACGGTGGCCACAAGCAATGGTGCCTTTAGCGGTTTCCCTCTTCGTTTGGTAAACAGTGTAACAGGCGCTACTACTGATTCGCTTAACTCTGTAAACATGCATGCCCAAAGCGTGCGTTTTGATAGAACAGGTAACCTGTATTTCAGTGGTTATATAGCTAACCAATCCAATTTCAGTTGGAACGGCAATGTGTATATGAACACCGGGCACAGCTACGAAACTGTGGGTTTTGTGGCTAAGTATGATAATACCAAATATTTTCAGTGGGCTTATCCGTACAGCCCTACAAACGATACTTCGTGGAGAGGAGATTGCTACAAAATAGATATTGATTATGATGATAATGTATTAGTAGGCTACAGAGAAGGCGGACCGTATAACGTTAAGGGCTTTTTTAAAATTAACAGCAACACAGGGGCTGTAATGTATTCTTCCGGTATGTTTCTGGCCTATGAGGGTCTTAATCCTCCGGCCTTGGCGGTGGCAAGTCGGGCGGATGCAAGTATGGTTTATGCAATGGACTTAGGAGTGCCCAATTCAACTTCGCCGGTAACTATTGATGCTGATTTGAATCCAAATGTTACTTACAATTTATCCTCAATAGGCGACTGGAGCGCTTTGGCAAAATATGGTAGCTGTACCAGCGCACCGCCAATGCCGCCTGCTATTTCAGGCCTTACTTCAATTTGCTCGGGTCTTCCGCAAACATATAGTGTTTCATCATCAGGTAGCGAGTTGTCTTATACCTGGGCCTTGCCTTCCGGTTGGTCAGGTTCGTCCACTACCAATTCCATTACTGTTACACCGGCGGCAAATGGGGGTACTATATCAGTTTATGCTACCAATGCCTGTGGCAACAGTTTAACGCGCACACTTAATGTTACTTACACCAGTCCACCAAATGTTACGGCCAGCGCTAGTGCCACTACTATTTGTGCAGGTTCTTCAGTTACGTTAACAGGCAATGGTGCTACCACCTATCAGTGGAATAATGGTGTTAGCAATGGCGTAGCTTTTGCCCCTGTTTCCACTACGACGTATATGGTGACCGGTACGCAGGGTAGTTGTTCTGATACTTCAGCTATTACCATTACTGTTAACCAAATTCCTAATGTTAACGCCAATGCTACTGCGGTCAATATTTGTTCAGGCTCGCAAACTACCTTAAGCGGAACCGGCGCTACAACGTATAGTTGGAGTAATGGTGTAACCAACGGTGTGGCGTTTACGCCTGCCGCCACCACTACTTATATAGTTACTGGTACACAAAACGGTTGCAGCGATACGGCTGCGGTTACCGTAACCGTAAAGTCTAACCCTGTGGTTAATGCGGGTGCTACCGCAACTACACTTTGCAATGGCAGCTCAACCACTTTAAGTGGTAGCGGTGCAAGTTCCTATGTTTGGAGTAACGGAGTAACCAATGGTGTAGCGTTTACGCCCGCATACACACAAACCTACATTGTAACGGGCACGCTTAATGGTTGTACCGATACAGCCTCAATAACTGTAACCGTAAACCCAATACCCAATGTAAATGCATCAGCTTCGGTAAACAGCATATGCGCAGGTGGTCAAACTACTTTAAACGGAACAGGTGCTGCAACCTATAGTTGGAGTAATGGTGTAACCAACGGTGTGGCGTTTACGCCTGCCGCCACCACTACTTATATAGTTACTGGTACACAAAACGGTTGCAGCGATACGGCTGCGGTTACCGTAACCGTAAAGTCTAACCCTGTGGTTAATGCGGGTGCTACCGCAACTACACTTTGCAGTGGTAACCAAACTACCTTAAGCGGTAGCGGTGCCACCTCCTATGTTTGGAACAACGGGGTAACCAATGGTGTAGCGTTTACACCGGCCGGCACACAAACCTACATTGTAACAGGCACGCTTAATGGTTGTACCGATACGGCTTCAATAACTGTAACAGTAAATCCAATACCAAATGTTAGCGCCAGCGCTACGCAAACGCAGCTATGTACCGGTTCTTCTACCACACTTAATGGAAACGGTGCAGCAGCTTATGTTTGGAGCAATGGTGTTACTAATGGCGTTTCTTTTACTCCGGCAGCAACAACTACTTATACTGTTACCGGAACACTTAATGCCTGCACTGCCACAGCCAGTTTAACTGTAACAGTAGATTCAGTAATTCACCAAACAATTACACCAACTATATGCAATAATGAAAGCTATCTGCTGCCCAATGGTAATACTGTAACCGCAGCGGGGGTATACAATTCCACCTTCACTTCGCAGGCCGGTTGCGATAGTATAATAACAGTTAATCTATCAGTATATCCCACATTTGCTACTTCCATAGCCGATAGCATTTGTAAGGGTGATGTTTACCTTTTCGGAACAAAACAATTAACGGAAGCAGGAAGCTATAAGGATACGCTTAGCGCTGTTACCGGCTGCGACTCCATCATAACCTTGCAACTTAATGTTAAGGAGATTAACGCTTCCATCATTCAAAGCGGGGTGGCTGCTTACGTAGTTGATTCTTCATCAGACTATACGTATCAGTGGGTAGACTGTAACAATAATGCAATAATCAATAATGCTAATGCCGCCTCTTATTTAGCAACAGCGAATGGAAACTATGCCGTTATAATACACGATGGTTTCTGTACAGATACTTCTAACTGTTTAAACATAACGGGCGTAGGTTTAACCGAATCTGCTGCAACAACTCTACTGGTGGTCCCTAACCCTGCACATTATCAGTTTACCATTAAGCTGGATAAAATAGGGCCTTTTGAAATGATGCTGACGGATATGAGTGGAAGAATAGTGATACGCCAATGGTTATTGGAATCGCAGACTGATGTATTCGTGAATACGCTCAGCGCGGGAATTTATGCATTGAAACTTGAAAGCGCTTCGGAAATAATTACGACAAAAATTTATGTTGAATAACAAATCTAAAATTGGTATGAAAAAAATATTCTTAACAGTATTTGCGCTTGGTTTGGGATGCTATTACCTGGGTGCCCAGGCAGTGTGGTTAGGTAACACCTCGCAATGGCTTAATGCCGGTAACTGGAGCACAGGGGTTGCTCCTAACTCTTGCAGCACCGATGTGATTATTCCTTCTTCTCCCTCAGGTGGCTTTTTTCCTTTGCTGGGATTGGCCTCAGTACAGGTTGGCAACCTTACAATAGAAGAAGGAGCTTCGCTTACCATCAATAATGTATCGGTAAGCGTATGTGGTAATTTTACAGGTGGGGCAATAGGCGTTGCTGTAATAAATGGCAATACCAATGGCCGCTTAGTATTAAACGGTACTGGTCCACAGATAGTAGATGGCCAAATTGAACTTAATACATTACGCATCAACAATTCTACAGGTGTTCAGTTGAACGCAGGCGCGGCCCTCGATGTACATAGAGCGCTTGAGTTGCAAGACGGAGATTTTGATGTAACCAACGGGCTGCTAACGTTTAGAAGCTCTTCAGCCAGCAGCATTGCTATACTTGATAATTTTAGTTCAGGTTTTAGCGGCACATTAACCGGCAATGCAACCGTTACAAGATTCATACCTGTTAGCGGTTTTAATCAACATTATTTCGGCACCCCTGTTTCCGGTGCGGGTTTTGCTCAGTTAGGTGCCAGTGGTGTACCGGGCTTTATCATTCCTACTGCAAATTGCGATGAGTCGCAGGTGGCTGCAAACTCTCCGTATGGCACTGTGTTTGAATGGCACGATGATGTACCGGCTAATGCCAGTTGCTTGTATAATGGTTGGGAAGTAAAAACAGGGGGCATAACTCAACCCGGACGTGGCTACTCCGTTTATTTAACCGGCGGCACCTTCAGTATTACCGGCGATGTTAACCAGGCCGGTAGTTATGCTGTAAACGGATTAAACAATATTGGCTGGCAGTCAAACACGCTTCAAACCGCAGGCTTTTTGCCACCGGCTTATGAGTCGGGTTGGCACATTGTAGCTAATCCATATTTGGCGCCTTTAAGTTTGAATGGTCACGCAGCTGACTTTGACGCTGCCGCTGTTTGGGTTACCAGCGGTCCTTTTGCAGGTTCTTATCAGCCAATTCCTATCACAGGGGGCAGCATTGCACCTTTTCAGGGTTTCATAGTTCACCGCTCCTCACCATCACCGGCTCCGTTTATTTTCAGTAAAAGCGAATGTGTAACCACGCCGGGGGCTGTATTTTCAAAAACCGCCAGCCAGAACGCGCTTAGTATTCAGGTAAGCGGTAATGGTTTTAATGATATTACCTATGTTGAATTCAACAGCGCCGCAACAAATGCTTATGATGTTGAGCTCGACTCGCGTAAACCGCTAAGCGTTTTAGGGCAACCTTCTTTATTTACGTTTAATACTAATCCTGCTGAGCGCTTATCGGTAAACGTAAATCGCACTATAACAGAATCACCCGATGTAGCTATGAATTTTATACCGGGAGCAAACGGAACGTTCACTTTCAGTACAACAGGTCTAAACACTTTTGATCCTACTTCTTATGTTTTGTTGGAAGATAAAAAAACGGGACAATGGATTGATTTGCGATTGAATGCTTCATACACGTTTACTTCAAGCACCACTGATGCACACAACCGTTTCGTTTTACACTTTACCCCCGCAGCTCTTTTTGCCGGCACTGATGCAAGCTGTAATGCACAGGGAGTAATTACTGCAACGCAATCTGGTTCCGCAGTATGGAACTATACTATTACAAATAATCAAGGAAATAACATCGGCAGTGGTACACTTAGCAATGCTAGCCCATTTTCCCTTAGTGTACCCGCCGGTGTTTATACTATTACTCTAACCGATGCTAATAACTACGCTGTAGTAAAGAACATTCAGGTAAATGGTGTTAATCCTATAACAGCCACAATGCTGGTGAATACCACAACTGCCGAAACGGGAGAGGATATAACTTTCCAGAATTCATCACTGAATGCCATTAGTGCCGAATGGAATTTTGGCGATGGCACAATTGAAAATTCACTTTCAGCAACGCATAGTTACACTAATGAAGGAACATACACCGTAACACTAACCGTTACAAATGCAGATGGTTGTATTGCTTCAACTCAACAAACAATTACGGTTACTGCCAAACAAACTACGGCTATTCGCGAAAAGGAATTGAACAATATCAGATTCTGGAGTGCGGCCAATACTGTTTTTGTGGACTTTAGCAAATTGACACATGTAGATGCCACCATAGATATTTATAATATGTTGGGCCAGAAACTAAGTAGTGAGAAGTTGGCTAAGGCAGCAATTTACAGTCGTGCCCTTGATATACAAGCTGTGGGTTATGTATTGATAGGCGTAAAATGCAGTGAAGGAACTGTTACGAAAAAATTATTGCTGGCTAACCATTAGGCAATTTCCCATGTATTTAGCATGCCCTAAGCGTAAGCGAGGGGCATTTTTTATTTATACTGCACAGCACGCTTTAGTAAGAGATTTATTGAACGGGAGGCTCAACTATTACAGTTAAAGGACCTTCCTTTTTCAGCAGCCAATAATCATTAAGCGGAATGAACAGCCCGCCTATTTTAAATACCTCCCAACCTAAAAGTAAATCGGTTGAGCCTTCGTTAACAGCTACAAGGGGGCAGTATCCTAAGCCGGCTAAATCGTAGAAAGGGTTACCGGCAATGCCATAATCCAGGTAATCTGCGCCTTGCCAGCCACCCGGAAATTTTTTTCCTTTTGCCGGGCAAAGATGGTAATGACCGAAAGCAAGCTCTTTTCCCTTACCGTCTTTTTTTGCAGTAGTGGGAAAGTTATAACCTGTTTGCTCAAGCTTAACGTTCCATCCGCGCAACACACCTGTTTTAGGGTCGCGGTAAAAGGTTTTGCGAAAGGTTTTCCAAAGAATCTTGTTTACCCAGGCAGGCAAGCTCAAATCAACACCCATATATTGCGTGTTGTCCAATTCAGCGGTGTTTATGGCATGCCCTTGTTTAAAAACTTCCGCCACCTGTTGCTTGTTCATTTTTAGTAAGTCATCGAAGGTAATGTTGGGCATGTGAGGGTTATTTACTGCGTAATGATAAGTCAGAAATTATTTTTTGTTGTAAATACTTCTACAACTTTTTTTACCTGCATATTTGTTGGGCATGAAAACAGTGTTTGAAGCAATTGTACCCGGGTGGAAAGGAGAGGGGCTTCCAATAGAATTTCCGTTATATGTGCGCATTTTCCTAAGGTCATCTATACTACTCGCGCACTTATATTCTGTTAAGCGGCATGCAGTTCCTTTGGGTTGGATTAGCTATGATAAAAGAGTAGCCATAATAGAAAGCCTTTACAATCATCCGAACTCTACAGTACGCGGTATTGCGCAATTCTGGAAGTTAACGGCATTAATGACCCAAACCGAATGAACGATTCCAAAATCAATATTGAAGATGGTGCCGATTTTATAATTGTCGGTTCAGGTTGTGCAGGGTCAACCGTGGCACGCTGGCTTTCGGCAGCGGGCAAAAGCGTAATTATTGTTGAAGAAGGCGCGCCGCCTAAACCGGTTTTAACCGATAATGCTTTAGAGACAATGAAAACCCTGTATCGCGATGCAGGGGCATTTGCTTCAATAGGTAACGACCCCGTGCCATTGTTGCAGGGGCGTTGTGTTGGTGGAGGCTCTTATATTAACTGTGCTATACAAATCCGTTTTCCTGAATGGGTGTGGCAACAATGGGTTGCGCAGGATAAAAAATGGGAGCAGCTTTTACCCTGGAAGGACTTAATGGACGCCAATGATATATTGGATAAGGAATTGAAAATTGCACCCACGCCGCCTGCCTTGTATGGTGAAAATGGCGGTACTATGCTTAAAGCATGGGGAGAAAAAGCAGAGCCTATAAGCCGTAGCACTCCCGGTTGTAAAGGTTCGGGTAAATGCATGCAGGGTTGCCCACACGGTGCAAAAGAAAGCACAGATAAGAATTACATACCTATGGCCGTTGCCAATGGTGCCCGCCTGTACTCAAGCTGTGAAGTAAGGAAGGTGATAATAAAGAACAGGAGAGCCGTTGGTATTGAAGGCCGGTTCGCTTCGGGCGGTAAGTTTACAGCGCGCGCAAAAGTGGCTGTTGTATTAGCGGCCAGTGCGGTGCAAACGCCATGGCTGCTTTTAAAAAGCGGGCTCAGTTTGGAAGGCAATGGATTTATGTGCCACCCCGGTGCGGCAATGGCAGGGTTGTTTGAAAAGAAAATTACCGGAATGCCTGAAGCCACCCAATCGGCGCAAAGCACCTATTGGGGGAAAGAAAACATAAAGTTTGAAAGCCTCGGAATGCCCAAAGCATTTCGTGCAGCACGTGTGCCGGGCGCTGGTAAACTTTTACAGAGCAGGTTGGAAAAGTTGGATCATGTGGCCTTATGGGGCGTTGCCTGCAAAGCTCAGGCCCGAGGTAAAGTAAGCCGTGGTCCATTCGGGCCTTTGGTTCGTTATTCGCCAACGGATTTTGACCGGAAAAATATTTTGCGCGGACTTTCAATGATGGCAGAAGCCATGCTGGAGCAAGGCGCAACAGAAGTGTGGCCATCAGTATACGGCGCCCCTGAAATTATAACTACGGTTGACCAGGCAAGGGCTATTGCTGATTTGAAGTGTGGCCCGGGAGTAGTTCCTATGGCGGCAACCCATTTGTTCTGCGGTGTAGAAGTGCGTGAAAAATTTCAGGTAAAGGATATAGACGGGTTGGTAATTGCAGATTCTTCTTTCTTCCCATCCAATATAGGTGTTAACCCTATGACGGCGATTATGTCTGCCGCAACACTTGTTGCCAAAACCTGGATATAATCTCTACAGCGTTTTTTTCGCAGCTTCCTTTGTTGCACCAATACTGTTTAGTTTAAAAACCACCTATTGTATTTAACGCTATACAATTTGTATTAATATTTCTGCGAATACAAAGGTTATATAGAAAAGTGTCGGTCAAATACACTGTTTGCTTGATTTTTCTTTAATTTGCGTCGGATTTAGCACTCGTTGGCACCTTAGTTGCTTAAAGCGGGGAATAAAACTCAAGTTGACTTTTGCTTAACCGGCAAATAACTTGTAAACTTAAAATGAAAACACTTAAATATATCCACTCCGCCGGGTGGTGGCTTTTAACCCGTCGTACCTGTTTATTTAAAACACCTTCCTTTACGATGAAGAAGATTTCCTTTTTACTAGTGCTGATGTTATGCCTGGACTTAACTGCTTTTTCACAGGTAATAACGGTTCCTTCCGCTAATACCAATACAGGTAGCACACGATATCCCTTAGGTACATTCTATGGTTATCAGCGATCGGCCATGATATATACAGCCTCAGAAGTGGGTAGCAGCGGTCTAATTACGGCCGTGGGCTTTTACGTAAATGCAACTTCTACGCCTGCGGCAATGACCAACATGCGTATTTACATTAAACAGGTAGCAGCCGCCACCTTAAGCGCTAATACGTATGCCACTGAAACTACCGGGGCAACGTTAGTATATGGCCCGGTAACAGTGCCCACCAGTTTACTGGTTACCAATAACTGGATAACTTTTCCCTTATCTGTGCCATTCTGCTATAGCAATACATCTAACCTTGAGGTGATAGTTGAAACCAATGCAACAGGCAGTGGTTCTGAAGGTAGCGCTGGAAAAAGTTTCCGGTATGCTACTGCTAGCAATGCACATGAATACTGGGAAACTGACGGCAGCGCACCAACAGGTAATGGTTCAATCACCAGCAACCGTCCTAACATCCAAATAACCAAAATAACACTTCCGGCACCGGCTTCTGTATCTAACGGCGGTGCGGTTTGCGCGGGTTCGGCAGCTACTTTAACTGCAGGGGGCATGGCCCCGGGTGGTAAGTGCGTAACCTTAAACGGCAGCAACCAGTATTTCTGTACGCCTAACATTTATACCGCTGCTAACTTCCCCAGCACGGCGGTTACCCTTGAAATTTGGTTTAAGCCAAATGCTGCAGGTACTGTTGTAGCTGAGCAGGGCTCGCAAACACCAAGCACCGGATGGTACGATACTCAATTGGAAATACTTTCAAGCGGTGAGGTAAAAGCCCGTGTTTGGAATATAACATCCATATCCTTAGGATGCGCAACATTTGGTACATGGAACCATGCAGTACTGCGCTACAATGGTACTGTGCTCGATGGTTTTTTAAACGGTATATTATCGACAAACACTACTACCGCTGCCAGAACCACACCTTGGTCCAGTGGTAACGGTTTGTATTATGCCGTTGGACCAACCTGCGGTACCAACCTGGGTAGCGGCGCTTACTTTAACGGCCAGGTTGATGAGTTCCGTGTTTGGAATACTGCTGTATCAACTGCTAATATTCAGTCGTGGATGTATCGCGAACTTGATAACACGCATGCTAACTGGGCTAACCTGGTGGCTTATTATAAATTCAATAATGGCGCAAGTACAACGGATAGTAAGAACTCATACACACTCAGCGCTTTTAATGCTCCAACTGTAAACGTTGATCCTGCTTATTATTTCTATCAGTGGACCGGCACTAACGCACTCGGTATATCCAGTGCTGAAACACAAACAACCGGCGCACTTGCAAGCGGCCCTCAGGCATATACGGTAAAGGCATCAATAGGTAATAATAGCTGTGGTGGTACTACAAGTTCGTCAACTTCAGTAACAGTTAACCCGGCCCCAACTATTACCGGGCAGCCCGGCAACCAGGTAGTTTGTGGTAACAATGCGGCTACATTTTCCATTACAGCTTCGGGCGCTACAAGCTATCAGTGGCAATGGAGTACTAACCCCGTAGGAAGTTGGGCAGATATAGCTAACGGCCAATATGGCACCAGCGGTTCACTAACCAGCACCTTAACCGTAAATAACCCTACCACAAATGCATGGAACCCTACCTATAGCTTTAGGTGTATAGCAACGGGCGCAGGGTGCTCAACTCCATCCAATTCAGCAACTATTACAGTATATAACCCAACGGCAAATTACCTATATACTAACCCAAGCTGCTCTAACAATGATGGAACCATCACTTTTTCAGGTGCATCAGGTGGTAGCGGTAGTTATGAGTATAGTGTAAATAACGGAGGTTCATGGCAGTCTTCCACCTCATTTACAGGATTAGCTGCCGGCGGCTATACATTATTAATCCGCAACTCCGGCGCGCCCAATTGTCCAACAACAATCGCAACCATTTCTTTGGCGGCTGGCTATGGCCCTATAGCTGCTGTGCCAACAGTAAGCAATAACGGCCCTATTTGCAGCGGCGCAACGGTTAACTTAACGGCTGGTGGCTTAGCCCCTGGCTCGGGTGGTTCAAACGGCAGTGGCGCTTACAGCTTTAACGGTACCAGCAACTATATTAACACCACCTCAACCACAGGCCTGCCAACGGGCAGCGTAATGACGGTTGAAGCATGGATTAACCCTGCTGCAACACAAAACGATGCAAGTTATAACGGCATCGTGGCGTGGGGGCCTCGTGGCTGCAGTGGTACCAGTATGCTATTCAGTATACAAAACAATTTACGCCTAAGCATGGCTACATGGTGTAATGATGTGGTACCCGGCACAGGGCCATCGGTAAGAGCAAACACATGGTCGCATGTAGCCGTTGTATGTAATGGCACCTCCGTTTCGTTCTATATAAATGGTCAGTTAGCGCAAACCGGTACTTTATCTGCTTTTAATGTTACCACAGGTGCTAACCAGTTAACAATAGGTTGTACTGATATACCGGGCCGTTACTTTAATGGTTCAATTGATAACGTTCGTATCTGGAGTTCGGCGCGCTCACAAAGCGATATACAGGCTGATATGTATAAGGAAACACCTACAAGTAACGTAGGTTCAAACCTAAAAGCACATTATAAATTAAATGGCGATGCTACCTGTACCGGTAATGCAGCATTAAATGCAACGGTTAATGGTGCAACAGCTTTTGTGCCTAACTTCTACACTTATATATGGAACGGTGGTACAGGTTCTCCTTCAGGTACCGCCGAAATTCAGCCTACAACAAGCGGAACATCACCGGGACAAACCTATACAGTAGTAGCTACTGCTAACGGCTGTGCAAGTTCGGGCGTTTCAACAACAGTTGCAGCCTATCCAAACCCTTCGGTTAGTATTTCTACTAACCCGGTTTGTTTAAATTCTACTGTAACATTAACAGCAAGCACCGGCAGTAGCTTCAACTGGTATAACCAGGCAAGTGGTGGCAGCGTACTTGCTACCGGTTCAACATATACTCCACCTGCCATTACCGGTTCAACCAGTTACTGGGTTGAAGCAGTAAACCCCGGTGCAGTACAATCTCTGGCAACAGTACTTTCTAACTTTAACGCTAATAACGCAACCATTACTGCGCAAATACCAAGTCCTTACAATTTTGTGTTGGATGGCGGTACCAATTATATAAACGATGGTGGTAACGATATGTATGATGGAGGTAATTACCTGAATACCAATTTAGGCACTACCTTCAATTATTCCGACAATACAATTATAAGCAGTAGTGCCTTTGGCACAGGGGGCCAATACTTTACCCGCAAGGTAAACAATATGTTTATACTGGCTGCTGATGTAAACAATATTAGCTCCTTTTATACTACAGGAAACCTTGGTGCAGATGGTAGCGGTACCTATGAAACCGGCAGCTTTCAGGTAACGGTAAACGGCCAAATATTTAGTTGCTATTTACGTAAGGTATATGGCGCCGGCGACCCTTCTGTTAACCAAATTGTAATTGTGCCCGGCAGTGGAGCAGGTATTACCAACACCGGTGCAACTACTACTGACGATAATGCACAAACAGTATCGGGCCTAAGTGGTGTTACGCGCTTATATTATTTATTATTTGCAAGCAGCAGCGGCGGATATGTAACTAATGCACAGGCTCAAAATATAGTTAACAGCTTTTTAAGTTTTGTAGTTAACCCGGGTTGTGCTACTTCACGTGTGCAGTCAACAATTAATGTTTACGGTGCGCCTAGCGTATCGGGCACTACAGCCGTTTGTAATGGTCAAACAACCACTTTAACCGCTAGCGGTTCAACGCCGTATTTTACATGGTTTAACCAGGCAAGTGGCGGTACTCCTGTAGCCAATACGGCAGCATACGTTACACCTCCTGTTACAGGGCCGGTAAGTTACTGGGTGGAAGGCGCCTCAATGCAATACACCGGCACAAGCCTGGCTACTGTATTAGCTAATTTCAATTCTACCAATACCACTATAACCGGGCAAATACCAAGTCCTTATAATTTTACATTAGATGGTGGAACTAATTATATACTTGACGGCGGTAACGACATGTATGATGGCGGCAACTATCTTAATACCAATCTTGGTACCACGTTTAACTACTCTGATAATACTATTGTAAGCAGTGCAGCTTTCGGAACGGGCGGCCAATACTTTACCCGTAAGGTAAATAACATGTTCATTTTAGCGGCTGATGTAAACAACATCAGTTCCTTCTACACCACAGGTAACCTTGGTGCAGATGGCAGCGGCAGTTATGAAACAAGCAGTTTTCAAATAACTGTAAATAATAATTTATTCAGTTGTTTTGTTCGTAAGGTATACGGAGCCGGCGATCCCTCAATTAACCAAATTGTAATTGTGCCGGGAAATGGCGCCGGTATAAGCAATACAGGTGGTACAACTACAGATGATAACCTTCATACCGTTTCGGGCTTAACCGGTGTCACCCGTATTTATTACTTACTGTTTGCCAGCAGCAGTGGCGGCTATGTAACTGCCGCGCAGGCGCAGAATGTAGCTACCTCATTTATACAGAATGCTGTAAATCCTTACACAGCCTGCACAGCCAGAACGCAGGTAAACCTTACTTTAGAAACTACTGCTCCAACTGTTTCCTCATGCCCTTCAAACATTACAACCAATGCCAATGCATCCTGTTATGGCGCAGCATCGTGGACAGGCCCAACCTGGAGCGATAACTGTATGACGCCACCAACTATTTCTGGTGCTACATACCTGGGAACCACGGGCGGTAATTACTACTACCTGGTGCCAGGTAATATTAACTGGACTGCGGCCAAAACGGCTGCTGAGGCCAAGGGCGGACGACTGGTAGTAATAGAATCTGCTGCAGAAAATGCACAAATAACAAGCTGGATAAGCTCATATTCCGGTCAGCGTTTTTGGATAGGCTTAACAGATGCTGCCGTAGAAGGTACATTTAAATCAGTTTATGGCGTGCCGCATTCAGTAGGCAATTATCCATCTACCGTAGGCTATGGCTATAGCAACTGGAATGGTGGAGAACCTAATGATGCAGGAGGTGAGGACTATGCCGAAATATTACAGGGCAGCGGCGGCTGGAACGATTTACCGGATGCGTATGCCGCTAACAATGGATATATAATGGAGTTCGGTCTATTCCAAACAAATGGTTTGCCTAATGGCTGTATATATTATCCTTTAGGAGTAACTACTAATACTTATAATGCTAATGACTTTGCAGGCAATACATCTTCTACTTGTTCCTTTAACGTAACAGTAAACGACGTTACTGCTCCTGCTATTACCTGCGGCGTTAGCGGTACACAAAGCGTTAACGCTAATACCGGTGTGTGTACATATACGCATACAAGCAATAGCTGGAATCCATCATCCACCACAGATAACTGCAGTGTGGCTTCGGTGGTTTGCGCATTAACAGGCGCAACAACGGCAAGCAACCTTACAACCCTTAATGGCCAGGTATTTAATAATGGCACTACCAACGTAACCTGGACGGTTAAAGACGGGTCAAATAATACAACTACCTGTGGCTTTACCGTAGTGGTTAGCGATAACCAGGCGCCCACTATTACCTGCGGCGTTAGTGGTACGCAAAACGTTAATATGAATACCGGTGTTTGTACTTATGCGCATAACAGCAATAGCTGGAATCCTTCTGCTACTGCCGATAACTGCGGAGTGAGTTCAGTTACCTGTGCTTTAAGCGGAGCAACCACGGCTACTAACCTTTCTACACTTAATGGTGTAACCTTTAACCCGGGTACCACCAACGTAGTTTGGACAGTTAAGGATGCAGTTAACAACAGCACTACCTGTGGCTTTACCGTAGTGGTTAGCGATAACCAGGCTCCGTCTATTACCTGTGGTGTAAGCGGTACACAAAACGTAAACGCCAATACCGGTGTTTGTACTTATACGCACACCAGCAACAGCTGGAATCCATCATCTACAGGTGATAACTGCGGTGTAAGTTCTGTTACCTGTGCACTTAGCGGCGCAACTACAGCTACTAATCTTACTACCTTAAATGGTCAGGTATTTAATAAAGGAACTACAACTGTTACATGGACAGTTAAGGATGCGGCCAATAATACAAACACCTGCGGCTTTACAGTAATTGTTAGCGACAATCAACTACCGCAGTTTAGCGGTTGCCCATCAAACATTGTTAACTGCAATCCTGTTATAAGCTGGACTGCTCCGATCGCTTCAGACAATTGTAGTATTCTTTCAGTGGTTCAAACTTCATCACCTACAACAGGTTTAAGTAGCGGTTCAACCTTCCCGGTTGGTGTTACTACCATAACGTACACTGCCACAGATGTTAACAGTAATATAAGTAATTGCAGCTTTACCGTAACCGTTAATGCAACACCTACTGTTACGCTGGGCGCTAACCCTGCGGTTTGTCAGGGCACAACAGTTGCTTCTATTAGCTACAGCAACTTAACCGGCGGCGCCAATCAATACACTATTGATTTCGATAATACTGCTAATGCTGCAGGCCTTACTGATGTTGCTTATACAGCCTTATCAGGTGGTGTTGTAAACATTACGGTACCTGGTTCCGTAACTGCAGGTACATACAACGCAGCACTAAAAATTAAAAACAGCACCACCACATGCGAAAGCGGCACTTATGCTATAAGTGTTACTGTGGATGCACCTTACAGCATAAGTTCTTCGGCGGCTGACATGTGCGAAGGCAGCTCACGCACCTTAACCTCGGCAACAGCCGGTGGGGTATGGAGTGCAAACTGTGGAGCTTGCGTTTCGGGCATTACCTTTAATGCACCTACACCGGGAGCAAATTCGGCCAGCTATACTATTACTTATTCAGTATCATCTAATTCATGTCCTGTTGCTACACAAAGTATATTGGTTTATCATTTATCGGGTGCGGCTAATGCCGGGGCAGATATACCTGTGGGTTGCGGTTTAGGAACAACCTTAGGCGCTGTTGCGCCGGCTTTTGGAACAGGTACATGGAGCCAACTGGCAGGAGCAGGTAGCACTACATTTAATAGTCCGAATGCTGCTAACAGCACTACCAGCGTTACGGCCTTGGGGGCTTATACCTATACCTGGACGGTAAGTAATGGCGTATGCTCTGCCAATAGTGATAATGTTGATGTAACGTATAATGCGGCTGTTACGTCCTCTTACATTATTGATGATTGTATGAATTCATCAACTAATGATTACTACTATATATTGGTAAATGGCGCCCAGGGTAATGGCTCATATACTTTCTCAGGTTCGCCTATTAATATTATATCATCAAGCCAGGTATTGTATGAACAACAGGCCGGCACTACTACAAGCTATACCGTTACTGATGGTGTAGGCTGCAGCGCAACTGTTACGCCTACTGCACCAAGCGGCCATCCGCAAAATATTCCGTTTGCCTCTTCAACCGGCACCAAAACTGTTGATTGCTACGAGAAGAGTATGAACAAGTGGTTAACCTTCCGCGATAATAATAATGATGCAATCCTTTCAATTAATGATAGCGGTTTTGACCTTGGGTTGGTTAACGTAACCTTATACCGCGATGGGGCAGAAGCTTCAGTATTCCCTTCAGGTACCCAAAACAATTGCCAATCGTTTACTGATCTCAAGGCTATGAAGCGCCACTTTATGGTAACGGCCAGCAACTATATGTATCCGGCAGTTTTTCCGGGCAATGTTGGAGTACGCTTGTATTTCAGTGATGCAGAATTGCAGAGTTTAATTATATCTTCTACAGGTAACAACATACCTAATAACAGTTGTTCTGAAAATGATGATATTACTTCAATTAATGAACTGTATGTAACTAAATACAGCGGCCCTGCTGAAGATGGTGATTATAGTAACAACCTTCAATCAGGTGTTTACCGTGTTTATGGCGATGCAAACGCTTACGGAACACCTAACGGGCCCCTTACAAAAGTAAGTAACGGCTTTGGCAGCCTGTTCAACAATGCGCAAAACCATCACTATGTGCAGCTAAGCGTGGACCGTTTCAGCGAATTCTGGATGGCAGGTTCAAAACAGGCACAGGCATTACCTGTGGAAATGATTTACCTGGAAGCGAACGCTGTAGATAATTCGTTTATACAAGTGCGTTGGGCAACTGCATTGGAAATTAATAACCAGGGCTTTTCAGTAGAGCGCAGTGTTGATGGAATTAACTTTAGCGCTATAGCCTGGGTTGATGGTCATAATAACTCCACAGTGCAACAGAATTATACGTATAATGATAACCAGGTGCAGCCGGGTGTGGTTTACTATTATCGCTTAAAGCAAATTGATTTCGATGGTCAGTTTGAATACACTGATGTGGTAAGCGCTAAACTAAACGCAGTTGAAGGTGTTGAAGTTCGCGATTTTGTTCCTAACCCTAGTAATGGAAAAACAATATTGGTAATGAATTGTAATGAAGCGCAACAGGCAACTGTTGATTTTTACAACATTATTGGTGATAGAGTGTTTAACAATACCTATTCCTTAAACAAAGGCGGTAATTCAGTAGAGTTTGACTTAAATTACCTGGCTGCAGGTACATATACGGCAGTATTAACTTCAGGTAATTCGGTTTACACTAAAAAATTGGTTATTACACATTAAACAGATAATGAAATAATGCAGGAAAGCCGGTTTCCCCTGTGGGCCGGCTTTTTTGTTGTACCTTCTTTTGTAGAATATTAAAAGCAGGTTGGGAAATACAGCGGTAAAGCAAAGTATTATGTAGTAATAATGTCCCGTCAATGAACATTGTGCATGTGTTGGCCAATAGCTATTATTTTAGTTATTATAAATAATTATATTATTTAAATTTTGAAGCGGCACACTTCTGCTTTTTTCCGCGGGGTGGGGTGTTAATTATGCGATAAAGAAAAAGCGCCCTCAAAACTACTCGCTAACTGTATTTAAGTGCTGGTGCATTTTTAAAAGTGTTGACACCGTTCAGCGCTTGAACCGGTTTTTATTAAATAACTAAATAAGTACAGTATGAGACAAAATCAATCAGGTGGGCAGGGGAAGCAGGTCTTCTTCAGGCCGCAAGGGTAGCTCAGGTGATGGCCGTACACAAAGCCATCCTTTCAAAGGCAATCAGTACACCAGCGGACTCGGCGGAAGTTCAGGCCGCAATTCCGGCAGCAATCGTTCAAACTCAAATTCGGGTTCAGGCGGCACACATTGGGCTAATCAATGGGGTGAAGGCGAAGTAGAGGGCTATGATTAAAGAAGCGAAGGCCGGGGTGGCAACGGTAGCCGTAACAGTGGCAGCTGGGGCAGCCAATCATCGCGAAACAGCGGTGGCGGAAGTGGCCGTGGTGGAAACCAGGGTAGCCATCGTTGGGCTAATCAGCTTGGCGAAGGCGAAGTAGAAGGACGCGATGGCAGAAGCGAAAACAGTAACAGTGGCGGAAGTGGTAGCCGCGGTGGCAGTAACCGGTATTCGCGCAGTGGTGGTGGTAGCGGCCGTGGTAATAATCAGTATGAAGAGGATGATTACGGCAGCCGTGGCAGAAATAACAGCGGCGGTACACATTGGGCTAACCAATGGGGTGAAGGCGAAGTAGAAGGCTACGACGAAAGAGAAGAAGGCCGTGGAGGCCGTAACAGTCATTATGATGAGTATGAATAAGATAACCACCAATACGAGGAGTATGATGAATATGATGATGACGATTCTGATGATTATGAAGAAGATAACAGCAGAAGGTCATCGGGCCGCGGAAGGGGTGGAAGAGGTAATCGCGATTAAGATAACATGTGCCCTGAATACTAAAGCAGGGCACATTTTTTTTATACATAGGGTATGAACATAAGGCCAAAGCGCTGTTGTGCTGCAACTTTCTTCCGTTGTATTTTTTCTCAAACAGCGGGGGAGGAGCATTTAAAACGTGCCGCTGCATCCACAACTATTCGTTTTCCGCAGTTTCGTTCTCAGCGTCTTTACAGGGGCAACCCCGATGTTTATGGCAATTTTTCTCAAAAGATAATCCGCAGGAATAGCTTTTGCCTTTCTCCTGCATGCTTCCGTGTTGGTTACATAGGGTTAAGGTAGAGGTTGCTACCCTATTTATGCTTCAGCACAGCCAAAGACTTTGGCATATCGCTATATTAGCTGCGCTTAGCATGGCTATATCTTTATTTATCGGTTTGCTTTTTAACGTTCTTAAATTCTCGTTGTTAGCTTGCTTGGGTAGCCTGGTAATATTGTATTTACCTACAGCACCTGTCAACCGGCGCATAGTAACCCTTTTGGTATGCACATTGGTTTTTGTGTTTAGCTTTTTAATAGCCGAATCTGTTTGCATATAGTTTTACTTCCCGGTTGCTGTTTCTTACATGTTTTTGTTTTTTAATTCATTTTGGTTGCCTTTATTTTCGCCTTCAGCCGCCGGGCAGTCTATTGTTCATATTAATGGCTTCAGTGGCGGTTTTTTCAGTTTACTCACCGGCTACTGCATTTACAAAAGCTGCTATTTTGGTGCCGGTAGTATGGCTGCCATCGGTATTGCTGCGGTATATGGTTTATTAGCCCCTACCCTTAAACAAACTTTTGTTCCTATTCCTGTGCAGGCATTTTCGCTACGCTATATAGTGTTTGAAAGTTTTATGTTGAGCGCTGCACTTGCTCTTTCATTACTTGTTGCCTTAACCCTGGGCCTTGAAAGTCCGTATTGGGTGACTGTTTCCTGCCTGGCGGTTATGAAGGGAAATAATTTGCATCACAAATGGCAGCGGGCGTTTCATCGTGTAATAGGCACTATAACAGGTTTAGGGGCGGCGCGGCTTTTATTGTTTATTGAAAATACACCACTGCGCATATGCTTAACTATACCGGTATTGCAGTTTTGGGCAGAGTTTTTTGTGGCGCGCAACTATGCATTGGCTTTTGTATTTTTTACGCCTGTCGCCTTGTTACTGGCTGAAGCCGGCAGCGGGGGAACAATGAGCGCCGATGCCCTTATTATAACACGCCTTACGGATATTGCTGTGGGCAGTATAATCGGCGCACTGGCCGGAATGCTTCTTTACAACAAAACATTAAGGCAATGGGCCATTGATAAATTACCTGAGCAAAGTAACATTTCCTGAAAGGGTATGTTGCTTGTTGGTTGTAATAGACTTTACCGAAAGGTAGTAGATATAGGTACCTATTGGCTGTTCAGTTTGTTTATAGGTTCCATCCCAACCGGATGAGGTATCCTTAAATATCAACTCACCCCAACGGTTATATATATGGAAAATGTTAACTGTAAACTTATCGCGGTTAACTATATTAAATACATCATTAACGCCATCGCCGTTAGGGCTAAAAGCGGTAGGCACTAACGGCAAGGGTTCTTCTATAACGTTTACCTGCACAAAAATGCCTGCGCTATCAGTACAGTTTGCGTTGCTTGCTACAGTAACTATATAGTAAGTGCTTTGCGATGGGCTAATTGATATTTGGGCTGTTGTTTCGCCGCTGCTCCATACATAAGATGTTCCGCCGCTGGCAGCAAGCGTTGCTGTTTCGCCTGCATTAATTATAGTATCGCCTGTAACCTGTGCTACAGGTAATGGTTCAACGGTTAAAATAGTGGTAACAATACTATCGCAGCCGCCTGTTGAAGTTAATGTATCAACATAAGTACCGCCGGTAGTTTGAAGGGCTCCGCCTGCAAAGTAAGAGGTGCCTTCGCAAATGGTAGGGGTATTGGTGGTTGCAAAAGAAGCAACAACTACCAGGTTATAAGTCATTATAGTATCGCAACTGTTAACGCTGCTTATGGTATCAATTACGGTATTAGGTGCAGTGTAAGCAACGCCATTAACCGTAAAGGTTGAACCATTGCAAAGTTGTACTTGTTGCGTGGCATTGATAAAACCTCCGATGGTAACAGTAATAGTGTAAGCGGTATCGCAACCGCTTAAAGCCGGTATAGTGTCAAAATAAGTGCCTGCAGTTGAATACTGCTGTCCGTTAAAGGTGGCTGATTGACCGGGGCAAATGGTAAATGAAGCATTTGCTGTTATGTAACTGTTGAAAGTAACCTGGTAGGTAACAATAGTATCGCAGCCGCTTATGGCGCTTAAGGTATCAAGGTAATTGCCATTGGTGGTAATGGTTTGGCCGTTAATGGTAATACTTTGCCCTGTGCATAAGGAAACAGGAAGAGTTTTCTGAATGAAAGGACTGATGGTAACAGTGTAAGTAACTATAGTATCGCAACTGCTTATGGCAGGTATAGTATCATAGTAAGTGCCGGCAGTTGTTATGGTTTGGCCATTTATAACAACAGATTGACCCGTGCATATGGAAAGAGGAACTGACTTTTGCAGGTAGGGGTTTACGGTTACAACATAAGCCCGTATGGTATCGCAGCCGCTTATAGAGGGTATAGTATC
This sequence comes from Chitinophagales bacterium, assembly GCA_046329515.1. Lineage (GTDB taxonomy): Bacteria > Bacteroidota > Bacteroidia > Chitinophagales > LD1 > Bog-950. The sequence goes on from JAXLUM010000004.1 coordinate 40,774, forward strand.
GTAATAAGTTCCTGAAGTAGTAATTGTTTGTCCATTAATAATGGTTTGCTTGCCCTGGCACAACGAAACATTCTGCGAATCATTAATTGAGCTGCCCATAGTTACTGTAGTTGTTCTAACCGTATCGCAACCGGTAATGGCCGGTAGTGTGTCAGTATATGTTCCGGCAGCGGTTACTGTAACTCCATTTATAAGAATAGACTGGCCGGGGCAAAGGCTTACATTTCGTGAAGTAGTAGGCACAGTAAACGGCTGACAGTTATTATTCATTTGGCCAATCCATAAAGCATTCGCCGCGTTATTAGGAGCACCGGGTGTTTCGTTTGTAGTTGCTGAAGCGTTAACGAAATTGGCCTGGTTAAAAGGGTCGTTATCTACCGTATTAGCCATGTAAATAACCTGCCCGCCCTGGCCTGCGGCAAAGTAAACATTCACTTGCGCGGTGTTATTGCCCCAGCCTATGGCATGATAAGGAACTGCATAGTTGGAAGGGGAAACAGTATGGAAGGCGTCATCACTATTGGCCATACCTAAGGGCGGCCATGTCCCTGTAGTGGTGTAAGGCGTACCTGCAACAGCATAAGTGGTCATAGTACCACCTGAAGTAGGCAAGGTTACATTTTTAAGAATAGAAGAGGAGCTGATTGGTACAATATAGACGCAATCGGAATTGGCATCTGTCTCGTCCGGCGATAGAGCAGCAGTAGCAGGGCTGACGTCTGCATCATTATATATAAGTATAATGGCACCGATTTTAACATTGGCCCATTGTGGTATGCTGTCAAACTTAGCGTGTCCGGTTGCTATGCCGGTGCCTGAACCTGAGGCATGCCAGCTATTGTTGTCATCAATTATCCAGCCTCTTAAATCAACAGTGTTAGTTCCTCCGCAACTTACAGTTCCGGTTACAACCAGTTCAACGTACTCCTTAGTGCCTGTTGGACCTTGAGATAGTTCGTTAATTACCAATTGGGCTTTTACCTGTGCTATGCTTAAGCAAACAAGTAAGGTTATCCAGCATCTTTTCATCACGGGCGCGAAATAAACAATTACAGAGTTAGCAGATGGTTAAATATGCAAAGGTGGTTGCAATATGAGTGTTTAAACAAGGATTTAAATCAGTTCATTAATTCCTATGCTTAGCTTATGTGTTTGGTAATCAGAAGTGTATGGTTTTTTAAATCAGCGTCACTTCTTGAGGTAATCTCTTTATGGCCCGCTACTTTAGAACTTTACAGCCCTTTTCAGTTCCTATGGTTCGGGGCGAAATGCCGCTTTCCTGCCAAGGTAGAGTTTATTGCCCCTTCTTTCGGTTTCTATGTTTCCTTTTACTTTTTAACGCCGAAATAGCTGTTTTTTGAAGGAATTACCACCATCCTGCAATTATATTTGCCGCGCTTTAATTGCACACTAAACACTTTTCACATGAAGAAGATTCTACCACTACTGGCCGGACTATTTCTATTATTTACGGCAGTTGGCCAATCAGTAACCGTTACCCAGCCCAATGGCGGCGAGGTACTTTATGGTTGCCAAACCTATCAGATTAAGTGGACCTCCAGCGGGGTTTCCAACCTGTGGAACATTGACTATTCTTTAAATAACGGGGCAATATGGACCTCGGTGGCTACTCAAATTAACATTACCAACGGCCAGTACAACTGGACTGTACCTATGGTGGCCAGTAACCAGGTGCGTGTTCGTGTGCGCGATTATAGCGATACCACCAAGCAGGACATAAGCGATGCAGTGTTTACCATCCAGTTGCCTATAAACATTACCACCCCTAACGGCGGCGAAAACTGGCAGGGCCTTTCCGTGCATAACATTGCATGGACCCCGGCGGGCACTTCAGGCTTCTTCAATATTTATTATTCGGTTGATAACGGTACAACATTTACCACTATTGCCACTAACGTAGCGGCAAACAACTATAACTGGACCGTACCTAACAACCCAAGCACGCAGGCGCTAATTAAAGTAACGGATGCAACTACATCCTGTCAGTTAGACCTTTCCAATTCGGTTTTTACAATTTCGCCGGCAAAGCCTATCCTTCTTACACCAAACGGTGGTGAAGTATGGACAATTGATGCCAGCAAAAACATTACGTGGACAACCAATACTTTTTACACAACGGTTAAGTTGGAATATTCTACCGATAACGGTGTTACGTACAACCTCATAAACGGCGCAGCCCCTAATACCGGTAGTTATACATGGGTTATTCCTAACACCCCAACCACTCAGGCCTTAGTACGTGCAAGCAACTCCACCGGTTCTACTATAAGCGATACAAGCAATGCCGCTTTCACTATTCAATTACCTAACAACTTTTTAATTACCCCTAACGGCGGTGAGACATGGCGCAGTGGTAACACGCATACCATTCTGTGGGACAACACGGTGTTTACATCAAACGTAAAAATTGAATACTCTGTAAATAACGGAAGCAGCTGGAATAGCATTACTACCAATACAAGTAATACGGGCTCTTACAGCTGGACCATTCCACAAATGTTGTCTTCTACTCAGGCATTAATTCGCATTACCAATCTTACATTAGGAACTATAACTGACACCAGCAATGCGGTGTTCACCATTAAAGCGCCGATTACAGTAGACTACCCTAACGTAGTAGCTGATACCTCAACGGGTTGCGGCACAGTGAACATACAGTGGAGCAAGAGCAGCGCCTTTGAGAACTACAACACCAGCACCAGCACGGTATACCGTAACTACTACGAGATATACTATAGCGTAGGCGGTGTATGGAACAGCATAACCACGGTATACAATACTTATGGTACGGACTTCTACAGCTATGGCTGGACGGTTCCTGATATGGCACCGGGCACGTATAAGATAGTAATAGTAGGCCGCTGGAACCAGTATCTGTATGGCAGCAATCCGCCGACATACTGGGTAGACAGCAGCGACTTCAACATCCCTGTTAAGAACCCTAGCGGCACCATAGTAGTAACCAATCCTAACGGCGGTGTTACCTTAAATGCCTTAACCAACTACAACGTAACCTGGACGGCTAGCGGTACCTCCGGCTTTTTCGATGTGCTTTACAGTACTAACGGCGGAGCCAGCTACAGCACTATTACAAGTAATATTACGGGTAACAGCTATACGTGGAACGTAAACAACAACCCCAGCACCAACGTATTTGTAAGAGTAAGGGACAACCAGAACCAATGCCGTAAGGATGCCAGTAACAGCGCTAATACCATTGTTGCTGCTACGCCAATACTTACCGCACCAAACGGAGGAGAGATATGGAAGGTGAACAGCACGCAGAACATAACCTGGAATACCGCCACCTTATACGGTAACGTATATATAGAGTATAGCGTAGATAATGGTGCAACATGGAATGTTGTTGTGGCCAGTACGTCAAATACCGGTTCTTATGCATGGACTGTTCCGAATTTAATCACCAGCCAGGCGTTAATCCGCATCAGCAATGTAGGCAACCCTGCCATAAGCGATGTAAGCAATGCGGTATTCACCATTAATTTACCAACGCCATTATTAACCAGCCCTAACGGCGGCGAGACATGGCGCAGCGGCAACACGCATACCATTACCTGGGATGCGAGCACCGTAGCCAGCAACGTACAGATAGAATACTCCGTTAACAACGGCGCTACCTGGAGCACTGTAGTAGCCAGCGCTACCAACACAGGCAGCTACAGCTGGACGATACCGAACATGCTGAGCACCACCCAGGCGTTAATCCGAATCACCAACATCTCCTTCCCAAGTGCAATAGACACCAGCAATGCAGTGTTTACCATTAAAGCGCCGATAACAGTAGACTACCCTAATGTAGTAGCTGATACCTCTACTGGTTGCGGCACAGTGAACATACAGTGGAGCAAGAGCAGCGCCTTTGAGAACTACAACACCAGCACCAGCACGGTATACCGTAACTACTACGAGATATACTATAGCGTAAACGGTGTATGGAACAGCATAACCACGGTATACAACACCTATGCTACGGACTTCTACAGCTATGGCTGGACGGTACCTGATATGGCACCGGGCACGTATAAGATAGTGATAGTAGGCCGCTGGAACCAGTACCTGTATGGCAGCAACCCGCCTACATACTGGGTAGACAGCAGCGACTTCAACATCCCTGTTAAGAACCCAAGCGGCACCATAGTAGTAACCAACCCTAACGGCGGTGTTACCTTAAATGCCTTAACCAACTACAACGTAACCTGGACAGCCAACGGCACCAGCGGTTTCTTTGATGTATTATACAGCACCAACGGAGGCGCAAGCTACACTACCGTAGCCAGCAACGTAACGGGCAACAGCTACACCTGGAACGTAAACAACAGCCCGAGCACCAACGTATATGTAAGAGTAAGGGATAACCAGAACCAGTGCCGCAAAGATGCCAGCAATGCTGCCAACACTATAATAGCAGCCACCCCTGTATTAACCTCACCAAACGGAGGAGAGATATGGAAGGTGAACAGCACACAGAACATAACCTGGAATACTGCCACCTTATACGGTAACGTATATATAGAATACAGTTCCGATAACGGCGCCAACTGGAACATAGTAGTAGCCAGCACAGCAAATACAGGCAGCTACGCATGGACAGTGCCTAACACCATCACCAGCCAGGCGTTAATCCGCATCAGCAATGTAGGCAACCCTGCAATAAGCGATGTAAGCAATGCGGTATTCACCATTAACTTACCAACGCCACTGTTAACCAGCCCTAACGGCGGCGAGACATGGCGTAGCGGCAACACGCATACCATTACCTGGGATGCGAGCACCGTAGCCAGCAACGTACAGATAGAATACTCGGTTAACAATGGAACGAGCTGGAGCACTGTAGTAGCCAGCGCTACCAACACAGGCAGCTACAGCTGGACGATACCGAACATGCTGAGCACCACCCAGGCCTTAATCCGAATCACCAACATCTCTTTCCCAAGCGCAATAGACACCAGCAATGCAGTGTTCACCATTAAAGCGCCGATTACAGTAGACTACCCTAATGTAGTAGCTGATACCTCTACTGGTTGCGGCACAGTGAACATACAGTGGAGCAAGAGCAGCGCCTTTGAGAACTACAACACCAGCACCAGCACGGTATACCGTAACTACTACGAGATATACTATAGCGTAAACGGTGTATGGAACAGCATAACCACGGTATACAATACTTATGGTACGGACTTCTACAGCTATGGCTGGACGGTTCCTGATATGGCACCGGGCACGTATAAGATAGTAATAGTAGGCCGTTGGAACCAGTACCTGTATGGCAGCAACCCGCCGACATACTGGGTAGACAGCAGCGACTTCAACATCCCTGTTAAGAACCCGAGCGGCACCATAGTAGTAACCAACCCTAACGGCGGTGTTACCTTAAATGCCTTAACCAACTACAACGTAACCTGGACAGCGAACGGTACCAGCGGTTTCTTTGATGTATTATACAGCACCAACGGAGGCGCAAGCTACAGCACTGTAGCCAGCAACGTAACAGGCAACAGCTACACCTGGAACGTAAACAACAACCCGAGCACCAACGTATTTGTAAGAGTAAGGGATAACCAGAACCAGTGCCGCAAAGATGCCAGCAATGCTGCCAACACTATAATAGCAGCTACCCCTGTATTAACCTCGCCAAACGGAGGAGAGATATGGAAGGTAAACAGCACCCAGAACATAACCTGGAATACCGCTACCTTATACGGTAACGTATACATAGAATACAGTTCCGATAACGGCGCCAACTGGAACATAGTAGTAGCCAGCACAGCAAACACGGGCAGCTACACATGGACAGTGCCTAACACCATCACCAGCCAGGCGTTAATCCGCATCAGCAATGTAGGCAACCCTGCCATAAGCGATGTAAGCAATGCGGTATTCACCATTAACTTACCAACGCCACTGTTAACCAGCCCTAACGGCGGCGAGACATGGCGTAGCGGCAACACGCACACCATTACCTGGGATGCGAGCACCGTAGCCAGCAACGTACAGATAGAATACTCGGTTAACAACGGAACGAGCTGGAGCACCGTAGTAGCCAGCGCTACCAACACAGGCAGCTACAGCTGGACGATACCGAACATGCTGAGCACCACCCAGGCCTTAATCCGAATCACCAACATCTCTTTCCCAAGCGCAATAGACACCAGCAATGCGGTGTTTACCATTAAAGCGCCTATTACTGTTGACTACCCTAATGTAGTAGCTGATACCTCAACGGGTTGCGGCACAGTGAACATACAGTGGAGCAAGAGCAGCGCCTTTGAGAACTACAACACCAGCACCAGCACGGTATACCGTAACTACTACGAGATATACTATAGCGTAAACGGTGTATGGAACAGCATAACCACGGTATACAACACCTATGCTACGGACTTTTACAGCTATGGCTGGACGGTTCCTGACATGGCACCGGGCACGTATAAGATAGTAATAGTAGGCCGTTGGAACCAGTACCTGTATGGCAGCAACCCGCCAACATACTGGGTAGACAGCAGTGACTTCAACATACCTGTTAAGAACCCGAGCGGCACCATAGTAGTAACCAACCCTAACGGCGGTGTTACCTTAAATGCCTTAACCAACTATAACGTAACCTGGACAGCGAACGGCACCAGCGGTTTCTTTGATGTATTATACAGCACCAACGGAGGCGCAAGCTACAGCACTGTAGCCAGCAACGTAACAGGCAACAGCTACACCTGGAACGTAAATAACAGCCCGAGCACCAACGTATATGTAAGAGTAAGGGATAACCAGAACCAGTGCCGCAAAGATGCAAGCAATGCTGCCAACACTATAATAGCAGCCACCCCTGTATTAACCTCACCAAACGGAGGAGAAATATGGAAGGTGAACAGCACCCAGAACATAACCTGGAACACTGCCACCTTATACGGTAACGTATATATAGAATACAGTTCCGATAACGGCGCCAACTGGAACATAGTAGTAGCCAGCACAGCAAATACAGGCAGCTACGCATGGACAGTGCCTAACACCATCACCAGCCAGGCGTTAATCCGCATCAGCAATGTAGGCAACCCTGCCATAAGCGATGTAAGCAATGCGGTATTCACCATTAACTTACCAACGCCACTGTTAACCAGCCCTAACGGCGGCGAGACATGGCGTAGCGGCAACACGCATACCATTACCTGGGATGCGAGCACCGTAGCCAGCAACGTACAGATAGAATACTCGGTTAACAACGGAACGAGCTGGAGCACCGTAGTAGCCAGCGCTACCAACACAGGTAGCTACAGCTGGACAATACCGAACATGCTGAGCACCACCCAGGCCTTAATCCGAATCACCAACATCTCTTTCCCAAGCGCAATAGACACCAGCAATGCGGTGTTTACCATTAAAGCGCCTATTACTGTTGACTACCCTAATGTAGTAGCTGATACCTCAACGGGTTGCGGCACAGTGAACATACAGTGGAGCAAGAGCAGCGCCTTTGAGAACTACAACACCAGCACCAGCACGGTATACCGTAACTACTACGAGATATACTATAGCGTAGGCGGTGTATGGAACAGCATAACCACGGTATACAATACTTATGGTACGGACTTCTACAGCTATGGCTGGACGGTTCCTGATATGGCACCGGGCACGTATAAGATAGTAATAGTAGGCCGTTGGAACCAGTACCTGTATGGCAGCAACCCGCCGACATACTGGGTAGACAGCAGCGACTTCAACATCCCTGTTAAGAACCCGAGCGGCACCATAGTAGTAACCAACCCTAACGGCGGTGTTACCTTAAATGCCTTAACCAACTACAACGTAACCTGGACAGCGAACGGTACCAGCGGTTTCTTTGATGTATTATACAGCACCAACGGAGGCGCAAGCTACACTACAATAGCCAGCAACGTTGCAGGTAATAACTATAACTGGACGGTAAATAATAATCCAAGCACTAACGTTTTCGTGCGTGTAAGAGATAATCAAAATACCTGCCGTAAAGATCAAAGCAACAGCTCCAATACTATTCTTGCTGCAACACCGATATTAACCAGCCCTAACGGCGGTGAGGTTTGGAACGTTTACAGCACACAGAACATTACATGGAACACCAATTCACTTTACACCAACGTATTTATTGAATACTCTATTGATAACGGAGTTACATGGAACAACGTAGTAACCAGCGCGCCTAATACAGGCAGCTACGCATGGTCAGTTCCATTTACTCCATCAACACAAGCGTTGATACGCATCAGCAATGTAGGTAACCCTACCCTGTTTGACGTAAGCAATGCGGTATTCAACATACAAATACCTACACCGGTGGTTACAGCCCCTAACGGTGGCGAAACATGGTATGCAGGTACTACTCAAAACATTACCTGGTTACCTAATACCTACTTCAGCAGCACAGTTAACCTTGACTACTCATTAGATAGCGGTGCAACCTGGGTAAGTATTGCTACCAACCAAACCAACAACGGAACGTATGCATGGACATTGCCAAACGTAAACTCAGCACGTGCCTTAATACGCGTAAGTAACTCTTCTAATACATCGTACTATGATGTAAGCAATGCGTTATTAACCTTACGTCCTTATGTGCGTTTAGTAACACCTAACGGTGGCAACGTATTGGGTGCTTGTACGCAAACAACTATTACGTTTGAAAAGGCTCCGTTGTACACAGCGTTTAATATGGAATACTCCATTGATAATGGTGTTAACTGGATAACCATCTTTACCAACCAAACCTACAACAACACAGTTAACAACTATAACTGGACGGTGCCTAATAACCCATCTACACAGGTGTTAGTGCGCGTTTACCCTAACGGCGTATTAAACCGTGCCGATACCAGCGATGCGGTATTTACTATTAAGCGTGCAGTAACTATTATTCAGCCAAACTTTGGCGGTGTATTGGTTGTAGGCACTAACTACAGCGTTAAATGGCAAAGTGATGGTATATCTAACATCTATGACCTTGCTTATTCAACAACTGGCCCAAGCGGTCCGTTCACTAACATTATATTAGGGTACAATACTTCCTCTAATACTTATACGTGGACCGTTCCGAATACGCCTTCTACCAACTGTTACCTGCGCATACGCGATAACATTAACAGTTGTAAGGAAGATATTTCTGACCTGGCCTTTACAATATCTACAACAGCTAACCCAATTACGGTAACTGCGCCTAACGGTACTGACTCATTAAGCGCATGTCAGTCTTATAACATTACATGGACTGAATCGGGTTCACCTATAGGTAACTATAACATCGGTTACTCTATAGATAATGGAACAAACTGGATTCCGATTGTATCAGGTTATGCTACTACCTCAGGTACTTACCCTTGGGTTGTGCCGAACATCAATGCACCTGCAGTACTGGTGCGTGTTCAAAGTGGCTTAAACCCATTGGTGTTTGACTACAGCGATGCCTTGTTCAAAATCAATCCGGGCAAGCTGGTTACCAATAACGATACTACAATCTGTTCGGGCCAATCTGTACAGTTAAACACTACCGGTGGTTCAACCTACAGCTGGACTCCGTCTGCAGGTTTAACTAACCCAACTATTGCTAACCCTGTTGCAACGCCAACCAATACTACACAATACATTGTGTCTTCAGTTAGCGGTGGATGTTCATTAGCTGATACGGTATTGATTACTGTTAACCCAAGCTCAGGTCAAAGCGCTTCGGTAATTATTGCCCCTTCACCGGGCACGGCAGTATGTAGCGGTTCAAACGTATTGTTTACGGCTACACCTACTAATGGCGGTTTATCTCCGTCTTACCAGTGGAAGAAGAATGGTGTTAACGTAGGAACAAACACCTACACTTATTCATCTACTTCTTTAGCGAACAATGATGTTATAACCGTTCAAATGACTTCATCTCTGCAGTGTGTTACCAACCAGGTAGCTACTTCAAATGCGGTTACAATGACGGTGTTCCCGAATGTTACACCAACTGTTTCTATAAACACGCCGCAAACTACGGTATGTAGTGGCGCTAACGTAACCTTTACGGCTACTTCAACTAACGGCGGCGGTGCACCTGTTTACCAATGGAAGAAGAACGGCGTTAACGTTGGTTCAGGCGGAACAACTTACACCACCAATACACTGGCTAATAACGACGTTATAAGCGTTGAATTAACGTCAAATGCCAACTGTGCATCTCCGTTAGTGGTTACCTCTAACTCCTTGTTGATGACGGTTAATCCTAACTCAACACCGTCTATTACTATTTCAACCGGTACTACATCAATTTGTGCAGGCACCAGCGTAACCTTTACGGCTAACGCAGTTAATGCCGGTGTAACACCAACCTACCAATGGAAGAAGAACGGCACTAACGTAGGTACTAACTCTTCAACCTTTACAACAACAGCTTTGGCTAATAACGATGTTATTACCTGCGATGTAACTTCAAGCGCAAGCTGTTCAACAATATCAACGGTTACATCGAATGCTATAACCATGTCGGTAGCAACTTCAGTAACGCCAGCTGTTTCAGTTAGCGCTACCTCTACCAACGTTTGTGCGGGCACTTCAGTAACATTTACTGCAACGCCTACCAATGGCGGTTCTTCACCTTCTTACCAATGGAAAGTGAACGGTATAAATGCAGGTTCTAACTCCAGCACTTATAGCTCATCAGCATTGGCTAATAACGATGTAGTTACTGTTGTAATGACCAGCAGCTCAGGCTGTGCATCTCCTACAACGGCTACTTCTACCGGCATTACCATGACGGTTAACCCAACCACGGCACCTACTGTTTCTATCAGTGCATCGGGCACTACAGTATGTTCAGGCACTAACGTGCAGTTTACCGCCACTGCCGGTAATGCAGGTTCAACACCGGCTTACCAGTGGATATTAAACGGTAACAACGTGGGCGGCAACTCTGCTACTTACAATACCTCTGCTTTAGTAACCGGCGATTCTGTATGGTGCGTTGTTACAAGCAGCAGCAGCTGTGCCTCGCCAAATACTTCAACTTCAAACAAAGTTGGTGTAACGGTTAACCCGGTTGTAACTCCTTCAATAGCTATAACCACAAACTCAAACAACGTTTGTGCTAACACGGCCGTATTGTTTACTGCTGTGGCTACCAACGGCGGCAGCAACCCTGCTTACCAGTGGAAAGTTAACGGCGCTAACGTAGGTGCTAACTCATCAACATACTCAAGCACTTCATTAGCGAATAACGATGTAGTTACCTGTGTGCTGACTTCGAACGTGGCCTGTGCTACAACCACAACGGCTACTTCTAACAGCATTACAATGACGGTTAGCCCCAACAGCTCACCTACAATCAGCATCTCTACTGCAAGCAATAACGTATGTTCAGGCACACCTGTAACGTTTACGGCTACGGTAGGTAATGCGGGTGGTTCTCCATCATACCAATGGAAGATAAACGGCAGCAACGTGGGCACGAACTCATCAAGCTATACTTCATCATCAATAGCAAATAACGATGCTGTGCAGTGTGTGGTAACCTCAAGCGCAGCTTGTGCTAACCCTTCTACCGCTTCATCTAACACAGTGTTGATGACGGTTAACCCATCAGTTACACCATCAGTAACCGTAAGCGCTACTTCAACCGCTATCTGTTCAGGCCAATCAATAACCTTTACAGCTACACCGGTTAATGGAGGAACAACCCCTTCTTACCAATGGAAGAAGAACGGTACCAACGTTGGCACTAACTCATCTACTTTTACAACTACCGCCCTGGCCAATAACGATGTTATTACCTGCGATATGACCAGCAACGCCTTGTGTGCTTCAACTACAACCGTTACATCAAACTCGCTTACTATTACGGTTAATACATCAGTAACGCCATCGGTTTCTATAACTGCTTCGGCTAACAACGTTTGTTCGTCAACGTCAATAACATTCAGCTCAAGCGTTACAAACGGCGGCGGTACTCCATCTTATGTATGGAAGAAAAACGGCGTGGCTATAGGCGGTGCAACTGCATCTTCTTATACCACCACTACGCTTTCCAACAATGATGTGATAACCCTTGATGTAACATCAAGTGCAGCTTGTGCAAGCCCGGCCACGGCCAGCAGTAACAGCATTACTATGGTGCTTACACCGGCGGTTACGCCTTCAATAAGCATTAGCGCCACTGCAACCAATATTTGCACCGGCACTTCGGTTACATTTACAGCTGTGCCTGTTAACGGTGGTTCAACCCCGGCTTACCAGTGGAAAGTAAACGGCACTAACGTAGGCACTAACAGCACTACCTATACCAGCAGCACGTTAAGCAATAACGATGTTGTAACCTGCGTGTTGACCAGCAATGCAACCTGCGCTACGCCAACAACTGCTACTTCTAACAGTATCTCAATGGTGGTAAACACACCGGCTGCATCTACTATTACAATTAGTGGCGGTAACACGGTTTGTGCAGGCGCTACAGCAAGCTTTACCGCTTCTGTAACCAATGCAGGTTCAAGCCCTGTTTACCAGTGGAAGGTGAACGGCACTAACGTTGGCACCAACAGTTCAACATTCAGCACTACAACATTAGCTAACAGCGATGTGGTAAGCTGCCAGTTTACTTCTGTAAACAGCTGCTCAGGCACTAACTCGGCTAACAGCAATACCATTACAATGACTGTTAACCCAAGTGTTGTTCCTGATGTTACTATCAGTGCAACTTCTACTTCAATATGTGCGGGCCAGAACGTGACCTTTACGGCAGTTCCGGTTAACGGTGGCGGTTCACCAACTTACCAATGGTTGAAAAACGGTGTGGTAGTTGGAAGCAACAGCACTACCTACTCTTCAGCTACATTGGCTAATAACGATGTTGTGAAGTGTGTATTAACTTCAAGCGCTACATGTGCGGTTCCTGCAACAGATACATCTAATGCAGTTACCATAGCAGTAGGCTCAGCAGCAACGCCAACAGTTAGCATTAACGCCAGCGCTACTACTATATGTATCGGTACGGCAGTAACCTTTACGGCTACCCCTACCAATGGTGGCAGCAACCCAAGTTACCAGTGGAAAGTGAATACTACCAACGTAGGTACTAACTCAGCCACCTTCACTTCATCAACTTTGGTGAATGGCGATGTGGTAAGCTGTGTAATGACATCGAATGCAAACTGTGTTTCAACTACTACTGCTACCTCAAATGCGGTAACAATATTGGTAACATCGCCGGTTACCCCTGCGGTATCAATATCTGCTACAACAACCAGCATATGCGGTGGCCAGAACGTAACCTTTACTGCCTCACCTACCAATGGTGGTTCTACACCTTCTTACCAATGGAAAGTGAATGGTAATAACGCAGGCACTAACTCCAATACCTTCAGCACTACCACTTTAGGTAACGGCGACCAGGTAACTGTAATTATGACTTCGTCTGCAACCTGTCCTTCACCGGCTACAGCCACTGCTACGCCAATTACTATTACGGTTAACCCGTCATCTACACCTGATGTAACTATAAGCGCAAGCCAAAGCACAATATGCAGCGGCACTGCGGTTACCTTTACTGCTTCGGCAACCGGTGCAGGCACTGCACCTTCTTACCAATGGTATAGAAATACTACCCTGGTAGGCACTAACAGCGCTACATTCAACACCTCTGCATTAAGCAATGGTGATGTAGTTACCTGTGTAGTAACCAGCAATGCGGCCTGTTACACGCAACAGAAGGATACTTCTAACGCGGTAACCATTACTGTAAATACTTCTGTTACTCCATCTGTATCTATTACTTCTACCGGTTCTACTATCTGTGCCGGTGGCTCAGTAACCTTTACAGCAACGCCTGTTAACGGCGGCACAACACCATCCTACCAATGGAAAGTAAACGGAATAAATGCAGGCACAAATGCCGCAACGTTTACTTCAACTACATTGGCTAACGGTGATGTAGTAACCGTAGTAATGACTTCGAACGCAAGCTGTGCATCGCCTGCAACTGCTACATCTAATGCAATAAGCATTATAGTAACGCCTTCTTCAACACCTTCAGTAAGTGTTGGCGCAAGTGTCACTACTATATGTGCAGGCGCTAACGTAACCTTTACGGCTACACCAACTAACGGCGGTACAACACCGGCTTACCAGTGGAAGTTGAACGGCAATAACGTTGGCACTAATGCGGCTACTTATTCTTCTACAACCTTAAATAACGGCGATGTGGTAACTGTTGTAATGACTTCATCAGCGGCTTGCCCTAGTGTTCCTACAGCTACGGCTACCCCGGTAACCATTACAGTTAACCCAACATCATCTCCGTCAATTACTATTTCGGCTTCTGCTAATAACGTTTGTAGTGGTACTGCAGTAACATTTACTGCTAATGCTACCAATGGCGGTTCTTCACCTACATACCAGTGGAAAGTGAACGGTAATAACGCGGGCACTAACAGCGCTACATTTACCAGCAGCACTTTGAATAATAATGATGTTGTAAGTTGTGTATTAACTTCAAACAGCAGCTGTGCCATACCAAACACTGCCACTTCAAACACTGTTACTGTAACAGTAACGCCAAACGTAGTTCCTACAATTACGGTTAGCAGCGGTGGTGCAGTTTGTAGCGGAACCAATGCTACGTTTACTGCAACTATTACTAACGGAGGCAGCAACCCTGTTTACCAGTGGAAAGTGAATGGCAATAACGTAGGCGCCAACAGCGCTACCTTTACCAGCAACTCGCTGAATAACGGCGACCTGGTAAGTTGTGAATTGACTTCAAACGCTAACTGTGCGGCGCCTACAGTGGTAACTTCAAGCGCTTACACCGTAAGTATTACTGCCAGCGTAACACCTGCAATAAGCATTTCGGCTTCTGCTAATAACGTTTGTTCAGGTACATCTATAACCTTTACTGCTACGGCAACTAACGGTGGCACCGCGCCTTCATACCAGTGGAAAGTAAACGGTAACAACGTTGGCACTAACAGTCCTACATTTACATCTGCTATTTTGAATAATGGCGATGTAGTAAGCTGTGTATTGACTTCTAACGCAAACTGTTTAACCACAGCCACTGCGCAGAGCAACACTATTACTGTTACTTACAGCACTGCGGTAACCCCGGCAGTTTCAATAAGCACAGCCGGCACAACAGTTTGTTCGGGTGCGCCGGTAACATTTACTGCAACACCAACCAATGGAGGTACAACACCTGCGTATGCATGGTTTGTAAACGGTATACCTGCAGGAACAAACAGCGCTACCTTTACAACAAGCACACTTGCTAACGGCGATGTGGTAAGCTGCACATTAACCAGCAATGCCGGTTGTGTAACTACCCCAACGGCTACTTCTAATACCTTAACTATTAGCGTAAACAGCCTGGTTCAACCTACCGTAACAATTACTACGGCACAAAACCCGGCCTGCACAGGTTCATCTGTAACGTTTACAGCTACTACCAGCGATGCAGGTTTATCACCTGTTTACCAATGGAAGGTGAATGGCGTAAATGCCGGTGTTAACAGCAACACCTTTACAACATCAAGCCTTAATAACGGCGATGTTGTTACCTGCGCTGTTACCTCAACGGCTACATGCACAAACGGAACTGTGGTAAGCTCAAACAGCATAACTGTTACAGTTAGCAGCTCACTTACTGCTTCAGTAAGTATAGCAGCTACTGCAACTACAGTATGTTCAGGCACTACGGTAACCTTTACTGCTACGCCGGTTAACGGAGGCACTTCACCTTCTTACCAATGGAAAGTGAATGGAGTGAATGCCGGAACTAACTCTTCAGCATTTACCATTACACCTAACAACAACGACCAGGTTAGTGTTGAAATGACCTCGAATGCAAGCTGTGTTGGTGCAGGTTCTGTTGTATCAAACAGCATAACTGTAACTGTAAACGCTTCATTAACACCTGCAGTTAACGTAACAGTTACGCCGGCTACAACAATATGCCAAAACACCAACGTAATGTTTACAGCTAACGGCAGTAACGGTGGCACTTCACCTTCTTACCAATGGAAGTTGAATGGCGTAAATGTTGGCACTAACAGTGCATTCTATTCAAGCGCTACGTTGAATGACGGCGATGTAATTACTGTTGAGTTAACATCAAACGCAAGCTGTGCCAGCCAGCCGGTAGTTACTTCTACACCTGAAACTATGACTGTAAATGCACTACCTGCTGCACCTACCATTGCACAAAGCGGTAATGTGCTTACATCAAGCGCAGTTAGCGGTAACCAATGGTTGCAGAGTGGTAGCCCGATAAGCGGTGCTACGGCCCAAAGCTATACTGTAATTACCAGCGGATGGTATGCAGTGGAAGCTACTAACAGCGACGGTTGTTCAAGCAAGTCTGATTCTATGTTTGTTACCATTACCGGTATTGAAGGCATAAGTATGATTGAGTCAGTTAAGATTCTGCCTAATCCGTTTGCAACACAGTTTGTAATGCAAATAAGCCAGGATGTTAAAGACCTGAGCAACCTGCACTATACTGTAACGGATGAATTAGGAAGACTGCTGATTTACAACAACAGCGTTAATTACAGCAATACTATTTCAATGAATCAATACGCATCAGGCATTTACTATCTGAATGTGTTTAATGGCAACGAACGCACAACGTTCCGTGTTGTTAAGCAGGATTAAGAACTGATGTAGTCTAAAAAAGAAAGGCGTCTCATTTGAGACGCCTTTCTTTTTTATGGGTTTCTAAATTAAGCCACGTCCTTTCCGGAGGCCCAATCAAAAGCGGTGCTCTCATCACTATGCGAAAAAACTTTGTAGTTACCGGGCACGACTGTATTCATCAATTTGGTAGCCGTTTTTACAATAGCTTCATCGGAAACTATTGCTACCCTTTCCCACTTCATCAAATTCTTTAAGCCCAGTAAGGCATCGTTCATCCAGGCACCTGCAGTGAAGTTCTTAACGGGGGTATCCAGCACCATTACCATATTAATTTCATCGCGGGCTTCTGCCAATTGCTTAACCGCTGGAAACATTACATTTTCATAATCCTCCTTGGTTACTTCTCCTGATATTTTGAAGCCCACCATTTTATCTGACGGATATTCCATTTTCTGTATCATACTGAGTGTTTTAACAGAAAGGCTTCAAAAAATGTGCAGGGATAACTAATCTGCCTTATGGGTAAAGCTGAGATATAAATTCCTCGGTAAGTATTGGCAATGCGTTATTCGAAGAGGAAAGTGATATCCTCAGCGGTAAGGTTCTTTACGAACCCTTCTTCCTCACTAACAAGGTCTTCTGATAGCTGTTTCTTCTTTTGCTGCAGCTCCAGAATTTTTTCCTCAATAGTGCCGCGGCAAATAAGTTTATAGGCGAAAATGTTTTTCGTTTGGCCTATACGGTGGGTGCGGTCAATAGCCTGTTGTTCCACTGCATTATTCCACCAAGGGTCCATGAGGAAGACATATTCCGCAGCTGTTAAGTTGAGGCCTGCGTTACCGGCTTTCAGGCTTATAAGGAACACGCGGACATCGGAATCAGGGTTTTGGAATTCATTAACCATAGCAGCCCTTTCATTCAGTGGAGTGCTACCGTCGAAATACAAGAATGGAATTTTTTCGGCCTTACATTTTTGCGCAATCATCTCCAGCATTCCCAGGTATTGCGAGAATACCAGCGATTTGCTGCCTGTTACGTTATCACGCAACTCGTTCATTACAATCTCAAGCTTAACGGAATCGTGAGTGGTTACTTCCTCATCCTTTAACAGGGAAGGAGCGCAGCATACCTGGCGTAGTTTTAAAATGCCTTGTAGTATAGAGAACTTTGCCTTGTTCAATCCATCGCGCTCAATATCCAAAAACACATTTGATTTAATCTGCTTTTTAATGCTTTCGTACACTTCCTTCTGCGGCTCATCCATCTGGCACCATAACACTGCTTCTGTTTTCTCCGGTAAATCAGCAGCTACCTGCTTCTTAGTACGGCGCAACACAAAGGGCGCGGTGATTTTTTGTAACGCGTTTGTTTTCTCCACGCTCATATCGCGGTCGATAGGTATGGCGTATTCGCGCTTAAAGAATTCGGAACCACCCAGAAGGCCCGGCAATAGAAAGTTGAGCTGCGAGTAAATGTCAAAGGTATTATTCATAACCGGTGTGCCGCTAAGGGCTATACGGTTATGGGCGCTTAAGCGATAAACAGCTTTGGTTATTTGCGCCGTTTGATTTTTTATGTTGTGGCTTTCGTCAATAATTACAGTGTTCCATTGCACAAGGCTCAACTCTTCAATTGCAGAACGGGCGGTGCCGTAACTGGTTATCATTACACTTTTGCCTGAAGCAGTAAATTCAGCAATGTCCCTGTTGCTTTGGTGAAATACATAAGGCACCAGGTTGGGGGCAAATTTTTCCAACTCCTGTTTCCAGTTAAACACAAGAGATAGCGGAGCTACAATCAGGTGACGGGCAGATGGCGTGGCGTTAGTGATATGTTGCAAGAAGGCAATTGCCTGAAGGGTTTTGCCTAATCCCATATCATCCGCTAAACAACCGCCTGCATTCAGTTTAGATAGTAACACCAGCCATTCAAAACCTTTTTGCTGATAGGGGCGAAGGGTAGCTTGTAAACCCTGAGGCACCGCAATTAGCGGCTCTGCTGATTTTTGCCATTTCTCCCAATCGCTCCACCATTCATCACTAATAACCGGCTTCAGTTCCTTGGTCTGATGCTTTTCTTCAATGCTTAGCAAAATCCATTGGGGCACAATTAGTTCACCTTTTTGAATTTTGCCATGCTTGAATATTGCTCCGTATTTATCCAGCCATTCATCGGTAATAACCCCAATGCTGTTATCCTTAAGCAGAATGAATTTTTGCCCGTGGTGCAGGGTGCGCTGAATGCTGCTCAATTCAATATTCTCTTCGCCGAAGGAGATACGTATGTTCAGGTGCAATAGGCTTTCCACGGTGCGGCCAATAGTCATATCCGTTGCTATGCCATGAGGTGAATAACGGAAGTGGGCCAGCAAATCCATACCCACTATCTGCACGTTCTCCGCCAACAGTTGCTGGTATACTTTCAGAAACCAGTTCTTCTTTTTGGCATCATCAAAGGTGAGGTAGAAGTTGCCGTTGCGCTGCTTTTCAAAGTTAGGGTGCAAGGCTCTTAGCTTTTCTACAAAAGCCAATTCTTCCTCTTTGCGCCGAACCACTTTATAAATTTCGCCACGGCGCATTTCTTCAATTTCGCCTTGGTCAAAACTCTCTACAACAAAGCCTTCGTAACTCCAACGTGGGGTAAGCATTAAAAAGGTGTCGCTTATTTCGCTTAGGTAAACAGCGTGTTGAGGTTCACATTCAACAAGGTTTACTTTAAATACTTCGTCCTTCACTACCTCGTAGTCGCGTTCAAGTACTGAAACGATTTCATTGGTAAACGCTTCGGGGTCATTCTTATATTGAAATGGATTCGCCTTTGCCAGCCAATCCAGCGTAATCATATCTTTTATGGTAAGCAGATAGTAGGTATCATTCTTCTCTAACAGGAATGAGGTACCCTTAAAGTCGGTAATAGGGTAATCATCTCCCCCTAAATTTATTTGAGGTGTAAGTGAAAGCTCGCCGGAAGTAGATTTATGTATACGGAAAGAAAGCTTAGGTTTTAAACCTGAAAAGGTGCAAGGGGCTACCTTATAGTTTCCTGTTTCCTGATTTTTTAGGCGGTGATATAACTTTAACTCGTGTGAAATAGCGGTTAGCTTGGTAAGCAGTTCATGAAAGATGCGGGGCGCCGAACGGGCTATATAGTTTTCTAAAGAAATGCCCGACTGCTGCTTAGAATGAATTTTGTTGAGCTTACTGAATTCATTTTTTAGTGAAGTAGAATCCAGGGTGCGAAGGAAGTCAACAACCGCCTTATCCTTTCCGGGATATATGAGCCGTATATTCTGCGATATAAGCGAATCAAATTGGTAGCTGGGTTTGTTGTTTATTTTGCGTTGGTGAATTACACGGAAAACATCAAAATGCGTTTGCAGGGCCAATGCATCGGGGTTAATTAATAGGAAACTACTCATCTTTTCGGCTCTGTTTTAAGGCCGGCAAGAATATTTAATCTCCCCCTGCACCCCAAGCCCTGAAAGCCTTTAGATTCAACATTATTGCCAAAGAAACTAACACGTAAAAAACCGGTTTTGTAAGGTCTGAAATTCTGTTATCGCCTACTGTTAAAATCCTTCAGTATCTTTTGCATGTTAATGCCCTTGCCCAGCACGGGTTTAAATAAGTCCCCTTCACTTTTTACCCTGTCCACAGCATTAAATATGTTGAAGTCGCTCATTTTTAGGCCCTTCTTCACTTCATCCCAATGCAAAGGCATAGATACCATAGCGCCGGGTTTAGGACGCAAGGAATATGGGGCGGCTATAGTAGCCTGAGCCCGGTTTTGAAGAAAGTCTAAATACATTTTGCCTTTGCGGTTGCTTACCATACGCTCAATGGTAGTGTATTTAGGAAGGCGTTCGTGCACCAGCGTTACAATCAGGCGCGCAAACTCTTTTGATTCTTCATAGGTGTATTTTGCTGCTAGTGGTATATAGATATGCAGCCCGGTTGAGCCCGAAGTTTTGCAGTAGGAGGGAACCTTCATTTCATCTAATACAGCTTTGGTAGTTTGCGCGGCTTCTATTACCTGTTCAAACGAGTTTTTGTCAGGGTCCAAATCAATTACGCACCAGTCCGGATTATCGGGTGATTGCACCCTACTGCTCCACGGATTCATTTCAATGCAGGCCAAAGATGCCATATATAACAAGCCTGCCTCGTTAGTGCATACAAAATAGTTACGGTCGCGGTTATCAGCATCACTATGGTATAAATAGGTTTCAGCCCAATCAGGAAATTTTCCCGTAACATCTTTTTGGTAAAAACTTTTTCCCTTCACTCCATTGGGGAAGCGATTCATGGATTGCGGCCTATCTATCAGGTGCGGCAGCATGTAAGGCGCTATTTGATAGTAATAGTTCAGCATATCGCGTTTGGTTACGTTCACATCTTCCCAAAACACTTTGCTTAGGTTGTTGAATTTTAATTCGTGGCCGTTTAAAACACGCGTTTGCATTTCATCCTGCGGGTTCAGCAAAGTTTTCCGCGAATTTTTGGCAGGCTTGATGAGTTTATGTTTAGCCGCTTTTTTCTTTACAGCCTTTTCGGTTTTCACTTCGGTTTCCATTTTAACGTCTTTCGCCTTTTTGTCTTCGCGCATACCTTCAAACGATGGATGCCGCATAATACCATCGCTGGTCATTTCGGCATAACTCACTTCACAAACCAATTGGGGTTTTAGCCAGGTAACTGATGCCTGCGGGGGATTAGGCCTGAAGCGGCTCGGCTTGTTTACATCGGGCGGTTCGGTAAAAGGGCACTTAGTGGTAACCAGCGGCTTAAATTGCTGCATCATTTTTTTCTGCATTTTATCATTAAAGCCGGTGCCTACTTTACCGGTGTAGTGCAGCCTTCCATCCTGATAAACACCTAACAGCAAAGAGCTAAACACTTTAACGGTGTCGTTGTTTTTAGTAAACCCACCAATTACCATTTCCTGGCGCTTATTGCTTTTTATCTTCAGCCAATCTGTTGTTCTATCACCGGGCCGGTAAATACTATCTTTGCGTTTAGCAATGATTCCTTCCAATCCCAACTTACGCGCAGCTTCATAAAAATCCAGACCAGATGTTTCCACCGCTTCGCTCAAGCGAATAGTATCGCTAACAGGTAAAACATCAGCTAAAATTTCTTTGCGTTCAGCCAATGTTAACTCCTGTAAGCTTCTGCCTTCGTACCATAAAATATCGAATACGTAATAAACCAACGGACCATCAGCCTCGCTGCGCCAGTTTTGTATACCTCCAAAGTTTGGTAAGCCTTCATCATTCAGCGATACAATTTCGCCGTCTAAAACCACATCAATATCCCATTTCTTTATCTCGTCGTAAATGGCATAAAACTTTTCGTTGAATGACTTATCGTTCCGTGATTTTAACTCCAGCGTTTTCTTATTCTTAAAAGCTAAGGCCCTATAACCATCCCATTTAATTTCGTAGAACCAGCCCGGCTCATCAAAAGGCTTATCAACCAAAGTAGCTAGGCAAGGTTTAAGATTTTCGGGGAAAGGTTTTTTCGCCGCCTGTTGTAATACATCATTTATTGCTGCTTCGGCTTTTTCTTTTTTTGGGGCTGCCCGTTTTTTTTTTACTGCGGCAGCTTTTTTCTTTTTAGGTGTTGCCTTTTTATGGCTTCCATAAATGTTGGTAGATGTTTTGGCTATCTGCTCAAGGGTTTTACCGCTTACTACCGATTTTTCTTTTTTGGTGATATCACTCTTAGAAGTGTATTTGTCATCATGCTTAAATAACAGCCAGGCGTTTTCGCCGCGGTTAGCTGTTTTCACCAGGTTATAAATACCTTTTAATTTTTTGCCTTTAAGCTCAAATTTCAAACGGCCTTTCGCTAACTCACTTAAAAGGGCTTTTTCGTGGTCTTTTTTATTCTTGCCTTCAACACCTACGGCTTCATACGTTCCTTCATCCCAAACTATAACCGTTCCCCCACCATATTGGCCTTGCGGTATTATACCTTCAAAAGTTCTGTAATCATAAGGATGGTCCTCCACCATCATAGCCAGGCGTTTTACTTCCGGGTCGGTTGAAGGGCCTTTAGGCACTGCCCAACTTTTTAATACTCCTTCCATTTCTAAACGGAAGTCGTAATGCAAATGTGAAGCAGCATGTTTTTGAATTACAAAACGCAGCTTACCGGCTTCGGCCTTACCGCCTTGCGGTTCAGGCGTTATATCAAATGCCCTTTTTTGTTTGTATTTACTTAGACCCATAACAACCTATTGCATAGTTGTTATTTCAGGCTAAAAAAGTGTACCTCCTAGGCCGCTTTAATGGCTGCGCCCGATTTCAATTCAACCAGTTCCCGTTGAATTTCAAGCAAAACATCAAGACTGGGCTTGTGAACTACCCTGGCCCTATCAGCGGGGTCTTTAAAATCCCATAGTCCGCTCTTGTGTAAATTCGTAAGGTCATCCCAATCGGGCCTTTCAATAAGCGGGTATAGGCACATGCCTTGAAAATCAACATCGGTGTTCAGCAAAATTTTTAATTCCTGCCAAATCTCCTGCAGCCATAAACTTCTGCCATAATTAAAATGCCCGGTTTCACTTAAAAAGGAAGGACGGTTGTAGCGTTTTACGGCCTTGTAAAGTAAGGTTGAAAGTGCTTCCCGTTTTGTTTCATATTCAGGCCAGGGTAAGGGCTGGCCCTGGTGTTCCCATTGGTTATTAAAGTAATAATTAAAGCCCAGCACATCCAGATAATCCTCGCACCCTCCTAATTCAGGACACATGCGCCCTGCTATCATATCCATAGCCTGAAACTGGTCTTCGTTTAATTGACTTACATCCTCATTATTACGGGGGTGT
This sequence comes from Chitinophagales bacterium, assembly GCA_046329515.1. Lineage (GTDB taxonomy): Bacteria > Bacteroidota > Bacteroidia > Chitinophagales > LD1 > Bog-950. Next base: position 64,261 of record JAXLUM010000004.1, read on the forward strand.
ATTTTTATTAAGGGCTCAATGGTTAAAATACGGCAATCAGGTAAAACATCTTTTAATGCCTGAATACCTGCTATGGCGGCCTTGCATAAATGATATTTGATATCAAACCCGCTGTTTATGGCAAAGGGAACAGTACCGCGCACATCGCCGGAATGCCATGAAAGAAAACTTATTTCATTTATTGGGCAAACGAGCAATTGCTGATTGCAATGCTTCTTATAAAAAAGTGCAAAGGCTTTACACAAAGCTTCAAAACGATGAGCGAACTTTGGGTGGGTTGGAATTAAATCATCCGGATAACCGAAATGGCAAACATCCCATATTTGCTGAATGCCGTAATGCCGGGCTGCATTAATACGGTTTAATACTTCTGAAAAGTCGTATGTATATGGCGAACGTTCAACATAGCTCCAACAAATTCCTTCGCGCACAGTTTTAATGCCCGCGCTGCTTAACAAGTAATAATCTTCATAAACGCGGGTATGGTGTTCCGTTTCAAATAAAAGATTTATCCGCTCACCACTGCGGTTTATATGGTCAGCGCATTCGTATCCGCCCAAAATAAACGAGTTGAATAAACCTGCCATTACGCTACCTGGCTTATATCTGACTGTTGTAGGTTATTAAACAGGTCCAATGCATTTTTAAATGCCTGGTCCATATTGAAGTATTTGTAGTTGGCAAGCCGCCCTACAAAATAAACGTCCATCAGTTTTTCAGCTTCTGCGCGGTACTTATCGTAAATGCGTTGATTGCGCTCATTAGGCACCGGGTAATAAGGTTCGCCTTCATCCACAGTAAATTCCTTAACTACGGTAGTGCGCTTCGATTGTTGATTGCCGAAGTGTTTGTATTCAATAATACGGGTAAAGCCCACATCCTTACCGGGATAGTTTACCACCGAGTTCTCCTGATAATATTCTTTATTAACTGTTTCCGTTACAAAATTGATGGAACGGTATTCCAGTTTTTCTTTCAGGCTATGCTTAAAATCAAAGAAACGATCAATAGGCCCGGTGTAAAACAGTTTTTCATAACCGCTTATTTTAGGCTTTACATCAAAATAATCCGTGCTTAGTTTAACGGTGATGTTTGGATGAGAAAGGATTTTTTTAAACATGGCTGTATAGCCACCTTTGGGCAAGGCCTGGTATTTATCGGTAAAATAACGGTCGTCGAAATTAGTGCGTACCGGAATGCGGTTAAGCACTGAGGCATCCAATTCTTCAGGGTATTTATCCCACTGCTTTTTAGTGTAATGGCGGAACATTTTTTCGTAAAGCACCCAGCCTACGCGAGATAGCGCTGCATCCTTACCGTTCTGAACATTCAACAAACGGGGGCGATGGGCATTCAGCCAATCTTCCATTTCTTTCTCTGTACGAATGTTTAGCTTAAATAGTTTGTTTACCGTATTAATGTTTACCGGCACCGGCACTAATTGTCCGTCCACCTTTGCCAGTACTTTATGCTCCCACTCATACCAATCAGCAAACTGGTTTACATATTGCCAAACCTCTTCATCATTGGTATGAAATAAATGAGCGCCGTATTTTGAAACCAGAATGCCGTTACTATCAATATAATCGTAGCAGTTACCGGCAATGTGGTTTCTTTTTTCAAGAACCAAAACCTTCTTTCCCGTTGAAGCATAGCGTTCCGCTAATACTGCACCTGAAATTCCGGCCCCTATAACCACTATATCAAACTTTTCCATAGCCATTTTTAAAGGTTTTGAATAATACTTTTCATTTTATCTACCGTTTTATCCCAAGAGGTTTGGGTGAGTATATTCTGGTAGTGATTGTTGCGCACCTTCTTTTCCCAATCGTTGGCTTCTGTAATTTCTTTTGCTTTTGCGCAGAATTCCTCAGCAGTATTTACTATGCTGATGCAGCGGCCATAATCGCGCACTACATCAAACACCGGGGTAGAAATTATAGGCTTATTGGCCGCCATATATTCCAGTGTCTTGGTTGGGCTTATATAGCGGGTAGCATCGTTTATAGCAAAGGGCATCATGGCAATATCGAATGCCTTTAGATAATTTGGCAGTTGTGCATAGGGGCGTATGCCCATGTAATGTATATTGCTTTGCGCCGACATTTCAGCCTCGGAGATTTTAGCTGTTGGGCCCACCATTACAAAAGATGCCCACGGCATTAAGCGTGCCGCTTCATCTAATAACTTAAAATCAATACGCTCGTCAAGCACGCCATAGTAGCCTATTATAGGGCCCGGCAAGTTCATATCGCTCGGTATTTCAATACCGTTTAATGCTTTTTCAAAGTGGTGGCTATCAACAGAACTTGGAAAGCAGAACACATTTGAGTGCTGCTTGCGCTTTGATTCAAATAATAATTTGCCTCCTGTAAAAACGGCATCCGCGCGCTCCATTAGTGCGTTTTCCTGGTAGGTTATTTCAGATGAAGCACCGCGAAAAAGTGAAAGCTCATCCATGCAATCGTATACTACTTTATTAAACGTGCAAGCGCCTAAAAGCGGAACAAAGGCAGGAGAGTAGAACCAGCCAATTTGCGCGGACATGGAGGGCATATATTTTTCTAAAACGGCCGGTATATCGGCTATACTGTTTACCTGCGGTTGAAGAATAGTAAGGTTGTCATCTACCTTTCTTAGCTCGCTGGTTTTTAAAGAATGGATACCAACCGGTTCTTCAACAAACAACACGCGTTGGTTAGCAGCTAATCTGCTTATTATATGTTGTGGACGCTGGTAAACAAAATCCCATCTTAAGTGGCAAAACACCACTATATCGTAGTTGTCTTCTTTATTAATTGTTTTCTTTTTTCCGGTTGTGTCAAGCAGTTCTTTAAGCATTACATTTTTGTTTTTAGGGGTTACATATATGCAGGCGGCAAAAATTTACCGCCTGCAGTTTTTACTTCTAATTTTCATCCTCTTCTTCTTCGCTGTCTTCATCTTCTTCCCCCTCGTCATCCTCTCCGTCTTCTGATTCACTGGCTGCTTCAATGTTTACGGCAGATTCAGCTACTTCTGTAAGTTTTTCATCAGCACCCTTTTCTTCTTCCAGAATTTCTTCCAAAAGTTCAACGGCCTCATCAAAGCCCAGAATTTGCGCCCAGGTGCACATAGTGCCATAGCTGGCAATTTCATAGTGCTCTACTTTTTGTGCAGCGGCAATAATGGCGGCATCACGGGTAATGCCTTCGTTATCCTGCATTAGTTCTTCAGCTTCCTTAATTAAGCCGTCCATAGCCTCGCACTTTTTGGCCTGCGCTTTCATGCCAAGTATTTCGAAAACCTGTTCAACTTTTTCTACCTGGTTTTCTGTTTCCTCCAAATGGTTTTCCAAAGCTTCAATCAGTTCTTCTGAAGTAGCTTTTTTAATCATTTTAGGTATTGCCTTGGTTAGGGCTTTTTCCGCCCAGTAAATATCTTTTAGTTGGTCTTCCAGCAATGTTTGCAGTTCAGAGCCGGTATCAACCTTACTGTCCGCCTTTGACTTAGAAGCGGCAGCTTTTTTCTTAGCGCCTTTAGCGGGCGCTTTACTTTTTGTAGCCATGAATAATAATTTTAAAGTGAGTTAAAAGATAAATGAAGGTTACGCCGCTTTAACTTCAGGGCGATTTTCCAATAAGTGCTTGGTTAGTACACCTACCGCTATTGGTACCAGTATAGTGCCTAATAAACCGCCACGGCGCAGGGTATAAGCTGTAAGTACAGCCAAAGAAGCGTACTTAATAAAGTTGCCCTCTTCCATTTTGCCGAAATTTTTGTGGAAGTACTTTTTGCCTTTCTCCACCATTTCATCTACGCCTGAGTAGGCCTCCTCTTCATCTCCCTCTTCTTCCTCTTCTCCTTCCTCATATTCATCGCCTTCTTCTTCCTCATCGCCTTCCTGCTCTTCTCCATCTTCATCCTGTTCATCCCCTTCATCGTAGCCTTGCTCTTCGGCGCCTTCCGTTTCTTCATCGCGGGCCTCAAAATCCTGGTCTTCGTCGCCTTCGTTTTCCTGTTGGTCGGTATTTTCAAATTCAGCGGAGGTATCCTGGTTTTGTTGGTTTACATCTTCTTCAGGATTGCCCTCAAATTCGCGTTGTTGTTTTTTGTTGTGTCCTCTTTTCATAATAGCTGTATTTAATTATGCGTGAATGTGGTGGACAGCTAAATATGTATGCCACCCGGCATTGGCTGTAATTTCTGTAAGTCATTACTGGCTTAGATACAATTTGAGGAGGGAATATGGCAGGAGGGGATAGGAATTAGCCCGAAACAAATGAGGAGTTAGGTAATGTGTTGAAGAAATTCCCCCACTGGGTTTAATGAGGTATAGGTTGCCTTATATCACCTCGCAATTTCGATGAAGGTTTTTTGGTGCATGCGCAAATAAAAAAAGCGACACATTTTGTGTCGCTTACTTCGTGATTCTGTCGGGATTCGAACCCGAGACCCATACATTAAAAGTGTATTGCTCTACCAGCTGAGCTACAGAATCAAACCGCTCTTTTTAAAAAGAGAGCGCAAATATAATGGCTTAAATTAAAAATGAAATAGGCTGTGGAAAAAACTTTATTGTTTCTTCTTTTCTTCAATGATAACACCCTCTGCCAGGAACACTAATTCCACCTTAGGAGTCTTTATTTTTTCAATTTCCTCCTTGCTTTTGCCTGCATCTTCAGCATAATGCTGTAACTCGGCAACCGAGGTAGTATCCCATGAAGCTACGCCCTGGGCATAAAATTCTTTTCCACCGGCATCTTTCGGCACAAAAAAGGCGTAATCCTTAAAGCGTATGCGCATGCTTTCGCCATTGCCAAGGTCTGCCGTCATCCAACAGCCTTTAACCTGGCAGGCTGCCACTACATCGCCCTTAATTTTTACGTTGGCTGATGCTTTGCCCTGCAGGCTTTGCGGTAGCGTTTTTACGTCCACAGCGCCGTCTTTAGTAATAGCTGCACCAAAGTTTCCGGTAGCGGATTTAGCTGAATTTTTCTTGTTTGCTTTTTCTTTTGCGGGGTCGCAGGCCTGTTGCGCATTAAGCGCCCAAACGGTAAAGGCCAATACCAATAGCACACTAATCTTTTTCATATCTGTTTATTTGCGCTACGAAAATAACAACCTGAAGTAAAACAGCGGATTTTTTAAGCGCTCGCGCATGTCCAGGTCCTCAAACATACAGCTGATGGTTTCCTGTAACAGCTTGTTTTTGTTGGCTTTACGCACCACCAAATTGAATAAGGAGGGGTAATTTACTAACTGCTGCATATGGTAAGAAAGCTGCAATTCGCCCCCTAAACGGCCATAAAGCTCCTTATCATACTCCTTTATAAAGCCGGCAGTGAAGTTCTTGCTTTCCAAAGAGCGCTTAGCCTGGCGGGCAGCAAACAGGCCGCTCATCATGGCATTGCCTATGCCTTCGCCGGTAAAAGGGTCAATCAGTTGGCCGGCATCGCCGCAAAGCATGTAGTGGTTACCGCTCAAAGGCCGTTTTTTAGACCCCAGTGGCAGGCCAAAAAGCTTTACGCCGCCAACTGCTTGGGCAGTTTGAAAGCGTTGTTTAATAGTGCTGTTATGCTCCAAAACCTGTTCAAAGGCTTTTTTTAGGTTAAGTTTTTTGGCCTGCATTTTATCGGCGCGCATGCCTACGCCTATGTTGGCGTAACCGTTAGGCAGGGGGAAAATCCAAAAATAGCCGGGAAGGATTTCATTCAAGAAATGAAGCTCAATAAAGTTCTCCTTATCCAAGCCCGCTACATTTTTATAGTAGGCGCGTAAGCCAAAGCAATTATGTTCGGGCTCGGTTTTAAGGCCTGCAATATCTTTTGCAAAATCAGAGTAAGCGCCATCGCAGGCAATTACCAGTTTAGCCTCAATTTCAAATCCGTTTTTTGATGTTGCCCGTATCCCTTCGGTAGTTCGTTCGTAGTTGCGTACCTCGTGGTTTTCCAGCAACTCCACTAATGGATTGCTTTTCAATTTTTCTGCCAGCCAATTATCAAAGTCGATACGCTTTGAAATAAAGCCGGGGGCATTTTTTATTTCCTTTTTAGTGCGAAAGGGCACGCGCAGGCATTCGCCATTAGGGGCATAAAAGTTTACTCCCCACGAGCCCAGGAACAAATCTTCTTTATTATTTAATTCGGCAACAAGCGAACGGTCCAGCTTATTCAGCACTTCAACTACTTTTCCGCTAAGTGCATCACCACAAATTTTATCTCGCGGAAAAGCTTCCTTATCAATAACAACAGAAGGTATGCCCTGCGCGGCCAAAAACAGCGCAGCCGAAGCGCCGGCAGGGCCTGCACCTATTATTAAAACGTCTGTTTTTTTAGCGGCCAAAGCGGATTAGTTAGAAGGAGGTTCCTAACCGAAGATAAACGGATGCGCCCGGAAAATGCGTTGGCGCCATTAGGCCAATTAAGTTGGCTGAGCCAACAGTAAAGTCAAAATACTTCCACGCTTTGCTAAACTCAGCACCCAGGTTAAACAGGCTGTAACCACCTGCACCTGCTGAAGCAGAGAAAACCATATCGGGCTTTATAAAGTAGTTCACCTTCGCAAAACCATACACATAGTATTGCGGCAGGTAACGGTACATAAGCCCGAAGTTAATTACCACTTTGTTGCTAAGTATTGGTTTGCTGAAAACCACCTGTGCGCTGAACGGCATAAATACACCATATTGGTTAGTGCTTTTTGAAGGCAGGTAGCCGCGCAGGGTATCCGCTATTTTAAGCGTATCAAATGTTTGTGCGCTGAAGTTCAGTAAATCGGGCAATACTATACCTTGAAAATGGATAGACTTGGCCCCGGTGTAATTAACAGGCGTTTTACGGAATTGCATGTAACCAACGTCAAACAAATCTGCCGATATGCGCCACTTATCGTGGTTCATTACAGCAAGGTGAAAATCGCCTGAAGCGCCCGCACCATTTACCTGTAGAAAATTAGTAGCCCCTTCGCGGCCGGTATTAAAAGTAAGGTCGTAGTTTAAATCAATGTATTCACCGTCAGGTGCTGTGTAAATGGTTGTTTTTCCGGTGCGTATTTCCTGGTCGTTAATGGCTTGCAGAAAAGTTGCGCGCACTCCGTATTCCATTTGGTAATGGCTATACACTACCTTTTTTTCAACTGCCACACCAATTTGGTTATAAATGTGGTTTATAAAAGTAATGTTGCTTAAATCGGCAGTTTTATCTTCAAAACGGGCGTTGCCGTAAAACAATAACTCAAACGCATCTCTTGATCCGCGTATTATGCGCATTTGCCTGTGGTGGTAATCCACCATAACAGTGCCATCCCACTTTTTAAAATAGTGTTTGTAGGTAAGGCCGGTGTTCATAAAGTCTTCAAACTTAAGACCGGCTTTCATGCGCTTTGCTGCTCTATCTTTCCATACATCTTTTACTTCATTTTTAAACAGCATGGCATAAACAATAGATGTAGGTACTGAGTTAGAATTGGCGTAATAGTCAAAATCTACCACAAAACGGTTGCTTGCGCCGGTTCTTAGTTGGTCGTTAAACGGGTTACTTAAATAAGGCGAAGTGTAGTTATACAGTGCTGAAGGAGGAGGCAATAGGAGCGTAGTTACAGTATCAACCGCTAACGAATCCTGTTTAAGCTGGGCATTTAGTTGTACCGTAATACCTAAAAGCACAGTTATAAAAAAGCTAAGCTTATTCATGCTTTGTAAAAAGTTTTGCGCCGCAAATGAAGCAGTAAATGCTAAAACTTGGCGTTTACCTTGTAATTAAATTGCGCGGTAAATGTAATGTCCAACTTGTAATCGGCATATATTTTTAAATATTGGCCGTTACACATAATGTTATTGGTACTGCTGTTAAAGTCGGCAACTACTATAGCGTGCTTACCCCGTTTTACATTTTCCATACGCGCCTCATCAACATACACAGGAATTTTAGTGCGCTTAGGTGCAGTTGCACGGCAGTTGTTATTAAGGTCTGCCCCCGGTATACTTTGATTAATTACCAGGGTATCAACAGGCACCCAAAGGTCATCGTAAATAATCATGGTAAGGTTGGCATCAATGGGGTATTTGTTTTGGGTAATTACATTAATAATACCATCGGATATGCCGCCCACATTGGTGTTGGTGCTGCTTAAATCAAAGTCAATACTATCTTTTAAAAACAGGTGGTGTGCAATAAACGAAAGCGGAATTTGCGCGCTAAGGCCCACTTTCATGCCGCTTTCCAGGTAAGCAAAATCGCGGTATTGCCCGGTATTGCCGTTAACGTTGGTTTTAACCTCCACATCATACAATAGCTTATTAGGCAAAATACCTATAAGGTCTTTTATGTTAGAGTTGGTGCTGTTTACATCAAAGTAAGTAGTAGCCGGCGTTAAAGGAAAATCAGTAGCGCGGTTAACGTTAAAGGTTTGCCCCACTATTGAGCCTTGCAAGGTGCGGGTGCCGTTGTTAGGGCTTATAGCGGTAAGGCTGTTTATTTTTACCTGGCCATCAACACCAATACCGTTTTCAACGGTAAACTTCATGTCTACCTTCTCTAAATCAATAGAGCCGCTTTTAAAAATATCAAGAAAGCTGAAAGCAGAGCTGTCTACCGTGCTCAATGTATCGCGCCCGGCGTACCCTTTAATGTAGTTGGGCGCTACATCCTGAATGAGGTACCGGATATTAATACTATCCTGATTTGTAATGTGCCGGACTAAGCCGCTTGAGTCGATATGCGCAATAACGTTTTGGGTGTATGTATTGAACTTGGAGCCGTCCTTACCGGTTAGGTTAATGGCAGAGCCCGAAATATCAAAAATGCTATCAATATGAATTAATGGATTGCCAGGTGTTGCTGCGGGCACTGTGGTATACACCTTAATGGGGTTACCGTATTTATCGTAAGCGCCTTTAAGGGTATATTCCAGGTAAAGTGATTCCTGAACAGAAGAGGTAATAAAGATGTGAATTTTACCCGAGCGGGCATCAACATAGGTAAACTTACGGTCTCCAATTTCCTGTGTTACTTCTTCAGTTAAGTCAACCACGTTTTGTGCAGGGAAACGCGCCCATGCTTCGGAGGCTTTCAGGTCGGTAACAAAAACTTTTAGCGATATGAAATTGGTAGTGTCTACCAATACCATAGAAGAGCCACTGCCCGGTGTGCTCATGGAAGTAACAGCAAACGTCAGGTTGTTCTTGATTTTTACACCTGCTAATGGAAGCTCAAAATAAACAGAGTCCCATGCGGGAACCGAATCAATGTATTTAGAGGCAATAAGGGTGTTATCGTTGGTGTTGCGCAATTCGCAGGTAACATTGGTAATAGGTATTGGCAAGTTATTAACGGCCCAAACTTTGGTTACGCCCTGTGCTAAAATGGCGCTATCCAAATAAGCCGAGGCATCAAATTGAAAACCAGGGAAAGGGAAGTTATTCAAAGCCGGAATGCTTACTGTGTTTCCGTTTTGGGCAAGTATATATAAGCCAAGGAAGTGCGTGCCGGGATCGGGGCTAATGAGCATATTATTGGCAATAGCCCCTAAAGACATTTTATAGTTAATGCTTATGTTAGGTAATGCCAGGGAAGAAAGCGTATACTTCTGCCCAATGGCAGTATCGGGGATATCAATTATTTTATCAGCAAGGTTAAATTCATACAGCGTAGAATTAAAGTCAAGTATTAGGGAACTATCTGCCTGGGCATGTATGGTTGAATCCTTAACAATGTTCTGTATGGAAAGAGAGGAGGTGGCAATAGGTACAAGTACATCAGTATTCCATGAAGTTTGCCTGTTTTTTTTGCAGGCCGCCATACTTGCAAGCAGGAGCGTTAAAAAAATAAGGTGCCGATAAGTTGCCTTCATCTACAGTATGAAATTAAGTTTCTAAAATAGAAAAATTTGCGAGCGCTAAGTGAACGGTTGAACGGGTAAGTAATTGTTCTCAGCAGTTCCGAACTTAAGCCCTTTAAAAAAGAAGCATTTTACCCTCTAATATTAACTTCTTGTTGGAGGCCCAACAGCTTAGTTATCCCTTATTGACAGCTTATGAAGACCGTACAATGTGTGAAAAGACTATTTATTCATTGATTTTCAGGTAAAATAGAGGATGAAAAAGATACTAATGTCAGGCTGTCTGAAACCGGAAACGGGCATTTAATTTGACCCCCAGGGTGTAACCTTGCTGAAACACCAAAAAGGGCTGAAAATGACAGAAACATGACATTGTCATTAAACAATTTAGGTATCCACAGGGTTATATTTGTAATGGCGAAAAAAGTATTTACTTCGCCGGGTTATTTTAGGTTTAGAATTTTAGAAGAGATACAAAACTAAAAATCAGAGAATGAAAAAGGGATTTTTACATGGCATTTATGCACCGGTAATTTTAAGCGGCATAGCCGTTTTAGGAGTAATTATCGGTAACCTGGGCTGGCCTGAGTCTTCTATAGGCGAATTTGAGCTGGAAAAGGCGCAGAAAGAAAATGAAAGCCGTGAAGCAATGACTGCCAAGGAAGCTATGGAGTGGAGATATGACCGTTTGAAAGATGAAAACGGCAATTTTACACCTGATTACTTCAAAAAGGCCTGGCAAACTGCCGATCAACTTCAGCAAAGCGGAAGCCGTGCGGGTGCCTTAAACCTTAACTGGGAAGAACTTGGCCCGGATAACATTGGCGGCAGAACCCGTGCTATTTTAATTGATAAAAGAGATGCCAGCAACAATACGGTTTATGCCGGTGGCGTAGGCGGCGGTATGTGGAAATCTACCGATGGCGGCAGCACCTGGACCTCTTTACCACAATGGAAACAATGGCTTGCAGTATCTTGTATTACACAAGGCCCCGGCCCAGACTATCCTATTTACGTTGGTACAGGTGAAGGCCTGGCCCAAATTGTAGGTACATCCTTTAACTCAGGCAGCATGGGTAACGGCATATTTAAGCTAGATGCCAATGATGTTCCCGTTCAAATAACACCGGATGCTTTTACCGGTAACTCTTTAGACCCTAACGATGCATGGAGCGCTGTTAACCGCATTGCAGTTAACCCAACTGATGGTACCCAAATACTGGCTGCCACCCAAAACGGTTTGTATTATACCAGCGATGGTGGTGTTAACTGGGCTTTAGCAACCTTACCTGCAGGTACCGGCGGCAGTTCTGCCGATGTTAAATGGAGCCATGACGGCACCAATGTGTTTGCCGTAGTTGGCAGCAACAAAATAATTGTTCGCTCTTTAAACGGCGGTTTATCATGGACCCGTGTTTCAAGCACCAACAACCAGGGTTTTCCTGCTACACAAGGCCGTATTGAAGTGGCTATTGCCCCTTCTAACTCAGCTGTAGTATATGCTGCAATAGCAACCACCAGCGGCGCTACCTACGCAGTTTACCGCAGCGGTGATAATGGCGATACCTGGACCAACATTGGCAGCAAAGGCCCTTTATTCGATCCTTTTGGCAGCAACAACCAGGGTTGGTATGATAACGTAATTGCTGTATCACCTGCCGACCCTAATAAGGTTTATATGGGTGGTGTTGATTTTTATACCTGGAGCGACCAGGGTGGCTGGAAACTGGCTGATGCCGGTTTAGGAAGTTCCCCTATTGACCCTAACTATATTCACCCAGATAAGCACTGCATAACTATTGCAGACAGCGACCCTAACCTGATGTATATAGGTTGCGATGGTGGTGTTTACAAATCCACTTCTGCTGTATCTAAATTTCCTTTCCCTGAGTTTTCAGTTAAAAACCGTGGTTACAATGTAACCCAAATGTATTCAGTAGCTGCTGCTATTACCGGCGAGGTAATGGGAGGCGCCCAGGATAACGGAACTAACTATGTAAACTTTTTAGGCAATACCCCTAAGGCTGCTAAAATGGTAATTGGCGGTGACGGTATATACGCTGAAATTTCGCACATAGACCCTCGTATTTTCTTTGGCGGTATCTATTTTGGTGAAGTTCTTCGCTCAGGTAACACCGCGAGTTCTTTCGATGGTTTCTATGATATAAAGATTGACCCGCAAGGCCATACTCAACCTTCGCGTTGTGGCGGCCAAAAGGACCAAAATGCACCATTCATTACACCGTTCTATTTAACTGAAACACGTAATGCTGCTAACGGTATAAATACCGTTCAGTTTATTGCTGATAAGGCGTACAATGCCGGTGATGTTGCCACAGTGCAAAGCAAAACAGCAAAGTATCCTTTCCAATACACCTTTACTTCGCCTATAGCCCAGGGTGATACCATTCAGGTTAGCGACCCTGTGCGTTCGCGCGTGTTGGTTACTTCAAACTGCGGCCCATGGATAACTTCTGATGCGTTAGACTTAAGTATAATACCTCGTTGGTACCGTTTAGTGAATACCATGAGCGGTACTGCGTATAGCTACGCCGCCACCCGCGATGGTGACAATATATATATTGGAACAAGCGGCGGTAACGTTTACCGTTTCCCTCATTTGAATGCCCGTTGCGATACCACCACTTACCCTGTAGGCCCTAACGCTATAGGCTTTATTTATAACTCGCCATCTCAGTATACCAATAAATCAGTTGCCAGCGGCCGTCCTATTGAAGGTGTTGCTGTTGACCCAACTAATGCTGACCATGCTGTAGCTGCTGTTGCAGGTTTCTCTTCAACCAATCAGCCGCATGTTTACGAAACTACTGATGGAGGCTTAACATGGACTCCGCTTACCAACGGCTTGCCTAACATGCCGGTTTATGACGTTGTAGTGCATGATGCTAATACTATTGTTATAGGTACTGAATTAGGTATATGGAGTTGGGACGGCAGTTCATGGCATGAAGAAAACAATGGCCTGCCACGCGTTCCTGTGTTCCGTTTAATTGAGAAGGAACTTTATAGTGAGCCTTGCCAGGTAATGTATATAGGTACGCACGGCCGTGGTATGTGGCGTTCAACTACCTTAACTGCTTCAGGTTGTACAGTAGCAGCAGGGGTTAATGAGCCTGCTAACCAAAATGCAATTACTGATTTAAGTGTGTTCCCTAACCCTGTTAGCGACCACTCAAAAATCTCTTTAAAATTGGATAAATCTGCTGATGTAACTTTCCGCGTATTTGATATTACCGGTAAGCTTTACAAAGAAGTAACTGCACGCAATGCAACTGCAGGTACTAACCTGTTTGATTTAGATGCTGCAGGCTTAAGCAACGGAACTTATGTGTTAGCTGCTACTGTAGGTAACACACGCACGCAAAGCCGTTTGTTTGTAGTAAGCAAATAATATTCTAACAACTAATTGTAAAAGCCCTTCGGTAACGGAGGGCTTTTTTATTGCAGTGCCGTGACAATAAGGTATTGGTTTAACTATACATTTAAGCATCATGAAAACACTACTACTATGCTTTCTGTTAGCGGTAAACTTTAGCTGTTATGGCCAGCTTAACCTGCAATGGCAGGAAATAGGGCCATCTAATTTTGGCGCTGATGTAAGGGCATTGCTTATTGATAAGCGAGATACAAGCGGCAATACGTTGTATGCAGGATGCATGGGTGGCGGTATTTGGAAAAGCATAAATGGTGGAGGTTGGTGGGAATATTTAGGTTGCCTGGAGAATTTTGGTGTTTCCTGTTTAGCGCAAGCACCCAATGGTGTTATTTATGCCGGTACAGGAGATATGCTTTTGAATTATCCGCCGTATTATGGCAATGGTATTTTTGTAATTGATACACTCGATATTATCTCTCACCTTGATTCTACGAGCGCCTTGTCGTACTCAGGTCCATGGACATGTGTAAACCGAATTGCGGTAAACCCAACTAACGCGCAGCATCTGTTGGCAGCTACTACCGGTGGATTGTTTCAGACTTTTGATGGCGGAGTTCATTGGAGCCTGGCCCCCCTACCCGCTGGAACTTCCGGCGGAGCAATTGATGTGAAATGGAGTGCTGATAGCATTGTAATGGCAGTTGCCGGGTATAACAAGGTCCTGTTACGTTCTAAAGACTATGGCCTCAGTTGGACGAGAATGACCCAGGTTTCGCACCCGGGCTTTCCTGCGACACAGGGTAGGATAGAGGTTGCCATTGCGCCATTTAATTCGTCAGTGGTGTATGCTTCAATAGGTACAACAAGCGGAGCTACATATGGTGTATACAGAACCAATAATGCGGGAACAAGCTGGGATACCGTTAGCCGTAAAAACAGTTTGTTTAATCCTTGCGGAGCCAATAATGAATGCTGGGCCGATAATGGAATAGCAGTTTTGCCTTATGATTCCTCTAAAATAATTACTGGCGGGTATGCGGCTTATTGTATTTCGGGCCAAACTACACCCACGCAATTAGCCCCTTTTTTAAACGCCGGATTAACCTCTGTAAGTGATTTACTGATTTATGGTTTTATCTGTGATGCGAAACATCCTGAGGTTATATACGCCTATGGGCATAGGGGTGTGTTTAAATGTACGAATGCGCAATCGGGATTTCCGAACCTTGTTTTTACAGCAAAGTGCGATGGTATTAGGGCGAGAGATTTTACAGGCATTGCGGCGGCAGCAAACGGAAAAATTTACGGAACAAGCCATTTTACAGGCACACTTAAGTACTCACCCCAAACACAGTCGTTTGAAAAAATTACAAAGTTTGCAGCTGCATGTGAGGTTTCTGCTATTGACCCCAAATACATTTTTGTTGAAGATTGGTGCGGTCAGTTAAAAACAAGTGTAGATAGCGGACAAAACTTCTTTTATAAAGCTGATTTGAATCTTGACCCCTTAATGCAAGGCGACCCCAGCCGCTGTGGCAATATTTTTTTAGCCAACGCACCCTATATTGCCCCAATTAAACTTTTGGAAACATCTACTGCCTACAACACGGTAGATAGCGTTTTATATACCGCATCCTCAACATTTAATGCCGGCGACACCATTTATGTAAGTAGTGCAACAGCAGGTAAAGTTTTTCCTTATGTAACCCCTGTAAATTTAAGTGCCGGCGATGAATTGATGGTTCCCGATGCGGTGCAGTCCAGATTATTGCTTTCTACCGGTTGCGGTATTTGGATGAAGCGGCATGCCTTAGACACCGCGGCTACGAATGATTGGTATATGATTGCGGATAGTTTAACGGCTAATGTAAGTTGTTTCGCTTTTTCTTCAGACGGCGATGTACTGTACGCAGGCAACAGCGTTGGTAGAGTTATAAAGGTAAAAGGCCTTAATAGAGTGCGAAGTACAGCTAACTGGTTAAACAAGGATAGCGTAACGCTAAGCATTATGCAACTACCGGTGTTTTCAGCTAATGTTGAGGATATTGCTGTGGATAGAACAAATGCTGATAGAGCTATTGTAGTATTGCGCACTTATGCGGAATCTTCAGAAGACTCAACCATTTTCCTTACCTCTAACGGTGGTGGTAGTTGGAACTTGGTGCAGTTAGGGTTAAAGAATAACCCTGTTTACGCCTGTTTAATTGATGCCGCCAACTCTAACAATTACATTATCGGTACAGAAAATGGAGTTTGGAGTAGCACGAATGGAGGTCAATCCTTTGTTCGTGATAATGGTGCAATGTGTGAAGTGCCTGTAACTGCGCTAAGCCAGAGCAATTTGTTAGAAGATGGTTGCCCGGTTATATACGCAGCTACAGATGCAAGAGGTTTATGGCGTTCGTTTACACTTACGCCTGCGGGATGCGATATTTCTCTGGATGTTAACCAATCAAAGAAAAACTTTGGAAGCGGAGTGGAAGTTTTCCCGAATCCGGCTGATGATTTTGTGAACCTGCGCTTTAATGAAGGTACGATATCAGCTATAACTATTTCTGATTTAAGGGGAAATCTGCTTTTCAGTTTGAGTAGCCCAACTTCTTCAACTATTGATACCCGTTATTTAGCGAACGGCATGTATATAGCTACAGTAACCGTGAATGGCAAAAAGGCAGTAGCCCGTTTTATAGTTACCCATTAGCAAATGCAGAAGCATAAGCTTTCATGCGCTGTATCATGGCGGTTAGGCCGTTGGAACGCTGCGAAGAAAGGTGGGAGCGGAGTTGAATACGATCAATAAATTCCAGCTTGTTGTTCAATATATCCTGCGGCTTTTGGCCCGATAGAACTTGCACAAGCAAGGCTATTATTCCTTTTGTTATGGCAGTATTGGAATCTGTTTCAAAGTAAATGAGGCCTTCTTTTTCATAGGCATGCAGCCATACTTTACTTTGGCAACCTTTTACCAGAAAATCATCCGTTTTATATTTCTCATCAAGCTGAGGAAGCTTTTTGCCGAGGTCAATAATGTGTTCGTACTTGTCCATTTGGTCGTCAAACAGTTCGAAGTCTTCCACTATTTCATTCTCTATTTCCTGCATGCTTTTCATAAGGACAAAGTAAATACAATTTTGAACCAAGTGAACCACATAGGCACATAGGTTTGGTTTCCTAAAATCTCTATCTGATGATTCTATGTGGTTAAGTAAATATTAACCAAGCATTTTTATAGCGCGCTTAAGAGCGGCTTGAAGTATGTCTATCTCTTCAAAGGTGTTGTAGAAAGCGAATGAAGCGCGGCAGGTGCCTTCAATTTTAAAGCGGTCCATAAGTGGTTGGCAGCAGTGGTGGCCGGTGCGTATAGCAATGCCTTGCTGATTCAGTAATACACCAAGGTCGTAGGAGTGTACATTATCTACCAGAAATGAAATTACCGACGATTTATGCGCAGCAGTTCCGACTAAACGAAGCCCATCGATTGCGCCAAGTTTTTCAGTGCCGTATTGCAATAAGGCATGCTCGTGCTCAGCAATGGCGTTAATACCCACCTGCTGCATATAGTTTAAGGCAGCGCCCAATGAAATACCTCCTTCAATATGAGGAGTGCCCGCTTCAAACTTGTAGGGAAGATCGTTATAGGTAGTTCCTGTAAAGGATACGCTCTTTATCATTTCGCCACCGCCCATATAAGGGGGCATAGCTTCTAACAAAGCTTCCTTACCATATAAAATCCCGATACCTGTTCCGGCAAATACCTTATGACCGCTAAAACCTAAAAAGTCGCAATCTAAATCCTGAACATCCACCTGCATATGGGGCAAAGCCTGTGCACCGTCAATAAAAACTACTGCACCAACTTTATGAGCGGCAGCAATAACCTCTTTAACGGGGTGTATAGTGCCTAATGCATTAGAAACGTAAGCAATGGAAACGATTTTTGTTTTATCGCTCAGCAGCTTCAAATACTCTTCAAAAATAATTTCGCCTTTATCAGTAATAGGTATAACGCGCAGCGTAGCGCCCTTTTCTTCACACAGCATTTGCCAGGGAACAATGTTGCTGTGGTGTTCCATTGCAGTAATAATTATTTCATCGCCGGCATTTACAAACTTTCTGCCATAGGTGGAAGCCACAAGATTTATAGCCTCGGTAGTTCCGCGTACAAAATTTATTTCGCGCTCGCTTTTGGCGTTTATATGCTTTGCTACGGTTGTTCGCGCGTTTTCGTAAGCCTCAGTAGCTAACTGTGCCAAATGATGCGCACCGCGATGAATGTTGCTGTTATAGCGCTCGTAGTAATCTTTAATGGTATTTATTACAGCCAACGGCTTTTGAGAGCTTGCTGCATTATCTAAATAAACCAGTGGTTTGCCATTAACCTGCTGATGAAGGATGGGAAACTGCTCTCTTATTTTATTTACATCTAACACTTTAGCTGCCGTTTCCGTTTTCATAGTTATAAGCTGATGTTCAATCGCTTTCTTAAAATTTCTGAGAGGTAAGCCTTTATATCCTCGTTTTGCAGTGTTTCAATTATCTCATTAGCAAAGGCAAACGTCAGCATGGCCTTGGCTTCATCAGCAGGTATGCCTCTTGCCCGTAAATAGAATACTGCTGCTTCATTTAACTGGCCAATAGCTGCACCGTGGCTGCACTTTACATCATCAGCAAAAATTTCTAACTGCGGCTTGCTGTTTATTGAGGCAGTTGGCGAAAGCAAAATACCTTTTGATGATTGAAACGCATTTGTTTTTTGCGCATCAGGCTTTACAAATATTTTGCCATTGAAAACACCTGAAGCTTCATTATCTAATATGCCTTTATACAATTGATTGCTTTGGCAATTAGGCACTATATGGTCCACCAACAGGTGGTTATCAATCAATGAATCGCCGGTGCCGTAGTAAAGCCCGTTTAAATGCGCTTCAGCATTTTGCCCCGCTAAACGTGCATTTAAATTATTGCGGATTAGTTTGCCTTCAAACGTAAACGTATTGCAGGTGAAACGGGCATCGCGGTTTATTTCAGCTTCAAGCGTATAAACACCGGTGGCATTAGCGGTTTCTGTTTGCAGCTTGGTAATGTTTACTGAGGCATTGTCTGCAATAACTATCTCACTTACGTGGTTAAAAAAGGAAGCCGAACCGCTGCATTGAAAATCTTCCACCAGGGTTATTTCACTGCCTTCTTCTGCAACAATAAGGTTACGGCTTTGCGTAAAGCTTTCGGTAGTAGTAAACAGGTGAATAATAAAAACAGGCTGATTTACTTTAGTGTTTCGCTTAACCTGTATGAAAGCGCCATCCGTAGCGAAGGCTGTATTTAAAGCAGCAAAATGCTCCTCGTTATATTTTATAAGCTTGCCGTAGTGTTTCTCAACTACAGACTTATGTGCGGTGTATGCTTCTTTAAGTGAACTTACAATCAAGCCGGCTTCTTCTGTAATACTTGATAATTCCTTACTGAAATTACCATTTACAAATACCAGCTTACATGCATTTACATTGGCAAACTTATGGTATGCAGCAGTTGAACCGGCGGCTGCGGGTAATAAGGTAATTGTTTCCGGAAGTTTGGTTTTTATGTTGGTGTACTTCCACTCCTCGTGACGGGTGGAAGGTATGCCAAGTGCATTAAACGCACTAATGGCCTGCAACCTTAACTGGTGCAAGGCCTCGCTGTTTAGGGCGGTTAAGCCACCTTCCAGCGCGGTAAACTCAGTTGCTATTTTTTCGTTTAAGGCCATTATACAGCTACCTCGTCTTTAATCCAGTCGTAACCCTTTTCTTCCAGTTGCAGGGCCAATTCTTTACCGCCGCTTTTTACTATGCGGCCACCAAACATTACATGCACGTAATCGGGCACTATGTAATTCAATAAACGCTGGTAGTGGGTAATTACAATAAAGCTACGGTCGGGGGTACGTAGTTTGTTTACACCGGTGGCAACAATGCGCAGCGCATCAATATCCAGGCCGCTATCTGTTTCATCTAACAAACACAGCGAAGGCTCTAACATAGCCATTTGAAAAATTTCGTTGCGCTTCTTTTCACCACCGCTAAAACCCTCGTTCAGGCTGCGGCTCACCATATCCTTTTTCATTTCAACCAGCGCCTGCTTTTCCTTCATCATTTTAAGGAAATCTTTAGCCTCAATAGGGTCCTGGCCTAAATGGCGGCGTTTAGCATTAACTGCTGCTTTCATAAAGTTGGTTACGCTAACCCCCGGAATTTCTACCGGGTATTGAAATGCTAAAAAAACACCGCAGCGTGCACGCTCATCGGCATCCATTTCCAGCAGGTTCTCGCCTTTATAAAAAACTTCGCCTGAAAGCACTTCGTATTCTTCTTTACCGGCAAGGGTTGAAGCCAGTGTAGATTTACCTGTACCGTTAGGGCCCATAATGGCGTGCACTTCGCCCTTACCTATCTCAAGGTTAAAGTCCTTAAGTATTTGGTTGCCGTTTATGGCTACGTTTAGGTTTTTGATTGATAGCATTACTCTTTTTCTTTTTTCTGTTTACCGTTCGCTTATCCGCATCTAAGGCATAAGCATCTTTTCTTAATTCCAGGTAAGCCGGTTTAAGCAACTTTGTATAAACAAACTTTCCTGTTTCATACATTCTAAACAGCCGCAGCAGGTTTCCGAGTTTCATACTACAAAGTTTGTAATTCCCTGCTTTTTTAAAGGCTGTTTTTCGTTAGCCCACGCTTCCCTCAAGGCTAATGCTTAAAAGTTTCTGCGCCTCAATGGCAAACTCCATAGGCAGGTGCTGGAAAACTTCCTTGCAATAACCGTTTATAATCATGTTTACTGCTTCCTCATCGGTTAAACCGCGCTGGTTGCAGTAAAACAATAAATCTTCGCCAATTTTTGATGTGGTGGCTTCGTGCTCCACTCTGCCGCTGTTGTTCTTAATCTCCAGGTAAGGGAAAGTATGCGCACCGCATTTATCGCCAATCAATAAGCTATCGCACTGTGAAAAGTTATAGGCGTTATCAGCCGTAGCATGCACTTGTACTAAACCACGGTAGCTGTTTTGGCTTTTGCCTGCACTAATACCCTTGCTTACAATACGGCTGCGGGTGTTCTTACCTATGTGTATCATTTTGGTGCCGGTATCGGCCTGCTGGTAATTATTGGTTACCGCCACACTGTAAAACTCACCAATTGAATTATCACCTTTTAAAATGCAGCTTGGGTATTTCCATGTAATAGCCGAGCCGGTTTCTACCTGGGTCCAACTTATTTTTGAGTTTACACCTTTGCAGATGCCGCGCTTGGTTACAAAGTTGTAAATGCCGCCCTTGCCTTCTTTATCGCCGGGGTACCAGTTCTGCACCGTGCTGTATTTTATTTCAGCGTTATCCAGCGTTATCAGTTCCACCACCGCAGCGTGTAATTGATTTTCATCTCGCATTGGGGCTGTGCAGCCTTCAAGGTAACTTACATAGCTGTTATCGTCTGCAATAATTAAAGTCCGTTCAAACTGGCCGGTATTTTCAGCATTTATACGGAAGTAGGTGCTAAGCTCCATAGGGCAACGCACACCTTTTGGAATGTAAACAAAACTGCCATCGCTGAAAACCGCACTGTTTAAAGCAGAGTAATAATTATCGCGCGCAGGTACCACGCTGCCCAGGTATTGTTTTACCAGTTCAGGATACTCGCGGATTGCTTCGGCTATAGAACAGAAAATGATTCCTTTCTCTTTTAAAGTTTCGCGGAAGGTGGTTATCACACTTTCGCTATCCATTACGTAATCTACCGCAACACCGGCCAATACTTTCTGCTCCTGAATAGGTATGCCCAGTTTATCGTAGGTAGCGCGAATTTCCGGGTCAATATCATCAAGGCTATTAACCTGCTTCTTTTTCTTGGTGCCGGCGTAATAGATAATATCCTGGAAATTGATGGCCGGGAAATGGACGTTTTGCCACTTCGGTTGTTCCATTTTTAACCAGGCGCGGTAGGCTTTTAAGCGCCATTCCAGCATCCATTCCGGTTCATTTTTCTTAGCCGATATAAAACGCACTATATCCTCGCTCAAACCCTTGGGAGCCATTTCCTGCTCAATGTTTGTAACGAAGCCGTATTTATACTCTCCTGAGGTTACTTCCTCTATTATTTTATCACTTTCGGCCATAATTTTGGGGTCACATTTTTGTAGTGACCGGCATCCATAAACGGAGCGCGAATTTAACCCTTTTCGGACACAATTTAGACGCTGTCTAAACAAAAAAGGCATTAAAATGTTCAGTATAGAATATTTAAGATGAAAAATGACCGTTTTAAGTGTAGAAAGCTCAAATTTGTTGGGTAGCGAGTATGAAAATTACAACATCTGCTAAAGGTTCTGAACCCACTGCGCTGGAGTTACGGGTTAAATACCATCCCCTAAGGATATTTACCTTTCTGGTTTTAATGGGTATTTCCTCTGCCTTTCTGTTTCTATCTGTTTCTTACTTTTTAACTACGCTGGGTACCGGCTTTAATAACTTTCAATTGCCGCTAATTTTTCATGCCAATACTATTATTATCCTGGTATCAAGCTATAGCATGGGCCAAACCCGCAAGGCTATACTGGCTGATGATTGGAAGGGCTATTCTAATGGTTTGCTGGTAACAGCGGCTTTGGGTATAGCGTTTACCGTTTTTCAAATTGTGGGATGGCAGCAGTTGATTGCTAATGGCGTAAAGTTGAGCAACAATGTTGCGGGCGCCTATTTATATGTTATTAGTGGTTTGCACCTGGTACATTTAGTAGTTGGTATTGTAATACTTGGGTGGTTCCTGGTACGCTCGCTTGAAAGCCGTAACGACCAGGTTAAGGCTCTGCTTTTTGAAATTGACCCATTCAGTAAAATGCGGGTTAATCTTTTAAGCCTTTACTGGCATTTTGTTGATGGACTTTGGATATACTTATACTTGTTTTTTTTAGCCAATATATACGTGGCCACCCATGCGCATTTTAAACCTTTTGGAATTTAGGCAACCATTTGCAGCTAGCATTCGTTTAGTAAGCATGAAGAATTTAAGCCTGCTGATTATTGCCGCAATGGTTATAAGTTTAACCGCTTGTGTAAAACCCAAAAACAAATGTTCGCACGAAGGTTTAGTGCATTACACAGGGCCTTTGGCGGGCGATGGTTGCGATTGGCTGATAAACATTAACGGTGTGGACTATCACCCGAAAAGTCTTAGTGTATCATTTCAACAGGATAGTATGATTATGAGTATGGATTACCAGCTAACCGGCGATACCTTTTTGTGTGGCTGGGGAAATAAATATCCTGAAATACAATTTACTTGCACCTACTGGCCGGAGTATTAAACTACTTACGGTAGCGTTTCAGCTTCTTTTCTTTCGTTACTAATTCAGCAAAGTTGTTGTCCTTAAGGGTGGCAACGGTTTGTTCGCGTATTATGCGGAACACTTCGCGTATGGGGCAGGTAATTTCATCCATACATTCTTCGCAGGCTTCGTAATATTTGTGGGCAACACAGGGAACCAGCGCTATTGGCCCATCAAAAAGACGGAGCACTTCAGCCATTGTTATTTCCTCGGGTTTTTTAATCAGGTAGTAGCCACCGCCTTTTCCTTTTTTACTTCCCAAAATTCCGTTTTTGCGGAGGTCCAGTAGAATAGCCTCCAAAAACTTCTTCGGAATTTTTTCTTCCGTAGAAATGGCTTCAATCAGCACGGGTTCTTTCGGGTCGCGTTTGGCCAAATAAATTAAGGCCTTAATGGCGTACTTCGATTTTTTAGTAATCACCTTACAATAATAAACAGCAATAAACAAATACCAATAAGCAAATACTTCCGGCTTGACTCTATTTGATAATAGATAACCTGCTTTTGTTGGATGATTAGAAATTGATTATTTGGTTATTAGTCCCGCATCAACCAGTAATTCTGAACCCGTAACAAAGCGGGCGGCATCCGATGCAAGAAACACTACCGCATTGCCAATATCTTCCGGTTCAACCCAAGGCACAGGCATTAAGTTACCGGCAGAGCGTTCGCCGATTTCTTTAGGCGTAAGGCCTTCCAGTTCGGCAAGGCCATCATTCATTGGTGTATTAACACCCGTAGGGTGAACAGATACCACACGGATATTGTATTGTGCTAGCTCCAGAGCCCAGCTTTTGGTTAAGCCGCGCAAGCCCCATTTGCTGGCAACATAATGGCTTAACCGGTTACCGCCGCGCATACCAAGCACCGAGGAGTTATTTATGATAACTCCTTTCTTTTCCTCCATCATGAAAGGGATAATACGGCGCCCAACCATCCACGGGCCTTTCAAGTTAATATCCAGCATGCTATCCCATGCTTCTTCAGTTAACTCATGCGTAAGGCCGTAAGCACAAATACCGGCATTATTAAAAAGGATGTCAATTTTTTTGAATTTATCTATAGCGCCCTTAACAGCAGCAGTTATATCCGCATCATTGCGCACATCACCTTTAAATATTAAACACTCCACTCCGGCGTTTTTACATTCTTCTGCCAGGGTTTCCAAATCATCAGCAGTGCCTAAACCATAGCCGGGGTATTTCAAAGGTTTAGCAATATCAAAGGCAACAATGTTTACGCCTTCCTTAGCTAATGCTATCGCCGAAGCGCGGCCCTGACCGTGTGCGGCGCCGGTTACAAATGCAGTTTTTCCTTTAAGATTTAAATTCATTGGGCGGTGTTTTTATATAAGGTGCAAGGTATTCGTCTATTTCAACTTCTAAAACATTGTTGAAAATATTAGTGGCAATCATTTGCCCCGCAAAGGCTACTAAAATCACAATCTCTGTTTCACTAAACCGCTGTTTAATCGGGGCGTAAATTTCATTATTGATATAGCCTTTATTTTCTGCTACAGCGCTGCCAAAATCCAGCAGTTGCTGTTCTTCAGCACTTAGCTTAAGGTCTTCGGGCTTTTCGCCATGCTCAACAATCAGTTTGCGAAAATAAGTAGTGCATAAGGGGCAATTGCTACCGCTGGAAACGGCAAAGGCAAAAAGGTAAGCCGTTCTTTCGCCTGTTATTTTTTTTACCTGTTCATATAAGGGGTACCACATCATATAGGTATCAAACACCAACTTAGAGCGGCTCATGGTAGCCTTCATGTTTGTTATGCGGCCGTTGTAAAGTTCTTTGTGCTGTATATGGGCGGTTTTAATTTCCTCTGAAAACTGCTGAAGTGGTAAAATGCGTGGCATTAAATTGTTTTGGGCTAAAATAAGGCAAAAGAAAGTTTCTAAATTTCGCATCAAACGATGAACGATGCAGACAGTTGCCCTTTTGTTAGCCAGTAATGTGTTTATGACTTTTGCATGGTATGGCCATTTGAGATATAAAAATGTAGCCTTATGGAAGGTAATTCTTGTAAGCTGGCTGATTGCCTTTTTTGAATACTGCCTGCAAGTGCCTGCCAACCGCATAGGCAGTGCCAGTTTTACTACGGCCCAGCTAAAAATTATGCAGGAAGCTTTGTCGCTTACCGTTTTTGCGGGCTTTTCTATCCTTTACCTGCGCGAAGACCTGAAATGGAACTACCTGGTAAGTTTTGCCCTTATACTGGGCGCAGTATTTTTTGCATTTAAGAAGTTCGACTAGTGCAGAAGATTTCTTTTAAAGAAGCATTTCTGTTTTGGTTAAAGCTGGGCTTTATAAGCTTTGGCGGCCCTGCCGGCCAAATTGCCATTATGCATGAATACCTGGTAGAGAAGAAAAAATGGATCAGTGAGTCGCGGTTTTTGCATGCGCTTAACTACTGCATGCTATTACCGGGCCCGGAGGCGCAGCAATTGGCTACCTATACAGGTTGGCTAATGCATGGCACTTTGGGTGGTGTTATTGCCGGTTTACTTTTCATATTACCTTCCATTATAATAATGCTGGCGCTTAGCGTGCTTTATGTGCAGTACCACAATCTGCAATTGGTTACTGCCATTTTTGATGGTATAAAGCCGGCAGTAGCCGCTATAATATTTGTGGCTTTATTAAAGATAGGAGAGAAGGCGCTTAAAAGGCCTGTAGATTTTGCCATTGCAGCATTTGCGTTAGCGGCAATATACTTTGTGCATGTACCATACCCGTTGGTAATTTTTGCTGCGTTGGCAGCAGGCTTAGTACACGCTTACATCTTTAAAACTGATGATGAAGAAACCATTGTAAAAGGTGATGATGACGAGAGCAGTTATTACATCAATAATAAATCAGCTATTGATACAAGCATCAGCATTAAGCGTGTAATAAAACTGCTTTTGGTTTTTGCTGTACTGTGGATGATACCCTTGGGTGTATTGTTCCTATTGCAAAAGAATTTTGGCTTTTGGCAAAAGCTGATAACGTTTTTCAGCGGGGCGGCGGTTGTAACTTTTGGTGGCGCTTATAGCGTGCTTACGTACGTATCGCAAGAAGCTGTAAACCATTTGCGATGGTTAAGTATGCCTGAAATGATGGATGGGCTTGCTATGGGTGAATCAACACCTGGGCCGTTGATTATGGTATTGACTTTTGTAGGCTTTATGGGTTCCTATCGCAACATGGGCTTTTCAGTTGGCTGGGGAGCGGTAGGTTTATTGGTAACTACTTTCTATACCTTTCTGCCGTCCTTTGCTTTCATTTTGTTTGGTGCCCCAATTGTAGAGGCCACCCAGGAAAACAAAAGCATAAAAAAGGCTTTGAGTTTTGTTACTGCTGCGGTGGTTGGTGTTATTGCCAATCTTTTCCTGTTTATCGTTATGGCGTTGTATCGTGGTTCATGTAATGAAGAACCAAACATGCGCATTCGCTTTGCGCAATTAGTCTGGCTGGTTATTTCTGTAATAGCTATAAAGAAGTTCAACGTAAATATGGTTTTGTGGCTGGTAATTAGTGCCTTAGCAGGCTTGGGGTTATTTCTTCTGCCCTTTGTTAAATAATCAGGCCTAAATACCGTTTGATATGGAATTGGAAGAAGCGTTCATCTCTTTTAAAACCAATACCTATGGCTAAACCCATTAAACTGCTTATACCCAAACCTTGTTCAGAAAACTGGAATGAAATGACCGCCACCGAACGGGGCGCATTTTGTAAAGCCTGCCGCACTAATGTTGTAGACTTTACCACCAAAACGGAAAGTGAAATTTATGACATAATCCAAAGTGGCCAAAGCCATTGCGGCCGTTTCAGAATTGATCAAATAGATGTAAGTATTACCAGGCGGCAGGTAAATGAATCTCCGTTCAGCTGGAAAGCTATAGTTGCCTCCGTGCTTGCCTTTCTCTCGGCCGCTAAACTTTGGGCCAGCACGGATAACAATACAAAACCCGGAGTGGCAACGACCATATCAGTTGCGGATACAACGGCAGCGGTAAACAAAAAAGCAGAAGAGCCGGTTGCTGTTTTAAAACCGGAAAAGCTTATAGTAGAAGGCAAAGTGGTAGATGCCAAAACACGCAAACCTTTGGAGGAAGTATATATTTCAGTTAACAACACTACATATCATACCATTACAGATGAGAACGGAAAGTTCAGCTTGGAAGTAGATGTTGATTCCGTGCAAGGTATTTCATTCAGCAAATGGGGCCATGCCTATACCGTTATTCCCTTGAAGGATTTTAAGAAGATGGGGGATGGCACAACCGTGTTTAAAGAAGTTGGTTTGTTTGAAGAAGAAATGAAACACGTAATGGGTATTTATATTAAAATACCCGACTAGGAATTTCCGCACAATATTTGTTCCGCGCCTACGTCCTTACTGCTACATTTGTGCGTGCAAAGCACAAAAAACAAAAAGACATGAGGACAAACCACGAAATAGACTATCGCATTTTTGGAGAAGAAATGCAGTGCGTAGAAATTGAATTAGATCCACAGGAAACGGTAATTGCTGAAGCAGGGGCATTTATGTATAAGGACCCTACTGTACAAATGCAAACCATTTTTGGCGATGGTAGCAATCCGCAAGGGGGCATTATGGATAAGTTATTCAGTGCCGGTAAGCGAATATTAACCGGCGAGAGCCTGTTTATGACCACCTATACCCAAACGGGCAACGGTAAAGCGCGTGTGGCTTTTGCCTCGCCTTATCCGGGTAAAATTATCCCTTTGGACCTGCAACAATTGGGTGGCAGAATTATAGCCCAAAAGGATGCCTTTTTATGTGCAGCCAAGGGCGTTAGCGTGGGCATACAGTTTCAAAAACGTTTGGGCACCGGCTTATTCGGTGGAGAAGGTTTTATTATGGAAAAACTGGAAGGTGATGGTATGGCCTTTTGCCATGCGGGCGGTCACATCATTGAGCGTGAACTGGCTGCAGGCGAAGTGTTACACATTGATACAGGCTGTGTAGTAGCTTATACCAAGGATATTGATTTCGATATACAGATGATTGGCGGCATACGCAATACTATTTTCGGTGGTGAAGGTTTCTTTTTCGCTGTGTTGCGCGGCCCCGGAAAAGTGTGGCTGCAAACCTTACCGATTTCACGTTTGGCCTCACGCATTATTTCTTATTCCCCACAATTCGGGAAGCGAAAAGAGGAGGGAAGTCTATTAGGTGGCATTGGCAATCTGTTGGACGGGGACGGCTTCTAGGAAATGCGGAATGCAGAATTTAGAATGCGGAATGAATGCGAAGTAAGGCGCTCACATTTTGTTAGCAGACGTTAACTACCAATTTCTAATAAAGAAAATACCGCTATTATTACAATCGCATGTGCGGGATAGCCGGTTTTATTGATACGAAACTTTCAGTGGAGGAGAAGCGCGAGCTGAACCACAAAATGCTGAAGTGTATTACGCATCGTGGCCCGGAAGCTTCGAATGTATTTGTAGATGGGCCAGTATCCTTAGGCCATAACCGCCTTAAAATTATTGACCTGTCTGATGAGGCGAACCAGCCTTTTGAATACCAGGATATAGTCATTGCCTTCAACGGTGAGGTTTACAATTACCTTGAGTTAAGAGCGGACCTTGAAAAGAGAGGTTATGCTTTTCGCACACAAGGCGATACGGAGGTAATGTGCGCCGCTTACAAGCATTATGGCGAGGATTGCGTTAAGCACTTTACGGGCATGTGGTCCTTTGCTCTTTGGGATAAAACCCAACGCAAGCTTTTTTGCTCTCGCGACCGTTTTGGCATAAAGCCCTTTTACTTTATACAGATTGGCGAGAACGTTTATTGGGCTTCTGAATATAAAGCGCTGAAACAACTGCCCTTTTTCAGCAACGATTTAAATATCCATCAGCTTAACCGCGGCCTGCAAATGGTGTGGAGCGTTTACCGAAACGAAACCTTCTATACGCAGGTGAACAACCTGGAGCCCGCCCACAATTTAGTTTGGCAGGATGGCAAAGTGACTATAAGCCGTTATTGGGATATTGATTTTAACCGACCCGCAAGCGGCATGAGTTGGAAGGAGAAGAAAGAAATGTTCTTCACGCTTTTTTCTGATTCAGTTCGTTTACACAGCCGCAGTGATGTGCCTAATGGCACCTGCTTAAGCGGTGGTTTAGATTCTTCGGCTATATCTTCGATGTATTCGACTTTATTGCCTGATACGCCGATTAAGTCATTTTCTATTTATTATGAGGATGATGTAGATGAGCGCCCGTTTGTGAAGGAAGTGGTTAATAAGTATCCGAATATTGAGCCGCACTACTTTTCGCCAAGCAACCAGCAGATAACAGATAGCTTCCACAATATTGCTTACCATGCCGATGTGCCATTATTAGGCTCATCATTTATCTCGCAGTACTTCCTAATGCAACTAGCTAAACGCGAAGGCGTAACTGTTGCCATTGATGGGCAAGGGTCTGATGAATACTTGGGGGGATATCTGCATTCGTTTTATAGAGTCATAGGCTCAATGTTTAGCAGCGGTAAAGTTTTTAAGGGTGCTTCTCTTTTAAATGCGTTGGCAGATAGAGAACGCTTTTCATCGGCTAAAAAGCGTGACTTTTTAATGAAGAGTGTGGCGGGAGCTTTTAGCAACGAGAATAGAATGTACAGTCTTGAATTCAGCCGCCTGAATTCGTTTTTACAAAAGGATGAGGAGCATGTTTTCTTTGAAGATAAAACGGGAGATAAGTTCAATAACTTCCTTTATCACATTCTGCTGAATACCACCTTGCAAACCTTATTGCACTTTGAAGACCGTAACTCCATGGCTTTTTCTATAGAGTCGCGCGTGCCATTTCTTGAACATAAGCTGGTTGAGTTTGCCTTTACCTTACAGCGTGAAGACCGCATAAACGATAAAGCAGAAACCAAATACATTTTGCGCGAGGCATTAAAGCCTATTCTGCCTACAGCTGTTTATGAGCGTAAAGACAAAAAAGGTTTTGTAACACCCGGAGAAATTAAATGGCTTAACGGCCCGCTTAAATTTTTGCTGGATATTGATTACAACCGCTTCCATTGGGTGAAGCAGGATAAGCTGCGCGAAGTGGTAGAGAATTACAAAAAAGGCGATACAAGCAAAGCGGCTTTCGTATGGCGCCTTGCCTGCACCAATTACTGGTTAAAGAATTTCGCTTAGTTAAGACTGTAAGGAATATGCATTGTATCCAGTTCCTTAAGCAAATCATTGCTTAACTCAATGGATGAGTTGGATGCATTCATGCCCAGCATTATTCCTTCTTCTTCGTCACGAATTTTAAAACGCAGCTTTAGCTTACCGGGATACTTGGCAATAAGCGTTTGCAATTCGCTTAACAGGTTATCGCTAACTTCAGCTAGCCCTAACTCCAGCGTAAGTGACTTAGTAAGCTTAACACGGATATCAGGCAGCAGGTCAATCTTCTGAATTTTAAATTCATATTCCTTGCCGTCCCAACGGGTTTGGTATTTGCCTGTTATATGTAGTAATGCACCTGGTGTTTCAATAAACGTTTTAAAAGCCATATAATCCTTACCGAACAGGGCAAAGTTATAAGTGCCGTCAAAATCTTCTAAAGTAAAACGACAATATGGGTTACCGTTTTTAGCCACCTTTGTTTCTGTTGTAGATACAATACCTGCAATTTTTGATTCTTTGTCTTTGCGGGAATCAATCTCTTTTAAAGCACAGTTAGTAAAGGTTTCAATTTCCAGGCGGTAGTCATCTAAAGGGTGGCCGCTCAAATACATGCCGATTACTTCCTTCTCCTTCTTCAGCTTTTCCAATAGGGCCCATTCTTCGCAAGGGCTAATAACCGGTTCGGGTATATCAGCACCCGCCGAATCATTACCACCAAAGAGGGAGTTCTGATTCAGGTTTTGTGAGTTCTGTAAAACAGCTCCATACTTGGATGCTTTTTCAATGGCATTTAGGCCGTCCTTTTTATCAGGTGTGAAGTAAGCGGCGCGGTTTAATCCGAAGCTATCGAAGGCGCCTGCCAAGGCCAATGCTTCAAAGGCTTTTTTGTTTACTGCACGAAGGTTAGCGCGTTTTGCAAATTCAAAAATGCTTTTGAACGGGCCATTTTTGGAACGCTCTTCAATAATTGATTCCACCGCAGCTTCGCCAACACCTTTAACCGCAGAAAGCGCAAAGCGGATTTCTCCTTTATCATTTACGCTGAACTGCACATTACTTTCATTCACATCAGGCCCTTTAACCGGTATGCCCATGCGCTTACACTCCTCCATAAAGAAGGTAATCTTATCAATATTGCTTTGGTTATGCGTAAGTACTGCGGCCATGTACTCAGCAGGGTAATTGGCTTTTAAGTAAGCGGTTTGGAAGGCCACAAAAGCATAACAGGTGGAGTGCGATTTGTTGAAGGCATATTGAGCAAATGCTTCCCAGTCGGTCCAAACCTTATCAAGCGTTTTTGCATCATGGCCTTTTGCTTTCGCACCGTCCATGAATTTGCTTTTCATTTTGTCTAGTGTAGCGCGGTCTTTCTTACCCATTGCCTTACGCAATACATCCGCATCTCCTTTACCGAAGCCCGCCAGTTTTTGGCTCAGCAGCATCACCTGTTCCTGGTAAACGGTAATACCGTAGGTTTCTTCCAGGTATTCCTGCATATCAGCAAGGTCGTAGGTAATCTTTTCGCGGCCGTGCTTACGTGCAATAAAGTTGGGTATATATGCCAACGGACCGGGACGGTAGAGGGCGTTCATGGCAATAAGGTCGTCGAATTTATCGGGCTTCAGCTCTTTCAGATACTTCTGCATGCCGGCACTTTCAAACTGAAAGGTACCGTTGGTTTCGCCGCGTTGGTAAAGTTGAAAGGTTTTTTTATCATCCAACGGAATAGCATCAATATCAATTTCAACGCCGTGGTTTTGTTTTACCAAACGCAGCGCATCGCGAATGATGGTTAGCGTTTTAAGGCCCAGGAAGTCCATTTTAATAACCCCTGCGTCCTCAATTATCTTTCCTTCAAACTGGGTAACATAGTACGGTGAATCCTTCACCATTGCCACCGGAATAATCTCGGTTAGGTCTTTTGGCGCAATGATTATACCTGCGGCGTGAATACCGGTATTGCGTACACTGCCTTCCAGTTTTTCTGCTTCGTGCAATACTTTGCTCTCCAATGTATCGCCTTCATAAATTTTACGCAGCTTCTTAACGTCCTCAATTTCTTCGGAGTTAAGCGCTTCTTTTTCTTTCAAACTTTTATCGCCGTCAATTGGTGCGTGCAACACACGGTCTAACTCAATACCCGGTTTTTCAGGCACCAGCTTGGCTAAGCCGTTTGATTCAGCCAATGGTAAATCCAACACACGCGCCACATCCTTAATACTCATTTTGGCAGCCATGGTGCCGTAGGTAACAATTTGCGCCACCTGTTGTTTAGTGTATTTATTTACAACGTAGTCAATAACCTTATCGCGGCCTTCGTCATCAAAGTCTGTGTCAATATCGGGCATGCTCTTACGGTCCGGGTTAAGGAATCTCTCAAACAGCAGGTTGTAAGCAATAGGGTCAATATTGGTAATGCCAATGCAATAAGCCACCACACTACCCGCCGCCGAACCACGGCCCGGGCCCACCATAACCCCTAAATCGCGGCCAGCCTTAATAAAGTCACCCACAATAAGGAAGTAACCCGCAAAGCCCATTATTTTAATGGTGTTCAATTCAAAGTCAATACGGTCCTGCACTTCAGGGGTAAGGCCATCCTTGTAACGATTGCGCGCACCTTCCATAGTTAAGTGGCGCAAGTATTCCCATTGGTTCAGCGTATCATCAGCATGCATTTTGAACTCAGAAGGAATGGGGAAGTTAGGAAGCATGATATCCTGCTTTAACTTCAGGTGATCAACCTTGCTGATAAGTTCATTTGTGTTATGAATTGCTTCAGGCACTTCTTCAAACAACTTGCTCATTTCAGCAGTTGTTTTAAAGTAAAACTGGTCGTTATAAAAAGCGAAACGCTTACCTTTTACCGATACATCGTCATCGCTGAATTCTTTTAAGATGGGAGTGCTTTGTTTTTCGCCGGTGTTAATGCATAACAAAATATCGTGCGCATTGGCATCCTGCTGGTCCACATAGTGCGAATCATTGGTGCAGATAATTTTTACATCGTATTCCTTCGCCCAGCCTTTTAAAACCTCATTTACTTTTTCCTGCTCCTGCATGCCGTGGCGTTGCAGTTCTATGTAATAGTTTTCGCGGCCAAACAGATTTAACCACCATTCAAATACTTTGCGCGCTTCGGCCTCACCCTTTTTTAAAATAGCCTGTGGTACTTCAGCACCTAAGCAGCATGTAGTAGCAATAAGGTTTTGATGGTATTTTTCAACAAGGCTTTTATCAATACGCGGATACTTGCCATATAATCCTTCAATGTAACCCAGCGAACAAAGCTTTACCAAATTCTTGTAACCTTCAGCATTTTTAGCTAACAGCAATTGGTGGTAGCGGCGGTCTTTTTCTTCTTTGGTGAACTTTTGACGGGTGCGGTCTTCCACTAAGTAAAATTCGCAGCCTACTATTGGCTTAATTGGGCTACCATCAGGCAGTTTATGTTTTCCCGCCTCGGCCACAAATTCAAACACGCCAAACATGTTGCCGTGGTCGGTAATGGCAAGTGCGGGCATACCATCAGCAGCCGCTTTTTTAAACAGCGAAGAAATGGGCGCAGCACCGTCTAACAACGAGAACTGCGTATGCGTATGCAAATGCGAGAACTTGGACATAAAAACTGTAGAATTTTCAGGCTGTGTGTGCCGTAATAAAAACGGCATGAAGATAATAATACTGTAGCGCTGATTTGTTAGGAATGTTCAACCGCAGTGTGGAAAAACCTTAAGGGCAAATTCAGCGTATGGTTTACAGCAATTTATGCGGTGCGCTTCATTTTCCTGGCCATCTAAACTTTTGTTACATTGTTCAGTCTATTGTTAAAATAGCTTATGAAGAGAGTTTACTTCCTGTCCGTGTTTATGTTGCTTGCCACACTTCTGAATGCCCAACAGGCAGGCGATAACATTTTTAATACCGGCCAACTGATTCATGAGGTGCGTATTACCTTCCCATTTAATGGTTGGTTAGATACGTTGAAACAATACCACACTATTGGAACGCAATTGGATTCTAACATTTACCTGATGGCTACAAGTGTGGAGTTTGACGGCGTAGCTTATGATAGTGTGGGTTGTAAGTTTAAAGGCAACTCTTCTTACAATAACAACAGCGATAAAAAAAGCTGGAAACTGGACTTTGAAGAATTTAAAGCCGGCAATGAAATTGATGGACTGAAACAATTAAACCTCAACAATGGCTTTAAAGACCCCACCTTATTGCGTGAAAAAATTTGCCTTGACTTTTTACGGCACTACGGTATACCGGCACCCAGGGCAGATTATGCAAACGTGTATGTAAACAACCAACTGTGGGGCTTATATATTTTGGTGGAGGAGGTCGACAAAACCTTTGTGAAGTCTCACTTTGGAAATAAAGGCGGTAATTTGTTTAAAGGCGACCCCCATGGCGATTTACGTTGGAAGGGAGCCAATGCTGCAAGCTATTATGCCGATTATGAATTGAAGACCAACGAGGATATTAACGACTGGAGCGATTTAGTTTGGCTGTTGGATAATATCAATAACACACCAGCAGGGCAGGAGTATCGTGACAGCCTTGATGTAAGCTTTAATACGGCCTCTTTTATTAAAAGCTGGGCTACTACCAGTTTGTTTGTCAACCTTGATTCTTACACAGGTAGCGGGCATAATTATTATATCTATCATAACACAGACTCAAGCCGCTTTGAATGGATAAACTGGGATGTGAATGAGGCTTTCGGTGTTTTTTTAAATGGCTTAACCTCTAATCAGTTAGAAACCTTGCCGATGAATTATGTTCCTACGCCGCAAACTAACAGGCCTTTACTTGTGAAGTTGACGCAGGATAGTGTGTATTGGCACGAGTTTCAAAACTTTGTGTGCAATGCGTTAAATGATTATTTCAACCCAACCAATATGGGTTACATTATCGATTCGCTGCATAACAGAATTAAGACGGATGCTTATGCTGACCCACGAAAATTTTTTCCCAATAACCAGTTTGATTCAAATATTGATACGGACCTGCAAGGCGCCTTTGGTTTAAAACCATTTGTGCAAACGCGTTACGATTACTTGACTCAGCAATTAGATTCTTTTAGTTGTGTGTCGCTTGTATCAGGAATTAAGAAAGTAGGTAATGCGGATGTGGTTAATGTATTTCCTAATCCAGCTGGGGACCAGGTAACTATTAATTGTTCCGAGAGGATGAGCACTATTCAGCTTTTTGAGATAGACGGAAGATCCATATTGCAAAAGCAATTGTATTCAAATACTACTGTTTTGGATGTTCATGCGTTAATCAAGAGATGTTATTTGTATGTGATAACTACCGTCAGTGGTGACCTTATACGTGGTAAGTTGGTGAAGGAGTAAATCGCCCGCCTTTCTATTGCATTGTTGTTAGTTTGAAAAACAATTCCGTGTCGGTGGTCTGACGAACAATGGGATTACTAACCAACAATTGCTCTACTATATCAAAATAAATTCTTATTAAATAATCTTAATGAATATAATAGCTGGATATAAATTGTATCGTATTTTAAATGACTGCCGTTGTCATCATCATAAGCATTGTAATATATAATATAGTATGCGTTTTTGCTGATTAAGATAATATCATACTGTATAATCTTAAGCCCTGAGTGATTGAATCTATATAATGCAACTAATACATTGTTTCTACGCCAGGTCATTCTTCGCAATTCCACTCCACCATATTGCTTTTGCAAGTTCCACCAATAGGTTGATTCAACTGAGTCGTGGCTCAAGCCCGTAAGTTCGTTAAGTTCTCCTCTATAAACTACAATTTGCGGAAGAATGGTGTCTCTGGAATTTGTGCCTACTAAGGAAAGTAGCACTTTATTATCATCCATGTGCCGTTTTTTCCAAAATTTTGGTGCAACAAATTCTAAATCGGAGTCGACCTTGTAATTTGTAACTTCATAATCGCTACAATTTATATTAACATCAGTATATGGTAGCCCCTCATCATAATATTTACAACCGGTAACTTTCCTTTCCGGGTTATATGTAAGCCAAACCCCGAATCTTTTCCCTTCTTTAGTAAATCCCTTTTCGCGAAGCACCTTATTTTTATCAAATAAGTTTTCCTGAGAAATTTTACCTTCTAATGGCCTGATAATCTTTTCATAATCTTCATTTTCTTTTGATTGATTATGGCCCTGTTCACGGATGTTACACCCTAAAAAAAAGAGTATAGTTACAATAGCAAAATATCTCATTGTTTTTCTTTCTTCTCAAAGGATTTGTTCTGAAATACGGTTTAAACAAAATTAACCACTAGCGCTGATTCCTGTCAACACATCTAATGAAATGCTATATTTATTATGAAACAATAATAGCCGGCCCAAAGTGTAAGTTTGCTAATATGGCGGTGGCTGGTCAGGCGACCAGCAACGGCAGAAGTGGTGAACTTATAGGTGGTAAGTTAATGAAAGAGTCAAATTCGAGAGGCTAATGTCAAGAAAAATATACTTACTTATTTTATTGGCAAATTATTGCATCGGCATACTTTGTATTGGTGAAAGCTTGCTATTCTCAAGTCTTTCCATTCTTCATTATACGACAGGAATGTTCATTAGAACTTTAGGACTGTTTCTCGAATTTGCCATTTGGTTCCGAATAATTTATTTCTCTGATAACCTCCTTTTTAAAGGTTATGGCATAGCAAAAGTAATAATAGCAATTCTGTTGACTTTGTTTATCTCATTCACAGATAAGGCAATCGCCGGGTGGAATAAAGTTGTATTAATGATGTTCTCTTTGACATCATTAATACTGGGTCTTATTAATGTAAAATATAAGGTAAGCTCAATATTCAGTGCTAACGGCTAAAAAGGTTAATCAGCTAGCGTACTAAGTAACTTAGTGCTACGCGAGCATGTTTATATGCGCACATCTTAGCCGCCCTTCTTTTTTGTTTTGTAACCCATTTTAGTCAGCAGGGTAATTACCTTATCGCGTTGTTCGCCTTGTATTATAATAACGCCGTCCTTAACGCTGCCGCCGCTGCCGCACTTGGTTTTTAACTCTTTACCTAACGCCTCTAATTCAGCTTCCGGCCCAATAAAATTTTCAACCACTGTAGCTACTTTGCCTCCCTTTAAACGTTCAAGCACAATATACAAGGTTTGCTTGCCGGGCTGTACACTATCGGTAGATTCATCATTATTGTTGAACTGATAATCAGGGTTGGTGGAATAAACCACACCATCTTTATCGCCTTTTTTCTTGCTCATTTAATACGCGTTTAAGTCAGAAGGAACGACAACATTTATGCATTGCGGAACAATTTCAAAAGTTACATCATCATGATAAATGATAGAGTCACCATCAAATTGATACACCATTTTCTTTGAGCCGTGAATAACAATTTTTTTAGCGCGGTACGATTCTGCTTCTTTAATTAAATCCGCGCGCTTCATCATCAAGCAACCTACTATATAAAACATCTTCCATAAAGGAAAGCGGTTCAGCACGATAACGTCCATTACTCCATCCTTCATGCTTGTAAAAGGGAATACGCCAAAATCGTAACCGTATTGGTTGGCGTTAAAGGCAGTGAAAAGGAAAAAGCTTTTATCAATGGTTATATCGTCAATTTCCACCTTGGCTTCAAATGGCTGAAAGTAGAAGAGCATCTCTTTAATTACTGCCCATGCATAAGAAGCCAGTCCACGAATGGTATGATGGTGGAAGCGGCGTGCTACTGAAGAATCAATACCGAAACCGGCATTGCTCACCACATAGCGCACGTTTGATTTGATCAAATCCAGCTTAACAACTTTGCCTGTATTTAAAACGTTGATTGATTTTTCTGCATCGCGCGGAGGAATGCGCAGGTGGGTTGCAAAACCATTACCGGAACCATAGGGAATGATGCCAAGCGCAGTGTTGGAACCAATAAGGCTTTGAGCCACTTCGTTAACGCTTCCATCACCACCAATAGCCACGCAAATGTCATAACCTTCTTCAACCGCCTGCTGCGCAATTAAGCTGGCATGGCCGGCATATTGAGTAAAGCGAATAGTATAATCGAATTGGACATAATCCAGGTAACGGGCAATCTTTTCCGGGACGTTTTTCTTTTTGTAAACACCCGAGATAGGATTGATAACGAACATTACTTTTTTCTTGCCGGGTACCTCCATTGTGGTGTAAATATAAGGACGAATGGAAAAGACTTAAATTCTAAAACGCTTTAAGGCTTAAGTCAAGGCTATTGTAGCTATGGGTTAATGCGCCAACGGAAATAAAATCTACCCCCGTTTCAGCATAAGTGCGCACTGTTTGCAGGTTAATACCGCCACTGGCTTCTGTTTCCATTTGGCCATTCACCAATTGCACCGCTTCCTTCATTAACTCAGGCGTAAAGTTATCGAACATAACGCGGTCAACATTTCCGCAACGCAATACTGTTTTTACATCATCCAAATTGCGCGCTTCTATTTCTACCCGTAGGTTCAAGCCATTAGCCTGCTGATACTTTTTAACCGCTTCAATAGCCTGTTCAACCCCACCGCAAAAATCAATATGGTTGTCTTTTATCATTATCATATCAAACAAACCGAAGCGATGATTGTGGCCGCCGCCTATTCTAACCGCCCATTTTTCAAAATGACGCAGCACGGGTGTGGTTTTGCGCGTGTCTAAAATGCGCGCTTTAGTGCCCTCTACAAGGTCAACAAATTTGGATGTGCTGGTGGCAATACCGCTCATGCGCTGCATGAAATTCAACAACACGCGTTCGGCACGCAGAATGGATTTTACTTCACCGTATACTTTAAAGGCTATATCTCCTTTTTTAATTCTGTGGCCGTCGCTTAAAAGCTTTTCGAACTTTAATGTGGCATCCACTTTTTCTAAAACAACCTCTGCCAATTCTACACCGGCTAAAATGCCTTCTGCCTTACATAACAGTTGTGCGCGCCCTTCTTTGGCATATGGAATACAAGCTAAAGAAGTGTGATCGCCTGTGGGAATTACTCCTGCAAAATCTACTATATCTTCTTTCAGCGCTTCATCAATTACTCTCAGCATTTCGCTATTCATAACTGCAGTTTAGGCTGCGAAGTAAGAAATTAAATCAGAAACGGGGCTTGGGGCCTGATTGGTGCCAAAGCCATAAATGTGTTGCGCTGCTATTGTATGGTAATGTGCGTGCCTTCTACATATTGCCGCTCGTTATCGTTGTAGTATAAATAAGCGCTACTTGCCTGCGCGCGGTAATCACCTTTCACCTCCGTTTTAAGGTCAAGTGATATTTTGCGTTGTTCATTTGCTGCAAAGCCATAGAAATACAAGCGCAGTTGATTGCCCTCCGTTTCGTAATAGTCAAATTGTTGTTTCTCCTTTAACTCTTTTAACTGCCAGCTTTGCAGGCTTAGCCCCGATGGAATATTTACCACAACCATAGGCGTTGCCACTTTGATAGAGGCTTTATTAGTTAATGAAACATCCATGCGCACCGTTTCGCCTAAAGGCACAATGGTTTTGTTTAAGGTGGTTTGCATATTCAACAGGCAAGCGGCATTGCTTTCAGGTAAATAACTTTGCCAGGAGCAACTGACGTTAAAAGATGCCATATCTCCTGAAGCCGGGTAATTAAAACGCATAGTGTTGTTTCCCGCATTTAACAGCTGATTGAATCCTTCAATTACAGTGGCATAATTTGGTTGCAGGCTGAAAGAATCCATAACTACCGATGAACCGTTAATGATGAATTTCGGATTTTCAGGATTGAAGAAATTCTGGTTTACGCCATAGTATTCCGTAAGGGCGCGCAGACTTAATATGGTAGCCTGCGTATTGCCAAAACGGCCCCCATAGCTGCGTTTGGAAAGTAAGTAGCCGCAACCTTTGGTTAACTGGTTCTTGTATTTATCATGTTCATGCAGTAGCGAGATAACACAAAGCGCACTTGCTTCAACGTCAGCATATGTTCCGTAACTGCCTACAATGGTGCTCTCGGTACCGCTCCATTCTCCTGAAGCAGATTGCAGGGCTGCCAGTTTTTCGTTCAGCGTGCTTGCTTCTTTGGTTAGGCCAAGGTTGTAGCAGGTGCCGGCGAGAAGCGCTAACTGGTAAGGGTCATTGCCGGATGAAATTGTTTTTAATAAATCCTGCACCACTTCCTGTATATCTTTTACTCCTGCCTCACTTAAGGCCCAGCAGATATAAGCATTGGCAACGTATTTCCTGTTCGCCCCGGGGTAGTAATTGTTTTTGCTGCCAAGGTTAAATGATGAGCCGTTCTTTTGCGCTAAAAGAAAAGTACGGGTGCGTTCAATCAATGCATCGCTAACCGCTGGGTAAACTTTTTTCATTTGTGTAAACTCCATAAGGCCATAGGCGGTCATGGGAATGTTAGCGGGTGCTTTGCCATATAAATCAAACCCACCACCGGGCACCTCATAATTACTGAGAGCCGTATAACCATCTGCAATACACTTAGTAGCCCAATCCTGTAACTTAGGGTCAGAAGCTTTCATTTTTTGAAGCATGTTAAGGGCTACAATGTTGGGGTAGGTGCTGGAGGATACCTGTTCGAAACAGCCATGCGGTTCCTGTATCATGCCCTTCACCGCATCCACCAAAGAACTCATGCCTGAAGGATATATAATCAGCTGCGCTTTGAAGGTGCTGTCCAACACCGCCGGTAACTGCATGGTAAAATCCTGGGTGCCTGCGGTGCCCGATTCTGTTTTGTAAACCATGAATCCCGCCTTTTTCAAGGTAAGCTTACGGTAAAGCCGTTGCGTGTGTTTATCGGTGTTGGCTTCAATAACGAAAGCTGCGGCACCTTCGTCTTTTCCTGCTTTTACTTTAAACGGTACGGTGAAGGACCCATTGGCCGGTAAATCAACGTTTGCAGGTAGTTCGGCAAGTGGCCACCACCCCTTCGGTAATGTAAACTTCAATTTGGCGGTAGTGGCGTTAGGCAATGTGTTACTGATAACAACCGGTATGTCCAGCACATCACCATTTACTGCTTCACTTGGAAACTTAGCAGTGATGGTTAAAGCATCCTGCGTGGCATAGGTTTTTTCCGCATGGCCTATTAAACCATCATCGCTTATACCTTCGGCAGTAATACGGAAATTCGAAATTTCATCGTTGGTTAAAAAATCGAAGTTGGCGTTGCCAAAATCATCTAAGTGCACCACACCGCTCCAATAA
Source organism: Chitinophagales bacterium (assembly GCA_046329515.1). Classification (GTDB taxonomy): domain Bacteria; phylum Bacteroidota; class Bacteroidia; order Chitinophagales; family LD1; genus Bog-950. The sequence goes on from JAXLUM010000004.1 coordinate 105,172, forward strand.
ATGGTAGTTCGGTCGTCGTAAACTGCGCTGCCATGCTTGGTGTTTTTATTTACGATTTTCGGAAACTCGCGCGAGGCATTATACTTTGCCATAATGCCTTCATTTAAAACAGAAACCCGCGTGCCCGGATAGGTATAATAAGTAATTGGCGTATGTTTCTTCGTTTCAATCAATACCAGTCCACCGGTAAGGTCGCCATAACTGGCAGGTATACCGCCGGTGTAAACGGTAATATGGTCAATACTACCTGCGGGCAAGGTAGGCTGACCTGTAACTTTTACCCCATCAATATAATACGCCGTTGCATTATCGCGGCCTCCGTGAATGTTTACTCCATCTCCTTCGTCCTGCTGAAAAACACCGGAAACAGTGGCCACAATATCCGTTACATTACGTGTGGGCATATTCTGTATTTCCTGCATTGAAACCACATTTGAGGATGAGGTTCTTTGCGCATCAATCAATGGCACTTTGTAGGTAACAATTTCAATTTCGCTAAGCTTTTGTGTATTGCTGTTTTTGTCTTCTTCAACACCGGCCTTATTTTGAATGCTGTTGGAAACTGCTGTTAGGTTAGAAGATGCATCCATCACGACGCCGGGAACTCTGCTGATTGCATTTTCAGTACTCAGGTTTGAAGCGCTTACAACATCCATAGAAACCGTTTCGGACATAACAGACTTTTTGTAGGCGGAGGTTGTTACCACCACTTCGTTCAGCTCCACTGCCATTTCATTCATGAAAATGCGGGCGTTCACATCCTGACCGGCTTTAATCTCCACATCCAGTGCCTGACTTTCATAACCCACGTAAGAGATCACAAAGTGGTGCATGCCGGGGCTTAAACTGTTAAGCGCAAAGTTGCCATCAAAATCAGCCGCAGCACCAATGCCGGTTACTGCCCCGTTTTTTGTTTCTGCAATTGTTGCGGCAAATAGTGGTTCATTGGTGCCGTCAATAATGGTTCCGCTGAATTTACCATTGCCGGCTTTGTAAACAAGTTCTGCTTTTTTAGTCGGCTTATGCGCTGCGCGGTAGTTACCTGCGGTAGCCCATGTGCGGTTATCATCCTGGTAGCTACTTCTTGAGCGATAGTTTCCGTAAGAGCCGCTATATGAACTGCCCGCTGCAAAATCAAGTTTGTGTGCTGTATCGTATTCGTTTACGTTATAGTATAATTCCTTATTGAACTTCCTCACCGCTAATACCTGCACTTCACTTAAGTCCGCACCGAAAATTTCAAAGTGCCCGTTTTTATCAGTAGTGGCGGATAGGTCAGTGCCTAAAACATTTACCACACTGTTTTTAGTGGGTTTGCCATCTTTAAAGTTCATTACGTTACCGGCAATTATTTTGCGTTCAGCTTTGCGCGCATATACCGTTGAATCGCCGCTTAAAACTTTTGGCCAAACAAAACGGCGCCAACCGCGTGTCATCATTAATAAATCAAGGGCGGCATCTGCTTTCGGTTCTGTAGCATCAAAGTAAAAATTCGGTTCCTCTACATCGCCTGTTATATCTGCCTCCAATAACAAGCGCGATAGAATTGTGCCCGACTTATCGTTGGCCAGCGTCAGCACTTTATCATCTACTACAGCAAGGCATACATCGCCGCTAACCGGCTTGTTGTTCAAGTCGCGTGCTTTAACGGTAATCTTTACCTTATCCTCCGGCTGGTATTTTTCCTTATTGGTATTTATCTGAAGCTTCAATTGCTTGTCCTTATTTACAAAGACGAGGCGCTCTGCCAATGGCCGGCTGTTTTTATCAAATACAGTTATCTGCGCTACACCGTTCGGAAGGTTCTTTAAAGGTATATAAGCAGTGTTGGCGCTTACCCCATCAAGGTTTTGGTAATCGTAAATTTTGCCGCGCATTTGTGTAATTACAATAAGCGGTGCGGCTGTAGTGCTTGCAATTTTTACGGCCAAATTTTCCTTATCCGCTTTTTTAACCTCTATACTTATACCACTGGCCTGCGCTTCGGGCAGGGGGAATTTTTTCTCGCCATAACTATTTAGGCGGGCATAATAGCTGCGGCCTTTTTGCGGCGTTAGTTGAAAGCTGCCCATGCCATGGTGCACACATTGTATAAGTGAAACCGGCTGTTGTAAATCATTATAAACAGCACCTTCTATATTAACGGGTTTACCAAAATCATCTACCGCGCGGAAAGCCACACGGCCACTAAGGTCATTTACCATATAGCCCCCTTCGGGATAAAACTCCACCTGAACGTTTTGTAGATTAACCGGCACGGTGCGCGAAACAGATTCTGTATTGTTATTATAGGTTAGGTGAACATTTAACAGCAAATCAGCAGTAGCTAAGTTGCCTGGAATCGTATACGTAATAGTTGCAGTGCCTAATGCATCAGTAGTGCTCTTAGCTTCGTAGGTTTTATTGCCTTCGGTTAGAATTTCATACGTAAACTGCTGCATGCTTAATGGCTGGCCGACGGGTGTTTTAATTTCCAGTTTAGCTTCAGCAGTTTGGCCGGGGTTATAACCTTTCTCTTTAAAATTAAGCTTCATCAGCAAGTTGGCCAGCACCGCTTTTTGAAGGGTAACTTCCTTCTCAAACATTTTAATGGTAGAATCATTAAGGCTATAAACCGTATAGGCACGGAACTTGTAAATGCCGCCCACCATTTCATTAGTGAACGTAAAATCGCCATTCGCCCTACCGTTTTGTAGTATATATTTCATGTGGCGTTCTACCGCACCTTTGGGGTTAAGAACCTCTATGTGCAGAATATCACTAAAGGTATCAGGCGTTAACCCGCTGCCCTGGCGCACAAAAGCGCCAAACCAAACAGTTTCGCCGGGTTGATACAGGCTTTTATCAAATTGAAGATAGATGCGTTCTTCAGGATGTTGCTCGTTCCATTTATCGAACTTGTCGGCAATGGGCAGTTTAAGGTTATCCTGCTGCATTAAAACAGCCGCACTTAAACTCATACAGGCAATAGCAACTAAGGGTAGTGTTTTTAGCGTAAAGAGAAAGCTCTTCATACGTGCAGGTTTGGTTAATCCGAAGGTGGGAAAAAGATTTAGCGAAATCTTCACAACATTGTCATTTTCTGCGGACTGTTAATTTTAAAACAGGGGCCTATCGGGCTATATTTGTAGCATCAGGCATTTAAAGTTTGATTATGGCACAGAATACAGGAACGGCTACAGATAGCAGAAAGATAACTTTTGAGGAGTTTAAAGCAGAAGTGCTGAATGATTATAGGGTAGCCTGTATTTCGCGGGAAACCAGCCTGTTAGGCCGTAAGGAAGTGCTGACCGGTAAGGCCAAATTCGGCATTTTTGGTGATGGGAAAGAAGTAGCGCAAATAGCCTTAGCGAAAGCATTTGAACCCGGCGATTGGCGTAGTGGTTATTACCGCGACCAGACCTGGATGATGGCTTTAGGTGAATTGACGGTAGAACAATTTTTTGCACAACTATACGCCAATACTAATCAGGAAGAAGAACCTATGAGCGGTGGCCGCCAGATGAATGGCCACTATGCTACGCGCTTGCAGGATGATAAGGGTAATTGGTTAGACCAGGCGAACAAGAATAATTCCGCTGCTGATGCTTCGCCAACGGCTTCGCAAATGCCGCGTTCATTAGGTTTGGCGTTGGCCTCAAAGCTTTACCGTGAGAACAAAGAACTGGAAGACTTTACCATTTTCTCCAACAATGGGCGCGAGGTTTCGTTTGTTTCCATAGGCGATGCCAGTACCAGCGAAGGTTTGTTTTGGGAAACGCTGAATGCCGCAGGTGTTATGCGCGTGCCTTTGGCTATTTCTATTTGGGATGATGGCTACGGTATTTCAGTGCCTCAGAAATATCAAACAACGAAAGAGAATTTATCGGAACTATTGAAAGGCTTTCAGGCGGATGCCAAAGGCAGAGGTTTGGATATATATACCTGTGAAGGTTGGAACTACCCTAAGCTGGTAGAAACCTATAAGCGCGGTATTGAAAAAATGCGCCGCACCCATATACCCGCTGTATTCCACATTACCGAAGTTACCCAGCCGCAAGGGCACTCCACATCCGGTTCGCACGAGCGTTATAAAACCCCTGAGCGCATGCAATGGGAAAAGGATTTTGATTGTCTGAAGAAGTTGAAGGAGTGGGTTATTGAAAGCAAGTTTGCTACAGAAGAAGAGTGTGATGCCATACAGGATGAAGCGCGCAAATTTGTGTTGGGGAGCAAATCAGTAGCCTGGAAAAAATTCAGCGGGCCTATTAAAGAGGAAATACGCGAGATACAGGAGTTGCTTGAAAGCGTTGATAATGAAGTTGGCGGAAATGATGTAGTGCAGGCTGCTATAAGCGGTTTGCAAACGGCTATTGACCCGGTGCGCCGCGATATTATTAAAGCGGGTAAGAAAGTGAGTTATGCTTTGCGTGGAGAGAGCAGCCCTGCATTGGAACAACTGCGCCAATGGTTAAAAGAGTTTCAGGCAAAGTACCAGTACGTTTACAGCAGCCACCTGCATAGCGAAACGGAAAAGAGTGCGCTGAATGTACCTGTAGTTACGGCTGAGTTTTCAGAGCAGAGCAAGGTGCTGAATGGCTTTGAAGTGCTTAACGTGGCCTTCGATAAACTATTTAAAAAGTATCCTAACGTAGTTGCCTTTGGTGAGGACGTTGGTAAGATAGGAGACGTTAACCAGGGCTTTAGCGGTATACAGGATAAGTACGGAGAGGTACGCATTTTTGATACCGGTATTCGCGAAGCAACTATAATAGGTCAGGGTATGGGTCTTGCTATGCGCGGTCTGCGCCCAATAGCAGAAATACAATACCTTGATTACCTGCTCTATGGTTTACAACCATTATCTGATGATTTAGCTTCCTTACAATACAGAACACGCGGTATTCAAAAGTCGCCTTTGATTGTGCGCACGCGTGGACATAGGTTGGAAGGTATATGGCACACCGGCTCGCCAATGGGCATGATAATAAACAGCCTGCGCGGTATTTATGTTTGTGTGCCGCGCAATATGACACAGGCTGCTGGCATGTATAACACTTTGTTACAAAGTGATGAACCGGCATTGGTTATTGAATGCCTGAACGGTTACCGCTTAAAAGAAAGATTGCCTGATAATGTGGATGAGTTTACCGTGCCGCTGGGCATACCTGAAGTTTTAAAAGAAGGAGAAGATGTTACACTTGTAACTTACGGTAGCTGTGTGCGCATAGCAGAAGAAGCCATACAAATGTTGGAAGAGGTGGGTATTAGCGTGGAGCTGATTGATGTGCAAACCTTATTGCCCTTTGATATTAACCAAAGCATAATTGAATCGGTTAAGAAAACCAACCGCCTTGTGTTTTTAGATGAAGATGTGCCGGGTGGCGCTTCTGCCTATATGTTCCAGCAGGTGTTTGAAAAGCAAGGCGCCTTCCGTTGGATGGATAGCGAACCAAAAACAATTACGGCAAAACCACACCGCGCTGCTTACGGCAGCGATGGCGATTACTTCAGCAAGCCAAATGCAGAAGATGTATTTGAGGTAATTTACGGTATGATGAACGAGGCTGACCCCGGAAGCTATCCGGAGTTATAATCAACTCTTTTTAAAGTAAGGCAGCTTTTTGCCTATCATAACCAGCAGGCTGTTTACCAGGCGCTCAGGCTTCGAGAATAAGTCACCTTCCAGCGTATTGGCAAAATACCAAACCTGCTCGCCGGTCTTGCGGTCAAGTATGGATAAGGTAACGTCTACCTGTTCGTTGGCAGGCGCGCCGCCTGCAAACATGCTCATGGCCACCGTGCCGCCTTTGCTCATGTATTTATCTACGTCCACATAACCGCGTATTACGGCATCAACGCCAAGTAAGGCGCAAATGTCTGAGTAGTTCATGTTCATCAGGCTATCGTAGTTATAACCTATGCTATCCAGTATGTGGTTGGTAGCTTCGGGCGTTTGCACATTAATATCAATATCTTTTTTCTCGCGCAGTTTAATGAAGTAGTCGTAGGTGTTCTTTTGGCACTGGCGGCTGTATTCCTTTGTGTCAATACGGTCCTTTTCTTTTTTACCTACATTCTTTCCAATAGCCAGTTGGTCGTAATTAGTGCCGAAAGGGATGATAGCAATTACCTGATGACCGGCACAAATCTCTTTAATCTTCGGGTTGGCATCTTTAGACGCGCCCCAATTTCCGAACTGGGCAAAACCTGTTGAGCAAAGCATTACTGCAAAAACGAAACCTGCAATTTTTTTCATGTATCAAACTATTTGTTAGCCAAAAATAATGGGCTTGCACTTACTATGATGCAGATTGGTAAGAATTGAACAAAATTGGGATTGACCTGAAAAATCAACCACCGGCTTTAACCGGTGGTTGAAGAATGATTTAGTTTTCTTTTTTGCCGGAAGGGGAGGCTTCAGCAGCGGCATCTTCAATATTGCCTTTAATGGTTAGCACAACGTTGGCATTAGATGCGTTAGAGGTAACTGTTACCGTTTTGGTAAAGGGCCCTACGCGCAAAGAATCGTAATGCACTTCAACAAAAGATTTAGCACCGGGTAGTATAGCTTCCGTTGGGCAGTGTGGGCTGGTGCAGCCACAACTTTGCTGACAGCGTGAAATAATGAGGGGTGACTTTCCGGTGTTTTGAAATTCGAAACGGCAGGTGGTGTGGCCTCCTTTTTTTAAGGTTCCAAAGTCGTGTTCGGTTTTAGTAAAGGAAAGCACAGGCGCGGTGTTGTCGGTTTGTGCTTTGGTGGCAATAGTTAGAGCAACTAAAGCAAAAAGGGTAAGCAATTTTTTCATCGTGATTTGGTTTGGTTAAAGAATATCACGAAGCTACCGGCACTAAACGTTAAGCGCCGTGAACAAAAATTAAAAATGTTCTTATTTAAGAAAAGGAATGTTAAGACCTCAATTGTTTATTGCGCATCTTTTTCCCACTTAATGGAGTCCTCCACATAGATGGAAACTACGTTTCCGCGACGGTCGTAACTAACCATGCGCTCCTTATCGTTGTATTGAGGGGCGTGTATATTCTGAAGGTTCTTAATGCGGCCATTATCATAGTACTCGCGGCGTTCCAATAAATAGCCTTTGTCATCGTACAGCTTTTCAATTTTCACTTTATCGTAGCCATAGAAAGATTGCCACAGGCCAACATCCCAACCGTTTTTGTAGTTGCCTTTCATTTGCACACCGCCTGAAGCAAAGTAAAAAGTCCAGGTACTATCGGCCAAACCATCTTTTAGAAAGCCTTCCATTGAAAGTTTGTTGTCCTTGTTATAACTGGCTATAGTGCCTGTGTAGGGTTCGCCTTTGAATTTGTATGTAGCTACTTCAAACTTTTGCACGGAAGCACTATCCGTACGCAGCATAGGAGAGAACTTTACATCGCCGGCGGAAGATTCAAGAAACTGAACCAGCAAACGCCCCTTGTCATCAAACTTCTTTTCGCAGGAAGACAATAGTATCAGTAAGGGTAATGTAAGTGCAGCTAATTTTCTCATACCTGAAATTTTGTGGAAAATAGGAGAGAATGCGTCATTTCTCAAAACACCGGTATGAAAAAGCTTTTTTTATATGCCTTGCTTAGCGCAGGTTTGGTTAGTTGTAACAGTGCCGCCACTGAGCAGGAAGCTGTTAACATGAAATCGGAAATAAGCGAGGAGAGTGTGCAAACAAAGGATAAAGTGGCAACTGAAACTGCCGCAGCGGGCGGTTTGGATGTTTCCATTGCGCCTGCCCCTGCAAACAGGGTTGAAAAAATACCGGCTAAAATTATTAAGACGGCTAACCTGCAGTTCCAGGTTAAGGATGTAGACAAAAGCCATGAGCAGATAGCTGCTTTGCTGAAAAAGTATAACGCTTACTTCGCTAACGATAACAAAACAATGAGCTCGTATCAAATTGATGATAACCTGACTATACGGGTTGCACCTGAAAACTTTGATGCGTTGATAGCCGAGTTAATGAAGGAGTCTATTTACACGAATAGCAAAAGCATTACGGCTGATGATGTAACCTCACAATTTGTTGACCTGCAGGCGCGCTTAAAAACCAAGAAGGAAGTAGAGCAGCGTTACCTTGCCTTGCTTAAAGAAGCGCACAAGGTTTCGGATATACTGGAAGTGGAACAACAATTGGGGCAGATACGCGAGGAAATTGAAGCAATGGAAGGGCAATTTAAATTGTTGAATGACCAAATTAATTACAGCACTATTAGCGTAAACATGTATGAGAAACTGGCTTACACGCCTGAACCGGAAAGCGGATTTTTCAGTGATATACAGGAAGCTTTTGTACGCGGATGGAGAGGACTGGGTGAGTTTTTTGTAGGGCTGGTTAGGGTATGGCCTTTCCTTTTAATAGCAAGTGTGGCAGTGTTTTTTGTGGTTCGCAAAATACGCCAACGCAGAAAGCAAAACGCTTAAGCCATTTGGCGGCGGAACTCGCTTATAACAATACCGGTAGCTACCGCAGCATTCAGTGATTCGGCTTTACCGAAAGCAGGAATGGTAATGCGCTCTGATATAAGGTTTTCAACTTCTTTGCTTATACCGTTGGCCTCGTTGCCTATAACTACCAGTGCAGCCCCACTCAGCCTTGTTTGGTAAATGTTGGAGCCTGACATGAAGGTGCCGTACGTGGTAAGATGCTTGTTTTTGTTGATTAGTTCTTCAAGAGCAGTATAAGTGCAGGTCATTCGGAATAAAGAGCCTTTTGCTGCAGCTACTACTTTAGGGTTATAGACATCTACTGAGTTTTCTGAAAGAAAAATCTGCTTTACCCCAAACCAATCTGCTATACGTATAATGGACCCGCAGTTACCGGGGTCGTTGATGTTATCTAAAAGAAGGTATAAACCTTCGGCAAGTGAGGCGGTTTCCGAAACGGGCTGAGGGATATTTGCCACAGCGATAATCTTATCGGGGGTTTGCTGGGTTGATATGCGTTCCAGGTCTGTTTCTGAAATTTCTATCACCTCAGCCTTAGTGGCAGGTAAGCTATAACCTTTAACACAATAAACGGTGTCGGTTTTTATGTTCGAATTGAGCAACTCCTGCACAAGTTTGTCTCCCTCAACCACAAATTTGCCGTACATTTGGCGAAATTTCTTCTGATGTAGAGAGCGCACATAGCTCATTTGGCTTTTAGAAAGCATTTTGGCTTTTTATTTGCAATAAATATGTGGCAAAAATATTGATTTGAATGCAGCGAACCGCTTACTCACCTTTAATTATCCTTTCAGTTTTGGGTTTGCTGCTGTTTTCGCTGGATTCGTGCAAAGTGGCCAAGAGCCTGCCGCCCGACCAAAATCTGCTGGTAAAAAATAAGATTGTAATAAAAAACAAGCTTACCCTGCACGAAAAGGACAAGCTTAAGGCCGACCTTGGAAATGTAGCCGTGCAAAAGCCCAATCACCGTTTTTTGGGTTTTCTGCCCTTCCGTATGTGGCTGTACTATTCGGCCTCAAAGGGGAAAAAGATTACCAAGTTTAAGCAGTGGATAATGGATAAGGTGGGAGAGCGGCCCGTTATAGTGGATTCTGCTTCTACAGAACGCTCGGAAGTTTTAATGGAAAACTACCTGTTTAACTACGGCTACTTTTATGCTGATGTTAGTGATAGTACCGTAATTAAAAACAAGAAGGCGGTAACTACTTATACCATTACGCCGGGCCCTTTGTGGCATTTAGGGAAAATTACTTTTCCGCAGGGTAACACTGCAGCTGATTCTTTAATACGGCAAAGCAATAAGAACACCTTGCTTAAAACCGGCGACCGTGTGGATATGGCCGTTTTACGCAGCGAGCGTGTGCGCATTGAGGATACCTTACGCAATAACGGTTATTACTTTTTTAACCGCGAATACATAACCTACGAATTAGATACCAGCGGCGGTAACCAAACCATGAACGCCAAAATGGTGCTTAACCAGCCCAGTGATAGTGTACAGCACCAGCCATACCGTATTGGTAATATTTATGTGGTGGAGGACTACATAGCCGAAACACTTGGCGATACGCTGCACCGCGATACTGTATTAAAAGGCGACTACTATTTTATTTATGATAAGCGCATTGTGCGCGAAAAGGTATTAATGGAGGGCCTGTATTTTACCTATGACAAGCTTTATACTAAAGACGCAGAGATTAAGACACTGAACCGCCTTTCGCAGTTTGGTACGTTTAAGTATATAAGCATAGATTTTGATAAGGCGCGGAATAACCCCGGCTACCTGGATGGCACCATTCGTTTATCGCCGGCAAAAAGGCAAGGGTTTACGGGTACGGGTGAGGTGAATGTAACCAACGAAGGTTTGTTTGGTATGGCGGCTTCGCTTAACTATAAAAACAAGAACCTTTCTAAACGTGCTGACCAATTACTGATTGATGCATCGGCAGGTTTACAATTGAAGTTCAGCAAAAAGGAGAAGGTTAAAATTGTAACCACCAATGCCACTTTTGGGATTACTTACTTTTTAAACCGCTTTGTGCCGTTTAAGCCAAGGGTTTTTCAGAATATAACCAGCCCCAAAACCAAAATTGCCGCTACCTACGGTTTTGAAAACCGTTATGATTTTGATACCGCAGGCAATGTGGTATTCCTTTACCAGTTGCACAATTTTAACCTGACCTTTGGTTACGATTGGAGCAGCGCGGTTCGCTTCCGTCATTTGTTTAACCCGCTGGCTATTACGTTTTATCTATTGCCCAAAAGGGGGGAGGAGTTTAAACGCCGTTTGGATTCCATACCGATTTTGAAGAGCAGTTTTGAAGAGCAGATAATTATTGGTCCTAACTACACGATGATTTTTACTAATCAGCGTACGGATAAGGATAGGACTTATATGAGCTTTAGAACGAATGTGGAGGTAGCGGGTAATGTGCCTTACCTTATAGCCCGTGCATCAAACGCAGGTAGTGAGAATGACTCTATTTATTATCTATTCAAACGCCCCTTCTCGCAGTATTTCCGCATTGAGGCGGACTGGCGTAATTATTTCCGGATACGGAACCATGCCACCTTTGCCATACGCACCTTTGCGGGTATTGGTGTGCCTTATGGTAACAGCTACGCCATGCCGTTTATAAAGCAGTTTTTTGTGGGCGGCCCCAACAGCTTACGCGGCTTTTTGATACGTGAGGTCGGCCCCGGTGGATATGTAGATACTACTGTTTACGACCCGGAGAAAGGCGAGCGCAATAACGTAGGTTTCTTTAACCAAACAGGTGATATTAAACTGGAGCTTAATGCTGAATTCCGATTTGATATTTACAAGTGGTTGAAGGGCGCTGTGTTTATGGATGCCGGTAACGTATGGACACTTAGAAAAGATACGCGTGCTTTAGGCAGCTTTGATATAAACCGCTTTTGGAAGGAGTTTGCTGTGGATGCCGGTGTAGGCCTGCGCCTTGATTTCAACTTCTTTGTTATCCGTTTTGACTACGGTTTCCCGCTACGCGACCCGCGCAAAGTGGATGGCGACCGCTGGCAATTTGAAAATGCCCAGTTCCGTAAAGGGCAGTTCCAGTTAGGGGTGGGTTATCCGTTTTAAGTTATATCGCTACTTTTTTCAGGAATATCAGTTGCAAATTCTTTACCGGTAAATTGCTTTATCGGTTTATGATAAATTTCCCAGTTTGATAAACATTGCTTTTTGAAGAAAATGAATAGAAATAAGTGCCGGAGCTGAAGCCGCTTACATTCAAAGAATATCTTGTTTGCCCCGCTGTCATTTCTGCTCGTTGTAATTCATGCCCCAACTCGTCTATAATGATTAAGTGATATCCTTCTATGTTGCTTGGATATTGGATTTCAAAACAAACTTCGGATGATGTAGGATTGGGATATAAATTCACAAAAGACTTTGGTTCAGCAATCGTAAAATAACCGGTGGGAAGTTTACCACATAAAGAATAGACTAGTATGCCTGTTCCGGACGGATTTAATTTGTCCAAAAAAAGTTTCGTTCCTCCATCGGTATGCTTAATTGGCCTTATGTCCGCTGCTCCACCCCAACAGCCGAAACAGTAAGGCCCCCTAGCACTATCAACTTTAAGCAATAGTGTTCCGTCGGTTCTTAAAACATAGAAAGGTAAACGTTTACTACCGGTCGGTGATTCGTACGCATATTCTATAGTAGAAGAGTCACAATCAAACAACGTTCTACTGATATAAGCGACGGAACATCCATTCTTTATAGAGTCCGCAGAAGGTAAATTTATGTTAGTAAGAAAGGGAGACATATCCAAATTATATAAACTAAAACTATTCGTATTGGAGTTTGCCATGAAATATTTATATTCATTATCGCCGATATCCAAGCAATAAAATTGTTCACCAAACGATACGGTGTCGTTGGAGTATTCCAAGGTTATCTGCGCTTTACTAATCACCGTTATAAGCAATGATGCGATAAAAAGTATTAAATTTTTCATTTCTTGATTTTTGTAGTAAAATACAAACAATTACAAGCGCAGCAAAGCTGCCAATAACTATAACTTACATTCAGCCGATAAGGTAGAAGGGCTACCAGTCCTAAACCTTAAAGGCTAAAAGTGTATTTTAATAAATCAAAATGTTTGTGGCACTTTTTTACTAAATGCGTTACAGCCTTGCAAACGCTTGTATACCTGTTTTATCCTAGTCGCTACGCCTGTGGCCTGCCTATAAGACGAGGCCGGGGGTGGTAATTTCAATACCTGAATTAAGGTATTATTGCTTAGCAAGTTGGCTGCTAATAACCTTAACTTTTGCGGCGTTGGCTATTGCTTTTTCCTTAACGGCATTTACATCGGCATCAAGGTTATCATAAGCCAAGGTTACTGCCATACGGCGGTAAGGCCTTGTGGTTGGTTTGCCGAAAATTCTAATATCTGTTTTAGCGTCTTTGATGGCTTCTTCTACTCCTTCAAATTGGGGGTTAACGCCTTCTGCTGAGGCCAGCACTACAGCACTGGCGCCCACTTTAAGCAGTTCAATTTCAGGTATAGGTAAACCCAACACTGCGCGTGCGTGCAATTCAAACTCGCTAAAGTTTTGTGTGCCTGCTAAAGTAACCATGCCTGTATCATGCGGGCGCGGTGATAATTCACTAAAGTAAACGCCATCATCAGCCAAAAAGAACTCAACGCCCCAAATGCCTGCACCGGTTAAAGCGTGGGTAACTTTTTCAGCAATGTTTTGCGCTTCCCTTAAATGCTCGTTACTAATTGCGCAGGGTTGCCAACTTTCCTGGTAGTCGCCGCGTTCCTGGCGGTGGCCAATTGGTGCACAAAACAAAGTAGGTGCGTTTTTTTGCGTAACCGTAAGCAGGGTAATTTCAGTATGGAAGGTTACAAAGGCTTCCACAATTACTTCGGCAATATCGCCACGCTTACCGGCTTGCGAGTAGTTCCATGCCTTTTCAATATCGGCTTCGCTTTTAATAGTGCTTTGCCCTTTGCCGGATGAACTCATTAAAGGTTTTACCACGCAGGGTATGCCCACTTCTTTTACCGCTTGCTGTAGTTCAGCCAATGAAGTTGCGTAACGGTAGTTGGCCGTTTTTAAGCCCAATTCTTTTGCCGCCAAATCGCGTATGGCTTTTCGGTTCATGGTAAAGTTAGCCGCGCGGGCTGAGGGCACCACTTGTATTCCCTGCTTTTCATAATCGTAAAAACGTTCAGTGCGTATAGCCTCTATTTCGGGCACAATAATATCGGGTTGGTGTTTGGCAACAATAGCATCCAGGGCAGCTCCATCCAGCATGTTTACCACTTCTCTTTCGTCCGCTACCTGCTGGGCAGGGGCATCGTTATAAGAGTCTACCGCCACTACATATTGCCCTAAGCGCTTAGCCGCAATAACAAACTCTTTTCCTAATTCTCCGCTGCCTAGCAGCATTATTTTCTTAGCCATTTTAGCTGTTTTTTTAGCTGGGGGGAAATATTATATCTTGCAAGCACAAAACAAAAAAAGAATGTTCGAGGACAAAACACTATTTACTGAAAAAGTACTGGCGGGTAAGAGAACGTATTTCTTTGATTTAAAAGAAAACCAGCAGGGCTCTAAAATTTTGAAGATAACCGAGAGCCGTAAAAACGATGGTGAATTTATAAGGCACAGCGTGCTGATTTTTCAGGAGGACTTTGGGAAAATATTTGAGGCCATGGAAAAAATTAAGGCGCAAATAGGCCCACTTCCTGAACCGAGAAAAGAAGATAAGCAGGACGCAGATTTTTAGTTTTTGCCTGCCAGCCAACTGGGAACGGTTATGCGTATGTTCCCCAATTTACCTTTCAGCGCAACATCGCGTTTACCATCGCCGGGGTAGCCCCAACTCCGCATTTTGCAATCAAAGTCTGCTGAAATTAAAAAGTGTTTCTTATCGGCTTCCCATACAAACTGGGTAACATTCATTTTGCTGCCTTCGGGCAACATATAGTAGTTTGTAGATTCAAACTGAAGGGCATAAGCGAAAGAATTATAAGGCCCGGTTTTTTCCCCAAGGTATTCTATTTCTACAGCTAAAGTTTCATTAAACTCCTTACCTGCTGATGTGGTGTAAGAAAGGCCATTAAAGGTAGTGCTTATAACGGTGCGGGCAGGCGTTCGGCCGTCCATTGAAGGGCTTTTGGTCATTAAAAGCCCGCGGTAAAGCTGGTCGTCGCGCAGTTTAAAAGGTCTGCCATCCACGGTGGCTACAAAAGTTCCTTTGTTGGCATCAAGCCCATCGCCATCGCTAAAAGGCGCATGAAGCAGGGTGATAAAAAGGGCCAGAATGCCAAGGGCTTTCATATTGCAAAGATATGCAGAGAATTCTTATGTATTTTTTATTCAATAAAATTCTCTATCGGAGCAATGTAATGGCCCAAGCCACTTTTGTCAAGCGCTTAAGGGTTCTATTATTTTTTTGCGAGCCAGGAAGGGACGCTGACCTGCAGGTTGGTAATTTGCCCGCTTATATGTATGTCCTGCTTTTCATCCATGGGATACCCCCAACTGCGCATAACACAATCGAATTGCAGGGAGATTATAAAACATTGTTTTTCAGGCTGCCACGAAAAGTAGAGCACGTTAAATTGACATGAGTCTCGAAGCATATAATAGTTCGTTTCCCGGTATTGCATAAACACATTATAGTCCTTACAGGATGAAGTGTTGGGGCCGTTATATACCATCTCCAAACTGATGTTATCGGTTACTTCGGTATTATTTATAGTATATGGTTTACCCTGAAGCGTATTGGATAGCACAGTGCGTTTTGGCATTCTGCCATCCATTGAGCCGCTTTGTGTAATAAGCATGGCCTGTGCTTCGTGTTGCGGGGCAATGAGCGGCTCGCCGTTTATGGTAACGGTAAACCAGGCCGGCGCAGTGGCATCTTCAGCAAATGAGCATAGGGAGAGGAGAGATAAAAAGAGGGATAAAGTAAAGGTTTTCATTTTCCATTGACTTGCTTTCGGTACGCCCGCTACCAAAAGCATACCACGCCGGAAATGCCTTAATAAAGGGCTCATTTTCTTTCTACTACAGGTGTTATGTTAAGGTGCCGACAGTAGCTGTTGAGTATATGTTTGCATAAGCTGTGTATAAGGCAGGAGGCCTTGTTAAAAGTCATTTGCGCATATGGTGTTTTACTATAAGTTTGCACCGCTTTTTAAAACATTCTTAATCCTCAAAATAATTATGAAAATTACCGTAGTAGGCGCAGGTGCCGTGGGAGCCACAGTAGCCGATAACATTGCCCGCAAAGAACTTTGTACTGAGTTGGTTTTATTAGATATTAAAGAAGGCTTTGCAGAAGGTAAGGCTATGGATATGAACCAAACAGCCGCCCTGCTTGGTTTTGATACCACTATTACCGGCACTACTAACGATTACGCAAAAACTGCAGGCAGTGAAGTTGTGGTTATAACTTCAGGCATACCACGCAAACCCGGTATGACCCGCGAAGAACTTATTGGCACCAACGCCAGTATTGTAAAAGGTGTAACCGATAATATTCTGAAGCACTCGCCTAATGCCATTATTGTGGTGATAAGCAACCCGATGGATACAATGACTTACTTAACCTTAAAGAGCAGCGGCCTGCCTAAGAACCGTATTATAGGTATGGGCGGTATATTAGATAGCTCACGCTTTAAGTATTATTTAAGCCAGGCGTTACAGTGCTCGCCTAACGATTTACAGGCAACTGTAGTTGGCGGCCACGGCGATACTACCATGATACCATTAACCCGCCTTGCTACTTACCAGGGTATGCCGGTTTCAAACTTCCTTGATGCGGAAACATTAAAGAAAGTAGCGGCTGATACTATGGTTGGTGGCGCTACATTAACTAAACTGTTAGGCACCTCAGCATGGTATGCACCGGGCGCTTCAGGTTGTGCTTTGGTTGAAAGCATTGTGCGCGATGAGAAGAAGGTTTTCCCTTGCTGCGTAGCGCTTGACGGCGAATACGGACAAAAAGATATTTGCCTTGGCGTGCCTGTGGTAATAGGAAAGAACGGATGGGAAAAGATTGTTGATTACAAACTGGATGCCGCTGAACAGGATGCCTTTAATAAGAGCGCCGAAGCGGTTAGAAGCATGAACAGCGTGTTAAGCACACTTAGCCTGTAATTGATATATCTGACAGAAATAAAAAAAGGTCTTCCAATCGGGAGACCTTTTTATTTTCGCCTTATGAAGACTAAAAAAGCTATTTCAGTAAAAATTCTTTTAACGGAATTGGATAAGGGTGGCTACCACCTTTTTTTAAACCTAAAAGTAAATGGCAAACGCTGCCGTTTTCTGATTGATACCGGCGCATCAAAGTCGGTAATTGATAAGGGCTATTTTATTAAAAACGTGGGCAGCAAAAGCCTTAAAACCATTAAACAGGAAACAACGGGCTTACACAGTTCAGTTCCTGAGTCTTACTTCGGTGTAATAAAGGAATTTGAGGTAGGCAAACAGAAGGTGAAGAACTACTCAATTGCTGCAGTTGATTTGACCCATGTTAATATGACTTACAGCAAATTGAAAAAGCCGAAAATTCAGGGCATTTTGGGTTCGGACCTGATGACAAAATATAAGATGGTGATTGACTACGGCAAGGAAACCATTTTAATTCCTTAGGAATATTAAATCGCATAAAAAAAAGCAGCCACTCTTTCGGGGGGCTGCTTTTTTTTATCAATAGTTTGTGTTTAATCGTGATCGCCTGCCATAGGTTTTTGGCAGCACATAGGCAGCTTATTAAAAGCAGCTTCATCTTTCTTCATTTCATCGGCATCGTAACCGGTGTTTACAATTACCAGGCGTATTTGGTTTTCTGAAATTTTAGCGGGGTCGTATTTAACTTTTACCACTTTGTTGTTAAGGTTAAGCACAGCTTCCTGTATTCCTTCAGTAGATTTTAAGGCCCCCTCAATACGCTTTTTGCAGGAACCGCAAATAGCTGAAGTTTTAATGTTTATTACCGCAGATTTAGCACGCGCTTCGGAACGGATAGCACTGCCAACAAGTACAATTAAAAGTACTGCTACTGCAACGGATTTGATAGTTGATTTCATAACTGCTTAATTTTCGATTTTAAAGATACGTTTTTAAGACTATAGGATAAGAAACAAGTAAACTGAATTAACTACTTTTTACTTTACTGTATAGCGGAAGCCCGCAAAGGCCATAGCCCCGCGTAAAGGCCCCCAAACTAAAGAGGCATCAAATTGATTGCTGAATGGCTGGTCGCCGGCTATGATGGGATTTTTCTGAATGAAATTGATGAGATTTTCGCCACCTACGTATACTTCCCACTGCTTTATTTTAAACGTTACCTGTGCATTTAGCTGAAACCAATTTTTGCCTGAAACTGAACGTTGATTGGCGGCATCATTAATTATTGTTTGCGGCACGCGGCTTTTGCCGTACCAGTTTAAACTGCTATTAAAACGCCAATGGTCGTTTTTGGTGGTGTACTGCAGTGATACCAAACCCCTGTGTTGAGGGCGCAACGGATATATCTTTCTTCCTTCCTTATAATCTGTTTTGTTCTGCTCAAATTTATAAGCCAGTTTAACTTCAAAACGCTTTACGGGTTCATAATTAAACTCTGCCTGTAAGGCATTGGCAAATGAGTGCCCGTCAAGATTATAAAACTGCAATTGCCGGGTGTTCTCTAAATCTGCCACTAACTGGTGCGTAAAATCAGTGCGGTAATAATCTACACTTATGCTGCCTTCCCTAAAATTCAGAAAGAATTTATAGGTAAGGTTAGCGCCATAGTTCCAGGCTTCTTCGTATTTAATATCCGGTGCCAAAACTATTTCGCGGCTATTCATTAACCAGCCGAAGTTTTCAGCAAAAATGGTGGGAACCCTGTACCCCCTGCCGCCCGAAAGGCGAAGGCTTAAATCGTAAAGTATTTTCCATTTTAAATTTACGCGTGGGGTAAAGAAGGGGCCGTACATATTGTGGTAATCGGTACGTATGCCGGCCACCAGTGCTAATTTTTCATCGCGCCCCCATATAAATGTTCCTTCCGCAAAGGCGCCGGGTACAATTTCGTGACGCTTCAAGCTAAAGGTGTCAAAGCGCTCCTGCACATAATCAGTTTGAAAAGATAGGCCGGCTTTTAACACATTCTTTTCACCGAATGTGTGCTGAAATATGGCGTTGAAATAGCCGAAGTGTTCAAGGGCATTATAATTTCTGCGGCCCATGTAACCATCCTGTTTATGGAACGCATATTTATACTGTATGCCCAGGTAGTTTTCGGTGGTTAATTGAAAACCTGTTTTGGCAAATGCCTCAGCCCGGTAAGTGGTTAAACGAAAGCCCCAATCATTTTGAAGAAAACGATCTGTAGATGGTTTGAAATTATAACTGCCACCTTGCCTATCATCATACGAGCCATCAATTACCAATGCAAACATTCCTCCTTTTTTAAAGGGGTGATGAAAACGCTGCATAAGGTTTATATTTTTTACCAGTGCATTATCTATATAATAGTCGTGGTTCATATCCTGCTTCAGCCAATTAAATGCCCCATTAACAGCACCCAGGTAACTCCAGTCTTTTTTCAATTTATGCGCAGTAACAATATTCAACTCTGAGCGCACATCCTGATTCATGAAAAAGTTGAGCAGTAGTTTTTCAGTGTTCTGTGGTTTTTTGTATTCCACATTTATCTGCCCCGTCATGCTTTCGTATCCGTTTACAACGCTGCCGGCTCCTTTATTAACCTGTATCGAACTCATCCACGGACCGGGTACATACAACATGCCGAAGGTGTTACCAAGAGAGCGAATGCCGGGAATATTCTCCGTCATTTGCTGGGTGTAAACACCATCGAGCCCTAACATGCGTATTTCTTTGGCGCCCGAAACTGCATCACTAAAGTTTACATCAACGGTAGGGGAGTTCTCAAAGGTTTCGCTCAGGTTGCAACAGGCATCCTTCACTAAATCAGCCTGCGTAAATGATTCGACGTTAGCGGTTGAGAAATCATTTCTGTTGCTTAAAACCTCTACCTGGTTAAGGCTTAAGGGTTTTAACTCTATATCTAATTCGGTTTTACCGTTTAGGGTTATGGTATCTGTTTGGTAGAATGTAAGGGATACCACCAATTTATCAGTAGAAGGATTGAGCCCTGAAAGGCTGAAGCGCCCGGCAGAATCACTTACCGTAAAATTTAATGTGCCTGCCTGAATAATGCGTGCATCGGGCATGCCTTTTTTGGTGGAGGGGTCATAAATATGGCCCTGTACCGTTTGCTGCGCATAAGTACAGTAACAGAATAGTGATGCTATAAAAAGACAGAGAAACCTCATTCCTTAAAATTTAAAATAATGAAAACGCCCGTAATGCTGTTGCAGCAATACTTAAGGAAGAGAATATTAAATACGGAAAACGCCGGTAAACTGAGCCTGTGACAGGAGGCGAGGCGGTGGATTTATATGGGTGCCTTTATATGTAACAGCGGCATTTACTGGCAAGTTGATTTTCGGCGAAACGGGGGTTACCGAAGCAGGATTTAAGGTGAATTTTTTTTCAGCAGTAAACCGCAAAGGGAAAAAGTGTTTTATAAAGGCTGACTTTACAATGCAGCAGTGCGGCCTGCTTACGGAACAATGACCCTGTGCTTGTAATTGCTTTTTGGCACAGCATGAATTACCCCCGATGTTGGAACCGGTATTACTTATAGTAACAACTATGCCTATAGCGGTTTTATCTTTTTTTACGCAGGTATGTGCGTAAAGCGTTTGCCCGCTATCGGCCAGCAGAATGAGGAAGGTAAATAATACACAAAGTGCTCGCTTAAAAAGCATAATGCGAATATAAGGAATTGGGGCCACGGCTTTGCTGCTTAAGGGGTTTTAACGTCATTTAAGGGGCTTGCGGTCATAGTTATTGACTATCAACTATTCTTCTACTTTTGTGGGCCCATGAAGTTAAGTTACGTTTTTGCCCTATTGCTATTAGTAGGTTTTTCAGCCTGCAAGCAGGATTTTGACATTACTGCAGATTATAAGGAGATACCTGTTGTATATGGCCTGCTTAATGACCAGGAAAACACGCACTACATACGTATACAAAAAGGCTATTTAATTGATGGCAATGCTTACAACGCTGCGGGCAACCCTGATTCCATTTATTACCCCGATGTTTTATCCGTTGAAATAAGCCGCTTAAATAATAACGGAAATGTTGAAGCGGTTTACCCTTTAACAAGAGTGGACGGTAATTTAATTGGCTTGCCTAAAGACCCGGGCACCTTCTCGAATGCGGAAAACATATTATACACCTTTAACGGAAGTTTGAACCCTGATAAAACATACCGTTTGGATGTTACCAATACCAGTAACGGCAATAAGTTTTCGGCAGTAACTACTATGGTTAAAGATTTTACCGTGGTTACCCCTTTTTCAGGACAATACTTAAACCTGCATACAGTAAACCCACCTAAGGCAGTGTTTTATACGGCGCAAAACGGCGGTGTTTACGATTTAAAAATCCGCTTTCCGTATAAGGAATACCGCACCAGCGACAACGCACTTTTGAAAGACACCTTTGCCGATATTTTTGTGTTTAAGAGCAAGTTTGTTGATGATATTTTAGGCGGTAACCAGGTTGTAGAGGATATTAACGGCTCGCTTATTCTTAATACCCTGCACAACGTATTAACGCGCGATGACCAGAATATTTACCGCGTGTTTAATTTGAACAAGGGTATGACCTTTTATTATGCTGCGGGCGGCACCGATGTATCGAAATATATGGCTGCGCAATTAGCACAAGGCAGCGGTTTAGCTTCAAACGAAGCGGTACCGCCTTATACCAATGTTACAGGCGGTTATGGCATTTTCAGCAGCAGACACTTTCAGCAAATTGACAGTGTATTACTAAATGCCGATGGCCTTGATACCCTGGCTTGCAGTCCGCTTGCAGCGGGCCTGCGCTTTAAAGGCAGCTTTGGCCAGATTTGCAATTAAAACATTATGCCAGCTACTAGACCGGCATAATGCGCTGCTGAATAATAGCTAACCCTGTAGGATTCGTTAATAAGAATATTACCTCTGAAATGCTGGAAGCGGTAAAGCACGCCTAAGTGTGCTGAAACGCGGTTTGTGAACAATACGCGCACACCCAATTGCGTTTGCAGGGTGGCCCCGCCGATAGGCACCCCATCTGTACGGTAATTTTTGTTTACAGGAAGAATAAGAAAGGCGGCCCCCAACTTTTGATCGAGATAGGGTGATACGCGCTTGCGCAAAATGGTATAACGTATATTGGCGAAGATGGGTATTTGAAAATATTTGTTTTTATCGCCCTCAATAGCGGCGCCTGCACCTAAAAACAAACTGCGGCTTACGTAATAGCCGCCTGTAGCAGTAATGGTAAAGTAGTTGTTAGTGTATTTATAAAACCGCCCATTTTCATCATTGGCTTTAAAGCCAAACAGGCCGCCAATATCAATGTAGCCGGCTAATCTCTTTTTAGTAGCAGAATCAAGGTTAAATGCGGATGAAGCCTTTTGCACCTGAATTTTTTCGCGCTTAATGCGGTCGATTTCTGAAAGGGAATATTCCGTTACCGAATCCTCGCTTTCGGCCGTTTGCAGTTTAATAGAAACGCCGGGTGTTTGTTCGTTTATAACCCCTTTAATAATGCGGCCATCTTTAAAGTAAACCACATCGCGATAATCGCTTTGGCCAAAGGCAAGGCCGGAAAGCAGAATGAGAAGAATGAAACAAAAGGGAGCCCTCATAAAATGGATGAATGCTAATTAAAGGGAATAATTATGAATAGGCTGCATTAAGGCGTTGCGCAGATAGGCTGCGTTAACAGCGCTTATGTTTGAATGTAAATTTCGGGTCTTTTTAACAAAGTGGGTTGACAGCTGTTGTCAAAAAAAGTTCCTAAAAGGCGAGGCTGACAAATTGACGCTCCTGAAAATCAACTATTTACCTGTTTAACATATGGTTTTGGCAGAAGGATATCTGCAAAATGGCATTTTTGCCCGCCTAAAGCCGCATGGCACACCGATTGACAATAAAGGGCATACTAAAAACCAGAAAATTATGAGTAAAATAATCGGTATAGACTTAGGAACCACTAACTCCTGTGTAGCCATTATGGAGGGTAACGACCCGGTAGTGATTCAGAATGATGAAGGAAGAAGAACTACGCCGAGTATTGTTGCCTTTTTAGCTAACGGTGAACGTAAAATTGGAGACCCTGCCAAGCGCCAGGCGGTTACCAACCCTACAAAAACAATACAATCAATTAAGCGCTTTATGGGTATTCGTTACAGCGAAGCCGGTAAGGAAATACCCCGCGTGCCATATAAAGTAGTAAAGGGTGATAATGATACTGTGCGCGTTGATATTGACGGCCGTATGTATACCGCCCAGGAAATTTCGGCAATGATTCTTCAGAAAATGAAGAAGACGGCTGAAGATTATATTGGCCAAACAGTAACAGAAGCGGTTATTACCGTGCCTGCTTACTTTAACGACAGCCAGCGCCAGGCTACTAAAGAAGCCGGTGAAATTGCAGGCTTAAAAGTTCGCCGTATTTTGAACGAGCCTACTGCAGCCGCTTTGGCTTACGGCCTTGATAAAAAGCATAAGGACATTCACGTAGCGGTTTACGACTTAGGTGGCGGTACATTCGATATCTCTATTCTTGAAATGGGTGATGGTGTATTTGAAGTAAAATCTACCAACGGTGATACGCACTTAGGTGGTGATGACTTTGATAACGAAATTATCCAGTGGCTGGCTAATGAATTTCAGAATGAAGAAAGAGTGGACCTGCGCAAGGACCCTATGGCTTTACAGCGCTTGAAAGAAGCTGCTGAAAAGGCCAAGATTGAGCTTTCTTCTTCAAGCGAAACAGAGATTAACCTGCCTTACATTACTGCGGTTGATGGTGTGCCTAAACACTTAGTAAAGAAACTGACCCGCGCTAAATTTGAGCAGTTGGTTGATGTATTGGTGCAACGCACAATTGAACCTTGCCGCCAGGCCGTGAAGGATGCCGGTTTGGATGTTTCTAAAATTGATGATATCATTTTAGTAGGTGGTTCAACCCGTATCCCTAAAATTCAGGAAGTAGTTGAGAAGTTCTTCGGTAAAAAACCAAGCAAGGGTGTTAACCCTGATGAAGTGGTTGCTGTGGGCGCTGCTATACAAGGTGGTATTTTAAGTGGTGAAGTGAAGGATGATATTGTGTTGGTTGATGTAACCCCACTTTCATTAGGCCTTGAAACGCTGGGCGGTGTAATGACCAAGTTGATTGAATCGAACACTACCATTCCTACTAAAAAATCGCAGGTGTTTACCACTGCACAGGATAACCAGCCATCTGTAGAAATACACGTATTGCAAGGTGAGCGTGCAATGGCAAAGGATAACCGCACCATTGGCCGTTTCCACTTAGGTGATATACCACCGGCTATGCGCGGCACACCGCAAATTGAAGTAACTTTTGATATTGACGCCAACGGTATAATACACGTAAGCGCTAAGGACAAAGGTACAGGCAAGGAGCAAAGCATACGTATTGAAGCTTCAACCGGCTTAAGCAAGGAGGAGATTGAAAAAATGCGTAATGAAGCTAAGGCCAACGAGGAAACAGATAAGAAAGCCCGCGAGCAGGCTGAAAAGGCGAACATGATTGATTCGCTGATTTTCCAAACAGAGAAGCAACTGAAAGACGTAGGTGATAAAATACCTGCTGATAAGAAGAGCAGTTTGGAAACTGCCCTGGCTGACCTTAAGAAAGCAAAAGAGAGTAACGATGCCGACGCAATGGATAAGGCTGCAGAAGCTTTAAACAATGCATGGCAGGCGGCCTCTCAGGATATATACAACGCTACCCAGCAAAACGCTGCCGGTCAGCAAACTTCAACAGAGCAAAGCAACACCGACGGCAACAACAATGGCGGCGATAATGTTAGCGATGTGGAATATGAAGAAGTGAAAGACAACAAGTAAGACGTTGGATGTTGCCTTGGTTAAATTCACCATAGGTGACGAAGCCCCTGCGAGAGCAGGGGCTTTTTATTTCGGGGGATTGATGGATTTGTGAAGGGTTACACAGATTATTTAAATACCGCATATTTATTATAGGGTAGACGATAGCTACTTGAATAATTCTTCCAGCTTTTCCTGCAGGTCTTTACCAAAAAGGTTTTTACCAAGGATATTACCGTTGCTATCAATAAGCCAGTTGGCAGGTAAGGCATTAACACCGTACAGTTCGGCTACTTCGCTATAGGTGCCTTGCAGGTCGCTTAGTTGTGTCCATTGCAGACCGTCGGCAGCAATAGCTTTTAACCAACTGTTTCTATTATTATCAAGCGATACGCTGACAACCGTAAAACCTTTAGCGTTATACTTTTTATACTGCGCAACAATGTTTGGGTTTTCGTGGCGACAGGGTGCGCACCAAGAAGCCCAGAAATCAAGCAATACAATCTTGCCTTTAAAGTCGCTAAGGTTAACTTGTTTGCCGGCTGTATCAGGTAAAGTAAAAACGGGCGCCGTTGTACCGGCTTTCGAAATACTTTTTGCGCTTTGCTTTAATTGTAAGGCATGGTAGGATTGCTGCAAGGGAGGCGACAATGTTTTAAGTAAGGAAAGCCCTTTATCTATGTTGTCCTCGTTGTTGAATTTTTCGTAAAGCAGGTAAGGGCTAACCGCACTGTTAGGATGCTCCGTTACAAAGTCTACTACTAAAGCCCGTAATGTGTTGTACGTGCTGTAAAAGCTATCTACCAGCCACATGCGTGCCGCTGAATCGTCCGCCAGTTCTCTTGATGTCATTAGGCCCATATACCAATCGCGCCTTTTAATGATGGGCGCTTCTTCATTACGGAATTGTTGGTATTGGTTAGTGAGTTCTGTGCCTGATGCCTGAATGTTGTGCCTGTTTTTTAATGAGCCGCTGATTTTTATTTTACCTCCATCTATAAAGAAGGGCAGGCTAAAATCGAAATGGTTCATGTAAACAAAAGCAGTGGTTGGTTCTTTTATTGTTCCGGCAAAAGTGAAGCGCCCTTTTTTGATAAGTGCGGAATCAGTTCTATCACTGCCCTCGGCGGAGGGATAATTCAGATATATCCACATGCCATCGGAACCTTTAATATTTCCTTTTATGGTAAACTGTTGCGCGAGCGATGACGATGAATAAAAGCTAATGATGATAAAAGCAATAACCGCAGCAAACTGTTTCATTACTACGAATATACAGTAGCTACAATTGTTCTGCCGCGAGCATGATTGCGAAACTCGCATAAATAAAGGCCCTGCCATGTGCCCAGGTTCAAGCGGTGGTTGGTAATAGGAACTGTAACGGTATAGCCTACTAAGGCTGTTTTAATGTGCGCAGGCATATCATCAGGGCCTTCGTCGTTATGTGTGTAATAAGGAGCATTTTCAGGCGCAAGCTTATTGAAAGAGGTTTCAAAATCTACGCGCACGCTTGGGTCAGCATTTTCATTTATGGTTAAACCGGCTGAAGTGTGCTTAATAAATAAAACCAGTATGCCGGTTTGGGGTAAATCCGGTAAGTGTTTGGTTATGCCCTCTGTAATTAAATGGAAGCCGCGTTTATAAGCCGGCAGAGTGAACTCAGTTTGTTGAATCATTTTTGAATAATTCTGTGTGATTAAAATACAAAGAATACCATTGATAACGTGAGAATTAGGCCTTTAGTTTGTTGAAGCGAACTATAGCGGCTTTTTCTTACATTCGCTGCTCATTTCTTTGGGGAACACACAATTAAAGAATAAGATTAAGAGAGGGAATTATGAGTGATACTACTATCATTTTTTCAATGTTGGGGGTTAGCAAAACCATACCACCTAACAAGCAAATTATAAAAGACATTTACCTGAGCTTTTACTATGGCGCCAAAATCGGCATTATAGGGGCTAACGGTTCAGGTAAATCAACCCTGCTGCGAATTATTGCCGGGGCTGATGAGAATTACCAGGGCAAGATTGAAAAGAGCAAGGACTACAGCGTTGGTTACCTTGAGCAGGAACCTAAACTGGATGAAAGCAAAACAGTGATTGACATTGTGCGCGAAGGCAAAAAAGAAATTTTTGATTTGCTGGATGAGTTCAACAAGATAAGCGAGATGTTCAGCGACCCGGATTTAGACCCGGACAGAATGGAGAAGTTGCTGGAACGCCAGGGCGTGCTGCAGGATAAGATTGATGCGGCAAATGCCTGGGAAATTGACCAGGTGTTGAACCGCGCTATGGATGCTTTACAGTGTCCGGAGCCGGATGCACCGATAAAGAACCTGTCGGGTGGTGAAAGAAGGAGAGTGGCATTATGCCGTTTGTTGTTACAGGAGCCCGATGTGTTGTTGCTGGATGAGCCCACCAACCACTTAGATGCTGAATCGGTTTTATGGTTGGAGCACCACTTAGCGCAATATAAAGGAACGGTTATATGTATTACGCACGACCGTTATTTCCTTGATAATGTTGCCGGCTGGATATTGGAACTTGACCGTGGAGAAGGTATTCCGTGGAAAGGAAATTACAGCACATGGTTAGAGCAGAAACAAGTTCGTTTAGCGCAGGAAGAAAAGATTGAAAGCAAGCGTCAGAAGATGCTTCAGCACGAATTGGAATGGGTGCGCATGGGCCAGAAAGCGCGCCAGGCCAAGAGCAAAGCGCGTTTGGCTAACTACGAAAAAATGGCGGCGGAAGAAGCCAAAGGCCAGGAAGAGAAACTGGAGATTTATATTCCGCCAGGGCCGCGCTTAGGGGCTAAGGTTATTGTAGCTAAAGATGTGGCAAAAGCGTTTGGCGACAGGGTGCTTTACGAAAACCTGAACTTTAGTTTGCCGCAAGGTGGTATAGTAGGCATAATAGGCCCTAACGGTGCGGGTAAAACAACCTTGTTCCGTATGATAATGGGAGAGGAGAAGCCAACGGCAGGAACTTTTGAAGTGGGCGAAACGGTAAAGATTTCTTACGTTGACCAAAGCCATTCCAACATTGACCCTGAAAAGTCAGTATGGGAAGTAATAAGCAATGGCGACGAATGGATTGAATTGGGCAAGTTAAAGATGAACAGCCGCGGCTATGTATCGCGCTTTAACTTTAACGGTGGCGACCAGCAGAAGAAGATAAAAGTACTTTCAGGCGGTGAACGTAACCGCTTACACCTGGCGCTTACATTGCGCGAAGAGGCGAACGTTTTATTACTTGACGAACCTACCAACGACTTAGACGTTAATACTATCCGCGCTTTGGAAGAAGCATTGGATAACTACGCGGGTTGTGCTGTTGTGATTTCGCACGACCGTTGGTTCCTTGACCGCGTTTGCACCCACATACTTGCTTTTGAAGGTGAAGGCCAGGTTTATTGGTTTGAAGGTAGCTTTAGCGACTATGAAGAGAATAAGAAGCAACGCCTTGGTATTACCGACGAACAGCCACGTAAATTCCGTTACAAAAAGCTGGTTGTTGGCTAACAACACCATCAAATTTTACAAAGGCCGCGTTTTTAGCGGCCTTTGTCTTTAGTGCCCGTTTATCAGTTAATTAACCCTGAAAATGGCTTGCATATAACCTTTTTAGATACAATACGTAATAGGTAAAAGGGGCATAGTCTGACTGTGCCTGTTATTGCTTTACTTAAACTTTGCGTATGAGAAAGATTATTACGCCATTATTTCTCATTTGTGTGCTTTTTATATCCGGAGGCTTTAGTTCAAAGCCGGAGGATGATAACGGGCATTATAAGAATAATGGATACTTCTTCGCCATTTTAGATGGGAACATGTTTGAAATGCGCGATGATGATAAATACCGTGCAGAGTTGGTAAATAAAACCGGCGCAATGAGCGAAGATAAAATCTCGCGCGTGGCAACTTCTCTAATATTTTATGGTAATGAGTTTAAGGACGAAAACAATAAACCTTTTACTGAAAGTATTGAAGCTGAATTCAGCTTTGATGAAGGCTCGCTTGGGGATGTAAAAGATTTAAAGTTGGAGGCGCACTACGATAAGCAGGATTACTTCCATATGCCGCAGGCAACTAAATTTAAAGTAACCAAGGTAGAGTGGAGCGAAGACAGGCGCAACTATTTATTAAGCGCCGATTTTGACTGCAAAATGAGAAGGTGGGGATTTCCTGCAGAGAGCCAACCAATAGTGCGTATAAAGGGCCGTATGGTTAACATTAACGTAAGCGTGCCGGCCTGGGTTAAAATAAAAGAACCTACACAGGTAGCAGGTAACTGATACTAAAAAACTAAACCGGACCCCATTAAGGAAGTCCGGTTTTTTGTTATCCCCCGATAACAATTAGTTGTAGTGTATTACCATTACGTTGAATGCAGTGTTGCTGTTAAATGCTGAACCTGTAATCTTCCACATGCCGTTAACGGAATCCCAAACCAAAGTGCCGGCTACGCCGTTAATGCCTTGCAGGTAAACCATATCATTAGTGTTGGTGGCATACGGAATAAAAATTTCAGTAGGATTTGAATTACTGCCCACTGCTCTAAAGCTCCAGCGGCCGCCATGGTCGTATACTTTACCGGCAGCTACATAAAAAGCAGTACCGCTATTAGAGGAAGCATATACCGCCTGGCAGTTAGCACAATCAGCAGAGGCGCTTACACCTATGCCGCCATTGTTAGAGTAGCTGTTGCCCACAACCCCTGCACCACCTGATGTGGCATAAGATTGGCCTTCTACGCCCAAATCGCCTGATGCCAACACACCATGAAGGCCGGCGGAAACTTCAATGCCGTTTGTTCCTAAAGCTGTGTTTTGTATTTGGAAAGAAACAGGGCTGGCATCGGTGCCTGCGTAAGGTAAGGTAAATCCACCGCCGCCACCTGTTAAAGAAACCCATGCTCCGCCTTTGCGGCCTTCAAAATCTGAACCGTTCCAACGTATGGTACCATCACTTGCCGTGGCAGTTGTATTAGCATCTAAACGTATGCGTCCGCCCACGTGCAGTATTTCTGTTGGTGTAGCCTGACCTAAACCTACATTGCCGGAATTGGTTACCAGGGCATAGCCTCCACCGGTAGCTGAAAAGTAGCCGGCTATACTGCCGCTACCGCTACTGCGGCCATCAATACCACGGCCGTTGGAAGAAGTGGCATTTCCGTAAACCGCAGTGCCGGCCCCGGTTTGGGCATTTATAGCTGTATTATTAGGTGATGTAGCCTGTAAGGCATTACTGCCTGAGCCGGCATTGTTGTTATCTATAATATAAACCCCTGTAGCATAAGTATTGCCTGCGGGTAGGTTAAAGCGCGCAGTTCCTTTCATGGTACCGGCATTGGCGTTTACTTCCATTTTGTAATCAACGCCGCCTGCAAGCGAGGTACTGGTGCCCATTAGAATCGTACCGGTATTGCTGTTGTAAATGTTGTTGCCGCTGGTAATCCACTGGCTGCTGCCACCGCCACCACCGGTTAATGATACCCATGAGCCCGCTTTGCGGCCTTCAAAGTCAGTACCCGTGTAACGGATGGTGCCATCCAGCGCAAGTGTAGTTGTGCCTATTTTTATAGCACCGTTTACATCCAGCTTTTGGGCAGGGGTGCTCCAGCCAATACCCACGTTGCCTGTGCCGGTATACGTAACATTACCGCCGGTGTTATCCCAGGGTAGGGTTACAGTGTTTCCGCCACTTATACTTAATGATGCACCGGTGTAGCTTAACGTTTGTGAAGGCAGAACATCCCATGTAGCATCTCCGCTTGTATTGGTGCATTTTAAAAATTTGCCGGCGGCAGGCGTGCCATTAACTATTTGCAGGTTGCCCGATACTTTTAAAGCGTAGCCTGAGTTGCTGGTAAAACTGGCAGCAGTGCCGGATGTTGCATTTCCCAGTACGGCTACACCTGTAGAAGTGCTTGCATCAATTCCTTTGCCCGTGGTGCTGAATCCTTTTAAGCCTGCTTCGGTTCCTTCGCCGTAAATGGCTGAACCGGAACTACCCGTTTGATAAACATTGAAAGCATTACCTGTGCCGTTATAACTATCGCTGTAAGGTAGAGTGAGAGCGCCACCGCCCGCGTTGTCAGCCGCCGGTGCCCAGGCGCTACCGTTCCATTTAAGTACCTGCCCGCTGGTGGCACCTTGTTGCGCAAGGCCTATAGGGTTACCCGCAGTACCGTTGCCGCTTATAGTAGTATTTGTAGCTACGCTTTGCGTGCCCCAGTTATCGCCACTACCTGCACCAAAAGGTACCCAACTTGTGCCGTTATAGCCCGCGAAGGCTGAACCATCGAAACGGATAGCGCCCGCAGTGTTGGATGCAGTATTACCTATGCGTATAGCTCCGGTAACATCAAGACGTTCAAGCGGGTTACCGTTACCTACGCCTATATTGTTGGCGGCTGATATGGTTATACCATTACCTGCATTGGAGTTGGCTATATACATTTTACCTGCAGGATTACTTACTGTAAAGAAGGCATCATTGCCGTTAACCCACCATTCTGCCCGTTCGCCGTTGGAGGTTTTCAGCGCCACTTCTGTTATAAGGCCATTGCTTTCAAAGTTGGCAGCCCTTGCAGCAGTGGTAAGT
Source organism: Chitinophagales bacterium (assembly GCA_046329515.1). Classification (GTDB taxonomy): domain Bacteria; phylum Bacteroidota; class Bacteroidia; order Chitinophagales; family LD1; genus Bog-950. The sequence goes on from JAXLUM010000004.1 coordinate 136,214, forward strand.
ACATTTAGCTTGGCAGAAGGAGCAGGCGTGCCAATACCCACGTTGCCTGAATTCAAATTATATATTTCATTAACGTTAGCAGCCCAGTAGGAAGCACCCGTTGGGCCGGTAGGTCCTGTTACGCCTTGTGGCCCGGTAGAGCCGGTGGCTCCCGTTGCCCCTCCACCCGTAGGCAGTTGCCAGGTTGCTAAACCATTGGCATCGCTGGTAAGTACTTTGCCTGCGCCGGGCGAACCTCCGCTTATTTTAACCTGGCCGTTTACATCAAGCTTTGTTGATGGCGAGTTATTTCCAATACCAACATTGTTGTTAGAAGCTATATAAACACCGTTACCGCCTGAAACGCCAAGGTTAATAGTGCCGGTGCTTTCCTGGTTATTTACAATGAAGTTAGTTGCGCTTAAGCGAAGGGTGGTACCATCGCCTGCTGTTGCGCCGGTATTTTGATTGGTTAATTGTATGCGGTAATCGAAACCTGAAGAATCATGCAGTTGTATTTTGTTTACAGGCGTATTAGTGCCCACACCCAGGTTGCCATTAACACTAACGGTACCGCTGTTGGCATTTTTAATATTGTTGCCAACACTTTCCCATTGCGATGAGCTTAACGCTGTTTGCGAAACCAATGAATAAGGAACGCTCAGCAATTGCGTGGTGCCCATATCATCATAAGTGCCTGCGTTGTGCAGTTTAAATTCAACCTGCAGAAATTTGGAGGTAGACCAGCTAAGCGATGAGAATGAACCTTGTAATGGGGTGCCATTACCTACTTCAACCGAAAATAAACCAAACTGGTTTACCGCTACTGAAACGTGTTCTTCTTTATATACTACGGTGCCCGTTGCGCTTAAATCTCTAAGCGTAAAGCGCACATCCACAAGAGAGCCCTGCGCCAATAAGGCTCCGGCGGAATTGCGGGCTACTGCCTGGTAGTTAAATGCCTGAGGCGCCTGCGCAGAAACTGTACGAACTGAAAACAGCAGGCCCACCAAGACTATCAGCGAGATATGAATCTTTTTTGTTGTAGAGGGGATAACTTTCATATGGATGGTTTTGAAAGCAAAAGTGGCGGACGCGACTCTCGGGGGCAAGTCAAAAAAGTGCCAATTCTTAGGTTTTGGTTTGGGCCATATTTGTATTTTAGAAAAGCATGGAAGCCTTACACGAATTGATACGCGGGATGAGCATGGCTGAGAAAAGCTATTTTAAACGCTATGCCGGAAAGCTAAGCGATGACTCATCTACCAACTACATCCAACTTTTTGATGCTATTGGCAAGCAGGTGGTATATGATGAGGCGCTGCTAAAGAAATTATTCGCCCGGCAAAAGTTTATAAAGCAATTCAGTGTTGCCAAAACATATCTGTATAAAACCATTGTTAAAGCCCTGAAAAACTATTATGAGGAATCAGGCATTTCCTTTCAGCTGAAAAATTTGCAACTGGAGTTGAGTTTGCTTATTGAAAAGGGATTGTATTCACAGGCGGCTAAAGCCATAGAAAAAGGATTATCTCTTTCAGGAAAGTTTGAAATGTATTTTGAGCAGCATGAATTTTTAAGCGCAGAGTTTTACCTGCTTATGAATAACTACCAGGTGCAGTCAAAAACAAGGGATATTAATGTGGTGATGGAGGAGTTAAAATCGGTTGAGTTAAAAACGGAAACATTTTTTGCCTATGAACGACTTTACCGATGGCAATACCGTTTAAATAAAATGATCTACCAGTTGCGCGATAAAGGGCAATTGCAGGAATACAATGATATTATTTCGAATGCTTTACTTAAAGACGGGGTAACGAATCTTTCTAAGCGAAACCAATACTATTACCATTATATCCGTGCGTTACATTTTTCGGTTACTGATAACCGCCGCCTGTTTTTAAAAGAGGCGCTTCAGCTAAAAGAAGTTTGCAGAACCTCGCCCTATTTTTACAGCTACGATTTTAAGAGCTATATGAATAGCCTGAATTTACTGCTTGAAGCCAGCCATTTTAACGGTGATATGAAGGTTATGCAGGATGCTTTAAAACTTTTACAAGGCTTACAGGTGCAAAATGAACGCGATAAAATTGCAAAGTTCATTTATTACAGCCGCTTTGCGTTAATCTATTATGATGCCGCCGGCGATACTAAAGCCAAACGAAAACTTATTGATGAGGCCTGGAGCCTGCTTGCATTATACTCTGCTAAAATCCCTTTTCATATAAGGGTATCCATAGCTATAACCTATATAAGTGCCTTGCTTGAAATGGGGGATTATAGCAAAGCTGTGGATTGGATAGAACTATACAGGAGGGGGGAGAAGGAGGATAAAACCCGATACGATTCACAAAGTATACTGTACATTTTACAGCTAATTGCGCATTATGAAATAGGGAACCACCTGCTGGTAAAGAATATTGTGCCCAATATTGCAAGGTTTATTAAGCGGGTCGGGCAGCAAAGTAAATTTGAGCGGGTTCTCCTCAGCTTTTTTGCAAAACTCACGTCTTCCAAAACAACGGCTGCTAAATTGTTTAATGATACCCTTAAAGAACTGGAAAGCCTGAAGGAAGGAGACGTGTTGCACCGGAACAGGCCGATGCATGATATTTTTAAAGTGTTTATAGAGAGTAAACGTGCCGGAATGGCCTACCACAAGATGGTGCAATCCGTAAGTTAAAGGTGACCACCAATAAATTGATGATAGGGCTTACCTGCAATTTTGCTCTGCATAAAGCCGGCAACTACCGGGTAAATTACCCTGCTTTTGTTCAATACATTGCCCGAAGCTAATGCCTGCACTTCCTTATGTAATTTTGAAAGGGATGCAGTAGTTTTTTCTGAAGGCGCTTTGGCAGTTAGTGTTCTGAAAAATTTCAGCACAAGATTCTCAAACTTGCTTTTTTGTTTATTGGTTTTAATAAAGTATTCAATGTTTTTTATAATGCTGTTTATTAAAACCAGGTTGCCTAACTCGTAATGCGCAATAAGTTGCAGAATGAGAACACTGCTTTGGTTATCGTAGTGTTGTTTTAAGCGTGGTGCATTGCGGTATATATCAATCCAGTCAACAGCTTTATCATATTTGCCGTACTCCAGCAAGCCGCTGGTAAAGGATATAATTAAACCGAAGAAAATATCGGGGCGCAGTTTATCGCGGTGTTGCTTCACTTCCTTTTCTGCTTCAATAAACAGTTTTTCTATGGCTTGCTTATTACCCGTTTTGTCGTAGTAGGCTAATGCAAAAGGGGCATAATAGCAAAATTGCCACAGCTGTTCTAACTCACTTCTTAAGCTTAAAGCGTGCAACTCTTTTAATTTTTTCTCCAGTTCCTTCCATTCACCGGTGTAAAAAGCGGCATGTAAAAACTGGTTATAGGCGTTTAGCAACGAAAGCGTTTCGTACTTATTGAAATAGTCGAAACCGCTGCAGATAGTTAAGATGGCGGCAGCCTCTTTGTATGCCTTCGCGCGTTCATCAATGTGCAGAAAGTAGTTTAACCTGATGCAATGCAATAAATGGCTTGCTCTTTTACAAGAAGGTTGTTTTTTAATGGCCGTGTTAAACAAATCTTTGTTGGCTTTCAGCATTTCAGCGCTGCGCGCATTCATAGATTGGTTAATAAGCGTATTTTGCTGTTGCAGCATTACTTCCAAATCTACAATCAATTGTTGCTGCTGTTGTGCTTCTTTAAACTCTTGCAGTAATTGTTTTAAAGATAGCGAGTCATCATCAGGTTTAGCTTTAAGCAGCAGGTTACGTTGCAGTCCATTAAACTGCATTACACTATCCCAGCGTTCCAGCTTTTGCGCAAATACTTTTGCGCGTTGTGCGGTTTTCAAGGCTTGTTGAAATAGCCCCCTGTGCGTCAGCAAATCAACCTGGCTGAAATAGTTTCGCAATATAATTTCAAGACTGAAATCTTCGTGGTAAGCGGTCAGTGCTTTTAAAATGGAATTATACAGGTAGTTTTTAGCTACTGAAAATTGATTGGCGCTTTTTTCTTTACCCAGGGACTTTTTAGCTGCCGCTTCATTGTAGTCTTCCTGTTCTTCAAGTATTTCAAACAGACGCAGGTTATTATTCGCCTCGGCATTCTCTGCCTTACCGGCAAACTTTTTAAAGTAACCTTTCTCCGCCGGCGATAGTGATTGTATCAGCTCAAATAAAGCATCCATTCAATGCAAGATAGAAAAAGGGCTTTTGCCCGAAACCTAAGAACCGCAAAATTTTAGGTGGATTTTGATTGCGTGAATCAGGTGCTTTGCACGAAACTATACAAGATGAAAAGGATTTTATTTGCAACACTTTGCCTGATGCAACTGTTTGCCCGGGCACAAACGCCGCAGTCGTTTAACTACCAGGCTGTAGCGCGCGATGCGGGGGGCAATACATTGCCTTCCGGCACACTGGTGGACATACGCTTTACGTTGCATCATTTAACGGCAAGCGGAACGGTGGTTTATAAGGAGCAGCACCTGTCAAAGGCAGTGAATCAATTTGGTTTGTTTTCAGTGGCAGTTGGTAGTGGTGATTCCACTATTGGACCGGGACCCATTAATGCTGTTGATTGGAGCAGCCCGAAATTTTTAGAGGTGGAGTATAAATTGCATAGCGCTTCCACATATGATAATATGGGAACCACGCAGTTGCTTAGCGTTCCTTATGCTTTGGTTTCGCAGACGGCAATTGAAAGTGAGCAATGGAAGAGCAGTGGAAATGATATATACAATGCGAACAGCGGAAAGGTGGGTATTGGTGTTGCAAACCCCTTTAATGCCCGTTTTGAGATACAGGATACAATGACCATGGGAGCAGTAAAAATTGACGATAAAACCCCTAATCAGGGCTCAGTAGGCAGCTATACAGATGCCTTAACTGTATATGCGCAAATTACAAACCCTTTTATTCCCGACTTGCAGTATATACATTACTATGGGTTGAATGTTGGAAGCAACTGCCGTGGTGTGAACATTAATAGTACTTGGGATGGCTTAACGATACAGGCAGAAAACGGGCGAGGTTTATATTCTGCAGTAAATGACGGTACGGCTGCTGAATTGTATGCTGACCAGGGTTATGGCTTATTAGTAACAAAAGGAAATGTGGGAATAGGGCTGGCCACTTCTTCGGCAACTTTGGCTGTAAGTGGTGCAATGCCGCAAATTCTTTTATCCTCACAGCCCTCGTCAATAAATAACCCGGTATTTGTAATGGAAAACCTGCGCGATACCAGCAATGCGTATTTTACTCTGTCACTTCAACCAAATGTGTTTTTTAGTCCGGGCTTATCTGTATTACCTGGCGCAAACACAACGCGTTTTTACAATGTGGCAGGTTTTGAATTTCAAACCAACAAGGGTTTAGCTATGTCCTCTATATCCAACTTTAGCGGACCCGATTTTATTTACGACCCTGATTACGGCGTTGGTATAGGTACATCAAGCATGCACCCACTGGAAATGCTGGAAGTAAATGGTGCGGTAAAAATTGGCAATACTACCCAGACACATGCCGGAACTATTCGTTATACCGGTACTGACTTTGAAGGCTACGTGGGTGGTATCTGGAAATCGATGACCGCTCAAGGCGGTGGGGGCACGCAAACACTTTCGCTTGCCGGTAATAACCTTACTATTAGCGGTGGCAACAGTGTTAACCTAAGCGGCATTAATACTGATAACCAGTTGCTGACTCTTTCGCAAACAAATGGCCTGTTAGGTATTGCTAATGGTAATACGGTGCAATTGCCGTGGTCAATTGATAGTAACAATACAGCCGTAGTTTTATTGCCGGCTTATGAAGTAGGCATAGGGTCGGCTAACCCGGCGCAAAAATTAGAAGTGAATGGCGCTATAAAAATAGGCACAACGGCATTGCCGCAGGCAGGGGTAATACGATACACAGGTACTGACTTTGAAGGTTATGATAACGGAATATGGAAATCTTTTACCTCTGCAGGAACTGTTACCCTTGCGGGAGATGTAACAGGAAGTTCGGCTGCAACGGTGGTGGGTAAATTGCAGGGTCGTGCAGTGGCTAATACCGCACCCGCTAACGGACAAGTGCTGGGTTGGAATACAAGCAACAACCGCTGGGAGCCTACTACCGTTAGCGGTGGCGGTGGTGGCGGAACCTTAAATGATGCCTACAACTATGGAGGTGCCGGTGCCGGCAGAACAATTTCTGCCATTAGCGGTGCTGTTAAAGTTAGCGGCAACGATGGCTTTTTAGTAGATGGTAACTATGGTTTAGGAACCATACCTGCAACGGGCGCGGGCACACGCATGATGTTTTTTCCTAAAAAGAGTGCTTTTGTAGTGGGCACTGTTGCCGGTAACGAATGGGATGAGGCCAACCTTGGTGAATATGCAGTAGCAATGGGTATGGGCCCAACAGCCAGTGGTTATGGCGCTACGGCTATTGGCTCAGGCACAGCAAGCGGGCAAACATCAGTTGTATTAGGATATAATAATAACGCCAGCGGTACTAACTCAATAGCTATTGGTACCAACGGCGCTAACAGTGGCGACGGTGCCTTTACCATAGGCAATTATGCAACAGCTAACGCTATGAACGCTTTTGCTATTGGTAATTACTCATCTGCTACGAACGAAAGCGCTTTTAGTATTGGATTAACTAACCAGGCATCGGGTTACCGTTCATTAGCTATGGGGAATGCCAGCGGCGCCAGCAATGATTATGCTGTTGCCATTGGCCACGTAAGTTCAGCCTCGGCACTTGAGGCCCGGGCGCTTGGTTATTCAGCTTATGCTTCCGGTGATTATTCAACAGCTATTGGTTCAAACGTTCACGCTTATTCAGCTTACGAAACTGTGTTAGGCGCTTACAATACCGTTTATACCCCCAGTAGCACTACAGCATGGAGCACAACCGACCGCCTGTTTGTTTTAGGCAACGGCCAGCAGGGTGGACCTTCTGATGCTATGGTGGTTTTAAAAAACGGCTACACCGGTTTAGGTGTTTCAAATCCATCCTTTCAATTGCAATTGGCCAATAACTCTGCCGCTAAACCGGGCACCAACACCTGGACGGTGGCCAGCGATGCACGCTTAAAGAAGGATGTTGTATTGTTTACTGATGGCTGGCAGGTGCTGAAAAATATTGAGCCTGTTAAGTTTCATTACAACGAGAAAAGCGGTTATGATACCAAGCCTGAATATGTTGGCGTGTTGGCGCAACAACTACAGAAGGCCGCCCCTTATATGGTGGGTAACTTTACGCAAAACGGAACTGAATATTTAAGCGTTGATAACGGAGCCATGACCTATGTGCTTATTAATACCGTAAAGGAGCAGCAGCAGCTAATTGAACAATTAAGCCAGCGATTGGAACAGATAGAGGCTGAGTTTAAGAAAAGATAAGCTAAGAAGAACTTGTATAGTTGGACCGCTTCCGGCACTTGTCGGAGCGGTTTTTTGTTTATAATCAATTAGTTACATGGGCAGGGCGCTTTTTTACAATAAACTGACAAACGTATTAACAACCTTATCAGGCTTTATTTGTTCTCCTTTTTATGACTGATGCTTTTTGCTTTCTTCGCTACCCGAAAAATACACGTATGAAGAGAATCCTTACAGGAGTTTTTGTTTTAACTGCTGCCTTTGCGATGGCACAAAGTAATACCTGGTGCGGCACAACAGTGCCTGACAATTTCAGGCAGGAGTATGTTGCCCGCAACAGAAGTAATTACGACCAGTTGTATGCACAGCGTACAGGCATACAATGGGTGGGCGTTTTTTACCATGTTATTACTAAAGACGATGGTAGCGGTGGCGTAGGACTACGTAAAGTTTTTGAAAGTCATTGTGAATTGAATGAAGCCTACAACCAATTCAATATCGGCTTTTATATAATGGGTATTGATACTATTAAGAACACCACACTTTGGGAGTACCAGAACCAAAGCTTAGGATGGCAGGCTTTTAGCCAATATAACGAGAACAATTGCTGCAACGTTTACCTTAACGGTAACCTGCCGGGCTTGTGCGGTTTCGCCACTTTCCCCAACAGCGCGCCTAATGGCGGTGGTGTGTTTATGAATGCTACAGATTGTTTGGGAACTGCTACAACTACTTTACCCCACGAAGTGGGCCACTACTTTGGGCTGTTGCATACGTTTGATTCAGGTAACGGAGTTGAATATGTAGACGGCAGCAACTGCAATAACGCAGGTGACTTGTTTTGCGATACACCGGCAGACTTTTTAGACCAACGCACACCTTGCCCTTATAACGGAACGCAGACTGACCCGCATGGCGACTTATACAGCACAGTGATTGACGAAAGTCTTTACATGAGCTACTTTAACGATAACTGTGTTTACCGTTTCAGCCCAATGGAGCAAACAGAAATGAACCAGGTATTAGTAAATGAGCGCCCGGGTTTGTTAACTCCTCCTGTTCCTGATTTAAGCCCATTGGATACTGCCCATTTTATAAGCCCGCTTAATGGTGATACTACTTTAATGGGTACTTCTATGACCATTAAGTGGAATTCTATACCACGTGCGACTCACTACATTTTAAAAGTGCAGAGTGGTTCAGGCAGCGTAACCTATGTTGACAGCGCTATAACTGATACGTTTTATGTGTTGAACAATATGGTTTCGAATAAGGCGTATAAATACCGTGTAAAGGGTATTTGCTATGGTAATACCTGTTCGCCTGCAACCGTGTTTAATTCAATTAAAACTTCGCCTATTAAAGGAAACATTACTGTGGTTAATCCAAGCTGCCAGGGCGAAACAGATGCCTCTATTGTAGTGAACCCTACCAACGGCATTTTCCCTTATACTGTTAACTGGAGCAATGGTTCAAGCGGTAGTACGGTAAGCAACCTTGCCCCCGGAACTTACACGGTTACCATTACTGATGCAAATGGTTCAGTAGGCATAAGCCAGGTTACAGTAGTTGACCCTGCACCTATAACTGTAGATGTGCAACAGGTAGGTAATAACCTTAACGCTTATGGCAATGGCGGCACGCAACCTTATACTTATTTATGGAGTAATGGCGTGCATAGCCAGTTTAACAACAACGTTAATTATGGTACGTATACCGTTACCGTTACCGACTCAAAAGGATGTTCTGTTGTAGAAACGTTTGTATTTTCTTCTATTGGTGTAAATACTGATTTACAGGTAGGCATGAAAGTGTTCCCTAACCCGGCTTCGCAGAACGCTATGCTGAATGTGCAGTTAAGTTTGAACGAAAGCACTGAAGGCACTATTTCAATTGTAAACGTAAACGGAGAAGTGATGCAGGAGATGAAGAAGCAATTGAACGATGGTGTAAACACACTGCAGATAAACTGCAACAGCCTTGCCGCCGGTGTTTACCTGGTTAGGTTTAATTCAGATAAAGCAACTAAAGCGGTTAGAGTTTCTATACTGAAATAACAGATTGAGGAAATAAAAAAAGGGCGCTTAGGCGCCCTTTTTTAGTTTATGATTTTATCTAACAAATTGAATAGTAGTGGCCGGGTTTGTTGAATGATGGGCTCCTGTTGCAGAACTTCATCGGGAGTCATTATAAACTCCTCTTTTATCAATTCTGCACTGCCTGATGATACCATTTGGTGAAGTACCTGTTGGTTTACTTCCGGGTGAAACTGGAAAGCCCATATCTTTTGCCCGATGATAAAAGCCTGGTTAAGGCAGGCAGAAGAGGAGGCTAACAATTCTGCTCCTTCTGGAAGATCGAAAGTTTCACCATGCCAATGAAAGAAGGTTTGATTATGCCAGCCTGAAGAAAGTTTATTTTCTCCTGCTTGCGTAAGGGTAACCGGAAACCAGCCGATCTCTTTCTTGCCATTTTTATAAACGGCTTTACCTAATGCAGAGGCAATCATTTGCGCGCCAAGGCAAATACCTAAAATAAGTTTATCGGCTTTTACGGTTTGCCGCACCAATTCCTTTTCCGGTTTTAACCATGCATATATACTCTCGTCATTTACGCTCATAGCGCCACCCATAATTACCAGGCAATCGAATAAATCAGTTGATGGCAAAGGTTGATTGTTGAATACCTCTGTTATAGAAACTATATATCCTCTTTCATTAGCCCACTCATGAATAAGGCCGGGGCCTTCGTAAGGTTCGTGTTGCAAAACATGGATGCGCATAATTCAAACGGGCCTGGTTGGTTATACGGCTACGCTGTGGTCGCGCAAGGCATCGTTTAAAGAGGTCTTTTTATCGGTTGATTCTTTACGGGTGCCTATAATTAATGCACAAGGCACCTGGTATTCGCCTGCAGGAAATTTTTTGGTGTAGCTGCCGGGGATAACCACAGAGCGCGAAGGAACATAACCTTTGTATTCTACCGGCTGTTCCTTGGTTACATCAATAATTTTGGTGCTCATGGTCAACACCACATTAGCCCCTAACACGGCTTCTTTTTCTACACGCACGCCTTCCACCACAATACAGCGGCTGCCTATAAAACAATTGTCTTCTATAATAACAGGGGCGGCCTGCACGGGTTCCAAAACGCCACCAATTCCAACGCCCCCACTCAAATGAACATTTTTGCCTATTTGGGCGCAACTGCCTACCGTAGCCCAGGTATCTACCATAGTGCCTTCATCAACATAAGCGCCAATGTTAACGTAACCGGGCATTAGTATGACCCCTTTGCTTACGTAGCTACCGTAGCGTGCAATGGCATGGGGTACAACACGCACTCCTAACTCTTTATAATTGGTTTTAAGTGGAATTTTATCGTGAAACTCAAGCGGGCCTGCATGCCAGGTTTCCATTTGCATGATGGGGAAGTATAAGATAACCGCCTTTTTAACCCAATCGTTTACCTTCCAGCCACTTTCGGTAGGTTCTGCAACTCTTAAAAGTCCCTTATCAAGCAACTCTATCACCTGTTTTATCGTATGCTGTATTGATTTATCAGCAAGCATGGTCCTGTTTTCATAAGCCTGCTCAATAGTTTGCTGTAGGGCTCCGATTTCGTGCATTTGATTATTTTTTGAAACAGGACAAGTATAACGTGTTTGTAACTGTTGTTGAAATGTTTTCGTAATCTTTTGATTTCCATGATACCTTTACGAGGTAAACCGATGTTATGAAGAAAACCGGATTAGTCTGTGTTGTAATGTTGCTGTGCTCATGTATTGCGGTTCGCGCACAGATTTTTATTAATACGGGCAACCCTAACCTTGATAAATACAAGCAGGATAACCCTAACGCAGTAATATGGCAGGGTGGAAGTGAAGCGCCGGTGCCTTCAGGCATGAAGGAAGAGCCCAAAGAGGTTAAGAAAGAAGAGCCAAAAGTTGAGGCGAAAAAAGCAGAGCCAAAACCGGAAATGATAAAGGTTCAGGAACCCGTAAAAGTTGCAGAAACCCCAGCTCCAGTTAATGGCCCGGAAGGAGACTTTCCACCGGACGCCGTACCCGGCAAGTGCTATGCCCGCATAGTGGTTCAGGACCAATATGAATTTAAAGAGGAACAGGTAGTAGATAAACCTGCAACTACTAAAGTAGAAAAGGTACCGGCTAAGTATGAAACGGTTTTAGATACTATAATTATAACACCGGCAACAAAGAAAACGGTTACCACCCCTGCACAGTACGAAACAGTAAGCGAACAACAGTTGGTTACCCCCTCCTCGCAAAAATGGGTGAAGCAGAAGCCTGATGTTAACTGCGTTTCAGAAAATCCGAAAGATTGCGAAGTGTGGATGCTGAAAGAAATACCTGCGGTGTATAAAACTGTTGCTAAAAAGGTAGAGAAAGCGCCGGCTGTTACTACTGAAGTGGATGTGCCTGCGGTTACCAAGGTAGTACCCCGCAAAAAGATGGTAGAACCTGCCCGCGAAAATAAAATTGAAGTGCCGGCTACTTACAAAACAATAATGAGCAAGGTGCTGGTTAAAAAGGGTGGTTACCAGGGGTGGAAAGAAGTGCCGTGTAGCCAAAGTGGTTCAGCCGAAGTTAAAGACGACAAGGTTGCCCGTTTGCAAAAAGCTTTACAGCGCGAGGGGTATGATCCGGGCCCGGCCGATAACCAAATGGGAGGTAAAACAAAAGATGCCCTGGTTAAGTTTCAGCAGGATAAAGGCTTGCCGGTTGGTAACCTGAACAGCGAAACACTGAAGGCTTTAGGCATAGAATAGAAATAACACAAGAGATTGAAAGCCCGCTAAAGCGGGCTTTTTTTATGTTGTTAAGCGGCAAAGCCATTGTTTAAATTTTTCATAATAGCATATTGTGCTTGTTATTACTTTAGTTCTGGCATTGTTATTGAAACCACAAGCTAAAACCAGGATATGACCACTCGTGCAAAGATTATTTTAAGCGTAGCTTTATTAAGTATTTCGTTAGCCGGCATGGCGCAGAAACCTAAAATGAACATGGGTAGCAGCGGAAGTACCGGCACCACTAGTCCTACAACTACAACCCCCACTACCACGCAAAGTGGCGGCATGGCCCCTAAAGGCAGCGGCACAACAACTACGACTACAAGTGGCGGAAGCGGAAATGGTATATTGAATTTTACGCAGAACGAAGCTGCGGCTGCTATTAAAGAAGCCCTTACCAAGGGTGTAACAGCCGGTGTAAGCAAGGTTGCTGTAACGGATGGTTACTTCAAAAATTCGTTTATAAAAATTCCTTTTCCGCAGGATGCCGCTAAGGTAGAGAGCACCTTGCGCCGTATAGGGCTTGGCTCTTTGATTGATGACGTGGTGTTGCGTGTAAACCGTGCTGCAGAAGGAGCGGCTAAGGATGCGGGACCCATTTTTATTAATGGCATTAAGCAAATGACTATTAATGATGCCATAGCCATTGTAAGTAATAAACAAACCGACGCGGCAACCCGCTTTTTAGAGAGAACGACAACGGAACAATTGGTTACCGCCTTTAAGCCTTCAATTAAAAGCGCTTTAGATAAAACGCTTGCCACTAAATACTGGAACGAGGTAATGAGCCGCTACAATAAAATACCTTTTGTAAGCAAGGTGAATACTGATTTGCCTGATTATGCCACACGTAAAGCTATAAGTGGTTTATTCTACATGGTAGCACAGGAAGAGGCTAAAATACGCAAGGATCCTGTTCAGCAAACTACCAACATTTTACAGAAGGTTTTTGGCAGCATTAAGTTTTAATTAACTATAAGCTCAACTTCGTAACCGCTGTGTTTGCGGATGTTGATGACGTTACCGCCTTCGAACATTAGATATTGACCGCGTATGCCTTTAAGAGGTAAGGTTATACTATCAATTTTATCTAATGATATGCTTGCCACTTTCGCAGGGTATTCAAGAACAGGGTAAATAATCTCTACTACTTCGTCATTAGTATGGAGGTATTGATGGTACTCTTCGGCAAGCAATGCGGCGACCCGTTTTTTCTCGCTTAATAATTCCAACTCAACGGCAGATTCATTTTTGAGCATACGTTGCCAGTTTGTTTTATCAGAGAGGTGCTCCTTCAAAGCTACTTCCACTAAACCGGCTATCTGCCGATAAGGTGCCTGTACCAGTATGATGCCCTTGTGAGCGCCTTGGTCAATCCACCGTGTGGGTATCTGGTCCTCGCGGGTTACGCCTACTTTAACCGCATTAGTTAAAGCCAGGTACACATAATGAGGTCGGTTATGATGCTTATTCTCCCATTCCGCATCGCGGCCCTGGCCTAAATGCGCCCGGCATAATTCGGGACGAACAATGCATTCACTATTCTCCGGCGCTGTGGCAAAGCAGGGGTAGCACATGCCTTCGCCAAAGCTTTTATTGGTTTTTTTGCCGCATACGGTACAGTAAATATTATGGGTCCACCGAAGGGTTATTTCGCGCCCAACCAGTTCATTCATGGCAATACGGTCTGCCCCCAGTGTTAAGAAGTACTGAACGGGGTTAATAAAGGAAGTGGGCATTTTATCGAGTATACCTAAGGCGCGCATGTGGCGAAAGTAGAAAATAGCTTTAGAGTGTATGAAAATTCATAAGGCCTTAGCGTAAGTTATGATAAAGAAGCCCGTCTAATAAAGTTGTGGTTTAGGGGTAGAAGGAAAGCCGTTGCCATTCGGCTTTTTTCCTACTTTTGCCGCGCAAAAATCAATAGACTATGAATGAAGTGTATATCGTAAGTATGGCCCGCACGCCTATTGGCAGCCTTAGTGGTTCTTTAACCCCGCTAACAGCAGTTAACCTGGGTGCACAGGCTATAAAAAAGGCCATTGAACGTGCCGGCATTACCGGTAATGACGTGGAGGAAGTAATAATGGGCAACGTTATACAGGCTAACACCGGCCAGGCCCCGGCCCGCCAGGCGGCTATTGCTGCAGGGGTGCATGTAAATGCAACGGTTACTACAGTTAATAAGGTTTGTGCATCGGGCATGAAAGCCATTATTTATGGTGCACAGAGCATACTTTTAGGGGATAAGCATGTGGTGGTTTGCGGCGGTATGGAAAGCATGACTAATGCCCCTTACATGATGGCCGGCGCAAGAAACGGTTACCGTTATGGCAATGGTGAAGTTTTTGATGCGATTGTGCGCGATGCCCTGCAGGACCCTTACAGCAAAGAGATGATGGGAAGTAGCGGCGACCGTTGTGCTAAAAAATTCAACTTTAGTCGCGAGGACCAGGATGCTTATGCGTTGGAGTCGTATAAGCGCGCTGCCGAGGCTTATAAGAACGGCTGGTTCAGCGATGAGTTGTTTGATGTAGAATTACCCGGCAAAGAGCCAGTGTTTGTAAAAGAAGATGAAGAGTATAAAAAGCTGCGTCCAGAAAAGGTGGCTTCCCTGAAGCCGGCTTTCGGTAAGGAAGGAACGGTAACAGCCGTTAATGCTTCAAAGATTAATGATGGCGCTGCTGCAGTGGTTTTAATGAGCGGCGAAATGGTGAAAAAACTGGGCGTTAAACCTATTGCCAAAATTGTTGGCTACGGCGATGCAGAACAGGCACCTGATGATTTTACTACCTCACCTTCTTTAGCTATGCCTAAGGCAATTGCCAAGGCAGGCTTACAGCAAAAGGATATTGATTACTACGAAATAAACGAGGCTTTCAGTAACGTGGCAATGGCCAATATGAAGCTTTTGAGCATTGACCACAGCAGGCTAAATGTTTTTGGCGGGGCGGTAGCTTTAGGCCATCCTGTAGGTGCCAGCGGCGCACGTATTATTTGTACCCTTATTTCAGTTTTAAAAAATAAGGGTGGTAAATACGGCTGTGCAGGTATTTGTAACGGTGGTGGCGGCGCCAGCGCTGTGGTTATAGAAAAACTGTAATTACATCTCTAAATTATAAGCAAAAAGCCACCCTAAAAGGTGGCTTTTTTGTTAAGCGCATCAGTTGAGCGTCAAATTTGCGCCGGCGGCTTTTGAGAATAGCAAATTTCGTTTAGGTTTGTTTGATTCAAACCCTAATACCGAAATGAAGTTTAGAACTCTACTTATGCTGGTTTTAACCGGCTTTTCCCTATCGCTTTATTCGCAGGATGCAAAATTGGTTGGAACGGTTACCGAAGAAAGCGGTACCGGGCTTATATCAGCCAACGTTGTAATTGACCCCGGCAAAGGCTGGGCTGCTGTAACCGATTTTGACGGCAACTATGAAATTAAACTGCCGGCGGGCACCTACGAAGTGGCCTATCGCTATGTAGGTAAAGAAGAAAAGAAAGTTACTGTTACTCTGGCAGCAGGCCAAACTGTAAAACAAGATGTGGTATTAACGGAAAAGCAGCAGATACTTGATGTAGCGGTGGTAACCGGCACTAAGTACGCAAAGCCGCTTGGCGAACAAACCGTTTCAGTGGATGTGGTAAAAGGCACCTCGCTTACCAGCGGTGGTATAGTAAGCCTTGACCAGGGCATGACCCGTATACCGGGCGTTACAATTGCTGACGGACAGGTAAACATACGTGGCGGTGCCGGCTGGAGTTACGGTGCCGGCTCGCGGGTATCGGTTTTAATTGATGACCTGCCTTTATTAACTGCGGATGCTGCGGATGCTAAATGGAGTATTGTGCCAATGGAAAACGTAGACCAGATTGAGGTAATTAAAGGCGCTTCATCTGCCCTTTATGGTTCATCTGCCCTTAACGGTATTGTAAACGTAAGAACGGCTTACCCTACTAACGAACCTTATGCAAAGGTAACTGTATATGCAGGCGTTTACGGCCCGCCAACAAAAACACCGGGTATGAAGTGGTGGGGCACCAACTCACCTTTAGCGGGTGGTGTAAACTTTGCCTGGCGCCAAAAGTTTGGTCAGAACGACCTAGTAGTGGGTGGGGCATTTGACGGCACTAACGGTTATTTGGATTCTTCAGACGGGCATGCCATACGGGGTACTGTAAAATACCGCTACCGCGTTAAGAAAGTGCCCGGTTTAAACTTTGGCGTAAATTTGAGCGCTTATCATAGTTGGGGTAAAACCTTCTTTTTCTGGAATGGTTTAGATACCCTTGGTTACAAGCCATTCGCTAACACAATAACGCAGTATAAAACTTACCGTGTAACGGTTGACCCTTTTATTGACTATTACGATAGCAAAGAGAACCACATTAAGTTTTTAGGCCGCTTTTTCAACGCTACCAATACTAACAATACCGGGCAGGGTTCAGTATCTAACCGTTATTATACGGAGCTGCAATATCTGAAGAAGTATAACTTCAAGAAGTTTGATTTTAACTTTGTAACCGGTGTGGTAAACGTATTTGACGATGTTAACCCTCCTAAGAGCGCTTCAGGTAGCTTGTTTGGTAAAAACTCTTCTTACAACTTTTCAGTCTATGCTCAAACCGACTTTAAATTCTTTGGCCGTTTGAACGTGTCGTTAGGCGCCCGTTGGGAGTATTTCCAGATGAAGCACTACGAAAAAGATTCAACTGCTTCCATCAACGGTACCGATACTACTTACAGCTACAACCAAAAGCTGATATCTACACAGAATTCTCTTAAAGAGTTAACCTATCCATTGTTCCGTATAGGCTTAAACTACCAAGCTGCAAAAGCAACATATATCCGCGCCTCTTTTGGCCAGGGTTTCCGTTACCCTACTATTGCTGAGCGATACATAACTACCCGTGTTGGTCCGCTTACAATCGGCTCTAACCCTAACCTGAAACCGGAGAAAGGTTACAGCGCTGAGGTAGGAGTTAAGCAGGGTTTTGCTATGGGTAAAGGTTGGATGGGCTTTGCTGATGCGGCCTTTTTCTGGAACCAGTATGATAACATGATGGAGTTCACCTTCGGCCAGTTTGGTGATACGTTGGAGTGGGACAAGCTGTATGGCGACTACAAAGGTGGATTGGGCTTTTCTTCGCAAAACGTAGGTAAAACCAGAATTTTAGGAACTGAATTTACTATTGGCGGCCAGGGCGATATTGGTCCTGTGCAGTTACAGTTCCTGGTGGGTTACACTTTTATAGACCCCCGCTCATTAAACTGGAACAACGAGATACGCATGTATAACTACCAGGGTGTGCAGTTGCAACCAACTACCAACCTTGATGTTTATCCTATGTTTCCGGGATACGAGGTTAAGAACCAGCCTATCTACAACGAGGCAAACAAAACACCTGCGGACAGCGGTATAATTACTTATGCAATGACTTCGTCATCAAAGAGCAATGTGTTGAAATATCGTAACCGCCACACCTTTAAAGCAGATGTTACTTTAACATGGAAGGGACTTGAGTGGAATACAAACCTGCAGTACAACAGCTATATGGAGAATATTGACTATGCCTTCATCGGTACGTTCTTCAAAACCTTAGGTACAACCGCTTTTGGCGGCCTTGAGCAATACAGAAAAGCCAAAGAAGCAACACCAATAGGCAAAGGCCGCGGTGATATTGTATGGAATATGCACCTTGCTTATAACTTTAAAGCCGGCGTTCGTGTTGCCTTTATTGTAAGAAACCTGTTGAACTGGGAATACACCCCGCGCCCTGCTTACTTTGAAGCTCCGCGTAACTATATGATTCAACTTAGCTATGTAATGCCGCAGTTAGGCAAAAAGCAAGGTAAAGATTACAGTAACATGTTGATGGGTCAATAAACCTAATAGCAGAAAGAATTAAACAAAAGGGGCTTGCGCCCCTTTTGTTTTTTAAGCTGTTCCCTACGTAGCGTACTTTTAATAAAACAAACTTGTCTCTTAAAGAAAATACTGAGGCATGTAACGTAGGTAGAAGATGAAGCAGTTGAAGGAGGGCTTACTCAAGCCTGCCGGCCTTGTAAAAGTATTTGCGGTAGTAGGCCTCGTCTAAATCGCTGATGGTAACCCCTACTACGTTGCTGGCATGTGCAAACTTGTTATGCTGCAGGTATATACCCACATGCGAAATATGTTTCTTATGTATTTTGAAGAATACAAAGTCACCTTCAGCCAACACTTCCTTTTTCCCCAGAGGTTTGCATTCAGGAAATATAAGGTATGAAGCGCGGGGTATTTTTTTGTGATACACCTTTTCGTAAACCATCCCTACAAAACCGCTGCAGTCAATGCCTTTTTCGCTTTGGCCACCGTAGCGGTAGCAGGTGCGGTACCAGCGGAATACTTCATAATAAAGCTCCGGATTATCAACTTTAGTTAAGTCTATGGTAAACTTCCTGAAGAAGGAGTCCACTTTTACCGAATCCAGATCGGAAGGAAATGGCTTTCGTGCGGCAACTTCGTTTACAAACGCCGTTGAATCCTGTGCTGCTACTTCCGGATTAAAAAGGAAGCACACAGGCAAAATAGCTAGTAGTTTTATTATGCAATTCTTCAACAGCACTAATTTTATTAAACCCCTTGTTTAGCCAATTTGCTTTTGCGGTAACCGTAAGCAAAGTAAATTACGAAGCCCACCGCCAGCCATGCTAAAAACCTCCACCAGTTAGATGCACCGGATTCGCATAGCAGATAAGCGCAGCTTAACAGGCCTAAAACCGGTATAAGTGAAAGGTTTTTCCAAACCGATAATATTGTTAACCCAACAAACAACAAGGCAAAAGCAGCAAAAACGGTTTTATGTAAAATGGTGTCCAGGTTTTCATCCCAGGAATCGGTCCAATTGATATGGAAGTAGTTGGTTAAACCTTCATGATTAAAAAAGTAAACAGCCAATGCTGCACCAATCAGCAGGAACGGCATTACGTATTTAGCATTGAGGTAAGGCGTTTTAAAGCGGCCTTCCGGCGGATTAGGGAACAGGCTTAAGCGTAATACTCCACCGCATACCAATACAAAGGCAAACAAGGTGCCTACGGAGGTCAGGCGAATAACAAAATCAAGGTTTAAGAAAAGAGCCGGAATACCTACTACAAGGCCTGTTACAATTGTAGCAAACGAAGGTGTTTTATACTTTGGGTGGATGTTTGAAAATACTTTAGGTAAAAGACCATCGCGGCTCATGCTCATCCAAATACGGGGCTGACCTAATTGAAACACGAGCAACACACTTGCAGTTGCTATAACAGCGCTAATGGCTACTATGCCCGAAATCCAGTTAAGGTTTACTAATTTGAAAACGTAAGCCAACGGATCGCCAACATTAAGGGTGTTATACTTAACCATGCCGGTTAACACAAGGGCTACCAGCACATAAATAACAGTGCAGATAATTAGGGAATAGATCATGCCGCGCGGCAAATCGCGCTGCGGGTTCTTACATTCTTCGGCAGTGGTAGAAATGGCATCAAAACCTATGTAGGCAAAAAACACCCCGGCGGTGCCTTTCAAAACACCCGCAATTCCGTTAGGAAGAAAAGGGCTCCAGTTTTCAGGTTTCACATAAAAGGAACCTAACACTATTACCAGGAAGATAACCAAAAGCTTAAGGGCCACCATCAGGTTAGCTGAAGTTTTGGATTCCTGAATGCCTACAAAAGTGATATAGGTGATAATGCCTACAATGATAAAGGCGGGAATATCGCAGATGAAATGTACGCCAAAAAGTTGCGGAGCCGTTTGCCAGGCCAGGTACTTGGCCTGAAGACCGGCAGTCATATTGGTTAGCAATTCTCCTTTCTGCAAGGCTGCTGTAACCTCGTTATACCCGGCCTGCGCACTCCAGTAATCCATAGTTAAATACTCAGGTATATGAAGGCCGAAACCATCAACAAGCGTGGTAAAATAGTCGCTCCAGGATATAGCCACCGCAATGTTACCGATGGCATATTCCATCAACAAATCCCAACCGATAATCCAGGCGATGATTTCGCCAAAGGCTACATAAGAATAAGTGTAAGCGCTGCCACTAACCGGCACAAGGCTGGCGAATTCCGCATAACAGAAAGCAGAAAAACCACAGGCTATTGCCACAAAAATGAACAGGAGGATAATGCCAGGGCCACCATCGTAACTAACCTGCCCTATGGAAGAAAATATGCCGGCCCCAACAATAGCAGCTATACCAAAAGCGGTAAGGTCGCGAACGCCTAACGATTTCTTAAGCACGTGAGCCTCGCCATCGCCATAACCACCGGCAGCATCCTGTAGCACGCGGCCGATATCTTTCTTTCTAAAAATGTTCATAGCGCTTTTAGTTAGCGGCTAAAGATAGATTTTTAAGTGAAAGTGACCTTGGGGTTTTCCACCGCCTTAATTGTTACGCACAATAACACGGCACCCCGTTGTTATTGGAGGTAAAATACATAAACTCGCAACTGTGAAATACAATTTCATAACCATAGAGGGTTGCATAGGGGCGGGTAAAACCACCCTTTCTAAACAAATAGCTGCAGATTTTAATGGGAAGTTAATACTGGAGCAGTTTGAGGATAATCCTTTTTTGCCGGGCTTCTACCAGGATCCTGAAAGGCATGCATTCCCTGTGGAGTTGTTTTTTATGGCAGAACGTTTTCAGCACTTAAAGAAGTTGTTGAGCGAAGCGGATATGTTCACCTCTTTTACCGTTTCGGATTTCCTTTTTCAAAAGAGCCTGATTTTTGCGCAGCAAAATTTGAAAGAGGATGAAGCGAAGCTGTACCGCATGTTGTTTGATATAATAAACCCCAGCCTGCCTAAGCCAGATATAGTATTGTATTTGTATGCGCCGGTAGAGAAGTTGTTGGATAATATTAAAAAGCGCGGACGCGATTATGAGCAGAACATACAGGGAGATTACCTGGATAAGATACAGAACGCTTATATAGAGTATTTTAAACTGCAACAAAATACGCGTATTGTAATGTTGAACACTACCGATTTAAATTGGGTGGAGAGCAAAGCCGATTATGAGTATGCAGTAAACCTGTTGAATGAGGATTTTGATATGGGCCTTAATTATGTGCAGCCGCAGGTTTAATACTTTGCGCTTTATTTTTTCGTTTAATGCTTGTTGATGAGATTAGCAGTTTTAGTTTGCTTATGGGTTATTGGTTTAAGTGCTGCTGCGCAGGATACTGTTTCGGCGTATAAGGCCAAGGTGTTTTACGACAAAGGCATGGTATTGGCCCGTGAAGGTAATCTGGGTGGTGCTGTGCAGCTATTGCATACGTCTATTTCGTTTAAACCCGATGAACCTGTTGTATGGTTTAACCTTGGTATAGCTGAACTAATGCAGAAGCATTACCTAAAGGCAATTGGTGCGCTTGATACGGCAATAGCATTATACCCACCTTATAAGCAGGCGTGGCTTAACCGAGGCACAGCGCGTAAAGCGCTTACCGATTACCGTGGCGCTATTGATGATTATACAAAAGCTATAATGTTGGACAGTGTTTACCCTGAAGCTTTTTATAACAGAGGATTAGTGTACGAAAAGCTTTTACTACGCGATACTGCCTGCCTGAATTTTGCGCGGGCGCTGCAGTTGCAAATGAATGAGGCCAAAAAGAAAGTAGACCGTTGTAAAGATACAGCAGATGCGCACCATGAAGTTCATGCTATACTTTACCTGAACAAGCAGAGTACGGATGCTAAATATGGCTTTACGGAGAAGAACCCTGTTAAGGTGGGTTTAGGACCTGTTAGCGGCCCCGGCAACGAGAATGATTACTTTGAATTGTTGCGCGATGCGCAAGGCGAGCCCGTAAAATATGAGCGCCTTGGCAGTTGTTGCGAATACAAAAGCCCTAATGGTTTTATGGGTTATGCCATGCTTGACCGTTACCAGCTAACTTACCACGATGCTGAAGGTAAGGAGCAGAAAACGGTAGTGTATATCAGCTTTTACGATTACGAGGAACCGCAGGTGTTAGCAGGGTTTAAAACGGTTACCCAGCCGTAATTATTTTACACGGATTAAACAGGTATAATTAGCTAAAACCTTAACCTGATCAGAAGTGTTAAGTGCACTTACTGAATTCTTGTTGTTTTTAAGATACTCCTTAGCCAGAATTCGCAAATAATCTGCTTTAACTGCGTAATTGACATTTTGAGGTAAAGTGCCCTGAAATTTTGCAACATAAAAAGGATTAAGGGTGCTGGTGGTAAGGCCAATTACATCTCCTTTAGCATTAAACAGCGGGCCGCCGCTATTGCCCGGTTGAATGGGACAAGAAACCTGCATAAGGGTAACGTCATCTTCCTTACCGGTTAAGGAATTTATTTCGCCGCTGCTATACTTATAGCCCGTACCCATTAACTCCGGCTGCGGGTAGCCAATAGTGTAAATTTTTTCACCAACTGTATATTCGTCACTTATTGTAAATGGAACTGCTGATAACGGCTGAAATGAAGGGTCATCTATCTTCACCAGGGCAATGTCGTTTGTTTTATCAACGTTTAGCACTTTACCATTGTATTTCACATAACCTGTATCGCTGGGGAAGGTAAGCTCAATTTTATCAGCATCTTCAATAACATGGTAGTTAGTAGCTACAATACCATCGTTACCAATCAAAAAGCCGGTTCCTGATTTTGCTTTGCTCTCGCCCCACTCTTCGTTGTTCCCTTCTTCTTCCTCCGCCACCTTATCGCCAATTACTTCAACCTTTTCCTTTTTGTTTTCTTTAATAGGGCCGGCTTCCTGAAGCTTTTTCAGAATTTTATCACTATCCTCAATTATTTTGGCTTTTGCATTTTCAAATGCCAGCATTACCGCTTTTACATGGGCTGCCTTCGCCATATTTTTAAAGTTGTATTGGCCCATACCACTGTAAGCTTTGGCTTTACCGGTTACGGTGTAATTGGCTACTAATTTTTTGTTAGCATCAAAAACCTGCACAGTCATATCAATTTCGGAACCTGTAACATACATTGGGGCACCAAACAGGTGCGGTATGTATAAAAGCCAAACTGTGGTAAGGTAGGCCGGGAAATTTTTGTTTTTAATTGTATTGAGCTTATAGGTTATATAACCCATGTTTTGTGAGCCCTTGTTAAAATTGTGTTTCGCATAATATTCAAACGCTTTTTTGCCCTCGTTCCGCAAATCTATGGCAGCCGTTTTTTGGTAGGTATATACAATATCCTTTTGGTAAACTTCATCTAACTTTTCATTGTCGAAAACAGGCTTAAGAGAAAAAGCCGCCTGTGAACTGCTGATGTTATGTTTTTTTGTAAAGGTGAGCTTTTCGTATTTTAAACTACGGCACGAAGTGCTTATAAATGCCGCAAATAGAATTAAGCCTGCCAAACGCAGGAGTTGATGTGTTTTCATAAGTAGGATTTGTTCAATCGCAATTATCGTAAAATAATTCTATTTGTCAAGCTTCAGATAACTATTTCTGCAATAAACCCTGCGAAAAGTGCCACACCACAATGCCGGCGCTTACTGAAATATTGAGGGAATGTTTGGTGCCGTATTGCGGTATTTCTACTACAAGGTGCGACTGGCTTACCACTTCCTGATTAACGCCATCCACTTCGTTGCCGAATACAATGGCATATTTAGTGCCCGGCACCGGGTTAAAGTCATTTAGCATAACTGCGTTTTCGGCCTGTTCAATGGAGATGATTTGGTAGCCGTTTTGCCGTAAGTCATTTATCGCTTCTAAGGTAGAAGGGAAATGTTTCCAGTTTACGGTTTCGGCGGCCCCAAGGGCAGTTTTGTGAATATCGCGATGAGGCGGGGTGCCGGTAATACCGCACAGGTAAATAGCCTCAATTAAAAAGGCATCTGCCGTGCGGAAGACAGAGCCCACATTGAGGTGGCTGCGTATGTTATCCAAAACCAATACAATAGGAAACTTTTTGGTGGTTTTGAACTCCTCTTTTGAGAGCCTTGGAAGCTCCTCGTTTAACAACTTGCGCATGGGGCAAAGTAAGCAAATCGGCATCCACAAAATGTGGAATAAGAGCGGGATTTTTTAGGGGGAGAAGCGTAAATTCACGGCTCCGTAAAAACTACGGACGACACACTTTTTGATTTTAGTAAATGGCGGTAGAACGCAGCATGATTAAGAGCCCGGCAAAAAACGAGGGTACCGAAACCCCGTTAATGAAGCAATACAACACCTTTAAGGCGAAGTACCCTGATGCTATTTTGCTTTTTAGGGTGGGCGATTTTTACGAAACCTTTGGTGAGGACGCCAAAAGGGCATCGGCGGTGTTGGGTATTGTTTTAACCAAGCGTTCTAACGGTAAAGCCAGCGAAATTGAATTGGCGGGTTTTCCGCATCATAGTTTAGATACCTATTTACCAAAGTTGGTAAGGGCCGGGCACAGGGTGGCTGTATGCGACCAATTGGAAGACCCTAAAATGGCGAAGGGTATAGTTAAGCGTGGTGTAACAGAAATGGTAACGCCCGGTATTGTGTTGGGCGATAATATTCTTAGCACTAAGAGCAACAACTTTTTGGCTTCGGTATATTTTGAGAAGGATAGCTATGGTTTAGCATTTATAGATATTTCAACAGGTGAGTTTTTTATAGCAGAAGGCAATTCGGCTTATGCTGAAAAAATGATGCAGGCGTTTTCGCCTTCTGAAGTGCTGTATCCTAAATCGAAACAAAAAGATTTCGTTCAGCAGTTCGGGTCAAAGTATTATGCGTTTAAGCTGGATGAGTGGGTTTACAGTTATGATAACTCGCTTGAAACCCTCTTAAAACTTTTTGAAACCAATTCCCTTAAAGGATTTGGTATTGAAGAGGAGCGTTTAAGTGTAATTGCTGCGGGGGCGGCCATACAATACCTTAAAGATACGGAGCACCATAACCTTGCGCACTTAAGCAAAATAAGCAAGTTAACGGATGAGCGCTTTGTATGGTTAGACCGTTTTACGGTTCGCAACCTTGAATTGATTTATAGTCCGCACCAGGGAGGAAAAACCTTGCTTGATGTTTTAGACAGAACCACCTCACCAATGGGTGCGCGCTTATTAAAGCGCTGGCTGGTAATGCCGTTGCTGGACCGCCAAAAGATTAATGAGCGCCTTGAGGCTGTGGAGCACTTTGTTAGCCATAACGGGCAGGCCGATGAACTGAAAAAGTACTTGCGGCAAATTGGAGATTTAGAGCGTTTGATAAGCAAGGTTTCGCTGGAGAAAGTAAACCCGCGCGAGATGGTGCAACTGCGGCGTGCGCTTGGCGCTATTGACCCCATTAAAGGGTTGATGGCACAATCAGGTAATGTGAACCTGCAGCGCATGGCGGAGCAGTTAAACCCCTGCAATACCCTGGCCGCTAAAATTGAAAAGGAAGTCAGCGATGAGGCGGGGCCGGTAATTGCCAAAGGAAACTTTATTAAGAATGGCGTTAGTCCTGATTTAGATGAGCTGCGGGATATTAAAAACAGCGGTAAAGAATACATTGCCGGTATACAACAGAAGGAGATTGTACGAACAGGAATCAATTCCTTAAAGGTTGGTTTCAATAATGTGTTTGGTTATTTTTTAGAGGTTACCAACTCGCATAAGCATAAAGTGCCAACGGATTGGATACGCAAGCAAACGCTGACCAATGCTGAACGTTACATAACCGAGGAATTAAAAGAATACGAACAAAAGGTACTAGGCGCTGAAGATAAAATTCAGGTGCTGGAGGAAAAGATATTTGCTGAGCTGGTGCGCTTTGCCAAAGATGATGTACTTACTATTCAGCAGAATGCACAATTACTTGGCAGACTGGATTGCCTTCTATCATTGGCAGAAGTTGCCCTGATGTGTAATTATGTGAAGCCGGAGATTAATGACTCGCTGGTTATTGAAATTAAAGAAGGACGACACCCTGTTATTGAACAACAGATTGATGTGAGTGAGAAGTATGTGCCTAACGATATTTTATTAGATAGTGAAGGGCAACAGGTGCTGATAATTACCGGACCTAACATGAGCGGTAAGAGCGCCCTGCTGCGTCAAACGGCTTTGATAGTATTGATGGCCCAGGTGGGAAGTTTTGTTCCGGCTACTTCTGCAAAAATAGGTTGGGTAGATAAAATATTTACGCGTGTGGGCGCCAGTGATAATTTAAGTGCAGGCGAATCAACCTTTATGGTGGAGATGAATGAAACCGCCAGCATTATGAACAACCTCTCTACCCGCAGTTTAATTTTGCTGGATGAGATAGGACGGGGAACTTCCACCTACGACGGTATTTCTATTGCCTGGAGTTTGGCTGAATACCTGCACAACAATCCCGCTGCTCATCCACGCACACTGTTTGCCACGCACTATCATGAGTTGAATGAATTGGCAGAGAAGTATCCACGCGTTAGAAATTTTCATGTAGCGGTTAAGGAAACCGGGCAGAAGGTAATCTTTCTGCGAAAGTTGGTGGAAGGCGGTACCGAACACAGCTTTGGTATACACGTGGCGAAAATGGCCGGTATGCCTAAAGAGATTATTGAGCGCGCCAATGAAATGCTGAAAGAGCTGGAAAGCCAACGCCAACAGCATGTTGATGTAAAGGATTCTGTGAAAAAGATGCCGGCGCAAAACTTCCAACTCAGCTTTTTTGACGTAAGCGACCCCAAGCTGAAAAAGTTGGCCGAAGAAATTGAGCGTATTGAAGTAAACGCCATGACGCCCGTTGAGGCGATAATGAAACTAAACGAGCTGAAAAGAATACTGGAGAAGTAGCGGCTGAACTTTTCTTCCCTATCCTTGTTAAAGTCTAAATAAGTTAGTTTTTACCAATTATTTTAGACTTATGGAGAAGATTTTGGAGAAGCTGGAGATATTGGCAGATGCCGCCAAGTATGATGTAAGCTGCAGCAGCAGCGGAAGTAACAGGCAAAATAAGAACAAAGGCTTAGGGAATGCCGGTAATGGCATTTGCCATGCTTATACGGAGGATGGCCGCTGTGTTTCTTTACTTAAAATTTTGATGACCAACCATTGCATTTACGATTGCGCGTATTGCGTAACGCGTAAGAGCAATGATATTAAACGCACCAGTTTTAGTGTAGATGAGGTAGTTAGCCTTACCATTAATTTTTATCGCCGCAACTATATTGAAGGGTTGTTTTTAAGCTCGGGGATTGCAAAGAATGCCGACTACAGCATGGAGCGCCTGGTGCAGGTGGCTAAAAAGTTAAGGACTGAGGAAAACTTTAACGGTTACATCCATTTGAAATCGATACCTGGTGCTGATAGCCGCTTGATACATGAGGCGGGCTTATATGCTGACCGTTTAAGCATTAACCTTGAAATGCCCACTGAAGCAGGTTTGAAGTTGCTGGCGCCTGATAAAAAGCGGGAGGATATGGTTAAGCCCATACAGCAAATAAGTAATGAAATAGTACAATACAAGGAAGAGAAGAAAACGATACGTAAGGTTCCCACATTTGTGCCCGCAGGGCAAAGCACACAAATGGTAATTGGCGCTACAGGCGAAAGTGACCGCGATATTATGCGTGTGGCCTCGGCGTTCTATAAAAAGTTTGCATTGAAGCGGGTGTATTACTCAGGTTATGTGCCTATTAGTAATGATAACCGCTTACCGGCGGTGGGAAGCAAAGTGCCTTTTATGCGCGAGAACCGCCTATACCAAAGTGATTGGCTATTGCGCTTTTACGGTTTTACTACGGATGAATTACTGCCGGAGAACGCCCCGTTTTTTGATGCAGACTTTGACCCGAAATTGAGTTGGGCTCTGCGAAACATGCATTTCTTTCCTATTGACATTAATAAGGCGGATAAACAGTTACTGTTACGTGTGCCGGGCATTGGCGTAAGCAGTGTGCTTAAAATATTGCAGGGACGGCGCTTTGGGAAATTGGGATGGCAGCATTTAGAAAAAATGGGTGTGGCGCTAAACCGTGCGCGATACTTTATTAGCTGTGGCGGCATGGCTGAAAAAATTAAAGACTATACTGAAACGCGCTTGAGGCAACTGCTGATAAGTGATAGCCACAGCAAGTATTTAAAGCAGCACAGCCCGCAAATGAGTTTGTTTTAGTATGAAGGTGTTGGTATATGATGGTTCTTTTGAAGGTTTATTATCGGCGGTGTTTTATGTGTATGAACATAAACTGGCGGATGTAAAAATTGCACGTAGGCACACGGCGGTCCCTTTATTTGGCGAGGTGGTAGATGTTGCTACCTGCGATGAAAAGGCGGCACGTTTATGGAAAGGTTTAAAGCAACACCTGGGTAACGAGGGGCAACAGTGCATTTATAGTAATTACCTGGCTGATAGCTTACGGGAGGAGGATAATATTCTGCGATACATACAATATGCCTTTGCTGCTAAGCACAACATTGTTGCTGATTACAGTAACGTAGCGGTTTTACAGGCGCGCAAAGTAGAGCGCATGGTAAGCAGGGAACGCCACCGCATGACTGCTTTTGTGCGATTTATGTTAACCAAAGATGGCTTATACTATGCCCAGGTAGAACCTGATTTTAATGTGCTGCCTTTAATTGCGCGGCATTTCGAGAAGCGATATGCCGACCAACGCTGGCTGATTTATGATTGCAAACGCAGTTATGGTATTTACTATGATTTACAACAGGTGGAAATGGTGCAGTTAAACATGGGTGATGAGGCCCAAAATAATTTAAGTGTAGTATTAGATGAAAAGGAAGAAGCCTACCAACAATTGTGGCAGCAGTATTTTAATAGCGTAAACATTAAGGAGCGTAAAAACAAGAAACTGCATCTACAGCACATGCCGAAGCGCTATTGGAAATACCTGCCCGAAAAACAGAAATAACAGCGAAGTAGTTAGCGCTGTATGGTGAACCTGCCAATTAGCTGACGTTCATTTCTGTTAATGCGCAAAGTTGCAAGATAAATGCCCGGAGATAAATCGCTTACATCAAGCACGCATACTTTATTGTTCTTAGCTATGGTTTTTACAGTGGTACCATTACTATTTAAAATGTCTATGGCATATCGTTCAGTGATAGGTGAAGAGGACATATCAATAGTAACAGTTGTTGAAGCCGGAATTGGATAAATTTTTGCATTAGCTACATCAAGGTCGTTAATACTTTCCCAATTGATTAGAACAGTATCGCAATGGGTTATGCTGCCGCAGGCGCCTTGTAAAGTGGCACATACAATCCAGTTAGCATGATAAGGAACTACTAATTGTGCATTAGGGCATCCGCTTCCGCTAGGGAGGGACATAATTAGAGTGTCGGTGCCAATTAAGGTTGTATCAGGAATAGAATTCCAATATTCCATTATGTGCCATTGAACGGAAGCATTAGGAGCGCCCATAGCTACCAGTTTTAAGCACCAGGGACAGCCATCTGTGGATATAGGTGTGTCATCGGCACAAAAAACTCCCAAACCAAAATCGTTAAGGGTGCACGCATTAACCGTAACCACTAACATTCCAGAATCGCACAAAACCGGATTGCCATTATCGCACACCCAATAATAGCAGGTGTCGTTGCCTGTAAAGCTGGAATCAGGCGTATAATCAATTTTATGGCAATCGTTGCTGTTAACACCAAAACCAAATGAGCCGGAAACCCCTGTAATACAAAGTGAGTCGTTGTTAGGGTCGCTGTCATTAGCCACTACATCAACCGAAATGTAGGTGCCTTGTGTAGTGCTTGCTGTGTCGTTGTTAGCATCCGGTGGCAGGTTGTTGCTGCCTGATGCATTAGTAATGTAAAGTGTACCACTTCTACAAAATGAGGGAGTATCTACAGAGCAAACCACATAAGTAATAGTATCATTACCGACAGCGCTGGGCGTGTAATTAATGCAGTTGTTAGAGGCTGTGGCCGTTCCTAAGTTGTTGCCCGAAAAACTTTGCAGCGTAAGAGGACCATTGCCGCTAATAAGATCGTTCTGTAATACGCAGATTGTTGCACCTATGCCAACCGTAGCATTGTAATAATCGCTCACAGGAACAGGCCTTGGAAAGCCGAAGAACATTACCGTATTGTTGAGCGTATTTGGTACAGCTAGCGTGTCTGTCAGGATAGTATAAGAGATATCAGCCGGACGGCTTAATCCGCTCACAATTTGAATGGGACTGTTGGCAAAAGCAGAATCATAGAAATAAACACTATTGCTGCTCCAATCTGCAGAATAAAAATTTCCATCCTCATCTATGCTAATTCCATCAATTTGAGAAAGTGTAGTGCTTTTGAGTGTGGTAATGGATGAATCTGAAAGATTTAGTCCAAGTATAGTAGCATTAGGATTCCATGTTGCGATAACCAATCGGTTATGAAAAGCATCGTAAACAATGCCGTTAGGTGTTTTTGCCATGGCTGTGCCTACAAAATAGTTAAACTGCTGAGAGGCGATGTTGTAGCGCACTATCTTTTTAGCGCTGAAATCTGTTACAAATATGTTGCCTTTATAGTCGGTACAAATGCCGTTTAGAAAGGTGCCGCCAAGGTTTACATCAAATGCCTGCGTGCCTGTGCTTAGGCTATAACCGCGAAGGTGAGTGCTGTTGCAGCAAACATATACCGTATCTCCTACAATAGCGATGCCGTAAGGGCTGGGAACTGATGATACAAAAAGCGTAGGGTTGCTACCGGGTATTACCTGCTGCAAGTTATTTGCAGAAGTGTTGGCTACAATGTAGCGTTGGTGTGCGGCATCGTATTCAACACTTTCAGGGCTGTTGTAGCTTTGCGCTATAGCACAAACTGAAAACAGGGAGAGAATAAGGGAGGTAAACCATAGTTTCATAGCCTTGGGGTTTGAAACACAAAATAGTAATATGTTTCAAACCCAAGGCTACGGCCTAGTAGTTATTTACGTAAAAGTGGCCTTCGGTAATGCGTAAGGTATCAGCCGCGTTATACTGGTTTACGCCGGTAAAACTGAAAGTGCCTTCGGTGTGGCGCGATTCTGCTTTGCCTTCTTCGTGACTGGTTATTTTCCACTCGCCGTTTATGGGAAAGTACTGTACCGCACTGTTAGTGCCTCGCGCATACCAGCCTTCCTGGCCTGAGTCAATTGCTACTGTTTGATTTATTTTAGTCAGGTCTACTACTATAGAGGCGCCGTTGGTGGAAGCCGAACCCGCAAAGGCATTTACAGTTAACAAGGTAACGCCGCTGTAATATTCGGCCCATACCTGGTCTTCACCGCAGGTATAAGATACTCCGTTCAATTTAAATTGTGCTTCATGCTTTTTCATGAACTCCTGTTTTTTGCAGCCTGCTGATATGGCTGCAGCAATAATGGCAATCAATACTACTTTCTGCATATACGTTTTGGTTTTTGCAGGCAAAAATGCAGCAGCGAAAGAATGAAAACGGGAATGAGTAAGAATGGCTGTGTTTCTGTACGGCTATAGCAGGGTGTTGAATACCTCGTACATGCCACCATGTAATTGCTTGCGTTGTTCCAACATAGATTCTGGTATTACCTGCCCGCGGTTTTTCACCCTGCTTATTTGCAACAGGTAACCAAAGAAGTTTCTGTAGTAGTTGAATTGGGGATTATTATACTGCGAAAGCTTAAGGAAGCGGATGTTTTTTTGCGCCAGGTTTAAGGTTACCGGGTAATTGCCGGTTTTGTAGAAATACAGGGCTTCGCATAAGCGTAACAAAACCAAACCCAGTGGAGTTATTTCATTTCGTTTGTATGCGCGTATGCGTTGAAGAATATTGTAAGCCTCATTAAAATTGGAGGTATGCATAAACAGGCAAAAGGCATTCACTAACACATCGAACTGCATAGAGCGGTTAACGCCGGGATTTAAGTGTTTCTGTAAATGCGCCTTGTATATTTTTTGCGCTTTGGTATAATGGCCGTTTATAAGGCAAACATTAAGATAAGAACCGGAAGGATAGCCGCGGATATGCCGCGCCGAAAAGGGTGAATCAAAGGCCCGTGCATAATACTCTTCTGCCTTTGCATACTTACCTGCTTCTATCAAGCCAAAACCAACCTCGCAGTTCAAACGGAAGGTATTTGCCTCCTGCATTTCCTCGTTCAGTTTAGGTAACAGTTCAAGGCATTTTAAGTTAGCAGCAATAAAATCTTCGGCACTGGTGCCGTAATATTTAATGCAATTACCCAGCGCAAAGTAGTAATGGAAATGGGCCAGAGGGTTTTTCGTTTCTTTTAATCGCTGCTCCCATTTTTTAAGCGTGCCCCAGGCATGCGTGTTAAAACCATATTCGTTACCTGCCACGCTGTTGGCTAACATATCGGAGCAGTGAATTTTCATGGCTACAAAAAACTCGTCGGCTATACTTTTCAGTTTACCTAGTGCCTGCAAATATTTGTTGCCATAACTACGCGCCAGTTTAGGATCGTAGTGGGGGTGAAACATATTGCACACGTTTTCAAACGCTGCTTTGTAAAAATCAATTAGCTGCTGTTTGCCGGCATCTTTTAAAATTTCGCGCTCACTTATTTTAAGCTTGTGCAGCATTAAGGCACTCATGCCTTTGTGCATTAAGGCCTGCAAGGTGGTTTGCAGCTTATCGCCATAAATGTGTTGCAGGGCGCGGTTTAAAACTACCGAGGTTATTTTATCGAAATGGCTTTGTGTTAAACCAAGTTTAGCCGGCAAGGCTGCTTCTTTAAAGTTTTTCTCTGCAACCTGGTTGGCATACAAGTCGCGTATAACTTCATAATTGCCGCTAAGGTCTAACTGGCGGAAAAGGCGGGCTTCTTCTTCAGTAAATGACTGCACAAATTCAAGCAGGTAGCTCATAAACCCAAACGGTATTGTATTGTAAGCTGGTTGCCTAAAATAAAAAAAGCAACCTTTTCAGATTGCTTTAGTACCGCGGGCGGGAATCGAACCCGCACGTCCTTTGAGGGACACAGGATTTTAAGTCCTGCGTGTCTACCAGTTCCACCACCACGGCCTGGGTGTTTATGCTATTGCACAGCCCAAAATAAAAAAGGGCGATTTAATCGCCCTTTTTTACTTAGAGCGGGAGACGAGGCTCGAACCCGCGACCTCCACCTTGGCAAGGTGGCGCTCTACCAACTGAGCTACTCCCGCATTTTTATTAAAGAACAAAAATATTTTTTAAGAAAATATTTAAAAACTGTCTGCAAGGCGGTGCTCGAACTGAAATCCCGATTACTATCGGGGAACTGAGCTACTCCCGCATTTTATTAAAGAACATACCCGTTTTGAAATCGGGACTGCAAATATAGAATCTCTTCTAAAATCTCAAAACCCAAACAAAAAATATTCTTTAAAAGTTTGGTATCCCTTTAAGAATGTGCTTTTTATAAGGAATACTTCAGTAATTAAAGAAAAGGAGGCGCGAATTGCTCCGCGCCTCTACTTTTCACTCGTACCCTAAATAAACCTTACTGTTTTAAAAGCTTTAGTGTTTGCAGCGGTTCATTATTATGAAGCAACAAAAGGTTGTATATACCCGGGGCTAAGCCCTGTATATTGAATGTAAATTCTGTGGTTTCTACCGCATAGGTTTCCATAAGTTGGCCAACGGAGTTGTACAGCCGTGCCATTAGCCCCTTACCATAGTTTTGCTGCAGGGTGTAAACACCGTTGCCGGGGTTAGGATAAAGGCTTATAGCTTCAGTGCCGTTATTGGCAATTCCCAGCCCGGCAATAGCAATGCAGTCGCTGGTATCAACACAACCCAGGCTGCTGCTGGCAATTACTGCATAACTGCCATCTACGGTAGGAACGAAAGTGTTGGATGTTTCTGCGGGTATTATGGTGGCAGTGCCACAGTTATACCACATATAGGTAACATCAAGCACTGAGGTGCTTAAAGTATCAGCCGTTTGGTTGATGTCGGCAACTAAAATGCTTACACTAATTGGTATACTATCAATACCCTCGCAGCCATAGGCATTTTCTACCGTTATGCCGTACATTCCATCCTGCAGCGGGTTAATTGTAATGCTGTCCGTTGTTTCGGTTGTTGACCAATAATAGTTACCTGCAATAAGCGTATCAAGCGTTAACACTACCGGCGCCCCGGCGCACACAAGTATTGAGGAAGCATTGATGTGCGGAGCGGGATAATCAAGCACATTAATGGTATAATCTGTTGTATCAGAACATCCGGCGTTTGTAAAGCCAATAACTGTGTACGTAGTTGAAGGCGGAGAAGGTAAAACACTAATAGTAGATGTGGTCGCAAGGTTGTCCCATAGGTAAGTATCAGCACCGCCGGCACCTATAAGAACGCTATCGCCGGTGCAGGAATTGGAGGCCCCGCCCACAAATATGGTAGGATTAGGCGCTACTGTAAGCTTAAAGCGTTTACGGGGCCCTGCGCCGCAGCTACTGCTACTATCCTGTGCCCAATAATTGTATGTGCTTGAGTTATTGTATTGCATGCTGTAGCCATTTGCCCCAAAGTAGCTGTTTCCTACTGTGTCATAATACCAACTTACCAGGCCGGTGCCTTGTGCGTTGAAGGTAAAGGTGGCGCCGGCGCAAATGGTATCAGCCACAGGGTTAACTACGGGTGCAGCGGGAAAGTTACATACACTATACCGCGCCAAAAAGCCATCTTCAGCGGTGCTTACAAGGTTGGCGGTTAAAGGGCTTGGATTAAAGTCTGTGGTGCCATAGTAGCGGCCTGCCGCATATATGTTTTCATTTGCATCTATCATTAAACTATTAGCATAGCAGGTGCCTTCTATAGCCGATACCCACGCCAGCGAACCATCTGTTGAATTATATTTAACAATGAACCCCTGTTCATTGCTATTAGTTATAACCAAAGTGGTATCAGGTCCGGGGTTGGCGTCAAAGTCATCGGAAAAGCCGCTTACATATACACCGGAGCCTGAAGGGTTAACCGCAACACTTTTAATGCGGTTATAATTGGTTGCGTATTGGGTTAAAACGTTCGTCCAAACATAGTTACCCGTAGAGGAATATGCTGCTACGAAAGAAGAGGCATAAGCTCCATTGTTACCGGAAGTGCGGGAGTTAACTGCATTAGAAGGGTCAAAGTCAATTGTTCCCTGAAAATAGCCGGCCATTAAAATTTGATTGCCCGGCGTGTAAGTCAAAGCAAGGCCTTGGTCATCAGAAGTGCCGCCGAAGGTATTTACCCAGCTATACTGCAGGTTTTTATCCACGGCCAGTAAATAAGCATCGCTACCAGCCGTTGGTGTTTTTGATACCGTACCTGCTCCCCAGTCAAAGTCAATGGCTCCGCCAAATGCACCACACAAATAAATTTTGTCGTTAGCCGCCGGGCCGGCAGTTATGGCCCAAACTTCATCCAAACCTATGCCTCCTAATCCTTTTACAGCAGAAAAAACACCCGCGGTGGTTATTTTCAAAACATAAGCGTCTAAGTTACCTGCGGGGCTCAAGTTTGCGGTACCGCCGCCGGCATCAAAATCAACCTGGCTTAGAAAAGTACCTGCTATAATCAGGTTACCATTATAATCAAGGCACATGGCACGGGCATCTTCAAAGGAACTGCTGCCCGGGCTATATACCCATTGCAGATTGGCAGTGGTATTGTATTTGGCAATAAAAAAGTCAGTACCGCCTACAGCGGTGTGGGCGGAGGTAGTATTGCTCAAGTCAAAATCGGCAGTACCGGTATAGTTACCGGCAATGTAAATATTGCCTGAGGCATCAACTACTAAGCTATTAATAACGGAAGTAGCCGTGCTGTTTAATGAGAATGCCCACAGCACTTGGCCTGAAGAATTATACTTTGCTAAAAAGCCCAGCTGGCCCGTAGTGGCACTAAGGGCGGTGGTAGATGAGCCAAAGTCAAAGTCAACATTAGCGCCGTCAAATCTTCCGGCTATGTAAACGTTTCCTGCAGCGTCAGTAGTGCTTGCCAGCACTTCATCGCTACCGACGCCGTGTATTGGGCCGGCCCATTGATAACTTAATCCCGTAGCAGCGTAGTTAGCTTTCCAAGCACAAATTAAAAGGGTAAAACACAAGAGTAACTTTCTGTTCATATGCATCGTTTTATGCGAAATACGAGACCTGACCCCTTTTTGACTAACCTAATTTGACCCCAAATTGGGTTAGTTAAAACCCTGCATGGTGGGTAGAATTGTACTTATGGCTACCCTTAAAGAGTTACATACACTGGTGCATGCCCTTGATAAAGGAGAGAAGAAAACAGTGAGTATAATGATTGAATCATTCGGACTTAAAGCCAGGCAGCGGTATGCTGATGCTTTCCGAATTATCAATGAACAAGCGGAGTTTGATAAGGACAAATTGAAAGAAAAACTGAGTGTAGGCTTACAGGGTATGAGCCTGACTGAAGCTAATGATAATGTATTCCATTTTATATGTCGCGCACTTTATGGGCATACCACGCCGGTTTCAGGAAATTTAGGTTTAATAAAGGAGCTAACCTTAGTTGAAATTTTTGTAGAGAAGGGCTTATTTGAAATTGCAGGCCGCTTTCTTGAACCCCTGTTAAAGAAACTGAATGATGGAAACAGTTTTGGCTTACTGGCGCGAGGGCAGGAATTGCACAGCATAATAACTGCATCCAGCAGCGAATCGAATACGGACTTTCCCAAACGCAAGGGCATACTAGCCTCGCGTATGCAAAATGCAAAGGACCATTTGCAGTATCTGGAAATTCTTCAACTAAACCAGGACCTTACAGAACTGATACAACTAATCGGAGAACCAAGAGAAAAGAAACACCTGGAGGCCTACGAGCACATTTTTAAAAATCCCATTTGGCAGTTGCCTTATTCTGCAATTAGCCGCAAAGCTTTTGTGATGTATGCGCCCTTGCGCACCAGCCTTGCCAGCCAGGTTAAAGGTTTGGGCGCCTCATTACAGGAGAGCGTGGAGGCCCTTGAGGAATTTTACAAAAGGTTTGATGTGGCTGAGCATTATGTGCCGGCATTTTACCTTATAGATAACCTGTTATCGGATTGCATAGCAGGCAGAGAACGGGAAGTGTTTTTTCAATATACCGGCGAATTGAGAAAACTGCTGTTGTATGCAAGGCAAAGGGCGGTTATTCAAAAAATAAATGCAAAAATAATGCAATGCGAAATTGCTTATGACATTTTTACGGTTAATACCGAGCAGGGAATTACGCGTTTGCAGAACTGGATGAGGCCCGAGGTGCGAAATACCTGGAAAGAAGCCCCGCTGGCTTATATGAATTACCTATACGCTGCAAGGCTTTGCTACCTGGGGCGCAAGCCGGCCCTTGCGCTGGACTATCTTGATGCCATTAGGGATAAGGAGAAGGAATTTAGAGCCAGCAGCTGGATAGCCTATCGCTTTCTTTACCTGCTTTGCTACTATCAATTAAATAATGCCAGTTTAATTTTTAGTACCGCTAATTCTATTTATAAAAGCCTGTTGAAGCATAAACAATTGTATGCCCCTGAAAAAGCGATATTGCGCTTTGCTAAAGGCAGCGGAACGGTTGAAAAAATTAAGAAGAACATGGCCGGCCTTTATAAAACACTTAAAGAGCTGCGCGATGATCCCATGCACCAGCCCTTTTTTCAGTTTGCTGATTATGTAGAGTGGCTGGAAATGGAAATGAGTAACAGAAAGAGATAGTTTACCCAGTGTTTGGCAAGTTCTATCAATCGACCAATATCAAATCGAATTCATTTTATTGGCTTACTTCGCATAGCATTTGAGTAAGCTTTCTACTATACCAATTGGTGTGCGGCATATGCTGTTAAGCACCTTCTGTTTTGCCTTAATGAATGTTTGCATTAAGAAGGTAAGCCATTTACCCGAAATGGAAATTGTATTCTTCCGCTGCTTTGTAGCTATGGTTATTTGTTTTGGCTACATTTTTAAGAACAAACTGGATTGGAAAGGCAGCAACAGGTTGCTGCTTTTTTTGCGCGGCTTTTTCGGCACAGTGGCGGTTTACACCTTTTTTGTTACCCTGCATAGTATGCCATTAGGCACGGCAGTAACCATCCAATATCTCAGCCCTGTATTTACTACCATCATTGCCATCTTTTTATTAAAGGAAGGGGTTAAGCCGCTGCAGTGGTTGTTCTTCCTGCTATCCTTTGCCGGGGTAATTTTTATTAAAGGGTTCGATAACCGTTTTTCAACGGGCATGTTATTGATTGGTATTGTTTCGGCTATGAGCAGCGGTTTTGCCTACAACTTTGTTCGCAGTTTAAAAGAGCGCGAAGAGCCTATGGTAGTGGTGCTGCATTTTCAAATAATAGGAACCATCGTGGGTGCAGTAGGTTGCCTGTTCAGTTGGCAAAATCCTTCGTTAACTGATTGGGGTTATTTGATAGCGATAGGCGTTTTGACCCAGTTAGGGCAAACCTTTTTAACCTTTGCCTTGCAAGCGGAAAGGGCGGCCAATGTTTCTATACTAAATTACCTGGGGGTGATTTATGCGCTGGTATTCGGCTGGCTGATTTTTGGAGAGCATTATCCATTGCAAACCTTTTTTGGCATACTGCTGGTTATTGGCGGCGTATTGCTTAATTATATTTACACCCAACGCAAGGCGCCTGTTGAAGAAAAGCTAAGCGGTGTTGAAGAATGAGCAAGTACCCTGAAGAATTTATTGCGCGTATGCGTGCCCAACTGGGAGAGGAGTTTGACAGCTTTCTTCAATCGCTGGAAACAACGCCTCCTGTTTCCATCAGAGTTAATCCTTTTAAAAGTAGTCCTGCCTTTGCCAATGAAGAAAAGGTAAAGTGGAGCGATTGGGGATACTATTTAAAGGAGCGGCCTGTATTTACTTTGGACCCACTGTTTCACGCAGGCACCTATTATGTGCAGGAAGCCAGTTCCATGTTTGTAGAACAGGTATGGAAACAGCACATTAAAGTCGATGAGCCTTTACGCGTTTTGGATATGTGCGCTGCACCGGGAGGTAAAAGCACGCATCTGCTTTCTTTGTTGAATAACAAGGGCGTACTGGTTAGTAATGAGGTAATACCTAACCGCAACAAAATATTAAGAGAAAATATAACTAAATGGGGCGCTGCTAACTATGTAGTTACGCAGAATGAAGCAGCTGATTTTCAAAAACTGCCCTCTTACTTTGATGTGATATTGGTGGATGCGCCTTGTAGTGGTGAAGGCCTCTTTAGAAAGGATAAAGATGCCGTAAATGAATGGAGCGAAGCCAATGTGCAGATGTGCGGCACTCGTCAGCGCGATATTCTGCAGCAGTTGTTGCCTGCCCTTAAACCCGGTGGCATTTTAATTTACAGCACTTGTACTTATGAGGAGGAGGAGAATGATAAGAGTGTAGAGGCCCTTTTGCAAAACGGTTGCGAGCGATTGCTGATTGATGTTTCTTTTTTTGAAGGAATAAGGAGTACGCGCCATGGCTACCAGTTTTATCCGCACAAAATAAAGGGGGAAGGCTTTTTTATTGCTGCCTTACGTAAAACGGAAGGAGAGGAAGTGCAGTTTGCCAATGCGGCAAAGCGCAAAACCGCACCTGCTATGGCTGTGCAATATCTACAGCAGCCTGAAGATTTCACTGTGTTAGAAAAAGGAGAGAAGTTTTTTGCCATACCCGCCCACATGGCGGCTGATTTTGGCTTGCTTACACAGCGGCTGAGCATGCGCCAAAGCGGCATTTTTTTGGGGGAGTTGAAAGGCAAAGATTTTCTGCCCGCGCATGACTTAGCATTAAGCATACATGCAAAAACCGATTTGCCGGCCGTTGAAGTAGACGCAACCACCGCTTTAAAATACCTGCGTTGCGAAACCATCAAAGCAGAAACAGATGCCAAAGGATGGTGCCTTGTGCGCCACCAGGGGTTTAACCTGGGTTGGATAAAGATGCTGCCTAACCGTATAAACAACTACTACCCCAAAGATTGGCGCATATTAATGCGATAGCCTATTGTGCTAAAATGACACAATGCTGAAAGTGTAATTCCGTTTTAAAATTACTTTTGCCGCCATGCGAAAACTGTTTTTAGGTTTTTTAGTGTTAGCTGCCTTCATCTGTTTTTACAGCAGTTGTAAGCAATGCAATCAACCAAAGGATAACAACGTGGTTAAAACGGATACTACGGGAATTCCCGGGGTAGAAGCGGCATCATTGGCTATACAGAAAGACTCGTTGAATGCGGACCTGTGGTATAAACGTGCGCAGCTATACGCTGAAAACAGTGAGTTTAAAAATGCTACAACCGATATGTATGTGGCTTTGCAGTTAGATTCTTTGCGCCCTGAGTTTTATTTATTTACAGCGGACCTTTTCAAAAATACGGGAGAAGAAAATAAGGCAGACTTAAAACGTGGAATAGCACTTATGCAAAAGGCAATTGCGCTTGATTCCACCAACACAAAATTTTATGTAAAGGCTGCTGAGTTGGCATTTTTAGATACCAGCATTGAACGCAACTATGCCATAGCTATAAGTTATCTTGATGCAGCCATTGCCAGAGACCCACAGAACGCGGATATCTATTTTTATAAGGGCAACATTTTTAAAGAAATTGGCGATACAACCAAAGCGATAAGTAGTTTTAAAACGGCCACGGAATTGAATCCGCAGTATTACGAGGCGTTCCGCCAGATTGGAATGTTGCTGAAAGCGAAGAATGATAAAAATGCCATAAAATACCTGGACAATGCTATTAAAGTAAGCGATAAGCCGGTGGATGCCTTGTATGCTAAAGCTGAAATGCTGAAGCAGGAAGGCGTGCGCTTATATGACGGAAATAAAACCGCTGCCGCCATAGCACAATTGCAAGGGGCTATTGACTGCTACAAGAAGGTAATTGATATTAATTACAGGAATGAAGAGGCTTACATGGGCGTTGGCTTTTGCTATTACCAAATGGATAGCGTGCAGGATGCTTACGAGTATTATGATAAGGCCGTGAAAATAGCGCCTACTTATGCAGGCGCATATTTCAGCAAAGGCGTTTGTGCAGAAGATTTGGGCAAAATTGAAGAAGCAAAAATGCTGTTTGAAAACTGCCTGAGCATTGACCCTGATTTTACCCGTGCCAAAGAGCATCTGCAGCGTTTGCAGGGCGCGCAATAAGGCAGCATAGCCACTTACCTTACTTTTTTTAGCTTAGCCGCATGAACATTGTGTTGTTCGATTGTCACCGGACAAGAGAAAATTTACTGCCATTAACTTTTACCCGCCCCGTTGCGGATATACGCATTGGCATTTTAACCATACTCGAGAAGTGGGAGAAAATGCTGGGCCATAAAACCTGGAGCCTTTCGGAAGAATACCTATCGGGAAGATTTCCGGAGTTTAAAGGAGATGAACCCTGCATTTACATTAACGGGGCTGTGTTGCCCGATGCAGAACTTGTAGCCGCTATACAGCAACTAGGAGCGCTTAAAACATTGATAAGCGATGGCCGGATGATTGCTTTTAAAACGGAAAAGCAGCATTTAAATTTTGAGAATTTTGAAGGTATAGCCAAAGGCTTCTCTGCAGTAGCTTATACCGGTAAGGTATTGAGCATTGATAACTGCTGGAATATTTTTCAGTTGAATGGAGAAGCTATTAAAGCCGACTTTCATTTTTTAACTGAAGGCAGAAAATCTCAACCGCTAAGCAATACCAATACCGTAATAGGCCCGGCTGAAAATATTTTTTTAGAAGAAGGCGCTAAGGTTGAAGCAAGCATTTTAAACGCCGCATCGGGCCCAATTTATTTAGCCA
This sequence comes from Chitinophagales bacterium, assembly GCA_046329515.1. Taxonomy (GTDB): domain Bacteria; phylum Bacteroidota; class Bacteroidia; order Chitinophagales; family LD1; genus Bog-950. Next base: position 178,049 of record JAXLUM010000004.1, read on the forward strand.
AGGATGCTGAAATAATGGAAGGTTGCGTGGTGCGCGGGCCACTGGCTTTGGGCGAACATGCTGCCCTTAAGATGGCTACCAAGGTTTACGGGCCAACTACCTTGGGTCCGCATTGCAAGGCAGGTGGCGAATTGAACAATGCGGTTTTCTTTGGTTACAGCAATAAAGCGCATGATGGATTTTTAGGCAACAGTGTAATAGGAGAGTGGTGCAATTTAGGAGCCGATACCAATAACAGTAACCTGAAGAATAATTACGCAAATGTTGATGTATATAGTTACCGCGAAGGGAAATCGGTTGATACCGGTTTACAATTTTGCGGTTTAATAATGGGCGACCATAGTAAGTGTGGTATTAATACCATGTTTAATACAGGAACCGTTGTGGGTGTTTCAAGTAACATTTTCGGGGGAGATTTTCCACCGAAGTTCATTCCATCCTTTAGTTGGGGTGGTGCACAATGGTTGCGCACCTTTACCTTTGAAAAGGCATTGGAAGTGGCGCAGAAAATGATGGAACGCCGTGGTATTAAGCTGGAAGATGCTGATGTAAATATTTTGCGCACCGTATTTGAGCGCGAGGAGAAAAACCGCAAAAAATAGATATGCCCAGAAAAATAGTTGCAGGTAACTGGAAGATGAATACGGATGTGCATTCTGCTGCGGCATTAGCCCATGCTATGCACGCACAATCGCTGAACTTTAAAGCAGAAGTAGTTCTGTTTCCGCCATTCGTTTTTTTGAGCGAGGTTAGAAATATTGTAAAGTCGGCAGTAAGAGTTGGAGCGCAAAATTGCAATGAACATGAGAGTGGTGCTTATACAGGTGAGGTGAGCGTCAACATGCTGGCCTCCATGGGGGTTGATTATGTTTTAATAGGGCACAGTGAAAGGCGGGAATATTTTAAAGAAAGCAATGAACAGCTAAAGCTAAAGCTGCAATTAGCCCTGAAACATGGCCTAAAGCCTATTTTTTGTTGCGGTGAACCGCTTATGGTTCGCGAAACAGGAAAGCAGGAAGAATATGTGCGTCAACAACTGGAAGAAAGCCTTTTTGGCTTATCAATTGAGCAAATGGAACATGTGGTTGTTGCCTATGAACCCGTTTGGGCTATTGGAACAGGCCTGAATGCCAGTCCTGAACAAGCCCAGGAAATGCATGCCTTTATACGTAAGCAGCTAACCTTTAACTATAGCGAAGAAGTGGCCGAGCAGGTGCCAATATTGTATGGCGGAAGTTGTAAGCCTGATAATGCAGCCGCACTTTTTGCCTGCCCCGATGTAGATGGGGGGCTAATTGGCGGCGCTTCGCTGAAAGCCGAAGATTTTTTGGCCATTATCGCCGCAGTTTAAGTTATCCTTCCGTTTTAGTGTTGCCCACAAAAGCTTGTGGAGAAAGTAAGGGGCCCACGAGGGGTCTGTAAGGCTTTATTTTAGGCGGGCTGCCTATATTCACCAGCAAATGCAATACACCGTTTACGAGTTTACCACTGCCGATGAAATTGAGCAGAGTTGGTTGATTTCTATTCTAAGCGATTATGGTTTCGACGGCTTTGAGGAAACCACGTCCGTTTTAAAAGCTTATGTGCCGGTAAACACGGTTACTGATGCCCGGATAAAAGATATACTTCATCAAAATGAATTTGACCATATCTCCTTTAACTCTGCCCCTTTAGAGGATAAAAACTGGAACGAGGAATGGGAAAAGAATTTTGAGCCGGTAAGTGTAGCAGGAAAGGTAGGGATACGCGCACCTTTTCATGCGCCTATGAACTTACCTTATGAAATTGTGATTGAGCCGAAAATGAGTTTTGGCACAGGGCACCACGCCACCACAGCAGGGGTAATCGAGCTGATGTTAAATTTAGATTTTGTTGGCAAAAGTGTGCTTGATTTTGGGAGTGGAACGGGTGTGTTGGCCATACTGGCTGAAAAGTTAAAAGCCGCAAAAATTGTGGCTATTGATAATGAGGAGTGGGCCTTTAGAAATTGTATTGAAAATACTGAACGAAACGGCAGCGTTAACGTAGAGGTAATACACGGGGATGACAGTTATACCTTCACCGAAAAATTTGATATAATTTTAGCCAACATCAACCGCCATGTAATACTGAAAAACCTGGAAGCATGGACAGGGTTACTAAAGCCCGGCGGTTTAATTATAATAAGTGGTATTTTACTTGCTGATAAGACCGACATTAATGCCTGTGCTGAGGCCTGTAATTTACGTGTGAAGCAAATTTTAGAAAACAACGGATGGTTAGCCATTCTACTTGAACGCCCTTAAACTAAACTATTGATGAAGAAGTTTTTTTTCTGCTTAGTGGCTTTGGTACTTGCCTTTAACAGCCATGCACAGTTAGCTACGTTTTTTGATAAGGAGCCTGATAAGTTTATTAAAGAGCTTGACCAATTTATGACTGCCGGTAAAATGCAGCAGAATATTGAGGCCATTGATGAGCTGAAAAAGTTGCAGAAGGATGGTAAACTACCGGCTACCTGGGTGGAGCAAATGAGCAAGACGGCTAATTTGATGAGCGAGCGTATGATGGCCCCTTCGCCGCACTTTTATAACTATGTGCGTGCCGTAATAGCTGCTGCCAAGGTGGGTAAAACTGATGCGCAATTTGCCGAATGGAGTGAGTTTTTGAATGATGTAATTGACAACCAGAAAAAGGGTGACAACAATAACTTTTTGAAGACGGTGGAGTTTTCAGCCTCGTTTTTTGGAACAGGTGCGTTGAATATAACTGCAGCAAAAGCATGGAAGGTTGATGCCACGGATTGCAAATTTTCATATGAGGGTGGCAAAGCCCGTGTAAGTTTTACAACACCTACCACTTTTTATGGTATGGTACGCGGCGATACACTAAATGTAAAACAAACTACAGGTGATTATTTGCCTACTGAAAACCGTTGGGAAGGTAAGAGCGGAAAGGTAGATTGGGCACGCGCCGGCCTTGACCCTTCAAAAGTGTATTGCACCTTTAAGAACTACAGTATAAACCTGAACAACTTTAATTACACTGTAGATACGGTAACCTTCTACCATACTGAATATTTTAAAACTGCGCTAAGCGGCCGCTTGAATGATAAGCTGGTGAGCAGTGCCGATTCCAATACATTCAGCTACCCGCGTTTTGAATCGTATGATGTGGGTATGACCATTAAGGACATTGCACCGAACGTGGCTTACCGTGGGGGATTTAGTTTGTGGGGCAGTAAGGTGTTAGGCAGCGGAACCCCTGATGAAAAGGCAACCCTTACGTTTTACGCGCGTGATAACAAAACGCGTGTAATGGAAGCGAAGAGTAACATTGTAAGCATTAAGAAGGGCGAAGAGTTGGGTTCAGAAAAAGCAGAAGTGGCGATTTACTTCGGCACGGATTCTATTTACCACCCGCAGTTAAACCTGGTTTACAAAATACCAAAACGCGAAGTGCGTCTGCTGCGCGGCGAAACCGGCATGGGCAAAGCGAAGTTTACTGATAGCTACCATAACCATGAATTTCAAACAGACGCTATTTTCTGGAACCTGGATTCATCTATTCTTAACCTGAAAATTTTGCAAGGTAAAGGACAGGTGCCCGGCATATTTGAATCGGTTAACTATTTCAACAAGGAGTTAATACGTAAAACGCAGGCCTTTGCCAGTTATGAGCCGCTTTCTATTTTGAAGAAGATGTATGAGAAGCAGGGCTCGCGCGAACTAAATGCGTTGGATGTGGCCCGCACGCTTGACCCTAAGCTAACAGAGGTTGAGGCGCGCTCACTTTTTTATAACCTGGTGGAGAACGGCTTTATACTTTACAATGAAGATTTGGGGATAGTAACGGTAAAGGACAAAACGCTAAACTACGTTTTGGCTAATGCTAAAAAGATTGACTACGATGTTATTCGCATTAAATCATCTCCGCAGGCGGGTAATGACTATATAGATTTAAAGAGCAGCAACATTGACCTTAAAGGTGTGTTTGAAATTCCTATCAGCGATTCAAGCTATGTGTATTTCCGTCCGCGTAAAAATGCGGTTAGCCTGCAAAAGGACCGCAACATGGAGTTTGACGGCTTAATTTATGCGGGCCGCATGGATTTATACGGTGAGAAATTTAAGTTTCAATACGCTCCATTTACCGTTGACCTTACCAAGGTTGATACCATGCGCATAAACGTGCAGGATAGCGGCCGTGTTGACCAATACGGCGAGCCGATATTGAAGCCTTTAAAGAGTAAGGTGGAAAACATGAAGGGCCTGTTGGAGATTGATGCACCAATCAATAAATCGGGCAGAACGAAGCTGCCGCAGTTCCCTCGCTTGTATAGCCGTGATAAGTCGTATATCTATTATGATGACCCTGCCGTTGCTAAAGGCGCTTACAACCGCAAGAGTTTCTATTTTGAATTGGAGCCTTTCCGTTTAGATAGCCTGAACAACTTTAGCGGTGATATTATTAACTGGCAGGGCAAGTTAGTGAGCGGTGGAATTTTTCCTGATGTTAAAGACAGTGTGCATATACAAGGCGATGGCTCCTTAGGCTTTAAATCAGAAACACCGCCTACCGGTTACGAACTGTATAAGGGTAAAGGTAAGTACTACGGCAAATACGAATTAAACTATAACGGTATACAAGGTGATGGACGTATAACACATTCTACTGCTGAATTTGTAACTCATGATGTGCGCTTTTACCCTGATTCAATGCTGGCTACGACGGATAGTTTTAGCATAGCTAAAACTTTTGATGGGGTTAAAACACCGGCGGTAAAAGGCAACAGCGACCGCATTAACTGGAAACCTAATGCAGATAGCATGCTTATAAGCATGAATAGCAAGGACCAGCCGTTTAGCATGTATGATGATGGGTTTACCACATTTAAAGGCGACCTGCTTTTGACCTCGAAAGGGTTACATGGTAACGGTTTATTGGATTGGGAAGAAGCAACGCTGGCTTCTACTAACTTCTCTTTCCGCACAATGGACCTTTCTGCTGATACAGCCGCCTTGAACATTAAAACCACCGGAGATAAGGTGACGTTTAAAACACCTAACGTAAGCGCCAAGGTTGATTTTAAAACGCGTATAGCTGACTTTAAATCAAACCTGAAGAATATTCCTACTGACTTCAGTTACAACCAGTATAACACCGCCATTAACGAGTTTAAATGGTTTATGGATGATAAGATACTGGACTTTAAAGCGCCGCCACAAGGGCCGGGTGAATACTTTACCTCTACCAGGCCAGACCAAAAAGGCTTGAAGTTTTTGGGTAAGCGTGCTACCTATAACCTGGTTACTTCTTTATTGCGTGTGGAGCAGGTGCCTGAAATACGCGTTGCTGACGGAAGCGTTATACCTGATAGCGGTGTGGTAGTTATTGAGGAAGGTGCAAAAATGCGTCAATTGCGTAATGCGGTTATTGTTGCCGATACAATTAACAAGCGCCACCGTATTGAAGATGCTACTGTAGATATTTACAGCAAAAATGAATTAAAGGCGGTAGGTAACTACAGATATACTACTAAGGACATTAAAGAGATAATAAACTTTAATGATATAGGCTGTAAGAAAGAAATTGAGGGAGAGAAAAAGGGTAAAGAAGAACATTGGAAAATTTACGCCCGTGCTGATATAGGTGCGGAGAAGAATTTTGTGATTTACCCCGGCGTTAAATACAATGGCGAGGTAATGCTTACTGCGGCTAATCCGTTATTGCATATGAAGGGCTTTAGCACTTTGGAATTGAAATATCCTAAAGCTATGACTTCGGACTTTAGCATTAACCAGGATGTTGACCCGGGTAAACTGGAGTTAAAATATGATACAGTAAAAAACAGCAACGGCAATATTTTAAGTGCCGGTATACACCTGAACCCGTTGGAAGAAGGTGCGTTGATGTATACCACCTTATTGGCTCCTAAGCAGGATAATAAGGACGTTACCTTCTTTAAGAGTACGGGTTTAGTAACGCAATTGCCTACGGGCGAATACCTGTTTGGTAATGAGAAGAAGATCAAAGAAGGGGCCATTACCGGCAACCTGATGAAATACGATGATAAGAAGGGAACTATTAAGGCCGAAGGAGATATGAGTTTAGGCGCCAACTTCGGTATTATTAAAACAATGGCCGCAGGCTTTGCGGATGTTGCCTTGGATAGTAACAAATATAAATTCAATGTAACGTTTGGTATTGATTTAAAAATGGACGACAAAATGCAGGAGCGTTTTGAGTTTTACATGGCCGGCGACAACGTAGACTTAGCAGATATTGCTTACGATAGTGAGAAACAGCGTAAAACCATACATGAACTTAGCGACGAGAAGGATGACAAGAAAATGCTTGAGGATTTTGACAAGCTGCAAATGTTTACGAAGCGCCCGAAGGATTTAGAACACAACCTGATTTTTAGTGATGTTACTTTTGTTTATGACAGCGCTGATATTTCATTGCGCAGCGTAGGAAAGATTGGCGTAGCCATGATTGGTAAGAAGATAATAAACAAAAAGCTGGAAGGCTATATTGAAATACAATACAAAGGCGGCGCTGACCTGTTTACCATTTACCTGAAAACCGGAACGAATGATTGGTTCTTCTTTGAATACCGCCCGGGCACTTTAGGTATTTTAAGCAGCTACGATGATATAAACACCATGATTGGTAATACTGCACCTGATAAGCGTAAGATTAAAGACGGCGACCGTTTCTACCTGTATACTTTAGGTAGCTCAATGAATAAGGCGGATTTTGTTAGCTATATGAAAGATAAGGCTGCGGGTATTAATCGTCCGCGTTTTGAGCCTAAACTGGATATACCGATGCCGGGCGACAGTATGGACATGTTTAATGTATTGCCGGGCGATACCAGCAATGGTGCGCCAACGCAAATGATTACACCTGAGCAACGCGACCAGCAGGAGAAGCAACAACAGCAACAGGAGATTAACCAGTTTGAGCAAATGAAAATGAGCAATCAGAATATACTAAGCGGTCCGCCGCCGGATAGGTTACCTAAAAAGGAAGAGCCTAAACAGGATGCCCCGGTTACTCCTGAACAACCTAAACAGGAAAGTGCCCCACCGGCACCACCGGTTGAGCAACCTAAACCAACAGAAACGCCAACGGATACTGTACCGAAATAAAAAAGAAAAGCCCCTCAATAAGGGGCTTTTCTTTTTTAAGTTGATTCAACACTCCGCATTATCGCAGGCGTGGCCATCGCGTTCTGTTTCCAGTGTTATATGATGAATGTTGTGGTGTTGAAGTTCGTGCCGTAGCTCGTGTTTAATGTGTGCTTCCTGTTCAGTACTGGTTTCTTTGGCTAATACCAAATGGGCTGTAAGGGCATTTTCAGTAGTGCTAATGGCCCATATATGTATATGGTGCAGCCCTTTTACCCCCGGCACCTTTTCGGCCAGTGTTTTTATTTCATTCATTTTAATATCGGAAGGCACTGCATCCAACGAAAGACGAAAGCTATCGCGCAATAAGCCCCAGGTGCTAAAGAATATTACTACTGCTACCAGTATACTAAGGGCACTATCAACCCAAAACCAATTGGTGTAAATAATAATAATACCACCTATAACTAATGCTAAGGAAACCAGCGCATCGCTCAACAGGTGCAGGTAGGCACTTTTTATGTTCATGTCCTTATCCTTATCGCGGAAGAAAAGCAGGGCCGTAACGGAATTGATTACAATACCTGCGCCTGCTACAATAGCAATGGTGCTGCCCGGTAAAGGTTCAGGATTGAAAAAGCGGTGAACGGCCTCATAAATAATAGCGCCTATGGAAACCATCAGCATCATGCCGTTGAAAAGGGCTACGATAACCGAGGTTTTGCGGTAGCCATAAGTGTATTGTTCGGTTGGTTTTACTTTAAGTAAACGAAAGGCAAGCAGCGATAAGGCCAATGTGCCAACATCGGCCAGGTTATGGCCTGCATCGGATAGCAGAGAAAGTGAGTGCACATAAAGGCCCATACCCACCTCAATTATTACAAACAGGAAGTTTAGTACAATGCCTACTATAAATGCTGTATTAACATTGGTAAGCGCTACAGGCCCATGATGGTGATGATGATGATCGTGCTGATGTGCCATGAAGCTAAAGTAATAATAGAAGGGAAGTGGCTATAAAAACAAAGCCCCCGTTAACACAGGGGCTTTGTTTTTTATTCTTTACCTTCTTTATTGTCTTTGCTGTCTTTCTTTTCGTCTTTTTCTTTCTCCTTGTAGGCTACCCATTTTTTCCATTGTGCGGATGTAAGGATGGAGCGTAGTTGCTTGTCGCGCGCATCTTTAAGGGCATCAATCTTCTTATCGCCCTGTTCCTTATTGGCCATGGTAGTGTTTTTCTCTATCTGCTCTTTTTTGGTGTAGTAGTCAATTAAGGCTGCATTTACCTTGCTGGTTTGTTCGCTTTCTAACTTTACTGCCGTGTGTATTTTGCTTAACGCTTTTTTGGCTTTTGCCTGTGGAACTTCAGCGCCCTGCGCGTTTACAGCTATAGTTGCTACCAGGGTAAGCAACAAAAACAGGATGGATTTCTTCATTCTTATATGTATTTAATCCGAAAGTAAAGGATTTTCTGAAAGGGTGGAAACCGCTGTTTATTTTTTGCTTTTATTCGCTTTTGCAATGGAATACGAGTTGAAGATTTTTAATGCCGGTAGCCGGGAATATGAAAAGGCGCTAATACTACGTTACAATTTATTGCGCAAGCCTTTAGGATTGCGCTTTACGGAGGCTGAACTACATAAGGATAAAGAAGATACCCATTTAGCGCTTTTTGAAGGCGACAAAGTATTGGCCTGTTTAACTTTGAGCCGTTTCCCTAATGGACGGATGAAAATGAGGCAGGTAGCAGTTGATGCAAAATTACAGCGTAGCGGGCTCGGTCGCCGGCTTTCGGCCGAGGCGGAGAAGTATGCCCTTGAACAGGGTTTTACTGTTATGTTTTGTAATGCCCGTGATGTGGCAGCACCTTTTTATACCAAACTTGGGTATAAAGTGGTTAGCGATGTTTTTACGGAAGTGGGCATACCCCACTATACCATGGAGAAAGAATTGAAGTAAGCGGGGAATAAATACATTTGCCTTAATGAATATTTGGAAATACTTCTTTTTGTTGTTAGTGGTGGCTTTAACGGCTGCCGGTTTACAAAGCTGCAAAAGCTGTAATAAAGATGCAGATAAGCCGGTGAAGCCTGCTGATACCACCAACACCGGCAGTTTACCTAATAGCGGAACCTTAACGCTACCTCATGCTGATAGTACATTGATACCGGTGCTATCGTCAATAATAGACGGAGCCTTTGATGCCAGCGCCAGGAAGGATTACAAGAAGTTTGCGAGCTACATAATTTACCGCGGGCCGGATAGTTTGCGGTACTTTACCGATGTGTTTACCTATAATACTGCGTACGAAAAGCAGTTAGTGAAAATAACCAGCGATGCTTTTAATAAGTGGAATAAGGATGTAGAAAGCCGCGATTACAGCCGCATATATGATGTGCCCCTGCCTGACGGAAGCAGTATGCCTTTTCTGGAAGTGATATTTATAGGGCCAAAAAATACCCACCGCAAATTCTTTGGGTTTTTGCCGGTGGGTGAAGAGTTTAAGATTGCTGAAGTAACCTCTACTTTGTAGCAGCGGGGTAGCAAATCAACTGGTCAATAGTATTAAGCGTATTTAAGGGTCGGAAGGCGAACACCTTGTGGTTTAGTGTAATTATCTGCGCCGTAGTAGTATCAGTATTAGTTACAGTAACAATTTGCTTTTTATCGGCACTTAGCCACCATTTACCGGGCAGGCTATCATAGTTCTGTATAGTTACATAAGTGCTGTCCTTCCTAAACTGAAAGCGAAACTCGCGTGTTAGTTTATAATGCAATTGCTCCCTTTCCGCCTGGTTTAAAACACCGGTAGGGGTAAACTTAACGTCATTTACCTGCCAGTTGCGGCAAAGCAATTTTGCCGGAGTGTTGCAGGAGTATAAAACAAGAAGGCTGCAGGCAGCCGCAATAAGTAAGCGCATAAATTACAGGTGAATTACTTCGCCATAAGCTGCTGCTGCGGCTTCCATAATTGCTTCGCTCATGGTTGGGTGAGGGTGTATGCTCTTGATAATTTCGTGGCCTGTAGTTTCTAACTTACGGGCAACCACTACCTCGGCTATCATTTCGGTTACGTTGGCACCCATCATGTGGCAGCCTAACCATTCGCCGTACTTAGCATCGAAAATTACTTTCACAAAACCATCGGTTACGCCGCTTGCTTTGGCTTTGCCGCTGGCGCTGTAAGGGAATTTACCCACCTTAACTTCATAGCCTTTCTCTTTAGCCTGTTCTTCAGTTAAGCCAACAGAGGCAACTTCGGGCCATGTATAGGTGCAGGAAGGAATGTTATTGTAATCTACCGGTTCAGGATTGTGGCCGGCAATTTTCTCAACGCAGGTAATGCCTTCAGCGCTTGCCACGTGGGCAAGGGCAGGGCCTTTTACAATATCGCCAATGGCATAAACGCCGGGCACGTTGGTGCGGTAGTAGTCGTCAGTAACTACAATGCCTTTTTCGGTTTTAATACCAAGGTCTTCTAAGCCTAAGTTCTCAAGGTTAGTAGTAACGCCTACTGCTGAAAGCACCACATCGCACTCAATGGTTACTATGCTGCCGTCTTTCTTTTTAGCGCTAACCACGCACTTTTTGCCTTTGGTATCTACACTTTCAACGGCAGTGCCGGTCATAAAGGTTAAGCCTTTTTTGCGGAACACGCGTTCAGCTTCTTTGCTTATGTCCTTGTCTTCGCGGGGCAGTATGCTCTCTAAAAATTCAATTACGGTAACCTTTGTTCCTAAGGTTGAATAGAAGTAAGCGAACTCCATACCAATGGCGCCGCTACCCATTACTACCATACTTTCCGGTTGCGATGGCAGGCTCATTGCTTCGCGGTAACCGATTATCTTTTTACCGTCCTGTTTAATGTTAGGCAGTTCCTTACTGCGTGCGCCGGTAGCCAGTATTATATGCTTAGCGCTATGTTCTTCTTTTTTACCATCAGCCGATGTAACCTCTACCTTGCCGCCTTTTTTAAGCTTGCCGGAGCCCATTATTACATCAATTTTATTCTTCTTCATTAAAAACTGAACGCCCTTGCTGTTGCTATCGGCTACCCCACGGCTGCGCTTAATAACTGCAGGAAAGTCGGCCTTGCCGCCGCTAACCGTAATACCGTAATCAGCAGCGTGGTTAAGGTATTCAAACACCTGTGCGCTTTTAAGCAGGGCTTTAGTAGGTATGCAACCCCAGTTAAGGCATATGCCCCCCAGGCTTTCGCGTTCAACAATGGCGGTTTTAAGACCTAATTGCGAGGCGCGGATGGCTGCTACATAGCCCCCGGGGCCACTTCCTATTACTATTACGTCGTAGTTCATATTTAGCTTTTATATTGATTATTAGGCACTAAGCTTAAATAAAGCAATTGGCCCTTTTTTAAAATGCGAAGGCAAATAAAGGCAAAGTATAATAAAGTGGAAAGGGAGAATCCGAAAGCTATTGCTGTGTAAAACTTTTTCATGAATAAGTTTCCCTTTTGACGGAATAAACGACCTTTGCGGCACTAAAAACCATAAAAAGAATGAAAAACAAATTGAAACTTGCTGCACTTATTTTAGTAGCAGCCGTTGTAGCTACCTCTTGTGGCGCCAACAAAAAAGAAATGCTAACTAAAAAATGGCAGTGGACTGAGTTTTCAAGCCCAGAAATGGACAAGAAAATGAAAGAAGCAAAAGATGCTTTAGATACTATCACTGACCCTGCTATGAAGAGCATAGCTGAATCATCAGTAAAAATGATGGACGGCATGATGGCTGATATGAAGCAGACCACCATGGAATTTAAGAAAGACGGCACTTTTGACATGCACCTGAAAATTATGGGTATGGAGCAGAACGAAAGCGGCAAATGGGACCTTACCAGCGATGGCAAGACCTTAATTATGACTGACAGCAAAGGCAAAACTGACTCTTCTCAGGTTGATATTGCTGCTGACAAAGTAGTATTTACCCTGGACGCAGGTGGCGACAAAGCCTCTGTAACCATGGTACCTGCCAAGTAATTGGTTGAAGGTTAGTTAAATTGATATTGCCCCCGGCGTTGTACGCCGGGGGATTTTTTTTGCCCGTAATAGAACAAATACCTGATTAAAGGTATTGCGGTTGAGTGCTGCGTTGTAAAGATTTGCAGGCAGTTAAACGGGGCAAGCACAGCGCTGTTAACCACGGTTAGCCGAAAACGGTTTAAGAGTAGGCGCAAAGAATACAACATGGCAGGATTAAAACGCACCCAAAGAATTCTTTCAGGATTGGGACTGATTGGCAATTTTATTGAGCGCCCTTTACGGGTTGGCGACATTGTTTTAAACGACGACGGCCAACACCTTATTTGGGGGAATATTGAAGATGTAGTGGATGGTTTTACACTTGCTGGCAAAACGGTTGTTTCCAACAAGGCTGATTTGAAATACACCGTAGAATCAAGTATTACTGTTGATATAGGCGGTTCGGCAAATTCAACTGTAGCTAAAGGGGAAATAGGGCTAAGCTTTGGGGCCAAAAACAGTGGATTTGTGTCGTTAAAGCAAATTAAGCGCACTTCAGTTAAACTGGCGCTTATTGATGAGCAGTTGAAAAGTTATTGGAAGAAGAAAGGGTTTAATAAACCGCTAAACCGCCTTAAATATCACTTTATAGCCGAGATAATAGACGCGGAATCAGGCACTGTAATTTTCAGCCAGGAAAGAAACAACAAAGTGGTTATTACCGGTAAGAATAACACGCCGCTTACTTCAATAAGCGTAACCGGAGAGGGTAAGGTGGAGTATGTAAGTAATTCAAAAGCTACCCTTGAGATAATAAGTGAAACCGCGATACAGCCGCTATATACTGCCGTGCGTTATAAGGCAGATGGTAATTTTGAAATTATAGGTTAGCTGTAACAAGTTACAGGCACAAAAAAATCCCGCCCTTTGCAGAGCGGGATTTTTAGTTTACGGTAACTAAAGCTGGAGCTTTAATTATTCGTTTGAGGTATTTTCAGCAGCTTTTTCGTCAGCTTCTTTTTTAGCTGCAGCTTCGTTTTCCTGCATTTTTTCTTTCAGGTTGCTAAGTACACCTAAATCGCCAAGCGTGGTTTTTTCCATGCTCTTGTTGATGTTCTTAACTGTTTTAGAAGCCTTTTCGCGTTCTGCTTTCTTTTCTTTCTTCTCACCTTCTACTGCATCGCGCTTGGCATCTTCCCAAAGGCGTGCATGAGAAACGATGATTTTCTTATCGTTACGGTTGAACTCAATTACTTTGAATTCAGCTTTTTCATCAGCCGCTACGAAACCACCATTTTCTTTAGCAAGGTGTTTCTTAGGAGAGAAAGCTTCTAAGCCGTAAGGTAATAATACTACACCGCCTTTATCTTCAACGCTAAGTACAGTAGCTTCATGAACTGAACCCACAGGGAATACGTTTTCGAAAGTATCCCATGGATCTTCTTCAATCTGCTTATGACCAAGGGTCAGTTTGCGGTTTTCAGCATCAATGTCCAACACTACAACTTCCAGTTCGTTACCAACTTTGGTAAACTCGCTTGGGTGGTTGAAACGCTTGGTCCATGAAAGGTCGCTGATGTGAACCATACCACCGATACCTTCAGAAAGTTCTACAAACACGCCGAAAGGAGTGATGTTTTTCACTAAACCTTTAGTACGGGTGCCTACAGGGAATTTCTCGGTAATCTTAGTCCAAGGATCTTCAGTTAAACGCTTCAGGCTTAAGCTCATCTTACGCTCTTCGCGGTTGATGGTCATAACAATTGCCTCGTGTGTATCGCCTAAGTGGAAGAATTCGCGGCTGTTGATTGGAGTGTTGCTCCAAGAAACTTCTGATACGTGGATCAGACCTTCTACGCCCGGAGTGATTTCCAGGAATGCGCCGTAATCTTCGATGTTTACAATCTTGCCTTTTACTTTGGTTCCTACGTCGATAGTAGAATCTAAAGTATCCCAAGGGTGAGACTGTAATTGCTTTAAGCCAAGGCTTATACGCTTCTTGTTGTCGTCGTAATCTAATACCACCACGTTCAGTTTCTGGTTTAGTTCCAGCACTTCTTTCGGGTGGCTGATACGTCCCCATGAAATATCGGTGATGTATAACAGACCGTCTACGCCGCCAAGGTCGATAAATGCGCCGAAGTCGGTAATGTTCTTGATAGTACCTTCCAACACCTGGCCTTTTTCCAGTTTGCCGATGATAGCTTCGCGTTGAGCTTCAATATCGCTTTCGATAAGCGCTTTGTGTGATACCACAGCGTTCTTAATAGCTTCGTTGATTTTCACCACTTTCAATTCCATGGTTTTGCCAACGTAAACGTCGTAATCGCTGATAGGTTTAACATCAATTTGAGAGCCCGGTAAGAAAGTTTCCATACCAAATACATTGGCGATAAGACCGCCTTTGGTTTTAGAAACGATTTTGCCTGTAACCACTGCACCGCTAGCGTGAGATTCAACGATGTTTTCCCATGCCTTAAGCATACGGGCATTTTTACGGCTAAGGATAAGAACACCTTTTTTATCTTCTTTGTTTACTACGTAAACGTCGTAAGACTCGCCCAGTTTCAGTTCTTCCACATCGCGGAATTCTGAAAGAGGCACAAGGCCGTCTGATTTAAAGCCGATGTTCAACACCACATCAGTTGGCGTAATAGCCACAACGGTACCTTTTACAATCTCGTTGTTTTCGATGGTTTTTAAGGTAGCTGAATACTCAGTGTCGTAGCGCTTGCGGTCTGATTCGCTGTAGCTAACTACGTTACGCTTATCTACACTCCAATCAAAATCATCATGGGCAGTAGAGGCAGCGCCGTTTTGTTTTACTAATTCTTCTGACATAAAAATTGCGGTAGTTATTTATTCTCGCCCCGAACGCGAGTTTTGGTTTATTAAAAAGGACTGCGAAAATACGGATTTTGGCCGGATTTGGACGGTTTTACCTATGAATACTTAATGAAAAAATAGGGTTGCTTATTAGGTTGGTTTACAGGGGGTTAGGATCCCTGCTTTTGGAGCATTTCTACCACTACCTTGTCAATGGGCAGTATAATGGTTTCTTCTTTGTGTAAATCGCTGAGGTTTACCCAGCGGAAGGATTCGGCTTCCTGCCCCGGAATTTCGATAAAATCGAACTGTATTTCGGAGGTTTTTATATCGCGCCAAAAAGGGGAGGACACAAGATAGTATATGCTGATGATTTGGGTTTCGGTATCGAAGAAAGAGGGAACAAAAAAATCGGTAGTATAAAAGTGCTTCACTACTTCTACCTGTATGCCGCATTCTTCTACAAACTCACGCTTAAGTCCGTCAATGGTACCTTCGCCCAATTCTAAGCCACCACCCGGGAATTTAGTGCTACGGTTGCCGTTTTTAAAAACTTCATCGGAAACCAGCAGTTGGTTATGCTCATTGATTAACAGGCCGTAAACGCGTACGTTAAAACGTTTCAAAACATGCATATAGCGAAGGTAAGCGATGAGAAATAGTACGCAATAGACAGTAAACAATTAAACCTTTGCTATTATTCCTAAAAAAGGATTTGTTTAACTATGCTCTTATTACATTTACCATATGGCCTACGAGGCAATTAGTGTTTTCGATATTTTTAAAATAGGGGTTGGGCCCAGCAGCTCGCATACCTTAGGGCCCTGGCGTGCTGCTGAACGTTTTTTAAACGAGCTAAAAGCGGCAGGCAAGTTGAATGATGTAGTAAGCCTGCACGTGAAGTTGTATGGTTCCTTAGCTAAAACAGGTAAAGGCCACGGAACTGACATTGCCGTACTTATGGGTTTAAGCGGCGAGGACCCCGTTACGTTTGATACAACGCAGTTAACCGCTAAAGTTGAAAGCATACAGAAGAATGCGCGTATTAACATGGCCGGTGAAAGAGAAATTGCTTTTAACCCCGCAGTTGATATTGCGTTTTTAAAGAAGGAGAGTTTGCCGTATCACCCGAACGCGTTAAGCTTTACCGCCACGTTTGCCGATAACAGCCAAACTGAAGGGATTTACTATTCAGTTGGCGGAGGCTTTGTAGTGAAGGATGGAGAAACATCAAGCGCGGGCATGAAGGTGCATGTGAAGTATGAGGTGAATGATGCCGATGATCTGTTGCAGTATTGTATGCGTGCGGGTTTAAGTATTTCGCAACTGGTAATGGAAAATGAAAAGGGGTGGCGCTCAACCGATGAAACGCGCAAAGGCTTATTGCGCATATGGCAGGTTATGAAAGATTGCATTTACCGCGGTTGCCATAATGAAGGAATATTGCCCGGTGGTTTAAATGTAGGCAGGCGTGCTGCGCAAATGAATCGCCGCCTGTTGAAGGGGGCATCGTATACCAATTTTGAAGAATGGGTGGAGATTATACAAAAGAGCGATAAATCTTTTTCATCTATAATGAACTGGATAAGCTGTTTTGCCCTTGCGGTTAATGAAGAGAATGCTTCTTTCGGCAGAGTAGTAACCGCCCCTACCAATGGTGCGGCAGGTGTAGTGCCGGCAGTATTAATGTATTACTACCTGTTTGGCGGCGCAAAGAGCGATGATGATATCATTCGCTTTATGCTGACCGCTTCTGAAATAGGAAGTTTGTTTAAGAAAGGCTCCACCATATCAGCTGCTATGGGCGGTTGCCAGGCGGAAATTGGCGTGAGCAGCGCTATGGCAGCAGCAGCACTTACGGAGTGCAGTGGCGGGAATAACGGACAAGCCTTACAGGCGGCTGAAATAGCTATGGAGCATCACCTGGGTATGACGTGTGATCCCATTGCCGGACTTGTGCAAATACCCTGCATTGAGCGTAACACTATGGGTGCTATAAAAGCTATTACGGCTTCGCAGCTTGCATTGCAGGGCGATGCAGAGTTAATGAAAGTATCTTTGGATACGGTTATTAAAACCATGTGGGATACGGCGGTAGATATGAGCAGCAAATACAAGGAAACGGCAGATGGCGGCCTTGCCATTAATATTCCTATTAACGTGCCTGAGTGTTAGTGCTATTGCACTACATGCGCGGTTTTCTCAAGCGCTAAATAATCAGAACTGATGAAGCCACCGGGGTGTGCGGCATTTTTTAAATCGAAGTGACCGTAGCGGTTAATGCGAATAGTAACCTCGCCATTAAGGCCCTGAAGTTTTTCTTTATCAATTACCACTTTGTCATCTAACCCTACGCGGTCGAATGTTTCGCTAACTGTATTAGCGGTATCACTTATATCGACCGTTACTTTCTCGGATAGCCTGTCCTTAAAGCCATCGAAGTGAATTTTGAGGTTCTCCGCTTTGGAAATATTATCGGGTATACCTTCCACATTTACATTATTCCAATTGAATGAATTGTTGAATGCTTTGCCGTTAACATCGGAAAAGGCAAAGGTATGTTCTCCATTGGGTAACTGACCTTTTATTGTTTTTTGGTAAGAGCAGCCTAAGCCGTTTTCTACCTTCTGCATGGGTTCGCCGTCCATTACAATCTGGCTGGGTTCATCTAAGATGAGTGTTGTGCCATTGGGGCCGGCAAAACGGAAGAAGGCGGTGATGTTGGTTTCATTTTTTGTGGCATCGTACCAAATGCTGTAGCCCTGGTGTATTTCATCCTGGTTAACATCTTTACTGTGGCCAATTTCGTTACTGGCACAGCCTGCCATAAACAATACCATTACGGGAATAATGAACTTCTTAAACATATGCTGCTGGGTTTTTAAACCACGAAGACACTAAGAAATAAAAAAAATATGATTAAGGTAAAAGCTGTTGCTATACTACTTAGATGTATGCAGAAGCAAATTCCATAAGCTTTGGCAGAAGCAAATTAAGCTCGATACATATATATGGCTGTCTTTTAGCCGACCTCTTCGGTTTTAAATTCGCTGTTGAAATGGAACTGGATATCAGGATTGTTTTCCATCTCCATTTTCAAGAACCACTCAGAAGGGGCCAGGTAAACGATGTTGCCGTCCTTATCGTTTACAATGCTGGTAGATTTAAAGCGGATGAACTCTTCTAGCTTCTTTGCATTATCGGAAGTTAACCAGCAAGCCTTGGTTAAGTTAACCGGTTGAAAGCGGCAGCTTGCGTTGTATTCGTGTTGCAGGCGGTATTGAATAACTTCAAACTGAAGTTCACCCACCGTACCCACAAACTTACGGTTGCCCGGTTGTTGGGTGAACAACTGTGCAACGCCTTCGTCAGTTAACTGCATAATACCTTTCTCCAATTGCTTGCTCTTCATTGGGTCGGTATTAATCAATTCCTTAAATATTTCAGGAGAGAAGCTCGGTATGCCTTTTATGCGGAAGTCTTCGCCTTCACTAAGCACATCGCCTATTTTGAAGTTGCCGGTATCGTATAAGCCCACCACATCGCCGGGGAAGGCCTCGTCAATAATGTTTTTGCTTTGCGCCATAAAGTTTACCGGCGTGCTAAAGCGGAAATCTTTTTGCAGGCGCACGTGGTGGTAATAAGTGTGGCGCTCAAACTTGCCGCTTACTATGCGCATAAAGGCAATACGGTCGCGGTGTTTAGGGTCGAGGTTGGCGTGTATTTTAAAAATGAAGCCCGTCATTTTGTTTTCATCAGGCGCAACAAAACGCTTGTCGGTTTCGCGGCCGCGTGGTTCAGGGGCAATTTCAACAAAGGTATCCAGCAGTTCATTAACACCGAAGTTGTTTACGGCGCTACCGAAAAATACAGGGGCGAGGTTACCTTTTAAATATTCTTCAATATCGAAGGTGTCATAAACGGCCTCTACCATTTCTACATCCTCGCGAAGCTGGTTGGCATTTTTTTCCTCTACCTGCTTATCCAGTTCGGGGTCATTGATGTCTGTAATCTGCATTACTTCATCGGCCACCTTGGTGGTGCTTGGCTTAAACAGGTTAAGGTATTTTTTGTGCATGTTGTAAACACCCTTAAACAAACTACCACGGTTAATGGGGAAGGTGAGGGGGCGCACACGTATTTTCAGTTCCTTTTCAATTTCATCTAACAAATCGAAAGGGTCGCGACCTTCGCGGTCCAGTTTGTTGATGAAAACGATAACCGGGGTTTTGCGCATGGCGCACACTTCCATAAGGCGGCGGGTTTGCTCTTCCACGCCCTTTACAGAGTCAACCACCATTATTACAGAATCTACAGCCGTTAGCGTACGGTAGGTGTCTTCAGCGAAATCTTTGTGGCCGGGGGTATCGAGAATATTAATGAGCTTGTCGCGGTATTCAAAGGTCATTACCGATGTAGCCACGGAGATACCTCTCTGCTTTTCAATTTCCATGAAATCGGAGGTAGCCGTCTTCTTTATCTTGTTGCTCTTTACGGCACCTGCTACCTGAATAGCACCACCGAAAAGGAGCAGTTTTTCTGTAAGGGTTGTTTTACCGGCATCGGGGTGGCTGATAATGCCAAAGGTGCGACGCTTGTTTATTTCTTCTACTAAAGCCATAAGGGCTGCGAAAATAACAGCATTTTGGTAATCGTTATTTTGATCAGTTTAAACTGAATAAAGAGTTAATCAAATCTGTATAAAGAAGTAAGACGTTGGAACGTGGAAGTCTACTTGGCCGCGTATTTCTTCATAAGCGTTGTAAAGCGCGCTGTGCTGCGGATGTTAGTCAGCGCAGGGTCCTTGTAAATGTCCATTACAAAATCACTCATGCCGCGTTTAAGGGCATCCTCTAAAAAGTTTAACGCATTGTCTTTATCTCCTTTTATAGAAAGAATGCAGGCCATATTGTAGAAAAGCCGGAAGGATTGATTGCCGAGTTGCATGGCATTGCCATAACTCTTAAGCGCCTCATCATACTTCTTCATGTTTTTCTGTGTGTTGCCTAAGTATTGCCAGGCCTGGGCGTCATTCGGATATTTTTTTAATACCAGGTTGTAGTACTTAAGGGCGGAATCGTTTTGAGATAGGTAGTTATAGGCATTAGCCATGTTAAACATAACGTTAGCATCATCAGGCGCAAAACGAAGGCTTTTTTGATAGGCCAGAACGCCGCGCACAAAATCGCCGGCATTGCACATAACGTTGCCCATGTTGTAATAATAAGCCGGGCGGGTGGAATCAATAGCTACTGCCTGTGCTATAAACTTAACGGATTCAGATAAATTACCTAAGCGTGCATAGGCCAAGCCAATGTTGTTGTAGGTATCAGGATCATTAGGAAGATAGCTTTTGTATTTATTGAAATATTCAATTGCCTTATCGGGCAACTTTTTACGGTAGTAGTTAACGCCAAGTTGAAAGTAGGAGTAATAAGCGAAGGGCTCCAGGGTAACCGACTCGTTCAACCATTGAATGGCCTGGTTAATGTTTTCTTTTTTGGCAGCATCTTCAGCGGTAAGTGTAATGGCTACGCTTTTTAAAAACAGTTTACGCGATTGAAAGGCAGGGTAGAGATAATGATCGGCCCCCAATAGTTCAATGGCCAGTTCCATTTCCTTTACGCTTTGTTCAATAACTATTTTGTTAGTGGCTACTTCATCGCCGTTAAGCAAAGGGTTTATAATATCCGTTCCTTTTTTTAGCAGGGCTGAAACCAGATTGCGGGTGGCCTTATTAATAACATCCTCCGGCGTATTCTGCTGTTTTAATTGTTGCAGGTAAGCTTGTGCTGCATCGGCGCCAAGCAGCTTACGGGCTGTAAGTGCATCAGTAAATTTAGAGTAGGTAGAGGCCTGCTCCGATGAAAGTGATATAGTACTGCTGCCTTTTGGTGACACCGGTGCAATGTTGGCAGCCAGCAGGTGTTCCTTTGCACTTTCCTCAGGCGTAACTGCTATGCTGGCCAATTCGGTTTGTAGGTCGCCAACAACAAAGGGTGTTTGCTTATCGGGTTTAGCCTGAGCATATACTTTTGCTTGCAAATAGCTCTGCAATTCCATCAGGCTTATTTTTTTGTCTACGTCTATATTATCTGCTTCGCCACTTAAGGCCTTAAGCATGTTCCAGCTAAACAGGCCGCGCCCATTGCCCCATTGCAGACCCTCTAACGAAAACTCACCGGGCTGGCAACTGAATATCTTTACCTCGTTATCCCAGGCTGAGCTTAATGCCGCTATATTTTTTTTCGGGCCTTCAACCCCACCGCTGAATTTACCACTGTGGCAGGCGTCAATTATCAATATTACCCGGGCGTTCTTCTTACTTATATCACTTATTACTTTTTGCAGGCGTTCCTGTTGGATATAACCTTCGGGATTAAGATAGTATTGTGAACGAAGGCAGGAGTGAAGCAACAATAAGCCCCCGCGTGCGGTATCCGTTTCTATATCGCCGTGGCCGCTGAAATAAATAAAGAGGCGGTCGCCGGTTTGAATTTTTGCTTTTAACGCATCCAACTGAAACATTATATCCAGGGTTGCATCCTCATTATAAAAAGGGTAGATGTTTTGTTGAGGAACACCAAGGTTATGCTGAAGAAAGTTTACAAAGTAAACGGCATCGGAATCAGCATAATGCAGGGGATTGAGATTTTGATAATTTGAAATGCCTACCACTACTGCATATTGCCGGCCGCTGATGGCTGTACTTGTTTTTTCTACGGCTGCGCCACGCGGAGTTTGCCCCATGCAACAACAAGTGGCAAAAACTAATAAAGCGAAACAAAGATTACGGAGCACCATTGATGTTTAAATATAGGGATATGGATGAAACCGCCTATACAGAGGTGTGCGCTTACTTCTGTGCTATTTCGTTGTATTTAGCCAGCAGGTCATCCACCGAAAGCTTTTCAAGGAAGAAGGCGGCATTATCTAAAAGGAAAGGGTCGTTTACATCGAAACGGGTGATGAGTTGGTTGAGCATTTCAACCGGTAGTTTGGCCTTTAAGTTTTGCAGGTTGGTTTCAATCTTTTCAATACGGGCCTGCTTTAAGCCTTCTACCGCAGCCTTATCGTTACGAACGTGGGTAATTATCAGCTTCTCAAGGTCGGCAAATGTTTTTATGGCAGATGTATCAATACGGCGGGTGGCTTTAGCCTGCCACTGAACTATCTGGCTCAATAAATCGCGGTAATGTTGCGCGTTTTTTTTCTGCACCGAGGTTTCTTCAGGAAAGTTGAAGCCTTTCAGGTAATCCACTATTTCATCTAACTGTTCGGCGCTTAAGTTGTGAATTGAACAATGCTCAGGATACATTACCGTATGGAAGTAAACGGGTGCATCTAACTGATTGCAGAAATTGATGAAGTCGGGTATTTCAAAGCGGTTTTGCTGCATAGCACAAACCGATATGCCGAAGAAGGTGTTTTTGCGCTTAGTGTATTCGCGGAAGTAATTGATGTTTTCGCGCACGCGTTCGTAAACGGCGTTCTTGCGGATTTCTTCGTAAACATCTTTTTTAAGTGAATCGAAGGAAACGTTTATGTGAAAGTCTATGCCTTCCATTAATTCCTTCAGGCGGCTGTTAAGGGTGGTGCCGTTGGTTTGCACGCTAATGCGAACCTTCGGATTTATTCTCAGTATGCGTTCCCATATATCGTAGTAAATATCTACCAGGAATGGTTCACCGCCGTAAAACTTTACTTCATCGAGGTAGGGAATGAATTCTTCCAACTGGTCAACAAAGGCGCTGTTGTACGGTATTTCAAGCGGTGGCAGGTTTTCGCGCTTTGCACGAATGAGCGAAGAGAAGTTGCCGTTGCACATGGCGCACTCCAGGTTGCAAACATTGCTCAACTCAAACTCCATTACGCTGGGGTATTTGTTTTTGTTGAGGGTGCGTTCGTCGTACTGCAGTGTTTTAACCGCGTCAAAATTGCCCCCGGTAATATGTTGTTTACACCCCAGGCAGCCTAAGCTAAGGTCGTTGTGCTTTATATACTCGCGCAGTTTATCGGCTTCTTCGCCAAACCAAATTTGCTTAATGCTTTGCTGCGGGTAAGTGCCTAATACGTGATTTCGGTTATAGCAACAGGCTACTGCCTTACCCAAATGCCCGAAGTAAATACTCTTAAACGGCGCATAACACAAATAAGGCTGCGGGCCCATTGGCCTGTGCTTATTGTATTCGCCTATTAGCTCCGGGGTTAGCGGGTTATAGGTTTCGCGGTTAAACAGTTTTTTGAAATTGAACATGAGCTACCCTCAAAAATAGAATTATTACGCAGGCCCTGCTAAGCAGAGGATGTTTATTGTTACTGCTGTTAACGGAAATAAAAAAGGCCCCCCGTTAAGCGGAGGGCCTGCGTTGTTAGGCAGATTTCTTATTCTTTAACCAACCTTTGTGATGAGGTTCCTTTTTTAGTGGTAACACTCAACAGGTATGTACCTGAAGGCAGGTTGCTGATATCAATAGTGTTTTGCACTTGCGGTTGCATAACTACTGCACCCAGCAAGTTGCTTATTTCAATTTTAGTGATGGTTTCGCCGCTATTAGCAATTGTTAGTAAACCGTTAGTAGGATTAGGATAAACCGAGAAGTTTGCGGCAGGCGTTTCTTTAATACCTGAAGGAGGTGTGCCGTATTTTAAATTAAGCACAGGTGCAAAATCAGGGTCGCTGCTGTTATAGAAGGTTTCTTTGCCTGCAGTAAAGCCGGGAGCAGTAATTATAAACTGCGTAGGCGCTGCATTAGTAATGTGAGACAGTACTGAGGCAGGTAAATCAAGACGAACCCAATCGCCATCGTTACCGTAGCTGCCGAATACGCAAGGGTTATCGGTGGCATCGCCGGTGGCGGTAAAGTCTGCAGCTTCAATAGTAGAGCTTGTGCCGAAGCTGCCGTTTTTAATTTTAACCTGTATAGTACCAACGCCCACAGGGTTGCCTCCAGCCACTGATTGACGACGCAGGAAGATGCTTGCCCTTTGCAGGGTAGTATCGGCCATGGTGGTGGTGTTGAAGGTTAACACGGTGGCAAACTGCTCACCGCTTGCTTCACCTAAAAACATGCTGGTATCAATAGTACCTGTTGATGATACTGTTCCGTTTTCAGTATTGTTTTCGGTTAGCAGGTAAAGGTCGTCCATCAAGAATTTGTGGTAGAACTTTTGGGTGTGGTAGCCTATAAGCGTTCTGTAGCCGTTAGTTGACAGGTGGTAGCAATCTTTAGTGAAACCATAATCGCGCATGGTGGTTTTAGGTGACGGATAGTTAGGGTCGCCTTCAGGTAGCGGAACTGTATAAGGAGCATAGGTGCCGCCCGGAGGAACAGTTAAGGCAGAGGTTTGACCGTATACATATTGCATAAGGCCTGTGCACTTAATGAAATCAACCTGGGGGTCGTTTTGCGCATAAAGCTCCATACGGTCTGACACCTTGTTCAACAAGCTGTTGATTTGAATGAAGGTAGGGAACTCCATACCGGACCACGTATTGTAAAAAGGGTTGGTTGATTGGAAAGGAGCTAAGTCTTCAATTACCTCACCGAAGTTTGGATATACATAGCCGCTCCACAAAATGCGGATGCCGGGTTTACAGGTTTTAATAAAGCGAATAACAGAATCAAGGCGAACGAATACGGCATCTTCCAGCGTATCAGTAGCACCTTGTGAAAGGCTTACTTTCCAATCGCCCAGAAAGTCGTTACCTCCAATGCTAAGGTGTACTACTTCAATAGATGGGTTAGCAGTTAGCTGGTTAAGAATTTCCGTTTGCTTATCTACCTTTTGGAAGTCGTCGGTTTGTGCGCCGTTCTCCGCCAGGGTAGCATTGGAAACAAAGGTGTAGTTAGAGAAGCCCCATGTTTTGAATACGTTGTTGATGGTAGATTCAGTATTCATAAACCAGGCCCAGCTATCGCCAACCAACAGAACTTTAGGTTCCGTTTGTTCGGCGCATTGGGCAAAGCCTTTTAAAAGGCCAAATGTGAGAAGAAGGAGTAGAGATAATCGCTGCATATTGGTGGTTTAGGTTTTGCTTTAAACAAACATAACGAATTGATATGGCAGTAGAAACCAAATAATAACGGTTTTATCATAAAAAAATGCAGGGCGCCTGCCAAGCGTGAAATATCAAAATCAGGACATAAAAAAAGCGCAGGGGTTTGGCCTGCGCTTTTTTTAAAAGTTGAAGGATAAACTATTTCTGGATAGCTATTCTGCGGCCTGCAGTAGAACCATCAGTTAGTTTAACACTAAGGGTGTAAATGCCATTGCTTAGGTCAGCCACTGCAATAGTTTTAACGAATGCGTTGATGTTGGTTACATCTTTAACCAAACGGCCGGTAACATCAAACAACTGAATGCTTGTGATTGGCTTTTCGTTGGCGGTAATGCTAACATTAATTTCAGAAGAGGCAGGGTTAGGGAACAACTTAAGGCTAACAATATCTTTAACCTCGTTAATACCGCTTGGGCCCATGTAATTCTGGTCAATTAACAGTTTGTATAAGCGCGGGGTTGAGTAGCCCATGATAGTATCAATATACAGGCTTGCCTTGCTTGGGTTAGCGCCCGGGTTAAGGGTTTGCATATTGGTAGAGGCGTTGTAGCAGTTTGGCTCGTACCAGTTCCATGGCTCAAAACCCTGGCCGTAGAACGGATAGAGACCTTCAATAGAAGTAGTGGTTTGGCCTGCACCATTTTTGTTTGGAGGACCTTGCTGAAAGTTGCTTGGCTTAAAGGCGTTGTTATTGCCAAATGCATCAACTTTAGGCATATAATCTCCTGCGCCGCTAACCTCAATAACAGGCTGGCCTGTAGTAGTGGTTACGATGCCGGTGTTGTAAGGGGTGCCTGATTCGTTAACACCGTGGAAGGAAATGATAGGTGTTTCGCCGGCCTGAATCCATGATGTATCGCCTACGGCACCACCTAAAGCCAGCACACACTGGAATTTAGAAGAAATGCCGGGGTAGTTATCGTGGTTCTGGAAACCGCCAAAGCCATCGAAATCGCCAATGGTATCCTGCTTAATGAAAGCACCGTTGGTGCCTACAAATTTAATGTCGTTGATTTCGCTTAAAGCGTTTAATGAACTTGCCGCAAGAGCAACGTAAGCGCCGGAGTTAGAACCGCCAATTACAATTTTGGCTGTATCAATGCCCCATGAGTTGCCATTGGTGCTGTAGTCGTTTTTAAAGTAGCGAACCAGGGATTTAGAATCCTGCATGGCGCGGTAAACTGCCTGAATGATGGTAGCAGTGCGGGTTTCCTGAACGCTTGATGTAGCATTCCAACCTAAACGGTAATCGAAAGAAACGGCAACGTAACCGCGGCGGGCAAAGCGCTTGCAAAGCTCAACCATTGAAGAGTCTTTTCTGCCTTTAAAACACAGGCTTAATAAAGCGCCTGTAATGTTTTCGGGCAGGAAAGAACCGTTATGCGATAATAATATAAGCGGGCGGTGGGTAGCCGTATCGCCAACAGGGCGGTAAACATCCATTACCAATGGCTTAAGCTGGGCAAAGCCCGAAAAAAACTCGTAGTTCTGTGCGTATACTACTGTGGTATCTACCTGCACATCGGTAAATACTTCGTCCAGGTAACGTGTTTGCGCCTTGGCCATAAATGCCGTTGCTACAAACAGGGCGGACAAAAGAAATGGTAAAATTTTCCTCATGATGAAATGGTTTTTTGTTTTTCTGATTACTGGTGGTAAAGTAACGATTATTTACGCTGGCTTTGAAATTTTTTTACTGACCTGCTTTGTTGCGTGCCGGACGTTTTTCAAGGCTTTCGGTATCAATATCAATAAGTATTGAACCGTAAACCATACGGCCAATACCGGGACCGCCGTAGGCCTGGTAGTTGCGTTTTGAAATAAGGTTAGAGCCACCCAGTTTGAAGGTGGTAAATATCTTCTTGTATTCGTAACTAACCTGGGCATCTAACAAGGAGTAAGTGGGTATGGAACCGGTAAATTGCGGAGAGCCTTCAAACTTGAAACCCTGTATCCACTTGTAGGTTACGTTGAAGCCAAAACCAGTGGTGTTTTTGATTTTGATATTACTGCCGCTAATACCAATGTTGAATTTATGTTCGGGGGTGTTGAAGGCCGGAATAATAGGGTCATTTGAGCCCAGTTTGTTCAGCTTATTCCAACTGTAATTGCCGTTTAAAGAGAAGTTACGGATGAAGTAGTAATTAAAGCCGATTGAAGCGCCATAGGTCATAACACGGTCGGGCGAGTTAGCTGCAACGCGGTAAACCTGTTTTGGTTGTTTGCTTAAGCCCACCTGCTGAAGCGTAACGCCAATTTGGTAACCCAAAAAGTAGCGGTAGAAACTTACGTAAGCGCTGCCATCTAAATAAAGTTTGTTGGCAATAATGCCTTTGTAGCCTAACTCTAAACTCTGCACTTTTTCGGGGCGCACTTTAGGTACATTAAAATACTTAAGAAGGCTATCGGCTTGAATAGAAGAGTTAACATAGTTCTGCAAAGATTCTACTGTAACCAATGAATCAACCCCGTTTAAGTTGCCGATAAGGATGGCGCGGCCTACGTTGTAGTACAGGTATTGATCCTGCAAGGTGGGGTTGCGAATAGCCGAGGCAAAGGATAGGCGGATGTTATGCTTGTTATTATAAGAATACACCAAAGAGGCTGCCGGTGTGGCAATAAAGGGGAAGTTCTGGTTTTTATCAACCCGGCAGGTAGCGGTAATAATAAAGGCGTTTTTCTTATCGGCGCCAAATTCAAACTTATGGCTGGCGCTAACATAAATGCCGGATTCCCAATTGCGTATTGTTTTACGAACTGAATCAAGAACGATATATTTTCCCGTAGCATCTTTCAGCAGGTTGCCTGCAGAATCGCGGGCGTAGGTGCGCTGCAAGGTATCGCTGAAGATGGTGCCTTTGGAATCGGGGAAATACATACGAAAGCTACCGCCAAAGGTAAGGTCTAACACAGGCTTTTGCGATTTGGTAACAGCAGCGTATTTGTATTCGCCCTGAACATGGAAGAGTTTGCTGCGGTCGTAAAATAAGGTGCCCGATTGTTCGTACGCAGTGCGGCTAACTATATCATGAAAAACGGAATCGAACAGGGCTGTGCCGGGAACGGGGCGGGCGCGGCCACCGGAGCCTGTAAAGGTATCAGCATACATGCGGGCCATATCATGCCAAAGGGCCAGCGAATCATAATACTGCGCCAAAATGGAGTTGGCTGCAGTATTTATTGAATCATAGGCAGTAACCCAAAGTAAAGAGCTGGTATTAGGGAAGCCGGGCAGGTTTTTTACGCGGCTGGCCGGAGAGGGTACACCGGGAACACCGTTTACCCAAAAGCGGTAATAATCCTGTCCCCACTTTGTATCGCTCTTCGCATAATCCTGCAATTTAAGTGCAGTGAATACAGCATCGTAAGAGTTGCCGGAGTTTTCAGCCGTTACATAAGCGCGCACAAAAAACTTATCGGGTTGAGAGACTTCAATTTTGCCCTGATGAAACTGCAGGCCTTTCAAACTGTAGCGGTTATCGCCCTGATAAACGGTGGTACCTGTACCAAAGTTGTATGTGCCTTTCAACTCAATTTTATCGGTGATTTTGTAATGCAGGCCTGCGTTGGCCTTTATGTTGGTGGCGTTGTAGTTAACAAGGTCTTTCTCCAAATAACCGGTGCGGAAGAATTGTTTTAAACCGGGGGCCTGGCGATTGAAATAGTTGTTATCATAATTGTTCATTTCCTGCGTCAACAGTTCATCGCCATAACGGTTAACGGCATCGTAACCGCCGGGGTTGGTTTCGGGTTGCCAGCTACGGGTTGAGGCGGACATATTATCGGCCACCCAATCTTTAGCGCGCAGGTAACTGAAGTTTACTTTAAAGGCAAACTTATCTTCACCCGCTTTATTCTTAAACACTTTCGCGTAACGCAGTGCCCCTTCAAATAAATTGCGTTCAGCCCCTTTTACAAACACCGTTAAACCGTTGTAGTAAAAAGGGTTTTTGGTTTGCATGTTTATTACCCCGTTAAAGGCGTTAGGGCCATATAGAGAAGATGAAGCGCCGACAATCAAGTCTACCTTTTGAATGTCAATTTCAGTAGCGCCGGCAAAGTTGCCTACGCTGAAGTTAAGGCCGGGGGCCTGGTTATCGGCACCGTCTAACAATTGCAGTGAACGAACAGGAGAGGTGGAGTTGAAGCCCCGTGTGTTGATTATGACAAAGCCCAAAGAAGCGGCGGTCATATCTACCCCTTTTAAGTTACCGAGGCCTTCATAAAAAGTAGGAGCGGCTGTTTGTTTAATGGCTTGCAGGCCCATGCTCTCTACTGTTAAGGGAGATTCCTTTTGTTTCTGCGTAATACGGGTATCTACCACTACTACGTCAGTCATTACTTTTTCTTCGGTGGCCAGTTTAACCGCAAAGGTGCGTTTAAGGTCGGCAGTGGTTTTAATTTCAAATTCCTGTGTGGTATAACCGATATAAGAAATGGAGAGGGTAAATGGCGGCTGCTGATTTACGGGAAGATTGAACTTGCCGTCAATATCTGTTACCGTACCTACGCCTGTGCCCTTTATTGCCACAGTGGCGCCGATAAGCGGCTCGTTGTTCTGTTTATCCTGTATGGTGCCGCTAATGTTTTGCGCAAAGCAAAGCGCAGTGAGCCATAGAATACTTAAAAAAGTAAGTACAGGTTTTTTCATGAGAGCAAGGCTTGTTAAGCGATTATAGCAAATGATAGCTAAAGAGAGAAACAACCGGGAGGCAAACCTTGTTGGCAGAAAGACACGGAAAGTGCTAATAAACGGGATTGTATGCTTCAAGGTCTGTTGTGCCGCTTAGTTTTAACAAACGGTTTTGTATGGTGCCCAGCATTTCGTTAATGGCTTTTTTGCAATCGGCTTCGGAAAGGTTATAGTTAACGCTCATCCATTGGTAATCAAAGTCATTGAACTTTGCCGCCAGCCGTTTGCGCCAAACGTTCATGCCCCAGGCGAATATGATAACGCCATCGCCTTCGGCACTGGCTTCGCCGCTTAACAAGGGTAAAGAGAGCAAAGCCAGCAAACAGATTGTTGCGTGCTTGTAATCAATTTCCAACTCAGCGAAAGAATAATCAGTTACACCGGCCTGCAAAAGAAATTCGTAATACTGTTGAAGGCAAACCTGCTCTGCTTTTTGGCGGTGCTCATTATTTAAGCTGAGGATTAGGAAGTAGGCCAAATCGTAAACAGCGCGACCTTTGCGCACGGCCTGCCAATCGAAAAAAACGAAGCGGCCTTTTGAACCGTTGGCAAACATCATGTTGCCGATTCGCGCATCGCCGTGAAGCAGGGTTTGAAAATCGTTAGTGTATTTCCAGCTTTGGAACATCACTTTGCGGGTGTGATTGCTCCATGAAAAAGACATGATGGAATCGAAGAGCAGAAGTGTGCTGTCTTCAATGCGCATTATCTTTTTCATTTTTTCGGAAGTGTCTTTCCAATGGAGCGCATGAAGTGTTGCCAGTCCTTTAATAGCCTGCGTTAAGTGCTCCTCTGTAAAATCTTCGTAAATAGAATCTTTATGTTCAACGCAATCCTGCATGAACTCCGTAATTAAACAGAGGTTGCCGGTTAAGGGCGAAACAGCGCTGTAATAAACTTTAGGCGAAGGAATAGTAGGATTTTCTGCTACAAACAGTTTATTGAAGTCGCTTTCTTTTGTGTGGTTTAGTTGCAGGTTAAATATGGTGCGGTTCCAAACTGTGCCTGCAATAGGTGCAAACTTGGCAAAGCATTTTAAATAGTGTTCGGTATTGTTGTGGGTGTAGGTTAATTCTATAAATCCCGCATTAGAGCGGAATATTAAATCCTGGTTCAGTGGTTTAACGTTATAGCCTGTTACTACAGCCTCGGCAGGTAAAATTTTGTTTTCCTTCAAGCGCTGAACCAGCCAATCTTTTTGTTCCGCTAATTGTTGCAGGTGGCGCGGAAAGGGCAATTTGAATTGCAGTTTACGATCGAGCCAAACTATTAGATAGGTAAGCCCAACAATGGGCAGATAAATAAACCAGATTAACGCAATGTGGAGCCACTTCATGTTACTAAATCAGGCTTCGCGCTTAATTACTTTAAAGGCAATGTTACGGCCATGGCCCTGCATAATGGCCAGGTTTATCCAGCTTAATGCAAATTGTTCAAGCAGCGCGGCTTTATCATCGCCACCGAAGTTGTAGCAATTACCAAAGCCTGCATCGGCACTAAGTTGTTGGGCTATTTCCTTGCCTTTAGCGCTATTGCCGGCAACAAACATATCCAGCATAACATTATGCTCTGCAGGTTGGCTTAAATGATAGCTGGGGTTCTGCATGTTTTCAAAGCCCGTAGTATTAAAACACTTTACTACTTCCGCATTGGGGCAAAGCGCTTTCAACGCTTCGAAACTATTGTTGAAGCCTTCAGGCTTTGTGCGAACGGAATTCATGGCATCAATGATTACTTTACCATCTACATTGCCCAGTTCACTTACTATACTTTGCGTTGCCTGCGGTACCGCGGCGATAAGAATGACATCCGCTTTTTGGGCGGCCTCCTTTATGGGCAAAGCGGTAATACCCGGTTGTTGTAAAAGCTGCTGACCTTTAAACGTATTAACATCGCGAACGCCTAAAAAGATTTGATGGCCGCTTTTAGCCCACTGCAATGCTAAGGCACCGCCCACATTCCCACTTCCTATAACTGCTATATTCATAATTAGTCTTTATCTAAATCTACAACTTTACGGTAGCGTATTTCGCCACCGCAATCAATACGAATAATGTAAGCTGCGCTTGAGATGGCGGGTTTTTCCAAATCAAGTATATCGCTATAGCTGCCAGCATCGCGCATGCCATTGAACACATTATAAACCAAACGGCCGGTTAGGTCAAGTATATCTACCTTTACCATACAACGCTTAAATAATGTATAACCCAGTTTGGTTTGGCCGTGGAAAGGGTTAGGGTAAACAAAAACGTTATTGGCCAGGTTTTTCTCTTCTTCAATTCCGTTCCATTGTTGTTTCAGTATGGTGAATTTATCCATAATGGTATCGCGCGATGACAGGTAATAACCATCAAGGCGGTCGCCATTTACATCAAAAATGAAAGAACCGAAACAAGTGTCGCAAGCCTCGCCCCAATAAATGGCCGGGTGGCTTATTGGGCTATAGGTGTTGCCTTCGCTGCTGTTACCAGCAAGTACGTATACGGCCCCTTTACCTGCATCGGGCCCGTTGGTATATTTTACGTATGCCTCGCCTGCATCATCGCGGCCGCTGGTGCCGTTAACCATCATAGAAGAGGTGAAGGTGCTTTTGCCACCGTAGTGGCCATTAATTAAATAACTGC
This sequence comes from Chitinophagales bacterium, assembly GCA_046329515.1. GTDB lineage: Bacteria > Bacteroidota > Bacteroidia > Chitinophagales > LD1 > Bog-950. The sequence goes on from JAXLUM010000004.1 coordinate 210,351, forward strand.
GCTGGTAGTTGTGGTCGTGCCCGGTTAATACCATATCAATTCCGTACTGTTCAATTATTGGATTGAAGTGTGTTCGGGTGGCTACACAAAACTGTTGCACGCCATCATCAGTAAAATCGTTTTGGCCACTGTAGGGGCATTGATGCCAGATGGCCACTTTCCACTTTTTAGTTGTGGCCTGCAGGTCGGCCTTAAGCCAATCTAACATAGGTGAGGTAAAGGTTTGGCTGTTGTCTAATATACCTATCCAGTTATAGGCTGCAGTTAATGAGCCCAATTCGGAGTTAAGAACAACGAAGTGCACATCGCCGTAATCGAAAGAGTAGAAGAGTTTGGTATTTGAAGGAACACCGCCCAACTCACCATGTATAGGAGGGTCTATAATATCCAGATAAGGGCCTGTATGCTGGTTAGGGTCCTGTGTGCAAAGCAAGGGCTGCCATGGGCAAATGCTATTGTAATCGTGATTGCCGGAGGTGGAAGCAAAAGGCAGGTTCAGGAATACATTGCCGTAAGCATTTACGGTATCGAAAACGTTATTCTGGAATTCCTGGTCGGTGCCATCCTGGTAGGCATTATCGCCTAACCATAGCTGCAGGTCTGCGGGGTTTTGTTTATAGTGTTGCAGGTATGAATCGCGCACAAGACGTTCAGCAGTGTTGCCGTGGCCCCAATCGCCAATGCACCAAAAGCGGGTAGTGCCCGGTGTAGTGCTGTCCGGCGCAGTGGTAAAATACATTATAGAGTCAGCACGTAAAACCTGGGTAGTGCTGCCAACACTATAGTAGTATTTGGTTTTGGGTTGAAGTCCGCTGAGTTTTACCCTGTGCTCCGTTGTTAGGTTCAGGCTATCTACCGTAGTTGTTTGGTTGCTGTATGTTAACCCAAAGTTTACACGGCTATCGGTGGCAGAATCAGTACGCCAACGCAGGGTAATGCTATAGGGCCCGGGGCTTTGCATGTAGGGCCCGCGGATAACATTTTGGGCCTTGCTGTTTAAACCGCAAAGCAGGAAAATAAGGATGGTTAAACAGGCGTAGCGCTTCTTCATAACAGTGTTTTGTGAAGTGTTTTTCAAACTTAAAAAAGAAATTTTAGGGGAAGGTTAAAAGAATACCAGGTTAAAGGCGACCACCCCAAATTCAAAATGTATCATTTTGAATTTCACCCCTCCTTAAAATAAGGAGGAGAATTAAACACATTACTGAATTTGGGTTTAACTTTCGGCGCAAAAGAATGGAATATGGATGCGCCCATAGAGTTGTTTAAGAGTATAATTGAAGAGTTTATCCCTTTTAATAAGGTGATTGGGTTTAAGCTGATAGAGGTGAAGGAGAACTTTGTTTCTTTATTAATACCCTACAAGCCTGAATTGATTGGCGATGTGCGCAGAGGTAGCATACATGGCGGTGTTATTGCAACGGCTATGGACACGGTAGGTGGCGCGGCAGGCATTACCACTTTAAAGCACTTTGAAGATAAGCTGAGCACTATTGACCTGCGCGTTGATTACCTGGCGCCGGGGCAGGCGCGTGATATAATTACGGAAGGCCACATTATTAAAAGCGGCAACAAAATAATTTTTACCCGCATGATAGCCTACCATGATAACCCTTCGCATTTGATTGCCGAAGGACGGGGTGTTTATAATGTGATACGGGTGAAGGAGGGGAGCAAGATTTAGAAACAGTTTCTAATGCTTGTTGTAGTTGGTAAGATAGAAGTGCCGGAACTCTTTTAACTTATCGGTGTTAATCCAATCTAAGCCGGCATCCAGCAAAGTGCGCCAAACTTTAGGTTTATCGGGTATGTGGTAAAAGCGAATGTGCTTATGCAATTCGTGTGCGCGGTAAATTAATGCGTCTAACTCCTGCTTTTGTGCTTCAGGCATTGAGCCCTTGCCATTCCAGGTAAAATGACCGGCCCAGTTATCACTAAAACGTGTGGCGTATTTTTGCGCGCCGGCAAATTTGAAGGTGTTAAGTCCGACATCTAAAGTAACCATGTTGATGGTGTCTTCTAAAGGTGGTTTGCTGCCCGATATAAGAATCTGCAGAGGCCCTTTGCGAACAATTGAATCGCCTTTATAAAGGGTTAAAACAGATTCGTATTTGGTAAGTAGTTTTTTCAACTCGGGGTAAAGTATGGAGCCGCCTTCCTTAAAGTCAACCATTAAAATTACGGGGGCATCAACGCCTGCATATACGTTACCGTTGTTGCTGCGGATGATGGAGTCCAAGGGTTTTAAATAGAGCTCTTCCATGGTTTTTTTGTTGTATAAACCAATGGGTAAGTGCGAGGCCACCAGTTTACCATTGAACAGGTAAACATCTACCTCAATGCTGGTGAAACCGTTGCTAAGGGCATCGAACAAAGGCCGCTTGTGCAGGTAGTCGTTATGCGCATGACCGTGAGTAAGCAGCGAATCCTGTGAATGGAGTACGGAAGCAATAAAAACCAAGGCGAGAAGGAGAGGCGTTTTCACCTAACTAAGGAAACAAAGTTTTGTTATAACAGAAAGGAAAATGCTACTGCGAAGTTTGCGAGGTGTTAACTTCTTCGGTTTGAGTGGGCCGGCCGAAAATTTCTTTAGCAATCAATTCAGCATTGTGCAGGTTACCGAAGCCGGCTTCCAAAACGCGTTGACGTTTATCAATATCGTGTTGGGTGAACTCCATATTCATAAGGTCGGCAATAATGCGTTTGGCTACGTTAGGGTTGTCCTCAATAATGCAGAGATTTTCAAGCCCGGTGTAGTTTACCATTTTGCTGTTTACCAAAATAAAGCGGCCACGGTAAAGCGCATTCAGCAGCTTTAGTTTAATGCCTGTAGCCTGAAAGGTTTGCAGCAGATTGATGTGTGCATCGTTTATAAGCTGCGCCATTTTTTCAAAAGGCGGGTTTTCAATCAACTCAACGTTCTTAATGTTCTTGATTTCCTTTTTGAGCGCCGCAGTGGGGTTTTTACCGGCGAAAATGAATTTGTAAGGCAGGCCTTCGGCAATTTTTTTAGCAATAAACATAGCAGCCTGGTTGTTTTCTACCACGCTTAAATTACCGTGGTAAAGTATGTAGTTGCCCTTGCCGGGTTGGGCAATTACCTTTTCGTTATTGTGAAAGGCGCTTACGTACTCAATCTGCTCATAGCTTTGGCGCAGGTATTCGTAATCGCTTTTGCTGATGGCAAATATGCGGTCGGCGTTTTTTAATTCGTCCTCAAACTTGCGCAGCTTTTTTGATTCAAGGTTGAAGTAGAATTTTATGAGGTAGTTGCTTTCGCTTTCTTTAAGGCTGCGGTAATAATCCCACTCCACATTGTGCATACGCACGGCCTTAATTTTGCTTTTTAGGGCCGGGTGGTTTAAGTAAAAACAGGTATGCAGCCCTTCAAATAAAACAGGCGAATCATCTGCCGTAAGGTTACTCAGCATTTCATCGCTTTGGCGCGAGCCTACTATGTAAGGTAGGCTGCTATAAATAGCCTGGTAGAATTTTTTGCGGGGATAGTAGTACACCTTTTCACAAATCTTATCCAGTTCGGGACTTTTTTCACGTCCGTAATGGTAGCAGTGCAAGTGAATTTTAATACCTAATTCGCTTAAGGCTTTTATTTTGTAGAAAACGTCAATAACACCACCGTAATCGGGCGGGTAAGGAACGTTGAAAGAGACAATATGTAGTTTTTTACCTGAGTAGTTGCTCATATAACGCCAGCAGTTTCACTTCTTCATTCTCCCAGTTTAGCTGTTGCCTGCACTGCCCGCAGTTTTTTTGCAAATGCGAATAAAAGGATTTGTCCGTCAATAGACGTTGGAGGGCTGTTTTTATTTCGTTAACCGAGCAGTTTTCTATCAATAAGGCGACCTCATATTTGGTATTGATGAAATTGTATTCGGGGAAGTCTATACAAAGCTGGGGTACACCCGCATGGATGTAGTCGAAAAACTTGTTGGCTAAGGAATAATAGTAGCTAAGCCCTTTGTTCTCCAACAGGTTTACCCCTACATGCGCTTTGGCTGTAATTTCTTTCAATTCTTTTGGCGTTACGTAGCCCAGAAATTGAACCTTGTTTTGAAGGCCGGCTTGATTAACCTGTTGGCGTAGCTGGTTAGAAAGGTCGCCCTCGCCGGCAATAAGTAATTGGGCATCTATGTAGCGCATGGCTTCAATCAAGTGCTCCAAGCCACGGCCTTCGTTTAATGCGCCTTGATAAAGAACGGTGGGCGCGGTGAGTGGTGAGTGGTGAGTGGTGAGTGTTGAAAGTTGAGTTTGGAGTTTGGAGTTTGAGGTTTGGAGTTTGTTGTTTGTTTGGGGTGTTAGGTCGGGTTTAAAAAATAAGGTATAAAGTATGTTGATTGGAAATAATAATTGGGAAACCAATAAAGTGATGAGGGTGCCAATCCCTATATTAATGATAGAGGAGTTTATTGTTAGTGTCCTGAACGTGGTATTAGCGTGCCCATCTGCCTGGAAAGAATAAAGGGTTAGAACGAATATTCCCCAAAGGCCAGCAGAAGTTAACCACAGATGTAAAAGGGACAGCAGTGGATTTAAGGACTTTTGAGAGAGCCTGATGAAAAGTGCGTAGAGCGCGGCATAGAATAACAGTCCAATAGCAAAAGGAATTATAATTAACCAATGCGAGATGACAAATATGGTATCATGCAGTTGTATATCTAAGCTATTGGTATCGGCCAGAATGCTAATCCAAACAGTAAATGCGGCCACTTTAAGGAATGAGAAAACGATGCGGTAATTCTTTATTGTGTTTGACGCGAAGGCGGAAATTGGTGCCGATTTGGGCGTATTCATGATAACATGCACTTCTCTATTCAAGCGCAGACCAAAAAGGCTGGCTAAGGATGGACCAACGGTATAAATCAAATCAAACTTCGGGGCATATTTTTTCTCCACCCATTCCCAGGTGGCTTTTACGCGCGGGCGGTTAATCACTTCAGGCACTTCAGTGAACAGCTCGTGCGCGTCGTAAACCAGTTTGGCTTTTTTAAGCTTGCCTGCGTAATACACGGGAACGATAGTGTCTAAATCAATAGCGCAAGCGGCGTTGAAGCGGGTAAAAAGCAAGTAGAGAAAAAGGCGGATGTTGAACTCAATATAAAACAGCTTGCCCTTGTTGAAGAAACAGCTTAGGCGGGTTTGCTTGTAGGGTTGTTCAGTTAGCGGAATGGAAAAACTTCTTTCACGACCAACTAATTCCACAGCGTAACCTGCGCCTGCCAGGCTGCTGCAAATGCGGTGCATGCGCTGGTCGTACGTTAGGTCGTTAGTTACGGTGAAGATTAGTTTTTTCATGGCTTCTATAAATACATCAAGTAAGGCAAATATAACTTCCCCCTGCTACGCCAGCGGGGCTCAGGTTTCATCCGGTCCACTTGAGTTTACCATCACTTGTTTTTTGCAGTTTGCCTGCTTCACAAAGAAAATCAATTACTGTATTTAAATCCTTTGGTAATAAATTAAGACTTGCTGCCAGTTTAACCGCGTCCGGCTTGTTGGTTTTTACTTCGGTTTCTACCAATGCGGCAATTTCAGCAAAGCGCTCCGCCGTTAAGTTCATTTTTTTCTGTGCGGCGCATACATCGCAAATGCCGCAGTTTTCATCCAGTTGTTCGCCAAAATATTTAACCAGTTGCCGGGTGCGGCAAGTGGTTGCATTAAGCACATAATTGCGCACAGCAGTTAAGCGGTGCTCGTAATCCATTTTTCTTTTTTGGATAAACGCATTATCCAATCGCAAATTTTCCTTTTTGGAACGTGGCTTTAAGAATATAAGCTGTGGTTTGTTTTTGCGCGCCTGGTAATAAAATATACCGGCTTTGTGCAGTGCGTTTAATTGCTTTGCCACTTCATCAACAGAAACTTTCAGGCGCGTGGCTGCAGTTTCTTCTTCTATAGGTTGAAAATCATCAAACACTCCTTCAGTAGTACGCAGAATGAATTTTACCAACGGCTCATAAGCCGGTTTATCGCTTTGAAATTTATAGAGCACTTCCTTAGTGCAACTGACTTTAACGGCTGAACGGGAATAGAAGCCGTCGGAGAGATAAATCAACTCCTGCTGTTCTAGTAGTTTAAGTGCATTTAGCACTCTTACCGTATCCAGCTTTTGTTTGGTGCAAAAATCGCGCAGGTCAAAGTCGTAGGTGGTTTCGGCGCCGCTGTTATACGCTATGCGCAGATACGCACAGAGCGCTTCATACACCTCGCGCAAAAAATCAAGCGAAGGGAAACTGCTTTTAATTTTCTTTTCTATATCGGCCAAGTCAGCATTATCCAGCAATTGTATGGCGTATGCCTTTTTTTCATCGCGACCGGCACGGCCTGCTTCCTGAAAGTACGCCTCAAGGCTATCGGCTAAATCAATGTGAAAAACCAGGCGAACATCGGGTTTATCTATACCCATACCAAAGGCGTTGGTGCACACAATAACGCGCGTTTTACCAGCCAGCCACTCGTTTTGTTTTGTGGTCCGCTCTAGGGGTTCAAGGCCGGCATGGTAATAATCTGCTTTAATACCTTCTTTGTTAAGCTGCGTGGCAATCTCTTTTGTTTTACGCCGGTTGCGCACATAAACTATTGCGCTGCCTTTTACTTTGGCAAGTATTTCAGCAAGTGTTTTGGGTTTGTTTGTGGTTTGCCTTACTACGTAGCTAAGGTTAGGACGCGCAAAGCTTTTGCGAAAGGCGTTCTTCTTTTTAAAATGAAGTTTCTCCTGTATATCGTCCACCACCTGTGGAGTGGCGGTTGCTGTAAGCGCTATTACCGGAATGTTTTTCACCATATCGCGCACTTCAGCTATTTGCAAATAGGGCGGCCGGAAATCGTAACCCCATTGGCTTATACAGTGCGCTTCATCCACCACCAACAGGTTAATTTTCATTTTGCTTAATCGTGTGCGGAAATCATCCGTAGCTAAGCGTTCAGGTGAGATATAAAGAAACTTGTAGTTGCCGTACACGCAATTATCTAAAAGCCGATCAAGCTCGCGGTAAGGTAAGCCGGTATAAATGGCTGCCGCTTTAATGCCCCGCTTCTCCAGGTTCATTACCTGGTCCTTCATTAATGCTATAAGCGGAGAAACCACTAAACACAATCCATCTTTAACTAAAGCAGGCACCTGGAAGCAAATGGATTTACCGCCGCCGGTTGGCAAAAGGGCAAGCGTGTCCTTACCATCTAACACGGAGCGGATAATGTCCTCCTGCAAAGGGCGAAAGGATGTGAAGCCCCAATACTGCTTTAATAGTTGGTGAATGGAAGACATTGCAGCAAAGTAAATGAAATAAAGAGGGTGTAAAAGCGGCGGTGCGGCGGTTTGGGGTGCAAGGTTAAATCACCTGGCCGTCTTTCATGTTTACCTTGCGGTCGGCCATGTTAGCCAGTTCTTCGTTGTGCGTAACAATTATGAAGGTTTGATTCAGTTTATCGCGCAGTTCAAAGAAGAGGTGATGCAGGTCGCGGGCATTATTGGTATCGAGGTTGCCGCTGGGTTCATCGGCCATAACCAGCGCAGGGTTGTTCATTAAGGCACGGGCTACGGCTACACGCTGTTGCTCGCCGCCTGAAAGTTCAGTTGGCTTATGGTTAATGCGGTGGCCAAGCTTCAACATCTCCAATAATTCCTTTGCACGGCTTTCGGCTTTGCTTTTGTTTTCGCCGTGTATGTAAGCCGGTATACAAACGTTTTCAATGGCGGTGAACTCAGGAAGAAGGTGGTGAAACTGAAAGATAAAGCCGATTGATTTATTGCGAAAGGCGGCTAATGCTTTATCGCTTTGCTTGAACACGTCTTTGCCTTCAATTTTTACATCGCCGCTATTGGGGCGGTCTAAAGTGCCAATAATGTGTAGCAGCGTAGATTTACCTGCACCGGAAGGGCCTACCAATGAAACTATCTCTCCCTTTTTTACCTGCAGGGATACGCCTTTCAACACATCAAGTGTGCCGTAGCGCTTGTGGATGTTGGTAGCTTCCAGAATCATAAGGCGAATGTAATTGATTTTGGATTTTAGATTGCTGATTTTGGATTAGGCGCTTTGGCTGGACGCCGCGGAGTACTCGATAAACAACGTAGTGATAGATGGTTAACTGAGGTAGCTGTTTACGTTATTCCTGATGCGGGCAATAATATCCTGGCTATTATCGGGGATAAAGTTTTTGCCTGTTACCAGTTCGTATAGCTCAATGTAACGGTGAGAAACTGTTTCAACAAACAAATCAGGCATTACAGGCATTTGCTGGCCTTCTTTACCCTGGAAACCTTGCTCTATTAACCATATACGTACAAACTCTTTGCTTAGTTGCTGCTGTGCTTCGCCTTTGCGCTGTTTTTCCTCGTAACCTTCTAAATGAAAATAGCGGGAAGAATCGGGCGTGTGAATTTCATCAATCAGCATTACCTGTCCATCGGCAATGCCGAATTCGTATTTGGTATCTACAAGAATTAAGCCTCTTTCTTTAGCCATTTTTTGCCCACGTTCAAAAAGCGCATGGGTGTATTTTTCCATGGTAGTGTAAACTTCTTCGCTTACTATACCACGTTTTAAAATGTCTTCGCGGCTAATGTCCTCATCATGGCCTTCCACCGCTTTGGTAGAGGGCGTGATAATAGGAGAGGGAAGTTTATCGTTTTCTTTTAATCCTTCAGGCAAAGCAACACCGCAAAGCATGCGTTTGCCTGCTTTGTATTCGCGGGCGGCGTGGCCTGCCAGGTAACCGCGTATAACCATTTCAATACGCACGGGCTCGCACCTTTTACCAATAGATACGTTAGGGTCGGGCGTAGCTAACAGCCAGTTGGGAACAATATCTTTAGTGGCATTTAAAAAATGCGCAGCAATACCGTTAAGCACTGCGCCTTTGTGCGGAATTGGCTTTGGTAAAATATGGTCGAAGGCGGAAATACGGTCGCTGGCAATTACTACCAGTTTTTCGCCTATGGTATAAACATCTCTAACTTTTCCGTGATATACTGCCGTTTGGCCGGGGAAGTGAAAATCGGTTTCACGAATTGTTTGTGTTGTCATCTCTTTCGCGGGTGCTGTTTAATTTATCGTAAGCTTTAATAATTTCTTTAACCAAACGGTGACGTACTACATCGCTTTCATTCAGCTTAATTGTTGAAATACCTTCGACCGGTTCCAGAATGCGAATGGCTGTTCCTAAGCCTGATTTTATTTTTGGCGGTAAATCTATTTGCGTAGGGTCGCCGGTGATAATAACTTTTGAGTTGGCACCAATACGGGTTAAAAACATTTTTAACTGCATATCGGTACAGTTCTGCGCTTCATCCAAAATAATGTAAGCATGGTCTAACGTACGGCCGCGCATAAACGCAAGAGGAGCTACTTCAATTACACGGTTTTCCATGTAGTAGGTCAGTTTATCGGCGGGTATCATATCGTCCAGCGCATCGTAAAGCGGGCGCAGGTACGGGTCAATCTTTTCTTTCAAATCACCGGGAAGGAAGCCAAGGCTTTCACCGGCTTCAACAGCAGGGCGGGTAAGGATAATCTTCTTTACGTTCTTCTCCTTAAGGGCCTTTACGGCTAAAGCAACAGCGGTATAGGTTTTACCGGTACCTGCAGGGCCAATGGCAAACATTATATCGTTCTTCTCGCTCTCCTTCACCATCAATAGCTGGTTATCGGTACGGGCGCGCACCACCAGGCCATTATTGCCATACACTATAATGTTGCCGCTGTCCTTTTTCTCGCGGTCGCGGGCGGCATTATCGTCTGACAGAACGATGGCTTCGATATTGTCCTCACTCAGTTTACCGTAGCGCTCAATATGATCTACCATGCGGTCAACCTTTTGGCGAAACACGGCTAAATCATCATCACTGCCTTCGGCCTTAATGGCGTTACCGCGCGAAACCATGCGCAGCGTAGGGAAGTTTTTCTTTATGAAATTGAACCGGGAGTTGTTTACACCGAAGAAATCAATAGGGTCAATGCCCTCAATGTTTACTGTTATTTCTGTCAATCCGCTGAAGTTTAATTGTTCAAAATTACGAATTAGCCATTGGCTATACTGTATAGCAAAATATATCTATCCACACATTTTTCCACGCAAATAGGGTAGAAACAATGAATTTTTGAGCGCTTCTTTGTTTTGATAAAACATTATGGCGCCGGTTACCATTACTTCCGACCTCGGCACGCGGGATTTTTACCTTGCTGCCCTTAAAGGCGCCATCATCCGCCAATGTGAAGGTGCGCCACCCCCTATTATTGATATTACCCATTCCATACGCCCTTTTGATTTAAAGGAGGCTGCGTTTGCCATAAAAAACTCGTACCATTATTTCCCCAAGGGCAGTATACATATTGTGCATATAGGCTCAGGCGATAGCAACCAGCGTGTATTGTTATCACTTATTGACGGGCACTATTTTCTGACCTTTGATACCGGCCTTTTATCGCTGGCGTTTGAGAAAACCCCTCATGAAACCTACCAATTGAATGATGAGTTTCTGGAGAATAACTCGTTGATGTATGAAGGCGCTTTGGCAAAAGCGGTGAACCTTTTGTTGCAGGAATATAAGCCAACTGATTTTGCGCACCTGGCAGTGGAAACCATTAACTACCGTTTACTGCAACCGGTTACCAAGCCCGGCAGCATACGCGGAACTGTGGTTTATATAGATAACTACGGAAATGCTGTAACCAACATAACCCGCAAAATGTTTAATGAACATATTGGCGATAAGCGGTTTACTATTGCGGCCAATGTAGGCACTGCCAATGCGGTAAGTGTTCGCTACTCGGATGCAGATGAAGGAGAGATGGTTTGCCTGTTTGGCAGTACGGGCTTTTTGGAAGTAGCTATTAATAAGGGTAAGGCGGAGAATTTGTTAGGATTGAAGGTGGAATCGCCGGTGTTGGTGTTTGCGGATTAAAAAGAGCAATTTGATGTTAGTGCGTATTGTAAAAATGGTTTTTAGGGAAGAAGAGGTAAATACATTTTTAGCCCTGTTTAATGAACGTAAGCATTTAATTGGTGGTTTTGAGGGATGCAGCGGAGTGGAACTGTTACGCGATATAAATAACCCCAACACCTTTTTTACCTATAGCCGCTGGAGGGACGAAGCCAGCCTTGAGAACTACAGGAACTCGGAATTATTTAACGGCACCTGGGAATTAACCAAGAAACTTTTTGCCGGTAAGCCCGAAGCCTGGAGCGTTGAAAGTGTGTGAGGTGGTTGAGTGTTTTTTTTCTTTTGCTACAACCAAAGGAAAGTTACCGCTGCTTTTAAGCAGCTTAATACTTAACGTTGGTAAAGGTGCCATCCGTAATTTGTACGGTTTGCGTGCCGGCATCGTTAGTTGCAGGAAAGTTAAAGCCGCCCGAAAAGGTGCTGTCTGTTGTATTAACTGAGTTTATAATGAGTGTGCCAGTACCGGTGCTGTCGGTAAAAAAGTTTTCGCCGTTTTCAATCAGGTAATCAGCACCCGCCATATTGTTCCAGGGATGGGAGTGCAGCATTTCAAACTTTAGGGGGTAGGTGCCCACCACCGGCGGACTTGGTATATAGCCAATGGTTATTGATTTGTCTACACCATCACTTACGCAGGCTGTAAAGGTTACATTAAATATACTGCCTAAGTTAAAGGTTACATAGCTTGAGGATTTGTATTCATTGCCGTCCACCTTCCAGGTTGAGCTTACGGTGCCGGGGCATGAGCCGCTGTTGTTGTTATCGCGGTGGCAGGAAGCCAGGAATAAAATACATATAAAGGCAGTGGATAGCAGGGATATACTTTTTTGCATAGCGCTTGATTTTAAATTAAAGGTATAGATAAAAAACAAAAGAGCCTCCGCGTTTTGCGGAGGCTCTTTTAACAGTAATAAGAAGCGGATTATTGAACGCTTACTTTACTGCGGTATATTTTGTTGCCTGCATTAATTTCTAACAGGTATAAGCCTGCAGCAAGTGTGGTGTTGTTTACAGTAATAGTGGCACCGCTTGTTTTCTCGCTGTGCATTAACTGGCCGTTAATGTTGTAAAGTTTCACTTCTGCATTGTTTACAGCATTAGCTAAACGCACCACAAAGTTTCCGTTGCATGGGTTAGGGTAAACCTGCACATTGCTTACTTCTGTTTCGTTAATGCCGCTTATAAGAATAAGGTCGCTGGCAAAACGTGGCAGTAATTGGTAGCCACCGGTGTAAGGTGAAGTATTATCAAACTGGGTGCCTATACCGATGATATTGAAGTTAGCCGGAGGGGCAGGAGCGGTAAACAAAGCGCACTGCTCGTCAATTTTTACAGCCCATGTATTTTGGCCATCAGTTATATCTACAGTAAAGCCGCTGGCGCCTGTGTTGCTCCACTGGCTTGGTGTAACCAGGTGAACATTGTTTAAACGAACGATTTCTGCTTCAGTAGTTTCATCAAGGTCTTGAACTACAGTTGGGGCAGGCACAGCGCCTACACCTACTTTGTAAACAGTATCTAACAGGCCAACTTCAGTTAATCCGTTAAAGAAACTCACTTCGCCTACTACAGTAACTGAGTCGCCTTCGGTTACTACATAACCAAAGTTGGATTGGCTGCTGAATACAGCAATACCATCAGTAGCATCATGTATAAAGAACTCTAAACCGGTAGAGCGGTAGTTAATGCCATACACAGTGCCGCTAACCTGCACCTTAACACCCAATGAATCGGGCTGGCCGTTAGCATTTACATGGCTTATCTGGTTAATAGCGTAAGTATTAACCGGCACATCGCTGGCACCTATGGTAAGTGTAAATATAGAGTCAGCACCAATTAACAGTGGTGATGAAGGATTCTTTAAACGGAAGGTGAACGTTTCAGATGGTTCAGCCAATGCATCATCTGTAATGGTTAAAGTAAGGTTCTGGCTGCTGCTACCCGGTGCAAAGGTTACGGTTTGGGTAGTGTAGTTATTTATATCAGCTGCAGTACCTGTGCCGCCAAACAATTCTACATCAACAGTAAAGGTGGTAGAAGTGCTGGCTGCATTTAAAGCAAGGGCTACATTGTAAGTGCCTGCACTTTCGCTTGTTGAACCTGCATTAGGCGAGAAGCGAACCATGGTATCGGCAATAGCGCCGCATGGGTCCATAGTGTGTGAACCTAAACGGAAAGTATCTTTAGGGAAAGCAATCCATTCCAACTGGCCGCTGGCCCAGTTAAGGTTACCGTTTTGTATAGCCGGTTTACGAACAAAGGTATTGTCCTTACCGGTTAAGGTATCAAAAGGAATATTGGCTGTATCACCTACGTTGCCTATACGGTCAAGTGCGGTGGTGCCGTTTAATAGTTCTAATACATCGTTACCGTTAAAGTTAAGCACGTTAGAACCGGTAAGGGTATCAGCAGTAAGTTTTATAAGGCTATCAGCAGTGTTGCGCACTAATACGTAAACATCGTTTGCACCAATAGTGCCGTTAAGGTTTAAGGTATAACTTACGGTAGCTGAACCGTTGTTGTACTGCACAATTTTATAACCGTTAAGGTTAACGGCTACTGAGCCCGGGTTATAAATCTCAAGCGCCTTGTTGTTGCCGGAACCTTCTACATATTCTGAAAAGAACAATTCAGAACACTGTGCGAAGCTTGCAGCAGAGATAAAAAGACCGATTATGGCCAGGTATAATTTCTTCATCATGTAAATTTTAGCGCGCCAAATTTACAGTAAAATACCCAAAAGGCTATAAAGGGAATGTTAACCCCTTATTAATTGAGAATAAGAAACTTGTGGTAGGCGCTCTTAGTACCTGCCGTAATTTTAAGCAGGTAATTGCCTGAAGGTAATTGGTTTACACCTATTTGTACCAAGTTACCCGTAACCGGGGCGCTTAATATAATGCGGCCGTACATATCCACTATTTCGGCAGTAAAATCCTGCTGTTCGCCAAACAATTGCACGTTCAGGTACTCCGTTGCGGGGTTAGGGTAAATATTTACTCTAACATCCAGCACCTCATCTCTTATGCCCGAAACAGCGCCGCATACATTGGTTTTAAACAGGCTATCGAAGTTTATACAATTGGCCCACTGCGGGTGGTCAATAAATGGGTTACGGTTACTTTGAACGGAGAAAATAAACTCATTTTTGGTGCGCTCAAATTTATCGGGCGGGTCCATAATGTTCCATTGCTTCAGCACGTTTTGGTCCTGGTCTGCCGCTTCTGATAGCAGTTGCTTCAATCCCCAATCGCCGCTAAGGCCATCGTAACAAATCATTTCATACATCATGGCGCGGGCGGCATCGCCTTTGCGGTTATCGCCGGGTTCAAACACGGTTATGTTATTGGCATCCTTACCAATTTTACTTGGACCGTAGGTGTTAGTGGTATTTACCACAACGCCATAAGGGTGGTTGTTACGGGCGCTGTTAGGCGAACCCGCCACTAATAAAAGGTTGTGATAATCTGAGCCTTCAGGATACTGCACCACGTTTGAGCCATATTGGGTATAGGTCTGCATCCAGCTTTTGCATAATACGTGTTCGCGGGTGTAGTTGGTGCCGGTAAACGAAAATGGAGGGGTATAAATAGTGGTGGCCGCACTGTATTCGCAATTTACTACGGCCTGCCCGCCTGTGGTATCGCGCTCGTACATGGCAGGCAGTATGGTGTTGGCATATCCTGGCGTATAGGTGCTTTGCGTATGCGGGTTAATAAGCGTGTGCAAATCGCTTATAAAGCTGTAAGCGGCGGAATCAACAGAAACGTAGTAGCTTCCGGGGTCGGCAGCAGGTGTCAAAATATCACCCGTTAAGGCATTGGTTTGTTTATAGTCAATGGAAGTTCCAGTGCCGTTAAAGGCATAAATGGCAAAGTAATAGCGGGTATCTTCCAGCATTTCGCGAACACTGTACAGCGTAGCTGCCGCTGAACCTGAAACTACTTTGGCTCCGCCGGGCACGCCTTGTCCTTTTTCATAAGTGGTATGGTCAACAGGTACAAAGGTTATAATCTGGTCGCTTTTTAATACCAGGTAACCATCAGCCTGCACACCTGTAAAGCTTAGCGTAAGCCCGTACGACTTTATGTTATTAAACTGAAGATTAGTAGGGTTTGCTGCAGGCTCCTGTGCAAAAGCAGATAGCGAAAGAAAAAGAAGCAACACAAGCAATTTGCAGTTTGCGGTTTGCAAAAGTTGGCGGCCATTAGTATAGATACAATACATGCACGGTTTTTTAATCAAAACAAAAAATAATGGAGTATGAAGTTAAGCTATTGTTGCCAATAGCGCTTACTTGTTAACGGCCTTCAGTAAGACGCAGTACGTAGGGAAGTGGTCACTATAACCGCCGTTATAAATAACGCCATCGTAAGTGCGCATAGGGTAGCCCTTGTATTTACCGGTTTTGGTAACCATGTATTGCTTGCTGAAAATGCGGGCATCTTTTAAGAAAAAGCCATTCTGATTTTCATTCAGCCATCCGTACGAAAGCATAATCTGGTCAAACAGATTCCATGAATCGTTATAGGCCAGTGTGCCAATTCCCTTCTTTAAATAATCTACCCATGGGTTATACATGCCACCCGGTTGAACATCTTTTTTATTGCCCTTAGCACCTATTACCTGCGTAACGCTTGGGCTGGTGGGGTCATCATTCAAATCGCCCATTAATATAACCTTGGTGTTAGGGTTAATAGCCATTAGCGAATCAATAACGCGTTTTGCTGTGCCTGCAGCGGCAGCACGTGCCGGTGCGCTGGCTTCTTCGCCACCACGGCGCGAAGGCCAGTGGTTTACGAATACGTTTACAGTATCGGTTTTGTCGTATATGCCGCTAACCCAAAGCACATCGCGGGTGTAGTGCAGGATGCCATCGGCGTTAGTCATTTTTACAAAAAGCTTTTCGCTGTGTTTAACGGTAAAATATTTGGGGTTGTAAATAAAGGCCACGTCTACACCGCGCTCATCCGGCGAATCGTAATGCACTATCTTAAGGCCGCGGTCTTTTAATTTTGGTTGGGCCACCAGGTCTTCCAATACATGGCGGTTTTCAATTTCGGCTACGCCTAACATGCTAAAACCATCGGGGGTTAGGTCCGTTCCTATGCTGCTCAACACCTGTTCCAACTTGCCTACTTTGTCTTTATATACTGCCGAGTTATAAAGGTGGTCGCCATTAGGCAGAAACTCCTCGTCATGTGTGCGTGGGTCATCTATAGTATCGTAAAAGTTCTCCAGGTTATAGAAGGCAACCACGCCTACTTTATATTGCTGTTCGGCACTGCTTTGTTGGGCAAACAGGGCGGTAGTTACAAACAGGCACAGGGCAATAAGGGCAATCCTCATTTTATTGATTTAAGGGGCGCAAATGTAGCAAAAGGTACATGCGGTTAATGTATCCTTAAAACCGTGCCGAATTTGTTTATAAAATGTTAGTAGCCTTTATTGCTAAAAATCAGTTAGTTATATAGGTAATGCGGGTTTATTACGCTACCCTAACTTAAGCTTATTAGCTATTTAACATGCGGGCATTTTGATAGCCGTATTTTGGGTTACATTTGCCGCCCGCTACGAACCCCGTACCCGGTGTCAGCATTAAATTGACAGCGCAGCTATTATGAGGGGCCGGCGGCACTAACACATCGTTCATGAAGAAAGTTTTATTAGCCATTGCCTTTCTGTTACCGGTTTTTGTTTTCTCGCAACAGTTAAATACTGTAACCGGCACCATACAGGAAGATGCTACCACCGAACCGGCCAACAAGGCTACCGTTACCTTAACATCTGATAAAGGCACCTTTACCGCATTTACCAACGAGGAAGGAAAATTTGCTGCCGATGTGCCGGAAGGGGAATATAAAGTATCAGTTACTATAGTAGATAAAACCTACCAACTGGGCACTTTTAATGTAAACACCCGCTTGTTAAGCCTGGGCAACCTTAGCTATAAAGCCTTAAATGAAGATGATGACCGCCAGAATACGGAGAACATTCCGGTTATCTCTTTATCAGAATCAGAAACTAAAGAAGGAAGTTCAGAAGCGGTTAGCAGCGCATTGAACGCCTCACGCGATCCTTTTGTAAGCACTGCCTCGTTTGTTTTTAGTGCAGCGCGTTACCGTATAAGAGGTTACGAGCAGGAGAACTTCCTTACCTATATGAACGGCATACCGGTTAACGACCTTGACGATGGTGGCGCTTCATACAGCCAGTGGAGCGGTTTAAATAACGTAATGTATAACCGCGAAAACGTGGTAGGCTTACAGCCGGCTACCTTTACCTTTGGCGGCATTGGCGCAAGCTACGCGCTTGATTCACGCGCCAGCAAACAGCGCAAGCAGTTTCAGGCATCATATGCGGTTACCAACCGTAACTATCGCCACCGCTTAATGGCTACGTACAGCACAGGTATGTTAAAGCACGGCTGGGCAGTATCTGCCTCTTTCAGCCGCCGTTGGGCTTCTGAAGGCTATGTGCCGGGCACTTTCTACGATGCTTATTCTTATTTCTTATCCGTAGAAAAATATTTCGGCAGCAACCACTCCTTGGCATTAACTATTATGGGCGCGCCTATAAAGAACGGCCGTCAGTTAGCCGCCACACAGGAAGCGTACGACCTTGCCGGCACTAATTACTACAACCCTGCATGGGGGTACCAGGATGGTAAAAAGCGTAACTCGCGCATTGGCAACCAACACCAGCCCTTATTTATATTAACTGATGAATGGAAAATTAATAACCGCAGCAGTTTAATGACTGCAGCAGGTTTTTCATTCGGTGTGGAATCAGTAACGGCTTTAGATTGGTATAGCAGCGCTAACCCTGCGCCTGATTACTACCGCTACTTACCTAGTTATGTAGAAGACAGCACGCAGAAGGCCTTACTACGCGATGAATACACCCAGCACCCTGAGTTATTGCAGATTAACTGGAACCGCCTTTACGAAGCAAATGCTATGAACTGGCAAACGGTTGATAGCGTTGATGGCGACCCTAATAACTCAGTAAGCGGGCACCGTTCAGTTTATATATTAGAGAACCGCATACGCAACAACAAGAAGTTTGACTTTGCCAGCACTTACAACAGCAACTTAAACGACCACATCTCTATTTCAGCCGGTATAACTTACCAAATGCAAATGACCCGCAATTACAAGCGCGTGGTTGATTTGTTAGGTGGCGATTTTTATGTGGACATCAACCAGTTTGCTGAGCGCGATTTCCGCGACAGCTTTGGTATAGCACAAAACGATGTTAACCGCCCTAACCGCATTTTACACGAGGGTGATAAGTTCGGCTACGATTATATAACCAATTTACACCAGCTTGCTTTGTGGGCAACGCCGGTGTTCCGCTATAACAAGGTTGACTTTTTTGTTAGCGCTCAGTTAGGCTTTACTTCTTTCTGGAGATACGGTATGGTTAAAAACGGATTATTCCAGAATAACAGCGAAGGAAAATCGAAAGTGAGCACTTTCTTTAATTATGCATTTAAAGGCGGTGTAACCTATAAGGCCGATGGAAGAAACTACCTGTTCCTGAATGGTATTTTCCAAAGCCGTGCTCCGTACTTTGACGATGCATTTGTATCGCCCCGTACGCGTAACGATATTGCAGCTAACTTAAAACCTGAGCAGGTATTTGGCGGCGAAGTGGGCTACCAATTACGCACACCAATAGCTAAACTGAAAGTTGACTTCTTCTTTACCCAGTTTAACAACAGCACCAAAACTATCCGCTTCTACCATGATGATGAGCGCACTTTTGTGAATTACACCTTAACCGGTATGAACACCCGCCACTGGGGCTTTGAGTTAGGCTCTGAGTTTAAAATATGGAGAGGCTTTAGCGCTACTGCCGTGGCCAGCATTGGCCGTTACACGTACGTAAGCCGTCCAACTGCTACCATTACTGCTGATAACGACCCGGGTTCAACCACCACGCAAACTGTTTACCCAAAAGGATTTAACGTAGGCGGCACACCGCAGTTAGCGGGCTCAATAGGCCTTAACTACCGCGACCCTAAATTCTGGTTTGTAGGTATGAACTTTAACTACTACGATTGGATGTGGTTAAGCTTTAACCCCATACGCCGCACTATAAATGGTGTATCGCCGTTAGATGAAAACAGCACAGAGTGGAAGAACGTAGTGGACCAACAGCGCCTGAAAGGCCAGTTTACTATGGACCTGTTTGCAGGTTATAGCTGGTTATTAAACAACCAGTTTAAAACATTGAAGAAACGTTACTTCCTTGTATTTAACGTAGGCATTAACAACATAACCAACAACAAGAAGTTTGTAACCGGTGGTTATGAGCAAATGCGTTTTGACTTTACTTTAAATAACGTAAATAAGTTTCCGCCTAAGCTGTTTTACGCTTACGGAGTTAATTACTTTATGAGTATTGCGTTTAGAATGCAATAGATTGAATAGAGATTAGAATTAGAAAATAGAAATAGATAAACGAAAAATAGTTTCATGAAAAAGTTCATGCTTCCTTTTTTACTACTGGCACTTATAGCCGGTGTTTCTTCATGTGTGAAAGATAAGTTTGATGCCCCACCGGCATTTGGCGAAGACCCGGATATTGTAGTGAATTTCTCCATAGATTCTTTAAAGGCCCGCTACGCAACAGCGCCGGTGCAGATAAAAGAAGACCTGGTGATTTCAGCTGTTGTAGTAGCTGACGACAAAAGCGGAAACCTGTACAAACAGGTAATAATACAGGACAGCACCGGCGGTATTGCCCTGTTAGTAGATGGCTCATACCTTTATGGTGATATGCCCATTGGCCGCCGCATATTTATTAAGCTGAAAGATTTGTGGGTAGGTAACTACCACGGTGTTCACCAACTTGGCGGTTACATTCAACAGGACGGTTCAGTAGGTGGTATAACCGGAGGCCGCGTTAATGATTATATATTAAAAGGCAAATGGGGTATACCTGTAGAACCTAAGGCGGTTAAAATTAACCAGCTAAACGCTTCGTATATCAATACCCTTATTGCATTAGATGGTGTTGAATTTGCCACTGCCGATGCCGGAAAGCCTTTTGCTGATGCCTTCAATCTTCAATCGCTTTCGCGCACTGTTAAAGATTGCAATGGTGGTAATGTTGTAGCTTACACCAGCGGCTATTCTACTTTTGCCAACAAGCTTACCCCAAGCGGCAACGGCCGTATGATTGCTATTTACAGCGTTTACAATGCTACTTCGCAGTTAATCATCCGTGACCCATCAGACCTTACTATGGACACTACCCGTTGTGGCGGTTCTGTTGTAAGCAACGGTAACGGCTTATTAGGTGTTAGCACTTCATACAGCGGCGCTGATGTAACCCTGCCTGCTAACAAAATCATTCGCGGTATTGTTATTTCTGATAAAGACCACGGCAACATTGACCCTAAGAACGTAGTAATACAGGATAGCACCGGCGGTATTGTGGTGCGTTTTTCAGGCACACACAACTTTGCTTTAAATGATGAACTGCAAATTGATGTTAGCGGCCAAACCTTAACTTCATACAACGGCTTAATTGAAATTATAAATGTACCACTTGCCAATGCTACGGTAGTTGGTACCGGCACTATTACCCCGCGCGTAGCTACGGTGCAGCAGGTGCTGGCTAATTCTACTGCATGGGAAAGCACCTTAATTACTGTTGTAAATGCTACCATTAGCGGCACAGGTACAACTTACAGCGGCAGCAAAACACTTACTGATATTACAGGTAACATGACCCTGTACACCCGCACACAGGCTACCTTTAGTGGCGCTAACTTCCCTACGGGTAATGTTTCAGTTACAGGTTTTCTTTCCGATTTTAACGGGGTGCAGTTCCAGTTAAGAGATACAACAGATGTAAACTAAGAAGCAATAAACTAATAAACCGAACGGGTTCTTTCAAAAAGAGGGAACCCGTTTTTATTTCCAGAATTTCCACCAGCCTTTTTCTTCTTCTTTTTTGGCTTCTTCCACTTGCTGATAATACCAGGGGTCGGTAATTTTTACAGCATTAATAAGAATTTGGGCAAGTTCCATAGGCGGCCCTTGCGATTGTTCTCCGTAAACCACGCGGAAGGAATAATCCACCTCCCCGTTATCGCTATTAAATATGAGCGTAAGGCGACATTCGCGGCCTACGCGGTCAGGAAACTTCAATACCCCTGCATAGTCGAAAATGTTTTCATCCACCGTCATCATCAGCGCATCAAAGTGGCCCGCATGTGAAATGCCCTGCATAAGTGGCAAATCAGGGCCTTGGGTTCCTCCGTTACCTTTGCGGTGCACAGTCCCTCTTTTCTCCAGTAATATGAAGAGCGGGGTTTTATCGCCAACTTCAAGTGTAATTAATACTTTATCTATAAGGTGCTTCGTAAACATGTATGGGATTTTCGAACGGAAAGTAGAAAAACGCTACAGATTTGACAGATTGCGGATGGGGTAAAAAAAATTTTGTGCTTAAGTATAATTTTCTATTCTTGCACCCATACCCGGACCTAACAAACACGTTTTAATTATTAGAAATGGCACGTAAACAGTATACTTTAGAATATATAGTTCATTCTTCACCGGCAATTTTATTTGAGTTTTTAACCCAAACTACCAACCTGGCCCAGTGGTTTTCTGACTACTGCGATTCTTCAGGCGATATCTTCATTTTCGGTTGGGGTGGCAGCTACCAAAGGGCAAAACAAATTGAGTTAATAGAAGACCAGTTTGTAAAGTACCATTGGGAAGACAGCCCTAAAAACGAATTTTTCAGCTTTAAGGTCTATAAATCCGAAATAAGCAACGAAACGGTATTGGAAATAACCGATTTTGCTGAAGCCAAGGAAATTAAGGAGCAAACCTTTCTTTGGGATAAGCAGGTGGAAGATTTGAAGCATGCCATTGGTGCATAGCACAATCACTTTTCTACCTTAGCGTTTTATAACGCGATGAAAAAGCTAGACAAGCTTGTAATCAAGAATTTTATAGGGCCGTTTATACTCACCTTCTGTATAGCGCAGTTTGTGCTTGTTATGCAGTTTTTGTGGAAGTATGTTGATGACCTTGTAGGCAAGGGCCTCAGCACACCGGTGTTGCTGGAACTGCTGCTGTATGCTTCGGCGCGCCTGGTGCCACTGGCCTTGCCTTTGGCTGTACTGCTTTCCTCCATTATGACCTTCGGCTCCTTTGGCGAAAACTATGAGTTAACAGCGGTTAAGTCTGCAGGTATTTCTTTACTGCGCTTTATGCGGGCGCTAATCGTTACCGTTATAGGCATCAGCATTTTTGCGTTTGTGTTTTCAAACAACCTGTTGCCTAAAGCCAATTTAAAGTTCGGGGCCTTACTATACGATATACGCCATCAAAAGCCTACCGTGGCCTTAAAGCCGGGCATATTCTACAGCGGCATAACGGGCTTTTACATTAAGGTAGCCAGTAAGGACGATGAAACCAATACCCTTTATAACCTTACGGTTTACGACCACACCAGCGGCAAGGGTAACGACCATGTTATAACGGCACAAAAGGGGCAAATGACCCAGGATGAACAAGCCATGGCGCTTACGTTGAAACTGGAGAACGGAAAACAGTACCGCGAAATTGAACCAAAGGACCCTAAAGAGGAGAACCACTACGAGATGATTGCTACCACCTTTAGTTCGTGGGAGAAGCGTTTTGACCTTAGCCAGTTTAAATTGAACCGTACAGATGAAAACTTTTTTAAGGACCTGAAGCAAATGCTTGGCCTTGATGAGCTGTTGAAGCAGATTGATACTATACGAATTGAAGAAGGTAAATTGAAACAGGCGCAGGTAGAAAATATACGGGTGCAGTTGGGTTTTTCGCGCTTTGGGCTCGATACGCAGCAGCTGGCTGCCGTACCCCAGGTTGGCGGCATTAACGATATACCCGAATTGCTGAACGGTTATAATACTACCGATAAAATACGCATTATGGAGCGCGCTATGAACAAGGCCCGCAACGTAAAGAACTATACAGATGTGTTGGATAAGCAAATACACTACAAGGAGAAAGACCTTACCAGTTACGAGGTAGAGGTGCAACGTAAATTTACCTTGAGCATAGCCTGTATCGTTTTGTTTTTTATAGGCGCTCCACTGGGTTCCATTATCCGCAAGGGTGGCTTAGGCTGGCCGTTGTTTTACAGTGTTCTGTTTTTCATTTTATACCACGTTACCTCTATAATAGGGGAGAAGCTGACCGAGAATGATGTTACCACCACCTTCGGCGGTATGTGGCTTTCTACCTTTGTGCTGCTGCCCATTGGTATTTTCCTAACGCTTAAAGCCACGCAGGATAGCCGCCTGTATAGCACTGATTTTTACCGCAACGCCATTCGCCGGTTAAAAAGTAAAACAAACTAGCGTGAAAGCTTTTCTACGCGAGAATCACTTCTTTCTGCTGATGTATTTCTTGTTTTTGGTAGTGGGGGGCATTGTGCTTTTCAAATATGAAAAAGGCGATGAGATAATTTATTTCAACAGCCTGCACACCTCTACGCTTAACTACGTTTTTCTGTACTTAACCAAACTGGCAGAGCTGCCGGCCATTATTTTAATTCTGCTTATAACCCTGTTTTACAGTTATGGCAAAGGGCTGCTGCTGCTTGCCAATAACTTAACCGTGTTTGCCGTAGTGCAATTTTTGAAGAAGGTTGTTTTTGCCGCCGAGGTGCGCCCTTCTCTTTTTTTTGAAAATAAACTGCAGCTTGATTTTATACCGGGGCTTTTGGTACTAAAGCATAACAGCTTCCCCAGCGGGCACACAGCAGGCGCTTTTGCCTTGTTTTTTCTTTTAAGTGTAATGGTGAAAGATAAGCGGTGGAGTGTTCTTTTCTTCTTCCTGGCTTTGTTGGTGGGCGTATCAAGGGTATATCTTTTGCAGCATTTCTTCCGCGATGTTTATGCGGGCTCCATAGTGGCTATGGTGGTAAGCTGCGTTTTCTGGTTAACTTTCGCACAATCCCGGTTTTACCAAAACCTTAAATGGAAAGATAAATCGCTGTTTAAATGATTGACGGATTTATTAAAAGAGTTACGCAATTCCCCACCCAGTTTTTTTTGGTGGTAATAGGGCTATTACTTTTTGTGCCCTTTATTGGCTCAGTGCATTTGTTTGATTGGGATGAAATAAACTTTGCCGAAAGCGCCCGCGAAATGCTGGTTACCCACAACTGGCGCATGGTGCAAATAGATTATCAGCCCTTTTTTGAAAAGCCGCCGCTGTTTATCTGGCTGCAGGCTTTATCAATGAAATACTATGGCGTAAATGAATTTGCCGCGCGCCTGCCCAATGCCATTTGCGGGGTTATTACTTTGCTGGTATTGTTTAACGTAGGACGCACGGTTTTTAAATCGCAGTTAGGTGTGCTGTGGGCGTTAATGTTTGGCTGTTCTATTTTGCCGCATATCTATTTTAAAAGCGGTTTAATTGACCCCGTATTTAACCTGCTTATATTTTTAGGTATTTACTTTTTATACAAGGTAACTACCATTAATGATTTTGAACCGGGAAAGACATCGCGCCGCAACAGGCGTTACAATGTGCTGCTATCGGCTTTATTTATTGGACTGGCCACACTAACCAAAGGGCCGGTAGCCATTTTAATTATTGTAGTAACCGGCGCTGTTTACTTTTTCGCCAACCGCGGTAAACTAAAGTTTGAAGTAGGCGATATGCTGGTATGGTGGTTGGCCGTTGCTGCTATAGTTAGCGCCTGGATAAGCTTTATTATTAAAGCAGACGGTGTAAACTTTATAAACGAATTTATGGCTTACCAGGTGCGTTTGCTGCGCACTGCCGATGCCGGGCATGGAGGGCCTTTTTATTATCACCTCATTGTATTGCTTATAGGGGTCTTTCCGGCTTCCACACTTATATGGACTACGTTTAAGAAGAATGTATTTGATGATGCCAACCAAAATTCGTTTAAGCATTGGATGATATACCTGCTTTGTGTGGTGCTGGTAATCTTCTCTATAGTGCGTACCAAAATTATTCACTACAGCAGCCTTTGCTGGTACCCTATTACCTTTCTAGCAGCCTATTACCTTAACCATTTGTTTGATAAGCGCGTTACCTGGAACTGGAAACAAACTGTGCCCTTACTTACCTTGGGTATGCTTATAGTTATTGCGCTTACCGCCGGTGTTTTCTTAATTCAAAACCCGAAAATATTTATTGATTATGTGAAGGACCCTTTTGCGGTTGAGAATTTAAAAGCACAGGTATACTGGACGCGTAACGATTTATTTTTTGGCTTAGGCTATATTGTTTGTATTATAATAGCCATACTGCTTATTCACGCAAAGCATTTAAAGTGGGGCACTTACCTTTTAATTATAAGCAGCACATTATTCGTTAATACACTAATGAATTTAATTGTGCCGCGTGTAGAGAAGTACAGCCAAAACGCGCACATTGAATTTTTAATAAGCAAGCAGAACGAGGATTGCATTGTGCGCACGGCAGAGTTTAAAAGTTACGCGCCTTATTTCTATAGTCGTAAGCGTCCGCCTTCTGATGAGGATTCCACAAAAACGGTTTACGTAGTTACTAAAATCAACAAGCTTCAGCAGTGCTTGCAGAACGAACCCGATTTGGTGGAGCTTTACAGAAAGAATGGGTTTGTGTTTTTAAGGAAGGGCGCAGAAGTAACTCCTCAACATTAGAAAGTAAAGACATAAAAAAGGGCTCCTTTGGGGAGCCCTTTTTTATTTATAGCGATGTGAGCTTACTCTTTCACCAAACGCAGGGTTCTGTTGCCTGCAGGTGTGCTGATGCGAACCAGGTAAACACCTTGCGGTAATTCGCTTAAGGTAATTTGCTCTGTTCCGCTTTGGAATTCATTCAAGCCTTTATTCCATAACAACTGGCCAATGCCGTTAAACATTTCCAGTTCTACGTGCTGCGGCTTGGTTAATTCCAGCTTAACGTTTACGCTTTGTGTAGCCGGGTTAGGGAACATTTGAATAGATACCAGGTTATCGATATCGTTAATGCCTACTGCTATAAGTGTAACAGTGCCAATTTTTACGCAACCGCTGTTATCAGTAACAGTAACGGTGTAACTACCGGCAGCAAGGTTGCTTGCTGTTTGCGTAGTCGCGCCTGTGCTCCACGAATAGCTGTATGGCGTTGTGCCACCACCCGGGTTAGCCGTAGCCGAGCCGTTGTTTTGTCCCTGGTTAGGTTCAACAGTGGTAATGCTTAACGTTATAGAAGAGTTATCGGTAACGCTGGCACTGTTTATGTTTTTGCAACCGTTAGCATCAGTAATAGTTACGGTGTAAGCGCCTGCGGCAATATTGGTAATGTCTTCAGTTAAAGCACCGTTGCTCCACTGGAAGGTGTATGGCGCAGTGCCACCCAATACCGTAACATTTATTTGTGCGGCTATTTGGCAAGTGCCATCGGTAGGGCTAAGTACTGATGTTGGACCCGATTGGCTGCTTATTTGTGTTGTTGAAACCGCAGTGCATCCGCTGCCGTCAATAACCGTAACTGTATAACTGCCGCCGGCAAGGTTTGAAATCGATTGAGCGTTAGCCCCTGTACTCCAGGTAAAGCTGTAATTGCCATTGCCACCGGTTACACTTGCGGTTGCTGTGCCATTATTTGTGCCACAGGTTGCAGCAGTTGTAGCAATGTTAATGTTCATTTGCGCAGGGTTGGTAAGCGTTACAGACTGCACCGCAATACAAGATTGCGCATCAGTAACTGTTACCACATAAGTGCCTGCACCTACGTTTGAAATAGAAGCAGTGTTGCCCCCTGTATTCCAGCTATACGAATAAGGTGTTGAACCACCCGTTGCCGAAGCTATAGCGCCGCCATTGCTTCCTCCATAACAGGTAGGCGAAGTAGGCGTTACGCTAACTGTTGGTGCGCCCTGGTTGCTTATAGTAGCCACATTGGTAACTGAACATCCGCCTGCATCGGTAACGGTTAAGTTATAACCGCCCGCCGCAACGTTGCTTATAGTTGCTGTAGAGCCGCCATTGCTCCAGTTATAACTGTAAGGGCTTGTGCCGCCGCTTACGGTTGCCGTTGCCGAACCGTTTGAGGAACCGCAGTTGGCATTAGTAGTATTGAATGTAACGCTAAGGTTTACGTTACTGCTGGTAAGCGTAGTAGTTGCACTGGCAGTGCAACCGTTGCTGTTGGTAATGGTAACGCTGTAAGTGCCCGCGCCAAGGTTTGATAATGAACCTGAGGTAGCGCCATTGTTCCAGGTATAAGTTATACCAAAGTTGCCGTTGTTAGGCACTGCTACAGCCTGGCCGTTGTTTTGGCCGCAGGTAGCATTGGTGGCATTAATAGTTACACCCAGGTTGCTGTTTTGGTTGTTAACCGTCATTGACAGGGTAGCTGTACAACTATTAGCATCAGTTACGGTTACACTGTACGAGCCCGGACCAACGTTGTTAAGCGTTTGGGTAGTGGCGTTGTTGTTCCAGTGGTAAACATAGCCGCCTGCACCACCTGTTGCCGTAACGCTGGCTGAACCGTTTTGTTGGTTACATACCGCATCGTTAACGTTTGGCGCTAATGATAACGGGCCCAGTGGCTGGCTGATATTTACTGAAGCTGTTGTTGAGCACTGGTGGTTATCAGTAACGGTAACCATGTAAGTGCCTGCAGGTTTGTTGCTTATGCTGGCTGTTGAACCGCCACCGCTCCAGCTATAGGTGTAAGGCGAAGTGCCGCCTGCAGGGGTTACAGTAGCCGAACCGGTTGATGCACCATAACAACCTACCGCATTAGATGAAGTAGTTGCCGTTGGATTAGCATAAACCGTAATGTAAGATGTTTGCGTTACGGTATTAGGTCCGCCTGCGTTAGAAGCCGTAAGTGACACATTATAGGTGCCTGGCGTATTATAGGTAACTGTTGGGTTTTGCGTTGTAGATGCTGTTGGTGAACCGCCGGGGAATGCCCAGGTATATGAAGTAGGGCTACCTGTAGAAGTGCTGGTGAAGTTTACGGTACCGCCTGCACAAACACTGGTTTTGTTAGAAGTAAAGGATGCCGTTGGTGCCTGGGTAGATGAACCTGTGCAAAGAATAGGCAGTGCAAAAATGTCAAGGTCGTTACCTGCGCCGTAGGTGTCAGAAAACGGGTGCCATGTTTGGTCGTCCCATTGGTTATAACCATAATCAGGTGCTGGTGATGAAAACAGGCTGGAAACTACTGTTACCGTATCGCCTGCTGCTGTAGGCAAATCATAACCTACAAAAAAGTTGCCTGTAACCGTTGGAGGTGTAGTAAAGGTAACTGTAGTAACACCAGTGGTTGAAAGCGATGAAATGGTTTTGCTTTGCGTAGCCAGCACGGTGCCCGGTGTACCGCCGGTGCCGGTTGCGTCCCACACTTTAACGTTAATAGTGTGCGTTGCAGGTAATGGGCTAATAGCCTTAATAAAATAGAACAATGCGCCGGTAACCTGCGCTGTTGTAGTGTTAGGGTAGTATTCAGCCATTGCAAGGTCGCCAAGGCTGTTGTTACCTGTAACGTAGCCTGTGTAGCCGTTGCTTAACTGGTAATAAGTAAGGGTATCAGCAGTTAAAAAGTTCGAAAGCGTATCGCAGCTTTGCGCACCTGCGCTTACTACAGTTATGTATGCTGTTTTTGTAACGGTGTTACCGCCATTGGCATTTGATGCCGTTAAGGTAACGTTATAAGTGCCCGGTGTGCTATAGGTTATAGTCGGGTTTTGGGTTGTTGATGTTCCCGGTGTTCCGCCTGCAAAAGTCCAGCTCCAACTGGTAGGCGTGTTAGTAGAAAGGTCAGTAAACGCAACAGTATTGCCGGCAGTTACGGTTGTTGGGGTGCCTATAAAATCAACCACAGGGGCTGAACCGCCACCGCTTGCCGCATTATAAATATTTACGTTATCAATAAATATGTTGTTGCCGTATTTATCAACGTTGCGGAAGGCGAAACGAACGTTTGCCTGCCCGTTAAGCGAAGCCAACGAAACAGAATCTTTTTTCCATTGCGCAGCGGTAGGTACAAAGTTGTTGGCAGTAGCCGTACCGGTGTTAAGTGATGAGCCTCCCTTTTTCCAAAGTGAAGTCCAACTTACGCCGCAGTTGGTGCTGTACATTACATCAAGGCTATCTTCAAAACCGCTTTGGGTGTAAGGGGCGTAGGCGTAATCCCATTTAATACGTCCGTTACTAACGCCGCTAAAGCTGTAAGAAGGGGTAATCAACCAATCGCTTTGGCCCGGTGCATTGTAGTTATAATTGTTTACGTACGCCGAGGCCGAAGAAGTGCCAAAGCCGCTGGCAGAGGTAGTGCGCACCCAGGTAAGGTCAGCATCGGGGTTATTGATGCTCCAGCCTGTAGGGGCAAAGGTAGTGCCTTCAAAACCTTCAGCTAATGGAAGGGCTGAAGCGCCTGATACGGTAATGTAGCTTGATTTAACCTCGTTATCGCTGCCGCCTGTACCGGTAACAGTTAAGGTAACATTATACGTGCCTGCCGTGTTATAGGTAACGGTTGGGTTTTGTGCTGTTGAAGTAGAAGGCGTACCACCCTGGAACTGCCAGCTGTAAGTTAGGTTAGTACCGGTAGATTGGTTGGTAAACGTAACCGATTGGCCGGTGCAAATAGAAGTGTTATTAGCGGTAAAGGCTGCCACCGGCGAGCCTGACGTATTACAAACGTTATTGTTAGTTACCAGGCTTGAACGGATGTTGGTTAACACCGAGTTCATGTAATTGGCCTGTTGAGTGGTGAACATTACGGTGCAATCGCTATAGTCCATGTAGTTTTCAACCTGGTCGCCATAGCTGCTGTTACCGGTGCATGATGCCGTATTAAGCGGGCAGCCGAAGTTGGCTGCTTTTGAATCAGGAGTATCACTAAAGCCGTCATCGGTATCAGGAAAAACGTTACCGCAGGCGTTAGAGGAAAGGTCGCCCCAAACGTGGTGCAAACCAAGGTAGTGTCCGAATTCGTGCGTCCATGTTCTGTTACCCGCGCCAAGGCCCAGGCTGTAGTCAATTACCACACCATCAATACTTGAACCGTGCAGGCCGTTACCGGTAGCCGGTATATAAGCATAACCTGCAACGCCGCCTGTTTGTGGCGAGCTGCCGCAAATGTGCACTATCCAAACGTTAAGGTATTTAGTTGGGTTCCATGGGTCGGCTCCTCCGTTGGCTGAGCTTTTCATTTTGTCCGTCTCGGTGTCCGCATCATAGCAGGCCTCGTTGGTAAACACGTGTTCAATACCGTTGGTAGCTGAACCATCGGGCTTTTGCTGCGCTAAGCAAAACTCAATTTGCGCATCGGCTGCAAAAGGCTGCACTGCCGAACGGGCGCTGCTGAAGTCGGAGTTCAGCTTTCTGTAATCCGCATTCAACTGGTTGATCATGGTTTGCACCTGTGCATCAGTTACGTTTTGTGCTGTGGTGTTATACAAAATGTGTACAGCCACCGGTATGGTACGCACGGCACGGGCTGAATAGTAAGGGTCCTGTTGCCCGGTATTCACCCATTTGCGCAATACCTGCTCCTGCTGTTGCATTTGCTGGTTATAATTAGGATTAGTAGCACGCAGCTTGGTAACGGCTTCAGTTGAGAAGCAGATTTTGTGCTGAGCTACAGCAGAAAGGCTCAATGCCGCAATGAGCACAGAGAATAAAAATTTTTTCATTTAAAGAATGGGTTTTCGGTTAACGCCTTAGTGAAAAACGGTGCCAAATGTAATAGTTATCACTGTAAACGGGTAGGGTAGTACAGGGTTGCGAAATAAGATGTGGAAATCGTTAAATAAGATGTTAGGCTAGGGCTAAAGGGCGGGTTTTCAACACCTTTTGTTTTTTGGGCAAAAGCAGTTCCGCCAAAAGTGTATTTTGCAGTGTAGTTAATGACCAAAACCACCCTTACCCTTACTACGGTTTTAATGTTTGGCATAAGCCAATTGCTTGCCCAATCGGCTTTATCCCAATCGCAGCAGGTATTTGCCAGCGCAGCTACTTACACCCCCGCTACTGTAAACGATAGCACCGCTATTCCCGTTAGTATTGCTTACACCGATACTGTTATACAATGGATGAGCATTGAGGAAGCCATGGCCCGCCAGAAATTGCAGCCGCGTAAAATTTTTATTGAAGTATATGCCAGTTGGTGCGGTTGGTGCAAAAAAAGCGAAAGTGTGTTTGCCAATGCCGAAATTGCCCACTATATCAATCAGAATTACTACCCCGTAAAGTTTAACTGCGAAACCAAAACGCCGGTGGTGTTTAAAGGCCGCAGCTATCCTTTTATTAACGAAGGCAACTTTCATGTAAATGAGTTTGCCCTGTTTCTGTTGAACTATAAGCAGAGTTACCCCGGCTTTGTGTTTTTAAATGAAGAAGCCAATGTAGTGGGTATGCGCAATGGTTTTATTGACGAAATAATGCTGGAGAACCTTGCCAATTATTACGGCAGCAACGCCTATCGCGAAATGCCTTTCAACGAGTTTGAAGATACCTTTGTAGGCAAGGTGAAATAATTATTTGTTTTGCCCCATGCCGGTGTTGCTTTATTTACCTTATTTTCCTAATGTGTTTTGGCTTAAGCATTTTTTGCAGGCTGATGAAGTATTGATAGAGGCAGAAGAAAATGTGGTGAAGGGCAGTTTTCGCAACCGCTGCGAAATTGCGGGGCCCAACGGCCGGCAACTGTTAAGCGTGCCCTTGAACGGTGGGCGCGACCATCACCAGGCGTATAAACATACGCTTATGCGCTACGATATTGATTGGCGCAAGAACCACTGGCAAAGTATTAAAGCCGCCTACGGCAGCGCGCCTTATTTTGAGCATTACGATTATAAGCTGCAACCTTTATTCAACACTACTGAGGCTAACCTTTTTGCGCATAACCAAAAGGTATTACAAACGGTGCTGGGCTTGCTTAAGGTGCAGAAGCCTTATGCGTTAACGCAGCAGTATACTAAGAGCGCTGAAGGTTTCACTGACCTGCGCAACACCAAGGCATTAGAAGCGCAGTTTAGCGCCCCGCGTTATTACCAGGTATTTGAAGACAGGCATGGCTTTATGAATAACTTAAGCGTGCTGGACCTGTTATTTAATCTTGGCCCGCGCAGTATGGAATATTTACGCGAAATTTGAGCCGTTATTGACAAAACCACTAAGCACACAAAGAACATAAAGTATTAGTGGTAAAAGATAAAAAATGGAGATTGGTAAATACAATGTATTAAAGGTTAACCGCCGAACGGATAACGGCCTTTACCTGCTGGATGAACAAACGGGCGAAGAGGTGCTGTTGCCTAATAAGTTTGTTAGCGATAAAATGGAAGAAGGCACCCGCGGTAAGGCCTTTGTTTACCGCGATAGTGAGGACCGACCGGTAGCTACCACTCAAAAGCCCTTGGTAACTGCGTATGAAGCCGCTTACTTAACGGTTAAGGAACAAAGCCCTATAGGCGCCTTTTTAGATTGGGGCCTGGATAAGGATTTGCTATTACCCTTTAGCGAACAAAAGAGCAGTATTAACCCCGGTGCACGTGTGCTGGTGTTTGTATATGTTGACCGCGCCAATGGACGTATTGTAGCTACCGAAAACCTGAACAAGTTTATAAACAACAAAGAGGTTAATCTTCAAAAGGACCAGGAGGTGAGCATGATGGTGGCCGATAAAAACCAGATTGGTTACCGTGTTATTATTGAAAACCGCAACTGGGGTATGATTTACGATAATGAAATATTTACCCCTGTTAAAAGCGGTGATTACCTTACCGGCTTTATAAAAAAACTGCGCGAGGATGGCAAGATTGACGTAGCCTTACAAAAGCAGGGCATAGTAGTAGCCGATGATGTGCGCGAAGTAATACTGCAAAAGCTGCGCGATAACAACGGCCAGTTAAACCTTAGCGACCACAGCACCCCCGATGAAATTTATGCAGCCCTTGGCATAAGCAAAAAGAACTTTAAAAAGGCCATTGGTATGCTGTATAAAGAAAAGAAGATACAAATAGGAGAGGGCGATATACGGCTGGCTAAGAGTAATAAGGGATAGTGTACCTTTCTCCGTTGATAGTTGTTGGCGGGTGGATTATTAAACAAAACAACCCGTCATAACGAAGGACATTCGATTATCTAAAATCAGCCCAAGGGCGGAATGACGGGAAGAAAGTTAAAAACTAATTCGGTAAGGTAAAGTGCAAGGTGCTACCCTGGCCCGGTACGGAGTTGGCCCAAATGCGGCCGTCGTGTTTTTCAATGGTTTTTGCGAACTATTATTCAAAGTGGTTATTTAAATAATTAAGTAATCGTAGCAAAAGAGTTCTTAAAATTATTTAGTCTTGTTAACATGGGATATAGAAGTCTTTTAAGGAACATCAATCTGCAGAAGAAAATTGACTGCTATGGAGCAGTAGTAAGTAGTTTCCTATCCATTCAAAATATTGAATGGTTAGTCAATATTATAGAAAACAACAACTTTTTTGTTGACAAAAATAAATACGGAGAACTGCAATTAATATTGAATCAAAAATTTCAAAGTAAAATAGAATATCGCTGTATTAATTGTTCTCCTTTAGAATTTGACTTTGTTTTTGGGATAAGCCCAAAGGATGGATTTATATTATCTGAAAGTTTTACTGATGAAAAAAAATACCCCTCATTACTTTTTTTAGTGCCTCTTACGTTAAATGCCTCAAAGCCTCTAGTTTTTCATTATCTAGCTAAGAGCCACACTTTAAATTCTTATATTAGAGCTAGTAACATGCCTTGTTGCTTTAATGAAGATAAGGATTTCGTTTTGCAAAATTGGTCTAAACTCACCTTAAACTTAGGAGAAATGGTTGTGCTATACCCTAACATCCCTTTCTCCTTTAAAGACAATCAGCCTTGGCTTAAAATAAAAGTTCTTCCTTATGAGGCTGTAGCCATGACTTATGAGCGAGTTTATATTAAAGATCAGGAATTTATACAACCCTATGAACTGCCAGCTGAAAACTTTCATCACTTCCGTTATGATGGCTTATCTACGAAAGGTATTAAGGCACTTCGACAAGTGCCCATAACTATTAATAGTTTAACTTCTACACAAAAACAATATTTACGACTAAGATCATTTAGACAAAATCTTTTAAAAAAAATCTTTTATAACAAATGACTTTGCGAAAAAAAATTTATTATGTACATCCAAGCACTACTATGAGTAGGCAATGTATTATTCCTTTTTCAGTCCCAGCTCTTGTAAAAAGATTGAAATATAAAGTGGAAGGACGTTTTCAAGATGACTTAAAAGATTCAGAAATTCGAGAGGCCAGTATTATTTTTCTGGATATACATTGGTATCTGAGTTTATATGGGGCCGAGAAACTAGTTAAGAGGATTAAACAAGTTAACAAAAAGTGTATTGTTATCGCCGGCGGAATAACTGCTTCGGAATATCCGAAGCCACTTATTGACAAATTTGGTATAGATTTTGTCGTTCGAGGCGATGGCGAAATTCCATTCCCTCGCCTAATTAATACTATAATGGAGGAAGAAAACTGCTTTGATGACATTCCAAATATTATTGGAAAAAATGGCATTAATAATCCCCGCTCTTATATTCTACGAAGTAGTGATATGGAAGAAAACGATTATCTCGATATTGATTTTTTTCCTGATTTGAAAAAAGAAATTTATAAGATTCAAAAAAACAATATTTCACCTTGGAGTGAAATTATTTTCCCGTACATGGTGCCTTTTCGAGGTTGTCCAATTGATTGTGTAGGGTGCGCCGGTGCAATTACCGAACAGATTAAACTATTTGGTCGAAAGCCAGTTATGCGCAGTGCTGGGAAACTCCGTGATGACTTTGATAGATGCAACGCTAACCCTAATATACACTTCGTATCAATATACCATGACTTTGTAACCCTTTTACACCCCAAATATGCTTACGAAGTTCTTTCTAAGCCATTACGGCTTAACGTTCGGATGGAATTTAACTCTAAACCAGAGATGGATCAACTTGAGTTAATATTGAATACTTTTAAGGGTGGAGTAATTAACTTCTCAATAGATCATTATCATCTTACCTCCGCTAATATAATTGATCCTGAACATATGATTAAGTTAATAAATCGAGTGAAAGACTTCCCTTCTTTTTTCACGGTACTAAGTTATAATGCAATATTCGCTCATGACAATGAAAATTATAAAAAAGGCATGCGTGAAATTGTCAGAAAAACTCGATGTTTAATAAGTGATGAAGCATTTTATTGGACTGAACACCCTATTCCCGATAAACAAGGATTTTCAGATGAAGACATGTTTCAAACGCACGTACAGCTTTCAAGAGATAAAAAATTTATTAAAAGTAATTTAACCAATATGTATGATATGACCGAGCCTTATTTGCCGGATACAGTATCATTAGCTATCCGGAAAACTCACCAATGGATGACTCAAAATGTTCCGTATTATTTTAAGTCTGTGTTTGGGGAATTTTAGGATGCCCTATAAATAAATCTATTGAATATATATATATATAATCCATCCGAATAGTAAAAACACTAAACAATTGAATACTTTAAAGGCAATAACCGCTTATCGATTGCAACATTTACATTTTTCTGTTTTGACTATTGTAGTATTGCTATTTATTTCTTCTTGTTATCATAAACAATCGCAATTTGAAATTCTTTACCCAAGCAACACAGGTTTAACATTTAATCCTTTAAGTAAACGAATCAATTCAAATGACAATGGGATAAAAGAATCTGGTAATGGTGTTGCTATAGGTGATTTTAACAAAGATGGAATGCCGGATATCTTGTTAAGCGGAATATATGCCAATCCGGAAGTTTATCTAAATGAAGGGGAATTTCATTTTAGAAATATCACTGAATCTTCAGGGATACAGCCAGCAAGAGGATACAATTCGTATGGCGCATCGATAGTTGATATTAACGGAGATGGTTGGGATGATATTTATCTTTGTCAAAATGGATCTGAAGATCAGAATAATGACTCTGCCTTTCACAATCTGCTTTACGTGAACAATCGCAACAATACCTTCTCGGAGGAAAGCGCAGAATATGGATTAAACCTGAGTGGGCATTATTACATGCCCTACTTTTTTGATTACGACCGTGATAATGATGTCGATATATTCATTCTTGGTTGGCCAAATTTTAACTCTAATCCATTAGATATCTCTTTCATGGGAAAAGCATTAAAAGATAGTAGCGGGCCGTATTCATTGCTAATGGAAAACAATAATGGTCACTACATAAATGTAACTCGAGAAAAGGGTATAAAAACTTTGCCTGCTACAAACAACTCTTGCGTAATAGCCGACATTAATCGCGATAGCTGGCCAGATATTTTCGTAGCAAATGACTTTATATTTCCTGATCAACTTTACATCAATCATAAAGGATACTTTAAAGATGAAATGGCAACCTATTTTTCCAAAACTGCATTATTTAGCATGGGAGTTGAATGTGAAGATTTTAATAACGATCTTTATCCAGATCTTTTAGAGCTGGATATGCTAAGCGAAGGCCACTATAGACGAAAGTTGAATACACTAAGCCTATCTACCGGATTTTATGAAGAATTATTCAAAAAGTCCTTCCCACAATATCAAAGAAATTTTTTGCATTTAAGTAATAAAGGTAAAAGTTTTAGTGATGTGTCCTATTTGGCAGGAATTGAATCTACTGAATGGAGTTGGACTCCACTTGGTGTAGATTTTGACAACGACGGGTGGAAGGATATTTTTATTACGGCTGGAAGTCGAAAAGAACTTACTAATCTAGATCAAATGAGTAATTATCAAGACGAAGCAGGAAATTACGATGTAATTAAACAATGGCAATTAGATTGGCGAAATATTCCATCTCATTCTTATCACAACTACATTTTTCGCAACCGAAACGGGTTACACTTCATCAACAAAACTATTGAGTGGGGATTGAGTCACACTACAAATAGTGAGGGCGCAGCATATGCGGACTTTGACAATGATGGAGACTTGGATTTGATTTTATGCAACACCAATGTAAGCCCTTACATCCTTTGTAATCACAATGAGATAATAAATCCCCAAAATAAGTGGCTCACAATTAAGGCGCAGAAGGGGAATGGGGGATCTAATATTATTGGATTGAAAGCCATTATTTACTTTAGTAATAAGTCTCAATATGCTGAAATTACAGGAGCTAAAGGATTTCTCTCAACTAGTGAGCCTATAATTCATTTTGGAACGGACACCTTTCATAAAGTTGATAGTCTCAGAATTATATGGCCCGATGGTAGAAGTCATTTATTTATAAATATTGAAACAGGTGTAACATTAAATGTTAGAGAAGATAGTATAGATTTAGAATATGATTTTTTACCATCTAATTCTCCACCCCAGAGCATGAACATTAGTGCTGAAATTTTCTGTCATCGCGAGGACAATTTTGATGATTTTCGTAGAGATAAAATTATTCCTCATAGAATATCTCGCATGGGTCCTTCAATAGCATCAGGAGACGTAGATAATGATGGTGATGAAGATTTTTACATTGGAGGTGCGGCAGGTCAATCTGGAATATTATATATACAACAAAGTGGTGGAAATTTCCTACCCGTTACTAATGGTATACTGTCAATTCCAGAAACACAAGATGTAAATGTTGTAGCATGGTGCGATATAAATCGCGATAGTAGGGTGGATTTAATTATGGGTAAGGGTTCCAATGCTGAAAATATTGATGATTCAATACAGCACTTAAGCATTTTAATCAATTTTGGGAATGGTTCTTTCAAGAATACCGATATGGACCTACCTCGTATTCCAAATCCAATAAGCACAATAAGTATTAATGATTTTGACGGAGATAGCTTACCTGATATTTTCATTGGTTGTAGAATAGTAGCAGGAAAATTCGGAAATTTACCAAACTCGTATATTCTAAAGAATCAAAAAGGCAAAATTATTGATATTACACAAAAGGTTGCACCGGAATTGTATGGACTCGGCATGGTTACTACGTCAAGCGCAGCTGACATAGATAATGATCAAATTAACGAGCTAATCGTTTCTGGAGAATTCATGCAAATCCAAATTTTCAAAAAGCACAAGGGTATTTGGAGTATTGCAACAAATAATGGATTGAAAAACACAAACGGTCTGTGGGGACATATACAGTTTGTTGATATCGATAATGATGGCGACCTAGATCTCTTTGCTGGAAATTGGGGGCTGAATAGTATTTGGAGAGCAAGTATTAGCGAGCCACTCTCCCTTTGGGTAAATGACTTTGATGGCAATGGTATTACTGAAGCAGTATTATTCCATTACCTTCAAAATGTTAGCGCTCCTTTTATCAATCGCGATCTTTTCTGTAAACAAATGCCCAAATTCTTCAATCAATTTAATAATTATGAAAGCTATGCTTCAGCAACAGAGAAAAGTATTTTTAATGATAAAACCTCTAACAAATCGCAAAAATTAGAAGTCTTTACACTAAATACATCTTTATTTTTAAATAATGGATATGGACGATTTATTTTAAAACAACTTCCCCTTGAATTCCAAAAAGCGCCGGTTCAAAGTTTCGTATTTTGGGATTTTAATGAAGACGGTAAAAAAGACGTAATAGTCCTAGGGAATAGCAACTCAAACTTTTATGATCAAGGTGATATTGATGCTCTACGTGGTACAATTTTCTTAGGGGATGGCAAAGGTAACTTCCTAAATTCGGGCAAGGATATTTTAGATAAACCCTACGTAATTAATAATTCAATTACCATCAAGGATAAAGCTAATGGCAAAAGTCTGTTGTTACTTGGAGTCAACAACGATAGCTTAAAGATATTTACTATATCCGATCTTTACCCTTAGTAAGGCAAAGGGTTATATAATGACCTATTTTTAAACCTTGTTCCCGACCTTTAATACAACTATACCGAATATGAATACCTCCATAAATACGGCTTTTGCCGGCCTCTTCACTGGCATCTAATATCGAAGTAAATGTTCTTACAGGCAAGTTATAAGGATCATTGGTATTATCTATGAATGTTATACTGTCGCCAAAATAATCGGCCAAAACTTGCGCCGCTGCAGCGGAAATGGTGCTATGTCCACAAGTAAACTCGGGGAAAGGCGGAGTTTCTATAATTGGCTTCCAATTAGGATCTATGTATCTATTAATATACGTTACAGGTCTCATTGTACAATACTTATACTTATTTTGCCAACAAGCAATAAACGCATCAGCCAGCGCCAAGGAAGTACGTAAATAAACATCTGCACTTTGATCTGCAGTAAGCATCCGTTTTCTACATAATATAGCCGCAATATTTATCCAATGCCCAGGCGGACCTATTTGTCTATAGTTTAACATAGTATGCCCTTTGCTTAAAATAATCAGGGGATTATCATCCCAAAAATGAGCAATCATTATTTTAATAGAATCAAGGTGCGCGGTAGTATCATAAACTTCTTTCATCATAGCATAAAAAAGGCTGCCCGGATTAGTATCGAAGGGAACTTCAAATTGCTTTGATTCCCAACTTGAGCTGTCGATAGCAAAAGGTCTTTGAACTCCCCAATAAGGCTCTATGGCATCCGCATACTTTGGTGGGGTAGGTTGCCAACACATAAGTGCCGAAGAAGGTTTATATATAGGCATTTTTCGGGTTTGGGAATAGCCATCTTTTTCACTCCATGAAATTATTTCTTTGCTTAAAACTTCAGCATAGTTTTGGGAGTTAACTATAACAGAATCATCAATATGGCCCATGTAAATCATCAAAAGAGAATCACGTAGATTGGTTAAAATCGAATCCCGATAAACAATACTATTTGCAACATTGCTGAACGCATAAATAAGAACAATCCTCTTATCAATCTTGGTAAAAGAGCTAGGTCTTGATAAGTTGCTAAGCCCGTGTAGTCTTCCTGAAAGTTGAGGATAGCCTTGAGTATTTGCGCAAAAGATTTGATAAGAAGTGACATTTGAATATGCGTAAATTCGCGACGCCACAGGAGGGCTAAACCCATCTTGTGTAATTACATTAGTAAGTCTTTCATTTAGAAGATGCAGAAGTGCTGCATCGTTTGGAATTTGGACATAGGTTCTACTATTACAACTATGCAAAAAAAATAGATTAAGGAATAACAAAACTATTAGAAGCACCTGTTTTGATAAAATTGACATACTCTTATTATAAAATAAATAATATGAATATAATAGGTTCTCTTATAAAATAAAAGAAATTTTCGCTTAAAATAATAAAAAACGAGAACAATGCACTACTACGGCAAGTTAAGTAGAAGGTACGGAGTTGACCCAAATGTGGCCGCGGTGTTTTCTAGCTGTTTTATGGCTTACATATGCTTTATGGGCGCTGCTTAAATCAAACAGCCTGTCATAACGAAGGACATTCCATTATCTAAAATCAGCGTATCGTCCTGTGGTTATCTTCCGCTTTGTGATTTTGAATTACTCCTATCAAGTCGTTTATAAAATGATATTCTACGCAGCTGTTGAGATTCCGCGTTTCCCGATAGCTATCGGGAAACGCGGAATGACGGGAATGGATTTTATTAATTACCCCCTCCGCCAAACTTCGTAAGGCTCGTCCCCCTGTTAGGGGGACAAACTTTAATGGGCAGGCACGGAATGACGAGTAGATGTAATTGTCCTCCGCTGGCGGAGGTGTCCGCAAGGCGGACGGAGGTGGATTGTATTTTAATTCCTCCCTCTGCCTCACTACGTTCGGCATCTCCCTCCAAAGGGAGACAGGGTTGTCCTCCTCCCGAAGTGTCGGGATGCAAAAGCGGAAGTATTAAAGATACTTTTAACCCAAATCCTCCTTCAGTTTCTGTTTTGGTCTCAGTTGGCGTGTATAGGAGATCTATGGATTCTCTTGATTGCCTCCTCCTATTTGCTTATCTTACTATTTCAATGAAGTCTGGTACATATTCGAATAACAACTACAATAAACAGCTAAAGCCATATGCCGGTAAGCTGCGGAAAGAAATGACCAAGGCTGAAGCCTGTTTATGGAAGTACGTTCTAAGAGCGGGATTGATGAAAGGATACACCTTCAGACGACAACGGCCGATACTTAACTTCATTGCTGATTTCGTATGTCTTGATTTAAAAATGGTGATTGAAGTGGATGGCCTGACACATAACTTTGAGGAGGTAATAGAAAAAGATAAGCGAAAGGAATTGGCCTTACAAGAAGCTGGTTTTACAGTGCTACGTTTTACTGATGCGGAGGTGCTGAACCAAATTGAGAGCGTGCGCAATACTATAGCCAACTGGATTGAGCAGGGCAATTTCCGGCCAGGGAAACACACCAAAACCTAAGGCATTAAAGCTATTTACAAATGCAGGATGTGTTGTTGTTCTCCGCCGCTGGCGGAGGTGTCCGCAAGGCGGACGGAGGTGGATTGTATTTTAATTCCTCTTCCTGCCTCACTACGTTCGGCATCTCTCTCCAAAGGGAAGACAGGGTTGTCCTCTTCCCTATAAACGTTAACATTTTAAAAGTGTCAACTTGGGTCAACCCTTTGGTGGGTTACTTAGGCGCATGGCCATCTACGCTTTTGGGTAGGCTGGCGCTTTCAAACCAAAAGCGGTAAAGGTTTTGCATTAAGGTTACAAGGCGGCCAAAGCTATCGGGCTTGCTTATGTAACAGTTAGCGCCCAGTTGGTAGCACTTGCGCACCTCATCTTCCTGGTTACTGGTGCTGAATATAGCTACCGGTATATGGCGGAATTCATCGCTGCTTTTTATGTGCGCTAATGCAGCCTTGCCATCTATGCGCGGCATGTTAAGGTCAAGCATTATTAAACTGGGTATTGATTTTTCGCCATTAAGGGCTTCTTCAAGATAGTTGATAAGGTCTAACCCATCGTTAACAGCAATTACGGCATTGTCATGTCCAAACTCTGCAAAGGCTTTACGTACAAGTAGCTTATCATCATTGTCGTCGTCGGCAATTAATACGGTGAATTTTGAGTCCATACATTAACAACTGCACAAGGCAGTATTTAGTATGTAAGGTGGGTATATAGCAGGTGCATAAACGAAAATGCCGGCCTTGCGACCGGCAAATTCCAAAACGGCACTAAATGAAACTCTTTAAATCTCTTTGTGGTGTGCCTTTTACGAGTATAAGTTCCCCGCTTTCCGATAGTGGATACAGAAAGTTAACCGGGGAGTGTAAGGTAACCCTGCCAGTCTCCCCAAAGGCAGGGTTTAAGCATAGATAAAATCTACCCCTATGCAATTTTACGAATCAGAGCAGCCTCGGCGTTAGCCACCCCTGCGGTTTGAGGGTTGGTCATATTAAACGCTTCGTAAATCTGCTCCATCGAGTATCCTTCTTCCTTCATAAATTTAGGAAGTGCGTAAGCTATATGTTCAAGCAGTTGGTGAATTTCCTGCAGGCTGTGGTGGTTGGTGGTTACAATACGCAGGCCGGTGTTTTTCATCGGCACAACCGGGAAGATTATGTGGTTCACATAAAAACCTTCCTTCATTAAGTACTGCGTTACCTTGTAGCCAATTTCATTGGTGCCGGTACCTATGTAGAATATCGGCTTCATTTCATTATTCACTACAGGTAAACCCAGGCGGCGCGCAGTTTGCGTAAAGTAGAACATGCGCTCGTAAAGGTCGTTCTGTAATGTTTCAATTTCGGGGCTAAGGTGTATGTTGGCTGAAGCAATACCGGCGGCAAGTACCGCAGGTTGCAGCGGGCCGCTGAATATTAAGCTGCTGCCGCAGTTGCGTATAAGTGTTTTCTGTTCTTCATCATTAAATACCAATGCGCCACCGCAGCTGCCAAAGCCTTTTGCCAGGCTTGAAGTAACAATCATACGTGGGTGGAAAGGCATTTTGCTCAAGGTAAAGCCACGGCCATGTTTACCGGCCCAGCTCATACCGTGGGCATCATCTACATACAGGTTAAACTGTTCGTAACGGTTTAACAGGTCCTGTAGGTCGCTGATTGGTGAAGGGTCGCCCAGCATGCTGTATATGCCATCAAACATGTACCATACACGGTCGTGGTTTTGGCGTAAAATCTGTATACGGGTTTCAAGCAGGTCAATACGGCTGTGTTTCAGGGTTTCAACATGCACGCCATCGGGCTTACACATTTGCACAGCGTTTTTAATACTGTTGTGGCACTGGGCATCCATAATAATTGCGTCGGTTGGGCTCATTATTACAGGTATAATGCTCATGTGGCCAAGGCTGGTAGTGGCAGCCAGCAGGGTTGGCTTACCGAAAATTTCGCCAAGCTTACTTTCCAGTTCTTCATACATGCCTAACTGGGCGCTGCTACGGCTACAGCTAAACTGGGTGCCAAAGCGTTCAACCGCCTCAATAGAAGCCTGCTTAAGGCGCTGGTCGGTTTCAAGGCCTAAATAGCTGCAACTGGCAAAGTAGTTATAGGTTTGGCCCTTTACCGTAATGTGCTTTCCGTCAAAGCTCTCATTCTCAAGGTTTAAGTGGCTCAATCCCAGCTCACGACTCTTGTTCATGAGCTTGTTGATTTGTTCAGAAAATTCTTTTCTCATAGTGCGTTTTGTTTTGGGAGAACAAAGTAAAGATGGAAAAAATCACGGATACTCAATAGGTTACAAGTTAAATATCATATTTCACAACAAACACTTGGTGGTTTACAACATATAGTTTGTATTATCCACAAGGCACCGTTTGTTTCTTCTTGTTTGTTAAAACGGGGGGGTATATCTTATTTCTATTTTTACCGTATAAGTAAGCTGTTTAAAGGTAACCGAGTGCTAAAAGGAAAGGTAAAATCCTTGTGGCAGGAACAATTTCTGAAGGAGAGAGTTGTTTCAGCCCTCATATTCTTAACGTATGCGTTAGGCAATCTTATCGAGTATTTCTCGGGTAAGCTTACTGACGATTCCCCTATTTTCTGGATACTGGCCCTGGTATTTACGGGTGCAACCTTTATCATTTCGTTTACCAAATGGAAAGAATACACCAGTATTTTCTTTAAAGTAATGTTGGTGTACATCAACTTTCAGGTGGCGTATGTGTACGGCCAAAGTACCGTAAGCGGCCAAAAGGAAGCGGAGCCCTTTTACTTAATGACCATTTACGTGGTGTTTGTTATAGTAACCCAGGTGGCAGATACCCGTGCGGAGTTGGTGCTTATTGCCTTATCTGAAGCAATTATGGTAGGCGGTGTGTGCTACGTTTACCGCGATTCAGACCCTATACTGCTGGAACCACTTCAGTTGTTGATGCTGGGCTTTGTACTGGTAGGTTCGGTAATTATCGGTTTTCAGCGCTTGCGCTTAACACAGGTGGCCGGCGGGGCTGCCATTCATTTCAGGGCTTTAACTGAGAATGCGCGTGATATTCAAAGTATTATTAATAAAGATTATGGTTTTGTATATATAAATCCATCAGTTAAAGAAATAGCCGGCTACACACCGGCCGACCTGCAGAAGCAAAGCCTGTTAACCATGGTGGCCGAAGAAGACCGCAGTGGTGTAAAAGAAGCGTTAAAGGAGTTAACGCGCGAAGACGCCCAAAAGAAAAGTGTGGAATACCGCATTATAACCAAAGAGGGGCAGGCGCTTTGGGTAGAATCTATTTTTAGCCCGTTTAAGGGGGCGGTAGATAAAAGCGGCCCGCTGATTTTTGCGGAGACCCGCGATATTGAGGTGCGCAAAAAGCTGGAAGAAGAAATTCAGTATCAAATGCGCATTGAGGAGTTGCTTATTAAGCACTCCAACAACTTTATTAACGTAAGCCGCACCGAAATACACGGTGGCATTGACCAGGCGCTGGGCGAATTCGGCCGCATACTGGGCGCCGAGGGCGTAATGGTGTACCGCATATTCGGTAAGCTAAGCGATGAATTCCGCTCAAGCAACCAGTGGTTTATGCCCGATAACCGCCACCTTAACCAATACTTTAACTTAATAGTGCATATAAACCAGCAGCTAATTTCTTTTTTGCGCGGGCTTAACAGTA
Organism: Chitinophagales bacterium; assembly: GCA_046329515.1. GTDB lineage: Bacteria > Bacteroidota > Bacteroidia > Chitinophagales > LD1 > Bog-950. The sequence goes on from JAXLUM010000004.1 coordinate 255,332, forward strand.
ACAAAAGCAGCAAAGGAGAGTTTATTAATGCCGAGGCCCTGCACAAGGTTGATGTATTAAACGTGGCCAGGTTGGAAGGCAAACGCTTTTACACCATACCGCTGCAAAGCGGCAATGTGGTAAACGGCTTTGTTATCTTTCTGTTTAATGAAGATGCCAGAATTTCGCAGAGCAGCTTTTTTGGCCTGGTGGGTAACATGATTGCCAACGCCTTTACGCGTTTGCGCACTGAAACCCGCCTGCACGAAGCGCAGTTAACCAACGAGTTTATTTTGCGCGCCCTGCCGGACTGGTTGTATATAGTAGATAAAAACGGTGAGTTTACCGGCACTAACCAATACAGCACGCTTGACCCTTATATACCGGACCACGACTTAGCCGGTAAGAATTTCTATAACGTATTGCCCGATGCTATTGCCGCACAGTTTAACGATGCGCTTAACGAGGTTATTGAAACCGACTTTGTGCGTTCGTTTGAATACCAGGATACTTCAATACGCGCGGGCCGTTTCTTTAAGGTTATTCTTGCGCCGTTTAAGGCTAACGAATACCTGGTAATTATTAGGGATATTACTGATTTGAAAACCGCCCAGTTAGAATTGGAAAGCAAGGCCCGCAAGCTGGAGCTGAGCAACCGCGAGCTGGAGGAGTTTGCCTACGTGGTAAGCCACGATATGAAGCAGCCTATACGCACCATTATATCGTACTTATCACTACTGCGCCGTAAGTATAAGGATAGCATTGATGCAGAAGGGCAGGAGTATATTAACTTCAGTATTGAAGGGGCTAACAAAATGAGCGACCTCATACGCGATATATTACAGTATAGCCGTATGGAACAGCAACTGGACTTTATTAAAGAAGTGGACCTTAACAGCATTGTAAATAAAGTGTATGGCGGCTTAAAAGAAGCCATACAAAGCAATAACGCTAAAATTACCTGCGATAGCCTGCCGGTGGTAAAAGGTAACGATACTATGCTGCTGGAGTTGTTCCAGAACCTGATTGAGAACGGTATGAAGTACAACCGTAACGAAACCAAAACCGTTGATATTAAGCTGCACGATAAAGGCCAGTACTGGCAGTTTGACGTAAGCGATAACGGTATAGGCTTTGAGGAAAAATACGCCGACCAGATATTTAAGATATTTAAGCGCCTACACAGCGATAACGAGTTTCAGGGTACCGGTATAGGCCTTGCCGTATGCCAAAAAGCCATTGAAAAACACGGCGGCCGAATTTGGGCCAACTCAGTGCCGGGCCAGGGCAGCACTTTCCACTTTACCTTACCGAAGTAGTTTAGGCAAATGTCTCCCTCTGGAGGGAGAAGCCGAACGCAGTGAAGCAGAGGGAGGAATAATACAATCCACCTCCGTCCGCCTTGCGGACACCTCCGCCTGCGGAGGACAAACCTGTCTCCCTCTGGAGGGAGAAGCCGAACGCAGTCAGGCTGAGGGAGGAATTAAATGCAATCCACCTCCGTCCGCCTTGCGGACACCTCCGCCCGCGGAGGACAAACCTGTCTCCCTCTGGAGGGAGAAGCCGAACGCAGTGAGGCAGAGGGAGGAGTTAAATGCAATCCACCTCCGTCCGCTTTGCGGCCACCTCCGCCCGCGGAGGACAAATACAACTTCCCGTAATTCCGTCCCGATAGCTATCGGGAAGCACGGAATCTCAGTTAAACGAGATGCTGAATCGATCCCGACTATTCGGGACAGCATGACGCAAGATGTGGCTGGTGGTACTGTGTTACCCCTGGAACACCAAGTACAACTGTACCAGTGGAGCGCCTTGTGCGTATTTTAATTATATTTTTTCAATATGTTAATCATTGATGAAAGTGTATTTTTGAATAACATGAGTAAGAAGCCAAACTTTTTCGTTAACATAGATAAGCCCGTTACTAGTTTTAATAAACACCTGGGTGTACCCGGTAACAACCGTATTATTTTTTCAGGAGCTTTTGGAATAGGCAAAAGTTATTTTCTTAAAACCTATTTCGCTCAAAGGACTAATTACATATCTATTTATCTATCCCCTGTTAACTATTCGGTCGCACAAAACGAAGATATTTTCGAACTTATAAAATTTGATATCCTCGTTGAACTTATAGATAAATACAAGGTGACAGTAGATTACTCCAAATTTTCGGAGCAACTATTCCTTGAGTTTGTTTTGAAAAAACATGCTTCTGGTATTATAGAATCTATCGTTGAACTTTCGGGCAAGACTGGCAAAAATGTTGTGGCAGTATTAAAAAAGCTTGAAGGTCTAATTGATGAATTAGATAAAGGTAAAAAAGAGTATGAATCAGCCGATTCAAGAGTTTTATATAAATTCTTGAAAAGTAAAATCAAGAAAACTGGTTCTGTTAAGGAAGATGATGCTATCACACAATTAATACGACAGCTTCTAGAAAGGTTGAAATCTAAAAATGCTGAAGAAACGGTATTAGTCATAGATGATTTGGACAGGATTGATCCTGAGCATATTTTTAGACTTCTGAATATTTTTGCCGCGCATCTTGATTACGATAATTCTGATACTAACAAATTTGGTTTTAATAAAGTGGTCTTTGTATGCGATATAGAAAATATACGAAATATATTTCACTCTAAATATGGAGAAGCGATTGATTTTAGCGGTTATATAGATAAATTCTATTCCATAGAGCTGTTTAATTTTGATAATAAAATAATGATTTCAAATGCGGTAAACGACTTGTTGGATTCTATTGATGTAGTACCATCAAGTTCATGGTTCCTTAATAAGCAGATGAGTCCTAATTCAATTAATGGGCTTAATTTTATTCTAAGTGAATTCGTTGTTTCTGGGGGATTAAATCTGCGCAAATTGAAAAAACTCAATAAACACCAATTTAATATAGATAATGATACAACTGATCGACATTTATTATTCAGAGGACATGATCTCGAGATGTTCCCTTTTTTAATAGAGTTGAACTTTCTAATTCAAGTTTGTGGTTCAATAAATGACTTGTTAAGTGCCTTACAAATATGGGGAAAAAAGAGACCTTTAACCTTGAATGCAGCAAGTATGCAGTTAAACGGCTTAATTGAAACAGGCAAGAATTTATTGACTTTATATGCTTTTCAAAGTGAGGAATATAGTAAGATCGGAAGCCCAGGGAAAATTTTATTGAGTGATTTTAATTTAGAGGTTATGATGACGCCGAAAATAATTAATGGATATGGATATAGTGTTACAATTAGTGATTTTTATGGTTATCAGGGCTCACCAAAAAAACGTTTTTTTCATGAGTTATTTATAGATACAATTTATCTGTTGCAGCGCAACGATATTATTTAAACTTGGTAATTCTGAATACGTGATGTACTTTAAATACAGAAACCCAAAAGATTGTTAGTGAAATGAATAGAAAGAGGAGAATAAAATGAGCGATTGGTTTAGCAATGCAATTGCGTTTAGTGGATTGGTTTGTTCCGTTTTTGCTGGCTATACTGCTTTTAAGGTGTATAGGCTAAACAAAGAAGCAATTGTATTGAATAAAGAGGCGCATAAACTTAATGAAGAAACCTTAAAACTAAATCGAGATGCACAACGCAATGCATTAAGAGAAAAAGTTTGGCAATGGCAGTTTGATACAGTGCGTGAAATGTCAAGTAAAATAAATGCTTTCATGGATGCCTATAGTCATTATGAGGTGAATTGTAGTTACCCGGACTTTAATCGCGCTAAGGAAAATGAGAAGTTAGAAGCGCTGATAAGTGAGTTAGATATGACCATAGAAAAGTATGAGTTTATCCTGCCTAAGTATTTATACGATATGCTATTAGTCATCGTAAACGGGTGCGACAAACAAGTTACCAAGTTATTTAAAGGGGAAACTGTTCTTACATGCTCAGAACTATATCAACCTGTACACGATTTTGCAATAGCGGTTAATGAATTTTTTGGTGTTGAAGAGTTAAGCCATGAAAACACCAGATTGATAAATAGATACAATGGATAACCTATGAAAAACAAACGCGTTTACGATAACATGAGCCAGGCGGAGTTGCTGGTTAGCACTTACCTACAAAAGCTAAACCTGTGGTGGGAGTATGAGCAACCCGTATTTGTATTAGATGATAAAGACCGCCCGCGTGTATGGACACCTGATTTTTATATACCCAGCCTTGGTATGTATATAGAGGTAGTAGGTGATGGCGAAAATCCTAACTACAGTTGGCGCGAGGCCATTTACCGCAAAAATCAAGTGCCTATTATTTTTATTACGCCTTTTAGAATGGTGCAATGGCAAAGCTACCTGATTGAACGGATTAACGATATGCACCAAAACCGTTGGGAGATTATCAGAAAAATGAGCGCCGTTGTTATGTAATCTCTCCCTCCCTTTTTAACAACTGCAGGGTTGACACGGGCAAATGGTGTAAACCTGGCTACGTCAGTGTAAAAATCTGATTTTCAATTTATTGTATCTTAAAACCAGCAAAGTTTACATTTTAAAAGTGTCAACTTGTGTCAACCTTTGCGGCCGCCTTCCATTATCACATTCTCCCATTATCACATTGGCACATTCGCTATGCTCAGTATTACAACTGAAAATAAGCAGGCCCTAAGAACTGCTTGCGCTGCTCATCAACTTTTTCGCTGGTAACGTATTCGTCAAACTCCATTACTTTATCCAACATACCATACGGGCTAATTTCAATAACGCGTGTGGCAATGGTTTCAACCAACTCGTGGTCGCGGCTGGCAAACAGGGCGGTGCCTTTAAAGTCCTTAAGGCCGTTGTTAAGGGCGGTAATACTTTCAAGGTCTAAGTGGTTGGTGGGTTCATCAAACAACAGCACATTGGCGCGCATAAGCATCATGCGGCTAAACATGCAGCGCATTTTTTCGCCACCGCTTAGCACACTGCACTGCTTAAATACTTCCTCGCCGCTAAACAGCATTTTGCCTAAAAAGCCGCGTATAAAGGTTTCATCTTTTTCATCGGGGCTGTATTGGCGCAGCCAGTCAATAAGGTTGGTATCCTGTGCTTCAAAGTAGCGCTGGTTATCGTTAGGTATGCTGGCGCGGCTGGTAGTAACGCCCCAGTTTATGGTGCCCTGGTAGTCGGTATCTTCTCCGCCTAATACATTAAGCAGGGCCGTTATGGCAAGGCTGTTGTGGCAGAGCAGGGCAATTTTATCGCCACGGTTTACATTAAACGTAATGTTGCTGAAAAGCAGTTCTCCGTTTACTGATTTGCTAAGGTTGCGCACCTCCAGTATTTCGTTGCCGGCCTCGCGTATTACGTTGTTGAACATAATAGCAGGGTACTTGCGGCTGCTGGGTTTAATATCTTCCAGGTTAATTTTCTCCAAGGCCTTTTTACGGCTGGTAGCCTGGCGGCTTTTGCTGGCATTGGCCGAGAAGCGACGGATGAACTCCTGCAATTCCTTAATTCTATCTTCAGCTTTTTTGTTGCTATCAGCCTTTTGGCGCGCTACCAACTGGCTACTTTGATACCAGAATGAATAGTTACCGCTGTAGATGGTCATTTTACTAAAGTCAATATCTACTATGTTGGTGCACACGGCATCTAAAAAGTGGCGGTCGTGACTAACTACCAATATAATGCCCTCGTAGTCAGCCAAAAAGTTTTCTAACCAGCTAATGGTGTGCACGTCAAGGTCGTTGGTAGGTTCATCCAAAAACAGAATATCAGGATTGCCAAACAGGGCCTGTGCCAATAGCACGCGCACCTTTTGGTTACCGTCCAGTTCCTTCATTAACTTAGTATGGAACTCCTCTTTAATACCGAGGTTGCTCAATAGTTCGGCGGCGCTGCTTTCAGCATTCCAGCCGTCCATTTCGCCAAATAGCTGTTCTAACTCTGCGGCCTTGTTGCCGTCTTCTTCGCTAAAATCGGGCTTGGCATAAATGGCTTCCTTATCCTGCATTACCTGCCAAAGGGGTTTGTGGCCCATTAGCACGGTTTGCAACACGGGCACCTCGTCGTATTCAAAGTGGTTCTGCTTTAATACAGCATTGCGCATGCCTTTGCTAAAAGCTATTTGGCCGGTGGTAGGGTCAATTTCGCCCTGCAGTATTTTTAAAAAGGTTGATTTACCTGCACCGTTGGCACCTATAATGCCATAGCAGTTACCCGCCGTAAACTTCAGGTTTACATCTTCAAACAAAACCCGCTTGCCGTAGCGCAGCGATAGGTTATTCACTGTAATCATGTTCTCTCTCCGTATTGTTGCTAAAAGGCCGCGAAAATACGGCTTATATGCCAAATAAGCAGGGTTTTATTCCCAATTCAGCTTTATTAAGAAAGCTTTCATAAAGTAACAGCTTAGCAATACTTATGTTTCTATATGCCTATGTGGTTAATGTTATTTTCGCGCCGTGCAATTTCAGCCTCATATAATTGAAAAACTACGCCACCGCCTGCAGCTGCCACTACCCGGCGAGGAGGCCCAATTTCGCATGGCACCTTCGTACAGGCCAAGGCTAAGTAAGGAGCAAATTGCCGCTTATAACCCACGCATTAGCGCCGTTTTAATAGTGCTTTATGAGCAGGATGGGCAGTTGACTACCGCCCTTACCCAAAGGCATGCTTACCAGGGTGTGCATGGGGGGCAAATGAGTTTTCCCGGGGGCAAGAGGGAAGAAGGCGACCCCGATTTAATACACACCGCCCTGCGCGAGGCTGAAGAGGAAATAGGCGTTAAGCGCGATGAACTGGAGCTGCTGGGCCAGCTAAGCGAGCTGTACATACCACCCAGTAACTTTTTAGTGCAACCGGTAATAGCCTTTATGCCGGGGCAAAGGCAATTTACCCCTCAAGCCAACGAGGTTGAGAAAATAGTGGAAATACCCCTGAACTACTTTATGGATGATGCCAACGTAAACCTGCAAACCGAAATAAAGCTGTTTAACGGCACAATTGTAAGGGTGCCAGCCGTAACCTATAAAGGCCACGTTATATGGGGCGCCACCGCCATAATCATAAGCGAACTGGTGTGGCTGCTTAAAGAGTTATAGCCATATTACTTGCATTTAAGCTTACATTACTTAGTGCTCTTAGTGGTTAAGCTGTATTCGGCTGTTATTGTATTCAAACTTAGAATCTTAGTATTCTTAGTGGTTAAACTGTATTCAGCTGTTTCTCTGTGTTCTACTTGTATTTAATACCTATATATCTCTGTTCCTCTGTGGTGTTTGCATTCGGCTGTTATTGTATTCCAACTTACCTTCTTAGTGCCTTTGTGGTAGGTTGTATTGGGCTGTTTCTCTGTGTTCTACTTGTATTTAATGCCTATATATCTCTGTTCCTCTGTGGTGTTTGCATTCGGCTGTTGTTGTATTTCAACTTAAATTCTTAGTGCCTTTGTGGTAGGTTGTATTGGGCTGTTTCTCTGTGTTCTACTTGTATTTAATACCTATATATCTCTGTTCCTCTGTGGTAAATTGTATTTTGTATTAACCTTCTCGTCTTAGCGTCTTAGTGGTTAAGCTGTATTGGGCTGTTTAATTACTCATTTCGCATACTTAAACAGGAGCGGCGGCGTATATTAATAATATGCGCAAATGGTTAAAGGCGTTAGTAGCCTTTTTACTTGTAATAATTACTCTTTTCATAGGCGCATTGTTGTACGTTCAGTTTAACCAGCAAAAAATACTGGCGCGGGTTCAGAAGGAGCTTAAAAAGAACATCAATGGCGAGCTTTCCATTGATAAAATAAGCTTTACCTTCTTCAGCGAGTTCCCCAACCTCTCACTAACCATCATACACCCCGTAATTAAGGATTCACTACACCATAAAGAGGTGTTTTCAGCCGATAAGATTTTCTTTCGCCTGGGCACATTGAACTTACTGCGCGGCAAAATTGATGCGCGTTCGCTTATTGTAGAGAATGGTTTCTTCCACATTAAGCAGGATAGCAGCGGTTATAGCAATGAGCATATTTTCCGTGTGCCCAAGTCAGACAAGAAAACGAACTCCGACATCAACTTTGAAATGGACTACCTGGAGTTGAATAACCTCAAGTTTATTTTTGACGATGAAAAGCGCAACCGGCATTTCAGTTTAGTGGGCCGTTACCTTAACGGCAATGTGGGCAAAGGCGATAGCACCTGGCAAATACCCTTAGCCGGTTGGGTGCATATGGATAGCTTGTTTTTTAGGGCAGACCGCGGAGCATTTTTTCTGAACCGCGATGTGCATTTGGATATGAAAATGGAGTTCGATGCAAAGGCCATGCAGTTGAACATTTTTCCATCATCAATACAGGTTGACGGGCAGGATTATCAAATGCGGGGCGCGTTTATTTTTACGCAAACACCGGCGCTGTTCCGCCTTACAATCACCAACCCTAAAACAGATTTTGATAAGGCACGTTTGGTATTGTCTGATACCATACAATCTTACATTACCAACATACATGTAAAGGACCCTGTAGAAGTAGAGGTGTTTGTGCGCGGCGAAATTGACCCCGTTTTGCCACCGCAGGTAGATGCAGGCTTTAAACTGCGCAATGCGCATATAAGCGCTTATGGGGTAGAAATGGACAGCGTGTATTTAGACGGCCTGTTTATAAACCACGTAAAGCCCGATATACCTAACGAGGATAATAATTCCTCCATTGCATTTAATGTTAGCTATGCCCGCGTTAATGGCATACCTGTTAGGGCAGTGGTAAGCGTAACCGATTTATGGAAGCTGTTTCTGGACCTTCAATTTTCTACCACCTGTAATCTTACGGCCTTCAACAGTTTTATTCCTTCGCAAAAGTACCGCTTCACTACAGGCGTTGCTGATGTAAACGTAAGCTACAAGGGCAGCCTCAATTATTATCTCGATTCGGTAAAGCGTAAACATGATGATACCCTTAGCGGTAAAGTGCGGCTGGTTAAAGGCGGTTTTGTTTACGATAAAAGGCGCATTAGCCTTTCTGACATGAATGCCGATATTGACCTTGGGTTGAATAAAATAGGAGTGAACAACCTTAGCGCTTCGCTTAACGGCAACCTTATTTCTTTAAACGGAAATGTTACCAGCCTTCGCAAAATTTTTCAGGCCAATGAGCAGAAAATGGTGGGCAACTTTAACCTTGATGTGCCCCAGTTTGATTTAAGTAAAGTATTAACCGTAAACGAAGGCAAAGCAGTTACCCCGCAAAAGGCAGACCCGAACGAGGCTAAAAAAATAGCGGCTACTATTGATATGCTTACCGATAAGCTAACGGCTACCATTAATTTCAGCAACCGCAGGTTTAAGTTCTCAAAGTTTGAGGCCGATAATGTGTCCGGTGTTTTTACGCTCTCCTCAAAAGGCATGTTGCTGGATAAGTTTAAGATGAATGCCTGCAAGGGAAGCGTAGAACTAAACGGCGGTTTAAATGCCGGTGTTAAGAACGATTACCTTACGGCCAATGTGCGTGTGAAAAACGTTGACATAAAATCGTTTTTTGCTGCCGCTGAAAATTTTAAACAGGATGCTATAACCGATAAAAACCTGGGTGGCCTTTTTAGTGTTGACCTTAATTTTTCTTCGGAACTGGATGAACTGTATACACCAATACTGGATAGCATTGATGCAGTAGGGCATTTTTCGCTTAAGCAGGGCAGGATTACAGACTTTGCCCCTATAATGGATGTAGGCAAAAGCATTTTTAAGAAACGCGATTTTGCCAATATTTCGTTTGCTGAAATACATGACACACTGAAGCTTAAAAACGGCAAATTGTTTTTTGAGCGCATGGAAATTTCAAGTTCGGTAATGCGGGTATTTGTAATAGGCTATTATGCCTTTAAGGGCGAAACCGATATGGTCATTCAATTCCCGCTCAGCAATTTAAAAAAGCAGGATGCTGATTATAAGCCTGAAAACATTGGGCTTGATGCGCGTATTGGCCCTAACGTTGTTGTGCGTGTACATGGCATAAACAATAAAATGAAAACCACGCTTGACCCTATAGCGTTAAAGCGTTTGGAAAAACTGCAGGACGATTTTTAGTTTGCCCGCCTACTGCAAAATATTTTGCAACTTGTGGTTCTAAATAACCTTAACCATGTACAGAAAGATTGAAGATTTCCTAAGCGATTGGAAACACGAAAGCGACTCAACGCTTAAAGTATTTGCTAAACTGCAGGATGGTATGCTAAACCATAAAGTGCACGAAAAGGTGCGCACTGCCGGTTTCTTATCCTGGCATATTACGCATACACTTAAGGAAATGATGGAGCGCACAGGCTTAAGTGTTGACTTAAAAGCACAGAACGATTATAACGGCGAAACCGCGAAAGAAATTTATGAATCGTATAAAGCAGCTTCAGAAAGCCTTGTGCGGGAGTTAGCTAAATGGAATGATGATAGCCTGCAAACAGAAGATGAAATGTATGGCGAAAAGTGGAAGCGTGGCGTTACACTGCATATTTTAGTTACCCATCAGGCGCATCACCGTGGGCAACTGGAAGTTATTATGCGTATTTGTGGTTTGAGTGTTCCGGGTGTTTACGGCCCCTCACAGGAGGAATGGACCCAATACGGTATGCCGGTTATGAACTAAGCTTTAGTTCCATCGCTTTTCGTATCAAACATTTTTCGCTTTACAAACCAGCCTACACCTATAAAGGTTAATATAGTAACAAACAATACTATTAGTGCCGGTATAGTGTTTCGGCTGGTATCTTTTTTAATGGTAAATACATATTTGCCTTGCTGTATTTCGCTTAGGTAGTTAACCAATTGCCCCTGTGCCATGCTGCCTACAAAACCTTTGTCCTTGCTAAAGAACAACAGGTATTCCGTAGCCTTACTGGTATCCGTGCGTTCTACCTGCTTAACCTGCATTTGTAAAAGCTCAGTATAATTACCTGCAGGCGTTATAAGCGATGCATTGGTTGATAATACCTCATACTTCCAACTGCTGTCGGCTGCAAACCAGCTTTTGCCAATACTGTCTGTAGCCGGTATCTCCAGTGTTTCCTTGCCACTTTCAGGGTTAATGCTTACTACCCCTTCATTGGTTTCACGGTAATAAGCCGTATCGCGTACATTATCCGCACGCATAGTTATAACAAGGTAATAGCTGTTGACGGCAATTAGTTTTTGCGTAGCAGGGTAGTAGTATACAAAGGTTTCTTCCTTGTGTTTGTAAACGTGGCTTTCGCCGCTACCTAAGGACAAGTAGTTTATGCCTTGTGCGTTAGTTACTAAAGCGCAAAATAAAAGCAGAAAAGAAAAGGCCTGTTTCATAACGTAAGCAGTGGCCTACTTTAAAACGCTGCGCGCTATAAGCTCTTTCATAATTTCGTTGGTGCCCGCATAAATGCGCTGCACGCGGGCATCAGCCCATGCACGGGCAACCTGGTATTCCCACATATAGCCATAGCCACCATGTAATTGCAGACAATCGTCAGCAACCTTGCTTTGCAGGTCGGTTAACCATGCTTTGCACATGCTGGCAGTAGCCTGGTCCAGTTTCTTTTCGTTGTGTAACTCAACACAGCGGTCGGCAAATACACGGCCCACTGTTACTTCGGTGCTTAATTCAGCCAGTTTAAAGCGCGTATTCTGAAATTCAGAAATTGCTTTGCCAAAGGCCATACGCTCTTTGGTGTATTGCACTGTTTTTTCCAATACGCCCTCTGCAGCGCCAATGCCTGAAAGTCCAACAACTAATCGTTCCTGGCTAAGTTCAGTCATCATGTATTTAAAGCCTTCACCTTCCTTGCCTAACAGGTTTTCCTTCGGCACTTTCACGTTTTCAAAAAACAGCTCGCAGGTATCCTGTGCGTGTAAACCAACTTTTTCAAACGGTTTACCTTTAGTAAAACCGCCCATGGTAACGTCAATCAACAGTAGCGAAGTTCCCTTCGCGCCTTTGGTAGGATCTGTCTTAACAGCCACTACAACTACATCACTCAGGTAACCGTTTGTAATAAAGGTTTTTGAACCATTCACTAAGTAGTGGTCGCCCTTATCAACTGCCGTAGCACGTATACCTTGTAGGTCGCTACCGGCACCGGGTTCAGTCATTGCTATAGCGCCAATGTATTCACCGCTTATCATCTTCGGCAGGTACTTTTGCTTGGCAGCTTCAGTAGCATAATGCTCAATATAAGGGCATACAATTAATGAGTGTAAGGGGTAACCCACTGCAGGGCCTGCGCAGCCGCTGCGCGATAGTTCTTCTATAATAATGGCATTGTAACGGAAGTCAGTAATGCCTAAGCCACCGTATTGCTCGTCAACCTGCATACACAGGTAACCGGCCTCACCAAACTTCAACCAGCTTTCGCGAGATACCATTTGTTGTTTCTCCCACTTAGCATTATTGGGCGTTATTTCCTTGGCAACAAACTCTTTTACGCTTTGCTGAAACATCTTGTGCTCTTCGGTGTATATGGCTCTTTCTATCATATCTTTTATTTCGGCGGCAATGATAATAAAGAAAGAACACAGCTAAGGCCCCTTTGTTTGCACCCGGCCCGAAAACAAAAAAGCCGCAAGGGTTTACCTGCGGCTTTCTGTTTATGCTGTAACCTACTATGGGAAAATACCCATTGCGTAGTAGCTATCGCGTATTTTGTTTATGGAAACCGCAAAGGCAGCCGTACGTAAGTCCGTAACGCCTTTTCTGCGCTTTTTAAACTCGCGTATATCGCGGTAAGCATTAATCATGGTGTCTTCCAAACCGCTGTTTACCAAATCAATTTCATCAGCGCCGTGTATCAACTGCTCAATGCGCGATTTTGGAACACTCTTTCCGGTAAGGTCTTCTACCAATTTAATGAAGTTGGTTTGGTGCTTCTCCTCATAACGCTTCTGCATACGGCCAAAGCGCACATGTGATAAGTTTTTCAACCACTCAAAGTAAGAAACCGTAACACCACCGGCATTAATGTAAATGTCCGGTATTATCATTTTGCCTTTCTTCAAAAGTATTTTTTCCGCAGCAGGGGTTACAGGCCCGTTAGCCGCTTCAGCTATAATTTTTGCTTTAATACGGTCGGCATTAGCATCGGTAATTTGCTTTTCCAATGCAGCAGGTATAAGAATGTCGCACTCCAACTCAAGAGCCGATGCGCTGTTCTTAATTACTTTGGCATTAGGGTAACCTACTACCGTTTTCTTATCCTGGCGGTAACGGTAAAAATCTTCAGGGTCAATTCCTTTTTCATTATAAACTGCACCATCATGCTCGGCTATGGCAATAATAATTGCACCGTATTCACGAATAATGCGGGCAGTGTGGTAGCCCACGTTTCCAAGACCCTGTATAATTACTTTCTTGCCTTCAAGGCCCGGCGTTAAGCCTAATCCTTTCATATCATCAGCATAAGAACATACTTCATTTAAAGCATACACTACACCGCGGCCTGTAGCCTCTGTTCTTCCCTTAATACCGTTTTGCGAAACAGGCTTACCTGTTACACAGGCGTAGCCGTCAATTTCGCCGGGGCGCAGGGTCATGTAGGTATCCAGTATCCATGCCATTTCGCGTTCGCCTGTGCCGTAATCGGGTGCGGGTACATCAATACCGGGGCCTATAAAGTTTTTCTTTACCAGTTCCGAAGTATAACGGCGGGTAATATTCTCTAATATTTCAGGTGAGGTTTGACGCGGAGAAATTTTAATACCGCCTTTTGCACCGCCAAAAGGCACGTCCACAATAGCGCACTTGTAAGTCATTAATGAAGCCAGTGCCATAACTTCATCCTGGTCTACATGAAGGGAGTAACGTATGCCGCCCTTGGTTGGCATACGGTGATGAGAGTGTTGAATTCGGTAAGCCTCAATAACTTTTACTTCGTTACCATACTTAACCGGAAAGTTCATTTTGTAAATGCTGTTGCAGGCTTTTATCTGGTCCAGCAGGCCTTGCGGCGAGTCGGTAAAAGGAGCAGCTTTATCAAAATAGTAAGAAACACTGTCAGAAAAACTTAGATTCTTCAAATCCACTTTGCTGTTCTTATCAGCCATAAAAAATCGTTTAGTTAATAATGCGCGTTTTTTTCGCGGGTGTAAAGAGAAACGAAATTTTTCGGAATAAACAACTTATATGTTTACGCCTGTCCACTAAGTGCAACACTTTAGGGTATAAAAAAGCCCCTTATCCGAAAATAAGGGGCTATAAAAGTTAGTATCCCGGGCGCAGAAATATTATTAGGCTTTCGCTTCTTTCTTTACTTCGCTTTGAGAATAAGTAGGGCAAGTATGTCTGTTGCAGGAAGATATTCCCAGCACAAAACCTACTGCTACAACGGCAACGATGAATTTTCTGATAGCTTTCATACGATGTTATATTTGAATTTTGAACGCGAATTTATGCTAAATATTTTATCCGCTCAAACAAGGTGTTGAAAATGAGAATTCACTTTATTGCCATAGGCGGCGCTATTATGCACAACCTGGCGATTGTATTACGAAGAAAAGGGCATACGGTTACAGGTTCCGATGATAAAATTACTGACCCCGCTAAAACCAATTTAGAAAAGGAAGGCATAATGCCTGCCGAAATAGGCTTTGATGCAAAACATATTACAGCCGATATTGATGCTGTTATTTTAGGCATGCACGCCCGCGCCGATAACCCCGAACTATTAAAAGCGCAGGAGTTAGGACTACAGATTTATTCTTTCCCTGATTACATCTACGAAGTTTCTAAGAAGAAGCAGCGGGTAGTAATTGCCGGCAGCCATGGCAAAACCACTATCACTTCAATGGTTATGCATGTGCTTAAGGAGAACGGCTATAACTTCGATTACATTGTAGGGGCAAAGGTTAAAGGCTTTGAAACCGGTGTTAAGCTAAGTGAAGATGCGCCTATAATTGTGCTGGAGGGAGATGAGTACCTGTCATCACCCATACACCGCGAACCCAAATTTATGTCGTACAAGCCGCACGTTGCTTTAATAAGCGGCGTAGCATGGGACCATATTAACGTATTTCCTGATTACGATGAATACGTAAAGCAGTTTGAGCGCCTGGCCCATTCGGTGGAACAGTGGGGCTTTTTAACCTGGTTTGGCGATGATGAAGAATTGAAGAGAATTTTCAACCGTTTCGATGCCAAGGTGCGCGTTCGCCCATACTACACCCCCGATTATTCGGTTAAAGATAATGTGGCTTACATTGTTACGGACTTCGGGCATATGCCGCTAAAAGTTTTCGGGCAGCACAACCTGCAAAACATTTCGGGCGCTAAAAACATCTGTAACGAACTAGGCGTAAGCGATGAGAAATTCTTCAAAGCCATTTCCACCTTTGAAGGGGCCGCAAACCGATTGACGCTCTTAGGTCAAAGTGAGCTTACTGCTGTATATCGTGATTTTGCCCATTCACCCTCAAAGCTGAAGGCCACCGTTAATGCGGTAAAGGAACAATACAACTCGCGCGAACTTGTAGCGGTAATGGAGCTGCACACGTTCAGTAGCCTGAATAAGGATTTCCTGAATGAATACAAAGGCAGCATGGATAATGCCGACGTGCCCGTTGTGTTTTTTGATAAGGAAACCTTTGCTCACAAAAAAATGGAAGTCTTAAACGAAGATTTCGTAAAAGAATCCTTTGCTAACGACCACCTGCACATATTTACCGATAAAGAAAGCCTGCAACAATTCCTGCTCCACAGAGCGTGGAAAAATTCTAACCTTTTATTGATGACTTCGGGCAACTTTGCAGGTATGGATGTGGAGGCTGTGGCGAAAACGGTATTAGCTTAAATTAGTGTATGGAACCTAACGACCTTAGTCAACTTGGTTTATTTGATAAAGCAGCAGAAGCGGTTAAAGCGCAAACTGCACAACTGGAATTAAAACGGCCACTGGCCTTTTTTGATATTGAAAGCACAGGTGTTGATTTTATAAAAGACCGCATTATTGAAATAAGCGTGTTACGCTTAAATGTAGATGGTACGAAGGAAATTAAAACCATGCGTTTAAATCCAACCATTCCTATTCCTGCTGAATCCTCTAAAATACATGGCATTTATGATGAGGATGTGGTTACCGCCCCCACCTTTAAGGAAGTGGCCCAACAACTTTATGATTTTTTAGACCCTTGCGATTTAGCGGGCTTCAACTCCAATCGTTTTGATATTCCACTGTTATTGGAAGAATTTATACGTGCCAGTTTAAGTTTTAGTATTGATAACCGCGCACTTATTGACGTGCACCGCATTTATACCCTGTTTGAAAAACGCACGCTTGAAACCGCCTACCAGTTTTACTGCGAAAAAACCTTAGAGAACGCGCATAGCGCCGAGGCTGATACCCTTGCCACCTACGAGGTTTTTATGGCGCAGTTAGGTAAATACTCCGACCTTAAAGCCGATGCAAAATTCCTGCATGATTTCACAAATGAAGAACGCTTTGTAGATAGCGGCCGCCGCTTTATATATGTTAATGGCCGTCCCGCCTTTAACTTCGGCAAGCACAAAGGAAAGTATGTTGAAGACGTACTGCGCACTGATTCCGGCTACTACAACTGGATGATGGATGGCGACTTTGCTCAACACACCAAACAAAAGCTGAAAGAGATTAAAGAGAAGCTTAAGAAATAGCCTTCACCACTAAGCTCATTAAGAACACTTCAATATATATTAGGCAGGCTTTTGCATTGTCATTATTCTATAATCTTAATTACTGCTCTTAGTGTTCTAAGTGGTTAGATTGTATTTAGTCTTTAATTTTCCTTAAGCTGTTAGAAAAAGCCCCTGTAAACTTTACATTTGCCCTTCTTAATTAACTGAGGGAAGTTGAGCGATAGCATTGTAATTATTCCAACATACAACGAGGCCGGCAATATTGAAAAAATGGTGCGGAAAGTATTTTCATTGCCTCGCGCTTTTCATCTGCTCATAATTGATGATGGCTCACCCGATGGAACTGCGGATATCATCAAAGGGCTGCAAAAGGAATTTCCTTCCAATCTTTTTCTGGTTGAACGCAAAGGCAAACTTGGTTTAGGCACTGCTTACATTGCCGGTTTCAAATGGGCGCTGGAAAGAAACTATGCCTTCATTTTTGAAATGGACTGCGATTTCTCACACAATCCCGATGACCTGGTGCGCCTGTATGAGGCATGTGCTAATAACGGTGCGGACTTGGCCGTTGGTTCCCGTTACGTACCCGGCGGCGGTTTCGTCAACTGGCCTAAGGAGCGCATCCGCTTATCTAAAGGGGCCTCCGTTTACGTTAACCTGGTTACCTGGATTGGTATAAAAGACCCAACAGCCGGCTTTATATGCTATAAGCGTAAAGTGCTTGAAACTATTGATCTTGATAAAATTCGTTTTGTAGGCTACGCCTTCCAGATTGAGATGAAATTTGCTGCCCGTAAGCTTGGCTTTAAGATAGTGGAGGTGCCCATCATTTTTACCGAAAGGGTAGAAGGGGTGTCAAAAATGAGCCGAAGTATTGTTAAAGAGGGCATTTTCGGCGTTTTAAAGATACAATGGAGCAGTTTTTTCTCCTCTTACCGCAAGGCCTGATTCGCAGGCTTTTACCTTAACCTTATACAAAGCGCAGTTTGTAACATTTGCAGCGGCTATTCGTAATAATAGCTGTGGAATTGAAGTGGAACATAAGAAAAGCATTAGGAACAAGCCTCTTAGCTGCCTTCTGTTTTTTTGCTTTTGGTCAGTCTGCCCCGGCAACGCAAACACCTAACGAGGTGTTCAAAATTGCATTCGGTGCTTACCAGCAGGGCAACTACGATTTAGCTCTTAAGAACTTCAACCTAGCCATTACCATTGATCCTTCGCGTAACTACTTTTACTACAACCGCGGCCTTACTTATAAGGCAATGGGCATTGCCGATAAAGCTCTTTCTGATTTCAAATTATCCAACGACCTTAAGTCAACAGCTGAAGCGCACTACCAGGAAGGTTTAATTTATTACGAAAAGAACCAGATGGAAGATGCACAGGCGGCATTTGAAGAAGCCAAGCTTATACGTGAAGACATTGAGCGCCTCAATTTTTTATTGGGCATGATATACTTTAAAGCGAACCGTTTTGAAGAAGCCACCAAGTGTTTTTACGACTTTACCGAGCATGTGAAAAACAATGCTGATGCCTATTACTATCGCGGTTTGTGCGAAGCAAAAACAGGCAAATACGCTGAATCAATTGCCAGCTTCAAGTTCGCCATGATGTATAAGAACAACGACTGGAAGTTGTATTACAAGATGTATGAGATATACCTGGCAATGAACGATAAGGAGAATGCGCTTTACAGCATATCAATGGTAATTGAATTGGGCGAGAAAAAGCCTGAGCACTACGAAGAGCGCGCCCGCTTATACTTAGATACCGGCAACACTTTCAAATACGAAGAAGATTCGCAAACCGCTAAAGATTTGCGCGTGTCCACAGCCAGCGCCGGCAAGTCGTAATTACAGTTTAATAAGCCTGCGGCTTATGCCCTTCACTTTTATAAAGTAAATACCTGCTGCACCTTTAAGGTGCAATTCTGTTTTTGGGGTGCTTATCAATTCAGTGCTTACCAACTTTCCGTCAAAGCTGTAAATCTCCATTTTCTCACCTACTAAGCGGCTATCTGCTTCTAAAGTGTAATCTCCAAATCCCGGGTTAGGAAACACATTCATTCTTATTGGGTCGTTGTCCACCTTAACTATGCCCGATGGCGTAAACACTTTGTTGCTATACATGCCGTTACCGTGTGTTGCCACAACAATAGTGTTATCAAAGGTGCGCGATGTTATCATGTTTATTACCACATTGCCTATAGTGTTGGCTCCCTCCTGTACCCAAACGGTATTGCTGCCGTTAAGCTGGTCGGTACTAAACAAACCAATGCTGCTGCCTATATAGTATTTGGTGTTGGTGCCATCATTGTAAATATGCCCCCATGTTATTGAAGGCCCGTTGCCGGTACCATCAGGGTGTTCTTCCAGGTTGCCGCTAACGTCAGTCCAGTTAGCGCCGGCATCAGTAGTGTAGTAAATACTCTTAACGCCGTAGTTGCTAAAGGTTACCAGCACCTTATTATGGTTAAGGCGGTCAACTTCAACACAACTAACATAAGCCCCCACAGGAAAGCTGGCAGATGTGATATTTATTTTTGATGCATTGTTATTCGTACGGCAGCTATCCAATCTGTACACGCTGCCATCATCAGTGCCAAAGTAAAGTATGTTGGTGTTCTCTTCACTTATATCCAAACACGAAATATGCGGCGATGTAATACCACTACCGGTTGAAGTGCCGTTCAACTTCGTCCATCCCTGCGCTACCGGGTTGTATTCATTGCCGGTCATGGGTATTGCCCCTAATGAGTCATTACGCCATAAGGTGCGGCCCGCATCAAGGTACATTACGTTATCATCATCGGGTGCCAGCATAAAGGGGGCAATAAATAAATAGGCATTGCCGCCGCCGGTGGGGTCAATACGGCTTAAGTTGTTTACAGTGCCATCATCATTAATACTGTATTTAAACACCTTACCGGTTTGCCAGCTTAAGTAGTAATTAGTGCGGTTATGGGTTATGGCACAATAAGCGCCATCACCAATACCAACCTTAGGCCATGGTTGCGTGTAATCTACCGTATTGGTAAAAAAGGTGCCGTTATCCTGCAAGCCGCCAATAATCATTTCACTGTTGGTGTTGCCGGGCTCAATGGCACAGGTGTAAAACTGCCCCGTGTTGTAATCATTATTCAACGATTGCCAGGTAACAGGCGTTGCTGTTATATCCATAGTTTTCATAATACCACCATCATTGCTTGAAATAGCGTTGTTGGTGTTGCTTGGTATAAATACCAAACGGTGCTGGTCAGGGTGGTGGTTAGGGTAAACGTAATTACTCAGTTTAGCGCTGTCGCATTGGTAGCCGCCAATCCAATCGTAAGCGGCTGTTTTAAATCCGTCAAAGCTTCTGAAAATATTAGTGCCGCCTAAAAACACAAGGTTGGTATCACTAGGGTGCACTACTATATACATATCGTAAGAGGTCTGACTGCTGTATTTTCTGAAATCGAAAGTGTAAAAGCCGGTGCAGTGGTCGTCGGGTATATTGGCCGTGCGGTTCTCCCATTTGCCGCCAGCAGCCCCGCTACCGTTGCCTGATAAATAATGATACTTCCACAGGTTGTGGCCTGTGCTGCCGCTGCCCGAAGTTTCTGCAATAAAGTAAACCTGGTTTTCATCGCCGGGGGCTATACCCATTTCAATACGCGCATAGCTTGCTGGAAATCCGCTGGGGGTAATATTGGTCCAGGTAATGCCATCTTCACTACGCCATATGCCCTTGCTTGGCGTTTCTGATGATATAGTAGCATACAATACCCCTGTTCTGGTAATAGCCAAATCAGTGTATTCCGAAATCTGGCTTATGGATGTATCCAAACCCAAAACGGGTGTCCAGCTTGTTCCGCCGTCTACACTGCGCCATACACCGTTAACGGTTGCAGCATATACTTCATCCTGGCTGTTGTTGGTTGCATCGGTCACAATCTCCCACACAAAATCAAAATCGCGTTGTTCGTATAAAGTAGTTGGCGTATTAGACGTGGTAGAAGGCAACAAACTCCAGCTTACACCACCATCGGTTGATTTAAAAATACCATCACCTGAAAACTGCGATGAAAAGCCTGCAGCATTTACTACACCGTATTGTTCACCTGTTCCGTAATACCAAACATTGGTTTTGCCGCTTCGTTTATCCTGTGCAACACAACTAACCGAATGCAGTTGTTGCGGTTGGGTGCAACTGCTAAAGTGCGCGCCTCCATCTGTACTGCGCCACATGCCGCCGCTAACCTGCCCGGCCAATATTGTGTTTTCATTGGTAACATCAAGGGCAAGTGCACGGGTGCGTCCACCTAAATTATAAGGCCCGCGGTTTTGCCAGTTGGTAGCGCGGCTATCATTGTTTTTGGGTAAGGTAGCGGCAAAAGCAAGTTCCTTTTTCCGTATATCCTTGGGCAATTCATTGGTAAACGGGTTGCGGAAACGCTTAAAGTTGTATTCAGCAGCTTCGCCTTCCTCATCATTGCCGTATAGTTCACCTTCCTCGCGCTCATGCAGTTTTTCTTTCAGCGGTTGGTAGTAAGCAATACCCGCTATAGCCGTTAAGGTTAACAGCGCAAAAAATAGAATACCCTTATTCATTCCCTTCATTTGCGGGTGAAAATAAGCGCATTTTTAAAAAGCCTTTTAGCTTTCTATGTATTGCATTTTCATTTGTTCATAAACCCTTACTGCATCGCGGTAGGTAGGGTACCAATAAGCTACAGTTCGCTCATTCAGCATCAAATCATCGGGGCTATCGTTGGAGGTAGCTACCTGCCCGGTATGTATATTAATAGGTAAGCCACCAAGGTAAACGGTGTAGTAACCGCGCATATCCTGCCATAGTTTAAGCTCTAATGCTTTGCTGAAGTTGTAGGTTTCGAGTATGCTTTTTTGCATATGTTAAGCGTTTTAGGCAAAAAAAATGGCTGTCTGCGCAATCTATTTGCGTAGGTTTTGCGTTTTATACATATGGATTTGAAGGCAAAACGAATTTTGTTTAAAGCCTATTGGGGTAACAGGGGCTGGAAGGAGAATGAAGACCGCGGTATGGACCGCGATGACTTTGAGTATGCCAAGTCTAAGGGCCTGATGTTTGACCACCTGAACATTACCCGCGAAAGCCTGTTGGAAAAACTAACTACGCTGGTTCAGCAAACCGAAAAGAAAAAACTAAGCGATGCCTTTTTGGGCAGCCTGTCTAACCGTAAGGTGCATTGGCGTTCGGCTTTGGCCAGCTATGCCAATTCGGTTCGCATTTTGGCAGCACCCGAGCTTAACCAGGCCTATCTTGGTTATGGAATAAATATTGACCTTAACATATTAAACTTCGAACGTTTGAAATGGGGTGGGGTGCGCCACTTTATTGGGGTTTACAACTATCTTGATTTACTGCTTTTTAAAAATGAACAGATTCCGGAGCCCACTGAAAACGATAAGGGCTTAATGAAAACCTTGCTGGAAACTATTGATAATGCAGAGGGCGATTGTACCCCGGCACGCCTTAGGGCTAAACTGAAAGATATTATACCCGGCTCTAAGCAGGAACTTCACCTGCTTATAGAAATTATGGCCTGCGCCGAAATTTTAAAAGCCAATACGCCCGGCCGTCCTTTAACCGGTAAAGCTGATTGGTTCTTTGCCATAGATTGGCGCGGAGAAGACAAGTATAACCGTGCTGCTTTGCAGAATTACTTTGGCGGTTACGGCCTGCAATTCTGATTACAATTTGCTGCAGGCTTTTCTATTTTCGCCCTCCGTAACTCAAACATTATGCAGCAACTGAAACCGTACCTTGATCAAAATAAAGAGCGCTTTTTAAACGAATTGTTAGACCTGTTGCGCATACCCTCTATAAGCGCTGATGAAAAGTATGGCCCTGATGTGCTGCGTTGTGCGGAAGCTGTTAAGGCTAGCCTTTTAGTTGCAGGGGTAGATAAGGCAGAAATTTGCCCTACCAAAGGTTATCCCATTGTTTACGGCGAGAAAGTAATTGACCCTAAGTTGCCTACCGTTTTGGTATATGGCCATTACGATGTTCAACCTGCCGACCCTATTGATTTATGGAACTCACCGCCTTTTGAGCCGGTGGTTAAGGATGGAAACATTTATGCCCGCGGCGCTTGTGATGATAAGGGCCAGATGTATATGCACGTTAAGGCTTTTGAAATGATGGTGAAGAACAACGCCTTGCCGTGCAACGTTAAGTTTATGATAGAAGGGGAGGAGGAAGTAGGCTCTGCCAACCTTGAAACCTTTGCAGTAAGCAACAAAGAAAAGCTGAAAGCAGATGTTGTGCTTATTTCTGATACCAGCATGATAAGTAATGAAGTGCCAAGTATAACTACAGGCCTTCGTGGCTTAAGCTACCTTGAAGTAGAAGTTACAGGCCCTAACCGCGATTTACACAGCGGCGTTTACGGTGGTGCGGTAGCCAATCCAATCAATATTTTGTGCGATATGATTTCTTCTATGCACGATGAAAACCGCCATATTACCATACCCGGTTTTTACGATGACGTTGCAGAAGTAGCCAAAGAGGAGCGCGACCAAATGGCGGCTGCCCCTTTTAGCTTAGAAGAATACAAGAAGGACCTTGATATAAACGATGTGCTTGGCGAAAAAGGATACTCTACGCTTGAGCGTGTTTCCATACGCCCAACCTTAGATGTTAATGGTATTTGGGGTGGTTACACCGGTCAGGGCGCTAAAACAGTATTGCCTTCTAAAGCTTATGCTAAAATTTCAATGCGCCTGGTACCCAACCAAAAAAGCGAGAAGATTATGCAGTTGTTTGAGGAGCACTTTAAAAAGATAGCCCCTGCCTGCGTTAAAGTAAAAGTTATGCCGCACCATGGCGGCGAGGCTGCTGTTACTCCAACTGATTCTATTGCTTACAAAGCAGCTTCTAAAGCTATGGAGCAAACCTTTGGCAAAACGCCTATACCGTTGCGCACAGGCGGTAGCATTCCTATTGTTACCATGTTCGAGAAGGTATTGGGCACCAAATCAGTGCTTTTCGGCTTTGGTTTAGATAGTGATGCCATACACTCACCCAACGAAAAATACGGCCTGTTCAATTACTACAAGGGTATTGAAACTATCCCTTACTTCTACCAGTACTTTACGGAAATGAGCCGGTAAGCACTTGACAGTTCCTGTTTTCACACTTATTTTATCGGCCTCTACGCCCCTGACATAATTTATTTTTACTGAAGTTGCATTGGTATAAGGTGATTATGAGCGCATTAGGCACTCCTCACAGTTACTCACATTCTATGCAGTAAATTGAGGAAAATTTAATGTTGAAACAACATTCCTTTTGCTCATCATACCTTATTTTTGCGGCTTCTAACGACACGCAATTAAAAAACTACCTGTATGAAGAAACTCTCCCTGGTAACGTGGGCTGTTTTACTGCTATGTTTTAGTAGCACGGTAAATGCTCAATTGGCTTTAACAAATGCTTCAACGTCTCAAACCATCGACTTTAGCTCCAGTATTTCGGGCGTAAGTAATGGCGCATACACCGCAGCCGGCTTTCAATCTTCCCCAAGTGCAGGGCAACTGAATTCAAATGCTTGGGCTGTTACCGGGTGGAGTGATGGTGCTCTTTCATTTGGCGGTACTCAAACCACTGCTAGTACTGATTATACCAGGGGGGCAACTAACGCAGCACAAACTGTAGGCGGTTTTTATGCAGCTACAATGACGCCGCATTCCGCTGCAAACCCGGGCTTTCTCATTCAGCCCGGCGGGTCCGACTTTTCTCCGGGAACGCTTACGCTTAAGATTGTAAACAACGGAACCACAAATATTACGCAGTTAGATGTGTCGTATAAAATTTATGTGCGTAACGATCAGGGCCGTTCTACTTCTTTCAACTTTTCGCATTCTTCCGACAACTCTACTTATACCGCTGTTGCCGCTTTAGATTATACCAGCCCTACCACTGCCGATGTAGCGGGTTATGTTTTAGTTGGTACCAAATCAACTTCCATTACAGGTTTAGCAATAGCCCCATCTTCAGTTTATTATATCCGTTGGAGCAGCGCCGATGTTGGCGGTACAGGTAGCCGCGATGAGATAGGCTTAGATGATATCAGTGTAACAGGCACCTTCTCAGCAGCAGCCACCCCGGCTTCTGATGTTTCTGCCGCTACTGGTGGTGAACCTACATCTATCTCTTCTATAATAAACACGCAAGGAGCTGCTTCATCTAACTTTAACTTTACAGTAACGGATGATGCCGTGGGAGACGATGCCTTACCAACTTTAATAAGCCAGATTGTAATTGCACAGGGAACAGGCAACGATATAGCCGACTGGACACAGGCTATTGCCGGCGCTGAGCTTAGCGATGGCACAAACACACAAACCGGCACAGTGGCTGCTACCAGCATCACTTTTAGCGGTATTAATACACTTTTACTTGGTAATATTTCAGATGGTGCCAGTAAAACCTTTACGCTAAAAGTTTGGCTTAAAACCTCTTTAGGCGGTACCTTGCCTACAACTGTTGATGGCTTAAACCTTGCCTTTAAAGTACAGGGTAGTAGCTTTACAACGGTGGCTGTAACCTCTACGGGCATGTCAAGCCCTGGTACTACAGTTGAATCAGGCTCTTCTAATAACGCGGTTGATGTAACAGCTACAGCTTTAAACTTTACCACCGCTTTTGCGCCTACTTCAATTAACGTGTTTACCAACTTTACAACTCCGGGCGTTGTGCGCGCTCAGGATGCCAACGGCAATACCGACCTTGGTGTTACCAGTTCAGTTACGGTAACCAACTCCGCCGGGTACAGCACTATCAATAACCCCGGCAGTTTTAGCGCAGGTGTTTTAACTTTCCCATCTAACTTCCAGTTTGGCACCGGCGGCGGTTCAACAACAGTAACTGTTGACGATGCCAATGCAGGCACTACAAACGCTACCAGCGGTTCTATTACAGTAACGGTTCCTACACCAACTTTAGCAACCAGCGTGCTTATCCCTAACTTTATTTGTCCGGGCTCAACAGTTAGTGTTCCATACACTGCTACTAACTTCGGAACGGGTAACGTATTTACCGCACAACTTTCTGATGCTTCAGGTAGCTTCGCTTCGCCTGTTTCAATCGGCACCTTAACCTCTACCGCAAGCGGCACTATATCCGCTACCATTCCTTCAAGCACAGCTAATGGAACCGGCTACCGCATTCGCGTAGTAGGTAGCGCGCCTTCTTTTACAGGTACTGATAACGGCCAAAACATTACTATACAATACAGCAATTCAACGCCTTTGTTTACTGAATCAATGGGCACCGTTAGCACTACAACCCTTATTGCATCACACGAAGCCGCTAACGGTTTCGACAATGACGGTTTCACTATGTCAGGTAGCGGTGATATCCGTAGCACGGGTGGCTCATCAGGTGCATACACCGGTGCAAGTGGCGGGGCTAACGTGTTTTTAACTAATACGGCCGGTACCAACTTCCGTATTGATGGTATTAACACATCGGGTTTATCGCCAATGGTATTGTATATGGGCATTTTCAAATCTACTACCGGCGAAACAGGTTCTAACCTGCAATTAGAGGTTAGCTCTAACGGTGGTACATCATGGACAACCATTCCATGGACTACCCTTGCTGGCACACTACCTAATACTGCTACCTGGAACCAGGTAAAAGTTACCGGTGCGTTGCCGCAGTCAGCTACTTTATCTTTACGCTTTACCAACCTAAGCAACACTGTATCCTTCCGCTTAGATGATATAAACGTTTACTCGGGCACTCCAACTACCTTCTCTGTTTCACCAACAGGCCCAATAACACAGTGCGGTGGCACAGTTGCTTTAACGGCTAGCCCATCAGGTCAAACCTATTCATGGAGTACTACCGAAACTACCCAAAGTATATCAGTAGGTTCAACCGGCAGCTATACAGTTACAATTGCTGATGCATTTGGTTGTTCGGCTGCAAAAGGACCTGTTAGTGTTACTATTAACACCGCAACTCTTCCTTCCATAAAAATTACTTCAACCAACAGCACTATTTGTGCAGGCGTTGCGCAAAGCTTTTCAGTAGGCGCTACAACCGATGGTGGTGTTTCACCAACTTACCAATGGAAGCTCAATGGCACTAACGTAGCAGTGGGCACTACGTACTCACCGGCTTCTTTATCGCCTAATGATGTAGTTAACTGCTACATGAACAGTTCCGCTAACTGTATAACGCAAACAACTGTAATGTCAAACACATTTACAGTTCGCCCTACAATAACCGGTACTACGGCAACAGTATTTACGGAGAACTTCGGTAGCTCCGGCACTAACATTGACTTTAGTGTGTATACTTCGGCAACTAACCCAACGCTTGCATTCTCAGGCCTGGGCGATGTGCGTAATAGCACCTCATCTACCGGCTATACAGGCTCCAGTGGTAACAGTAACGCTTTTTTAACCCAAAACGGTTCAAGCCCTATTGGCGAAAAGAATTTGGTTATCTCTAACATCAATACAACCAACGCCTTCCCTAATAAGCTAACATTTGGTATGAATAAAAGTACCAATGCTGATAATGGTAACGACCTTTTAGTAGAATACAGCCTTGACGGTATCAGTTACTTCTCAGTGGGTACCGTTACAGTTCCAACCGGAACAGGTACCGGCGGTACAAACTGGTCATTGGTAACCTTTGATAATGCCTTACCATATGCCACAAACCTACGTCTTCGTTTCAGAAACGTAACTCCAACAACTGTTCAATACCGTGTTGATGACGTTACACTTATAAAGTATAACACCTTTACAGCTTCTATAACTCCTACCGGCCCTACAACCTTTTGTAGCGGTGGTAGCGTTACACTTAACGCTGCACCAACCGGCTTAACTTATTTATGGAGCAATGCTGCAACCGCAAATAACATAAGCGTTAACGCAAGCGGAACATACGCTGTAAGCATAACCGATGGTGTTGGTTGCAAATCAAGTGCAAGCCAGGCGGTAACAGTTAATGCGTTGCCAACTTTATCCCCTACTGCTTCACCTGCTACTATTTGTAATGGTGAATCTTCAACATTGGCTGCCAATGCAACAGCAGGTAGCGGTACTATTACTACCTATGCTTGGAGCACCGGTTTAGCAGGTAACGTATCAGGCGGCTCAGTATCACCTTCAACAGGCACTACTTATGTTGTAACGGTAACCAACAGTAATAACTGTTCTGCCAGTGGCAACACTTCTGTTGCAGTAAATGCAATACCTACTTTATCTCCTTCTGCCTCACCTGCTACAATTTGCGATGGCGGTTCATCTACACTTGCTGCCAATGCTACAGCTGGTAGCGGTACTATTAGTTCTTACACCTGGAGTACCGGTTTAGGTAACGTATCAGGCGGTTCAGTATCTCCTTCTTCAACTACCACTTATAATGTAACTGTAACTAACAGCAATAACTGTTCAGCCGGCAGCAGCATAACAGTAAACGTTAATGCAATACCAACCTTATCACCGTCAGCATCACCTGCTGCTATTTGTAACGGCGGCTCTTCAACATTAGCTGCCAATGCAACAGCGGGCAGTGGTACAATAAGCACCTATGCATGGAGCACCGGTTTAGCCGGTAACGTATCAGGCGGTTCAGTATCACCTTCAACAGGCACTACTTATGTAGTAACAGTAACCAACAGTAATAACTGTTCTGCCAGTGGTAATACTACTGTTGCGGTAAATGCTATACCTACTTTATCTCCTTCTGCTTCACCTGCTACGGTTTGTGCAGGTAGTTCATCTACACTTGCTGCCAATGCTACAGCCGGTAGTGGTACTATTAGTTCTTACACGTGGAGCACCGGTTTAGGTAACGTATCAGGCGGTTCAGTATCTCCTTCTTCAACTACCACTTATAATGTAACTGTAACTAACAGCAATAGCTGTACTGCAAGCAGCAGCACGGCAGTAAGCGTAAATGCAGTTCCTGTAGTTGCCCCATCTGCATCTCCTTCTACTATATGCAATGGCAGCTCTACTACTTTAAATGCTAATGCAACAGCCGGTAGCGGTTCTATCACTACCTATGCCTGGAGTTCAGGTATTGCCGGCAACGCCGCAAGCGGCACGGTATCACCAACAGGCACTACTACTTACGATGTTACAGTAACCAACAGCAATAGCTGTACAGCTACTGATGGTGTAGTAGTAACCGTTAACACCTGCGGTGTAAACACATGGTTAGGTAATACAACGCAGTGGTTAAATGCAGGCAACTGGAGCAGCGGCTTTGCGCCAACAACATGTTCGCATGATGCACTTATCCCAACTTCACCTGTAGGCGGCTTATTCCCAACTATTGGTTTAGCTTCTATACAGGTAGGTAACCTAACTGTGCAGGATGGCGCTACTATTACTGTAAATAACAACAGCTTAAGCGTATGCGGCAACTTAGATGGTGGCACTTCAAGTAATGCTGTAATAACCGGTAATGCTAACGGCAGTTTAATATTGAACGGAAGCAGCAACCAACAGGTTAGCGGCAAACTGCAGGTTAACACCCTGCGCTTAAACAACGCAGCAGGAGCCGACTTACAAAGCGGCGCTTCTGTAGATGTAATGACGGCTGTTGAATTACAAAGCGGTAACTTAAATACCACAGGCGCAACCTTACGCTTCCGCAGCACCAGCGCCAGCCAGATAGCTGTGCTGGATGACTTTAGCTCAGGCTTTGGCGGTAGCATAAGCGGCCCGATAACAGCCCAACGTGCTTACGATGCAGCAGCCTACCAGGATGCCCACTACTTCGGCAGCCCTGTGGATGGCCCTACAGCAGGCAACTTAGGTTCAGCTAACGGCTCAGGCGGCTTTGTAACGGCTATGGGCAACTGCGATGAAACCCAACTGGCCAACAACAGCCTTTATGGTAATGTATATACCTACGATGAAACAAACGGCGCAAGCTGTAACGTAGCCGGCTGGAAAGTAGAAGGCATAGGCTCACCACTTATCCCTGCCAAAGGGTACAGTGTACGTAAAGTGGGTGCAGGTACACTTGTATTAAGCGGTACTGCCCATACTGACCCTGCCTACTTGCAAACAGGCACTAACAGCAACTGGAGCAACGTAAGCTTACAGGGTCGTCCTACCGTATCGGGCTGGACTATGGTAAGCAACCCTTACCTTGCTACACTGGACCTTACTACTGCACCAAACCCTGGTGGTTACGATGTAGTACATGCGGTATGGAATGCCACCGGCCCTTTTGCCGGTACTTATACCGATGAAGACATTATTGCACCGTTCCAGGCCTTCTTTGTAAGAAGAAAGACTACCGGCAGCCCTGCCTACCTTATAATGAAAAACAACCTTACCAGAAGCAGCAGCACTACCTTCCAGCAACAGAATAATGCAGAAACCATGACGCTGTATGTAACCAATACAGCTAATGGCTTAAAGGATAAAACAACCGTAGGCTTTAATACCGATGCTACCAGCCAGTACGACGGCCAACTGGATGCTTACAAAATGCCGGGTGCCTTAACCCGCCATACTTTGTATAGCTACAACAGCAACCCACAGGAATGGTTAATGCGCAACTACAACACCAGCATAGCGCAAACCAGCACCGTAAACGTAGGCTTTGAGCCGGGCGTAAACGGCAACTACAGCATGAACTTTGACGGCTTACAGAGCTTTGACCCTACCAGCTACATCACGCTGGAAGACAAGAAGACGGGCACCTTCCATGATGTAAGAAGCGGTGACTACAGCTTCAGCTCAACCACAGCCGACAACTGGAACCGCTTTGTATTGCACTTTACCCCTGCAGCCAAAGTAAACACTACCAATGCCAGCTGTGCAGCTCAAGGTCAAATCTCAATAGAGCAACCGGGCAGTGCCAACTGGAACTATACCGTAACTAACAGCAACAGTGTAGTAATCAGCAGCGGCAGCTTAAATCAAAGCAACCCTGTAACGGTTAGCGCTACACCTGGTGTTTACACAGTAACGCTAACAGACGCTAATAACTACACTGTAGTGAAGAACCTGCAGATAACCGGAGCCAGCCCGATAGCAGCTACCATGACTGCAAGTGCAAACACGGCTGAAACAGGAGAGGATATCAACTTTACCTCAACCACAGCCAATGCCGCCACAACAGAATGGAACTTTGGTGACAACACCACAGCTACCACTGCAAGCGCAAGCCACAACTACACCAACGAAGGCAGCTACAATGTTACCCTAACCGTAAGCAATGCGGATGGTTGCAGCTCAACAACCAGCCAAATGGTAACAGTAACCGCTAAAACAGCTACCGGTATAACTGACCTTACCAACAACAAGCTGAACATATGGAGCAATGCCAACCGTGTGTATGTTGACTTCAACAAGCAGAAAGTAAGCGAGGCCACCATTGACATTTACAACGTATTGGGCCAAAAAGTAAGCAGCGAAAAATGGGGCGCAAGCAGCATTTACAGCCGCGAACTGAACAACCTTGAAGCGGGTTACCTTATTGTGAGCGTTAAAACAAATGAAGGCATTACCACTAAAAAGGTATTGATAAGCTCAATAAAATAACAAGTAAAGCCCTGAAAATCACTGTTTTTAGTGATTTTCAGGGCTTTTTTAAAATTTCACGATTCCCTGATTTTTACTTTACAACTAAATATCTATATTGCGGTCTCGAATTTTCGGGAAATGGGCAAAACGTTTTTTAATTTTTAAAAATTACCGTAAGTGAAAAAGTTTTCGAAAATCACCTTCGTTTTGGTTGTGTTATTGACATTCGGTGTTGTTGCCCATGCTCAGCCGCTTCCTCCGGGAGGCCCTGGCAATACTACATCAGTTCCATTAGATCCTGCTGCGCTTAGTTTATTATTAGGTGCTGCGGCAATACGCCTTAAAGGACTTCCTGTATGGAAGAAAATAATGGGTTAAGCCAACCGCATTCTTCTAAGCACAATTTTTCTGATTACTCTTTTTTAGCCTGGTTTCTGGCCATTTGGCTCATTTGGAAACTTTGGATTAAACTGGTTGGTGTAGAAAGTGTGCCTATTACAGCCCGCACAATACCTGCTTTAAGCCGCGTATGGGAAACCATCAATGAGGGGCTTCGCCAGGTGTTACTGGCTGCTACACAGTCGTTACTTCATGTTTTCGGTTACGGTGCCCTTATCCGTTCGCCTTATATATGGATAAAAAATTACGAGTATGCCGGCAGCATGGCCGTAGGTAATTACTGCCTTGGATTTCAGTTAATGTTTTATCATACTGCCTTAACCTTAATAAGTAAAGTAAGCCCTTTAAAAAAAGCGGCATACATACTATTAGGCTTATTTGCAATTCAGGCCTTAAATGTGTTAAGATTAGCGGGCCTAATGCTGGTTAAAATATATTCGCCTGCGCAATTATGGCTGGCGCACGATTATGTGTTTGTAATTCCTGTGCTGGCTTTGTTGTTATACTTTTATTACAGAACGAATAGAAACGTGCACGCTCATGAAATCAATGGATGATTACGGATACTACTATGCAAACGTTAGCATAGATGAGCCGCGCATAAACGTTTTGCGTAGGGCGGTAAACTCAGCCTTACTGTTGTTCTTTGCTTTGGTGCTTACCACACTTTGTTATGAATCTATTGAGGCGCTGGCCTGCCTGGCGCTTAAATACTGGGTAAAATTCCGTTTCTCCGAGGTTAGAACGGTTACCGAACCCGGCCGTTGGAGTTTACCGCGGGTTATTGTGGTTTATTCTGCCGGTCCGCTTATCTGTATTCTTCTTATAATGATAGGCAATAGCATTTATCATACATGGGAAAAAATGGTAAATCAATATAAGCTGCTTTTTCTATGGATAGTGGTGGCCAGCCTCAACCTTATTACTGCTAATATGATTGAAGCCCCAATAGGCTTAGAAAGTACCACCTTTCCGTTCTATCGCAGCTTTGCCATATTGGGGGCCTGGTTTCGTTTAGGCTCTGCGCCTTTGCTGGTAGTAATGTTTGCCGGTTTTATTCTTAATGTGTTGGGCGGTTACTTCTTCTCTTACCGTTTTTTAGAGTATTCGCATAGCAGTAAACTTATTCACCATCGTTCAGGTAAGGTTTACGTTTTCTTTCAGGTTTTCATTCTTCCAATCATTGTAGTTGCGCCCTTGTACCTTTCCTTGGCAGGCAACTTTAATATACTTCACTTTGCTACAGTATTAATCAGCCTTATGACCTTCTCTCTTGGCTTTTTTGTGCGAAGCATTACGGATATGGGTATAGTTGTATGCAACAAGAACGATGTGCTGAATAAAGTGCCGGTGGTTACCGGTATTGCCGCTGTGGTTATCTGGGTAGCAATCTTTATCTTTCTTAAGTAGCTACTCTGCCGGCCCCGCTTCCTTTTTCCTTTTTGGGAAATGCACTATGTAGTAAATAGCCACTACAATAAGGCCTGCAATAAAGAATACTCTTGCATAAGGCCGCAGCGTATCATCATAAAAAAACTCTCCCGTCATCCATGTTGCATTGGCTGATATCCAAAGGCAGATAGCGATATTATGGAACAGGTCGGCCACATTTTTGCGCGAAAGCCAGGTAATGTGAATAGCCACCACCAGCGTGGGCAAAATCATAAGCATACCGCCTATTTTAAAATTCATAACCCAACAACAATCTTTAATCAACCACAGGGCTATGTGTGTGTTTTCGTATTCGCGTATGTTCTTAAACATTGATGCACTTTATATTGCTAAATAAGGAATAGTTTATACAAAAGGCGCTTATAAAATAGGTAAACTTGTAGGGTGAATTTGGCCCGGCGCATACTCTCTTTCTTTTTGTATGGCAATATCTTTATTGGCCTTTGTGCTGTTGCCCTGGTGCTAACCAATCAACTTACGGTGGGGCAGCATTTATGGGCGGGCTATGTGTCGGCTTTCGTTTTCTGCTCCACGGTATTTGCCTATTCAGCGCTTAAATTTCGCGTAGGCACGCATTCAGGCACTACTACCACGCACAATACCTGGGCCGATAACAACCCCATAACAGCTAAAATAATTTTACTAATAGCAGGGCTGGCAACGGTGATCTTGTTCTTTAAACTTCGCATTAGGGCGCAACAGGTAACAGTAGCACTTGGTGTTATAACAGCCCTTTATGGTTTCGTAAGTGTGCCTTTTACGGGGGGTAAAAAACTGCGCGATTATGGCTTATTGAAAACGGCATTTGTAGGCTTGGTTTGGTCGGTAACTACAGTAATAATTCCTTTAGCAGGCCACGGAGTTTCAATTGAGGTTTTGTGCTTTCTGTTGTTGCGCCGCTTTCTGTTTGTAATGGCCTTAACTATGGCTTTTGAAATAAAAGATATTGCCGCCGACCGCGCCTACGGAATTAAAACTTTGCCTATGCAATTAGGCGTAACGGGTACCAAGCGCCTTGCGCAGGGGGTATTGCTGCTGTTGCTTGTTGTAAACTTTATGCAGTATTACTTGTCTGAGGTAAGCTTTGGCAATATTATGGCGGTTAATGTTTCGGTGCTTTTATCTATAGCCTGCATTCAACCGCTTACTGAGCAAACCGGCGATGTTTGGTATTATTTTGTTTTAGACGGTATGATGTTTATTCAATTTGTTTTTGTGTTTATAGCATACAATTTTGTAAGGTAATGAAACTCGCACTTCGTTTATTCATAAATGTAATAACGGTAATAGCCATAATGCTGTTGTTAGAGGTGGCATGCCGCATTACGCTGCACTATGTATACAACCGTAGTTTCGACTCATCGCTGATTATTGACAATAAATACTTCACTTCCTCCGGATTAAAAGAAAATGCAGAAGGCACAGTTTGGGGCAAAAAGTTTCATACAGATGCATTGGGCTGCAGGAAGAACAAAGCCCCCCTTGATGCTAAAAAGAAGAAGTGGCTTTTTATAGGCGATTCAGTAACGGAAGGCGTAGGAGTGGAGGATAACGAAACGTTTAGCAGCCTATGTTCTGAAGAACTGAAAGATTACAGCGTGTTGAACTGCTCCCTTATCGGTTATTCTACTAATGATTACCTGAATGTTTTAACGCACTACTTAAATACAGATTCTACCGTTGAATTGGTAACTGTTTTTTTCTGTTTGAACGATGTTTACGGCTCTGCAAAAAGCGATAGTTTACCTGTGATGGCCCAAAGCGGAGCAACAACCGCTGCGCGCAATTTTTTGCAGGAGCATTATGCTACCTATAAGTTGCTTAAGCTTTTTATGTTCCGCAACGCTAACCGCTATTTTCAATATGATGCAGCCTATTATACTGCCGATAATGCCCGTTTTAAGGAAAGCATGAACTACCTCTATCTGTGCGATTCCTTGTGTAAGGCGCGGGGCATTTATTTTAATGTGGTAATGATGCCCTACCGCTCGCAATTAACAGAGGATAAAGGCAACCGAACACCCCAACAAATGGTAGCTGAATATTGTTCTTCTAATGGTATTGAGTTTTTTGACGCAGTGGATAACCTGGCAAAGGAAAAACAGCCTGAAGCCCTCTTTCTTTTTGCTGATGAAATTCACTTTTCGGCCGAGGGCCACAAGGCCATAGCGCGGTTTTTGCTGCAGTAAGCTTTCCGCCTTTTCCTCGGTTTGTATTTTATATTTGCCCAAACAGTTTAACAATGGCTGAAGAAATAAGACACAATTGGACCCTTGACGAGATAAGGGAGATATATAACACCCCTGTGCTGGAACTAATTTACCGCGCTTCTTTAATGCACCGTAAATACCAGGCTACTGCCGAAGTACAGGTGTGCACCCTGCTTTCAGTAAAAACCGGGGGCTGTTCCGAAGACTGTTCGTATTGTCCGCAGGCCGCCCGCTATAACACCGGTGTTGAAGCGCATAAACTAATGGGGTACGAAGAGGTGATAGGCAAGGCGCTGGATGCCAAAAATGGTGGTTCAACCCGCTTTTGTATGGGTGCCGCCTGGCGTAATGTGCGCGATAATTCTGACTTTGATAAAGTAATTGATATGGTTAAGGGCGTTAACGCTCTCGGCCTTGAAGTATGTTGCACCTTGGGCATGCTAACTGAAGACCAGGCCATGCGCTTAAAGGAAGCCGGCTTGTATGCCTACAATCACAACCTTGATACCAGCGATGAATATTACGGTGATGTAATAACTACCCGCACCTACGACGACCGCCTGAAAACATTGGACAATGTTGAGAAAGCCGGCTTAAGCGTTTGCTGCGGTGGTATTATAGGCATGGGTGAGAGCGATGATGACCGTATTAAGTTGTTGCACACCTTAGCTACGCGCAAAAGCCACCCCGAAAGCGTACCGGTTAACGCACTAGTGGCTGTTAAAGGCACACCGCTTGAAGGTAAACAGCGCGTTAAAACCTGGGAAATGGTACGCATGATTGCTACGGCACGTATTGTAATGCCAAAGGCTATGGTTCGCCTTAGCGCAGGCCGTAATGAAATGACCTACGAACAACAGGCCTTATGTTTTATGGCCGGTGCCAACTCCATATTTACAGGGGAGAAATTGTTAACCACCCCTAACCCTGATTTTGATGCCGATAAAGAGATGTTTGAACTACTTGGTTTAAAAGCCCGCGAGTCATTTAAAGTAGAGAACACTGAAATGAGTTCTACCTGATTAGGTATGTCTTCCCGCATAGATGATTATATAAACGGCAGAAACGAAGAACGGAAAAAGGAAAATAATTTTCGTTCGCTTAAACCGGCTTCTGCTTTAATTGATTTTACGTCTAACGATTACCTCGGTTTCGCACGCGACCCTGAATTGAAAAAACGGGTAGCCGCTGAACTGCTTCATTATCCCGATTATTCTTTGGGCAGTACAGGTTCAAGGCTTTTAACGGGCAATAGCGCCTATGCCGAAGAATTGGAAAGTATGTTGGCTAACTTCCATCATGCCGATACAGCCTTGATTTTTAATTCCGGTTTTACTGCTAATTATGGCCTGCTATCTTCTTTGCCTTATAGGGGCGATACCGTAATTTACGATGAGTTGGTGCACGCTTCTGTGCACGATGGAATACGCCATGGCAAGGCTGATAAAGTGCCTTTTCTTCACAATAATCTTGCTGATTTAGAGCAAAAATTGAGCGCTGCGAAAGGCTTAAAATATGTAGTGGTTGAAAGCCTCTATTCCATGGATGGGGACTTTGCACCTTTACAGGAGATAGCCGCGCTTTGCGAAAAATTTGAAGCCGGCCTTATTGTAGATGAAGCACATGCAAACGGTCTTTATGGAAAGGATGGTAGCGGGCTTGCGAACCAAGCGGGTATTGAGGATAAATGCCTCGCCCGTATTTATACTTTCGGTAAGGCTATTGGCTCCTGTGGCGCGGCGGTAGTATGTGCTCAGCCCCTAAAGGAATTTCTGTTAAACTACTGCCGTCCTTTTATATTTTCTACTGCATTGCCCTTTACAAATCTTGCAGTAATTAAGTGCGCATACGGTTATCTGTCAAATGTGCAAAACCGAAGAGAATATCTTATAAAACTTGCCGTTAGTTTTAAGAAGGCTATGAGAGAGGCAAATTTTTCTGTTGTTGGATCAAGCGGGCCTATACAATCAATAGTGTTAAAAGGTAATGATAAGGTTAAGGCATTGGCTGAAAAAGTAAGGCAGAAAGGTTTTGATGTAAGGCCTATTCTTTATCCAACAGTGCCTAAAGGCACTGAAAGAATAAGGGTATGTCTGCATAGCTTTAATACGGAACAGGAAGTTAATGAATTAGCGAAGGCGTTTGTGATATGAAGACTCAATTTCCAAAACAGATTTTCGTTTCCGGTATTGATACCGGCATTGGCAAAACAATTTCGGCAGCGGTGCTAACAGAAGCGCTGCACGCCGATTACTGGAAACCCATACAAAGCGGTATTGATGAAGTATCAGATTCGGAAACAGTAAACCTGCTAATCTCTAACACAGAGACCCGGGTACACAAGGAGGCCTATGTTTTAAAAAATCCAAGCAGCCCGCATTATTCCGCCCGCATGGAAGGCGTAAATATTGATTTAGCCTTGTGCAAATTACCTACCGACCGTAAACTAATTGTGGAAGGTGCGGGTGGCTTAATGGTTCCTTTAACTGAAAAGTTTTTACAACTCGACTTAATCAGGTTTTTAGAGCTACCCGTAGTTCTGGTGGTTAAAAATTACCTCGGCAGCATTAACCATACGCTGTTAACCATTGAAGTATTACGCAGCAAGGGCATAACCGTAACCGGGCTTATTTTTAATGGCCCTCCGTTTAACGATAACGAAGAGATTATTCTGAAATTCTACAAACTTCCTGTATTAGGCCACATTGATGTAGTGGACAAACCTTCAAAAGACTTCGTTATTCAGCAGGCGGCTAAATTAAGAGTATCTTTACTGGAGCACTTTCAGCTATGAATCAACCGAGGCAATCCTCAAGTTCCGTTTGGCATCCATACACGCAAATGCAAACTGCAGGCAACTTCCCTTTAATTGTTAGGGGAGAAGGAGCATGGTTGTTTGACGATAAAGGCAATAAATATTTAGATGCAGTAGCCAGTTGGTGGACCAACCTGCACGGCCACGCCCACCCGCATATTGCAGCCCGCATAGCGCAACAGGCGCAAACCTTAGAACAGGTAATTTTTGCAGGCTTTACGCATCCGGCAGCTGAGGAACTGGCACAAAAACTTTTAGCGCATATTCCCTATCACTCCCGCATTTTTTACAGCGATAATGGATCTACCGCTGTAGAGGCAGCAATTAAAATGGCCATTCAATACTGGAATAATAAAGGGCAGAAACGAAATAAGATTATCGCTTTTCGCGATGCTTACCATGGCGATACGTTTGGCTCAATGAGCATAAGTGCACGCGGCGTTTTTACCAATGCCTTTCAGTCGCTGTTGTTTGATGTGGTTTTTATTGATACCCCCGATTACACTAATGGCGAGATTGTAGTGGAGCAATTGCTTAGGGCAGTGAAGCGCGATGATATAGCAGCATTTATTTTCGAGCCGCTGGTATTAGGTTCGGCAGGTATGCTTATGTATAAGGCTGAAACGCTTAATAAGCTTATTGGCATTTGTAAAGAGAATGCTGTGCTAACCATTGCAGATGAGGTAATGACCGGCTTTGGCCGCACCGGTAA
Source organism: Chitinophagales bacterium (assembly GCA_046329515.1). Lineage (GTDB taxonomy): Bacteria > Bacteroidota > Bacteroidia > Chitinophagales > LD1 > Bog-950. The sequence goes on from JAXLUM010000004.1 coordinate 293,989, forward strand.
ATTTTTAGCTACAGACCATTGCGCCAATAAGCCCGATATAGTTTGTCTTTCTAAAGGAATAACCGGAGGCTTTCTGCCTTTTGCAGCTACTACCTGCACTGAGGATATTTACACCGCCTTCCTTTCTGATGATAAATCAAAAATGCTCTTTCATGGACACAGCTACACTGGCAACCCGCTTGGTTGTGCCGCTGCCATTGCCAGCCTTGAAGTATTTGAGCAGGAAAGAACCTTAACTAAAATTGAGCGCATTGCTGAACTGCATGCTGCTCTTGCGGAAAGAATAAAATTGCAAAAGGCTATTAAGGAAGTGCGCCATCAGGGCACAATAGTAGCGATTGAATTTAAAGCTGAAGACGGTGGTTATTTAAGCAACATACGCGATAAGGCCTATACCTTTTTTATAAGCAAGGGTATTGTGCTTCGCCCCTTGGGTAACGTAATTTACATTTTGCCGCCTTACTGCATTACCGAAGCTGAATTGCATTTGGTTTATAGCGCTATTGAGGAGTTCTCCGCTTCGCTTAACTAACCTCTTATTCCATTCTGTATACTACGGTAAAATACCGCTAACTGCTAAATACTGTAAAAAAGGTTTAATCGTTTTAATGTTCCATATATTCGTTGCATGAGGCATTTACCGGGGCTGCTTTTAGCCTTGTTGTTCAGTTTTAAACTTTCCGCCCAATCCGATACCGTTACCATTAAGGGAACCATATTGGATTCTTACACTTTTAGGCCGCTGTCCTTTGTTAATGTTATCTATTCCAAGGCCAGCCTCACTATTGCTTCCGATTCCAAAGGCAACTTTGAATTAAGAATGCCTAAGCGCGATACCATATTCCTTTTCTATCCCGGTTACCGCACCATCAAGTTTTCCGTGGCTGATTCTATTTTGCGCCCTACTTATACTTATAATTTATTGTTGGAGCCTTTAACTACCGGCCTAAGCCAGCCCATTATTATTAAAGCACCTAAAAGCCTTGAACAAATTGAAGAGGAGCGCAGAAAGATGGGTATAACACCCCGTGAGTTAGAACGCCCTATAATGAGTTTTACCAGCCCTATTAGTGCGTTATATGATTTGCTCAGTTCACGCGCTCAGGAGCGGGAGAAACTGAAGAAGCAGATGAAAGAAGATGAGCGTGTGCGCATCTTTAAAGAGTTGTTGCGCTACTACAACGAGAATGGCCTTATTGATTTGCCTGAAGAATACTTTGACGATTTCGACCGCTATTGTAACCTGCCGCCGGACTTTATTAAAACCGCCAGCGATTACGACATCACCAAAACCATTATTGGTTTGTATCAAAAATACAGCCGTCTTAATGGCATAATTAAGTAGCTATAAAAGGCTATCCAGCGCCAATACGTAGCTTTCCATACCAAAGCCCGCAATAATACCTTTGCTCACCCCGCTTATTAAGGAGGTGTGCCTGAATTCTTCCCTTGCATAAGGGTTACTGATGTGCACTTCTATTACCGGCGTTTTAATAGCCGCCACAGCATCGCGTATAGCCACGCTGGTGTGGGTATAACCGCCCGCATTTAAAATTATACCATCAAAGCTAAAGCCCACTTCCTGCAATTTATCTATCAGTTCTCCTTCTATGTTCGATTGAAAAGCGCTTAACTGCACATCATCGCTGTACACATCCTTTATCTCATTAAAAAACTCGTCAAAGCTCATATCGCCGTAAATATCCGGCTCGCGTTTACCCAAAAGGTTAAGGTTAGGTCCGTTTATTATAATGATTTTCTTCTTGCTCATGCCCGCAATTTAAGCAAGTGCATAGTAAATAGGTAATACACTTTTTAGCTGTTTATGCCCGGTAGAAAATGCCACCCTTATCCTCTAAACTTGTGTATGAGTTGGCAGGCCTATATAAAGGGTTTTAAAAGTTATTTGCAGTTAGAAAAATCGCTGTCTGCTAACTCCATTGAAGCCTACCTGCGCGATGTAAATAAGTTCGTTAGTTACCTGGCCGCCGAAAACCTGCACTTAGGTGTTGAGGAAATTAAACTGGGCCATCTTGAAGGGTTTGTAAAAACAGTGCATGAACTAGGTATGGATGCCCATTCGCAGGCCCGCATTATTTCCGGCTTAAGGGCCTTCTATAAATACCTTATGATGGAAGATGTGCTTTCCGTTAACCCAACCGAACTGCTTTCTTCCCCCAAACTCTCGCGCAAACTGCCCGATACTCTTTCTGTAGAAGAAGTAAATGCCCTCTTAAGTTCTATAGACCTAAGCACACCTGAAGGTATGCGCAACAGGGCCATGCTTGAGGTTTTATATAGCTGTGGCTTACGCGTAAGTGAGCTAATCAATCTTAAAATCTCCAACCTGTTTTTGGATGTGGAGTTTATAAAAGTACTGGGTAAGGGAGATAAAGAACGACTGGTGCCCATAGGTTCGCAGGCCATTAAATACATTAAAATGTACCGCGATGATGTGCGCGTTCACCTGGATATTAAAAAAGGGGAGGAGGATATGCTTTTCCTGAACAGACGGGGCAAGCGGCTCAGCCGTATGTATGTATTCCTGGTTATAAAGGAGTGCGCGGCTGCTATTGGCCTTAAAAAGAGCATTTCCCCCCACACTTTACGGCACTCGTTTGCCACGCACTTAATTGAAGGAGGGGCCGATTTACGGGCCGTGCAGGAAATGCTGGGCCACGCAAGTATTACAACCACAGAGATTTACACCCACCTGGATCGCGACTACCTTCGCAGCACCATAATGCAGTTTCACCCGCGTTATAAGTAACAGTATTACCCTAACCCAATTATATTTGCAGGCTTAATTTGTTTTCAATGCTTAATCTCATACGCGAGTTTCCCGCACAAATTTTAAAAGCTCTTGTTATAGGCGAAGAGGCCAACATCCTCAATACCTTTAACAAGCCTATAAAAAATGTGGTTGTTGCCGGATTGGGTGGCTCGGGTATCGGCGGCGATTTATTAGCCGAATTATTGCGCGATTCACTGCAGGTTCCCGTTACCGTTAGTAAGGGCTATTTTTTGCCCGCATTTGTTGACGATTCTACCCTTTTGATTTTGGCCTCTTATTCAGGCAATACCGAAGAAGTTATAAGCTGCGCTACTGAGGCAGTTCAAAAAGGCATAAAGCCGGTTTGTGTTACCTCAGGCGGTAAACTGGCCCGCCTTGCTTACGATAATAAGTTTGATGTAATTCACATACCCGATGGCATGCCTCCGCGCGCATGCTTAGGCTACTCTTCCATACAGTTGTTTTTTATACTGCACCACTATGGTTTAATAAGCGATTCTTTCAAGGCCTCTTTTAGAAAAGTGGCTCAGTTTCTGGTAGACGAGCAGGAAGCCATAATTGAAGATTCAGAGTTTTTAGCAGGTAAGCTGGAAGAAAAGGTAATTATCATTTACGCAGAAGATAAGTACGAAAGCGTAGCGCTGCGTTTAAAACAACAGCTAAACGAAAACTCAAAAATGTTTAGCTGGTACAACGTAATACCCGAAATGAATCACAATGAAATTGTGGGCTGGAAACAGCAGCATGGTAACCTCGCTGTACTTATTCTGCGTTCTTCTGATGAGTTCCCTCGTAACACAGAGCGCATTCTGTTTAAAAAAGATGTAGTAAGTAAGTATTCTGAAAACGTTTTTGAAATACAGGCTAAGGGAAGCGATTCGTTTGAAAAGCATTTCTACCTTATACATTTTGGCGATTGGTTATCTTACCATCTTGCTATCCTTCACGGGTACGATCCTCAGGAAGTATACGTAATTGACCGCTTGAAGAATCATTTGAACTCCGTTAAGCAGGCCGATTAATGAAGGACGGGCTGGAAGAAGAGGACTTAGCTTCTGTTGAAGGGGAAGGTTCCGATGACTATGTTGAGGAGGTCAATCTTAAAATTGACCCCAAGCAAACTACTGTAAGAATAGATAAGTTTCTATCAGTGCATTTGGGAGCTAATGTTAGCCGCACCAAAATTCAAAGTGCGGCCGATTCAGGTAGTATTACCGTAAACGGTAAGCCTGTTAAGCAAAGCTATAAAATACGCCCCGGCGATAGCATCCGTCTGCTTATACCCCGCCATGCAGAGAACTACGACTTAGTAGCCGAGAATATTCCCTTAGAAATTATTTATGAGGATGATGATGTAGTTATCATTAACAAAGACCCTAAAATGGTGGTGCATCCCGGCTTGGGTAACCATCGGGGCACCTTGATTAATGCATTGTTGTGGCACTTTCAAAATCTTCCGAGCGGCAGCGAGTATTTTCGCCCCGGTTTGGTGCACCGTATTGATAAGGGAACCAGCGGTTTGTTGATTATTGCCAAAACCGATTTGGCCCTTGCGCATTTGGCTAAACAGTTTTTTGACCGCACCATTGATCGTAAATATGTGGCCCTTGTTTGGGGCGATGTAAAGGAAGATGCAGGCACCGTAACCGGTAATATAGGCCGCCATAATCGCGACCGCCGCCAATTCGAGGTTTTTCCTGATGGTGATTTTGGCAAACACGCGGTAACGCATTATAAAGTGCTGGAGCGCTTAAACTATGTAACACTGGTTGAATGTAAATTGGAAACGGGCCGAACGCACCAAATACGCGTTCATATGAAATATATTGGCCACACCCTGTTTAACGATGAGCGCTACGGTGGCAATAAAATCTTAAAAGGCACGGTTTACAGTAAATACAAGCAATTTATTGAAAACTGTTTCGAAATTTTGCCGCGCCAGGCCTTACATGCAGCTACATTAGGTTTCATTCATCCCACTACGGGTAAAAAAATGTTTTTTGAGGCTCCTTTGCCTAAGGATTTCCAAACCGTTTTAGATAAATGGAGGAAGTACTGGACCAACCTTAATGCCCAGGTAGAGGAATAGGCATTCATCTCATTATTCTCAATTGGTGAAGGCAAAATTTGACTATTCAGTTTACAGAAAGCCGATTTTATTTGCGTGCGCTTGAACCCGCCCTTGCTACCCCAAGGCCCACTGTGAGTAGAATGCCGTAATTATTACCCGGTTACCGTTCCAATCACTGTTTTTATGAAAGCAGTATAAATTAATCTGTCTGATTAAAACAGAAAGGTATGTTAATTGTAGGATTACTTGGCTTAGCCGGCATATTGGTGGCTTACCAGCTTATCTTTAACCAGGACCCCGATAACTTTGGTAAGTATCGCAGGTAGTTGGTTATTTAACCCGCTTAAACTTCTTTAATCCGCCCTTGCGGATTATCTCATTTATTTCTGCCACCTCATCTTTATAGCGGCTCCTTTCACCCAGGTTGTATATCTCTAAAAAAGGGTCTTTATCAATTATCGCATCACCCATTTCCTTAAGGGTAGGGGCAGTGGTCAGTTTTGCATAGTCAGCATAGGTGTATTTCAAAAATACAGTGTTGGGTCCAATGCCGCGGTTATCTAAAAGGTAGCCCTTTTTTAAAGGTGAAGGATAGGCCAATACCCCTTTATAATAAACATCGGTTGGCGCGGGGTAAGCTACTATCTCCGTTTTGCTTTCGTTCATGGTTACAGGCACATTCATGCTGTAATCGCCCTTGGTTTTATAAACCACAGCGGGTTCACCTGCGTAACTTACGTTAGTGCTGGTTTGCGTTTTACAGCCAAGCACGGCAATTAAAATTGCCGTGCTTGCTGCAAGAATTATAGCTTTCATTACTCAACAATAAATTTTGATTGAAGTAGGCCATTAGCAGTTTTAACATGCAGGGTATACATACCCGCTGCCAGCGTTTCAACATTGGTATTAATAATGTTGCCGTTGACATTACCAAGGTCCGTCTTAACCAATTCGCCAACTGAATTATAAATGCTCAGTTCATAACCACCTTCTAACTTACCTGCATCAACAAAAAGTATATTGCGTGTAGGGTTAGGGAATACCTTCAAACTATTCGCAGTGGTTTCTTCAATTCCTACGTTAGGCCCGCGCACAATACTTAAGTCCAATAGGTAGGTGCCTGTAGTGCCGGTAAAGTAGTCGGCTACAAAGAATATTACAGTGCCGCCTCCTGCTACATAAATAGGGCCGGGCATTACATCATCATAAGCATCGCTCCAGCTACCGCCGTTAACCATATAGCTGAATTGCGCATCATTGGTATAGTTGTTACCGTTACCGCTGTTGTAGCTATCGTGCACACGTGCGCTTATAGAGTAGTTAGTGCCTGAAGGTAGATTGATTTTGAAGTAATCGTAATCGTTACCTATATGCATGTTGGTACCTGCTGTATTTGCGGCAGCGTTGTTGCCGCTAAAGTTTACAGGTAGCACATAAGCTGCGCCCGATGTATTGTTGTTTTCATAAATATCCGGGCTTAATGGTGCATCAACAATAGTTACCTCAACCGGGTTAGCGTATGTTTGGCCATATACCAGGGTCCATGTATTATGGTCAGGCGAACTGAAGAAAGCTACCAGGTAAGTACCGGGGTCAACGTTTAAACCGTTTGAAACAAACTGCACGTTATAGTAGTTACCTGCGGCCATACTTACGCCGGAAATTTCTTCAATGTTGGTTACGTATGTTCCATCAAGCGTAAACAAATCAGCGCTAAGCCATCCTGTAAAAGTGCTTCCGCCGGCATTGGCCATTTGGTTACTTATGGTAACCGATTGGTTCTTGGTTACAGTAGTTGGGTTAAACGTAGTATTGCTGTACATCTGTATGCTGTTAGAAGGGCCTGTAATGGTAATGCTAACAGGGTTGTTATAGCCCGCAGGGTTAATTAGCGAGTAGTTGTTACTGCCGTTCTTGTAGAAAATACCAACTATGTAGTTGCCCGGTATGGCGCTAAGGCTGTTAGTAGTAAAGGTTACGTTGTAGTAAAAACCTGCTTGTGCAGTTTGGCTGGTAAACTCCTGTATGTAATCAACAAATACGCCGTTGTTGTCAAAAAGAGCTGCGGCAAAATCACCCGTAAAATCGGCGCCGCCCGCATTGGCAATAGTGGCATAAACGCTGAATGAACTTCCTGTTTGAACTGGGTTGGCACTAACGGTTGTAGCTGCATAAAGTATTATGCTATCCTGGTTAATGGTGCCGCCGCCACCGCCGCCTCCACCACCGCCGTTAACCGGCTTAATACCTATAACCGCTTGCTGGTTGCCGTTAAATCCACCGGTTCCGCCACCTGCGCCTAAAGCAGTAGGGTCTAAGTTGTTTAAAGAGAAGTAACCATCGCTGTTACCACCCCAGCCCCAGTTCATATGGAAAAGGTTGTTTTGGTCGTAACCATCGCAAACCCAGGTATGGCCACCGCCGTTACCTATACCGGCATATTGTATTGGCCTGCTGTTGTCCAGTTCTCCTTTCATCATGCTAACCCATGTAGCATCAGCATAGTTCTGGCGAACCACCCCTTGCAAAGTGGCAGGGTCGTAACCGAAATAAGTTTTGTAAGCATATTCTGCACAGGCCTGGCCCGGGGCAAGGCTGGCTACTACATAAGCAGAGCTGCCACCGGTAGCGCCAACACCATAGTGCATTTCAACCCCTACCCCGCAATGGTACATTAGTGTTGCAACCGCGCTGTTAGCTGAACCTAATACGTTTGGCATTGATGACCACTGGTAAGTGGTACTGCCAAAGTTGGCGCTTTGTGCACCATAGTTCTGATCGTTATAAGAATGGAAGCCTGTGCCTTGTGTAGGGAAGTTCCAATACTTAAGTACCTGTGCCATTGCCGTGGCAACGCAGCCTGTTACGCAACGCTCGCCATAGGCATTATCATAAGGGCATTGGCCGTTTTCGTTAGGGGCCTGGTTCCACTTGGTTTGGCATAAAGGGTTAACCGCCTGTGTTCCGCGAGAGCCTACACTCTCGGGCACAAGGTTGTAATAGTAATCATGCCATAGTTGGGTAATTACATCCTTTGTTTCAGTAACGTTCTCTTTAACGTAAACTATTTGCTCGGCATAGTTATCCAGCCACTTCTTAACTGCGGGGTTCGCAGTTTCTTTGGTTATATCTCCTTCAAGGCTGTAGGCAAGCACAGGTTCTACTAAATCATCACCGGCTATAATAACAAAGCCGCCACCGCTTAAGTTAAATGCATAATAAACGGGCTTGCCATCACTTGGCCGGCCAACATTGGTATTAGTAGTAACACCGTACGATAAGGTCAGATTTAAATTGCCTTCAGTGCGTTCACTGTTTTGCAGTATAAAGTTTTTGCCAACCTGCAGGGCATAAGCCTGGTCAACATCTTTTGCAAACAAAAACGCAGTGCTACACAGCAGAAGAAAAACGAGGTAGAGGTTTCTCATGTCTTTATTTTTTGGGTGCGGTAAAGATAAGTGCCTTAGCGGTTGCAGAGAAATAAAGTATGTCCCCCAATTGGGGGATAATTTCAGGAAGAGCCTTTCACATATTGAATAGGTAAGGCCTTCATTAAAGCAAAAGGAAATTGTATTAGTGTATTACTAATACGTTATCAGTGGGTTATAAGGTTTTGTTAAGCGCTCAGGTCCTTCATGCGCTGCAAGCGGGCCGTTTCGTTTTGGGCAAACCACTCGTCTTTACCCAGCTCAGTATGTGCAAAACCAAAGTACATTTTGCTTACTTCTTCACCTTTGGCAAGGTAAATCTCCCCTAATTCTTCGTATACGTAACCGTCAGGCTGGTCCTTCTCCACCATTTCTTCCAGCAAACCCAATTGCACTTTTAAGGCTTCATCTAATCGGTTAAGGGCACGCAGCGTGCGGGCTACACACCATTTGGCTATAAATACTTCGGGTGTCGTTTCCTTGCCTGCTTTGGTGGCTGCTTCAATGCGCCATTGTAAGGAGCGCAGAAATATGCTCAACGCTTTTTCATATTGGCCGCTATCAAAGTAGCCCCAGCCCAGGTTATTGTATAAAGGACCCAACCAGTTTTTAGCGCCCTCGTGTAAGGAGGCCTCAGCAACTAATAGTCCTTCTTCGTTTAATTTAATGGCTTCTTCATGCGGTGCTACAATAGCCAGCATGTGTATAGCATCTATGGTATAGAAATCCTGTTTAAGCGCTTCGCCTATCTCACGCGCTGCTACAAATTCCTTCTTCGCTTCTTCCTTTTTACCTGAGGAATTAAATGTTCTCCCTCTTTCCAGATGATAACGTACATGCGCTACTGACGGCTTCTCACTTAATTTGCTTTCTACTCCATCAAGTAATTCGTGCGCTTCATTAAACATACGGCGCAAACTAAAAGTGCGTGCAATTTGCGTAAGCAATTCCAGGTGCAATGGCAAATTACTTTCAGCATTGTATTCACTTAACAATGCACGAAATCTCTCTTCTGTTTCCGCAGGGTTGTTGTAATTCCACAATTTATCGAAATCTGCCATGCTTAATTGGTTTTAATGAATTTGGCGTAACTATATCCTATTGCTGATTTTATAATAACAGTGTATACTCCCTCATTTAAGTCAACTGCATTTAAAACAACTTTTGTTGCTGTGGACTTCACCTCCTGAACGGTTTTTCCCTGCACATCCGTCAACAAAATTTCCCGATTCATTGCTGAACCAAAGTCAAGAGTAACATTGGTATTGGAAGGATTGGGGTATAACCTAACCTTTGCGGTATTCAATTTACCAATACCCACAAATGAAAAACAAGTGGAGGTATCAGTACACCCATTGTTATTCATCACCACAGCATAACAACACTCTGAAGGGATAAGAAAAGAGTTGGAGGCACTATTCTGAACAACAACATTATTAGCGCAATCAATAAATTGGTAGTTGCTGTATCCTGTCGGTGCTATAAGTGAATCGCCATTGGCATTTACTACAACCGTAGTGTCAAATGGTTTGCTGTAAAGGCTTAAGGTAATTATAGAGTCGCAACCCGCGCTGTTGCTTATAGTATCTTTATACGTGCCGGTAGTGTTTAGCCAATTGCCGCCGAAGTAATAACCGCTGTTGGCGCAAGTAGTGTCATTAAAGGCGAAATAAGTTTTGGTGCCGGTATCTACATGCATTTTGTAGGGGGCAATAAAGCCTAATGAAATTGGTGTGCCATTAAAATTAAAGTTGGCCGTGTAGTAAATGGTAAACTGGTAATTGCCCGTAGGCACATTTACCAAACCATAAAGGTTAACACAGCCACGTTGCCCGCCGTTCATGGTGCCGCTTAGTGGATTGGTAGCATAATGCAGGTCCACCGGTAAGTCTGGAATAGAATCTAAGCGCACATAGTTAACGGGGTAGGTGCCAAAGGAAACCGTTACGTTTTGCGGGGCATAAATCTGTATAGTTTCATCGTATTGCGAACCAAAACAGGCCTGCTTTAAATAGGTGCCGGTATCCGGGTGAAAGCCCGGTGCCGTAATAGAAGTATCAATAGTGCATTGCGCCTGGCTAAATGCAACAAAGCACACGGCAATAAAGAAGGGTAGAAGTTTCTTCATGCAACAAAGGTAAACGGATAGGGGAGTTTCTAAAACTACTTAACGGGGATAAAACCGTAGTGAAATACGATACTAACTCCCGCGTTCCAAAGGCGTGAGGATATTGGTGTCTGGTCAGTAGATATTGCCTGCATAGAAGCCATGGGAGTAACATCCAATCGCATGGCTTCATTTAGTTCGTAGCTAAAACCAATACCCAAGTATGGCGAGCAGTTTATCCTGTTTACACGCTGAAATTTATAACTGGTCTTTTTCGTGGTTTCCGCAGGCGCTGATGGTGAACTGAGATTGATTGAAGAGGTAAATGCCATTAACCAATCCAGGTAAACCCCGGTGCGTATACAGGCTTTTACTTTTTTAGCCCCGAAATGAAAGTTAAAGCCTGCGGGTATTTCAATGTAGTGATAAACAGATTTTTGTTTCAAAGTGTACATCTTAAGGGAATCAATAGTGCCATTAGGATTATAGCTGTTTGCACCGATTAAGTTTTTAGAAGTGCGGTTATAGCCTTTCATTGAATATTCAAATCCTGTTTCAATGGATAGCCACTTTAACATATTGACACCAAAAATGGCCCCTGCATTAAAGCCAAAAATGGGCCGCTCTTCTTTATTTCGTTTATCGAAAAAAACAGCTTTGTATAAAGAATCGGTAAATGGTGGTGGCAGCGTTGGCTGATTATAGCTAAGAAGTCTGTACGCCACGCCGGGAGTAAAAGAAACGCCTATGGAAATCCGTTTGAAGTTTCGTGTGCTTGTGGAGTCATTCGCAGCAGTGCTAAACAGAGGAATGAAGAAAAGCAAAAACAGGAAGTGTTTCATGGTTATACTGTAGACGGATAAATCTATCTGTATCGTTGCCTGAAAATATAAAATAAAAAGGACATCTTTCGATGCCCTTTTTATTCAAATTAAAACCAACTTATCGTTTAGGTGTTACCCTTATAATTCCTGCGCCATTGTAGGAGTGGTATTCTCCGTTATACATAGCATCAGCCATTACAGGCCCCATTATATAATTACCCGGCGAAACTGCCCTTACCGCGTAATAGTACGTTTGCACAGGTTCGTAGGCATCCACAAACAGGTTAATGCGGTCATCACGCACATCGCGGTGGGTAGGTTGGTCTTCATCTTTAATCCAATCCATACCCGGTATTTCTTTAGTGCGCGGGTTTTCAATTTCAAAACCCGCAGGTAGCATATCCGTAATTACAATGTTTTCAATATTCCCGCTGTAAGCTTTTTCTAACGTAAGCTTCACAATTACCAAATCGTTTTGCTCAAAGTTATTGCCGGTTAAGGCGCGGCCATAGCGGTCGTAAAATTGTTTGCGTATTTTCAGGTAGCTGTCTTCTTCTTTAAAGCTGCCGTCTTTTGAAATGCCCTCCGCTTGCCAGAAGTAATACAACTTACCATTGCCGCTGGTGGCAATCTCCACATTACTGCCTCCTAGTTGCTTGGCAGTAAGTTTTAAAGTAGTACCATCGTTGGTGGCAATCTCCTTGCCGTTTACGCGTATAGATGCTTTCACATTAGTAGCGTTCGCTTCCTTAGCAATTTTGCCTAATGCTAAGAAGGAGAAAGCGCGTTCCTGGGTGCTTAGGTATTGGCGCTCTTTCAACTGCTGGCTAATGTGGCGCGCCATTGTGCCTATCTGCGGATTCTGCGGGTCAACTTCCAGTATTGCATTTAGCGCAATAGCTTCATCACGCACATCGCTGGCAAATGAACCACCGGTTTCTTTTACCGAAATTTCTCCGCTAAAGCTGGCAGGCAACATTTCGCGGTATTTGGCCTTGTCACCCGCAATAGCGTAGGCTGCGCTTAATAAGTAGCGGCTATCTAGCGTTAGCAGGTCAGCATTTTGCTTATAGTAGTTCATAGTGCTTACCTGCGGTTTACCGGCAAGGGCCAATACATATAAGGAGTAAGCCACTTCGCGTGGAGCAATTTTGCGCTGCTCGGTAGTGCCGCCGTAATTGCGGTAATAGTAATATGGTATGGTCTCCTTATTCTTCAGCTTGGTAATAAGGTAGGCGTAAATGTTTGGCAACAGGCTCTTATCAAATTCAAAGCCCGCTTTCTTTGCTTCAATTAAGAAGTGAGCGGCATACACTGTTGCCCACCAATTCTCACTGCCTTCATTATCCCACAGGGTTATGGCCCCATTATACAATTGGCGCATCTGTATTTTGCGTATCGCTTCCTGAACATTGTAATTGGCATTTGCCTTAATACTCTTATCCATGTTCATCAACTCACTTAAATCGCCGAAGTACAATTGAGGGAAAGCCTTACTTACTGTTTGTTCAGTACAACCATAAGGATAGCCCACCAGATGGTAAATTTGATCGGCAATTTGCACTGCAGGGTTTTTGCTTACAACCAACTGGTAATTTGTACTGCCCGGTATAAAATTCTGCATACCGAAATTTATTTTACCCGTTTGCCCCGCAGCTATCATGCCTGCATCTGTTTGTTTTTGCAAAGAGGCCGGCGGACGAATCGTAATATCCGTTTCATCCAGGAACTTTTCATTCAATCCTGCAACTTCCACCGTTACTTTGGCCACATCAATTTTAGGGTCGGCTACAATGCGGAATTCAGCACGGCCTTCGCTGTTTGCTTTTATAGAAACCGTTTGCGAACTGCTGCCTACTATTTTAAGCGGGCCGCTTAGCTTAACGGTAGCTGTAGCATTGGTGGCGGTTTTAGTGGTGTTACTTATAGTAACCGGCATTATAACGGTATCCTTAGGCGAAAGGAAACGCGGCAAGGCGGTGCTTATCACCAATGGGTCGGCAACGGTTAAGTCCAATTCGTTGCTGCCAAAGGTATTGCCTTTGTAAGCCACAGCCATTAAACGCAACTGGCCGCTGAACTGGGGTATGTCAAATTCAAAATTGGCTTCGCCGTTTCCGTTAGCATCAGTAATGCCGCTCCAATACGAAACCAGCTTAACGCGCTTGTTTTGCATTGGGTTAGTACGCTTGCTCATATCAAAGCCGTCACCACCCGTTGAAGAAAGCAGTCCTTTAATTTCAGGGAACAGCAACGGATACAGGTCATACGAGTTCACCTCAAGCGCGCGCTTGCTATAGAAGTAACCATAAGGGTCCGGCGTTTTATAACCGGTAATTGCCAATATGCCTTCATCAACTGCGGCAAGGGTAATTTTGCAATTAGGGCTGGCTTTAACCTTTACCTTTTGGTGCGTGCGCGAGCGTACCGTTTTATCCGCTACAATCTGCACATCAATTTTGCGCGATTTTTCTTCTACAGTTATGGATTGATAGCCGTGTGCCACCACCAGCGGTATCTCGCTTTCCTCATGCGGCTTAATTAAGGTAGCCGTTATATACACGTTTGGTAAATCGTTAGTGCTAAGTCCTAAATCCAAAGAAGCTGCACGCTTTTCTACATTCAGGTAGTGGTATTCCAGCACCTTGTCATTCTCAATGGTAACAAGCATTTTACCATTGAACGGCGCTTTAAACAACAGCTTGGCCTTCTCGCCGCACAGGTATTTTTCTTTATCCAGTTCAATATCAATATTGCCTTCGTTGTTTACCTCAAAGCTGCTGGTCCAGTCATTACCCCAATAGCCATAGCTGTAAAAGGTACGGCTTACATAGCTGTTAATGCCCGGCGCACCAATGCGCACTTCATAATTACCCGGTGTATGCGGCACAAAATTGAATACACTGCTCTCGCCGCTAACCGTCATTTCTTTATCAATTAAGGTTTTGTCGTCGCGTTGGCTTTCGTAACGGTAGTAGCTGTAGCCTTTAACCAAAACGGTTTTATAATCATGCTTAATAACCTGTATATGCGCTTTAGCAGTTACCGGCTTTTCGTCCTTGTTTAAGGCTATAATAGGGAAGTCAATGGCTTCTTCCAGTTTGTGATAGTAATAACCATCCTCACCAAGCCCGTAAAATACTTTCTGCGTAAAAATGTCAACCTGCGATTTTCGGTTAACCGGACGGCCCGTTTCATCAAACACCGTTGCAAAAAAGTCTGCCTGTATAATACCCCGGTTTACATATTCTTCGGGGGCTACATATTCTTCCACTGCATTGCCCTGTTCATCGGTAGTGCCTTCGCGCACTATGCTTTCGTAATAGCTGTTGCGCTCTGCTAAACTGAAATCATACTTACTGTATTTTTCAGGAGAGAAATACTTCTCCTTCAATTGAATTTCCAATTCGTAATTACGGTTGGCCGCAGGCGGGCCAAAATAATTCATGGCGTTAATGGTTAACTTGGTGCTTTCGCCGGGCAGCAGCGATTTCTTATCCAGCGAAGAAGTTACCTTAATACGGTCCGGCATAAATTCTTCTACGCTAACGCTCTTGCTGGCCAGTAAAATGTCATTAGAGGTATATACTTCAAATACGTAGCTACCGGTAATGGCGGAAGGTGATAGCTCAATTTGTGTTTCCAACGAGCCTTCCTCATTTATTACCTTCTGCATGCTCTTCATCTCCTTGCCATTCGGCAGCAGGAATTTCATTTTCAGCGGCACATCGCCGGGTATATTCCATTTCCAATCGCGAACAATTACGCTGAAGTTTACTTTTTCACCGGGGCGGTAAATGTCGCGCTCGCTGTAAACAAAGGCATCAAGGTTGGTAATGTTGTTGCGGCGGCCACCTACATCAAAGCGCGATGTTTCTACCCGCGTGGTATTAAATGGCAGGTAATTAAAGTCGTTACCAACTTTGGCGGTAATAAGCGCCGATTTAAAACCGCTGAATTCGCGCTTCTTTAAATCAAACTCTGCAACCCCATCGCTATTGGTAATGGCACTGCCTAAAGACTGGTTGTTGGCACCATAAGCGGTAATGGTTACACCGCTAAGCGCATCGGCACTCTTAATGCTGTTGCAGAATACCATCATTTTATCCTTGCCCTGCTTGGCGATAATGCCAATGTCGGACAAAGCAATAAAGCGGGTGTCGTTCAACCAGTAATCTTCTGTTGAGCGTATTTTAATATGGTAAATACCTTTAAAGTCTTTCAACTTATCATCCACATTAAACTTAAACAGCCGGCTGTTGCCATAACGCGGCAGGTTTTTGGTTTCTATTTCTTTGTCATAAATAATATCGCCCAAAGAGGCGTCGCTGCCATATCCTTCATCATAATAATCACCTTCATAGTCTTCGCCTTCGTAATCAGAATAGTAGTCGTCGTTAGGTGAGTAGCCATAACGCTGCGCGGCAAGCAGGTTGTTCTCATAAATTTTAGAGATAATAACGCGCACCTTCGGCACAGAAGTTAAACGCACTTCAATATTCTTATCTCCTTTAGCAGAAAGGTAAACGCCTTTGTTGTTTACGAAGCTTATAGAAGGCTCTAAACGACCAAAGCCAACGTTTGAAGTGTAGCCGTCATTTAAGGTGCCTCCTATTTTGCCTTTAAGGCCTTGGTCAATGGTTAAGGTGTAATCGGTTTCTACGTTAAACTCTTCGGAAGTAATGATAATTCCCTCATTGCTCGATTCGGCTTTAAAGTTTACCGAAGGGCTTAGGTGTATAAAGCTGGCAAGGTTCTCTGATTTAGGAGCTTGGCTGGTTAATACCTTAACCGTGCCCATAGTGCCATCGTGGTTCGCCTCCACATTTAAAACAGATAAGTTGAAAGGCGAGGTAATTACAAACTGGCTTTCAATATCTGCATCGGTAGGGCTATTGCCATGCTCCGGTAATAGGCCCTTGGCAATTTTAATACGGGCGCTTAGGTCTTTATCCAACTGGTTAACATTGGGTATAGAGATGGAGATTTTAGAATCGGCCGTAGTGGTTAGCAGGTTATAGTTGCGTTGTTCGCCTTCCACCGTAATGGTAAGCACTTCTTTTAGCTTATCGGGCGAAACCTTGTAGTTAAAGTACAAGTCTATCTGCGGAAAGGCGCTGGCTGTATTGCCATCATTAACGTTCCATGTGCCGTAAGCATTGTTAAGCTTAAGCAGGGCCGTATAAAAGGGCTTTATCTCGCACTTGCCTATGCTGTATTGCGGAAAGTATTTCACCAACTTATCGGTAACCGTTGCCTTAAAAGTGGTGGCCGGCGGCAGCTCGTAAGCCGGGGAGAATATCAGCTCATTGGGGTTGTCCCAACGGAATCGCCCGGCTATGGGCGGATCGAATTGAATGAACTCGGTGGAATCCCAGCGCTCCAGCAGGGAATCAGGCACCAGGTTTTTGCTGAAGGTAAAGCTGAGATTGCCTAATGAAGGCACTTCATCTTTAGCAGTGGTTTCCAAAAGGTTTACTTTGTTCTTGTTATTGCATGCCGCGAGAAAAAGCACTAAAAGCGCCGGCAGAAGGAAGCGATAAATGGTACGCATGGTTTGGGTGAGAATTGAATGCCTAACATACGTTACATATGGCTTAAATATTGCGTCTGTGGATAAAAATCTTTAAGGGTGCATAAGTCCGGTTTTTATGGAAGTGGTAGGCAACTCAAGCATTCAAATGCTGCACGCCCCCCTTCAAACAATGGAGAGGGGAAAAAATCTTCCGAAGGAAGATTTTGGGGTGAGGTAGTTAATAGCGATTCCGCTGCAAAAAGGTTGCTAGGGCCATTTATATAACTCCATAATAATTCTCACGCTCCTCATATGTATTTCCATCTATTAATCGTTCTATTTGCCATCAGGTATGGGCAGCAGCTTAGTAAAGGCATTAAAGTGGTTCACGGGGGTAAGCCTCGGGCTGTTTCTGCTATTTCTGCTGCTTAATTTCTTATTCCCCCTGCCGCCCCCGCCGGAGTATAGCACCATTGTGCTGGATAGTAGAGACGAGGTGATACACGCCTTTTTAACCAGCGACCAGAAATGGCGCATGAAAACGGAGTTAAGCGAGATTTCACCCTTGCTAAAGCGCACCCTTATTTACAAGGAGGATAAGTATTTCTATTACCATCCGGGTATTAACCCTCTGGCTATGGGCCGTGCATTGGTAATGAACATACTGCACATGAAGCGCACCAGCGGGGCCAGCACTATTACCATGCAGGTGGCGCGTATGATGGAACCCAAGCGCCGAACTTACTTCAATAAGTTGTATGAAGTGTTCCGGGCCTTTCAACTGGAATGGAAGTATAGCAAGGATGAAATACTGCAATTGTATTTTAACCGCGTACCCTATGGTGGCAACGTAGAGGGGGTAAAGAGCGCTTCCATTTTATACTTTAAAAAGAGTCCGGACCACCTTTCATTGGCGGAGGTTACGGCACTATCTATAATACCTAACCGACCATCCTCCCTTAAATTAGGTGGCAACAACGATTATATTAAAGGGGAAAGAAACAAATGGCTGCTTCGCTTTAAGGACGATAAACTGTTTAGCGAAAAAGAAATTGCCGATGCCCTGGATGAGCCCCTTTCAGTTAGCCGTTCTGATGCGCCTAAACTGGCGCCGCACCTGGCTTTAAAGCTTAAGCGCAGTGTGCAAAGCGACATTATACGTACCCACCTGCAAATGCAAACCCAGTTAAAGCTGGAGAAGATAGTTGGCGATTATGTGCATGGGCTGTATTCGCTGAACATACATAATGCCAGTGTGGTAGTAATTGACAACCACACGCATAATGTGGTGGCCTATGTAGGCTCGGCAGATTTTAATAACCCTATTGACGGCGGACAGGTAAACGGCGCCGATGCTATACGCCAACCCGGAAGTGCATTAAAGCCCTTGGTATATGGCTTGTGTTTCGATAATGGCGTACTTACCCCTAAAACAGTAATGACCGACGTGGCCACTAACCTTGATGGCTACCAACCCGAAAACTTTGATGAGAAATACCACGGTTATGTAAGCGTGGAGTTTGCCTTGGAGAACTCTTTGAACATTCCCGCAGTTAAAGCCTTGAATGATTTAGGCACCGATAAAATGATTGACCGCCTTGTGGCCTGCAACTTCAAGCAAATAAAAAAGGACCAAAAGAAACTGGGCCTATCATTAATACTTGGTGGTTGTGGGGTAACGTTGGAGGAAATGGTAGGGCTTTATTCCGCCCTGGCTAACCAGGGTTTGTATGTAAGGCCGCATTACCAGCGCTTGGCCGATGACAGCCTGCGCAATTATATCGACACGGCCCGCATGCTTTCTCCTTCAGCCGATTTTATGGTAACCGAAATTCTTTCGCGTTTGGCGCGGCCTGATTTGCCCACCAATTGGGAGCAAAGTATGCATACTCCCCGCATTGCCTGGAAAACCGGCACTAGCTACGGTCGCAGAGATGCCTGGAGTATCGGTTATAACAAGAACTATACCATCGGTGTATGGGTAGGTAACTTCTCTGCCGAAGGCGTGCCTGAATTGAACGGTGCCAACATTGCCACGCCGCTTTTGTTTAAACTGTTTAATACGGTTGATTATAACTCTGCCAACGATTGGTATAGTATGCCTAAAGAATGTGGCATTCGGTTGGTGTGCTCCGAAACAGGTATGCTGCCTTCATCCTTCTGCACTAACACAGTAATGGACTACTATCTGCCGCTTATTTCGCCCTCACAAAATTGCGATAACATGCGCGAGGTTGCCATTAGCGCCGACGGTAAAATTTCCTACTGCAAAAACTGTTTGCCTGAAAATGGTTACCGCAAAAAATGGTTTAAGGTAGTGCCGCCCGAAATGCAATCGTTTTTTGAAACCAACCGCCTGGCGTATGAGCTAATACCCCCGCATAACCCTAAGTGCGATAAATTATTTTCGGAAGGCGGCCCAAAGATTACTTTCCCTGTAAACGGCGCGGAATACCTCATCAACAAAAAAGAACCTGAACCTTTACAACTAAGCTGCGATGTAAACAGCGATGTAAAAAAGGTGTATTGGTACATCAATAATCAATTTTACAAGCAGAAGGATGCCCGCAGTAAGGAGTTTTTTACGCCAGATGAAGGCGTAGTTAAAATCTCGTGCACGGATGATAAAGGCCGCAACAGCGATATATGGATAAAGGTGAAATACATTAGTATGTAGAGTTGCGTTATATTTTCGCACCAACAACTTTCTCCCTTCTCCGCAAAGTGGAGAGGGGAGATGTCAACCTTCGGTTGACAGAGGGGTGAGGTGCTCAATACAATAATCCTTAACGGATGCTGTTCTCTTGCCTCTGCATTTTTAAATCTCTCATATTTGCGGTATGAAGTATGCTACGGTTAATCCTTACAACAACCAACTTATAAAGGAGTTTCCCTTTCACTCCTATCCTGATTTAAGTGTATCGCTTAAAGCTTTTGATAGCTGGCGAAAGCTGAGCGCGAAGGAGAGGGGAGAGGAGCTGCGCAAAGTGGCCCAACTGCTGGAAAAAGGAAAGAGTAAATATGCTGAACTGATTACGCTGGAAATGGGCAAACCCTTGCGAGAAGCGGAATACGAAATTGCCAAAGTGCTTACAGCTTTTGATTATTACATACAAAATGCGCCTGCCTTTCTGGCACCTGTTAGTGCAACAACCAATGCGTCCAAAAGCTATGTAAGTTTTGAACCACTAGGTATCATCTTCTCGGTTATGCCCTGGAATTTTCCGTTTTGGCAGGTGTTCCGCTTTGCTATACCAACTTTAATTGCAGGTAACGTTACCATTTTAAAACACGCCCCAAGCGTGCCGCAATGTGCCTTAGCTATTGAAGAGTTATTCACCGATGCCGGTCTTCCTTCAGGTGTTTTTCGCAATTACTTTTTAAGCAATGAAGATGCAGGCAAGTTAATTGCCGACGACCGTATTAAAGGCATAAGCTTTACGGGCAGCGATAGTACTGGTAGTGTGTTGGCCGAACAGGCAGGCCGCGGTATTAAAAAATGTGTGATGGAACTGGGCGGTAACGATGCCTTTATTGTATTGGAAGATGCCGACCTTGATTTTACCGTGGCAGGCGCGGTAAAATCGCGCAGTATAAATACGGGCCAAAGTTGCAATGCGGCCAAACGTTTTATTGTTATGGAAAGCGTAGCCGAAGCTTTTACCAATAAACTGGTGGAAGCTGTTAGTCAGTTAAAGGTGGGTAACCCTACCATGGAACAAACCAACTTAGGCCCTTTAGCCAGAAAAGATTTGGCCGAGAAAGTAAAAAAGCAAATTGCAGAATCGGTGCAACAAGGTGCGGTAATAGCTTACGAGGGCAAAGTGCCTGATACTGGCGGCAACTTTGTAGCCCCTGTGGTTTTAACCGGCGTTAAAGAAGGTGTTCGCAGTTTTCATGAAGAGGTATTTGGCCCCTTGTGGAGTGTGATAACTGTAAAAAGCGTGGAAGAAGCTATAGCCGTAGCGAATAACTCCGCTTATGGCCTTGGCGCCAGTATATGGACGGCTGATAAAACCAAAGCAGAGGCCTTGGCGCCTGAACTGCAGGCGGGCAACATTTTTATAAACGATATTGTAAAAAGCGACCCCCGCATACCTTTTGGTGGGGTAAAACGCAGTGGCTTTGGCCGCGAGCTTTCAGAGTATGGTTTGAAGGAATTTGTAAATATTAAAACGGTTTACATAAATTAGTTCCTGCTTAGCTATGGAGTTTAAACTGATTGTTTACATCATTATCGGGATTATCTATTTCATCTATTCTGTTACCAAAAAGAAGGATGATAAGAAACCTGTGCCCCAGGGCAAGGCCAAGCCCGTTACTCCGCCCTCTTCAGCAAGCAATACTTTAGAGGATATACTGAACGAAATAAAACGCAAGCAGGCTGAACAGCAAAAAGCCCAGCAACAACAAACACAGCCCAAGCCAAAAGTAACTACACAACCGGTTTACCGCAGCAAGCCCGCCAAAGATGTATTGGTGCACGAGAAGAAGGTGAAATCAATGCAGGAGGGTGGCAATTATGAATCAGTATTTGAGCGTGAATTGACCGACGAAGAAAAAGTAGAACGCGGCAATATTAAACTGGCGAACGAAGGCATCTACAAAATAGAAACAGTGGAAGAAGCAGAAGCTCGTTCATTGGTGGAAGGTACTACCAGTAACCTGCAGATGGATCCGCGCGATGCCTTTTTAGGAAGCATAATTTTTGAACGGAAGTTTTAATGAAAGGCTTTCTGTTTGTTGCCGCCTTGCTTTTTACCCTACCTGTTTTTTCTCAAACTTTCTCTGACAGCCTTTATACTCATCCGCAACAGTTGCCTGAATATCCCGGTGGTGATGGCGAATTGATTAAAAAGATACAAAGTGCTGCAACCGGCAATTGCAAGGAAGATGAAGACTTTGGCGGCAAAATAGTTTTACAGTTTATTGTTGATACCACCGGCGAGATTCTAAAGCCTGAAATTATTGGCGGCCGGGGAATTTGCGATGAAATAGACCTGAATATTATGCGGGTAATTAAAACGCTACACTTTGCACCGGGCCGGCAGGACGGTAAACCCGTAAAAACCATCTACAGATTGCCAATTTATATACGTTTGCACTAATGAACGGTAGCGCCAATATTTTTTACGGTATCAATCATCTGCAGGCCTTTTTGGCGCAGGCTGCTTATACTTCGGTGCATGTATTGGTAGATGAAAACACGGTGAAACACTGCTACCCAAAAGTGCTGCATTATTTGCCGCAGCATAATATCCTTCAAATAGTTAGTGGAGAGCAACATAAAACGGTAGAGAGTTGTAATGCGGTTTGGGCTAAACTAACCGCCGCTAATGCCGACCGTAAAGCTTTACTCATTAATCTTGGCGGTGGTGTTATTGGCGATTTGGGCGGCTTTTCTGCAGCCTGTTATAAGCGCAGTATTGCGTTTATAAATATCCCTACCACATTATTAGCAATGGTTGATGCCTCGGTAGGAGGGAAAACAGGCATTGATTTTAACGGCTATAAAAACCAGGTGGGTGTTTTTGCTGAACCCGAAGCCGTAATTATTGAGACTGCCTTTTTAGAAACACTACCTGAACGCGAATTGCATAGTGGTTTTGCTGAAGTAATAAAGCATTACCTGATTGCAGACGCGGAAGCGTTTCATTTGCTGGCGAAGGAGAAAACGCCCCTAAGCAAATTAGTTACTGCCAATCTTATTCAAAAGAATATTGCCATTAAGCAAAGCATTGTTGAGCAGGACCCAACTGAACAAGGCGTGCGTAAAGCCCTAAACTTTGGTCATACCATCGGGCATGCGCTGGAGAGTTACCTTCTTGAGCAACCACAACCGCTTTTGCATGGCGAAGCAGTGGCAGCGGGCATAATAGCAGAAGGCTATATCTCGTTTAAAAAACACTTGCTAAAAGAAGATGAGTTGAGCCTCATAGTTGCTGCCATTAAAGAATATTACAAGCTGCCGCTTGTTGCGGAGCAACAGTTTAAGCAAGTGCTTAGCCTGTTACAGCAGGATAAAAAGGCGAAAGGCGCTCAGAATCAATTTACGTTGTTAAATGCCATTGGAAACTTTAGTATCAACAATTCCGTTGAAGAAAGCTTAATTGAGGATTCGCTTCGTTACTTTAACGCTGTAATGCAATAGATGAGAACACTTAAAATTTCGCATCCAAACCGTAAAATAAAAACGGCTGTTCGCATATCGGGCAGCAAGAGCGAAAGCAACCGTGCGCTTATTCTAAATGCACTAAGTGGCGGTAAAATTGCCATTGAAAGTTTATCCCCCGCACGCGATACACAAACTTTACAACGCATTTTATTGGCTGATGAAAAAGAAGCCAATGTGCTGGATGCAGGCACTACTATGCGGTTTCTTACTGCTTACTATGCTGCCACCAATCAAAATAAAATTATCACCGGTAGTGAGCGCATGCTGCAAAGGCCCATTCATCCTTTAGTGAATGCCTTAATAGATATTGGTTTTGCCGTGCATTACCTGGGCGAAGAAGGCTTTCCGCCAATTGAAACGCACCCCACCAATTTGAATAAGCTGGATAGTGAAGTTTGGATTGAAGGCAACATAAGTAGCCAGTTTATAACGGCCTTAATGCTTATTGCGCCAACCTTGGCTAACGGTTTAACCATAAAGTTTACCACGGAGCTAACCTCTAAGCCCTATATAGAAATGACTGCCCGCATGCTTAGTGAGTTTGGCGTAAAGGTGGAATGGAAAGAGAATAGCATTACAATTGCTCATAGTCCGTTGCAGGCGAAACCGTTTAAAGTAGGTGGGGATTGGAGTTCCGCTTCTTATTGGTATAGCATTGCTTTTTTAGCAGACGAAGCCGAAATTCTTCTGGAAGGCTTACAGGATGATTGGAGCCAGGGTGACCGCGAAATTGCGGAATGGATGTTGCGCTTTGGCGTGGACACCGAGTTTACAGCAGATGGCGCGCTGATTAAAAAAGTTAGCGCCAATTATCCTAAAATGATGAAGCTGAACTTTAAGGATAACCCTGATTTAGCACAGACCTTTGCCGCTATGTTCGCTGCTAAAGATGTATACGCTACTTTCTCAGGCATTGAAAGTTTAAAGATTAAAGAAACCGACCGCGTTGCGGCCTTGCATAATGAGTTGCTGAAGTTTAATGTGCATTTTGATTATGCGCAGATGTATGACTTCTACCAACTGAAAGGAGAATTTAAATCGTCCTCACAACCTATAGCAACATATAATGACCACCGTATGGCTATGGCTTTTGCTCCTTTAGCATTGATGGGAGAAGTTGAAATAGAAAACCCTGAAGTGGTAGAAAAAAGTTATCCTTCCTTTTGGAGCGATTTAGAAAAGGCCGGTTTTAAAATCGCATTAACTCAATAACATCCATTGCCGGCATCAAAATATCCAGGTCCGCATCAGCCCTGGCAAAGCCTATAATGAAGCCACCGCCACCGGCACCGCAAATTTTTAAATGGTAGTTATTGCTTTTCAATCCCAGCTGCCACACTTCCACAAATTTTTTCGGAATAAATTCAGGAAGCATATCCAATTGCAACTGCGATATAACTTTCATGCACTTCATTAACTCGGCGTAATTGCGTTGCATAAAGGCGTCTATAGCTATATTGGTAGTAGGCACCAAGCTCTTTTGTACGGTATCCATAAACTTCTTCTCCTTGCACTTTTCAAGAAAGAGATTTACGAATGGCCCCGTTTTGCGTGCTATATGTGTATTGATAACAAACACTTTTAGCACTGCCTGTCGGCTCTCGGGTAAATCGAACACCTCGCTAACCTCGCCGTTATTTACCAATACAGCCTTATTCAGGTAGCTAACAATAGCATCCAGTCCACTGCTCTTACCGTGGTAGTAGCTTTCCAGTTGCGCCAAATCGTTTTTAACTGCGCTTATCACAAAGTTCTTCTTTCTGAACTTGTAATACTCGTAATAAATGGCGGCAACTAAGGCGGCTGAACTGCCCAAGCCATAACCTTGCGGTATATCGGAATCAAAATATAAACCTCGCTCCACATCTTCCAGCAAACGGTTGGTATCGTACTGCGTAGCTAACTCGTTATGGTGCACAATATGGTTAGCCAGCATTTCAATGGAATGGTTGGACTCTCTTAACTCCCGCTGCTTTAAATCGCCCAGGCGTAAAACACCGCTGTATTTCTCTAAAGGTATAGCCAAACCCATAGCGCCCTTGTTGATGATATGCTCACCAAACAACAGTATTTTGGAATGAAAGAGTTTGTGCGAAATCTTTTTGGCCATATTTCTTTTCATCGCTTACAAAGCGATGTAGTAAGGAATATTATCCTTTTATTTTCTTAGGGCCTTTGCCAACATTATCGTGTATCATTTTGCCTTGTTCACAATGCTGTTCTAATTCAGCATAAATAAAGGCATCCACTTTTTTGGCAATAGCCTGCGGGTAAAGCAGGTGAATGTTTGGCCCTGCATCCAGCGTAAAGTAAACAGGTAGTTTAGTTACATCGCGGAAATGGCGGATTTTTTCAATCATGCTCAAGGTTGATGGCGCCATAAGCACAAATGATGGGCTGCTACACATCATAAGCGCATGTAGGGTCATCGCTTCTTCTTCTGTAATAGCGCCAAACTTTTCAAGGTCGCCCGTTTTAAGCGCGCCGATAATTTCTTTCAGGTTACGTTCAGCCTGCGCATAACGCGTTTTGGCAAACGGGTTAGTCTTCATTAAAGAGTGGCCTACGCGGCTGCTTACTTTCTTTTCTGCACTGCTGGCAATGAGTATAGTATTTTGAAAAGTTTTAAATACTTTATGAAGATTCTTTTCAAATGGTATAGCATATTCATCGCTGCTGCCTTTTACAACAGAAGTTTTACCCCATTGCGAAATCATAGGATAAACCGAGCGGCCTGCACTACCTGAGCCAAGGCGCGCGTAGTATGAAGCTTCTTGTAAAAACTTATCGTTAGAAAGTTTCTTCTTGTTTAACTGCTGTTGCAAATCGCAAAGGCATAACGCCAATGAACTCATGGATGATGCAGAGCTGGCAATACCTGAACTATGCGGGAATGAATTGGTGGAATGAATAAGCAAACTGTGGTCTAACAGTAAAGGGAAGTCCTTAAGTATAGCTTCAAAAAACTTAAGCATACGTAAGCGGAAAGCAATGTTTTCCTTACCGTCGAAGTAAAAGCGCAGCTCAATATCTTTAGTCTTCTTTTCTTTTTTAATAAGGGTTACGCTGGTTTCGCTATAGCAATGTTCCAACGTAAAGCTTATTGATGGATTGGCAGGTACTTGTATGCCGGCTTTTTTGCCCCAGTATTTTACAAGGGCTATATTACTTGGGCTACGCCAGGTAGTTTTTACGTCTTTCATGTGTGCTTCGGTTTATGTGGTTACAACAATGTGCCTTCAGGTTAACAGTAACTCGTCCCAGCTGAATAGGGTGTCTATCTGTTTCGATTGTAAATATGCACTTAATTCTTCTTTTCCTTTGGTATTGGTCATTAAAACAAAATCACCTCCCCAGGCACCTAATGATTTTACACTGCCCCAATAATCGCTGAACAGGCTGTCCTTTACCTTTATCATTTTTAATTGAGCGCCTACAATATTCTCATGTTCGTTTATCAGTTCTTCAAACACATCAAGTGTTTCTGCTTTCAATAGTAATTCAGTAATGCGGCTTAGCTCTTTTACGCCATGTGTTTTATCGTTTAGCGCAGTACGGTAATGGCTAATGCCTTCTGATGATAATTGCTTTTTACCGGTGTAAACAAAATAAAGGGAGTCGGAAAAAGCAGGTTGCCATTTAGCTTTCATCGTTACAGGTTTACCATTTTCTAAACGATAAATCAGTGGTGTGTTACTGCCTGCACAAGCTACATCATAACCTGAACCCCCAATAGTGTTTTGCAACAACTCATGCGCATTCACCTGCGCCCATTCAGCAAGGCAATGTATTAAAGTAGAACTGCTACCTAACCCCCACTCATTCGGGAATTGAAGTGCAGTTTCCACGGCGTAATCTTTTTTATCCGCTAAAAACGCAGGGTTTTGTTTGCGGGCTTGCTGCAACATTTTAGTTAAGCGCCCGGTCTCAGGTGTTTGTGCATTCAGGCAAGTAAAATCAGTAGTATCAAATACCAGGTTAAGCCACGCCTGTTTTTTATTGTTTAAAGCTACCCAATACAAAGTAGAATCGCCGGAATGCAAAGGGCGCACACGCAGTGTTTGCCCGAATTTTGTGGGCACTGCTAACGCAAGGGCACCGTCCAACACAAAATACTCTGAGGTAATAAGCAGTTTGCCATGGCCGTAAAAAGAAAGAGCCTCATCAAGGTTAGTTACCTTCAGCTTCATAAAATCTCCTTCTTATTTTCTTATTGATTCAATGTAATCGCGCACGGCAGAAACGCTTACGGTTTTATCGGCAAAAAAGTGTTTTGCCTTCACAATCTCATCATCCGTAGCTTTTAATGATGCTAATATATTGGTGAGGTGCATTTTCATGTGGCCGGCCTGTATGCCCGATGTAGTTAAGGAGCGCACCGCAGCAAAGTTTTGAGCTAGACCCACTGTTGCAATAATCTCCATCAACTTTTTCGCATTTGGGTTACCCAGCATTTCCAACGAGCGCTTTGCCAAAGGGTGTAAGGAGGTTAAACCACCAACGGTGCCAATAGCTATAGGTAGCGTTAACCAAAAGGTAAAAATGCCGTTCTCTACTTTGCATTCACTCAAACTGCGGTAAATGCCATCTCGGCAAGCATAGGTATGCGCACAGGCTTCAACCGCACGAAAATCGTTACCAGTCGCCAGCACTACGGCATCAATGCCGTTCATTATTCCTTTATTATGTGTAGTAGCGCGGTAAGGGTCAATGCGGGCAATATTTACAGCCCGTTGAAACTTCCAGGCAAATTCCTCGGCGCTAACGCTTCCGTTTTCAAAGGTGCCCAGTTCATCAACGCGGCAGCTTACTTCGGCTTTAACCACACACTCGGGTGTGTAGTTGGAAAGTATGCACATTATAATTTCTACGTCCTTTTCCTTTTCGGTAAATAGTTCGCTCTTTTCAATTTTTGCTACCAGCGTTTTGCCAAACTCCTCTAAACAGCTATTTATAAAGTTAGCGCCCATGCTATCTACCGTTTCAAAGTAGGCGCGTAGCTGAAAGTAGTCGGGCTCCAGGCTGCTAAAGTCCAGCAGGTCCATATCTACCACACCGCCACCGCGTTCTTCCATTTTCGTAGTTATGGGTTTAACCGCCAACTTTAAATCAGCTTTTATAGTGGGGAAGAAGTTGAATAGTTTTTCCTTATCGCCGTGGTAAACAAAATGCACCTGGCCTACCTTGCGGGTGCTTAAAACTTCCGCTTTAAAACCGCCACGGCTAAGCCAGTATTTAGCGGCATTACTTGCTGCTGCTACTACACTGCTCTCCTCAATAACCATAGGCACGGCGTATATCTGGTTATTGATTTTAAAGTTGGGGGCAATACCAAAAGGCACGGGAAAGTTAGTGAGGGTATTCTCACTAAAGCCGTCCAATAGTTTCTGGGCTTCTATGTTATCGTGCCAGTATTCCGCAAATTCCTTCGCAAGGTCTACAGGGTTGGCATAAAGAAAGTTCTTAGCTATCCAATAGATTTTTTCTCTCTTGGAGAGCTTCGAAAACCCGGTAATCTCCTTCTCTTCATTCTTTTCCATCCGCGCCCAAACCTACATCATTCGCGTAAGTTTCAAAAACGCCTTTCGTGCCAAACCTTATTGGCGTACCCTTTTGGGAAACATTTCATAATTAACAACTCCTTTTTGGGGAGTATTTTCCCTAAGAAGTGCATTTAAATGCAGTTTATAGCCGATAATTTGTATTCCACCGCCATATACTTGACTGGCATGTGGTTTGGGATTATAATGTCCTTAACGCAAGCTTATGAATAAGTCCATCATCACCCTTTTAATGGTTACTATAGTTAGCGGCGTTTGCGCTGCCTTTATCGGTAACACTATTCATAAGTCATCTAATCCTTCAGTACCCGTTTTATTAGTTCAGGCCGGCTCATCGGGCCAAACCGGTTTTACCGGCTACCCTCCCGGTTATACCGGCTATACAGGTTTTACGGGTTATACCGGTCATACTGGCTTAACCGGTTTTACAGGGCCAACAGGCCCCAGCGGTAACCGCACTAATGATGGCTTACACGCCCCAACAGGTAAGAAATAAAACTGCTGCCAATTTTTTCGCTTTAGAAAAATGTTTTACGGAGTCATTCGTCTACATTCGCGACGTTTTACTCACTCCCAAATTTTAGTAGTACATGGTTCGTTCAGCTGCGCTGTTCATTACAGCGGTTTTTGCTTTCCTGTTTGAAAGCCAGCCTCTATTTGCCCAAAACGAATTTCCAAAAATCAATCCCGAAGATGTTACCATAGTGCGCGACTCCTTTGGGATACCACACATTTTTGGTAAAACCGATGCACAGGTGGCGTATGGTTTGGCCTGGGCCAATGCAGAAGATGCCTTCCACGTTAGTCAGGATTTGATTTATGCAGCTAAAGGCTTTATGGGCCGCAAGGATGGTATTGATGGCGTTAAGGCAGACTTTTTTGTGCATGCCATTGGAGCGCGGGAATTGGCTGAAGCGCGATATGAAACTGATTTATCACCGGAATTCAAAAAGTATTTGGATGGTTTTTGCCAGGGTATAAATGCTTATGCAAAAGCACATCCTGAAGATGTACGGGTTAAGAAGGCCTTTCCTGTAACACCAAAGGACATGTTAGCGGCTTATGTTACCATGATGAGCTTTTTGAACTATGCTTCCGACCCTGTAGGAGATGCCGTTAGCGGTAAGCTTGATGATGTTAAGGTTGATTTCCCTAAAGCAGATAATCCGCCACATGGTTCCAATGCTATCGCCTTAGCCCCCTCATTAACGCAGGATGGCCGCACTTACTTATGCATTAACCCCCATTTGCGCATGGAAGGGCAATTAAGCTTTTATGAAGCCGCCCTGCACAGCGAAGAAGGCTTGAATATGGAGGGCGCCATGTTTCAGGGAAGCACTTCACTTGCAATGGGCGTAAATGATAGCTTGGGCTGGGGTATGACATGGAACCACTTTGATAAGCTGGATGTTTATCGCTTAAAAATGCACCCTAAAAAGAAACTGCTTTACGAGTTTGACGGCCAGTGGGTAAAGCTGGAAAAGCGGCCGGTGTGGTTAAAAGTAAACCTTAGCAAAAAAGGAAAGTTTGTATTGCCCGTTAAGCGAATGACCTACTGGAGCAAATATGGCTGCACTATTAAAAGCGGTAAGAAGAATGAATTTTACTCTATCCGCTTTCCCGGTAATATGTCGGTTAGGGCAGGTGAACAGCTATACCGTATGAATAAAGCTCACAACTACCAGCAGTTTTGGGATGCCATCAATGTGCATTCTATCTGTTTGTTCAATATAGTTTATGCCGATAAGGACAATAACATTATGTATTTACAACACGGCATGTTGCCGGACCGCAAAGACCAAAGCTTTAACTGGAGCGGCATGCTGCCCGGCAATACCAGTAAGGATTTATGGACCGATTTAGTGCCCTTGAAAGATATGCCGCATGTAACTAATCCTGAATGCGGTTATGTATTGAATACAAACAATTCTCCGCATATGGCTACTTGTGAAGGTGCCAACTGCCCACGCGTATTACCTGCATATGATGATGAACGCCCCGGCAACAATATGCGTGCAGAAAGAGTGCTGGATTATATAAACGCCACTCCTAAATTTTCTTTCGAGAAGTTTAAGGAAATGAAATTTGATGTTACGTTTCCGCGCACCGGCAAGTTTGTTGAATCATTACAACCGCTGTTTAATTTAAGTGCAGAGAAGTATCCGGATTTGGCAGAACCCATTGGTATCTTAAAGAGTTGGAACCGCTCTACAGATATACATGAATATGCCCCAACCTTAATTGGTTTAGTTCTACTGCCTTTGTTTGATAACCACGGTTGCAGTGATGATTGCTTTATAAGCGGCCTGCAAACCAATGAAGAGGAAATGGCGCAGCTACTACGTGGCGCTTGCGATACGCTTCGCAAATATTATGGCACCGTTAAGGTAGAGTGGGGAACCATTAACCGCAACATACGCGGTAATAAAGACCTGCCCATGCGCGGCTTTCCTGATATGTTGAGCCCTTCGTACCCTAAACGCGTTAAAAGCTTTGCAGGCTTAAAATACAAGGCCGACCATGGCGATACCTTTACCATGCTTGCAGCCTTCGATAAAAACGGAGTGGAACGCTTGGAAGCCTTACAACCAATTGGCAATTCACTGCGGGCTGATAACCCCCATTACAACGACCAAATGGAGCTATTCAGCAAACAACAAACGCGCCCAATAAGCCTGAAGAAAGAGGATGTAATGAAGCGGGCAGAACGGGTTTATCACCCTAAGTAATTCAATCCAGCTTTACGTAGCCTATTACCTCTTGGTTTTGGCTACTGTGCTGCGTCTTTTCTAATACAATATGATAATCGCCCTCCAGCGTTTCCGATAGACAAATGATATCGTCTGCTTCAAAGTCTATTTTATGGCGGTCGTCAAGGTGAGCGCTTCCGCCTTTGCCTAAGTTCTCCGGCGAATACTCCTGCATAAATGGATGCTGCTTTAGGCAGTTGAACGCCTCAGAAGGTGAGGAGGCCACTACAAACAGCTTTTTATGAAACTCCTCAAACTCGCCTTCTTTATAACCGCCAAGGTTTATAAAATACAACTTCTCTTCCTGCCCGCTTGGTGCCTGTTTGCTGAGCAGCACCCTGTAACCATCCACGTATTCCACCCTTACCCAGGCGTCAATATGGGCTTTATCCCTGGCCGCAAGGCTTTTCTGCAGTTCACTTTGCAAAGCGGTACTATCTATACCCGGTAACAGCTTTTTTACCAGCAGGGCGGTATCCTTTGCCGTATCCCTGTTCCAGAAATTCTTTATTAATGGCGTTAATTCCTCAATGGTATTAGCTGCCGCAAACAGCATATCGTGTTGCTCAATACTGCGTCCTTTGGGCGTGCAGCCTATAAGAACAGCAAACAAAAATGGAGCGGTTTTTTCGCTGGTGGACATAGCTTAAAATTTATTCTTCAGCAAAATATAAATTCCGTTTTTCGTTTAACAGTGCGTATTATATTCGCCAACCAAAACAACAACCCTTCACATGAAAAAACTCTTCTTCATTCTGGCTGTAATTGTGGCCTTTTCGTCCTGCAATAATAAACCCGCAGGCACGGTAAACGAACAATTTGAAAAAGAATTACAGGAAAAATTCATAAGCGCCAAGGAAGGCGATGTAATTGAACTGCCTGAAGGAGAATTTTATTTAAACCGTCCGCTGGTGTTGGATGGTGTAAAGAATGTAACCATTAAAGGAAAAGGTAAGGATAAAACGGTATTGAACTTCAGCACCCAGAAAGACGGCGCCGAAGGTTTACGCATTACTGCCGATGGTATTACCATGGAGGACTTTACTCTACTGAATGCAAAAGGCGATTGTATAAAAGTGCAGGATGCCACTAACGTAATTTTCAGAAGATTGAAAGTGGGTTGGACTGCGCTGCACGATACCAAGAACGGTTCGTACGGCACCTACCCTGTAGGTTGCACCAATGTGCTGATTGAAGAGTGTGAAGTTTACGGTTCTTCAGACGCCGGTATTTATGTAGGCCAAAGCAAAAACATTATTGTGCGCAAAAACCATGTGCACGATAACGTTGCCGGTATTGAAATTGAAAACTCTACTGATGCTGATGTGTACGAAAACCTTTCGGAAAACAATACCGGTGGTATGCTGGTGTTCGACCTTCCTGATTTATCAGTGAAGAATGGCCGCCGTTGCCGTGTGTTCAACAACAAGTTCATTAATAACAACACCAACAACTTCGGTGTAAAAGGAACAACTGTTTCTGAAATACCTGCGGGTACAGGCGTTATTGTAATGGCTACTAACGAATGTGATGTGTTCAATAACGAAATTTCAGGTCATAACTCAGTTTCTGCTGCGGTAATCAGCTACACCTCTTTACAAAAACCATTTAAGGATACCATTTACGACCCATACAGCGGCGGTGTTTCTGTGCGCGATAACCACATTACCCGCGGCACAGGCAAGCCTGATAACACAGTACTGTTCGGCAAATTGTTTACTGCCATTTTCGGCGATAAGGTGCCTGATATTTTGTTTGATGGTGAAATAAACCCTGCTTACCGCAATGCGGATGGAAGCGTTAAAGAAGACCAGCGTATTTGTATTCGCAACAACGGCCAGGTAACTTTTGCTAATATGGACCTTGCAGGTAAAGGCAAAAACAAGAGCGATGATGTAAGCAAGTTTGATTGCGCTCAACCCCAAACTCCTGAAATAAAACTGAACTTATAAGAACTTATTAAAGGCCGCGAAAGCGGCCTTTTTCTTTTGTGCTTAGCCAAAAATGAGGAAGTCGAACAGCCAATTACCTAAAGTGCACATAAACAGCGTTAGCAAAATAACACCTACAAAGTCCAGCACTATTCCCGCTTTCATCATCTCCTTGGTATCTATTTCGCCGGTGCCATAAACAATAGTGTTTGCCGCTGTAGCTACCGGCAACATGTATCCCATACTGGCGGCAAAGGTGGCTGTAAGCATCAGCAATAAAGGGTTAATGTTAAGCGTTGCCGCTAAAGGAATAAGCACCGGCAATACCAATTGAATACTGGCCGTGTTGCTGGCAAACTCACTTAACACCGTTACCAGTAGTATTATACCCAGTAATATAAATACTGTAGGCGCACCGTTAAGCACCTGTAATTGGTTCGCCATCCATGCACTCAGTCCGCTGGTTTCAAAACCTTTGGCCATGGCAAAGCCTGCACCAAACAATAGAATAATATTCAGGGGTAGTTTACTTACATCCTTCCACTCCAAAATATTTTCGTCCTTGTTTTTTGCAGAAGGCAGTATAAACAAGAACAGCGCAGTAAAAATTACAACGGAACTATCTTTTATATAAGCGGCATACTTACCAAACAACAATGGCGCCCAACCGGGTATGGTAACAAACCCCAGGTCAAGGTTTTCGCGGAAGAACCAGAGCAGTACCGTAACTGCAAAAAGCGCTAATACTATTATCTCTTCCATACCCATTTGCCCCAGGCTTTTGCGCTGCTCATGTATACTCTGCATGTTGAACGGGTGGTTAATTCGCTCAGGTATAAACATGCGCTTTAGTATAAAGTAGGCGCAAATCAAAAAGGTGAAGGAGAAGGGCACGCCGAATAGCATCCAGTGTAAAAAGTCAATTTTCTGCCCGGCGGGAAACTCCCGGTTATACATACCAAAGAAAATCATATTGGGCGGCGTGCCTACCAGCGTACCCATTCCGCCAATAGTGGCAGCAAACGATAGCCCCAATAGAATAGCGCTGCTCGCACCCTTGCGCACATCTTCGTGGTAAATATCCTTTTGGTTTATTATGGCCATAACAGCCGCTATCAGCATCATTACAGTAGCCGTATTGCTAACCCACATGCTTATTATATAGGCGGTAAGCATTACACCCATCAATACTTTTGATGGTTTATTGCCCATTAAAATAATAATGCGGTAAGCAAGCCTTTTGTGCAGGCCCCATTTCTCCATTGCATAGGCCAGGAAGAAGCCCCCCATAAAAAGGAAGATTATCTGGTCCATGTATTGCATGGCGGCCTCTTCTGTTTTCATAATGCCTAGCGCGGGCATTAACAAAAAAGGCAAAAGGGAAGTAACACCTAAATGAAGGGCTTCGGTTAACCACCAAACTGCTACCCACACTACTACAAGGCCCATTAAGCGGGCCTCTTGTGGCACGCCGCTATGGCTTAGCCAAAGGTAGGCGCCAAAGGCTAACACAGGTCCGGCTGCTATGCTTAACCATTTTTTCATGCGGGCTTAGTGGTTTAGTATGCTATGTTAAACTACTTTAGGCACTAAGCGAATTTTTGTGGATGTTAAATGGATAATTTTCTACCGGTAAAATTCCATGCACTGTGCAATTGCCTATATTCACCCTCACAAAAATCAGAACATGAAAAGGCTATTTACCCTTTTTGCTTTTTTAATTACGGTTGGCGCCTTTGCGCAAACAGTTACGCATGGTCCAATTGTTGGCGGCGTTAGCCCTTCTTCCTGCCGGGTATTCGTACGCACCAGTGCGGCTACAAACTTTACGGTTGAGTTAAGCACTACGCCGGCATTCTCTACCATTGCCGCAAGCGCTTCATCCTCTACTGATGCAGCAAAAGATACCATTGCTATTGCCGATGTTACAGGCTTAAGTTCTGACACAAAGTATTACGTGCGTGTTATGATTAACGGTAACCCTTCAGGCGATGTAGCTTCGTTTGAAACATTCCAAAATCCCGCAACCGCGGCACACCAGGTATTTGTAGGCGGCTCCTGCATTTATGATTTAACCTCTGCTGACTCTGCCCTGTTTGTTCGCGCCCGCGCGGATAACCCTAAAGCGTTTATTCAAATGGGCGATTGGGGCTACCCCGATGCTGACGAAGGCTGGTTCGATATATATTTTACCAATCCGCCAACCACCTGGGCTAAAACCTACAGTAAGGTGCAGGACATTTATAAAGAGCGCTACGTAAGCCCAAGCCATTCTAACTTTTTAAAGCAGCAGGCGGTTGATTATGTATATGACGACCACGATTACATGAACGATGCAGCCGGTAAGGATGGCGCTTCGGGTTTTGTAATTAATGCATTTCAGGGTAAGCCGCTGGGTGCGCCCGAAAACTGGGATATGCCTGCCCAGGGCCGCGATAACTCTTTGTTGGGTTATCATAACTGGTTCCCGGGCTATAGCCTTGTAGATAGCACCGAGGGCTTATATCACAGCTTCCGTTCAGGTAATGTTGAGTTTTTTGTATTGGATTTAAGAAGCATGCGTACGCCACAGGCTTTATCCATTAACTATATCAATAATCAATGGACGTACACCCCTCCGGCCGGTTACACCTTACTTGGTTCTAATCAATTAAACTGGTTGTTCAACGGTTTACAGAATTCAACCGCTACATGGAAGATTTTAGTAAGCAGTGATGCTTATAACCTTGGTGGCCGTTTGGCTTATGATACCCTACTGTTTAAAATAGGCAACGGTAATGTGCCTTACTGGGCGCCTGATGTTAATGGTATTACACTGCCAAACAAAGGCTATACCGCAGTACAGAATTTTGCGGATAACTGGAGCGGCTACCGCGAAGAAGCTGATAGCCTGCTGCACTTTGTAATGAATAACAACATAAGCAATGTTTTTTTCATTAGTGCCGATTCGCACACTGTAGGTTTAGATGATGGCACTAACTCAGGTATACCGGAATTAAACAGCGGTAACCTGGCGAAGGCCAATTCACAGGACTGGCTCATCTATCAAAAATTTATGGGCTTTAATATGTGGAATAAAGGAGGCAGCGGCCTTTGCGATCGGGACAATTTCGGTAGTACTTACGCCCGTGTAGAGGTATTCAATAACGATTCCATGCGCTTAAGTGCGGTTGATGCCTCGGGTGCCGAGGTTGTCGGTTATACCTTTATGGCCAACACCCCTTATAAGTATAACCCGCTTTACCATGCTGACCGTTTACCTGTTGCTGCTAACGATGCTGTTAGTATGATTGAGAATGACACTACCACTATTACCGTATTAACTAACGACACCGACCCTGAAAACGAACCTTTGTATGTAAATATTAAGAGCGGCCCTTCACACGGAACCGCCACAATGGATAACAACAATGTTATAACCTATATACCTGCGGCCAACTATGTTGGTACCGATACCATTTACTACCGTGCCTGCGATAACTTTAATGCTACCTGCCCTAACTGCAGTAATGCCGTTGCGGTTATTAATGTAGCGCAAGAAACAGGCATCCGCAATTTTGATGCAAGGTATTTTGCCAAGGTGTTTCCTGACCCGGCTGATGATGTATTGAAGGTGCAAACCAATGTAGATAAGGAAACCCTGCGCATTGAGTTGGTGAATACATTGGGCCAAAAGGTTATTACACAAAGCTTTACTACTAATGCAGGACTTAATGTTAAGCACCTTGCTGCCGGAGATTACATTTACACTATAAAAGGAGAAAAAAGCGGCCTGCTGAAGAGCGGCCACGTTAATATCCTGCATTGATGCTTCCGTCCAAAGCCTTAAATTTGCAAAGGCTATGGAATTGAACTCAGTACTTACGGTAACCTTTACCTTGTTTGCGGTAATTGACATCATCGGCAGTTTGCCGGTAATTATTACGGTTAAAAACCGCGTACCTCATTTTAAACCCTGGTTAGCCACCTTTTCATCGGGCGCCTTAATGGTTTTCTTCCTTTTTATAGGCGAACGTTTTCTGAATGTAATGGGGGTAGATGTGCGCTCATTTGCCATAGCGGGTTCCATTGTGCTGTTCATTCTGGCCCTGGAAATGATATTGGGCATTAACCTTTTTCGTACTAACCCTGATGAAGGCCGTGCAGGTAACTATGTGCCGGTGGCTTTTCCGCTTATTGCCGGTTCAGGCACATTAACCACTATACTATCGCTAAGGTCCGTTTATACCTCCACCGAAATACTGGTGGGTATAGGTATCAACCTCATTATTGTTTACCTCGTTCTTCTATCCAGCGATTGGATAGAGGAGAAGCTGGGTGATACGGCCCTTGCCGCCATTAAAAGGTTCTTTGGGGTAATACTTTTAGCCATCTCCATCCGCATATTCACCAATTACATCAAATTCTGAAAACCGGGCCTTTAAGAAATGGCGGTTTTCAATTTTAAGTAACTACTTACTTAAACCTAAAATACTATCTTTCGCCCCGCATAATTTACGCCATGAAGCGATTATTACTTTCCTTATTTCTGTTGATTACTACACTTTCTGTTGCGTTGGCGCAGAAAGGCTCCATAAAAGGTTTTATTTACGACAAAGCAAGCGGCGAGGGAATCCCTTATGCTTCCGTTAAGGTAGATGGTTCTGATGTAGGCGCTTCTACTGACGACCAGGGCTTTTTCTATATCCCCAACCTTGATGTAAAAAGCTATAAGCTCATTTTTACTTACGTAGGCTATACCACACAGGAGCAAACCGTGGAAGTAAAGAAAAACCAAACCGTTAACCTTAAGATAAATATGGAACTTAAGGCTATTGAGTTGGGCGGTGTAGAAGTTAGTGCCGAAAAACAACAGAAGAAAACCGAATCGCGCGTATCTGTTATTTCTGTAACCCCCGGCGAAATGAAACGCCTGCCATCAGTAGGCGGCGAGCCCGATGTAGCTCAATACCTGCAGGTATTACCCGGTGTGGTTTCTACCGGCGACCAGGGCGGGCAAATCATCATACGTGGTGGCACGCCCATTCAAACTAAGTTTCTGTTGGATGGTATCACCATTTATAATCCTTTCCACTCCATAGGTCTGTTCTCCATTTACGAAACCGATATTATTAAGAATGTGGATGTTTACACGGGTGGTTTCCCGGCGCAGTACGGCGGCCGTATATCGGCAGTTGTTGATGTAAGCACCCGCGATGGTAACCGTAAGAAGTTTAGCGGTAAAGTAGGTGCAAGTCCGTTTATGGCGCATGCTCTTTTAGAAATACCCATTATAAAACTGAAAGAAGGCAGAAAAACATCCGCCTCTTTAATTCTTAGCTCTAAGATTTCTTATCTGGACCAAAGTTCGAAAGCTATTTATAAGTATGCCGATAAAAACGGTCTTCCGTATAACTTCTATGACTTCTACGGCAAGTTTTCACTTAGCACAGGGCAGGGTAGTAAGTTTAATATCACCGGCTTTAACTTTAGAGATAATGCCAACTTTGCATCAGCAAGGTACCAGTGGAATACATTCGGCATAGGTGCTAATTTCATAGCAGTTCCTAAAAACTCTAACCTTTACTTCAACACGCATTTCAGTTATTCTCAATACGAAATTAAGTTAACTGAAGCCGACAATAAGCCGCGCCGTAGTTTAATAGGCGGCTTCGATATCGGTATGGATTTTAGCTATTACCTGAAAAATGGTGAGTTGAAATACGGTCTT
Source organism: Chitinophagales bacterium (assembly GCA_046329515.1). Classification (GTDB taxonomy): domain Bacteria; phylum Bacteroidota; class Bacteroidia; order Chitinophagales; family LD1; genus Bog-950. The sequence goes on from JAXLUM010000004.1 coordinate 332,855, forward strand.
AACGTAGAAGGTAACCGTACGGAATATTCATTCGTTAACCAGTTTAACCAAAAGTACGAGCAGAATCAAAACACTACCGACCTTGGCGCTTACTTTACTTTGCATAAATACATTAAGCGTTTTGTTGTAGAGGCAGGCGGACGAATTCAATACTACGGAAACATCAGCGCTTTTTCGGCTGAACCACGCCTTAGCATGAAGGTTAACGTAAATGATTACCTACGTCTGAAACTGGCCACCGGCATGTATTCGCAAAACTTTATCAGTTCAAAAAGCGACCGCGATGTGGTGAACCTGTTTACCGGTTTCCTTACGGGGCCTGATGAATCAGCTACCGACGCCACCGGTAAGTTATACGATAAAATACGCAACATGCAGCGCAGCGTGCATGGCATATTTGGTGTTGAATTGGACCTGCCCGGAAACGTAAGCTTTAACATTGAGCCCTACTATAAGTATTTCTGGCACCTGTTTAACATTAACCGCTTTAAGCAGTTTAACAGCGACCCTAACTGGTTGTTAGAAAAAGGCGACGCCTACGGCCTGGATATTATGGGTAAGTGGGAATACAAAGGGCTATACCTGTATGCTACTTACAGCCTTGCGTGGACACACCGTAACGATGGCGGACAGGTTTATCCTCCGCACTTTGACCGCCGCCACAACGTAAACCTTATGGCAAGCTATACCTTTGGTAAAAAGAAGGACTACGAAATATCTGCCCGTTGGAATTATGGTTCGGGCTTCCCATTCACCCAAACACAGGGCTTTTATGAGAATCTTAACTTCAGCAACGGTATAAGCACCAACTATACTACTGATAACGGCAGCCCTAACACCAATAACCCTAACCTGGGAATTTTGTATGACAGCAAAATAAACGGCGGTCGCTTACCGGCTTATCACCGTTTAGATATCTCTTTCCGTAAAATCTTCAACATTAAGGATAAGTTGAAAATTGAACTGAGCGCCAGCGTATCAAATGTTTACAATCGCAAGAACATTTTCTACTTCGACCGTGTTACATTCAGCAGGGTAAACCAATTGCCGATTCTTCCAAGTATCGGCCTGTCGTTTGCCTTTTAGGTAATCATACAAACTATGAAGAACATCCTGCTGCTGCTTATTATATCCTGTTCGGCCATATATGCTAAGGAAACCGCTACCTACGATATGATTCTGTGGGGCGATAAAGTGGGTAAAATGATTGTGACCCACGATGTAGCTGCCGATGGCACTGAAACCTATTACATGGAAACACACAGCCGGGCAAAAGTGTTGTGGATTGATAAGGACGTTAGTACCTGGCTTACCTCCATTTACAAAAACGGTAAACTTGTTTCTTCAGTAGATAAGGAAATTGAAAACGGTAAAATTACCCGCTGGACCAATGTGAAGTTTAACGGAAACTCCTATTCGGTTGAGGGGTCAGGTGGCAAACGCACATTTACTGAAGCCCCCGTATTTTCTATTTTAACCTTGTATTTTAAACCGGTTGCCGGTATTACGCGCATCTTTCATGAAGGAGAAGGTACTTTTTGCGAATTGAAGAATACTGAACCCGGCACTTATGAATTTAAAGGCGAGGATGCCCGCAACGTTTACCATTACGTAAATGGCCGTTTAACTAATATGGAATTTCACGTTTCAATTGCCACTGTTAAGGCAGTTAGAACATCATAAATAAGAACAATGAGCGACTATCAAAAAAAGTTAGATGAAATGCGCCAACGCCAGGAGCAATTGCTTTTAATGGCAATGGGTGAATTTAAAGCCTACGTGCAGAAGTTCTTTCCTGAGGCCAAAGGCACCCCAAGCGGGCTGCATTATATAATTGAACAGGAGGGCAACGGTAAGGCGCCTAATAAACTACAGAATGTTGACGTGCATTACACCGGTATGCTTACCGATGGCACTATATTCGACAGCAGCTATGGCCGTAATAAACCAATTACCTTTCCTTTAGGCGCAGGGCGCGTAATTAAGGGTTGGGACGAAGGCATTGCCCTTTTAACCGAAGGCGCTAAGGCTAAACTGATTATACCTTATTTTCTGGCTTATGGCGAACAGGGCCGCCCCCCTGTAATACCGGCTAAAGCAACCCTCATTTTTGAAGTTGAACTGGTGAAAGCCGGCTAATAGCGCGCTATTTTTATTTTTGCGCGCCATAAATTTCCGCTATGTCTAAGTTCCATAAATTAAAAGTGGCCGAAGTAAAAAGCGAAACTGCTGATGCGGTTTCCGTTTCTTTTGCCATACCCGAAGAGTTAAAAGCTAATTTCAATTATAAACCCGGCCAATACACAACCATTAAGCTGGTTGTAAATGGCGAGAATGTAAACCGCAGCTACTCCTTTTGCAGTTCACCTTTTCTTAATGAACTACCTACAATAGCAATTAAGCGCGTAGCAGGAGGGAGGGGGTCGAATTATATTAACGACAACTTCAAACCCGGTATTGAAGTGGAAGTGATGGAGCCTATGGGCAACTTCCATTCTGAACTTAATGCAGATAATGCAAAGCACTATGTATTGTTTGCAGGCGGTTCGGGGGTTACTCCGGTTATCTCTATACTAAAATCAGTTTTGGTTAAGGAACCTAAGAGCAAAGTGACTTTGTTTTATGGCAACCGTAACGAAAACAGCATAATTTTTAAAGACCGCCTTAGCCATTTAGCAGCACAATACGCTGATAGATTAAAGGTGGTGCATGTGTTTGATGCTCCGCTTGACAGCGGTTACAAGTATGCCGGCTTTATGGTTAAGGATATGGCCCTTCGCTTATTACGCGAAAACACCGACCTTAACTTTCAGCAGGCTGAATTTTTCATTTGCGGCCCTACGCCTATGATGAAGGAAGTGGAAAGCGCTATTCAACTGTTGGGCATACCTAAAGAAAGAACACACATTGAATACTTTACGGCTAAGGCCGAAGAGGATAAACAGGCAGCCGGTGTAGGCGCTGCAACAGTTAGTGAAGTGCCTTTTACCGGTAAAACCAAAGTGAAAATTATTTACGATGGTAACACCCGCGAGTTTGAGGTAAGTGAAAAGGAAACTATACTGGAAGCTGCTTTAGACGCCGGTTACGATCCTCCGTATAGCTGTATGGTTGCTGCTTGTTGCACTTGCCGTGCAAAATTACTAAGCGGTAAAGTTGAAATGGACGACCGCGAAAGCCTTACCGATGCTGAAATCTCAAAGGGTTATGTGCTTACCTGCCAAAGCCATCCAAAGAGCCATGGTATAGTGCTTAATTACGATATGTAATTGTTGATTACTAAAAAGTAAAGCCATCCCTCTTACTGAAGGATGGCTTTACTTTTTTAGGGCTATTAGGTGTTCGGCCCGAAGAATAATGCCTTTAATTCTTTAGCATCGCTCGCTTTCATGCGTCCTGCTAATACCAAGCGAAGTTCGCGGCGGCGCATAGCACCTTCATAATGGTCTTTATCTACTTCGGTTTCAGCTATTACGGGTGTAACTTTTTTGGGCTTACCGTTACTATCTAATGCCACAAAGGTATAGAACGCCTCATTGCACTTATAGCGCGTTTGTGTAGGCAGGTTTTCTGCCCATACTTCAGCAAACAATTCCATTGAGGTGTTAAATGCGCGGGTAACTTTTGCTTCAATAGTTACTACATCGCCAAGTTTTATGGGGTTTTCCCAGCTAACATTATCAACTGAGGCGGTTACTACAATTGAATTACTGTGCTTGCCGCCTGCAATAGCACAGGCTATATCCATCCAGTGCAAAATCTTTCCTCCACGCAAATTGCCAAGCGCATTTGTATCGTTTGGCAATACAATCTCTGTCATTATGGTGGTACTCTCTTTAGGTGTTTTTCCCTGCATATTATTTACTCTTTAGGTTTGGTTCCGTAATGGTATTCATAAAGCGAAACAGGCTTACGCAGTTTATCAAGCGTAAGGGTGCATTTCATATTGCTTATTGCTTCCTGCCTGTTTGCTGATTTAAAGGCCATGGCTGTACCTCTTAAATGTTCGCGGGGTATGCCGTTATCATAAAGGTACTTTACAATCTTCATGGCCCGCATCATCTCAGGGCGCAAATAGCGTTTCTTTACTGCATCAGGCTTGGTTTTCTGGTAGGTTGGTATAGAATCAATAAAAGCAAATATTGAATCATCGTACGTTTTATTGAATTCTCCCTCATCGGCCCAGCCATTTACCTGCACATAAATGTCAGGATTAAGCTTTAACCAGTGCAATAAATTGCGCAACTGTGTTTGATTCTGTTCGCCTTCTATGTCGGTAACATTCTGCCTGTAGGTAAAAATATAGTTATTTACGTTGGCATCCAGTTCAATAAATGTTGTGTCAACGCCAAGGTCGGCGCGGTCGGCCTTGCTGATAAATAAAGCGCTGGTGTGTGGGCTTTCCCGCAGGTATTCAATTACAAAACGGCGGGTTTCATCTTCAGTAACCGACATAATACTGTCGTTAAGCGTACTGAAGTAAGATTCATCCTTAAAAGGCCAGTAGCGAATGGTCCATTCCGGGTAAGTGTTTGAACCGGTTAGGTAAGCGTATTCCTTCTGAAACTTAACCTTGCCTGCATTAATCATGGTTTGGTTAACCAGGGTTTTATCTAAACGCTGTAATTCGCTAAGAATAAAGTTGTAAGTCCCCATCAGGTTTTTCTTATCCGGCCTGAATACAACACGGAAAAGGCCGCTAAAGTTGTTGGGTTCGTATTGAAATTGCAGGTAATTACAACCCATTTTACGGGCTTTTACCTGTATAAAGTTGTTATAATCATTAAGTATGGCGCTAACCAGGTAGGCGTCATAGGCTAACTCCGGCCCCGAGGCAGTGCCCGGAAACTGCCAGCATAACTGAAACTCCGGCTGGTCTGTTTCGCCTTCCACCACAAACTGTGTGGAATATAGCATGGGTTTAAAGTCAATAATCTTCGTTATTGTTTCCGGGTCAAAGTCCGTTCTGAAAACGGTGCGGTAGGTATTCTCAAAATCCTGTTGAAACTGTGCTGTATTTACACTGCCGGCCACGCCAAAAAGAGAGTTGGCAGCCACATAGTATTTACGGTGAAAGCGGTTTACCGCAGCAGTATCAAGGCGCACGTAGTTGCTTATGTTTCCAGCGCTAATGGCGCGGTCGTACCCTGTTCTAAAAACCAATTGCATAAGCTTGGTTTCCAATTGGCGGCGGGGTTCGCCTTTTTGTTTCTCATAAGCGGCGGTAAGCTCTTCAGCCTTAGCCTTTAATTGCTCAGGGGTTACAAACGTAAAGTATACTGAATCGCGTAAAAGTTGCAGGTAACGCAGCGTTTGTGCGCTGGGGCCCGAAAACTGGAAAACGGTCTGTTCGCTGGTGGTAAAGGAACTAAAGGCTGTGTTATCCTTGGTAACAGGGCCGGTGCTGCGCTGTAAATAGCTGGTAATACGGTCGGCAATAATGCTTTGTAAAACGGTAGCTACCCCGCTAATACTGTCATTTTCATATACACTGCCGGTGCGTATGTGCAGGCTAAGTTGGGTGTTTACTGCACCAGGCTGCACCATTATTACCGCATTCATGGCATTGGGCAGCTTTATAAAGTGCAGTCCATCGCGCACAGAGGTTTCGGTTTGGCCAAAGGAAAATAAACCGGCCAGCAGCAAAAGGGGCAGGCATAAACGCTGTAGTAAGCTCATTGCGCAAATTTTGGAAATACAATTCTTTCTTTCAAATTTGTTGTGCTATAAAAGCCATGCATGATATGAAGAAACTAATTGCTATCCTAATTATTGGCGCTGCTGTTACTGTGCAGTTTTCATCCTGCACTAAATGCTATACGTGCGATTTCGGTAACGGCGATGTGCGCGACTTTTGCCCAAAGGACTTTCCTGATAAGGGCCAAGGACTGAAAATGACCATTGACGCCTACGAAGAGCAGGGCTACAAATGCTCAGCTAAGTAAGCTTACTATGAAATAAAAAAATGGGCCTCCGGTTAACCGGAGGCCCATTTTTTTATAGGATGTGCCTGTTATTAACGGGTATATACAAACTTCTTCATTGCTTTTACGCCTTCTGAAGTTATGCGCACGTAATAAACCCCTTGGGCCAGCTTGTCCAGGTTAAATTTCTCAACATTATTGCCTGTAGCTTTTCTGCTTATCACAGTTTCGCCAATAGTGTTTATTATTTCAATTTGGGCGTTATTGCTCAGCTCCCGGCTCAGCATAACGTTAATGGCGCTGTTGGTAGGGTTAGGGTAAACCGCTACTTCAGCTGAAGCGTCAATATCGTTAATGCCGGAAATGGTAACAGTATGGCAAACGCTGTCAGTACCTGCAAGGTTAGTTACAGTTAAACAAATAGTGTAAGTGCCCGGTGTAGTATAGGTGTGGGTGCCCGGGTTTTGGCCGGTTGATGATTGACCATCGCCCCAACTCCAGCTCCAGTCAGTAATTAACTCAGTTGAACCATCACTTACCGAAACGGTTGAACCGTTCATGCTTGAAGTAAATACAGCATCTGGTCCTGCAAGTTCTGATATAGTAACGTCATCCACATCAAGGAACCATTCGTTAGCATCGCTGTAGCAATGGAAACCTACGTAGTAAATACCACTGGTAGATGGTTTAAAGGCAGCCAATCTTTCTTCGTAGCTGGTGTTTTGCTGTAAACCGAAATCGTAAATATTTTGTGTCATACCTGCACCGCTTTTGGTTGTGCCGGCTTTTAGTTCCAGTTTTTCAGGGTATAAACCGTTGTTATCCTGGCCCACTTCATCAAAAAAGTCCACCTTGTAAGCTTTGCTTGAACTTAATTGTAAGCAAGGGCTGAACAACCAATCGTTTGCCGGTGTAGTGCCATCAGGGTTCCAATCGGTGCGGAAGTGAACAGTACCAATATTAGGTGAAGCGGCTGATAAATGCCATGAAGCGCCATCGTTGTTAGAATCTTCGTTAGTCCATGATAAAGCGCTAACATCATTACCAATTCCCGGAATTTCAAAGCTTGTTGTGTAAGCTGTTGAAGGATTGATAGGGTCTGCAGAAATAGCGTTGGTAAATGCCGAATCGTTAGTGGCAACAGTATCGCCGGCTAACTGAACCCATGCAGTAATATTATAAATGTTTGCAGCGCTGAAATCAGCCGTGGTGCTGAAGTTATAAGTATAAGCAGTATCGTAACCAAGCGGAGAAGGCAAATGTACTTTCTCAGCAACTACAGTTCCGCCATTTACCTGGTAATAGGCCATAACAGAGTCAATGGAAGTAAGGCCCTTGTTGCGGAAGGTGATGGAAATTGGTTCAGAGTTAGAAAGGTTACAACCATTGGTTAATGTTGCACCTGCTTCGTCGGCCTGTACTTCAAAAGTTGATGGAGTAAACAATCTAACATCGTCAACAAACCACCAGTAGTCATAAGCGCCTTTCCAGTCAAAGCGGATATAGAAGCTATCGCTGCCTGCTGCAATGGAAGTAAGGTTTACTTCTACAAAATTAGGGTTAGCAGTTGTTTGGTTGGTGCCCAGGCCTGCCGCCGGGTTGTGCACCATGGTCCAGTTTACTGAATCAGTACTTACATAAACACGAGGGGTATCAGCCTGGTATTTGCCAAAAAGTTCAACAAAGCTAAGCACCACATTTGAAGCCGCACTGCAGTCAATGTTTTTTGAAGTAATTACCGTGTGCTCAGGTGTGTTGCCGCTTTGGTCGCCATCGGCATCGCTATCGGCTAATATGTTGCCGTTAGAGGCGCCCGGGTAATCAAAAGTGCCCGCTGCCTGCCCGGCAGAGGTGTTAGTGGCATTGTGGTGCCATACCACGTTGCTGGTTGATAAATTAGTGATTGTCCAATTAGGCAAAGCTGCATTGGAAAAATCATCAGAGAAAATCGTCTGCGCTCCGGCCTGCATAGTGCCCAGCAGTAGTAAGGAGCTTAAACCGAGTAAAATTCTTTTCATTGCGTTGGTTTTAGGTCAGGAAAAATAGATGGTGAAGTTAAGGAATATTTAAGACGCAGGCAGTGGATTTCCTGTATTCCATTGTCACAGTTTCGTCAAAATGTTATTTTTTGAATTGCTCTAAAGCTTTTTTTACACTGCCGTTTTTCAGTAACAGGTCTTTGGCTTCCGCGTGCTCCAGGCCGGTACTGTCCATTATCATTTTTGTACCACGCTCAATTAATTTAACGTTACTTAGTTGCATATGTACCATGCGGTTGTCTTCCACCCGCCCAATCTTAATCATTACCGCAGTTGAAATCATATTCAGTACCAACTTTTGCGCGGTACCTGCTTTCATACGTGTGCTGCCGGTAACAAATTCAGGCCCCACAACTACTTCAATAGGGTAATCTGCCTCTTTAGCTACAGCGGTATCGGGGTTGCAGGTAATGCAGGCGGTAGTAATATTGTGTTTGCGGCATTCCTGTAGGGCGCCAATTACATAGGGTGTTCTGCCTGAAGCGGCAATGCCTACTACAACATCATTAAAGTGAATGTTATGGGACTGCAAATCTTTCCAGCCTTGTTCGGTGCTGTCTTCAGCAAACTCAACAGCCTTACGTATGGCGCTGTCTCCCCCAGCAATAAGGCCTATCACCAAACCATGTGGCACGCCATAAGTAGGAGGGCATTCACTGGCATCCAATATTCCTAAACGGCCGCTGGTGCCTGCCCCTAAATAAAACAATCGCCCACCGGCCAGCATTTTATCCGCAACAATGTCAACCAGTTTTTCAATTTGGGGTATAGCCTTATTAACGGCTTCCGCCACCTTGCGGTCCTCATTATTCATGTTGGTGAGCAACTCATTCGTGCTCATCTTTTCTAAATGGCGGTAATGCGAAGCCGACTCAGTTACTTTCATAACTGCAAGTTGATAAAAAGCAATCAGCTTTAAAACTCAACGGTGTCTAATTTGTTTTAATCAGCTTAATGGTTTGCGTATCGCCATTAGCTGCTTTTAAACGCAGGAAGTAAAGCCCTTCAGCCAAACCTTCACCAAAACGCAGCATTGCTGCGGGCTGTGTCATTCGCGTGGCAAATACTTTTTGCCCCAGGTTATTTACCATTTCTAGTTCGCATGTGGTATGCAGGTTCGCCAAATCAACCATTACCTCATTGGTAAACGGATTAGGATATGCTTTAAATAAAACGTGCTGTAGTCCTGCTTCCGCTATTCCTGTTGTGTCCTCAGTGCTTAATGAATCAACTACCACAAACAAATCTACGCCCGCTTCCACAAGGTGGCCCGGGTTGGTATCCTCCGCTTTAAACTCAATGCGCATATTAATAGCAGGGAACATAAAATCCTTAACACGTAAATCAACATGCTTCCACTGGCTTTGGTCTGCATCGCTTGCATCTACCTTATATACCACCATAGTATCAAAGCCATTGCTTAAAGTTACCTGGAAGGTATCATTAGGGTTGCCTGAACCGCCATCGTTAAAGAACCAGCGGTAGAAGCTTATGTGTGGGTCGTTATACTGCGAAAGGTTGAATAAAGGGGAACGCAGAATAGTGTAACCATTATCTACATCATCATCGCCTGCGGCACCGCCACCATTTCCGGTTACATAAGCATTAAGGCCGTAATCGCCGCTTACATCAGCACCGGCATTACTTGGCGTTCCCTGAAAATCCGTACCTACCGGTTCACCACGCTGCCATGAGCCCTTGCTTGCTGTTGTAACAATGGTCCAGCCATAGTCCATTATAAAATCATCGTAATAGCCATTAGCAATAGGTATTATAACGGTATCGCTACTGGTGTTTATGTTTTTGTTAATATGTGCAGTTTTCTTGCCCCAACGGCCTGCATAAAAATCATACTTGCCCTGCACAAAATCGCAGTAAACGTATTGCGCATTGGTGTTGGTAGCCACCTCCTGAAAGGTATTACCTGCTGAGTCCTGTATCAATACGCGCACAAAAGGCAGGTCAGCCCCTGTTAAGGAATCAACAGTTTTAATAACCAATTGCGCGGTAGAAATGGGCACCAGATCAACGCTAAGGTTCGTTAGTATTCCATTCTGTAAATGCACGTTGTTAATCTCTTTGGTTTGGTAACCGCTTTTGGTAAAACGTATGGTATAAGTGCCGCTATCGGCAGTGCCAAAGGAATAAACACCAAGCACGTTGCTGTAATCCTGCACGGTGTCCTGCACAATTTCAATCTGAACGTTGTTCAGCAAAGTATTGCAAATAGAGTCTTTCACTACACCCTCTAAATAGCAGGCGCGCTTATAGGTTGGTTTTACAATCCAAAGGCCCGTTTCTATGTCTGATATAATAATGTTGCCTGAAGGCAGATAAGGCCAAACGCCCCATGCGCCGTTAAATCCATCACCCGAAAAGCTGGGTGACGAATCAAAGTTGCCCACCTCTATCAAATTGTTCTTACGCGTAACATCATGTATGCTTATGCCATAAGTGTAGTAAGAAGTTATGCTGTAGTTATTTTTAAAGTAAGTGTTATGTATAATGGTATTGCTTCCCGGGTCAACCTGTGTGCGGTTGGTTTCAGTAATGTTATTAAAGTCGCTTACATCGTAACACGTAAGGTAGCTGTTTGATTTTTCATCAGTAGTAAACAGGTAACGGTTGTCGTCACTCAACCAGCAATTGTGCGAAAAGTTAAGTGGCGTATTCCACTGCGCCAAGGTGCTGGCACTGCTATTTGCGTTGTTTTTGTTGCTAACGTCCACAACTTTCACAAAACCATCATTAATACAAGCTGCCCACATCGTATCATTCCGCACAAAACAGTCGTGAACGTAGTTGGTAGTAAAACTGCCAATGTATGGCGGGTTCCATAAGTTGCTGTCCAGGTCTAAAAATAATTGGCCTTTATCTGTACCGTTTACATAAGCAATACCGTTCTCATCAATAAATATAGTGTGCGAGGTGCTCATACCATGCGGGTTTACCGTGTGGTACTGTATGCTATCGGGCAGGTAATTAAGGTTTACTACTACCAGGCCGCTTTGTTGTTCAGTAGTTACATAAGCGTAGCCTTTATACTCGCGCACTTCGCGCCACAAACCGTTAACACCGGTGGCGCCGGGCACTAAAAATAATTGGGTAGGTGTAGTGGGGTCTGTTATATCTACAATAGAAAGGCCCTGTGTAGTTCCTACAAGGGCGTATTCGTTACCGCTGGTATCAGCATAACCGGTTAGGTTGCTGCATTCCACATTACCACCATAAGGCAGGTGCCCTAATAACTGAATGTTTTTTTGCGCAATAGTGTAAAGCGATAAAAACAGAACGGGCAGGAGTAGGAGTTTTTTCATACGCACATTTGTGGACGTGAAAATAGATTTTCCTGAAAGAAAAGAAGCTTTGTTTTAGCTTATCCTTTCCGGCCTAACAAGATGTTAAAGGAGGCTAGAATACGCGCCTTAACTGGTAATCTACCACGCGGTAAATATTCACGTGCCGGTTTTCGTAGAAGTTAACGGGGGCCACTGTTTCAGATAGCGCTGAAGGAAGGCTTGAAGCCGCTTTGTTATAGTTTTTGCCAATATCAAAAGTATATCCCGCCCCTCTATAGCGTTGGGTAGCTATGCCGGCTAAAAAGTCTTTGCCGTTTTCATTAACCGCATCCAGTAAAAAATTGGCTACATCAAAGCCCAGGTATGCTTCGCGCGAGGGGTTATGGGCATAAAGGTTGTTATAAGCAGTTATAAAATCCCTGGTTTCCGTGCGGAAAGTATCAGCATAAAACGGGTCTGAAATTCTGGTTTGATAATCGTTTACATAGTCCAACCGCAATATATCCCCGTTAAGCCAGGTAGGCATGCCATAAGCTACAATATCATACTTATCGCGCAGGCTGTATAAAACCCTGAAGTTGCCGTTCACAAAGCTTTCCTCAAACGAGGTTATTATCCATACATTCTTTTTACCGGCTTTTAACTGCTCGCTGGCCGTTGTTTTCTTGCCGTTAACCATCATGGTGCTGGTATTAAGCAACACAGGGGTAAATTTTGTTGTAGCTGTTTTATTGTAGTCCTTAAACAGGGAATCAAACCGTGCAGCAACGGATTTATCCTGCGCCTGATTGGACGTGTATATTATGATGTTGGCTCCGGGAAAGGAATCAACAATAGAAAGGAACATATTATCTACATGCGAATCAATGGTTGGCGCCAGTTTAATATGGTAAGGATTATCAGCGGTTAAACTCTTAGAAGGAGAGAAGGGCTGAACATTGATTATCTTGTTCTGCTTACAAAAATCAGCTACGGTTTTAGCGGTAGCCGTATTCATGGCGCCAATAATTACATCCATGCTTTTCAGCTCGGGCTTCTTTAATATTACTTTGGTAACAGAGTCACTGTTCCAGCAATCGTAGGCGTATAGTTCAATTTTAAAGCTATCGTTACGGCTTTCTAACGATTGTAAAAGACCCTCATAAAAATCAAGAGAGGCAATAGCATCCTCATTTATTTTTATTTTATGCGCTGTTACTACATCATGTGCCGTTTTAATTTCTTCAATACGGTTAGCAGTAGTATAAGTTTGAAAAGGCAGTATTAAGCCAATTTTATAAGTGCCCGGTTTTACAACCTGCGTATTGCCCGCCAGTGTAAGTAGTAACAGTAAAACTGCAAATAGGTGCTTCATTCGTTATGTTGTAAGGAATAGATAACAAATACTATTCCCATTCTATAGTAGCCGGTGGTTTTGAGCTTATATCATACACCACGCGGTTAACCCCTTTAACATGGTTTATTATTTCGCTGCTGGTTTTTGCTAAAAAGTCATAAGGCAAATGGCTCCAGTCTGCTGTCATACCGTCCGTGGAGTTTACAGCGCGCAGGGCCACAACGTTTTCGTAGGTGCGTTCATCGCCCATAACACCAACGCTGCGTATTGGGGTAAGTATAGCGCCTGCCTGCCATACCTGGTTATATAAACCAAACTTCTTCAGGTTCTCTATGTAAATGAAATCGGCTTCCTGCAAGGTCTGCACTTTCTCGGCCGTTACTTCGCCTAAAATACGTACGGCTAAGCCCGGGCCCGGGAATGGATGGCGATATAGAATTTCAGGCACAAGCCCTAATTCCTTGCCTGCGCGGCGCACCTCATCTTTAAATAGGTTGCGCAGGGGCTCAACAATTTTAAGTTTTAACCTATCAGGCAGGCCGCCTACGTTATGGTGGCTCTTAATGGTAGCCGAAGGTCCTTTTACCGATACTGACTCAATAACATCAGGATAAATAGTGCCTTGCGCCAGCCACTTTACTTCGGGGTGCTTATGTGATTCGTGCTCGAATACCTCAATAAACACGCGGCCTATAATTTTGCGTTTCTGTTCAGGGTCTTCAACGCCCTTCAATTCTTTAAGAAAATGATTAGCGGCATTTATGCCGATTACATTAAGGCCCATTTCCTGGTATTTGTGCATTACCAGTTCGTATTCGTTTTTGCGCAGTAGCCCGTTGTCAACAAATACGCATAACAGGTTATCGCCAATGGCTTCTTCTAATAACAAGGCGGCTACAGTTGAATCAACACCACCGCTAAGTGCCAGTATCACCTTTTCCTCGCCAATTTGTTTGCGAAGGTTCTTAATGGTTTCCTCTACAAAGGAACCTGCCGTCCAGCTATGGCTGCAACCGCATATATCAAACAAAAAGTTGTTCAGTATTTTATGTCCTTCGGTGCTATGGTACACCTCCGGGTGAAACTGCAATGCATAAACCTTATTGGCAAAGTTGCCGTTCTTTGAGCGGTAGGCAGCTACAGGAATAGAATCGCTGGTGGCAATAATTTCAAACTGGGTTCCTGTTTCTTTAATGGTATCGGCATGGCTCATCCACACCTGGCAGTTATTGCTTACTCCCTTAAAAAGGGCGTCTTCCGCATCTTTAATTTGTAAGTGAGCGCGGCCATATTCACGCACATTGCTTTTTTCAACAAGGCCGCCATAGGTTTGGGCCATTAGCTGTGCACCGTAACAAACGCCTAACACGGGGCCAAAGGCAATTAGCTTAGCTACATCTACATTAGGGGCATCCTTATCGCGCACTGATGCCGGTGAGCCCGAAAGAATAATGCCTTTTATATCCGGTGTAAGCTCAGGTATATGGTTAAAAGGAACAATTTCGCAATAAACCTCGCTCTCGCGCACGCGGCGGGCTATTAACTGGGTGTACTGCGAACCAAAATCAATAATCAGAATCTTTTCCTTCATACCGGCAAAGATAGAAAAGGATAGCAGGCAGGGGCAAAACAGACTGGCACGATTTTGCGGGTTATGCCAAAAGTTTTGCACAATAAAAGCCTTGACCAGGCGTAAAACTGTGGGCACTGTGTTAGCCTAAAACGGCCGGCTGACCTGTGCTTAGTATAAACTTATTTACATTTGAAAAAACAGGATTAGAATATGTTGCGGAAAGTATTGATAGGTATTGTTGTTTTTATTTTGCTTTTGGTAGTGGCCATTGTGGCTACGCCCTTCCTTTTTAAGGATAAAATAAACGCCCGCATTAAAACGGAAATAAACAAGCGCCTTAACGCTAAGGTTGATTACGGCGATTACAGCCTGAGCCTTATTAAGCACTTTCCGAATTTTACCTTAACGCTGGAAGACCTTTCTGTAACCGGCCTCGATAAGTTTAAGGGCGATTCACTGGTGTATATCAAAAATACATCGCTAACGGTGGATATAATGAGTGTATTGAAAGGGGAGAAGTATAAACTGATAGGCCTTTATCTTACGCAACCGAAAATACATGCCATAGTTGATTATGATGGGAAAGCGAATTGGGATATTACAAAACCCAATGGTGAATCAACTTCAGAAAGCTCACAGTTTGCTTTAGAGGTAAAAAAGGTAAAAATTGAAGACGGCGATATTATTTATGAGGACCGCAAAGGCGGCTCCTACGCTAATGCACACGACCTTGACTTTGAAGGCAGCGGCGATGTAACGCAGGATTTGTATGACTTTGCTACCAAAACTTCTATTGCTGAATTATCCTACAAAAGCGGCTTAATAAGCTACTTAAGCAAGGCTAAATTGGATGCCGATATTAAGTTGGCTATAGATAACAAAAACAATAAATACACTTTTAAGGATAACAGCATTAACCTTAATGAGCTGGGGCTGCAATTTGATGGATTTGTGCAAATGCTTAAGGATGACATTAACCTTGATGTAAACTTTAAAACAAAGAAAGCCGAGTTTAAGAGCATCCTTTCCTTAATACCTGGTGCTTACAAACAGGATTTTGCACAGGTTAAAACTGCAGGCACCCTTACCCTGCAGGGCTTGGTTAAGGGCACGTATAACGATAAAACCTACCCTTCTATTAATCTGGATTGGGCCATAAGTAATGGCATGTTTCAATATCCTTCGCTGCCGGTGGCGGTTAAAAATATTGCGGTGGTTTCTAAGGTAACTAAGCCGCAAGGCAGTTTAGATTTAATGGTTATTGATATTTCAAAACTGCATTTAGATGCAGGAACCGACCCGCTTGATGGCAGAATTAATATTCAAACGCCGATAAGCAACCCCAACGTAAATGCAGATGTTAAGGGCAAAGTTAACCTGGCTAACGTGCCTAAGTTTTACCCTATGGAAGGCGTAAAAACAATGACCGGCCTTTTAGATTTTGATGTGAAGTTTAAAGGCAGAAAGAGTGATGTGGATGCAAAGAATTATGAAGCTATCAACGCTTCGGGCAATGTAAAAGTAACCGGGCTGGTTTATGACAGTAAGGAACTGCCTATGCCGGTGCGGGTAAATACCTTGCAATTAGGCCTTACCCCACAGCATGTTAACCTTGAAAATTTGGTGGCCGTAGTAGGCAAAAGCGATTTTTCAGCCAACGGAACGCTTGACAACTTTATGTCGTACATTTTCGGTAAAGGAGATTTGGTAGGTATGCTGAATCTGCGTTCAGGCACTTTTGATGCAAACCAATGGCTGCAAAAGGATAATACTACTGCTGCTAATACGCCTGCTAAAGCAGATACGGCTAAATCGCAGTTTTTTAAGGTGCCCGCCAATATTGATTTTACAGCTAACTCTGAATTTGGCAAAATACTTTACGATAAAATTGTGCTGCAAAATGTAAAGGGGCAGGTGGTTGTTCGTGACGAAGCCATTTACCTGAACGACCTTTTTGCCAATCTGCTGGGCGGTAATGCTACTATCTCTGCTAAATATAATACTAAAGGCCTCAGCCATCCCGATGTTACATTTACGTACGACATCAACAATTTCGATATTCAGCAAACGTATAATGCTGTTGAATTATCCAGCAAAATGGCACCGGTTATTAAACACCTGCAGGGTAATTTTTCATCGGATATGAAAGGTGCCGGAAGGTTGAATCCTGATATGAGTGTAGATTATCAGTCGTTAACCGGTGAGGGCAAAGTGGAAATACCGGAAGTGCGTGTAGTAGGCTTACCAGTGCTTACTAAAATTGCGGAGGTATCTAAAATACCTGCTTTATCGAACCTGCAAATTAAAGATGGTTGGACCGTGCTGAAGTTTAAAGATGGAAAGGTGAATGTGGACCCAACCGATTTGAAATTCGGCAATGGGTACAACATCAACTTTAAAGGCGCTAACGGTTTCGATCAATCTATTGATTACGATGTGCGCTTGGATGTTCCAAGTAAGGAATTGGGTCCTGCAACTTCATTAGCGCAGAACATGCTTTCTAAGGTTCCCGGTTTTAATGGCGCAATGCCTGATATGGTTGGCTTTTTATTTAAAGTTACAGGGCAGGCCAGTAAGCCAAGCGTTAAGCTGAACAAAGTGCTGGCAGGTGGCAACTCAGTAAAAGATATGGTTACGAATACCGTTGATGACCTGAAGCAAAAGGCAGAGGAAGAGGCTAAGCAAAAGGCTGATGAGTTGAAGCAAAAAGCGCAAGAGGAATTGGAAAAACAAAAGCAGGCCGCCAAGGATGCTGCTGAAAAAGCGAAGAAGCAGGCAGAAGAAGAAGCACGCAAAAAGGCCGATGAATTAAAAAAGAAGGCTGAAGAAGAATTAAAGAATAAATTTAAGTGGCCGAAATAGGCTGCTTTAAGTTTACCGAATGACAGAAAAGGAAATAAAATTCAGTTTACGGGTTTACGATGCGCCTGCCGAGTTGAACGCAGAGGATAAAGCCTTAATGCAACAAGCCATTGATGCCTTGCAAAATGCGTATGCACCGTATTCCAAATTCCGTGTGGGGGCCGCTGTTTTATTGCAAAACGGCAAGGTGGTTACCGGCACTAATCAGGAGAATGCTTCATACCCTGTTGGTATTTGTGCTGAAGGCACTGCTTTAAGCACTGCCTCTTCATTATACCCTAATGTGGCTATTAAAAAAATTGCCATTACCGTTAAAAGCGAAACACATGTGGTTGACCACCCCGTGGCACCCTGTGGTATTTGCCGCCAACGCATATTAGAATACGAAAACCGCTACAACAGCCCCATTGAAATAATAATAATGGGCGAGCAGGGTAAGATATATAGTATTAATACGGTTAAAGATATACTGCCCCTTTATTTCTCTAAATCTGACCTATAACATTTGTTGCCCGAATGGCTTTGGTGTAATTTGCACGCAATACACTAGCCATGAAAAAGAGCAAACATCAAAAGCTTCATGATTTTATTGCCAGAAATGAAACGGATATTGAACGTATCAGTGAGTTCTTTTCTGATAATATTAATGATGACGATTTACTTACCCAGATATTAAAGGAAGGAGAGGATACAGAACTGACCTTCGGGCAACGGTTAGCCGATAAGGTAGCTTCTTTTGGCGGCAGTTGGACTTTTATAATCTTTTTTGGTTCAGTTCTGATTTTATGGATTTGTATCAATACGCTTGTGTTGATTGCCCATCCGTTTGACCCTTACCCCTTCATTCTATTGAACCTGGTTTTAAGTTGCATAGCCGCCCTGCAGGCCCCGGTAATTATGATGAGCCAAAACAGGCAGGAACAAAAAGACCGCCAGCGTGCCGAGCATGATTACCTTATAAACCTACGTGCTGAAATGGAAATACGTAACCTGCAGGTTAACATGAAAAATCTGTTCGAAATTCAGAAGAAGCAAATGGATAAGTTAGAGGAGATAAGGCAGACAATGGCTAAAAAGCCGTAGTTCGGCTTTTATGATTAGCATTTTATTTATACGAGCGTTTTATTGTTTTTTCAGCCGTACACACCTACATTTAGCGCTTCAATTCCTTCACATTAAATCACTGTAAAAAAGCATGAGAAAACTTCAACTCCTTGCTGCCTTACTTTTGTTGGCAGTATTTTCAAATGCGCAGGCCCCACAGCTAATGAATTACCAGGCTGTTGCCCGCGACGCCGGAGGAACGGTTATAGCTAACCAGTCTATAAGCCTCCGTTTCAGTATTCTAAACAACAGCCCTACGGGTACTGCGGTATACGTAGAAACACAAACTACATCAACCAACTCACTGGGTCTTTTCTCAGTTCAAGTTGGCGGCGGTACCGTGGTAAGTGGTAACTTTTCTACCATTCCATGGGGCAGCGGTCAAAAATACATGAAAGTAGAAGCTGACTTCAGCGGTGGTACCAACTACACTACTTTCGGCAACTCACAATTAGTAAGTGTTCCTTACGCCCTTTACGCGCTTAACGGCGGCGGCGGCGGTGTAACCGGCCCAACCGGCCCTCAAGGTGCACAAGGCGTTAATGGTGCTACCGGCGCTACAGGTCCGCAAGGTCCACAAGGTAATGCAGGTGCGCAAGGCGCTCAAGGTCCAACTGGTCCTACAGGTGCAACCGGTCCTCAGGGTTCTGGTGGCGGTGCCACCGGTGCTACTGGTCCTACAGGCCCAACAGGTGCTAACGGCAGCGGCGGCGGTCCAACTGGCGCTACTGGCCCAACAGGTCCTCAGGGTAGTGCAGGTACGCAAGGTCCGGCTGGTCCTACAGGTCCTCAGGGTTCTGCAGGCGCACAAGGCGCTCAGGGTGTAACCGGTCCTACAGGTCCTCAGGGTGTTCAAGGTAACGCAGGTGCTCAAGGTGCCCAGGGTATACAAGGCCCTACCGGCCCTACAGGTGCAACAGGCGTTGGTGTAACCGGCCCAACTGGTGCAGGTACAGCAGGTGCAACCGGTCCTACAGGTCCAACTGGTCCTGCAGGTTCAGGTACTATCAGCGGCACATTAAACTATGTAGCTAAGTTTACCCCTAACGGCACAACCGTAGGTAACTCTCTTATTCAGGATAACGGCACCAACATTGGTGTTAACGTTGCTCCTAACGCTACTGACCGTGTATTACTTACACAAGGCACCATGACCGGTGGTCTTCGTATTAACAAAACCACTTCTACAGCTTTAAACTACAGTGCTCGTTTTAACCAAACTGCCGGCACTCAATCACAGGATGTTTATACCAACTTAAGCGGTAGCGCATCTTCTGGCGGTTTTTCAGCAACTAACCCCGCTTTATTATCAATTGTAAACAGCGGTAATGCTGTTGCCGTTGCCGGTTTAGCTCCTGCTTTAACTGACTCAGTTGTAGCTGTTCAGGGCCAGGCTGCTGTATGGCATGGTGGTTTATTCAGCTCACTTGATACCTTCCAGTTTGGTGCTGTGGGTGTGTTTGGTATTTCGCAATCAAAAGTTCCTTATACACCGGGTGTATTAGGTTACGGTAGCGAATACTCAGCAACACTTGATACTGCCCTTTGCGGTGTTTACGGTACGTATAACACTTCCAACTATGGTGTTGGTGTTATGGGTGTTGGTTACAATGGTGTTGAGTCTGCAGGTTCTGCTGATATAGGCGTTTATGGCAGCGCCGGCGATTACGCTTTTTATGGTGTAGGCGACTATGCTGTAACAGGTACTAAGAGTGCGGTTGTTCCAACTTCACAGGGCCAGCAAAAACTTTACTGTATGGAAAGCCCTGAAATCTGGTTTGAAGATTTCGGCCATGCCACTTTAAAGAATGGTAAAGCAACCATCAACCTGGACCAATTGTACTTAGAAACTGTAGTAATTGATAACAGCCACCCAATGATTGTTACGGTTACTCCTGAAGGCAACTGTAAAGGTTTATATGTTGTTCCGGGTACTACTTCATTTGAAGTTAGAGAACTGGGCAACGGCCATGCAAACCTTAACTTTAGCTACCGTATTACCTGTAAGCGCTTAAACTACCAGGACCACCGTTTTGGTGCTGACGTTGCTGGTGCTGCAGTTGACACAAGAAGTTCTTCTCACTATGTAGAACCTACTCCTATCAGCCACGCGGAAGCATTGGCTAAGAGCAAGGCAAACAAAATGAACGCTAAATCAAGCGCTAAAATAAACAGACTGATGCGCCCATAATTTCCGGCGAGTTAGATTGAATAAAAAAGGGATGGTGAAAACCATCCCTTTTTTTATGTCCTTGTCTTAGGTTTACTAAGCGTACTTACCCACTACTAAACCAACCGCAAACAGTATAGAGAATATAAAAGTGCTTAAGGCCAGTTCCTTCAATAGAGGGTCAAAATCCTTTAACTCCTGAATGGCTTTTACCTTCATTAAATGCTTACGGAACAGCACCAGCGTAATAATAAACAGAAACTGCACGCTGCTTACCGCATTAATAAACACAAACAGAAAGCTGCTTACAAAGCCCGATACAATAAGTATGTATTGGTAAACTTTGGCACGTTGCAGACCTAACTTAACTACCAAAGTGTTTTTACCTGCCTTGGCATCGCTTTCCATATCGCGCATGTTATTAAGGTTAAGTACACCGCTTGCAAAAGCCCCAATAGTAAATGCAGGTAACAATACAGTGGCATCAAACTTATGCGCCATTAAATAATAGCTGCCGCATACGCCCACAAAACCAAAAAACAGCAATACAAAAACATCGCCTAACCCCTGGTAACCATAGGCGCTTTTACCTACGGTATATTTAATGGCTGCTGCTATGGCGGCTAAACCAAGTACAAAGAAGAAAGCTGAATAACCTAAATGCACATTACCGAAAGCAGAATAAATAAGCGCACTGCCAGCAATTAAGCAGAGTAATACACAAACAATAATGCCTGCTTTAATTTCCTGAAAGCTTAACAGGCCTGCCTGCACGGCGCGTTTAGGGCCAATGCGGTCTTCGTTGTCTGTTCCTTTCTCGCTATCGCCGTAGTCATTAGCCAGGTTGCTAAGTATTTGCAATAACAGGGTGGTAAGCAAGCACAATCCAAAAGCGGCCCAATTAAACTCACTACGGTTTTGGGTATAGGCAATAGCGCTACCGGTAATAATGGATGAAAAGGCTAAGGGCAGGGTCCTTAATCTGAATGCGTACAGCCACGCTTTGGTTTTACTCACTCGCTTTTATTTACTTCCTGGCTGTAAAAGTGCCCGGTCTCATATAAATATCCAAGTATAAGGTCTACCACCCGCTTAATTTTATGGCGTGGAAGCACTACCTCAAAACTGTTTTGCAGCCGCTCTACCACATGCGCTACCAGGTCTTCTTCGCGTATTAGCTGGCCTGCACTCTCATCCCATTTTTCAATAAAGGCATTTAAAATAGTGTAGGCATCGTCCTCACTAATATGGAAGTCCAGGTATTTATACACGTATTTTACGGTGTCATAATACTCGGGCTTACCGGTTTTAGGCGGGTTCCAATTATCAAGCGGACTGCTCATTAAGGCCGAAAATAGCATTTTACCCGCTGTTAGGTAAGGCGATAATTGCATCAATCCACAGCCTGTATTGTCTACTGCACAGGGGTATTTACTTGGGCAGAACTGCCTTATACTGCTTTACCGCCTCTGCATACCTGCCAATATTTAAACCGGAGGTAGAGTATAAGGAATGCACCTCTATTACCCTATCCTTCAATTTAAAACTACCATGAATGGGAATTTTGGTTCCCTCCACTTTACTGGGAATTTTGCGCTCATGAAGTAGTTCGTAAAATAAATGGTGCGCACTAACGGGGCCTGAACTACCGGTTAGTATTACGGTATTTATTGATGGATGATTAGTAAGTATTTTTAATATATCCATTTTAGCTAAAATCTCCAGGTCACTATCCTTACTGCTTTCAGCTACTTTACGGCGGCATTGGTAAACGGTATCTGATAAGGCAATGCCTTTTTCATAAATAAGAGCTAATCTTTCCTTAGCAGCTTCCTCGCCGCTTTTATGCAGAAATGGCCTTTTGTAAATTTCACTTAGCATACGCCAAAAAAAATTGCTGCGTCCCGGGTAATACGCATTAAAACGCCAGTTTTTACTATGCGTAGGGAAGGTGCCTAATATTAAGCAGGTAGCATTAGGCGGTACAAAATCATCAAATGGATGTGTTTCAATCATAGAGGTCGAGCACTGAATATCATCAGTAAAATACTAAAGGTATTCATGCAATAAATGTACCTTTTCACTACAACTGTAATGATTTAGCATCAGTATTTAGCCCTCACCTTTAGGCGAGAATTAAGAGGGGTTTACGGAAACTTTGGAAACTTGCTCCAGTCCGGTTTGCGCTTTTCTATAAAGGCGTTTTTGCCTTCTTTGGCTTCATCGCTTAGGTAGTAAAGCAGGGTGGCGTTGCCGGCTAGCTCCTGTATGCCTGCCTGTCCGTCCAACTCGGCATTAAAGCTGGCTTTAAGCATACGTATAGCTAAAGGAGATTTCTCCTGTATTTTCTGGCACCATTCTACGGTTACATCTTCCAGCATTTCCAAAGGCACAACCTTGTTTACAAGGCCCATAGCTAAAGCATCCTGCGCGTTGTATTGGTCGCACAGGTACCAAATTTCGCGAGCCTTCTTTTGACCTACGCAGCGGGCAAGGTAACTTGCACCAAAGCCACCATCAAAACTGCCCACCTTAGGTCCGGTTTGGCCGAAAATGGCGTTTTCGCTGGCTATTGATAAATCGCATACTACGTGCAACACGTGTCCGCCGCCAATAGCATAACCGTTTACCATGGCAATAACTGCCTTAGGAATTGAACGTATTTGTTTTTGAAGATCCAACACATTCAGGCGCGGAACGGTATCCTTACCCACGTAACCTCCATGGCCACGCACGTTTTGGTCGCCACCGCTGCAAAAGGCCATATCGCCTTCGCCGGTTAGTATTATTGTTTGAATATCCATGCTATCGCGGCAGGTATTCATAGCATCTATCATTTCCTTAACAGTTAATGGTGTAAATGCATTGCGAAAACGTGGACGGTTTATAGTGATTTTGGCTATGCCTTCAAAGAATTCAAATTTTATTTCTTCGTATTGCTTTATGGTTTCCCATTCTCTTTTTGCCATTGTATTTCGTTTTATTTTTTGCTAATCCGTTCCTCTTTAGTCTTCCCTTTAGGGAGGATTCAGGATGGTTTAAATATTTTCCAATAGTCCTTAAACACCTGCGCGCTCAGTTCTCCATCTGTTTTTATTTCCAGTATGGCCGGCTTGCCGTTTTGTGGCCCGTAAAAGGTTTTCAATATATCGTCCAATCCTTTTTGGGCGTCGCAAAAGTAATAAGGGATGCCATACATGGAAGCGATATGTTCTGCCCGCAGGTTATGGCGTGTTTCAAAGAACTTTTCAAAGTCATTCACCTTGTCGGGGCCATCAATTAAACGGAAGATATTGCCCCCGGAATTATTGATAATAATAACACGCAGATTAGGAGAAAGGTTGTTGTTCCACAAAGCATTGCTATCATAAAAGAAGCTTACGTCACCCACAATGTTGACGGTCAGATTTTCTGAAACATAAGCTGCGCCTGCTGCTGTACTTACGCAGCCGTCAATACCGCTGGTGCCGCGGTTGCTGTTTACCTGTATGCCTTTTTTATGGGTAAAGAAATTAGAGTAACGAATGGGGGAGGAGTTGCCGTATTGAATATGCGCCCCTTCAGGGAAAGAATTTACAAGCGTTTCAAACACCTTAAAATCGCAGAAAGGGACCTGTTGAAGGTACGCGCTTTTCTCTTGCTCAGTTGCAGCATATTTTTGTTTCCACCGTTCGCTGTAATCTGATTCTTGGGAAGTATTGCAGTTCAACACAGCACTTATAAAATTTGAGGGCGCATCAGTTATTTTACGGAAGCGAACAGCCCTAAAACTATTCCACTCTTCTGTGCCTTCTGTTATTTGTAGGTGAAGTTGCGGGGGATTGCGTTTCAAAAATTCTTTCAATCGCTTACTAACAACCTGCAAGCCAATTTGTATAACCAGGTGCGGACTGAAAGCCGCTGCCTCATCTTCTTTAAGCGCTGCCAGCAAACTATCTGCTGAGTAAACAAAGCTCTCACCACTGCTATTGCTGGTGGATTCTGTTATCACTACTACATTTTTGAAAGCAGCCAGTTGTTGTAATTGCTTATTCAATTCTTCATTAGGCTGCATTAAGCCAACAACCACAAGGGTTTTCTTTTCCAGTGGAATTTTTTCTATTGCTTTTGTAGAGCGCTCTTCCTTTTCGTCAATGGCGCTGGCTGAAATATTCTCTTCCGTAAACGTGTAAAGCGGTTCGCGCAAGTGAATATTTACATGCACCGGCCCGCAACCTTCGGTAGTAGTATCATCAATAGCGGCAGAAAGTAGTTGCACTATTTCATCTCCGCCTTTTTCACTTTCATCAGCACCAATGCTGTAACTCTTCTTTATGTAGTTACGGTAGATTTCATCCTGCTCAATAGCTTGGTTTTCGCCAATGCCTATCAACTCTTCAGGCCTATCGGCAGTTAGAAGAAGTAATGGAACTTTTTGGTAGAAAGCTTCACAAACGGCCGGGCCCAGGTTAAGTAGTGCCGTGCCACTTGTGCAAATAACTGCAACAGGTTGACGTAGTTGCTGGGCAATGCCAAGGGCAAAATAACCGGCCACCCGTTCATCGGGCATTACAATGCAGTCAATATCGGGTAATGAGGAAAAGGCTATAACTAAAGGAGCCGAGCGCGAACCGGGAGAAAAAACAACCTTACGGATTCCCCTGCGCCTGCAGATTGCCGCTATCAGTTGTACCCCTTTCTTCGCTGTTTGCATCGGGCGGCAAAGATGCTATGTTTTTAGAAACATTCAACTCTGTTTTGGGTTGCAAAACGCTTAGAAGGGTTTGCGTTTTTATTCTGGATTCTGTCCATTCCTTACTTGGCTTGGAGTCAGCAGTAATGCCACAGCCTACAAAAAGGGCCAGCTTGCTTTTCAGCACTTTCATACAGCGCAGATTAACAAACAGGTTTATCTCCTCGTCAAGGTTAACTGGCCCCAGAAAACCACTGTAAAAACCACGCTCAAATTTCTCGTGCTCCGTAATAAATTTTATACTCTCCCCCTTAGGTAAACCTGCTACAGCAGGTGTGGGGTGCAATTGTTCAACTACTTTTTGCCAGTTAAAATGAGGAATGCTGTCGTATAAAAAAGTGGTGCGCAGGTGCAGCAAATTGCCGGCCTCAATGGTTTCAGGCCCCGTAATTTTTGCTTCCGTTTTAGTAACCGCGGCAAAAGCGTTGGTTATATAGCGCGTTACAATTTCCTGTTCCTCTTTTTCTTTCTCTCCCCAGGCCGTTTTATTGTTCCATTGGGTATTGGCTTTTGTACCCGCCAGCGAATACGTTTTAAAACCTGTAGCATTTACCTCCAACAATATCTCCGGCGAGGCGCCAATCCATAAACCGTATTCCTGTGTGTAAACAAGCGATACAAAAGCGTTAGGGTATTTCTCGCAAAGGGCTGTAAAAAATGCCGGTGCAGAAAAGTTTTCAGGTTTCTTCTTTTTGGCTACACGGGCAGCCACAATTTTTTGAAAACTGCCTTTGCGTATCTGCTTACGTATAGTGCGCACGTAATTTTTAAACGCTGCTTTTTTCTGTGGCTTTAAACGCTGTTTGTAAACAGGGGTGCCAATGCGAACCTGCTCTACTGCAAAGTTAGGCTCGGGTAACTTATCGGCATCGCAAAAAATATCGCTACGGATAATTACGCGCTGCACATTTTCTGTTTCCCGAAAGGGGGCAAACAGAAAGCCCTGCTCATAGATGTGGTCTTCGCCGGGGGTGAAGTTTTTTAGTAAAGTATTGCGTTGCGCAACCACTTTAATATTCTTTTTCCCTGGTAGGCGATAAAAGGCAAAAGGCAACTGTTTTTTGAAACAATAATCAAAAAAGGTATTGAGCGTTATTGAATTAGAGGCAGTCACGAAGTGCTTTACTGCAAAATTATATTTTTACCCGCAACATTTTTGAAATGATAGAGAAGGAGTTATACATAATACGCCACGGGCAAACCGAACACAACGCAAAAGGAATAATACAGGGCAGGGGAGTAAACCTATCCTTAAACGAGAAAGGCCAAAAGCAGGCGCAGGCCTTTTTTGAAGCCTATAAGCATGTGCCATTTGATATGTTGTATGCCTCTTCTTTAACCCGTGCGCAGGAAACCATTCAGCCTTTTCGCGATTTGGGAATTCCTTTTCAAAGCTTTAAAGAGTTGGATGAAATAAGCTGGGGCGATTTGGAAGGAACAGTTTCTACTCATGAAAGTGACAAGAGTTTTCAGGAGCTGATAGGCAAATGGAGGGCAGGGGAAGTGGATGTAAAAACCAGCCCAACGGGTGAAAGCCCTATAGATTTACAGCAGCGCCAAAAGAAATTTTTGGAGCATGTAGTTAACACCCCGCACAAGCGTATTCTTATTGCCACGCATGGCCGCTTTATACGCGCTTTTATGTGCACCTTAACCGGAACGCCTTTAAGCGAGATGGAAAAATTCCACCATGTTAACCTTTGCTTGTATAAGGTGAACATGAAAACGGATGGAACTTTTGAGATTGAAAAGAACTGCGAGCAGGGTCATTTGCAGCACCTGGCAGTATGATAGAACGGTGATTGCGTAGAGGGACACTGATTAAGTTCAGTACACTATCGGCTTGTCCAAAGCCTGTTTTCATTATCTTTGAAAAGATGAGAATACTTTGGTCATTGGTTTTTCTCTTTTTACTGCAATACCTGCCGGCTCAAAATCAGTGGACGCTTTTTAATTCTTCTAATTCTGCCCTTCCTGATAACGTAATCCGCTGCCTGGCTAAAGATGCGCAGGGAAATGTATGGATAGGCACAGATAATGGCGTCGCCAAATTTGATGGCAACACTTTTACGGTTATTGATAGCAGCAATTCAGATTTGCCGGTTAACCAAATACGCAGCATTGCGTTTGATACTTCAAATCATTTGTGGGTAGGGACCCTGCAGGCCGGTGTTGCCGTTTTCGATGGCAGTAATTGGATTAACTATACCTCGCAAAACAGCGCTTTGCCCGACGACCAGGTGCGCACTATTGCCTTTGATACTGCAGGTGATGCTTGGCTGGGCACCACAGGTGGTGTAGTGCATATAAGCAGTGAGGGTTGGGAAGTGTATGGGATGTTCAATTCGCCTTTAGCTTCCAATAATATCAATCACATTTTTGTGCAGGATGCTACCATTTGGGTTGGTACTGTTAATGGAGGCTTAAGCCGTAAAGTGGGCAGCGTTTGGAACACCTACACCCACCAAAACAGCGGCATGTTGGATAATACCGCCTATCATTTAACGGATGATATTTTCGGTAACCTGTGGTTTGCCACACCGGCACAAGGACTTGGCCGTTACAATGGCAATGGCTGGTATTTCCGTTCTATCTCTAATTCCGGTTTGCCAACTAATGGGCTGAGCGCTATAGAGGTAGTTAAACATACGGATGTAAAATACATTGGCACTATTGATAAAGGCCTTGTCCGTTGGACAAATGGCTTGCCCTTTGATTCGTTTACGGTGAACAATTCACCCATGCCTGACAACCATGTTACCTGCCTGCTGCAATACAACGACAGCACGTTTTATATAGGCACTGCCAGCAGTGGTTTGGTTAAGTTTGTTGATACCACGCAATACCCTTTGGTTTCGGCGGTAAAAGAATTGAATGATGCCGCTGAGATAATGGTGTATCCGAACCCCGCAACGGTCTTTATCTCTTTATCTAATGTTATTGCGAACGCTTCAGTTTCTATTAGTGATGCAATGGGTAGGGAAGTGTTGCAATCATTTACCGTCAACAATTACCCAATAGATATTTCGGATTTAGCGGCGGGTGTTTATTTTCTTCAGATCAGGAGGACGGGCGAATTTTACAGAGTGAAGTTTATTAAAGAATAAAATAGCTGTTGCTTGCCTGAATGACTGTTCTGTCATGCCGACTCCGATTTATCGGTGGAGGCATCTTAATTTGCAGTTAGCTGGATTTATCAAGATCTCTCACTTCGCCAAGCTTCGTTCGAGATGACAAAAGCCAAACATCTATCAACTCAGACTTTTACCTTGCCGGCACCGGCACTGTGTTGTCATCAGTAAAACCCTCAATGCGCTCCGGTGAAACAATACTTACCCAAACTACATCGTCTGCTACATCAATGTCTACTCTTCTTACTTCAAGGGTACCGTTGTTGCAGTCTACATAAACAGAGTGGATAGTGCTGCCATCAACAACAATGGGCTTTCCGCATTGGGTGCCGGCCATAAAATCCTGAAAGCGGTCTTTTAAAATATTGGCGAGCCTTCTTTCAACAATGTGGTTGGTTAAAAAGCCTACTTCCGATGGTAGCTTGCCGTTATACTGCAATAAAAAAGCGAACTCGCCTTTTGCAGGCTTGTTCGCTTTGGTTTCTTTTTGGGGTGTTGGGTTGCATGCACTTAAAAGCAGAAAAAGCATTAAGGGCAGGCTGTATTTCATATTACCACTTTAGCAGGTAAGCGAAAATTAAAGGCGCTACAATCGTAGCATCGCTCTCCACAATAAACTTAGGGGTATCAATACCCAGTTTACCCCAGGTAATTTTTTCGTTCGGCACGGCGCCGCTATAACTGCCGTAAGAGGTAGTTGAGTCGCTTATCTGGCAGAAGTAACTCCAGAACGGAACATCATGCCAGCCAAGGTCCTGGTACATCATAGGCACTACGCAAATAGGGAAATCGCCGGCAATACCGCCGCCAATCTGGAAAAAGCCTACGCCTTTACCACCGCTGTTTTGGCGGTACCAATCGCTTAACCAAACCATATACTCAATACCGCCGCGTACGGTGGTGGCCTTAATATCATTCTTTATGCAGTAGCTGGCAAAAATGTTACCCATGGTGCTGTCCTCCCAACCCGGACATATAATGGGCAGGTTCTTTTCGGCGGCAGCAATCATCCAGCTATGCTTGGGGTCAATCTCGTAGTATTGCTCCAGCACTCCGCTTAAAATCATTTTATACATAAACTCATGCGGAAAGTAACGCTCGCCTTTAGTGTCGGCATCTTTCCACAACTCATATATGTGTTTCTGCAGGCGGCGGAAGGCTTCTTCCTCCGGTATGCAGGTATCAGTTACACGGTTAAAGCCGTTTTCCAATAAATCCCATTCTTCCTGTGGGCTAAGGTCGCGGTAATTAGGCACGCGCTTGTAGTGCGTATGCGCCACAAGGTTCATCAGGTCCTCCTCAAGGTTAGCGCCTGTGCAGCTTATAATAGCTACCTTATCCTGGCGTATCATTTCAGCAAGGCTAATGCCCAACTCAGCCGTGCTCATGGCGCCGGCCAGGGTTATCATCATTTTACCGCCCTCGGCAAGGTGTGTTTCATATCCTTTAGCAGCATCTACCAGCGCAGCAGCGTTAAAGTGGCGGTAGTGGTGCGTAACAAAATCTCTTATTGGTGATGCCATAATTCTATGTGTTTATTCGCGGGCGAAAATCAGAAAAATATTCAAACTGCAAAGGATTACCTCCTCACCCTCCCGTAGTATCGGGACCCCTTTCCCGGGGGAGAGGGGCCTTAGCATTCTTTTTTCGGAATTTGCCCACAAAGGCTTTTTTACCCTCTCCTTTGGAGAGGGCAGGGTGAGGATGCATTCAAATCCGCTCTTCGTTGAGGAACGTATTTGCATTATATTCGAGTTACACCTATAAACCCGTGAAACCGCTCCTTGTTGCCCTCCTTATTTTCACTTCCGTTGCGTGCTGTGGGCAATATCCTTATGATGCTAAGCGCGATAATATCTGGCTCTTTGGGTATAATGATGGCACAAATCCACATCCTTTATTTGGGGTTACCCAGTTAAAATTCGATGCCGATAGCTTTGCAATAAGTAAGGTAGATAGCTTCGCAGATTTCCAAGAAACCGTTGCTATTGCATGCGACTCAGAAGGTAAATTGCTGTTTTCCACGAATGGAATATGGCTATACGATAGTACTTTTAATAAAACCTTAACAAGTGATACGTTAAATCCTGGTTCCTGGGCAGAAGCAAATACAGGTTTAGGATATCCCGTGGTACAAGGGGCTTTAATTTTGAAAAAGCCAGAAAGCAGTAGTTTGTATTATGTTTTCCATGCTCGTCTTGGCGACAATGGGAGGAGCGAAGGGGTGTATTATACTATTGTTGATATGAGTATTCATTCTGCAATCACCTTAAATGTCCCAATTGTCAGTAATACAATCCTTGAGAATGGAAAGCTTGCCGCTTGTCGTCATGCAAACGGGAGAGATTGGTGGATATTATTTTGGAAAGCTGGTTCTAATATGTATAGAAGATTGTTGTTTAATCCTCAAGGGGTTAGTGATTTTGGATGGAGTTCGGTGGGTATACCACTATCTTCTAATCTGGGATTTGGACAAAACGTATTCTCCCCGGACGGCAGTAAGTATATTCAACATAATATTTACTATTCATATGTTATAGATGTATATGATTTTAATCGTTGCACAGGACAGTTGACGAATAATATTCATATAATTGAAAATGATACTTGCTATTCTGGGGGATGCGCAATTTCCCAAGATGGAAAACGTTTATATGTGGCATGCTCACAAGAACTTTTTCAGTATGATTTGACTTCAAATAATATTCAAAATAGCAGAACCACGGTTGCATTGTGGGACGGTTTTGTCGACCCTGACTTTTCTTTAGGAGCAACTTATTTTCATCTTTTAGGGCTTACTCCTGACGGTAAAATAATTTGTAACACGCCTAATAGCACCAAGTATCTCCATTCCATTGAATATCCAGATAGCCTTGGTGCAAGCTGCCAAGTTCAACAACACAATTTAAATTTATTCACTTTTAACTCTGGCACAATCCCCAACTATCCCAACTTTCGTTTAGGGCCTGTTGATGGCAGCGCTTGCGATACACTGGGCATTGATGTCGGTATACACGAAAACGCAAAAGCGCATTATACTGCCGAGTCAGTTTTACAAGCCTATCCTAACCCTGCAGCTAACTACTGCAATATTGGTTTTGGAAATACGCTTAAACAGGATGGTGCCTTGATTGTTTACGATTTAAATGGCCGCAAGGTATTTGAAGCAAGCTTACAGAAAGCAACCATTGGTTATACCCTTAAAACAGAAGACTACACCAGCGGCCTGTATCTCTGCGTTGTTTATGAAGGCAATACTGAAAAGGGAAGGGTGAGGTTTGTGAAGGAATAGACAAATCTTGTCATCCCGAACGTAGTGAGGGCTCTTAACTTCTTGTTACTTTTAAAGTTAAGATGTCTCGCTCTGCTCGACATGACAAGAGCTTTTCTATAATTTGTCGTCATGCTGTCCCGAATATTCGGGATTGATTCAGCATCATTTCTAACACAGATTCCGTTCCGAAGCGTCGGAACAAGCCCGGAATGACGTGGCTTTTTTTATTAGGAGGCTTGTATTCAAGTCCTTCCCTTTGGAAGCCTGCCTGCCGAAGGCAGGGATTTAGGAGGGGTTGTTTATTTTCACCCCGTGAAGCAATTGGAAATCTCCCTTATAAGCATTAACGAACTGCCCTCGGTAGCTAAAAGCATATTACGCTTTACTGAAGGCCGCCGAATATTTGCTTTTGAGGCAGAGATGGGAGCCGGCAAAACCACGCTGATAAAAGAGATTTGCCGCCAGTTGGGCTCGCAGGATAGCTTTAGCAGCCCAACTTTTAGCATAGTAAATGAATACGCAATAGCCGGCGCCGTAGAACGCATTTACCATATAGACCTTTACCGCCTTAAAAATGCTGAAGAGGCCATGGACCTTGGCCTGCAGGAATACCTTAACGGGCAGGACTACTGCTTTATAGAATGGCCCGGTTTAGCCAAGGAGCTTTTGCCTGCCGAAACCGTCAATATCCACATTAAAACCGAGGGGAATATTAGGAATGTGTCTATCTTTATGAATTAATTACCCATACAGATGGCCGAGAAGAAAAAAAGCGAGTTTGAAGGCATAGTAACCAAACTGGGCCTGCAACCAATGGAGAGCCCCACTATGGTGGCTGCCAGAAGGGCCAAACTGTTTATTGGCATACCTAAAGAAAGAAGTTTTCAGGAACACCGCATTGGGCTAACCCCTGAAAACGTACGGACGTTAATGGCTAACGGCCACCGCATTTTAATTGAGCGCGGTGCCGGTAATGATTCTCATTTTTCCGACAATAATTTTTCAGAGGCAGGCGCTGAAATAACGGAGAGTGCAGAGGAGGTTTTTAAGGCCGACGTAATAATTAAGATTGCCCCTCCATCGCTTGATGAAATTGAGCTGATGCAGAATAACCAAACCCTTATTTCTCCCTTGCATTTGCCTACTCTTAAAAAGGAGTATATGCAAAAGCTGATGAAGAAGAAGGTAACGGCCCTTGCTTTTGAATATACTAATGATGATGCGGGGCGTTTCCCTTTTGTGCGCGCCATGAGTGAAATTGCGGGGAACAGTGTAATTCTATTAGCCGCTGAATATTTAAGCAATGCCAACCAGGGTAAGGGAATACTATTAGGTGGTATTAGCGGTGTGCCGCCTGCCAAAGTGGTTATACTGGGCGCAGGCGTAGTAGGCACATTTGCGGCCCGCGCAGCTATGGGCCTTGGCGCTATTGTTTCTGTTTTCGATAACAACGTATTTAAACTGCAGCGCCTGCAGGAGAAGATAAGCGCCCGCATTTTTACCAGTACTATCTCGCCGGCTATACTGGAACAGGAACTGCAAACCGCTGATGTGGCCATAGGCGCTATACATTCCAAAAAAGGTCGTACGCCTGTAATTGTTACAGAGGATATGGTTAGCAAAATGAAACCGGGCAGTGTGCTTATTGATGTAAGTGTGGACCAGGGCGGTTGTTTTGAAACTTCAGAGATTACCTCGCATGCGCAGCCTACCTTTAGCAAATACGATGTAATACATTACTGCGTGCCTAATATACCTTCACGCGTATCGCGCACGGCTTCTTATGCGTTTTCAAATATTCTTACCCCCATACTGTTACGCTGTGGCGATTTAGGCGGAATGAAGGGGCTTTTGTATGATGATGCAGGAATAAGAAACGGCATTTATCTGTATAAAGGCAACCTTACCAATGAAAACCTTGCTGCTATGTTTAGTTTAAAGCACAGCAACCTGGAGTTGCTGTTTGCCACTAACCTGTAACAGGCTCCCTACTTGGCTTTTTATATCTTATTTTGCGACAACTATTTAGGTCTTTTGTATTGTCCAGTTCTCCTTGTTTAAGTTAGTTTTATCTAATTGTTATAGAATTATGAATGAAATCCGCTTTTCGCTAACAACCGCCTTTTTCTCTCTGCTTGCCTTAGGGCTTGTAGGCGTGTCCTCTTGTGCTAAAGACCCCGGAACAGGAGGCCTTGCTTCCATTTCGGGCAGAGTGTATGCATATGATTACAACACCTATAATGAGTTAGTAGATTCCGGCTACCTGGCCGATGAAAACGTTTACATATCCTACGGTGACCATACCACTGTAGATGATAATGTTAAGACCAATTATAATGGTGAATTTAAGTTTGAGTGGTTACAGAAAGGGGATTATAGCCTGTGGGTTTACACCAAGTGCGATAGTTGCACCCTTGGCCAGGATTACGTAATGCAAAAAGTAACTATTACAAAGCGTAAGGAAAATGCAGTGCTTCCTGAATTTGTAATTAAAAAGTAAGAAGTGGATTTACACTACCAGCATTACAAGCAAAAAGTAGAAGAGACATTGGGTAGCTTTAAGCATTTAACGCTTAAGGAACTGGATAATGTACAGATGCTGAACAGGGTGGATACAAAATTTGTGTTCCACATAAACCAGTTTTGCGAAATACTGGAAGAGATAAAGGAAAACTACCTGGTGCTTGAAATTGACGGCAAGCGCATGTTTGATTATGAGAGTATCTATTTTGATACCGATAACTACGACCTGTATAAGTTTCACCACAACGGCAAGTTAAACCGCCTTAAAGTGCGCTACCGCAAATATTTAGATAGCGGCCTTTGTTATTTTGAGGTGAAATATAAGATTAAAGGTAACCGTACCGATAAAAAGCGCCTGAAGCAGGAAGACTATAAGCATGAATTAACCGAACAGGAACATGCCATTATACAGCACAGCTACCTGGATGTACAGGGCCTTAAGGAAAAAATGGTGATTTGCTTTACACGCATTACACTGGCTAATAAGAATTTTAAAGAGCGCCTTACGCTGGACCTCAACATCCTCTTCGATAATTTTAAGGATAAGAAGGTGTTTCCGGAGTTAGTAGTAGCCGAAATTAAAACAGACAAAACGGCTATAGGCAGCCCCATTGTAAACTCCTTTAAGCGCCGCCATTTTGAGGAAATAGGCTTTAGCAAATACGCTACCGGCGTAGCTATGCTTGAGGATATTAAGAGCAACAATTTTAAACCCAATTTTATAAGAATAAACCGGATAATTAAGAATGGAAACGGAAGTAATTGAAATAGCCAAGGGATCGAAGGATATTTTTACAGCCATGGCAGCGCATTGGGGCCTGGCTGCAAGTGCGGCAGCTTACCTTGAGTTTTTTATGCGCTATGGGCTTAACCTTTTGGCCATAGTAATTATTGTGCGCATGATTTATTATCCGCGCCATAAAAACCGCGAGTTCCTGTTTACCTTCTTTTTATTCAACACGGTAAACTTCTTAATCTGTTTATTGCTTAGCAGCGCTAAGCTTAAAATGGGGTTTGCTTTCGGCCTGTTTGCCATCTTCTCCATTCTGCGTTATAGAACAGTTACAGTGCCCATACGCGAAATGGGTTACTTTTTTATAAGCGTAACTATTGGCTTAATTAATGCACTGGCCGTTTTAGATGATGGTGTTGCGTTAAGCATATTACTGGTGGCTAATGCCGTAATAATTGGTTTGGTGTTGTTGTTGGATAGCAGCTCAAGTTTACAACACGAGAATTACAAAACCATTAATTACGAGCGTATAGACTTAATAAAGCCTGACCTACGCGAGCAGATGATAGAGGATTTAAAAAATCGTACAGGGCTGCCTATTCATAAAGTGGAAATCGTAAAAATTGATTTCCTGCGCGATGTGGCAAGAATAAACGCCTTTTATCTTTCAACACAAAACGAGTCCACTACCATGGGTATGGATGACGATGATTAGCATTCCAATTCTCTTATAACTAAACAGCATGAAACAGTTTTTTGTATCCTTAGGGGTATTGCTGGCATTTTCAGCCGGTGCCCAACAACTAAACCAGGTTTGGGTAAATAATTATAATGGCGCAGGCGATTACTCCGATAAGGCGGTAGACATGGTAACTGATGCCTCGGGTAACATTTATTATGGAGGCTATACAACCTCTAACGGTAATCACGATTACCTTACGGTTAAGCTAAACTCTTCCGGCGATACACTTTGGACACGCACATATAACGGCACCAATAACTCAGAGGATGAGGTTAAAGCTATTGCCGTTGACGGTTCAGGAAACGTATATGTAACGGGTTATGCATCCGGCACCTTTGGTGATGACTATGTTACCATTAAGTATAACAGTTCAGGTGCTCAACAATGGGTTGCTATTTACAATAGTGCGTTTAACGAAGATGACGTTGCTAATGATGTAGCGGTTGATGGTAACGGTAATGTTTATGTTACAGGCGCCAGCGCACAGGATGCTGACGCTTTGAATAACGACTACGCAACGGTTAAGTATAACTCTTCAGGTGCACAGCAATGGGCAGTGCGTTACGATGGCTTTGGTTTAGCTAACGATGAAGCCAAACGCATAATTTTAGATAATGCCGGCAACCCTATTATTACGGGCCAGTCTGACAACGGAAGTGATGATGATTGGATTACACAAAAACTAAACCCTGCTAATGGTGGTGTAAGCTGGACCAACACTGTAGACTATGGTAAAAACGACCGACCTTCGGATATGACCATTGATGCCAACAATGTGGTATACATTGCAGGAAGAACCAAGGCTACTAATTACGACCTGGCCGTACGCAAAATTGATGCCTCCGGCGCAACGGTTTGGACTAAGTTTTTCCAGGGTACGGATGATGACCGTGCAACTTCAATTGCCGTTGATGCTTCAGGAAACGTGTATGTAACCGGTATTACGGATATTGATGCCAACCCGCTTGTTTACGATTACAACTTTATTACGCTTAAATATAACAGCGTTGGTACACAGCAATGGTTAAAGACCTTTAATGGTTCAGCCAACGGCTCTGATGAGTCAGCAAAAGTTTTAGTGAACAATGGCTTTGTTTATGTGGCAGGCCAAACCTTAAGCACTACAACCAATAATGATTATGCACTACTGAAATATGATTCAGCGGGTACAATTGTGTTCAGTAAAACATTTGATGGTGGTGTAAATGGTGACGATGATGGACAATGCCTTGCGCTGCTAAATGGTGAGCCTGTAATTGGCGGTTTAGCATTTGTTACAACCAACAATGCCAACGCTGTTGTAGTTAAATATGATGGCTCAGGAAACATAGTGTGGAACAAGGGCTATAACGGAAGCGGCGATAACAATGATGTGGCTAACAGAATTGTGGTTAATGGAGACGGCAGTGCTGTAATTGCGGGTTCTTCGGTTAACTATAAAGAGGATAAAAACTTTTTGGTTAGTAAAATTGATGGTAGCGGAAACACCGCCTGGACCAAAACTATAACAGGTACTTCAGGCTTAAGCCCTGATGAAGCTGTGGATGTAAAAACAGATGCATCAGGTAATGTGTACGCTACGGGCTTTGTGAAGGATAGCGCCGAAAGCTATAATTTTTGCACTGTAAAGTATGATGCCGGCGGCACTCAAACCTGGTTAAGCAAATACAATAAAGTTAGCGAGAGCGATAAAGCTGTGGCCCTGGGCTTAGACGGCAGCAACAACGTTTATGTAGCCGGACGTTCTGATGTAGATTCTACTACTGTTACCAATTATGATTTTGTAATAGTTAAATACAACAGCAATGGTACGCAGGCCTGGGCGCAATCTGCCAACGCAGGCAATGCAGATGAGGCACCTGTAGCAATGGCTGTTAGCAATGCAGGTAATGTGTATGTTACAGGCCGAACCACTACCGTAACAAATGATGATTTCCTGACTGTAAAACTCAATAATGCCGGTGCAATACAATGGCAAAAGCAACTGGGCTTTGACCATGACGACCGTAATGAGGCAGTTTTGCTTGATGCTTCAGAAAACTTATATATCTGCGGCAGAAGTGAAGACGCTGCTAATCATTTTAACGGCATACTGGTTAAATACAATTCTAATGGAGATACACTTTGGACCCGTTGGTTCCCCGGCCAAAATAATGGCGCTGCCCGTTTCGATGCTATGGCGTTCGATTCTTTAGGTAATGTGTTTGTAGTTGGTAATACCGACCCCGATGGAGATACTGCTACCGTTAATAATGACTACCTTGTAGCTGTTTACGACATTAATGGCGGTCTTTTATGGGATACTACCTGGAGCCATTCTTCAACCTCGGCCGACGAAGCAAAAGGCGTTAGTTGCAGTGGCAGCTATATGTATGTAACCGGCGAAAGTAATTATGGCAGCGGTGCTGCAGAAAACTACAACTACGTAACCCTTCAGTATTCAATGCAAGGTGGTGAATTAGCAATGGCTGCTTATGACCAGAGCGGCGTTAATGATAAAGCCCGTGCAATTGGCACATTGGGTACTTCCGTTTATGTAGCAGGAGAAAGTACCGGTAATGGTACGCAGTATGATGCAGTCGTAGTTCGTTACGACATTGTATCAGGATTAACTGAGGTTACTACGCAACAACTTAATGCTTATCCAAATCCTTTCTCCTCTTCAGTAAAAGTTTCTTTTACCGAAGTGCAATACGATGCTGTAGTTCAACTTATGGATGTAAGCGGCCGCGTTATGCGTAGCTACTCGCTTAATAATACTAACAGCTTAACCGTTAACCGAGGTAGTTTACCTGCAGGTATTTACTTTTTGCGTTTAACTACAGAAGAAGGTAGACAGCTTGGCATAACCAGAATTGTTGCAGAGTAATTGAAGCGCCTACTCTCCATATTACTTTTGGGCATTTTGCTGTTGGTTACGCAAAGGAGTTTTGCGCTGGATAATGATCCTAAAAAGAACCGCCAATTGTGGCTGTGGTTTCAGTTTACCAAGCAACTGCCTAAAAAGTTCTCTATAGGCTTTCAATACCAGGTGCGGTTTGATCACAACATGCGCACCTTTAGCGGCGAGAATTTTTATGCTGTATTGGGTTATCGTATTAATAAATACATCTCTACTCAATTCACCTATCAGTTCTTTACTTCCCCTAAGGTTGATAACCATACCTTCTTTTTAAGTTTAACAGGTAAGTATAGAGTAGGTCCCGTGTCCTTTGGTTTGCGTACGGCTTATCAGCACGTAAACGAGTACTTTGCCCGCCGCTATGAGTCCGGGCATGAACCTATTGATGAATGGCGGAACCGCTTTACCATAAAGTACGACTTTGCCCGCAATTGGGATATTTATGCTTATTGCGAGCCTTATTTGTTATTCAGCGCTAAGCCGAATGCGCAAGGCATTTATTTAGAAAAGATGCGCAACCTGATAGGTGTGGACTGGAGCTTTTATAAGTACAATACCATTGCCCTATTCTATTTCTTTCAGCCGGAGTTTACCGGTAAGCGGCCGGAATATCAGCATGTAATAGGTATGGTGTATGATTTCAACCTGCCTAAAAAGGTAAATTGGAAGAAGTTCTTCCATCCTAAGAAAAAGAAGAAAGGCGGCGAAGAAAAACTGGATAGCGATGAAAAAGATCGCCTCTACGATTGATTGCGTGCGCGCCCTTCAAAGTAGGAGTGTAGCACCACACTAAGCATTATTATAGCCGTACCCGCAAAGAACCATTTATTCAAGTGTTCGTTTTCTTTAAAAATAAGGAAGGCCAACGCTATGCCATAAATAGGCTCAAGGTTTATGGCCAGGTTAAGCGTAAACGCATCCAAATGCCGCAATGCGTTAAGTGAAAGTATTAAAGTAACATGCGTGCATAGTATGGCTAAAACAGCCAGTAACACCCAATCGGTTGTTGTTGGAAATATATGGGCCTGCGTAGTTTGAGGCTGCATAAGGTAAATATGCAGGGGAACATAAATGGTAAGCGCTAACAGGCCCATTAAAATCTCGTACAAGGAAACTACGCCACTTTCTAATTC
The DNA here is from genome assembly GCA_046329515.1 of Chitinophagales bacterium. Classification (GTDB taxonomy): domain Bacteria; phylum Bacteroidota; class Bacteroidia; order Chitinophagales; family LD1; genus Bog-950. The sequence continues at coordinate 372,332 of JAXLUM010000004.1, forward strand.
GCTTACTATACCCTTGTTTAAAATATTAAAGAAGGCACCAATAAATGCCGCTAACAGCGCTAGTATTATCCCCTTGGTATACAGGTTTTCATCGGAATAAAAAATAAGGCCAATGCCTGCCATGGCCATGAAGCTGTACAGCAACTCCATTTTATTAAAACGCTTTTTTGTTATAAGCGGCTCAATAAGCGCTGTAAACAGGGTAGTAGATGAAAACACGCTGAGTGTAATACTTACGTTGCTGTTTTTAACGGCCCCGTAAAAGCACAACCAGTGTAACATTAGCAATACCCCCACAAAACTTAACTGCTTAAAGTTTTTACGGCTAACACTAAAACTTCTTCCGGTAAACCTGATGTACACAAAAAGCGAAGCGGCCACTATCATCATTCGGTACCATACCAGCAATATGCCATCTAACTGAATAGCCTTACCTAAAACAGCAGTTAACCCCCATAACAAAATGGAGATGTGCATTTGAATATGCGCTTTTGTTGTATCAGATTTTGAATGATAGCTTTTTAGCACTGCCGTCCTTTATCAGGGCGAAAAAACTATTTTTAGCGGGATTTTGAATTATGGCGGTAGTAGAATTATATACAGATGGCTCAGCAAGGGGTAACCCCGGCCCCGGTGGGTATGGCGCTATTCTTAAATATGGTAAGGTGGAGAAGGAATTATCGCAGGGATACCGCAAAACCACCAACAACCGTATGGAACTACTTGCCGTTATTGTAGGCCTTGAAACGCTTAACCGCGATGGGGTAGACGTACAGGTTTATTCTGATTCGAAATATGTTGTTGAGGCAGTAATGCAACGCTGGGTATTTGGTTGGGAGAAAATAGGGTTTAAAAAGAAAAAGAACCCTGACCTGTGGCAGCGCTTTTTGAAGGTTTACCGCAGGCACAATGTACGGTTAAACTGGATTAAAGGCCACAACGACCATCCGTATAATGAACGTTGCGACCAATTAGCTACGGCCGCTGCCGATGGTTATGATTTGTTAATTGATGAAGGCTACGAAAACGGCATGGCCGACTAGCCTTGCAGGTCTTTTTACCGCCGCTGTACAAGACTAAAATCAGTACCCCTACTTCTACCTAATGTGCTTAAATTTGTGCGCTTACTTTTATGTTGCGTTTCGGCTTACTCTTTTTTCTTTTCACTACCGGCTTATCAGCTTATTCGCAATGTGTTACTACCTATCCCTATTCACAGGACTTTGAGCTAAACAACGGCAACTGGACAGCGGGTGGTAGTGTAAGTGACTGGGCATGGGGCACACCAACCAAAGCCGTTATAAGCCAGGCGGCCAGCGGCACTAAGTGCTGGATAGTTGGCGGCTTATCCAATTCCTCCTACAACCTGGGTGAGAGTTCCTTTGTGCAAAGCCCTTGTTTTGATTTTACCAATCTACAACATCCCTATATTTCTTTTAATATATTTTGGGAGAGCGAAAGAGGATATGACGGCACCAATCTTCAGTATTCTACCAATGGGGGCACAGCCTGGCAAAACGTAGGTAGCAGTAGTGATGTTTCCGATTGCATGACCCAAAACTGGTTCAACACGGCCAGCATAAATTTTTTAAATGGATTAGCTACCCCTAAAGAGGGCTGGAGCGGAAACATACAATCCACCAGCGGTGGTTGCCAGGGTGGCAGCGGCAGCGGCGGTTGGGTGCTGGCTAAGCACTGTTTGAGCGGGTTAGGCGGCAACAGTAATGTAATCTTCCGTTTCACTTTTGGTGCCGGTACCTCCTGCAATGATTTTGATGGCGTTGCTTTTGACGATGTGTTTATTGGCGAGGCGCCTACCCCTAATGTAGATTATAGCTTTACCTGCCAGGGGAATAACAATGTAAGCTTTTCTGCAACTTCCGATTTGTGCCCTGACCAGTTACAGTGGAATTTTGATGACCCTAATAGCGGAACGAATAACACTGCCGGTGGTTTAAATGTTTCACACACCTTTTCCGCAGGTGGTACGTATAATGTAAGTTTTAGCGCAGGCGGACCTTGCAATCCCGCAGGTGTGGTTATAAAAACAATTGAAGTTGTTGCGGTACAAGCTGATGTTAAGGACGTAAGTTGTGCGGGAGCAACCGATGGCTATGCCTATGTACTACCACAAGCGGGCGGCTCACCACTTGCTTTTAATTGGAGCACTACACCTACCCAGTTTACTGATACTGCTTTTAACCTGGCAGAAGGAACCTACACCGTTACTGTTACTCCATCAACAGGTTGCGCGGGTACGGCTACTGTTATAGTGAATCAGGCGCCACCAACGCCTATCAGTATTACTTTTGGGGCTGATACATGCGATAGAGGTACCGGAGTGTTAACGGCAAATACCTCTGCTAGTGGACCTAATTATCTATGGTCCAACGGGGCAACTACAAATACCATAAACAATTTAACTACAGGCAGCTATTCTGTTACTGTAACCGATGCTAACTCCTGTTCATCCTCGGCAACGGCACAGGTTCCTTATACTTCGGGCATAAGCATTTCGTTTACACAGGTAACTAACGTAAGTTGTTTTGAAACTGCGGATGGCCAAATTGAAGTTGCAGTAAACGGCGGGCAAACTCCTTATACCTATCAATGGAGCAATCAACAGGGGGCAGCATCCATTGGGGCTTTAGCGCCGGGTAAATATGTGGTAACAGTAACCGATGCCGGTGGCTGTTCCACTTCTGATTCTACAACATTGGAAAAACAGCAGTGCCCATCTTACATATATTTCCCTACCGGCTTTTCTCCCAATGGTGATGGCGCAAATGAAACGTTTAAGCCTAAATACTCCATTGATTTGAAGTCTTATCAGGTGCGCATCTACAACCGATGGGGAGAATTGATTTATACCTCAGAAGATGTGAATGAAGGCTGGGATGGTGTTTATAAAGGCATTCCTCAGGCTTTAGGCGTATATGTGTGGGTAAGCGATTATTCGTTTATGGACGGCAAGAAACATACTATGGCCGGCAACCTTACCTTGCTTAGGTAAACTTTATGCAATGTGATGCAAAGGCGCATCTAATGGTTACATTTACCGCAACTTTATGGTTATGAAAAAAGTTACTTCTGCCTTTTTATTGCTGTTAATCACCTTTGCAGCAATTGCTCAATCCACCTCAAATGATGCTGCCCGAAATAAATATGACCAGGGCATGGCTACGGGTGATGTTAACCTGCAAATAGGCTACTTCAGCGAGGCTATTAAATTAGACCCTAAATACGCCGCCGCCTATTACGCGCGTGGTTATGCTTATTATGACAAAGCACAATTTGCCCTTGCCCTTGAGGATTATAATAAGGCCATAAGTTTTTATACCAACGATGCCCGTTACTTTTTTGAGCGGGCCTTAACCAAGGTAAAATTGGAGTTAATACCCGATGCTATTAAAGATTTTACAAAAGCTATTGAGCTTAACCCTAACAAAGGCAGTTACTATTTTGAAAGGGCTTACAATTTATATGAGGTAGAAAGGTATGAGGATGCTATAACTGATTTAGATAAAGCAGTAGCCCTTGAGCCAAGAGAAGCAAAGTATTTTGTTGAAAGAGGTATGGCGAAACGTAAGTTAGAGCAATATACCTCTGCCCGCGAAGATTTTGATAAGGGGATAAGCCTTAACCCTGATAAGGCCAGCTATTATTATCAAAGAGGTTTTAATAATTACGATTTGGGAAATTACGAAGATGCCATTGCCGATTATGACCGTGCCATTGCTAAAGATACACCTGTTGCTAAATACTTTTATGAGCGTGGGCTTGCCAAATCAGCACTGAACAGATTGGAAGATGCCAATGCAGACTTTACCCGTGCAATTGGCATTAACCCTGCTAAAGCAACCTACTATTACGAACGGGGCTTTAACTATTACGACCTTAAAGAGTTTCAAAAATCAATTGACGATTATACTAAGGCTATTACACTAAGCCCTGAAGATGCACTTACGTATTATGAAAGGGCCCTTTCTTATACCAAGTTGAATAACTTTAAGGAAGCGATAATGGATATGGATAAGGCTATAGGGCTTGAGCCCGAATCGCCAAAGTTTTATAATGAGCGCGGAATTGAAAAGTATAACATTGAAGATTATGCGGGCGCCAAACGCGATTTCGAAAAAGCCAACAAACTGGACCCCGATAACAAGGACTTTAAGGATAATCTGGATGCCGTTAAGAAGAAGTTAGGTGAATAGTTAGTCCGTCTTTTTAGTTCTTTTAGGAAAGTTGAACAGGGCCGAACTAAGTATAGGTAATACAAATATGGTAACGGTAAAAATGGAGAAGTAAAAGTTGGCGTGTTTGTTCTCCAGTAGCTGGCAAATAATATTGCTCTCAAAATAAACACAGAAAAAGTCCAGGCAAAGGCGTATACCTAAAATGCCGATAATAAGGAAAGCCACTGTATCCAGAAAAGGGAAGCGCTCCATTAACTTTACAAAATAGCCTGCAACTATACGCATGGTTATAATGCCTATAAATACACCGGTGCAAACAAGGTAGATGTTGTCAGTAAAAGCCACGGCAGCAAACACGTTATCAAGGGAGAAGGTCATATCCATAACCTCTACCATTACCACAGTGCTCCAAAACAGATTGAGGAAAGGGAGTTTGCGCGGGTGTTTAGCGCCTTCGCCCATTTTTTCCCCCTCTATTTCCATTACGTCTTCATCCTTATAAATCTTTTTGATGAAGAAATCTACACACAGGTATAATAGATAGCCGCCGCCCAATAGCTTCAGCCAGCTAACTTTAATAAGGAAACTGGCAAATACAAGCGCGGTACCGCGAAAGATATAAGCGAGTATTAAGCCTATGCGGAGGGCCTTCTTGCGTTGGTTCTGGGGCAAATCCATAACCATGGTTGCCAATACCGCAGCATTATCAATGGAAAGAAGGCTTTCAATAATAACCAGGTTAAAAACAACTAACAGAGCCGTTTTAGGGTCGGGTTGAATGAAATGAGAAAAGAATTCGGTGATGCCCTGCAATTACTGTTTATTTGACTGTAAATATAGGTGGAAAAAATGCTAAACCAATTTGAGCTGGTTATTTACGATATGGATGGGTTGATTATTGACAGCGAACCATTTTGGCGTAAAGCAGAGATAAAAGTGTTTGAAACGGTAGGCGTAAAGCTTACCGATGATGATTGTAAGGCCACAACCGGTTTCAGGTTTGATGAAGTAGTTAACTACTGGCACTATCGCCAACCCTGGCAGGGTAAAAGTTTACAACAAGTGCATGATGAGGTAATTGATGAAATGGAACATGCCATCCGCCATTATGCTAATGCTATGGAGGGGGTGGTAGAATCGCTGGAGTATTTTAAAAGCAAAGGCATGCGCGTAGCGTTGGCTTCTTCGTCTGCCATGCGGTTAATTAAAGCCACGGTAGAAAGTTTGAATATTGAAAGTTACTTTGAGTTATTGGTGAGCGCTGAACACGAAACTTATGGCAAGCCACATCCGGGGGTGTTTATACGCACAGCTGATACGCTAGGGGTACATGCGTATAAGTGTCTGGTGTTGGAAGATTCGCTAAACGGCATATTAGCTGCAAAGTCGGCCAGGATGAAATGTGTTGCGGTGCCGGATAAAGACCATTATAACGATCCACGTTTTGTTATTGCTGATTGGAAATTGCCCTCCCTAAAGGGCATCAACTCATTGGTGTTATAAAAAAAGAACCTCCGTTTATTGCGGAGGTTCCTTTTTTTAGTTTGGCTTATTTCTGTTGAGGCATTGCCGGCGAACCCATAGGTGCCATTTTACTTTCAGGGAGTTTATCATTCGTAGGGCCGGTTGTCTTTTGAATTTCACTTGGCGGGTCGGTAGATGCAATATTTGCTTTTATTTCTGCTGCGCGTTGTTTTTGTATTTCAACGGCCTCAGCCTGCGCCTTGGCTTTTATGTTTTCCATATTGTTTTCAGGCTTATGCGCATACTGTTCTGAAATGCGTTTCACCTCAGGGGTAACGTACATTTTAGCCAGGGTTTCAGCAGGCACATCACTTGCTTTAGGGGCATTGTGCGCCACTTTAGCCATAGCAATGTAATCCAGTTGCAGGTTGTTGAAATCGCCGGCTACCTTTACGCGGAAGCCCTTGTCGCTTTTCTCGGTTATATAAATATCGCCACAGCTTTTATTGCCTGTTAAGGTAACTACAGGTACAGCGCCGTTTAGCTTAGATGTAAAAGCGGCATCAAAAGCCACCCACATGCTTTCATTGTTTACGGCAATAGAGCCAAAATCCTGCACGCTAACGGTTTCGCCGTTCCAGCCCATAGCATTCTTAATTTCTTTAATGTCTTCGCGGTTTACTTTTCCAGCAGTAATACCTAAGGTAGCCGCCGCATAAATATCTACACCATCATAGGGTTGCGATAATATATAATCAGGACTTTCGTCTACAATTAAACCCATGTGCAGGCCGGGCCGGTATTTGGTTTCCTGTCCATCAACCGGAACGTCTGTTTCTTCCTTGTACCGATACATGTAAGGGTGCAGCCTGTCAAGGTCTTCCATTACCTTTGCTGCCACCGCGCCGGAAACTTCGGTTATATCTTTTTTCCATTCGCGCTTTGAAGCAACTACGTGATTGTAAGCCCATACTTGGTAAAAAGCATTACCGCTAGCGCCTACTAAGCCCCAGGCATTGTTATCCGTTATAATACGACGGTCAGCTAAGCTGCCTCCGGCGGTGTTGGTCATACGCATTACTATACCCCCGGCGTTATTATCTACTCTTACTGCCAGGCCGGTGCTGCCGCGGTATTCAATATAGGCATCGTTATAATCAAAAAAGCCGCCATCGTCAGAAACCATTATACCACCGGCGCCAACATTATCGTAGTTAGCGTAAATGCGTGGATTTGTTCCGTATGTGCCACCAAAAACGCTGTTTCCATAACCTGCTAAACCACCGCTTGCCAAAATAGCTTTGTTGCCATAGGTCCGCAACCATGTATTGTCCTGCATATTCCAGCCACCGCCATAAGTTTGGCTATACCAGCCTGTTGCACCATCTGTTCTTACCCATCCTGCTGTCCACAAGTCATCGTGCACGCGTACGTAGCCGTTGTAGTTTGCCCCGTCATTTTGTATACCGCCGCGGTGTTGGGTTGCAGCTTCAAAATACACGGTACCGCTGTTAAAGTATGCCCCGCCCGGCGAAATAAAGTACGACGAAGCATTAATGTATGGGTTAGCAAGGTCAAAGTAAAGCCCGGAGCCGCTTACATAAGCCCTGCGGCTGCCACCGTCAGTAAAGAAGGATACATCGCTGTTAGTGCCATTGGGTGAACCGGTAGCCCGTACTGCCCAGCTTCCATCTTTTAAAATCCCTATACCTCCATTATCTCCATAAAAATAGCCCCAACTGTTTCCATCATTACGAAATAGATGGAAACCTCCTGAGCCGTTATTATCCGAATAAATATTTTCGTAGGTACTGGCAGTATGCCTGTAATTACTTACATATAAAGTAGGCGTTTGGAAGTAGTTTCCTGCATATCCAAAACCCGTAATATTGAAGTTGGCCGATTGTGAGCCGGTTCCGTTTTGTATGTAGTTACCGCTACCGGCAGGTAAATCACCTCCTCCGGCAATTTGTAAGGTGCCACCAACTGATTTAACTAATCCGCCTGCGCTTAGTGATGGGAAGGTAGCCGCACCTGATGAAGATAGCGACATAGCCTGTATACTGACGTTGGTATAAATATCAAAACCGCTGCCTGCGCTTACTAAACGCGCATTGGCGCCGCTACCGTTATCTAAAGGCGATAACCATACGAAACGGCTGGTAGTGTTATCCTGTATTTGGAGCGCGCTGGTCCATTGGCCGGGGTAGGCACCGAAGTTGAATTGGGTATCGCCATCTTCTAAAATTGTTAAGGTTCTGGTGTTAGAAGTAAATCCATTGGTGCCTAATAGCATACCGCCGCCGCTAACATGCAGGCGCGCTGAACCGGTAGTACCTATGCCAATGCCGCCGCCGTTATCGTATATTAAACTGTTACCAATAGTATTGGCGCCCGTAAATTTGGGTACATAATTAGTGGTGCCGTTTATATTGCTGCCAATGTTTGCTGAAGTCAGTACCTGGCTCCATCCGTTCCAGGTAGTATTATCGGGTTGGCCGGTGCGGTAAAATATACCACCGTTGTTAAAAAATAACTGGTGGTGCAAATCGCCGCTGTTATCTCCCCATGGGGCCAGTGTCATTAACCCGCCATAGGTGCCGCTACCCGGTGTACCTGCAATTGAACCCCGTGCTTTAAATTCAAAAGCCACTTCGTTGTCGAATGTGTTAGGTGCAAAATCGCTGGCGCGGGTGTCAATTACATTAATACGGCCAAAAATATCGTTAGGCGCGGTAACGCTGTTGAATGTTACGTTGGCGCCTGTATGTATATTTTGCGGGGTAGAAAGTGTAACTGCACCTGTTGATTGGTTAACGTTAATCTGGTTGGTTGTTCCTGTAATTGAAGTTACACCGGTGTTGGTAATGGTTACATCAGCCGAGCCCGGTAACTTATCCGTTCCGCCACTTACGCTAACACCAGTGCCGGCCAATACATCGCCTAACTGAGTTAAACCTATCGTTCCTGTAGTAGTAATGGTTCCACCAGTTATTGGTGCGGTTGTAGCTATACTGGTTACTGTGCCACCGCTGTTTGAAGAAGCAATAGTTATTGTATTGCCTGTTTCGCTTAAGGTTACGTTTGAACCTGCCTGAAGGGTAACAGGGGTACTGCCGCTGGTATTAGAAGATATTAAAGAGGTGGTTGCCGTGCCGGCCCCTACTGTAAGTGAACCTTCGTTGGTAGTGCTTAAATCACCGGTATTGGTTATAGTAAAGTTAGGATAGGTACCTGTTGCAGATATACCTGTACCGCTATTTAAAACTACGGTTTGGTCGGGCGCTGTATTAGTAAGGTTAAGCGTGCCGCCTAATGCAACGTTACCCCCGCCGCTTAATCCGGTACCGGTATTTACGGTGACCGATGAATTCTGCATTTGGGCATTCTGCACTTTGCCCCAGGCTGGGTTGCCGGCATTATCCGTTCCGTAAGCCTGGTTGCCGTTAAGGCCTGTAGGGCCGGGCACTATCCCTTTTTGGCCCAAACCGTTTGTTTGCACATCTACTACTACGTTACCGCCGCCTACCACCTGGTTAGCACCGTTTACTACCGTAATGGCTGAGCCGGTTCCGGGAACAATATCTTTTGTAGGCAGGCTGGTTGAAGAAACCGTAAAGTTTTCGCTTCCGGTTACATACCAGCGGGCATCTGTTTTATTGTATTGCAGTGTTATGCTGCTCATACCGGCCACAGTTACCATATCAGTACCGCTAAGGGTTTTGATAGAATTAGCCGCTATTGATGAAGCGTTGTTCTTTACCGTCATTACGTTGGTAGTGGTATTCATTAGAGTAACCAACTGCCCATCGGCGCCGCTGTTGGGCACTACTCCATAAATAGAGAATGCCGCAGTAGGCCCGGTAATGCGGTAAAAGCTGGCTTTTACGCCGCTTAGGCCGGTAATATCGGGCAGCACAATGTTATCGTTAACACCGCCGGAAGCGCCACCATTGGAAAGAACCAAAGAGGGGCCTTCGCGCAAAGCGAGGTTACCGTTTACGTCAAAAGTTGACTTAGGGTCGTTGGTATTTATACCAACACTTTTTTGTGCCGTAGCAGAAAGGCTCAATACAATAACTGCCAGGAGGAAGTACAGTTTCTTCATTTACCATTATTTGCTGTTAGTAATTGCTAAATCCGCGCTTAATGTAACAAATGGTTTGCCAACTGCAGTAAAAAAGAGGGTAAAAATTATGCGGTAACCGTCTGAAAAGCGGTTTTTCAGAGGGGAAGTGAAAAGTTGCAACGCTTTTAATAAGTGTTGCAACATGTATTATTTACGTAATGTAAGAGGCTTTTAATGAACACTGTTTTACACAGTGGTAAGATATAACTATACAGTAGCGCTGCTTTCGGCGTAGGCTTCAATTGGCGGACAAGTGCAAATCAAATTCCTATCGCCCTGGCTGTTGTTAACCCTGCCTACACTTGGCCAAAATTTATTGGCACGAACGTAAGGCAATGGGAAGGCAGCTTCTTCGCGGCTGTAAGCATGGTTCCATTCGTTGCTGATAACCATGTGTACGGTGTGCGGTGCATTCTTTAATGGATTATCATTTGCATCCATCTGCTTCTGCTCAATCATTTCAATTTCCTTGCGTATGGCAATCATGGCATCGCAGAAACGGTCAAGCTCCGCTTTGTCTTCACTCTCTGTTGGCTCAATCATTAGCGTGCCTGCCACAGGGAAAGAAACCGTTGGTGCATGGAAGCCATAGTCCATTAAACGCTTGGCCACATCTTCCACTTCAATATGCACAGTGTGTTTGAATGAACGGAAGTCCAGAATTAACTCGTGCGCCACGCGGCCGTGCTCTTTGCCTACATATAGCACATCATAGTAAGGTTCTAAACGTGCCTTTAAGTAGTTGGCATTAAGTATAGCATACTTGGTGGCATCAACCACGCCATTGCAACCCAGCATGCGTATATAACCATAGGAGATAAGCAATATAGAAGCACTGCCAAAAGGAGCAGAAGACACGCCGTAAATAGCTTTATCGCCACCTGTTTTAACTACAGGGTTGCCCGGTAAATATGGGGCAAGGTGCTTAGCCACACAAATAGGGCCCATGCCGGGGCCGCCACCGCCATGCGGTATAGCAAAGGTTTTATGCAGGTTAATGTGGTTAACATCGGCACCAATTAGCGCAGGCGAGGTTAAGCCCACTTGTGCGTTAAGGTTAGCGCCGTCCATATAAACCTGGCCGCCGTTAGCGTGTATTAAATCACAAACGTCTTTAATGCGGCTTTCAAATACACCATGTGTTGAAGGGTAAGTTGCCATTAAGCAGCACAGCTTATCCTTATGCTCTTCCACTTTTTTCAGTAAATCATCAAAATCAATATTGCCGTGGCTATCGGTTGCAACCACCACTACCCGTAAACCAACCATTACTGCGCTGGCCGGGTTAGTGCCGTGTGCTGATGCAGGAATAAGCGCTACATCGCGGTGGCCCTGACCGATATCGCGCTGGTAGGCACGAATAACCAATAAACCGGCGTATTCGCCCTGTGCACCACTGTTAGGTTGAAGGCTGGTAGCGGCAAAGCCGGTAACTTCACTCAGGTAGTTTTCTAAAGCAGCAACAATTTCAAGATAACCGGTAACCTGTTCGCGCGGGGCAAAAGGGTGAATGTTGGCAAACTCGTTCCAACTAACGGGTTCCAGTTCGGCAGCGGCGTTCAGTTTCATGGTGCAGCTACCCAATGCAATCATTGAAGTAGTAAGCGAAAGGTCTTTATTCTCTAAACTCTTTATATAGCGCATCAACTGGCTCTCACTACGGTGGGTGTTAAACACCGGGTGCGTCATATAAGTTGATGTGCGTTTTAATGCATCAGGTATTTGTAAGGCAGGCTCGGCATAGCGGCTCATATCAAAGCTGTAATCATCCTTACCTACAGAACTGGCAAATACTTTAACTATATCGCTAACATCTTCAGGGCCGGTGCTTTCATCCAACGAAATGCTTATGCTGTTTTCGTTGTAGTGAAAATTCATTTCGTGGTTAAGCGCCAACTGGTTTATAAACTCACTTAACTGCTTTTTGCCGGTAGTGTCAATAGTTAAGGTGTCAAAATGGTGAGTGTTGTTCACTTTAAAACCAAGGTGGTTCAACTCCTTGCGCAATATTGTAGTTAAGTAATGAACACGTAAGGCAATATTCTTTACGCCATCGGGGCCATGATACACACCATACATACCGGCCATAATAGCCAGCAATGCCTGTGCGGTGCAAATGTTAGAAGTTGCCTTTTCGCGGCGTATGTGTTGCTCACGCGTTTGCAGCGCCATGCGCAATGCAGGCTTACCTTGCGAGTCAATTGAAACACCAATGATTCTTCCGGGAATAATACGCTTGTAGTCGTCCTTAGTAGCAAAGAAGGCAGCATGCGGGCCACCAAAGCCCATTGGCACACCAAAACGCTGTGAGTTACCCACTACACAATCTGCACCCCATTCTCCCGGAGGAGTTAACAGCGTAAGGGCAAGCAAATCGGCAGCAACGCACACATAGCATTCTACGGCTCTGGCTTTTTCAATAAAAGCTTTGTAGTCAGGTATAGCGCCGTCCACCGCAGGGTATTGTAACAAAGCCCCAAAGAAATCTTTATCAAGACTTATCGCTTCGTGGTCGCCCACTACTACTTCAATGCCTAAGTATTCGGCACGGGTGCGTATTACTTCCAGCGTTTGCGGAAACACCAGCGATGAAACGAAGAATTTGTTGTGCAGTGCATCTTTCTTGTTTTTCAAACCCCAAAACATATGCATGGCCTCAGCGGCAGCAGTGCCCTCATCCAAAAGGCTAGCATTAGCAATAGGCAGGCCGGTTAAATCACTAACCATGGTTTGGTAATTCAACAGGGCTTCTAAGCGGCCTTGTGCAATTTCAGCCTGGTAAGGAGTGTATTGCGTATACCAACCCGGGTTTTCAAAAATGTTGCGGCGTATGGTAGCAGGGGTTATGTTGTTGTAGTAACCCATGCCTATGTAGCTGCGGAATACTTTATTCTTTGCTGCTTTTTTGCGCAGTTCTTTCAGGTAGTTGTATTCACTTTGCGCCTCGGGCAGGTTCAGCTTTTCGCGGCGGCGTATGTTTGCCGGAACGGTCTGGTCTACCAGTTCATCCACGCTGTTAACCCCAATGGCGGCTAACATTTCCTGTAAAGATTTTTCATCAATGCCTATGTGGCGGTTCACAAAATGGTCGGTACTGCGCAAATTCAACATGTAATATGATTTTTTATGCCTTGGATGAGTGATTGTAAAATGAGGCCGCAAATATAATTAAGGGTAGGGGGAATTTGAATGAAATGCTAACGCCCTGAAGCAGGTTTTTAGGGTTTTAAACACTTAATAAACATATGCTTGTTACATAACAAATTGTCCGGCTTAAAAGTTCCTTCTGTTAAAGAATTCCTAAAACAGAGAAAGGCCGATTAAACGTGTTGCTTTTACGATGGTCATAGCTTTATAACACCCAATGCTATGAACAAAATACTTGCAATCGCCGCCTTAGTGCTGATTAATCTGAGCGCTGTTTATGCGCAGGACAAAGCCGTAGTTGCCGAATCATCTTCAAAAAGCCAACTGGAGAAGATTGAAGAGTTTAACCGCCGCAGCAATGTAAGCATCAAAATGTTCCCTAACGCGGCAACGGATGTGTTATATATTGAACCCGAACTTAATGCCGACCATAGCCTGATTAAGATACTGGATATTACCGGCCGCGTAATGACTGAATTGCATACCGAATGCGGCTGTAACCAGTTAGCAGTGAATTTGGAAAACTACATGGACGGCTTATATGTGTTGACCATGTATGATGAAAGTGGCCGTTTGGTACACATAAAACGATTCTACAAAGAATAACATTAGTGGGGACGGCTTTAGGCTATCCCCACAGCTATTTCTATAGGTTCTTAATTTTCTGTTAATTACCCTCGCACCTAAGCTTCAGGCACAATATTTTAAGGTTAATGAGTTCAGGATTTATAAATTCGCCCACGTGTCAATTGCTTTTAAACGATATACATTACTGCTTCTAGGCCTTGTTACTATAACCAGCTGTGTTTGGGCCCAACAGGAGCGCAGGATTATCCAGTTTTCGGGCTATGTTTTAACGGCAGATAGTTTAATGGGTGTGCCCTTTGCGCACGTTACCATTTTAAACCAGGGTCGTATAGCACAGGCGGGGCCTGATGGCTTTTTCTCTTTTGCTGCCCGTGTAGGCGATACCTTGTTTTTTACCTCGGTAGGCTATAAACCTGCTTATTACATAATTCCTATTGACCTTACCGGCGATAAGTTTTCGGTTATTCAGCTAATGACCAAAACGGAGTACTATATGAACCCCATTATTATTTACCCCTGGGGAGACCGTGAGGGCTTTAAGCAGGCGTTTAAGGACCTGCGTTTACCGGATGATGATATTGAGCGCGCCAAGAAGAACCTTGAACGCGAGCGCTTAGCTGAATTAGGTGAGAAGTTGGAAATGGATGGGGGAGAAGCTACCTCTATTGCTTTGCGCAACAGCTCGGCTAAAACATACTTCTATAAGCAGGGACCTGCTCAGAACATATTCAACCCACTGGCCTGGGCTGAGTTTATACGCGCCTGGAAAAACGGCGACTTTAAGAAGAAATAAGCCTCATTCACAACCTTACTGTGCATATTCAAATAGCTGCCTATAAGTAGCCGCCTATTTAAGCAGGGTATATTCGCCATGCGCCTTAGCGCTTAATAAAGTTTATGCGAAATATAATTTACTACCTGCTTTTAACGGGCTGCGTATTACTTACGGCCTGCAACGGTTGCAATAAAGGACACGATAAAAACGGAAAGTTTTTCCGATATAACCAGGCATCGGGCATAACCTCTTTAGACCCGGCTTTTGCCAGCGACCAAAGCAACATTTGGGCCGTTAATAACCTGTTCAACTCCTTAGTGCAGTTAGATGATTCACTGAATATAAAGCCTGCCATTGCCAACCGTTGGGAGATTTCAGAAGATGGACTGACCTATACTTTTCACTTGCGTACTGATGTTTTCTTTCATGATGATGCCTGTTTTGCGGAAAGCAAAGGGCGCACTGTAAACGCTAATGATGTGGTGTTTAGCTTTAAGCGCTTAGTGGACCCCGCCACGGCTGCTAAAGGATCATGGGTGTTTAATGGAAAAATAGATACGGTTGAGCCGTTTAAAGCAATTGATGATTCTACCTTTCAGTTAAAATTGATTGCACCTTTCCGTCCTATGCTGGGCATATTGAGCATGCAATACTGTTCTATACTGCCTAAAGAAGCAATTGATAAGTACGGTAGAGATTTTAGGGCTCACCCGGTAGGCACCGGCCCTTTTGTGTTTACCAATTGGAAAGAAGGTGTGGCACTGGTAATGTTGAAGAACAAGAACTACTTTGAAAAAGACGGCGATACACGTTTGCCTTATCTTGATGGTATAAAGGTTAGTTTTATTGATAATACAAAAACGGAGTTCCTTTCCTTTAAACAGGGCGATTTGGATTTTATAAGCGGTATTGACGGCGCTTATATTGATGAAATGCTGGATGACGACGGCGAACCCAAAGCAGAATGGAAGGAGAAATTCAGCTTTTATAAATCATCCTACCTGAACACTGAATACCTGTGCTTTTTAATGAAAGGAGAGAAGGATAATGTGCTGCTGAATAAAAAAGTTAGGCAGGCTATTAACTACGGTTTTAAACGCGATGAGTTGGTGAAGTATTTACGCAACGGTATAGGAACGCCTGCTACACATGGTTTTGTGCCCGGTGGTTTTGCTGATTATGACAACAGCAGTTTGAAAGGCTACGGGTATAACCCGGACTTAGCCGCAAAACTATTAGCAGAAGCAGGCTATGCCAAAGGAAAAGGGCTGCCTGAAATAAAATTGTATACCAGCGATTTTTACAAAGAATACGCACTTAATATAAGCAAGCAGTTACAGGAACTGGGGATAGTGGTTAAGGTGGAGTTGACACAATCATCGCTGCTAAAAGAAATGAAGGCAAGTGGTAAGGCGCCTTTCTTCCGCGCCTCGCTTATCGCAGATTACAGTGACCCTGAAACCTACCTTGCAGCTTTTTACAGCAAGAATATCGCACCGCCTAACTATTCGCGCTTTAGTAATGCGCAGTTTGATGAGCTATATGAGAAGGCTGTAGCTGAACAGGATTTGCAAAAACGTAATGAAATGTATTTGCAAATGGAACGCATAATAATTGAGGAAGCGCCTATAGTGCCCCTTTATTACGACGAGGTTTTACGCCTTTCGCAAAAGAATGTAAGCGGCTTAAGCCCTAATGCGCTGAATATTTTAAACCTTAAACGCGTGCAGATAAACCAATAGTATGAAGGTTTTATTGCGCATCTGTTTTGTCATTATTATTCTCTTTCTGGTCTTTTTCAGCTTTGTGCTGGTGTCCTTACTTTTTCAGTGGGCAGGCGATAGAGAAGTGTTTGCCGTTGTGTTGCTTCCGCCTTTAGCAGGCGTTATTTATTTAGCCATTGGTGTGTTTTGCAATATCTATCTGCAGCGTAATAATCACAACTGGAATGCGGTTACACGATGGAGCCTCTTCGGTTTATTTGTTATAGTGTTTGTGCTACCGGCGGTTTGGCTCACTTTGCGCATGCTCATGTTTGAATTGTAATGTAAGCTGTAACGCAAACCTGAAATTTTATATTTGCGCGCTGAAATAACGTACAGATGAAGAAGGGAACCAAACTACAGGACTTTTTAACCGCCAATACTGATTTTGAATTAACCAAACTGTTGCTAAGCCTTGCCGAAGGGTGTAAAGTGATAGGCCGCCTGGTTAACAATGCCGGTTTAAGCGATATAAGCGGTGGTACGGGTTCAACCAATGTTCAGGGCGAGAGTGTGCAGAAGTTGGACGACCTTTCCAATAAAATTTTGATGGATTACCTGAAGGTAAGCGAAAGCTGCGCCGGTTATCTTTCTGAAGAAAACGAAGGGATAGTTACCCTTAATCAACTTGGTAAATACACCGTTTCAGTTGATCCTTTAGATGGTTCATCCAACATTGATGTGCTTGCGCCCATTGGTACAATCTTTTCAGTTAATGAGCGCCTGAGTATTATTGGCGATGTAAACAATGCTGACTTTTTACAGGTAGGGACGCAAACCAAAGCTGCAGGCTTTGTCGTTTATGGCAGTTCAACCGTGCTGGTTATTTCAGTTGGTAAGGGTGTTTACGCATTTACCCTGGCTACTAATGATACTGAATTCTATCTTTCTCATGTTGACATAAAAGTTCCTGAAAGTGGTAAAATATACAGCGTTAATCAGGGCAATTTTGAAAAGCTTGGTGATGAAGTAAAGGCATTTATTCATTGGTGCACTGCCGTAGATAAAGAAACTTCCCGTCCTTATTCATTGCGCTATATAGGTTCAATGGTGGGCGATTTATTCCGCAACCTGTTAAAGGGCGGCATCTTCTTGTATCCGGCAAACAAAGGCGAAACCAAAGGCAAATTGCGTTTGTTGTATGAGTGTATACCAATGAGCTTTATTGTAGAGCAGGCCGGTGGCAGCGCAAGCAATGGTTATCAACGCATTCTTGATATTCAGCCTACTGAACTTCACGAACGCACTGCTATATTTATAGGGTCTAAAAACCTGGTGGAGAAAGCACTGGGATTTTTAAAGGCTCAAAACGGTTAATGAAGAAACTGCTGCTTTTATTTTCTTCTGTTTTCTGCTTGCAAATACTTTTTGCACAGAATGTGCCCGTTGCCGTTAATGATACGTTTACGATTAATCAAAATCAGGCATCTAATCTGCCTGTGCTGTCTAATGATTATGATTTAGACGGCGACCCGCTAACCCTTACTGTATTAAACGGGCCTTATCATGGTTCGGTGGTATTAAACGGCGGCATTTTTGCCTACACTCCACAAACTAACTTCTCTGGAACAGATAGCCTGCATTATGTTGTTTGCGACCCTGCCAATACCTGCGATACTGCACTTGTAATTATTAATGTACTTGCCGGCAATAATTTTCCTACAGCCATCAACGACACGTTTTCCGTAAATAAAAATCAAACCACTAACCTGCCGGTTTTATCAAATGACTATGATGTAGATGGGGACCCTCTAACCATCTCATTAGTTGATGGGCCTTTCAACGGAAGCGCAATAGTTAACAGCACCGTTATCAGCTATACGCCTAATACCAATTACGTAGGGGCAGATTCTTTACACTATTCTATTTGTGATAATGGGCCTTTATGTGATACCGCTACGGTTTATATTACCGTTGTGAACTTCAACAGTGCGCCTGTTGCGGTTAATGATAGTTTCACTATAAATCCTAATCAGCCAGCCACCTTGCCGGTATTAAGCAATGATGCAGACCCTGAAGGCGATGCTTTAAATGTAGCAGTTGGCAATAACCCCGCGCATGGAACGGTGACGGTAAATGGCAATGGTGAAGTGGTTTATACTCCTGCAACAAATTACGTTGGGCCCGATAGTTTTACGTATACCATTTGCGATATTTTTAACCAATGCGATACTGCCGCTGTATATGTTGTGGTTGCGGGTAATTTGGCACCACCTGTTGCGGTAAACGATGCCTTTACCATGCAGTATGATGGCAACAACAATGGCTTAACGCTTGGTATAGTAGGTAATGATTACGCTCCTGATTCAAGCGCCTTTGTTATAGTTGCCGTATGGGATGCAGATAGCGCACAACAGACTTTTTCCCTAAACTTTGATTCTATTTCACAAGAGGTGCGGGTAGAACCGGCCTTCCCTAATGCCTGTGGTGTAGATTCTTTTTACTACGCTATTTGCAACGCGAATAACCTTTGCGATACGGCAGTGATTCATATTGATATTAAATGCCCTGATGGCTTACCTGAAATAGGAGGCTTTTCCCCGGATGGGGATGGCAAGAACGACGCACTGGTATTTACAGGTATTGAAAACTTTGCCCCGGTGGCTATTAAGGTATTTAACCGATACGGACGCATTGTTTACCAGGCAGACGACTACCAAAATGATTGGAAGGGCATTTATAAGGAAGAAAACGTCCCCGATGGCACCTATTTCTACACTTTGGAATATAATGGCAAAAAACAAAGCCATTATGTTGTAATTCAGCGATAAAAGCGGTTAGTAAATGCCCCTTGTCTATTCCCGCGTTACGCTTATTTTCGTCCCGTTTAAATAAAGAGCATGAATTTACACGAATACCAGGCCAAGGAGCTATTGAAGAAAAACGGCGCCTCTATACAAGAGGGCTTTGTTGCAGAAACACCTGAGCAGGCTATTGATGCCGCTAAGAAGCTGAAGGAACTTTACAACAGCGATTGGGTAGTGGTGAAAAGCCAGATACATGCCGGTGGCCGTGGTAAAGGTGTTATTCAGGGAACTGAACAGCGCGGTGTTGCTTTAGCAAAGAATATTGATGCCGTTAAAACAATCTCTACTAATATTTTGGGTAATGTGCTGGTTACAAAGCAAACCGGTGCAGCAGGCCGCAAGGTGAACAAGATACTGGTAGCGCAGGATGTGTACTACCCCGGCGAAAGCGAACCAAAAGAGTTTTACTTCTCGGTATTGCTTGATCGCGGAACAGGTAAAAACGTAATTATCTATTCTACCGAAGGCGGTATGGATATAGAAGAAGTGGCGGAGAAAACACCGGATAAGGTGCAGAAAGAATGGGTTGATCCAAAAGTAGGCTTACAGGATTTCCAATGCCGTAAAGTGGCTTTTAACCTTGGCCTTAGCGGCAATGCTTTTAAGGATATGACCAAGTTTGTAAAGGCAGTTTACAATACCTATATGTCAACTGATGCCAGCATGGTTGAAATTAACCCATGTTTGAAAACATCAGACAATCGCATCATTGCGGTTGACGGTAAAATATCATTGGATGATAATGCTCTTTATCGTCACCCTGATTTGGCCCCTTTAAAAGATAAGAACGAACAGGACCCAATTGAGATAGAAGCTGAAGAAGCCGACCTTAACTATGTAAAGCTTGACGGTAACGTGGGTTGTATGGTTAACGGTGCAGGTTTGGCTATGGCTACCATGGATATTATTAAGCTATCAGGTGGCGACCCTGCTAACTTCCTTGACGTAGGTGGCACTGCTAATGCCGAGCGTGTGGAGAAGGCTTTCCGTATCATTCTGGAAGACCCTAACGTTAAAGCTATATTGGTAAACATCTTTGGTGGTATTGTGCGTTGCGACCGCGTTGCGCAGGGTATTGTAGATGCTTACAAATCTATAGGCAATATTCCGGTGCCAATTATTGTTCGTTTACAAGGCACCAATGCTGAAGAAGGCAAGCGCATTATTGATGAAAGCGGCCTGAAAGTACGTGGCGCTATTCAACTGAGTGAAGCTGCTGCTGAAGTTGCCAAGGCGCTGAAGTAATGCTTACTTTAAGCTGCATTAGCAACAACTAACAGTTGTGAAACTTTCTATTACTCCTTTTCAATTACGGTTTAAATATCCCTTTCGTATTGCCCATGGTATGCGTACGCATACTGATGTGGTATACGTAAAACTGGAACATAAAGGCTGCGTGGCCTGGGGCGAAGCGACCTTGCCCCCTTACTTACCCGAAACACAGCAAACAGTTGCTGACTTCATAAATACCTTTGCAGAAAGCAATAAACCATTTACCGGTTGCTCTGAATGGCGTGCAGCTCTTTTAGTTGATACAAGCAACAATATGGCAGCAAAGGCAGCGCTTGATATGGCCCTGTGGCAGTTGCAGGCGCAGTTGGAAGTTAAAAGCGTAAACGAGTTATTGGGGATAGAACCTTTGCAATTTACGTATGGAACTTACACTATTGGTGTTTGTGCATTGGAAGAAATGAAGGTGAAGATTGCAGAAGCTGAAAGCTTTGGCTTTGCCATTTTTAAAATTAAGCTGGATGGCAAGCTGGATGAAGAGATGATTGCCAACTACAAAATGCTAAGCAATAAGCCTTTTGCAGTAGATGTAAACCAGGGATGGAAAACGGTTGAGGAAGCGGAGCGGAAAATAGAATGGCTTAAAGAAGAGGGCTGCCTTTTAGTGGAGCAGCCTTTACAAAAGGATAGCTGGCAGGAGATGAGAGAGCTGAAAGCTATATCTGCTTTGCCTTTATACGCGGATGAAGCCTGCCAGCGCATAACTGATATTGATAGAGTGGCGAAGAGTTTCCATGGCGTTAATGTTAAGTTGATGAAGTGTGGAGGAATAACTGAAGCCTATCAAATGATTTTGAAAGCGCGGCAACTAAATCTAAAGGTTTTGATTGGCTGTATGAGCGAATCATCAGTAGGCTGCACAGCCGCAGCTGCTTTAACACCCTTGGCCGATTATGCGGATTTGGATGGCCCTTACTTGATAGCCAACGACCCTTTTGAAGGAATGAAGATAGAAAAGGGTAGGGTGGTAAGTCATCCTTTAACTCAATTTCTTCCGCGCATATAACTTAATCTGTTAGTAATTTATTAGTTCGGTAGAGAATAACCTTTTCTTAGCATTGGTTTATGAATAAATGCAATGGTTTTATTGGGTTACTTTGCATAAAATGTTTTTCCTTAATGTTCAGTTAATATTCAAGCTCCAACTTTGTGACAACAAAAAAAAACGGTGAAAGAAAACTGAATAAAATTATGAACGCAAACAAACACTATGAATTACAAGAACGATCCGCTATGGAAGAGAATAGCTGATTATAAACTTGATGACCCCGAAGCACAAATTCCTTTTTCTTCTAAACTGGCTGAAGAACAACAATGGACCGCCGAATTCACTCAAAGCGCTATAGGAGAGTATAAGAGGTTTGTTTATCTCTGCTTGGTTTCACCTAATGGCGCCTCCCCTTCACCCATTATTGACGAGGTTTGGCACAAGCACTTGACCTACACGCACAACTACTGGCAGGATTTCTGCAAAAACGTGCTCCGCAAAGATTTGCATCATCACCCTTCAAAAGGTGGCGGCAAGGAGAAAGACAAACACCGGAAATGGTTTAATCAAACACTTGAATTGTATAACCAGGTTTTTGGCGAACAACCGCCGGATGAAATATGGTTACCACATATGAATGCCGCAAAAAAAATGGAGACGCCGAAACAGGGCGTTGAACCTGTTATTCAGATACTGGTAATAATTGGCGTGGCCTTAATAGGTTGGCTGATTACTCCTTTCCTGGTCTCATTGGCGGTCATTCCTTTGTTGGGTTTTAATCTAATCAGTTCAAATAATACAGCTGCAAAAGGACAAAACGGGGATGGCAGCACCGGTAGCTGTTCTGGTATTGGATGTAGCAGCGGCTGCAGCAGTGGAGATGGTGGCGGAGATGGAGGTGGCTGCGGTAGCGGTTGCGGGGGATGTGGAGGTGGGGACTAATAGTGGATTATGAAGAAATCTGATTTCGGTATCTCAATTGTTTTCCTACTCATTCTTGTTCCTTTTATAGGCATCTATTTCATGTATGGTAAGGCGGACCCCTTTACTTTAAAAGGACCCCAGTTTCTAACTTTCTATGGCTTGCTTAGCATGGTGCTCATTTTTCTTTACTGGTTTTTCTGCAGACGAAGTCATGATTTTTTCAGATATGTGAGCGCGGCAATTCTATTTATTGTCGGTGCCGGAAGATTGTGGCAGGGCTTACAACATAACAAGCCGATAGGCTACCTCTCAGCATTAATACTCGCAGATGTAATCATTATTGCCGTTATTACAACAATCTCAGCAAATTACAATATGGGAACAAGGCAGCAGTAGTGTTGATCATATTACCGTGTGCTGAACTGTATTTTCCAGCTTATAACCGGCACTATGCCGAGGTTGCGTTTAATTTCAATTAGCTGCGTTTCGGGATTATAAATCTGCCGCGCCACGTTCTCGCGATTGATTACGTTTTGTGCATCGAAGGATAATATCCAGGAATACTTCTTCTTGTTGCGGCGGAAGCTGGTGCCGAAATCTATACGGAAATAATCGGGCACCTTATCACTAAAGGCCGCATTGTTATTATAAACGGTTTGCCCTTCCAGTTGAGATTCTGCTAAGTTTATAGGCGTTACGCGTTGCCCGCCGCGCCAGATTATTTTGGCGTTAATGGCTATTATGTTGTTCTTCTTTTTGCCTACAACAAACTCTTTACCACCTAATGCATTCATTACGTAATGCACATTGTAGGCGGTGTTACGCCAAACCCCATCGCCTGCCCGATAGCGCGAATCAAACAGCGAGGTAGTAAACATAAAGTAATAGCCGTGCGAGAAGAATTTTTCCAAGGTAATCTCAAGGCCGTAATTGATGCCGGTACCCTTGCCAGTTAGAGGGATATTCACAAAGCCATCATCGTAGTTCAATATGCTATAACTTTGGCTGGCTGAATCAATACCTATAGGCACATTAAACAGGTATTGCACATAAGCTTCGGCCTTAAATCGAAAATCGCGCAGGAAATTCAAATTATAACCTACCACACTGTGTAAGCCGCGAGAGAAATCAAGCTTTTTATTGGGGTAGGAGTTATCAGCACCAACATACGAAGTATAGGTGCTCATGGCATCAATACGGCTGTGTACACCGGCCCCAAAGCTTAATGTTTGTGTAGGGTTTATCTTCCATTCGCCGCTAATACGTGGCTCAACGTAAAACTTACCATTAATGCCTCCATACGTAAAGTGCACGCCGCTGGTTAGTTGCAGCCTGTCGTTAAAGCGGTGTTTCCATTGCACATAAGCCTGGTAAAG
Organism: Chitinophagales bacterium; assembly: GCA_046329515.1. Classification (GTDB taxonomy): domain Bacteria; phylum Bacteroidota; class Bacteroidia; order Chitinophagales; family LD1; genus Bog-950. The sequence continues at coordinate 395,779 of JAXLUM010000004.1, forward strand.
CGAAGTGTTGCCGTTGTTGTTAACGTTGGTTTGTTTTTGTTTCAGGTAAAAGGAATACTGCTCACTGAACAGTTTATAGTTGATGTTGCTGTAAATAATGGCTGTGCGTATAGTGTTCTTCGCATCAAGCTTGCTGTTAAGCATTACAGTGCCGCGGGCAGTGCCGTATATAAACTTCTCGTTGCTTATGTTAAAGTGGTTTAGGGCATAATCCAGTGTGTCCTCCCTATAATCGTTATTGGTGTAACTGTAACTGAGCACCGTTTTTAAATAGGTGCGGTTATCTTTAAACAGGTATAAATGCGTTAAGCCCACAACACCTACGCGCTGGCTTTGGTTGTATTCGCTCTTATCGCTCAGGTGTTCCCATTTAGCGGTGTCGCTTTTTGCTTTTTCGCCAAGACTGCTAAGGCCGCCGATACCGAAGAGCGTAAAGTTGCCAGCCTTTTTTGTTGGGAAGTAGAAATTGAAGGAAAGGTCCTGGTATTTTGGTAACACATTGCCCCCAATTTTAATGCCCATTAGCGATAGAATATCCAGCGTGGAATAGCGGTAGTTCACAAGGTAAGAGCCGCGATACTTATAACTATAAGGCCCTTCTAATGCCGCTTCTAAGCCCAATATACCGGCCTGGAAGGTAAACTCTCGTTTATCGGCATTGCCCTTACGCAGGTTCAAATCAAAAACACCGCTTAAGGCATTGCCAAACTCTGCAGGAAAAGCGCCTGAATAAAAATCAGTATTGGTAAGCATGTTAGAGCTGAGTATGCTAACACCTCCGCCGGTGCTGCCTTCACTACCGGCAAAGTGATTGGGGTTAGGTATTTCAATGCCTTCCATGCGCCATAACAAACCACGTGGGGAGTTACCGCGCACCACAATCTGGTTATTCTCATCATTGGCAGTAACTACGCCCGCAAAACTTTGCGCCATGCGTGCAGGGTCGTTTAGTGTGCCGGCATAGCGGTTCATTTCCTCTGCCGAAAAAGAACGCACACTTACATTGGCAAAGTCGTTATTAGCTTTTGACTTATCCTGCTTGGCTTCTACCACCACTTCCTTCATGGCAGTAACCTTCTCGGTCATTTCAATATTCAGTTCGGTTTGTTTGCCTGAACTGATTAAAACTTCGGCAAGGGTAGCATCATCGTAACCTACATAGCTAAACTTTATGGTGTGCCTGCCTACATTAACATTTTCAATTTTGTAGGAGCCGTCTTCAGCGGTAGTTGCGCCAACGGGGGGATTGGTGTTTAACAGTATAATGTTTACACCCCATAAGGCTTGCTTGCTGTCTTTATCAATAACCCGGCCTTTGATAGTGCCCATTGATTGTTGCGCGAGTGCACAGCTGGTAAAAGCGAAAATCAGGGCTATAAAGGCAGAAAGGCGCATTAGTATTTCAAGTGTATGCTAAGCACCGAAAGTAGATTTTTGGCGGCATAATTTTTAAATTTGTGCACTATGAAAATGCGCTTGACAGCGTTTTTGTGCTTGATTGTTTTTTCATGTTGGATTGGCGGTTGCCAAAGAGCGTGTAAGGATGTTAGCTGTTTAAATGGCGGCAAATGCAGTAATGGCCAATGCCGTTGCACAGGCCGCTGGAGCGGTACCAATTGCGATACCCTGTGCCCAATAGGGTGGGAGGGGAAGTATTGCGCTACGCCTTCTTCACTTAAGTTTATACGCACCTGGCAGGCTACAACAACTTCTACCGCTACCGGCACTGTATATCATACGCTTACCATTACGCAGGGTTCTTTTATTCAGGATTTAGTGATTTCGAATTTTAATGGCGAAGGCTTTACCGTACATGCCAGTATTCTTGATTACAACTCCTTTGAAATTTTACCTCAAAATGCTACGGGCAGTTATACCGGGCCTGTGGAAGGTTCAGGGTATTTAAATGGCGATAACCTTGCTGTTAACTTAACTAAGGGCGGAGTAGACTACTTTGCCAATTGCAATAAATGAAGAATCCTGTTATTGAAATTTTGTATGCTGATGAAGATATGCTGGTGGTAAATAAACCATCGGGCATACCGGTAATACCTGAGCGGTTTAATACCGAGAAGAATAACAGCCTGCAGAACCTATTGGAAAAAGAGTTTGGCAAGTTGTTTATAGTGCACCGTATTGACCGTGGAACCAGCGGCGCTTTGTGTTTTGCGCGCAATGAAGCAGCGCACCGCAATTTATCTATGCAGTTTCAGGAGCATACCGTTAAGAAGTATTACCTGGCCATAGTTACAGGAAGGCTTAAAGAAAGCAGCGGCACAATTGATGCCCCAATTGGCGAAAGCAATTCGCGTAAAGGCAGCATGGTTATAAGTAAGCAGGGGAAAGCTGCACTAAGCCATTATGAATTGGTGGAAGATTTTAAGCATGCCTCTGTGGTTAGGGTGCAAATTGAAACAGGCAGAACACACCAGGTGCGCGTGCATTTAGCGTATATAGGAAACCCTTTGCTGGTAGATGAATTGTACGGGTCAACACCGGCTTTTTATTTTTCCAGCATTAAAAGGGGGTATAAACAAACTGATGAAGAGGAGCGGCCTACAATAGCAAGATTAACTTTGCATGCTTCGGAACTGAGTTTACAACACCCGGTAAGTAATGAAAAAAAAACCTTTACGGCACCTTTGCCTAAAGACCTTGAAACAGTTTTAAAATTGCTGCGCAAATACGATAAGTAGCCTAGTTTAAATCGGCTTTACTTTCGGCTACGCGCTTCTGAATATTCTCCAGCTCGCCTTTAGGAATAGCAGCTATCAGGTTCTTGGTGTATTCTCGCTGAGGGTTGTTATATATCTCATCGCTAATGCCCATTTCTTCAATCTTGCCTTTATTCATTACCACCATACGGTCGCTCATGAACTTAACAACGGAAAGGTCGTGCGATATAAAGATGTAAGTGAATTTGAATTCCTCGCGCAATTGAATGAGCAGGTTTAACACCTGTGCCTGCACGGATACATCAAGCGCTGAAACCGATTCATCGCAAATAATGAATTTAGGATTAAGGGCCAAAGCACGTGCGATACAAATACGCTGGCGCTGGCCACCACTAAACTCGTGCGGGTAGCGGTTAAAGTGTTCAGGGCGCATGTTTACTTTACGAAGCAATTCCAACACTTTTTCCTTGCGCTCTTTTTCATTAGCGTAAATACCGTGTACGGTCATAGGCTCCATAATGGCGCTGCCTATGGTTATGCGCGGGTTTAAAGAAGAATAAGGGTCCTGGAAGATAATCTGCATGTGCTTGCGCATTTCCTTCATGCTCTTGTTATCCAGGTTAAGGATGTTCTTTCCGTCGAAAATAATTTCGCCACCGTGTGCAGGTACTAAGCGCAGTAAGGTTCTGCCCAGTGTGGTTTTACCACAACCTGATTCACCAACCAAACCCAGGGTTTCGCCTTCGTGCACATCAAAGCTTACATCATCAACTGCTTTAACGTAATCGGTAGTTTTGCCAAAGAAGTTTTTAGCTGTGCTGAACCATGTTTGCACATTCTTTATTTGCAAAATAGGCTTGCGGGCCAAAACCGTTTCGCGGCGTTGAAGAATTTCATGCTCGCTTATTACAACGGCCTCAATGGCTTCTTTAACCGAAGTGTGTTTTTCTATTACTGTGCCGTCTTCTTTTTCTTCCATAAAATCTACCACGGTAGGTAGCTTACGCAGGCGTTTGCCCAGTGGCGGACGACAGGCCAACAAACTCTTGGTATATGGGTGTTGGGGGTTGCCAAAAATATCAAGCACCTTGCCCTGTTCCACAATCTTGCCCTTATACATAACCAATACGCGGTCGGCTATTTCGGCTATAACGCCCAAATCGTGCGTAATGAACATGATTGAGCTATCTATCTCGCCTTTCAACTGGGCCATAAGGTCCAGAATTGTTTTCTGTACGGTTACATCAAGCGCGGTAGTGGGCTCATCGGCAATAAGGATTGATGGATTGCAGCTCATAGCCATAGCAATCATAACACGCTGCTTTTGGCCACCGCTTAGTTGGTGCGGGTAAGCGCTAAGTATGCGCGTAGGGTTAGGCAGGCGCACCTTTTCAAACATCTTAAGGGTTATTTCCTGCGCTTTTTCCTTTGTAACTTTTTGGTGAAGCATTATGGCCTCAGCCACCTGGTCGCCACAGGTAAATACAGGATTCAAGGAGGTCATTGGCTCCTGGAAAATCATGGCAATTTCATTGCCACGGTATTTGCGCATTTCATCTTCGCTAATCTTGGCCAGGTCAATCACCTTGCCATCCTTACCGTGGTAAAGTATTTCGCCTGAAACAATACGGCCCGGAGGATCGGGAATAAGGCGCATTACCGAAAGTGAGGTAACGGATTTACCGGAACCTGATTCGCCCACTATACCTATGGTTTCGCCACGGTTAAGCGTAAAGCTTATATCATTTACGGCACGCATAATGCCGTCGTCTGTTTTAAATTCAGTAACTAAGTTTTTTACCTCTAACAACAGTTTTCCATTACTCATGTCTATCTCTCTTTATCGGAGCGGGCTAAAAATATAGATTCAGGCGAAATTGAGGGGAGAAAAATATACCCCCTGCAGTTTACCATTTAACAAAGGCCTTTTGGAAGATGTCGTCAACCAATTGGCGGTTAATTTCGGCTACAAGGCCGTTTTCAACGGAGTTGATGTTTTCCGTGGACGAAAACTGGGCATAACGGGTGAAATTTTCAACCCATTTATCCTTTTCATCCTTGGTGTTTTCGTATTCTACCTGCACGGTTATGGTCAGCTTATTCAAACCGCTGGTAGCCCCCGCTACGGGTGCTTCATTGGTATACGTAAACCCAACTATTGAGCCGCTGAACTTCACGTCACCATCCTGGCTTAACTGCCTTAGGTTGGCCTCGGTTTGAAACTTCAGTTTAAGGGCATCAGTAAAGGTTTGCGGCAGGCTTGGAGGGCCATTGTTTGCCCTGTTTTGAAATAACTCAATGCTAAAGCTCCTTATATCAGCAGGTATGTTGGCTCCATTAAAGGAATACACCTTACAGCCCGAAACCCCCAGTATATAAACGGCAAGTAATAAAACAGCAACTACATGTAAACGGCGCACAATCATCAATTATCCTGTTATGGTTTCTAAAAGGAAACTATTCATTTTTAGAGCGGCCCTAAAATGCGATAAAATCAAATCATCCAGTTTATCGCCGGTAACATCCTTGCGGCTAAGGTTAGCGTAGTACCAAAACTGCTTGTTGGCAATCAACGGTTGTTCTTTTAAAAACTCCTTGTATTCCGGCGGCAAAATTTTGCTTTTATCACCTTGCAGGGTCTTCCACTTCTCCTTAAACGCTTTATCGTTTAATAACTTGCTAAACTGTTTGTTATTGTAGTAAATCTCCTGCCTTATTTTGGCTATGTCTTCTTTGGTGCAGAAATACTTTCCCCCGCCAATCATTATTTCATCGGCACCCAGGTGAATATAAAAGCCGGGATAAACTTCGTCCTTACGGCCACCGGGTGAAAGCACCGCAGCCACATTTACTTTATAGGGCGATTTATCTTTTGAAAAACGCACATCGCGGTTAATACGGAAAATAGCTTTTGAGGCATCGGTATTCATGGTAGGAATATCCTTTACCAGCTTGCGGCTTACATTTTCTACCAGTTTTTTAAACGGCTCTTTTACATCCTTTTCGTAGCGGCCTTTGTTTTTATCGAACCACTCTTTATTGTTATTCTTCTTCAGCTCATCGAAAAATTTAAAAAAAGCCGGGGTGAAATACTGCATACAATACTTTAGTTTGACAATTTACAATTAAGCCAGCGCAGCACCTTCAGTAGTGGCCCTGTACTTATCAATTTGGCGGTGCATTACCTTAAACCACAGCGGCGGGAAAAGCGAAAGCACCATCATGCCCGGGTAACCCGTTGGCATTTGTGGGCTGTTATCAAAATGGCGCAATACCTGGTATTTGCGCGATGCCATATAGTGATGATCGGAATGGCGGGTCAATTCAAACAACATAATGCGGCCAATAGGGTGGTTGGAGTTCCATGAATGAACAGGTAATACTTTTTCGTAATAAGCGCCATCAATCTTTTTGCGGCGCAGACCGTAATGTTCAATGTAGTTAACCGTTTCAAGCAATAAGAAACCAACCGTGGCTGCTGCTAAAAAGCAAAGCATAACTTTCCAGCCCCATACCACGCCAATGGCAGCTACAAGCGCCAGTTGTATGAATTGGTATATCAGCATTTCGTTACTTAAACTCCAGAATGATTTGCCTTCCTTACGCAGTTGGTCCTGCTGTAAATGCCAGGCCGAGAACCAGCTATCGCGCACGGTGCGGAAATAGAAGGCATAAATGGTTTCGCCATAGCGCGAAGATGCAGGATCTTCATCGGTTGAAACATTTTTATGGTGGCCGCGGTTATGTTCAATAAAGAAGTGCATATACAAAGAGGTTAACAGCAGCATTTTGCTCATTAATTGTTCATGCCAGGTATTGCGGTGGCCTAACTCATGCGCAACGTTAATGCCCAATACACCGCAGCTTACGCCCATGGCGCCTATCATTCCAAGGCGTTCCCACCAAATAAGCGAGCCATCATCCATACGGTTCAAAAAGTAAAACAGAATTGCAAACTGCAGCGGAACAATACTCCAAACTATAACATCGTATTTCCAATCTTTTTTAGCCAGTTCTTCTTCAGCCTTGCTCATGTTTTCAGTGCTACCTTTAAAGAACAGTTCAATCAAGGGTATAAAGCCGAAAACATATAGGGGCGCTACAAAAACAGCTTTGCCTCCTAAAACAAGCGAAAGCATAATAATGGCTATGCTTATATAAACTGAAGCGTATTTGAATATGCGCAAACTCATGGTTAAGGGGTTTTATCCAAAGTTATAACTTTCAATCTATAGTTTAAACTGAGATAGTTTTATCTTTTGTTGCCACCTTATGGGCACATGGTATTTCAGGAAACAGAGGGTGCGCATTTTAATATCGCCTACAATTGAAATTTCAGATTCTTTACTGCTAAGCAGGGCGCCGAATATTGTTTGCAGGTCCTCGAACAATGTACCGCCGGGTTGCACTTTTATGCCAAGTGGAATGGTAAAATCGCTTTTTCGCTTCACTATAATGTCGTCTTTCTCGCCAAGGGTGCCAATCAGTTTTTTATCCAGCACTACGTCAACAGCTATATCGCTAACTTTTACTTTAATAAAGTTGGGGTTATGAAATACGGCATCAACACCCAGCTTAATACCGTTGCCGTCTACCCGTTCAAACTTCAGGTTTTCCATTCGTTGAAAGGTGGGCGCACCAATTTTGCAGGAAGAAAGCGCCAGTAAAAGCAGCGCAAAAAAACAAAGTTGTTTCATAGCTTAAAACTGTAATTTAATTGAATCGTTTAAGTCTATTTTTATTGTGCCGCCACCTGTGAAGTTTTTATAAATAATCTCTCCGGTTATGTGCAGTGGGGCTTGGGTAGTTAAGGAATCTCCGTTCATGGCATTCAGCAGGTCAGCGCGGCTAAAGCGAACGGCAACAGGAAAGTCCGTTGTTTTTCTGCCGGAAATCCCCTGGCTCAATTCAATATCAAGTGCGCCCAGGGTGTAACCGTTAATGCTGTATTTTTCATGAATAGTTTGAATGGTGCTTGAAAGCAGGTTAGGGTTATTAAGGCTTAAGGTTGAGCTTAATTCAACACCGCTGCTGCCAATAGGCTTAAGTGCAAAATTGTTTTGTTTAACCACTGTTACTTCCTTTTTGTTCAAAAGCATAACCACCAAAAGAGCGGCAAACGCAATACCTATACCTATAAGGCGTTTTTTCATGCTTCAAATCTATTTGTGTTTTTCACATCGCAGCATATTTTATTCACATAAGGATGCAGCACTTTGCTATTCGTTTATTTTCACGGGAAAATAATAGTAGTTGAAAATTATAGGTATAACCGGTACATTGGGCGCCGGTAAAGGCACCATAGTTGATTACCTGACAAAGCACCACGGCTTTGTGCATTTCTCCGTTAGGGGGTACTTAGCCAAAATTATAAAGCAAAAGGGGCTTGAGGTAAACCGCGATACCTTAGTGGCTACCGCTAATGAACTGCGCGCCGCCAATACACCAAGCTATATTGCCGAGGAATTGTATAAAGAGGCTAAAGAAAGCGGTAAGGATTGCATAATTGAAAGCATACGCACTGTGGGTGAAATTACGGCCCTGCGTGCCAAAGGCGGGTTTACGCTGTTTGCTGTTGATGCCGACCAAAAACTGCGCTATACCCGTATAGTTGAACGCGCATCGGAAACGGATAAAATAACTTTTGAGGTGTTTGCCGATAATGAGAGGCGGGAAATGGAATCGAATGACCCGAATAAGCAGAACCTTGGCGCCTGCATGCAACTGGCAGATTTTACCTTTCAAAACAACGAATCGTTTGATGACTTATACAGGCAGGTAGATGAAGCCTTAGCCATGTAATTTTTTTCCTTCGTTTAATTCTTTCGAAATACTTACATTTAGCAACCCTAAGTTGATAAAATGATGAGTAGAACTATACTACTGCTTGCAGTGTTAGTTACTCCCCTGTGTTTGAAATGTCAGGAGCTGCACCCTTTTGATACCAAGCAACAGTATGAACAGGCGTTTATACTGGCTAAAAACAGCAAGCCCGATAAGGCTTTGGAGTTGCTAAACGAAATAAGGCAGAAGACTTCTGAGAAGGACAGCATTCACCTTTTTGCTGTAATGCTTTCAGTAGAGCTTAATAATAAAAACGATCATTTTAAGGCTGCCATTACCGATTGTGAAGAGCTTATACGCTTAAAGCCTGAAACCGAGGTGGACTGCCAGCAAATAATAGGCAGGCAAAAACAATACCTGGGTGATTTTGAAGGTGCAGAGGCCGCGTTCCGCCGGATTATACAGTTAAAGCCATCGGATAAGATTGTGTACAGCAACCTTGCCTCTACCTATAGTTACGAAGGTAAATACAATGAAGCTATTAAAGCGCTGAACCAAAACCCCAATATGGCGCGGATGCCTAAAGAGAATTATTACTACGCGCTTTCTTACTACAAACTAAATAAAATTGACAGCGCACAGGTTTACATTGATAGGTACCTTGCTACTGAAGAAGGGGATAACAGCCAAACCGGGTTTATGTACGGGGCGCTTATTTACGATGCCTTAAAAGATAATGCTACTGCGTGCAATTACATTACTGCTGCCAATGATATACTGGAAGAAAAGGATGTAGAGGCCAAGGCCGCCAAGTCCTCCCCCGAAATGAAAGAGACAGTTTTATTTAAAATGTCTCAACAGGAAACCAACACCATTAAACAACTAAAACCAAAGCTTTGCCATAAGTAGTTAAGCTTATTTGTAATATTGCCGTATGACTGATAAAAAAGAAGAACATTATATACGCCCAAGCTGGGACGAGTATTTTATGGAAGTAATGGATGCCATTAGCAAACGCGCCACTTGTGGCCGTGGGCGCAGTGGTTGCGTTATTGCATTAGAAAACCAGCTACTGGTAACCGGTTATGTTGGCTCGCCTATTGGCCTGCCGCACTGTGATGAAGTTGGCCACCAAATGAAAAAGGTTATACACGAGGATGGCTCAGTAACAGAACACTGTGTGCGAACTGTGCATGCTGAACAGAATGCTATTTGCCAGGCTGCCAAGCGCGGAGTAGCTTTAGACGGAGCAACCCTTTATTGCAGAATGACCCCTTGCCGTGTTTGCGCTATGCTTATAATTAACTGCGGCATTAAGCGCGTAGTTTGCCAGCGTAAATACCATGCGGGTACTGAAAGCGAAGAAATGTTCAGAAAGGCAGGAGTGAAGCTGGAGTTCTTCCACGAAGAACTACAAACGTACGAAGCCCACAAGTAGAGTTAGATTTTCTCTATCTCTACTATTGCAGTAGTAGTATCCAAGTCAGGATTTATCAGGTCAAAAGCCGCCACGTGGTTTGCATTGCTTTTGAATTCGAAAGTAGTGCGTGATGGTTTGTAGATTTTGAACTCCCCGTCAATATACTCACCCAGTTTAAGGTAAATGGTATTGTAGTTAACCAGCTTCCAGGTGCCGGTTGCAAAGGAGTTTGATTCCAGTGTGTCGTACGTAAAGTAGTAGGCTAACAGCAGGTCGTTATCCTGAAAGTCCAGCCGGTATTCGCAGCAATCGTTACCATCGGTAAAATGCGGTAAGTTGTTCATTTGATTGGTTACAATGGTATCAATATAAAGGCCGTTCATTTTCCACAGGCCTTTTATAAATACATCTTCCCTTATTTTCTTACAGGAAGAAACACCGCTAGCAATTACAATTACTAAAATTACAGATACAACCCACTTTATATTTTGCATTCTATACGCTTTTGTAAACTTATTAATCCTGCAACAGCTCATTTACAATTTGCTTAACCGGCCGCACCGATTTCACATACTCAATAGACGGGCCGGCGCACCACATGGTTTGATAAGTAGCACCAAAGGCTGCTTTTTCAAGCGTTTTCATACCCTTGTAATAGGTAATCATTTTGGTCCACTTCTTTATTTTCTTGTTGCTGTTCAGGAAACGTTCAATCCAGTTTTGCTGCGTGCCTATTTTCTGCACGTAAGGGGTGTTAATTACGGTGCATGGCGTACCCGATAACTTGGTGGTCATTACAATATCCTTCGCTCCGTAGCTAACACAGGCTTTTTTGTAGTCTTCATTCACCGGGCTCTCGTTGCTGGCAATAAAGGGGCTACCCACTGAAACACCGCAGGCGCCATATTCCAGCATCTTTTTCATTTGGGCGTAATTGCCTACCCCGCCTGCTGAAATTACCGGTATATGAACATGCTTTTTAAGTGTGGTTATCAAATCGCGGGGGCCAATTTTGCCGGCATGCCCGCCTGCCTCATTGTTTACGGCTATAATGGCGTCGGCACCCATGGCCTCTACTTTTTGGGCATACTCCAGGTCAATAACATCGCAAAATACCTTTATGCCTACAGGCTTACAAGCATCAATAATGCGCTGTGGCGAACCCAGAGAGCTGATAATAAAACCAACTTTGTATTCTACGCAGGTATTCAGTTGCTCTTCAAACTTAATATTGCTTTTGTTGGCTATAAGGTTAATGCCAAACGGCTTATCGGTAGCCCGGCGTATTTCATCCATAGCCGCCCTGAATTCTTTATCGGAGCGGTAATTAAGGGCCGGTATAGCCCCGGTAATGCCTGCTTTACAGGCCTCAATAACCATTTTGGCATTGCTTACCAAAAACATTGGCGCCATAATAATGGGGTATTGTATACCCAGCATGCGCGTTAAATCAGTTTCTATTTTTTCCATTAACCTAGGGTTGCTGTGCAAACATAAATAATAATAGCTTGTTGAAATGGTATAACCAAGGTGGCGGTTGCATATTAAACCGGTATCATTGTCACAATAATGTCATAAAACCTTAAATAGATAACATTAAGATAATAAGGGGATTGCGCCCCCGTTTTGAGAGCGGAAAAAAGAGTAATGAAGTTTTGATTTCTGAGGGCGCCTATTCTGAAATCAAAATTTTGGAAAGTGGAAATAAAAGATATTTTTACGCCTCTTTTCCAGAAAAACTAAACCAAAAAAATTCATCACAAAAACAGTATTAACATGAGTCAGGCAAAACCTCAGAAAAAAAGCAGTGGATTCCCCTGGGCTATCGTTGTAATGGTAATAGCTCTTGTAGTTTCAATTTTAGTGTATAAGTTCGTTTTCGGTGATGTGAGCCACTTCCTGGACGCAGAACGCAAGGAGCCGAAACCCGGCGACTTTTTGGGTATTATTTACAAAGGGGGACCTATCGTTCCTATACTTATGTCAATGTTCCTGTTAGTTATCACCTTCTCAATTGAAAGAGCGCTTACTATTATGCGCGCTAAAGGTGCCGGCTCATTAGAAGGCTTCCTTCAAAAAACCAAAACCCTTTTACATAACAAAGATATTAACGGTGCTATAAGCGAGTGCAACCGCCAAAAAGGTGCTGTTGCTAACGTTGTGGTTGAAGGCCTGAAAAAATACCAGGAAATGGAAACCAACACCGCGCTTACACACGAGCAAAAAGTACAGGCCATACAACAGGAAATTGAAGAAGCTACTACACTTGAGCTTCCAAGCCTGCAGGAAAACATGCCGATTCTGGCAACTATCGCATCAGTAGCAACACTGGTAGCGCTGTTAGGAACGGTAATAGGTATGATTAAAGCGTTCGCCGCACTTGCAACAACCGGTAACCCGGATCCTGCTGCACTTGCTGCCGGTATTTCTGAAGCGTTGATCAATACCGCTATCGGTATCGGTACATCTGCATTCGCCATCATATTCTATAACGTGTTTACCACCCAGATTGATAGCCTTACTTACGGTATTGACGAAATCGGCTTCTCTATAGCCCAAACGTTCAATTCTACCCAGAAGAAGTAATTTTATTAACTGAATAAAAGGGTGCATCATGCCAAGAATACTTCCAAAAAGAAAGAACCCCGTTGTTGATATGACAGCGATGTGTGACGTATCGTTCCTGTTACTCACCTTCTTCATATTAACAGCTAAGTTCAAACCACAACAGGCAGTTGCTGTGGATGTGCCTATAGCGCATTCGCAAAAGACCTTTACCGATGCTATTACCATACTTGTTGATAAGGACGGTAAGGCTTATATATCGCTAAAGGAGTCGCAAACCCGCTATGCCATGATTGATGAATTGGCAAACCGCTTTGGTGATAAGTATCCTAACTTGAAGACGTTAACTGAAGATCAGAAGAAGATTTTCTCATTAACCGATACATGGGGTACGGCAATTGAAAACACTAATACGGTGTTGGCATTACCGCCCAATGAATTTAAAGCCTACCAGGAAAAGCAAATGGGTGGAATACCGTTCGACTCATTGCACAGCCAGATAGGAGATTGGGTTCAGGCAGCGCGTTACGCAACTGACGGCAATATTAAAATTGCTATTAAGAGTGATAAGAACACGAATGTTAGCTATGTGCAGCAAATTGTAAAAGGTTTGACACAGCGCGATATTCACCGTTTTCTGCTGATTACTACCCTTAGCGGTGGTGGCGAAGGCGAAGCTCCGGCTGCAGGTGGAGAACAAAAAAATCCATAAGCGGAGATATTAATAACGAAAACCAGGGAGGAATAAAATGGCTGATATAGATACCGGAGGGGGTGGAGGAGGAGGAAAACACGGCGGTGGAGTACGCTCCAAGAAAATGTCTACCCGTGTGGATCTTACACCGATGGTGGATTTGGCGTTCCTGCTTATTTCCTTCTTCATGCTTACTACTACCTTAAATAAACCAAAGGCAATGGAATTAAACATGCCTAAAAAGGTAGAGAATGAAGATGAGAAACAGGATGTAAGCGAATGCCAGGTTATGAGCGTATTGCTTGACACGCTTGACCAGGTATGGTACTACGAAGGTCTGCAGGTTGCAGGTTTACAGAAAACAACTTTTGCCGGCGACGGTGGTATACGTAAGCAAATTCTTAAAAAGATTACGGACGTACCAAAAAACTGTCCGCCAATGCGTAGCGGTAAGCCGCGCGAGGCCGTTATATTGATAAAAATGCTGAAAGGTGCCCGCTATAAAAACATGGTGGACATACTGGACGAAATGGATATAACGGGGGCTAAAATTTACGCTATACAGGACCCCGACCCACTTGAAGTGGAGGCGGTGGCCAATGGCGGAAATGCCCGTGCTGTTGAAGAACACGTGACGCAGTAAAAAAAAGTTTTGTGGAATTTTGAATAGACAGCATCAATAGGTTAAAACCTATGGCTGAGATTACTAATAGCGACGGCGGCCAACACCGTTCTTTGACTAAAAGGCCGACCAAAAAACAGGGAAACATAAGGGTTGATATGACCCCTATGGTAGATTTAGGCTTTCTGCTTATCACCTTCTTTATGTTAACGATGGTGTTAAGCCAGGCCAAATATTATGTAGGCCTTGATAAACGGATTGAAAATCCGCCTTCGGACGTGGCAGAATGCCAGGTAATGAATGTGCTGATTGACTCGTTTGACAGGGTTTATGTGTATGACGGCCTGCAGGTGGCAAACCTTCAGAAAACCACTTTTGACGGCGAAAACGGTATAAGAAAACTGATACTGGAAAAAAGCCGGAAAGTAAGAAGTGAATGCCCGCTTACTTCGAAAGGAGAAAAGCGACAAGCCGTTTGCCTGATTAAACTGTTACCGGGCGCTAAGTATAAAAACATGGTTGATATACTGGATGAAATGGAAATAACCCAAACCCAGTGTTACTCCATGCAGGACCCTTCGGCTGTTGAAGCGGAAGCGGTTAAACAACAGGAATTATTAGCAGTGGTGAAATAAACCTAAAAGACAAGAAATGGCATCAAACCCAAATTATTATTCATGGACGATGGATGACATCGTGTTCGATGAGAGAAACAAAGAATACGGTGGGTACCAGCTGCGCAAACTTACCAAGCGTCACCTGCAGATAGGGCTTCTAATAGCCGTGTTTCTGGCGGCGTTTTTTACAGGAGCATCTTTCGTTCCCTGGGATAAGCTTTTCCCCGCTAAGGAAGAAGAAGCAACAAAAGAAACAGTGGTTAACCTGGTAGAGCCGCCACCATTAGATAAGAACGCTCCGCCACCACCACCACCTCCTCCGCCACCACCGCCACAGCGCCCAACTATCCGTTTCGTTGAAATGGTGGTTAAAAAGCAGGAAGAAGTTAGAGAAGAAGAACCGATTACCGAGGTTAAGCAGTTAGAAGACCAAACTATTTCTACTGAAACCAAGGAGGGGGATATTAACGCTAAAGAACCGGTTGAAGAACCAGTGGCAGAAGCACCCGTAGTGGAAGAACCGAAGGTATTCCAGTTTGTGGAGCAGATGCCGGAGTTTCCCGGTGGTGAAGGTGAACTGATTAAGTTTATAACCAAGAACATTCAGTACCCGCAAATGGAGCGTGATAACGACATACAGGGTCGTGTTATGATTCGTTTTGTGGTAATGGAAGACGGTGCGGTAGCTGATGCACAGGTATTGCGTGGCGTAAGCCCGGGCCTTGATAAGGAAGCTGTTCGCGTGGTTAAAATGTTACCTAAGTTTAAACCCGGTAAACAACAGGGTAAAGCGGTGCGTGTTCAATACACCCTGCCTGTTATGTTTAAACTGCAATAAAAGCGTAATTTCGAAACAACTATAGCAAAATCATAATCATTCCGGCGGAGTGGTTATGATTTTGCAGTTTATGGAGATGGATAAATTAAATGCGTTTTTCAGAATTGTTTTTAGCAACCCTATGTTGATTTGGAAGGCAGGGGCAGGGCTGGTGTTTATGGGTTTTGGCCTGGCTATGTTTTTTATGCCGGGGCTTTCGGGTCTTGGTGATGGAACAACAAAACTGTTTGCCGGTTTGTTGTTTTTGTATGGGGCTTACCGTATGGTTACCTTTTATGTAGATTATAAAAGTATTAGAGATGGCAAGTAAGTGGAGAGGATGGATGTATAGTGGCGTTGTGGCTATACTTGTGGCTACCAGCGGTTGTGCTAATAAAACAAGCACACAGGATGCCCTCCAGCAAGGGAAAAACAAAACCTATAGTGGTGAATTGAATATTGGCTGCGATGCCGGGCTTGAACCCGTTATTAAGCAGGAAATAGAGGTTTTTAGCTACAGCAATGATAGTGTAGCCATTAAGCCGGTTTACGAAGGCGAAGAAGCCTTAATGGCGGATTTTAAAGCCAATAAGATTTCGGTAATGATTTTGCCCCGCCAGATGGACGCCGCCGAAAAGGAAAATTTTAAAAACCGCGATAGCATTTACATACGCGAAATTATAGTGGCTTATGATGCTGTGGCATTAGTGGGCAACAAAACGTTTAATGATGCCCAACTGGATGAAAAGGCATTACAACGTTATATGGTTGGCAATGCCGGTGCCAATGCCCCGAAACTGGTTTTTAATAGCCGTAATGCCGATATGGTTAAGGAAGTATTAAAGGCTTTAGGCTATGCCGGCACTGCGGTAAATGTGTTTGCGGTTGATTCTACAGAAGCGGTAATTAGTTATGTGGAGAACGAGCCAAACGCTATAGGTTTTGTGCCTTATGCTTTTGTTAGCGATACAGATGACGACCGGGTGAAAAAGATACTGCGCCGCGTAAAAATTTTAAGTTTGCGCGCTAAAGATGAGGAGGGTAAGGAGGTAAGGGTTAGTGCCAACCAATCGGATATAGCCGAGGGCACCTACCCCCTGAAAAGGACCGTTACAGCCTTTACCCGCTTTAGGTATGAGGATAACCTTGAATGGTTGTTTGTGAACTTTATGTATAAGGAAAGAGGAGCAAAAATCTTTTTAAAAGCAGGTTTAATACCCGCTAAAATGCCCGTACGTGAAATAAATGTTAATACGGGGCCTGTTAAAGGAGGCGATTAAACTTTGGCACTTAGTTTTAATTCAAACAGATATAATTTAAACGAAAAGAAGATAATGAGAAGGTTAGTTTTAATAGCAATGGTAGTTTTTGTTTCGCTTGGCGCTTTTGCACAAACCCTGCAGGAAGCCCAAAAGGAGATTGTGAACGAAAATTACTTTAAGGCAAAGAACATTCTTTACAAACTGTTAAAGGACCCTGCTGCCAGTAAGCCCGATGTATACTACTACCTGGGCAATGCTTACCTGAAAAACGATGAGTTAGACAGTGCTAAGATTTTTTATAAACTGGTATTTGACCCTAACACTAAAACTGCTTTGGGTTATGTAGCTAACGGCCGTTTATCGTTATTGGCAAAAAACACGGCTGATGCCAAGCTTAATTTTGACCGTGCTACCCAAACCAGCAAAAACAAGAACGCGAACATCTTTTTTGAAATAGGTACTGCCTACGCGGAAATAGAACCGGCTGATTTGAAAGCTGCCGAAACTAACCTGGAACAGGCATTCAATTTAGATAATAAGAACTTTGCCATAGTTAACGCCCAGGGCGATGTTTACAATGCCCAAAGCTTAGCAGGCGATGGCGCTGCCGGTGGTAAGGCAATGAACAAATACCAATATGCATCAGACCTTGATGCAAAGGCCTCTTTACCGCACATTAAGCAAGGCCGTATATGGTTAAACGGTAAGGTGTATGCCAGCGCTATTGAAGAGTTTCAAAAGGCACTGTCCATTGACCCTGCAAACGCTAACGTTTATAAGGAGCTAGGTACTGCTTATTACTTAAGCAAACAGTATGATAAAATGCTGGAGAACTTTAAGAAGTATTTGGACTTAAGCCCCGGCGATTGCCGTGCCCGTTTAAGCATAATACTGGTATACTGGAAGAACAAAGACTATGAAAAAGTTGCTGAGGAAGCGGCTAAAGGTTTAACCTGCGACCCTAACAACTTTGTGTTTGAACGTTACCTGTATTACAGCCAATACGAATTGAAGCGTTACAAAGAAGGTTATGAGGCGATGACCAAATTCTGGCAGATGCAGAATATTGAAACCCGCCCTACTGACTTTACTTATTCAGCCAAGCTGGCTTCGCAGGTGGGTGATACTGCTGCTGCTATGAACTACTTTGCTACTGCACTAAAGGATGATTCAATGAACTGCGACCTGTTAGGCGACTATGGAAAGATTTTATTCCAGGCTAAGCGTTACCAGGATGCTATTCACCAATACACTCTTAAGCGCGCTAACTGTAATAAGTTCAGCAACATTGACCTGTATTATTTAGGCCGCGCTTACATAAGCACACAGGACTCAGTAAATGCTGATTCTACCTTTGCTACCTATATGGCCCAGTACCCAACTACTATTGATGGTTATTACTGGAGAGCACAGGTTAATGTGCGCTATAAAGTAAGTAAGGAAGACTATGCTGCTTACCCTATTTACCAAAAGCTGATTGAACTGGCTGAAAAGAATCCACAGGCTAACAAGAGCAAGCTGGTAGAAGCTTACCAATACTCTGCTATTTACCTGGTAGAAAAGCAAAAGGATACAGCGGGTGCAAAAGCCTACCTGCAAAAGGCGCTGGAACTTGACCCTAACGACCAACTATCGCAGGATATGATGAAACAACTGCAATAACATTTTATAAGGCTATAACTGAACGCCCTGCATAACGCGGGGCGTTTTAATTTTTAGGGCTTACAGTTTGTGACAAAACTATGACAGTGTTAACGTATGGAAAAAGGGTGATATCTCATTATAGAGGTAAATCCATACAGTATGAACACTGACTATCGTAACACCTCAATGCTGGACATCGTTTTTGAGAACCGCAACAAAAGCTACGGCGCTTACCAGCTACGCCAAACACAGGACCGCTATTTACAGATTGGTCTTTTTGCCACCCTCGTATTTGTTTCTCTTTTAGTAGGAGGAAACATTCTGCGTGAAAGATTGAAGCATACCACTGCCACCACTTATACTAAGGGCGAAGTAATACTTAGTAACGTCCAAGTGCCTATTGAACAGCCGGCTGTTCCTCCTCCTCCAAAACCTGTTGAGCAGGTAGCTGCTGCACCCACTCAAAAAGATGTAGAAATGAAAGTGGTGGACGATAACCATGCCAAGTCTGATTCTATAATAGAAAATAAAGATTTGCTTGCTGAAGCTGGCCTTAAAACCAATTTAACTGACAACACTAATCCTTTAGGCGCAACTGACGGAAAAGGCAATAAGGATGATGTGTTTGAAGTAAAGCAGGTAATTGAAGCGCCTTCGGCCCCGGTAAATGTAGCGGAGATAATGCCGGAATACCCGGGTGGTGAGGCTGCACTATTACGTTACGTGCAACAGCAAACTGTTTACCCAAGGGCTGAACTGGACCTTGGTATAGAAGGCAAGGCCTATATACGTTTCGTAGTAAATGAGGATGGCTCAGTTTCAAATGCCACTATATTAAAAAGCGTAAGCCCCGGTTTTGGTAAGGAAGGTGTGCGTGTAGTTAATACCCTGGCCAAGTTTAAGCCCGGTATGCAACATGGCCGCGCCGTTAAGGTTTATTACACCTTGCCTTTCCAGTTTAGCACACGCGATTAAAGATTAGCGTTCTTTTCCCCTTTTTTATGCTGCTTACCGGTCGGTGGTTTCATCGGCCGGTTTTTCATTTAAGCGGAAGGTATAGAGCAGGACTGCCACACCAATTGTTCCTACGGCGCTGAATAAAAACATGGATAAGGGAGAGATATAAGTCCATAGTAAGCCCGCAAAGCTGCTGGCAAACAAAGCGGCAATGGAACTTAAGCCTGCAAAGGTGCCAATGGCCGAAGCTGTTTCGCTTTTAGGAACAATGTTACTTACCAATGCCTTGGCAACGCCCTCAGTGGCTGCCATATAAAGGCCATAAACACAGTATAAGGTAATAAACAGGTAAAGCGAATTGCTAAAGCCAAAGCCTGCGTATACAACAGCAAATATCACTAAGCCAAACAGCAAGGTGTTCTTTAAGCCCACCTTATCCGCTAAATGGCCGAGAGGGAAGGAGGCCAGCGCATAAACCAGGTTAAATAAAATGTAGCAGGCAATGACGTATTTATCATCCTGCAGAGAGGCTTTAATTTTTAACAGAAGAAAAAGATCGGAGCTGTTGAACAGCGCAAATACCAATAAGAGCGTAATCAGTTTTCTGTAGTCAGCAGAACAGGTTTGCAGGTAATCAAACATCTGTGAAAGCCTGAAGGAAGGTTTTTCTTTAGGGGCAGGGGCGCTTTTTTGTTTAATGAGAAAGGTTAAGCCTACGGCAACCATGCCCGGAACGAAGGTGAGCAGGAAAAGCGTTTTGTATTTTTCGGGGAAGTAGAAAAGATATAAGAGCGCTAAAGCGGGTCCTATTGCTGCACCCAGCGTATCCATAGCCCGGTGAAAGCCGAATACCTTGCCCTTGTTTTCTGCTGTGGCTTCGTCACTTAAAAGGGCATCGCGCGATGCTGTACGAATACCCTTGCCCAGCTTATCCATACTACGGGCCGTAAAAATCCAGGCGGCAAAAGTAAATACCGCCAGCATGGCTTTTGAAATAGCGCTAAGCAGATAGCCGAAACTTATATAGGGAATACGCTTACCGCTGGCATCCGAAAGGCGGCCAAAATAACCCTTGCTTAAGCCCGCAGTGGCCTCAGCAAAGCCTTCCAGCAGCCCAATAAACAATGAAGAGAACCCTATGCTGGCAAGAAAGAGCGGCATAATGGGATAAAGCATTTCGCTGCTTATATCGTTAAACAGGCTTACCAGCGAAAGAATCCAGATGTTCCGGGTTAAATACTTCATTAAGGCTTCAAGATTACATCATAAACAGCAATTTACCATTTTTGCAGCATGAGCCTGAAAGACAGGAATTTTGAAAGTGAATTACAATTCCGCACTTCAAGGAGTGGCGGAAAGGGCGGGCAGAACGTAAACAAGACTGAAACCAAGGTTGAGTTGATATTTAGGGTGGCTGATTCTGCTGTGCTGAATGAGAAAGAGAAACAACTAGTTCTTGCACGCTGGCAGAACCGTATTAATGCCGAGGGAGAATTTTTATTAAGCAGCAGCGAAGACCGCAGCCAGTTAGGCAATAAGGAGAAGGTAATAGCCAAGTTTTATAAAATGCTTCAAAAGGCATTAACGCCCGAAAAGAAGCGAATAGCTACTAAAGTGCCCAAGGAGATTAAGGAGACCATTTTGAAGAAAAAGAAGGACCACGGTAAAAAGAAAGCGGACCGTAGCTTAAAGACACGCGATTTTTTATAAAGCCTTCTATATTCGTGCCGCTATGCAGGCGCCTACTCATTTACTAATTGGTGTAATTATTCAAAAGCTTTTTGACTGGAGGCGTTACAGGGCTATTAGTTTTCTTTTAGTAGCTGCAGTTGCATTTTTTTGCCACGGCTTGTTAGATGAGTTTAGCCGCTTTACCTATAACCCCGATATAAGCTTACCCATAGACCCTTTTTGGGTAGTGTTTCAAATTGTGGTGTTGCTGTTTACCATTACCCTTCTTTATCAATGGTGGGGCATAGCCAAATGGGGAATTGTTTTTTCGTTGCTGCCGGATATTGAATGGATTTTTATTGATATCCAGAAGCTGTTCAATATTGAGATAGCCTTTTACAAAACCCCTTACATACACAATTTTCTGCACAGTGTTTACGGCGCATTGCCACCGTTCTCTTATATGGATATGCTGCCCGATTGGAGCCGCAATTATTGGGCTTGCGCCATAGAAGTAGCGGTGATAGTACTATTGCTACTTACTTTAAGAGCCATTTACAACCAGCGCCGCAATATTCATTTTTAATATGAAAGCGTTTTCGTTTGTAAAAATAGTTTAATACATTTAGGTGAAAATATCACCTATGCGCTATCCTGTAATTGTTTTGTTAACGTTGCTCACATTTCCGCTTGTGGGTATTTGCGGGCCAACCATCAATATAGAAAAAGCCAAATCTGATACATTAACCATTGGCGGCGCACCGCAGATTATTCAATTTATTGAGCCTAAAGAAGAGAAAGAAAGCGTATGGGAAAAGAATGCTACCCTGGTACTGTTTATAAGTGCTATGTTAACCATGCTGGCAAATACCATTATGTCTTACCTTCAGCTACAGGCCTCCACTAAAAATATTTTAACGCAGGCGCGAACAAACGTGGGTGTTACCAACCGGCAACAGTGGATTTATGATTTAAGGGCTGCTGTAGGCGAGTTTGTGGCCGAGCTTGACGCCACGGCCAATGAGTCTACCTTAAAGTTTCTCAGGCTTTCTAAGGAAGGAAATCTTCATTTAGCAAAATCTAAGGTTATACTATTGCTTTACCCACAAGGAGATGCAAAAGATAAGGAATTGCAAACTGCAGTAGTTGCTGCCTTTGATGCGGTTAGAGCCGATACTTTTAACCGCGATGGTTTTACGAAGGCCAGGGATAAAGTGGTTACTTTAACTCAACAACTGCTATATGATAACTGGCTAAAAATTAAAACGCTTGAGGATATCAATTTTAGCCGTCCGCAATAGTGATTACTCACTTACTCCCGCATCAATAACTGTATAGTTGTTCTTGACATTTGACGGAGCAGAATATCCTTATCGCGGGTTAGCTTATCAATAATGCCGGGGTTATAGTGGCGTATGGTCAACAGGCTTAGGTTATCGTTACGGGTAATACTGAACTCGTTTTGCAATTGCTCAATAACATTTTCAATTTTTTCTTTCTTAAAGTCTACCGCAATTGAAAAAGAGATAGCGGCATTCTGCATCATGTTAATGCGCAGGCGGTTTTCAGCAAAGGTGCCGAACACCTTGCTTAAATGCTCCTCGGCAATAAAGCTGAAATCTTTAGCCGAAAAGGAGAGAAGGACCTGTCCGCGTTTCCAGATAATTACCGGCGGTAAAAAGCTGGTGTTGGCGTTAGCGGAAATAACCGAACCCCGCTTGCTGTAATTTACAAAGGAGCGAACCTCCAGCGGAATGTTTTTATTCTGTATCGGTTTTATGGTTTTGGGGTGTATTACGCTGGCCCCGTAGTAAGTCATTTCAATTGCCTCGTGGTAGGTTATTTCACTCAAAAACTGTGCATCAGAAAACTCTTTAGGGTCGGCGTTCATTATGCCTTCTACATCCTTCCAAACGGTCATGCGCTCGGCATTTAATGAATAGGCAAAAATAGAAGCCGTATAGTCAGAGCCTTCGCGGCCAAGGGTAGTAGCAAAGCCTTCAGGCGTGCAGCCCACAAACCCTTGTGTAATTACAAATCCGCTTTTTACCAACTCATTTACTTTTTTAGAAATGGCAGCCTCGCTTTTTTTAAAGTCAACTTTGCCTTCGGTATAGGCATTATCAGTAAACAGTACCTGCTTAACATCCAACAGGGTGTTCTTTAGGCTTACGGAGTTGGCATAATCGCTTACGATGGTGGTAGAAATATATTCGCCAATAGAAACTACCTGATCGTAGATGTAATTGTAATTGCTGCTGGCATTTTCTTTTAAAAATTTGCGCGTAGCTTCAATCAGCAGTTTTACATCTTCCACGGCTTTATCTTTACTACCATCGGTGTAAAGTGCATCCATAATAACACGGTGCCTGGCAAATACATCATCCAGGGCTTTTTCCCAGGCGGTATTGCCGGCATAGTACAGGTTAATTACATTCTCCAGTTCGTTAGTAGTTTTACCCATTGCGGATATAACCACTACTTTCTCGTTAAAGTTATTTTCCTTTAAAATGGCTGTAACATTCTTTACTGCTTCGGCATCTTTAACTGATGCGCCACCAAATTTGTAAACCTGCATATTGGGATAGGGTATTATATTTTATAAGGGTTATGGTATGTGCACGTGTAAGCCTGCTACATGCGCCTCAATTTGTTCCTTGGTCATTTTGCAATTAATCCATTCGGGGTCAAACTCAACGCCCAATGTTTTATAAAACTCAATTGCGGGAGTGTTCCACTCCAACACCTGCCAGCGTATTTGGTTAACGCCATCGTGGTTAGCCTGTTTCAATACTTCGTTTAGCAGTTTGCGGCCTATGCCATAGCGGCGCCATTTTTCAGTTACTACCAAATCATCAAGGTATAAAATGCGGCCCTTCCAGGTGCTGTAAGCGGTGTAATACAGGGCTATGCCAATAATTTCTTCGGTAGCGGCATCTTCAGCTACAAAAACATGGTAAATGGAGTTGGCACCAAAACCATCCTCAGCCAGCATTTTTTCGGTGTTTACCACGGCTTCCGGGGCGCGTTCAAATAGGGCAAGTTCCTTAATAAGGTTAAAAATGCCGGGTACATCATTTCTATCGCCTTTGCGAATAATAAAACTCATAACGCTGCTTTACGGAGTGGGCAAAGATATTCAGCCATGTTAAAAACAGAAGGACAAAATAGCGGCCTTTCAGCCCTTTGTGTTACAACAGCTATTCCATTCTTAAGCATATTTTTTACACTTTCGCGCTTCAATGAAGTTTGCTGAAAACAACATACAGAAGCTAAAGGATATTGTTGAGAAGCCGGGCAAAATGGTGATTGTAACTCACCGTAACCCCGATGGGGATGCTTTGGGTTCAAGCCTGGGGCTAAAGCTGGTTTTGGAAAAGAAGAAACACGATGTTGTTTTCATTTCTCCCACGCCTTTTACCGATAACCTGCGATGGATTAACGGTACCGATGACGTAATGGTTTACGAAAACGAGATGGGCAAAAAGCTGTGCGATGCACGAATAGCGGGTGCAGACTACGTTTGGTGCCTTGATTTTAATGCCCTAAGCCGCCTTGATACACTTGGCGAGGCCATTACCCAAAGTAAAGCCCGTAAAATAATGGTGGACCACCATCAACAACCGGAGCAATTTGCCGATTTGGCCTTTAGCGATACTACATACTGCGCCACTGCCGAAATGGTTTATGACCTGCTTATGGATATGGGCTATGCTGATTTAATAGACCAGCCCATTGCTGAAAACCTTTACACGGGCCTGGCTACTGACAATGGCTTTTTTCAGTTTAATAATACCACCCCTAACGCCCTTATGGTAGCTGCAGGCCTTGTGGCCAAAGGTGCCCGGCCGGACTATGTTAGCGAAAAGGTGAACAACATCTTCCGCGAAACAAGGCTGCGTTTTTTTGGGTATTGTCTTAACGAAAAGTTAAAACTTACGCCAAATAAAAAAGTGGCATATATGATGCTTAGTCAAGCTGAGATTAAAAAATTTAATTTGCAAAGCGGCGATAGCGAGGGATTGGTTAACTACCCATTTAAGATTGAAGGCGTAATGATGACGGCCTATTTTAGTGAGGAAGCAGATAAGGTAAAAGTTTCTTTCCGCAGCAGGGGAGAGGTGGACGTAAATACGTTTGCCCGTACCTATTTTGAAGGCGGCGGCCACCGCAATGCCTCGGGAGGTAAAAGTACGCTTAACCTGGCGCAAACCGAGAAGAAGTTCCTTGATGCGCTGTCCTCTATTAAATTTTAAAAAACACGTTTATTTAGCTCAACAATAAAAAACAAACACATGAATAAAGGTAAATCTATATTGTTAACCCTTACGCTGTTTGCTGGCTTACTAAGCTCATGCAATGCAAACGGCAACAAAAATGAAGAACCGGCCGTGGCAAACGCAGAAACCCCAGTACAACCAGCAACTATACCCGATAACCCAAATTGGAAAAACGAACCCGGCCTTTACGCCGAATTTAATACCGACAAAGGCCTTATTGTATGCCAGTTGGAATACAAAAAAGTGCCTATGACTGTAGGTAACTTTGTGGCCCTTTGCGAAGGCACCCAGGAAGGTAGCGGAAAACCTACAGGTACACCGTTTTATGATGGCCTTACTTTTCACCGTGTTATAGCCAACTTTATGATACAGGGTGGTGATGTTAGCGGCACCGGAACGGGTAAAGGAACTACTTACACCTTCCCTGATGAGTTTGATCCTTCATTACGTCATACCGGCCCCGGTATTCTATCAATGGCAAATGCAGGCCCAAGCACCAACCAAACCCAATTTTTTATAACCCACGTAGCTACCCCATGGTTAAACGATAAGCACAGCATTTTCGGCCATGTAGTAGTAGGCCAGGATGTAGTAAACAAAATTGCCCAAGGCGATAAAATGAATACCGTTCGCATTATACGCGTAGGTAAAGAAGCAGAAGCTTTTGATGGCCTTAAGGCTTATAAAGAAGGCATGGCTAACCTGAAGAAGAAGCAGGAAGAATCAGCCAAGTTGATTACCATGAGCGCTGATGAGTTGGTAAAAAAGCAATATCCTAAAGCAAAGAAAACTTCCAGTGGCCTTTACATTTTAGTGGAGAAGGAAGGCACAGGTGCGCAGGCGGTAAATGGTAAAACTGTATCAGTACATTATACCGGCACTTTAGCTGATGGTAAGAAGTTTGACAGCAGCTACGACCGTAACCAGCCAATTTCTTTTGTACTTGGCCAGGGCCAGGTAATTAAAGGCTGGGACGAAGGCATTGCAACTATGAAAGTAGGCGGCAAAGCCAAGTTGATTATACCTGCCAGCTTAGGTTACGGCGCTAACGGCGCAGGCGGTGTTATACCTCCAAATGCAACACTTATTTTTGATACAGAACTGGTTAACGTTCAGTAATCTTATTGTAATATTTTATGCAGAAGGCCTCTTTATGGGGCCTTTTGTGTTTTTAAACGGCACAAGCAATATATTCGCGCAAAAGTACTGATAATGAATAAGGGCCTGATTGTTATAGGAGTGTTGTTATGCCTTAGCGCTTGTAAGCCAATGGCTGAGCGTTGGAGTGAGCGCAGAATTAAAGTGAAAGAGGATTACGTGTTGGGCGAGGTAAAGCGCGGTATAATTGATACTACCGGTGTAGTTGATTTATTAAATGCCTATGAAAGCTTTGCTGATAAATACCCTGATAACCCGCAGAGCGCCGGCTACCTTTATAAGGCAGCAGATTTTTATGTAAGCATGGGTAAACCATTGCGCGGCATTACTTTATACCAAAAGATTTACGATAACTACCCAAAGAGCGATAAAAGGGCTTATGCACTATTTGTGCAGGGCTATGTGTTTGAAGATAAAGTGCATAACTACCAAAATGCCCAACTTAAGTACCACCAATTTTTACAGGAATACCCTGACCACCCACTGGCCCGGGATGTGCGCCTTAGCCTGATGAATTTGGGTAAAACCCCTGAGCAGATGGTGGCTGAATTTGAAGCCCGCAAATTGGCCCAGGATTCATTGCAAGTTTCACCTGCCGCGCCTTAACAGGCTGTTATATGAAATATAAAACATTTTGCTTCGTTGATGCGTATACGCACCGATGGAAAGGAGATTCATTGCTACTATTTCAATAACGCTGGATGGACGCCAACTAAGGGTTATGGTTATTGACCAAAAGAATGCCCGTATTGTATACGATGCTGTTTCAGAAATTGAATTGAAGGATAAGGTGATTAATATGCTTACTACCCAATACGGTAATGAAGTAATGTTTATTGATAACACAGCAAGCGCACCTCCTGAATCGCTGGGGTAAACTTAGGCCAGCGCCTTAAGTGTATAGTTTAGTACCAGTTCCTTTAAGTGCTCCTCGGTGCTTAGTGTAAGTTGTTGTTGCTCTAAATCAAGCAGCCTGTTATAAAGCAATTGATGTGCAGTAGCATATTGTTCTGAAAGAATTTCGGGATTGGTATTCATGAGGTGAACCACGGCTATATCACTTGCTAACTGCAGGTTGCCGCGTTGGTATTGAACGAAGAATAAATCGGGCAATGGAACACTATACATACGCCTGTATTTTGTATAAACATAGGTAAGCCGTAGAGGCTGAATTATGACTACGGTCAGTTTAAGAGCGCAGCTAACGGAATGAAATACTTTTAATGAGAGGTGGCCTTTACCACTTTTATTGCTTCGGTAGCTTCCTTAACATCATGTACCCTTACTATACGTGCGCCCTTAAGTAAAGCAACCGTATTGGCTGCTGTGGTACCATTAAGGGCGTTGGCGCTGTCGGTTTCTAAAATTTTATAAATCATTCCTTTACGGCTAAGGCCGGCTAAAACGGGTACGTTTAGTTCAGTAAAATAGTTAAGGTTGCGCAGTAAAGTGTAGTTGTGCTCAAGGGTTTTACCAAAACCAAAACCGGGGTCAATTATCACATCAACAATGCCGGCTTTGCGGCAGGCAGTAATTCGTTTAGCCAGGTAGTCCATTACCTCGGTTACCACATTTTTGTAACGCGGGTTTAGCTGCATGTTTTGCGGCAAGCCCTTCATGTGCATGGCTATAAAGGGCGCCTTATATGCCGATACTGTTTTCAGCATCTTTTTATCGTAGGTGCCCGCAGAAATATCATTGATAATGTGGGCTCCTTCCTTAAGGCAACGTTCGGCTACTGAGGCATGAATGGTATCAATAGAGATAATAGCATTAGGTAAATGCTTGAGAATGTTGCTTACATGGGGCAGTATGCGCTGTACCTCCGTTCGTTCTGAAATTATTTTTGCCCCGGGCCTGCTGCTCATGCCCCCTAAATCCAATATGGTGGCGCCATCGGCTAACATTTTACGGGCACGGGCCAATACCTGCTTTTCAGTAGTAACACGGCTTCCCTTGTAAAATGAATCGGGAGTAAGGTTCAATATACCCATTACAACAGGAGAAGAAAGGTCAATCAGTCGGCCACGGCAGTTAATAGTCATAAAACGGAAGCACTAAATGTTTGTATCTCTTTATCGAAATTACCATTCATTTCTATTTTTGAAACCAATGGCCAATAATACTTCCGCACAGTTTGATGAACAGGTAAAACGCTGCCGCGATATTTTTCAAAAGAAGACACATGATTACGGCACCAGTTGGCGCGTGCTTAGGCCAAAGTCGTTAACCGACCAGCTTTTTATTAAAGCGCAACGCATACAAACGCTGGAGGAGAAGAAGACCCAAATGGTTGATGAAGGAGTGGAGCCTGAGTTTATAGGTCTTATTAACTATGCTGTAATGGGCCTTATACAACTGACGTTAAAAGATGATAAGCGGTTTGAACTTAGCGAGCAGGAAGCCTTAACCTTGTACGACCAACAGGTGAAGCTGATTAAAGAGTTGATGCTTGCGAAGAACCATGATTACGGCGAAGCCTGGCGCGATATGCGGGTAAGTTCTTTTACCGATTTGATTTTGATGAAGCTGCTGCGCATTAAGCAGATTGAGGATAATGAAGGCAAAACCCTGATAAGCGAAGGCATTGATGCCGGCTACCAGGATATAGTGAACTACTCGGTATTTGCACTTATTAAGCTAAGCGAGAATAACTAAATCTAATTCCGCTGCATTAAACGTGCCTTTTGCGGCGTTGGTGTGGCATTAAATGATACTGGTATGACAGTTTATACAATATTCTTATTGGTAGGTATAGCTGCCCTTGTGCTAAGCTTGCTGCGCTATTTCGTGTTTCAGCAGAAGGATGTTGTTATTCCTTTTCTGCAACATTTTGTGGGTTCTCTGTTTGTTTTCTCCGGTTTTGTAAAGGCGGTTGACCCATTGGGTACCAGCTATAAAATGCACGAGTATTTTGAAGCCTTTGCCAGCGAGAACGTCTATTTTTTGTCAGCAGCCATGAATGAAAAGCTGCGCGCCTTGTGGGAACTGATAGGCAACTTCAGCACACCTATGGCTATAATTATGATTGCCGCCGAAATGTTTTTCGGTATAATGCTTATAGTGGGTTGGCGGCCGCGCTTGACGGTAGCGGTGGTTTGGTTTCTTACGCTCTTCTTCACCTTCCTTACCGGCTATACGTACCTAAGCGGCTTTACTATTACCCATAAATTTTTGGCTATGGCTGGCATAGTAATGCTGCTGTATGCCTTAATAGCGGTTACTAAAAACCCGCGCACGCGCAGTGTGCTATTGGTTAGCGCTACAGGTCTACTGATTTTAATGTTGGCCTTAATAAAGTTTACCGGCATATTCTTTACTAAGGAGTTTGTGGAAAGCGGTATGAAAGTGACTGACTGCGGCTGCTTTGGCGACTTTATTAAACTGCGCCCATGGGAAACTTTCTATAAGGATGTGTTTTTGGACTTCCTGATACTAGGCCTTGTACTGGGCGTTGATCGCATTAAGGAGTGGTTTGTAGGCGGCATTTTAAAAGGTATTGCCACCATAGCAGCTGTGGCCTCTTTGTTCCTTTGTATTTACTGCACTTATCTGAATGAGCCGCTTATTGATTTCCGCCCTTATGCCATTGGTAACAATGTGCGCGAGTTACGCGAGGTGAAAAAACAACCGGTGATAGAGAAGACCTTTATTTACCGCAGCAATAAAACAGGGCAGAACAAGACTTTTTCAGAAGATGATGTAATGCATGGCAAATGGGATTACACCGAGTATGATAGCTTGATAGAGCGTAAAGATGTGGTGCTTGACCCCGGCATACCTGCCAAAATTGTAAATCTATTTATTGAAGATGATGAAGGGCAGGAGATAACCGATAGCCTGTTAAGCGATCCTAATTATTCTTTAATGGTGGTTAGCTGGCGTTTATCAGAAACACATACTGATGCCTTTAAAGAGTTAAACGCTATTGCACAGCAGTGTGACAAAATAGGCGTGAAGTTTTATGCTGTTGTTATGAACGATGGCCACGTGGAAGAGTTCCGCCATAAGAACCAAACGGCTTATCCGTTTTACCACAATGATGAAACTGCCCTTAAAACCATGCTGCGCAGCAACCCCGGTTTAATGCTGTTGAAAAACGGTGTTGTAATAAATAAGTGGCATTACCGACATTTACCTACGTTTGAGGAATTGAATAAGAACTATTTCTCAAAGAAGTAGGATGGAAGTAATCAAGTTTGTAATAAAGCGCTTACTGAACGGCATACTGGTTATGTTTGGCGTGGTGCTGCTGGTATTCGGCTTGTTTAACATACTGCCGGTTAACAGTGCACGCTTAACGCTGGGTCAGCGGGCTGATGTTGCTACCGTTGCCGCTATTGAAAAGGAATTCCGCCTTAACCTGCCGTGGTACCACCGGTTGATGCTTTATTTTAATGACCTTTCGCCTGTTTCGTTCAATAATCAGCTGAATGAAGATGCGCCCTCGCATTTGAACCCTGATGAGGTAAGCTTTACGCCATTGTTTACTGTAGGCGAAATCTGCGTTGTAATGAAGGCCCCTTATTTAGGCAAGAGCTTTCAAACGCGGGAGAAGGTAAGCAGCATATTGGCCAGTAAAATATTTGCCACTTTCATTCTGGCCATTATCTCTATGATAATTGCCTCTATTATAGGAATTGTGATGGGGGTGTTTGCGGCAGTTAAGCAATCTACCTTTTGGGATAACCTGATACTGGTGTTTTCCACTTTTGGCAATTCGCAGCCCGCGTATTTTTCTGCAATGCTTTTAGCTATGGTTTTTGGTTATTACCTGGCGGAATACACAGGGTTAAACGTGCATGGCTCCTTAACAGCCGTAAACGATTATGGTGAAGACTACTACGCCTGGCAGAATTTGATTTTGCCCGTATTGGCTTTGAGTGTAAGGCCGGTAGCCATTATTACGCAGCTAACGCGCAGCAGTATGTTAGATGCCTTAAGCCAGGATTACATACGCACCGCCCGCGCTAAGGGATTAAGTTATTACGCAGTTGTGTTTAAGCATGCCTTACGCAATGCTCTGAACCCTGTAGTTACTTCTATAAGCGGCTGGTTGGCAGCTTTACTTACGGGGGCCTTCTTTATTGAACGGGTGTTTTCGTATGATGGTCTGGGTTTAAAAACGATACAATCTCTTCTTTCGTTTGACTTTCCGGTGGTAATGGGTGGGGTGCTTTTGGTGGCACTCATTTTCGTTATCATGAATATACTTACCGATATATTATACTCTGTACTTGACCCGCGCGTAACGGTTAAGGCTTAATTGCACAATAGTTAAGAATTGCTGTTTTACCGGAGAGAAGGGGATGGTTAAAAAAATCGCCCTTTCTTTGCTGTGTGAAGAAGAATACTGTTTTTCTGATTGGCTTTATGGGCTCGGGTAAAACAACCCTGGGTAAAAAACTGGCTGCTAAACTTAAGTTGCAGTTTGTTGATTTAGACGCTGCTATTTGCGAGCGCTTTGAGGCTGCCAGCATTAAAACATTTGTTGAAGAACATACCCTTGAGTTTTTCAGGAAGGCTGAGGCGGAAACATTGCGCGGTATAGAGCGTGAAGGTAAACTGATATCCACGGGCGGAGGCACGCCCTGCTTTTTTGATAATATGGAGTGGATGTTGAACCACGGCACCGTTGTATTTATTGAAGTAGATGAGAAAACGATTTACAACCGCCTTAAAGAAACCGACCGCACAGAAAGGCCTTTACTTGCCGGCTTAGATGATGATGCGCTTCGTAATTTTATTTATGGCAACATGGCGGAACGCATGCCTTTTTACAAGCGTGCCCACATAGCGTTTAATCCGTTAAAAGAGAAGATAGAAGATTTAGCAGTGCGGCTTAGTTAGTAAGGTAGGCCTTGCCATTTCCTTTGCCGTCGAACTCCACTAGTATATGTTCCTGTAAGGTAGTGTTAAGCGAAAGGCCGACAAAGTCTGCCGTTACAGGAAACATTTTATGCTGCCTATCCACCAATACTGCCGCCTGTACTTTACGCGGGCTGAATTCCATTATAGGTTTTAATGCGTAGTAAAGCGTTTTACCGGTGTTGGCTACATCATCTACTATAAGCACGGCCTTTTTATCTAAGGATAGCTTGCCCAGCTCCACATTAATTTGTTCTGAAAGCGGCTTTTGCTTGTTGAGCTTTAATTCCAACAAGGTAATTTTTATACTATCTATTGATTCAATTTCTTTTTTCAGTTGCTCTGCATATTCGTAACCGTTGGGCTTAATGCCAATCATCACCAATTCTTTTTCCTCGTAATTATCTTCCAGCACCTGGTAGGCAATACGACGGGTTTTTTGCTTTATTTCCTCTGTATTAAGTATGAGCGTCTTCTTCATGTTATATATGCTTAGCCTTACTGAATAACCAGCTTACCTGTTTTTACTTTTTTGCTATCCAGTTCCAGCGCGTAATAATAAATGCCTTTTTGCAGTTTATCGTTATGATATACATACTGTGTAATGCCCTTGCCAATAGTTATAACATCGGCTAAAGCGCCTAACTGGTTGGTTACTTTAATTTGGGCCCGTTGGTATTCGTAACCGTTAGTTAGTATGGAGAAAGTGGTTTGCCCGCTGAACGGGTTAGGCATAACCTT
>JAXLUM010000005.1:0-299570 GCA_046329515.1 Chitinophagales bacterium
AGTAGTTAAAAATAAGGTCGTCTACATTCTGTTCTACACTGCTATACATTACCTGAAAGCCAACAAGGGTATCGGGCTGATTTAGCGTAAACTCATACGCAAACTTTTTGGTGCCCAGGCCAAACAAACCATAGGCCCGTTCAGCGCTTCCATCATCATAAGCCATTATGGTATTAAAGTTCTGTGTTTGCACTAATGAGTCGTTAGATGCCACAGCATCATTAGGGTCAATATAAGCCTTTGATAAAATAATAAGGCTATCTACAATGGCCGCATCAGGCGTATAGGTGATTGAAGGGTCAATTTCTATATAGTGGTATTCTTCTGCGTTAAAGGTTTGAATAACATCAGCCGATAATACTACCGAAGCAGGGTATGTTTCCTGCGCTCCTATTACATAGTTAGTTGCGGGTGGGTTGTTGTTGGCATCGGGTTTAAGGTTATGCACTAACAACTTAACTGAATCCCGTAAATCAGCAACACCTGTAAACTGGTCAGCCGGCATTAAGGTAAAGTTCTTCAGTATAGTTGGAAAGTCGTACACAAAAGCAACATCGTTTATAGCGGTATCAGTTGCGCTTCTGTTCTTATCCAGCTTAACGTAGTCAATATGCCAATGGTCTAAGTTACCGTATAGGGCCCCTACTGAACGGAAACGGAATTGGAAAGCATTATAATAATAGGTAAGTGGAGATAGCAGGCTTGGAACCTCAACCAATACCTGGCGGAATTTATTGCCAAGACTACCGCCTGCTGTATCGCCATTAGCAAACCACAACTGGCGCCATTGGTTATCATTGTCCTTAAACTCAACAATCAGCGAGTCTTCAGGGTCGGGCATATCGCCTAAGCCACCGGCTTCATAAAAGAAACTGAGGTAAATAGAATCTGCTTCAGTTAGGCCTGAGAGATTTAGCGGCAACGATGTTAATCTATCGGCTGTACCATAAGTGGTATTCATGGTATCATTATAAGGCCGTCCATATTCATTGAGGCCATCCAGCGTAGCAACACCAATTGTTGGCGGAAGGTTAGGATAGGTATTGTTCACATACGCCATATTATCGAACCACAAGGTACCCGGCTCGCCCGCTGCAAAACGCAGTGTAGGCACATAGTCCAGCGTTTGATCAGTAACCCAAATGGAGTCAATTAGTTTATCAGTAGCGGTATCCCATACATAGCGATAATAAGCCGGCCAGTAATTTACAGTTGAGGGCGCCTGGCTAAAGCAACCAGCAGTAGATGGGCCGAAGAATGTAAACGGAATAGGCGCTATTGGCGTAGAATCTGTGTGGTTAGTTAAGGTATCGTAACTATAGCTATAAGCTGTAGTAGTATTGGTTTCTATAGGAACGGTAGGCACGCCTTCAGGCCCAAGGCAGGTACCAAACACATTGCTATAAGTGGCTGTAATGTGGGTCCAGGTCCAGTTATAACTGCGGGTACGGTCGCGGCTAAAATCATCTAAGAAAGGAAGGCTAAGTGTATCGGCAAATACAATCATGCCGCCATTATCTACCACATATTTATGTTCGTGGTTCTTTTGCCAATTTTTAGCTATGGCAGGGTTATAACCCATAGGCCCAAGGCGTTCCTCTTGCTGGGCAAACGTTGTTAAAACCGCAAAAAAACACAAGAAAAGTAGAGATAATCGCTTCATAGCCTTATTCATCAATCAGCAAACGTAAAGAAAACAAAATTATTGGCAGGCAAAACGTGCTTATTCAGGCTGTTGGACAGGCTGGTTGGTAATCAACGAATCGCTGATTTCGTACAGAGAAGGGTCAACTGTTATACCTTCGGGCAACTGCTTGGCCATAAACAGGTCAATTGCTTCCCCTAAAGGTATGGTGCGGCCATTGCCAAATTCAGGTTCCTGGCGGTAAATAATTGCGCCTAAGGAGTCAGAAACTTCACCTTCATAAATTTTCGCCCCCACGTTCAACGACATACCTTTCAGCTTAAACTCCGCCTCTTCATAGGTTAATCCAATTAAATAAGGAACTGTAATTCTTCCACCACCGAGGCCATCGCCTAAAACCAGGGTTATGATGGCCGTTTTAGGAACGCGCATTTTTTTAGTGAGCGGTCGTCCGTTAACCAACACGCCAATAACCGCATTTAAGTGCGGGTCGGGCTTGTATTGAGGTTCAGCCAGTTTAAAGCCAAGGCTTTCTAACTGCATTTTGGCCCCCTTTAAGGAAGTGCGGCCAATTAAATCGGGCACTTCAACCGTAGGCGCTGAGGTGGCATTAATAGTGATATAAATGGTGCGACCCGTTTTAACCTTGGAACCTGCTTTGGGGTTTTGGTCTACAACCGCTAAAGGTGGTTTGCTATCATCAAACACTGAATCCATAATCTGGAATTCAAGGTTGTTATCGGACAGTAGCTTTTTTGCTTCTTCAAACGATTTGCCCTGTAATTCCGGCACCGGTATTCCTTCGCCATGGCGGGTGTACGACTTTAAACTCCACTGTACAATAAGCAACAGCAATACAAGAATGGCAATTGCCAGTAAAACGTTATAAAGAAGTGCCTTGGTTAAATATTTCTTCATTATCCGGTGCTAAAATAGCAGAGCTTTTTAATTGGTTGCCGCTGGTGAGGCAGCCTTGATACTTTCTTCTATTGATATTTCGAACAATTGTTCCAGCGAAATACCCATGGCCCTTGCCTGCTGCGGAACAATACTTTCCTCACTTAAGCCGGGTATGCTGTTAACCTCCAGCATATAATACTCCCCGTTGCGTATAATGTAATCTATACGGCACATGCCTTTAAAGTCTAACCACTGATAAATAGCGGCTGAAGTTTGTTGTATGCGCTTAAACAATTCAGGGTCTATTTCAGCAGGGGTAACTTCCTGCGAGGCACCTTCATACTTTGCCTCGTAGTCGAAAAAGCCCTTCTTACTGCGAATTTCAGTAATGGGCATTGGTGTTACTTTGCCATTTATAGTTATAACACCACAGGTAACCTCAGTGCCCTGCAAGTATTCTTCCACTAATATTTCATCATCAAAATTAAAGGCGTTAGTAATAGCAGAACCCAGCTCGCTTTGCTCAGAAACTTTTGATGCGCCATAGCTGCTGCCGTTTTTGTTGGGTTTTACAAAAACAGGAACGCTTAAAGTGTTAAGCACTTTTTGTTCGGCACCTTCCCTATCGGCCCTTTTAAGCAATACGGCCTTACTTGTTTTTACACCGAACTGGCTTAAGTATTCCTTGCAACGTTGTTTATCGAAAGTTAGGGCGGCCTGTAGAACCCCACAGCAGTTGTAAGGTATTTTAAGCATATCGAAGTAGCCCTGCAGTTTACCGTCCTCAGCAGGTGTGCCGTGTATGGCTACGAAAACAGCATCAAAACTTATTTTATGGCCTTCTACCGTAAAGCTAAAGTCGTTCTTATCTAACTTCAACCGAACGGGATTGTCGCGTTCAACAAACCACTCGTTCCCCTCTATTACTACCTTAAAAACATTGTACTTGCTTTTATTAAGATGTTTGCAAACCACACCGGCGCTTTTAAGGGAGATTCCCACCTCGCTGGCCTCGCCACCGGTAATTACGGCTATGTTCCTTTTCATAAACTATACTTATGAGCAGGAGGCAGTATGCCTAAAGCTCAGTTATTAACGCTAAACAAAGCAGATTCGGTATTCTGCAGGGCTTATATTTTCAACAAGCGCAACAATTTTACTTTTGTGCCTTCAATTTTGTGGACAATGCAGGCCGTAGGGTATTTAGTTGAGTTGGGTAAACGTATTAGAACAGATGAGTTGCTGAAAGAAAAAACAGCAACGGCTGAGCGGCAAAACCCGTGGTTTACCCAACAGTTTGTACAGCAAGCCGTTGATGCCATCTGTAACGATATGTTGCAGGAGGAAAAGCTAAACCAGTGGTTAAGCGCTTATAAACTGAGGCCAATTGATAAAACTGTAGGGTTAATATTTGCCGGTAATATTCCGCTGGTTGGCTTTCACGACTTTTTGTGTGCTTACCTGTGCGGCTGCAAAATGAAAATCAAGCAATCGAGCAAGGATGATGTATTGTTTCCGCGTATTATTGAATTGCTTATTGAAATAGACCCCGACCTAACAAACCGTCTGGAGTTTGTAGAAAAATTGAAAGGCTTTGATGCGGTTATAGCCACCGGCAGCGATAATACGAACCGTTATTTCGAATATTACTTCCGCGATTACCCGAAGATTTTGCGCAAGAACCGAAACTCAATTGCCATACTTAACGGGCAGGAAAGCGATGAGGAGTTGCAAGCACTGGCTCATGATGTGTTTGATTACTTTGGCTTTGGCTGCCGGAATGTTTCAAAACTTTATATACCTGTAGGTTATAATTTTGAAAAGCTGTTCCCCAACTTTAGTGCCTATGCCTGGCTGCACCAGCATACCAAGTATATGAACAACTACGACTACAACCGCACCATACTATTGCTGAATAAAACGCCGCATTTTGCCAATGAGTTTGTTATGCTGGTAGAAAATGAAAGCATCCCCTCCCCCATCGGCAACCTGAACTTTGAATACTGGCATGATGAAAAAGTGCTACAGAGCAAGTTGAAACAGAGCGCCGAGAAAATCCAATGCGTGGTTTCAACTACCCCGGAAAAATGGGAAGGTCTGGCTTCAGTTAAATTCGGCGAGGCCCAACACCCTCAGCTATGGGATTATGCAGATGGCGTAGATACTATGGCGTTTTTATTGAGTTTATAAGCAGAAAAACTATACTGATGAGTGATACAGAAATGAATGACGAACTGTTTGAAGAGATAACAGAACTTTGTGCCGATGGTGATGATTGCGCTGAAGAAGGCAACTACAGCGAGGCGCTGGAATGTTACACCGAAGCCCTTGACTTAATACCTGAGCCAAAGCGCAATTGGGAAGCGGCTACCTGGGTTTATACCGCCATAGGCGATGCCCATTTTATGATGGATGATTACCAGGGCGCATTGGATAATTTTCATGAAGCCTATAATAGCCCGGGCGGTACCACCAACCCTTTTGTTTTACTGATGCTTGGTAAAACTTATTTTGAACTGGAGAATATGACACAGGCTAAAGAATACCTGTTGCGGGCTTACATGCTGGACGGAAACGCCATATTTGAAGATGAGGACCCCGAATATTTTGCTGTGATAAAAGAGATGGTTTAAACCTGAACTTTGTTTTGCATAAATTGTTCCATAATAAACTAAACAGAATGAAGAAAGTTGCCATAGGTGTTTTATTGTTTTTGATTTTTGCAATTGAAGGTAAGGCGCAAATAACCAGCTACCATTTGCAGCAAAGCTTTAACAAAACTGAATTAGACAGCTTTCTGCAAACAACAGGTTTTAGTTTACCTGTGGCTCCGCAATATGATATTGACGTTTACCAGGTAATTTATAAAACACCCTATAAGCACATTGATTCATTAGTTAATGCTTCAGGCTTAGTGGTTATACCTAAAAACACTGAATGCCCCGTAGGCATGGGCTGTTATACCCACGGCACATTTACCCGCAAAGACCAATGCCCCAGTTATAACGGCCCCGAGCGCCCAATAGGCTTCTTCTTTTCCGGTATTGGCGGTATAATAACCGTTATGCCTGATGAACTTGGCCTGGGCGATTGCGACAGCAGTGTACTTATTCATCCATATATAAACGCCTTCCACACGGGATATGCGGCAGTTAACTTAATGCGCGCAGCGCGACAATTGGCAGATACCCTTCAACTGCAGCTTAAAAACGAAGTTGCCATTACCGGCTATTCACAAGGCGGTTATTCCACTATGGCGGTTGCTAAACTGATACAGGAAAATTTCAGCTCAGAGTTTAATGTAGTTGGCCTTGCACCAATGTCGGGTCCATACGATTTGAATGTAACGATGGTTAACCAAATGTTATCCTTTACTCCCTATGCTACACCAAGTTATCTGCCTTACCTGTTGTTAGGCTACCATTCCGTTAACCCACAATTGCAGCAACTGTATCCTATCCCATCGCATATTTTTAAACATCCGTACGATAGCATTTTGCCTCCTATGTTTTACAGCAAGCAGTATTCTACCGGCAATATTGACGCCTTCTGTTCCTCAATACCCCGCGAAATGATACTGGATACTGTATTGGCTGATTTTACGAATAACCCTAACCACATCTTCAGGCAAATATTGGCTGAAAACGATATGTTGGGCTGGGCACCGGCAAAGCCAACAAAAATACACTACTGCACTGCCGATGAACAGGTGCCTTATATGAATGCCATACAGGCAGACTCCGCCTGGCCGGCCAATGGCGCGCCCGATGTGCAAATATTAAACGGTGGAAACCTGAACCACGGGGGCTGTGTAGAACCATCCTTAACATCAGCAGCCCTGTTTTTGTTGGGTAAGTTCTCGCAGTGCACAGGTATAAATACCACTGAACCTTTTGCTTTTGGTATTTACCCCAACCCTGCCAGCACTCAGGTAGCAGTGGCCACCGATGGCCGTAATTTTACGTTGAGTGTGTTTACTACCGGCGGCCAAAAGGTTTTAACCACCCCAATAAGCGAAACCAATAATGTTATAGACGTAAGCCGTTTAGCCAAAGGCCTGTATATGGTTGAATTAAACGACCGTGAAGGGCAAAAGGCTTACAGAAAGCTTATTGTAGAGTAAGATGGGTTAAAGAGATTATCAATCACAGTTTTACAACGCTTACACTACCTAATTTTGATTGATTAGCCGAAATAACAATGCGGTATAAGCCGCTGTGCCAAAAAGAAGTATTAACTGTGTAGCCTAAGGATGCCTTTTGAATTGGCGATTTAAAAATCAATTTACCAAGTGGATCAAACACTTCAATTTGCCCATCACTTTTTAGTGTTGTGCCAAAACTAATGTTGCAGTAATTGCTGCATGGATTAGGGAAGGCCTCTACGGTATAGGATGGTTTACTTGATTCATAAACAGGGTTAATACTTTGAGGGATGTTTAAGCTATCACAAACAGTGCCTGTAGCAGCGCCTAATAAAAAATTAGGATAGTTAGCCATACTCCGGGAGTTAAAGCCAGGTAGATTAATAGCGTGCTGTGAAACATTGCAATTTACACCACCCTCATTAGGCGATTCAATTAAATGTAAATACTTTGTACTACTGGGAGTGCTAATCAAAATCTTTCCATTCGGGGTGTTTCCCATAAGATAAAACATTGTGGTGCCAAAGGAAAAATCTGGGTCAACAAAACCGTCCCAGACCGCCACTAAAACCTTTGTAGATGCTATATCTGAAGAATCCAACTTGTATTGATATAGTTTAGGTCCACAAGAAGAATACATATATTTTGAATTGGGGGAAACGCTTATTCCATCAGTACCACAACTATCATGAAAATTATATTGATGAGTATTAGACAATGCACCTAAACATCTATCGAAATCAAACGATGTTAAGTAGTCACCATGAATAGCATCTAACCCAGACCAAATCAAGAACTTTTTGCCATCGGGAGTAAATGTTGCTTGTCCAGTACCAGGCAACATAAGTGCAGAACCAACTATTGATTGCCATCCGAAATCATGGAGCCCCTCTACGTCAAGCAATAGTTGTCTGTATCGGTTTAATTGTCTATTCATAACAATAATCCACCAATCCCGGCCATTGGCATGACGACATGCTGTCAATTTTCCGTGTTCAAGGGTATCATTTTGAACTATCGGCACTCTCCAATCAATAACTGCACCTAATCCGTTATTTTTTGTGACATCTACGGTGGTATAATACAGTCCTTCTGTTTCATTTCCGTAATAGAAAACAGTATCATACAAGCGTTCATGAAATACGTAGTAAATGGAATCGGAATTGGGAAGCGGTAGAATCAAAGCATCTTGAGGAATAAAGTATCCGGACTGTACCCAATCTTCACCAAACAAGCCCGGGGTTAAGGTATCACTCCCTTGTATTTTATTAAAATTCCTGTCGTAAAGCCAAATGCCGTTTGTGCTGAACAAGCGTTTGCCACTGGTATCGCAGGCTATAGCTACTGTTGCAGAAAAATCCGCAAAACTATCTACTACGTTTATGGAATATCCTGCAGTGTCAAACTTTACTTCAGAAACACAGTATTTAGGGACGTAGTACGTGTTAGGGCCATTATAACCAAAGAGCCAACTGGAATTTCTCTTTGAATCAGGAGTGGTTTGTCCCCAGACAAGAAAGAAGGCATTGAATAAGAGAAAAATGCTGATTAATCTTCTCATAGGTGATACTAATTTAAGCATCTGTACGGAAGGGATACTATTTCTTTCCTTATTCTGTTACTTTTAATACACACCTGCATTTACCCTATACAATGCAGATGAATTCGTCCATAACAATTGCCCAACGAATGGATAAAACCGACCTGAAAACCCTAAGCGAGGATGAGGCTCTGATACTCGCCGCAAAGAAAAACCCGGAGAAGTTCGGGGCGTTGTATGATAAGTACTATGCCCTTATACTAAAGTTTGTTTACCAGCGCGTGGTAACCAAAGATGATGCCTACAATCACAGTTTTACAACGCTTACACTACCTAATTTTGATTGATTAGCCGAAATAACAATGTGGTATAAGCCGCTATGCCAAAAAGAGGTATTAACTGTGTAGCCTAAGGATGCCTTTTGAATTGGCGATTTAAAAATCAATTTACCAAGTGGATCAAAAACTTCAATTTGCCCATCACTTTTTAATGTTGTGCCAAAACTAATGTTGCAATAATTGCTGCATGGATTAGGGAAGCCCTCCACAGCATAGGTTGGTTTGCTTGATTCATAAACAGGGTTAATGCCTTGCGGGATATTTAAGCTATCGCAGATAGTGCCTTTAGCAGCACCTAATAAAAAGTTGGGGTAGTTTGCCATACTGCGGGCGCTGAAAGTAGGGAGGTTAACACAATGCTGCGAAACATTACAATTTACACCACCCACATCAGGCGATTCAATTAGATGTAAATACTTAGTACCACCAGGCGTACTTATCAGAATCTTTCCATTGGGTGTATTCCCCATTAAATAAAATGTCGTTCTACCTAAAGCAAAATCGGGATCAACAAAACTATCCCAGACGGCCACTAAAATCTTGGTAGAGGCTATATCAGAAGAATCAAGGTTGTATTGATATAGCTTAGTGCCGCAAGAAGAATAGGCATATTTGGAATTAGGCGAAATGCATAAAGCATCAGTCCCACAGATATCGTGGAAGTTATATTGCCTTGTATTAGACAGTTTACCGGAACACCTGTCAAAGTCAAACACCGTAAGATAATCGCCAATAGAGTCATTTATTCCGGACCACACTAAGTATTTTTTACCGTCAGGCGTAAAACAAGCTTGGCCGGTACCGGTAAAGTTTAAGTTAGACCCTTGAATTGAATGCCAACCATAGCTCTGAACACCATTTGGGGCTAAAAGCAACATATTATAACGCGTTAAGCGATTGTTCATTACAACAATCCACCAATCACGGCCGTTTGCATGCCTGCATGCTGTCAACTTACCGTGTTCGAGGGTATCATTTTGAAACATTGGCACTCTCCAATCAATAACTGCGCCTAATCCGCTATTTTTTGTGACATCTACAGTGGTATAATACAGCCCTTCCGTTTCGGGGCCCATAAGAAAAAGTGAGTCATACATTTTCTCATGAAAGATGTAATACAACGAATCAGAATTAGGCATTGGTAGAATTATCACGCTCTGAGGAACAAAGTATCCAAGGTCAGCCCAATCATCACCGAACAAGCCTGGGGTTAAAGTATCACTGCCCTGTATTTTATTAAAATTCCTGTCGTAAAGCCAAATACCGTTTGTGCTGAACAAGCGTTTGCCACTGGTATCGCAGGCTATGGCCACAGTTGCAGAAAAATCCGCAAAACTATCTACCACGTTAATCGAATATCCAACAGAATCAAACGTCAATTCAGTAACACCGAATAAAGAGTGGTACGCAGCATCTGCGTTATAACCAAAGAGCCAACTGGAATTTCTCTTTGAATCAGGAGTCGTTTGTCCCTTGACCAGAAAGAAGGCATTGATTAAGAGAAAAATGCTGATTAATCTTCTCATAGGTGATACTAATTTAAGCATCTGTTCGGAAGGGATACTATTTCTTTCCTTATTCTGTTACTTTTAATACGCACCTGCATTTACCCTATACAATGCAGATGAATTCGTCCATAACAATTGCCCAAAGAATGGATAAAACCGACCTGAAAACCCTAAGCGAGGATGAGGCCCTGATACTCGCCGCTAAGAAAAACCCGGAGAAGTTCGGGGCGCTGTATGATAAATACTATGCCCTTATACTAAAGTTTGTTTACCAGCGCGTGGTAAGCAAGGAAGATGCTTTTGATATAACTCAACAGGTGTTCCTTCAGGCCATGATAAGCCTGCCAAAATACGAGCACCGCGGCTTTCCGTTCAGCAGTTGGTTATACCGCATAGCTATAAATGAAATGAACCAGGTTTTTCGTAAAAACGAGAAACAGCGGGGTATTAACCTGGAGGAGAAACACCTGAAGGACCTTATGGAAGAAATGGGCGAACAAAGCATAGAAGAGAAAGAGCAATTAGTGCTGAATGCCTTAACCACTTTAGAGGAAGAAGAATTTCAACTGGTTGAGATGCGCTTTTTTGAAAAACGGCCATTTAAGGAGATAAGCGAAATATTAAACGTAACTGAAGCTACGGCCAAGATGCGCCTATACCGCATACTGGAACGCCTGAAACCTTTATTGGAGAAAACAATTAATGCCTGAACATCCTTTCATCATCCATAAAAAGTTGAATGAAACAACAATACTTATAACATCATGAAAAACTTTAAAATAAATACGAACCGCCCACCACTTACCGATGCCGACCTATCATCGGGTAAAGATTTCGGGAAGTTGATGAAGTCCTATAACGCTATTAAAACGCCCTTCTTTAAAACCGCTAAGTTTTGGTTTGGCAGCGGGGCAGCATTGGTAACCACAGTGGCTGCGGTGCTCATTCTATCCAAAGCATTAAAGACTGACTCACTACCCGAAGCAATTGTAAGGCCATTCATCAACCCTCCTATTGCCGAGGCAAACATTAAATCAGCAGTGTTTGTGCTGGAGGCGGAAAAGGATTCCATTGTAAGTTATATAACAGGCTCACAAATTATGGTGCCTGCCAATGCCTTTTTAGATGAGAATGGCAATGCTGTAAAAGGTAAGGTAGAATTAAGCTACCGCGAGTTTCATTCTGTGTCAGATGTTTTTTTAGCAGGCATACCAATGACGTACGACAGCGCCGGAGAAACGTACCACTTTGAAACAGCCGGTATGATGGAAATAGCCGCCACCCAAAACGGCAAACCATTGCGCACCAACCCACAGGCCTTAATACAGGTAAAAATGGTTAGCGATAAAAAAGAGGACCGCTTTAATACCTATTATCTTGATACTACTAAAAAGCAATGGCAGTATGTAAGCCAAAGCAACTTTATTGAACAGGAACAAACCGCTCCGGCTGCCAAGACCCCGATAGCAGAGAAGAACAACAAAAAAAATAAAAAGGTAAGCGGTGATGAGGCACTTAAAGAACAATCAGCAGAATACCGCCATTTGTGTGATGCAGTTACTGAAGTAGAGAAAGAAAAACCGGTTGCGCCTAAGAAGGCCGAAAAGAAGAAAGCAAGGTTTTCGATAAAGGTGGATGAAAAGGAATTTCCTGAGTTAGCGGAATACAATAACCTGAAATTTGAGGTTGTAAACGAAAAAGAATACGACCCCAAACAGGCGCAGGTATTGTGGGAAGATATACAGATGAAGCGTATTGAAGGGGGATTAAACTATGAGATTACTTTTTTAAAAGGCAAAACCAGCTACAGTGTAGTTGCAACACCGGCAATAGAGGATAAAGACTACGATGCGGCGCAAAAAGTGTTTGATGCCAAATACAAGGAATACGAAGTAAAACTAGCACAACGTAAAGCAGAACAACAGCGCATGAAAGAGGAACTTGAGGCAAGTGCAAAAGAAATGGAACAAAAAATACAGCGCGAAATTGAAGAACAACAAAAGCGCATTAAAGAGTATGAAGTAAAAGTGGAGCAGACCAATTTGTTCTTCAGAATGTTCCGTGTGCA
This sequence comes from Chitinophagales bacterium, assembly GCA_046329515.1. Classification (GTDB taxonomy): domain Bacteria; phylum Bacteroidota; class Bacteroidia; order Chitinophagales; family LD1; genus Bog-950. The sequence goes on from JAXLUM010000005.1 coordinate 12,144, forward strand.
GAATTTTGGCACAATGAATTGCGACCAGCCGCAACGTTTACCGGTAGGCGCATCAGTTATGGCTGAGTTTAGTGATAAGACCGGCAAGGACCTTAAAATGCAGTGCGTTTACCTGGTGGAACCTTTACGTGGTATTATGTATACGTATTATACTAACAATGCAGTTAACTTACGATTTAACCCGGCTGTAGAAAACCTTATTTGGGGTGTAACTTATAACCAGGACGTTTGTGTCCTTAAAAGCGATGAATTCCGATCGGCGGCCAAAACTGACGGCAGAGTTAATTTTAAACTGGAAGTGTTGAATAAGAAATTCAGCAGTGCTGACGAAGTAAAAGACTACCTGGGCATTTAAGGTAGTTTGCGCCTCTTAAGGGTGAGGCGGCATTTGGCTTGAGTAAACACCGGCAACCTAAGGGCAGAGGAACCGGTGTTTACTTTTTATTTTTACAGGCAATAAAATATGAAATACCTAAGCGTTTTACTTTTGTTTATTACCAGCTTTTGCGCGGCGCAAAAGGAAGATGTGTTCCGTATAGAGAAGGCCCCCGCCGAAAAGCAATATCAGAAAGTTTACAAGCTTGATTTATTTACAGGCGTTGATACCCTTGAAGTAAGCAGCGGCAGGCTGTTTGATTTTACCAATGCAAAAGGCACTTATGATTCTATTAGCGTTTTTAATATGAGTTATAAGTTAATGGGTAAATACATTATGCTGAAGCCGGGCAAATTTGAAGGCATAGGCATTTTCAAACTGTTTAAAAAGAGCGCCGAGGGAGTAATGCAGCTTTTCTTTATCAAAAATTTCAGACTTATAAAACCGAAGCGGGACTATTAGCCTTATACCCGTTTGCTGGTTCCAATGGAACATCCTTTGCAGTTTATACTAAAACATCAGTATGAAACCAGTAAAGAAGGAAACAGAGAAAGACTCTAAAAAAGAGAAACCAATAGAGAAAAATCCGGTAAAACATACCGACAAACCTACTTCAGAAAAAGAAAAACCTACTGCTGATAAGCAGAAGGAACGCGAAAGCGACAAAGAGCCTAAAAAAGAGAAGGTTACCAATAAGGATGAAAAGGTAACTAACGATGATAAGGGCGTTACCAATAAAGACAACGATGGTGATAAAGAGCCTGAAGTAACACCGGACCCAAGAAAAGATCCGGAAAAGAATGACCCGGAAAAATTCCATAAGAAGATACATACGTCTCCGGGTAATGATGTAAACGAAGCTTAATTTTTTATCAAGTTATTAAAAACAAAAAGGGGGTTCTTTCGAACTCCCTTTCTGTTTAAACCAACTTTCGCCGGTTTATTTTTTTCTGTCCTGCCAAGATGAAGAATCCTGATCAGAGTCACTGCGGCCCTTTTCAGACTTCTTGCTGTTGAAATCATACTCATCCTGCTCTTGTGCATCCTGATCCAGTTCGTCAGTTTCGGTTTCTTCCAACTCTGATGAACTGTCTTCGGCGCCACGCTTACTTTGTTTGCTCTTGTCCTGATCCTGGAAAGAACCTTGCTTGTTCTTCATGTCAGGCGTTTGCTGTTGTCCCTGTTGGTCTTTTTTTGACTTTTGAGACTGATTGGTTTGTTGGTCCAGCTCAGTATTCTGAGTCTGATCCTTCTCCTTCTGATTTTTTTTGTTTGGATCCATACTATTAGATTTTTGTATGGTTTGCACAAGAAATATTCCAGCAGTAAATGGACTGCGGTTTACTGAAAGGGGAAGCATTTTCATCTAAAAATGCGCAAGGAGGAACTACTGATGGGTATTAATTTTCACAAACTGATAGCTGATGGCCCCAATGGGCAAATAAAGCCCGCCTAATGCCTAATCAGTTATATCCTACCGAAATATACGTGAAGCAGGCTTGCTCCGTTGTACGTATATAACCTAAACCATTCACTTACAGTTATGAAGAAGGATGACAATAAACAGAACAAAAATGCCTTTGAGAAGTTTGCATCGTTTGCCACGCGGGTTACCGGTAGTACAGCTGCTTTTTTAACAGCCACCGGGATAATTTTGGCCTGGGTTGTAAGCGGGCCAATCTTTAAATTTTCCGATACCTGGCAGCTGGTTATAAATACCGGCACTACCATTATTACTTTTTTAATGGTGTTCCTCATTCAAAAAACACAGAACAAAGATTCGCTGGCTATTCAAATTAAATTGAACGAGCTGGTAGCTGCGAGTGAATTGGCCAGCAACCGTATTGTAAACATTGAAGACCTTACAGAAGAGGAACTGCGGATGCTTGAAAAATATTACGCTAAGCTGGCCGAACTGGCGAAAAAGGATTCCAAACTACAGAGTTCACATTCTATAGAAGATGCCGTGGAAGACCATGAAGAAAAGATGAAGACTACAGCGCCGCGCAAGAAGGCATAGCTTAGTTATTGCCTGCATGAGGCCCTGTAACAAGGGCATTGGCGTTAATGAAGTATTCCCATTTCTTCTTCCCTCCTTTTCCGAAGAGCTCAAATTTGCATACGCGGTTACCAGCCGGACCGCTTATGGATATTTTGCCAAAGTTTTTCTTGTAGAGAATGGTTTCGCTAATGCTGCAGTAGTTTTTGTAAATACCAAGGTAACGCACAGGCAAAATGGGGCTGGTAAGCGGCGACGAAGTAAAATCGTATAAGGGATAACCCTTCCAATCTTTCTTACTTAGCTCAGCATAGTGCTTATCGCCGGTTAAAAAGATGCAGCCCTTAATGTTATTGTTGGCAATAAAATCAAACAGCCTGTTACGTTCAACTGTGTATTTGGCGTACGACTCGCCGTAAAAACATTCATTTAAAACCTGCGAGCCAACACAGATAAATTTAAAGGTAGCATCGCTCGCTTTAAGTTTATTTTCTAACCAGGTTACCTGTTCAGGTCCCAGGAAGCTTGCCGCTGTATCTCCTTCAGGGTCGCGATACCATCGGCAATCTGTCATAAAAAACTCTGCATCGTAATAGCGGAAGGTGAAGTAGTTGCCTTTTAAAGTATCAGCCTCATTATACGGGTTTGGCCAAAAACCCTTAAACACAACTAAGGAGGTATCCTTTAGCGGAAATTTACGGTCGGCATCATTCCAACCGTAATCGTGGTCATCCCACATGGCATAGTTAGGTTGGTTGTTCAAAAAGTCAGCAAGCAAGGGGAAAGTGTTCCTGATTTTAAGGTTGCGATTAAACATGCCCTGGTAGCTGTTATAGTGTTTATTGAAGTAGTAAACATTATCCCCCAACCATACCATAAAGTCGCTATGCTGCCTTTTCATGTGATTGAATATGTTTACCGAAAAGCCGGGAAAAATAAATCGTGAGGCACCGGTATTCAGCAAGGCGCAAGAGCCGAACAGAAAATTCATACCCTTTACTGCGCTATCTGCCTGGGTGCGGAAAACGCATTTGGGATGAGGAAGCAGTGGGTCAAGCGCGTATTGTACTTTATAAACACGGTCGGCCTCAAGGCCCGTAAATTCCACCACCATGGCAGTAGTGCCCTTGTTATCATTAATCTTACTAAAGCCCGTAGGAAAATAATCTGCTTTGGTAACTGTATCTTCAAGGCTAAGCATGTTTTGTCCGTTGCCTTTATAAGCAACCCATAATTTTGCGCTGTGCTGTGTTACACTGCCCAACACAGGCCCCGTAACTAAATGCGGTTTTTCAGGATTTTGCGCAGTTATACCAAGGGTGCAACAACTTAGAATGATAACAAAAAGAGCCCTCATATAAAAAAGAAGTGCGCAGTTACCCGAAGGCAACCGCGCTTTTGTATGAAAAGTATTATACTATTGAATAATCAGCTTTTGTTGACGGAAAGTAGTACCGGCCTGTACCTGCACCACATAAACGCCTTTAGCGTAGTTACTTAAACCGCCAAGGGCCAGCATATTGTCGCCACTGTCCATTGTACCGTTAAAGTAATTAGCCACCTGTTTACCGGTAATGTCAAAAAGCTTAACACTTACATTTGTGGCTTCGCTTAATGAAATACTTACCTGCGCTGCATCAATTGCCGGGTTAGGATGAAGACTTATATTATCAACCATATCTTCTTCCTGAATGCCAACGGTTGACACTGCGTTGCCAAGGTTAATATCATCTATATAGAAGTTGTTACCATAAACCGCACTGAAAACCTGGAACTTGAAGTGCACATTTGGTTGTTTCAGCGTAGATGGCAGGTTAATTTTCACCTGTTTCCAGAAGGCCTGAGCCTGCGTTGGAATAAAGAACCCGGATTGATACCCTGCATTTACAATAGCGCTACCGCCCTTTTTATAAATGTTTACCCAGTTGCCGCCGCAGTTAGCAGAAGCCAAAACCGCTATTGAATCATTCAGGCTGTTGAAGTATTGATTCCACGAGCCTAGTGAATAATAAAACGACAAGGTTAAATTGGTTGTAGAGAGTTGAGAAAGATCGAAGCCCGGAGAAACCAATTCATCAATATCATGATCGGCATGGGTGTAGTAGTTGTTTAATTGCATACACGAAGTGCCGGTATGGCCTGTATAGTTTACCTGCTTGAATTCAGTTTCGTTCTTATCAACGTTAACAGAAGCCCATTCAAACTCATTCAATTTTCCGGGCGCTTCAAAATCTTCGTAGTAAGGGGCAGGGTACATGGCATTATCATGCGCTACATAAACCAGGAAGGTATCGCTTTTTGTGCTGGTGCCCAGCGGACTTGATACCGTTAGCTTAACCGGCTGCCAACCGGCAGTTTGAAACTGCACCACCGGGTTTTGGTCAGTAGAAATAGCCGGTATGCCATTGGGGAACTCCCAATAATAATCGGTTACAGCGCCGTTATAGTGGGCATCAAGGAACGTAACATTGGTACCCATGCAGATATACTTTTTGTTAGCGCTGAAGTCTGCCACGGGTGCACATGAGTTATAAGAAGTATCATCAGTGCCGGTTGCAACAAGGTTATCCGGGGTCCAAAGATTATCGCGGTTACTCTTATCACTATTCAAGGCAGCCATCATGCGGGCAGCCTGGCCAATGGTAAACATCTTAGAGCAGTATGAATAATCCATATAGTTCTGCACGTTTTCAATGGTGCCGGCCACACAGTAATTCAAATTCAAATTGCAGTTCAAATTGCTGCCGCGTGTAATAGGCGTATCATTTACATCATCATCTCCGCAACTTACGCCGGGGTTGTTAGTATCGCCCCAAGGGTGTTTAAGGTTAAGGTAATGGCCGATTTCGTGTGTAAGGGCGCGGCAATTAGTGGTGTTGCCAGTGCCTATGCTGCCAATATAATCGTGCAGAATAATTACACCATCCTTAGCAGGAAAGTTCATAATGGTGTTTACCGAACCCGGATAGTAGGCGTAGCCCGCTACGCCATCTTCCATGCTGCGGCAAACCCATACGTTAAGGTATTTCTCGCGGGGCCAACTATTTAGTTTTGAATAATCGTTGCCGCTGTAGGTTTGGCAGGTATTAATACGCTCAATACCGTTTGTGCAATTGCCCCAAGGGTCAATATTGGCTAAGCGGAATTCAATACCCACATCAGCAATGAGCGGTTTAAATACCGGAATAACCAAGACTGTATCAGGATTACGCTTATTGTAATCTTCATTTAAAATGCGCATTTCATCAATAACCTGCGCATCAGAAATGTTTTCAATTCCGCCCTGATGAAGAATATGGAACACTACAGGTATAACGATGTTGCCCGTACGGCTATCGCGATACTGCATGTAATCGGGAACAAAGTTTTGGGTAAACTTTTCAAGTTCGGCTTCCTGTTGCAAAATTTCAGGATGCTGTTGAATGAGTTTTTGGCGGGCCTGATCGGAACCGCACACATTAAGCCCCTGTGCATTAACAGCACCGGCGCTTAACAGGCTTATAGCAATAGTATATATAGATGAAAGGATACACTTTTTCATACAAAATGTTTCTTTAAAAAAATTAATAGAATAGAAAAAAGAAGGCTGAGAAAATCAGCAATTAAACAGCGGGCGGAACAATGAGGGCTGTAGAAAAACCTTCAGAAAGATTGCCAACAATCTCCGTTAATGAATGAGCACTAAGCACGTTCAGCGGGTCAATTTTTATTGTATCGAAAACGGAAACAAAATCTTTAGCAATGTTCTTTACCAAATTGCTTAAAGGAGAATGGTCCTTACTTTCCTGGTGGTCCTGATAGAATACTTTAAGCATGCTTAAAAGGTTATCCTCCTTCTCATCCTGAACAACATAAAACACAAAATAGCCATCCCTTTTCTCCTGGCGGGCCATATCGTACATTTTACCCTGATAACTGAACTCAGAACCTTCTACCCACTGAAAAACGGAATGATCGTTTAATTCACTTTCCGTTATTTCCAGTTTTTGTAATGTAGCGGGGTCAGCAAGTTCCTTACGCATTTCGTTCTTAACCTCCATTAAGCCCAGGGTGTAGAATGGCATTATCCCCGCAATGTTTGCGAAAGCCAAGGCACCGGCAAAAAGTATTAAAAACCTTTTCATTTATAGCGGCTAATTTAAACAGCTTTTTAAGCTACGCCATAGTTTAATTGTCATTTGTTTGTAACAATCAACGGATAAGGGTAAGGGTGCCTTTTAAATTATCAGTGCGTAGACTGCGGCCATCTTTACCGGCATAGGTTAAAACATAAGTATATACAGCCGCAGGCATTGGCTTGCCTTTGTAGTTACCATCCCAACCTATGTTTATACTGTTGCTTTCAAATACTTTTTCGCCCCAGCGGTTAAATATTTTAAGCTCAACAAAGCGCAAATCGCAATTGGCTTCGGGTTTGTAAATATCATTGTTGCCATCGCTGTTAGGTGTAAACGCATTGGGCATGTAAATGCGGCAATCGCAGTTTACATAGGCAATTTGAATACTGTCAGTAACGCTGCCGCAGGTATTATAAGCGTGCAACCAATAAAGCCCCTCCTGCTGCACCGTATATTGTTGTGTGGTGGAACCATCCTGCCAATCATACCCACCTTGCAACCCGTTGGCGCTTAATGTCAATTCCTCGCCATCGCATAAGGTGGTATCATTGCCAAGGTCTATTTGCGGTAAATACACCAGTTCTATGCTTACGGCAGCAGTTTCTCTGCAGCTATCGGCAGTTGTTACCGTTACAGAATAGTTACCGCTTGCAAGCGGATTGATAGTTTGCGAAGTTTCACCTGTGCTCCATAAATAAGCAGAACCGGGATTACCGGCATCAAATTCTATCAGCGGTATATTACAAATTTGGCCGCCTGCACCAAGGTTAATAACCGGCAAGGGATACAATTGCAAAACGCGAACGGTATCGCTTAAAACGCCGCATTGGTGGGTTAGCTGAACCCAATAAAGGCCAACGGTATCCGTAGTAAACGCATTTGCCGTGGAATTATCCTGCCATAGGTATTGACCGCCAACCGGGCCTACAGTAAAGGTAACAGCCGAACCGGCGCAAAAGGAAGTATCGTTTCCAAGTTCTACTACCGGAACGGACAACAGGGTTAATTGAACAGAGTCGGTAGTAACACAGCCCACACTATCGGTTACAACAACTGCAAATTTTTGGCTTGTTTGCGGCCATACTAAAGGGTTTGCAATACTATTATCACTAATGTTTTGCGTTGGCGACCATAGGTAGTTAAGTCCCCCTGTTGCCATAAGTTGCGCCGTATCGCCGGGGCAAAGAACGGTATCGTTACTGACGGTAACATTGGCCGCATTAACTGTAACGTTTATAGTATCGGAAACAGAACTGCAGCCGGAAGTATCGGCCACAAAAACTACATATTGCTGTGTGGTGTTAGCTGTAATAATTGGTGTTGCGGTGTTTGCAGCGTTTAAGTTAGCCGCAGGTTGCCAACTATACAACGCTCCATTTGCTGAGGCCGTTGCCTGAAGTTGTAAACCAAGGGCCGAGCAAACAACAGTATCGTTACCGGCATTAACTGTAATTGCATCAATTACCTGCACAGGCACAGTATCAGCAAACCGGCAGCCGGTTAATGTATCGGTAGCCAGCAGGCTAAAGGTGGTATCAGTAAGAGGGCGCAGGTAAGGGCTTTTAATTGCCGGATTACTTACAAGGGCTGATGGCGACCAATTATAAATAAGGTTGGCAACAGGTGTGCTGCAATACGTAAGCCTGATGTTAGGACGGTAAGCAACTACTGAACCACTTGCCGCATTACAAACACCTACAGCAGCTGATGTGGTATAAATGCAGGAATTATAAAGTGTGGTATGGTAGGTAACTGCAGCATTACTACCTGAACCGCTGTTTTGATAACAAAGCTCAATTACAACATCGGAGTAGCCATCCCAATCATAGGTATTATCAAAGGGAAAATACTTCCACCCATTGGAAATTTGCACAGGTTTAGCTGTAAACACATTGAATAAGCCCGTAACAAAGGTGGTATCGAACGCGGCAAGGCTAGCGCAGCCCATTTTAATAGTGAAGTTTTGGTAAACGCCGGAGCCTGTAACATTAGCTACATTAAACTGCAGGCCGCTTATGGTGGCCCCGGGTGAAATGCCTGTGGCTAATAACTCGGATGCTTTAAACAGCAATTGCCGTTTAGAACTTATATATGAACCACAAAAAGGCGTTATAGAAACAGCGGTTGAAACGGTGTTGCCCGGGGCTATAGTTATACTATCGGTATTGGTACAGGCTGTGCCATTGGTGCCGCAACTATTTGCTTTTACCACATCCGCTTGTACAGAATCGCCAAGGCAAAGCTGTTTACCATCGGGCAAAGCATTAAAATACGCATGAGAAACCAATGTAACTTTTACACTATCGGTTTTAACGCAGCCCGCAGTTGAGGCCACTGTAACCACATAGGTGGTAGTGGTAAGCGGAGTAGCCGTAGGGTTAGCAACAGTGCTGTTAGATAAACTGTTTGCAGGTTGCCATTGATAAGTAGCCCCCGCACCTACTGTTGATGTAAGTTGTAAGGGAACACCCGAAGCAGCGCATAAAATGGTATCTGCCCCGGCATTAAGCAGAAAGTCCGGCGCAGTAGTTAGCTTGATACTATCGGTATAAATGCAGCCGGTGTTTGCATCAGTTGCCGTAACGGTAAAAGTGGTATTGGCAGAAGGCGACAGCAAAGGATTTTTAATAGCTGCATTACTAACCAAAGGGGCAGGTGCCCAGGAATACGTAAAATTGGACAAAGGCGCTGAGCAGAAGCCTAATTGTATATCGGGCCTGTTGTTGGAAAGACTACCTGAGGCAACGCTGCATTGGGGGCTACTACCTAAAATGTAGGTTTGGCTTTGCCCAACAGTGGAGTAATAAACCGAGGCCGTTGGTGGTGCGGCATTACTCTCATGGCAAATTTCTATAATAATATTTGAGGTGCCATCCCAATTGTAATAAGTATCAAAAGCATAGGTATTAATGCCTGTGACAGGGGCAATAGTTTTAGGGTTAAACACCTGCAGCAGGCCGCTTACAAAGTTTGTGGTTAAGGCCTGTAATTGTGTGCAGCCCATTTTAATGGTGTAATTTTGATAGCTACCGCTGCCATTTACCGAATTGATATTAAAAGAAAGTGAAGTAATTAAGCCACTAGCAAAACCTGCCGCCTGCAGTTCCTGTGCGGTAATTAAAAACTGGCGTTTAGCGCTTTTTAAACCACCGTAGTAAGGCGTAATTGCTGCAATACCGGAAGTAGCCGATGCGTTGCCAAGGGTTAATATATTCGATGGGCCGCCGCAAGTAGTGCCTGCAAGGTTGCAGGTGTTGCTGATTATAACATCTGCTGCTGCGCTTTGCCCAACGCAAACGGTGTCCGCATCAGGTAAGGCATTAAAAGAGATTACAGAGCCTACGTTTACAAAAACACTATCTGTTTTTACACAACCATAAGAGGATACTACGGTAACATGGTAAGTGGTAGGAACCACAGGAGTAGCCACCGGTGATGAAATGACGGCACTATTTAAATCCTGGGCGTTGTTCCATTGATAGGTGTAAGTGCCCGCCTGAACAGGAACTGCATTTAACTGAACGGGCACAAAAGCGCACAAAAGCGTATCAGCCGTAGTATTCAGCGTAAAGTTTTGGCCTACGTTAATGCGAATACTATCCTCATAAACGCAGCCTGTTGCAGCATCTGTAATTTGGCAATGATAAACTGTAGTAACCGTAGGCTTTGCCGTGGGGTTAATAATGTTGGCAGCGCTAAGTGTAGAGGCCGGCCACCATGTGAATGAAAAGCCGCTGTTATCTATTCCACCTATAACAATGTCGTCCAGCATCCAGTTATCCTGATTTGCACCTGAGTTACTTAGCTGCCGCCAACGGAAACGGGTTGCGGAAGTAAGTGCACCACCTGTAATTGGCACGGTAATAAAGGTGAAATTGGGATAGACGGATTCATAGTAGGTGCTGATAAGCGACCAACTTGTACCGTTATTGGTTGAATACTCCAGCACAATATCCTCTCCCAGGTCCACATCCTCGCAAGGTGCGGTGCCATTGGCAATTTTAAGGTAAAAACGTATGGTACCTCCGTTTAATACATTAAGGTTATTAGTAGCGGCTATACGCGCACCGGCACCGTTAAAGTACAGGGCATTACCACTTACTGAGCCACATGGAGAACCTGCCGCCCCACCGGAAACCTGGCTCCAGAGAGCGTTGTTAATACCGCTGTTAAAGTCATCTTTAAAAATTACCTTTTCCAGCAGAGCCCCGAGGTGGCTGCTATCGTCAATACAAATTACCGTATCGGATGCAATGGTTTTAAAGGATGCCACGTTACCATTGCTGACGGTTACATACACACTATCGTAAACCGTACCCGCGCACTGGCTGGCGGTTGTAACCGCTACTTTATACCAGGAACTATAGGCCGGGGTAGCAATAGGATTTGCACTGTAAGGGTTGTTGAGGACTGTTGCCGGTGACCATGTATATTGATAATTGCCTGCAGGGTTTACAGCAGCCTGTAACTGCACCGGCTGGTATTGACATACGGTACTGGCCGCAGCCAAAGCATCAACAACAGGGGGAACCGGGCTCTCTACATTAAAGTAAAACAGCTTTTCGCAGCCTGATAACATTTCATCAGCATGTAATACATACACCTGCGGAACTATTGGCGGGTAAATGGTTAGTGTTGGGCCGGTATGAATATTGGTAGTAAGATCATTTGCGGTAGACCACCACTGGTTAAAATACATACCTGATTTGCCGAGCACCATAGTATCGCTATTGCAAAAAACAGAATCTATTTGAACGGGCTGAATTTTGTTGTAGGAGCCGGCAGAGTAAGCATAACTTTCTGCGGAGCCGGTGCCATACACATAAGCAGCAAAGCCGCTATCGGCGTCTAACGTATGACTGCCCTGTGCAAGGTTAAGGTTAGCGTACGAATAGTTGTTACAAAAAGGGAAAGGAGTAAATGAGCTTCCTGATACAGGTAATCCATCTAAGGTTAACTGGTTTATATAGGGTGTACGCATTACTACGCTAACCAGGTGCTGGGTAATAACCATAGAGGATACAGTGCTGAAGGTTACATTATCTATCTTCTGCTCCTCGCTGTTAAGATAGGTCATGGAAGGGTCGCCGTTTACGGCGCAGGAACTTCCTTCCATATACTGTATAACACTAATAGGTTTATTGGCCTGTATACAAGTAGCTGTTGTAATGCTGTTTGTTTCAGCAAACTGCCCCGCATTCAGCAACTGTGGTGCACCGCCATTTACGGTATATGAGGTGCCGTTTTGCTGTGCCAGAATCCTAAGTGTGTATTGCGTAGCAAAGGAATAAGGGGCCGCGTAATAGGATTTGCCCCAAAAGGGGGTGGCAATGGCCTGGTCGAAGAGGATATCGCATGAAAAGCAGTTGCCGGGTACATTAGTGCAGCCCGTACCGCTAAACACAGCAAATGGCCTGCAGGCGCCGCTGGTATCGGTAGCTTCAAGCAATGTTCCGGTAAGGTCGCCGGTTTCAGTGGCGGCAATTAACTGATAGGTTTCACCCTGATTTAAGTTTACTATGAAAGGAACGCCGGCAATATGGCCGCCCATAGTAGTAGCACGGGGGGTAATGCGCACCTGCGTTCCATCTTCAGTAGCCGCAATAAGTAATTGTGAGCAGAGGCTATCAGCAGCAATAAGCCCCTGATAACTGCCTATGCAATACGTAGTACCCAAAGAAGGTGTGGGAAAAACCTGTGTTCCATCAGAACTATACGATTGTATGCAAATGGAAAAAACACTTACCGGTTGCTGGGTGGTAAGGTGCACTCCCCTATTCTCCACCGCATCGGAATTCACATTCTCGGCCTCTATGGAGGGCACTGTTATAGTGGTAGTTTGGTTGGCAGTTACGGTAAACGATTGGCTCCACCCCTGCCCGGGAATAGTAATTTGACCGCTGGTGCTAACATCGGAAGTTATAAAAACATCGAAGCGCTTATTAAATGAAGCCGCGTTAGGAAAGTGCGGGAAAGCAAACCAAAAATCGGTGCCTTTAGTGGGTAGCAAGCCCTGCGCCATTAACCCTGCCAAAAACACATAGCAAAAGCCAAGCAGTAAAACGGCCTTCTTTATGTATTTACGGCTTGGGTAGAAACAATCCATTATGCGCTTAGATTCACTATTTTCAACATGGGCAAAATACCTATGAAAATAACCAAAAGTGCCGGCTTTTTTGCGATTAAGCTGCCTGTTGAAGTGCATTATTACAAAAATATGACAGCCAATACGCTAAGTGGGGTGCCTTTATAGCGGGGCAATATGCGGATAGCCGCCCATCTTTGTTATTTTTGCGGCCCTTTGTATGAGTCATAAAGCCGGATATATAAATATTGTGGGGTTGCCTAACGTAGGTAAAAGCAGCCTGCTTAATGCCCTTTTGGGTCAAAAGCTTTCGGCTACTACGCCCAAAGCGCAAACCACGCGCCACCGCATTTTAGGTATAGTAAATGGTGACGACTACCAATTGGTATTTAGCGATACTCCCGGTTTTATAAACCAACCCGCTTATGAACTGCACAAGCGCATGAACAGTTTTGTGGAGCAGGCGCTGGAAGATGCTGATGTATTTCTGTTTGTAACCGATAAATACCAAAAGGACGAGGAGCAACAGCACCTAATTGATTTTCTTAACAACACCACGGTGCCCGTATTGGTTATTATTAATAAGGCTGATTTATATAAAGAAGCAGACATGCCTGCCCTGATTGAGCATTGGGCAAAACTGATACCTAAGGGCGAAGTGCTGGTAATTTCAGCAGAAAAAGGATTGAACCGCGATAGCTTTTTGAAAAAGATAAGCAGCCTGATGCCCGATTCGCCGGCTTATTTTGATAAGGACCAGCTATCGGACCGTAACGTGCGCTTCTTTGTTTCAGAAATCATCCGTGAAAAAATATTTTTGAATTACCAGAAAGAGATACCTTACAGTTGCGAAGTGGAGGTAAACTCTTACAAGGAAGACGAGGACATTGACCGTATAAAGTGTACTATTTATGTTGAGCGCGAATCGCAGAAGGCGATTATACTTGGCAAAGGTGGCGAATCGATAAAGAAAACAGGGATTGATGCCCGCGAGGCGATTCAATCTTTTGTAGGGGGAAAGAAAGTTCACCTTGAATTAGTGGTAAAGGTGAAAGATAAGTGGCGGAACAGTGAAAACACGCTGCGCAACTTTGGCTACGAAAGCTAAAGGCAAAAAATAAAGAAATGGGATTTACAGTTGCAATAGTAGGAAGGCCTAACGTGGGTAAAAGTACCCTGTTTAATCGCTTAATAGGCGAAAAGAAGGCTATTACGCATGACCTTAGCGGCGTAACGCGCGACCGTATTTACGGCGAGTGCGAGTGGGGCAAAAAGAAATTCAACGTAATTGATACGGGTGGATTTGTGCCGCACAGCAAAGATGTTTTTGAGAAAGGAATACGCGAACAGGTTTTAATAGCTATTGAAGAGGCCTCACTACTGTTATTTGTGGTGGATGCCCATACCGGCATGACCGGCCTTGATGATGAATTTGCCAAACTGTTGCGCAAACACCAGAAGAATGTGTTTGTGGTAGTAAACAAGGTAGATAACACCGAACGCCTGCACGATGCCAATGAGTTTTATAGCCTGGGCATGGATAATGTGTTTTTTATAGCCTCAATGACCGGCTCGGGAACCGGCGAACTGCTGGACGCCATAAATGAGCGCATACCCGATGATGCTGAGGAAGAGGAAGAGGCATCGCACATACCTAAAGTTTGCATAATTGGCCAGCCCAATGTGGGCAAGTCATCGTTGGTAAATGCTTTGTTAGATGAGGAGCGGAATATTGTAACTGATATAGCCGGCACCACGCGCGATAGCATACACAGCACCTACAATAAGTTTGGCAAGCAGTTAATATTGATTGATACCGCAGGTATACGCGGTAAGGCAAAAGTCCAAGAAAACCTTGAGTTCTTCTCGGTAATACGTGCGGTTAAGGCGCTGGACGAGGCCGACATTGCCCTGATTGTAATTGATGCCAAGAAAGGAATAACCCACCAGGACCTGAGCATTTACAAAATGGCCATTAAAAAACGCAGGGGCATAGTGTTGGCTGTAAACAAGTGGGACCTTATTGAAAAAAGCACCAATACTGCCCGCGACTTTGAAGCTGAAATAAGAGCCAAACTAGCCCCTTTTAACGATGTGCCTATCATTTTCATTTCGGCCCTTGAAAAACAGCGTATTTTCAGAATAATTGAAACTATTGAAGAGGTTTACGCCAATAAAAACCGCAAAATACCTACCAGCGAGTTAAATGACGTAATGCTGAAGTATATTGAGGAATACAGCCCACCGGCCACCGATGGCAAGCTGATTAAGATTAAATACGTTACCCAACTGCCTACGCATACCCCTTCGTTTGCGTTTTTTACCAACCACCCGAAGTATGTGCGCGAGTCGTACCGCAACTACCTGGAAAATAAGCTGCGGCAAAGCTTTCAGTTTACCGGAGTGCCCGTAAATATCTTCTTCCGCGAGAAGTAAAGAGGACAGCTTTAAGCTAAGGTGTTGATAACCATGAGGAAAAAATTTAAGGAAAATTTGGAAAAGCAGAATTTCGCTGACTATATTTGCCCGTCAATTTAATTAACCAATTTAAACTAAAACCAAGACAATGAAAAAGTTATTTTTCGCTTTTGTTGCTGCTTCAGTTTTCGTTCTTGCTTCTTGCAACAACAAACCAGCTGAAGGTGGTGATGCTACTCCTGCTGATTCAACTGCCGTAAGCTCTTCTGCTAACAGCGTTAGCCCTGAAGCTCCAGCTGCTGCTGATTCTTCTGCTGCTGCAACAACTGACTCTACTGCTGCTGCAAAGTAGTTGTAACCGTCTAAGACATAAAAAAGTCCTGAGCTTCGGCCGGGACTTTTTTATTTTATGCCTGTCAGGAATTGGGATGCTTACAAATTGCCCAGTATTGCATAATTGCGGACAGCGTTTGTTTTACCCTTTGAAACTCCGACGGTTTTATGAAAAAGCCCTGCACCACCATAGCCTGATAAGCGTGGTTTATATCATTTTGGTTTGAGGTGGTGGTATAAAACACAAAGGGTATGCTTTTTTGCCGCAAATAGAGGTTTTCATCCAATTGGGCTTTAAAGTCCAGCCCGTTTTGCAAGGGCAGGTTAATATCGCAGAAAATTATAAATGGTTTTTCACGGGTGGTAATCAGGTATTCCCAGGCATCGGGGCAAACTTTAAAGTGCCGCAACAGGTTAGGCACCCGCAAATCTTCCAGCGCCTCTTTAAATAACAAGGCATCGTCTTCATCGTCTTCAATAAGAATAATTGGTCCCTGCTTCATATTAGCTTAACGCGCTTTGTATATTTTTCATATACAACAGGGTTGTTACTAACTATAAGGGCTTGTGTTGTTATTCGCTTTTGAACAACTCCTTAGGTTTTGCCTTTACCAACCACGATAGGCCGAAGGCCTCAAGGCAAATAAACTCTACCACAAATAACAGAGAGGGCCATTGCACCTTTACCAAACTACACACCACGTAAAAGGCCAGGGTAGCCCAAATAATTATACCGCAGAGGCGATAAATAAAAATGCGCCGCTTTTTATCGGGCGTAAGTTTGTTCTTATCATCGGTTTTGGTGAACAGAAAGAGGGATACAAAACCCAAAATGATGAACAACAAGGTAGCCGCGCCGTTGTGTATCCAGCCAAACCATTCCCTATGGTGAAGCGCTACAAGGTTGGGACAAAGGTCAATTTGCCGGTTATTGATACTACATACATCAGGCGCCATGTTCATTGAAAACAAGGCTACCAGCACGCACAGCAAGCCGGCAGTATTAAAAATCATGTTCTCGCTTATAATCATCCCCTTTTTAGGGTAGCCTTTGTAGGCAAACAAAAACAAGGACACCATGCATAAACTACCTACAAACACATCGCGCATTATGGTGTAGTAGTATTCGCTTATGGCGCTAAGGGGGCTTGCCATGTGCGATTCTAACAAGCTATAGAATACCCATACTATAACCGGCAAGCCCAAGGCTATGCCCCCAACAATAAACTGCATGGTTTGGTACGAAATTACCTCCGGCTTTTCGTTAGGTGTGCCGGTTTCCTGTTTAAACAGTTCTTTAATACCCTGGGTGGCCTTCATGCGTGTTTGTTTATTACCAAATTACTACAAACAAACATTTAATAGGCAGCAATGTCAATCCCTTAAATAAGGGATGAGGGAGGTTGGTTTGGGCACAAGGGGATGATTACGCAAGTAGGAATTACAAAAAATGAGATGCCGGATCAATCCCGAATATTCGGGACGGTATGACGGGGGGGGGCACGAGCGGATGATTGCGCTAGGGGGTTATCGCTGCCAGGAGGTAGATAAGATTTGCCCTCTACTATTACAAGATACGAAAAGAGTTTGAACAGAATCGTTAACAACCATATAAGTAAAGATTTTATTATCTGCATTTGCGTCTCCACTACTCTCACTACTTCCGTCTAAAACTGCTGTGTAACTTGAACCTTGAAACCGTTTTAGATTCTCACATGTTACAATCCGCTCTAAAGAATCCATAAAAAGAAAATCAGAATACTCTTTATCAAAACAGTTTCTCCATAGTTTCTGCTGTGAAAAAATTTCCATTCGCTGTTCTAACAGCGTTCCTAATGAATCTTTCGGCGCTGAGTTACATTTCTTAACTATTCCCAAGCCACCTATGATGATGACACCCAAAATACCAATAACAGCTTTGCCTCCCATATTAAACGATGATCGCTTAAACAGAATCTCTGAAATCGTTTTTCGCACTTGGCTACTTTTTACAGAATTAAAAGATTAAATCATTAACATTCGCCCCTGCCACGAGCGTCCGCTTGTGCCAGCGGGTATTTAAACCCATCTATTTAAATTTTCTAACACCAAGGTGGTATTCAGCTTTTTTAAACTCTTTATCA
Organism: Chitinophagales bacterium; assembly: GCA_046329515.1. GTDB lineage: Bacteria > Bacteroidota > Bacteroidia > Chitinophagales > LD1 > Bog-950. The sequence goes on from JAXLUM010000005.1 coordinate 29,596, forward strand.
TTTCTATAATACCTAAAAACCCCGTCCATAAGAGGTTCTAAATATCTTATTACCCTCACATCACAATTTAGCGTATTACCTTGATACTTAGACAATACTCCAAAGCCTGGTATATAATTTCCAATCATTTTAGTGCCACTTTGCCTATCATTAATTTCAATAGACATATCTCCAGCGTAATTTTTGACAATTCCTGAAATAATAACATTTTCATTTATGTAAATTTTAAACGTATCTGGGATAGTCACAGGAATAAAAACAGTATCAAAATCCCAAGCTTCATCACAATAATCAAAAATCAGAATAGGTAAGATTTTATCTTGCGCTATCGAATCATCTATACAATTACAAGTATAAAATTCATGCTTTGGGCCATCCGGATAATAATAATACCAGTCACTATCCTTTAAAGGCTGATAATAATCTTCTAATTCTATTTTCTCACTATCCAATTTAGGTAAATACAAATCAATTTGCCTTTTTAGATCACCACAACCTGGCTTGTAATGCCCAGTGATTAGATCTTGATTAGCCTTATTGAAATATCTAAAATCTAGCCCACCTCGAATATCTTTTAAAAATATTTTTATACTATCCTCCCCTTTGTCAAATTCGAGTTCACTCGGCGCTGTTATTGGGTAAAATGTGATCCCTAATTCCCTCAAAATAATTTCTTTAGGAAGTGCTTGAGTCTCTTGAGCTTTTGTTTGGCACACTATGACAAGCAACAGAAAAAAAAGCAAAAAGTGGACCCGACTCATGTATTAAATATAAGCTATTCTTTGGCACGAGGGGACGCTCGCGCTAGTAGGCGCAGCCTACGCCTAGCACTTCATAAAGGTCGCGTTTTCTTTTACAACGCTCCCGTCTTTATCTGTTCCACTACGGAAGGGTCTAATAATGTTGTAGTATCGCCTAAGTTGCTGGTATCGCCCTCGGCAATTTTGCGGAGGATGCGGCGCATAATTTTGCCGCTGCGCGTTTTAGGCAGGCCCGGCACCACCTGTATTTTATCGGGCCGCGCGAAGGGGCCAATCTTTTCGGTAACAATGCTCTTAATCTCTTTTACCAGCGCTTCGTTATCGCTTACCTTACCACTACAAATAACAAAGGCATAAATGCCTTGTCCTTTAATATCGTGCGGGTAACCCACTACTGCAGTTTCCACCACTAATTGGTGTTCATCAATAGCATCTTCAATTTCGCCGGTGCCAATGCGGTGGCCGCTAACGTTTATTACATCGTCCACACGGCCGGTTATGCGGTAATAGCCATCACTGTCGCGCCGGCAGCCATCGCCTGTAAAGTAATAGCCTGCATAGGTTGAAAAGTAGGTATGCTTAAAACGGTTATGGTCGCCATATACGGTGCGCGCCATACCCGGCCAAGGAAATTTAATGCAGAGGTTGCCCTCAACACCGTTACCGCTTATCTCCTCTCCTTTTTCGTTAAGCAATACGGGTTGGACACCCGGCATGGGCAGGGTTGCAAAGCTTGGTTTAAGCGGTGTAATAGTTGCCATTGGCGAGATAAGCACGCCTCCTGTTTCGGTTTGCCACCAGGTATCTACAATATCGCAACGGCCTTTGCCTACGTTGTGGTGGTACCACTCCCAGGCTTCTTCGTTAATAGGTTCGCCTACCGTGCCCAACACGCGCAGGCTGCTTAAGTCTTTATCTTTAAAGATATCGGTGCCATACGTTTGCAATGAGCGAATGGCAGTAGGTGCCGTGTAAAAAATATTCACCTTGTGCTTATCTACCACATCCCAAAAACGGCCGGCATCGGGGTAAGTAGGTATGCCTTCAAACATAATGGTGGTTGCGCCGTTCAACAGCGGACCATACACCAGGTAACTGTGGCCTGTAACCCAACCCACATCTGCCGTGCAAAAGAATACCTCGCCGGCCTGGTAATTAAACACATTTAAAAACGTATAGCCAACATATACCATGTAACCTGCTGTAGTGTGCAATACGCCTTTCGGTTTTCCGGTAGAGCCTGATGTATACAATATAAACAAAGGGTCTTCAGCATGTATAGGCGCAGCTTCGCAATTAGCGGAAGCGTCCTGTATTAATTCATGCCACCATAAATCGCGGCCGCCTTTCATATTCACCTCACTATTGCGGTGGTTATACACCACACAGTTTTTTATTGTTGGCGTATGTTGCAGGGCATCGTCCACAATTTTCTTTAGCTCAATTTTCTTTTCGCCACGGTAAACGGCATCGGCAGTTAGTAATACCGTGCAACTGCTGTCGTTAATTCTATCGCTTAGCGATTGGCTACTGAAGCCAGCAAATACCACGGAGTGTATGGCACCGATACGCGCGCAGGCCAACATAGCAATAGCCGCTTCGGGTATCATGGGCAGATAAATGCAAACGCGGTCGCCCTTTTTTACGCCGAGGGTGCGCAGCACATTGGCAAAACGGCAAACCTCGGTATGCAGTTGTTTATAGGTTAAGTTGCGGCTTTGTTCTTTGGGGTCGTTAGGTTCCCATATAATGGCTACGTGTTCTCCTTTATCCGCTAAGTGGCGGTCCAGGCAGTTTTCGCTGAGGTTCACTAAAGCATCATCAAACCAGCGCACGCTTGGGTCTTCAAAGTTCCAGTTTAAAACGCTATCCCACCTTCGCTGCCAGGTAAAGCTTTCTGCAATTTCTTCCCAAAAGGCTTTTGGGTCGTCAACACTTCTTTTGTAAGTCTCTTTATACTCTGCAAAGGTTTTAATCTGCTTCATGCCTGCACTTTGTTACATAGGTAGTAAATATCGCGAGATAAATTTTCAGTGCGGTTTTAGGTGTTAAGGAGTGACTTGGGGTTATATGCGGTGTAAAGCAAATCAAGACCTCTCGCTGCGCTAGAGGTGACAGGGGAAACGAGCAGTCTTTTGCACCAATTGAGGGGTTATAATTTCTTCAAAAAACTCAAAATTAATGCTCTCATGAAGGATATTTGAAAAGTCGTTCCCCATCATAAGTAATTGAATATAACAACTCAGTATTAAAAAAAGAATATTTTAAAAAACCACTATGCTTATCATTTAAAACTGTACAACAAATAGCATAAAATTCTTTATGACTAAATACTAATATATCATATTCGATTAAATCATACCCTTGTTGATTATATAAGTAATACAAAGTCAGAATAGCGTCATTATGCCACTCAATATTTTGCAGTTCCATACCCGGATGTTGATAGTTCAATATTGAATAATAATACAACGCGATACTATCTTTGTGCAACTTAGGAAATTCATTTAGAGATCCTTTGTAAACTAGTATATTCGGGAGAAATGCCTCACTAGATTTATCCTTTTGAATAAAGTATATATTCCCGGTTGTATTTATTTTTTCCGATAGCCAATTAGCTGGAGAGGTAAATGCTAAGTGCCCGTCTGGCCGATGTGTTTTAAAAAAATAGTCTGCACTGTCCAAAAAAATCTTTTCCTGAGCAACTCCATCAAAAAAATAAGTAGGTTTTAATCCACCATTAGGTAGATACTTCAGCCAGGGGCCAATTCTTTTTCCGTCCCTAAAAAAACCAGATTCAAGTAGAACCCCTGTGCTATCATATAAATATTTTTTATAGATACTTTTTTCTAATTGAACAACACTATCCTTAACAACTCCATTATCATAATAATGGGTTGTTGAGTTAACTTGCGAAACATCATGGCGGTTATTAGTATTGCACGACGCCAAGGCACAAATCATAATTAAAACTATCTTTTCAAAATCTTTCATTCCTTAATTTCCCCTCCTTTGGACTTCAATCTAATTCCAACTCAAACTTATTGACTCATCTGGCGCGCACTGCCAATCGGGTCAAGATTATATTATAATTAATAATTGAAGCAAAATACGAAATCAAAAATGAAGGACATTTCCAAAGGTAAAAACTCTGGAAAGTAGAATTGGGTATATGTGGCGTAAAGCAAAATCAAGACCTCTCGCTGCACTCGAGGTGATAGGGGGTGCGATCAACAGCCAAGAATATTACATCACCGGCAAAATTGTTTTAGTTTATCGAGGATTGCAACGATAGTCTAGTAAGATAGGCTTGAGTTTTTCGCCGTTTCTAAAAATAATTACTGTAGTTGATCCTTTTTGTTTCAAAACCTTATCACCGATTTGAACTAAATTAAAAAATTTTGAAAAATCGTTCTTAAGGTAAAGTTCTTGCTTACTAGAATCAGCTTCCATAAGTATTATGGTTTCACTCATATGTTCATTGGAATCCACAAATTTCTTGATAACAATTCCATGCCAGTAATGTGACCTTGTCCTATTTTCATTCGCACATTCGGGGTTGTAAATAAACCCAAAATATATCATCACCATAAAGCCTAATACCGGAAATAAATATTGCATTCTTTCCCAAGTCATCATTGATATTTAATATTTAACAGTATAAGAAATTCTGACCTTAATAATACCCTCTCCAGCCATAGCTATAGCTTACGCTGAGTAGAGAAGCTAAGTATTTAACAATGACTTGTCCTCCCAGACATCCTCATGATCACGTGCAATTAGAAATCTCCATCCGGGAGGTAATCCTAAATACTTTACTACTTGCGGACACCAATCTTCTAAATGTTCAATATGTAATGGCATAAAGAAATCGTGAGCATTTGATAACTCTTCTCCAGCCCATATGTACCATCCATTCGTGTCACCTTCCGGCGGGTGTCTTAACCCATTAATTATTAAATGTTCATTCCTAACGTTTAATGCGATCCCTACTTTAGAACCATCTGGGCACGGCACAAAAAAAGTATCATACTTTTTACACAACTGCGATTGTTCAATTCCTTTGCTCATCCTTAATTTCCCCTAGTGAGCGAGTGCCCGCTCTCTGCCCTAGATTATATTATAATTAAAGCAAAATACAAAATCAAAAATGAATGACCATTTCCAAAGATGAAAACTCTGGGAAAGTAGAATTGGGTATATGTGGCGTAAAGCAAAATCAAGACTTCTCGCTGTGCTCGAGGTGACAGGGGGTGCGATCAACAGCGGTGGAGACTGCTGCTCATTTAGTGTTGGAAGTAGAGCTTCGCTGAATAGTTCGAACAACGGGGCATCGGCGTCTCCGCCGCACAATGGACCAAGACAGAAGATCACGCTGGGAAGAAAAATTTTATCTCCGTGACGGCTAGTAAGCTAAGATAATTTTGTCATAATATTGGTTAGCGTAAATGCACCACATTTTTTCTACATGAAAAAAAAATATTTTCCCATACATATTTGATAAACCGCATCGTAATCCGATTTCGTTTAGAAATATTTTTCCTTCAGTATTTCTCATTAAATCAACATAGTCATTTGAATTCTCTACAATAAGATTAAACACGAAAATTGGATCTTCAACTTCACTTGTGGCAATACAGAATTCTGGGTAAGTATGACTGAATTTTTCTTTCAATAGTTCAAAAAAATCTGAATAATCAATATCCCCGAACGCAAAATATTCATAATGGGTATAGTTAAGCTTTTTCAATTCATCTGGCTCTTCTTGCAAATCCCCGAATAACTGTTCTTGCGTAATCCTATAATTGCGTTTTTCTATTTTGTCTTTTATTATTCGCATAACTCTACCAGTATTGGCTTACTACTCAAACCTAATAGCCTTAACCGGCGAAATGCGCGATATAAGCATGGATGGTAATAGCAATAAAACAAGTGTGGTAATAATGGTGCCTGCGTTGATAGCAACAATCCATAGCCAGTTCATTTCCACCGGGGCGTAAGAAAGGTAGTAGGACTCCTGCGGAAGTTTAAGCAAATGAAAATGACTTTGCAGCAAACAGATACCTATACCTGCAATGTTGCCAATTAATAAGCCTACACCGATAATAACTGCACTGTAGTAAAGGAAGATACGGCGCACTGAAAGGTTGTTTGCGCCAAGGGCCTTCATTATGCCAATCATGTTGGTGCGCTCTAATATTAATATAAGCAGGGCGGTAATCATGTTTATGGCAGCCACTACTATCATCAATATCAGTATTATCATTTCATTCATGGTCTGCAGGTCCAGCCAATCGAATATGCCGGGGCTTAGTGTTTTAATATTCTGCACATCCAGTTCCGGGTTATTGATGCGGGTGTTTACCTCGTCCCCTATTTTCTCAATGGGGTCCTTCGCGGCTTCAGCTAATTGGTCTTCGTCCATGCTACCACCAAACAGGGCCAGGTAATAGGCTTTCAGGCGGCTCTTAAACAGGTTCTCATCTTTCAAAAAAATCTCGAAGCCGCCCACGCTATCAGGCCCCCAATGGTTCAAATCCTGAATGACTGCTATATCTACCAGCGCATACTTTTTATCGAAGTCCTCAAGACCGGTTTCGTAAATGCCTTTTACATAAAAGCGCCGCTCACGGATGCGGTTGCCCATAAAGCTTACAATCAACTTGTCCTTCAATTTCAGTTGAAGCCTATCGGCAGTGGCTTTTGAAATGAGAATGTCCTTTTGTGCATCCTCCCCGCTTTCTGCATTAATCTGCTCTCCTTCTTTCAGGTAGGGCGCAAAGTTTTTCCAGTCAAAATCTTTACCCACGCCTTTAAGCACCACGCCTTCAAAGTCTTCATCGGTTTTAAGCAGTCCACCCTTTAATGCTGTTACCTGTATATGCCGTGCTTCGGGTATGAGGTTCTTATCCTTATAAAAATCCTGGTAGCGGTAAACGCCTTCTTCCTGTAAACTATTGGTTAGGCTATAAGGCACTATTTGCAGGTGGCTCCAAAAGCTAAGCACCTTATGGCGTATCTCCTTCTGAAAGCCATTTACCATGCTGGTAGCAATAATCATGGTAGCCAGGCTAAGCGTAACGGCGGTAATGGCAATGGCGATAATGAAAGAGGAGAAACTCTTTTTACCGCTAAAGGCAATTTTGCGCACTATGAAAAACTCAAGATTCACGTAAAGCCCGGCTTTGGCGCAAATATATCAGAATAAGCTTCGTTGAATCCTTATTAAGTCAACCGCTTAAACCTTTGTGGACAGTGTACAGTCTTACAACTGTGGTATGTCTATCTTCGGCACATTGAAAACTATGCTGCAAAAAACAATCGCTTTCCTATTTCTGTTGGGGGTATTTTCCTGTAACGGGCAACCGCCTATGATGAGCAAACCCGAACCCGCTTTGGGTGAGAACCAGGTGATAACCGGAGCCGAAAACATGGATAAATATCTGCCGCTATTGCGCGATAAACGCGTTGCCCTCTTGGTTAACCAAACCGCCCGCGTAGGCGAAACCCATTTGGTAGATACGCTATTGCGAAGAGGAATTAAAATTCAAAAGGTGTTTGGCCCGGAGCATGGCTTTAGAGGTGAGGCCGATGCCGGCGAGCACGTAGACAATGCCACCGATAAGAAAACGGGCCTGCCTGTTGTTTCCTTATACGGCAGCAAAAAAGCGCCGGGCAAGGAAGATTTAGCCGATGTAGATGTGGTGATTTTCGACATACAGGATGTGGGCGTGCGCTTCTTCACTTTCATTTCATCCTTACACTATTTAATGCAGGCCTGTGCCGATAATGATAAGGACCTGATAGTATTGGACCGCCCGAACCCCAATGGCTGGTATATTGACGGACCGGTGCTGAAGAAGGAGTTTCAATCGTTTGTGGGGGTAGACCCCATACCTGTGGTGCACGGCCTAACCGTTGGTGAATATGCCAATATGGTAAACAGCGAAGGCTGGCTGGAAGGTGGCAAGCAATGCCGCTTATCGGTTATTACCTGTACGGGTTACAGGCACAAAATGCATTACAGCCTGCCGGTTAAACCATCACCTAACTTGCCTAATGATGTAGCCGTTTACCTGTACCCAAGCATTTGTTACTTTGAAGGAACGGATGTATCGGTTGGACGAGGAACCGATTATCCTTTTCAGGTAGTTGGTTCGCCTAAGGTGAGTGATATGGCTTTTAGTTTTACACCTGAAAGCAGGCCCGGTGCTAAAACTCCACCACACCTTAACGAACAGTGCTATGGTTTGGACCTTCGTAAAGTGGATACAAAAAAGCCCGGTATAGATTTAAGCTACCTGCAAAAGCTTTACGAAGCGCATAGTGATAAAGAGCATTTCTTTTTAGCCAACAACTTTTTTGAAAAGCTTGCCGGAACTTCTGAATTGCGTAAGCAGATAACCAATAAAACACCTGCCGGCGACATTAAGGCCGGATGGCGCAAAGACCTTGAAGACTATAAGGTGAAAAGACGGAAGTATTTGCTATACCCGGATTTTGAGTAATTGGTTTACGTTTGCGCCAATGAAGAAGCTGCGGATAGTGTTTATGGGTACGCCTGAATTTGCCGTGCCTATTTTAGATGCCTTACTAAACAGTACGCATGAAGTGGTTGGTGTAATTACTGCGCCTGATAAGCCCGCAGGCCGCGGCATGCAATTGAATGAAAGCGACGTAAAGAAACACGCTAAGGCTAAGGGACTGAACATTCTGCAACCTGAGAAATTGAAGAACGAAGTTTTTTTGGCAGAGTTGCGCGCATTGAATGCGGACTTGTTTGTGGTAGTGGCCTTCCGGATGTTGCCGGAGATTGTTTGGAATATGCCGCCACTGGGAACTATTAACCTTCATGCAAGTTTGCTGCCGCAATACCGCGGTGCAGCCCCCATTAACTGGGCGGTAATAAACGGAGAGCATGAAACAGGAGTAACCACCTTCTTTCTGCAGCATGAAATAGATACCGGTAAAATCATTTTTCAGGAAAAAATAGAAATACGCGATAGCGAAACGGCGGGCGAGCTTTATGATGAGTTAATGGTGTTAGGCGCCAACGTAATGCGCAAAACGGTTGATGCTATAGCAGAGGGGAACTACCCGCAAATATCGCAGGACCACATACGCGATATAAAACATGCCCCTAAAATATTTAAGGAGGATTGTGTTATTGATTGGCAGAAGGACAGCACTGCAGTTTACAACTTCATACGCGGCCTTTGCCCCTACCCTGCTGCGTACACGCTTATAAATGGCAAAGTATTTAAGATTTACAGTGCACGCAAAACCGAAGGCAATGGCGAGCCCGGCACTTATAAAACAGATGGTAGCACTTACCTGCACTTCTATTGTAACGCTGGTGCAATAGATGTATTAGAATGCCAGATGGAAGGCAAAAAGAAAATGAGCGTAGGGGAATTTCTACGCGGCTACAAACTGCTGTAATTAGTTAAGCGAAATAGAAGGTATAAGCACCATGGCTGATTCATGCAGCATCAGCTCATGAATGTTATAAGTGATATAGCGCAGGATAGGGAACTTGCGGATAATACCGTCCACCTCTGCCATAGAGTCTGCCGCTACAGAAACCCAAAGTTTGCTGCGGTCAGCTGTTAACGAATAGCCAGTTATCGTTCCTTTATCGAACATTGTATTTACATACTCGCGCTGCTTAGGGATAAGCTCCATAAAATCAGGCCCCATAAAAGCGGGCAACTCAATTTCCACCATGTAATTATTCATACTCAAAACTTACTTAGTGAAGGTAGGCTATTTTTTTGTTGTTACAACAGGCAGAGCCGTAACAAATGCTAAAACCAGCGCTTACGAATGAAGAAAGCCCCCATAAGCAGCATACTTACTATGCAAATGCTGAAAACTACCACAAACGCATAAGGGTGGCTTTCGCCGGGCAGGGTAACATTCATGCCGAATACGCTGGCAATCAACATAGGAACCGTAAGCAAGATGGTAACCGAGGTTAAGCGCTTCATTATCTCGTTAAGGTTGTTAGAGATAATGGAGGCAAAGGCATCCATGGTTCCGTTTAAGATGTCGGAATACATTTCGCTGGTTCCCAGGGCCTGTTGGTTATCTACTATTATATCGCGCAGGTAGTCAAGGCGGTCTTCGTCCTGTATTTTAAGGAAGTTGCTGCGCTGCATTTTAAGCAGTAACAAATCGTTAGCGCGCAGGTTGGTAACAAAGTAAATCAGGCTCTTCTGTACGTTCAGCAACTTGAAAAGGTCTTCATTTCTTGAAGAGGTATAAAGCGCCTTTTCGTAGGCGTAGCGCTTGTTGTTTAAGGTGCGCAAAGAATCAGAAAACGAAGCCACGTTTTTATCCAGCATTTGCAGCACAAACATCTCCTGGTCGTGGGTGTAGAAGTTCTTCGGTGGGTTGGTTAAAAAGCTTTCAATAACGGCATTCTTGTGCGCGCTAACGGTAACCATATAGTCCGGCGTGCGGATAATACCAATAGGAATTGTAATAATCATAGCCTCCGAATCGGAAAGGCCTTCGTTTTGCACCGGGGTTTGTAATACAATTAAATCCTTACCCTCGTCACTTTCGTAACGGCTACGTTCGTCAATGTCTAAGGAGTCAGTAATAAAGTCAATATCAATAGCCAGCTGTTCGCTCAGCTTCTGTGTTTCCTCAGTTCCGAATGGACCGTACACATGGATCCAACAGCCCTTTTCGGGTCCACTGAGGCGTTTCAGTTCTCCGTTCTCTTTTTTCAGGTAAACTACCATCGTCCATTTATAACAGGGTGTTGGTTAAAGCGCGGCAAAGTTAACCCACTATATTAAAACCAAAAAGAATGAGGAACTTTTTTACCCTGAAAAGCGAATATTTAACCTCAATTAAATTTCGATAGTGCCTTCAAACACTTTAACGGCAGGGCCAATAAGGTAAATATCCTTAAAGCCGTTGCCATGGCGCGTAAATTTAACTTCGAGATTGCCACCAATGGCGTTAACCCGCACACGGTCCACCTCGCCATCCTGCGCGCCGGCAAATACAAGTGCCGAAGCTACAACGCCTGTGCCGCAGCTAAGGGTTTCGTCTTCTACGCCGCGCTCGTATGTGCGTACGAATAGTTCACCGGCCTTGGGTTCCACAAAGTTTACGTTAATGCCTTCTGCCTTAAAACGTTCTGAATAGCGAATTTCACGGGCGGCTTCTACAACAGCCAAGGTGCCTACATCAGTTGTAATTTTTACGTAATGGGGCGAGCCTGTATTTAAAACATAGTCGTTGTTAAGGCGCTCAATGGTATCCACGTCTTTCATCTTCAGCGAAATTCTGCCGTCCTGTAGTATTTCCCCTTCGTGACCGCCATCAATGGCCAGAAAAAAACACTTTTGCTGTATAACATTCAATTGCTGTGCAAAGCGAATAAGGCAGCGACCTCCGTTGCCGCACATGGTGCTCTCATTGCCATCGCTATTGAAATACACCATCTCAAAATCGTAACCGGTACGCTGTTGTAAATAAATAAGACCATCGGCCCCAACGCCCATGTGGCGGTTGCACAATTTTTCAATTAAGGCACGTTGTTTGGTTAAACCATAGGCACGATTATCAATCATAATAAAATCGTTGCCGGTGCCCTGGTATTTATAGAATTTAACGGTCATTTAAACGGGATGTTAAAACAGGTTAAGCAATTGAAACATAGCTTGTAAATTCACTTACAAAGAAAATAACTTTGGAGAGTGAATCGTTTTTACGCTAACTAAAAAATTTGATTTAAGGTTATGAATATCCGTAAAACAGCATTTACAGCAGTGGTAGCCTTTGTAAGCGCTTTTGCCGCTGTTGCTTTTTTCAACCGTATGGGTTGGAACAAACAGGAAGTTTCTTTTGTGCAAGCTAACCCAAGCGGACAGCTAACGGCTTATTCAGCCTCGCGTTCAGAGGCTATGCCAATTGACTTCCGCTATGCTGCCTCAGCCAGCACGCCGGCAGTGGTGCATATAAAAAGCACGTTTAAAGCGGAAAAGGCATCGTATGGCAATGACCCTTTGCGCGATTTGTTTGGCGATGACTATAAATACTTTTTCCATGGGCCAAGCCCGTACGGCAACCAGCCGCAGGTGGCTACCGGCTCCGGCGTAATAGTTTCAACCGATGGCTACATTGTAACCAATAACCACGTGGTTGAAAATGCCGAGGACATTGAAGTGGTGCTGAACAACCAAAAGACTTACAAGGCAAAACTGATAGGCCGAGATGAAGATGTAGATGTTGCCCTGCTTAAAATTGAGGATACCGATTTGCCGGCCATATCGTTTGCCAATTCCGATTCGGCTTTAGTGGGCGAATGGGTGTTAGCCGTAGGTAACCCCTTTAACCTGGAGAGCACCGTTACTGCGGGTATTATAAGCGCCAAGGGCCGCAACATAAATATACTGGGCGACCAATACGGCCAACAAAAGAACAGCAGCAATACAGCTATTGAAAGTTTTATACAAACCGATGCGGCAGTTAACCCCGGTAACAGCGGTGGCGCATTAGTGAATGTAAACGGTGAACTGATAGGCATTAACACTGCCATTGCCAGCCCAACGGGCTCTTATGCAGGTTATTCGTTTGCGGTGCCAAGTAACATAGTAAAGAAGGTGATTTTTGATCTGCAGAAGTATGGCGTAACGCAGCGCGGCTTTTTAGGCGTAACCATACGCACTATGGATGATAAAACAGCGCACGACCTTGGCTTTAGTGCGCCAAAAGGGGTTTATGTAGATGGCGTTAATAAAGGCAGTGCAGCCGATGAAGGCGGACTGAAGAACAAGGACGTTATTACCGATATAAACGGTTTTGCGGTTAACTCCTCCCCTGAGTTGCAGGAGCAGGTGGCCCAATACCGCCCCGGCGATAAAATTACGGTGAACTTTATACGCGATGGTAAGCCACAAACTACCACCATTACATTAAAGAATAAGTATAACACCACGGCCAGCGTTGAAACCAACGACGATATTTTGGGCGCCCTTGGTGTGGAGGTTGAAAATCTCTCCGCATCCGATTTGCGAAACCTGGGCATAAGCGGTGGAGTGCGTGTTACCAACCTGAAGGATGGCAAGCTTTCAGAATTTACGGATATACGCAAAGGCTTTGTAATAACACAGGTAGACGACCAACAGGTTAACAGCGTTAACGACTTTATAAACTTACTGAAGAATAAAAGCGGAAAGGTATTGGTTGAGGGTATTTACCCTAACAAGCCAATGAGCTACCTATACGCCTTTAGAATGTAACAACTGAAAAACCAACAATTGAAAGCCGCGGGTAAGTCTGCGGCTTTTTTGTTTTGGCATATGCCTTATTCTTTATCTTTAGTGCATGAACCGCACAACACTATTTCTTACATTATTGCTATGTACCTTTTATGCCTGTAAGAAGGATACCACAGATGTGAGAGACTCTTTGATAGGAACTTATAAGGCTAAATCTTATATATATGACCGGGAGTATATAGTAGACCATTGGCAGGATACTATGTGGAGTTTGCCCGATACGTTTTTAATTACAATAGAAAAATCGGGAGCAGAAGACCTGATTGTAAACGGCGAACTTATGAGCTATTATGACCATCAATTCTACCTGGTGAACAACGGTACACATAAGAACCATGAGGCGCATTTTTCTGAAAACTACTTGAAACTAGATATACAAAACAGCGGACTGGGTTCTGTTCATGGGCAGGTTTATGAAGGGCCGAAAGAGTAGGGTGTAGCAAATTTGTTCTAAACCACGGGATGATTCTAAGAGATAAATGACTAAAGTGAAAATAGCAATAACGGCAACAATAGTGATGATAATTGCGAATTCATTCTTTAGCAATAGTACAATTTTATTTTTTTTAAGATTTGTTTTTTTTAATTGCACTTGGTAATGCTTGGAAGGACATTCTTTTAAAAATCAGTCGCTTTAAAAGCCGCATAACGATTAAATGCGAAGTGATACAAATTACCAAAAGTGAGAATGGGGATTTATATGAGTTAGAAGTTAGGCCATTAGAGGAACTTGGGTTCGATAAAATTAAATTGACAACACAGGCCAACCTTTTAATTTCGCTGGAGGATGTCATAACAATATGTTGTTATAAGGATAGTCCCAATAAATTTGAAATTGAACAGCCAATCTCCAAACTGATATTTCTACTACTGGTCTTTACGCTGCTCTTTTTATTTTTCATGAATAATTTTATTGAGGAAATTATTCCTTTTATTAACTCTTTTAGATAAGATTTTTCAAAGCGTGGTTGTTGGTCAGGCGAATTACAATGGAGAGAGAGATTCCGGGGCAAGCCCGGAATGACGGGAAGTTGGGCAGGCCGTCAGTGAGGACACTGACGGAGGCGTAGATCCTTCCTCACCCGATGCGCATATACCTAAGGACAAATTTAAATTTTAAATTATGGATACAGTTTGGACAACTAATATATACAATTCAATAAAGAGATTTTCAGATATAAATGCTCAAAGGCGCATATGGCTAGGAAAGTCCCCGACGGAAAGCTCCTCATTTACCGAGGACATCTGCATGCTATATGATGATTACGCTTTTGAGGATTTTTTGAGTGATGAAAATTGGGTCAAGACAAAATTAGATATTGAATTAAGGAGAAAGCTTTTGGCATTTAATGAGGCGGTGAATGCCTACGGTGATAAACCAACCGATATAGAAATTTTAGAGGATCCTGAATGGCATAAAGTTGTTGACTTAGCTAAGGAAATAATTAAATATTGGAATAATAGTAATAACAATCCATCAAATAATATGTAATACTTACAGCTACGCCCCACTGGCACGAGCGGACGCTCGCGCCAGTGGGGAGGGGACATTAAAGTAACCTAGGCTTATAGTTAACTTTACTGATATTTTTCAACTGGCATTCTAAAACTTCTCTATTCCAAATTTTAGGTTTCTTTGATCTATTAAAATATTTAAAGCCTTGGTCAATCCATTTTTGCCTATAAGTTTCGAAAGATTCATTCCGCGAACTATCATCAAAGCCAAATTCATAACCACAGCAAGAACAAATTTCATATGTAGGGTAGCCATGGTCATCATAAGGCGCTTTTCGTAAACTGTCAAAACCACATACAGGGCAAATTTTTAAAGCAAGCATAAAATTAGTTTTTAATCAGTTTAGTTAACTCTTCAGTTGCCTCTGAGCCCAAATCTTTCTGAGCTGTACTTTTGAAATATTCTAACGTATTATCGGGTTTGAACATTGTTCGAATTGTTCCATCTTTAAATGCAACTCCAAAAATATTATTTGCGGCATCATATCTTACAATGTCTCCATTATTTCGAGCGTATTGAATAATGTCCCCGCTCTCTCGTTTAAAGAAGTTTTTAGCCTCACTGGCGCGAGCGTCCGCTCGTGCCATGGGTCGTGCTTCAAATTAGTAATAAAACAAAATACGAAATAGAAATGATTACTGCGCTTCCCTAATGGAAATCTCATTCAACTCAAAAATGTCTTTGTCGTATTGGGCGTGTTGAATATCCAGCTTGTCGTTTATTACCGGTATGGTAATTTTTGTTGATTCGTTATCGTCTCCATAGTAAATGGTAAATTGGATGGAGAAGTCTTTAATGTCTGCCGGTTTGTAGTTTTCATCCAGCTTCATCATAACAAGGCCTTTGCCGTCTTCAATTACGCTGCCGTAATCGTTGGCAGTTACAAAGGTCATTTCAGGGGTGTAGCTAGGTATTTTGCCTGCAACGTTGGTGCGCTTTAGCTTCAACACAGCGCGGCTGATTAACTGACTGCTACTGGAATAGTTAATAAAAGCCAGGGCGTTTTCGCCACCGCCTTTTTGCACGGGTGCTGTTACCGCATTGCGGCTGGTGTAGCCGGCAAAACGGCGTTCGCGCAGGTTAGGTATGCTTACCTTCATATCGCTATACGAGGCGGTAAATACTTCCTTACCATCCAGCAAACTGAAACGCGAAATGAGGTCTTCCTCCTCGCCTGTTCCTTCGTGTATGGCCAATATGGTATTGGTTTTATCCTTCAACTGTAAATCAGTAGCTACTATTTGCGCCTGCCAGTTAATGGGTTTGGTGTCCATAACGCTTTGGGCATTTATTTGGTAAACCTTGCCCTTGTTTACAGAGTCGGCATAGCAAAGGTCTGTGCGCGTTATTTTCAACAGCAAAGGTATTTTGTTGGTGCCTTCGTAAGCATCCACCATTTCGTAATAGGTGCTGGTTTGCTGTATGCACACGCGGCCGTTTTGGTCAAATACCTTTACGCGCGAGGCAGAGGAATCTTCATACACCTGCTTGCCGCCCACCTTAATGGTTTCCGTAGCGGGTTTGGCTTTCTTCTCCTTGCAGGCCGAAAAAATCAATAAGGTGACACAACTAAGGCAAAGGGCTAACTTTTTCATTTCAGTTTGTTTTATTGATTTATCGCAAGAGATGCTGAATCAAGTTCAGCATGGCGGTTATGATTAACGGTTTTTGGCTGCTTTTAAGGTATTTAAAATGAGTGAAACTACCGTCATAGGGCCAACGCCGCCGGGCACAGGGGTAATAGCACTGCATTTAGGGCTAACCTCGTTAAACTTTACATCCCCTTTTAAACGCCAACCGTTTTTAGATGTTGTATCAACCACACGCGTAGTACCCACATCTATCACCACAGCGCCTTCTTTCACCATATCGCCCGTTAAAAACTCGGGCTTCCCTAAGGCTGCTATAATAATATCGGCCTGCAGGCATATCTCCTTCAGGTTTTTGGTTTTGCTGTGGCATACCGTTACGGTGGCATTACCTGTTTTGCTTTGGCCACTCATTAAAATGCTCATGGGCCTGCCCACAATATTGCTGCGGCCAATTACCACGCAATGCTTGCCGCTGGTTTCAATGTTATAGCGCTCCAGTATTTTGGTAATGCCCAGCGGGGTTGCCGATATGTAGGCATCTAACCCAAGCGTTACCTTGCCCACATTAACCGGATGAAAGCCATCTACATCTTTAGAAGGGTCAACCGCCATTAACACCTTATCGGCATTTATATGCTTAGGCAAAGGCAGTTGCACTATAAAGCCGTCAATATCCTTATCTGCATTCAGTGCGTTCACCTTCTCCAACAGGAAATCCTCCGTAATGTTATCCTCGTAGTGCAAGAGCGTGCTTTTAAAGCCCACCTGTTCGCAGGCTTTTACTTTGTGGCCCACATAGGTAAGGCTTCCGCCATCGTTACCAACTAATATAGCCGCCAAATGAGGTTGTTTGCCCCCGGCAGCTACCATTTGTTCCACTTCGGCTTTTATTTCGCTTTTTAATTCGTCGGCCAGCTTTTTGCCATCCAGTAACACCATACATGAAAGTTAAGCCGCAAAGAAAAGTAACAGCCGAAAATTGAGGTAAGATTTTTTAAACAAACCAGGTACCATAAAAACGCCCCTTACGGAGCGTTTAGGTGCTGAGGAAATAGCCTGAACTAACTTATTTTAATACAGCCATCTTTAATTTCGATATGGGCGCCGTCTTTTACTTCTACTTTTCCGCAAGATGTTTCAATTACGGCCGGGCCTGAACCACCTTGAATAGTTACTGTTGAGGTACGGCTGTGTTCAAAGGTTACTGTTTTATCGCTGCCGTCCATACGAACCTTAAACGTATAGTCTTTTGAATCCTGGTTGTAGTAACGGATAGTAACGCCGCAAAATGCAACAGTAGCGCTGGCTACAAGTGTTAGAGTTAAAAGTAATTTCTTCATATACTTTGGATTTTTTTGATTTAGCGCAAGTTAAATGTTGCGCCATTCACATACTAAGGAAATGGCTGAAAAAACAAACGGCAGGGGAAAGTGCCCTGCCGTTCGGTTTTTATGAATTAGCGGATGAATAACATCTCGCGGTACTTCGGTAATGGCCAACTGCTATCATCAACAATGGCTTCAATAGCATCCACGTTTTCGCGTATTTCATCAAAGAAAGGCTTCACCTTATCACAGTAGTTTTTAGAGGCAACTGCATTTGAATCCGCATGATGTGCTTTTTCACGGGCTACAGCCAATTTATCTACAGCTACTTTAATGTTGTTTACACGCACTGCTATTTCGGTTAGTATGTCCTTCTGTGCTTTTGTTGCATTAGCAGTAACACCGGCTTCTTTCAAACCTTTAATATTTGCTGAAAGCTTGTTCATGTATTCAACCGCAGCAGGAATGATTTGGTTTAATGCAATGTCCGCTAATATGCCGGCTTCGGTATCAATCTTCAACACATAGTTGTGGTGCAATACTTCAACACGCGCATCTAACTCACGAGAACTGTAAATACCGGTATCCACCAGCACTTCTCTCGCTTTTTTGCTATTGTAGAAATCAAGAGCATAAGGTGTAGTTTTTACATTGCTCAGGCCACGCTTCTTGGCTTCTTTAGCCCATGCTTCGCTGTAACCGTCACCTTCAAACAATATGCGCTTGCTATCGCTAATGTATTGACGCAATACACGCATAATAGCGCCTTCCTTGGTTTCGCCGCCTTTAATCAGCTTGTCCACTTCAGTTTTAAATTCAATCAACTGCTTACCTACTATGGCGTTCATCACGGTCATAGGCAGGGCACAGTTGGCAGTAGAACCTACCGCACGGAACTCGAACTTATTGCCGGTAAAGGCAAATGGTGAAGTACGGTTACGGTCAGTATTATCTAATAATACATCAGGTATTTTGTTGTGTATATCCAGCTTTAAGTTGGCATTGCTCATTT
The DNA here is from genome assembly GCA_046329515.1 of Chitinophagales bacterium. Classification (GTDB taxonomy): domain Bacteria; phylum Bacteroidota; class Bacteroidia; order Chitinophagales; family LD1; genus Bog-950. The sequence continues at coordinate 48,104 of JAXLUM010000005.1, forward strand.
CATCGTACTTGCCTTTAGCAACACGCTTCTCTACTTCATTCAATATATCCTGCATGAAAGAGCCGATGAAAACAGAGATAATAGCCGGAGGAGCTTCGTTAGCACCTAAGCGGTGGTCGTTATTGGCAGAAGCGATAGAGGCGCGCAATAAATCGCTATACTCGTTTACTGCTTTGATAACGTTTACGAAGAAGGTTAAGAACTGTAAGTTGTTTTTAGGGGTTTTGCCCGGAGAAAGCAGGTTTTTGCCTGTGTCGGTACCCATGCTCCAGTTGTTGTGCTTACCGCTACCGTTAATACCGGCAAATGGTTTTTCGTGCAACAACACACGCAACTTGTGGCGGCGGGCTATACGCTCCATTAAGTCCATTAACAAGCTGTTGTGGTCAACCGCTACGTTTACTTCTTCAAACATAGGGGCGCACTCAAACTGCGCAGGTGCAACCTCATTGTGGCGTGTTCTTAAAGGAACGCCCAATTTATGGCACTCGGTTTCCAGGTCTAACATATAAGCGTAAACACGCTCAGGAATTGAACCGAAGTAGTGGTCTTCAAACTGCTGGCCTTTTTGCGGAGCAGCGCCAATTAAGGTGCGGCCGCTGAACATAAGGTCAGGACGCTGGAAGTAAAGCGCCTCATCAATAAGGAAGTATTCCTGTTCCCATCCTAAAGTTGCAGTAACGCGTGTTGCATCTTTATCGAACAGGTGAACAACAGGTAGAGCAGCCTGCTCTAAGAAATGAGAAGCCTTTAATAATGGCGCTTTATAATCTAATGATTCGCCGGTGTAGGAAATAAAGATGGTAGGAATGCAAAGTGTTTTGCCTTCGCCAATCTCCATAATAAAGGCCGGTGAACCCGGGTCCCATGCAGTGTAACCACGTGCCTCGAAAGTTGCGCGTATACCGCCGCTTGGGAAAGAAGAAGCATCAGGCTCCTGTTGTACAAGGGCATCAGCACCGAATTTTTCAATACCTAAACCTTCGCCGGTTGGGGTAAAGAACATATCGTGCTTTTCAGCAGTTAAACCGGTAAGTGGTTGAAACCAGTGGGTGTAGCTATTAGCGCCTTTGGCCATAGCCCAGGCTTTCATACCTGCAGCAACGGTTTCAGCAATCTCGCGGCTTATTTTAGTGCCACTTTTAATAGCCGATCTTACAGCTTTGTAAGCATCGTCAGCCAAATACTGGCGCATTGGCTCGTCATTAAAAATATTAGAGCCGAAATAGTCAGAAACCTTCGTGCTCTCAATACGAGGCTTTACTACCTCGCGGTTTACTACTGTTTGAACAGCAGCTTTACGTGCGTTACCCATGTTGTTGTTTTTTAGACGGCGCAAATGTAGGTTTATTAAATGGCCTAAAAAAGGAATGACTGGCTAATTATGCACAAAAGGTGGCTTGTAAGGTGGAAAATTGAGGCATGAAAGGGTTATCACATCAAAAATTGTCCTCTGTAGGCTAAATTTTTAGGCCAGTTAGCCGATTTACGTCATATTTAAATTTGCATAAATTGACAACCCCTAATATACTTATTAGCAGAAAAGGTGTAGCCAATACCCGGTAATGCACTATGGCACCCATTATTGGCACGCTGGCGCCCACTATCCAATAGAACACTAAAGCAAAGACCAGTGAGAACGCAATAATGGGCCGCTTCTCTGCTTCAGGTAGCTTGAAATAGCGCAGGAGCAGGAAAAGAATGAACAACCACAATAAACTCTGCTCAATACCAAACAGCAATTCTATTTTGTTCGCTGCACTCCATATAAAAGGACGTAATGCTCCATCTACAAAAGCATCGGTGTAAAGCATTTTAGGGGAAATGGCATCAGTCCATACCGCAAAGCGACTACCGGGGTTTTCTGCTCTGCCCAATTCAATAAACTCATAGCGTTTATCTATAACAGCGCTTATAACTTTTGGTTGCGCTACCATAAAGCCAAACCCATATACAATTAGCAAAGCTGCAAACACCATCCATTTAATAGAAGGTTTAGCTATTGCCTTTAATACATAGAACAACAAATAAGCAGCAACGGCTGGCACGAGAGCAATAAACAAAGGCGGGCGGATGTAAACCAGGGCTAAAACACTTACCGCAAGCATTATAATTCGACCAACCCATGAACGCGGCGTGAACGCATAGAAGAATAGACCGAGGAAAAAGAAAACGGGGGCTTCCTTTAATAAGCCGCTTCCCCAAAATATTACGGATGGAATTAAGAATAGAGGTAAGCACAGCGCCTGGGGAAATTCAGCAAAGTATTTTTTGAGTGCGTGATAGATACCGGTTAAGCCTACAAAACTGAAAAAGGAGAAGAACAGCGTATTGATGTAAATGTTAGAGAAGGAGAAATAATTGCAAATGGAAATAAGGCGGATGATGAGTTGGTTATTGGTAACCGTATCCTGACTGGGGTGGCTGAAATATTGGGTGTTTACTATGTATTGAAAGTTCTCAGGATTGTTTAAGCCAATACCGGTAATTACACTGAACCAGACTTTGGGATGCTGCCACAAAAGCGGCGATATAACCTTGCTGTCATTAAAGTAGCGGTAGATGTCCGCCTTGCTTTGGTCGGTATAGTAAACGGTATAAACCAACGTAAGTGCCACCCCGGCCACCACTTTTAAAAGGAAGAAAGTCCATAGGTTATCGCGCTGCAGGCCGGTAGAAGTAAAAAAATTAAGCCGGCTAATAAGCCAAAGAAAGAGGGCAAGGTAGAAGATATATAGGGCGATGTGGAGTATCTCCATTCATCCACATAGTTAACATATTCAGACTACACAGAAAAGTTTGTATGCAAAACCTTCTTACCGTTTTGTTTAATACTTTAGTTCAAAAACATAATGGCCAATACCTATTCGCAAGTGTCTATACACAGCGTTTTTGCCGTTAAAGGCAGAGAAAATCTAATTGTAAAGGATTTTAGAGACAGGCTTCATTCTTATATTTCTGCTATCCTTCAAAATGAAGGGGCTTATTGTTTAGCTGTGGGTGGATGGTTAGACCATGTACACGTATTTTATGAATTGCCAATGACGGTTAGCATAGCTGATTTAATGCGGTTAACAAAAGCGAGTTCATCGAAATGGATTAACGATGATAAATTGGTAAAAGGGAAGTTTCAATGGCAGGAAGGTTATTCGGCATTTTCTTACGCTCACTCCCAAAGAGACACAGTGATAAAATATATCATGAACCAGGAAGAACATCATAGGAATAAATCTTTTAAAGAAGAATACATGTCGCTACTGACAAACTTCGAAATTCCATTTGATAGTAAATACATCTTTGAGTTTTATGATTGACAAGTATCGCCCCTATGGGGCTCCATCTCTTCCTTTCCTTATAACTACCAAACTTGCGTCCCCCCGGGACTTAATTACAAACCGCAACAACCAATCAGACTGGACATTACATTTCATGGGAATGATAGACCTGATAGATGGTGAACAGTCACCCTCTAGGACTTATGTACAATTTTCAATAGCCTCGTAGAGGCGAAGGTTTGGTAGTTATTGGACAAAGGAGAGCTTCAATCCCGTAGGGATGGCAGATATATTACCAACGAAACCACTTGCTCTATTTTCTTACCTTCCCGCTTTCAAAAAGCGGCATTGCGCAAACAAATCATTAATACCGTTATAACGCGGGCAGGCAGCACCCTGCTTAACTTTCTATTGGCGTTAATGATTGCCCGCCATAGCGGACCAGAGGTTAAAGGGCAAACCACGCTTATTATCACCACCATCTTTTTCATTGTATTTATCTGCAACATTTTAGGGGGCCACGTGCTGGTTTACCTGTTGCCCCGCAACAAAATTGAAGCTCTGCTTTTACCCGCATTGGTATGGTCGCTATTGGTTAGCATTAGCGCCTACGCCTTTCTATCGCTAACCTCTATTATACCCGCAGAGTGGGTTGTGGCAGTTAGTGCATTGGCCTGGTTATCGGCTATTATAAGCACGCAACAAACGGTATTGCTGGCGCAACAAAATATCCGTTTATCAAACATGCTTTCACTCGTGCCCTTAGTGTTTTTGGTAAGTGGGGTAGGAGCCTGCTACCTTTTCTTTAACGTGCACAATGTGCATGCCTATATCTATGCCTCCATCTTCTCTTATACTATAACCGCCGGTTTAGGCTTTGCATTGCTGGCAAGGCATATCAATATCAGTTCTATTCACTTCTCGCTGGCTGACATTAGGAGCAACTTCAGTTACGGCTTCGTGTTTCAACTGGTGGAGATATTGCAGTTACTTAACCTAAGGCTGTATTTCTATCAGCTGGGTTTGCAGCAGGGCCCGCGCTATTTGGGTATTTACTCTATTGGTATTTCTATACTGGAAGCCGTTTGGATAATACCGCGCAGCATTGCCACAGTGCATTATGTTTCTACTTCTAACACAGTGGAGGTTAAACATGAAGCTGAGCGCACGCTTAGCCTGGTAAAGTTCAGCCTTATTGCCTGCGCTTTGGCCTTATTGGTATTATATTTAGTTCCTAATTCGGTTTATGTATTTGTCTTTGGGCATGGGTTTACGGATGTTAAGCACAGCGTGCGCTTCCTCTTCCCCGGCATATGGATATACAGCGTTTTGCTGGTTATCAGTAGCTTTTACTACGGGGTGGCGCGTTATAAGGCGCTATTGGTAGCGAATGCAGCGGGGCTGATTACTCTCATTATTTTCAGTGCCCTTTTAATACCGCATTATGTAATGAGCGGTGCGGGCCTTGCGGCTACAATTAGTTACAGTGTAGCGGCGCTAAGTCTGCTGTTTTTCTTTATTGCTGATAACAAACTGAGCGTAACCCGGTTTTTTCCCAATAAAAACGACATCAAATTTTTCAACACTTTCATAAAAACTTCCTTTATAAAGAAGTGATTAAGGCTATTTTTGCCCACCTAAACAGAAAATATGAGCGCAGCAGCACATTTGGAACCGACCACAGTTGAACAGGCAAAGCAGTTAGGCCTTTTGCCCGAGGAATTTGATAAGATAAAGCAGATACTGGGCCGTGTGCCGAATTTTAATGAATTGAGCATTTTCAGTGTAATGTGGAGCGAGCATTGCAGCTATAAGAACAGTATAAAGTGGTTAAAAACCCTGCCCCGCAAAGGCAAGCACCTGTTGGTTGAAGCCGGCGAAGAGAATGCCGGTTTGGTTGACCTTGGCGATGGCCTGGCTTGTGCCTTTAAAATTGAATCGCACAACCACCCGAGTGCGCTGGAGCCTTACCAGGGCGCTGCAACAGGCGTGGGCGGTATACACCGCGATATTTTTACCATGGGCGCGCGCCCTATTTGCGCGTTGAACAGTCTGCGTTTTGGCGATTTGGAAAACGACCGCACTAAGTATTTGCTGAAAGGTGTTGTTAAAGGTATTGGCGACTATGGCAACTGCTTCGGCGTGCCAACGGTAGCAGGCGAAGTTTACTTTGACCCGGTTTACCAAACTAACCCGCTGGTAAATGCTATGAGCGTGGGTATAGTTAAAACCAATGAAACCGTTAGCGCTATAAGTAAAGGCGCCGGCAACCCGGTTTACATTGTAGGTTCATCTACAGGTAAGGATGGTATACACGGTGCGGCTTTTGCCTCAAAGGATATTACTGAAGACAGCGCTAAAGATTTACCTGCCGTGCAAGTGGGCGACCCTTTTACAGAAAAACTGTTGCTGGAAGCATCATTGGAAGTAATTAAAACCGGTGCCGTAGTAGGCATGCAGGATATGGGCGCTGCGGGTATTACCTGCTCAACTTCTGAAATGAGCGCCAAGGGCAAGAGCGGTATGAAGGTTTACCTGGATAAGGTGCCTACCCGTCAACAGAACATGAAGCCTTGGGAAATACTATTGAGTGAAAGCCAGGAGCGCATGTTGATTGTGGTAGAGAAAGGTCGCGAGAAAGATGTGGAAGCCGTATTTGAAAAGTGGGACCTGCACTGCGAGATTATAGGCGAGGTAACCAATGGCGGAGATTTAGAATATTATGTTGGCAGCGAATTAGTGGCCAAAGTGCCTGCTGAAAGCTTAGTGCTTGGCGGCGGCGCACCGGTTTACGAGCGCGAGTACAAAGAGCCGGCTTACTTTAGCGAGAACAAGAAATTTAAGATAGACAGCGTTGAGCAGCCTGAAGATATTAAGGCGGTGGCAAAATTCCTGACGAAGCAGTTGAATGTAGCCAGCAAGCGTTGGGTGTATGAGCAATACGATAGCATGGTGGGCGTAGCCAACACCAGCACTAACCGCCCTGCTGACGCAGCCGTGGTGCGCGTATTAGGCAGCAACAAGCACTTAGCCGTTACAGTTGATTGCAATGCACGCTACGTATGGGCCGACCCATTCGTGGGCGGACAGATTGCCGTGGCTGAAGCAGCCCGCAACATTGTGTGCAGCGGCGGCGAGCCAAGCGCTATTACCAATTGCTTAAACTTTGGCAACCCTTACCTGCCTGAAGTTTACTGGCAGTTTGTAAATGCCATTAAAGGCATGGGCGAGGCCTGCAATGCCTTTGAAACCCCTGTTACCGGTGGTAACGTAAGTTTCTACAATCAAAGCACTGAAGGCGGTGCAGTGTTCCCTACACCTACAATTGGTATGATTGGCTTGGTGAACGATAAGGAAACCGCCATGACCATGGACTTCAAAAAATCGGGCGACCGTATATATGTAATTGGTGAAATGCAGGAGGACATCTCTTCCTCAGAATACCTGGTGCGCCACCATGGTGTGCAGAACAGCCCTGCCCCTTACTTTGATTTAGCTACCGAAGTAAAAGTGCAGAATGCTATTAAGGACCTTATAAGCGAGCAGGTAATTGAAAGCGCACACGATATTGCTGAAGGCGGTTTGTTTATAGCCTTAGTTGAAAGCGCCATAACCGGCAAGCGCGGTTTCGAAATTGAAACCGACCCCGATATGCGTAAGGATGCCTTTTTATTTGGCGAAGCCCAAAGCCGCGTAGTAGTAACGGTGAAGGATACCAAAGAAGATGCCTTTTTAGAAGTACTGGCCAAGCACGATGTAGATTTTAATAATATAGGTATAGTAACTACCAGTATGATATTTGTTGACAAAGAACGCTGGGGCACCAGCAGCGACTGGAAAGACCTCTACGACCAGGCGTTAGAGAATACGCTAAACGCATAAGAGAAAATTTGGATTTTAAACAACTAAGTGCTTCATTAGATAACTCAATATCTAATGAAGCATCTTAATTTTATACCACTCCTGTTTTTGTTAGGCTGCAATGGGCCTTCCAACAACGGAACGGCTTTACAGCAAAATGTTTCTGACAGTTCCAGTATTGTAGATTCAACAGGAGAAAGTGAAAAAAAATATTCCTTTGAATTAAATACCCAAACCGCACCTAAATGGATGCTGGATTATTTCCAATCTGCCGTTCAGGATTCCTCTGAATCGGATATATACGGCCCATACGGTTTACAGTTAAACGCATGCAAAAAGTTAAACGATAGCGTATTTATTGCCTTTCTGTATAGGTCAACGGGCACTTGTGTTTATGACGAAATCGCGATATTTAATAAGCAAACATTTCAGGAAGGTTTAGAAATTGGAAGGAGCTGCGATGGTGATGGAGCTATAACTCATTACGACTATAAAACCTTTGGCACAGAAGACAGCATTGTATTTGCTGTTGTTGACCAAAGAGACCGACCTGCAAACGATAGCGTTTTAACACCGGGCGGAGAATTTAAAGACGGCTTCGATATGTTTAGTGTAGACGTGGTAACAGATAGTGTTGTAACCATTGTCAAGGTTATGCCTAATGGTAAAATTCAGAAAAGCCGTAAGAAATAACTCTAAATACGCACCCACTGGCTTAAGCATGCGGTCGTGCAAAAACACAATCACAAATCAGAAGATTGCCACGGCATGATACGCTAATTGATTTTAGCTGAATATGCCTCGCAATGACAGATTTTTAAACTGTTGCGCTACACGGGCTCCTGTATTCCATCAAACAGATAGTCATTGCGAGGAAGAATTCCAAAATTAATAGCAGCGTATTCAACGCGGCAATCTTCCGCTTTGTAATTAAAACTTTCAGGCAGACACTAATACAAGAATCACAAAATTGAAGATTGCAACGGCACGATAGCTCTCCGCCTGCGTCTGTGTCCGCACAGACGCAATTGGTATAGTGTTATCCGTCTGTGAAGACACAGACGGAGGCCTAATTTAGCAGGCACGTAATAGTGCGCTTTTCGAGGTCTACCCTTCGACGGGGCTCAGGGTGACAAGTGCGTTTATTGCTTCTGTAGTAATCTGTTTTTCAATTAACCGTTTTTACGCGTCACTTTTCCTCAAAAAACCTTCCGAACTTATATCACCAACTGTCAGTCTGAGCCTGTCGAAGACTAGACATCGAAGGAGACCTACTTCGCCGGCATCCGCCCTTGTCAAAAGCAAACTGCGCGGGCAATAGTATTTGACTACCACCCGCGCAGTTTTTAATAATTAAGCATTTTACTGGGCCCTCATAGTGGTCGCCTTAACCTTGCTTGGTATTTTGGTAACCATGGTACAATTGCTGCAACCACTGCTTTCGCACACTATAGTATTGCCAATAGTGGTTACGGTGCAGCCGCCACTACCCTGCACGCAGGTACAGCTAAACGTGCCCGATACAGTGCCGGAGTTATTCATGCGGGCAACCGTTACGGTTGATTTATCTCCGGCTACAGTGGCTTTATAGCCGTCCTTTACATAAACCTTATCATTAACCTTATAAGTACCTTTGGGCAACTTCACTTTAACCGGTTTTTTACCGTGGTTATCGTTTTCTGCAAATGCAAAAATCATGGTTAAGCATAAAGTAATCGTTACTATCCACTTCATAATATTTGGTTTAGCTTATATAATTATCGAAATACGTATTCTCTTTAGCATTTCGCTAATCATGCTTGACAATATACCCCTACATTAAACAGCGAGTTTTTAATATCTTTAGCTATTATGAATCCAAAACAGATATGGGGAAACCTAGGCGTTAGCGATTTAGCGCGCACCACAGCATTTTACACCGCCTTAGGGTTTAAGCCACACGGCCCGGCCGATGATAAGTTGGTGGCCTTTGGCTTTAGCGATAGTAATTTTATTATCTGCTTTCTTTTAAAGGATGTGTTGGCCGGCAGCACTAAAAGTGATATGGCCGACACTACAAAAGTGAATGAGGTAATATTCTCCATTTCGTGCAAGGGGAAAGAAGAAGCCGACGCATGGGCTAAAGAAGTTGAACCTGCAGGCGGTAAGTTAATTACGCAGCCGGAAGGTTTCGGGCCCGGTTATTACGGCTTTGTGTTCGCTGACCCTGATGGGCACCGCTTTAATGTGTTCTACATGCCGGGTTTTGAGAAGTAGCGGTAATCCCTTACGGTATAGTTGCATTAAATAAAATCCTATCCATTGGTCGTCTGATTAGGAAGGTAATTGGCGTTTTTTTACTTGCCGCTACTTAGGAAATAGCATAAAACCAGGCCGATACTCAATCTTATTTTTAAGAAACACCACCATTTTTTATGATGGCGTGTTCAAATATGTTTGAGCGCAAATAAAACTTATGAAGCGATTACTACTGCCCGTTTTGTTTTTAAGTTGTTTGGTGGCTACGGCACAAACCTATCCCTTTGTTGATGCCTTTGAAAGCTACACCAACTTTACCACCCTAGGTACGCAGGGCGGCTACCTTAGCGATATGAGCGTTTACCAAACGCACGGCATGGGCAGCAGCAAAGGCCTTATTTCGCAAATAAGCACCTTTAACACCCGCGATACTACGGTTAGTCCGTTAATTGGCCCTTTAACTGCTACCAGCAGAGTTTCTTTTTACTACCGCATAGTGGACCAAAGCTTATACCCTGCTACCGGCACGGTGCTGGGCACAAATGATAAGGTAGAGATTTTTGCAGGCAGCCAAAGCCTTGGCCTTTACCAAAGCATTTACAGCATAAACCAAAGCAACCACGTTACAAGCAACGCATTTAAAAAAGTTACTATACCGGTTGGTAACCTTGCGGGGCAATCGGGCAACTTGAAAATTATAGTTACCAAGGGCAGCGCTACCGATTATTTTGTAGATATAGACAGCCTTGTAGTAATGGACAGCACAACAACTGTAACAGCCCTAACCGTTAGCGGCAGTAAAACAAACGTAAGCTGTTTTGGCAGTTGCAACGGCAGCATAACATTAAATGTAAGCGGCGGCACACAACCCTACAGCTACAACTGGAGCAGCAGTTTACCGGCAACAGCCAACCAAAACAATTTATGCGCAGGCACCTACCAGGTAACGGTAACTGATAACAGTAGCAGCACCGCTTCAGCTTCGTTTATCATAACGCAGCCATCTGCTTTAACGCTAAGCATAAACACCCTTAATGCTACCTGCTATGGCGGGGACAATGGTTGCGCTATTGCAACAGTTAGCGGAGGCGTAGGTAACTATGCTTACAACTGGAGTAATGGCGGACCAGACACCAACCAAATTTGCGGGCTTATGGCAGGCGGCTACAACCTTACCGCTACTGATGCGAACCAATGCTCTGTTACCACTTCGTTTAGCGTTAGTGAGGGAACTGCAATAAACACTGTGGCTCAAATTACCAACCCCACTACACAAAGCAGTAATGATGGTTCACTGCTGTTAAGTATTACAGGCGGCACCTTGCCTTATGGTATTACAATAAATGGAGGGAACCCCACACCTGACACGGCTTATTATAACCTGGCCGTAGGCTGTTATGTAGTTTATGTTGTGGATGGTTTAGGATGCTCAGCCCCGGCTGATACGTTTTGCCTTAGCGCGCCCAATGGCATAACAAACGAAAACACCAAACAGACACTTGTTTACCCTAACCCTTCAGTTGATGTGTTGAATGTACGTTTCGACAATGAAGAACCTTACGAGTTAACGCTGTTGGATGTTGCAGGGCAGGTAATAAGCACTGTAAAGGTACATACCAATAACTACGTATTAAGCACTAAAGAACTTACTGCGGGTTATTATGTATTGCGCCTTACAAGCACACAAGGCATAATTAACCGCACCTTTGCGGTGGAACGGTAGCAAAATATTTCTTAGCATTCGTACTGAACAATTACAACTTCAGAGATTAAGCTACAAACTTTTGCATTTCACTAATGCGTTGAATCGCTTCATAATTCTAAAATTATCAATTAATAGTTTTCCTGTATTTTAGGCTTACGTAAACCTAAACATGAAAACACTCCTTTACCTATTAGCACTATTAGGTTGCTGCACGGCAGTGGCGCAAACAAATGTAAGTGGCCTAATAGCCGCAAATACCACCTGGACAGCAAACGCCAGCCCTTATATAGTTACAGGTAATATTTTAGTTGCACAAGGCTATACCCTTACAATTGAGCCCGGAACAGTTGTAAAATTCAATACGGACAAAGCCCTGCAAATAGATGGCGAACTAATTGCTATTGGAACTCCTTATAATAAAATCGTATTTACTTCTAACCAGGTTACTCCAGCGCCGGGCGATTGGGCAAAAATTAATTTTTCGGATTTATGTACGGACGCTCAGTTAGACAGCAACGGCAATTACCTATCGGGAACCATAATGAAATACTGTGATATACTATACGCCGGGGGTATTGGGGCCGGAGCGTTTGATATCAGTCAGTCTTCCCCCTATTTCAATCACTGTAACATAAGTTATAGCTCAAGCAGCGGAATACTAGCTAACCTTTCCTCATTTAGACTTGATTCCAGCACAATATCATTTTGTTTAAAAGAGGGATTGAAACTTGCAAATTACGACTTAACCAATAACGATATTGAAATAAACAATGACACTATAACCAATAACAGTTTAAGTGCAATTTATTTGGGTTCGGGCAATGCTCCTGTGCCTACTAATTATTTAAAAATTGAACAATGCTATATAGCCTATAACAAGGGAGCCATACAGGGGGCATTTACAGGCCATAGCAACTTAAAAATTGAAGAAAATTATTTCGCTTTTAATAATGATGTTATCAGCATGACCGGATTTGGAAATACGCTAATAAGCTGCAATACTTTTACCGGTAACACAGGCAAGATTCTTTCGCTCACCAATTCATCAATAGCACTAAGCAGCAACCTTTTTATATACAATAACAGTGGAAATAATGCTGTTATCAGCCTGGAGAACTATTCGGCCGGAGGGCCTGTTGAAATAAACAATAATCTACTGCTTAACAACACATCAAGTTACAGTTGCTTTAAAATAAACCCTACAATAAACAACAGCCAACTTACTCATGTAGCCTACAATAAGTTTGCTGACAATAACACCCCGAAGACCGTTCTGTTAAGTGTTGCTTCAGGAAATGGTAATTCCAATTTCCTTTACTTCAAGTACAATACATTCTCTGACGCCTTAGCTCAATATGAATTGTATAATGACATCAGTTATGGCTTAACTACGGTTTACGTTGATAGTAATTATTGGGGAGGTAACAATCTACAGCATATAGACTCGGTGATATATGATTACTTTGATGACGCGAATAAATCAGTTGTTTACTACTCCCCTATATTAAGCAGCGCAATAACCGTAGACACCAGCTGTATTTTCCCTATTGCAACGCTACCCTTAGCTGTAAATGCCATTACTACCAATATAAACTGCTATGGGCAGTGTAATGGAAGCATTAACCTGAATGTAAATGGCGGCATGCCCCCTTATACTTACACCTGGAGCAATGCCCTGCCAGATTCTGCTAACCAAAGTAATTTATGTGCGGCAAATTATCAGGTTACAATAACCGATGGAAGCAGCCAAAGTGTTTCGGGCTCCTTTATTATTAATGAGCCGGGCTTATTAACGCTAAGTGTTCAAAAAACTGATGTACTATGTCATGGCGATAGCAGCGGTTGTGTAAACGCTTTTGTAAATGGTGGCGTTGCGCCGTACACCTACACCTGGAGTTTTGCTTCACCGGATACCTCATCTGTGTGCGGAATAAGTGCCGGCCCTTATTTTCTTGAAGTAACTGATCAGAACCAATGCTCGGTAAGTTCAAGTTTTGTTGTAAGTGAGCCTTCAGCGCTTAATTATAATTACCAGCAAAATCAACCTACTACTTTAGTAAGTAATGATGGCAGTGTGCTATTTGACATTAGTGGAGGCTCGGCTCCTTACGGTACATCTATAGACGGTTCGGCATTTTCAGGAAATACCACCTATACAAATCTTGCAATAGGTTGCTACACGTTTGTAATAAGCGATGCTTTGGGCTGCAGCACAGCACCAAATACTATTTGTTTAACGGGGCCTAATGCCATTCAGCCTATAGATGAGGAACTTCTCTCTGTATTCCCCAACCCTGCTGATGGTATTGCTACAATTAGCTGTCCTTTGAGTGATAAATACGAATTACAGCTATTAAACAGCAACGGACAATTGATATTAACTGAACCACTTAGCACTAACCTATACCAACTCAACACAGAAGACTTTGCTGAAGGTGTATATCAACTGAGTATTAAAACGGAAACAGCAGTATTTAAGCGGCCGTTAATAATTGCGCGATAACTTTACTTGTAAGCTATAGCTGCACTGTAAGGGCCCATTAAATGAACTACTTCGGTACGGGCAAAGCCAGCTTCTTTCGTCCACTTATCGAAATCGGCACCGGTATAATCAAATGCTACGCCGAACTCAATAAGCATGTTTAAGGACATCATTAAGCCAAATACGTTCTGATTGCGGTTATCGTCAATTAAACATTCAATGGCAATAAAGGCGCCGCCCTGTGGCAATGCATTATAAGCCTTGCGGATAAGCATCATTTTATTTTCAAGGTCCCAATCATGCAAAATCATACCCATAGTAATTACATCCGCCTTTGGGAAATCGTCTTTAAAGAAATCGATAACGCCTGTTTTTACTTTGTCGGCCATTCCATGTGCAGCAATATATTCCTTAGCTATAGGCTCAACGGGTGGTAAATCTAAAGTAGTGCATTGCAAATGCGGATTATGTTTAGCCACCTGCACGGCCAATACGCCTGCAGCTCCGCCAACATCATACAACGTTTTATAAGGAGCAAAATTTACCTTTTGTGCCAGCGCCATAAAGTTACCGGTGCTTATGCCGGCCATGGCGTTTACAAACTGCTTCAACCTTGCAGGGTCAGCATATAGCTCTTCAAACATTGACTTGCCTGTATGCTTAATTTCGTTTTGAGGTTTACCGGTAAGCAGGGCATCATCTAAATCGGCCCAGAAACGATAGAGGCGGTCATTCGCCATTTCTAAAATTCCACCGATGTATGAAGGTTTGGTACGGTCAAGGAATATTTCTGTTTCAGCAGTATTACTATATAAAGCATTTTCGAGCAGGCCTGTGCGGTTTAAAAAGCCGAGAGCGGTTAGGCCATCCAGAAAATCGTAAACCGAGCGGCTGTGCAGGCCAAGTTGATCCTGAATTTGCTTACCGGATAATTGTTTATTGCCGGAAAGGGTTGTAAACAGCCCCAACTTTACTGCGGAAAGCAGCGTTTTGGAAGCAAAGAAAGCCATGCCCAATTGCATAATGTTTGCAGGTGTAACCTCGCCCGCGGTAGGTGCATTGTTAGCCATAGTAGTGGTTTTAGTTGCCTGAATTTATTAAATACAGGCTACTATCCTATTCCGCCCCCCTGCGCTCACTTTAGCCTTGAATACAATACTAAAAACGCCTGTTTACCGTCAAATTAGTATGACGGCCAACTCTACGCATGCCATACGCTTGCTTTTACTACTGATATTAGGGGTAGCTGTGCTGTATTTTGCAAAGCCTTTTTTGGTTCCCTTATGCTTTGGGGCCGTGCTGGCTATGTTGTTTCTACCCGTTAGCAAATGGCTTGAAGGCAAACGTTTGCCCAGGGGCCCGGCAGCCTTATGCTGCATATTAATACTATTGGCCGGCATGGCGGGTACCATAGCATTGTTGGATTGGCAAATATCTTCATTGGCACAAGATGCCCCAAAAATTGAAGCGCGCATTCTGGACGCAACTGATACTATACAAGCGTGGATTAACGCAAAATTCAACATCCCTGTAGAGGAACAGAATGATATGCTGAAGGAAAAAACCGCAGCGCTTACCTCAGTAGCGGCTACGGCTGTAGGCTCCACACTGGAAGTGGTAGTGAGTTTTGTGCTGGTGGTGGTGTATTTCTTTCTTTTACTGTTCTACCGCCATCACATTAAAGTGTTTTTCACCAAAGTGTTTCCGCAAACTGAAAAACAAGAAGTGCGAAGCCTGATATTCAACGCAGCCAAGGTATCGCAGCAGTACCTATGGGGGCTTACTAAAATGATAGTGGTGCTTTGGATAATGTACGGTATAGGCTTTAGCATTATAGGTGTAAAGAATGCCATCTTTTTTGCGGTGCTGTGCGGCTTGCTTGAAATGGTGCCATTTATCGGCAATCTTACCGGTTCCTTGTTAACGGTTTTATTTTCCGTAGCCGATGGCGGTGGAGCAGGCATGGTGGTTAGCATACTTATAACCTATGGCAGCGTACAGTTTATTCAAACTTACATTTTAGAACCCTTGATTGTAGGCGCGCAGGTGCATATTAATCCGCTATTTACCATTATAGCCCTGGTGATTGGCGAATTGATTTGGGGTATACCCGGTATGATACTGGCTATACCCTCGATTGGTATGTTCAAAATAGCCTGCGACCATATTGAGCCATTAAAACCCTACGGTTTTTTAATTGGGGAAATACCAAACGAACAGCAGCGACCGCTGTTTAGGCGCCTAAGCGATTGGATATTGCGGCGCAGCGGCCAAAACGATGAGCCGCGTTAATTGCTTTTTTCATTAGACACTTTAGCGGATGAGTGGAAATTGAAAAGGCCTTGCGTCCA
The DNA here is from genome assembly GCA_046329515.1 of Chitinophagales bacterium. Lineage (GTDB taxonomy): Bacteria > Bacteroidota > Bacteroidia > Chitinophagales > LD1 > Bog-950. Next base: position 64,016 of record JAXLUM010000005.1, read on the forward strand.
TACAGCCCTATACTAAAAAATAACTTTGTTGCGTTATAACAACCAGTTGGGGTGCATGCGTAAGAAATGCGGAGTTATTGCTTTACTGTTAATGAGTGTGTTTTTTGCTGATGCACAGCAAACGCAGGTGTATTTAGACCCCGAGCAAGGGTTTAGTAAGGGATTGGAGTTGTTTGATGAGCACAACTACCTGGCTGCACGCGAAAAGTTTGAGGAGATTTACAAGCAACAACACAACAGCACCTGGCATGGTAATACGGTGCTGATTCAAAACCTGGAGTATTATATAGCTGTTTGTGCCGCTGAAACAAACGACAAGGATGCTGAAAGCCTGCTACTGGGTTATTTTAAGAACTACCACGAAACAGATAAGCGCCGGTTGATTTACCTGTATTTAGGCAAATACTATTACCGCAATAAAAAATACCAGGAAACCATTGATTACCTGGCCAAGGTAAAGACCGAGGACCTGAACAACCAGCAGTTGTATGACTATCGCTTTATGCTGGCTTACGCCTATTTTACCAAGAAGAAGTTTGCTGAAGCGAAACCGCTGTTTGCCTCAATAAAGGATGTTAAGGATAAATACTATTACCCTGCTACGTATTACTACGCCTTTATCTCCTTCTTTAATAAAGATTACAACGATGCATTAAAGAGCTTTAAGGATATTGAAGACTCGAAAATGTACAGCAGCGTTATACCCTACTACATTTCGCAGATATACTTTTATAAAAAGGAATACGACACCCTTACCCCTTACATAAAAAAGAACCTTGATAAGCCTGAGGTGCTTTATAAAGACGAGATGAAGTTTTTATTGGGCAAGGTTTATTTTCAGAAGAATGAATACGCCAAGGCATTGCCGCTGTTGGAGGAGTATATAAACAAAGCGCCTAAAGCCACTAAGGAAGATATTTACCAGTTGGCCTACTGCCAGTATAAAACAGGCAATTACAATAAGGCTATTGACAACTTTAAGCAGCTAAACATACTGGAAGAGCCACTGGGGCAAACGGCCACTTATGCTTTGGCTGATTGCTATTTGCAAACAAATCAAAAGGACAAGGCCCGCTCGGCATTTCAAAGCGCGGCCAGCATGAATTACGATGAAACCATAAAGCAGAATGCGCTGTTTAATTATGGTAAGCTATCTTTTGAAGCAGGGCAAACCAGCGAGGCCATACAGAGTTTTGAAGATTACCTGGATAAATACAGCAACGGCACTTATGTGGATGAGGTAAATGAGTTGTTGGCTGCTGCCTTAGTGCAAACTAAAAACTACGATAAGGCCTACCGCATAATGGAGCACATGAAAATGACAAGCCCGATGATTAAGGAGGCTTATCAAAGGGTTACCTACTTCCGCGCGGTGGAGTTGTATAATGACACCAAAGCAGATGAGGCCCTTCAACTGTGCGATAAGAGTTTAAGCGGTGGCACTGATTTAGTTATTACCGCCCTGGCTACTTACCTAAAAGCAGAAATACAATACGGCAAAGCAGATTATGATAACGCTCGCCTGAATTATATGAAGTTTAGCCAAATGGCTACGGCAGATGTTGAGAAGAAAGGCGAAGCTTCAAAATTCAGGGCGCAGTATAATACCGCTTACTGCTACTTTAAAAAGAAAAGCTACAGCGATGCCGCTGTTTATTTTGATGCCGCTACTAACGAAGCACCAAACAGTATAGACCAGAAAGGAGTAAAAGCGTTGCAGGCAGACCTTTACCTGCGTTTGGCCGATTGCAACTTCGTTACCAAGAACTACAATAAAGCCATTGATGCGTATAGCGTAATTGTAGATAACAACTGGAATGCAGCTGAATATGCGCAATACCAAAAAGGGATAATACTGGGGCTGCAAAACAGAAATGCAGAGAAGATAACTGCAATGAATTCGCTGTTGAGCAAGTTCCCTACCTCTAACTACGCGGATAGGGCCATGTATGAGATTGCAGAAACCTACCTGGATGATGAAAACTACAGTGCGGCGCGAACCTCCTATCAAAGTTTAATCAGCAAATACCCCGGTAGTCAGTTGGTGCCTTCAGCCTATATGAAAACGGCTATTGTTGATTACAGCTTAGGCAAGAAGGAACTAGCAATAGAGGATTATAAGTCTGTAGTGAAAAAATACCCCGGCAGCAAGGAAGAGAAAGAAGCGGTGGACGCCTTAAAGGATATTTATGTTGAGGTTGGTAAGGCAAATGAATACTTTGATTTCGTTAAGAACAACACCAACATACAGGTTAGCACGTACGAGCAGGACTCACTTACTTACCAAAGCGCTGAGAATGTTTACAACAGCGGCAACTGCGAAAGAGCAATTGAGCTATATGGCGGCTATATAAGCCAGTTCCCGGGCACCTATAAAACCAGTGAAGCGCATTGGAAGAAGGCACAATGCCATCTGAAAGTTAAAGACTATGCGGCGGCCTTTCCTGATTTGGAAGCTGTGATAGAAGCTAAATATGCCAAGTATTACGAAAGCGCCTTGATTAAGGCTACCGGCATTGCCTACTTTGAGTTAAAGAACTACGATAAGGCCTTAACTTATTACAAGCAGTTGTATGTGGCCAGCAGCAAACAGGAAAATACCTATAACGCCATGATAGGTATGCTGGCTTCGGCGGTTAAGTTGAATAAGAATGAAGAAGTAATTGAACTGGCAGACCAACTGATAAACAGCGGCATTGCCAAAGAAACAGATATACAGGATGCCTACTACCGCAAAGGCAAGGCTTACTACGCTTTAGATAATAAGGAGTTTGCACAAAGTGCGTTTAAGCGCGTTGTGGAATACCCTGTGAGTGAGAAGTGTGTGGAGAGTAAATACATGCTGGCTAAAATTTTGTTTGAACAAGGTAACTACAAGCAATCGTTAGATACCTGCTTTAAGCTGAAGAATAAATATGCCAGCTACGAATACTGGGTGGTGAAGACCTTTATACTTATGGCCGATAACTACTATGCGCAGAATAATTCATTCCAGGCAAAATCAACTTTAGAAAGTATAGTAGCCAATTACGAAGGCGACAAGGCGTTGTTGAGTGAAGCAAAAGAAAAGCTGGAGAAGATACGCGCTGAAGAGTTAAACAAATCGAAGTTGATGCTGATAGCCCCTTCAGATACTTTAATAATGGAAAGCGATTCGATAATCATTAATAAATGAGAACGAAAAGGCACATACAGTTTCTTTTAGTCTCTGCAGCCAGTTTGCTGAGCCTTTTCTGCTATGCGCAGGACGATAAGGGTTTAGATAACCAGGTGGTGGTAGTAAAAGAATTTGAAGGCAGCATACAGGATGCACAGAAGATAACTATTCAACCCAACATACCGGAGATTGAAGAGAAGCAGCCTAAGCTGGAATACAGTGTGCCTTCAAAAGATTACAAGCAGTTTAGCTTTGAAACCAACCCGCTTAAGCCTATAGCTATAAGCACCGAGAAGCTGGAGAAATACAATACCAGCTTTATTAAACTGGGTTTTGGCAGTCAGTTAATGCCTTTGGCACAATTAGCTTATAATGACAATAAGGCTAAGAATGTGAAATTCGGCCTGTTCTATAATCATCTATCGGCAAGGGAGTTTAAGATAAAGAACCAGCGCTTTAGTGATGATGAAGCGGGTGCTTACTTTAGGTATTACCCTAAAACATTTGAAGTAGGAACAGGCTTTACCTTTAGAAATTACCGTACGCACTTTTATAGTGTAGACACCAGCTACTCAGACACTGCTTTTGCTGCAAAAGATGTAAGGCAGGTGTTCCGCACCTATGATGCGCTGCTTTATTTCCGCAATGCGCAGCGCAATAAAGCGGATATTGACTTTAAACAGGACCTGAACTTTAACTACTTGCAGGAAACCTATGGCAAAGCCAATGAATGGTTTATTGCCGGCAATACCGACTTTAGAAAGGGTATTGAAAAGGTGCATGCTGTAACCGGAGACTTCAACTTTGATATTTCTCGGTTGAAGAATGACTCATTGGTGTTACAGCGTAATATTTTCCGGTTGAAAGCCGGCTATGCCTTTAATAATGATGACTGGAGAGCACACGTTAAAGTGGGTATTGCCATAGATGGCCCTAAGCCTTACTTTTTAGCAGATGTGCATGTAGAGAAGCGCTTGTACCAACATTCTATAATAGCGTATATAGATTATCAGCACCGTTACGAAAAGAACTCGTTGAGCAGTTTGCTACATACCAATAATTTTGTGTGGAACTGGTCAAACATTAAGAATACGACCAATGGTGATTTGGGTATTGGTTTGAAAGGAACAGCACAGAACCTGAGTTACAATATTGCTTTCCACTTTAACCATGTGGTTAACCTGCCGTTGTTTGTGAACGATACGCTGGATATGCGTCGCTTTAATGTAGTGTATGATAAAAATGCGTTGATATACAACGGCCATATTGAAGCCGGTTACAATGTTAAGGAGTGGTTGCGTTTATCAGTATTAGCAGATATAAACCACTACCAGCTAAAAACAGAAAAGCGCGCCTGGCATGAGCCTAACTTTAAGCTAACCTTTAGAGCCAATTATGTTTGGAAGAACAAGATTAGCGTAACGCTGGACTTATATGGTATTAGCGCAGCCTATGCACGCTTAGCCGCTGGGCAGGAAGCCAAAATTAAAGGCACCGCAGACCTTAACCTGAGTATTGAATACCTGTTCAACAAACACTGGAGTTTCTTTGCTTCAGTAAACAACATAGCGCACATGAAGTACCAGCGTTGGTACGGCTATCCTTCTTACGGCATCAATGCCATGCTTGGCGTTAAGTTTTCGTTTTAATATCGCGCTTAAGCATTATAGTTACACACCCTTCGACGGGCTCAGGGTGACAGCCTCTAGTTATTCAGGCATGGGTTATAAAAACGTGGAGTTAAAGAGTAAGCAATTAACTACGCCAAGTAACCTAACAGCTTATTTATTTCAGCATACTGTCTTTCAGGGTCGGAAAGATTGGTGGTTTCCAACAGATAGGTCAACATCTCGCGGATGATTTCTTTATTGGAAGCCGGTTGAAAATTGCGGACGTGATGTTCCGCTTTCAATTTATCAAGGTAATCTTTCACCTCGTTACGGCTAAAGATTGAGCCACGGTTAACGGGGTTTATATAAAACATTACTTCCTTTTCTAAATTCTCAGAAGTAAAATCGAGCAAGGTCTTTTTGCAGAATGCCAATATATAATGCTGCGATAGCGTTACGCCGTATATGGGAAGATTAAGTTCGTTTGCCACAATTTGGTAGATAATACCAACGGCAATAGAACTTCCCTTTTTTGTTTCTAATACGTGGTTGATGCACAGGTCCTGGTATTCAGCAGTGTTTTGTGTGCCTTGAAAATCGTGATAGTTATAGAATACCTGGTTGAATATTTGAATTTGCTCCAACGGTGTTTGGTTGTAGTTTAATTCCAACCAAATGGTTTGCTTTAACTTAAGGATTCGCTTTTCAACCTCTTCAAATTTCAATTCGGGGTAAAAGTAGCGGGCAACGAGATACGCACCGGTCAGCAATTCGGGGCTATCGGTTTCTACCCATTCAATCCATTCATTCTCTAAAGAGGTAAATTGAATTTCGCGGATAATTTCCTCCAGCCGTTCGTGCGTGGCGGGGTTTAACTCCGAACTCCAAGCCTGTTCTAAACTTGGAATAACTTCAGTGCCCAGGCTCAAAAGCTTATCGTGCACATGGCGGAAAACCTCTTTGTCTTCATCATCAAGAAGCTGGATTAACGCCTGAATCTCATTGTCATTTGCCATTTACTTCCGTTTACGGAAGGACTTTTTGGTAGGCCCGCTCTCGCCAATGATCATCATCACATCTTCGAGGGTGAGGTATTCGGCACTTTTATCTTTAGGGATTTTATAATTGTCTTTACCCTTTTTGATATAAGGACCATACCTGCCGTTGAGCACCTGAATTCCTTCTTTTTCGAAGTTATGTATCAGCTTGTTGGCATTTGCCTCCTGTTTTTCACGCAGGATAGCCACAGCGTCCTCAAAAGTAATCGTATAGGGGTCCTTATCTTTAGGGATAGAGGCGAAAGTTTTATCTAACTGCACGTAAGGGCCGAAGCGTCCTACGCTGGCTTTTACATCCTTACCTTCAAACTGGCCAAGGGTGCGTGGCAGTTTAAACAGGTCCAACGCCTCTTCAAGGGTAATAGTTTCAATGCTCTGTTGCGGGCGAAGCTTGGCGTAACGCGGCTTCTTTTTGCCCTCCTCTCCTTCCTCAGGCGTTTTACCTATTTGCGCCATTGGCCCGAAACGGCCCATACGAACAATAATTGGTTCGTTTGTGCCCGGCTCTTCGCCCAGGTAACGTTCGCCACTGGCGCGTTTACCTTCTTTGGTAGTTACTTCAACCGTTTCGTGGAAAGGTTTGTAAAACTTATCAATCATTTTATGCCACTCAATTTTACCATCGGCAATACGGTCGAACTGACCTTCAATGTCCGCAGTAAAGTTGAAGTCCATAATGTCTTTGAAATTCTCTAACAGGAAGTCAGTTACCAGTGCGCCAATATCCGTAGGGAACAGCTTATTCTTTTCGGCACCGGTTATTTCTGTCTTCTCTGCCTTTTCTACTTTGCCGCTTTTCAATAAATACTGGGTGTATTTGCGCTCCACACCATCGCGGCTTTCTTTTAAAACGTAGTTACGCTTTTGTATAGTAGAGATTGTTGGTGCATAAGTAGAAGGACGGCCAATGCCTAATTCCTCCAGCTTTTTAACCAGGCTGGCTTCAGTATAACGGGCAGAAGCTTTGGTGAAACGCTCAGTAGCTGTCATTTCTTTTAACTCCAGCACCTGGCCTTCGCTTACCGGTGGTATTAATGCTTCGCTTTCCTCATCGCCTTCTGCATCTTCATCTACACCTTCAGTATATACTTTCAAAAAGCCATCGAACAAAATAACCTCGGCTTGTGCGCGAAGAGTTTCTTTGTTCTTATCGTTCAGAATATCAATTACTGTTTTCTCAATTTCGGCATCAGCCATTTGACTGGCCAATGTGCGCTTCCAAATCAAATCGTATAAACGGGTTTCGTCGTTCTCCGCCTCAATAGATGGCACGTTGGCGTTACTCGGGCGTATGGCTTCGTGCGCTTCCTGTGCGCTTGCATTCTTAGTATTATACTGGCGCTTTTTGTGGTATTTCTTTCCGTAGCGCGAGCCTATTTCAGTTTCCAGTGCATCTAAGGCAAGGTCCGATAAGTTGGTAGAATCGGTACGCATATAGGTAATGTGACCGTTCTCGTACAGCTTCTGCGCAATCAACATTGTTTTACTAACCGAGAAGCCCAGTTTGCGGCTGGCTTCCTGCTGTAAAGTAGAAGTAGTAAAAGGAGCGGCAGGCGTACGTTTGCCGGGCTTCTTTTCTATACTCTTTACCTTAAACTCCGCATCAACAACTTCGTTCAGGAATTTTTCAGCATCCTTTTCAGTTTTGAAGTTTTCCGGACGTTCTGCTTTAAAGGCTACTTTCTTTTTATTGCCGTCCTCCACAAAAAAGTAGGCTACTACTTTATAAGAGGCAACGGGCTTAAACGCACGTATTTCGCGTTCGCGTTCTACTATTAAACGTACTGCAACGCTTTGCACACGGCCTGCACTAAGGCTTGGCTTAACCTTGCGCCACAGCACAGGAGAAATTTCATAACCCACTAAACGGTCTAACACACGGCGGGCCTGCTGTGCATTAACCAGGTCCATATTTATATTACGCGGATGGCTAACTGCCTCCTTAATAGCTTTTTCAGTAACCTCAGTATACGTTATACGCTTTGCCTTTTTAGGGTCAAGGCCTAATACATCGCAAAGGTGCCATGAAATGGCTTCCCCTTCACGGTCTTCATCCGTTGCCAGGAAAATCTCTTCAGCGCTTTTGGCCAGCTTTTTAAGTTCCTTAATTACATCCTTCTTTTCGTCGTTTACTACGTAGTCGGGTTCGTAATTATTCTTTACGTCAATAGCCAAACCGCTTTCGGGAAGATCGCGGATATGACCGTAGCACGAGGTAACGACAAAGTCCTTACCCAGAAATTTATTAATGGTTTTTGCCTTTGCAGGCGACTCAACAATGATCAAATTTTTCGACATGCTAACCCCCGTATTGAAGCGCAAATAAAATTCTTACTTCCTAAAAAAAAAATTTGTGCCTTAGACCCTATAAAACGAGGATAAGGACAAAAACGTTGCATTACCTATGAAATACGGCCGAAATGTGCGGTTTTAAAATTGGCAAAAGATTTACTGAGGCAGCCCGGGGAAAGGCCTTAAATGGCTATTAACCATACACTGCTGAGTATTTTTTATCTTTGGCGCTTACCAGAGAACAATGAGCTTTTCTACACTTACAGCCATTTCGCCCGTTGATGGCCGTTACCGCAATAAAACAGAAAATTTAGCCGAATATTTTTCGGAATACGCTTTAATAAAGTACCGTGTGCACGTTGAAGTGGAGTATTTTATAGCGCTTTGCGAAATACCCCTGCCACAGTTGGCGGATTTTCCGGTTAAGCATTTTGTTACCCTGCGCAAGCTGGTAACTGACTTTAGCGAAGCAGATGCACAAAAGATAAAGGACACTGAAAAAGTGACCAACCACGATGTGAAAGCCGTGGAGTATTTTATAAAAGAGAAGTTTGATGAGGCTAAACTAGACAAGTGGAAAGAGTTTATCCATTTCGGGCTTACCTCGCAGGATATTAACAATACCTCCGTACCACTCTCTTTTAAAGAGGCTAACGAAAACGTTTACCTGCCCGCGCTAAAGCGCTTGATTGAGCGCCTTGAAGCCTTAGCAGAAGAGTGGAAAGAAATACCTATGCTGGCGCATACGCACGGGCAGCCCGCCTCGCCAACACGTTTGGGTAAAGAGATAATGGTGTTTGTAGAACGCTTAAAAAACCAGTTTCATTTGTTTGAGCAGATACCATACAGTGCAAAGTTTGGCGGAGCCACCGGCAACTTTAATGCGCACCATGTGGCCTACCCAAAAATTAACTGGGTGGAATTTGCTAATGACCTGGTGACGCGTAAACTGCACCTGCGCCGCAGCCGTTACACCACACAGATTGAACACTACGACAACCTTGCTGCGCACTTTGATGCCTACAAACGCATTAATACTATATTAATAGACCTGTGCCGCGATGTGTGGACCTACATTAGCATGGAGTATTTTAAACAACGCGTGGTAAAAGGCGAAGTAGGCAGCAGCGCTATGCCGCACAAGGTTAACCCTATAGATTTTGAAAACGCGGAAGGCAATTTGGGTTTAGCTAACGCCCTGTTTGAACACCTTGCCGCTAAACTGCCCATAAGCCGTTTGCAACGGGATTTAACCGATAGCACGGTGTTACGCAACGTAGGTGTGCCGGTAGCGCATACCATGATAAGCCTTAGTTCTATTGAAAAAGGACTATCGAAACTGCTGTTGAATGAGAATGCATTAAAGGCCGACCTTGAAGCCAACTGGGCGGTAGTTGCTGAAGCCATACAAACCATATTGCGCCGTGAAGCTTACCCGCAGCCTTATGAAAAGCTGAAAGAGTTAACACGCGGCAACAACCAGATAACCGGTGAAAGCATAGCTGCTTTTATTGAAACGCTGGACGTAAGTGCCGAAATAAAGCAGGAGTTACGCAAGATTACGCCGGCGAGTTATACCGGGGCAAGCTTATAACGCATTACTCTTCTATGATGTCATCCTTCGACTGGCTCAGGATGACAAGAAATGCTAAGCACTGACAAAGTGATTACCTTTGCATTATGCTACCTGAAAAGTTGGTTGAAGGCGAACATTATTACGTAGATAAAGCTACGGGCTTTGTAGTGTTTACAGCAAAGTATCATTTATTGCGGGGATATTGTTGTAATAGCGGTTGCAGGCATTGCCCGTATAAAAACAGCAATCAACCATTAAGAACACAAAGACCACAGAAGAATGAGAAGGACGAGGAGAACGATAATTAATCCGCAAAATATTCTTTATAGCCGCATAAGCCCTGTAAGCCGCCGGTGTGTAAGGCAATAATGCGCGCGCCTTTCTCAAACTTGTCGTTACTTATCATATCAAATAAACCATACATCAATTTGCCGGTGTAAACGGGGTCTAACTGAATATCAAATTCCTTTTTGAAGTTTTTGATAAAAGCAATCAATTCGTCATTTACCTTGGCATAGCCACCAAAGTGGTAATCGAAATTTACTGTGAAGCTGTTGAAGGTTTGGCCGCAGTATTCATTCGTCAATTGGTTTACCCGTTCGGTAAGTGTGTCCTTCCCTTTTAGTGAAGAGAAACCAATCAATTGTTTCTGCCCTTTTAATGCCGCTACTAAACCGGCCAGAGTGCCGCCTGTTCCGCAGGCGGTGCACAGGTAATCGAAATCAATATCTATCTCTTCAATTATTTCGCCCACGCCTTCCAATGCAAATACATTTGTTCCTCCTTCGGGAACATAGTAGAAATCGCCTATTTGCACGCGCAGGCTTTCAATACTCGCAGGGTCATCTTTCTGCCTGTACATCTGGCGGTCCATGTAATGAAGGTCCATACCAAATTCAGCGGCAAAGTGCAGGGTATCACTTTTAGCTTCGGGCTCCTCGCCTCTTATAATGCCAATGGTTTTAAAATGAAAAAGCTTGCCTGCTGCCGCTGTTGCATGAATATGGTTGCTGAAGGGACCACCGAATGTGAGTAGCGTTTTGTGATTATTCAAACGCGCCTCAAGCAGGTTGTACTTTAACTTACGCCATTTGTTGCCCTGCACGTACGGATGAATGAGGTCATCGCGCTTAACGTAAAAGTCTATTTGTTTCTCCGTTAAAAGCGGAGACTCCACTTTCTGTAAAGGGGAATTATTGAAGGTAGCATCCACCGGGCAAACTTATACTTATTAGGGTTTAAACCAGTTAAAGATGGGTTTGTAGTTGTTGTTCCAACCAATAGCCCAGGCACTCATTTCAGAAACTTCAAGTTCATTAATGTTATAAGAAGTGCGCAGCATAATGTCGTTAGGGTAAAGCTCGCGCGCGCGTTTTTCGCGTTTAGCGCTTTGTTCAAAGTTTTCATACAAGTCCCAGGCGCCGAACAGGTGCAGGGTTTCATGTGCCACATCGCTTTCGTTCAGTTTGTGGCCTTCGGGGTCGTGGCTGTAAATTACGGAGCCTTCAACAAAGTAAATGTTGGGATTGCAGCGTTTGTTGTAGGGCATGGAGTAGGAAACACCTTTGCCCTTTACGAACAGCATGATGTAGGTTTTAGTGCAAGGCGTATTGGTTAAAACCCAATTGTAAAAATCGCGCGAGCCATCGTAGCCGATTGATGTTAGCACTTCGCTAATTACATCAACCCGCTCAGTTCCGCAACCGCTGCCATAACCAATATCGCTATTTTCAATATCGGCATCCATACCAAAAGTGCCGCCTGAAAAATTTACCTGAACATTATAGCGTTTGGCCTGCTTCTGCAACCAGCTTTCGGCTTTGCTTAAGGAAGCCTGCGCTTCTCTTTTCTCATTCGCAGTCCATTGGGTATTGTCAGCCGAAACGAAACAGCTAAGCACATAAATATCCCCCGTTAATACATCGGCACTACCTATGTTATATTCTGCAGGCATTTTTTTCCCTGTAGGTTCGTTTACAGGCGCTGCCGAAATACAAAAAAGGAAAACCAAAACCGCACTTAGCAATTTAACTCTTCTCAACTCTCTCTTCATTAAAAACACAAAATTAAAGCGAATAGAATGCCAGTATTAGGCGCAATAACAAAAGTTAGTGGTTCAGCTTTTCGAAGATGGGCTTGTTTTTGTTGTAAATCTCCACAAAACGCTCAAAACGCTCATCGTACAGGGCGCGGTGGGCCTGATTGGGGGTAAATACCTTATTTATCTCCACGCTTTTGGCGGCTTCATCTATACCCATGCGGCCTATGGCCATCCAACCCAGCATAGCTGTGCCGCGGCTGTTTGCCATTAGGGGCTCTTTTACCTGCTTAATAGGCCTGTTGAGCACATCTGCCATAATCTGGCTCCAAACATCGCTGTTGGCGCCGCCACCTATAAAATTGATACCATCGAAAGGTTTAGCGGTCATTTTCTCAACAAACGTCAATAACCAGCGCGCGTTAAGGCTTACCCCTTCCAATACAGCACGCATCATATGCTGACGGTTGTTGTTTAGCGATAGGTTGTAGAAACCACCGCGCACACTGTGGTCATCCACCGGGCTGCGCTCGCCATACATCCAAGGAAGGAAGAATACGCCCTCACTACCGGCAGGCACTTGCGCTACAATTTTATCTACCAATTTGTAGAAGTCCTTAGGGGCTGAACCGCTGTTCAACTCATCCTGAAAATATAGCAGGTTGTTCTTTAAAAAGTTTAGACACGCACCCGCTGTTTCCTGTTCGTTGGCTATTAAATAGCGGCCGGGCATGGCAGAGGGAATGGTGCCCATGTTATGGAACATATCAGTTTTTTTGAAAGGCACATGGCAAACCAACCAGCTACTGGTGCCCACATAAAGGTGGCCTTCATAATCGCGGATGGCGCCTGAACCTACTGCTGCGCTTTGCACATCAGGCGTGCCGCTAACCACTTTTACATCGGGGTTTAAACCGAACTCTTCGGCAATAGCCTTGCTGACTGTGCCCAGTACGCTATTGGTTGGCACCAGGTCCGGCAGTTTGGCTTTATCAATACCGGTTAAGGCAATAAGGCCATCGTGGTAAGTTATATTGTTGATGTTGCGATTATCAGTAACCCAGTGCAGAGTAATGCTATCGTAACTTGCTGCATAGCGACCGGTTAACCAAAAGTTGAGGTAATCCTTTGGTTCCAAAAACTTATACGTATCAGCATAAACCTGCGGTAAGCGTTTTTGAATGTAGAGGATGTGCGCAATAGGGTCCTTACCGCTTTTGGTGGGGCCACCGCCGGTGAGGCGAATCCACTTTAGTATTTTGCCTACGCCGTAACCTTCTACACGAATGGGGCCATGCGTTAGTTCCTTTACATATTCCGCACCACGGGTGTCCATCCAAATTATGGAGTTCATCAGTTCCTTTCCATCCTTACCCATTGCCACGGTGCCGCTCCATTGGGCGGTGCAGTTTATGGCGGCTATCTTTTTTGTATCAATACCCGTAGAGGATATCAGCTTTTTGTAGCAGGAACGTATAGCATTGGTCCAATCGGAAGGTCGTTGCTCTGCTCCTCCCCCTTCTGAAAGCAAGAGGGGCACTTCTTCAAACTGGTGGCCCACGCATTTACAGCTTTCATCAAACAAGGCCACTTTGGGGCCGCTGGTACCAAGGTCGAAGGTGAGAATATAGGACTGGCTCATAAGGGGTGTAATTACTAAGCAATAATAAAATTTGAAGACGGAAAGCGCAAAGGAGATTACTTACTTAAGCACTAAGCTGCTTAAACAATGGACCACAAACGGCTTAATGTGTTGTAAACTGCTACAACGGTTGCACCCAAAAAGCCCACAGTTAAGCCGGCAGCAAGAACGTCGGCCCCCAGCACCAATAAATCGTTATAAAAATAACTGGAAGCATACCAGTAGGTATCCGTCATTACAGCTATAAGCATACCGGTAAGTGAAGAAATTAAAAAGGCCTTTACCACTCTTTTTTCAGCCAACAAGCGGATAAGTATAAATGTAAGCAGGATGGCATAAGCTGCACAGGAAACAGTTAGAAAGAGGAAGCTGAAGTCATTGGCTGATTTTTTGAAGCCTGCTATGTGCGTTGTATGCGCCTCGGTATATGTTCCTAAAAGCAGTTCGAAAACAATATACCCGATGCCAAAGAAGACCAGCGTGCCCAGTAAGACGGTTATGAAATATAGCCCCAATTGTTTCATATAACAGTAATTGGTAAGCAATTTATTTATTATCATGTTTATAACAAGCGCCATTAGCCTGTGCTAACAAATGTTATTGCTTTAAACTATAAATTGCAGGTGCCATCAAAAACTTATGCTGAAACATTACACTTTACTTTTTGCTTTAGCGGCCTTATTGAATGGCTGTAACACCTCTACCCCTAAAACGGTTGAAACAGTTGTGGTGCACGATACCCTGGTAATTGTTAGCCGCGATACCGTGGTAGTAAAATCGGCCGATACTATTGTGCCCGTAAGTGAAACCCCAAAAAAGGAACAGGTAAAGGTTGAACCGAACAAGAAAGCCGTTGCTGCGGTTGCGCCTACGGACACTACGTTTTACTACTACCCCAATGGCAGTGTATCAGTTAAAATTACCCCCTGGAAGGATGGCAACCGCTACCTGTTGTTTTATAACCGCAAAGAGCAACTTACCTACACGCAAAACGATAAGAGAATGAGTTATTCGGTGTTAACCCAGCTACGTTTTAAAACAAACGGCGCGGTTGAAAAGGCCGAGATACACGAAAACCCCGGCGCCAGTATGTATTGGTACGAAACCTCCATAAGCTTTAGCGATGACAATGACCCCGAATGGAAAGTTAACCAACGTATCCCTGTAGAATCATTAAGTGATAAAAGCACTACTTATTACTGGAAAAAGGCGAGTAAGCAATGGGTACTGCAGGAGGCACAGCCTTGAAATACAACACACCCCTAACCTCTCTGATATAGGGGAAGTAATACAGGAAAAAGAATGCAACACACCCCTAACCCCTCTCACAGAGGGGAGTTAATACAAGAATGGAACTAAGCGTTTGGTTTTGCTTTTATATTGGCGGTAGGCGTTGCCGAAGTGGCTTATCAATAAGTCCTCTTCAATATTCATGCGGTGGTGCAGGGCAAGGAAGACAGGGATGTTAATAATGAACAGAGGATACCAACTGTTTAGTAGCAGTGAATAGCCGAGGAACTCCAGCATAACACCAAGGTAGCTCGGGTGGCGGATGACGCTATACAAGCCGCTTTGTTGTAATTGATGCTCCTTCCCTATTGATACGTCTACCGTAAAGCCTTTGCCTAATTGCAATATGGCGCTCCAGCGCAGGGCAAAGCCCAGAATAAACACAGCCAGTCCGCTCCAACGCAAGGCAGCATAAGGTTCGGCGCGCGGAAACATAAAGCCAAGCTTTACCCCTGCTACCATACTTATCATTATTACTATCCATAACAGGCGAAGGGTGTTTTTATCCTGCTGCACAGTGGCTGTATCAGCACTTGATTTGCGGATGCGGCTAAGAATAATTTCGCTGGCGAAAAAGAAGAGGGCTACGTATAAGGTTAGTTGCTGCAGCATGAGGTGAAAGTAAAGAGAATTATTAAGGCAGGTGCCTTGACATCCGTCAGTGGGGACACTGGCGGAGGCGTAGACATATAGAACAGCGGGAGGTAGTGCGAGAGCAATTATTGCTTAATAAAAATGTAGCCGCCTTTTGTGGCACCCCACACCTGCTTGCCGCTTTCATCAAAGCCCTGGTCCCACGAGTTAAGTTGGCCCCTTTTCAACACAATTTTTGTAGTGGCGTACTTGGCCCCTCGGAGGTCTGACGGACAATTAGCGCTGGTGGTGCCCCCTTCGTAGGTATCGCCCTTATGGGTAAGGGTAACCGTGCAACCGTCTTTCAACTCAATTTTATCGAAGGTCAGTTTCTCGCTTTTGGATTTATCGTTGTGCAGGCCGGCAAAAGAGAGGGCATCTTTTATAGTATAAATATCGCTGGTAAAGGTGTTTTTAGACGGATGCTGCAAATGATATACGCGCTGGCGGTAAGGCTTCTCTAATTTAGTGGCCACGGCCTGCTCTACATATAGCCATTTGCCATCGGTGCGGTCGGTCCAAATGGGGGTCATAATAAGGCTTATGTTAAAGTAGTCTGTATCGCTTTTTGCCTGCTGTTCGCTGGTAAAACGGCCCTGCATTAGTTGAACCAATTCATCCAATTCTTTATCGCTGCCGGTGGTTGCTGCCGTTTTTGAGGTAGAGCAGGCCGCCAACAGCAGTACTAAACCACAGAAAACGGCGAATGCCTTAATGATATTCATACGTAGGATTGATTTATAAACCGAACATAAAGAAAGTTGGGACATTGTGTACGAGCGAAGGCTTGCCTGAATGGGAGCGTTTTAGTAAGGCACATATAAACCAACAGTAAAACTGCTAAATCTTAGTGTGGCGCAGGCATAGCCTACGCCGAGCGGGTACTTCTATTATGCGCTGTGCCTTATATTTGGCCAATAACTTATGCTAAAACTATTTACTGCACTTGCGCTTGTACTGGCTTTAACCGAACAAAGCCCCAAAGGATATAACGACCTTGACGACTACGGCTTTAAGGGAAACCCCAAAAAGATAATTTACTCCGCGCACCCCAACCCGGTTGAAACGGATGGCAAATGGACTGCTGATGAAGCGCCGCGGTTTACCAAAACATGGCTGGTAAATGACTACGGACAGTTTATTTCAGAAACAGTGGATATGGGTGGCGAAGAGCGAAAGACGGTTTACGAATACCGCGATAGCCTGAAGTTTAAAGCCCGCGTTACGGCGCCGTATACTAAAACAGTAATTAAATACAGCTATACGCAAAACACCTACACCACAATGGAGTATTTGCTGCATGGCCGCGAGGAAGAACTGCAGAGCGTAATAGAAACCACCCTTGACCAAAATATGCTTACCATAAAGGAGGTAGTAAAAAACTATAACGATGGCAAGTTGACAGCAAATTATACTACTGACTATACCGCACGTGATAATGGCTATATAACGGGCTATATTATAACTGATGTTTTAAAAAAGAAGACTACAACCTATTTGCTTACAGTGCTTGAGCGCGATGCTAAAGGCAACCCTTTGTTGGTAATTAAAAAGGAAGACGGCAAGCCGTATTGGCTTACGAAATATAAGTACGAGTATTAGGGGTAAGGCCTGGTAGTGGAATTGCCATGCGTGGTGCGACGTAGGCATAGCCTACTTGGAGGGGAGGTATATTGACGAAACGCTATTGTTTTATTAAAGCGTATATTTAGCTACACTAACTACCCACCTATGCCCAAATTTTTATTTACTGCCGTAATAGCCCTTAGCTTTTTAACGGCAACAGCCCAACAGGTAAGCAAAGAATCGCAAGACGATTTTGTACGCTCAGCAAACCAGCATGGTAATGTGCTTGAAAAAAGCATAATGCCCGATTTTACCAAGGCCCACCCCAACCGCATGCAAACTACTATGGCGTGCTTTCCCGGTAAAAAGATGGTTATTAATGTGCTTATGGCCGCTAAGCCAAGCGACCTGCAGTTTAAAGTTACTATAGGCAGCCAGGTTTTTAAACCGAAGAACGATTTAGCAGAACTGACCCTGGGCGGCATTAAATGCTGGGTAGGCGGTATTACGATTGATATGACCAATGCCCCAAGCGGCGATTATTGCATGGACCTACTAGCTTACGATGGCAACGCTATTGACCTGCCGGTTTATATCTACTTCTTTTCGTTTTAGGTGGTGAGGGGTTTCCGCTACCGGTTGAGGAAACCAATTCAAAATCAATAAAGGTGGCTTTATCTGAACTGACAATTATGTCGCTTCTGGTTATTGTTTGATGCCCCTTATAGCTGACCTGCAAAGTGTATGTGCCCGGCTGCAGGGGTTCAGTCCGAAAGTTGCCATCTATATCCGTAATTATCTTCGTGCTTTGGGTGTTGTCGTTGTAATTTGCTACCATAATTGTTGCATGGTTTGCTCCATTTCTTGTTTCATCAAACACCTTTCCTTCAATAATTCCCTGCTGAGCCGAGAGTGTGACGAAACAACATAAAAGCGATAATACCGAGATAGATTTGCACATTCACATATGCTGATTATTTTGAAGTAAGTTAAAAACAGAATTGCTTAAGTCAGAATGCGGATTGTCATTAAAATGCAATATTCAGAGTAAGTCTAATCATAGCTAATACGAGCGGACACTCGCGGCAGCTAGGCAGCAAAGCTGCTAAATCTTAGTGCGACGTAGGCACAACCTGAGGAGGGGGGCTTGGGATGATTTGGCTTCAGTCTGCGCCCGAATTATCTCTATATGGCTTACTAACACTAGTGCAAAGGTTTATGGCATAAGCGTAAAGCAAGATCTCCACTTTTACTCTGCATTCAGTTATGGATTTATGACTTTGAGGATTCTCAAGAATGCTTCCATGAACTATACTGTGTCGATCTCTCATCAAATTATCCACAAATTCTTCCCATAAAGTCCGTGGTAGGGTGTTTTTCGTTTGTGTCAAATTAGGATTATAGATTGAAATTTCTGTAGAATAAGGGAAAGTTTTTACATTTTCAGAAAAGTATTTTTTCAAATCTTCTAAAACTTTGGCGGTATTACTTCCAGAGTCTTCAAAAATCGAATCCAAATCAGAACCAGAGAGATTTGCAAAGAAATTTATTGCTCCGAATTTTTTAAGAATAGATTCTAAGATACTAGGGGCTGGATTCTTGTTGTTATCAAAGAAGAATGGCTCAACTTTTAACTGAGCTTTGACTTCACAAAAATGTTCTATCAACTTTTTTATTATTCGTTCGTCAAAGCTACCATTCTCATTTCTTTGCATAAAAAACTCTGAGTGAGTTCTTTGAATCTTATTTGCCAAATTCTTAAACTCTACATTCCTATTTAAATCGGCAAGAACATCTTTAGTGATGTCTTTTATCATTCCTTCAAAATGTGCGACGAGTAGGACTAATGCCGATCTACATAAGGTGGGGTACAAAGAATCTTCTTCTTCATTAACAGCAGCCAAATTCAAAAGCAATTCAACTTCTTGGAAACGCTTCTGAATAGATTCCAACCTAACATATAAAAATGAATCCCTCATTTTAGTGTTGCAATAGATATATCTATTCTAAAATTTAATTTTGCAACATCCAAATAACTACCGGAAATGGAATCATAGAAGCTCCCGTCCTTGAATAACTCAAGAAATTTTTCTTTTTTACCAGTAAAATCCTTGATCCCAGCTAATTTTAATTCAAAGCAGGCAACCGCTAAAGCGTCGAATACTGCAACATTGAACTTGGACTGAAGTTTTAATTCTCCTTCTTCAAATTTATATTTAGCAAATGCCGTCGCACCAAAAGAGCTATAAATCAATTCCATTATCTCTATAAATTCCCTTCCCCATTCTGCTAAGGAATCTTGACTTACTTTATTAAACTCACCTAAACTATCAGATAGAAAATCTTTAAATCCCTTTTCCTTAGTTTTCTTAAAGGATTTATATCGTCCTCTTACTAATGAGAAGAAACGTAAAACGATTTCTACATCTTCCATTTTTTTTACGCGGGAACTATTTTCAGGACTTTCGAGGTTAATTTGAAGAAGTTTTCTGTAGGTTTCATTACCTGCCAAAGTTTTACAGAGATTATTGAATGGCCCAGAGTATATGGCATTTCTCAATTCTTGTGATTCTAATTTTACTGAACCAGAGTTTAACCTTTCGAAAATGTCAATCTTAACTTTATCATCAACAGTGGAATCAATTCGTAAACATTTAATAGTTCTTTCTTCAAGGCGTCTTATCAAAAATGGAGGAAGATCCTTATAATAACATCCATTAAGCTCCTCTAGAGATTCCAGTCCTTGCAAAGGGAATTTACCATTAAAAAAATTTTTTATCGCAGTGAGTCGTTGTTGGCCATCGATTACAGAATAACGAGATTCCTCCGTTTCTGTGTCTACATCAAAATCTTGTGATAAATAAACCGTAGGTATTGGTATGTTTAAAATTAAACTCTCAATCAATTTTGAGGAAGTTTCATCATCCCATCTATGTCTTCTTTGGTATTCTGGGTCAAGTTTTATTATATCCTTGCTTATCTTTTTAACCAAAGTTTCTAAATCATATTCTATCCCCTGAGTCTTAACAGTCCGCTCTTTAGCACGCTCTTGTAAGGAAGAAAGCTTATCTTTCAAATTACTCATTATCAATTTTTATAACCGTGAATATATGATTTAGATATGCAATTATATATCCATTTAGAACTAAGACTATAGTTGTGGCCAGTTACCGCTTAATGCACGAGAATTCGCATGTATCAAAAAAGATAAATGCCACATAGCACCTGTCTATCCTTCGACATCACGAAAGGTCGGAATCAGAAAGACAGTTTTTTCGGACTTTCTCTTGTCTATCCTTCGACGGGCTCAGGATGACAGGGTGTTTTACCCCAAGTGGGACATAACAAGGAAGCGTGTAAACTTTGTGGTTTGGGGTGGCAGTGATTGTAATTGTTACAATAAATTGAAAATCAATATTTTATAACTAAAACAGCCCTTGCTTGTAAAGGGTTTACATTTTGAAAGTGTAAACTTGTGTAAACCTTTGAGTTGTTAAAATGGGGGCTGGGGTAGCATTGTGATGTCCACCTCCTACCCCTTCTTATCTTTCGACTCCCGATAGCTATCGGGACAGGGTGACAGGGGACCGCCGAAGGATGCACTGATGTCCACCTCCGTCCGCTTTGCGGACACCTCCGCCTCCCGACGTTTCGGGAGAAGGACAAAATAAAAAACCTCCCGATTGCTCGGGAGGCTTTCATTGTTGCTAACCAAAATCCATTAATAAAGACGTTGTGAAGGTAGTGCATATTGTGCACATTAAAAACCCCTAAACGAGATGCCGGATCGTTGTCCGGCATGACGCTGTTTTTGTAGTGTCGGTCTTCGATATCCCGAAGTTTCGGGATCAGACTGACAAGGACTCTTTTCCTCCCTCTTAATCTCCCTCCAAAGGGAGACAGAAAGACTAGTGGAACTGCTCTGCCTCGGTGCTGCCTGCTAAGGCAGTGGTAGAGCTGTTGCCCTGTTGCACCACGTTCTGCACGGCATCGAAATAACCGGTGCCAACAAATGCCTGGTGCTTAATAGCTTTAAAGCCATGCTTTTCTAAGGCAAACTCGCGCTGTTGCAGTTCGCTAAAGCCGGCCATGCCACGCTCAACGTATGCCTTGCTCAATTCAAACATGGCAGTGTTCAACGCATGGAAACCAGCCAATGTAATGAACTGGAATTTGTAACCCATCTCGGCCAAATTCTCGCGGAAGCCTAACATGGCTTTTTCATCCATAAACTTAGCCCAGTTAAAAGATGGTGAGCAGTTGTACGCTAACATCTTACCGGGGTATTTAGCATGTATGCCTTGTGCAAACTCGCGGGCTAAACCTAAATCGGGGTTGCCGGTTTCCATCCAAATTAAATCAGCGTAGGGTGCGTAGCTAATGCCACGGTCAATACCTTGTTCAAGGCCATTCTTTACATAGAAGTAACCTTCAGGGGCACGCTTGCCTGTAATAAATTTATGGTCGCGAGGGTCAACATCAGTAGTTATAAGGTTGGCCGCTTCAGCATCAGTACGGGCAATTACAATAGTTGGAACATTGCAAACGTCGGCCGCTAAACGGGCAGCTACCAGTTTGTTTATAGCCTCTTGCGTAGGCACTAACACCTTACCGCCTAAGTGGCCACACTTTTTAGCAGAAGCCAGTTGATCTTCCCAATGCACACCAGCTGCACCGGCTTCAATCATCTGCTTCATCAATTCAAAGGCATTCAGGTTGCCGCCAAAGCCAGCTTCAGCATCTGCAACAATAGGCACCATCCAGTCAGTAGTAGGTTCGCCTTCCATATATTCAATCTGGTCGCGGCGCATTAAAGAGTTGTTGATGCGCTTTACTACAGAAGGAACTGAGTTAGCAGGGTAAAGAGATTGATCAGGATACATTTCGGCTCCTAAGTTAGCATCAGCAGCAACCTGCCAGCCGCTAAGGTAAATAGCCTTCATGCCGGCAGCTACTTCCTGTATAGCCTGGTTACCGGTAAGTGCGCCTAAACCTGCTACCCAATTATCGCTTTGCAAACGGTTCCACAATTTAGTAGCGCCATTGCGGGCCAATGAGTATTCCAATTGCACTGAGCCGCTGATGTTGATTACCTCTTCAGCAGTGTACGGACGATTTACATTTTTCCAACGCGGGTTGGTTTCCCAATCGGTGCGCAAACGCAGCGCTCTTTCCTGTTTTGTCATGATTGCTTTTTATTTATGGTTTTTAAACCCCCTCTTTATCTCCCCCGAAGGGGGAGAAACTCCCTCCCTTTCGGGGAGGGTTGGGGAGGGGTTGGTTATTAATCAATCTCCTGATACGCCGGTAGCGTCAAAAATTCTTTGTAGTCGCCTAGCTGAATCAACTCGTCAAACATGGCTATGGCACGTTTCATGGTTGGGGTGTTATAAGCCGCTTCGCCTACATAAGCTTTTATGGCTTCTAATTCGCTTGGCAGTAATTCTTTGTACAACTCATAAGTAATAGTGCGGCCGTCATCTAACTTGCTGCCCGATTTTATCCATTGCCAAATTTGCGTACGGCTAATTTCAGCAGTTGCGGCATCTTCCATTAGGTTATGGATAGCCGCCGCGCCAACACCGCGCAACCAGCTTTCTATATAAAGTATGCCAACGTTCATGTTCATGCGCAGGCCGGCTTCGGTAATGGTTCCTGCCGGTACTTCTAATAATTCCTTTTGGGTATACACCTCGCCTTCGCGCTTAACGGCATAGTTGTTTGGTGTGGTCATGTGTTCGTTAAACACATCCATAGCAACTGATACCAGGCCCGGATGCGCTACCCAGGTACCATCGTGGCCGTTAGTGGCCTCGCGTATTTTATCCTGGCGCACTTTATCAATAGCCGCATTGTTGGCCACTTCGTTATTCTTAATAGGAATAAAGGCACTCATACCACCCATGGCATGCACCCTTCTTTTGTGGCAGGTTTGAATAACCAGCTTGCTGTAAGAAGCCATAAAAGGTACTGCCATTGTGACCTGTCCACGCTCAGGCAGCACAAAGCCATCAAGGTTGCGGAACTTCTTAATGTAGCTGAAGATGTAATCCCAACGGCCGCAGTTAAGGCCGCACATGTGCTCGCGCAGTTCGTATATAATCTCGTGCAGTTCAAAGGTAGCGGTAATGGTTTCAATAAGGACGGTGGCCTTAATGGTGCCTTGCGGAATACCCAACTCCTGTTGCGCTAAAACGAAAACATCGTTCCACAAACGGGCTTCAAGGTGGCTTTCCATTTTAGGCAAATAGAAGTATGGACCTGAGCCATTTGCAATTAGCTGCTTAACATTGTGGTAGAAGTATAAACCGAAGTCGAAAAGAGAACCGCTCATCAGTTCGCCGTCTACCTTTATGTGCTTTTCGGGCAGGTGCCAGCCACGCGGGCGAACGAACAACACAGCCACTTTATCATTCAGTTTATAGCTTTTGCCGTTATCGGGGTTGGTATAGCTAATGGTCTTTTTATTGGCATCGCGAAGGTTGATTTGGCCTTCAATATTGTTGCTCCAGGTTGGGGAATTGCTATCCTCAAAATCTGCCATAAAGACCTTTGCACCGCTATTCAGCGCATTGATTATCATCTTGCGGTCCACCGGTCCGGTTATCTCTACACGGCGGTCCTGTATATCAGCAGGTATAGGGGCGGCAACCCAATCACCTTCTCTAATCTCCCTGGTTTCAGGTAAAAAATCGGGCAGTTGGCCGGCATCAATCTGCTTTTGGCGCTCCACACGGGCAGCCAGCAGTTCCAGCCTTCTTTTGTTAAAGGTGCGCTGCAGTTTTACCACAAAAGCCAAGGCTTCGGGGGTTAAAATCTCACCGTATTCCGGCTTTATCTCCGCCAGTATTTCTAAACCTTCTATGTTGATTGCTGAGCTCATTTGCGAAATTTCGCTACAAAAATATTGTGCAATTTTAAATATCCAAACATTTTCCGCGAAAATTCGCTTTGAAAGTAAAATTCGCTTTTTATATCTTTGTTCGCTAAACCCTATATTTTCGCCATCAATGGAAACCACCACAGAAGAAAACATCCGAATCATATTCGGATTGAAGCTGAAGAAGCTGAGAACGGACAAGAAATTGTCCTTACAGGAACTCTCCAACAAGTCAGGCGTATCTGTTTCATACCTTAACGAAATTGAGAACGGCAAGAAATACCCCAAGCCGGATAAGATTAACGAACTGGCGAAGGCGCTTGAAACCACTTACGACCAACTGGTATCATTAAAGATAAATAAGAACCTGACCCCCGTGGTGCAGGTGTTAAACCTGCGCATTATTAACGACTTCCTGTTTGAAACCTTTGGTATTGATAAGGGGCTTTTAATGAGCATGATGGCCAGCGCGCCTACGCAGCTTTCGGCGCTTATTAATAGCGTGTTCGAAATTGCCCGCAATTACAACCTGCAGGAGGAACACTTCTACTTTAGTTGCCTGCGCAGTTACCAGGAAATGAACGATAATTACTTTGAGGAGATTGAAACTGCGGTGGAGAGCTTTAAGAAGGACAACGGCATTAACGGCACCCAGCTAACCTCAAAGGAATATGAACAGATATTAAAGACCAAGTTTAACTATAAGGTAGAGGCTACCGACTTTGTGGATTTTCCAAAGCTGCGTCACTTCCGCTCGGTTTATGTGCCGGGTGAGCAACCTACACTGCTTTACAACACCAAGCTTACCGAACAACAAAAACTGTTTTTGTTCAGTAAGGAACTGGGCTTTGCTTACATGAAGATTGATAAGCGCCCACGCACCACCAGTTGGTTAAAGGTGGAAAGCTTTGACCATGTAATGAACAACTTTAAGGCCAGCTACTTTGCACAGGCGCTTCATATTAATAAGGAAGCGTTGGTTGAGGACCTTGAGAAATTCTTTGCCAAAACAAAATGGGATGCTGACTTTTTAACCAACCTGGTAGAGAAGTATAACGCCAGCCCTGAAATGCTTTTTCAGCGTATTGCCAATGTGCTGCCTAAGTACTTTGGCTTTAACGAGCTTTACTTTATACGCTACAGCAGCCGCGATACCAGCAAGCACTTAAAGGAGATTAGCAAGGAACTACACCTTAGCCGCAACCAGGTGGACCTGCAGTATATAATAAGCGAACAGAACTACCGCCGCTGGATTACCCGCACCCTGGTTAAGCACATGGATAAGAAATGGAGCGAAGGCGAGCGCAAAACACAGGTGGAAGGTGTTATAAGTAAGAACGATGAGGGCGATGAATACTTAACTATAAGCATATTGCGCCCAATGCCTGAGTTAAACAACAACGCCAACAGCGTAACCGTAGGTTTTGTTTTAACAGAGGCTGTGAAGAAGAAAATCAACTTCCTTAGCGACCCTGCCCTTAATTTTGATAAACTTGGCCCCGTTAACGAATTAAACTTCGAAACTCCGCTTGCCTTGCGTAAGCTGAAGGAAGAAGAAACCAAACAGGCTGAATACGAACGCCTGGCTAATGAACTGCTGGCAACAGCAGGTAATACGGTGTAAGTAATGCAGGAAGAAGAAACAACAAGCCCGGTACCTACGTTTGAGAACTTTAATTTTGAGCCTGAATTAAAAGAAGGCCTTGAGAGCATGGGCTTTAAAAAGCCTACGCCCATACAGCAACAGGCCATTCCCATTATATTAAAGGAACACGACCTTATAGCCTGCGCCCAAACCGGAACGGGTAAAACAGCGGCTTTCCTCCTACCCATTATTAATAAGCTTACGCACGATAAAATACATACTACGGACACATTAATAATTGTGCCCACGCGTGAGTTAGCTATACAGATTGACGAAGCTGTGCAGGGCTTTGCCTACTTCTGCCATACCAGCGCCATAGCCATATATGGCGGTAGCGATGGTATTAGCTTTGCGCAGGAGAAACGCGCCCTAAGCGAAGGAGCCAACATTATTATAGCCACCCCCGGCCGTTTGATAGCTCACTTGAATATGGGCTATGTGAACTTTAACCACATTAAGCATTTAATACTGGACGAAGCCGACCGCATGCTGGACATGGGCTTTAGCGACGACCTGAACAAGATTATAAGCTTTTTGCCCAAGGAAAGGCAAACGCTGTTGTTTAGCGCCACCATGCCGCCTAAGATACGCGAGTTAGCTAAGCGCATTTTAAAGGAGCCGGAGCAAATAAACATCTCCGTAAGTAAGCCGGCTGCCGGTGTGTTGCAGGGCGCTTATGTGTTATACGAAAACCAAAAAGTTGAACTGCTGAAGCGCTTGCTTACTGACCGTAAAATGGCCAGCATTATCATCTTCTGCAGCCGTAAGGAGAATGTGAAGCAATTGCACCGCGAACTGAGCCGCCTTAAGTTTAATGTAAACGCTATACACAGCGACCTTGAACAGGAAGAGCGCACCGAAGTGCTGCGCAACTTTAAGAACAAAACCTTACAGATACTGGTGGCTACTGATGTTATGAGCCGCGGTATTGATATCGATAGCATTGGCCTGGTAATAAATTACGATGTGCCGAATGATGCGGAAGACTACGTACACCGCGTAGGCCGTACCGCCCGTGCGGAAACTACCGGTGTGGCCCTTACTTTTATTACACCTGAGAACCAGTTTAAGTTTGGCCGTATTGAGGATCTGATTGAAACCGAAGTAAAGAAACTGCAACTACCTGCCGAGCTTGGCCCCGGCCCTGAATACAACCCCAAGAAACGCCCTGAGCGCAAACCGCACGGCAAAGGCGGTGGAGGCTTTAAGAAGCGCCGTAAGTAAAGTAATACAACTTACCACAAAGGAGTTAAGAACACAAAGAATACAAAACGAAGGCGGTAAGCTGATGCTTAGGATAAACAACAAGCCGTCATCACGAGGACTATCCCATTATTAAAACTAAGAGTTTTCAGTCAGCGGTGATCTTCAATTTTGTGGTTTGGCTGTTTGTCTAGGCACAAGAAACTGGGCGCGGGCCTGGCGCCATTCTTGCGCCAAAGGGGGTGATTGATTATACAACAATCCCGTCTCAATATTTTCCATAAGTCATTCCCACCATTGGTAATCTTCTTGCCCAGCTAGAGAAGCCATTTTAAAGGGGCGAAATTTCAAAGCTTAACCTATGAATTGGATTAACTATTTATAGTTCATTGCAAAACTGTATGCGTTCTGATTAATAAGTGTGCTTGTACAAGTTTTAGAATAAGCGTTTTCAATCACCAGTTTGGTAACCGTTGCAGCCAACCCTCTCAATATAATTATCGATTCCCTTATATAAAGTGAGTCGATTTTTACCTTCTCGTTTAATCTAAATTGAGGCAGTTCAACCTCTCGCAAATATTTACTATCGACACGGCCTTCATTATGAGTATAAATGTTCCTCCTAGCTATGATTTCTGCTATTTTTTTTTGTGTAATAATGTGGTTCTGCTTAAAATAATCGCCAATTCCAATATTAGCCTTATCTTTTATATAGAATTCCAAAGGATTACCATAAAAAATTCCCCTTATTTTTTCTTCAATTATCTTTTCTAAGATTTCTTCTCTATCTGTTGCTTTAATTATTACAGACATTAGCTTAGCCCGCTGTTTTTCACTTTCAGAGTTATCCTTGTCTATGTCTTTCCCTAAAAGCCGCTGCGGAAAATCTTTGTAAACTATTTCACACAAGTCTTGCAAGTAATTTTCTGTATATGCAACAGGTTCAAGTAAAGCCCTTGTTGGATTAATTCTAACGCTCAAATGACTAACTATCCCTAGCGTGTCCTTTTTGTCGAATTTTCGCTTGTAATCATTTCCCGTTTTAATATTGGACAAATGTTCAAGTTGAAAATTAGGAAATTCTCCTTTCTTTATTTGAATACTGATATTATCCAAAATAAATTGAAAGAATGAAAATGACTCCCAAGTACTCATAATATCTTTGCGAAAAGCAGAATATCTTTTGGCTATTCGTTTTTCACCCGGAATTCTATCTTGTGACATATGTTAATTTGGAAAATAAATATATGGAAGACATTGATTATCAAATTGATAAAAATTCACATATATTATTTTATATACAATAATAATTAATTAAAGCATTTTTTCCATATGCTTGTTCAAATCCATCAAATCCCATCTCGCCTTACCAGTGCCAAAATATTCTTGGACCACTTCGCATAAGTGGCTTAATGCACCGCCATAATGCTTTAGCGTATCAGTGGGAGTGCTTTCCGTCATGTGTTCGCTAAAGTTAATCTTCCATATAAAAGCAAAGCTTTCTATCTTTTGTTTTAGCGTACTGTCAGATTCAAGTGTCAAATCTCCTTTGATATTTTGGCGAGGCTGGACTACTAGCCAAGGTATATCCACAACCCCATCATGAGCATAAATTTCATTTTTCTTATCGCTACTCCATCTCTTATATATTTTTTTAGCTTTAACTTTTTGATAAATACATCCATGCCTTTTTAATTCTAATACGAAACTTGGATCGACGGAAACTAATCCTCCTGTCGTTCTTTTTTCCAAATAATAGGCCTTCACAATCCCTTCTCCAGCTAGTAACTCCTTATGCGAAATACCTGCATATCGTTCAATATTTTTAGCTTCGTTATCATTATGAATCACCAAAACTTTACCCTTAGATAAAACGATTTTGGGAATTATCATTTGATAAAACATCACATGTTTTTTCTCCAAAATGTGCGCGTGATTTAAGACGTGACATTCATTTTGAATATTGCAGGCCACCCGCAAAGCAGTTTTAGAATCTTTTGTCAAGATGTAACAAGCATCCGTGAATTGATACTTTTTTATGTTTGGCAATCCTTCTAGCGCAATATTAACAGCCCGATGGAATCGGACTATATTGTTTAGTGTTATACCTGTGCTTAACAAACAGTGGCTGGCAAAACCAATTAAATCTGCAAAAATCACCCAATATTCCTCCCAATCTTCATCCCACTCATCAGATTTGATATAGTTCTGATGATTTGCTATAATTGTTTTAGAGGCTTCAACGAAGTCCATAGTCGCAAATTTAACCTCTTCCAACAATATTGCTGTCCTCTATTTGCTTCAAATATCTCAAAAATTGGTTCGATAAGTTGACGGGCAGGTAGACAAACAGAAAGGTGTGCACGAAAGCCTCTCTTCGCCCGCGTCTGTGTCCGCACAGATGCGCGTATTCACAAACTCGCCCTACCCCCCTTCTTGGTGACCTGACCGTTAGCTAACAACGGCATTATTACAACTCTTCCAACTATGATAATTTTGATAACTCAGTCTTTCCCTATTTCCGCTAACTTCACCTCATGCCTAAATGCTTTACCCCTCTATTCTTCCTTTTTCTCATAACCGCTTGCAACCAGCAACCATCTTCAAACAACAAAACCGCACCATCCTCCGTAGTTATTCATGTAAATGCAAATGAGGATGGAACAATAACAGATACTTTGGTTGTAAAACAGTTACAGGAACTGGCGCAGCAGGTATCAAACAAAGGGGATAAAATAATGCTGAACAGTTATACCGAACGCATGCAAAGTGATAAAGAAGCTATGACGATTGCCACGCGCAATGCTGAGGCTGCTAAGGAAGTAATGTCGCGCACCGGGCTGGAAAGGATTTACTACAATGTAGGTATTGATGCTCACGGCGCAGTTAATTTTCTGCCCGGTATTCCGGAGAACTCCGCACAAAACCGCCGCATTGAAGTGCAGGTAGTAAGCAGGTAGATAGCCCCTTCTGCTCTTTCCCACATGTGAGGGCAGTTTAATAACCGGCTGGTGGTATAAATCCCGGTGTTAACTCCGCCAGTTGCCTACCAAAGGCCAACAGTTCAGGCTCGCTCCAGTAGGGGCCAACAATCTGCACGCCCAAAGGCAGCCCTTCTTTACCTATTCCCAATGGTATATGCAGGCTAGGGTGCCCCGATGCATTAAAGCAGGCTAAAGGGCCATGTAATCAATGCCACAACATCTCATGCCCATCGTAGTTTATTTTGGTGCCTAATTTGCAGCGTTTATAAGCAAGACCGTAGGCCACCAGACAAATCAAAAAATCGTGCTCTTTAAAATTCCTCCCAGCGTTTAATCAACAAACTTCTGTCAGCAAGGCCTCGGCATAAGCATTTGCATCATCTTAAACGACCGGTTCATCTCCTTCCAATACTTCATTTGGCCCTTCAGCAGCCAAAAACAAATCCAGTTTAATAAGCGCGCGTATATACCATGGCGTTCCTGTGCTATTACGTATGGAAAAAGTGAAACAAACACCCGCAGCGAATCCTCATGGATAGTAGCGTCCGGTATTTTCTTTCGCTTTGCCACCTTCGGCAGTAAACCCATTAGCAATTGTTTAATAGCCTCACTTACCTGTTTACCGGCTTCATGGCGAGCCAGCCATCAGTAAAAACGTTTTTGTATAGCGGTTTTGCTTTAGTGGGCGTTTGCCAGTCAATGCGCGGTATATTCGGTCACTTTCATGCGGGCCAACAATCGTTTTCCATAACACCTCAAGGTCGTTAATATTGCACGCCAACGGGCCGGCCTGCGCCATATGCCAAAAAAGTTTTAGCGTTGGGCGGCAGGGGGATATTACCATGCAAGAGCACTGTTTTATCAGTAGGCTTTAGCCCGTATAAACCGCAAAGTTAAAGAGAAGGCACCTAACAGGAACCGCCAAAATCGCTTCCTAACTCTAATGAAGTAAAGCCTGCGGCTAGGGCAGCAGCCCACCACCGTACCCTCTGGGCCGTATTTGGTGTTATAAGGGTTTTTACCTTCGGAAATTACCGTCGCCTGCAACCTGGTAATCCAGCAGTTCGCGGCACGTGGTTTACCCAAAATTACTGCACCGTTATTCTTTATCGCTCGCCCATACTGTCTTCCGGCGCAATAAAATCCTTTAGCATCTTAAAGTTATTGGTGCTGGACATGCCCCTTCAACCAAAACGACTCCTTAATAGTTACAGGAACGCCGTGTAACAGCCGCGGAATTTACCGGCCTTTGCTTCTGCATCGCGCTCGGCAGCAGTGGCCAGGGCTTCCTGTTCATACACTGCAGCAAGCGCATTTAAATTCTGTTGTGTTGCTTTATTTGCTGCAAATGTTCCGTAAGCAACGCTGCTGGCCTTGCCCTCGCGAATTAAGGCTGCCAGTTCAATTGGGGGCGGTAGAGGTATTGGTTATATATATCTGTTAAGGGTTAAACGCTTCGAACATACCATCTAAGCCATCACTATGCCTTACGATTACGCAGGGAGGTTGATATTACTCTACCGGTATGATCAAATGTAGCTTTCCTTCGCATTGTATTTATATAACAATGTTCTATCCTGAAAAGTCAACAACCTGGTTTTAATACTCTATTCGCAACAACTGATATACAACCGTCTCAATTACATTGCCAACGGTTATAAAATGCAAACGGCAGGTTAAAACCTGCCGTTTGTAAAATTTAATGCAATGCAAGCTTACTTCACCTTTGCAGCTAAGTCATCAATAGTTTTAGCAACAGCCACACCGGGTAGTTTTACCGGGGCGCCAATTTGTGCTACAAAGCTGCCCTGTACTTCACCTGTTTTATAGGTAGTAAAGCCTACGCGGTAAAGGCCAACTACCAGCGCCTTTAGCGGATTGCTCGGTTCGCTGGTAATACGCATTAATGAATTGTATTTGCTGCCTGAAGGCTGCGCTGGCAATTCACCGGAATCATCGTTAACATCGTAACGGTTCCACTTAGCTGTTTTGCCTTTGGCTATATCAGCAGGGCTCATTACTCCTTCTGCCCTTTCCAGGGTAATCCAGGTATCAAAGTAGTTGGTTTTATCGCTGCTGTTCTCAGTAAACTCAGGCGTAACAAAATCCGCTGCCTCGGGTTTCATACCGTCTGGCACGGGGGAAACCATGCGCACACCAAGTTCAGGAGCTACGGCAGGTATCCATACATATAAATAATAATACTTCTTGCCATCGCGAGTTTCATCGGGTGCTGCACCCGGTTTTACATAGCCGTAATAGCTAACAACATCTGAATAAGGAATACGCATCTCCTTACCCATTACCGACTTTTTACCTAGGTCCGCACTAAATTTGTCAAGCCCGCCGCCCGGTGCAAAAGCACTGAATGCAAAAAAGGCACTGATAGCAAAAACTGTTTTGAAAAGATTTCTCATACGCTTTAGTTTTTAAGTTAAGAATTGCCCACCTGGTGGGTTGTTTTAAATGTAAGTATGCTTATTGGCCCCCAACACCTAAATACCTTTTAATATTAGTAAGCGATAATTAGGGCAAATGACAGGACAAACAGATGCTTTAAAATAAATATGCCGATAACCCCTGTAAAATCAATTGGTTTAATAACCCAACAACTCCTTCTTACTTCGGTTTTACGCTGTGTTGTCATAGCTTCCGAAACAAATTGAACGGTTACACCGAACGCCTGCGGAGTAATGAAGAAGCCTTAGCTATTGCCAAACGAAATGCAGATGCTGCAAAGGAAGTAATGCTGCACACCGGCCTTGAGCGTGTTTATTACAATGTAGGTATTGATGCACGCGGCGCAGTTAATTTTCTACCGGGCATTCCGGAGAACTCCGCCCAAAACCGCCGTATTGAGGTGCAGGTAGTAAGCAGGTGAAGAGGTTAGCCTCTTTAACCGGCTTTTCTGATTCAATATATCCGGCAGGTTGCAACCAAAATACAATCTATTGAATTACACATGCTTGAAAGCTAATTAAGAATGATTACAATTTAGCAACAGTTTTTATTATTGTTTTTATAAATTCAAACCCATCTTTATATTTACATAAAACCCTTACACATGAAAAGCCCGCTTCTACCAATCGACATTATCTCCATTTATAAGAACCGCGTTGGCGATTTGTTGCCTCTGCCAGCACGCATGGCAAAGTGCACGCCCGATACCTATAACGCCATATTTAAAATAGCCGCCGACGTAAAAAAGAAAGGCGGGCGCCTAGTATTAAGTGACCTTTTCAGAAGTTACGATATGCAGGTGCAAAGCCACCAGGATTATATATCAGGTAAAAAGAGCGCATTTAGCCCTGCACCGGGAGGTAGCTTTCACGAGGCAGGCCGTGCGTTTGATATGGACCTAAGCGCAATGAAAATGCCTTTAGCTGACTTTTGGACCATTGCCGCCAAGTATGGTGTATATCCCATTATTGATAAACCAAAAACGTCAACTTCTGAAGCCTGGCATTTTGATTGCCGCGGCAGCCACCAAATAGTTTACCAATACTATGCTGATGGTAAAGGCAAAAACTTTAAGCCCTATACGGCTGCAGCAGCCAGCGGCATATTAGCAATTGGTGTACATGTTGATGCCTTTGGCGATAATCAAAAACAGGCGGCCATACAATCGTGCGTTATACGCCTTGGCAAAGTTATCGGCAATATGGATGGCCTTATTGGCCGTAAAACGCAGCAGGCTATTGAAGAGTTAGGCATTGCCTTTACACCTAATGACCCCGATACCATGCTGGTTCAGTTGGAAAACAAAATACAACAACAGTTCCCTGCTGAGTTTATGCTGCCACCGGCTTAGTACAGCAAAACATTGGCAACAGCTATTTCTTTTCGGTGTACATCTTACATTCGCTAAAGGATAAGCGATTTACTATGGCTAAAACAAAAAGCAAAAACACCCTCTCAGCAAAAGAGAGCGAGGAATTATTGAAGACATTAAAGGCGCGTTTTGAAAAAAATAAGGACCGCCACAAGGGTATTGATTGGGCAAAGGTAGAAACCAAACTGCAAAAGAATGCAGAGGCCCTTTACAGTTTAAGCCTTATGGAAGATACCGGCGGCGAACCCGATGTAATTGGCCAGGATAAAAAAAGCGGTGAATACATTTTTGTGGATTGCGCCGCAGAAAGCCCAAGTGGCCGCCGCAGTTTATGCTACGACCGTGCTGCACTTAACAGCCGCAAAGAACACAAGCCTAAAAACAGCGCTGAAGATTTAGCTGCTGAAATGGGCATTGAATTATTAACCGAAGAAGACTACCACAGCCTGCAGCAGTTAGGCAGTTTTGATACTAAAACCAGCAGTTGGGTTAAAGCCCCCGCGGATATACGCAAATTAGGCGGCGCTATTTTTTGCGACCGCCGTTTTAATCGCGTGTTTACCTATCACAATGGCGCAGAATCTTACTATGCCGCCAGAGGTTTCCGCGGCTTGTTGAGGGTTTAGCAAAGTTGGTATTACCCGCGTATCCTTAGGTTACCTTCTATACCGTCATCCATAGTTTTACCGCTTAAAAAAGCAGCAACCATTATAGCAGTTTCAATTGCTTTGCCGTGCTTGGTATCCCAATAGTAACCGTGTTCTACGCTTAGTTTAATTACGCTTATGCGCGGGTCGTCAACGCCTTCGGTAAACCATATTTTAGCTATGGGCTGCCATAGCTCTTTAATTTTTTCCTTGTCGTAAAGTATGGTGGCCGAACCATGCAAACTGAGGAATTTTGCGGTGCCCTGTCCAAACAATAAGTCCACATGGCTGTTAACAGCAATATTGGCGTTCTTGGCGCTGTTCTTATCTGATAGGAACCAAATATTGCCAAACTCATCAACCTGCTGTGCCGTCATTGGCCTGGCCTGCAACTCATTATCTTTATAGGTACAAAACATGCACACCTTAATTTCTTCAGCCAATTCCCGCATTTTAAGAATGGCTTCTTGTCCGTTTAAGTCTTTTTTATCTCCCATACCTGCATTGCTTAAAAAGCTATGCCCCTTTTATGCATATGTTAAAAGGTACGGGCGCCCATACTATAAGGAAAACCTCAACGTAATAAATATAGAAACGCAATCGCAAGATTGATTTTCAAGAGGCCAAACGAAAGTTTGGCCTTTGTTTTTTAGGGCGTGCTTATTGAATGATTACCTTGTTAACGCACCGCTCTCCTGTTTTACTAAAACCTTCAAGATAATAAACACCGGGTGCCAGGCTACTTGCGTCAATGTTACCTGAATTTTGAATGACACCACTTAACGCCACCCGGCCGGTAGCATCTACCAGATTATAATTAAAAGGGAATACGTAATTACTACCACGTAAAGTAAATACACCTGTAGTAGGGTTAGGATACAATATTAACTGTGAAGAGGTAAGCAAGGATTTACCCAAAGTAGTAGGCAAGGCTACCTCATTAAGTACGGTATTAGTTACTACTGCCGGGTTAAAATCAAAGTAGATATACGCTGTGTTTTTAATTTGCGTGCCTATGGGCAGACCGGACTTTGATTTTATTTTATACTGAACAAAGCCATGGCTGGCAGGTTCATTTGAATTACTATCCGGAAGGTTAATACCGGGGAAGTTAAATCGGGCTATTCCCCCTTCCATAATCTGCACTATAGGTGGGTGACTGTAACCCATTAGTTGGAATGTTCCCACGTCCAGATGCTGCACATCCAGCGTATCATCTATGTGAATATTCTGCGCCTCTGCTGTACCCGTATTTTGAAAGCGGATGGTGTACGTTAACCACTGTTGCGATGTATCTATATTGCCTGCTGGATAAACAGATTTATCGTTGGGGTCGTATGATGAAGTAACTACACCACACCACTCTAATACATTATTCCCAACCTTATTATCGCCAGCAATAGGGGTAATCGATAAGGTAAAGCATACAGAATCACCCGATTGAGCAAAAGAATCTGTCTGCAATTTTATATTGAAGTCACTATTAAAGTTTATAGCATCAAAATCAGCTACATTCCATTGCACCGTATCTCCATTTACATAAGAAGGCACAATTGCTCCAGGTACCGGTGCCACATAACTAACAGGCCCTGCCATAACTAAAATAACACTCCCTGAAACGCCCGAAGCACAGTTAACTCCATAAAAGTTCGCCAAATCGCCGGCAGTTAAAAATAAGTTGTTGACAGCTGCCGGCCTGAAAAGCCCCTGAATACTTTGCGCAACCAAGTCAAATCCGGGTTTACATACAAATGCAAAATCAAGATTAGCATCTGTAGAATCAATAGAGTTTATTAGAGAAGAATAGAAACCATTAACAGGGCATAATAATTGAAAAGGCAGAGCAGTGCTATCTATACTAATTTCATAACTACCAAACCCTTCTCTAAAAGCGTATTGTCCAAATTTGTCGGTGCTTACCTGCTGTTGCAAAATACCGTTGGCCCATAATTGCAATTTAGCATCCTGCAATATCACATCATTGTTGTTTTTTATACAATCACTGTTCCCATCAAAATAAACTTTACCATTTTGATTCCAAAAAACAGAACAGCCGTAGGCATTTAAAACATCGCAAATAGGATAGCTGTTAAGGACAGGGGACCCCGCAGAGTAATCAAACAGATATGGAATACACTGAATACCGGAGCCGGTAAACATATATCCATCTACGTACTCAAAATAAGGCAAACAATGAAGAAGTGAGTCATTTACTATATCTAATTCATCTAATATTGTTGGGAGGTCAGGAAGGCTGGTAATAGCTAAATTATCTGCCCGTAAATTTTGAATAGTTGCTGGTAAAGATGGAATAACAGTAAGGGGGTTACTTGAACAATTAAGGGAACGAAGATTCCCTGGCAGTATGGGGAAAGCAGAAATATTACAGCCGCTGAAATTAAGGTCGGTTAAGCTAGTGGGCAAAAGCGGTAAACCAGTTAAAGGATTATTGGAACAATTTAAAATCAATAAACCCGAAGGAAGGCCCGGTAAAGCATTAAGAAAATTTGCATCGCAATACAATTGCGATAGGCCCGAAGGAAGTGAGGGTAAGGAACTCAATTGATTTCCCGTACAATCGAGAAAGGTTAGAGTTGCAGGCAGAGAAGATAATGAGCTAATGCCACACCCATATATTGATAAAGACTGCAACCCAAGCGGTAAAGCCGGTAAAGTAGCAATTGAAGGATTGGAGCCACAATTAATGTTAATTAAACCCGCCGGTAACGGGGGCAGACCCGTTAATTGATTATGAACACATTCTAAATTAATTACCCCTGATGGCAATGAAGTAATTGTTTGAATGTTATTCCAGCTGCAATCCACTTGCTTTACGGCTGGTGGCAATGGAGGTAAAAAAGTAAGGGAATTCATGTACGCATCTAGATATTCAAGAGAATCGAAATAAACAATGCCGGTTAAATCTGTAAGATGCGAATTCTCACAATCCATATTTTTTACGTTCAGTAAAGCCTGGCAGGTAGTATCTAACTGGTTCCCGTTTAAGCAGCTACTAAGGCCATTGTTATTCATCCAACTTACAAAGTTGGGGTCTGGTATGGTTACATATTGTGCTCTTGCGCCGGAAACAATGCCCAAGGCAAAGAGCAAGGTAAGCAGAAGTGGTTTCATAAGGTATAAGTTACCTTAAAGGTAGGGAATTTCAAACAATCCCATGCTGCAGTTGTTATACTCAAATGAAAAATATACTGGTTATTGGCGGCTCGTCGGGTATAGGGCTGCAGTTAGTAAAGCAGCTTTCGTTAAATAATAGCGCAAACGTATTGGCCACCTATAACAAAACGGCACCAACCGAATTGCTAAACGTGCAATGGCAACAGTTAAATGTGTTGAATGATAATTGGAATTTATCTTTACCCGAACAGTTGCACGGTTTTGTGTATTGCCCGGGCAGTATAAGCTTAAAGCCCTTTGCCCGGTTTTCGGAAAATGATTTTTTGGAGGATTATAAACTTAATGTTACAGGCGCAATTAAAGCGCTTCAACTTGCTTTGCCTAAATTAAAATCAGCTGAAAGCGCCTCCTTAGTATTTTTCTCCACCGTGGCCGTACAGTTGGGCCTGAACTTTCATGCGCAGGTTGCTGCTTCAAAAGGGGCTATTGAAGGTTTAACCCGGGCATTGGCAGCTGAATTAGCCCCACGAATAAGGGTAAACTGCATAGCGCCATCATTAACGGATACGCCCTTAAGCGCTTCGTTACTTTCATCGCCTGAAAAAAGAGAAGCAAGCGCCGGCCGCCATGCGCTAAAAAGAATAGGAAGCGTAGCAGATATAGCTAACGCAGCAGAGTTTCTGCTAAGTGATAAAGCCGCATGGATGAGCGGGCAAATTATTAAGGTAGATGGTGGAATGAGCGCTGTAAAGCATTAAAGAAATAAGTACTACTTCTTTTTAGCTGCCGCTTTCTTCTTCAGTATTTTATGTCCCCCTTTATCGCGCTTGGTTTCAAGGTATTTTTTGTTGTAGGGGTTCGGCTCCGTTTCCATGGGCACATTGTCAACTATCTCTAAACCATAACCAATTAAACCAACCCGTTTTTTCGGGTTGTTGGTCATCAATTTCATTTTGCTAATGCCAAGGTCGTTCAGTATTTGCGCACCAACACCATAATCGCGGGCATCCATTGGTAAGCCCAATTGCAGGTTTGCCTCATAAGTATCGTATCCCTGTTCTTGTAGTTGATAAGCCTTTAGTTTATTCAACAAGCCAATGCCCCTTCCCTCCTGCTGCATGTAAAGCACTACTCCCTTGCCTTCCTTTTCAATAGTTTTTAGCGCGCAGGCTAACTGGTCGCCACAATCACAACGCAGGCTGCCCATAATATCGCCGGTTAGGCAACTTGAATGCACACGCACCAGCACCGGTTCATTCGGCTTCCACGAACCCTTTATAATAGCTAAGTGAGGTTCGTTACCTCCTATTTGCGAATACGCACGCACGCGGAAATGCCCGTATTTACTTGGCATATCCACCTCAACCTCACGTTTAATAAGGCTATCGTGCTTCATACGGTATTCAATCAAATCTTTAATAGAAATGATTTTCAGCTTGTGTTTCTGCGCTATCTTAAGCAGTTGCGGCATACGCGCCATACTGCCGTCCTCATTCATAATTTCAACCAGTACACCGGCAGGCTCAAAACCGGCAAGGCGGGCAAGGTCAATGGTAGCTTCAGTATGCCCGGCGCGGCGTAACACACCACCGGTTTTTGCTTTCAAAGGGAATATATGACCGGGGCGTGCAAAGTCCTCGGGTTTAGCCTCCTTACTTATTAAACGCTGCACCGTTTTAGAACGGTCGCTGGCTGAAATACCGGTAGTGCAACCATGGCCAATCAAATCAACCGAAACAGTAAAGGCTGTTTCATGGTGCGATGAATTGGTGCTAACCATTAGGGGCAGGTTAAGGCGGTCGCACATCTCCTCGCTCATAGGCATACAAATAAGCCCGCGGCCATGCGTAGCCATAAAGTTGATAATAGCCGGTGTTACATGGCGGGCAGCAGCAATAAAATCGCCCTCATTTTCACGGTCTTCATCATCAACAACAATTATCAGTTTGCCTTTTCTTATATCATCAATGGCTTCGGGTATGGTGTTCAGCTTACTTTTCATAGTACATCTTTATACATTCCGTTTGGTGGGGCTCCAGGCGCTTGTCTGTATTCCCTTAATATACATTATAAATCCTCCTACCAATGCCATGTTCATTAAGCAGAAGTAGGATATAAACCGGAAGAACTTCAACTCTATACCTGCCCACTTCAGCAAGTCGTCAAGCACCGGCGAAATCAAAAATACATTCAGTATAGCAAACGCTGTTAGATAAAGGGGGCTATACCCTATTAAAAACAGGCTGCTTAAATACGCTGCGGCTATAAACACCGGGCCTAACCACCGCAGCACCTTGTGTGACAAGAAGTTGAAAGCAACCTTGTTTACGCCAAACAACATTGGCCAATACACGCTTAAATTTTGAAAATTACCTGCCTGTATGCGCTTTTTGCGTTTGTATTCCTCCTGCACTTCGCTGCTTACATCTTCGTGGCAAATGGCGTTAGGTTCCAGTATGGCCTTTTTATCCTGCTTAAGTATGCCCATGCTCAGGTAAAAGTCTTCCATTAAATAGTTGGGGAGTATGTCTGTCCAGCAATCGGCACGCATGGCATAGCAGGCCCCAAAGGCGCCTATCATAGCGCCACCGTTTAATCCCTCAAGATATTTAATGCGGTTCTCGCGGTTGATGTAACTCTTTTCGTGATAGGCAATGCCTTGCGGGGTTACTCCGCGATTAAGAATGTTGGCCGCCACCTGCCCAATGGAAGGATTTTTAAAATGCTTTGCCAACTGAAACAGCGTTTCCGGCGTAAACATTACGTTGGCATCCGTAAATACAAAAACGGTATTGGCTTTATCTAATGGCCGCTTATTTATCAAACTAACCAGTTGGTTCAAAATGGCAGACTTACCCATTCGGCCTTCAAAGTTCAGGAAGAACAATTCGCTTACTTCTACAGGAAAAGAAGTGATTATTTCATTAGTTTGGTCAGTGGAGTTATCGGAACCGATAAAAACGTGTAGTTTACTTTTAGGGTAAGCAGTATTAAAGATGCTCTGCATCTTTTCAAGTATCACCTTCTCCTCGTTATAAGCGGCAAAAACCACAAACACTTCGGGCAGGTCAGCATCATCCTTAGCGTAAACAAGTTCATTCTCCTTTTTACCCCTACTGAACAGCCACAACAAAAACGGAAACAAAACATATGAATGAAACATAGCCGCTGTACAAAACCAAAAAATAAGCTGTAGCGCTATCATAACATGCTGCGGTAATAAGAAACAAGCCTTTCGAAAATGCTCTTGTTCCTATAGTTTTCGTATGTAAACTTATGCGCCTTTTCGCCAATGGTGCGGCAAAAGTTTTCATCGGCACTGCACTTTGTTAACTGTTGTACAAACTGCTCCGCATTATCAGCTATCAATATATTTTCCCCGTCGGTTAAATTCAACCCCTCAGCAGCAATAGAAGTAGCTATAATGCACTTACCAAGCGCCATGCCTTCCAGTATTTTTATGCGTATACCGCTACCGGAAACTATAGGCACCACCATAAGCCCATGCTGTAACATAAATTCTTTGGCATCACGCACCTCGCCTAGGGGTAACAGGTTAGGCAACTGCACTTTCTTTATGCTATCCGGCATTTTTTTGCCGGCTATATGCAGGCGGGCATTCGTAAAGGTGGAGGTTATTTTGCTCCAGCATTCGGTTATAAACCACTGCATGCCCTGTAAGTTTGGCATCCAGTCAAAGCTTCCGATAAAGAACAGGTCGTTGGACTTGTAATTTTCATTCTCTACCGTTTCGCTCACATCCATGCCGGCAGGAACAATTATGGTGTTGGCACCAGGAGCGTACTTTTTTATGGTATCCTCATCTTCCTTACTGATGGCCATAATTACATCGCACTTTTTTATGGCTTCAATTTCGAATTGTTTTAGCCTTTCTGCCTGAAGGGTAACGTACTTCTTCTTTAGTGAGTTCAGTTCCTTAAACGCAATACGCTCCCAAATTACATGCTCCACATTATGGGCGCGCATAGAAATTTTAGCACCCGAATATTTCCGAACGGTATCTATATAAGCAGCCGGCGGCAAGCCGTCAATATGCACAATATCGAAATGGTTATCCTTTAAAACGCGGCGTAATTGCTTTTTGAACTCTTCAGATATAAACCGCTTAACGATGTAAGACTCCTTTGTAAACAGGTTTAAAAATGCCTGAACAGGCTTAATACGGTTATCTACATAAACGGTTTTCAGCTTTCCAAAGCGCGAAAATTCCTTAACAAGCACTTCCTTTTTTACGAAGTGCTTGGCCGTATTCATGCCTAATATGGTCAATTCGCAGCCTGCCTCGGCATACCCTTTTACAAAGTTATAGGCGCCAATGGCACCCCCATCGTTTAACGGATAGGGCATGCGATTGAGTAAAATAAGCACCCTTAAAGGCTGAATGCCTTGAACACTCATCAGCTTTTTTAGATTTGTGCCGCGAAAGTAGAAAAAGCAGGCACACCAAAGCTGTGAATTTGGGGTGCAGCAAACCCGTTCAGAATGTATAATAACAAGAAAGTAGTAGTTGTTTTACCGGCCTATAATGCCGAAAAAACCCTTGAGCAAACTTACAAGGAAATACCGCTGGATGTGGTAGACGAATTGATATTGGTAGATGATGCCAGTAAGGATAACACTGTTGAGAAGGCGAAAGAACTGGGCATACACCATGTAATTAAACATGAAAAGAACAAAGGCTACGGGGGCAACCAGAAAACGTGCTATACCAAGGCATTGGAAATTGGTGCCGACATTGTAATAATGCTACACCCCGACTACCAATACACCCCTAAACTGCTTATGGCTATGATAAGCATTATAGGTAACGATGTTTACCCCGTGGTGCTGGGCTCGCGCATATTAGGTGGCGGTGCCTTAAAAGGCGGCATGCCTATGTATAAGTATGTGTTTAACCGCATGCTTACCCTAACGCAAAATATATTATTGGGCGAAAAGCTGAGTGAATACCACACCGGCTACAGGGCCTTTAGTAAAGAAGTGCTTACGGGCATTAAGTTTATAAATAACAGCGATGACTTTGTGTTTGATAACCAAATGCTCTCGCAGATATTTTATGCCGGTTTTCAAATTGCAGAAGTTACCTGCCCAACCAAGTATTTTGAAGAGGCCAGCTCCATTAACTTTAGCCGAAGTATGACCTATGGCATTGGCTGTTTGAAGGTTTCAATGATACACCGCTTATGCAAGTGGGGTTTAATGAAGAGCAACCTTTACTAGATATAATAAAAAAGGGCGCATTAAGCGCCCTTTTTTATTAATAAGTTCAGATTTTTACAAGCCAAGGTCGTAAACCATGCGCATTTGGGTGCCCTTTAGGTTTTTAACCCATTGTATGGTTTTATAAGTTTCGTATTGGTCGCCAAGCTCCTGCTTAACCCAATTTGCTTTTGCCCCGTTTAAGGCATCGGCAATCTTTTCGCCTATCGATTTCTCTTCAGGATATAGCTTAATGCGGTAATCTTTCAAATTAGCCTTTTTAGCGGCATAGGCTATAGCATCATCCAGGCTACCAAGTTCATCTACCAGGCCATTTTGTATGCCTTGGGTACCGGTCCATACGTGCCCTTGGGCAATAGTTTCAATATAGGCAGTATCCTTGCCACGGCCTT
The DNA here is from genome assembly GCA_046329515.1 of Chitinophagales bacterium. Lineage (GTDB taxonomy): Bacteria > Bacteroidota > Bacteroidia > Chitinophagales > LD1 > Bog-950. Next base: position 106,837 of record JAXLUM010000005.1, read on the forward strand.
CTGCTACACGTTGTTTAAACTCGCGGTAGGTGCGCTCTACATTACGTTGCGCAAATGCAGCCTCTTCGGCATCTAATGGTTTAGTTAAGCCACCTAATACGCCGTGCTTGGTTACTTCCACCTCATCGGTAGTAATACCCAGCTTTTCGTTCAGCAACTTCTTAGCATTTGGCAATAACCCAAACACGCCAATTGAACCGGTTATAGTATTGGGTTGAGCAAAAATTCTATCGCCCATACAAGCTATGTAGTAACCGCCTGAAGCAGCCACATCACCAAAAGAGATAATCAACGGCTTTTCTTTTTTAGCCAAAATCAGTTCACGCCACATAATATCCGATGCCAATGCACTGCCACCCGGTGAGTTAACGCGCAGTACAATCGCTTTTACCTTTTCATCCTTACGAAGCTTGGCAATTTCTTTTGCAAATGCATCGCCGCCAATCTGGTCGTCACTGCCTTCGCCATCCACTATTTCGCCCTGGGCTACCAACACGGCAATTTTACCGTCTGAATCAGTCTTCTTCTCAAGGGTAGTGGAATATTTATCCAGTGTAACCAGGTTAAGGTCTTTCTTGGCGTCTACACCAATTTTCTTTTTCATTTCATCTATAACCTGGTCGTAGTAGTAAGCGCCATCAATAAGCTTTAATCCAACTTCCTGCTCAGGCGATTCAGCCTTTAGATTATTGATAATATCTGCCAGTTGGGCAGTATCTAATTTGCGCTGCGCAGCTATCGTATCTAAAAAGTGGTGATACACATCGCCATACAGGTTCATTAACTGCTCGCGGTTAGCGGGGCTCATATCTTTACGTATAAATGGCTCAATAGCACTTTTAAATGCACCGCAATGGAAGTCCTGCACCTCAATGCCTAACTTCTCAAACATATCTTTGTAATACATTATCTCGCGGCCAAAACCTTTCAGTTCAATACCGCCACTTGGATTAACGTATATTTTATCAGCAGCAGTGGCCAGGTAATAGGCCTTTTGCGAATACACGGTGCCGTAGGCGTAAACAAATTTGCCGCTCTTTCTAAAATCTAAAAGGGCGGTGCGTATACCTTCCAGCGTGGCATAGCCGTTATCATTAAGGCCCATGTTTAGGTAAATACCTTTAATGTTATCGTCTTCTTTGGCTTTTTTAATGCACTCCCGTATTTCGTACAAGCCAATGGCTTTTTTAGGGTCGGTGTTACCAATACTTAAAGCCGCAAAAGGGTTATCTACCGTTTTTTCGGGAACGCTGTAGTTCAGGTCCATTTTTAAAACGGAGTTAGCTTCAACGGTAACGGGTTTTTCGCTACCGGCGGCGGCAATCATACCTACAAGTATAAAGAAGCCCACAAGGGAAAAAAGAAAGATGCCAACCATAGTGGCAAATACAAACTTGAAAAACTGTTTCATGACAAGGTTTTGTGTTTTGACGCAGAGCCGCCAATAAAATTTTAGGTTTGCAATAATAGTATTTTTGATGGCGACGGTTAAAGCATACCTTTTATTGGGCAGCAACCTGGGAAACAGGCAGGAGAATTTGAAAAAAGCTATAGACTTTTTAACAAGCTGGTGCGGCAAGGTAACCGCACAATCGGCCCTGTATGAAACTGAGGCCTGGGGCCTTAAGGAGCAACCGGCTTTTATAAACCAGGCCATAGCTATTGAGGCTGAACTTCCCGCGCAGCCACTATTGAGTACTATAAAACGGATAGAAGTAGAAATAGGGCGTAGCACAGGTGTAAAGTGGGGCCCTCGCCTTATAGATATTGATATTTTGTTTTATGGCGATACTATAATGAACACCGAACCACTGGTTATACCCCACCCCCACCTGCACGAACGCCGTTTTACACTTACCCCCCTGAACGAAATTGCTCCCGATTTAATACACCCTGTATTAAATAAAGCGGTGAAGGCGCTTTTAGCGGAATGCCCTGATAAATCGCAGGTAGTAAAGCTTTAGCACAAAGCTGTTGCCTAATTTACCACATCTGTTGCTGGAATAGACTTTGTAGGGCACAGGCAATATTTAACCATAAAAGCCAACAATATGATGAACAACAAAAAAGCCCGTACACCGGTACGTAAGGCCAAAAGCCGCGTACAACACAGCAAGGAAACTATAGTTGACCGGGTAAAGGACAGCGTTACGCGCGGAGTTAACGGTGTAAGCTGGAAGACAATTGTACCCGCAATAGCATTAGGCGCATTAGCACTATATGGCATTAAAAGGCGCAGTATGCTTATTGAGGCAGGTGCAGCTTTACTAATGAGCCCAATGGTGCAGGACCGCGTAAAGAAACTTAGCCGCCAGTTTGCGTAGTTATTTTTCCTCGTTTGGATTTTTCATGTCGTAATCCAAACGGCCGCCCCAAAGGTTCATTTGGTTTTGTATGAATGCCTGGCGGCCTAATACATAGCCCGAAGGGGCAGACAATTTAAATTTACGTGGGTTGGGCAGCACTGCGGCGATACGTGCTGCTTCAGCCTGCGTTAATTGCGATGCATGTTTGTGAAAATACTTAAGCGAAGCAGCTTCGGCACCATAAACACCATCGCCCATTTCAATTACGTTAAGGTACACTTCCATTATACGCTCCTTGCTCCACAGCAATTCTATAAGAAACGTAAAGTAAACCTCCAATCCTTTGCGGATATAACTACGCGCAGGCCACAGGAACACGTTCTTGGCCGTTTGCTGACTTATAGTTGACGCGCCGCGCGTTTTCGGGTGCTTCTTCCCCTCCTGTTTTTCGTTGTACTGCATGGCCCGCTTCATTGCGTCAAAATCAAAGCCATGGTGCCAAAGGAAGTTCTGATCTTCTGAGGCCACCACGGCCAACTGAAGGTTATTATTTATTTTATCCAGCGAAACCCAATCCTTTTCCATGTGCATTTCCTTACCATCGGCCTTTTGCTCAATACAGCGTTGAAGCATAAGAATGGTAAAAGGAATTGGTACCCAACGGAAGACGATAACCGAAATAACGGAGAGCAACAGAAACCCGATAACGAGACGGAAAAGGAACCTGAATATCTTTTTCAGCATAAACGTGCTTCTATAAAAACAAAAAGCCCCGGTATTTACCTGAGGCTTTTAAAGATGGGTGGCCAATGGGGTTCGAACCCACGACCCACGGAACCACAATCCGTTACTCTAACCAGCTGAGCTATGGCCACCAAATGCGGCTGCAAAAATAATGAACTGCGCGAGAAATTAAAGAGAAAATAGAAATCAGAACTCGGAACTCAGATGCAATCCGCTGTAATTCTGCATTCTTCATTCTTAATTCTGCATTACTTACTCGCCGGTTCTACTTTTAAAGTACAGGTTCTTTCAACCGGGTTGTAAGGAGATTCAACCAGTTTACCATCCTTATCCAACAGTTCCAGTTTCACTTTTACTTCGCCCAGTGGTAAGCCTTCAATAGCATAAGGCGCCCATTTAGTAAGCATAAACTCAGTACCGTTAATGGTAGCGCGCACTTTATAGCCATCCGGCGAAAGCTTGCAGTTTACCAGGTAGAAATCAAGCATTAGGCGCTTGGTTTCCTTCTCTCCTATGTATTCGCCTTTAGGGCGGCTGTAAAACATGTGCGGTGCGTTTTCATTAAAATCATCCTTGGCGGTGGCGCTGGTTCTAAACTCACGCAATACAAATGCGGTTTGGTGTTTCAGGCTTTCGTGGTACGAACGCGAAAGAAAGGCCAACAGCACATGGTGACCGTCTTTTACATCCTGCGCTATTTTTGTATTGTATGATGCTACATAGGGTTGGTTATCCCATATAAAATGGATGTGCTGGCCTTTGGCAGAGTTAGCGCATAGCTTTTGGTCAGCATCCGGCGTTTGCGCACCCAACTGGTAATTAGCTAAGGCAAAGTCAAAAGTATCTATTCCCGGGGCTACTCCTTCGCCCGGCGAAGCAAGTCTAAGCATAGCATCAGCATATTCCGGCGAACCGGTTACTTCATATAGTTTCAATCCGTTTTTTTCCATTAAGGGCTTATCGGCGGCGGCCTTTTGCGTAAAACCGGCCAGGGCAATAAAACCTGAAATAGCAGCACAAACAATGCATAGCATCAATAAACGTTTCATAATCTCTTAGTTTTGAAAATCGAAGGTATTACTTAATTTCTACCTTTGGCAGCTACGGTAACATTTGTTAATGAATAACCCCTCCGCTAAACCATCAGGCTTTTTAAAATTGAGTTCCGTTACCGGCCTTCAGCTTTTTCAGCTGATACGATATGGGGCCTTCGCCCTTATCGGGGTCATTTTCGCTAAGCTGCATGTACCCCAAAGCGAAATAGCCACTTATGAATGGCTTATAATGATGGCGGGGCTGTTGAGCTACTTTGTATTAGGCGGAGTGGTGAATACCATGCTTTCGCTTTATCCGCAGCAAAGTGAAGAAGGGAAAGGTAAACTGCTTATTAATTCCTTTATAATACTTGTTGCGTATAACTTTCTGGCGGCTTTAGGCGTATGGTTACTGCGCCTGACACATGTTATACCGGATAAAGCCACTTATAAACTGTTGGATGTAGTAGTGATTTATAACCTGTTTAATGTGCCCGCCTATTTAATAGAGTATATACTTTATTTAAAAGGACGCAAGAAGGCTTTACTGGTTTACGGCCTTTTAAGCAGCGCGCTATTGATAGGCCTACTTAGCACGGCGGCTCTTAACGACTTATATGGCACCTTCCACGACCGCTTTTTCTGGACCACTGAGTTTTTTGAAATATCGGTAATCATCTGCCTTGTAACGGTAGCCTTTCTTAAATGGTGCTTTTTAGTGGGCTTACTATTTATATATGGCAGGGTAAAACCCAACTGGCAATTGATGAAGCAGCACGTAGGCCTGGCGTTACCTATACTACTGGCAATCTTCGTCAGCGGCTCATCAGAATATATAGACGGGCTTATTGTAAAGTCAATGCCGCAAAAGTTTGGTGAGGTAGGTTTTGCGGTTTTCCGCTATGGGGCCAAGGAATTACCTATACTATTAATAGTAGCCAATACCCTTAGCACCGCTATGATAGTTCCTGTTGCTGCCAACCTTACTACGGGGCTGGAGGAACTAAAAAACCGTAGCCGCAGGTTAATGCACCTTTTCTTTCCTGTAACTATTGTCCTATTGATTATAAGCCCGCCACTGTTCCGTTATGTATTTAGCGAGAACTTTGTGTATTCTTCCCTTATCTTTAATATATACCTGCTTTTGGCCATCCCCCGGCTGGTTTTTCCGCAAACCATATTAACGGCCCTAAAGCACAACCGCTTTCAATTGTTATCGGCTATAATAGAGTTAAGTTTAAACGTAAGCCTGAGCATTTGGCTGGCCCATGTTATGGGCCTACCCGGTATTGCCTTTGGCACGTTGATAGCCTTTATAGTAGATAAGCTGTTTCAGGCCATAGTAGTAAGCCGCGTTTGTGGCATAAAACCATCGCAATACGTTGATTTTAAGCCTTACTTGGCTTATTCTTTCCTTAGCCTGCTGGCTTTTGCCCTAAGCTTTAAGCTGTTTCAAGGCGGTTTTTGGGATTTTTAGGCTATAAATCATATACTTAGCATACCCAGAATGCTTTCAGCAAAATCGCGCTTAAAGCTTTTATCGTTCAGGTCAGTAAATAGGGTGGCTTTAATCTCCAGTTTGCCGGTATCACTGTTTACCCTTATAAGATAGAGGTATAGTTCAAGGGTGGCGTTTTCATAGCCCGTATTTTCGCCAAAGGTGGCAATCAGCAGTTCCTTACTATTTAAGAATTTAATATGCTCCACCTTAAAACACCCCTTAACGCTTGAAACCTCTTGAATCCCTTCAATATGGGCAAAACGGTTTAAATCTATCTCCGTTAAGGGCTTTTCAGCAATTTTCCATACTGTGTCCTGCTTTATGGCATCAATATCAGCCGTATCACTCTTTAAAGCGGCAATAAGGCCCTTACCGTGGCTCTTATTACGGGCGTTGCGGATTTTAACCGCTATAAAGGTAACCAGGCTAATAAGGCCGGCAATAAGGTAGAAAACGAGCTTAATAGCGCCGGCGGCCAAAGGTGCATAGGTTTAGGGCAAATATGCCATTTTAGGCTTTTATTTCAAACTTATATATAGTGCTCTCTATCAATACAATATAAAAATTGGCTTCACATTATCTTTTTAACATCAGGTTAAAAATCCGATTAAAACCATCCTTATACTGTATCTGAATTCCAGCCCTTTGTGGAACACAAGCGGGGTACTTAGGTACTCAAGCCCGGTTTTGTGCTACACAACTTAAAAGTTGTAACAATGTACGGTACAGCTTGTATTTTTTTACACTTTTTCCTGTTCGGGGTGTAACCTTTTGGGGGCAGTGGCGTAAATGAGAGTGTTCGCTTCACGCAAAACGACACACAAATGAAAAAAGTTTACACCTTCATCGCCGCCACCTTAATCTTCGCAGCAGCAAACGCTACTACATACACAGTTGGTTCAGGCAAATGGACTGACGCAGCTACCTGGAACGGTAACTACCCGGGCTCTACCATTAAAGCTGATGATGTTGTAATCATAAGCGGTCAAATGACAGTGAACACCCCAATAGTTGTTGAAGGCACCCTGCAAGTTGAAAAAGGCGCCGGCATGGTTGGTATGAAAGACTTAGTTGTTGCTAAAGGCGGTAAGTTCATCAACAACGGTAACACGGTAATGAAAAACATCATCAACGAAGGTTCTATAACCAACAACCTGATTATGGAAGCGATGATGAACATTGATAACAAAGGTTCAATAAACAATAATAATAACACTGTTGCCGGCAACAACCTTCAAAACTTTGGTGGTAATGCAGCAGGCAACGGTGGTTCTTACTTTGTAAACAACACCATCGTTTCTTCTCCTTCAGCTAAGTTTGGTAACGATGTAAAGGTTTTCTACGGTAACGCTATCGAAAACGCTACTGCTTCAGCTAACGCTACTATGAACCTGAATGCAAACATTAAAACAAACGCAATTGAGTTAAGCGTAAGCAACCCTTCTAAAAAAGATGTTAGCCTGTTCAGCATTGAAAAAAGCACTGACGGCAAAAACTTTCAACTGGTTGAAATGGTTAGCAACGTAAATACTACTTCTGAAGTTGCTATGACTTACACTGATAATAAAGTAAACAGCAACTTAACTTACTACCGCGTAAAGGCCATTAACGCAAACGGCGAAGAAACTACACTGCCGGTTGCAACTGTAAAAGCAAACTTCAACAACGCTTTATCAATGGCTAACTAAAAATTAACACGACAAGCTACAGTAATATAAGAGGAGAAAATCACAAAGCTGATTTTAGAAAGTCGAGGGCCGTAACTCTCGACTTTTGATTATTTAGCCCCCCCCTCTGTCCTTCCGTCATTCCGGGCTTGTCCCGAACATTCGGGATAGCATGACGATGGCTGATCTTCATTCCCTTCTTGCCCTAAAGCTTCAGGCTTCAACATATTACTGCAATACAACTGTTGCACACATATAGAACAAATGCATACATTAGCGCAAACTAAAACAATATGAAAACATTAAACTTTATTACAACTAGCTTATTTCTCTTTTTCTTTTTAGGTGCCACTGCACAAGTAGACAAAGAAATTGTTAACGACTTAAAACAAGCTTCAACCATATACATAGTAACGGTTGACGACGGAAGTATATCTCAGGAAGCCAATAAAGCTCTTGACGAAACCGTAAGAAGTACCTGGAAGTTTACCAAGGCACAGTTTGTTACTAAAACCTTGAGTGAAATGAAGAATGCCAATTCAAACAATCCCTGCGTTTACCTGATAAATGATGTTCATGCCGTTGCTTATTACAGTAATATGACCAGCCTTGTATCAAAGGACTTTAGCTTTTTAGGAATTGGCTATTACAGAGACGAAAAATTCTTGGAAGAGGACAAGTTCAGAACGCTACTTTTACCCCGTAACCCAAGCGCCACTGACGTTGTATACGCTGTGCGCTTAATAACCCAGGGGGTAGCTTACACGACCAAATACCCTGATGAAAAAGCACCGGTAACTGCAGGCACTCCGGTGCCACACTACAGGTTAGTGAAGGAAACAAAGGGCCAACTAGCCAAGAAGACTCTTTTAATAGACAAAACTCAACTTTCTTCCAAGCTTGATGAAGCTGCAATAAAAGAGAATTACAGCTACCCGTTTAAGATTGTAGATGCCGCTGAGATTGAAACGGCAATTAAGAACCGGGATCCGAAATATGCTTATGTTCAGGCGGCACCCTATGTAATAGTACCTTCCAATGGTGGGCCCTTACTTGTTTCAGCTCATCACATAATATCCACCGACAAAGGTGAACTGTTATCCTACTCAAAAATGATGAATGTAAGTCTGACATGGAAAGCAGATGATTTAAAAATAGTAAAGATCAACCTTAAGAACTACATCAGAAACAGTGAAGGCAAAGGCGATGATTAATCATCCGCTCGGAAGGTGATGATATTAATTACAAAACGTCATGCTATCCCGAACATTCGGGACAGCATGACAATACATACTAATACTTCTTCTTTTTACCCCACCACTTATTGCCGCCTTTCTTTTTAGGCGCACCGTTGGTGTTGCCTGTGTTTGAGAAGGAAGATGACTTTTGCTCCCCACCCGTTTGCGGCTTAGGGCCTTTATGTGGGTTGTGGTGCTTCTTGGGTTTGGCTCCTCCCCCATGTTGCGGCTTGTGCTGCTTCGGTAAGTCTTTAAAGTTGAAGCTGCTTTCCTTATGGCTTAAAGGGTAAGGATGGTTCTCTTCTACCGGCACGGTTTTGCCAATCAGCTTTTGTATATCCTTTAAATAGGCCTTCTCCTCGCTATCGCAAAAAGAAAGGGCTATGCCGCTTTGCCCCGCACGGCCCGTACGGCCAATACGGTGCACATAAGTTTCGGGAACGTTGGGCAATTCAAAGTTTATAACGTGCGTTAGGTTGTCTACATCAATACCACGCGCGGCAATATCCGTTGCTACCAACACGCGAAGTTTGCCGTTTTTAAAGTTATTAAGCGCCGCCTGCCTTGCGTTTTGCGATTTATTGCCATGTATAGCCGCCGCATGAATATTGCTGCGCTGTAACACCTTAACCACCTTATCGGCCCCGTGCTTGGTACGTGTAAACACCAGCACGCGCTCAATGCTTCTATCTTTAAGCAAAAACAGTAGCAGGTTGGTTTTATCGCCTTTGTTTACGTAGTAAACGCTTTGCTCTATACTATCCACTGTAGATGAGGGAGGAGTAACCTCCACAGTAACCGGCTCATGTAAAATGCTATCAGCCAGTTTGCGTATTTCAGGGGGCATAGTAGCCGAGAAAAACAGGTTTTGTCTTTTAGCCGGCAGTTTGGGTATTATCTTTTTTATATCGGTTATAAAGCCCATATCTAACATACGGTCGGCTTCATCCAACACAAAAATTTTAAGGTCGTGTAGTTTTACGTGGCCCTGGTTCATTAAATCGAGCAAGCGGCCGGGTGTTGCAATTACAATATCAACTCCACGTCTTAGGGCATCAGTTTGGCTGCCCTGGTTTACCCCGCCAAATATTACGGTGTATTTTAAACCCGTGTGGCGGCCGTAAGCGGCAAAGCTATCGCCTATTTGTACGGCTAATTCGCGGGTTGGGGTAAGTATAAGCGTCTTTATGCTATGGCCGGGCTTACCACCGCCTTTAGCGTTATATAAATGCTGCAGTATGGGAATAGCAAAGGCTGCTGTTTTGCCGGTGCCTGTTTGCGCGCAACCCAGCAGGTCGCGGCCTTTTAATACAACCGGTATTGCCTCTTGTTGTATAGGTGTAGGAACGGTGTATCCTTCAGTATGTAAAGCCTTAAGTATAGGCTCAATCAGTTCTAATTTTTTAAATGCCATAACGGGTTTTGTTTGTTTCCCTTGCTGCTGAAAATTTTCAGGAATGCTTTAGGCCCTATATTGTTTATTGCTGAGTGGCAAAAATTGCCCCGGGGCGCTAAGGAAAGAAATTAATTGCCGCGAAGATACAAAAGTTTATGGTATAGACGCGTATGCGGCTCTCTCTCGTCCAACACGCCTGCTCCTATCTTCAATTCCTTATCACATCTCTATTTTTTATCTACTTTTATTTTACCCATGAAACACCGGCTTCCTCTGCTTCTCCTTCTTCTGCTCTCCTATGCAGGCAAGGCGCAGTTGTATGATGCGCAATGGGTGACCGGCCCGAATACATCAATACTTGATTTTAGAACGGCTGATACCGTGTTGTTGCGCAATCAACCTCAAGATATGCCAATGCAAACAACGAACGCTTCCATATGCGATGAAAACGGAAATCTTCTTTTTTACACAAATGGTATTTATATAGCTGATAGAAATGGAGACACTGTATTAAACGGCTCTAACTTAAGTCCTTGCCCCTATTCAGATTATAAATACTATGTAGGTTTGGATATTGCTCAGGGAGCGTTGTTTATTCCCAAACCCGGTAGTAATGACATCTATTACTTGTTCCATTTTTCTGATGATACCTTTAACAACAAAAGGCCGGCAACCCTCTATTATAGCGTAATTGATAAGAATGCGAATTCGGGGTTAGGAGAAGTAGTTTCAAAAAACAATGTATTCGGAAAGGGAGCTTATCGCGATGGCGGGTTTACTGCCTGCAAACACGCTAACGGCAGAGATTATTGGTTGGTAATGGGTCAATCCAGTAATAACACTTTTGAAAAATACCTGCTTACACCTGATTCCATCTTCGGTCCATTTCTACAGAGTATTGGTCCGCCGTATCTTCCTCCATATGATTTAGCCTACTCCAAATTTTCTTTGGATGGAAGCCGGTATGCAACCGTAACCTATGAAGGATACCTTTTAGTTCTTGATTTTGACCGCTGCACCGGTGAGTTTAGCAATCCCATTCCTATATATAACAATAGCTCTACTCAGCCAGATATAACCCCTATTACAGGCGGTAAATCTCTTGAGTTCTCGGCTACGGGGCGCTTTATTTATATCGAATCCCGTATCAATATGACACAATATGATTTGTTAGCTCCCAACGTACAAGACTCTGTTGAAATTTATAAAGCCGACAGTTCTGACTTTGCCCAAATATCTTATTTACAGAGAGGCCCTAATGGTAAGATTTATAGCTGCACCTGGAATGGTGGTTATTATTTTCTTCATGTTATAAACCGACCCGATGAAAAAGGCAATAGCTGCCTGTTTATCTATGCAGGTCAACCTACCTTAAGTATAAATTCGGTATGTATCCCCAACCTTATCAACTACCGCCTCGGCCCCTTAGCCGGCAGCGGTTGCGATACTATTAGTGGCATAGGTGGTCTGCACGAAGAAAGGCGTGAGTTGATTATTAGCCCTAACCCGGCAAGCACCGATGTAAGCATTAGTGTGCCGCTTTATTTAAAAGATGCGCGTATTACCATTATTGATGCGCAGGGTAAAACCATTTTGCAGGAGCCCTTCTACTTAACGCACCACTACAATTGCAACAACTGGCCTGCTGGCACTTATTTTACTACCGTTACAGATGGCAGAAAGAGCTATTCGGGTAAAGTTGTGAGGGAGTAAATAATTCCCCGTCATTCCCAGCTTGACCAAATCCCAATTCTTTTTGCCTACCTTTATCAATCCTGATGAAACACACGCTTGCCTTTCTTTTCTTTCTACAGCTCTCCTATACAGGCAAGGCACAGTTATATGATGCGCAATGGGTGACCGGTCCGAATACATCAATACTTGATTTCAGAACGGCTGATACAGTGTTACTGAGCAATCAACCTCAAGATATGCCAATGGAGGCAACGAACGCTTCCATTTGCGATGAAAACGGAAATCTTCTTTTCTACTCAAATGGCATTTACATAGCTGATAGAAATGGAGACACCGTATTAAACGGCTCCAACTTAAGCCCTTGCGTTTATACAGATTATAAATACTATGTAGGTATAAATATTAATCAGGGAGCGTTATTTATTCCAAAACCTGGCAGTAATGATATCTATTACTTGTTCCATTTTTCCAATGATACATTTAACTACGCCAGGCCTGCAACTCTTTATTATAGCGTAATAGACAAGAATGCAATTTTTGGTTTAGGCCTAGTAATTTCCAAAAACAACGTATTTGGTAAAGGCGCATATCGTGAAGGTGGATTTACAGCCTGTAAACATGCCAATGGCAGAGATTACTGGTTGGTAATGGGTCAATCCAGTAATAACACCTTTGAAAAATACCTTCTAACACCTGATACCATTTTAGGCCCGTTTTTACAAAGCATCGGTCCACCTTATCTACCTCCATATGATATAGCCTACTCCAAATTTTCTTTGGATGGAAGCCGGTATGCAACCGTAACCTATGAAGGATACCTTCTAGTTCTTGATTTTGACCGCTGCACCGGTGAGTTTAGCAACCCGTTACCTATATATAACAATATTTCTACACAGCCTGTTACACAGCCCTTAAGTGGCGGTGAATCATTGGAATTCTCACCAAATGGACAATACATTTACGTTGAGGCACGGCTTACTATAGTGCAATATGACTTACTCGCCACTAACGTACAGGATTCAGTAATTGTCTATAGATCTGACAGTAATGACCAAGCGCAAATATCTTATTTACAGCGGGGCCCTAATGGTAAGATTTATTGCAGCACCTGGAATGGTGGATATTACTTTCTGCATGTAATAAACAAGCCTGATGAAAAAGGAGACAGTTGTGAATTTGTATATGCGGGTCAGCCCACGCTCAGTCTAAATTCAATGAATTTACCGAATCTAATTAACTATCGCCTCGGCCCCTTAGCCGGCAGCGGTTGCGATACTATTAGTGGCATAGGCGGCCTGCACGAAGAAAGGCGTGAGTTAATTATTAGCCCCAACCCGGCAAGCACCGATGTAAGCATTAGTGTGCCGCTTTATTTAAAAGATGCGCGTATTACCATTATTGACGCCCAGGGCAAAACCATTTTGCAGGAGCCCTTTTACTTAACGCACCACTACAACTGCAGCAACTGGCCTGCTGGCACTTACTTTGTTACCGTTACAGATGGAAGAAAATCGTATACCGGCAAAGTGGTAAAACAATAAGGAGCAAATAGCTGCGGCCCTCTGTCATTCTGAACGTAGGCTTTGCGAAGTGAAGAATCTTAACTATTAAGTTATGTATCTCGTGAAAATCAAGATTCCTCACTGCTAATTGGTTCAATGGAATTGTTCGGAATGACAACTCCCTCAGTTAACCATCTCTCCTATGTACCGGTAAAAAAAATCTCCTTCAACTTTTGTGACTTTTTGAAGGTGCCGCATCTTATACGTATATGCACAAGGCAGCAGCATTATTCTTTGTGGTTACGCTTTGCTCGTTTACCTATCGCTCACAATTCAGCGATGAATATACAGAAGCGGTAAGTTTCTTAAGCAAGAACAATAACACTATTACATCTATCTGTAATAAGTATACTACCGATGTTGTGCTGCTGAAATCCATTGTGTTTCCTGAGTTAACGCGCTACAGTTTGTTTAAGGATTTTTTTGAAAGTAGCGGCAATGAAGTATTGTATGTAAACGGTGGCCGCACGGCATGCGATTTTTCTATAGGCAACTTTCAAATGAAGCCCTCTTTTGCGGAAGATGTAGAGCAGTTGATTTCTATTTCCGCAGAGAAAGAAAAGTTCAGCACGCTTACCACGTATAAAGCAACCGATGATAAAGGCATACGCCGCGAGCGCGTGGAGCGATTAAAGCAAACCGGCTGGCAAACAACTTATTTGTGTGCGTTTATAGCACTAACTTCTAATAAAGTTCCCCAAGGTATAAGCCGTGAAGAGCAAATACGGTTTTACGCAGCGGCTTATAACCTGGGACTTAAAAAAAGCACCGCTGATGTTATTACATGGCAAGGCGTACAGGCTTTCCCTTATGGTAAAGGCCGCTCAAAATTTGCCTATGCCGATGTTGCCCTTGAATACTACAACACCCTCAAACCACTATAGCCCTTCAACACACTTCTACCTAACCGTTAAAATCTGATAGTATGAGCGCACGTATTAAAATTACGCCCATTAAGGGCGCAGTAGCCTTATTGCTTTTACTTAGTGTGGCCGCAGTTTTCAGTTGCCGCCAAATACGCGAGGTAAGCAAAAATCAATTTAAACTGCAGCCGCCAATACCGGCACTGGACCCTGAGTTTTCTGAGTTCAGCCTGAATGCAGAACAGGGTGGTGAATTCAGTCTGCCATCGGGAACTAAAATTATAGTGCCCGCCAATGTTATGGTGCATAAGGATGGCACACCGGTAACAGGCAGTGTTAACCTAACCTATCGTGAGTTTCATGATGCGCCTGACGCCTTTATGGCAGGCATACCGCTTACTTATACGGATGATAAAGGCCAACACCGCATGATGCAAACAGCAGGCATGTTTGAAATACGCGCCAACCAAAACGGAGAAGAGTTGGCAATTGCCGATGGTAAAAACGTTACCGTAAACCTGGCATCGGGGAACAACGATAAGGACTTTAGCGAGTTTACTTTTAATGAAAACACCGGCACCTGGACGCAAACCGAACCCAGCGAGGTAACTGCTAATGCCGATAAACAGGCATTGCAGAACACAGTAAGCAAACTGGAAGAGCAAGGTAAGAAGCTGGATAAGAAAAACTACTTCGTGCTGAATTACACGGCGCTGCTGGATGTTTACTACGGTGATAGCGTATGGTATATGGACCCACACAACAAGTTTTTGAAAACTAAAGTGCAGCGCTATGGTATACAAGCCGGCAATTACGAGTCGCGCTCGTTAAGCGAGTACGTTACTTACAAAGGCGTAACTGAACCGGCTGAGATGTTGGTATGGAATAACCTTAGCGGTAAGAAGCTGCCCAAATTTCAGGAGTATGTATCAGCAAAGTTTACGGCCTTAAAGGGTGGAGAATTCCTGATGGAAGTAATGAACCCTAAAGGCAAGAAAGTATTTCAGGGCAAAGTAAAACCCGAGATACCGCTGGCGAAGCTTTTCAAAATTTCGCCGGAGAAGTGGAACAAGGATTACGAGCAGGTAATGAAGCAGGTAGATTCTGTTTATACCCAACTGGCTTCCATGGAAGATTTTACCCGCAGCGTAGTAGTAGGCAACTTCGGCATACACAACTGCGACCGCTTTTTAACCGATGAAAAACGTATGGACGTGGTAGCCACCATTCAACTGGATAACGAGCAGCAGGCAGACGTTAAAGAAAGAATGAAGTTGTATTACATGAGCAGCGATAACAAAAACCTGGCAAGCTGGGATTGGGAAGACGGCAAACGCACTATGGTAATTACCGATGACCCGAATGCCTGCCTGTTTACCCTACTGCCAAACGGTAAAGCAGCGGTATTCAGTAAAGAGGATTTTAAGAAGCTGAACTTTGCTGAGTTGAAGAAGCCAGGCAAAAACGAAGTGGTGTTTCGCCTAAAAACCATGAAGAAGGCCATTACTTCAGCCGATGAAATACGAAAACTGATAAACAGTTAACAGCTCTTAAAAATGCTGTAGCCCATGTGAACCTTTGGCGGTTACAGCATCTAAGAATAAAGCAGCATTAAGATTCATACATAGGTGGTTTAGCGCCATTCGGGAGGGCCCCGGGTGGCGTTTTTATTTCCTGTAACAATTGTTCCATAGCGCTGTTTTTTTCGGTTTACATTTGCGCTCCAAGATGGCAGGTGTTATTCCTTTTATAAAAGGCCGTTGCCCACGTTGCGGGCAAGGCAGGTTGTTCCTCTCCCCTAATCCGTATAACCTTAAAAAAATGCTGATTATAAACCCGCAGTGTTCGCACTGTAATCTCCGTTTTATACCTGAGATTGGGTTTTATTGGGGCGCTACCTATGTAGCCTATGCATTAACAGTAGCGTTCAGTGGTTTTACGTTTGCTGTAAGCACCCTGCTGTTCGGCTTTATGAATTCCCTTAGCCTTACCTATGTTTGGGTAAATGCAGCCTTGCTTTTTCTTATCAGCCCGGTATCCTTCCGTGTTAGCCGCGTAATATGGCTTTGGATGTTTTGGGACCGCGACGAAAAATAAACTACTGTTTTACAAAGCGGCTCTGCCAATTGCCGGATGCAGTTCTTACGGTTATCAGATATGTTCCGCTTGAAAGCTGCTCTACATTTATGCGTTGTATTTGAGCGGCAGGCTTAAACTGTAACACCTTTTTTCCTGCAATATCAAACACTGCAATTTCCTGCATAGCATCGCCTGAAGTATTAATAGTGAGCATGTCGTTGGCAGGATTAGGGAATAAATTGATACCGCCCTTAGTAAAGTCAGCAATACCTAAACCGCTAACTGTAACAACATTGGTGCTGGTCTTTTCACAACCCAGGTTATCAATAACCGTTAGGGTTACCGTAAATGTACCATTGGTAGTGTAAACATGCGATGCTGTGCTGCCGCTACCGCTGCTTCCATCACCAAAGGTCCATTGATAGGATGTGCCTGATAAGTTAGTTGCATTGAAGGAATAATCAGCTAATGCAGTTTGGTTAGCATTGAAAGTAGCATCCGGTAAATTCTGTATACCAACATTTACTGAATCAACTGTGGTACAGTTAGCGGCGTTTATAACGGTAACTACATATAGGCCCGAAGCATTAACGCTGATGTTATTGCCATTAGCGCCATTGCTCCATGTATAGGTAACACCATCATTACCGGCGTTAAGCTGCACATTGTTCCCCTGGCAAATGGTAGTATCATTACCTAAACTAACCACAGGGTCAGGCGAGGCTGTTACATTAATAGCATCCATCCCCATACAGCCAAACTCATCACTTACTGTAACAGCATAACTTCCCGTATTAGCCACCGGAATGGTAGAAGTAGTTGCCCCGGTGCTCCATTCGTAGTTATCAAAAGTGCCTGCGTTTAAAACCAGGCTGCCGCTGCACACCGTAGTGTCCTTACCTAAATCAACAGTATAGTTTTTAACCGGAATTGAATAAATCTGCGCGTCCAGCCATAGCAAACGGTTATGCAGCCATGTTTTTAAACGGCTTAATTCTTCTGCATATGTTTGTGGTATGGGTTGTGGCTCGGGCCAGGTAGCAACGCCTAATTCCGCCCATGTTTGAAAATTGCGGGTTTGGCTTTCATCAAGGTAAGAGCCGGTAGAATCAACCCAGGCTAACAGAGAATCTTCATTTAAAACATCCTGCCTTAACTCACTATAACGGCAACGCAAGTGCATACGGAAAAGACTATCCTGCATCATGCGTTCCCAATGGGCAGGCACTGCCGCACCGGGGCAAACGTAATTCAGATTATACGCCCATCCGGTATCAATCCATGCCTGGCAGTAATCGGCATTCATGTAGGTTATATCGTAGTCCCAAACAGGGCCTGCTTTTATTTTGCCAAGCTTGGCTTTATGGAAGTAAGTACTTAAGCGGTAACCATCCACGTTTTTGCTTAACTCGTTTACCAGCATATAGTCCATAAAACTTAACTCACCGGCGTAACGACGGAAACCATTTACAGGGTCTTGAAAGTTTGGTGTAAACAATGCTTTTTCAAAGCTATCGACATAAGCAGCAAGGTAAGCTTGTTGTTGCGGTTTAATGCTTACGTCCTTAGGGTATTCATATTGGTAATAAATAGCGTCGCCTGTTGGGTTAGATGGCTGATAGTTACTATACCAACCTGCACCACCACTACCTGTAAACTTGTCAATTTTATAAATGTAGCCGCCGGTTAATCCATCGCCTATAGTATCTCTATTCGTAATTTTGGCAACGTTTACGCGGTTAACATCGCGCTTAATTTTCTCCATTACCATGTAAACGCCCTGGTATTGGCCATTTAAAATCAACTCTACATATCGTGTGCGCGAAGCGTAGTGGTTCATTTCATTAAACAGCTTATACGAAAGCACATTGCGCATAAGGGTTTTATCGTAATAGCTTGCTGATAAAATCCAATCGCTTTGGGCGGGGAAGCCCAGAAAGGAAGAGTCCACTTCGTTACCGCTGCCGTCCCAGGTTTCAAAGCCATAGGAAAGTTTAGGCGCCCAACCTGAAGAAGAACCACGTTGCTCAATTCCTATTTCACCGTTGTAAGCAAACACCGTATCATCTGCTGAATTGCGCAGTCCGGGGCCATTATCTACTATCTTAAAGTTGGCCGACACTTTGGGGTTATCGGGTATTGCCTGCCCGTTAGTATTAATAATTATAATGGGCAAATTGCTGTTAAGCGCCTGTGGCGGAGTAGCAGGCCCGGGGCCGAAACGTATGCTCCAGTTTGTTACTTTGCCGGTATCCTGCGGGCCCGTATCGCGTATTTTTAAATACCAGGTACCGTTGCCGTTGCTTCCGTTATTGAACACCCCTAAATCACCCTGCGGCTTATACGTACCATTAAACGGAGCACTGCCCTGCGTTATAGGCGTGGTATATTGTTGCTTTAACTGGGTATTGGTAAAATTCTGTCCGCCACCACCTACGTTATCAAACAAAGTAACTTCTGTGCCTGTGGGTGAAACTAAATGCACCTGCAAATCGCCATCGTAGGTATGTTGTATGCTTAGCGTTACTTTTTCCAAACCCCAGCTGCCATCAATATTGGCTTGGTAAAGGTTACCTACTGTAACCGGAAAAGTAACCCAGGTGTTATTATCGGGTATATTACCAAGGTTGCCGGTAAACGTTTGTGTAGGTTGGGCAGTTACACAAATAGATAAAAAGAAACCTATTACAAAAAATCCACTCCTTAACATGTAAAACGCTGATTTATAAGTTGTCCGTTGGTGAAAATAACTATTATTTAACGGTATACATTTAAAAAGGTTCGTTTCAACAGAATAGTTAAAAGGCCCTCCCCTATCTTTGCTTAATGGCACATCAATTCACCAATGCACTTATAAACGAAAGTTCACCTTACCTGTTGCAACATGCACACAACCCCGTTAATTGGAACGGTTGGAACGATGAGGCATGGAAAAAAGCAAAAGCAGAAGATAAGCTGGTGATTGTTAGCGTAGGTTATAGCGCCTGCCACTGGTGCCATGTAATGGAGCACGAAAGTTTTGAGGATGAAACAGTGGCCCGCATAATGAACGACCACTTTGTAAGCATAAAAGTGGACCGCGAAGAGCGGCCCGATGTGGACCAGATATACATGGATGCCTGCCAGATGGTAACCGGGCGTGGCGGTTGGCCCTTAAATGCTATAACCCTGCCCGATGGCAGGCCGATATATGCCGGCACGTATTACCCTAAAGAAAACTGGAAACAGTTGTTGCTGTACTTTGTTGACTATTGGCAAAAGAATAAAGAAGAAGCCTTTGAGCGCGCTACAGATATAACCAACGGCATACGCGCAATGGATGTTATACAGCGCAAAACGGAGGGGGATTTCGCCGCTAAGGACAGAGAAGCCATTCTGCAAAAGATTTGCGCTACCTGGGATTTTGAAAAAGGCGGCCGCAGCGGGGCTCCAAAATTCCCAATGCCGGTTAACCTGCGCTACTTGTTGCGCAATTACTACTATACTAAAAACCAACAAGCATTAAAGGCCGCTGTTGTTACGCTTGATAATATGATGAACGGCGGCATTTACGACCAGGTGGGTGGTGGCTTTGCCCGTTACAGTGTGGATGCCGATTGGGAGATACCGCATTTTGAAAAGATGCTGTATGATAATGCGCAGTTAGTTTCGCTTTATAGCGAGGCTTACCGCTTATTGAAGAATGACCAATACAAAACCGTGGTTTATGAAACGCTGGAATTTGTAGAGCGCGAATTAACCAATGAAGAAGGAGCATTTTACAGCGCACTGGATGCCGATAGCGAAGGGCACGAGGGCAAGTTTTATGTATGGACAGTTGAAGAACTGAAAGAAATTTTGGGAAAGGATTTTGATGCTTTTAGTAAAGTATATAATGTAAGTGCAGAGGGCAACTTTGAAGGAACGAATAATTTGACGCGAAAGGAATGGGATGGAGAACCTGACGAAAATGTAGCGAAATGGCGAAACCTGCTATTGAATGCACGCAGTAAGCGTATACGCCCCGGCCTGGATGATAAAACATTAACTAGTTGGAATGCCTTAATGCTTTTAGGTTATTCCGATGCTTACAAAGCTTTTGGTGAAGAACGCTTTTTGAAAGCAGCTTTACGAAATGCACAATTCATTAAGGATAAAATGCTGAAGCCTGATTTAAGCCTTATGCGCACCTATAAAAACGGCAAAGCAAGCATACCGGCTTTTTTAGATGATTACAGTTTTACAATTGAAGCATTCATATCGGTTTACCAAGTAACCTTTGAGGAAAGCTGGTTGAAACTGGCTGATGAACTGGCGCAATATGTAATACAGCACTTTTATAATGCTTCCTCCGGCTTATTCTTTTACACCTCTATTAATGATAGCCCGCTTATTGCCCGCAAAACAGAAACATCTGACAATGTAATACCCTCCAGCAATAGCAGCATGATGAAGAACCTGTTTACCCTGGGCTTATTGTTAGAGAAAGAGGATTATCTGGCCATTGCAAAAAAAGCGGTAGCTACTTTGCGTGAGCATATAACAGGCTACCCTACTTTTTACGCGCAATGGGCCGCACTGGTAGATTGGATAATTGATGAACCTTATGAAGTAGCCTTTTGCGGAAAGGATGCTTTAAGCCTGAACAGGGAGTTTAGCCAATGGTTTTCCCCTAAAAGTTTGGTGTTAGGCACTACCGTTAAAAGCAGTTTGCCCCTACTGCAGTATAAGCCTGTTGATGAGGCAAGCCTGATTTACGTATGTAAGGATAAGAGTTGTGGCCTGCCCGTTGCTACGGTGGTTGAAGCATTCAACCAGATGAATGTTTAAACATACATCAAATACCTATATAGCTGTTAGCCAATAATTTATAATGTTAACGCTCTTTAGTTTTTATTTTGTTTAGACTTCATCTAAATTTGCCCTCGCAAGATGGAAGTCGCCAAAGAAACAGAGATAAAAAACGGTGTAATTGAGGTGCTTAAAACTGTGTTTGACCCCGAAATACCGGTTAATATCTACGATTTAGGCCTTATATACGAAGTGAACGTTCTGCCCGATGATATGGTGGAGATTGTAATGACGTTGACTTCGCCCAATTGCCCTGCAGCGGCCAGTTTACCGGCGGAGGTGGAGCAAAAGGCAAAGGCCGTTTCAGGCGTAAAAGATGTAACTTTGGAATTGGTTTTCGACCCGCCATGGAGCCAGGAGATGATGAGCGAAGAAGCGAAGTTTGAACTGGGATTTATGTAGGAGTTGAACCAAATTTAAAATCGAAATTCTAAAATCTAAAATTCAAATATGTATCCTAACGAATTAGTTGCCCCAATGAAAGCCGATTTAACCGGCGTGGGCTTTGAAGAATTGATAACTGCTGCTGATGTAGACATTGCCCTAACACAAACACAAGGCACTGTGTTTTTAGTATTCAACTCCGTATGCGGTTGTGCTGCAGGCGCTGCTCGCCCTGCTATTAAAGCGGCAGTTCAGGAATCGAGCAAGTTGCCAACCAAAATGGTAACCGCTTTTGCCGGTGTAGATAAAGAAGCGGTAAACAAGGCGCGTGAATACACTTTGCCTTATCCTCCATCATCGCCATCAATGGCGCTGTTTAAGGATGGCAAGTTGGTGCATTTTGTAGAACGCCACCAAATTGAAGGCAACAATGCAGCTACAATTGCAGCGCACCTGAAAAAAGTATTTGAACACTACTGCTAGTTAAGAATTGCCGATAAACGAAAGCGGGGCTTGTGGCCCCGCTTTTTTATTTTCTGCTAAACAAAGTCTTCGGCTTTTGCATTCAGCGTTACCCGGTTGCTGCTTTTTAAGCGAATGAGCAACCCTGCAGTTTTGGGCACTTCGTATTCAAAGAAGTATTGCAGGGCATTCATCTTCCCTTGCAAAAACTCTGCACTGTAAGTCCTGTTACCTTCCTTGCGCAACTCTTCAACCTTAACGCCCTGCTTTAACCACTGCCAGCCAATGGCTATTATGCCGAATAACTCCAGGTATAAGGTGGCATCAGCTAAATAAGCTTCGGGGCCTTCCTGTTGGGCAACGCCCACTAATTGCATGGTTATCTCCTGCAATTTCAGCAATGATTTTTCTAACTGTTCGGCGTAAGCCTTTGTGCTTTCGTATTGCTTAGCGGCTTCCACATCCTGCATTACTTCCTGCATAAGCAACATTATGGCCTGGCCGTTCTTCATCATCACTTTGCGGCCCAGTAAATCCATACCATGTATAGCAGTAGTACCCTCGTGTATGGTGTGTATGCGTGTTTCGCGGAAGAAAAGCTCCGCCATAAATTCTTTAGTGTAACCGTAACCGCCAAAACACTGCAGGGCAGCGCTGGTAGTTAGTATGCTCATCTCTGCCGGGTATGATTTTACAATTGGCGTAAGCAACTCCAGTTTCAGAAAGTTCGCTTCCTTCTCCTCTCCTTCTGTGCTATGCCATTGGTCGTAATACATGCAGGCTTGCATTGCCAGAGCAAAGGAACCTTCTACAACACTCTTTTGAAACAACAGCATACGCTTTACATCAGCGTGATTAATGATGGCTGTTTGCGGTTTCTGCGGGTCCTTCTCGGTTATTTTGCGGCCCTGCGTGCGAACTTTGGTATAGTCTAAAGAGTTGTAATAAGCGGCCGATGCAATTGAGGTTGCCTGTAAGCCCACACCAATACGCGCTTCGTTCATCATTTGGAACATATAGCTAAGGCCTTTGTGCTCCTCACCTACTAAATAACCATAGCAATCGTTTTGTTCGCCCATTATTAAATGCGCAATAGGCGCACCATGGTAACCCATTTTATGGAACACCCCGGCAGTATGCACGTCATTAAATACTAACTCGCCTTTTTCATTCATACGCTTTTGCGGAACCACAAAAAGTGAAATGCCCTTTGTACCGGCAGGCGCGCCGTCAATACGCGCTAACAGAAGGTTAACGATATTATCGCAACCATCATGGTCGCCACAGGAGATGAACACCTTTTGCCCTTTAATTAAATAATGTCCGTTACCGGTTGGTGTAGCTGAGCTTACCACATCAGAAAGCGAGCTGCCTGCCTGCGGTTCGGTTAAAGCCATAGTGCCTTGCCATAGCCCTTTATACATATTGGGCACAAACTTCTCCTGCAATTCCTTAGTGCCGAATGAAGTGATTAAGTGTGCGGCCCCATTGGTAAGAAAGGGATAAGCCATAGTGCTGTAGTTGGCGGCCGCCATCATAAAACCTACAGCCTGCAAAATGGTAAAAGGCACTTGCTGGCCACCATGGTCGTAGCTGGCGGACATAGATATCCAACCACCTTCGCCAAACATGGGCATCAATTCTTTCATTTTAGGATGCACTTTTATTTTGCCATTCTCTAAGCGTGGTGGATTGCGGTCCATTTCCAACAAAATGGGGCGAAGATGATTGCGTGAAAGCGAATCGGCTGCTTCCAGAATCATATCGAAGTTCTCCGGTGTATGCTCCTTGTAATGCTCACGCTTGCAGAGGGAGCCCACATTCAACATATCATGCAATACAAAGCGCAGGTTTTCTTTAGAGTAAAAAGTATCGGACATAGTAACTACTTAAGCCAGTTTATTATTAGCAATAAATTTAGAGAACAACAAAGGGAAGAAACGCTTAACCCATACGCCAAACTTCTCTTTGCCCCCTGCTAATAGAATTTCCTCTTTACCTGATTGAATGGCACTTAGAACCTTGCCTGACACATACAACGGATCAAGACCGTTCATAATCATGTTATTGTTTTTATTTATGGGTTTGCCATCGCGGTCTAAGGAATTTACGGCTACATTGGTTCGCACAAAGCCCGGGCAAACAATAAGCACCTTAATGCCATCGCCGCTGGTTTCGGCACGCAGCGTATCATAAAAGCCATGTATAGCGTGTTTGCTTGCATTGTAAGCAGCCTGCTTTGCTGTTACTATTTTACCCAGTATGCTGCTTATTACCACCACCTGGCCGGCCTTCTGCTGCAACATGGTTGGCAATACGGCTTTAGTTAAGGCAGCGCCGCCTATAAAGTTTACGTTCATTATGTGTTTTATCACATCCAGTTTGGTGTCCTTAATTTTCGACCAATGACTGAGGCCTGCATTGTTTACCAGTATATCAATACGGCCAAAACGGTTAAGCACCTGTTGGGTTGCCGCTTCAATTTTGTCGTGCTCCGCTACATCAAGGGGTAAAATCAAAATATCTTCATCAGCTAAGACACATGCTTTCTTTACTCTTTCCAATTCCTCAGTTCGGCGTGCAGAGAGAATGAGCTTTGCTTTGTGCTTTGCAAAAGTAAGCGCCAAAGCCTCTCCTATGCCCGAGGAAGCGCCGGTTATCCAAACCACTTTACCCTGAAAAAACGACATAAATAAATTTTAGGCCGTGAATGTAAAGAAGAACAGCAATACAAATGGCAGCTTTTATTTAATGTTCGTCCTGTACTTGAATTTTAGCCACTGCGCGATTATATTTAGCAGTGATGAAGAAGGCGCTTGCCCTACCCCTGGTGTTAAGTGTGTGGATGGCTTATGCTCAAACGGGCAATATCGTCGGGCAGGTTACGGCCGATAAACAGCCCCTGCCTTATGCTGTAGTAGCCTTACTTAAAACTTCCTATTCTACCCAAACCGATACCTTAGGTAATTACGCCCTGACCAACATACCCGAAGGCAAATACCAATTACAGCTAAGTTTTGTAGGTTACGAAAACTACCAAACAGAGGTAGTGGTAAACAAAAATACGCCGGTTACGGTTAGCGCAGACCTGCTGCCGTTAGATGCAAAACTGAAAGAGATTGTAGTTACCGGCAGTTTAAAGGAGGTGAGTAAGTTGCAAAGCACCACGCCTGTTGATGTATACAGCTACAAACACTTTCAGCGCAACCCAACCGATAACCTGTTTGACGCTTTGCAAAATGTGAACGGTTTGTTTGCCGATATTGATAATGGTGTTTCCAATACATCGGACGTGCAGATAAACGGCCTGGAAGGCAACTACAGTTTGTTTCTGATTGACGGGGTGCCCGCCTTAAACGGCCTTGCCGGTATGTACGCGTTGAACGCCTTCCCCATGAGTTTGGTAGATAAGCTGGAAATTGTAAAAGGGGCTTCCTCTACACTTTATGGCTCTGAAGCTATTGCGGGGGTAATAAACATTAAAACAAAAGACCCTGCCAAGGCGCCGCGCTTTGCGGCTAATGTTTCGCTTACCTCTATGTTGGAAGCGGATGCGGATTTAAGCGCTACGGTAAAAGCAAAACGCGTGAATGGTTTGTTTGCTGTTAGTGCACAGAGCTTCAACTATCGCTGGGATATAAATAAGGATAACTTTCTTGATGTGCCCTTAACCAACCGTGCAAGTTTTTACAATAAGTGGGCCTTTAAACGCAAGGATGGAAAGCTGGCTGCTGTATATGGAAGGTATTTATTTGAGGACCGTTTTGGCGGAGAAAAAGATGTGCCCAGCCAATGGCGGGGGAACAACCGTTATTACACAGAAGCGGTTACCACTCATCAATGGCAGGCGGGTTTGCAATACCAATTTCCGTTAGCCGAAAAGCTGTTGTTGATGCTGGATTACAGCGGCAATAAGCAGGATGGCAACTACGGTTTTCATGAGTATCAAGGCGTGCAACAGGCAGCCTTTGCGCAATTGAGCTGGAGCAAACAGATTGACAAGGTGAATGAATTGCTAATGGGCGCAAGTTACCGCCTGCAGTACTTTGATGACAATACTACCTTAAGCAGAGAAGAAATTACCGGCTATAAAACCATAGCGCACATAGGCGGCTTGTTTATGGAAGACGAGCTAAGCATACGCAAATGGCATAAGCTGGTATTGGGTTGCCGGTTTGATTACAGCACCAATGCAGGGCCCGTAATTACGCCACGGGCCAATTACAAGTGGACATCGAAGGATAATAACAACGTTTTAAGGGCCGGTATAGGCACCGGTTATCGCACGCCGAATGTGGTGAACGAAGGTTTCGGCGCCATGAACGGCTCGCGCACCGTAGTAATTGAGGAAAAACTTAAACCTGAATACGCCATTACCGGCACGCTTAATTACACGCGCGTGCAAAGCCTAAAGGCAGGTATTTTAAATATTGATGCAGGTGTGTTTTATACCCGTTTTTTAAATTTTGTAGAACCTGACTACGATACTGACCCTGCTTCAATCATCTATGCCAATAGTAAGGGAGCCACAGCAACAGGCTTTAATGCCTATGCCGATTTTACGTTTAGCTACCCATTGAAGGTGGGCGTAGGCTTTACCTATGTGCGCACTTTTGAACTGGAAGAAAACGAGGATGGTAAAATTGAGCACGTTACGCCACCGCATATTCCTCCTTTTACCGCTAACTTTTATTTGAGCTACAACTTCCCGGGGCCACAACTATCCATAGATTGGACGGGCAACCTGGTAACGCCTATGAATCTGGTAACCGTGCCGAATGATTACCGGTCTTCTAAATCCCCCGTTTACACCATTCAGAACATTCAGCTAACCAAGAAGTTTAGCAATGGGCTGGAGATATATTTAGGGTTAAAGAACTTCTTCAACTTTATACAAAAGGACCCCATACTGCGCCCATTTGACCCTTACAACCGCTTTATTTTGGTTGATAACCCTAACAATTACCGTTTTGACACCACTTATGGCTTCACTTCTACACAGGGAATCAAGGCGTTTGCAGGTTTACGCTACATTCTGCCATAAAATGCCTTAAGTTTTAGTTTTCCCCTTGTAAAACTGCTAAGTCCCCTTATTTTCGCGCACGATTTTAAAACGGTAATAAAACTATAACCAACATAAAAATGGCAGGAAACATAACCCTTACGATGATTAAGCCGGATGCAGTGGCTGATGGATTTTCAGGAAAAATTATTGACCATATAATCGGTGCAGGCTTCAAAATTCAGGCAATGAAGTTGACCCGCCTTAGCAAAGAGAAGGCTGAGGAATTTTACGCTATACACCGCAGCAAGCCGTTTTTTGGCGAACTGGTTGCCTTTATGACTGAAGGCCCAATTGTAGCCGCTGTATTAGAAAAAGACAACGCTGTGGAAGACTTCCGCAAACTGATTGGCGCTACCAACCCTGAGAAGGCTGAAGCAGGCACCATCCGTAAGCTATATGCAAAAAACATTGAGCGCAACGCTATTCACGGTTCTGATAGCGATGAGAACGCCGCTTTGGAAGCTTCTTTCCACTTTAGTGGTTTAGAGAGATTCTAATTACCCCTTATATTACTTATGAAAAAGGTGCTACAAACTGTAGCACTTTTTTTTTGATAAAATCACGGTTTTTCGGTATTGCCTTCGGGTAGGTTATTAGGTTCATTTGAGCATAAAACCAACCCAACCATGCTCAAAAGAAGCCCACTCTACTATTTGCTGATTGCTTTTACCCTTTCTACCATTTCAGGATGTTCAGGCTGCTGCGATGTTACAGTACTTGCAGACTTAGTATCTAAACTGGCCCTTGGGCTTACAGCCACATTCCTTCAGGATGACGGCAACTCGCAGATATTCCGCATGTCCAATGAGTTTGAAAACTCAGCCGCTGATGTGGCTATAAAACAAAACTGCAAGTGCTCTAACACCATTGAAGAAGCGAAAAGCAATAACTCTCACTGGAACGTATATTACTCAGCCAATGACCCCAACCCCGCCAACTGGGGTCAACCGCAAGTAAGTACCGGGGTTGATAAATCTCCACTTAAACCCTGCGAGGATGATAATACCTTTTGTGATGTGCAATTTTTGGCCTCAGGCTATTACCTGGTAGAGAATATTCTTGATTTTACGCAACAGGTAACTGAGCGCAACGAAAACAACAACACAGAGTATGGCTCGCATAAAACCGATGTAATGGACAACCCATTTGTAGCCAATGCCAGCTTTGGAAACAACCGCAACTTTAAAGTAATGCACATTGAATTAAGCAATGAGCAGGCGGTTTACGAAAACGGGAAACGCGTTTTCTGCCGGGCTTTACAGGTTAAGTAATCATTTAAATACTAACACCCCATAATCGGTTTAATCATGCTAAAAAAAATCTATATCGCATTTGCACTGGTGGCCTTATTGCTTATAACATCCTGCCTTACTGACAAAAAAAAGGCAAATGTGAACGTGCCTACCTCCTTTAACCCAAGCAGGTATTCCAGCTTTTATTTTCCTGCTTTTGTTGAGATGAATATAAGCGGCCGCGTAATAGGCACTGCGGCAGCACCAACTTACCCTTACCCTACGCCTTACCCGGCCATAGTTTACGGAGGCACCTTAAGCTTTTCAGGAAACATTGAACTGTACAACGAATTTTACCTGGTAGAAAAAGTGGTTAAACAGCCTTATACCATACAATGCTACGACCCGGGTTCAGGAACTTTTTACTACGCCAACCTTATGCAGGGAGAAACCGTAAGCTTTATTTGGAATACAGATTGGCTTTACCCATGGCTGATTAACCTTGCGAGCGCAGGCGTTGTTGACCCTTTAATGCAGGGCGATACAATAACAACTATAAGGATTGCCACTAATGAAGGAAATGAGGATTTCAATATTCCTCAGTCAACCACCAACTACACCATTGTAAAATACGACCAATCTACCGGCAATATTACACCGGTGGTTAACCAGGAACAGGCCACGCCGGTTATTAAGGCCCATAGCCTTGTGGGCATTAAACAGAAGTTTATTTACAAAGACGGCGGTTTATACCGGGTTACCATAACCGTTGATAACAACAACCAGGCCCCTTCAGAAGATAAAGGAACCACCCAACAGGAAACCAATACGGTTAACCTTATTAACAAAGGGTAGCTGTATAGAATTACTGCCAAACCATTACCAACTCAATAGCCATAAAAAAAGCGCCCCGCGAAAGCAGGGCGCTTATATATTAAGAAACAGTTGACTGTTATTTCAGTTCAACACGGCCTTCGCCTATCATCATACCGCTTTGGTAAACTTCCACTTTGTAATCGCCTGGTGTTTGCACGTTCTGGCTCCAGTAAATAACCACTTTCTTGTTGCTTTGATCCCAATCAAGGTCAGCCTTTTTGGTGTATTGCGTAGCATCATTAGTGCCGGCCATTTTAAATGTGCCTGAACCCTGATCGGCTACAGAAATTGTTTCGCCTTTAGGATTGATAATGCGCACATACAAGCTAAGCGGACCTGCATCTAACACCTTGTTATCACCGGTTTCAAACGTAATACGTATGCTTTCCGTTTGTTTGGCCTTCTTAACAATAGCTTCCTTGCTTCCGCCTTTCTTTTTAATACCAACTACTTCCATATTGCGCAGTTGCAATAGCGAGCCTAACTCTACTTTAGCGCTAAGGCCTTTGTTTTGCTCAGTCAATTGGCTGGTTGTAGCCTTTTCTGAGTTTAGATCGCTGGTTAACTGCTGGTTGGCACTGGTTAACTGTTGGTTTTGGGCAGTCAACTCGTCAATGCGTTTTTGCATTTCGCCAATTGAAGCCTGGTAAGCTGCAATCTGGTTGCGTAATTCATCCAGTTGCTTTTTATCCAGCTTATCTTTAGCAAAAAGGCTCTTTATCTGCTTTTCTTTAGCCTCTAATTCATCGCGCTGCGCCAAAATGGTGCTATCCTGAATGTTGCCATTCTGAATCATCTGGTCAATTTCGGCCTTCTTCATCTCCAATGTATCTGTCAGGCTCTTATACTCGCCTTCCAGCTTCGTTCTTTGGTCAGTCAAGTCCTTTTTAATCTTGTTATCGTTCCAAAGCATATAGCCGCCAAAGCCGTTAACCAGCAGCAGCAATACAATGATTACGATATAAATTTTTTTACTTGAGCTTCCTTGATTCTCTTCCATTTTAAGGGTTTTTGGTTTCTGGTTTAAATGTAGCGTAAAAGTAAGATGCACCCAACTTTGTTGGCACCCATTAGTTTACACCAAAAAACGTTGATTTGTTACAAACTGTATGTTTTGTAACACTAATTTATTTTTCATATACAACCGCCTAATGCCTTAATACTGACACTTTTTGCCGCAAAAAGCTAAGTTTGCAGCCGTGTTGGAGCAATTAAACAAGGATAACTTTTACCAGCTTTTAAACCGCTTTAATACTGCTGAACTGGAGACTTTAATACAGAAGTTCCCGTATTTTCAGCAGGCGCATTTGCTATTGGCTAAAAAATACCAGCAGGAAAATAATCCCCGCTTTGATGAGCAGTTGCAAATGGCCGCGCTTTACACCCAAAACAGGGAGTTGTTTTACGATATTTTCCATGAGCAGATAAAGCAGGAAATAACGGTTACTGCACCAGCTGCGGAGCATGAGAAGTTTGCCGAAGCTGTTATAGAGCAGCAGCCTGTTGAAATACCTGCCATACAGCTTACTGAGAACCCAACTGTAGTTGAAGAAATACACCCTGAGCAAAGCGAGGTAGAAACCCCTGCTAAGGAAACGCTGGAAACGGTAAGCCATATTGAAGCCGTTGAGCAGCCTATTGAAATAGTTACTGCCCCAACCGTTGAAGAGGAAACCGTTGCTATTGAAGAAGAAACAGAGGTGCAGGAAACGACCTTAGCTGAAGCCACTGGAGAAGCGGAGAAACAGCAGCGGGAAGAGGAAATTACCTTGAACGAGCCACACACCTTTACGGAATGGCTGCATGCCTTCCCGATAAAATCCGCTGTAAAAGAAGCGGCAGAAATACTTGAAAACGAGACTATTGAAGAGGATGATTTGAATAAAATTATTCTTGAAAACGCCAACATAGATTACCTGCACACCCTGGTGGAAGAAGAAACCCACTACAGTAAGGGGTTGGATAAGTTTATAAACGAGCAGAAACAGAAACGCAGTAAAAAGGCTGAAAAACCTGAAAAACAGGACCAGCTTGACCCCGACTTAATTACCGAAACACTGGCCGGCCTATATGCTGCCCAGCGCAAATACAGCAAGGCTATTAAGGCCTATGAGCTGCTTTCTTTGAAATTTCCGGAAAAAAGTGATTTATTTGCCGCCCGCATTCAGTATCTTAAAAAACTGATTTAGTTATGATGTACGTTGTTATTACGATTTTGGCGATAGTTGCCGGTATACTTTTAGGCGCTATTGTATTAATACAAAACCCAAAAGGTGGCGGGTTAAACTCCTCTTTTGGTGGTGTAGGCCAGCAATTATTAGGCGCGCGCCGTTCAACTGATGTAGTTGAAAAAACTACCTGGGGCCTTGCTGCAGCTTTACTTTTATTCTGCCTTTTAAGCTGTGCTTTTATAGGTAAGAAAACCACCGTTCAACCAAACACTACACCTGATAGCGAACTGGTAAACAAAATGAAGAGCACACCAAGCGCTCCTGCTTCAGGCTTCGGCGGACAGCAACAGCAACAACCGGCTGCACCTGCCGGCGGACAACCACAGCCAGGTCAATAAGCTAAAGGTTAAAGATTTTTATATTCACGGCCGCACAACAGTGCGGCCTTTTTTATTTACTTATTTTCATAGTATGACCACTGACCATAATAACTGGACCTATAACGAATACCTTGCTTTTATGCTTGTATACTGCGCCGAAATGAATTACAGCATTTCGCAGGAAGAGCTACAGTTTATTAAAGGCAAAACCGGTATTGCCAATATTGAGATGATAAAGGCAAAAGTAGATGGAGTTTCAGATGCGGAAGCCCTTGATGTAATTGACGACTTTAAAAAGGCCTACTTAACCAGCCCCGATAAAGAGGAAAAAGTGCGTAAAGACTTAGAAGCCTTTTTGAAAACAGAAGGCAAGCACAGCCAACTTGAGAGTGTGCTGGTGCATATACTTAAACGCTTGGTTTAAGACATGTCTTTTCTGAAATACCTGCTTTTACTTACTCTATTTTCTAACGGCGATGAATTCGCCTACAGGTATGATCGCTTTTGTAACAGAGATTATTTCATGGCACAATCACTAAACAGTATTTTAACTCGTCCTGACAGTGTGAGTACTGTTTCACAAGAGGGAAAGATATTACTTGAACAGCTAATTGATTCCACATTGCTTAATACAAGCATCGCTTCTAATTCCCTGTTAGATTATCGCACCGTTTTTAAAATATCTGACAATAAGGGCAATACACATATTCTTGGAGTAGGAATTAGTGGCGGCTATTACTTGGACAGCATCTGTTATCTACCAAGCACTATGTCAAAAGCCTGCTTTTCCAAATTTAGGTTATGTCAACTCCTAGAATAGAATAGCATCGCACTCCTACTTTCTTCCCTTACGCTTGGGTGATTTTTTAGGTTCAACTTTCGGAGCGGTAAGCTTTTCAAGCACCTTACCTGTTTTATCAATTTTGTACCGCTGGCTAATGGTTAGCGATTTGTTCTTGGGGTCTTTTTCCTTTTTAGAAACTATGCCGTAGCCCAAGTCAAAATCTTCGGCGCTTTCGTAAAGCGCTTCTATTACAAAATTGCCGGTCATATCAATGTAACCCCAATTTTCGCCATCCTGTGTAGCGGCGCACAAGCCTTCGCTAAAGCTGCTTACATCATGAAAACGGCTAATGAATTTCTGCGCACCGGTTTTATCAATAAAGAACCAGTTACCATCAATAGCCACAGCAGCTAAGCCCTCTTTAAACGGCAGGGCATCAGTATACTTCAGGCTTATTACCACCTCGCCTTTGCTGTTTATAAAGCCATATTTATCATCTTTAGCCACCATGTATAAACCCTCTGTTGGGTCATCCAATTCCTCGTAAATGGCGGGCACTACCAGCTTTCCGCGTTTATCAATAAGGCCATAGTTACAATCACCACTCTCGCAATTCCCAATGCCAACGATGGCACGGCCCGCTTCAAAGTCCCCGGCAAAATTAAATTCAGGTTCAAAGGCGCGCTTGTTGGCTTTAGTTATATAGTAGTAAATACATTTTTGTTCAGTGCAGGGCTTACTGCGCACTGCAGCCAATCCGTTTTTAAAATCAAAAGCTTCCAAGTATTCAAAACCGATGCTAACGTTAATAGAGTCGCCGGTAGGTTGAAAACCATAGCCCCACTTATCGTCGCGCGAAAATGGATGCAATTCCTTCTTCGCTAATTCAAGGTCAGCATAAACGCGGTCCTTATCCGGAAAATCAGGGTAGTCCTCTAAAAACTTACGGTACACAGCCTCGCTGGCATCCACATTATACAACAAGTAAAGTTGCTCCCAGGCTTCTTTCAAATTGCGGTTGTCCTTAAAGTTCCTTACAAAATTGGTGTAAGCCTCAACTGAGTTATCGGCAGTGTATAACTGGTAAACTGAATCCTGTATACTGCCATAAGCGGGATGGTCCTTATACTTATTGGTAAAATCAATATAGGCCGTTAGGCTGTTCTTCTTCTTGTAATGGTCCAATAGCTTTTCGTTGTACAGGTCGCGGGCCTCCTTTACATAGGCGCCATTGGGGCGTTCATCAAGGTAGCGCTTATAGCTTTCATAGGTTTTATCATACGTCATGCGCTCGTAAACCAGTTTCTCATACTTGGCCTTGGCATCGTTCAACTCCGCCGCCTCAGGATATTTCTTTATAAAATCCTCCATTGCCTCAGGCGTTTGGGCACTCATAGCCCGCATGTACGCCTTTTGATTACGGAAGTTGACTGCGTTTTCGCGCAAAGGCGGGTCGGTATATAAATCAAGAAAATGCTGGTACGATTCCAGTGTGTTGGTCTTCTCTGCAACAGAGTACGCTTCAAAATTTATTTCCTTTTGCAGGGTTTGAATGGTGTAATCGCGCACCCCAAGGCTTAAAAACTTTTTGCCCTCTTTGTCCTCGGGGTTAATAGGAATTTTCTTTGCTGCTTTAAGAATATAATAGTTGGCGCTATCCAATTCATAGGCCTTGTTATCTTTAAAGAAGTAGTACTTCGCCATGCCATAGTTGGCAGCTGCATTATCGCCCTGTTCACTTAATACCTCGCGCAAAAACTTAAGCGCGTTGGGGTAATCGCCACTGGTAAGCGCTTTGAACGCCTTATCAATATCACCGGCAAAGGTTGCACTTGCCAATAGTAACAGGCTTAGTGTAAAGGCAGATTTCAGTTGGGGGACTTTTATCATTCTTAGCTTTTTACGATGCCTTTTGCTTTTAGTTCAGCAATTTGCGCATCGGTATAATTCATTTCTTTCAAAATGCTTGCCGAATCCATTCCTAAATCGGGAGCGCTCCGGTTGTTCTCAAAATTCGCCACTTTAAACTTTAAAGGCTGATTGATGGTTTTGTATTTGCCCACAGCGGCATGTTCATTTTCAAGAAACATGTTGCGCTGCTGCAGATAAGCATCCTGTTCCAGTTCCTCTAACTCATTTACGGGCGTAAGGCAAATGTCTTCCGCTGCAAAGTAATTCACCCATTCAGCGCGGGTTTTGGCTTTAAAAAAAGCGCGCACTTCCTCCTTCAACTTATTTAACTCCTCCCCTTTTTGCAGAAAGCGGTTTGCCCAATCGGGCCTTCCTGCTTTTTTACAGAAGGCATTCCAGAATTTAGGTTCTAAACTTCCTAAGGCCACATACCTGCCATCGGCACATTCATATACATTGTAGTTAGCCAACGCACCGCTTAACTCAAAGTTGCTTCGGCCGGGGTTTTGTTTGGTGCCCTGGTAGTTGGCAAACTGCAATACAGTAAAAGGAACCACCGCATCTGTCATGGCTACGTCAATCCATTCTCCTTGCCCCGTCTTTTCGCGTTGGTATAAGGCAGCAGTAACGGCGTTCATAGCTGCATACGAGCCGCCTGCAATATCCGCCAACTGAAAGCCGGGTATAACAGGCGCACCGTTTTGCACACCGGTAATACCAAGGTTACCGGCAATAGCTATGTAGTTTAAATCGTGCCCGGCGGCCATTGCCATAGGCGATTGCTGGCCGTAACCGGTTATAGAAACATAAATAAGGCGCGGGTTAATGGCGTTGAGCGCTTCAAAACCGAAGCCCATCTCCTTCATAACACCGGGGCGGTATTGTTCAATCAACACGTCGGCCTCCTTTATTAAATCTAGCAGCAGTTGTTTGCCTTCGGCACTACGGTAGTTTACAGCCAAGCTGCGCTTGTTACGATTAAGCGAAAGATACAACATGCTGATACCGTTGATGCGCGGCTCAAAATCGCGTATGTAATCGGGACTATCAGGGTCTTCTACTTTAATAACATCGGCGCCCATATCGGCAAGGAACATAGTGGCCAGCGGGCCGGGTAATAAGCGGGTAAAGTCAATAATTTTTACGCCTTTAAGCGGGCCCTGCTTTGGAATGTGGAGTGAGGAATGCGGAGTGTTGAGTTGGGTTGATGTTTCCACAGAGAATTTGCGGAAGCACTTGGCAAATTGCATCATAACAGCAATGTTGCTTAGCTGCACCTGGCCGCTCATAAGCGCCATTTGTGGGTTAGCCTTGCCCGTTTCCAGGTCTACATAAACATCCGCAGTAGTTTGCAAAAGGCAATCAGCAGTGCCGGTATGCCCCTCTATCAATTGGCAATTTCCGTTTTGTATTATAACCGTGTATTGCAGGTCCTCTGCCCCGGTAATAGCAAACTGAAAGTTGATAGAAATACCTTCTGCCTTTTCGGGCCTGAAACGCGAAGGGATAGATTCAATAATTTGTTGTGCAGTGATACGCATATAGCCTCAAATAAAAGGAAAATACAACTGCCCTATTATGATTATTGAATGGCTAATAATACTTTTCTATATTGCACTAAACCACCATACCGATGCTAAACCCTGAAGCAAAGTACGAAAAGATAGAACGCATGACCCGCGAGGGTTATAATGTAAATGGCAGCGCCTATATAAGCGAAGCCTGGGAGATATTTAAAAAATTCCCCGGCGGATTTATTGCTTTCATATTTGTAACCTATGCCATAACCATAGTTATAGGCCTTATCCCTTTCGGCTCTTTTGCCAATATTGCTATATCGCCCTGCTTAGGAATTGGACTGGTAATAGTGGTGCGTAAAATAATGTATGGTGAGCCTTATGAGTTTGGCGACTTTTTTAAGGGCTTCAATAAAATTACCGAGTTGTTTGTAATGAACCTTTTAGGCGCTGTAATGCTTATACTGGCTTTTATATGCCTGATAATACCGGGCTTTTACCTGGCAATTGCTTACGGTTTTATGAACTACTTTACCTACTTTTTCTTTGACGGCAGCTACTGGAACACACTGGAACGTTGCCGCAAGTTCATGAGCAAGCAATGGTTCGAATTCTTTGTTTTCTTTTTACTGTTAGGACTGGTAAACCTTGCCGGACTTATATGCCTTGGTGTAGGTTTGCTGGTAAGCGTACCTGTTAGTATGATTGCCTTGTTTGTTGCGTTTGAACGCTTGATAGGCACACAGGAAGAAGAAGTTCAGAACGATAACATTATGAACGACCTCTACCCAAACTCCAAGCAGTAGTTACACCTTATAAATAGCGTCGAGGTATTTTTTCAGTATATCGCTTACCATACCGCGGAACGGTAAGGTACCCGCAACACCGTATACAGGGGCAAGGCCTTCCTTATTACCGGGGTGCGCTTTTACGTAGGCAACAGACTCCTTCAAATCATTAAGGAATCTTTCAGCAACACCGGGTTGTGTATGCCTTAATGTTAGCGCTATGTGAAAACAGGCAGGTTTATGCAGGCCATTTAAGTTCCAACGGCGCTGGCTCATTTGGTCCAGCACTTCATAAATATTCAGCGAGTCGCTGGCAAAAGATAATATCCAATCGGGGTTGCCCAGTATCTTCACTTCAGGTATCGCTTTAACGCCTTCCTTAATTTTAGCGGCTGTTTCAAATATGGCCTTGGTGGCTTTAAGGTAGCCATCTTCGCCCATAGCTAAGAGGCTTGCCCAACACGCGGCGCTTAGCGCACCGGGACGGCTACCAGCCAGTGTTGGCGAAAAGTATAAACCGCCCGGCCAATCAGTAAGCGTATAAAACTGGTAGTGGCGCAATTCTTCAGTACGATACAACACCACAGATGTACCTTTAGCAGCGTAGCCGTATTTATGCGTATCAACGCTCATGCTGGTAACACCGGGGTTGCGGAAATCAACTACAGGAACTTTGTAGCCCAATTTTTCAGCAAAAGGAACAACAAAACCACCCAGGCAACAATCGGTATGGAATCCGATTTTATTCTTGCGCGCTATTTCCGACATCTCGGCAATGGGATCGTAAACGCCATGCGGAAAGGTAGGCGCTGAACCCACTATGCAAATAGTATTGTAATTAACTGCCCGTTTTACGGCCTGTACATCAGCTGTAAAATCGGCCTTAACCGGCACCTTCACCTGTTTAATGTTGAAATACTGGCAGGCCTTATCAAAAGCCGCATGCGCGGTAACCGGCATAATTAACTCCGGGTGTTTTACCCCGCGCTCAGCCAGCGCTCTATCACGGTAGCTTTTCATAGCCACCAAAATGCTTTCTGTCCCCCCGCTGGTAACTGTACCTACCACGGGTGCGTGGTCGGTAGTTTTACCACGGCCATGCATGGTGGCTACCATGGCTATTACTTCGCTCTCATACTTGGTAGCCGAAGGGAATAAATCAGAGTGCAGGGGGTTGCTCTGTGATTGCAGTGCATACACCTTGTTCAAAAATTCAATATGCTCATTATCGCCATGGTAAATACCGCCGCTAACGTAGCCTTCCTTCCAACGGCCGCTTTCCAGGTCGTGCATCTGCTGTATTTCGCTTAGTATCTGCTGGCGGTCTACCCCTTTTGCGGGCAACGCCTTATGCGTATGGAACTTCCCGTTGTACGGTTTCAGGCTGTGCTCTAAGGAGCCCATCATTTTTTGGTTTTCAGCTGCAATCATTTTCTTAACTGCAGGCACCTTCTTCATATTCTTTTCAATAAAGCGCGCCAAGGGGTCGGGTAACCAGCCAAACTTTTTAGAGAGTTCCTCTACATTCATTATACATTGGTATTATGCTGCAAATAAATTGGTAAATGCGGAGAATTGAAACCATTAGGGCAAAAACTGCTCAGCATTTTTTACTGCTGATATAAACAGCAGATAACCGCCAAAAGTTTGAGTGCTTTGCCGCCTTTTGTTAGTAAGAATGCGAACATTCCGGGAAGGGCGGCTTGGTATTTTCTGTTTATTATTGTTGTAATGATAAGCGTGCATCGGCCTAACCCCTTTATTCCCAAACTGGACCGTTCGTCCCTGCCAATTGTACTTTGGAACCTGACCCCTTTTATTGGGGTAGTTGCCTTTGGCTGGGCGCCCATAAGCGTTTTTATATGCTATGCCTTGGAAACTATAGTGATTGGCATATTCAATGTATTTAAGCTTATAGCCGTAAACTACTTTGGTTTGCCGCCGGCTTCGGACGAAAAAGGGGTGCAGGGTTTAGCCGTAATCCCTTTCTTTTTAGTGCACTACTACATGTTTGTGTTTATACAGCTTTCTATCTTCTTTCCCATGGCAGGGACTGATGGTTTAGGACCAATTGATTTTGTAAAAAAGATTTTCAGCTTTACCGCTAATGCTGACTACAATGTAGCGCTCGGGCTTTTTGTGGTTAATAATGCTTACCTGTTTGTTACTGATTTTATACTGCCCCGTGCCTATGAAAAACGCACCGTATTGCAGCAGATGTTTGAACCCTACACCCGCATATTTGTGCAACAGTTTGTAGTAATACTGGGCGCCATGGTTTATACGGTATTCGGCAGCGGCTTATTTGTACTTATACTGCTGGTAGTTATAAAAACATGGGTAGACCTACTGTTTTACCGCAAAGGCTTACTGGAATGGGCCAAAGAAAAGCAGGCTGAAGTAAAAGCCTTTGAAGAAAAGCAGCCGCAGTAAAGGGCTAATAGAGAAAAACTTTTACTACAGATTTCTGCCCTTTGGAAACAACTTCTGCCAAATAAACACCTGAAGGCAAAGCGGAAACATCCAGGGCTTGTTGGTGCTCACTATCAAGTTTTTTTGAACAAACTACACGGCCCAGCAAATCAAAAAGTGCTAACTGCCCGGCTCCAAAAACACTGCCATCCTTATATTCAAGCAGCAGTTTCCCTTTATCCTGGTGCCATAAAAGCGCCTCTTCTTTACTTCCATAATCCTCAATTCCTCCGCAAGGAGTTGCCCATAAAATATGGTTATCTGCCTGAAGGTAAACGCCCTGAGATCCCATCTGCCCTACCCGTGACGTATGAAAATACTCAGTTGAGGGCCAGGTTGTAACTACTGTATCATAATAGAATTGGTTTAAGTACCATGGATCATAAATTATTATTCCATGGTGTTGGGTACCTATGGCCAGGCCTTCACCGCATTTACCCAACTGATAATTCACTATATAATTAAGAGAATCATCCGCCAGTTCATCATTTGTTGTGTTTTTGTATTGAATAGTTCCACTAGGACCGATAAATACCAGACCGCTCCCTCTTGTAGCTACTATTATGCTGGTATCATGCCAACCCATATAGTCCGAAGCGTATATACCCGTTATGTATAAATCATTTAAAGCAATTTTAGAAGAATCATAAACAGTCCAAATACTATCTCTTAGTATTGCTAAACCCTTATCAGTGCCCACATACAAAACGTTTTGAACTATTCCGGAATTTGAATGATAACCTACCCTAAGAGAAGTAATTTTATTAGAAGGCAGCGGAGAATTGGCCATGGTGAAATAATAATAGGCACCATCATAAACCGTCAAGCCACTATCGGTGCCAATGTAATAACGCATATTCCAATCATCTTTAAAAAAGGTATTTACGTGTAGGTTGCTCAATAAACTGTCAGCAACAAGAGATAATATCATACCTGATTCGCTGCCGATTTCTTCGGGAAACCAATTAGACGTATAGTAGGTTTGATTAACTCTAAAGCAGGTGGCATCTGCAATTATCTCATCGGGCAGGGTATCGTAAACGGCTTCAACCTTGGGCGGATACATAAATTTCATTTGAAAGATCCCCTGCTCAGTGGCAAAGAAATCAGAGGACAAAGCTTTTACATTATCAAAAGGGTAGTATCTGAAGTCCTTCTGCACTATGGCAGTGTCCTTAATAACGAATAAACTGCCTGCTTCATTCTGTTGAGAAGACTGACCTTCAACAATATAAACAGTACTATCACCTACAGTAACATTAAGAATTCCATGCTTTAATGCGGGAAGATTTACCCTCTGCCAGTTTAATCCGTCATAAATAAAGAAACAGGAATCGGCGCCGGCAGTTATTACCTTTCCATTAGCAAGGCAGGCAACATGCAGAAACTTTTGAGCCCCACCGGGTAACAAACCCGCAGGTATGTGCTTTATTATTGAGTTTTTAACTGCAAGCAAAGTGTCGCGTTTAGCAATCCAAAGGGTTCCAGTGCTATCTACAGCCCAATCTTTAAAAACACTTGAGTAACCTATAAGAGTATCCAGCCCGCTAATGCTAAACCTAAATATCCGGTTGTTTCCATCACGCAGATAGCAGGTATTAGAATCAACGGCTTTAACATCGGAGTAATAATCGCCTGGTGAACCAGGAACAATACAGGTAGATTGCCAGTTACCGCCTACATAACGGGTAATACATTTATTAGTAGTTACTGCCCACAAATTATCATGCGGTGAAATATCAAAGGCCGTAACATCGGCTAACGTGCCTTGCGTAATATTCTTATAGGTTTCACCGGCTGAATCATATTTGAAAATACCGCGGTAGTAGCTATTTGAAGCTAAATAAGCGTAGTGTCCCTGGTAATCATTACGAAGAAAAGTAACGCCATTACTGTTTTTGTAAGAATAGGTTCTTTCATTGGTTGAAACATTAAGTCCCTCAATGCCTCCGCTACGAACACAATAAACAAAAGAATCAACCACGGCAATATACCTGTTATTATAATCGCCCAGCGATCCTATATCGTACGTAAAGTTTGATATTTCCTGAAGATAAATGTACTGGGCCTTTAACCCGTACAAAACAAAAAGCAGGAAAAACAGAAGTAAAGATTTTTTCATAGGTAATTTTAAAACAAGGTAGGTATACCTATTGAATTAAAAGCCTATGACATGTAATATTACAGAACTATGACAAATGAAAAGCGATACATGCTACTTTATAGCCCCATCAACGCTAAACTTACCCGGACCCAGTATTAGTAAGGCAATGTAAACCGACAGGTACAGCGCTGCTGTTTGACCATCGCCAAACAAATCGGCACTATGGGCCTGAAACAGGGCTACAGCCATGGCAATGGTAAGAGGAATTAAGGCAAGGCGCGTAAACAAACCCGCAGTTAGTAGTATAGAACAGAAGAACTCTGCAAATATTACTAACGCAAGTGAAGCCACAGGGCCAATACCCATAAAGTCCATAAACTTGTCCTTCATTTCAGCAAACTTTACCAGCTTGCCATAACCGTGAGGAATCATCATTACACCTGCAGCAACACGCAATAACAAAGTGGCGATATCGAAACCCAGCGGGCTGTATTTTATGCTCATTAACTTTTTCATACTCCTAAATAGACAATTGAAAATATGAAAAGTTTAAGAATGTATGCCCGTACTTATTAAAGACCTGCAGAAAGACGGGTGTTGGAACGCAGCATTAGGTTTTGCATTTTGCCTGTAAGGCGAATATCTTTTTTGTTGTTTAGCTTATAGTTGTAGTTGCGCATGGTGCAATCAAAGTTGGCATTTACAAATACACTGCCTGAAACCGGATTGAATTCAAAATCGGTAAGCTCCACTTTACTCAACTCCTTAACTACATAGTAATATTCGCCTTGGTAATTCAGCAAGGCGTAGTAATTGCTATCTATTTCGCCATTGGCAGTATAGCCAAACAGAAACTGCAGGTTCTCTACAAATTGTTTGCCATCGCGCAGGGTATAAACCGGACCCGGAAAGTTCAGCTTAACTATAGAAGCACTGGTAGAACCTATAGAAGATGAATTTGGTTCAGCCACCTCTACAAACGGGTTTGTTCGGGTGCGGAACAACTCACCATTAACGGTGGCATAAAACACATTATTGGTTTTATCCTTCTGGTCGATATTAACGAAGGAGCTTAAAACAAAGATTAGACCTGCGAACACAACTGATTTCATACAGCACTTTTAGCTGGCCTATACAATAGGTGTACCGCGAAGACCAAGGATAAAAGAGTAAATTTCTGCGGCGGACTATGCCCAAGGTTTTGTAGAGGGGTTAGAAATAAAAAAGCCCCCGGATAACCGAGGGCTTCTTCCATAACAGGAACCTCTCCCTAGTATGTAATATATTCTATG
Organism: Chitinophagales bacterium; assembly: GCA_046329515.1. Taxonomy (GTDB): domain Bacteria; phylum Bacteroidota; class Bacteroidia; order Chitinophagales; family LD1; genus Bog-950. The sequence goes on from JAXLUM010000005.1 coordinate 149,190, forward strand.
TCCATATTTAAACCTCCGTTTTGTATGGAGATTTTGCCGCTGCTGCCTGAAGACAGCGGATTAAAGGTGCCGGTGGCAATTATATCATTGTCATCAAACAAGCCATCCTCATCAATTACCACATACTTCCACGTTTCGTTAGTAAACTGAATACCGCTTGGCACATCATAGCTGCCGGGGCCGGTTTGGTCGTCTTTGGTTTCCGTTTGGTAATCGTAACCGGTGGTGGCATTGCGAGAAAACTCAACGCGAATGTCCGGTCCGTTGTTACTATCCCATGAGCTGTTATCAGGTTTAGTAGCCGGGAAAGAGTGAATTACCACAGCATTAGCATAACGGTAATAGCAAGCAGTGCTTTCCGTAGCCTTTGAATCATAATTATCTGCGTTTGGGTCTTTACAGCCCTCCTTTTTACAACCGGTAATTGCAAACAACAATGTAGCGCCGGCAATGGTCAATACTTTCGATAATGAAGTCATAATCTTTTTCGGGTTTATGAATAATGCTGACCTAAGGCAAATAATATTCCCCCGGCCCGGCAGGTAGTTGACTAAAGATTTTGAGGAAATACTGCCACAACTTTTATAGAACGCAGATTATTATGATGGTTATGATTGAAGAAGATATAATAGGATTGTTAAAGGTATTGGGATATGCAATAGAAGTTCCGGACAAGCGTATTAATTATAGAAACGCAATCGAAAGATTGAATTTCAAAGAAGGCTCAACGAAAGTTGGGCCTTTGTTTTAAGATAGTTAACAATGATTTTGGGCAATTAAGACAACAAAAAAGAGTGCGCTACGTATATATAACAGACAGCCAAACGTAAGTTTGACTCTCAGAACAGAGCCCCTATACGGGGCTCTCTTCATTTATTAGGAGCTCGTTTCAGAAAAATGCGCAATGCTCCTGAAATATAATTGTAGGTAGATTAAACTTTTGGGGCAATAAACCGTCAAAACAATCAAATTTGTTGAATGAGGATAAGCCTTACGCTACTGCTATATATTTTAACGGGTTCCGTATTCTCTCAAAACCAGCAACCGGTTACCGGCCCCGGTGGAAATACTTACCCGCATGCCGGCTTTACCAAAACAAAATACGGCAGTAGCATTACCGATTGCTACTGGCTTTACGAACCACAAAACCCCAAACCCGATAGCGCACCCGTTGTGGTTTTCTGGCACGGCACCTCCGCACAGACGGAAATTGACAGTTTGCCCAACGGACAAGAACTGTTTCTGCAACACATCTGTAAAAAGGGTTACACCATAATTTTTCCGCTGTATCAATATGGTGGCCAAACCTTACCCGCTGCACAACAACTAACCAATGGCGGGGCCGTAGTAAATATGGCTTTAGCAGAACTGAATACGGCAAGTAACCACGTTAAGCCAACGCATAATGCTGATGGCGATTTGGAGTTTGGCGCAGTGGGTATTTCGCGCGGTGGCGGTATGGTGCTTAATGTGGCTACGTATCATGATACACTTAACCTTCCCTCCTTTAAGGCTTTATGTGCTTTTGTGCCCGGCGCAGGTTTGTCAATGTCGGGAATTGACACTTCAACCAAAGTGCTGGTAGTAAACGGACAGGATAATACCCTTAATTATGCTGAAAGCTTTGAAGCTTACGACAGCCTGTATAGAATACCCTGCTATAACAAGCATTTGTTGCAGGTAAACAGCGACCACAACGGCTTACCCGACTTATCGGCCGAACACAATTTTGCAGGTTCAGGCAAAAGTTGGGACGACTCTACAGCACTTAATTACCTGGACTTTTACGGTAGTTGGAAATATTCGGTGGCTTTGCTGAATTGTACCTTTTACGGGCAGGACTGTGATTACTGCCTGGGGACTGACACGCTAATTACTTATATGGGGATGAGGAGCAACGGCACACCGGTAAGCCCTGCAAGTATTATGGACAGTTGCGGAATAAGCACCGCCTTGCCTGAGCTAAATATTGAAGAAAGACTGAACCTATACCCTAACCCTGCCACAAAAGAATTGCTGATACAAAACCTTGTTGGCGAATGGAGAGTAAGCATCTACTCAGCAATAGGAACGGAAGTTTTAAGCCTTACGAATATTAACGGGCAACCCATAAACATCAGCCAATTGCCTGCCGGTAGTTATATAATACAAGCCACTTGGGAGGGCCAAAGGCTGGTTAGCCGGTTTATTAAAACCAATAATTGATTAGTATTCTCTTTTATTTACCATATCAGCCATGGCGTAAAGCACCTTTTTACGGCTTTCATCAAGGCTTACTGATTTTAAGGAGTTCAAACACTGCTGATAGAGGTCTTCGGCTTTTTTCTCCGTAACCTGCACCGCACCGGTTTCCTGCATTATGGCTTTTACTCCTGCAATCTTTTTGGCTTCGTCCTTTTCAGTAAGCAAGGCGTTAAGCAGCGCTTTCTGTTTATCGCTGGCACTATTATAGGCGCTTATATATAAGTAGGTCTTTTTGTTCTGTAGTATGTCCCCTCCTATCTTCTTGCCTACTTTATCCCCTTCGCCAAAGGCATCCAACAGGTCGTCCTTAATTTGAAAGCTAAGGCCCAAATTCAACCCGAAATCGTAAACCGCCTTTTGGTCGGCATCGGAAGCACCGGCTAAAATGGCGCCTAATTGAGCACAACAGGCTAACAGTACCGAGGTTTTATACTCAATCATCTTTATATACTCCGGCAGGGTAACATCAGTGCGGTTTTCAAAGTCCACATCCATTTGCTGGCCTTCGAATATCTCAATGGCTGTTTTGTTGAAGATGTTCATTAAAGCAGGAACATTTTCCAGCTTAACACTGGTAAGGTATTTATAGGCATAAGCCAACATAACATCGCCGGCCAGTATGGCGGCGTTCGTTCCGAATTTCTTGTGAACGGTAGGTTCGCCACGGCGTATATCGGCCTGGTCCATAATATCATCGTGCACCAGGGTAAAATTGTGGAACACCTCCATGGCAAAGGCCGGGTTGAGGGCTTCTTCCACCCTGCCGCCAAACATATCGCAGCTTAACAGCACCAGCAGGGGGCGTATCTTCTTGCCCTTCATGCTCATAATGTGCTCCACCGGCTTATAAAGGTTGGTGGGGTTAGTGTTAAAATTGTTCTTACTGAATTCCTTTTCGTAAAGGGCCAAAAGCTGGTCGGGTGAATACATACCTATAGTTAACAACGAAGTCCCTTTTGGGTTCGCCCGGCAATGATAGCCATTTCAGCGTTATTTACGCCCGTTGCGCTATCCGCAATTCGCACAAAACGGGCGACATATTTTACAAATTTCAAATTGTATATAACCTTTTTAACAGGCCGCCGTATAAAACAGTGGTTATCTGACTGTGAAGGAACACCAGATAGCTGAAAAAACCGGAACGAGACATGAAAAAGGTTCTACAAATTTTCCTTCTGATAGGTGTATTTACGGGTGTTTTTACTAAAAACGCCAGTGCCCTGACCTTATCAGAAACCCACACCAACGTAACCTGCTATGCGGGTAGTACTGGAAGCATTAATATAACCCCTAACCTTGGTACAGCGCCAATTTCCTATGTATGGAATGACGGAAACACCAATGAAGACAGGGTAAACCTGGCCGCCGGAACGTATAGCGTTACGGCTACTGATTTTTCAGGGGCTACCGCTTCCATAAGCGTTACACTTACACAGGGGCCTAAAATCAATATGTCGTTTGCAGTTACCTCAGTAAGCTGTGGTGGCGGTAATACCGGCGCGGTTAACATGACCGTTTCAGGTGGCTATGGCTCACCTTATACTTATTACTGGAACGATGGAACTGCAACTGAAGACCGCACAGGCCTAACAGCGCAGGTTTATTACGTTACCGTAACCGATAATAACGGTTGCCAGAACAACGATTCTGCCAACGTTACTCAACCTCCGGGCATGGTACTAACCAAAACTACTACCAACGTAACCTGCGGTAGCGGTGCTAACGGCGCTATTAACTTAACTGTGCAGTTTGGTATACCGGGCTACACTTACCATTGGAATGACAACATTGCTACTGAAGACAGAAGCGGTATTGCCGCCGGCACTTACACTGTAACGGTTACTGATGCTTCAGGATGCACCGCTTCAACCAGCGCAACCGTTAACCAAAGCGGTGGCGGTATGAGCATTAATAAAACCACTACCAACCCTACCTGCAACGGCGCCAGCAACGGCGGTATAACTGTTACCTCAGTTGTAGGCAGCGTAGGCCCTTATACATTTAACTGGAGCACCGGCGCCACAACACAAAACGTTACCGGCCTTGGTGCAGGTTCTTACGTAGTTACTGCAACTTCTACAACAGGTTGTACAGCTTCCGCTTCGGCAACACTTACCCAACCTGCTGCTATAAATATTACCCTTAACGTAATTTCAGTAACCTGTTACAATGGTAACAACGGGGCTATTAATACCTCAGTTACCGGTGGTACTACCCCTTACAGCTATAGCTGGGGCAGCGGCGTATTTACACAAAACCGCACCGGCCTTGCTGCAGGTAACTATACCGTAACTGTTACTGACTTTAAAGGCTGCACGGCTACTGCCACAGCTAACGTTCCTCAACCGCTGGATTTAGTTGCCAGTTCAGTGCCAAGCCAATTGGCCTGCACAGGCGGCCCAAGCGGTTCAGTATTTACAAACATTGCCGGCGGAACAAGCCCATACACTTACTATTGGGGCCCCGGCCAGTTTAGCTCAAGCCTTACCAACGTTGCAGCAGGTAACTATACTGTTACTGTAACTGATGCTAACGGCTGCACTGCTACAGCTTCTTCTACTATTGTTGGTTATACACCAATGACCACTTCAACCACCCAGGTAAACAACGCTTGCTTTGGTGGCACTACAGGTTCAATTGATTTAAGCGTAAGTAATGGCTGGACGCCATACAGCTATAGCTGGACCAACAGCCAAACCTCACAAGACATTACCGGCTTGGCCGCAGGCAGTTATACCGTTACAGTTACTGATAACCATAACTGCACGGTAACTAAAACCGCTACTATTACACAGCCTGCTTTTGGTATGACTATCAATTCTACCGTAAGCAACGTAAACTGCTTTGGCGGAAACGATGGTTCAATTTCAATTAACGTAACCAACGGCACTTCACCTTACGCCTATAACTGGGGTGGCGGTATAGTTACCCAAAACAGAACAGCGCTAACAACAGGTACCTATGTATTAACCTGCACTGATAACAGTGGATGTTCAGCCAGCAGCAGCATAAGCGTAACACAGCCAACCCAACTTAGTGTTTCAAGCACGGTTACCAACATAGCCTGTAACGGCGCTACAACCGGCGGTATTAACCTTACTGTAAACGGTGGCATAGCTCCTTATACCTACGCCTGGAACGATGGCGGCAATACGCAAAACAGAACTAACCTTGCTGCAGGCACTTACACTGTAACCGTAAATGATAACCATAGCTGTTCTATAACCGCTACTGCTACTATACTGCAGGCACCGGCCATTTCAGTAAGTGTAACTCCTACTGCTGCTAACTGTAATGGCGCTGCTACCGGCAGCTTAACTGTTGCTGTAAGCGGCGGCAACTCACCTTATAGCTTTAACTGGGGCGGTGGTGTAGTTACCCAAAACAGAACTAACCTAACAGCAGGAACTTATACAGTTACCGTTAGTGACAACCTAAGCTGCTCAACCACAGCTTCAGGCACTATAACTGAACCTACTGCAATAAGCATATCATCAACCATAACCAATGTAGCATGTGCCGGTGGTAACACAGGCGCCATAAACCTTAGCGTAAGCGGTGGCACTTCGCCATATACTTTTGACTGGGGTGGCGGTATAAGCAGCCAAAACAGAACCAACCTGGCAGTGGGCAGCTACACTGTAACTGTTAGCGATAACAACAGCTGCACTTCAACACATACTGCAAGCATAACACAGGCAACAACACTTAGCGCAAGCGCTACTATTACCAATGTTAGCTGCTTTGGCGGAATGAACGGCGCAATTACACTTAACATTAGCGGTGGCACCAGCCCTTATACCTACAGCTGGGCAGGCGGTGGCAGTGGACCAAGCAAAACAAGCATTGGCGCCGGCAACTACGTAACAACCATAACTGACAATGCAGGTTGCGGAATTACTTATACTTCTACCGTAACGGAACCCGCTGCAATAGCCATAACACCAACCGTAACTAATGTAGCCTGCGCAGGTGGCAACACCGGTGCAATAAGCATTGCCGTAACCGGCGGTAACGGTGGTTATACCTTTAACTGGGGTGGTGGTGTTACCACACAAAACAGAAGCAGCCTTGCTGCAGGATCGTACAGCGTAACTGTAACTGATGCTTTAGGTTGCAATGGTGTTAACACCAGCAGCGTAACACAGAATTCATCTTTAACTATTAATGCTGTTGCCGGCAACGTAAGCTGTAACGGCGGTAGCAATGGCACTATAACTGTAACACCAAGCGGTGGCACTTCACCTTATACTTATAACTGGGGTGGTGGTATTATTACCCAAAACAGAAGTGGCCTTGCTGCAGGTTCATATACTGTAACCGTAAATGATAACGCCGGTTGTTCAGGCACAGCTAATGCAGCGGTAACACAACCTGCTGTAATAAGCACTTCAACTACTATTACCGATGTAAGCTGCAATGGCGGTAACAACGGTGCTATAAACTTAACGGTAAGCGGCGGCACATCACCTTATACCTTTAACTGGGGTGGCGGTGTTGTTACCCAAAACAGAACAAACGTAACTGCTGCTACTTATAACGTAACTGTAACTGATAACAACCTGTGCACTGCAAGCGCAACTGCTGTAGTTGCTCAACCTGCGGCACTTGCTTTAAGCACTTCTACTACCAATGTAAGCTGCAATGGCGGCAACAACGGCGCTGTTAACTTAACCGTTACCGGCGGCACTGCACCTTATGCTTACATATGGAGCAACTTCTTTAACACCCAAAACATTAGCAACCTTACCGCTGCAACTTACAGCGTAACGGTAACTGACAACAAGAGCTGCACCGCCAGTGCATCTGCTACCATAACACAGCCTGCCGGTATGAGCCTTAGCACTTCAGTAACCAACGCTACCTGCTTTGGCGGCACTAACGGCGCTATTGATTTAACGGTTAGCGGCGGTGCAACACCATATACTTATAGCTGGAGCAATGCTGCTACAGCACAGGATATTACAGCTATTGCAGCCGGTAACTTTGTAGTAAACGTTACTGACGCTAACAACTGCGTGGCTACCACCAGCGCAACCGTTACTGAACCTTCGCAAATAAATGTAGTAGCCAACCAAACCAACATTAACTGCTTTGGCGCAAATTCAGGTTTAATAAACCTGAACGTTAGCGGTGGCACGGGCGCTTATACCTATACATGGAACAATAGCTCTACGGCTTCAAGCTTAAGCAACCTTGCTGCGGGCACTTATACTGTAACTGTAAAAGATGCAGCTAATTGCAGCGCTACCAAATCAGCTACCATTACTGAGCCTGCTGCTTTAGTTGCTTCACAAACCCACACCAACGTATTATGTAACGGTGCAAACACCGGTGCCATTACTATTACTGTTAACGGTGGCACCACGCCTTACCAGTTTACCTGGAACGATGCCGCTGTTTCTCAGAACCGCACCAACCTTGCAGCCGGCACTTATAACGTAACTGTTATGGATGCTAATAACTGTGCGGCTAACACAGGCGCTACCTTAACCCAGCCAACTGCTATAACATTAAGCACCACTAAAACCGATGTGGTATGTAATGCAGCTACCACCGGCGCTATTGACTTAACTGTTAGCGGTGGCACAGGCTCATACACTTACCAGTGGAGCAACTTTTACTTTACACAGGACCTTAGCGGCGTTGCTGCGGGCACTTATACCGTAACTGTTAGCGATGGCAACGGTTGTCAGAAAACAAACACCACTACCATAAGCCAACCTTCTCCTATTTCAATAAATGTTAACGTTACCAACGTTAGCTGCTACGGAGCCAGCAACGGCGCTATTAACGCAGCAGCAACAGGCGGCAACGGCAGCTTTGTTTACAACTGGAGCAATGGCGGCAGCACCTGGAACTTAACCGGCCTTTCAGCAGGCAGCTATGTATTAACTGTTACCGATGCTATGAACTGCACCGCTAACTTATCGTTAAGCGTTAGCCAGCCTTCACAAATATTATTATCGCAAACACACACCAATGTTACCTGTAACGGTGCCAACACCGGCGCTATTGACCTTAGCGCAGCAGGTGGTGCAGGTGTTTACACTTACTTATGGAGCAACGGTGCTATAACCCAGGATATTAACGGCCTTGCCGCCGGTAACTATGTTGTAACAGCTACCGATGGCAGCGGTTGCACCGCAAGCTTAAACGCTTCACTTACTCAGCCTACAGCTATTAACCTTAGCTCATCAGTTACTGATGTATTGTGTAACGGTGCAAGCACAGGCGCTATTAACTTAACTGTAAGTGGTGGTCAAACGCCATACCAGTTTGCATGGAGCAACAGCGCTACTACGCAAAACCTAAGCAACATTGCTGCGGGTAACTACAGTGTGCAGTTAACTGATGCTAACTCGTGCACAGCTTCAGCAGCGGCAGTGGTTAACCAAAGCGCAGCCATACAATTAAGCTTGAGCAAATCTGATGCAAGCTGCTTTGGCGGCAACAACGGTTCAGTTACTACTACTGTAAACGGTGGCACAGGCAGCTATACTTATAACTGGAGCAACGCGGCTACTACTGCTAACGTAAGCGGTTTAACTGCGGCAACCTATACAGTAACCGTGCGCGACGGCAACAACTGTTCAGTAAGTTCATCAGCTACTGTTGCACAGCCTACACAAATACAGATAAACGAAACCCATGCTAATGTTAGCTGTAACGGCGGCAACAATGCAAGCATTACTACTAGCGTAAGCGGCGGTGTTAGCCCATATGCTTACGCCTGGAACACAGGCAGCAACAATGCCGCAATAAACGGTTTAAATGCCAACACCTACACTGTTTTAATAACTGACAATAACAGTTGCACAGCTATGTCATCAGTAACTATTACTGAACCTGCTGTATTAAGCTTAAGCGAAACACATACGCCATATGCCTGCACCAGCAGCGCAGGAACAATTGATTTAACTGTTGCAGGCGGCACAGGCCCTTATGCTTACAACTGGAACACAGGCGCTACCACACAGGATTTAGCTAACCTTAATGCCGGCAACTACGATGTGCTGGTAACAGATGCCAACAGCTGCACAGCTATGAACAGCGTAACTATTGTTTCAATACCTGCATTAAACACCAGCTACACCAAGGTGGATGTAACATGCTTTGGCGCAGCAAGCGGTTCAATTGACGTAACTGTTAGCGGTGGCCAATCACCTTACAGCTATTCATGGACAGGTGGTGGCAGCACTGAAGATATTTCAGGCTTAACTGCCGGAACTTACAATGTGCAGATTTCTGATGCCAGCAACTGTTCATCTAACCTTTCAATAAACATTGCCCAGCCTTCGCAAATACAAATTACGCATACTGCTACAGATGTATTATGCTTCGGTGGTAACACAGGCACCATTTCAGCAAATGCAAACGGCGGTGTTAGTCCTTATACTTATACCTGGACTACTGCAGCCAACACTCCTGCTATTGCCAATCTTATAGCAGGTAACTACGCGGTTACTGTTACTGATGCTAACAACTGCAGCATGGTACAAAGCGGTATTGCTGTTGCTCAGCCTGCAGCCTTAAGCGCAACTTCAGTAATAACTGATGTAGCCTGTGTTGGCCATACTGATGGCGAAGTATTGGTTACCCCTGCTGGCGGCGTTCCACCTTATACCTTTAATTGGAGTAATTCGCAGAACGGCCCACGTATTATTAACCTTAACACCGGTAACTACGATGTAACTGTAACTGATAACAACGGTTGCACTACTACTAAGAGCAACACCGTTAACATGACCACTCCGCTTAACCTGTCATCAGTTGTAGCTAACACCAGCTGCCCGCAAGTGCAGAATGGCGCTATTGACCTGAGCGTTAGCGGTGGCACAGCCGGTTACACCTTTAACTGGACCAATGGCGACAATACTGAAGACCTTAGCGGCCTTGACCAGGGCACTTACACGGTAACCGTTACCGATAGCCGCAACTGCAGCAGCCAGGCAAACTTTACACTTACTTACGATTATATTTTAACCGTTGATGCAACTCCTTCAACCACTATTAACCTGGGCGAAGAAGTAGCACTTAACGCAACCACTAATGTTGACCATGGCAATACCTACTCATGGACACCAAGCCTGAGCGTAAGCTGCAGCAACTGCGCTAACACCAAGGCAGTACCTACACACAACACTTTCTATACTGTTAATGTGGTAGATGCCAATGGTTGTTCAGCAATGGATACCCTGTCAGTAACTGTTAACTCAATTACCGACCTGTTCATCCCTAACGTATTTACACCGAACAACGACGGCAACAACGATATTTACCAACTGTATGGCGATATAAGCGCTATTGAATTCCTTGAATTTAAAGTGTTTAACCGTTGGGGTGAAATGGTTTACTCAACCAACGACCACCAGTTTACATGGGATGGCGTTTACAAAGGCCAACCTGTAGAGCCGGGCGCTTACATCTACACTATGAAAGTGGTATTTATTAACGGTTACACCCGTAACGATTACAAAGGTTCGATAACTATCTTAAGATAATAAAGATTTCATGTCCGGTTTTTTAAAAAAGGGTAGGCTGCGGCCACCCTTTTTTTATTTAGCTACGGCCTAATAAGATGGGGCCGTTTTTGTTTTCTGTTTTCTTTCTGCAAATTAGTAATACAAACCCGTGCATGAAGCAACTGTACCTGTGTATTCTTCTGCTGCTTACCCGTTGCCTTTTACCTGCCCAAGGCATTACGCAAACCATACGCGGCGACGTAGTAGATAAAGAAAGCAACAAGCCTTTGGAAGGGGTTACCGTTGTTGCCCTTAAAGATTCCAGCCTTATTACCGGAAGCACTACTGATGAAAGCGGAAGTTTCCGTTTAGAGAATGTGCCTGTAGGCCGCGTGAATATTGTAGTATCCTACATTGGTTATAAGCGGGTGTTTATACCGAACGTGCTAACCAGCTCTGCCAAAGAAACCGTGTTAAGCGTAGAGATGGAGAGTGATGTGACCATGATGAAGGAGGTGGAGGTGAGCGGGAACAAAAAGGGAGAAACCATAAACGAGATGGCCGTGCTAAGTGCGCGAGCGTTCAGTATTGAGGAAACAGAACGTTATGCCGGCAGCCGTGGCGACCCGGCACGTATGGCCAGTAATTATGCAGGGGTATCAGGAACAGATGATAGCCGCAACGACCTTGTAATACGGGGCAACTCCCCTTTCGGTATTTTATACAGGGTAGATAATATGGTTATCCCTAACCCTAACCACTTTGCCGTAGCAGGCGCTACGGGTGGCAGCGTAGCCATTTTGAATAACCGCATGCTTACTACCTCCGATTTTTTGACGGGGGCTTTTCCTGCAGAATACGGTAACGCCGTGGCCGGGGTGTTTGACATACGCTTTAAAAACGGAAACAACCAGCGGCATGAATACACGGTGCAGTTAGGTATGCTTGGCGCTGAACTGTTTGGCGAAGGGCCTTTGGGCAAGAAGACAAAGAGTTCCTATATGTTCAATTACCGCTACGCCACCTTGGAGGGTTTAGTGAAATTAGGTATTGATATAGGCACTGATGCCATACCTAAATACCAGGACCTTCAGTTCAAAATGAACTTCCCGATGAAGAATGGCGATAACCTTTCAGTATTTGGAATTGGCGGTTATAGCATGATAAATTTTATAACCAGCAATAGAAAGAAGCCTGAAGCGCGTGATATATATGCGAGTAAAGACCAGGATGAATACTTCCGTGCGGGCTTAGGCATTTTTGGCGCAACTTACACGCACCGCGTTAACGACCACGAATACAGCAAAGTAACCATTGGTGTTAGTACCCAATACAACAAAAACCACTTTGAGCGGGTGATACGCCATGTGGACAGCAGTAGCGGTAACTTTGTGGTAGATACTCAATACGTTAAGAACAATTACTTTTTGCTGAACACCAAGTATACCCTTGGGTTTATGCGCAATAACAAATTAAGTGCGCGCAGTTCTATACGGTACGGTATTAATACAGAAATGTATCAGCCGTTTTTTGTGGATAGCAATTTGTTAGAGCCCGTTTTTAATGTTGGGCTTAGTAATTATAAATGGGTAACAAGACTTGATTACCGCACCGGCCTGCATTTGCTTATTCAACCCTTTGTGCAATGGAAGTATGCTTTAAGCGATAAGTTAACAACGGTTGCCGGTTTGCATTTGCAATACTTTACGCTTAATCATTCATTTGCTGTGGAGCCGCGCTTCTCTTTAAAGTGGCAGATTAAAAGCAATCAGAGCCTTGCATTTGGTACGGGTTTACATAGCCAAATGCTACCCACCTACCAATACTTTTTGCGCGATAGCATGGGCAATCTCTACAACAAGAACCTGGACTTTATGCGCAGCTTCCATGTGGTTATCGGTTATGATATCTTCTTTAAAAAGGATATACGCATTAAGGCAGAGATTTATTTCCAGCAGTTGTGGAGTTTGCCGATTGACACCTTCCCTTCTTCGTACAATATGTTGAATGAAGGCAGCGGCTTTGACCGTTTCTTTCCGGGTAAATTGGTTAGCGGCGGCCTTGGCCGTAACATGGGTGTTGAGTTTACGCTGGAGAAATTTTTTACGCATAACTGGTTCTTTATGTTCAGCGGCAGCTTATACGACAGCCGCCTGAATGCCAGCGATGGCAAATGGTACAACAGCGGCTTTAACGGCAATTACATTTTGAATGCTTTAGGCACCAAGGAGTTTAAATGGGGCAAAAAGCGCCTGAATACAATAGGCATTGGCGGTAAAATTACTTTTGGTGGCGGGCAGCGTTATACTCCATACGATACTACCCTGAGCCAATTGCATGAGGACCCCGTTGTGATTGACAGCATGCGCAACCATTACCAGTTTAAGCCTTACTTCCGATTTGATATTAAGCTGAATTACCGTTGCAATACCAAAAAGCTAACGCATGAGGTGGGTATAGACCTGGTGAATGTTACCATGCAGAAGAACATTCTACGCCTGCAATATGTAAGCCCGCAATTGCCTGCGAAAGAGGTGTTTCAGTTAGGATTTTTACCGCTCTTCTATTACCGTTTAGATTTTGGCTTTGCACCGAAGAGTGAGTGAGGTTGTTGTACATTTATTAAACACCAATGAAACAAACACTATTACCCCCATCCTTGTTTTTTACCCTGTATTGCTGTGCTCAACAGAAATCTATTCCGGATTCAATAAGTGCTGCTAAGCGCGCAGAAGAATTATTAGTTCCTATTTATGGCAACAAAATATTGCAAGAAAAGCCTTTTTCGATTCGCTTAAAAGAAGATACGATATGGATAGTACAAGGCAACAATGTGCCAAGTTCATACTTTGAGATTATGGGTAATGATACATTGTATCACTTCTTTAACGGCGGCTCAGTTTATTTGGAGATAAACAGATTCGATGGGTCCATCGTAAAGGTGACCCACGGTAAATAAGATTGACTTAAAACATAATCATAATTCAATCACCTACCGTATAAGCGTTACACTGCCTTTATTGGTAATGGTATCGTTATTGGCAAACATGCCCTCTAAGTAGTAAACAAACACGGCAGGGGTTTGCACCTCGTTTTTGTAGGTGCCGTTCCAGGTAAAGTAGGGGTCGGCGGATTCAAACACTTTTTCGCCCCAGCGGTTAAATATTTTAATGTTGAACTTTTGGAAAGGGCAAGTGCTGTAAATGCGAAACTCATCGTTGTTATTATCAGCATTTGGGGTAAATACATTCGGCACAAACAGGTTGCGCTTAGTGCAGGCATCTTCTTCAATATCTACAAAAACAGAATCGAGCGCCGTGCATGCCGTTAATGTATCCGTTGCAGTTACTATAAACCAGGCGGCTTCATTCACCACTGCGGTAGGGTTTTGAATGAGGGTATTACTTATCGCCCCTGCCCCACTCCATATAAAAGACAAGTTGTTGTTTGCTGTAAGCACATCTAACTGCACAGTACCACCTACTGTTATTGTAGTTGGATTAGCGGTTGCTTCAATTACCGGCGAGGCATTATATTGAACATTAATGATGTATAAACTATCGCAAGGTTGCGCGGCAACTGTATCATAATAAATGCCGGAAGCGGAATAACTAATGCCATTAATGAAAATGCTATTCCCTTCGCAAACAAAATAAACAGCAGAATCTGTTTGATAGGAACCCACGCTGAGTATAAGCGTAACAACACTATCGCAATTGTTGGTAGGCAGTGTATCCGTATACTCTCCGCTTTGGTTGTAGGTATGTGCGCCTACTGTTACTGCTTGTCCGCTGCAAATGCTGCGGACAATAGTATCGTGCGGTTGAGTAAGCAGCGTTAGATTGATTACAACAATACTATCGCAGTTAATAGTGCTTAGCGTATCGCGGTAAATGCCGCTTTGACTATACGTGTGTGTGCCTACCGTAATACTTTGCCCGGCGCAAATGCTAAGGGCTGTTGAATCATACAGAAAAGGCAGCACACTTAAGTTGAGCACTACAATGCTATCGCAATTAATGGTGCTTAGCGTATCGCGGTAAATGCCTGTTTGATTGTAAGTGTGTGTGCCGATAGCAATACTTTGCCCCGCACATATAGTGACTGACGTAGAGTCGTACAAAAACGGCAGGACGCTAAGGTTCAGAATAGAAATACTATCGCAGTTAACTGTGGCAAAAGTATCGCGGTAAACACCCGTTTGGTTGTAAATATGTGTGCCGAAGGTTATGCTTTGTCCGGCACATAGTTGCGAGGCGGTGGAATCCTGCGCATATAGGCCCACACTTAAATTCAGTATAAGAATACTGTCGCAGCCCGAGGCTGTTTGCAGAGCATCAGTATATACTCCCGCTGTAGTATGTCCGTTTACGGATTGCCCCGCACAGATTGTTTTAGTAATGTAGAAGGTATCTGCAGGTTTAACGGTCAGCAGCAACAGTATAACGCTATCGCAACCATTTACGGTGCTGAGTGTATCGAGCGAGTTGCCCGTTTGTGTATGAGCATGGTTGCCGATAAGCACCGTATCGCCATGGCATATGGTATCGTACCTGAATACGAAATACGTAGGGTGCATAATTACCCGCACGAAAGTGGCGCTATCGCAGCCATTAACAGAAGGAAACAGCGTTGCCAGAAAATAAGCATTATTGAAAACCGCCTGCGTATCAATAATGGTGCCGCTGCCGGAATGCACCTCAATAGGCACATAAGCCGTATCGCCCTGGCAAATGTATATTGTATCAAACCGCAGCGATTGCTGATTAACGGTTAAGTGAACGGTTACAATGCTATCGCAACCGGTGCTGGAGGTTATGGTATCGTTCAATAAGTGCACCGCAGTATCGGCCACATAAATAATATGCGGGCCTATTACCAAGGGTTGGCCCTGACAAATAGTAGCGCTTATGGTATCGTACTTAGCCGGTAAAATGGTGATGTGCGTGGTAACAATACTATCGCAACCGGCAGCGGCGGAAAGTGTGTCAATAAAAGTGCCTGCGGTATAATGCGGTGTAGTGCCTACCAACAAGGTATCGCCATAGCAAACAGTTACCGATTGCGAAACACGCGCCAGCATTTCTAAATGCAGGGTAGTTTGCAGGGTATCTTTACAACCATATATATCAGCATAGCGCGTAACGGTGTAAATGCCGGTATCAGCAGCGCTAACGTTGGTAATACTTAAGGTGTCGCCATTATAGGTGCTGCCATCAGGCAACTGCCAGTGGTAAGAATAGAATTGACTGACCAGGGCTGTTATAACTACATTACTGCCGGGGCAGGGCGTGTTGGAAACCTGCAGCGGCGGAAACACAAGCGTATCAATAGCGGTAGAGGATACATAACTATTGCCGCAGGCATCAACCATGCGGAAAGTGTACGTGCCAATAAAGGGCAGAATAAAAACGTTACTGCTTTGCGGCGGCACCGTCATGGGCCCCGCAATAATTTCATAGGTATAGGGCGGCACACCACCAGCGCTGTCAATAACCAATTCTGTAACAGAAATTGTTTGGCAAAAACTATTAATAAAACCATTAATGTGCGGAAAGGGAGAGCCATTTACCACAATGGTATCGTAAATAGTGGTGCAGTAATGATTATCATTTAAATACCCAAGCAGCGCCTGATTAAATTCAAAGAAATCTATGCGCAACACATAGGTGCCGGTGGGCACATTATAAATTACTTTATCTACGGAGTCCACAACATTATCGGTTTCAATAATTTGCCCGGTGGTAATATTGGTAATGGTGTACGTAAAGTGGGGAATTGGAAAGGGATAAGCGTATTTGTCTCCCCTTGTTATAAAAAGGTCTATAGCATTAAATATGCCACACTGGCCTGTAATTACACTTTCAAAGTTGTAGCGTTTTATATCAAGGTTATCGTTGGTAATAGTAAAGGTGCTGTCAATACGCTGGCCGCAGGTATCAATTATGCTGAAGGCATAAGTGCCGGGCGGAAGGTTCGATATACGCATTAAAGAACCGGCAGGTAACATCAACGTGTCCGGGTACGAAAGCGAATGATTATAGGCAAAGCCCGGCTTGGTGCTGTGCAAACTTGCTGGCCCGGAGTGAATGATATACATTAAAGGCGCAGTAGTATTAAACCCCATCGTAGTAAACTCCATGGCAATGGTAGAATCGAGACACTCCAGCCCGACGGGGTAAGGAAACACCATAGGCGGAGCAGGCACACTCCACACCCAGCTTAAAGAGTTAAATATTACGTTACAACTATTTTTAATAATAAGATGATAGCTGTGCCCTACTATACCGTTGGTGGCTATATAATTAGAACTGGAGGACTGAAATGAATCAGTAATTGCGCCGATTGTTTCATCGTACAGGTAAAACATAAGGCTATCGGGGCCCAATATGGTTTGCATACCCTGGTTGTTAGTGCTGCTATAACTATAGGCCAGCCTGGGCGGGCAGGCATTTTGCACCACCCCTACAGGAAAAGGTGTTATTTCAGTAGCTGTAAAGCCGTTTACCGTAAGCGAAACCCCGCAGGCGTTGGTAATAACCGCTTGCCAGGTACTGCCGCCCAGCACGCTATGCTGCAAGGGCATATAAATATTAATGGTGTTAAAATCAGGAATAACGTTCCAGTAGGTGTTGCTGTTAATGTAACCGTTAAAACTGTTTATAGTCATTACGGTGCTATTGCCCAAATCATCGTAAAGCGTAACGTTAATGGGCAGCTGCAGGTTGGTGTAATTTATACCGAGGAACAAGACACCTGAGTTATTACAACCTAAAAAATTAGCATAGTTAATGAGGGAGAAACTGCTGGGAACGGAAGAAAGCACCACGCCTGTAGTTTGAAAATTGCCGCAATCATCCGTTACCCGCAGGGTGTAACTGCCATCGGGCAGGTTATAGAATGTATCGCTGCTTTGTGGTACGGTAGTAACAGGCGATGGCGCTACTAACTGATACGTAAAGGGAGGTTTACCCCCTGACACTACATTACCGATAATATACCCCTGCGATGCCCCGGTGCAATAGATAACAGGAATAGGGTGAATGGTCATTAACTGGTAGCTGCCTGTAACAACGGCTGTGGTAGTAGCGCTTTCCCCTATTTGATTTTCAACCAATATGGTATAGGTACCTGCAGGCAGAGCACTAAAAATGGGGCTGCTTTGCGCGGGGCGCGTAACGGGGCCGGCGGTAATACTGTAAATAAAGGGTTGTTGTGCGCCGCTGGCTATAGGTTCTAAAATACCGTTGGCCTGGCAGGTGCTTTCAACACTAAAAACCGTGTCGATAACCACCGCTGCATGTATAGCGGTAGCCCATAACAGAAATCCTAAAGCTAAAAGATACCTCACCGTTTTCATGCCCTCAAAGCTACCAGTGCCTTACCTTTAAGAGGGTGAATAATCATTCAAAAAGGAGGAAAAATCAGGCAGCCGTATGATTCCCCAATTTAGGTAAACTTCCGGTTTCAGCCTTATACACGCGGCTGAAATACTTGGGGTCATTAAAGCCGCAATGGTAGGCCACTTCTTTTACAGTGCTGAATTGTTGTGCTTCAATCAACTCCTTTGCGCGTAGTATTTTTAAGCGGGTAACTAATTGCACCGGCGGGTAGCCTGTTAGTGATTTTATTTTGCGGTACATGCTGCTTTCATCCATTTGCAGGTGCTTTGCCAAAGCGGCGTTGTGCAGCTTGCCTTCGCTTATGTTGGCCAGTACAAAATCCTTAAACTGCTTTACAAATTTTTCAGCCGGAGATTCTGCCTTTGTTTTTACCCCGGCCCTGTTAACCAGCAGTGTGGCAATGCGTTCTTTCGCATTAGCACGTGTTTGCATAATGTTGTGTATGCAGTGTTCTAGCTCGGTAATAGAAAACGGTTTGCGCAAAAACACATCAATACCCGCTTGCCAGCCTTTAATTCGATTAGGTAAGGAGCCTTTAGCGGTTAACATAATTACCGGCAGGTGATTAAAGGCCGCACTTTGTTTTATATGTGAGGTTAATTCAATGCCATTCATGCGCGGCATCATCAGGTCGGTTATTACCAGGTCGGGCATAAAGTGTTCTAACACTTTCAATGCCTCCTTGCCGTTCTCTGCGGTTTCAATAACAAAGTTGTTTTCCAGCGAAGCGTGAATAATTTCAAGCAGGTCGCTGTTATCTTCTACTATTAGAATAGAGGGCTTATCAGTAGCAGCTTCTGTTTTCTTTTTAGATACTGCAGGCTTTTCAGCGGCAGCCGCATGCCTGTAGTTTAATCGTTTATGTATTTGATGCTGGCCGGTGTTTTTGTTTTCTACTAAAGGAAGAGTTACTGTAAAGGTGCTGCCTTTTTTCAGTTTGCTTTCTACCTGTATGGCGCCGCCTAACAAATCAACCAACTGCTTTACCAGATAAAGGCCTATACCAAACCCTGTTGATGTCTTTATATTCTCATTATCGCTTTTGGCAGAATAAAACTGGTGGAAGATGGTATTTAACTCGTTTTTGGCAATACCGATACCCGTATCGCTTATGCTTAGTTGTAATTGCTTGTTTCGTTTGTTCAGGCTTAACTCCACCTTTACCTTACCGCCTTTATTGGTAAACTTAATGGCGTTCGTTATCAAGTTATAAAGTATGCGTTCTAACTTGGCAAAGTCTAACTCGCACACTAACTGCTTTACTTTATTCAGTTCCAGTTTTAGTGCTATGCCATTATGTTCAGCCAAAGTAGCCAGGTCGGTTACCATTAGCTGCAAAAACTGCACTATATCGCCCGTTTCATTATTAACCTTATTGAATTGTAAGTTGGTTTTGTTTATCTCAATAAACTGATCAATAATGTTCAGCAGGTTGTAGCTTTGGTTTTGTATAGCGTTCAAGCGTTTGCTGCTGCCTGCAGGCAGAGCGCCATCGCGGGCAATTAACTCGCAGTTAGAAAGTATAATGTTCAGCGGCGTGCGCAGCTCATGGTTAAAGTTAGAGAACACAGAATCTTTTACCTTGTTAAGCGCCTCGGCATCTTTTAGTTTCTGCTCCTGCAAAAAATAATCGCTTTGGTATTTCTGCTCGTATATTTTGTTGTCAATGTTTTCTTCAACGTAATCATTAATAGCAAACTGGTACTCGTTAAAAGTGCGTTTTAGGCCTTCAATGTCATTTACCTTTTTATAGGCATTAGCCAGGGTGCGCAACCAAAAGAACACAGCGGCCGTGGGCAAAAACTTTTCCTTTTTATTGCGTTCTAAAATGCCGTTAGCATGAGTAATCAATTTCTGCTGGTCGGGATCGCTGCGCAATTCGCCAACCGCCAGTTGTTGTAAATAACTGCGGTAGCGTTCGCGGTAGGCATCACTAAGTTCAGTGCTGGCAGCCAGCAACTTTTCCGCTTTGCTTTTATAGGCAAGGCCCTCTTCGCGCCGGTTGTTATTAAAAAAAGCATTGCTTAACTCAATATAGTAGTCCAGCTTTTCAAGCGTAGTAACCGGCTTAATAAGCGTTTGGTATTGGTGCAGGTAGTGTTCGTACTGCGCGCGGTAACTTTCATCGCGCAGGCTTAGCGAGTAATTAATATGCATGAGGTTCACAATGTATCGCTCCTTGTTTTCGCTCTCTTCAAACGAACACAGGTTCATGCAATATTTTAAATGCTCCAGCCCCTGTTGCACCTTGCCGTTATCAATCATCAGCTTGCACAGGCGCATCTCTTCTACTATCAGCTTACTTTTGGGAAGGGTTTTGCGCAGCAGGGCCACCAGTTCAAAGGTCACTTTTTCCGCCTCCAGCAAAAGGCCCATGCGCGCGTAGCAGTTATACAGGGTTTCGTATAAAGGAACCTTGTCTTTATCGTCGGTTATACTCAACTGCTGTTTAAGGGCAGCAATCTTTTCGCGGTATTCCTTGTTACTAAAACCTAACATCACTATCTGCTTACATTACCGAACATAAGCACAAGTTTTGAGATAACCTTACCCCCGGCTCAAGGTGTTAGAGGAGAGAATACAAAACCTCACCCCCGGCCCCTCTCAGGAGGTATTACTCCTGACAAGTCCTAATGGAATAGGAAGAAATGCAGCGCCTCACCCGCTTACACACATGCTGCGCCCCCTCTCCATATTATGGAGAGGGGGAAAATCTTCCATAGGAAGATTTGGGGTGAGGTAAAAAGGCCAGAAAGTACATTGAAGAATCTTGACGTGTAGTTCTATTCTATGTCAGTTAAGATCCCTCTCTGCGTTCGGGAGGACAGCCTTAATACAAACTCTCGCCACAGCCGAAGGCGTCAGAGGGGAGAATACAAAACCTCGCCCCCGGCCCCTCTCCTAAAGGAGAGGGGTGAAATACAATGCCTCACCCGCTTACACACATGCTGCGCCCCCTCTCCATGTTATGGAGAGGGGAAAAATCTTCCATAGGAAGATTTGGGGTGAGGTAAAAAGGCCAGAAAAGTACATTGAAGAATCTTGACTAGCAGTTCTATCCTATGTCAGTTAAGATCCCTCATTGCGTTCGGGAGGGCAAGGCTACGCAAGTGCGCCCGGCGTAACCTTTATTTATGGTTTTCGTTTAATAAGGCAAACGGGAACCCTGTCCCGTTGTTACTAACATACTTAGGCTTTTATGGAACCGGGAAAATTGATTCGCTAAGGCGATCCTTCTACCCTATTGGCTGTAAACAATTAACAATAATAAAACCGACAAGATGGAACTGAATTACCTAAGAAAAATTGCATTTGCAGCCGCAACACTGGCTGTATTGGCAACTACATCCTGCAAGAAGGAAATACCGCAGGGACCAGATACCACAGATAAAGACTCTAACTCAGCCAAGGTGGCAGATAATGCTTACGTTGAGCTGGTAAACGTTATAACCGCTGTTAGCTCAGGCGAAAGTTTTAAAACGGGCTCCATACTATCGTGTGCAGTTATTACTAAAGATACTACAATAACACCGCATGTAATTTCAATTGATTTCGGTACCGGATGCACAGGTTCTGACGGCACAGTACGTTCAGGTGTAATAAGCGCTACTTACAATACTACCAAGATGCAAACCGTTGGCTGCTTAATAAACGCAACGTTTGACCATTACCAGGCCAACGACCACATGATTAACGGCACCATGACCATTGAAAACAAAGGTTTTAACGGAGCAGGTTTTATGAATTTTGACGTAACTATTAACGCCACTGAAGACAGATTCAGCTCAAATACCACTATTACCGCCAACGGAATGGTTAACTACGAATTTGTTGCGGGACAAACTACCGGCACTAAGGAAGATGACCAGCTTTCAATTAGCGGCGCGCTTAGCGGCGTAGACCAGGTAGGCCGACAATATCATGCTACTATAAACAGCCCGCTTATTAAAAGCCGCGCTACCGGTTGCGACCAGTATTTTGTTGCGGGTAACATTACTTATGTAAAGCCCAACACTGCCGATGCTACTTACGATTACGGCAGCGGACAATGTGATGATATTGCCACCTTAACCCAAAGCGGAAATACAAGCACAGTGCATTTATCAAATTAAAATAAACCAACAACGAATAAGAAAGCCGCGAGTGAATAACCCGCGGCTTTTCTTTTTGCACCCTAGAAGATGGCCTTACCCACGTTTAGCGCATAACGCACCAGCGGGCCCGGTTTTTCATTCAATACCAAAGGCGAAACTATGTTTACCGCATGGCCCATCATTTGCCAACTGCGTTTAATTTTTGTAGGTGTAGGATAAGGCAGCATTATGTTTTTAGCGCCGTGCAGGGCTACCGAAAAAAAATGCCTTAGAAGCATATCCTCATCGCGGCTAACGGCAGAAAGTATAGAAATTGGTTCCTGCGCATAAGTGCCACCGCGTTTTAAGTAGGTGTAACAGGCTTCCTTTAAATCATCATCGCTCATTACACCATAAAGTGCATCAGCCAATATATTTATTGTAGCATTTTGCTTGTGGCGTGTAGCGTAAAACTGTTTTACTGCATTAGCCACTGCTTCGTCATCAGCAAAGCTTTCAATAGCCGCCAACTTGTTTCCTAAATTCTGCACATCAGTAAAGGCAACGGTCATACCGCCACCGGTTAGCGGATGGCGCATGTTCAGCGAATCGCCCAATAATACCACGCCATCTTTAAATACAGGCTTAGCCGGTATAAGGTGGTTAGGCATTACTTTAAACTTGCCTTCTTCAACCGCTGCAGTAAAAGACGGAAGAATTTGCGGAGGCAATTGCGGCGCAATGGTATTGTTTAAATACTCAATAAGCTCAGGCGACTTACGCGGGGCTTCACTCCACGGAAAGTCAATAAGCATGCGGGTTTCAGAACCACTTATAGGGTAAATTAAGCAAGGAGAAGGTTTAGCAACAATTACATGCCCATGGTTAGGGTAAGGCAAATTGCAATCCTTAAGTATTAAGCCTAAAAAGTAACTGCTAACCTTTTTCTCATTCTCTGATAGCTTCTCGCGGAAGGCTGAAAACATGCCATCGCAAACCAAGGTTAAGTGAGCGTTAATAGTTCGCTCCTCTTTATCTTCCTTAGCTACATATTTAACGCCGCTTACCCTGCCTTCTGTTTCCAGCAAATCAGTAACTGTGCCTTCAAGCACTGAAACGTTTTCGTGCTTCAGCATTTCGCGGCGAATGGTCTGCAAAAATTTACCATTGCGGAAGCCGCGGCCCGTAACTGTTTCGCCCTTCTCTTTAGGGTAGGCTATCTGAAAGTTCTCGCCGTTCATAAACAATGCATAGCCTTTAACCGGCTGTGCATCGAAACCTTCCAGCACCTGCTGCAGCCCCATTTCGCGCAGCTTAACCACACCGCCGGGTTGTAGCAATTCACCAATAATCACATCGCGCTCGGCCATGCTTTTTTCAACTATGGCAATGCGTTTGCCCTGCTTACCTAAAAGGGCTGCCATGGTAGCACCGGCAATACCGGCGCCTACTATGCATATATCGTATTGAATTTCGTACCTCATACTAAAACAGCACTGATTCTTCAATAAAGCGTTCTTCGGTTTTGTTCAGGTTATACTTCACATCATCCAAAGCTTCAATTATGCGGTTAAGGCGCTTTTTGGTTTCGGTGTAGTTAGGGTCTTCGGGGTTAAGCTTTTTGCGTATGTCTTCCACAAACTGCTCGGCAAACTTCTTAACGGCATCCATATCGTTTGTGCCCAGCATTAGTTTGGCCGCAATCCCCTTGCGTATTTTTACCACCTCGGTATACACATTAGGGTTATTATAAATTTTAGCCAGCGTTGCCATAGCCATTACCTGCGGTATGGCGCAAAAGCGGAACACCTGCGGGTCGCGTATCATGTGCAGGTATAAAATGCAGTTAGATACGTGCTGCAGGGCGTTGGTTACCATTTCGTTTATGCAGGCCAGGGCTTCAGGCGAAGTGGGTTTGTTATGAAACTCCTCTAAGCGGGTAGCATACTTGCCCCATATCTGCCGTGGCCAAAACACGCGGCCAAGGTTAAGGTCCTCATAGTAATCACGACTAATGTTGGTTTTCTGTAATAGTAGACCCATTGAGTTGGCTAATTCCAGTTCTTCCTGCAGGCGCTCACTTTCGAGACCCGAAGCAGAGAATAAAGACGACAAACCAATACCAACCAAGCCTGCCACGTAGTGGCAATAATTATCATAATCGGTTAAGGTATTCACCTTCTTTTCAGCATAGTCGGCCATGCCGTTGCCCATTTTGCAACAGATGTCGGCTATTACTTTTTGATAGCGTTCATCCAGCGCCAGAAACAGGCCGTTAACCTTGTTATAGTTAGCCAGAAGGGTGCGGTAATCGTCTGAATCGCCAACACCTTTAATGTTCCAGTTGGGCTCGTACGATTTCAAATAGAAGTTTCGGAGAAGCGGCAGCCTTTTTTCGGCCGGGTATGTCATATCATCTTCTACAGAATCGAGCCCGCGCAGCACTAAGTAGAACACGCAAACGGGGTCCTTTAGCTGTTCAGGTAACTGTTGTATAACTACGGCAAACGAACGCGAAACCCGGTTAAGGGCTGCGTAACAAAACTCTTTATCATCTAACTTTTGGGCCAGTAGTTCAAGGGGCTCAGGGTAATCTTTAGGCACCTTGCCGCCAAACTTGATTTTTAAAAGGGCCATTAACTCCGATGGCCTGTATGCTGATTTCACCAATTCCATTACCATATGAAGAAAATTTTAAACTGTGCGAATATTTCGCAACGAAATAAAGCGGATTTTTCGCAGTACGTACGGCGAATTTTTCACAAAACGGTGTTAGTACTTCTTAACCACGTAATTAACTGCTGATTATTAGAACATTATAAGCTGAACGGAAGTATGTTAAAGTTTAAAGAAACCTTAAAAAAGGGCCAGATTTTGTTTCAAAAGGGCATAGCGAAAGCCATGCATTGGGTAGCGTATTCAGATAGGGACAGCACAAATACGGTAGATTAGCCGGATGAATAGAAGATTTCTGTTATCGGTACTTATGATTGTTTGTTCACTAGTATTACAATCCTGTGGCGGTAAGCAATACAGCTATGACCAGCAAACAAAATGCATTCTTCAAACGAATGGCAATTCAATGGATGACTTGTGGATATCAGCAGTTGATAGCCAAGAGAACGAAATTTATTCCATGAACTTAAGGCTCCCTGAAAAGACCGGTAAATTCTGTATGGACACCGCGCTCTACTTAGACCGCAATCAAATAGCTCCCCTTTATGGAGATACCTTAAAGGCGCTTCATCCATTCGCTCTCAGCAATTCTAAATTTATAATTAAAGCTTCGGGGGGTGACCGTGCCGGTTTTAGATTGGTGGTTAAGTCGGACGCTAAAGGAAATATTATCTTTATACAATAAGCACTAACACTTTAAACCTGCAACCATGAAACCTAAAGCCTTTTTGATGACTGTTTTGTTTTCAAACTTTGCACTGCTGACAATCTTGGGCGCTTATTTTAAAGTATCGGGCAATCCTATACCTTATCTTTTTGTAGGGGCCTTAGTCAATTTGGTTCTCGCCTTGGTTCTGATGCTCTACAGCGCAAAGCAAAAAGCAAGGCAACACTGATATACAAGCAAAAGCTCACAACCTCTCCATTGGCAATATTGATGACCAAGATTAATCATTTCTTATTGCTGTAAAATAAGTTACCAATTCTGATAATGCAGACCCAGGAGTTAAACCTACAGAACCACCAACAGGTACTTGATTACATAAAAAGAATTTTTGACGTTAGTAACAATCGCTTTTCCAAAAACGAGGAGTGGCTGGAAGATTATATTTCTTTTGCAATTAAGGATGCAACGGAACCCACTAAAACAAATCTTTTAAGCTTTCTAAAGGCAGAAATATTAGAAAATAAAAATGGTTACCGAATGCTTGCCATTTTAGTTTTTAAAAAATTAAAAGAGCCTGATCTTTTTGCCATTGTTTTTCAATATTTAGAAAAAGATTACCTGCGCTTAGCACAATTAAGCTCGTGGAGATCCAATCCACATTGGTTACCGATTCCGGAGGTGCTTAATCTATATCTTACTGCATTAATATTGTTTAAAAACGCAGTTGCTCCAAATCAAGAAGTTTGCCGTCAACTTGTTACTGATTTTGGACTTAAACTGGATTTCTATAGAGAATATTTCCTTGTCATTTCCTATTCCAGAATAGATACTCAATGGGCAATGCAAAGTTTGGCTTCTTCATACGCCCGAAACTTCAAAGATCCTGAATGTTATGTATGGATGATGCAAGATAGCTCCCTGGCATCATTACTTGGCATTGGGAAGGTTGCCTCAAAAAAAGATGGCCTTAATATCTTTTTGCAACGCCTGCATGAAATTGATACAGCTGTTTGCGAGGAATTAATAGCAAAGCTAGAGAGCTTCATTAAGCAGGATAAACCAAAAGTATGGCAGTTGCCTGAAAGGGTGGTAACTGATGCGCAAGCAGTTATTGCTAATTATAAATAAGCCCACCTTAAACAAAAAACCCGGACACTAAGGTCCGGGCTTCATTTAGTAGTTTCGTAAGCTTATCGTATAAGGGTAACGTTGCCCTGCTTTTCAATAATGCTGCCGCTGGTGCATTCGCCTTTGGCTACAAACACATAGGTAGCTACTTCGGCGGCTTTGCCGTTAACGGTACCATCCCAGCCTTCGCTTATATCTTTAGAGTCATACACTACATGGCCCCAACGGTCAAACACGCGGAAGTATTCCAATTTGCGCAAGCCAATGCCACGCACATACAGCTTATCATTCAGGCCATCGCCGTTTGGCGTAAAGGTGTTAGGCACATATACCCAATCGGCATTACAACCTACAACGGTAATAACTACAGAATCTAAAGCCTTGCAGCCATACTGGTTAACCACGTTTACAAAAATGGTTTGTGTAGCTGTGGCGGTTAAGTAAGGTCTGCGGCACTGTGTGCAGCTTAAGGAATCAATAGTTGGCTCCCAGAAGTAGCCCACGTCCCCATCAGGCGAAGCGGCATAAATCTGAATGTTGGTGCCTTCAGCCACGGTTTGGTCGTCACCGGCTTCAACCGTAGGTGTAGGGCCAATGGTAATATGCACCACATCAGTATCGGGCTTACAGGTAGAGCTGCTTACAATTACGCTGTAATCGTAAACACCCGGAGGAGCAGCCAGTGTAGGATTCCATATATCGGGATCATTCAGGAAGGCTACCGGTTTCCATTGCACAGAAGTATCATTAGCTGAGGCTTCTAACACCTGGGCATGCAATTGAATCGGTTCGCCAACGCATTGCAGCACGGTATCTTCTAACAAGTCGGCAACTACCTGGTCAATAGTCCACACCTTAACTATACGCGATATAGAACAACCCGATTGGTTATAACCGGTTACGCGGTATATCATACTATCAGGCGGATAAACTATAGGATTTACAATAGTTGTATCGTTAATGTATTGGTCGGGCTCCCAGGTAGCCGCAGTTACGCCGGGGCCTGCATTTAACTGCAGTGTATCGCCGGGGCATATTCTAAACGATATACCGGGGAATATAGGCGGAAGCTTATCTACGTTTATAGTTACCGTATCGCGCGCAACACAGCCTAAAGTAGTGGTGGCGGTTACATAATACGTTATAGTATCGGGTGTGCTGGCTACAGGGTTAGGGCAGGTATCGCAGGTTAAATACTTATTGCTAAGGCTGGCATCCCATTGAAAGAAATCGCCAAGGGTAAGATTAAACTGTACATAGTTACCCTCGCACACCGTAGTATCATTCAACAGCGGGTAAGGTATTAAGCCTACTACAATGGTATCAACCGGGTAGGCTACCACGCAGCCCACACTATCAGTAAGTGTGTAAACAGGGTAGTAATTACCTACGTTGTTATAGGTATGCGTAAGGTTAACCGTATCCTGGAAGGAAGTGCCATCACCA
This sequence comes from Chitinophagales bacterium, assembly GCA_046329515.1. Lineage (GTDB taxonomy): Bacteria > Bacteroidota > Bacteroidia > Chitinophagales > LD1 > Bog-950. Next base: position 177,292 of record JAXLUM010000005.1, read on the forward strand.
AGGTCGGCTACAATAGAAACGGTAGACTGCACGCTGCCGCTTATGCTAACGGTTAGCGGTACACAACCGCTATCAGGCGTTGCTGTAAAGTTGCCAATTGGGCCGCGCACGCGTATCATATCAATATAAGTAGTGGTATCTACACAACCCACGCTATCCCATGCTACAAGCGTTACATCATAATCGCCGGGGAAGAAGTAAACGTGCAGCGGTTCAAAGGCAGTGCTGGTATCTCCATCGCCAAAAATCCATAGCCAGTTTAAATCAGTACGGTTAGTTGAGTTATAGAACTGAACCGGGAAAGGCGGACAAGGCGCAAAGCTGCTGGTTACATAAAAGTCGGCATTAGGTGTATCAACATTAATAGCGTTAGGCACAAACAGGGTATCGGGACAACCCGCAAATGTATTTTGTGCAATTAGCGTAACACCATAAGAGCCGCTTTGTAAGTAGGCATGGTTAGGGTTTGGCAGATTGGAGGTTGTGCCGTCACCAAAATCCCATAAATACACATTAGTGATTAAACCCATACCTGTGCTGGTGTTGGTGAAATGCACCGACTCACCGGGGCAGGCAACAGTATCTACTGTAAAAGAAGGCAGGCTTTGAAGGGAGTTAATATTGAAAGAGGAAGAAGCGCTGCAACCATGTGTATCGCGCGCAAAGAATTTAATATTTGTTACCCCCGCAGCAAAGGTATCGGTAACTACTTGTGTAAAGGCTGTATCGCCGGGGGCAAATACCCAATTCCAATAGTTAATGCTACCAAGGTAACTTGTGCTGCTATCGCGGAAGCTTACCAATAAAGGCGCACAACCTGATGCAGGGTTAGCCGTAGGGTTTAACTTAATACCAAACACAGTTATATACTGTACTTTTGTAATAGTATCGGAACAGGTTTGACCGGGGTTAATAATTAACTGTACGGTGTACTTTCCGGTATCAGTATACGTATGTGTCGGGTTTTGCTGGGTGCTTGAAAAGCTATCGCCAAAAGTCCACAGCCAGGCACTGGCAAAAGTAGAGGTATCAGAAAAATGCACAGTAAGGTATAAGCAACCTTGTGTGGTGTCGGACACAAAACCTGCGTTTGGTGTTCCTATAGGTAAGGTCTTTTTAGTAGAGTCAACACAACCTGTTAGGGTATTAGACACTACCAGCGTTATAGTGTAACTGTTTTGGCCGGGAAAGGTATGCACCGGATATTGTACCGTAGATGATGTTCCATCACCAAAATCCCAAAACCATGTATCGGCTCCAATTGATGTATCGCGGAAAGCTACAGTGGTAGGGTTAGTACAATCAAACTGGAAGTTAAAATCAGCCCGCGGCACCAACACCTGCACATACTTAAGTTTAATTAAGGTAGCGCTGCAGCCCTGGTTAATTACGGTAAGGCTTATATCAAAGTGGCCGGTATCGCTATACGTATGCGTTGGGTTAGCCTGTGTGCTGGTTTGTCCATCGCCAAAATTCCACAGGTAAGTGGTGTTAGCGCCCACGCCGGCTGTGTTATTGGTAAAGGTTACAGTTTGGTCAACACAAACGGTAAGCGGTGCAGCAATAAAATCGGGCACCAAGGTTTGACCCACATCAATAAAGCCGGGGTAAACAAAGCTATCAATACAGCCATTGCTGTTTTGTACGGTTAACACAGGTACGTATTGCCCTGTATTTAAATAAGCATGAATGGGGTTGGCAAGGTTCGACGTTCCGCCATCGCCAAAATTCCATGAATAGCCGGTTACCGGTGCATTGCTGGTTACGTTGCTGGTAAAATGCACCAGCAGCGGACTACAACCTTGCGGGCTATCAATAGTAAAGGAAGCATTAAGGCCGCCTATAACTACATAGTTGGTTTTGGTAAGCGTATTAACACAGCCTGTAGCATTGGTTACCGATAATGAAACCGTAAAGTTGCCCTGGGTGTTATAGGTGTGTGAAGGGTTAGCAACGTTAGAAGTTCCGGCATCGCCAAAATTCCATAAGTAGGAAGTAGCGCCCGGTGCATTGCTTGTAAAATCCACCGTAAAGGGTGCGCTGCAATCTGCCGTATCGGGCGCGCTAAAGGTTACACTTATAGGTGTAGTAACTGTAATATAATTGGTTTGTGTTTCAGTATCGGTGCAACCGTTATAGGTTACAGTTAGGGTAACTGTGTAGTTACCGTTGTTAGCATAGGTATGGCTTGGGTTCTGTTGGGTTGATGTTCCTCCATCGCCAAAATTCCAGCTCCAGCTTGATGCAAAGTTTGATGTATCAGTAAACTGAAGTGAAACACCACTGCAGGCATTGGTATTAGCAACCGTAAAGCCGGCATGCACATCGGTTATTTCAACGTGGCCGGTATCGCGCGCTACGCAGCCGTTGGCATCAGTAACTATTAAAATAGGGTCGTAAATACCGCTGCTGTAAACGTTGCTGGTGTTGGTACCGCTGCCGCTTGCACCATTGCCAAACTGCCAGGCAAAGCTTAATGCGCCCGGATTAGGAGCACCCGTACCCGCAAAAGTAACCGCTTGCGAAGCTGCGCATGATTGCGTAGGACTAATAGAGGTAATGTTAGCCGTTGGGCCTTGTGTTATGTGAACGTAATTAGGTTTTGAAATACTTGTTTGGCAGCCGTTAGAATCGCGCACCACAAGGGTTACACTATAAACACCCGGTGTGGCATAACAGTGCTGCGCGTTATAGGCGCTAACAGGCAAACCGCCATCGCCAAAATCCCATACGGCTTGTGTAATGGGGCTTTCGCCGGGTATAGAAAGGTTAGTGAAGTTAACCATATAGCATGGCTGCACACAACCATCGGGGTTAGTTGATGTAAAATCGGGCGAGGCAGGTACGAAAATGCGCACCTGTTCGTAACAGGTATCGCTGATAGTACCGTTAGACACTATGTGCCTTACGTTAAATATGCCTGAGGTAGGGTACGATGAAGTAGGGTTGACGTTAGTAGCAGTGTTACCGTTGTCAAAATCCCAACTGTGGCTAATACCCGCGGCTATTAAATTAGGTGTAAACTGTACCGTTTGCGGCGCACAGCCCGTAGTGGGGTTGTACGTAAAACTGCAATCAAGCTGTGCGAACAAACTCGCATGAAATGCAAACAGCAATAAAAGTAATGGCGTAAATTTCCTTCTCACTCGTTTAGCTTGTTCTTTTATCAGATGAAACAACCTGTTGGTAGTGTTGCATCTGTCCTTTTAAACTATTCCAACTATCTACGTGTTTAGACTGCTTTCGGCCTAAAAATGTTTCAAAACCCCCGGTTTAGGAATTAACACCTTTTTAATCTATAAAACGCGGTGTGAAATAAACTCATTTTCTGCATCTAAGTCTAAAAACAAATAAAGCCTGCTGTATGAAAAAAATATACCTTCTTATAATCGCGCTTTTAGTGCTTTTTCCCTCGGTAAATGCGCAAAATCGCACTGAAAGCAGCGGCGCCTTCCCCAATCCGTTTACTGACCGTATAAATGTGCAGTTGGAAGCTACTGAAAATCCCGCATATTTTCTTTGTTTATATGATGTTTTGGGGAACGAAGTCTACAAACAGGAAGTTGTAACAAACAAAGCGCTGGAAGTAATAATATTAGAGCCCGGCAAGGAGAAAAACCTTGAAAGCGGGGTGTATTTCCTTAAAGTGCAGAACGGCGACAGCACCAAAACCTACCGTTTAATACACCGTTAAGGCTAATTTTTTCATCATTTCTGCTTTACATTGCAGCATGAACAGGTTCTTTCTGCTGCTTTTAAGCTTTACCGTTTCTTTTAACTGCTTTGGGCAGGGCTTCTCCTCCCCTTACAGGCTTGGTATACAGGTAGATGTGCCCTTGGCCGTTACAGGAGTTAGCTTTTTAACCGCCAGCACCTTAATGGGCACCACCAAAACCCTGCCCCCTAAGGAGGCCATACTGGCCCTTAACCGGCAGGAGGTGAACCGCTTTGACCGTGGGGCCACCCGACAAAACAGTAAAGTAGCGGCTTATGTTAGCGATGCCACTATGTATGCCGCCGTGGCTTTGCCCCTTTTGCACCTGGCCAACCGCAACAGCCGTAAAGACTTTGGCAAGGTAGCCGCCATGAGCGCCGAAGTGTTTGTGCTGAACGTGGGCTTTACCAACCTTATCAAGGAATCAGTTAGCCGCAAACGGCCGTTATTGTATAACCCAGATGTGCCCATGGAGCGCAAGCTGAAGAAGGACAATTTTAAGTCGTTTTTTAGCGGCCACACCAGCACGGTATCGGCCATGAGTTTCTTTTTTGCCCAATCGTTTGCTGATTATAACCCCAACTCAAAACTAAAGCCCATGGTATGGTCGTTAAGTGCGGCCTTGCCTATTGTTACGGGCTTGCTACGCTACAAGGCCGGCAAACATTACTGGACGGACGTGCTTGTTGGCTATGCTGTTGGCGCCGTTATTGGCGTTGGCGTGCCCTGGCTGCATAAAACGGCTGTGGGGTTGAATAAGTAGAGTAAGTATTTATTGGGTTGGCGAAGACGCCAACCGAGGAGGAACGACAAAAAGAATGAATCTAATTGAGGTTAATAACAAATTAAAAATAAGGTTGGCCGAATATCGTATTGCCAGAAAAGGTCAAGAGGTAAGTATTCATATTAATGCAATAGAGATTGCTAGTAGTTTGGTTTCATTTGCATTGTTGGAGAATAGGCAAATAACTTTTGAAGAAAGGCAATGGTTTAAAGCTACATACTATGTAAGTTATGTATTGGATGGAAGCGAATGGCAGGATTTAAGTGATATGTATTGCCAAATTTGCGATTATTTGAAGCCGCGTGATTTCAAAGTGTAAATCAACTTATATAATGTCCGCAGTTGTTGGTCAGGCGACCAACGGAGGAGGACGCCAATCAAGGAAAAGGGAAACACAATATGAATGCAAAAATCTGTATCATCCTTTTTGTTTTGTTAGCAGCATGCAACGGGAATAAAAAAACTGACTACATCTTCAATAAAATTGACAATAATAAAAAAGAAGGTCTACACCTCTATTATTTTCAGGACGGGAACATTAAGGCAATTTTGAATTATCGCGCCGATTCTCTTAATGGAGAGAGCATTTACTTTTATCCTAATAATAGAATAAAAGCTAAAGTTCATTTTGTCAATAATTTAGAAAATGGTATGGCTTATTACTTTTATCCTTCAGGGGTCATTGAATCATACCGGCAATGGGAGAATGGGAAAAAAGTAAATTATGCCCAGGATTACTATGATACTTTAGGGTATCTCAAGTCCTATATGTATTACAATAATGAAGGGGCGTTGGTTTGGAGAAATACGGTTGATGTAAATGGTAAAGTAATCCATGAAGAAGGGAAGCAAAATAAGTTATAAGCATACCTTCCCCGTTGCTCGAAGTGTTCAGCGAAGCGCCACTTCGAACAACAAATAAAAGCCCTGTTGGTGGTTGTTGGTCAGGCGGCCAACAACGGAGAAAGAGATACTGTCCCGAAGTTTCGAGACAAGCCCGGAATGACGGGTTTAACCCCACCCTCCCGAAGTTTCGGGACTTTCCCGAAGGGGAGGGCTATTGTCTTCGCTTCTTAGGGGTCTTTGCTATGCCAAGGAAGACCGCGCCGGGGCATAAAATCTTAATTGCATTTTTTTAGAATAGCTATTTCTAACATGGGCCCCCAATACATATATGAAAGTATACAAACACAGATGATAATTGTGATAGATACTGAAACGATATTATTATTAAAAAACAACGGTTTTGCAGCAATTATTTTCGGTCCTTTCCCCTTATAATCATAGTAATACAGAAAAAACACAATAAGAAATATACCTACAGAAAATCCAATTGGGAGGCCAAAATAATCCGGCGCACTTCTGCAAAAGAAATAAGCTAAAAACAAACTAAGAAGGGCCTGGATTGCAACGGATAGCACAACGCCCATAAGGAAAGAAACCTGAAAATGCGGATCGTGTTCTTTAAGAAACATCTTAAAATAAACATAAAGCGAATAGTATATACGTTTCATTACTTATTATTTAACCTCGCCCCTTCGGGCTCCCGCTGAATGACAAGGTTTCTATTCAAACCACCTCCGTCGCCCGATTGATCGGGCTCCTCGTCCTCCTTAACCAAGGAGGACAAACTTAGGGCGCTATATCTTCTCGGTTGTTTATTTAATGTAAAGCAGGGTCTCTGTTATGCGAAGGCTTGGCGGGAAGACCGCGATGGGACGGAAACGCATTTAACTTTCGCGTGATGGATTACCAATATTATGATCCCAATATTTTATGATTTCCTTAGCTAAATTGACAACTTTATACCACTCAGGGTCGTTTAAAATTTCTGTATCGGTTGGTTTTTCATTGTAATTGGTAAGAGCTTCATTAAATGCTAATAGCCTTCTTCTCAATTCACTATTTAATTTTGTCTTACTCCAATTTTCATCACTCAAAAAAGCCTCAAAAGCGTAACTATCGTATAGCATGGAGAAATCTTCTAAAAATGATGAGCATTCTGTTGGTGATTTTCCTAACCATATGCGCTTTTGAGCATTTATATCTGAAAACACCTTAATTGCATTGTAGATATTAATAATCCAAATTCTATCCATAATTTAAATTTAAACTTGCCCCATTGGCGCGAGCGTCCGCTCGTACTTAAGACAATATTTTAATTAACAAGTAAAGCAAAATACAAAATCAAAAATGAATGCTGCTTATGCTTTAAAGCTACGAATTTAACCTGCAGCTTTTTTGCATTATGAGCTTCCGTCCCCAAGCTTCGGGACAAGCCCGGAATGACGAGGTTTCTATTCAAACCACCTCCGTCGCCCGATTGCCCTAAGTTTGTCCTCCTTACCCAAGGAGGACAAACTTAGGGCGCTATATCTTCGCGGTTGTTCTTTTATGTTCATCGGGGTCTCTGCTATGCAAAGGAAGACCGTGCCCACTGGCGCAATCGTCCGCTCGTGCCAGTGGGGGAACTCACATAATGCTGCTCATTTAGTATTCGAAGTGGCGCTTTATTGATCAGTTCGAATAGCGGGCTTCACCCACACTTAGCACTCCATTTAGGATAGACTCCAAAAATGACCTCTTCGTTTTTAAAATGATCAAAGCCATGTTGCTTGTTGATTCTCAACAATGAGGTTATCAATTTATTTCTGTTTCTATTTAAAGTAATAAATTTAAATTTCTTGCCATTGACATTTAACATATTAGCATTTAGTGGCTGGGCGCACTGGGGGCATTGGGGGCTTGAAATTTTACTTCGCTTTTTATGTATTATGTATCCGCTACTGCATTTGTTGTAATTATTACGGTCTGGATAGAAAAGTTCAAATAGTAAAGGACAAAATAAATCCATTGGATAATTTAAAACAAAGGCCCGATCATCCCTACAAAGTGAACTGATTCCTTGGGTAAAACAAAGTTCTGCTCCTGCTGGCCCGTAGGATATCATGTAAGCCTTGTTTACCACAAGATTTGCATAAAAACTTATCTTATAGTCTGTGCCATAAAAATTACATCTAACGATGTACCTGCTTTTATGATCGAGATTAATTATTGAGTCGAAATGTATTAGAAAACTATCCGATGACAATCCGGCCTGATATTTTCTCAATTCGTCAAGATTACTAACATTTGTCTCAATATAAGCTTCACATAAATATTTAATTTTATTTATTTCTATCGATTGACATTTTGTCATTATAGGAAACAGGAAAATTATAAAACCAACTGTTTTTATGCGCAAATAATTAGTGGGGTTCAATATCATTGCAATCTGTTTGAGTTTTAGGATTTTGGTCATAAGTAATATCAATTTGTTGTGCTTTCTTTTCACTATTTACTTTATCGCCTGTATATGTTCCCGTTTGAAACCGTTGCACTATATTCTACCAAAGTTAAGTCGCTACGGGAATGTTTCTACCCCCCCCCTGAAGTTTCGGGCCTTCCCCGAAGGGGAGGGCTATTGTCTTCGCTTCTTCGGGGTCTCTGCTATGCAAAGGCTCGGTGGGAAATCCGCGCCAGAGAAAAAATATGTGGAAAACTACTTATAGCAATTTTTCAATGCTATACTTTGCTTAACTACTTTGGGCTGTAGATACCTCACAACCTATGAGACTATTTCTACCTGCATTATTACTATGCCTTGCCTTTAGTATTGCAAAAGCACAGGAAAAGGCGACCATTATACTTAAGTCGGGCTTCAGCAACCTTTGCTATATACATAACATTGATAGTAACTACGTGCATTACTCGGCACTTGGCATTGAAGGTGACCCACAGGATTCAGTTAAGTTGAGCGAGGTGCAATCCATAAATTTTGTAGAGCACTTTGGAAAACCGTTAAAACAAGGAGGGGATAGCGTGCGAATAGCAGGTAATATTTACAGTATTGACCCTGCTGAACCACGCAGCGCAAAGGAAAAGAGTTTCAGAAACGCACAGTTGCAAACACTTTATAATGATAATTACAAAAAAGGCCGTAAAATGTACCTTGCGGGCGTAGTTATGCTACCTGCTTCAGTATTACTTACAACAGGAGGAATGGCCATGATTTACTCCAATTCCGGTGCTGAACTTGGGGGCGTTTTTATAGTGGCCCTTTTAGGAATTCCCGGCTTTATTACCGGTGAAGTTCTTTTACCTATAGGATTGGAAAGACTGACCCGGGCGAAAGCGGTAAAGTCTCTAATGCCATCCGGCCCACCAACCTTAAGCTTTCATCCGTCTCAAATTAAAGGCTCGTTTGGCGATAATGCATACGGGGCAGGGTTAACTTTAAATTTTTAGCGTTATGAAAAACACTTTCCTTTTCATTTTGCTTAGCCTTTTGTTCAGTTCTGTATTTGCGCAAAGCCATACCATTACATTAAGCAACGGCAAAGAAATTTACTGTAAAATAACCCAGATTACTGATGCACATGTAGTTTACACTTACGAGCAGGATAGCACGCTGCACACAGATAGCGCCAATATAACCGAGATAAAGTCAATAACTTTTAATAACCATGGCAACAGTTACGATGAAAGCTATTATGAGGAGATGTTTGGAACCAGTGATAACAATATGCTTGCCGAAGCAAACAGAAAGTACGAACCCGCGCAAAACAGAATTGCTGCAAAAACCAAAGGCTACCACGGAAAGGCTTTAACTATAACCGCAGCAACTTGCTTAACTACCGGGGCGGCTTTTATAGCTATAGGAGCAGTCATAATCAATAAAACCAATCAAATTTCCTATCCTCCTGATTATGCGTACCCGCTGAGTATTTCATTACTTACCTTGGGCAGTGCTCTTGCCCAGGCGGGGATAGTTATTTTACCCATAGGTTGCAAAAGACTTGCAGAGGGAAAACAATTTAAAAAGAAAGCCGGCAAATATGTCCCGATGCTCTCGCTGCATCCTTCAGTTATTACCACACCACAATTTCCCATTGGCCCTGCTTATGGAAGCGGCGTTAACCTAACTTTTTAAGCTATGAGAACCATTCTGTTTTTTGTATTTGCGATGGTTATGCTACATGTGAATGCACAGCAGGCAGGCACAATGGTAATAACTACCACACAGGGTACAATTATCAAATGCAGCACTGTTAGCATGCGTAACCAATGGATTTATTACACCAGCGCTAATGATTCCACATTTCGCATTGATTCTATTGACGCTGGGCTAATTGCCACCATAACCGCTGAATCACCCACTTCAAAAAATGCTTTTTCCAATGCCATGTTTAACCGTGATGGAAGCAACACCCTTTCAGCAGCTGATAAAAACTATATGGATACAAAAGTTAGGTTGGCGGAAGAGTTAGACTTAGCTAAAGGAAAAACCATTTTGATTGCAGGGGCAACCATGTTTGCTACTTCGGTGGCTTTGACGGTTGCCAGCACACCCTTTTTTCTTGAGGGCGACGATAGAGGATTGGGGGCTATAATGACCTCCTTTGGAGGAATTCTGTTCTTTCCGGGTATTGTAATGATGCCAAAGGGCGCGATGCAGATAAACCGCGCAAAAGTTTACCATAAGCAGTTAGGTAAGTATGGAGGAACCGAGGTTGCTTTCAAGCCATCCTCTATAGCGCTACCGGCTTTAGGAACTTACGCAAGAGGTGCTTCAATACTGTTTACATTTTAAAAAGGGCCACGTGAAACTATACCTACATATACTATCGTTTTTAATATTCCCTTGCTTGCTTTATAGCCAAAACGAACAGGTTATAAGTCTTGCAAATGGCTTTTCCCTGAAGTGTAAAATTACAAGCCTTGATAGCAACAGGGTTGTTTTTATCTATATGCAAAACGGAGTATATATAACAGATAGCCTAAAAATGAGTGAAGTATATAAGATAGCTTACCCTAATCGTAGGGAGGATGCCACCGTTGTTTTCAAGCATAATTGGTTTTTGGATGATAAAGGGAGATTAGTTTTTGCAGAAGAAGACAAAAGAACGCTAAACCTGCAAATGAATTTAATGAGCCAATACAAAGAAAGCAGCGGAAGAACCTTTGTGATTATGGGCAGCAGTTTTTTGGGGGCATCGCTATTGCTGGCTACTACAGGTGCCATTTTAGTAGTGCAACCTTATGGACCCTCGCCCGGAGCAGGAATAGGATTAATGGCATTGGGCGGAACATGTTTTGTTAACGGATTAACCTTTACCACCTTAGGCCTAAGCCGGTTAAAGCAGGCAAAAGCTTACAACAAAGTAATAAATTCACAACCGCCGGAAATCAGCTTGGGTCCAGCCATCATAAAACCGGCCAACTTCGCCATGAGTAATTCTTATGGTGCAGGATTGCGGCTGCGGTTTTAAGCCCGTGTAAACTTTACGAAATAAACTATATGTATTAAAACGTTGATTACCAATGTTTTAATACCAAAACGAGCAAGGTTTACATTTTAAAAGTGTCAACTTGTGTCAACCCTTTATTTGTTAACACTTCACCATTTTGCGCTTCTTGCCTATTACGCCACGGGCTTCCATCTTCTTAATGTAGTCCGCAACTGAGGGAACCTTACAGGCCGTGCCCCCCATATCTACCATTACCTCGCCTATCTCCTTAGCGGTTGTAAGCGCCTCTTTGGTTAAAGCGGGGCAATAACCCGCCAGGCAAAGGATAAAGCCATTCATGGTGTAGCGCACACGGTTAGGCGCTTTATGTATATCCTTCTTAATGCGCTGCAACAGTTTTTGCATCCATTTAAAATCAATCTCTTCATCTGGCTTTACCGAGAGGTGCATACTTAAGGTAGCCCAGCCAATGCTGGCCAGCATTTCCTCTTTGGCCTCTATCCACTCCTTGGCCAGTTCCCATCCATAAGGGCTTTCGGTAGCTACCCAGGGCACGGTGTATTCGCTTATCATATACCAGTGCGCCTTTTTAGCCCAGTCCTGCAGCTGCTTCTTGGTCATTTTAGCGCCGTCGGCTGACAGGCCCGCCAGGTACATGGCATCACTAACGCCGGTATTATAGAGGTCCATAGCCAGTTGCTGGTCGCCCTTTATTTTCTTCAGCACCTTTTTCATATCCTGCACCTTAACACCGTAGAAAGGTTCCTTAGCGCCATGCTTTAACAATACCTTTTTGGTGCTTTCGCTACCTAAGGCCTGCAGCTCTTTTAATACTTCGTTGGTGGTCATATGCCGGTACGTTTATACAAAGAAAGAAGAATGAACACAACCCACATTATTTACACTGCATTATCGCGCTATTTTCTTTTATTCGCTACGCCTAAAATCAACTAACTTCGCAGGCTTTAATGATGAGAGGATTTTCCTTGTGCGCCCTATTGCTGTTTTGCTTTGCTTCTTTTGGCCAAAATGCCTATTGGAGTAACAACAACCTGGTATCTGTAAAAGATGGCGCCTACCTCTCGGTAGTTGGCGATGCTTACAACCAAAACGACGGCCACTATAACAATACCGATAGCATTTTTGTAACCGGCGATTGGATACATAATGCGCCTAACCGCTGCTTTGATTCTATTGGCACCGGCTGGGTTTATTTATGGGCGGCAGACCAGCGCATACGCGGTACTGTTGAAACACACTTTCACAATCTTACATTACTTAACCAGGGCACCAAATACGGCGACCTTGATGTGTATGTAGATGGTAACTTAAACCTTACCGACCGCGAGTTTAATATGGACACCAATACGGTGTGGGAGTTAAACCCAGCGCTAACTTCCGTACAGCGCACCAGCGGTTTTGTTAGCAGTTTAGAAGATGGCGGACTTTTACGCCGCACCAACAGCACAGGTGTTTACCTGTTTCCGGTAGGTTCAAACCTTGGCACTAGTCGTTACCGCCCAGTGGAGTTTGAGCCATTGGCCAGCAACCAAAACCACTATAAGGCACGTTTTGCGAATGTGGACCCTACTGCCGAAGGCTTTGATAGAAACACGCGGTTCCACTTGGTATGCCAAATAAACCCGAACTGGTATCATCGCCTGTATCATGTAACAGGTAGCGATTCGGCCAACATTACTATTATGTATGATACCGTTGCCGATGGCAGTTGGAATGATATTGTGCATTGGCAAAACCTGCCGGAGTGGGAATCAATTTTCCGCGATACTATTGTAAGTGGAAGCCCTTTCAACCGCATTAGCAAGTTTGTTTGGGATAACTACAACTACTCTCCTTTTGCGTTGGCTATAACCAGCAAGAGCTTTGCTGTTGCAGGTGTTGACACGCTTATTTGGCGCACCGACACTATACAGATTAATGCCTTCGGCGGACAGAATTATTACTGGACACCTGATTACAATTTAAGTTGCGCCGACTGCCCAACACCATTAGCATGGCCTGATAGCAATACTACTTACTACTTAACCGTAGAAGATGGCCGCGGTTGCGCCGATTACGACAGCGTGGTGATTATGGTGCGCGATAAGCCTTTTACCTTGTTCTTTATACCTAACGCCATTACACCAAACGGTGATGGCTATAACGACTACTGGCATATACGCGATTTAGAGCGTTACCCTGATAATGAAGTGCGCATTATAAACCGCTGGGGCGACCAGGTGTTTTATCAAGCCCCTTACCAAAACGATTGGGCAGGTACATGGAATGGTGAAAACCTGCCGGGTGCTACTTACTACTACATTATTCATATTAAGCATAACGGACAGGTTTATGATTTTAATGGCCCGTTAACTATAGTGCGATAAACGATGAAGAAATTTGTACTGGCAGCTTTTTGTTTTGCACTTGTAACGATGGCCAAAAGCCAGCAGGTAGAAGAATTCTCCTTAATACGTGAGAATGCTTTTACACTTAACCCCGCGCTTGCAGGTATGAACGGCTGGATGCACGGCACTGCAACCTTCCGCAAGCAGTTTAGTAAAATAGATCAATCGCCTTACACCGCTATGCTGGCTATGGATGGTGAAATATTCAGCAAGAATATTGGCATTGGCGGTTACCTGATACATGATGTTACGGGGCCAACCGGCAAAAGCGCAATTACCGTTTCCTGTGCTTACCACATACCGCTTTGGAAAAAATACGGCACCCGTTATAGCAACAGAAGAAGCTACCATAATTTAAGCATAGGCATTTCATTAACGGCAGTGCAATACCGCCTGCGTGGCGATCAACTTTTGCTGGATGACCCTAATGACCCCGGTTTGTATACTACTAAGGGTTCTAAAATTTTCCCTGATGCATCCGTTGGTATTTACTACCGCTACAAGGAGAATTTTTACGTTGGCGTATCGGCCCCGCAAATTATGGGCTTGAACATTAACTACCGCGGTAATGATGGCTTTGCCAAAATTAAAAAGGTGCAACACCTTAATATTTTATTAGGCGGCAAAATTGAATGGGCGCGCGGTAATTTCAGTATTGACCCTGTTGCGGGTTTCCGTTGGGTGAAAGGTGCACCGCCACAAGGTGATGTAGGTTTGCGTTTTATGATGTATAAGATATTTTGGTTAGGCGCAAACTATCGCAGTCTTAACTATGCTGTATTTGAAGGCGGGTTTCAATTCAAAGATTATTTTCACCTGGCTTACGCATACGATATGAATTGTTCCAAGTATCGCCGCGATATAGGTTCAACCCACGAAATAAGCCTTAGCTTCAGCATTGATAAAAAGCAGAGAGTTTTCCGCGGTAAAGGCCCTGCCTTAAGATTCTAAGGCGCGCCATTCTTACTTTTCCCTTCTTACTTCTTACTTTTCACTTCTCCCTTCTTACCTCTTACTTTTCACTTCTCCCTTCTTACCTCTTACTTTTCACTTCTTACCTCTAGCCTTTCTTCCACTTAATGTTGCAGCCAATGCTTGGTCTCTGCATGGGCGCTACCTCGCGACCAATACATATATTATCTAAAGCGGCGCGCATATCCTTACCGCTTAAAGGTATGTTGTTAGAAGGCCGGCTATCATCCAACTGTCCGCGGTAAACCAACTTCAGCAATACATCAAATATGTAAAAGTCAGGCGTGCAGGCAGCGTCATAAGCTTTTGCCACTTGTTGGCTCTCGTCGTATAAATAAGGGAAGGGATAAGCCAGCGCAAGCGCCTGTTCCTTCATTTTATCAGGCCCGTCCTCAGGGTGAGTAATAGCATCGTTAGAACTGATGGCAATAAAGCTAAACCCTTTGTCCTTATAGTCATTAGCTAAACGGATTAACTCCGCGTTTATGTGCTTTACAAAAGGGCAGTGATTGCAAATGAACATTACCACGGTACCCTTACTGCCTTTCAAATCATGCAGAGAATAAACTTTGCCGGAAACCACATCAGGTAAGGAAAAATCCGGTGCCGTAGTGCCAAGGGGAATCATTGCAGAAGGAGTAAGCGCCATAACAAAAGTTGTAGCGCAAAGCTAACATTTTACCAATCCTTCACTTTAAACTGACTGATGCAATTCCCTCCTTTAATTGGTTTACCGTACATACTCACCTCCTCGCTTATCACCTTCTCCTTACCATCTACCACTTCAGTAAAGGTTATTTTATTGTTGGCGGCAATATTCCACAAGGTATTTTCCTTGTTGCGGCAAAATCCATCGCGGAATTCATCGCTTGGAAACTTGAACAGTATCAGGTCCTTATTAATACCATACTTATACATAAAAAAGTCGCGGTAGGCGCTTAAAGGTATAACCGAGTTATAGGTCATAAGGCAATTAGCATCACCACTGGCTTCGGACTCTTTATAATCACTTGTTATAATGCAGTTATAGGTGGAAGCACCCGGCATATCGCTATACTTCACCACCTTCTTAGCCACCACATCATAAAAAATGGCCTTGCTCACATTCAAGCCGCTGGAAGAAAGCGGCTCGTATTTAGCAGCAACATCGCCGTTGTGGTGGGTTACACCACAGGCATGCGCAATTTCATGGCAAACTGTATTGGTTTTAAACAGTGCCACATTCTTAATATAGGGTTGGTCGCTTAATCTAAACCCCTGTTGAATACATATGTAGTTCAAGTCCTTCGGCGAAGCTAACTTGGCATCATCACCGCCGCGGGCAACCGCTTTTGCCACACCTTCCATCGTAACATCAAGCGGTATGTCCTTTATATAAATACCGTGCTGTTCGCCATTGCTAAACACCGTTTTGTTATTGTTCACCCACATCTTCTCTTTCTTCACCTCATCATCCTTCACAAAAATCAGTTTAATGCCTCCCTCACCATACTTTCCGGTATAGTCGGTAAACTTCGCTAAGTCCGCATCCTTAATTTGTTTACTGGCGTTATGAACTATAAGGTCTTTATTTTTCGGATTAAGGCGTTTCAATTCATCATTACTCATTATACCGCGGTATTCTTCAAACAGGCTTAAGCCATCGCCATCGTTTTTATTATCCGGCTGTTGTTCATCATCCTTTATAGGGCCGTAGTTCTTTTCAAAAATACCTTCATCCTTTTCCCATTTATCAGCCATTTTATTGTCATTCTCATCTTTAGGTATGCTTACTTCGGTTTTGGTATCTCCATCCAAATGCGCGTCTATTTCTACCGGCCCGTTAGGGGTTGTAATTTTTACGTGGGCCGTTAGCTTTCCATAAGCGCCGTTATCATAACACAAAATGCGCGCAGGGCAGGCAGCGCCTTGCTGCGGGGCAGAGCGCAATTCTTTAAAATCACTTACCTCAGCCGATAGAGGTGCTGCCTTAACATCAAACCTCAGGTCCTCTTTTTCATCTGAAGATTCAATGGGAAAGTTCGTGCAATCGCCCTTAAGTTTACTGGCCTCCAGCTTCCAATCTACCTGGTAAAGTGTGCCGGATATGTCCTTTGCTGGGTTATCTTTTTCAATCAATTTAATTTTAAAGGCAATGGCGTTGCCATATACAGCGCTATTAGCGCGGTCAGCATCCTTCTTCCTTCCAACAGGCAGCCAATTTTCATACTCAGCATCATTCTTATCCTGCGATGCGCGGTAAGGCACTATCAACGCATCATATTTTGTTTCATCATAAGGGGTAAGCGTGCAGTTAATAGTAGTAGTACTTTTATTTGTTCTGCCGGTTTTAGCATCATTATCGCTTACGGTATAGTTAGCAGCAATGGTAATCTTTCCGTTCTTTTCGCTGGCCGAGGCTCCCTCTTGGCGGCTGTTTACCGAACTGCCAAACAGTTCAACATCATCATTCTCGCCGCCCTGCGCATTGGTATGAATTACATAAGGCAATTGCAGGTTAATATCCCAGGTATTGTCATTGGTGTTATACGTAAAACCAAATTCTATACCCCTGTTGTTCTTGGTTAAATCTAAATGACCGGTGGAGTTGTCGTTCTCCGGCTTTCCGCAACCGGTACTTTTGCTACTGTAGTTATAACTACCGCCTGCGCTTAACTGCTCCACATTGTCCTGTGTGGTTGCTGCAGCGCTAAATGTTCCATAGGGGCGGTGCATTACCACTACAAAACTTGCCGTAATATCGTAATGACTTTTAGAATCAAAAAACGCGCCGCAAGGGCCACAAGTAATGCAGTTTTGTGCGGATGATTCATCGGAGCTGGCCTGAAACTTTACCAGGTATTTTTTATCGTACATGGTAGCCGCCTGCATGGGGCTCAATGAACCGTTAACCACACTTTCCCCTAACATCAATTTCTGTAATTCTAAAGCCAGGCGCAGTTTTTCATTGGGGTCCTGTGTAGCTTCTATCTTCTGTTTATAGTCGTCGGCTATTTTTTGGTAGTTGCCGCTTTGCGCAAAAAGCGTTGCTGATAAAATGCACAAACAGAGTATTGCTAAAGTGCGGAAAGGCTTTTTCATAAATGCCTGTTTTAATTTACAGGCAAAGTTATGGGGGGCCTTAGGCGGCACACTCCTATTTAAGTAGGATTTTAGAGGGGCATTGCAGAGCCATTGGCAGCGGCCCTAAACCACGCTAACGCTTTGTTTATCACACATTTTTGAAACCCCTCTACCATTTTTCAGTTCTTTTCCTATATTTGCGCTCCTTTTAGAAAGGAATGCACCCATAGCTTAACTGGATAGAGCATCTGACTACGGATCAGAAGGTTAGGGGTTCGACTCCCTTTGGGTGCACAGAAAGCGCAACATTAACGGTTGCGCTTTTTTTATTTCCCTAAAGCCCTACCGAATTTGGTCAGAAAGTTAGGGGTCGCGAGGCTTGCTCGCGATGGCGAGTGAAACCTCGCCATTCGACTTCCTTTGGGTGCACAAAAAAGGCGCAACTTTATAGTAGCGCCTTTTTTCATTTATAAACACAGGTATCTCCTACCCTATATTCTTCAACTTCAAAATGCCGTCGTCCGTACCATTGCGGCGTATTTCAAATTCCTTATTTGCTTCGTCGGCCTCCACCAATGCGGGAAAGTGGTCTACAGTCAATTCTATAATCACCGCCTCATGCGATTTTCCGTTGGAGTGTCCGCTTTCTCTATAAGGGTTAATTACACGTTCCAATTCGTTCGTATCAACCGGTATAACCTTTGTTTGGTTACCATCTGAACTACGCAGCGCTTTCATCATAAAAGCATCGGCTGAGGTTTCCGCCAGCATAGTAAGCCTTAGCTTATTGCCGTCCTGTATCATTATTACTTTCATACTATTGGAACCCTAAAAAATCGTTCCACACATGCCGGCGGATGTATTTCTTTGATTTATAATCGTCAAGACTTATACAATTCAATAAAACGCTGTACTAATAAGCGCAAACCGCTTGATTGTCGCAAAGCTTTCATATACACCTCCTCACCGCCTTTAATCTTTAACTCCAGCATTTGTTTAATCTCCTTTGCCAGGCTCTTATTGAGTGAAGCCGGCTTATGCATCAGCACCACCGCCCAGTTGCGCATAACATACAGGGCTGTTGCATTTACATCCGTTTTTAAGCCCGTTAGCTTTTGCAAAGCAGCCAGACTTTTTTGCTCAGCTAACAGACGATTACCCTTAAACTTCTTTTTTACATAAGCGGCGTACGCCATGCTTAAATCAACGGCATCAAAATCTACCGCCTTCTTATCCATAACCAACGCCATGCGCGAGTTGGCTAATTTCTTAAGCACACTTTCTGAACTGCGGTAACCCTTCTGCGCGCTTATCTTCAAACTCTCTGCTTCAGCTAATAGTTTCTGCTCCTGTTCAATTGGCCTGTAACCCAAATGATGATACAACCAAAATGCACCGGAGTGTATACCGTCCTTGTTATGCTTGCCAATTTGATAGGGGTCTACTGAAAAACGTTTCAAATGATAAACCTGCTTGTGCAAATTCATCACCTCTTCAAAAATATAGCGGGACTCACCTCCTCTATACGATGGAAATACATTCAGCCCAATCCGAGCACTATCAAACAGCACCCAACTGCCGGCATAAGCCACAGGCATTCCGTTTTTAAAAGCCACATAGCCCATATAACTATCAATGGGGTGTCGCCTTTCCGGCCGCATACCGAACAAGGCTACACTTATTCCTCTGCCAAGTTTATAATAGGTTACCAATTCAGGCAGACTAAAACTTATGGGGTCAATCTCGCGCAGGTTCCTAATAAGCACCATGCGCGATACTTCAATTATCTTTTCTGCCTGTTCCTTTGTTAGTTTAATCTGCTGAGGCTTGTCTGTTACCTTCTGCGTTTTTATCAGCTTACTATGATAGTATGGCGTTACTAACTCCGCAGGCAGCATTTCCTTATTGCCTAAATAAATAGTAATGTTTATGCCTAATGCACCCCACAATTCGTCCTTTATTTCAGGGCGCAAATCAGAGTAACTGAAAACGTTTAGCAGGCAATCCAACAAGTCCTCACCGGCTATTGCATATTTATGCAGCCACTCTTTCCAGTGCGCATTTTCATCCTGAAATATTTCTGATTCAATCTTGGGCATAACTGCGGATAGAATAGAACTGAGTGTATGATCATCTGCTTCCATTGAATCCAGGGTAACATCATAAGCATAGGTGGCACGTAACCACTTTACCACATCAAAACTATAAGCAGCGCAAAGGTAGGCACCGCTAACACCGGTGTTAAAGAGAGAATACTGAAAAGCATCGTGATTGGTAATATAAAGCTTAAGAGCGCTTAAACAGCCTTCCGCCTTTTGCTTCACTACTGCCTTATCAGGATACGCAATAAGGAAGTGAAGCGTGTCATACAATAACTTCACTTCCTTTTTAGTGTGCGGTAAAGTTTTCTGTAGCTTATCAAGCAGAATTACCTTTCTATCGGCAGTTGTGGTATCAAACTGTGTACGTAAACCGTACAATTCGTTCACCAGGGTTTCAGTAGTACTCATACTATTTTCAAAACCCTAAACTATGCAATCCGACAATAATCTAAAGCTCTAACTACTTTACACCTTTATCCTATCCACACACCAACGTATACAAAAACCGAAATGGAGGAGAAAGTAACAAACCACCTCTGGGCAATTTCAAGCATACTGTTTACCTTTATTTAAAACAGCGGTAAATGAAAATTGCAACGTATAATGTAAACGGCGTTAACGGCCGCTTGCCTGTTTTGCTTAAATGGCTTAACGAAGAAAAGCCCGATATAGTTTGTTTGCAGGAGTTAAAGGCCCCTGAAGAAAAATTCCCTTTAAACGCTATACGCGATGCAGGTTATAAAGCTATATGGCACGGGCAAAAAAGCTGGAACGGTGTGGCCATACTTTCCAAAACTGCAGAGATAGAAGAAGTGCGCCGCGCATTACCCGGCGACCCCGAGGATTTGCACAGCCGCTATATTGAAGCGGTAGTGGATGGACTTACCATTGGTTGTTTATATCTGCCAAATGGCAACCCTGCACCCGGCCCCAAATTCGATTATAAGCTGGCCTGGTTTAAACGGCTTCAGGCACATGCTGCACAACTTTTAAAAAGCCAAAAGCCTGTACTACTTACCGGCGATTTTAATGTAATGCCTACGGAACTGGATGTATACAAACCGGAGCGTTGGGTAGAAGATGCCCTGTTTAGACCGGAAACCCGGGCGGCCTACAAGGAACTTGTAGAGCAGGGTTGGACAGACGCCATCCGAAAGCTGTACCCTAAAGAAGTTATTTATACCTTTTGGGACTACTTCCGCAATGCTTATGGCCGCAATGCAGGCCTGCGCATAGACCACTTTTTACTTAGCCCCGATTTGGTAAAGCGCCTGAAAGATGCAGGAGTGGATAAACACGTGCGCGGCTGGGAAAAATCAAGCGACCATGCCCCTGTTTGGATTGAGTTAAAGGATAAGTAGTTTATTTGCTGAAATTAGTTTTGCATGTCCGTAGTAATTCAACCTGCCACCTTCTCTTTTCTTAAAGCATTAGCTAAAAACAATAACCGCGAATGGTTTAATGCGCGCAAGCAAACGTATTTGGATGCTTACCAAAACCTGTTGCACTTTGTTGATGCATTAATGATTGAGATGAATAAGCACGATGAGTTGGAGCAGGCATCGGCCAAGCAAAGTATGTATCGTGTTTACAGCGATGTCCGTTTTAAAAAAGATAAATCGCCCTACAACCCACGGCTGGCTTTTAGTTTTCAGCGGGCTACCAAACTAAAGCGCGGCGGTTATTACGTAAACATAAAACCCGGCAACAGTTACCTTGCCTGCGGTTTCTTTGGCCCTAATCCCACAGACCTCCTTCGCATACGCACAGATATAAATTACAACTATGCCGATTGGCAAAAGCTGCTGAAATCAAAAAGCATAAAGCAAAACTTTGGCACCTTATCGGGCGAGAAAGTATTAACCACTCCGCGCGGTTTCGATAAGGAGCATGCCGGCATTGAGTTATTGCGCCACAAGCAATTTATACTTCGCCATCCTTTTACTGATGAGGAAGTGCTGGCTAAAAACTTTTTAAGCCAGGTAAATACTTTGTTTAAATCAGCACGGCCATGGTTGAACTACATGAGCGAAGTGCTTACCACCGATTTAAATGGAGAGTTGATTGCTTAAGAATAAAGTTCTTTTCTTCAAATTATAAACATTACAGAAAACAAAAAGCCCACCGTGAAGTGGGCTTCTGTTTTTGTGGAGGATATCGGAGTCGAACCGACCACCTCTTGCATGCCATGCAAGCGCTCTAGCCAGATGAGCTAATCCCCCATTGGGGCAGCAAAAATAAAATTCTTTCGGAATTCAAAAACCCTCTTCCAAATGATGTCTAAATCATTGATGCCCGTGCCCTTACCCCTTCAAACTCTTCATATCAATTACAAAACGGTAGCGCACATCGCTTTTTAAAAGGCGTTCGTAGGCTTCGTTAATGCGGTCAATGCTTATTAGTTCAATGTCGGAGGTTATGTTGTGCTTGCCGCAGAAGTCCAGCATTTCCTGTGTTTCGGCAATGCCGCCTATTAAAGAACCGGAGAAACTCTTGCGCTTTAATATCAGGCTGAAAGATTGAACAGGAAGCGGCTCAGTAGGGGCGCCTACTAATACCAGGGAGCCATCCGTTTTCAGCAACCTTAAATAGGCATTAATGTCGTGCGGTGCCGATACGGTATCTAAAATAAAATGCAGTGTATTGGCGTGCTTCGCCATTTCCTCTTCCTTGCTTGAAAGTATAACTTCATGTGCGCCTAAGCGTTTAGCATCCTCAATTTTACCGGCAGAGCTGGTAATAACCACCACATGCGCACCCATAGCTGCCGCAATTTTTACCGCCATGTGGCCCAAACCGCCAATGCCTACTACGCCTACCTTTTGGCCGGGGCCAACCTTCCAATGGCTCAGCGGACTGAAAGTGGTTATACCCGCACAAAGCAATGGTGCGGTTGCTGCAAGGTCCAGGTTCTCAGGTAAACGCAGCACAAAGCTCTCATCAACTACCACACTTTCTGAATAGCCGCCAAAGGTTCTGCCGCCAATGTGCTTATCAATGCTGTTGTAGGTGCCCGTAAAGCCGTTCTCGCAATATTGCTCGTAACCCTCTTTACATTGCTCGCAATGCCTGCACGAATCAACCAGGCAGCCAACACCGGCCAGGTCGCCCACTTTAAACTTAGTTACACCACTACCTACAGCTACAATTTTGCCTACAATCTCATGGCCCGGCACGGATGGATAAACGGTTCCTCCCCACTCATTGCGGGCAGTATGTAAATCACTATGGCAAATGCCGCAATACAGAATATCAATTTCAATATCCTTCTCTCCTACGCTTCTGCGCTTTATAGTTAAAGGGCCAATAGGTTTATCGGCAGCTACAGTGCCATAGGCTTTTACACTTTTCATTTCCATAGCAGTAAAAGTATTAAAGATTTCATTGTTAATTTATATTTGTAAATAATAGACAAATAGTGCAATAGCTCAGTGGCAGAGCATCTAACTTATAATTAGAAGGTCGGATTGGTTCGATTCCTCCTTGCGCTACAACTTTATGGCCAACAATAATATTAAGTCCTCTAAAGATAATTGGCAACTTGCAAGGGATGCTTTTTTCAAATTTCTAGAAGATGTAGATCAAGCAAGATGGAAACTTCATTGCAATATTTCCAATGCGTGGTTCAGAGGACAAGAAAAGGATTGGCCATTAGAGGCATCATTATTTCGAGGTAATAATTCAGCTATCACCCAAGTCGGATTGACCGCTTCCGTAGAACAGTTTATAGACCAGATAATAAGAAAGAAGAAAGAAATCGTCAATCTTAAAAAGCAAATTCACCAGGCCTTTAGAATGGCTCAACTGAATGATGGATCTGAACATATAGCACTTAGCCATCAGTTAGGTATTTTAAAAAAAGAGAAAGCTGAAATAAGACGCAACCTTGCTCTAACCAAGAATAGATTACGTAAAACAGAACAAGAATACGTTCAAAAATTTTCCAAAGAAGGTGAATCAGAAGCTTTTGTTAACTGGAGCCGTAGAGGTAGTAGTAGCAGCAAAAATTCGTGGGAGATACTTGCAGAAATGCAACATTACAAGGTAAAGACCAGACTATTAGACTGGACAGAAGATTTATCGATTGCCTTATACTTTGCATTAAAAGATCATATTGATTATTATCTGACCATATTGAACAGTGCTGAACATAAACGGGAAAAAAATCCTTTTTTTCTTTTAGAAAATTCTGAACCCTGCATTTACATTTTGAATCCTTACCGATTAGCACATTTTGCAACAGGCCAACTCAGAATTTTTGATCCAACATTAGAAGAGCTAGAGTATCATGAATCTTTTTTGACTAAAAAAAATTGGCCTTATCGACACCCAGTTCCTATATACCCGCCATGGCGAAACCCAAGGATAACTGCACAAAGGGGAATGTTCACAGTGCAAGGAACTCTTTGGGAAGCGTTAGATGTTCAATTAGCCAATAAAACTAATGACATTTTGGCTAAAATTAGACTGACTCCATTAGCTGCGAGTTATGCCACTCGCCATATCCTATCTTTTATTGACATTAATCGATTTGACATTTATCAAGACCTTGACGCCTTAGGTATTTGCATAAATGATGAATTTTTAGATAAAAAAAGAAGGCATTAGAGTCTTAAAAAGGTTCGGCAATCTGGCGGGTCATCTTCTTAATGCTAAGGTAATTAATCAAAAGATAGACAGCAGCTAATGCCAGCATACATACGATGGCTTGGTAGCTTGGTAACCAGTCAGCTGCATCTATTATAGAACTCAGGTATTTTAAGATATAATAGCGTGCTACAAGGCCGCCGATTAAAGCTCCTGCCGTAGCCCCAGCCACCAGTAACGCAAAAAACCGGAAGATAGCCATACCCACACTCTGATAGCGATAGCCTAACAAAACCAGTGTGCGAATTTCATACTCCGAACGCGCTACCAGTAAATTGCTGAACAGTATAAAACTACCAATAGACAATAGCACTACCAGCCCCGTTAGCAATAGTATAAGCAGTAACAATCGTTTTGAAAGACTCTGCACCTTACCCGTACGCAGGTAGTCGCTATTGGTTTTAATGCCGGTGCTATCTACATAGCGGCTGAATGCAGCCGGGTCGCTCACTTCTACAATTAGTTTGGAAGGCTGCTCGTAAGGCTTAATAGCATACTGCTCGTTATTATAGTCCACAAAACTTTGCGGCACCAATATGGTGTTAATGCGCTCGGTAAAAGCTGCTATGTGCGCAGGGTAGTGGTGAGTTGAATCGCCATCCCTAACCAAAAGCTCAAAAGGAAACAACTTAGCAGCACCCTGCGAAATTTGCGGAAGGCCCTGACCGGGTGCAAAATCAAAATTGTAGAGGTCTAAATACTCTGCCGGCAGTATTACGGGCACATAGGCTGAGCGCGGACTCCAGTGCCATTCAGGCGGTAGTTGGTCAATAAAGCGGTCGGGCACCGATTCCAAAAAAATCTCGGTGTACACGTCCATTTTCTCCCGCAAGTGGGCCGCCGCTCCAACACCAAAACGGTTAGGCGTAAAGGCGCTAACATCCTTTACAAATGGCTTTGCTTTCAGTTTCTGCATTTCCTCAGTAGTAAAGCCGCCCGAAGAAAAGCCTAAGGTGTTTACCAGCGAAACACCCTTATTAACTATAAAGTATTGGTTGCTTATTAAGTCCTTCTGCTTAGCTAATGCATCGGTTATGTCAATATATACCTGCACGGGAAGCCACAACAAAAACAGACCCGCAAAGGCACCAATGCTAACCAGCATTAATTGCCAAGTGCGTGTATGTTTTAAAAACAACTTCCCAAAGTTCATTTTACAGATTTAAAATAATGTCGTAATGGGTATGGTGCTCGCTACCCAATGAGCTGATAATATAACCCGCACCATTAACCGCACATTTCTTTTTAATTAACTGCATGGCAATAGCGGTATTCTCCTCATCAAGGTGGCTGAATGGTTCATCCAGCAAAAGCCATTTAAACGGCTGACAAAGACTGCGCACAATGGCCACACGCTGCTGCTGGCCAAGAGATAGAGAACGGCATTGCCTGTCCATAAAATCCCCTACCCCCAATTTCTGCAGCATCTGCTCTGCTTCAGCAAAAGATTGATTGCTTAAATCAAGCTTGACTTTCAGGTTCTCGCGCACGGTTAAATTCTCAAACAAGCGCAGGTCCTGTATTACCATGCTCAGCTTTTCCCTTCGTAGCTCACTCCAGTTATCCGTGTTTAGTGTGCTGATATCCTTTTCATCAAAAGTTATTTTACCGCTATAGCCGGTGCGCGAACCAAAGAGGTACGATAAAAAAGTAGTCTTCCCTTTTCCGCTTTGCGCTTTAACCAATACACTTTTTCCAACGGGCAATGCAAAGCTGTTGCCCCACACCTCCGACTTTAAAACAGAAGTCCCCGCCAAAAAAGCAGGGACTACATTGGAAAAAGTAATGGTCATACCTACGGTTATTTAACCATTTTATAAGCTACATCAGCCTGCGCCAATAAACGGTAAAGGCTATTGCCTTTGCCTTCGTTAAGGTTAATGCTTACTTCAGAATTTGAAGCGTTGCCGCTGCCGGTTACATCTTTAAACAACTGCATGTAGGTTGCAAACGCATTGTAGTTGCGCTCACCCATTTCTTTGCTCATGCTGTTGCGTATCTCCAACGGATAATGATCCAACACCATATCGAAAAACACCGCGCTTGATTTGCCTTTCACTAAATCGGCTACGCGTGCAGGCGGTGGGCCCAACTTACCATCAGTAGCCATCTTTTTAGCCACCTCAACACTGTTGGTTACGGTGTATCCAAACTTATTCTCAATCAGGTAAGTATTCATATTACGCTCCAAAGGATAAGTGTAGTAACCATCAGCAGTTTTAGTTATCCCGTATTTCGCTAACAGCTTCTGCACTCCTTCCTTATTGTTAGAAGAGAAGTTGAAAGTGAACACAGGCACAGGGTAGTCGTCCATAGGGTTGTGATACGCAGGGTAATCCTCATAATTATCACTACCGTAGTATTCTGAATCATCTTCCGCTTTTATAGCCTCCGCCATTGCCAGGGCTGAACTATCAACAGCCGGCTTATCAAAACCTACCAGCGCAAAAGAAAACTCCCCGCCAAATATCTTTTCCAAACTCTTTACATCCATATCCATGGCGGCAGCTATTTGTGCTTTGCCCATGCTTATCATTGGTATTTTATCGTAGTAAGCAAACACTTTTTCGCTGTTTAGTGCAATGGCAAACAGGGCGTAAATATCTTTTTGTGTAAGACTGTTAATATGCTCTTCACTCAGGCCTTTCGGGTCTAACCAATCGCCGGGCTTAGCTGCATCCTTATCGTCTGAGTCGGTTTTGCGTACGGTAGTAAACAGTATCTTGTTAT
This sequence comes from Chitinophagales bacterium, assembly GCA_046329515.1. Lineage (GTDB taxonomy): Bacteria > Bacteroidota > Bacteroidia > Chitinophagales > LD1 > Bog-950. Next base: position 204,003 of record JAXLUM010000005.1, read on the forward strand.
CCTGAAACTCAAGATTGCTCCACACATAATTGCCTTTAAGGTAACCGCTCATTGAGCCATACATCATACCACCAAAAGGATTATCGCGCGTTAAAGCGCTGGTTAGCTTATCAAACTCGTTAAAGTTCATAAACACACTCATGTCCTTTTTGCTGCGGGCATATTCCTGAAAGAAAGTATTCGCTAAAACAGATTCCTCCTTTTTACGCGCAAAGGTTGAGCTTAAAAAACCTTTCAATGAATCGCGAAGTTCATAGTCATATACAGTAGCTACTACTGCACCGGTGCCATTCCAGGCCAGTGCCATTTCACTACCATCGTAAACCGCCTTGTAGTCTTTTTCATTTACAATTTTAGCTTCCGGTTTTACCTTCAAAATACTTTCCTTAAACTGGTCTTCATCCTTAATATCAAACACCATGGCACCTACAAATGCTTCGCCATACATTGCGCCAAAAAAGTAAACATCGGACATGATATTTACGCCGCTGCTGAATGGATGTTCAAACACCTCCATGGCTTTTTTATCCTTCGGCGAATCGGAAGCTTCCTCCTTCATTTTGCCCTGTAAATCCTTAAACCACTGCATTTCCTTCACCTTATCCATATCGGCCTTGGTTAATACCGATTTGAAATCGATGTTGCCGACAAACACTGCGTTTTTAGGCACTAACTGCAGGTGCTTATCGCTGCCTTTAAAATAGTAATAGGCGCCGGCACCTATGCCGAACAAAATCACCAATACGCCTATAATAACTCCCTTTTTCATGTAAGTGTTTTAAGATTATGGAATGCGCGAATATAAACAGCCCACCATGTAAGGCAAACTATTGTTTTAGATATTTAAGCATTAATTCAGCCGTTCGCCTACTGGCCCCTGCATCACCCAGTTTATGGCGTAAGTCCACATAATCAGCCAGCATAACGCTTCTGTATTCCGGCGTAAGCAGTTTCTTCAACTCAGCCACCAGGCGGCTCTTATTTACATCAGCCTGAATGAGTTCCTCCACAACGCGCCTGTCGCAAATTAAATTAACCAGGCAAATAAACCGTATGTTCTTAATAAGGGACTTGGCTATGTAATACGATATCCAGCTACCCTTATAGCAAATCACCTCCGGTATTCCGTGTAAGGCGGTTTCAAGGGTAGCCGTACCACTGGTTACAATAGCAGCCTTTGCTTCTTTTATAACCTCATAGGTTCTGTCAAGCGCTAATTCGCAACGGGCATTACCCATTAACTTCCGGTAAAATTCCTCGCCTATATGCCCCAAACCGGTAATTACAAACCGATAATCAGGAAACTCGTCAATTACTTTTAGGTATTCCGGCAACAGGTAAGCAATTTCCTGTTTTCGGCTACCGGGCACCAAGGCAATTGTTTTGCTCTCATTTAACCTGTTTACCTCAGGCAGTGTAGTCAATTCATCCAATAATGGGTGACCCACAAAATCTACCTGCACGCCATAGCGTTCGTAAAACTCCTTTTCAAAAGGCAGTATTACAAACATACGGTCAACATACTCCTTAACCTTGTGCACTCGCCCCGTTTTCCATGCCCACAACTGCGGAGATATATAGTAGAATATTTTAAACTTATTTTCTTTTAAAAAAGGAAACAGCCTGAAATTAAAACCGGGGTAATCAATCAGTATTACCACATCAGGATTGAAAGCCTTTATATCCTTCTTGCAAAAACTTATGTTGTTTAGTATGGTGCCCAGGTGCTTTACTACTTCAAAAAAACCCATAAAGGCAAGGTCGCGGATGTGCTTCACTACAACTCCGCCGGCAGCCTGCATTTTATCGCCACCCCAACAGCGGATATCAGCAGCAGGGTCTAACAGGCGCAACTCCTTTATAAGATTAGCGCCGTGTAAATCGCCTGAAGCCTCGCCCGCTATTATGTAATACTTCACAGGTACTAAAGAATTTCCTTTATAAGTATGGCAAACACCAATAGCATACTGGCCAGCACAATACCACGGCAGGCGTTATAATAGTTGCGTTGCAGCAGCAGGTAAAAGTATATAGGGTTAAGAAAACAGCTTAAAGTAGAAACACGCAAAAAGGTACCGGAATAATGCAGGCTTATTCTAAACAACTCAAATGAATAAGAAGCCTTTTGCACTACGGTACTATAGAAATAGGTAAAGCCAAAAATGATGAAGAAGCCTACTACAGGCAATACCAGTGAAGGGAAAAAGCCCACTGAAAACCGGTCCCACTTATAAGGTGTTGGTGTTGGGTTCAAATATCTGTCTAACATTTGGGATAATAATTACAGGTTAAAACGGTTACTATCTGTTTGTGGTATATCGTTGCCTTGTTTTAATTCCGAAAAATCCCAATTCTCATTAATAATCGGTATTACGTGGTGTGCAGTTAAGTCGTGTTGCACAGGCACCACGCTTACATAACCTTCAGCTAAAGCCCATTCATCAGTATCATGGCCCTTATCGTAATTCACAAACTTGCCGGTTAGCCAGTAATAAGGCTTGCCCATTGGGTCCTTGCGCTCCATATATTCTTCCTCCCATTTGGCTAAGGCCTGCCGGCATATCTTTAAGCCCTTTACCTCATTTAAAGGCAGCTTAGGTATGTTAACGTTTAAGAGGGTATGCTTTGGTATACCATATTTAAGCAGGGCATCAGCAATAAAACGCGCATAGTATATAGAAGCAGTAAAGTCCGCATCGTGCGAATAGTCCGATAGTGAAAAACCTACACTGGGTATTCCCTCAAGGCTGGCTTCAACAGCAGCACTCATGGTACCACTGTAAATAATATTTATTGAGGAGTTGCTGCCGTGGTTTATACCGCTAACACAAAGGTCAGGATGGCGGTGTAGCACCTTGTCAACAGCCAGCTTTACGCAGTCAACCGGTGTGCCTGAACATTGGTAAGCTTTTATATCGCCAAAATTGTGCACCTGCTTTAAGCGCAATGGTTTATTAATGGTTATGGCGTGCCCCATACCGCTTTGCGGCGAATCCGGCGCAACCACTACTACTTCTCCTAAATCCTTAACAGCTTTAACCAAGGCCTCTATTCCCGGGGCCGTTATTCCATCATCATTTACAACTAAAATCAAAGGTTTATCCATAGCGCGAAGATAAATTTATTACACTGCCAAAACCCACACCTATGTAATTGTTAGTTAATGGTGTATTAACGCTTATCGCCTAAGCTAAAGGCACACTTATGGAAGAATACACCTATGGAAGAGCGCAAACCAATGAAGAAAACAGCCTTAAGACTGGCTTTTTTAGCCTTACCGCTGGTTAGTGGTATCAATACGTTAGTACCCGGCTTGTTCAGGCGTATTATCAATAAAAAGCTTTCGTCCGTTCAGGGCTTCAGCGGGCAGTTGCAGCATCTCAACATTTCCTTTTTAAAAGGGGAATTTGAAGTAACAAACCTGCAAATGCAAAAGTCCGCCGCTTCAGGAGGCGAACGGGCCTTTCTGTTTTTAAGAAAAGCGACCCTGCGCATTAACCGAATGGCCTTATGGCGTGGGGCTTTGGTAGGCGAAATTCATTTGGATATGCCCTCCTATGTTCACATGCCATTACAGGAACCGGAAGAAAAGCATTTCCCTACCTCGCTGTTCAGCGCTCCCCCCTTTCCGGTTTTTGTAGAAAAAATGGAGATTATAAATGGCAGCCTCGATTACCTGGACCGCCGCAAAATACCGGCAGTAGAACTAACTACCAACAACATAAACGCTCAAATACATAACATAGCTAACTTTCATTACCCCGATAAACAACTACCCGTACATGCCCAAATTAAAGGTGAGGCCTATGGAGGCGAATGGACCTTTAACGCCAAAATTAACCTGCTGGAAAGCACCCCTGCTTTTGATATGGATATGGAACTTAAAGAGGTGAATATGACCGGCCTTAACCCCATATTTAAAGCCTACGGCAAGTTTGATGTAAACAGCGGCGTACTGAATGTATTTTCAGAAGTGGCAGCAAAACAAGGCAAGTTTAAAGGTTATGTTAAACCGCTTATTAGTGATTTAGATGTGCTTGGACCCGAGGATAGGGACAAGAAACTCATTGCCCGTTTATGGGAAGGGTTAATTGGCGCTTCTGCTTTTGTATTTACCAACCCTATTAAAGACCAGCTTGGCACCAAACTGCCGCTTGAAGGTGAGTTAAAAGACCCTAAAGTGCATGTGGCCTATGCTATTGGCGAGGTGCTGATTAATGCCTTTGTAGCTGCTTTACGTCCCTCTATTGATTATGAAATCAATATTAATTCCGTTAAAAAGTAAGGAACACCTTTTGCTTTATAAAGCTGATAAGGAAGAGAAACCTTATCATAATCATTAACCTTTAAAATGTAAAGCAGTGGCTCGTATAATTTTGTTTCCCTTTTTAGGTGTGTTATTGGTGCTGTGGGTATTGGGCAACACTGCCTTTCGCATAGTGCAGGTGCTGTTTGCACTTGCGGGTTTTGTATTGTTATTCATGTTCGGAAATTTCATTGTATCCAAACATTTAGATAATTAATAATGCCTGCCAGGCTAAATAAAAAAGCCCCCGGATTTCCGGGGGCTTTTTTATGGTCTATCATTAAAGCTCATTAATCCATTTCACCAGTTCTTCACGCTTTTTACCGGTCTTTTGTTGCAATTTACCCAGCAACTCATCTTCCTGTCCTTCCTGGTAGCTTAAATCATCCTCGGTTAAATCGCCATAGGCTTTTTTCAATTTACCTTTAATCTCGTTCCATTTGCCTTTTACTTCTAACTTATCCATAATACTGTGTTTTAAAAATTAGTAATGCCGCTATACGTAAACAATCATTCCTTTTTGGGTAGCACCTCCTTGTTTACTATGCCTTTTTCCTTGTCAGTTTTAGTAGCTTTAGGGTCAAGGGAAACGCCTTTTTCAATTGCAAGCGCCTGAGTAAACTCAGCCCCGAAGAATAGTATTTGCGAGGAATAAAATACCCACACCAAAATAACTATAACAGAGCCCGCCGCCCCATAAGTACTGGCCAAATTGCTCTTGCTTATATACAAGCCAATAAGGTATTTACCCAAAATAAACAGCACGGTAGTAAACAATGCTCCTTTCCATACGCTGCGCCATTTCAGTTTTGCGTCCGACATAAACTTATATATCAACGAAAACAACAGCATGGTAAGCCCCATGGAGAGTATGTAGTCAACAAGTTTAAACAGCACCACCGAAATATCGGGCAAGCGGTTATTCAGATAATTGGTAAAGGCTTGCAAAGCGCTGTGTATTACCATTGATATAAGTAGCAGAAACGCCAACGATATTATCATGGCGAAGGAGAATACACGGCTTACAATAAATTTAGCCACCGGTTTTTTAGCCGCGGGTTTTACATCCCAAATAACATTTAAGCTGGTGCGCAATTGACCGAATACTGTTGTAGCACCAACAACTAAAATTACCAGCGCTATTATGGTCATTACAATATTCTCGCCCGGTTTGTAAGCTGATTTTATGATGTTCTGTAATTCAGTTGCGCTTTGTGAACCTACAAAGCCCTGCAGTTGACGCTTAACTTCTCCTTCAATAGCATCAGGCCCCAGTATAAAACCTGCTACGCTTATTACAATTATTAAAAGCGGCGCTAAGGAGAACAAGGTATAATACGATAGAGCAGCCGCCAAGGTGCCGGTATCGTGCTTGGTAAAAAGCAACACACTGTTTTTAAGTGTATGCCATATTTCCTGAAAAAACTTTTTCATACTACCCTCCTACTATTTCACCGCCATTAGGGTGTAAAATCTGTCCGCTCATATAGCTTGCATCATCACAGGCTAAAAAAACAAAGCAGGGCGCTACCTCGGAAGGTTGACCCGGCCGTTTCATAGGCTGCTCCTTTCCAAATTCCTTAACCTTCTTTGCCGGAAAGGTGGCCGGTATCAACGGCGTCCAAATTGGCCCCGGTGCAACGCCGTTTACACGAATGCCTTTTTCCGCAAGGTTTTTACTTAACGAACGGGTAAACGCCAGTATAGCACCCTTGGTGGCTGAATAATCAATTAAATGTTCGCTACCGCGGTAAGCCGTTACTGATGTGCAGTTAACTATAGCCGAACCCTTTTTCAAATGTGGTAACACGGCCTTGGTTAAATAAAACATTGAAAAAATATTGGTGCGAAATGTTTTGTGCATCATAGCATCCGATATTTCTTCAAAGTTTTCTTCCATGTGCTGTTCAGCAGCGTTGTTTACTAACACATCTATTCTACCAAATTGCTTCATCACTTTATTTACCACACTTCGGCAGAAAACTGCATTGCCCACGTCGCCGGCAATCAGCAAACAATTCCGGCCTTCATCTTCTACAAGCAGCTTTGCTTTTTTGGCATCGCCGTGCTCCTTAAGGTATACTATAACCACATCTGCTCCTTCGCGGGCAAAATGCACTGAAACTGCTCGGCCTATTCCGCTATCGCCTCCGGTTACTATAGCAACCTTATCTTTCAGTTTACCGCTTCCTTTATAATCATCCCGTATATATTCCGCGGCCGGAGACATTTTGCTCTCCCGCCCCGGTTGTTCTTTTTGGTGTTGCGCAGGCACACCTTTCACTTTTTTCAAAACATTCATCAGCCCAAGCATTACATCAGTGTTTAATTATTTAACGCTGCTTTTAGAAAACCAATGAGCTGAACACAAACAGGATGAACAGTAAAGCGATTAGCAAGGTAACGGCGCCTAACACTATACCGGCTATAGCCCATCCGCGGCGTGCTGAGCCTAAACCGAACACACCTAATACAATTGCAGCTACGGCGCAGGCAAAGGCGAAAAAGCCTATGAACGGACCAAAGGCCAATACAAAGCCAACTATACCCAATATGCCTGAAGCAAACGCCATCTTCGAGCCGCGGTCATCAAGGTAACCGGCTGAAGCGGCAGGTGCTGTGGTGCTTTTACGCAGGTTTTTGCTCAGTTTCAGGTAATCAACCGGCGATTTCATTTTTACCACCACTTTCTTTCCTCTCTTTTCTAACCCAACTCTTCCGTCGGAGTTTTCGCGGAAAATGGTGTTCACCTCCTGTATTTCCTGTTCGGTTAATTCAGCGCCCATTTTAGGCGGTAAAGGAATAACCATGCCCTTATCTGCGGATGCGGTAAAGCTGCCCACATCCACTTTTGTGGTTTCTCTTTCGGCTGTTTCAGTTTGTTTTACGCTTACACTCTTCTTAGAATGGCCATGTGTTGCAGCTTTGGCAAATAATGGCATATGGTGACTTCTGCGGCCGGTAGCTAAATCAGGGCACTTAAAGCTCTGTTGCATTTTGCAGGCTGTTAATAATTGTAGGCAGGCTGCAACTATAATTAAAGTAGAATTTCTCATCATTCAATTTTTAGTTAGTTAGTAATCGGCTGTTAAAGCCTTAAAACCGCTAATCCAAATACATGCCATGCACAATAGCGCTATCTGTAAGCTGTTGATTTTGCTGCTTTTGATAGTATATCTGTTTTGAATTGTGGAATTTTCTCAACAGAATATTCATTAAGATATTTACTGGACAAATACTATTTTCCCGCTGCAAACCGTGGGTGTGGTATGAATTTCGATCCAACAAAAGTTTATGTAATAATCCCCTCCTTTAATGAGGGCAAGGTTATAAGGCAAACGGTAGCGCCCTTAATTGAAAACGGCTATACCGTAGTAGTTATTGACGATTGCTCAACAGATAACACCAAACAGGCATTACAAGGCCTGCCGCTTATTTACTTAAAACACGAAATTAATTTAGGACAGGGCGCCGCCCTGCAAACCGGTTTGGAGTATGCCCTTACTAAGGGGGCGCAATATGCAGTTACCTTTGATGCAGACGGCCAACACAACTACGAAGAAATACCGGCTTTAATGGAACCCTTATTGGTTGACCGCGCCGATATAACCATGGGCACCCGCTTTAAACGGCCTGAGGATATTGCCCAGGTGCCGCCGTCGCGCAAGCTTATTCTTAAGGGAGCCATAATGGTAAACGGCTTTTTTACAGGCATGTGGCTTACTGATGCTCACAATGGTTTCAGGGCCATGAACAGAACTGCCTTAGCCAAAATTAAAATGCGCGAAAACCGCATGGCCCATGCGTCGGAAATACTTACGCTTATTAAACAGGCCGAACTGCGCTACGAAGAGGTGCCCGTAAACATTGTTTATACCGACTATTCTAAAATGAAGGGGCAAAGTTCCATGAATTCAGTAAACATCCTTATTGACCTTATCCTCAAAAAAATACTGTAAGCATGAATTTCAAACTTCTGCTCCTTATACCGGTGGCCATACTTGTAATTATTGCTATACCGCGTTTAAAAAACCGCACTTTCTACCGCCTTTTAATTATAAGCCTAACTGCTGTTGGGGCCGTGTTTGTGGTGTTTCCGGGCCTTACAGATAAGATTGCCAATTTTGTGGGCGTTGCCCGTGGTTTCGACCTTCTTGTATATCTGTTCATCATGTTTTTCTTTGTGGCGGGCATTATTCTATATTCGAAAATCAGAAACCTGGAAGCCGCTCAAACTGATTTGGTGCGCAAAATTTCCATTCAGCGGGCGGAAGACTTAAACGATACCAAAGCATGAATCATAAAGCAGTTGTTGCCGGATTACTATCTCTTGTCCTTTTAGCCATTACGGCGGTTTACAGCAATCACTTCCACAACCAGTTTCACTTTGATGATTCGCATACCGTGCAGGACAATGCCTTTATACGCGAGATAAAGAACATTCCGCTATTCTTTAAAGATTGCACCACCAGCAGTTCAATGCCTTCGCACCAGGGTTACCGCCCTTTGGTTACTACCACCCTTGCTATTGATTATGCCTTAACCCCTGAAGCAAAGCGAAACCCGCTTGACCCTTTTTGGTTTCATGTATCTAACTTTAGCTGGCTGCTGTTAATTGTTATTCTGCTCTACTTTATACAAGTAAAACTGTACGAAACCTCTTTCCCTAAGTTAGGCGAATTCACCAGCTATTTTTCCCTGGTTGGCTGTGCCTGGTACGGTTTACATACCGCCAATGCCGAAACCGTAAACTACATTATTTCCCGCTCCGATATACTTTCTACGCTGGCTATTGTAGGCTCCTTTGCCCTTTACCTTCAATTCCCCAGCCTGCGCAAAACCTATATATACCTAATACCGGTTATACTGGGCATGTTTGCTAAGGAAACCACTATAATGTTTGCTCCCGCGTTAATTGCTTACGATTACATGATTGAAAAGCAAAAAAGCCTGGTAGACTTGCTTACGTTTAAAGAGATTAGCAACTTCTTTAAAAGCATAGGCGCAGGGCTTATTCCGCTGGCTATATGTTTAGGCCTGGCCATTTTTACCATTAAAATGACCAAACACCACGAGCCCGGCGGCACTTCGGTATTGTGGTATGCTTCCTCACAGCCTTACATCATCTGGCATTATGTAACTGAGTTTTTCTTCCCGCTGGAACTTACTGCCGATACGGATATTCCTTTAGTAATTTCTTACAACGGCATTATCTGGAGCCGTTTAATAGGTGGTTTTATCTTCCTTGCTCTATTAATTGGTTTAGCCTTCTATACCTCCACAAAAAAAGAATGGCGCCCGTTTTCATACGGTTTGGTTTGGTTTCTTTTAATGTTGTTACCTACTTCCTCCTTTATTGCCCTGGCCGAAGTAACTAACGACCACCGCGTTTTTTTGCCTTACATAGGAATGATTTTCTCAGTAGTTTGTTTGCTTATAAACCTTACCAATAAATTCTTTAGCCAGGGGCAGGCAAGGTATGCCATGTTTGCGCTTATGATTCCTGTGCTGGGGGCTTATGGCTACGGTACACACCAGCGTAACATCGTTTGGGAAAAGGATGAAACCCTTTGGAAAGACGTAACCGAAAAAAGCCCTAACAACGGCCGTGGCTGGATGAACTATGGCTTAACCCTAATGGGCAAAGGCGATTATGCAGGTGCTGAAACCGCTTTTGATTCTGCGCTGGTAAAAACACCGCGCTACTATATACTGCATGTAAACATGGCTATACTTAAACAGGCACAGGGCAAGCTTTCTGAAGCCGAACAGTATTATCAAAACGCCATTGCTTACGGCCCCGGTTACGTGGAATCATACTACTACTACTCCCGCTATTTGGGCAGCCAGCAGCGTTTAGACGAAGCCGAAGAGTATTGTAATAAGGCGTTGGCTATTTTCCCCGGCCACATTTACAGCCGTTACCAAATAATGGAGATATACAAGCAGAAGGCAGATAAGGCAAAACTTAAGCAGGCTGCTGAAGTTACCCTGCAGTACTACCCTAACGATGCCTACGCCAAGCAGTATTTAGAAACAGCTAACAGTGCGGCTCCTCTGGTGCCTATTACTCAGCAAAATTCTACAACGGTATTAATTAATAAATCGCTGGCCTACTACCAAAGCGGTAAGTACAGAGAATGTATTGACGCCTGCTACGAAGTATTGGCCGTTGAACCAAATAATGCAACAGCTTATAACAACATTGGTTCAGCTTACGCCATGTTGCAGAAATTTGACAGCGCTGAAATAGCGTGTAAGAAAGCTTTAGAAATTTCGCCTAACTACCAACAGGCCAAAAACAACCTGAAATGGGCGCAGGATGAATTGAAGAAGCAGCGCTGATTATTGCGCTAAGGCTTTTTCAATGGATGCTACAACGTCTGCTTCACTAACTAAGGTTCGTGGGCTAAAGGAAGTAATTACTTTACCGTCCTTACCTACTAAAAACTTCTGAAAGTTCCAGGTAACAGGGGCATCAGCCACGCCGTTCTCATCCTTACGGGTTAAATAGCTGTATAATGGGGCCATGTCCTTTCCCTTAACTGAAATTTTAGAGAACATAGGGAAGGTAACGGCATATTCTCTTGTGCAGAACTGCTTTATCTCTTTATCATCGCCCGGCTCCTGCCCCATAAAGTTGTTCGCAGGAAAACCCAATACCACCAATCCTTTATCCTTATACTTGGTATACAAGGTTTGTATATCCTTATACTGGGGTGTGTTACCGCAAAGGCTGGCCACGTTTACAAACAACAACACCTTGCCCTTATAAGCGCTTAACGACACATTTTTTCCATCAATATCCTTAACGGTAAAGTCGTAAACGGTTTTAGTAGGCAGGCTTAGCGCAGATGCAAACACAAGCGCGGCAACAAGTAAAGTTTTCATACCAATATTTTTTAGCTACAACAAATGGAATTAAAAAAAGTTTAATTGCGCAAAATATGCGCTGTTTATTGTTCTTAATAAAACAAAAATGCCCGGCAGTTGCCGGGCACTTATGGCGTAATAAGCTTAAGGCTTACTTGCTGTTACTTATAAATACCTGCTTGCTAACTGTTCCGTCATTATCCTTAACGTTTACAATTACATAACCTGCATCAAGGTTATTCAGTTTGCGGCTGTAAATGGTTGATTTACCAAACTTCTCGCTGCTTACTAACTGGCCAACCACATTGTAAATATTAATAGTGGCTTCCACCTGTTTCTTGCTGCTAAAGTCTACATACACGCGGTCTTCATTACTCCAAATTTTAATTCCGTTATCGGCTATTGGCGTAATGCCGGTGGCATTTTTAGCGGTAATAGTCACCGTTTGGTTGCTGCTTGAAGAGCAGGCATCTGCATTTTCAACCATCATATTTACGGTGTAAACACCCTCAGCAGCATAGTTATGTGTTACCATAGGGCCGTTTAATATAGCGCCATCACCCATATCCCACTGCACGCTTGTTGCAGCTAAACTGGTATTGGTAAAGTTGATGTCCTCACCTGTTTCAGCCACATTTTTGCTTGCAGCAAAGTTGGCAACAATAGGCTGCGCGCCGGTAACTGCCACATTCTTAACCACAGTATAGTTGTTGTTATCTACCAGGGTTACAGTATATGTGCCTGACTGGGCGCTTACCGTAACTGCATTGCTGTTGTTTAATGTGCCTGAAGAAACTACTACACCCTGTGCATCAGCCACAGTATACTGCCAGCTGGCAGGGCCGGGCTGTTCAATATTAATTTGGCCCGGTGCATTACAGTTTGCATTAACCGTGTTAACATGCGCTGCCGGTGTAAAGTGCAATACAAAACGGTCAAAGTTATCAGTAGCGTTGCTTATAAAGCTATAGTCGCCGCTTCTTACATCATGCCATACGTTCAGCTTCTTATCCTCAAGGGTAATATAGCTTGTAGGGTCAAAACTGCTTATACCGTCAAATGTAAAGGTATAGTGGCCGTTAATACCGGCTTCAAAGCCAACAGGCACTGTGCTGGTTTCCTCAATACTCTTAAGCGTATTAACTGCCAGCCAGCTTAATGGGTCGGCATTGTGGGTATAAAGCGTATGGCGGTTTAATGCGCCTGCCACTTTAATTCCATCATAATCCGCATCCATATTTACTGTAGCATCAGTATTAAAGGCAACCGTAGTTACATCCAACAACTGGGTTGAATCATTAGCTGCTGTAATAGTTAACTCCTCGCTGTTAGCCTGCTTTTGGAAAGTAGAAGGGGTAACCGGTTTAACACGGCTGCTTGCATTAATAGTATACGTTTTAGGGGCACCCGGTGCACTTACGTGTACCATAAACGCCTGGAACGGTGCAACAACAGTTGCCGCCTGGTAGCTACCGGCAAAAGGTCCGCCGGTATGCCATACCAGTTTGCTTGCGTCAAAGCCTGCAGGTGTGTTGCTTACATTTAAATAAGCCAGGTAAGGGTTAGCCACTAATTGCCAGCCGCTGGTCATTGGGCGGCCTTGTAAACTAACGTTGTTCCAACTGCTGTTAATTAAACCACCCACACTATAGCTTGTGTTAAGGTTAGCTTGCCCTGTAACACTAACCGTGCCTGCGCCGGTAAAGCGTATTGAATACCCCTTGGCATTAACTGCATTGCCGCTGGTTTCAAAAAACCATCCGCCTAAAGCGCAGCTTGCGCCATTGCTTTGGTCATAGCTGGCTACAGTGCCGTAAGGTGAGGCGTAATTCAATTGTGTTTCGTCGCAGTTGGGCTTTGGTATTGCAAAGCCGCTGATACCACCTGCGCCAAACTGGCTAAGCGGTGCATTATCTACCGGCGAACCTATGTAGTGCGCATCGTAAGTGCTGCTGCTATGGTAGTAACGGTCCGCCTTTATATAGCCAATAAGCATACCGTTATAGCCTGCACTAAAGTTATCAATTATGGCAATCTGGTTATCCGCAAGACTGTTAAAGTGTAATACACCTCCGCTAGCATCCAGTGTTCCGCTTTGCAGGCGAACCTCATTCATCACATCAAAAATGCTACCAGCCTGCAAGGCAGCGCCACTGGCATTATTTAGCCTAAGGTTATTAAATATCAAGTGTTCAAACAACAATTGAGGAGCACTGCCATTCAATTCTAATTCACCATTACCAATTATACTTGAAGGAATACTATAGCCCCCTGTAAATCTACCGCAAACTGAAACTCTCTTGCCACCATCAATATCAATTTGCGCGCTTGCTTCGACAATCATATCCCCCACTTGCGGTGAGGTAGCATTTATATGCGGAAAGAAACCGCCAACAGGCGAAGTTGGTATAGTAACATCGGCAGCGCAATCGTTAGGTACTACGCCAAGGCTCCAGTTGGTTGCTGTAAACCAATCCTGCGAATAACCTAACCAAACGCTGTTGCAGGCGCCAAAACTCATTACCATATCATCAAACATATCTGAACATGGTGCTACGCCGGTAACCTGTAAAGTAAGGGTTACTGATGTTTCGCCGGGTGCAGGGATATAAGTTGGGCTTAAAGTATTGGCATTGGTTAAGGAACCTGAACCATTGTGTGTCCAGCTTACAGCTGTGTAATTACTTGCTGTAGCGCCTGTAACCGTATTTAATAAACCGTTACAACCGCTAATATCCGGGCCTGCGTCAGCAGTAGCCTGCGGTAAAACAGTAATTGTAACAGTACCTGATAGGTCACCGGGCTGAGCCGCGCAATAAGAATCGCTCAAATCAGCAATAGTATAGGTAGCATCAGATGTAGGTGCAACGTTAACCGGTATAGGATTGCTGTTGCCAACAAAGGTTGTTCCGTCAGAAAGTGTTCCGCTCCATGGGCCCGTGCCCGTTACAAATACCGCAATGTTTACTGATTGCCCGTTACAAATAGTGGTTGAACCCACCAAATTGCCTGTAGGCCTTCCCTTAATAGTTAGGGTAAACACTGTTTGGTCAGAACATGCCGGGCTGGTAGCCGTTTCCTTTCGCACATAATAAGTGTGTACCCCTGGTGTATTAATGCTTATGATTGTTGAAGGTAAAGCAGGCCCGCCACTGGTGTTAGACCATACATACGTTCCTGTAGTGGCATTGGCATCAGCAGGGTTAAAATCTGTAAGGTCAATAGTACTGTTATCCTGGCATAAGGCCTGTGCATCCGTTGCAGGAAGATCAGGAGTAGGATATACCGTTAAAGTAACCTCACTTTCATCACTACAAACCGGTGTAGTTGAAGTTTCCTTACGCACATAATAAGTAAATGTGCCCGGTGTGGTTAAGGAAAGAACCGTAGAGCCCAATGCCGCACCACCCTGTGTAAGAGACCAAATGTATGTACCCGTTGTGCTGTTGGCATCTGTTGGGTTAATAGAAGTTAGGTTAAACGAGGGGTTATAACATGTTGCATAATCAACTGTAGCCGGCAAATCAGGCACCTGGTTTACTACTACCGATGTATACACCGGTATACTCCATCCATAACAATCATCTTTAACACGTAATCTAACCTGGTAAGTACCCGGCACAGTAATATTCAGCACACCCGGGTTTTGATCCGTAATTTGTGAACCGCTAAGCAGGTTAGCGCCAGGTACTGCTGCAGAGTTAGGAGATGTTATTTTTTGAACAGCCCAATCGTAACAAGAACCCGCAGCGCTGGTTCCTAAGTTAATAGATGAACCAACGCAAATAGGGCTAATAGGATTTATGGTAGGTAACGACCTTGTAGCCGATACATTAACGCCCTTCTTAAAAGTAACTGCACCATAGGTAAGGTCTAAACCGTAAATAGCCGGTTTTGAACCGCTGGCAGCAGGCAATGCGCCTGAACCGGGTAGAGAAGGGAAATAAATTTTTGCAGTTGACGAGGTGGCGGAATATGAACTTACCGAAGCGCTTACATCATTAACGTAAGATGCCCCCGTAGGTAAAGTCCAGTTACCGGCACCACCTGCTTTTGTAATTGTTATTTCTGAATTAGTAGCGCCTACATAGGCACTTACTGTAGCAACCGGTGTAATTGGTATGGTTACGCTTGGGCTGGTAACTGTACCTGTGCCGGTTGCCATTTGGGCTGAAACCCCTGCTGAACCGTTTGCACCTGTACCACCCTGGCCGCCGGTTCCACCGGTTCCGCCATTGCCGCCACAACGTGAGCCTACTATACAAGAGTTACAAGCGCCACTTCCGCCTCCGCTACCGCCTAAACCTGCGCTTCCTGGCGCCCCGCTACCACCTGCACCTGCAGCCCCTGGGCTTAAATTACAGTTCGAAATAGTTCCAGCAGTTCCATTTACATAAATACCAAATGAGGCACCGCCGCCATAACCGCCCGTGCCGCCTGAGCCGCCCTGGCCACCGGCGCCGCCTGCTGCACCATTCTGTGCACCGCATAAACCACCAACACAGGCACCAAATACACAGGCGCCAACACAACCCACATTATTACCGCTGCCGCCGCCGCCGCCTTGGCCGCCGCCGCCATTAATGCCTGTACCACCCTGGCCGCCCGGCACAAAGTAATTACTATATGTACCTGCACTGCCTGTTGCTAAACTATTTGAACCGCCAAAACCGCCTGCTCCAACTCCCCCGTTGTTACCACTATTGCCAGCGCTTAAAGCGCCACCTCCACCAACACCTGCTGCTCCATTCGCATTTTGGTTACTTCCCGTTCCTGTACCGCCGGCACCATTGCCTTTAGCACCCGCCGTACCGGCGCCTGAAGTTCCGCCGCTGCAACTTGCGCGGCCATTACCGCCGCCGCCGCCTGCACCGCCTGAAAAGCCACCTCCAACAGCAGGGGTTACTCCGTTAGTGCCTGCTGTTGCAGCAGGGGTTATTATTTTGCAACGGGTAATTTCATAACCGCTGCAGTTGTCAATATGCACACCGTAAAAAGATTGCCCCCTGTTATTGGTTTGGCCGGTGCCTGATGGAGAAATTACGTTTATTGTAAGATCCTGTAAGCGCCAGTTATTTACACTGGCTGCGGCCATACCACGGTAAACACCAATTTGTGTTGCACCAACAGTTGGCGTTTCTAAAGATGGAGTTATATCTAACTGTGAAGTAAGGCTTATATTCTTTTGCCATGTTGCATCACATCCGCTACCGGCAGATTCATATCCGCCATCAAAAAATGTATTGGCCGGTATATCTATTCTACCGCTTACGGTATACGTACCGCTAAGCATGCGTATTTCATTCAACTGGCCGTATGTGCCCAGGTTAATTAATCCTATTGCCGAAGAAAGACTTGTAGGGCTCGCGCTTGTGAAACCATCACCGGTTCCTGTTGGCGATACATAAATAATGTTTGAACAACTAGCAGGTCCGCTGGAAGTTGTAAAGTTGAACACCGGACATGAAAGGGCATCACCCTGTGCGTTGGTAGGGACTACTTTCCAATAGTAGGTAGTGCCCGAACTTAAGGTGCCTGCACTATAGGTTAATACATTACCAAGGTTAGTTCCGTTTTCAATGTTGGTGGGTGGGTTATTGGTTCCAAAATATAATTTGTATGAAGTTGGTGTTCCCGGAGGGTTAGCAGGTGCAGCCCATTGTAAGGAAGTACCCACAGTGCTTATGCCGCCAGCACCATCAGCAGGAAAAGAGGGCGTAACGCAACCCGGATAATAAGTATTAAATGTGCGCACAGCGCAACCGTTTTGGTCGCCGCTGCCGTAGTTCCATGGGGCAATACGCCAGTAGTATACCTGGTTTGGAGCCAGGCCGCCGGTAGCATATGAAGTTGCCAAACCCTGGTTGGCACCGTTAACTACGTTTGTAGGCGGGTTGTTGGTTCCGAAATAAAGTTTGTACCCATGCACTGTGCCGCCGGCTGAGTTCCACTGCAGTGTAGTACCTACAGAAGATACCGTTTGCGTGTTACCAGGGAAAACATAACTACCACAAACCGGTAGTGGCGGGTGCACCACCTTACATACAACAGTACTGTTGGTTGAGTTGGTTTGGCAATAGAAGTAGAATAAACCTAAAAGGTTGGTAACCTCGTGCAGGTAAACACGAACCTGTCCGTTAAAGGTTGAGGTCCATACTATGCGCGATTGTAAACCGCAGGCATCATCACTATAAGCCAGTACAGTACCGCCACCGGCATCAGTAAGGGTAAGTTCTGAATCATAACCGGCATTGCCACCGTCAGTGCCGCAGGTGCTCCATGTGTAAGTAGAGCCTAACACCACATTCCAAACTACATATTCGCCGCTCCAGCTTATAGTTGTTGCACTGGTCCATGCACCGTTTGCAGGGGGGGTGTAAGAACCTGCAGGATATTGATTGCCATTCGTGCATTGGCCTTTTAAATTGTCATATGCAAATAAAAATACAAATGACAGAATCAGGGGTACGAGTTTCCTCATAGCAAATGGTTTATTTTTAGCGTAATTTAAGGGGTTTTGTGGTATGTTGTCAAGTTTATATGCACATTTTGCGCATATATGTAAGAGCCATCCTAAAGCCCAAAGGTTGTATTATCTCCTTTTGCCACCTAAGCCCAGCACACCAAGTATGCCACGGGTAACTTCCTTCAATATCATTTTGCCTGCCGAACTTTTAGCAAAATCGCCTACCATATCCGCCCCCTTTTCAAAGGCCGTAGGTTCGGGTTTAGCTTGTTTCGCAGTGGTTTGCTTTGGCAATTCAAAATTCGTAACACTTTGGTTTTGTGCCTGTTGCAGCTTACCAGTCAAAATTTCAAAAGCGCTGTCGCGGTCAATTACTTCATTGTATTTCTTTACCAAAAAAGACTTGCTATTTATTTCATCTATCTCCTGCGGGCTTAGCACATCCATGCGCGATTGAGGGGCCTGCATAAGTGTAACAGCTAAAGGGGTGGGGCTACCTTTTTCATCTAAAACCGTAACCAAGGCCTCGCCCATACCCAATGCAGTAATTATGTTTTCTGTATCATAAAAGTCTGATAAAGGGTAATTCTCGGCTGTTAGTTTAATCTGCTTACGGTCTTTGGCGGTAAAGGCACGCAAAGCATGTTGTATTTTCATACCCAACTGGCCTAATACACTATCGGGCACATCCATTGGGTTTTGCGTAATAAAGAAAATGCCTACGCCTTTACTGCGTATCAATTTTACAATGGTTTCTATCTGGTCTAACAAAGCTTTGCTGGCTTCTTCAAAAACCAAGTGGGCCTCATCAATAAAAATTACCAGCTTGGGCCGGTCAGCATCTCCCTCTTCAGGAAAGGTGGAATATATTTCTGCCAGCAGGCAAAGCATAAAGGTGCTGAATAGCTTTGGCCTGTCCTGCACATCCGTTAAGCGAAGAATAGAAATAATGCCTTTACCGTTTTCATCAAAGCGGCATAAGTCATCTACTTCAAAACTCTTTTCGCCAAAGAACATTTCAGCGCCCTGGCCTTCTAGCTCAATTACCTTGCGCAATATGGTGGCCGTAGTAGCCGTGCTTACCTTACCATAGGTTTGCTCAATATCTGCCTTGCCTTCATTGGTAATGTAGTTCATTACCTTTTTAAAATCCTTAAGGTCGAGCAGAGGCAGTTTTTTGTCGTCGCAGTATTTAAAAATAATAGCTACCACACCTTGCTGTGTGTCGTTCAGGTCAAGTATTTTGGAGAACAACACCGGGCCGAATTCGGATACGGTAGCTCGCAAACGCGCCCCCTTTTCATTACTAAGGCTTAAAAACTCTACCGGGTTTTGTTTGGGCGTCCACCCAATACCTATGCGCCCCTGGCGTTCTTCAATTTTGGGGTTTGTAGTTCCGGGCTTCGCAATACCGCTTAAGTCCCCTTTAATATCCATCAATAAACAGCTAACCCCTTTATCAGAAAGTTGCTCTGCAATTAACTGTAGTGATTTTGTTTTACCTGTACCCGTGGCACCTGCAATTAAACCGTGGCGGTTAAAGGTCTTCAATGGCGCTTTAACCGGCGCATCTGCTAAAGTTTGCCCATCAAGCATGGGTGCGCCTAATACTATAAAATCACCTTTAGGATTGTATCCGTTCTGTATCGTTTCTTTAAACTTCTGTTGGTCTGCCATACTGCACAAATTTCAAAATCGAAAATATGAAACACCGCTTCAATTGCCACATTTTCTACTAACATCCGCTCCGCTACAAATTGTTTTCTTTGCGCCCTGTTATGAGCAAGTTTCCATCTATAATATTGCATAAGCATAAGGCAGAAGCCGTTAAGCGTTTTCACCCCTGGATTTTTTCCGGAGCCATTAAAAAAGCTGACAAAGGATTACAAGCCGGCGATGTGGTAGAAGTATTTACAGAAGATGGCACCTACCTTGCCACAGGCCATTACGGCACCGGTAGCATTGCCGTGCGCGTATTCAGCTTTAAACAAACCAACGACTTAAAGGCGCTATGGCGCGAACGTTTCCGTTCAGCTTACAAAGTGCGCGAAGCCATTGGCTTAACCGATAGCGGCAACACCAACACCTACCGCTTAATTTTTGCGGAAGGCGATGGCATGCCCGGTTTAATTGCGGATTACTACAACGGCACTATAGTATTACAATGCCATACAGCAGGTATGTATAAGGAGCGCATGAACTTTGTGGAAGCGCTGAAAGAAATTTACGGCAGCCGCTTAAAAGCAGTGTACGATAAAAGCAAAGCTGCCTTACACGATGCCGTGGATGCCAAAGACGGGTATCTGTTAGGCGAAGGCACCAACGAAGCCGTTAGCGAATACGGCCACCTGTTTAAGGTAGATTTTGTGCAGGGCCAAAAAACCGGCTTTTTTGTTGACCAACGCGAGAACAGAAAGCTTCTTTCCCATTATACTGCCGGCAAAAAAATATTGAACACCTTTTGCTACTCAGGCGGCTTTAGCATTTACGCTTTAAAAGCGGGCGCTGAATTAGTGCACTCGGTTGACAGTAGCGCGAAGGCTATGGAATGGACAGACGAAAATGTGCGCCTGAATTTTGGTGAGGAGAAACGCCATACTTCTTTTACTGCCGATGTGTTTGACTTTTTTAAAGACAGTAAAGAAAATTATGATGTAATTGTGCTGGACCCACCGGCATTTGCCAAAGGCATGGGTGCCAAACACGCTGCCATAAAAGCATACACCCGTTTAAATGCTGCGGCCTTTAAAAAGATAAAGAGCGGCGGCATTGTTTTCACCTTCAGTTGCAGCCAGGTAATATCTCCTGATCTATTTAAAGGCGCTGTTACTGCCGCTGCTATTGAAAGCGGCCGCAACATTCGCATACTGCAACACCTAACCCAACCGGCTGACCACCCCGTAAGCATCTACCACCCCGAAGGTTTATACCTGAAAGGTTTGGTGGTGTATGTGGAGTAAGCTTCTTTGTCATGTCAAGCGCAGCGAGACATCTTGATTTTATCATGGCATCTATAAGCGGCAGTCCTCAGTTCAGGCTCCTCCCAAAAAGGGTGGAATGCAACCTACTTATGCATGAAAATATTCATCGGATGACTCAAAGTCATCCGATGAGTTAAAATTGTCCTGTTGAGCGCAGCGAGACATCTTGATTTTAGTCTTGTCCTTACAACCTGTTAAGATCCCTCCCTCACCTGCGGCGGGTCGGGATGACACCCTTCGACATTCCGAAGCCTCGGAATCAGGGTGACATTACGTTGTCTTGTCGTCCGACTAAGCGCTTGTCAGTCTGAGCTTGTCGAAGACTAGACAAGCTGGGGCCAATGCTATTTCACCCTTCGACATCCCGAAGCCTCGGGATCAGGGTCACAGTTACCCCTACCCTACCAACTCCAAATCAATACGGCGAAGGATAATATCAGCCGATAACACACGCACGCGTACTTTATCCCCAAGTTGGAATTTGCGTTTGCTGCGCGCGCCAACCAGGCGCACCATATTCTCTTCGTAAATAAAATCTTCATCGCCCAGCATTTCTGTACTTATCATGCCCTCGCATTTGTTGTCTATCATTTCAACAAACACGCCGCGGGCAATTACTCCGCTTATCAGGCCGTCAAACTCCTCGCCTATTTTATCCTGCAAAAATTCAATCTGCTTGTACTTAGTGGCTTCACGTTCGGCATCCATGGCCTTGCGCTCCATTAGCGATGAGTTCTTGCAGTATTTCTCCAGTTCATCTTTATCAACCACCGCATCGCTATGCGTTAGCAGCTTATGAATTAAACGATGCACCATTACATCAGGGTAACGGCGTATGGGTGAGGTAAAGTGCGTGTAATGCTCCATAGCCAAACCGTAGTGCCCTATATTCTCCGTAGTATACTCCGCTTTAGCCATAGTGCGTATAGCCATAGTTTCTACCACGTTTTGCTCAGGCCGGCCTTCCACTTTCTTTAAAAGGTTATTAAGCGTTTCAGACACCTGTTTTGGTTCTTCAAACTTCAACACATAACCAAAGCGCGATACTACTGCAGCAAACAACTCCAACTTAGCAGGGTCCGGTGTATCATGCACACGGTAAACAAAAGGTTTGGCCTGTTTGCCGTTATGCAGGCGGCTGCCGTATTTAGCTACCGTTTCATTAGCCAACAACATAAAGTCCTCTACCAACAGGTGGGCATCCTTACGTATCTTCAACACAATGCCCAATGGCTTGCCGTTTTCATCCAGTTTAAAGCGAACCTCTGCCTTTTCAAAAGCAATCGCTCCTTTCTTAAATCGCTTCTCGCGTATCTTCTTCGAAATAGCCAACAGCGTTTTTAATTCTTCAACATAATCGCCTTGCCCTGTTTCCAGAACTTCCTGCACTTCTTCATACGTAAAGCGGCGGTTGCTGTGTATTACGGTTTTACCTATTGAAACATGCTTTACATTGAACTTATCATCCATTTCAAAAATGGTGCTGAAGGTCAGTTTGTCTTCATTGGGCCGCAGCGAGCATAACACATTGCTCAACTTTTCCGGCAACATAGGGCAAACCCTATCAGGCAGGTAAACGGAAGTGGCCCGCCGCTCTGCTTCCTTATCCAGTTCGCTGCCTTCCGGTATATAATGCGATACATCCGCAATGTGCACACCTACCTCAAGGTTTCCGTTATCCAGCTTTCGAATAGAGATGGCATCATCAAAATCCTTGGCATCAACAGGGTCAATTGTAAAGGTCAACACATCTCTGTAATCAAGGCGCTTGCTTATTTCCTCGCGGCTTATTTTTTCGCTAACGCGCGCCAACTCCTGGTAACAGGCCTTTGGGAAATCAATGCTAAAGCCGTTCTCCATTAATATGCGCTTCATGTCCAGGTCGCTGCTGTAGCTGCCGTCAAGCACTTCCAACACCTCACCCACAGGGTTCTTGGTGCCACTATTCCAATTGGTAACACGCACAATAACGCGGTCATGGTGTTTAGCGCCATTCAGTGCATCCAACGGAACAAACACATCGCTCTTTAAGCGGTTTTCATCCGCAATAAAAAAGGCGAAGCGTTCCAACACATCCACTCTGCCTAAAAAGGTATCCCGGCTGTGTTTGGTTATCTCTAATATCTCACCTTCAGGTCGGCGTCCACCACCGGTTATACGCAGTTTTACTTCATCGCCCTGTTGAGCGTTCTTTACGTACTTCTTCGGCACATATACATCCTTCTCTAAACCTTCAACAGTTATAAAGGCATCGCCACTACGTGCAATATCTACCGTGCCATAAAAGTAACGGCTGTTCTTGCCATCCCCTTTATGGGCCTTAGGCATATTCAGTAACTTAATGGTGCCCTTTTGTTCAATACGCAAAACCCCTTCGTGGTCTAATTCATTAAGGGCAACTATTATTTCTTCCTGTGTTAGTTTGCGCAGCAGCTTAGGGAACAGCTTTTTCAAATCAGCATCCTTTCCCATTGCTTTTATTACGCTCAATACAATATCTGCATTTCCATTGTTAGAGGACTTTTTCTTTTTCTTATCCCCTTTATGGTCTTTCTTTTTTTCAAAAGACTTATCCTCTTTCTTTTTACGCGGTATAAAGTCTTTCTTTTTCTTTTTCGACATAATCTAAATTTCTTTTAGCCATTAAGAGCAAAGCATTATTTGCTAAACCCCATGGCAATAGTTATTCCTGCATTAGGCAGGTTTAAAATACAATTAATACAAACGAAGGGAGGGAATATTATTCCACAATAAAGAAAGGGTTAAGCAAACTCTCTTTATTGTAAACTAAGGGCTTACCGCCCGTTATTTCATAAACGCCTTTACCGGCATATAAAACCACGGCATGGGCAGCAGCGCTGTCCCACTCCATCGTAGGGCCAAATCGCGGATAAACATCCGCCTTGCCTTCGGCCACCAGGCAAAATTTTAAAGAACTACCGGAGGATAAAAAGTCAACCTCTTTCCCCTCCTGTTTTAAGCGATCAACAAACTGCAGGGTTTCATCCGTTAAATGCGAGCGGCTGGCTACCACCATTACCTTCTGCAGCTTTGTATAATGCGCTGTTGCTTTTATAGCAACGTATCTATCCTCTTCCTGCTTAAATGCGCCAACACCTTCAGCCCCGAAAAACAATTGATTTAAAGCAGGGGCATACACCACGCCCAGTTTAGCAACGCCATCTTCTATTAACGCAATGTTTACCGTAAACTCCCCGTTGCGCTTAATAAACTCCTTAGTGCCATCCAAGGGGTCAATCAACCAAAAGCGCTTCCAGGTTTTACGCTCTTCATAAGGCAGAGCCTTCACTTCTTCACTTATGTAGGGTATAGCAGGATACAATTGGTGCAGGCCCTGCAGTATTACCTCGTTCGATTTCCGGTCAGCTTCTGTAAGTGGCGATTTATCATCTTTTACTTCCACGGCAAAATCGCGGCTGTAAACTTCCATAATAGCATCACCGGCTTTCTTTGCTATTGCAACTACGGCCTCTATATCAATATCCCGGTAAACAAACTTCATACTATCCTAACAGTTTCATACAGCCTTGCAGGCTTTCTCTCCAATACGGTATATGTATACCAAACGTCTCCTTTATCTTTTTCTTATTCAACACACTGTATTTTGGGCGAACAGCAGGTGTGGGATATTGGTAAGTTTCAATGGGGTTTATTTTTGTTTTCAATCCTGCTATGTCGCGTATAGCAACAGCAAAATCAAACCAGCTACACACGCCTTCATTGCTATAATTGTAAACACCGGGCTGCCACTTATCGCCTTGTATTATTTGCAGAATAACAGAAGCTAAATCGCGGGCGTAGGTAGGCGTGCCCACCTGGTCAAATATTATATTCAATGATTCCCGCTCTTTGCACAAGCGCAAAATGGTTTTCACAAAGTTATTACCGAAGGAAGAATACACCCAGCTGGTGCGGAGGATAACAGCCTCCGCATTATTAGCCAACAATTGCTTTTCTCCTTCCAATTTACTTGCCCCATAAACAGAAAGCGGATTAGGTGAATCGTCTTCCACTAACGGGCGCGCCAAGGTACCATCGAAAATAAAATCGGTGCTAACGTGCACCATTTTGCAATTGTATTTTTTGCAGGCCTTTGCTAATATTCCTACAGCTTCACCATTTATTTTATAGGCCAGGTCTTTTTCGCTTTCGGCCTTATCAACTGCTGTATAAGCAGCACAGTTAATTAAAACCTCAAAGCCTGATGAAACCGCCTTGTCAACCGCAGCGGCATCGGTAATATCCAAATCCTGATAATCGTAAAAAGTAAAGGAGTGTGATTCCAATAACGAGGACAGGAAATTAATTTCAGAGCCTAACTGACCGTGGGCACCGGTAACTAAAACTTTTTTCATGGTTTAAATTCAAAATTATTGGCACAAGCTTTAAAGCCCGGCAACACTTTATCTTTATCGCTAACCAGGGCTTCTTCGGGCTTTATAATCCAGTCTATATTCAAATCGGCATCATTAAAAATTATGCCTCCTTCACTTTCCTTGCTGTAAAAGTTATCGCACTTATATTGAAAAATGCAGGTATCGCTTAACACTGCAAAGCCGTGGGCAAACCCACGCGGTATATATAACTGCTTCTTGTTTTCGGCACTCAACCTAACCGCATAACTTTTACCAAAGGTGGGCGAGCCCTTGCGTATATCAACTGCCACATCCAACACTTCACCTTCTACTACACGCACTAACTTGGCCTGCGCCATTGGGTTAAGCTGGTAATGCAAGCCGCGCAACACACCATATGATGACCTTGATTCATTGTCCTGAACAAATTCATTTGTAATGCCCGCTTCGGCAAAAGTGTTTTTATTAAAACTTTCAAAAAAGTAGCCTCGCGCATCAGCAAACACACGTGGTTCAAACACTTTAAGGCCGGCTATTCCGGTTTCAATAAAAGGCATGGTAAAATCAAATCTGGGTTAAACAATTCTGAGGGTAATAATAACTAAACTAAGGTTTTGTTTAAAAGCTTAGGGTCGGTGAGCAGTTTTTCAAGGTGTTTCAGCTTCAGGCATTCCCTAAGGCTGTCAAATTGCGTTACCTTATGCAAGTCGCTGCCGGCAAAGTTAACCATTTTTTCGTCAATCAATCTTTCGGCTACCTGTTTGGCCGGTTTTCCATACTTGCCGCTCAATGAACCTATATTAATCTGGAAGTAGACATTTCTATCTTTAAAAGAGTGGTAGGTCTTGAAATCGTTCTCATGATAATAAGGGTAGCGTTCAGGGTGGGCCAGCACCACGCGGTATTCCGCTAATTGCAGTTTATAGATTATATCCAGCACTACATTCTGCTTCTGTAAATACGAAAACTCAATCAACACATAGTTTCTGCCAAAGGTCAGCAGGTCGCGCTTTTCAATTTTCTCAAACATCGAGTTATCTGCATAGTATTCTGCAATGGCATCAAACTCTATATCTATACCCTGTTTGGCTATCTGTTCACGAACGGCATCGCGGCCTTTTAATATCTTCTCTGTAGAGTTATTATAACCGTCGGCCACAACATGCGGTGAGGTATAAATTTTTTTAAACCCCAGGGCTTTAAACTGCCGCAACATCTCCAGCGTAGTTTCCATATCGGGGCTACCATCATCAATTGCCGGTATAAGGTGCGAATGAATATCCGCAGCCATCAGGCTATAATCTTCCAGGGCGGAATTCTCTTCCTTCTTTCCACCAAATAGCTGCAGTAGTTTATTAAACACAAGTTGAATTTAAGGCTAAGATAGCCTCATTTTGCCCGTTGCCAAGTAAAGGCGCTAATTGCTGTATATACCCTTGAAATAATCAACGGTAATAGCCAAGCCTTTAGCAAAGTTAAATTCAGGCTTATAACCCAGCACGGTTTGTGCTTTTGAAATATCAGCTAAGGAGTTGCGAATATCCCCCGCACGCGTTGCGCGGTAAGTAGCCTTATGGTCGCTGCCCAGTAATTTCTGAATATCGGTATACAAGCGGTTAACTGAGAAATTCTCACCCACAGCTATATTAAATACCTGCCCGCTGGCTTCTTTATTATCCGTAAGCATAGCACGCACATTGGCCTGCACTGCATTTTCTACAAAAGTAAAATCGCGGGTTTGTTCACCATCTCCGTCAATAAACACTTCCCCGCGCTCCATTATTTTAGAAACAAACAAGGGAATTACCGCCGCATACATACCGTTAGGGTCCTGCTTGGGGCCAAATATGTTGAAGTAGCGCATGCCGATAATGTTCATACCGTAAACGGTTTGAAACACTGAGGCGTACAACTCATTGGTGTATTTGCTTACTGCATAGGGCGAAAGCTGACGACCAATGCGCGCCTCTACTTTAGGCAAAGAGGCTTCATCACCATAAACCGAAGAAGATGATGCATAGACGAAATTCTTAACCTTTGCTTCATTAGCTGCGCTAAGCATGTTTACAAAACCGCCAACGTTAACATCGTTAGTATTCCACGGCTCTTTAATAGAACGCGGCACAGAACCTAAAGCCGCCTGGTGCGACACAAAATCAATCCCTTCGCAGGCTTTGCGGCAATCAGCCAGGTTACGGATATCGCCATTCAAAAATTCAAAAGCAGCATTGCCTTTAAATTCATCAAGGTTTTGCGCCCTACCTGTAGCCAGGTTATCAAATACGCGCACCTTCTTTGCCCCGTATTTCAATAAATACTCCACAATGTTAGAACCGATAAAGCCTGCGCCACCGGTAACCAAAAAACTGTATTGTGAAAGATCTTTATCGTGATATTTAATATCAAACATTAGCGCGCACTGTATTGTTGTTCGTAATAGTTTTTGTAAGCACCGCTGGTTACATGGTTCAGCCATTCTTCATTTGCCAAATACCAGTCAACGGTTTTTTCAAGGCCTTCTTCAAAAGTAACCGAAGGCTTCCAGCCCAGCTTTTCATTAAGCTTGGTGGCATCAATAGCATAACGGCGGTCGTGGCCGGGGCGGTCCTTTACATAGGTTATCAACTTTTCTGATGTACCTTCTTCCCTACCCAGTTTTTTATCCATCACCTTACACATCAGCTTTATCAGCTCAATGTTTTGCCATTCATTCCAACCACCTATGTTGTAAGTTTCACCAAGTTCGCCTTTATGCAAAATAGTATCAATTGCACGCGCATGGTCAACTACCCACAACCAATCGCGGGTGTATTTACCATCGCCATAAACCGGTAGCGGCTTGTTGTTGCGTATGTTGTTGATAAAAAGTGGCAACAACTTTTCAGGAAACTGGTGTGAGCCATAGTTGTTACTGCAATTTGATATTACTACAGGCAGGTTGTAGGTATTAAAGTAAGCACGCACAAAATGATCGCTGCTTGCTTTAGAGGCACTGTAAGGAGACTGTGGGTCATAAGGGGTAGTTTCTAAAAAGAACCCTTCATCACCCAAAGAGCCATATACTTCATCAGTTGAAACATGGTAGAAAATGCGGTCCTTACGCAAAGGCTTGTCCTTAGTGCACTCCCATACCTTTTTGGCAGCGTTAAGCAGATTAACAGTGCCTATTACGTTAGTAGTAACAAACTCTAATGGATTAGAGATGGAACGGTCCACATGACTTTCAGCAGCTAAATGCACTACTGCTAAAAACTTATGCTCTTCAAACAGATTGTTGATGAAGGCTTGATCGGTAATATCGCCTTTTACAAACTTGTAGTTGGGTTTACCTTCAACATCTTTCAGGTTTTCCAGGTTACCGGCATAAGTCAGCTTATCCAGGTTATATACTTCATAATCGGGATAGTTATTTACAAACAGCCGCACTACATGCGAACCGATAAAACCTGCACCACCTGTTACTAATATCTTTTTCATGCTTCAATTTACAGACTCCAATACGAGAAAGCCTTTATTTTATTTCGTAAATCACCTTTAACGTCAACTATAATACCATCCTTTTTCAATATTTTTTGGAAGAAGGCATCATCCAATGTGCTGAATTGGTCGTGGTTTACAGCCACAATTACCGCATCATAATCTTTACCGTACTCCTTATTCAGGTGTATACCGTATTCCTCATGAAATTCTTCGGCATCAGCGTAAGGGTCGGTAACTTCTGTTTTTACTGAGTATCTCTTCAATTCCTGAATTACATCTACCACTTTGCTGTTACGTATATCGCTTACGTTCTCTTTAAAGGTAGCACCCATTACTAAAATACGGGTAGCATCAATTTGCTTGTGCAACTTAATCAACTCCTGTACCAGCTTACGGGCCACATGCGCACCCATATCATCATTAATGCGGCGGCCCGCTAAAATTACTTCAGGGTTGTAACCTAATTCCAATGATTTGTAAGTAAGGTAGTATGGGTCCACACCAATACAGTGGCCGCCCACTAAACCCGGGAAGAACTTCAGGAAGTTCCATTTGGTGCCGGCAGCTTCCAATACTTCATAAGTGTTTATACCCATTAAGTCGAAAATGCGGCTTAACTCGTTCATCAACGCAATGTTCAAGTCGCGCTGGGTATTTTCAATAATCTTGGCAGCTTCAGCTACTTTAATTGAAGATGCACGGTGCGTACCGGCAGTAACTATTATTTCATAAGTGCGCGCAATAACATCCAACGATTCTGCATCGCAACCTGAAACTACCTTCTTGATTTTAGTAATCGTATGTTCCTTATCGCCGGGGTTAATACGCTCAGGGCTGTAACCCAATTTAAAGTCAACACCCATTTTAAGGCCGCTTAACTGCTCCATTACGGGTAGACAATCTTCCTCAGTACAACCGGGGTAAACAGTAGATTCAAACACTACATAATCACCCTTCTTCAACACTTTACCAATTGTAGTAGAAGCGCTTACTACCGGTTTTAAATCGGGCACATTGTGCTTATCTACCGGCGTTGGAACCGCCACTATAAAGAAGTTTGCATCCTTTAAGTCATCAATGTTTGCCGTGAAGTGTATATCTGTTCCTTCAAAGTCTTTCGCTTCCAATTCATTGCTCGGGTCAATGTTATTGCGCATCATATCAACCCTTTTTTGGTTGATATCAAAACCTATTACAGAAATTTTACGGGCAAATTCTAACGCAATAGGCAGCCCCACGTAACCCAAACCTATTACTGCTAATTTCTTCTTCTTGCTTAATAATTCTTCAACCATATTATTTAACTTTTGAAACCTTACCGTCTTTTAATTGATATTTTTCTTTACTCTCAGGGCACTCAGCCATGCCTTCTTTATCAAAGCTTAACCTGTGTCCGTATTCACTCATCCAACCCAATTGCTTAGCCGGGTTACCTACTAATAATGCATAAGCAGGAACGTTTTTAGTAACCACTGCCCCGGCGCCAATAAAGGCAAACTCGCCAATATCATGCCCGCAAACTATAGTAGCATTAGCACCAATGGAAGCGCCGCGCTTTACTGTAGTTTTTGAATACTGCCCCCTACGGTTTACTGCACTGCGCGGATTAGTTACATTGGTAAATACCATTGAAGGCCCCAGGAACACATCATCCTCGCAAACCACGCCTGTGTATATAGATACGTTGTTCTGTATCTTAACATTATTACCCAATACCACATCAGGGCTAACCACTACGTTTTGACCAATGTTACAGTTTTCGCCAATAGTGCAATTGGGCATTACATGGCTGAAGTGCCAAATTTTAGTGCCCTTACCAATTTTGCAGCCTTCATCTACATAGGCGCTTTCATGCACGAAATACTCTTTGTTTTCCATTACGCAAACCTATGTTTAGATTGATATAATTCTTCTTTCGATAAACCTTTAAAGTAATCGTACGTAATCTTCAACCCTTCGGCGCGGTTAACCTTCGGCTCCCAGCCTAAAATGGCTTTGGCACGTGTAATATCCGGTTGACGTTGCTTAGGGTCATCTACCGGCAATGGCTTATAGATAACTTTTTGCGTGGTGCCTGTAAGTTTTATTATTTCTTCTGCAAACTGGCTGATGGTAATTTCCGATGGGTTACCCACGTTAACCGGCTGATGATAGTCAGATAACAATAAGCGGTAAATACCTTCTACCAAATCATCTACATAGCAGAAAGAGCGCGTTTGGCTGCCATCACCAAAAACGGTAAGGTCTTCGCCGCGCAGGGCCTGGCCTATAAAGGCAGGCAACACACGCCCATCATTCAAACGCATGCGCGGGCCATATGTATTAAATATTCTTACAATTTTTGTATCAACACCGTGAAAGGTGTGGTAAGCCATGGTTATCGCTTCCTGAAAGCGTTTGGCTTCATCATAAACGCCGCGGGGGCCAACAGGGTTTACATTTCCCCAGTAATCTTCATTTTGTGGGTGCACCTGCGGGTCACCGTAAACCTCGCTGGTAGAGGCCACCAGTATGCAGGCTTTTTTTGCCTTGGCCAAACCCAGCAAATTGTGCGTGCCTAAAGAACCTACCTTAAGTGTTTGTATAGGTATTTTTAAATAATCAATAGGCGATGCCGGCGAGGCGAAGTGCAATATGTAATCAAGATGGCCGGGCACATGCACAAACTTGGAAACATCATGATGGTAAAACTCGAAATGTTCCAGTTTAAACAGATGCTCAATATTCTTAAGGTCGCCGGTAATAAGGTTATCCATACCAATTACATGGTATCCTTCCTTTATGAACCGGTCACAAAGGTGAGAACCTAAAAAGCCCGCAGCGCCTGTTATTAATACTCGTTTCATTTTGCTGTTTCTCTGCCAATGCTATAATACGTAAAGCCAAGCTTTTTCAAATGCTCAACACTATAAAGGTTTCTGCCGTCAAAAATCAATTTATTCTTAAGGCTGGCGGCTATTCGGTCAAAATCGGGCGAGCGGAACTCATTCCACTCCGTTACAATTACCAGGAAATCGGCACCGCTTAGTGCATCATATTCATCAGTTGCAAAGTATACCTTCTCCCCAAACTGCTTCTGCACATTCTTCATAGCTTCTGGGTCGTAAGCACGTACTTTGGCCCCTGCGGCCAATAACTGCTCAATAATGTATAAAGCAGGCGCCTCGCGTATATCGTCGGTATTAGGCTTAAAAGCCAGGCCCCATAGGGCTATTGTTTTGCCTTTTAGCTCGCCTTTAAAGTGGTCTGAAATCTTATTAAAGAAGTTTTCGCGCTGCAATTTGTTTACGCGCATTACTGAATCAAGTATAGTAAAGTCATACTTGTTCTGTTGTGATGTATGGTAAAGCGCCTGCACATCCTTAGGGAAACAACTGCCGCCATAACCAACGCCGGCAAAAAGAAAGCGTTTTCCAATTCGGGTATCGGTTCCTATGCCTTTGCGCACATTATCTACATCTGCACCAACCAATTCGCACAGGTTAGCTATTTCGTTCATAAACGAAATTTTAGTGGCCAAAAAGGCATTAGCCGCATACTTGGTCAATTCCGAGCTGCGCTCATCCATAAAAATGATAGGATTGCCCTGGCGCACAAAAGGCTCATACAACTCTTCCATTATTTGCGCCGCTTCTTCCGAACGGGTTCCCACCACCACTCTTTCAGGCTTCATAAAATCTTCTACAGCCACACCCTCTTTCAAAAACTCAGGGTTAGATACCACATCAAATTTTACTTTGGCATTTTTTGAAACCACGTCACGTACCTTATCGGCCGTACCAACCGGTACCGTGCTTTTATTTACAATAACCGCATAGCGGTCAAGTAACTTCCCTAAATCATCTGCCACCTGCAGCACATACTTTAAATCTGCGCTGCCATCTTCGCCCGGGGGCGTTGGCAAGGCAAGAAAAATCACCTTCGCCTCTTTTATTCCCTCTGCCAATGAAGTAGTAAACTTTAAACGGCCCTGCTTCAGGTTGCGTTCAAACAACACATCAAGGTCAGGTTCATATATAGGCATTACGCCGTTTTTCAACTGCTCTACCTTATTGGCATCTATATCAATACAGGTAACTACATTACCCGTTTCGGCAAAGCAGGTTCCTGTAACCAGGCCCACGTATCCGGTACCTACAACGGCAATTTTCATTTCACTAATTCTTTAAAACTATCGGCAATAAATTTCAGTTCCTGCTCGTGGAACTCAGTGTGTATAGGTAGTGATAATACGCTTTTACAAAGTTGCTCCGTTACCGGAAACATACCTTCCTTATAGCGCTCATCGGTATATGCCTTTTGCATATGCAAAGGAATAGGATAATACACCATAGAAGGAATTCCCTTTTCGGCCAACTGCTTTCTTACCTCGTCGCGGTCCACATTTTTCAGTTTCATAGTATACTGGTGGAACACATGCGTGCTTGGTTTGTAACGAACCGGCGTTTGCACATTGGTTAAACCGGCAAAAGCGGCATCATAGTAATCGGCCACTTTGCGGCGGCGTTCGGCATAGTCGTCAAGGTATTTCAGCTTCACATCTAATATAGCTGCCTGTATGCTGTCTAAACGGCTGTTTACGCCTATTTCATCGTGCTGGTATAAAACGCTTTGGCCGTGGTTAGCTATCATACGTATGCGCTTGGCCAGGGCCTCATCATTAGTATATAACGCGCCACCATCGCCATAGCAACCCAAATTTTTGCTGGGGAAGAACGAAGTGCTGCCTATAGTGCCAATAGTACCCGCCTTAACGGTTGTTCCGTTTTTATAGGTAAAATCAGCCCCTATGGCCTGGGCGTTATCTTCAATTACATGCAGGTTGTGCCTGTTGGCTATATCCATTATGGCCTCCATATCGGCACATTGGCCGAACAAATGCACCGGCACAATAGCCTTGGTGCGGGGCGTAATGGCTTTTTCAATAGCGGCAGGGTCAATGGTAAAGGTATCGGGGTTAACGTCAACCAATACAGGCTTTAATTTTAGCAGGGCAATAACTTCGGCAGTAGCTACATAAGTAAAGGAAGCTGTAATTACTTCATCACCCGGCTGGTAACCCAACGCCATCATCGCAATTTGCAGTGCATCCGTTCCGTTAGCGCAGCTTATAACCTGCTTGCAACCAAGGTAGGCAGCAAGGTGGTCTTCAAATGCTTTAACCTGTGGGCCCTTAATAAACTGGGTAGCATTAATTACATCGGCAATTGCCTTATCTATTTCCGGCTTAATACGTTGGTATTGGGCCGAAAGGTCGACCATTTTTATTTCGGGCACGGTTATCATTTTTTGGGCGAGCGAATGTAATAATTTTGCGTTGTTGCAGTTATGGAAGCCTAAGCTTAATAATATGCTATTCTAAACGTAAATTGCGGCGCAAATCAATGAAATTGAACTTTATAAACAAATCATCATATCTTTTTCTTTTAGTGCTTCTCAGCCTCACGGTTTTCGGGCAGGAGCAGGAATTACCCAAAACCAGGCCGCAAAGCAAGTTTGAACCTAACGATGCGCTGATAATTGCCCCCTCCTACACGGCACAGTTTCCTTTTGGTAACATGGCCGACCGCTTTGGCTTTAATAACCAGGTTAGCCTTAACCTTATGTACAAAATGAAGAAGAACTGGCTGGTGGGTATAGAAGGTGGATTTATGTTTGGCGACCAGCTTAGAGAGAACTACATAATTGACAAAATAACTACCTCTACCGGGCACCTTATAGGCACTAATAACGACCTCATACGTGTTCGCCCCCAAATGCAGGGTTTTACCATTAAGGCAGAATTTGGCAAAATCATTCCGTTTTCACCTCAGTACCCTGATGCGGGCCTACTGTTTATTACCGGCTTTGGTATGCTGCAACACAAAATTTGGCTTAACGTGCGCGAAACCAGCGTACCCCAATTAAGCAAAATCTACCGCAAAGGGTACGACCGTATGTGCAACGGCCCGGTTATATCGCAGTTTGTGGGGGGCACCTTTATGGCGCGCCGTAAGTACTACAGCTTTTACGCCGGTTTACAGTTTGATGTAGCCTTTACCAAGGACCGCCGCAACTTTGATTTTTACGAACAGCGTAAACTAACTGAAAACCGCGTTGATATGTTCCTGGGCTTAAAAGTGGGTTGGATACTACCCATTTTCTTACAAGCTAACGAGAAGGAGTATTATTACTACTAAGCACTTACTAAACCAAAACCTTGCCTTGAGCGCACTGGCCTACAATATCGGTATACAACTATACGGGCTTGGCATTTATATAGCATCCTTATTTAATAAGAAAGCAGCGCTGTGGATAGAAGGACGCAAAGACTGGAAGACAAAGCTACAACCTAAATCAGCTACAACGCAAAAAACAGCCTGGTTCCATTGCGCCAGCCTGGGTGAGTTTGAACAGGCGCGGCCATTAATAGAAAAGCTTAAACAGGAGAGACCCGATTATAGGATTGTGCTTAGCTTCTTCTCCCCTTCCGGTTACGAGGTGAGGAAAAATTATAGCGGTGCAGATGTGGTAACTTATTTACCGCTGGATACACCGCAAAACGCAAAGCAGTTTATTGCGCTCATTCAACCTAATGTGGCCTTCTTTGTAAAGTATGAGTTTTGGTATAATTACCTGAGCGAGTTAAAAAACAAAGGCATTCCAACTATTCTGTTCTCTGCCATTTTCAGAAAAGAGCAGGTTTTCTTTGCATGGTACGGCGGCTTGTTCAGGCAGATGCTGAAAATGTTCACCTCTATTTTCGTTCAAACAGAAACTTCTCAAAAACTATTAGCCGGTATTGGCATTAAGAGCGTAGTAGCTAACGATACGCGTTTCGACCGCGTTTACCAGATAGCGCAAAACCGCCAGCAACTACCCTTGATTGAAAAATTTAAAGGCACCGCTCCTTTACTTATTGCCGGTAGCACCTGGCCTAAAGACGAAGAACTATTGTTGCAACTAATTGCACAAGGCATACTTAAAGGCTATAAATACATTATTGCCCCACACGATATTGATAGCGAAAGAATAGATAAGCTAACTGCGCAATTAGGTTCAAAGGTGGTAAAGCTTTCGCAGCTAAATGATGGTAATGCCGCAAACGCCGAAGTAATAGTGGTAGATAGCATAGGGCAGTTGACATTTATTTATGCCTACGGCACAATTGCTTACGTAGGCGGTGGCTTTAACGCAAGCGTGCATAATGTATTAGAACCTGCCGTATATGGTATGCCGGTAATCTTTGGCCCTAATCACCAAAAATCTGCTGAGGCCTTACAGTTAATTGCAAGGGGTGCAGGCTTTTGCATTACTGATGCTGCGTCGTTAAATAGTATTGTAGCAAGTCTGCTGCAAAACAATAAACTGCCAACAAGCGCAAATGCCGCTAAACAATACGTTGCAGAAAATCCAGGAGGAACCGCTGTTATATGGAATGTGGTTAACACGCTGCTTTAAAATAAAAAAGCCCCCGATTGCTCAGGGGCTCTATTCATAAAAACTTCATTCAGTTTACTTCTTTTCGCCGGGGCCTTTGGCAATGTTATCGCGCATGCTGGTGTCGGCCTGTATGTTTTGCATTTTGTAGTAATCCATTACACCTAAGTTGCCGTGTTTAAATGCATCGGCCATAGCAATAGGTATCTGTGCTTCGGCCTCAATAACCTTGGCGCGGGCTTCCTGTGCTTTGGCTTTCATTTCCTGCTCAAGGGCTATAGCCATTGCGCGGCGTTCCTCGGCCTTAGCCTGTGCAATATTCTTATCGGCATTGGCCTGGTCCATTTGCAGGGCAGCGCCAATGTTTTTACCAATGTCAATGTCGGCAATATCAATAGAAAGAATTTCGAAAGCCGTTCCTGCATCAAGGCCCTTGGCCAACACCACTTTTGAAATGCTGTCAGGGTTTTCCATTACGTGCTTATGGCTTTCTGATGAACCTATACAGGTTACAATCCCTTCACCAACACGGGCAAGTACGGTTTC
Organism: Chitinophagales bacterium; assembly: GCA_046329515.1. Classification (GTDB taxonomy): domain Bacteria; phylum Bacteroidota; class Bacteroidia; order Chitinophagales; family LD1; genus Bog-950. Next base: position 240,450 of record JAXLUM010000005.1, read on the forward strand.
CTCACCGGCACCACCCACTAACTGCTTAATGTTAGCGCGCACAGTTACACGGGCTTTGGTTATTAGCTGAATACCATCCTTAGCAACTGCTGTTACCGGTGGTGATTCAATAATACGTGGTTGCACACTCATTTGCACGGCTTCAAATACGTTACGGCCGGCAAGGTCAATAGCAGTAGCGGCGCGAAAATCCAGTTCAATGTTTGCTTTATCGGCACTAATAAGCGCACGCACCACACGGTCAACATTACCGCCTGCCAAATAGTGGGCTTCAAGCATATCGCGCTCCACAGGTATACCTGCCTTATGACCCATTACCATTGCATTTACTATGGTAGTAGGCGGCACACGGCGGAAGCGCATAAACAATAACTGAACAAGGCTGATGTTTACGTTGGCAAACTTTGCCGATAACCACAGCGGTATTGGCAACAGCCAAAAGAGAATTAAAACGGCAAAGACTATAACGCCTGCCAATACTAAAACGGGTGCGTCCATTATATCAGGTTTTTATGGGTTGAACTAAAATTTTATTACCGGTAATTTTAATAATTTCTATTGCGGTATCACGCTTAACATAATCGCCGGTTGAATATACATCCAGTTTATTGTTTCCAAACACCGCCTTACCGTTAGGCCGCAACTCTGTAATGGTGGTTCCTGTGTCACCAACATTTAAAAACGATACTTCGGCATCATTTACCCTGCTATCAATGGTTCCCTTCATAGCCAGCTTATTGGTTTGTATAACTCTAAAGCCAAGGGCTATGCTTACAAACACCGCAGTAAGCGAAATAATCATAGTTATGTTACCGGCCTTTTGCCCGTAATAGCTATACATAAGCAGCACACCTGCCACTACAGCCACCCCACCTGCTATACCAAACAGTGTAGTTCCGGGTATAAAGAATATCTCCAGAAAAATAAGCAGGAGGCCAACAAGTATAATTGCCAGGATAACCCAAAGCGCCATAGGGCTAATATAAGAAGTTAGGAATACGTATTGCGAAAGATATCTTAATCATCTTCTTCCATTTCCCCATCCTTGGCTTTAATTAGGTGCAGCAGGGTTTTGTTGCCCTTTACATCACTGGCAAGGTCCAAATGCAGACTATCTAAATGCTGTATGGTAAAAACTGATTCTTCCTTATCGGGGTTGGTTATTGATTTTAGCTTCAGGGTTTTATCGCTAAGGCTGAATTTGCCCTTCTCTTTCATACCCGCAGCCATTATCATATAGCCTCCTTCCTCGTTAAACTCCCACAACCATTGGCCGGCAGCATTACCATCCATTTTAGTGTTGTTCAGTTCAATGGCATCAACGCGCCAAATTCCCCTTAGCTGTTCCTTGGTTTTATTGGTGCATTGGGCTAACAACAGTATTAAGCCTGCACACAGTAAAAGGTATATTCTCTTTTTAACGTTCATGTTTTTCTGTTTATTTTCTAACCAATACAAAGGTTACTTCCTGCCCGTTTTCATCTACCCTAAAGGCGAACTTCTCGTTATCCAGCTCTTCTACCTGGAATGTCTTAGGCTGGTTATCGGGGCCGGTAGAAGTCATTGCGGTAGAATTCCAGTTTAATTTCCACTTTCCCTCAGCAGGGCTATTATTCAGTGTGGCAGTATAAGTTCCGTCTGCACGGTAGGTAATACTGTACGAGCTTTTCATCATGTTCACCCAGTTATCGGTAACGGGCTTCATTTCAGGCGTTACAGCCTCCTTATATTTAAGGTCTTCAATGCGCCAGGTGCCTACCACCAGCTTTGATTTATCGGTGCAGCTTGTAATAGTGCTTAAAGCGAAAAACAGAATTACAAGGGAAAATAACGAGGACTTGCTTATGTTCATACGGTTAAATTAGCGTGCTAAAATAGCGGTGGACGTTTCAATTACAAATCATTCATGAAAATCAGCTTCTTACAACTGGGCAAAACCGTTTCGCCGGATATTAAAAACATATGTGCCGATTATGCCAAACGCATTAACCGTTATATAAAATACGAGGATATTGTAATTGAAAACGGCGGCATTAAAAGCACTGATATTGAAAAAGTAAAGGAACAGGAAGGCCAGCTATTACTAAAGCGCATTAACCCCGGCGACTACCTTTTTCTGCTGGATGAACGCGGAAAGGAAATGGATTCGGTTCAGTTTGCCGGTGTATTGAATAACCTTATGAATCAATCGCACAAAAACATTTGTTTTGCCATTGGCGGGGCATACGGTTTTTCAAAAGATGTTTACAGCAGGGCCAATGCCAAACTCAGCTTAAGTAAAATGACCTTTTCGCACCAGATTATACGCGCCATTTTTGCAGAGCAGCTTTACCGTGCCTTTACTATTTTAAACAACGAACCTTATCATCATTCATGAGTATTACACTGATAATTGTGGTGGTTACATGCGCTTTTTCGTTTTACGCGCTTAGTAACCTGCACGTTTTTGAGGAACTAAAATTCAATCCTTACCTGGTATGGCATCAAAAGAAGATTCATCGCCTGGTAAGCATGGTTTTTCTGCATGCCGATTTTGTTCACCTGTCGTTTAATATGCTTGCCCTGTATTCCTTTGGCGAAGTGGTGGAACGCGATTTCCATTGGCTGAACCCTTCCACTGAAAACATGCAGATATTCGGCAACAACGGAGGTGTAATGTTTGTGCTGTTTTATTTCAGTGCCGCCATTTTTGCCAATTTGTGGAACCTGTTTAAACATAAAGATGATTACAGCTTTTCCAGCGTGGGGGCTTCAGGAGCTACCAGTGCGGTAATGTTTGCGTTTATCATTTTTCACCCTACGGCCTACGGCTTCAGCTTCTTTTTTATTCCGCTGGGTAAAACACCGGCCTGGGTAGTGGGGCTATTGTATTTGGGTATTTCAACCGTTATGTCTCGCAGGGGTGGCGACCGTATAGACCATGTGGCGCACTTTTGGGGTGCAATATATGGATTACTATTCCCCTTAATCGGCAATTACTTATTAGTTGAGCGCTTTATATACCTTGTAAAACCATGATAGTTGATTTAAGAAGCGATACGCTTACCAAACCTTCGGCAGCCATGCTTAATGCAATGGTAACTGCCGAATTAGGCGATGATGTTTTTGCTGAAGACCCAACGGTAAAAAAGCTGGAGGAGAAAGTAGCTGCGCTGTTTGGCTTTGAGGCGGCATTGTTTTGCCCAAGCGGCACCATGACCAACCAAATTGCCATTAAGGCGCATACACAGCCTTTGGATGAAGTTATATGCGATAAAATTTCGCACATCTATAATTACGAAACCGGGGGATGGGCATTTCATTCGGGTGTATCTGTGCGCTTAACCGATGGCAACCGTGGCCGTATGACTGTGCCCCAAATAGCTGAACTTATTCTACCTGATTACGACTGGTACCCTAACACGCGCATGGTGGCTATTGAAAATACCGTAAACAAAGGCGGTGGTAGTGTATATACCCTTGATGAGATGAAGGCGATAAGCGACTTTTGCAGAAGCAAGAGCCTAATCATTCATTTAGATGGCGCGCGCCTATTTAATGCGCTGGAGTTTTTAGGTAAAAAACCAGCAGACCTGCATGGTATTTTCGATAGTGTTTCGGTTTGCATAAGCAAAGGGCTTGGCGCACCGGCAGGTAGCGTATTAGCCGGCAGCAAAGAGTTAATTAAGAATAGCCGGAAAATAAGAAAGGTGATGGGTGGCGGTATGCGACAAAGCGGCATACTTGCTGCGGCATGCATTTATGCTTTAGATAATAATGTTGAGCGCCTTGCAGAAGACCACAAAAAAGCACGAATGCTGGCTGAAACGCTGGAACAGTGCGATTGGGTAAAAAGCGTTTTACCTGCTGAAACCAATATTGTAATTTTTGAAGTAGCAGACGCTGCTAAAACTTCAGAACAGTTAGCGGCTATAGGTATTCGCACTTCTCCCTTCTCTCCTACGCTGGTGCGCATGGTTACGCACCTGGATATAACAGACGAAATGCTAAGCTATACGCTGGAAAACTTACAGAAACTAAAGGCGTAAACTACTGGGCCTTTTTGTAGTCGGCAGGCACAGTAAATTCCGCATCGGCTATTTCAGTTTGCTTAACGCTTACTAAATCGTAGCTGGCTATTACTTTGCCTTGCAGGTTTTTGGTAATTGATTTAACCGGAAAGCCTTTTATTTTTTCGGCGCTTAAGCCAAGTATATCATAGTTGCTGCGGAAGAAAGGGAAATACTGGTAGAAAGGATATTTCACATCCACCGTAACCCACATTTCTGTTTCAGTTAAAGTAGTGCTTACTACCATCTTCTCACACTTTACACCTCCAAACTGCATGGTTTCGCCGGTGCGTGTAACCTTAACACCACTCACATCCATATCCTTAGGCGGCTGTATTTTATTAGTAGGCATGGCAAAATAGGTTTTAGCCTGTCCGCCGCTTGGTGTGCCTTCATTAAACATTAAAAGCTGGTTGCCTTTGCGGTCAGCTATAAAATCTGACACCGTATTTACCTTACCATCGCTGAATGTCATCTGCATTTTGCAGGCATCATCAGTAATGTACCAGGTTACGCTTATAGTTGAACCAATGGCGTTATCGCTGGTATATTTTTGTTCTACCACAAGCCCTTTTGCTGCATAAGTAAATTGCAGAACAGCTAATAAGGCCGTTAGAATAGTTAGTTTCTTCATACTACGTTTATTTCTGTTGCTTGTTTAATTAGTTACCTACCACACCCTTAACCTGTGCCGAGTTATAAGTGCCGTCATTAACACCGGTTAGCGGATTACCATTGCGCTTAATGGCATTACCCGCAGGGCCGCTTTGCGGACCATAGAATGGCAGGAAGCCGCCCGGAATTGGAATAGGAATACAGATTTGACCGATGATTGGAATGCTTACACAAACTTCAATATCTACATCAATGTAGCCCTGCTGGCCCTGTTGGCCGAAAGGACCGCCATCGCCACCATAAGCTGATGGAGTGATATTTATAGTAGCAACGCTAATAGGAATGCTGATTGGATAATTAGCTGTTGCACCATCACCGGGAACTGAACCCACACAGCATGTTGCCGCTGTACCGCTTTGGAATACGCCTATGTTTATACCACCCGGGTTGGTTACGCCACCGGCGCCAGATTCAGAACCACCGCCACCGCACATACCAAAGCCAATTACAATTTGGCCGATAATTGGAATGCTTGGCGTGCCTAATGCAAAGCCTACTGAACCACCACCGCTACCACCGCCATAAATGGCGCCGTTGTTCTGCAGTATAGTGCGTGTAGTTAAATTCATAGCCATACCACCATCCTCCCCGGGGTTACCACCGGCTACTAAAAGGCTGCCATTAAATACAAATGAACCGCCATCGCCACCGTGACCAAGTATATCGCCGTTGTTTACAATACATACCAGCGAGCTGGCAGCAAGGCCACCTGTGGTATAAGCCGGTATAGTGTTATCTGTTGCTTTAAGTTCCACTGCATTGTTGATGTTAAGCAGCACATACTGTGGTGAGCCTGTAGGCAGGTTGTTTATTGCCTGTAAGTTGTAATCAAGTTGGTCAGTAGGTATGGTAAATATTTGCGGAGCTTTAACTGTTACGGTATACGTTAAAAAGTGTATCTCATCGCCGCAAAAGGCCTGTATAATTATTGGATAAACACCACCCACGGGTGCACACAAATCAGCTTTTACTACAATTTGTACAGTGCCGGCAGAATCAATAGTAGGGTTACCATTAAATGAAGCGGTTACGCCTTGTGGCAGTGAGCCAAGGAATATCAATGATATATCCTGATTGCCGTGGGTTTGGTGAACCGTGATAGTAGAGCTTACTGAATCAGAAAAAATGCGGTCAAGCGTATCCGTAGCGTCGTCAATAGTCATGGTAAATGCACACTCGTAGCAATTCTTCTCATAGGTTTTCAACCAGCACTCGCCATTCCAATACTCAATTAAGCTATCGGTAGTATTAAAAATGGTAAGGCCTTTCAGCGGGTTATTAATAGCATCGCGCTGAGAAAGCGTTAAACGCGGAAGGCCGAGTCCACGGTCCGTACTTTCCAATTGAAGCACCGCACTGCTGTCCGGTATAAGAATGTTAATACCCACCTGGGCGCGTAATTCACCCAAGCTTGCAAACACCAGTAGTAAAAAGAGAATTTTCTTCATGTAGCAATTATTGCGATGCCAAAAATAGTACTTATTCCCTCTTGTAAAAGGGTAATACACCTTTCTTAATAATAAAGAAGTAAAAGCGGGCACCGCCGCGAAATTTGCGCTTTAACAACTAGGCCACCGTAGCCAGCCACCAGGTGTTTCCAAAGGGGTCTAATATGCCGGCAGCCCTATCCGCATAGCTGGTTTTAACGGGTTCCATAGCGCTTTTGCATCCTCTTTCCATAGCTAGCTTATAGGTAGCATCGGTATCGGGCAAATAAATGAACAAACCGGCATTTTGAACCGGGTAAAGCTCTACCGTATCAGCAAACATTATAACCGAGCCTCCAATATCAACCTGGGCATGTTGTATTCTGCCGGGTTCATCAGGCCGCTCCATTACGTGCAATTCTTTGGCGCCGAACAGTTCTTTCATAAAGCTCATGGAAGTCCCCGGCGTTATCTACAATGGCGTAAGGCATTGGCGGTATTTTGGTTAGCGGTATTTTCATAACAAGTATTTATAAGGTAGAAACGCCGGCAGTTACTCAGTATCCTGCGTTAGCGCGCTTTTTAAATAAACGGCCATTTTTTCCACAGCCAAGCTTAAACGGCATCGGCTTTGGCGTATTTATTTACTGGCAAGTTTTTTCAATGGCTGCCGTTTTTCGGTCGAAGTTCATCAGCAGTTTGGCAAAAACGTGAAAAGTTAAGGTAGTTGCGCTCAAAGGTTCTGACACATTTTTACGTCTTTGCATGAAAACCTGAAATCAAAAGCATTCATAAAGCGCTTCTTCGTCTGTTTCAAACACTTTATCATTAACGAACGGGCATCAAGCCCATAGAACAAATCATAGCTGCACCTTCTTTGCAGCATTATGCCCTTATCATATTTCTGCGTATGAAAGGTAGTTGGCCATGTTGTAGTTAAAGGCATTATCGCGAACGGCCTTGTTCAGCGGCAGCGGTATTCTGTAATAAAGTCGTTAGCTCCAATCACTGACGAGGCGCGCCGTGGTAACAATGTTCTTTATAGTTCTGCTGGTTTATCTCGCCGTTCACCAGCAAAATACCTTTCTCCAACCTTGTCGTAAAGTTCAAACAGCTCATTAAAGAAACTGCCATCGCTGCGATTAACTCTGCTTATGCAAAAGGCTACAAGTGAAAAGAAATTCGCCATGTTGCTGTAGTCCACATCATAGCTGCAAGTTCATCGCTATCCATTACGATGGCAAAGCCAGCTTTACATTAAATGGCAATTGGCGTATACCGTTAAGTAAGCCTTAACCAACACATTTTCTTTTATACCCTTAGCGCCTACCATCTTCAATAACTCTGCCTGGTTAAAGCTTTTCATTTTCAAACCCAAACACATTGTTATCGTTGGTAAGCTGGCAGAGTTGGCGCAGTCATTGCATAAAACATCATGTTCTCCTGCTGTTTGCGGTGCTCCGTAATAAAACGGCTATACGTTTTCCGCGAGCCTGGAATGCAATTCTTCTAACAATTCATTGCGTAATACCTTCCAGAAAGAGGTCCGGACGCATAATTTCTTTGCTCTTTTGTTTTAACTGGCTTCCAGTGAAGCCTTGTTGAGGGCTGCATCCTTTCTGAAAAGAAGTCATTAATGTTGCGGCACAAAGCCCCGCTTGCTTTAAGGTTCTCTCCGCATATATAAACTGCTCTACTGCACTTATTAATCCGACACCAGGTAACGGAACTTTTTTCATTGTAAGGCGACTTGCCAAAAGCTGCCTCCTGCGGTTTCTCTCTTATTCTGCTATCTTTACCCAATGCCAGTACTGTGCAGCAACTCTGCTGTTTCTGCTGCTGAAGAAGGCGAGGAAAGTAACGGCCCAGGTCCCGCTTCTGCTTCCGCTACACACTGTATATTTCTTCCAGCCTTCGGCTTATGGTTTTACCTGTCATTAACTTTTAAAATTATCCGAAATATACCAAAAAATGTATTATTTTTTACTATATCAATAAAATATTTTTGTATCAAGCCAAAAATAGTGGCTATGAAAGCTAAAGAGATATGTATTGTTTGTGGCTCATGGTTATTCGTTGCCTCTGCGTGCCGTGCAATGCCCAGCCCAATGCAGAACGACCTTTTTCAGGCGCACTAACCGGCAGTTGCAGCCAGTATATGGATGTGCTTGCTAATGATGGATTAGATAGCAGGCTGGCGCTGCCATCATAGTTATACCATCGTGGCAAATTTGCAGCTAACAGTTATTTCAACCATCACGCCCAAGGGCTTACCGGAACTGATGCGACTATGCCATGTTAATAAAGGCGATTAATGATACTGCAACGCCAGCATCAACTGTTTCATTAACAACTATATCTTCACAGCGCGATGCCGAACAAAACGGATTAGTTCGTGTGACGTTGACATACTGGCTCTTGGCCTTGCTTATAACCTAACCGGCCCATCCTGCCTTCCTGTTACCGTAAATGCACTGGCATGGCAACCTCTTCTTATTTAAACAGTAACCCCGGCGCTGCTGATTGTAACGGAGATGGTATAGGCAAATGATGGTGACGCTGACAGCAATACCCGCTACGGACAATTCGTTCCCTTCTCTACCTATTATGAAGTGATACCAGCAGATGTTATAATGGCTACCGCTTTTGCTGAAATACCCAACGGCGATTCAGTTGCTGACGGAGACACTGGATATGCTGTAAATAAAACTAGGTAACGATTTGAGTGTGCAGGAAGCCTAAGCGGCGCAGCCTTAGCTTACGATTCGATAATGGTTTTATTGACGGAAGCGCCTTGCAAAGGCTACAACTTCTGGTTTTTGCAAAAATGATGCTCCCCTTTCTAATAAAAAAACCAATCAGGCCTATGGGTCAATTGATGTGGTGATGAAAGAAACCAATCATCAACTGCAAGTGTAAAGGAGTTGTTACGCACGCATTCTACGATGATAATATTGACGGTAGCTGTGTTGACTGGGCTGGCACGATTTAAATTTTCAATTATGAAAAACGGCAAGGAAAGCGAGTTTAACGGTGACAAGATGTTTGCATACAAGGCACCTCCACCGTGCATGTGTTTAAATGGTTGATGATAAACGAAAGTCTGGCAATTGCAATCGTTGCCGCTTACCCCAACCCAACCAACGGCCAGCTAATCATTGAGGCCGCTAAACTGGAAGGACTAACTATTTACGATTTAAGCGGAAGGCAGCTGTTTACTTCAGCCTTTGCCTGAGTAACAGCTATGAAAAGAACGCATATTCTTGGGCTGGCAGCCGGGACTTACCTGTTACAGCTTAAAGCTGACACTACCATTATTACCGCAAGAAACTTATTGTTCAACCCAAACCCCCAGCACAAAGAAAGATTGTAAAAAAGAGCCGGCACAAGCTCAAGGAGCCGCACCGGCGTACAAAAGGCGAAACCAAATTTAACAAACTAAATCAATAACATGGAAACCTTTTAGAATCATACTTATGGTAGCCTTTATGGCCATTATAAGCTTTGCGCGGCCTCAAACCAGTTCTACCGTCAGTACAGGCGGGGCAAGTGCGCATTGGTAGATTCCACTAATAATTACCCCATTGATAGCTTTACCGTATTGGTACCGCCAACAAACGGCACCATCAGTTATTCGCCTGCATATGGCTCGTACGTTTATTGCCCTAACAACGGCTTTATAGGCGCTGATTTTGCCCAGGCTTACATATGCTTTAACACGGGCTTTTTGGTAAAAACCGGTGATATTTAATATTACCTTTTTGGTTGATAGCAGCAACCCCTTGCACCTTAACCGCTTACGTTGTGCAGGATTCAGCAGCAGTTCGCCCGGGCGGTAATCGCTTCATTGCAATTACCGTGGTGGTGTTCCGCCTTTTACTTATTTATGGTCTGATGGCTCTACTTCAGATATTTACTGCGAACCCAGCCTTAATGCCGGCGGTTGCGTAACCGTAACCGATAATGCAGGTTGCTTTTTCAGCGCTTGCAGTGGCAATAACGGCTGCCAGTTAGTGTTAAACGTAGCCCATAAATACCTGTGGCTTCGCGGGCCGGTATAATAGCCGTGCTTCCGGTGACAGCCCCTTACCCTATTACTGGAATACAGGCGTTAACACTGGGGAAATACCGGTAACGTACAACAGGAACCATGTATTGCCTGTAATTGACGCTTAATGCGCCGTGCAGGGTAGCTGCTACCAGGTAATGCTAAGCAGGCAACTGTTCTTTCTACGGTTACAGCGCCAACCCACGGTGGTGGAACTGATGTAGATTTCACAGCTACTACGATTCAAGCTATACTGCCAGTTCCATTACATGGGATTTTTGGCGATAACACTACCGGTACCGCTAACCCAACACACGCTTATGCAAACTGTGGTGTATACAACGTAACACTTATTTATATAGCAACGGCGATTCATGCTCCTACACCAACCAGGTGTACGCGCAATGCGACTTCACCACGTTATCCGTTGTGCCGCTAAATACCTTACTACTATGGGGATAAACAGCAATTTCCACTTTATGATTACTCCGCCTACAACCCAATTACATGGATACGGGATTTTGGTGACGGGTACAACATCAACTTCTACAGACCCTATGCACAGTTATGGCACACAGGGCACATGGAACGTTTGCTTAACTATTACTGATGGCAGCGGATGTTCATCAAGCTACTGCGAGCAGGTAAGTAATGTGCTCTGCACAGACCTACTGCTTTTTTATACCACCAAACAACAGTTACACCGGGCTTCTTTCCGTTGTGGACTTACTTAACTGCTTTTCGGCAACAGCGGCAACATAATGATGGATGGCACTATGACCTACCACTATCCTGATGGCGCTACCTTCAATTATTCTTCACCTCCGGCTATCAAGGCACGACAACTACATTCTTACTTTCACCTTCACCAATCTGCTGCTTTACCTGCAGATGTGTATGCTGACCTTACAGCAGGTGCTGGTACGCAATTAGGGCTCAATAGCTAACGATACGCTTTAGCCTCATCAGCTGGGCGTAGACATTAACCTGGCGGATAAATATGGCTGTTGTAAGCGATTCAGTGGTTGGTTCATGGGACTTAACGATAAAGCCGTATCACCTAAAGGTGAATCTGCTTTAGGTATTATTCCGGTTAGCACACAGGAGTTTACCGTATCCGTTTCCAAAACACTGGTAACGCCTGCGCAAAACGTAATGATACGCGACGAGATTAACAGCAATATTGACCTTACTACTGTAAAAGTTACAGGGTACCGACCATCAGCAATGTAGCTGAAATTATCCTGCACGAATTAGTGGTAACTTTGCCAACATAATGCTGCCTGATGTAGCGGGTTCACAAATTACGAAGGCAGCTAGGCTATATTGATGTATTGCTGGGTTGAAGCCAGGCTTACCTTATGGCACCGCAAATATTCAACACGGCCAACATTTACTGATTTTACGTTCTTGTTGTATTACTAACACTGGTAGTAATACATTGGGTGGACCAACAGTAACAACAAATTGCAACAACTTCCGTGTTTACCCTGTTGCCTAACCCTGCGCAAGCGCAACTTTACATACGTGGTGAGTTTGACAAAAATTCGACCTACGAAGTAATGGATGCGCTTGGCCAAACAGCGTAGTTGCCAATGGCGAACATGGTATAAGCAACCGTGTTGACGCATCAACTTTTAGCACGGTATTACCTGGCAAAAGCAAGAGGAGATGGCGAGCGGCGTTCCTAACGCCTTGTTATTGCAAAATAATTTCTTCTCAGTCTGTGCTGTCACCCGTGTGTGCCTTTTTTATTGCTTGGCTATATTTGCGTCAATCGAATGACACCAACAACAACATTAGCTCCTTATGGTTTAGTTTGACGTGTTTTCTATACCTCTTGCGCCGCACTAAAGCTGGTAGTGATTAAAATGTAACATCAATATTTTTTGTTGTTGCGAGATAATCAGTTATTATATTTAAGTAAATAAATAAAGTATTAGCCACCTCAGGCGTGTCATCGATATTCATTTCACCTGGGTGCATGGCATTGTTTCTGTCGCAATTTAATAATATCTACTGCTTGTTGTATTTTTTCGGTACATTCTTTACTAAGGCACCTTATCATTGTATTTAATATCCTTTTTTCTAGAGACTTCGCAGTTTTTGTAGTGCCAATCAAGTAATTGCAAGCCAGAACTTCTAGAGATGCTGGTTATAATTACTGGCTTCCATATAATCCTTTCTTTGTATTTTCAGCATACTTGCTCACTATACCTCCTGAATATGTAAGTAATTAAGCATCCGAATTCAAACAGCTATGAAAAACATCAAGACACTGAAAAACTATATGGAGATAAGGAAATCCTTTCTAATTAATGGTTTCATCTGTTTGTTTTCCTGAAAATGTGAACAATCCATAATTCCATGTCTGTCTTTTAAATATGTTAAACAATATGACAGTTGAAGGCGTCATTCAACTGAGGTAAGGGCAGCATTGCATAATTAACTTATAATAGCTAATTGCACTTACAATAGACAATAGAAAGCATACACCTAACTTGCCTGTTTGCTAGATCTGATTTTTGAGTATCACGCATTGCTTGAAGTTTGTGGGCAAGCTTATGCCATTATTTTGTGGGCATGTAACATTTGGCTGCAGTGTTATCAGCAAAGAGATTGTGTTAAGTGATTGACTAAGCATTTCTAAAAGAGAAAATCATTTATCTTGCAATCAGGTAACAGTAGCTGAAGGCCCTTAACTATCACATTTTAATCAACCAGATTATAAAATGATTTTGGATAAACTGACATGCTGGCTAAAGAGCTTTGTTATCATTCTGTGCAGGTAATCACATGAAGCTACAGTGGCAGTATCATCCAGGAAAGTACAACTGTTATTATCAGTATAACTATAGTTGCTATGACTGTCAACTGGCTAAGCTGGTAAAACGAACTGGGTAACAATTAGTAGGCCGCTATATGGCTCACTGGCAGTACACTGGTTATTACTACTCTATTGCGTATGGTTGCACTACTTACCGGAAAAAGTAAAAGCTTAATGGGGAGAAGCATTTACCGTAATCGTTAAGGCCAGCATTGAACTATCATAGCCATTAACTGCACCAACGCGATTGCAATTGTTGGCAGAAGTTGTTGAAGGCCATTACATGACCATCAATGGTAGTAGCGCCTCGACCAGCTTGTTGGGCAAGTCCAGTTGTAAGAAGTAGCATTAGCAATATAAGAACCATATACACTAATTAGAAGAACTTTTCGCAACGGTTGTTACTGCTTTATAGCTGGTGTTAGCTAAAAGTACTTGGAATGGTAACACTAAATTGATGCAGATTGAAGCGGAACCCATATTGTTAATGGTACCAACGATAATAACTCTTCCGCTTCAACTGGTTGCATCTTGGTAATAGAAGGATCAGGATGATGAGCCTGACCAGCTGAAGGAATGTTCAGCCATAAGCGCCATAGCCTGCGACAATTAACACGAATCGTTTGACTGCTGCCACTGTAACATTGTTGTTGCCACTAATAGTGCTCCGAAAAATGGTATTTCGTAACGGATGATGGCAAGGTTTTCAGTTGTGAGTCGCAATCCGTTGCGCAATAATTACCTGTAGTATGCCGCTAACAGCACGGTACGATTAATTGCGACAGGTGCTGGCATCTGTCCATTGCGATGGTAAGGTCCAGGTAATAGTTGTTCGTTACCAGTTAATGGCGATATTGTTCATTGTTTCCAAGCAAACGGTAGTGTTACCCAGAATACTCCGTAGGCACGTTTGGCCAATTGACTTCATCGACACAGTGAAAGCAGGGAAGTTGCATCGTTATCAGTAAATCGTTAACTGGCGTAACTCGTTATGAAGCATCTGCGTGGCTGTCGGTAAAACATCGCGGGAATGTTGCCGGAAGTTTGCCCCAGGATATTTCATCGAAAATCTTGCGGTAAAGTCCAGGTAATAGCTTCTGCAGGGGCGCCGTTTACAGCACTAACAGACAGAATCGCCCGGTTGGATTGCGCAAACGACTGTTGCGCCGTTTATGGAGCCTTGCCGCGCCTAAATAACAATCAATAAGCCATCGATTTTAACGGTAGAATATGCGTTTGGTAATCCCAACTGGCTGACGGTGAACCATAATTCAATCGAATCGATGCATTTGCCAAAGCTTCATAGTGATACAGCAATTCGGGTCGCTTTGCAATAGCGGCAACTTTGCCGGTAAACTTAATCGACAGGGCGACCCTGGTGGAAAACTCGACAGGCCATCGAGGCGCTTACGCCCACATCAGGACGGCTACCTGCGGAGCGAATTGTTGAGGCGTCGCAGCAGGAAAGTGGCATTGTTTACCGTTAAGGTGGCCGTTGCTGAAACAGATCGCCAGCAGCCAACCGTCATCGAGCGCCCTGCGGCTGGCGGGCGATTCATACCGATCAAGCCATACCGCGATGGTTATGCCGCCAGCTGGCGTAGCGCCCTGAGTAACCCGAATATTGCTGCGACAGTGAAGCTTACCGCCGCCATTAGCGCTGACCTTGCCGACAGGGCGGCTGGCCTGCCTGAAGTAAAGGCGGCGTCTGGAGATCGCCGGCGGCAACGGTTATTGGCGGACGGTTTGTTGGCTGGCGCAGTGCAGGCCGGAGGATACATGCCGAACCCCGTAGCCTGAACAGCGATTATGACATTCAGCTACACTTTCAAATTGATGCTTGCACTGTGTCAGGAACTGCAGTTGGTCTATGTAAACAGGAATGTTAGAGATAAATAGGGGTGAGAAGCCGATGAGATCATGGTTACGACGATGTTAATAATAGTATTGGCTTATTCGAACTTCAACTTAATATGCCGTTAATGACGGTAAGCCCATCAATTCCGTTTATTTTTACGGAGTCGGCATTTTAGATGGAGCCATTCAGACCACATAAAAATCATGTTTTATCACGAAGTGATTTGCCGAACAGAATCCTGGAAAGACGGTTCGATAACCGACCGCGCTGTTGCTTCTGGCATAGTTTTTCCAGAAGATGTAAGAAGCAACCCGAAGGTTATTGAATCCAGCCCCGTTTTGCCAATTTAAACAACTGGGTAGCAGTCAAATTCGCCGAAATAAAATTGATGTTGGATCCACCTGCAGCGCAACCTGAAGGTGACCTAACTCATTTGTTGTCTCCGTGCCTGATGGGAAAAAATGAAATTTAGCATTGGTAGTAGCGGGCCTAATAGCCATATGGTGTTGCCCGTTGTTGCTCCTTATACGTCATCATTATTGCAGGGCTTTAGCATAAAAGCAATTGATGGTTGAAATGAATTAAACCCGGCACAGTAATTGCGTATCTCAAGCAGCTTACGCCTGAAATACTCAGCGCCTACGCACTATCATTCAGGAAGACGAGAAGTTGTCGCGTGAAAATAGGAATAAAATCGGCGTGCTAAGATCCGGTGTTTCAGGTACCAAAGCAAGCGTATATTGTAAGGCCCTGAATTAAACAAAGATGCAGGGGCGAAGGAGCACGCAGGCAGAATAGACTGGATATTGCGTAGCGTTTCATACGCACCGGCAAAATAAATAACGTCCTTTTACGCGGTAATAATTTGCTGTGTTGCCACTATAGCACCTGTATTGTGCGCATAGGTAGTAGCGCTTCCGGTGTAGATGTTGGTCCATGTGCTGCCGTCAGGGCTGTTTTCAACTATAGCGGCAGTAGTAGCCCAGCTTAAGCTTATATAATGTGCAGCACCGTTTGTGCACCAATTGCCGTTAACCGGCTTCGGCATTGTGGTGGTTGTGCATATACCCCAAGGGTAATGAATAGAAACAATAAAGCAGCCAGTGGCTTTAGGTAGGGGTAAAACTTTAACATGCGTCCTTTTTGTGTTAGCGGCTGCAAGTATACCAACAAAAAGTTTTACGGAATGGCCTTTAACTACCTGAAGGTATAGGTCTTTTTATTGCACCAAATTTTGGTTTCATATTGCTGCAGGCTGTAGGTAACCGCATCGTTATACACGTTATATTTTTTACCCAGCGGTATCTGCTCACTTACCTGCACCTGCTCACCGTAATAGAAGGCTTTTCAGGCGGCCGTCAAGGTCCTGCAACAATAATGTCATTATCTACTTTCGCATAGCGGTATGTAGCGTTCCAACCAATACTTTACCGTTATACCACCAGAAGTTATTGCCACGGTCAGTATACACAATCAGGTTTTCAACGGTTAGGTTAACCAAGCGTCTTCCATCGTTCTCCTGCCCTGGTAATGCACTATCAACTGTTTTAACTGCGACATATAAACGCCAAACCGCTCGCCCGTCCACCATCTTACCTGCACACCTGCATCGGTTTCAGTAATTTCGCCAAACTCGTGTTTACTTTATAGTTATTGGCATAGTCGGTATACATTATAAATCGCGGTTCACCAAAAATTCATGGGCTCAAAGGTTTCCAGCGTTTGATTCCGTCTACGAAACACTTTAAACGTTCCACATCTATATAGGCAAAAATGTTATCGCCCATTTTACCAACAAGCGTTTAATTTCGGTGCGCTCCAACAATTGGGTTTTACCATCATAAAATATATTCAACTCGCCCAGCGCATTGGTCCATGCAATAAGGCTATCGGAATAATAAAGCGAATCTTCCCCCGGCCGCCAGAAGGCTTCCAGTTGTTTAAACTCATTGCCGTACAAAACCTTTATCTGGTTAAAGTTTTGATATAGCATCCAGTTATCAGTCATGTAATAATTAGGCTCGGTATCGGCTATAGTATATTGCTTGCCTTTGTAATACACTTTAAGGCGGTTGTTTTGCCCAACGTAAGCAAATATGTTATTACGGCCCACCTTAAAGTTACGCAGGGGTAAATTTTCAAGGTAATTGCTTTGGCCGGCATCAAACACATAAACAAAATTGTTTATATCCATAAAAGGGGCCATGCATTGCCCGTAACCCAGGTAGGTTATAAGGCTAAACAATACGATACTGAAGTATTTCACAAAGGGCAAGTTGCAGTTAAAGTTTCAAATTTCTATCCAAACCCCTAAACGGAATTATTCAACGGGCTTTACTTAACAATTATTATCCGGCATAAATGAAAAAGGCACCTTGCGGTGCCTGTATAGTTTAGTGCGGAGTGCTGTATTGGTTTTTCATTTGCTCAATCCATTTTTGACGCTCCTCCGGTGTCATCTGCTGTATCTTGCTGTAATCTATACCCATACCTGCGCCGGGCATTGCAGGGCCTTCGCTCTTTTTATACCCGCTTAAGCTAAACATGGTTGAAGGGTTATTTCTCTTCTCGGCAGTTATAAGGTCAATCTGCACCATTTGGCCGTGGTCCTCTGTTTTAATTCTTACAGGGAAACCTACCGCACCTTTTGCTTCCAGCGCGCTATATAGATTGCTTTTGCCGGTGTACTGCGATTTTACTTTGGAGAACTCAGCATAGTTGGCCATTTCAGTAGTAGTCCACCAATCCATATCGTGCTTGCTGCCTTTCTGCTTAATTTTTACGTGGGTGCAGTTGTAGCCGTTCACTTTCTCCTTGCCTATTACAGTAACTTCGTATTCGCTTTTGTCACCATCGCGGTATTCTTCTTTATTGCTTACATCCATTTCGCTGTAGGTCTTCTCCTTTTCGTTCAGCATGTAAATTTTAGAAGGCTCGCTTTTAAGACTAAGTATTGCCATAGCGCCGAAACCCGCCGGCACTTTTGCCGAGCTCATTTGCATTTCGCTGCGGCTGTTGCCATCCTGGCTGTAAATCTTCATGGTGCCCATTTCGCCATCGTTGCCGCTCATCTTCATTTCCATGTAGTAGCCCTGGGCAAAAACACCTAAGCCAAACATCATCAAAATTGATAATGCCGTTATTTTATACTTTTTCATGTGGTTTATTTTAATGTGAAGATAGAAACCACAACAATACCAATCAATGATATTATTCAACCTGTTAAACCATTAAAATAAGGTAAACTACTTGTGGCTAACTACCTGGCGTTGCAGGTTTTCAAAGGTAGTCATGGGGTTTTCTACGCTTTGGGTATTGGTCATCCAGTCGGGTATGCTGCCGCCGGGGTTTGAGGAGTATTCATTGGTAACTTCGGTGCCGCCTGCCTTGGGAACAAACTTCCAAACGGCCACCATTTGCTCAATGCGCACTACACCTTCCTGTTCTTTCAGGTACCTAGGTTCTGAAGTTTCCGTCATAACTATAGTGCCGTTGGCATCACGCTCTACCTTTATGCGCAACACACAGTCGCGGTCAGCTACCGGCCAAGGGGCATTAAATACCATGTGGGCTATAAATTCATTGGCATTAAGGCGGGCCACTATTTTGGCGCTTTTGCAACGCGGAACCCAGTTAGGGTAATTATCGAAATCAGTTAACAGCGCAAGCATGTTCTCGGGGCTGTTTGATACCAGCATTACCGCTTTGGCATCGCGCAGTTTGCCCCACTTGCTCTTTTTGGTAAAAATTTTAATGCCTTTTTTCTCCTGTTCGTACACCCACTCATTAACCTGTTGGGCGCTTCTCCAAGAGCCTAGCGTAAATAACGCAAGCATCAAAATCAATAATTTACCGCTGTGTTTCATTATAATTATGCAAATCTATTCAAATAACAGCGGTTTCGGAAAATTGTTGTGCGAATATTCCGCATTTTTTTTGAACAGGTATGTGGGGAATAGGACTGCCTCAAACTCTGAGGGTTTAAGCGGGCTGCATGTTAAATAGAATGGGGGGGTAATTGGGGAGAGAAAACCACCCCGAACCATCCTCCGCAAGCGGAGTCTGTTTCTGCCCCTCCTTATCAAGGAGGGGAATTTGAAGTTGCACTGCTAACCGAGTGAGATTCTGACTTTCGTCAGAAAGACGTGGAAGAAGATTATACCTCCTCCGTCAATCCCGATAGCTATCGGGATTTCCTCGTCCTCCTCCCGACGCTTCGGGACAGGAGGACAATTTAATACAACTACGTACTTAATCTTAGAAGTTAGGATACTGTCCCCCTAACAGGGGGACGAGGGCGAGTTTACGGCCCGGAGGGGGTAGTAAAAGTTTGGAGGGTTTTACCTGCCAATACCCTTTATCTGGCGGCCGGCGCTGCTTAGTTTCTGCATGCTCTTCATCATCTTCTTCATCTCCTCAAACTGCTTCAAAAACTGGTTAACCTCCTGTATGGTATTGCCGCTGCCTTTGGCCAAACGCTGCTTGCGCTTACCGTCCAGGGTATCAGGGTTGCTGCGCTCATGCGGGGTCATAGAAAGAATGATGGCCTCTACCTTTTTAAAGCTATCGTCGTTAATATCAATATCCTTAACGGCCTTGCCTATGCCGGGTATCATGCCTAACAGGTCCTTAACGTTACCCATTTTTTTAATTTGGGCTAACTGCGCCAGGAAGTCGTTAAAGTCAAACTGCTCCTTACGGATTTTTGCTTCCAGTTCGCGGGCCTTCTTCTCGTCGTAGTGCTGCTGGGCTTTCTCCACAAAGGAAACGATATCGCCCATGCCTAAAATACGGCTGGCCATACGGTCCGGGTGGAAAACATCCAGCGTATCTACCTTCTCCCCTGTTGATACAAACTTTATAGGCTTGCCAACGGTGTAAGAAATAGTTAAAGCCGCACCACCACGGGTATCGCCATCTAACTTGGTTAACACCACGCCGTCAAAGTTCAGGCGGTCGTTAAAGGCCTTGGCCGTGTTTACAGCATCCTGACCGGTCATGGAGTCCACAACAAACAAAATCTCGTCAGGGTTAGTCTTTGCCTTTACTGCCGCAATTTCATTCATCATCTCCTCATCAACTGCCAAACGGCCGGCGGTATCTATTATCACCAGGTCTAAACCCTGGGCTTTAGCATGCGCTAAACCGTTAAGGGCAATTTCTACCGGGTTCTTATTCTCTTTTTCGTGGTAAACGGGTACGTTAATCTTCTCCCCCAACACAATCAACTGGTCAATAGCCGCAGGGCGGTAAACGTCGCCGGCCACCATTAGGGGGCGCTTGTATTTTTGCGTTTTAAGAAAGTGAGCCAGCTTATGCGTAAAGGTGGTTTTACCGCTACCTTGTAAGCCCGCAATTAGTATTACAGCAGGGTTGCCTTTAATGTTAAAGTCTGCCGCTTTACCACCCATTAATTTGGTTAGCTCATCGTAAACTATCTTGGTCATTAACTGGCCGGGCGATACCGCCGTTAACACGTTCTGCCCTAGGGCTTCATCCTTAACTTTATCTGTAAACTCCTTGGCAATCTTATAGTTCACGTCGGCCTCCACCAATGCCTTACGGATTTCTTTAACCGTTTCAGCAATGTTCAGCTCCGTTAATTTGCCTTGGCCTGTAAGCGATTTAAACGCACCTTCTAACCGTTCCGATAAACTTTCAAACATACTTTGTCGCTCCTTTTATTGGGGCTGCAAATGTAAAAGATTTGGTGGATTGTGCTGCGGCCCCGAGCGAGTGTTAACCGCCATACCTTTAACCCCTCTCGCATACTTTGCTTATACTTGAAAGCAAATTGAAATGCTATGCGTTATGTACTGCTGCCCGTGCTTGTTATGACCCTGCTGTTAACCGCCTGCAACGGCAACAAGGAAAGAGTTTACAAATACATTGAAGTAACCGAAATGGAGAGCCCGCTTGGCGGGGTAGAAACCGATTATAAACCCGAACAGGAAATAAAGGCCGAAAGCGACAGCGCTGCCTACTTACAGGGCTTTCAGAAGTTTTGCCTTGCTGTGCGTGTGTATGGCGAAATACAAACCAAGACGGGGGCAGCCGTAGCTAAACCATCACGCTTTAAGTTAATGGACGATAAAGGCACCGACCTTGTACCCACCCTAAGCTTTGCGGGTAAAGATGAACGCGAAAAGGAAATTATAGACCTTGTGTTTAAGAAGAAGTAGAAGCTAGTGCATAAGCGTAATGCGCCTGCACCCTAAGGAACGCCCATCACTTTCTGTAAGATTGAGCAAGTAACTTCCATTGGTTAAGAAGCTCAGATCTACAGTTATAGTTGATTTACTACCGCTTTCAGTTTGCTCTTTTATCAGCCTTCCTACCATATCATAGACCCATACATGCATAGTACCTGGTGATGCGTAATCATTCAGATTGACATTGATATACTGCGAGGCAGGTTGCGGATATACAGAAAACTGCGGCTCTGCAAGGGGTGATTCAATACCGGATATAACATAATAATACCCGGCTGAATCCAACCAATGAATAGTATCGCTGCTATATTTTACTAATTCCACCCAACACCCGCCGCCATGCCCAAAAGAGCCCGGCCCCGGCCAAAACTCCACAGCCGACATTCCCGTCTTTTTGTAACCAACACCTTCAACCACCTCCGCATAGTAACCGCTTTCGAAAAAACCGAATGAGTACAAACATAGCTGCCGATTATAATACCAGGTGCCGGAGGAGTTTAAATGACAATCCGGCTCTCCTAAGCCATCCGAAAAAGTGCTTACGTCACATCCCCCATTGTATATAGAACTACCACCATAAAGTTTTGGGTTTTTCACCCCTCTAAATACGCAGAATGGTGAATCAACATTGTTAACTACAAAAGCCGAAGTATCGCCTGCCGGCAAAAATTTGATATTGTATAAAATGGAATCTCCTGAATCTGTTCTTGAAAGTATGGTATACTCTACTTTACCGGCCATATAAAATTGTGCCGGAAAATTTTGAGGGTCGTCAAAGTTTATGCGGTAGGCCAACGTATCGCCTACCTTTAAATTAAAGTAGTCGCCAATAGTTAAGGTATCAACCTGTGCGCTTGCTGTGTAAGAAGCAAACAAAGAGAGGCATAGAAGTATGCGCCACATAGGTTTCATGCTTAAAAATAAGATAATATCAACTACTTGTCACCTTGAACTTGAAGAATGGTTTCATTAGCGCTTCTTCCTGTTCACCCTTCAACATCCCGAAACTTCGGGATCAGGATGACAGAGTAAAACTCCTTGTGAGTTTGAGCCCATCAAAGAATACCCCCTCCGTCGACAGTTCCACTCCGTTACGCTGTCTCCTCGTCCCCCTGCCAGGTGGACAGCTTAATACAACAGCGCTACTCCATATTAATGTCCCCCTAACAGGGGGACGAGGAAATCCCGATAGCCATCGCGATTGACGGAGGGGGTATAGGCTCAAAGCCCCAAAAACAAAAAACGCCCAACGATTTGCTCGAAGGGCGCTTGTATATTCTGAAATCTGAATTCTGATTTCTTACTTCTATTATCTACTAGTAATAAGTTAAGCGGCGAACATCAGCTAAGTGTTTGGCTAAGCGTATAACCTGGCAGGTGTAACCGTATTCGTTATCGTACCAGGCATAAACCACTACGCGCTTACCGTCTTCGCTTACAATAGTTGCCTTGCTGTCAATTTCGCAGGCGTGGCTGTTGCCAATTACATCACTGCTTACCAGCTCATCGCTAATAGAGTAATCAATTTGCTCTACCAACTTGCCGAACAATGAAGCATTGCGCAACAGGTTGTTTACTTCTTCAACCGTAGTTTGCTTTTTAACCATAAGGCTAAGTATAGCTAAGCTTACGTTAGGCACCGGCACGCGCACCGCATTGCTGGTTAGTTTACCTTTCATGTGCGGAAACACCTTGGTAACGGCTTTGCCTGCACCTGTTTCGGTAATAACCATGTTTATCGGGGCTCCGCGTCCGCGGCGAGATTTCTTGTGGTAGTTATCCAACAGGTTTTGGTCGTTAGTGTAAGCATGCACGGTTTCAATGTGGCCCTGGTCAATACCCAGGTTGCTTTCAATAACATCAATAACCGGCACAATAGCATTGGTAGTGCAACTGGCTGCGGTAAATATTTTGCCGTTGCCGCCGGTGTATTGGTCGTGGTTAACACCGTAAACAATGTTTGGTATATCGCCTTTGCCGGGGGCAGTAAGTATAACCATGCCTGCGCCTTTGGCCTTCAGGTGTTCGCCAAGGGCCTTCTCATCGCGCCATACGCCGGTGTTATCAATAATAATGGCGTTATC
The DNA here is from genome assembly GCA_046329515.1 of Chitinophagales bacterium. Lineage (GTDB taxonomy): Bacteria > Bacteroidota > Bacteroidia > Chitinophagales > LD1 > Bog-950. The sequence continues at coordinate 263,630 of JAXLUM010000005.1, forward strand.
AATGCCGTAATCGTTATAGTTAATTTCTGCCGGGCTTGATGCTGAAATCATCTTCACCGTGTGGCCGTTAATGTTAATGGCGCTGCCATCAGCATCCGGTTCTACCACACCGCCAAACTTGCCGTGTACGCTATCCTTACGCAACAGGCTGGCACGCTTAACCAGGTCATCAGCCGCACGCTCGCGGGTAACAATACCCTTTAAGCGCAGTTGGTGGCCGCTACCGGCATGGTCCATAAGCACACGCGCAGCCAAACGGCCAATACGGCCAAAGCCGTAAAGCACCACATCGCGCGGTACAATCTTCTTACTGTTGGCGGTAGTAAAGTCTTTCAGTTTATCTTTTACAAACTCCTCTACACTGCCGTATTTAGCGCCTTCGTTATTCCACTCGCTGCTAAGGCGGCCAAGGTCTATTTTGCTGGGGGCAATATCGCTTTTGGCTATAGCCTGCACCAGGCTAAGGCTGGTTTCAGGCGATAAGTTAATGCCGGCAAACTTGCTAAGGTAGTTGTGGTCGTGTATAATTTCGCTCAGCTTCTTATCGTAAATTTTACGGCGGAAAAGCACCACTTCAATGTCCTTTTCCAACTGTAATTTGCTTACCAAATTCTGCAGCTCAAGGGTGGTTTTTTCGCTGTTTACCCACTGGCTAAGTTCTTTCTCGTAGTTAATTGGCATATCTAGTAATTAAGAGGTGTAATTAAAATTTTATGAGTGTAACTACCCTTTAAAAGGCGGTGCGAATATGCTAAGTTTTTGCAAAAACGGGGTTATGATTATAAACAAGTAACAACCACTATAACCACATAGGCACAAAGGCATTAAGCGGTTGAGTTATTTCCCCCTGCTTGGTTCCCAGACCCCTTCGGGAGCAGAAGAATTTAATACAGCCTAAAATGAGGGAATGTTTTATGAACTACCCCCCTCCGCCAAACTTCGTAAGGCTCGTCCCCCTGTCCCGAAGCTTCGGGAGGGGGACAATAACTTAACTAAAATCCTCTCCCGCCCACCAATTGCTTACGCCCCCTCTCCTTATTAAGGAGAGGGGAGATAATCGCTTTGCTATTATGGGGTGAGGTAAACCATAAAGAAACAACGTAACAACGTGCAGTTGTTGACGGAAGAGGGATTAGAGATTCCGTGTCTCCCGATAGCTATCGGGACGGAATGACGGGAAGAGTGTGGTATAAACTTTATATCCCCATTCCGCGCAGCAGTTCCACCACCTTGCTTTCAATAAGGTTGCGCACCCTGTTAAACTCTGCGGGTTCCATGTTTCGCGGGTCGGGTATGCTCCAATCCTGGCGGTTAAAGGCTTTAACGTAGGGGCATTCATCGCCACAACCCATAGTTACAACATAATCGTATTCTATATCGGGTATCTCTGTTAAGGCCTTTGAGGTATGTTGGCTTAAATCGTAACCCAGCTCCTGCATAGCGGCAATGGCCCTTGGGTTAATTTTACCAGAGGGCCTTGAGCCTGCGCTATAAGCCTCCACCGCATTGCCGCCGTGCATTAGTGCAAAGGCCTGCGCCATTTGGCTGCGGTTGCTGTTTTCTATACAAACAAAAATTAATTTCTTTTTCATGAACAGCAGTTTGGGCCGCAACAACTGCCCGAGGCCTTTTCGGCATACACCGTGATACTGTATATGCCAATGTTGCCTGCTTTAAACTCAGCTATTTCGGTATCGCTAAGGTGGTTCTTTAAAATATCATCGGGTATAACAATGGGTTTATTTTTCTGCACCTGTATGTTTTTAAAACCGGCAGCGCTTATCATGCCCAGGTATTCCTCTTTTTGCACCGCTCCCGATACACAACCCGCATACAGCTCGGCATTTTTGCGAAGGTTTTCCGTTAAGTTGCCTACCAGCACTACATCGCTAATGCTAAAGTGGCCGCCGGGTTTTAGCACGCGGTTAATTTCATTAAACACAGCCGGTTTGTTAGGCACCAAGTTAAGCACGCAGTTGCTTATAACCACATCGGCTATGTTAGCGGTTAGGGGCATGTTCTCAATATCACCCTGCCTGAACTCCACATTCTGAAAGCCCAGTTTTTCGGCATTGGTTTTAGCTTTGGCTACCATGGCGGGTGTAAAGTCAATACCAATTACGCGGCCATCCTCGCCGGCTTCAGCACGGGCCACAAAGCAATCGTTACCGGCACCGCTGCCAAGGTCAACCACTACATCGCCCTTTTTAATTTTGGCAAACTGCGTAGGCAGGCCACAACCAAGGCCAAGGTCGGCATCGGCCGTATAGCCCTGCAGGCCGCTGTAGTCGTCCGTCATAATGTTATACACTTCGGTTGAGCAACCACCGGCGCCGCAGCATGAGCTTTGGTTGGTTTCCTTATCCTGTAAAGCAATTTCGCTGTATTTGTCTTTAACAGCCTGTTTAATTTGTTCTTCTGTTTGCATGTGTTTATGTTTTAATCGTAATATTTCGATAGATATAAGCAAAAAAAATCAGCAGCAGGAATTGCCGTTAAAGTAACTGCCAAACAACTCGGCTATATATGATTTAGCCAGGCTCCACTCCTTTTCATCAATACAATAGCAAACCTTAACACCGTCAATATCGCCTTTAATTAAACCCGCTTCCTTCAGTTCTTTCAGGTGTTGCGATATAGTGCTTTGCGAAAGGGGCAGCTCATCAACAATATCGCCACAAATGCAGGCCTGCTTTTTAATAAGCAGTTGCAGTATGGCTACCCTTGCCGGGTGCGACAGCGCCTTGGCATACCGCGCTATACGGTTGTGCTTTACTGAAAACTCTTCTGACTTGCTTGCGCCCATTCAATCGCAATATTACGATGTATTTTTAAACCGCCAAACTTTTTTGGGGAGTTTTTTTGGGGGAGGCTTGTATTAATTACCCCCTCCGGGTTCGCAGGCTCACCCTCGTCCCCCTGTCCCGAAGGTTCGGGAGGGGGACAATAGCTTAGCTAAATCCTCTCCCGCTCTGCAACGGCTTACGCCCCACTGCTTATCAAGGAGAGGGGAGATAATCGCAAGGCAATTATGGGGTGAGGTATAAGCCTATAAATACAAACGCCCCGTAAAGGGGCGTCTGCAATTGTGGTTTTGGTGGTTAGTATTATTAGAAGGTTACCTGTGCCCTTGCATAGAACTGGGTACCCATTATAGCAGTGCCCGGGAAACTCTGCCACTGGTAATTGGTAACGTTGTTTACGTTTATTGAAAGCAGTAAACCTTTGTAGAAGCTCGGGCGGTAGCTAACGCGTGCATCTAACAGGTAAGCAGGCTTAACTGTGCCGCTGTAAATAGAAGAAGCTGCATCGTAACCCATAGCATAACGGAAGGTTAAACCGTAACCAAAGCCGGGCTTTTTAAGGGTATGATCAAAGGTAACTGATGCCTTAAGCTTAGGAGCGTTAAGCGGAACATTCTCGCCGGTGCTAAGTTTCAGTTGGTCCTTATTTACCCAGCTTAAGCTGCCGCCTGCGTTAATGCTGTGCTTATCGGTTTCAACAATATTGTATTGGAAACCGAAGTCGATACCAAATACATCTAAACGGCCAAGGTTTTTGTAGGTAAGTATATAATCACTATTTACCAATGCAGAGTCGTTTGGTGTAATAGTGCCCATAGGGAACTGGTAGGTTAACACCACAAACTCATCCCAAACGGTGCCGGGTATTGAAGGCACAATGCTTGCATTTTGCAGACTGGCTGCACCGTCTAATAAAGGCACTAAGGTGTTGTTAAGCGCACCACCGTTGGCAAAAAGGTTTTTGTAAAGGCGTCCGCTGGTGTCAATACCTGCTATGGTGCCCGGTGCGTTACGGTCGCCGGCATAACCGCCAAGGTAGCTGTTATGATCAAGCATTACAGCACCCGAAGCAGAGCTTAAGGCACTAACGTAATCGCTCATGCGGCTCCAGTAACCATCAACCTGTATTGAAAGTTTGTTGAACAATAAACCCTTGTAACCTAACTCTACCGTTTGGGTAAAGGAGTTATTTATTTTGCGCAGGTTCTTAAAGTTGGCTACGTTTTGTATGCTGCCTGCAAGGTCCTTGGTTTGGGCAAGGTTGGCATAGTCTACCGAAAGTTGGTTAGCGCTTGCTACCGTGCCGCCGTTGCCGCTAACGCCGTTAAATATGGCATTAACCACGCTTTGTGCCGCAGCCATGTTATTTAAACTGGCATTAAAGGTATTCACCAGGTATCCTTTTAACGAATCGAACATTTGGGCGTTGTAGCTCTTATCGCCATAGTTAACCCAGGTACCGTTGCCGCCCCATGGCGCTGTTTTAAACTGCACTACGCTATTACCGCCGCCATCTTTACCATAGTTGTATTCCCAACCATAAGGGTTACCAATACCGCGTACGTTAATGCCGTTAGGTATAAGGCCGTTGCTAAGGTCTAAGAACTGGTTAAGCGTGTTAGGCGCATCGAAGGCGCGATTGTAGGTAAGACGAATGTTGTGGCCCACAGCAGGTTTAAACACCACCGCCGCCCGCGGGCTAAACGATACGTTTTTAATAATGCTGTTGTAGTCAATACGCAAAGCTGCTACCAACTTCAGCCATTTTAAAGGGTCGCTTTCGGCCTGCAGGTAACCACCTGCCTGCACTACATTATCTCTTTCTTCAAAACGGCCGTTAATGGTTCCGTTAGTGTTAGGGCGGGTAAGCAATACATCAACCCCGTAAATTAAACCTAACTGCTCCAACGGCTGCACGCTGTGCTGTACCTGAAACACATGCAGTTTACTTTTATCAATTAAGCGCTGCACCTGGTAAGGCGTTGGCGGGCTGGTTGAAGAATACGAATTGCGTGATGATGCACTTAACTGCGGTATAAGGAAGGTGTTACCGGCGTTGCTGCTGTTAAGGAAATACTGTATGTAAAGGTTCTTCCACTTAAAGCGGGCCTGTATATACCAATACATCCACATACCTTTTGAACCGCCTGCTGCCGCAGCGCCAAGGCCTGTTAACTCAATGTTGCGGGCGCCGGCAATACCACCGTTAATAGTAATGGTTATATCTTCAATAGGTTTAATATCAATACGGCCATCAGCAGTGAACTTGCGTATTTCGTAATCCTTTTTAAAGCGCTTTATATCAAGGTTGGTAAGGGTATCTACATGGCCAAGGCTATCGGTAACGTATGAAAAGCCAAGTGTATCGGGCCTGAAAATTTTACCGTTTACCACCGAGCCAAACAAAAGGCTATCGCCATTGTAAGGTTCACGTGCATCTACCACCGGGTAATCGCGGCCCTGAAAGTAGCTGCCTGAAATTTTGTAACCGAACTTACCATCCCACAACTTGCCGCTGTGGCGTATTTCGGGGTTAATAATGTTACCGCTTAGCTTGTGGCCTTCCGTAGCCTGGTAGCTTTTATCCAGCACGGTAAAGCCGCTGGTCATGGCAATAGTAGTTTCAAACTTTTCCTTTTGCTCTAATGGGTTTTTAGTAATTATATGTATAACGCCCGATGAAGCATTGGGGCCATACAGTGCAGAAGCTGGGCCACGCACCACTTCAATACGCTCATAATCTAAATTGCTGGTAGGCATTAGCTGGTACGCATTAACGCGTAATGAAGGCACTGAGCCAATACGATTATCAACCACGTTTAAAACGGTGCCGCTAAAGATATTATTGAAACCGCGTACCACCACGTTGCTTGATACCAGGCCTGTGCGCATAACGTCAACACCGGGGCTTGTTTTCAATTGGTCAACCGGGGTCGTTACCACGTTTTTCTCCAGCTTATCAGCGCCAATTACTGATACTGAGGCAGGGGCATCCAGCAACTTCTCTTTCTTTTTAGAAGCAGATATTACCACCTGGTTAAGGCCAACCTCAGCAGGGGCCATATCAATATTTACTACCTGGTTACCAAGAGCAGCGTTAATGGTAATCTCCTTGTTATCGTAGCCCACAAAGCTTATCACCAGTGTTTTGGCCTCTTTGGGCACTTCAATGGTGTAATTACCGGCATCGTCAGTAGTAGTGCCGGTGTTGCTGCCTTTAACCATAACGGTGGCGCCGGGCAGGGGTTGCTTGCGCTCGTCTTGCACGTTGCCGCTAATGCGTATTTTATCCTGCGCAAACAGGGCGGCGGTAATAAAAAGTAAAATGGCGCTTAGTAGAAGTCTTTGCTTCATATCAGGGTTTTAGGTAAGTAAGTTGGTTTAGTAACTTGTATACTTCAAATGCCAATATAGAAATTTTACAAGGTCTATGAAATTGGGGGCAGGTACAGTGTGGATAATGCTGCCGCCATAAAAAAAGTTTCCTCCCCATTTAAGGGGAGGGCCTAAACCCATAAAAGCTTAGTTACAAAGCCCTTTTTTGAGAGTGAAAGTTGACAAAACTGCTTATTACCATTATATTCACCCTAGTTGTATGGACTGTGCGGTTTAGATGTTGTAACGCTTTTTTGATTCATCTAAATTATTTTTTTTAGTAAACGAAATATCGGAGCCCCACCACTTTCTCCCCCCGGAGTGTTTCGGCTTTTGGTATATAAAGGACAAACTAAATTTTCTTTATCGAACCAAAATCTACCCAAGCACATGCGTCAATTAAAAATTTCGAAGAGCATCACTAACCGTGAGAGCGCTTCGCTGGAAAAGTATCTCCAGGAAATTGGAAAAGTTGATTTAATAACCGCTGAAGAGGAAGTACTGCTGGCCCGCAAAATAAGGCAAGGCAATACCGAAGCCCTCGAAAAACTAACCAAAGCCAACCTGCGCTTTGTGGTTTCAGTAGCCAAGCAATACCAAAACCAGGGCCTTAGCCTGCCCGACCTTATTAACGAAGGCAACCTGGGCCTTATTAAGGCGGCTGAGCGTTTTGATGAAACCCGCGGTTTTAAATTTATATCGTACGCTGTGTGGTGGATTCGCCAAAGCATACTACAGGCATTAGCAGAACAAAGCCGTATAGTGCGCCTGCCATTAAACAAGGTAGGAAGCCTTAATAAAATAAACCGCGCCTTTGCGCAGTTGGAACAGGAGTTTGAACGCGAGCCAAGCGCCGATGAACTTTCAGCCCTGTTGAACCTTGACCTTGATGAGGTAAAAACAACTATGGGCGTTGCCGGCAGGCACGTATCTGTTGATGCGCCTTTTAGCGTTGGTGAGGAGAACAGCCTGTTAGATGTGCTGGTTAACCCCGACGCTGAGCTGGCAGATAAGAATGTTTCGTATTGCGAATCATTGAAAATGGAAATTGAGCGCAGCCTTGCTACGCTTACCGACCGCCAGGCAGAAGTTGTTAGAATGTATTTTGGTATAGGTGTTGAAAGCGCCTATAGCCTTGAAGATATTGGCTGCAAGTTTGACCTTACCCGCGAACGTGTACGCCAAATAAAGGATAAAGCATTGCTACGCTTAAAAACTACCAGCCGCAGCCGTATGCTGCGCGAGTATTTAGGCGTATAGCATTCTACCCAGCGATTTATTCTACCAAAGGGCTCGCCGTGCGAGCTCTTTTTTTTTGTGCTCATGTCATTCCGCGCTTGGCGCGAAGTTCAAATTACCTCCTCCGTCAATCCCGATTACTATCGGGATTTCCTCGTCCTCCTGTCCCGAAGTATCGGGAGGAGGACAGTTTAAATACAAACCCTGCCACTAAAGTTTGTCCCCCTAGCAGGGGGACGAGCCTTACGAAGTTTGGCGGAGGGGGTAGTAGTTAAACGAGATGCTGAATCAATTCCGAAGTTTCGGAACAGCATGACGTCAGAGAAACTTCCGCCATTCCCTGCTTGTGCCGAAGGTTCGGGACGGACCTCAGTTGCGCTGAATTATTAACATGCGAAAAGAATGTAACAGCATTTTACTTAGAAGTAAATTTGAACGCATAATAAAAAAGGATAATTTAGTTCTCAGTTATGATAATTGAAGCTACCTTAGAAGATGTTGCCAATCAAGTAAGAAGACAAATTGAAAATGGCTGTAGTACCGCTGTATTAATAGGTTCAGGCTGCTCCGCGTCAGCAGGAATTCCCACTTCTGATGGTATCGTGCAGGATATTGAAAATGATCCTGGGCTAAAGCGGTTTATAGAAAAATGCGATGTAAAGGACCTTCCTAATTACATGAGAAAACTTTCTCTTCACGATCGCAAGCTTTTAATGGAGAGATATATAAATCGTTCGAAGTTAAATTTAGCCCACATTTTTCTTGCATCATTAGTGCGCAATGGCTTTGTTGACTGTGTTTTGACAACCAATTTTGACAATCTGGCATTGAAAGCGCTTACCACGTTAAACCAATTTCCTGCAGTTTATGATTTGGCTGCAACATCAGGGTATTTGAGCGGTTCTTTAACTTTTCCAGCAATAATTTATTTGCACGGACAGCATACTGGTTGGAGATTAATGCTGACTGATCCTCAAATGCAATCATTAAAAGAAGCAATAACTAAAGCTTTAACTAAAATTTTAGAGAAACACACATTAATAATTGTTGGTTATAGCGGTAAGGATCCGGTGCTTGATGCCCTTGCAAGTATACCGGAGTTCGGCCATAAAGCTTATTGGGTCAATTATAAAGAAAGACTTGAAGAACATGTTGAAAAAGCTTTGTTTAATGATTTCTCTGAAACGGTGGAAGTACTGTTTAACTATGATGCAGATAAATTTTTTGTAGAGCTCCACAGAAATTTGGAAGCAAAAGTCCCACTACTATTTACAGAACCTCTAGAGCACTTAAAAGAAACTTACGAGTTAGTGTCTAAGGCTCTAAAGTTAGGCGATGAGGAAATGGATTTAATGGGTGGAGCTAAAGAAACAATAGAACGAGCAAGAAACTTTCTCGAAGAAGAAAAATCTGCTCAATCTTTTCAGAGGGGCAACCCAACACCTGAAGATTTAAAAGCAGCGGCCTTAGAGGCACTTTTGTCATGGAAAACACATAATCCGGATGATTTGTTTGATGCCATTAAAAAGAACGGCGATCAGACAGTGAAAGAACAACTGGCAATTGCTTTTGCTCAAAGAGCATTTGATAATACTGGAAAGATATCAATACAAGACGTTCTTAGGGATTATGATAAGGCAATTGAGTTAGCTCCAAACTATTCATTGGCTTATTTCAACAGAGGAATTATTTATTCCAATATAAAAATGCCGGAAATTGCGCTACAAGATTATAACCGGGCAATAGAACTGGGATTTACTTTGCCGGATGTTTATAATAACCGAGGAAGCGCACATTTTGAACTTGATGATTTTGAGAATGCAATGAAAGATTATCTAGAAGCTATAAGGCTCAAATCAGACTTCGCCTCTCCATATTACAATATAGCTAATATATATAAAACGCGTAAAGAGGATGAGGTTGCCTTAGAGTATTATAACAAAGCATTGGAAGTTAATCCTGATTATTTCTTAGCATATATAGGTAGAGGGAAATACTATTTCGATAGCCAAAGGTTCGAAAAAGCGCTTCAAGATTTTACAACTGCGATAAAATTAAAGCCTGCTAATGCGGAATATCATACTTTAAGAGGTTCAACTTACGTTGAACTTGGAAAGTATGACTTAGCCCTCAGGGAGTTCGATTATGCAATTAAGATTGATCCCCATTTTGTATTAGCTTTTAATAATCGCTCAAATTTGTTGCGTTTACAGAAACGGTGGGATGACGCCCTTTCCGACATTAAATTTGCTCTTAACTTAGATCCCGAGTACTCTTATGCTTATGCTACGTTAGCAGAAATATATGCAATGCAAGGGAACAGTCAAGAATTCTACAAAAATATCCAAATAGCTTTGGAAAAAGGTTGTCCTGTATGGAATCTTCTGGAGGATGAAGCTTATACTAATTACAAAAACGAGTCAGAGTTTAAGGCTCTACTGGAAAAATATAAGTCCAAGGAATAAGTCTATACCGCCACAAATAAAAAAAGTGGAATACTGTAACTAAGGTTCCAATGTTCCACTTTATATAGTATATGAAGTACTAATGCAATTCCTTTTCGCTTAACCAGCGTTCAGCTTCGAGGGCGGCCATGCAGCCGGTGCCGGCAGCAGTAACGGCCTGGCGGTAAACCCTGTCCTGTAAATCGCCGCTGGCAAATACACCTTCCACTTTTGTTTTGGTGCTGCCCGGTACGGTGACTACATAACCCTGTTCGTCGGTATCAATAAAATCCTTAAACACCATTGAGTTTGGCTGGTGGCCTATGGCTACAAAAAAGCCGTAGATAGGAACAACTGAGGTTTCACCTGTTTGGCTGTTCTTTATACGCACTCCTTCTACCCCATCGGCGCCCAGCACTTCTTCGGGTTGGGTGTTCCAATACACTTTTATGTTAGGGGTGTTCAGCACACGTTCCTGCATAATTTTAGAAGCACGCATTTCGCCACGGCGTATAAGCATGTGCACCGTAGTGCATATTTTAGAAAGGTAAACCGCTTCTTCGCAAGCCGTATCGCCGGCGCCTACAATAGCTACTTCTTTATTCTTGTAGAAGAAACCATCGCACACAGCACAGGCGCTAACACCACCCACTTTCAGGCGGTCTTCACCGGGTATGCCTAACCATTTGGCTTCGGCACCGGTAGCTAATATTACGGCATCGGCTTCAATCAGCTTCTCATCGTCAATCCATACCTTTTTGGGTTGAACCGAGAAATCAACCTTTGTAGCTCTTCCAAAACGGATATCGGTACCAAAGCGCTCAGCCTGCTTCTTAAAATCTTCCATCATTTCAGGGCCCAAAATGCCCTGTGGGTAGCCAGGGTAGTTCTCTACCTCCGTAGTGTTTACCAACTGGCCGCCTTGCAGCGGGCCTGTATACATCATGGGCTTTAGGTTAGCACGTGCCGCATATATAGCAGCTGTGTAGCCCGCAGGGCCCGAACCAATAATCAAAACCTTAACTCTTTCAGCAATCGTACTCATATTTAAAATCTTAGGGCAGCGAAATTATAAATGGCCGTCAATTAGACGGCTGAGAGAAATCAACATTACAAAATGCTAACAATTAAGGGCTAACAAAAGTTCAGCCCGCTTATTTGGGGATAATAATAGTGCCGTAACTACTGGCGTAGCCCGCCCATATACCCAAGCCGTTGCTGATGTTGCTCTTAATTTTTACAGGAGAAGAAAAGGGGCTATCGCCACCATCATTCTCCAGTGTATAGAAGAAGTCGTACGTCTTGTTATCAATATTGCCCCACTTAACGGTAACGGTATCGCCCTTCCAAAAGTAGCTATCGGTATTAATGTTGAAGTCAGCTCCTTTGCGCTGGCCGCGTTCCACCGGTAAACCAATGCTAAGGCCAACAAACAGCTTATCGTCGTACACTGAGCCGCCAATCGGGGTATAGAAAGGTTCATTGTTGCGCTTGGTCCAGTAGCGCACAAAGTTGCCGAAGGTATCGGGCACGCTGAAGTAGGCATACACCGCCACCATAGAATCAGCATACTGCGGGTTAGGGTGCGGCCTAGTAGTAAGCGAATCAATACCTATAACGGTTGTAATACTGGTGGAAGCGGTTACATGTATACTATCCTGCCCGTCGTTTAAAGGCGGCGACATAACATCGAGATTATACGTTGTGCGTTCCTTACCCATAAAGCTGCAACTACCGGTGGTAAAGTAAGTGGCAATATCAGGCACGGTGTACACGCAAACGTTGGGTATCTGGGCGCTATCAATAGAGGTAAAGCCAAAAGCATTCAGTACTATCTCCTGCTGTTCAGGCGGCAGGTTAAGGTTTTGCAGGCATAGTTCCACCAATTCTGTTTGGGTGCCGTCGCTGGCGCTAACGTGCACGGTTGCGCCATGTACAAAGTAGCTGCCTATGTCGTTAATATTCACATTATCAAAAAACTTACTGCTTTTGGTAAGTATAACTACAGGGGGCACATCGTTTTCAATGGTTCCTTCTACCACTACCTGGCGTGCGCTATCGGGTATATTAATATCAATAACCTTGGTGCAGCTTGTAATAGTAGCCGTGGCTAACAGCAGCAGTAGTACCGGTATATTTCTGTATTTGCTCAGCACGTTCATATTAAAATTTAAAATTCCAGGTTACAGAAGGTAATATAGGGAACAGTGAGGCCTGCTTGGCTTTAAACTGGAAACCGCCATTGTTGCTTTCACCGGGGTCGCCCTTAGGGTCAATGTAAATAAAGTAAGGGTTCATGCGGTTGTACGCGTTGTAAATAGAAACAGAGATATCAGAATAGAAATCAACCTTGCGTTTCTTCTTAGGTATAATAACGTAAATGAAGCCGAGGTCTAAACGGTGGTATGGCGGCAGGCGGTACCAGTTTCTATCGCCATATACAAAGTGCGGTTGCCCTTCGTTAAGGAAGAAGGCCACAGGCAATGTAGTACGCTGGCCGGTTGCAAACACAAAGGTGGCCGATACCTTCCAGTGTTTATTAATCTCAAACATGTTCACGATGCTTAAATCGTGGCGGCGGTCGTATTTAGCCAAAAATGCTTTGCCATTATTAATATCAGGAAACTGTCTCCAGGTCCATGCAAGGGTGTAGCCTATCCAACCTGTCCAGCGGCCCTTGGCCTTCTTTACAAAGAACTCAGCGCCATAGGTCCAACCCTTACCATAGGTAAACAGGTCTTCAACATCCACCGTAATATTGCCTACAGCGCTTTCGCCGTATTCAATCTGGTTCCAAAGGTGTTTATAGTAGACCTCAACACTGGTTTCAATCATGTCATCCTTAAAGTTGCGGAAGTAACCCACTGAAGCCTGCAGACCTATTTGCGGTTTAACGGCTTTGGTGCTTGGCACCCATAAGTCAACAGGTAGTGTAGTAGTGCTGCTGCTTACCAAGTGTATGTATTGCTGATTAAGCGTTACCCCTGCTTTAATGGAAGATGTTTTATCTACCTTAAAGCGCATAGCAAGGCGTGGTTCAAGCCCCCAGTACGTAGCAATATGCTGGCCCACTTTATAATTAAGGGTATCAATAGCGCGGCCATCCTGAAATACAATTTTGTTGAAGGGGCCCATGAAGTTGAACATAGAGCCACGCAGGCCAATGTTTATTTTCAGCCAATTGGTGGCTTCAAAATCATCAAGGAAGTAAATAGCAGTTTCATGCGCATACTTCTTGGCCTGGTTAGTGGTTTTAAAGTCAACATCACCTGCTTTGCCGCTGGCTTGGTAAGGCGTAAATATGTGGAAGTTATACTGCCAGCCGAACTTCATGCGGTGGCCTAACAAAGGCGAGTAATCAAAATCCATTTTGCCGGTAAACTCTCTAACGCTTGAGTTCAAACCGAACTTTATATCCATAAAATCGGCATTGGCCTTAAAGCCAAAGTCGTTATAAATAAACATGGTGTTAAGGAACAGCTTATCGTTAAACAGGTGGTTCCAACGCATGGTGGCTGTTGCATTGCCCCAGGGGAAGTCTAACTTAAAGTTGCCACCGGGATCCTGAAACTTAAACACATCTCTACCGAAGTAGCCGCTTAAATACAGGCGGTCTTTATCATTAATGCGGTAGTTAATTTTCGCATTTATATCGTAGAAGTAATAGGAGTTGCCTGCAAACTGGCCATCGCCTAATTTAGGTAAAATAGGTTTCAGCAAAAGGTCGATGTAGGTTCTGCGGGCGCTGATAATAAAGGAGCATTTATCCTTTTTAATGGGGCCCTGCACGGTAAGGCGGCTGGAGATTAAGCCAATGCCACCCTCCACATTCCATTTCTTCATGTTGCCCTCTTTCATCTGCACATCAACTACCGATGAAATCCTTCCGCCATAATCAGCAGGCATACCGCCTTTAATAACGGTGGTGTTCTTTACGGCATCACTATTAAACACACTAAAGAAGCCAAACAGGTGGCCTGTGTTATACACCACGGCATCATCCAACAATACCAGGTTTTGGTCGGGTCCACCACCGCGCACATAAAAGCCGCTGTTACCCTCACCGGCGCCTTGTATGCCTGGTAGTAATTGTATTGTTTTTAAAATATCCACTTCGCCAAAAAGCGCAGGCAGGGCCTTGGCCTGTTCCACCTGCAACTCCTGTTTGCCCATGTCCGTACTTTCCACGTTTTGGTCCTTACGGTCGGCAGTTACAACTACTTCTTTGGTTTCAACCGAGGTAGTGGCAAGGTCAATATTCAGGCGTATGTCTTTATTCAGTTCTACCTTCTCCTCCTTTGTGCCTAAGCCAACGTAGCTATAGCGTACGGTGTAATTACCCTGCGGCAGCGTTATAGAGTAAAAGCCGTAATCATTACTGGTAGTGCCGCGCCCTAATTCAACAATGTAAACAGCTGCGGCAAGCAGGCTTTCGCCGTTGGCTGCTTCTTTTACATAACCGCTAATAGTGTATTTGGGCTGTTGCGCCTGGCTAAAGGAATAGCTACATAGAAATAACAACAAAACGGCACTAAAAAATCTCTTCATTGGCTGGCTGAGCTTACAAGTAACGGGCGGCAAAAATAGTAACTTACAAAAGCAGGCAGGGCATTTTGTAATATAAATTATTACGCTTTATGCTATTCTACCAACGGTAGGTAAAAGCAGTAAAGTGAGGCGGTAAAACATGATTTAAAATTGGTGCATTATTTTTTTGTTAAACCCCAAAAACATATGTGTCAGGAATTTGTTAAATCAAGATATTCAGTAACTTCGGGAACTTTTCTAATTAAAAAACAACTTCACACCCCAAAAAATGAACAAACTCTACACCTTCATTCTTATGGTTTTTGCTGCAACCATCGCAAATGCGCAAACTCCTTTTGAACGTGTTTACACCATTTTAAATACCAAATGTCAAAACAGCAACTGCCATAGCTCAACGGCTACTGATGGTTCGCAGGCTTTGTTATTTACCGGTACACAAAGTGATGTTTACAATGCTATTTACGAGGTAACCCCGGGCAACGTAAACTCAGTAAACAAACATGAGAAGCTGGTTAAAGCCGGCCACCCTTACATGAGTTTTCTGTTGCGTAAAATGGCAGGCTCAGGCTTTGATACTGACTTAAGCCTTGATGCCGGCGAAGGTGATTTAATGAAGGACATAAACAACACTGCGCTAACCAATAAAGAAATTGAGTTCGTTCGCCAGTGGATAATGTATTCAGCCAAACAAACATATGGCACTAATGACCCTAAGCCCGATTGGCAAACCGTAAGTGATTATTACGATGCGCCAAACCTTCCTTTTTTACCTAAACCTGCAAAACCAGCAGCAGGCACAGGTTTACAGTTCCGTATGGGCCCTGTGTTTGTGCCGGTAACCGGTGCAAGCGAGCAGGAATGGTGCTTACAGCAGGAAGTAAACTTCCCTTACCTGCCACAGGTAGAACGTATTGAGGGTTTCATGAACCAGCAATCGCACCACTTTCTATTATTTAAGTTTGATGATTCAACCTCTGCCGCTGACCGTGGCTTTGGTATGTATAAAATAAGCCTTACCAGCGGCACTACTTCTTTTGACGGCAGCAAACAGTTAACCAGCGCCTGGCAGGATGATGCTGAATTTTCATTGCCTACAGGCACAGCGCTTTTTTGGGGTCAAAAAACATATCTTGATATGAACTACCATATTAAGAACTACGCTGCTACTGATGTTTTACCATGCGATTTCTACTATAACATTTACTTTCAGCCGCGTAACCCTAACACTATTGAAATGAAAGCAAACCTGGTAAACAATGCCACTTTGCTTTTACCACAGGGTTCACAAAGCCGCGACTATGATGACCCGGCTAACAACGGCGCAAAAGAATGGCGTTATATCTGGAATATGACGTCGCACACCCATAAGTACGGCAGCGATTACGACATTTACAGAAGAGATACCACAGGCGCTATTGCTGATAAGTTGTACGAAGGCTTTTGGGATTACACCAATAACTTCGACAGAGGTTATTATGATTGGGAACATCCATCAACTGAATACTTCCCTACTTTCTTACCGGTTAAGTTTGGTAAGCACAACGGCCAAAAAGCAGGTTTAGTAGCCCGCACCACATGGGATGTGCAACAACCACTGGTAACTTTTGGTTTTACCACTAACGATGAAATGCAGTTGTTCTACTACTTCTACACCAACCAACTGCCTGATGGCCTTAATGCCATTAATGATGATAAAGGCAAGCAGATATTCTTCCAGGTTATGCCTAACCCTATGAACGGCAATGGCCGCCTGGTTTACCAATTAGATAATGCCGCCAAGGTACAGGCAAGCGTGGTTGATGTTACAGGTAAAACTGTTGCTGAATTAGCCGAAGAAAACCAAACTGAAGGCATGCACGAAATTACCATGGGTAACGAGCAGCTTTCAAAAGGTATTTACTTTGCCAAGCTTGTTATTAACGGCAGCGTTTACAGCAAAAAATTTATTGTTACTGAATAAGCGTAACTACTTAAATAAAACAGAAACGCCCTGCAATTGCGGGGCGTTTTTAGTTTATGCTGTTTACGGAAGTATTAATTTTTAAGCAGGCTTATCAGTGTTATCAGCTTATCGCGCAATTCCTTTCGGTTTACAATAAAATCAAGAAAGCCGTTCTCTAACTGAAACTCGGAGGTTTGAAAACCCTCAGGCAATTTCTTCTTAATGGTTTCCTCTATAACACGCGGGCCGGCAAAGCCAATTAAGGCGCCGGGCTCAGCAATATTAAAATCACCCAGCATAGCAAAGGAAGCTGTTACACCGCCGGTGGTAGGGTCAGTTAGTAAACTTATATAAGGCACACGCGCTTCGCTAAGCTGGTTTAACTTGGCTGAGGTTTTAGCCATTTGCATAAGCGAAAATGCGCTCTCCTGCATACGCGCCCCGCCCGATTTAGAAATAATAAGCAAAGGGGTTTTATTCTCAATACAGTAATCTATGCTGCGCGCAATCTTCTCACCCATTACTGAACCCATGGAGCCGCCTATATAGCGAAAGTCCATAGCAGCTACCAGTAGTTGTTCATCGCCTAAGGGGCCAACAGCTACGCGCATGGCTTCGTTCATACCGGTTTTCTCCTCGGCATCCTTTATGCGCTTACCATACGACTTTGAATCAGTAAAATGTAAAAGGTCTACCGGCACAAGGTTGTCATACAACTCCTTGTATTCCCCTTCATTAAACAGTATCTGAAAATACTCTTCGGCATCAATCTTTTCGTGGTAGCCACATTCAGGGCAAACGCTAAGGTTTTCTTTAAGCTTATCTGCAAGAACAGTTGCTTTGCAATTGTTACACTTGTGCCATATCCCTTCAGGGGTTTCCTTCTTCTCTTCCGTAGAGGTTTGAACACCCTTACGAAACCTCTTCCACCATGGAACCTTCTCGTCCGTCATAACACAATGTTAGTGCTTAAAGCTGAAAACTTAAAGCTACCAATTTTAACAGGCTAACGCATAATGCCCTATACCTTAAAAAAGCTCGCAAACCACGCGGTTTATCTCCCACCAACTGTTGGAGTATTCCGTTTTATTAAGGTAAAACTCAATAGCTACCGTTTCGCGGCGGCTTCGCTTGCCTTTTTCTCTTTGCGTTTTAAAAGTTACGTTACAGTTAACGTAGGCAGTGCCTGCTTCTTTATCTATTTCTACATTTATAAAATCGTAGTTAACCAGCACCATGCTAAAGTAACGGCTCTGAAAGTCCTTTACCTTTTCGCGCAACTCGTCAGGGTCGGTTGAAAGGCCAAGGCTATCCTTCATTTCCTCGCTAAAGTGGTCTTCAAAAAAGTTACTCTGCGTATCGAACAAGCTCATTAGGGCATAATGCGCTGCATTCTTAACATCGTAGTCCGCATTAGGGTGAAACTCTTCGTAAATAAACTGGTTTATCCAGCCTTTAATTTTTATATCCTCAATCTCCTGCTTAAAAAGTTCCTCTGTTATAAAGCGGTAAATTTCGCGGTCGGGCGTGGGGGCTAACACATCAAGGCCAACGCGGTGCTTAGCCATTATTTTCATCAGCCGGCGCAAATCGCACCGCACTTCTTTATCGCTTAGGTCGTTAACGTGGTTGTACTCCGGTTCGCCTATGTACTTATACACGCTTATTAACTTCGACTCATTGTGCTGTTTGTGGAAGTTCATAATCTGTTTCAGGAACTGATTTTCCACATCTGGAGGAATATCCTCACTGCCTACAAAGTCTCCGCCAAACTCTGCCATCATTTTCAGCTTCAGAAAATCGTTTTCTGAGCTTATCTCCTCTTCATTTTTCTTCTTCTTTCTACGCTTTGCCACACCCTGAAAATAACAAAATAGTGCCAAACGCGGTGCAGCCGGGGTAATTGAGGGGTAAGCTTTAGTATTTTAATACTTTTACAATTGCATGACAATGAAGCTGCAGGCTTCAATAATTTAGTTGGATGTTCAAATCAAAAGCCAATCCTTTTACTACGCTTTATGTGGTTTTCGGCTACATCATCGTTTTTTCCATTTGGTGGGGTTATTTACTATATCAGAAAAACGAAACGGCTTACCAGGAAACCATTGACCTGAACGACATAAGTTACATGATTATGCATCCGGGGAAGGATTACCACGATACGCAGGAGTTTGAAAAAATAACACGGAAATACGTTAGGCAAAAAATAATGATAATTACCGAAGGCAGTGTGTTTATGGCATTGCTGGTATTTGGTTTATTCAGGGTACACCGTGTGTTTACTAAAGAAATGGAGCTGGCCGAGCAACAACGCAACTTCCTTCTATCTATTACGCATGAATTAAAATCGCCTTTATCTACCATTAAAATATCTCTTCAAACCCTGCTGAAACGCAAACTGGATGAGGATAAAACCAATCGCTTACTCAACAACTCCTTATCAGACTTAGACCGGCTGGAATCATTGGTAGATAACATATTGTTTGCCGCTAAAATTGAGCGCGATGAACCGGGCTTTAGCACAGAAGAAATAAATACTTCTGACATAGTACGCCTTGTAACAGATAGGTTCCGCTTAAATAAAAAGGGCATTCAAATAACTACCGATATAGAAGATGAGGTTTGCGCACACCTTGATGCGCTGGGCTTTACTTCGGTAGTAATTAACCTGGTAGAGAACGCCATTAAATACTCCGAGGAAAACAGCAATGTTAAAGTAGCCCTGAATAAAGAGGGCGACAGCATTTTACTGCGTATTGCCGATGAAGGAGTGGGCATTGATGCCGCAGAGCGCTGGAAAATTTTTGAAAAGTTTTACCGCGTTGGCAGCGAGGACACCCGCAAGACCAAAGGCACAGGCCTGGGCCTATACATCGTTAAACGTTATGTAGAAATATACAAGGGCACTATTGATGTAACGCCAAACACACCCAAGGGCAGCATCTTTACTATTTCGTTACCGCAGTAACAAATGACATTGGTGTGACAAACTTTTACATATTTAATCGTAACCTTATACTATTAACCTGAACCTATAAATTTTGTGTTATGCAACAGCGAATACTACTAGTGGAAGATGAGGAGAACCTTTTGGAGGCTATTAAATTGAATCTTGAATTGGAAGGCTATGAGGTGGAAGTTGCAACTACAGGCACAAAGGCATTAAAGAAAGTAAAGGAACAGCGCTTTAACCTGATTATACTTGATGTAATGCTGCCTGAACTGGATGGCTTTACTGTATGCGAAAAAATAAGACTGGATGATACTGATACGCCGATTCTGTTTTTAACCGCCAAGGATACCAGCCAGGATAAAGTGAACGGCTTAAAGATAGGGGCCGATGATTACCTTACTAAACCTTTTAACCTTGAAGAACTGTTATTACGGGTAAGGGTGTTAGTAAAACACAGTGTGCGCGGCAGCCGCGATGAAATAAAGCTGAAGACCTTTAAGTTTGGACCTAACGAAATAAACTTTGTAACCTTTAAAGCTGTTGGGGCCGATGGTAAGGAGCATTCGCTTACTAAAAAGGAAGTAACACTACTTAAGTTGCTTATTGACAAGAAGGATACCGTAGTTTCGCGTGAGCAGATATTACAATATGTATGGGGTTATGATGTTTTCCCAACTACCCGCACTATTGACAACTTCATTCATTCCTTCCGCAAATACTTTGAAACCAACCCTTCAGACCCTAAATACTTCCATTCCATACGGGGAGTAGGATATAAGTTTACCCAGTAAAAATTTCAACCTCTACGTAAAAGGGCCTCTGAATGTTTCATTCAGAGGCCCTTTTTTTGCACATGAAAAAAACCGGCAATGGTAATAAAAAAATAGACACATGCACCCATCATGCCAAACTTTTTTTTCGAACAAATGTTTTCTCTAATTCATTGAAAATCTAACAATTAAAATTTGCATTTCAATAATTCGCTTCCTATACTCGCCCCCGATTTTCATAACCCCCTTTAAAAAACAAGTAAGTACTATGGAACTTCTTATTGCCCTGTTAACATTTTTCGGTATCAGTTTCGAAATAGGCGGAAACCAAGCCAAAATTGACTGGAACGACCCTGAATTGGCCAGCAAAATTCAAAACACCAGCGAATACCAGGACTACATTAAATACGGCGGAACTGACGTATTTGACGCAGAAGGTATGCCTGCTGTTTGGGTAACCGTAACCGAACCCAAGAACTAGTAAACAACTTTTAATAACCCTGACAAAAATTTGAGTTTATGCCAGCAATAAACATCAAGATCGTAAACGGCGAAGTTGTTGTAGTTAACAGCAACAAGTAATAGCCGCTCCCTTTAACTGAACTTTAAGGTCCGACATCTGTTATATGGCAGGTGGCGGACTCTTTTTGTCCATACCCTTAAAATGTTGAAAACCGCAGTGGTTTAGGCATATAATGGTTATATTTGCAAACTCAAAAATTAAATATGGTATCTACTGAAACTAAAACAAGCTTGAAGTACAAAGTAAAAGACATGAGCCTGGCCGAATGGGGCCGTAAGGAGATTAAATTAGCCGAAGATGAAATGCCGGGTCTTATGGCATTACGCGCTAAATACGGTAAAGAAAAGCCGCTTGCCGGCGCACGTGTTGCCGGTTGTTTGCACATGACCATTCAAACAGCCGTGCTTATTGAAACTTTGGCTGAATTAGGCGCTGAAGTTACCTGGAGTTCTTGCAACATCTTTAGTACACAGGATCATGCTGCTGCCGCTATTGCTGCCGCAGGCATACCGGTATTTGCCTGGAAGGGCCAAAATGCCGAAGAGTTTGACTGGTGTATTGAGCAAACCCTGTTTGCTTTTAAAGATGGCAAGCCTTTAAATATGATATTGGATGACGGTGGTGACCTTACTAACATGGTATTCGATAAATACCCCGAGTTGATTAAGGACATTAAAGGCCTTTCAGAAGAAACCACAACCGGTGTTCACCGTTTGTATGAGCGCATGAAGAACGGCACCCTGCCTATTCCTGCTATTAACGTTAACGATTCAGTTACTAAATCTAAGTTCGATAACAAATACGGTTGCCGCGAAAGTTTGGTTGATGCCATACGCCGCGCTACTGACCTTATGTTAGCCGGTAAAGTAGCCGTGGTTTGCGGTTATGGCGACGTAGGTAAAGGCTCTGCCGACTCTTTAAAGAGTGCAGGTGTGCGCGTTATTGTAACTGAAATTGACCCGATTTGCGCTTTACAGGCTGCTATGGAAGGTTATGAAGTGAAGAAACTGGATACTGCCATAGGCGAGGCTGATATTATTGTAACTGCTACCGGTAACTGCGATATTGTTATGGGCAAGCACTTCAAAAAAATGAAGCACAATGCTGTGGTATGTAACATTGGCCACTTTGATAATGAAATTGATGTTGCCTGGTTAAACGATAATTACGGCAGCACTAAGGATACCATTAAGCCACAGGTTGACAAGTATACCGTTGATGGCAAGGACATTATTCTATTAGCTGAAGGCCGCCTGGTTAACCTGGGTTGCGCAATGGGTCACCCATCGTTTGTAATGAGTAATTCGTTTACCAACCAAACACTGGCTCAAATAGAACTTTGGAAAAACCACAGCAAGTACGAAAACAAGGTTTACACCTTACCTAAGCACCTTGATGAAATGGTAGCCAAATTACACCTTGAAAAAATTGGTGTTGAGTTAGAAGAACTGAACGAAAAACAGGCTTCTTACATTGGTGTAGAAAAGCAAGGCCCTTATAAGCCTGAGCACTACCGTTACTAAAAACAATACGCAACTGCAGTTAGCAGTTGGCAATTAATACAAGGCAATCTTCGGGTTGCCTTTTTTGTTTGTGCCTTATTGCTAAATCGCTGCTAAAAGCTTCGACAAATACAACACACCCCTGCCTCGCTAAAGGCCGCGCCTCCCCTCCCGAGGCATCGGGACAAGCGGGGAGTTTAACAGCCGCAGCAAAGCGGATGAAGGCAGATATATTTAATTCCTCCCTCTGCCTCACTTCGTTCGGCATCTCCCTCCAGCGGGAGACAAATTCATGCCACGATGAAATTAACTGCGCTTCGCTCAAGTATATAGAGGTCGTCTGTGAGGACACAGACAGCGGCAGAGTGTAATAGGCGCTAATTATCGGATAGCTTGGAGTCATCAGATGATTGGAGATAATGGCTATAACCCAAAAAGGGTTTACACGGTTTATGGTGTCAACCTTATAGAATTAGATTTAAAACTTTGATTATCAATTAATTATTGGATAAAAGGGCGAAAGTTGACATTTTAAAAGTGTAAACTTGTGTAAACCTTTTAGTTGTTAAAATGGGGCAGTTAGCAATAATACAAGGCAATCTTTTGTTTATACCTTAGTAGTAATGAGCGAGAACAATTTACTGATTGCCTTTACAGTTTTGCTTCTGGTAGTTATAGTGTTTACCGCCCGTTTCAGTACGCGTTTTGCCGTTCTTAACCTTGCGATTTGTTTGGGTTATAGTGCATGGCTCTACTATGGCTTGTTTTACAAAAGTCAGTATGGTTCCTCCCTTGTTTGGTGGTTTTACCTATTGGTAATTACCGCAGCTCATTTCCTTTTTGTAGTGGGGTATGTTATACGTTCCTTACTAAAAAATGCGGCCGGCAAGGTTTCTTCTTAGCTAAAGCTGCCTGCGTTTGCGGTACTCATAACAAATGCGGTTGGTAATAAGCAAGGGCAATGCCAGCACAAAGGCACCTATAATAAACAAGGCTATGTTCAGCAGCATGGCGCCTTTCAGGGAGTTGCCACCAAACCAATTATCCATTAAGTGAAAACCGATAGTGGCAGGGTAAACATGCAACAGGGTTAAAATTATGGCGGGCACTATAGGTACTATCAGTATTCCTACAAAAAAGAAAAGTCCTATCTCAGGGTTTGGCGAATCGGCCTCCAGCTTTTCAATCAAGCGCTCAAAGGAAGGCATGGAGATAAGATACTTTCGTAAAAAGAGGTAAAGTTTTGAATACTTCCTTTCCATAAATCGCTTCATCAAATATACAGTTTGTGCTTGTTGGCATTGCGGTTTTTACAATTACTATTCATTTCTTCGCAAGCGTAATGGAATTAAACTACAAGCAGTTCGGCACGGGCTTTCCGCTTATAATATTGCATGGGCTACTTGGCTCATTGGATAACTGGCAGAGCATTGCCAAGAAAATTGCAGAGCACGGTTTTACCGTTTATATAATAGACCAGCGCAATCATGGACGGTCACCGCATTCTGCTGAGTTTAATTACCACTTACTATCAGCCGACCTGCTGGAGTTTATGCAGCAACATGGTATTGCCAAAGCGCACCTGCTTGGACACAGCATGGGCGGTAAAACAGTAATGCAGTTTGCTTTACAACATCCTGAAAAAGTAGAGAAGTTAATAGTAGCCGATATTGTTCCCGCCGCTTTTGACGACCGCCACAGCGATGTATTTGAAGCCTTGTTTGCAGCGAATGCAGGCAAAGCAAACTCGCGCGAGGAAGTACAACAGGTATTAAGAGAGAAGTTACAGGACGAAACGACGGTGCAGTTTCTGATGAAAAGCCTGGTGCGAAATGACGACGGCACAGGCTTTAGCTGGCGCTTTAATACCGAAGCCTTGTGGAAGAACTACGGCAACATATCGGAAGAAATAAGCGCAGCACAACCTTACACAGGGGAAACGCTTTTCATAAAAGGGGAACGGTCTACCTATATTAATACGGGTAATTACAGCTCAATAGCCGAGCTTTTTGTAAACCACCAATTAGTAGAAATACAGGGCACCGGCCATTGGGTGCATGCCGAAAAACCTGCCGAGTTTATTGCTGAAGTGCTGCATTTTCTGGCTCCCGCCAAAGGCTAAACGGCCTGCCAATTATCAATTTTAGCTGTGGAGTGAATTTATATATTTGCCGTTCTAAATTTCACACACCATGACCAAAGACCAGATTGCGAAACTGATAGGTGAAGAAAAAGCTAAGTTTTTACTAGAGCATCAGTCAAAAACTATCTCGAAAGATCAACTGCATTTACCTGCTCCAAACTTTGTAGATAATATATGGAGAGACAGCAACCGCAATATTCAAACCCTTAAAAACCTGCAATGGATTGCCGGCACCGGCCGTTTAGCCAATACAGGTTATGTATCTATTCTACCTGTAGACCAGGGTATTGAACACAGCGCAGGAGCATCATTTGCCCCTAACGTGCCTATGTTTGACCCCGAGAACATTGTAAAACTTGCAGTAGAAGGCGGTTGCAATGCCGTGGCTTCAACGTATGGTGTGCTTGGTATTGTTGCCCGTAAATACGCGCACAAAATTCCGTTTATCGTAAAAATCAACCATAACGAATTCATTAGCTACCCTAACTCTTTCGACCAGATTAAGTTCGGCACCATACGCGATGCATGGAATATGGGTGCAGCAGCAGTAGGCGCAACTATTTACTTTGGCAGCGAAGAATCAAAACGCCAGATTGTAGAAGTTGCTGAGGCTTTTGAAATGGCACACGAATTAGGTATGGCTACGGTATTGTGGTGTTACCTGCGTAACTCTGCCTTTAAAAAAGACGGTGTTGACTACCACACTGCTGCCGACCTTACCGGCCAGGCCAACCACTTAGGTGTAACCATACAGGCAGACATCATTAAACAAAAACTACCTGAAACAAACGGCGGATACAACGCCATCAACTTCGGTAAAACTCATAAAAAGGTTTACTCTGATTTAACTACCGACCACCCTATTGACCTTTGCCGTTACCAGGTAGCTAACTGCTACATGGGCCGTGTAGGTTTAATTAACTCAGGTGGTGCATCAAGCGGTGATACTGATTTAGCAGAAGCAGTTTCAACCGCCATAGTTAACAAGCGTGCAGGTGGCATGGGCCTTATTTCAGGCCGCAAAGCCTTCCAGCGCCCTATGAAAGACGGTATTGCCCTGTTGAATGCCATACAGGATATATACCTGAGCAAGGATGTTACTATTGCTTAATATCAACCTATACCCAATAAAAAAGCCCCTTGAGTTATCAAGGGGCTTTTTTATTGGGTGGCCGTTTAGCGCACCAGTGTTATACTTCCTTTAAACTTTTGCGTTACGTTATTCATAAAGGTTACCTCCGCATAAAGTACATACACGTTAGGTGGCGCAGGTTTGCCTTTATAGTTGCCATCCCAGCCAATGTTCATGCTGTTGCTGTCAAACACCTTCTCTCCTATGCGGTTAAATATCCGCCAGCCAATCAGTTTTACGCTTTCGCCTAAAGGCAGATAAATGTCGTTGTTACCATCACCGTTTGGTGTAAATATGTTTGGCCAGTAGACCTGACCCACAGGGATAACATTTATGATTATTGTATCAGCCGCTTTACAACCATTAGCATCGGTATACTCCAACACATAAGCCATTGTATCTTCAGCAAGCGCTACCGTATTCTGGCAGCTAATGCAACTCAATAAGGTATCCGGCGTCCAATGGTAAGTGCCTGTTCCCGGCGCTCCTGTAATTGTAGCAAACAAGCCAACATGCTCATCTTCATAAACCAGCTTATCAGGCCCCAATTCCACATCAGGTATAGGCGTAAAGTTTACGTTTAGCGCATCGCTTGCAGTGCAGCCATTAGCATCACTAACTGTTACGGTGTAGGTACCCGAAACAGTTGGGCTGATAGTGGAAGCAGCGCTGCCATCGCTCCAGCTGTAAGCAGCATATCCTGTACCTGCATCAATTACAACTGTCACTCCTTCGCAAACGCTGGTATCATTACCTAAAGCAAACAGCAATTGCGCCGGCTGTGTAATACTTGCACTTGCTGTACCTGAGCAACCGCCTGCATCAGTGGCTGTTACAGTATAGGTGCCCGGGCCAAGGTTAACTATAGTGTCTGTAGCTTGCTGGTTGCTCCACAAATAACCAACAGGCGCAATGCCACCGTTAGGTGTAACAAAGGCAGAACCATCATTAGCACCATAGCAAGTAGCATTGGTGGTACTTATAACCAGTGTAAGATTATTGCTGCTTGGCAATACGGTAAGCTGCACAGTATCTACACAAGGTGTAGCATCAGTTACCTGCACTATGTAATTACCCGGTGTTAAGCCGGTAAATATGTTGGATGTTTGTGCAGGCCCGCCATTTAGCACATAAGCATAAGGAGGCAAACCTGCGGTGTCAATATTCACCGTTATAAAGGCATTGTTTTGTCCGCAACTACCATTAGTAACGGCTGCGCTTATTGCTAGCGTGCAGCACGTTCCTGAACCAACAACGGCATTGCCGCTTGCCTGGCAGTTGTTAGCATCAGTAACCGTATACGCATAACTGCCCGCAGTAAGGCCTGTATATGCGGCTGTGTTAGGGCCACCTGCCCAACTGTAACTAAGGTTACCTGTGCCGCCACTTGCGTTAATAGTTGCAGAACCATCACCACTACCCGGGCAGGTTTCATTTACAATGGTTACTGAGTTTATAGTTGGCGCGTTAGGATTGCTCAAACTAAACGTGGTATCAATAAAGCAGTTGGCAAATGCGTTGTCCGTAATAGTTACGTCAAAGGTGCCTGCACCAATGTTACTGTAGTTGGCTGTAGCAGGCCCACTATTCCAACTATAACTATAATTACCCGAGCCGTTGGCGGCAGTTAGGGTAATGCTTCCGTCAGTTGCGCCACAACTTGGTTGCACAATTGCGGCCGTAACCGTAAAGGTGCAACAATTAGCCGGTGCAGTAAGCGTTGCGTTGGCTGTAGCCTGGCAACCGTTAGCATCAGTTACACTTACATTAATGGTACCCGCAGGCAGGTTGGTAATATTCTGCGATATAGCAAATGGCAGATTAAACGTTTGCGGCGTGCCGCCTGTATCAATTGTAACTGAGTAAGGCGCGGTGCCACCGGCAAGCGTAACTGTTATTGAACCATCGCCGCCAGCACAGGTAGGGTTTACCTGGTTGGTGAATGTTAGGCTTGGGCCGTTGCTGTTATTCAAATTAATTATGGTATCAATAAAGCAGTTCGGTATGTTGTTATCAGTAACCGTTAATGAATACTGTCCGCTCGGTAAGCTGCTTTGGTTAGCCTGCGCAGGTAAACCGCCGCTCCATGCATAGGTGTAGGTGCCCGCAGGGCTCATAGTAACGCTTATGGCCCCGTCGCTTTGGCCGCAGCTTGGCTGCGTTGCTGTATAAGATAAGCTTATATTGCAACATACAGGGCCTGTAGGCACATTCACCTGAACGGTATCCTTACATCCGTTGGCATCAGTAGCAGTTAATATATAATTACCCGGTGTTAAGTTATTTACGGGGAAAGCCGCAATAGGTGTAGTGGATGCAGGCGTGGCAATTGGCGCATAGGTCCAGTTAATAGTTCCTGTACCGCCCGTTATTGCTGCTGAAGTTATTGATGCATCATTCTGCCCCGCACAGCTTTCAGAAGCAACTACAACGTTACCAATGGTTGGGCCTGCAATATCCGTAAGTGTTACAATCAAGGTATCCGGGCAACCATCAGCCGCTAAAACCGATACGGTATAATTACCCGCCGCTAAACCGTTAACAGGCAATGTACCGGCCACCGGCACAGCCTGCGAAGTTGGTGGATTAACGCCATCATTAATAGTAACCTGATAAGGTGCAACACCACCCGCCAATGTAATGCTTACACTGCCATTGCTTTGGCCACAACTTGGGTTAACCAAATTACTGCTGCTTAACGCAGGACCATTGCTGTTGCTTAAACTTATAATAGTATCAACAAAACAGTTGGCTATAGTAGTGCTTGTAACTGTAACAGAATAAACACCACTTGCTAAATTACTTTGGTTGGCCTGTGCCGGTAAGCTGTTGTTCCATGCATAGGTGTAACTACCTGCCGGGCTCATGGTTACCGTAATACTACCGTTGCTTGCACCGCAGCTTGGCTGCGTTACTGAGTACGATAAACTGATGTTACAACAATTTGGTCCTGCAGGTAGGTTTATCTGCACCGTGTCCTTACAACCCGAAGCATCCGTTACACTTAATAGATAGTTGCCGGGCGTTAGGTTGTTTACAGGGAATGCAGCAATTGGTGTGGTGCTGGCCGGTGTTGCAAGCGGCGCATAGGTCCACGATAAGGCCCCCGTTCCACCCGATACTGCAGCTGATGTAATAGATGCATTGTTCTGCCCAAGGCAGGTTTCAGCAGCAACGTTAACCGTTCCTATGTTTGGAGGCGTACCTCCTGTTAAGGTTACCACCACCGTATCAGTACAGTTATTAGCCGCTACTACTGATATGGTGTACGTTCCGGCAGCCAAACCGCTTATAGGCGCAGTGCCTGCGGCAGGAATGGTTTGTGTGGTGGGTGGATTAACGCCATCATTTACTTTCACCTGGTAAGGCGCTGTACCGCCCGCTAAGGTTATGCTTACGCTGCCATTACTCAGGCCACATGTAGGGTTAACCTGGTTGCTGCCGGTAAGGTTAGGTGCCGATGGTGCTGTAATGGTAAAGGAGGCCGTTCCCGTACAGTTATTTGCATCCTTAGAAGTTACGGTGTACGTACCTGCTGTAAGATTCGTTGCACTTGCGGTAGAGCTTACGTTGGGGCTCCATGTGTAAGTATATGGGCCTGTTCCGCCGCTTGGATTAACCGTGGCAGAACCATTGCTGTTACTTGGGCAGGTAACATTCACCTGTGATGGGTTCATGGTAATAGTTGGGCAGGTAACGCAAGGTTGTATAGAAGCAGCGCTGCTAATTACCAGGGTAGTGCCACTACCGTCCGTAATCTGTATTGGATAGTTTGGTGGCGCAGGTGTATTGGTACCGGTGGCATAAGTAGCCCATGCATTGGCATTAACTGCACAACCCGGTGGTATTACACAACCAAATAAACAAGCGCTACAGTTCTGAATTATCGTATCATGCTTCCATGTATATGGTCCTACACCGTTTGAAACGGTCAAGGTACCGTTCAACTCACTACATACCTGAAGCGTACCGCAAGGGCTAACGGTAATATAAATGCTATCAGCTCCGCAAGGCAGGGTATATATAATGGTATGCACACCACTACCCGCAGCTGCCGGGCTAAATGTACCGGTAGAAGTATTGGTTATACCCGGGCCACTCCATACACCGCCGGGCGATGCTGACACAAGTGTAACTGAAGGGTCGGTTACGCAAAATGGGCCTGCAGGGCAAACGGTAGCATCGCAGCATACTAAAGTAAAGGGCGCACAACTGCTCATGTTTACAGATTGTAAGTAGCCGGTTCTTGTAGAGCTACCCGAATTGCCTGTGCCACCACAAACAACAATCTCGCCGTTTGTATTCACCGTAACATCAAACACCGCAAAAGGAACACTTACTGAAGTCAGCAGGTTAAGGTTAGCATCATACTTTACTACTCTGCTACCTGCGCCTACATACACATTACCGCAATCATCTATTTCTATACCGCTATTGCCGGGCTGGTTTTTGCCCAAGGTGGTGGTGTTAATACCTGTTGGTATAGCAGCGCTGCCTAAAATAGCGCCGTTAACCAACGAGCGTTTATGTATGGTAGTGCCATTCTGCGTGTAACAGAACTTATCATTGGCACGAATGGCACATATACCTGCGTTACCGTTGTTTGGCCTAAAGTATTCACTCTTATAAGCAAAGTTGTAGCCGGAGTTGTTTGCGAAAATAGGGTCGGCCGAACAGATAGTAAGGTTCTGGCTTATTGCGCCTATGGTATCTAAGGTTAGAAAGTAATACTTCGCATTTTTGCTGGAGCTTATTGCCCGCACTTCGTTAATATCATTAATTACTATACCCGGCGTTTGGCTGGCTACATTCTTTACGCTGTTTACGTTTCCGTTGCTGGTATTAATATCAAAAATAACCCCGTGGCTTCCGGCTGGTGGTAAAACGCCAAGGCGCGTTCCACCTATTATCAATTTGCTTTGGTCACAGTTAAAGGCAATGGTCCAATACTCGTCTAACGCTCCACCAGTTTTGCTCCAGGTCATACCACCGGCATTGTTAATCTTTTGTATAGCCGCTGAAGAACCTGCCGTCACATAACTATTACCGTTGGCATCAGTAGCCATTGCGCCTAGCCAGGTATTTGCAGTGTCCCAGGGCGTGTTGTACGTCCATTGTAAAACACCGGCGCTGCTGTACTTTCTCAACTTCATGGGCATATCGCCACCAATCATATACACGTTGCCGGCTGCGTCGTGGTCGCATTCCCATACGCAATTAGAGTTTGCCAAAGTAGGCACCTGTTGCCAGGGGTCTATCACAACTGTCTTTGTTAAATCAAAATTGCCCAGCATAAAGCTTACCGTTTTGCCACTTAGCGCAAAGCCCGATTGTAATTTGGAATCCTTCTGCCCTTCATAAAAGGTTATTGGGGCATGGTCAATAATATCGCCAAAGCGGGTATCAATGTGCAGGTCGCCATCCTCCTTAACTTCCAATTCATCGGTGCCGCTATACTTCATTTTAATGCGGCTAACATCTGCGCCGGGGTGTAAAATCAAGGTGTATTTAATACCATCCTGCGGATGAAATTCATACAGCACATCAACATTGGGATAAAGATTTTGATAAAGTAATTTATGGTAACCATAAACCCCGTTAATACTTGAAGTGCCCATGCCGTAATTGAAATAGGCATTCTCCTTTTCAATAGCTAAAAGCTTAACATCTGCGTTGGCATTCAGCCATGTCATGCGAACAAATTCAGTTTCAAGCGAAGCCGCCCTTTCCTCTTTTTCGCGTTCCTCAAAATCTTCGTAACTAATTACGTGTTCGCCTTCTTTTATCTTCTTGTATTCATCCTGCTCTTTTTCTCTTCTCTCTTTCTCATCCGTTTTTACATGGCTGTCGAAACGGTATATTATTCCATCAGCAGTAAACAACAGTTGACTGGCCTCCATATCCGTTGCGTACAAAATTTGAGCATCGCCTTTATCGCGCTTATCAAACTGGCCTTTATTTTCAATAAACACTTTGGGCGACTCTAATGGTGCAGACCATTTTACATCCGTTTGTTGCGCGCTTGAGTTGAAATAAAATAACTGAAGAAGAATTAAGCCGGTTAAGAGCTTAACATTAAGTAGAGCTTGCTTCATAATAGGGGCAGGTGTTAGGGTATCCTTGCTTCTCTAAAAGTAGGAAAATTGACATTTAAGTCAAGTCTTAAACCGTATTTTATTAACAAAGACTTAAACCCGGAAATGGCTTAGGCCCCCGGCAGAATAATACGGAAAGTGGTGCCCTTCCCTATTTCGCTGTGCTTTACGAAAATTTTGCCTTTATGATAGTCCTGCACAATGCGGCGGGTAAGTGAAAGCCCCAGCCCCCAGCCCCTGCGCTTGGTTGAATAGCCCGGCTCAAATACGGTTTCAAATTTACCTTTAGCTATACCCTTTCCTGTATCGCTTAAATCTATAACCACATTGTGCGCCTCTTTAAATGCCTTTACGTGAATTTTGCCCGCGCCATCCATGGCATCCAAAGCATTTTTAAGAAGGTTTTCCAAAACCCAATCAAACAATTGGGGGTTAATGGCAAATAGTAAACCATCCTCACACTCCAGCGTAAACTTAACCTGTGCACTTGCACGGCGGCTCATGTAATTCAAGTTACGCTCTATAGTAGCCTTAACCTCATGAGGTGTAAGTTGAGGAACCGAACCTATTTTTGAAAACCTGTCCGCAACCAACGCCAATCGGTTAATGTCACTTTGCAGTTCGGTTAGTATGCCTTCATTTTCTTTCAATGAACCGGTATCGCGTAAATATTCCACCCATCCTTCTAACGATGATATTGGAGTGCCCAACTGGTGCGCCGTTTCTTTAGCCATACCCACCCAAACAAGGTTTTGCTCAGCTCGCCTTGCATTACTAAAAGCCAGGTACGCAATAATTAAAAAGGCAGCAAAAATGCCTAACTGCACATAAGGGAATATCCGCAGCTGTTTCAAGGTCATTGAATCATCATAATAAATGTAGCGCTTAACACCTTCCCCTAAATCAGCCACAATTGGGTCATGCACACTTTGCATTTCCTTTATCAACTTCAGGGCACTTTCAGGATCTTTCAATTTCGTACTGTCTATATTTCCATATTCAGTAACATTCATTTTTTCATCGGTAAGTATAACCGGTGCGCTGGCTGTATTAACTACCACTTCACTTATAAAGGTCTCAATAAGGTCGTTTAGCGTGCGCTTTAGTTTGGTAAACAGGTTAGAATCTTTGTAGTAAATAAGGTTTTGGCTATAGCGCGAGCTTACTTCAATAGGTGCATACATGCTAAAGTCAGTTCTTATTTCAGCAGGCAGGGAATCAAACACACGCACGCCAAAGGGCAAATCAATATTCCGGGCCCCTATTATAATTCCGTTCCTGTCGGTTAGTATAGCCGGTATATCCGTATTAGAAGTAATTACATCATTAAAAAATGTAAGCAGGTCATTGTCTTCAACGGTTACTAAAAACTTGGTTGACTGCGCATACACATTAACTTTTCGGCGTTCATCTTCCGCAAGCCGAGAGAACAGTTCCTTGGTGTATCTAACTAATCTCGCTTTACGGCCAATAGCCTCTGCCCATAGTTTTGCCTTATACTTTTCTTCTGATGCCAGTTTATTGGCCAGCGTATTGGTATAAATAACAGTAGCAATGCCAATTACCAAGCCCAGTATCAGCAGTACCAGTTTAAGATTCGATTTCCTGGTATAAATGTCCATACCTACTGTAATAATACATTAATAAGCACACTTTCAAATTCTCATTCGGCACATCAGCACATCATTCTATTGATTCGATTCATCAAAGTCAATAAACTGAGGCTGCTCCTTCACATCAAAGTATTTTTCCTCGCGTTTCTTTTCCTTCTCATCTACAGGAGTGGGGGTGTTATTCAGTAGGTTCTTCAATACATCCTTCTCTTTTTTGAAATCCTCTTTAATCCTGTTCCGTGTGCTGGCCTTGTCCAGTTTAATTTGCGGGTCACTAAGCTTACCGCTCATACTCAGGTAAATGTTCAATCCCTCGTAAGGGTCATCTTCCATAAATTGAAGGTCATTAGTTGTTCTGCGGAATTTCTGAGCTAGCAATTTGTGCAGGTTAATTTTAAAATGGTAGTCCACATTGTTATCAAAGTAGTGGTAACCGTAAAACATCAGGTTAAGTGCACTGGTCTTAATTTCAAATTCAGGAATATCAATACGCCTGTTTTCAATTTTAATTGTGTTAGCCAGTTCTGAGAATTTAATGTCCTCAAGTTCTTCTACCCGTATAAATTTTGACGCAGCACGCAGCGGTTCAAACTTTACCAACTCCCCATCCCTTATGCTGAAATCAACTATAGCGCTCAGTCCGTTTTCGTCAAGGTCCTTATAATTCAGCCAGCTTATGTTCAGGTTAATGGCTGAGGTAAGTTTGCCTTTAAGGTGCTTGTCCGTTAAAGTAGTTTGACCAAAGTTTTCGCACTGGGCAAAAATGGTGGGCACATCCATATCTGCCAATCTTATGTCGCAGCGCAGGCTAAGCGTGTTCTCGGGCGTAAAGCTTATTCGTCCGTTCGTGCGTACTTCACCTGCCATAGCCCTTGCGCTAAGGTTGTTGAATTGAATTATACCGGGCGCAACCTGCAGGTTGGTGTGCAGGTCTTTAAACTCCATTTTGCGGTAAATAAACCGTCCTATCTCAACATCAAGGTTGCCTTGCATGCTAAGCACCTCTCTTACATTTATTTTTGCGCGCTGTTGAGCAGCCGGTTTATTCTTCTTGTCAAAAGCCTCCATTATACCCGATAGGTTAAAGGTGTTCACCTTCACCTTTCCGTTAACGCCAAGCACAACCCCATTCGCCTGCCGTTTCTGGCTTAGGTTATAAGCAAAA
Organism: Chitinophagales bacterium; assembly: GCA_046329515.1. Taxonomy (GTDB): domain Bacteria; phylum Bacteroidota; class Bacteroidia; order Chitinophagales; family LD1; genus Bog-950. The sequence goes on from JAXLUM010000005.1 coordinate 297,878, forward strand.
GCAAAAAGATTATCTATTGTTCCTGAGAAATTAAAATCAGTGCTTAAGAAGTTAAGGGTAAAGTTTTGTGCCTCAATCAGGTGGTTTTCGTACTTAAGTACACCTCCTATATTCCCATAGGTAATTCCGTTATTCCTAAACTCTACCTCGTTCAACTTAAATTGTCCGCCGCCGCTTAAGGTTGAATTTTCTACATCCGTAAAATCGCTTTTACGTCCCTTTAAATGGAAATTGCTGAATGTAATACTGCCGCCAATATCCTGCATAACGGTATCGGGCACAAAGGGGCTTAACTCCTCTAGCATCAATACGCCATTGGCAAAAAAGTCAAAGGAGGGATCCTTTAGTTTATCTATGGTTAGTTTAAAATTAAAGGGCTGTGCATTTAAGGTGCAGTTAAAATTGCTTACTACAATTTTATCATTACCGTATTCATCCATCTCATACCTGGCTGCGGCATTTACATCTTTCAACAGCTTATTGTATTTGCCCAACTTCAATTCACTGTTCTTAACGCTGGCTGTCAGGCTAACTTTCGGCGTGCTGTTTCTGCTTAATACACCGTTTATTGTTGCTTCAATGGCATATTCGCCGCTGCCCTCTGCCTGTTCTAAGCTGTTTTTAAAATTAGCGGGTAGCAAGGCAATTAGCTTTGCCATATCCTTACCCTCATTCACTAATTTGAAGTTTAATTGGGTTCCGTTTTTTTGCTGGGCTATGTAGCCGTTAATGTCAAAGCGGCTTTCATCAATAGCAATACTACCATCTTTAAAATCGTAACGCTTTTTCAATTTATCAACGGTAAACTTCACTTCGGCATTTACATCCTTATCCGCTAAAAAATCCTGGGCACCTGTTTTCAGGCGGTCTATATGCACCTGTGTTTCTACGTCAAGCTCAAAAATGTTCTCATCAAAGTTGCCGCTTAGCAACGCCTTTTTTAGTTGGGCAAAAATTTCGGTTGATTGGCCTCTGTCTACAAAGCTGAATTTAACCCGCTTTATTTCTGCCTTTTTAATGGCGATGGATAGTTTAGCTTTAGCAGTATCTGAACCCGGCTTAAGTATATCAAAGTTGCTTTTGCCGCTTTCGTTTTTGTAAAGGCTTATATCACCATCGCGCACTACAACTTTCGAAAACTCAATTTTATCACCAAACAGGCTGTAGATATTGCATAGCAGGGAAAACTCCTTAACCTTCAACAGCTTTTTGCCCTTTTGCAGTTTATCGTCAATGCTTACATCCTTAAAGGTTAAGGAAGCATAAGGGAAGTGACGTATTAAAGAAAGATCAATCCCCCCTTTCACCTCAACGGGTACTGTCACACTTTCGTTAATTTCAGCTATAATTTTGCCCTTTATTTTGGCCTCTAATAACATGCCGGCCAATACCAACACTAAAAACAGGCCCGCTATAATGCCCAAAAACCAAAGTACCACCTTTTTAAGGCGGCCTTTAGGCTTATTTTGCTGCGGTATGGCAGTTTGTTGTTCAGTCATTTAATCCTCAACGAAATACGGGCTTCAAAATTTCGCGCCCGGTTAATTCCAGAAATAAGACCTCTTCATCATTCAAAGCTGTTTTCGTTGTCTGAAAACATGCTTTTATCGGTATATTTAACCTATGAAGAGATTGTTAGTACTACCCGTTTTATTAGTTACCCTGCTTAGCTATTCACAAATCAATCAAAACA
>JAXLUM010000006.1:0-5687 GCA_046329515.1 Chitinophagales bacterium
AAATCTCCGGCCGATAAAAAGCAGTTAGTGCTAAACAGCGTAAAGCAACACCTTACTTCCTGGTATAAAGATGCCGGCCTGGCACTAAGCGCCAATGATGCCACCTCCAAATTAAATACCATGGTTAGTGCCCCCGATACCTTTACCACGGCAGGTGGTTTACAGGGCGAACTGTATTATATCAACGATATCAGCAGCCAACAATCAAGCTATCAGGTAGTGTTAATAATACCCGGCACCAACCCGGGCACTACCCACTTTGCGCAAATACAATTTATACGCTACAACTACGAAACCACCTACCCCGAAGACATCCTGGAATGGAAAACCTTTGTATATCCTGATGAAGAAAAACTCTTCACCGACTTTGCAAAGAAGATGCTGCGCACGCTAAAGGTGTTGTAGTAACAACAAAAAATCCCGCCGTGCAGTGCACCGGCGGGATGCGTTTTAAACGCAGCTGATGAATCTTTAATGTTGTATTACCAGCTTTTTAAGCTTGGTGTTCTGTTCACCGGAAGTCAGTTGCAACAGGTAGACCCCATTACTTAACCTGCTGACATCTATAGAGTGGTTATTTAACTGTTCTTGTCGCACTAATTGACCCTGGGCATTATAAATCAGCAACAACGAATGCTCGTCCATTTCCGGCGCATCAAGATATAACACACCATCGGTGTTAGGGTTAGGATAGATGGTAAAATCCAGAGCCTCCGTTTGTTCCGGTACCTCTTCCAAAGAAGTTCCTTTTTCGGTACCATCGGTTTTAGAAGTGCCTACTATGTAAGGCCCCAACCAGGCGCTTGTATCTCCGGCACCACAAATATCGCGCACATACCAGGTAAAGCCGGGTGTATTACCTGTAAAGAACGGATAGGATGGGAAGGCAGGATTTTGCGAAATATAGTAGCCGTTTATCTCCCTTGTAGTTGCCTGGTTCGGTGAGGTTATGTTCAAACCTCCTGCAATTTCGTAGGCTTTGGAACTATTACCATAAAGTAACGACTGCCACTTAACCATAAGGTATTGTCCGCTGGTAAACCAAATGCCCTGGTTACCTGGCATGCCACAAACGCTTGTGCTAGCTGTAGTAAAACAAAACTGCGATGAAACGCCTGCGCTTCGGTAAGCATCGCACTGTTCCTCTACAGTAACACAGTAACTATAGGCAGGGCTTAAACCTGTAAATGTTACAGTATTGGTATCCGCTACGGTGGCGCCGGTAAATGTATGTACGGGGGCAGTAATGCCCGCAGCATACACATTCACTAAAAACTGCGCGCCTTGGTTCGCAGTTATCCAATTGAATGTAACGGTATTGGTAGTAATAGCAGTAAAGTAGGCTTTGATGTTGGAGGCAGGAGAACAGGTGGGCATATTTAAATACGCAAAGCCATCATTCGTGCCTCCTGCATAGGGGTTAAAGGCCACTGCCGGCCGGATAATTGAGGCACTAAATCCATCATTTTTTCCGCCATTGTAAAAGTTAAGACTGCGTAAAGGTGCTACTGCCGCACAATAGAAGCCATCATTACTGCCACCCTTGTAGATATTGAAAGCGCTGGCATTACTTAATGCCGCCTGCGAAACTCCGTCATTGATACCACCTGCATAAATGTTAAATGCAGCAGTGGTTTTTATGGCGGCATACGCTACACCATCATTTAAACCACCTGCGTAAATAGTAAAGACAGTAGTATTGTTTAAGCGGGCATTTGAAACTCCATCGTTGGTACCGCCCGCATAAATATTAAATTTTGAAGATTTACTTATGCCGGCATGCGACTCGCCATCATTATTCCCACCTGCGTAAATATTGAATGTTGTTGGGTTTTGCCATGAATAGCTAAATCCATCATTACTTCCACCGGCAAACAAGTTAAATGAAGTGGCAGCCCTATTGCCTGCGGCAAACCCATCATAACTACCTCCATTGTAGTTTGGTTGAGCCTGCAGAATGGCATAGTAACATGTAAACAATAAATACAGAAAAACTCTCATTGGTTATAATTTAACGGTATTACTTAACAATCCCGCGTATACCTATATATGGCTGTGCATGATAACCGTCAAATAGTAAATCTCCGGTTGATACTGTACTGTTCTCATAAGTTCCTTTGCCAATTTGTTCCACATTTAACCAACTGGCAATGTTGTTCTGTCCGTCAACAGCAAGGGCGCCATCCCCTAATAAATTGCTGAAGGGTGATGTGCTGCTGCCGTAACCCACGGTAAATTCTCTCATGTTATTACTCATTTCCATTACACCGTAGTAGGAACCACCGCTGTTTAAACGGGTTGCACCACTATCTCTGGCATACGCCCCTACGCGGAAAATATGGTCCAGGTTAATTGGGCCATCTATTACTTCAGTAGGTCTTTCATCGCAGCTTAAAAAGCTATCAATACCGGTTGTGCTTGGCACCACTAAGTTGTACATGCTTGTTCCCCATGCATATTCCCCGGCTACAGGATATACCGGCCCACGGCAGGCCTTTTCATATTCAAAACCTGTCATTGGGCGCATGCCCGACCAATCAAGATAGGATAGCGCTTTTATGTCTCCGCGCTCCTGGTTAATAGCAGGGTGGCAAGGGTAAATAGCATAGAAACGGCCCGGTGCGCTGAGGCTACCTAAGCTTGCGTAAATGCCGCATGGGTTGGCAAAACCATAGGAGTCAGGAAAACCACTGCTCCAACAACATTGGTCGGGAGCTGTTGCCAGTGGTCCGGACACAAGTTGGTTTTGCTGGGTACGGGTTAAGGTATTTAGGAATTCGGCGTAAGCCTCATTGCTCAATTCATATTTCATGATATAAAACTCAGCAAACCCTTTAGGGAAACTGAGCGGTGCTTGTGCAACTGCCGTAGTGCCGTTAAAGTTTTTAGAGTAGTTAATCTGCCCTTCGCTGGTAACAGGCAGGGGCGCTGTGGGATTGGAAGAGTTGCCCACAATTGAGTTAGTAGTACCATCACCTGCGAAAAAGGCCGATTGCGGAACATCAACCATCTCCAAAGCAAAAACCCTGAACTCCGGATTAATGAATGGCTGACCGGTTGAAGATGCAAGCGTTAGGTCCATTTTCATGGCTACATTGTATACTCCGGCCAGGTCAGGCGAATTTTGATTAGCACCCAAAACGGCTCTCCTTCTAACAATAGTGCCACGGTAACTGGTAGCGCCGATTCCATTTTTAGGTACTATATCAAACTTAACACCTTGATTGCTTAGTGTATCAACTAAAAGAAAGTTGCTGCTGGTGGGAAACAGAAGGGTAGCATGTTTCCATTCGGCATCGGTAACATCTTTATATTTTACAAATACCCATGCCGCATCGCGAAATACACCGCTGCCATCGTGCCAACTATGGTCCCATGCAAGGTTAATGTTTAATACCTTAGTGGCCGGGTTATAAGAATTGATGCCTACACGTATGTTATTGGCATTTGACAAAAGGGCCACTGCCATTAACACAAGCAGCATTACAACTTTGTTTACATTTTTCATACAGCTTTTCGTTTTAGTTTTGATGGCACAAAGGAACTTCTAACTGCCGTCCCCATCAATCCGATTTTTTTCAAAAAAGAATTTTCCAAACGCAAAATGCTATTAACCAGTCATTTACAACTTTATTTTTCCAGCATGTATATTCGTAACCATGGATCCATTGCAACAGATAATTAAGTCGCTTGATAAAGCCGAGAAGCGTTACTTTAAATTATTCGCCACCCTGTTTAAGGGCGATTCAGATCTTTTAAAGCTGTATGATGTACTGGAAGAATTGCCGGATTACGATGAAGAAGCGATAATAAACCGTACCGGGCTTAAAAATCTTACTGCTTCCAAATCGCGATTACGGCGTCTGATATTGAAAGCCATGCGCAATTATCGCGAAGACGATAATATTGCGGACAGAGTACGTTGTTCGCTTTCAGAAATAGAATTTTTAACTAACAAAAACTTGAAGGCGGAAGCCCGTAAAGAAATTAATAAGCTCAATAAAATAGCTGTTGATTACGAGCTGAACTATGCAGTATCTGAATTAACCGTACGAGCTATTATGAATGCGGAAGCGGAAAAGGATAAGGAAAAATTCTTTGCCTATTTTGAGCAGAAGCAGCAGGAACTCGAAACGGGAGCCAAAGGTATGGTTGAGTTTTATGAGGCCACTATATTTCATACCATGGTGATACGGTATGCTAATGTATTTGACTACGAAAATCCTTCGTTGCGCCAGGCAACAGTTGACGGTTTCAGAAAAAAGGCCGAGCAAAAATTACGGGAAGTAAAATCGGTACGGGCTAAGGTGTTTTACCTGGGGGTGTTGGCCGATTATTATTACAACATTGCCGACGAAGAAAATACACTCAAAAACCATCAGGCGATCGTGGACCTGTTTACGGAATATCCGACACTCTATGAGTCGCCTAAAACATTTTATTTCGTCATTCTTTCCAATTACATCGTTAGTGCGCTAAAGTTCAATAAGCTTGATTTGGTTGAAGAGCTGGTGGAAAAAATTGAGAAATGGACAGAAGGGTTGCAGGAATTTTATAAGGTAAATCCGGATGTTGAAAATCGTGTTAAGCTTCGCATTATTTCAACCAAAACGAGTCTTTGCCATGCCCGCCATGATTTTGAATCACTGCTTTTGCTGGAACAGCCGTTAAAGAATTTGGTAGATGATGATGGCATTGTGGGCAATGCAACCAACATTGGTTTAATTCCAATTCAGGTTATGCGATTCCTCACTACCCTTTTAATGGGTAACTTGCTTGATAAAACACATTATTGGATAGAACGCTATTATCAACTGCCAACTGCTAAGGTTAATAAAATGGTATATCACACAGTACGCCTGCTGGAGGTTATTTTATACTACAATATGGGTGATCTTTCAATGGCCGATAGCAAGGCAACCAACCTATATAAAGCACTTAATGAGACCGAAACAAATGACCCTTTTTTTAAAGAACTGGGTAAGTTTCTGCGTAAACTTTGCAAATGGAACTTCAAACAAGAAAAAGATCGGCAGGAATGTGATAAGCTGATCGCAACTATGGAGGCACAGATTGATAACATCAATGCCGCTGGACTTTTTATGACAAATTACAACCTGCGCTTCTGGTATATTCAGCAACTGGCCTTAATCAAACAATAATCGGTAACGCGGTTGCTAATCTCTTTTACTAATTTCCTGCTTTAAACAACGCTACATGCACCATACTGCTTTCGCTCTGCTATTATGCATTTCTCTTTTAGCCTGTAACCGCCGCACCGATGGTCCTGGTGCTACTACCTACAACGATCTTCAGGAACAGGGTGTAAAAACCGGTGGCGTAAAAATGATTACTGTGCATGGTAAGTATAAGGTGTGGACCAAACGTTTCGGCAATGGCAGCATAAAAGTATTGTTGTTACATGGCGGCCCGGGTTGTACGCACGAGTATTTCGAATGTTTCGAAAGTTTCTTTCCACAGACGGGCATCGAATTTTATGAATACGATCAGCTCGGCTCTTTTTACAGCGACCAACCCACCGATACTAACTTGTGGCATATACCAAACCGCGTAGAAGAAGTAGAAGAAGTGCGTCAGGACTTAGGTCTCGATCATTTCTTTATGCTGGGCCATAGCTGGGGAGGTATGTTAGGAATAGAATATGCACTGAAGTATCAGCAGCACTT